>CP094668.1:4800000-7243271 GCA_022836915.1 Paenibacillus sp. OVF10 | reverse complement strand
ACATCGGAATTCAATCATTCCAATATGGGCTAAGGGGCGAGAGCTTAGAGCTTAAACTCTGTATTTAAGTTGTACTCGATTCGTTACATGAGCACGATCAACTACTTCTTAATCTTCGATTCTTTTCTTTTAAATTTCATCAGGAACTCATACACAATCGGTACGATAACCAGCGTGAGCAGCGTGGAGCTGATCAGACCGCCGATTACAGTGATTCCCAATCCTTTGGAGATGATACCGGCACTCTCTTCGAGACCCGTTACCAGTGGCAACAGTGCACCGATAGTCGCGAGAGCGGTCATCAGAATTGGACGCAGACGAGTTGCACCGGCTTCCAGCAAGGCTTCACGGGTAGGCATACCCTCTTTTTCCTTGTGAATAACACGGTCGATCAACACGATGGCGTTGGTGACCACGATACCGATGAGCATCAGTCCACCCATCATGGCGGAGACGTCAAGCGTACCACCAGCGATGAACAGACCTACCATAATACCGATAACCGTAAATGGCAGGGAGAACAGGATTGCGAATGGTGCCAATCCGCCGCCGAATGTAACAACGAGCACGAAGTATACAATGGCGATGGCTGCCAGCATGGCGAGACCCAGTTGAGTGAATGTATCATTAATCTGTTCAGTTGTACCGCCGAACTTCACTTCAACGCCATCAGGCAGATCCAGTTTGTCGATCTCAGCCTGTAAGTTACTCGAAGCTTTCGTTACATCCGAAGCCAAGATGTTGGCTGTAACTTGAACAACAACCTTACCATCAATTTGCATGATGGAGTTCGGGGACGTACCTTCTTCCACTTTGGCAACATCTTTGATCGGAACTTGGATGCCAAGCGGTGAAGTGACGGTTTCATCCTCAATCTCATCAATACTGCTGAATGTTTTATCGTCTGTCTCTACATATACTTTGTACGTTTTATTATCGATATCAACTTCCGTGAGCACAGGACGTTCCCGTGTCGGGCTCAGTGCCATAGCCAGTTGTCCTGCAGTCAGGCCCAAGGAACTTAGTTTCTCCTGATCTGCAACGAGCGTATACTGCCCGTAGGTGTCAGCGAGTGTCGTATCTGCTTTTTCAAAATTATCCTTATCCGCTTCAACCAGTTTCAGAATTTCATCCGATACAGGTTTGAGTTGCTCTACATTATCGCCATAGATGGAGAGGCTCAGTCCGCTGCCACCCAGACCCCGGACATATCAAGCTCACTCCAGGTTCCTACGCTAACTTCCTTCTTCAGACCTTCTACAAGCTGTTCCTTCACTTGAGTAAAGTCTTTCGTATCTTCGTTATATTCAATATAGAATAGAGCCGAGTTGGAACCACCGCCACCCATACTGCTCAGTGGATTACTTCCGCCGATGGAATATTGCATTTTCTCCAGACCCGGTTGTTCCAGCAACCACTTCTCGGCAACGAGTGCTTCTTTTTCGACATCTTCACGCAAAGCTCCTGTTTGTGGGCTGTACGTAATGGTCACATATTTATCTTGTTGTTCCGGCAAGAAGCTTGCACCGATGAACGGGTACAGGAATAAACTGCCGACCAGCAGGATCACTGCAATACTGACCGTGATGAGTTTGTGAGACAGTGTCCAGTTCAGCAGGCGTTTGTAACCTTCCGCCATTTTGCCTGGTTTTTCTTCGTGATTCTGTTTGTTCTTCAACCCTTTACGGAACAGGGTATGCGCAAGCATTGGCACGATAGTTATGGCAACGATCAGGGATGCCAGCAAAGCAAATACCATGGTCAGTGCAAATGGTGTGAATAACTCACCGACCATACCGCTTACCAATGCCAGTGGCAGGAATACAGCAATTGTTACGATGGTGGAAGAAAGAATTGGAATGAACATCTCGCGAGTTGCTTCACGGACCAGTTCACGGCCTTTCAGTTTCTCACCTTTGAGTGTTAATCTGCGGTAGATGTTCTCAATAACAACGATGGAGTCATCGACAACACGTCCGATGGCAACCGTCATGGCACCCAGCGTCATCATGTTCAAGGTAATATCCATCATATTGAGCGCAGTCAATGCCATCAGCAAGGAGAGCGGGATCGAGATAATGGAGATAATGGTTGAACGAATATTCCGCAGGAATAGCAGGATGATCAGGATGGCAAACAAGGCGCCAAATACGGCTTTGCCCAGCATCGTGTTCACCGAGTCCTGAATCGGCTTACCTTGGTCAAGCAATACAGTCAAATCTGCGTTTTTGAACTGCGTCTGCAATTCTTCCGCTTTATCTTTGACTGCGTTAACGACATCAACCGTGTTGGCATCGTTGGATTTTACAACGGAAATACCGATCGATTCCTTGCCGTCTGTCCGGGAAATGGATTCCGCTTGACCGATGACTTCGATCTTGGCAATTTCACTTAGTTTTACAGTTGGAATGCCAGGCGCATTGGCAGCGCCTGAAGGACTCCCTACACTGGCATTACCGCCGGCAGCTTGCTCTGCAGCTTGGTCTGTTCCTTGTGCAGAGCCAGGAGCTGTACCTTGACCAGCTTCACCAGTTGGTGCTCCAGAGCCTTGTGGGGCTGCGCTTGCACCATTGCCTGCGGAAGCACCTGCACCGCCAGGTACGACTGGAATGGCAAGGTTTTTCAGATCATCGATGTCGACGATGTTTCCATCTACGACAACGGCTTTCTGGGATTTATCCAGTTCAAACAGTCCAAGGGGCACACGAATGGATGAACCTTGAACGATGCCGTTTACCGTATCTTCGGTCAGGCCCAGCTCGGCCATTTGGCTTGGTCAAACTTCAATTGAACTTCTTTTACATATTGACCGGACACCTGAACCTGAGCTACACCATCAATATCTTCGAGTGCAGGCTGAATATCCGATTCAACCAATCGTGTCAATTGCTCCAGGTCACCACCGTCCTTGTCGGACAGGCTTAGAGATACAACCGGGAAAGAGTTAATGCTGAACTTGGAAATGGTCGGCTTCTGCACGCTGTCAGGCAATTGAACTTCATTCAGTGCCTCACGAACGGTTGCCGTTGCGTTGGTCAGATCTGTTCCATAATCAAATTCGAGTGTAATGGATGCTGCATTCTCCATGGAAGTGGAGGTCACCGTCTTCACGCCATCTACATTACGTAGTTTTACTTCCAGCGGCTTCGTGACATCCTCAACAATTCCCTCCGGTGCAGCCCCCGGATCAATGGCAGTGACATTCAGAAACGGTACGTTGATGTTCGGGATTGTCTCTTGTTTCATCGTCAATCCGCTGTACAGACCTGCAAAAGAGATGATAATTGTCAGAATCCAGATCGCAAACTTGTTGTTCAGTGAAAAATTAATAATACCTTTCATACGATGGTTTCTTCTCCTCTCTGTTTCTCCTGTTTATATGTGTGACGAGTCAGCCTGGATAAACCGGCTATACTTGGCATCCAGACTGTGCTTAAGCTCAGAGTGCAAAGGTTTGATGGCAGATACGCTCTCCAAATTGTGCATCATACCGAGAATGATGGCACGCCGAGGCGTGAATTCCATCATCTCCTGTCTGAGAATGGCGATAGTTTCGAGCACATCATTCTTTGTTTGCCCTGCGGGCAGTTCGGAACCAGCGATATCCTGCATTTGCTTGATGATGTGAATGGGATGACGCATCACAGTGGAGTCTGTGTTTGGATCACTATTCCATGCGGGCCAGTCTTCCAACAAAATCAAAGGCGCAGGGCGCTGATCGAGCAATCCGTAAGCTGCATAATCAATCATTTGCAGCATATTGGTTGCCATTTTGGAGACGGTAAGGGAAGGCATTTCGGTAAACCAGATCTTAACGTAGGAGAGGAACATACCCTGTATGAGCAAAATAAGATCTATCGTATAGGGTTCAATCTCCGGTCCGTACATATCTTCCAGTTTGTCCTTGAAACCGTGTAGGGTAAGGATCTCCAGATCTTTATGCTGCGGGCTGCATTTTTCCTTGCGATGTGGCTCATCATTCATCATCATGCTTTGCATCTGTACACGCAAAAATTCCTTTAGCTCGGACACATGGCCCAGCAGTGTCTCAATCTGTTTGTGTGAACGTTCTCTCGGAGTAAGGTCAGCTTCATGTTCGATCTGGGATAGTTCGTCTATGAGCGTAAATAAGCAGTACTCCATCGTGCTGTCTTCCAATTCCTCTTTGGTTGAATATAAGGTAAAGGCTTCCTTAGACATCCCGCATATCTCTGCAATCTCCTGCATGGAGGTTGCGGCACTGCCTTTTTCCGAGAATAGCTTGAGTGCTGTAGTAATGATGAGTTTTTCTTCTCATTCATCTCATGTATAGGGTTCATTAACGATACTTTCACCTCATCAGGGAACTTATGAGTTCTTGAATTGACTCTAGGGTCAAACTTAGTATAAACGATCTGGTTGAAGGAATTCAAATGGGAGTAAATTGGAAAATTAGAGCGGAGAAAAGAGGTTGATCAAATGAAAGTAGAGACGGCAAGTAACAAGGTGTAGCTTGTATGTACGTTATGGATAAGGTATTAAGAATGGATAAGTTAGTTTACTCCGGCAAAGGCGTACAAGGCGAGTATAATAATGGCGACAAAAGCGATGAGATAGAAGAGGGCTATGCCGATTAGAAGGGTATACCCTGTATAAGAACCTATCCGTGCCAATAATTTTTTCATGATTACGACATCCTTTCTTACGTAGCAGATTGTAGAGAGGTTCCCTATTTATATCATATCCCAAAAAAGACGACTTCCTGATCGAAGTCGTCTTTTTATATTACAGAATTTAATAGATATCATAATGGAGGCTAAGAATTACACGATAACGTAGATTGCAGAACCAACTTGAAGAAACGAAGTGTTCGCCTTTATCACCAGATTTATCCCTCTTTAAAGGGAATCAAAGAAATCTGGGGATAACAGCGATCGGAAAGTGGTACTGCAATCGGAGATATAAAGTGTAATTCAGTTGTTCCGTTATGTGATCAGTTTCAGACCAACGGCTGCCACCAAAATCATCGCGATAAACAGGATACGCTTCGCTTCTTTCCGTTCACCGAACAGGAACATGCCTGTTAACGTACTGCCGACCGTCCCGATCCCCGTCCACACGGCATACGCTGTGCCCATGGGAATGGACGTCATGGCGTAGGACAACAGCGAGAAGCTGAACACAAACGACACCAGCATAAGTACGATGTATGGCCATCCTTTCTTGGTGGAAGCACCATTAATACCGATTACGCCGAAAATTTCACATATCCCTGCACCTACAATTGCCATCCAAGCCATTATACTGCACCTCCTTTGGCTTCTTGCTGATCCGTAACCAGCTTCAGTCCAATTACGCCGCAGAGCAGCAGCCCGATGAGCAATACTTTGGCCAAGCGGAATGGCTCACCAAACAGTACCATTTCCGTAAGGACGGTACCCGCCGTACCAATTCCCGTAAAGACGGCATACACCGTACCTACAGGCAACCTTTTGGAAGCGGCAATGATCAGTCCAAAGCTGATCACGATGGCAATCCCCGTTAAAGTCCACTCCCAGGCATTCGAGGCATGTTTCAGCCCGCTTACCCAGACAATCTCAATAATTCCACCGATAAATACATATAACCAGTTGCGGTTCATGTTGTTAAATCTCCTTTCGGCACAACGCTTTGTGCCTCTTCGTTCAAATGATGAATGCCATGCCAAAAGACAGGCCAGGATGCTTCCAACCGTCTCTTGTACCGACGTGAGCTTCCATAGATAATTTCCACGGTAATGCCGTCGAGGAACGTCATAAATGCAATGGCGGCTTGTTCCGCGGGAAGGGGCGGTATATCTCCATTACGCATTGCCCGTTGCAGCAGACGATTCAGTGCACGTTCCATGCCATCGATAAACGGATACACCTGATCCATCACTTCGCCATACAGAGAAAGGGTGGGTAAAAACAATTACGCAACATCAATCGAGCCGAAGCATGGGCATTGTATTCTTGTTCGAACCAGATCAACAAGCCTTTCAGCCTCTGCTCCAATGGCAGATCCGCATGATCGCGGAAATATTCCAGTGTGTGCCGTTTTACCTCGTGAAAAGCAAAGGCCAGAGTGTGCAAAAACAAGTCATCCTTGCAGCTAAAATGTGCATATATGGACGGTTTTTTAATCCCGACTTCATCAGCAATAGCTCTCAGAGAAGCTCCCTCATAGCCATCTCTCGCAAAATGGAATAGGGCAGCATCCCGAATGGATTGTGCAGTCATTCAATCACCTTCCTAACGGTCGTTAGGTAATTATATTTTCACACTTCACATCGCCTGTCAAGATGAAAATATCCGCCTGCACAGTAGAGTACAGGCGGATATAACAGGTATGAATGTGGTTTTTGATCAAAAGGTCGTAAGACCCAGAATCAGCTGCAGCTTATATAGGATACCTTTCAAAAACGTAGTCTTCTCCTGAAACTCATCCAGGTTTAGCGTAAACTCCGCATCATCATTATTCCAAATACGCTCGAAATAATTCGCGATATCAAGCGTGAACTTATTGTCTGGAGGAGCAGCAATCCATAAATCATTCTCCAAATTGTAGTCATTCATGTTTCGGGGTGTGAAATTAGTTGAACCTCCCAGGACAATATGATCACCGGTTGCTTTGGCAAGATAGATCATCTTGGTATGGTATTGCTCCTTGGTGGTGTTATACCAGCGGATCTGAATTTTACCGTCGGATTTATCATGCAATTCAGCAGCGACAGGACGGTTCGGAATGCCGATCTTTTCCTGACCAAAGGCATTTTCATTTGGATCAAGTACAAGCCGGATCTCGGTTCCTCGTTTTGCGGCTTCCAGCAGGGCTTCCAATACTTTTGGAGAGGCCACATAGAACATGCCCATCCATAAGGTGTCACCTTTGCCAGCCTGATTGATCTCATGGAGTACAGCGTCATTCACTTTGCCTTCCGTTAAATAGCGTATTCGTATATCTCCCGTGTTTGTATTCGTGGAAGGGGCTGTGTAGGCAGGAACCTGACCTCCGCCTGAGATGTCGAGAACCGCTTGCTCTGACTGAAGAATATCGCCAATGATTGGACCTGTTACTTCAAATGCAATGTTCGAGTGGTAGGCACTCGCATCATGAATATTGCCAGAAGAGACAATGGCCTTCTTCTCACTAACAACAACTTTGCGATGATTGGCCTTCACATTGAGCAGCTTGAGATAGGAACGTACAGTTACATCTGGACCATCGGTGGCCATCAGGTTTTTGATCCAGCCATCTCCAGATTGGCCAAACCATTGGAAGAAGGTCCGCCAGACCGCAGAGTATACTGGAGTTGAATCACGCAAAGGGTCCACATCCGTGATGACCACATGAATGCCTGCCTGTTTCATTTGTTCCAGCAACGGATTGGGTGCTGAGTTATAGTTGGTATTTACTTCATCTGTAATAAACCAGATGTCCATATCAGGATGTTGATTTTTTTGGCGACCAGCGCTTTGGTGAATTCAGTACTCACGGGAGGAAAGTTCTGTCCCTTGTGCTGATAATTATTGAACAGGAACATATCCACCAGGACAAACTGCTCTGCTTCCTCCACAATTTGCATCATGCGCTGGAAAATCTGCTGTTCGTGCTCCATCTGTCCGTCGGAGGAAGGATATGTGAGGTCATGCAGGAACTCGACTTGATCTACACGATACTCCGGACTTTCGTAGGAAATGCCCGTTGGTAATGGTTTGTAGGTCTGATAGAGCATGACGGCGATGAGCCATAGGACTAATAGGACGATTCCTGTGCGTATGTATGGAAATTTGCCGCGTGAAGATTTGCGGTCTGAAGATTGGCGGCGTAATGAGACCAACGGTGGACTCCCCTTCTGTAACTTGCTGACTTCTATTACCACACGGATGATAACGTTGACGCAGGAGAACCCGCCAGCATAAGGAATGTAGCAGTAAAATGCATATGGCAAAATTGGCAGTATGCAATCGACAGGTGTCTGAGCGTTGTGTATAATGAGTGTATTATTTTTGTAGAATGTTAGGGTTTTTATATGCCTGACAAGGACGGGGAACCAATGATATAACCTTTGAAATCTGGACATTTAGGAAAGAAAGTGGGTAATAAGGTGTATTCCATCAAACAAGTCGCTGCCATGCTCGGTATCCCGACGGTGACGCTCCGGGCTTGGGAGAATCGGTATAGTGCGGTCACCCCTGAGCGGACGGAATCGGGTTATCGAATGTATACCGAAGAGAATGTTGCGGATCTGCGCTGGTTGAAAGAACAGGTTGAGCTACATCAGACCAATATTTCGGAAGCGGTACGGATGTTGAAAGTAAACAAATTAAATCCGCCCGAGGCTGTACCCACGCCGATCATGGCTCCGGTGCCTACGATGGAAGAAGCCTACGCACGCATGGCAGATCAGATCTATGACTCGCTCTACAACTTTCAGGGTGAACGTGCCAATGGTTTGATTGATTTTGGGTTCACCATGTATGGGTATGACTCGATGTTCTATCATGTGTTGGTGCCCATTCTGGTTCGGGTTGGAGATGCATGGGAGCAAGGCAGGGCTTCGGTGGCTCAGGAACACTTCATGACACAGTTGATTTCACAGCGGTTTTATCAGTTTTTCCATCTGTTCCCGATCTATCCGCATCTGCCCAAAGTTCTGGCGTTGTGTCCGGAAGGGGAGCACCATCAGGTTGGATTGCTGCTGTTCTCTCTCTTTATGCGTAAAAATGGAGCGGAAGTACTGTATCTCGGTGCGAACACGCCAGAAGAAGGCCTCTTCCCGATTATTCGGGAGCAAAAGATCAAGTTGGTCTGCCTTTCAATCACAAGCCCAGGGCTTCTTGAACGGTGTGATCAGCTTATAGAGCGAATTAAAAACGAGTTTCCACATATTCGCTTCGTACTTGGTGGAAAGGGCTATGAGCGTGCAGAGCATGCGCGTTATCCGCAATGGATTATGCCAGAGGATTCAGCGGATTGGCAGTCATGGATAGAACGTGAGTATCTCGCAAATCGACCAACTGGTGCGAGGTTTGGACAGGCAAATAACTAAACATAATCTCAAATGATATGAATAGGTTAGTGAATACAGGACATCCTTTGACGAAAGTGATCAAGGGATGTTTTTTGTGTTTATAAATGGAGTATTCTCGTATTTTGACCGACGGGTCATTTTTTGGTTTACAAGGTCGTATAATATTTGTATTATATTTGTATAATGTTTTTGCTAGTTACCGCTTAAAGTGTTCTTGGGCGGTTTAATAATAGGTTAGGGGCTAGAGAACTATAGGAATTCCCTACATAGAAAGGTGAGTGGCATGATACCGAATCAACAACGCAAACGTGCAGCTGTCATTGGCGCAGGTCCGGGTGGACTTGCAGCAGCGATGTTATTGTCCGGTCAGGGGTACGAGGTAGATGTGTATGAGAAACAGCCAGTCATCGGGGGGCGTTCTGCCAGATTGGAACTGGGTGAGTATCGATTCGACCGGGGTGCTACATTTTTGATGATGCCCCAGCTGATTGAAGAGATGTTCGACGTGGTGGGACGTAAGTTATCCGATTATGTGCATATGAAAGAGTTAACCCCACTGTACGCACTGAACTTTGGTGATAAGGTGTTCATGCCTTCTCGTAATCGGGAAGATACAGCTGCACAGATTAAGAAATTGTTCCCGGGCAATGAAGACAATTACCTTCGGTTCATGCAAGAAGAGGAAGTGAAGTTTGGCAAAGTCATGCCTTTGCTCCGTCGTCCTTTTGGCAAGCTGACTGACTATTTGCGCAAAGATGCGGTAACAGCTCTACCCAAGCTTGATGTCCACAATACAGTCTATGGAATCTTGTCCCGCTATTTTACAGATGAGCGTCTACGCTGGGCATTTACATTCCAATCCAAATACCTTGGCATGTCTGCTTGGGATTGTCCGGGCACCTTTACCATACTATCGTTTATTGAGCATCACTACGGATTGTTCCACCCCATTGGCGGCGTGAATCGGATCTTTCAGGCCATGGCTGATGTCGTGGAAGAATACGGAGGACGAATACATACTTCCACCCCGGTGAAACAGGTCATCGTTCGCAATGGTCGTGCAGAAGGTGTGTTGCTTGAGAATGGTGAACGCATCGAAGCAGACCATGTGGTGGTGAACGCCGACTTCGCACATGCGGTGAATCATCTGTTCGAACCGGGCGTACTTAAGAAATATACCCCTGAGAAAATGAAACGCAAAAAGTATTCCTGCTCTACAGCAATGCTGTATCTGGGTGTGGATGGTGAGGTGGACCTGCCGCATCACTCGATCTATTTTCCCGAGGACTACCGGTTGAACGTTGATGAGATTACGAAGCATAAAATGTTATCAGCCGATCCATCTCTATATATTCATAACCCTTCCAGACTTGATTCGACGCTGGCACCGGAAGGGAAATCTGCTTTATATGTTCTCATGCCTACGCCTAACCTTACCGCAGACATTGATTGGGAGGCAGAACGGGAGAATGTGCAAGAGGCCATGATGAAACGCATGGAAGGCATTCCTGAGCTGGCAGACATACGCAGTCGCATTGAAGAATGTATGCTGTTCACTCCACTTGATTGGGAGACTGAACTGGATGTGTATCGCGGAGCAACGTTTAATATGGCACATAATCTGGGTCAGATGATGTACCTGCGTCCCCATAACGAGTTTGAAGAGTTGAAAAGTGTATGGCTGGTAGGCGGCGGAACACATCCGGGCAGCGGGTTGCCCACGATCTTCGAATCGGCACGAATCAGTGTCAGACTGATTCAGGAAGAGGACGCGCGCACACGCTCCAAACCTTCCTCGTATGTGAAGACGGCAGAAGCTGGAGGACATTCATGAAGCGGGCCGCTATTGTAGGCGCAGGGATTGGCGGACTTACTTCTGCACTGTTATTGAACCGCCAGGGATGGGATGTCACCGTGTATGAACGGGGTTCCCGCGTTGGCGGACGAATTGGGTATGAGCAGGAAGGGGAGTACCGGATCGATCAGGGGCCAACCATTGTGCTTCTGCCTGAGATGTTACTTGGTATATTGGAGGAAGCAGGCGTAGATCGTTCGAAGATTGAGTTGCTTCGCTGTGATCCGCTATACAGAGTGCATTACCACAGTGGTCGGGTCATGACCAAGATGACGTCACGTGAAGAGCAGACGGCGGAGATTGAACGTTTGTTCCCGGGAGAAAGCCGGGGATTCACACGATTCATGAAAGATATGGACACGTTGTTTCCGGCAGGCCGGGCAGCGTTCCTGGAAAGGGCTTTTCCGCGCAAAAGGGATTTCTTCACACCATCTCTCATGTCACTCATGGGCAGATTGCGCGCACACAAAAGTGTCCGGAAAGCGGTAGGTGATTATTTTCAGCACGAGGAATTGCTCGACGCTTATTCTCTGCAAAGTCTGTATATCGGTGGATCACCGTTCGGGACCCCTGGCATCTATTCCCTTTTGCCTTATGCAGAGCATGAATATGGAATCTGGATGGTCAAAGGCGGATATGCAGCATTACCGGCCATTCTGGAACAGGAGCTGACATCGCGTGGTGGGCGTGTTGTGCTGAATTCGGAAGTTACCGGGCTCACGATTAAGAATGGTGTATGTGAAAGTATAGAAACGGCAGCAGGCGCAGAAAATGTGGATGCAGTTATCTACAATGGTGATTTCCCCATCTATCAGGTTTGCTTGGACAGTCACCAGAGGTAGCGCGCAAAAGAAAGCCGTATCGTCCCTCCTCCGGATGTGTACTGCTCTATGTGGGCGTAGATAAAACCTGGGAAGATGCAACGACACACCAGTTCTTCCTGCCACCGAGTCTTGAAGGTAGTTTGCAGGAAGTCTTCAATCAGCGACGCATTCCGGCAAAGTCCTCATTTTACGTATTTAATCCGGTCGCATTGGATGAAACTGCAGCACCTCAAGGACAGAGTGTATTGTATTTCCTCATTCCCGTACCAGATGCTGAAGGTGTCGACTGGGATCAGGAGAGTGAAGCATTGGCAGAACGTATACTGGAAGAAGCGGAGCAACGAGGATTCCGGGACTTCGTGCAGCGATCAAGTGGAAAAAGGTACGTACACCCGCTGACGCAGAGCGAGACGGGCTCTATGGGGGCGGTAGCTTTGGTATAGCACCTGTATTGTTCCAGTCCGGTGTATACCGACCGCAACCCAAACCATTCCCTAATATAAAGGGATTATATGCCGCAGGAGCATCTGTACATCCAGGTGGCGGAGTGCCGATTGTAATGCAGAGTGCACGGATGGCCGTCAATCAACTCATGAAGGAGATGGGAACATGAATGAAGCGATTTTGAGCAGGTGTGAAGAGTTGATGCAAAAGGGTTCTTCCTCTTTTTATCAGGCTTTTAGAGGGCTGCCTAGTCCACGTCGGGAAGCGGTATATGTCATTTATGCCTTCTGCCGCATGATTGATGACAGTGTAGACGAGCCGGAACATTCGCCTTATACGATTCACGAGATCCATGACTTGTTTGATCGGCTAGACGACGCGGAAGGACACTTTATCTGGCCAGCACTGAGATGGTTGTTCAGCAGTTTTCCTCATCTCGATAAGGGGCCATTTTTCCGTCAGATGGAAGGGCAGCTCACAGATCTTAAAGTAACGCATTATGCAACGATGCAGGAACTGGAGCATTATTGTTATCTGGTAGCCGGAACCGTAGGCGAGATGTTGTTGCCTGTATTGCGGGATGATAACGGCGCGGAAGTAGCCATGAACGGGATTGCTTTGGGTAAAGGGATGCAGATCGTTAATATTATTCGGGATGTTGGTGAAGATCGGGCCAGAGTACGCCGGTATGTTCCGCTGGAGATTATGGAGAAGCATGGTTACACCGAGCAGGACTTTGAAGAGGGGTCGTGGACGAACGCTTTATTGCCATTGTTCATGAATTAAAAGCTGCAGCATTGAACTGGTTCCGTATTGGCATGGATCGTCTGGATACGTACCCAACGGAAAGTGCGTTTTCCATCGAGCTGGCAGCAGCCTTTTACTCCACCATTTTACACGCGGTTGAACGCAACGACTATGACGTATATACCAAACGGGCATATGTTAGCGATGAATTGAAACTGGAGATGTTGGGTGCGATTGTGAAACGTTACCCGATGCTGGCCTATCAAGCCTCCCGAACGGCGGTATCCTGATGATCCAGTGGCTTTACTGGGCGTGGTATGTCATTGGAGCAACCTTGATGCTAACGATCGGTGTGCCTGACGTATTGTCTTTTTCAAATGGTTTATTTCTAATCTTCTACGCATTGTATGTGCTGGATCTAATCTACCAAGGGTGTAATCGGACAGGTCTGTCCGACCAGTCAGTCATCTGGCTGAAACCCGGACTCTGGATATCCTCTGTGATCATCTGGCTTGGAGGTATGGGCGTAGAGTGGGTAGGAGTGCATACGCATTGGCCCTTTGGTGAGTATGCTTACTCAGACTTCTTCGGGATTCATATGTTCAGTGTGCCAGTTACGCTGGGTTTTGCCTGGATCGCAGTGGTTGGTAACTCGGCGCTGTTAAGTGGTGGTGGTTCAACATGGACTGGCAAACTGCTTCGAGCAGTGAAGACCGGGTTCTGGGCAATTGTACTCGACCTGGTACTCGATCCTGTTGCGCATGCGAGAGGATTCTGGGAGTGGCAGGCTCCAGGTGGTTTCTACGGTGTTCCGTGGACCAATTACATAAGCTGGTTTATCATGGGTGCATTCCTGTCCCTCTTCCTTCCGGCCATGCCAAATGACCGTAGCTCATTGCTGCGTGCAAAATGGCTGTATCAGCTGTTTATTCTTCTGTTCGGCCTGCTTGCTCTAAAGGAAGGGATTACAGGCAGCTTTATCATCGCCATTGCTGGTGTGCTTCTTGCCGAAGGGAGCTGGCTCTATGATTCGCGCCGTAAAATCAAAAACGTTTAATCATATATTTGCCTTATACAATCACTATTATCTGCTACGTCGGCGCTTCCGCTCCTTCACGCTCACAGGGTCACTGGACCCGCAGGTGGACATCAGGGACAACACCCCGATTGAACCGACTCGTCCGGTGATCTATTTCATGAACCACAGTTCCTGGTGGGATGGTCTGCTGCTCTATCATGCGGCCAGGCAGACATCGCGGGGAGATCATTATGTGATGATGGAGGAGCAACAGCTTCAGCAATATGCTTTTTTCGTAAATTGGGTGCGTATTCGATCAATAAGGAGAGTGCGTCTGGTATTCGGACCTCTCTACAGTACACCAGTGAGCTGTTGGATTCGGGTAAAAGGGTCTGGATTTTTCCCCAAGGAGAAATTCTGCATCAGGAGGCCAGACCGATTCGGTTCCGTCCAGGCATTGGATTGTTGCTTCGTCGCTCCCCGAATGCCATTGCCGTACCGGTAACCTTGTGCCATGGGATGGTCCAGCATGATCTACCGGAAATATCGATGCAGGCAGGCCCGCCTGTGCTAGAAGACTGGAAGGCGTTGAAGAGTGAAGAGATTGCCGCCAGACTCGGCCATGTGTTGGAACAGCAGTTAGACGATCATAGATCAGCACTTGTACGGATGGGGCAGGGAAGTTTGCCAGATGCGCTTCCACTGATTCGTCATGTACGTTCGACAAGTGAAAAATACGATGCGGCACGAAAGCGGGTGAACCGTTAGCATGAATGCATCTGAAATCTTCTGGATTGTGCTTACATGCATATTGGGCATACAGTTGCTGTTCGCTCTATGGAACGTCTCCTGTCTGCCCAAAGTACGTTCATTCCGGGCAGACAAGTTACAACCACCAGACCTGCTGGTCTCGGTACTGATTCCGGCCAGAAATGAAAGACTACATATCGAAGGATGTCTGGAAAGTGTACTAGCGAGTGAGACATCGGGATTCCGGATGGAAGTGCTGGTGCTGGATGATCGCTCCGAAGATGAGACAGCCGCCATGGTACAAGCGATTGCGGATCGCGATGCACGTGTGCGTCTGCTGCATGGCGTCGATCTTCCCGAGGGCTGGATGGGGAAATCCCATGCGTGTCACAGGCTGGTTCAGGAGGCCAAGGGAGAATGGTATATGTTCGTGGATGCGGATGTGCGTCTGGAGCCAAGTGCCATTCGGCAGACTCTTGCAGCAGGGTGTGAGCAGAGCGGGGGCTGGTAACGGGTTTTCCTTATCAGGTAACAAAGACATGGATGGAAAAGCTTGTTGTGCCCATGATGGTCTTCACCATCATCAGTCATCTACCCATTTTCATGATACGCAGATCATCCAGTCCGATGTTTGTGGCCGCTACGGGGGCTTTTTTGCTGATTCATCGCTCCAGTTACGAGGCTTCCGGTGGTCATGCTGCCATTCAGGCGCATCTGGTGGATGACATGAGTCTCGCCAAAGCAGTCAAGCGTGCAGGCCATCCGGTGATGCTGACCGATGTGCATGACGTAACAAATACCCGCATGTATCAGAACGGGGCAGAAGTATGGAACGGGTATAAGAAAAACATGTACGAAGGTATGGGGCGCAAAGACGTGCTACTTCTTGGTACGATGCTGATGTATACGCTAATGTATATTGTGCCCCCGCTAGGCTTGATAATTGGACTCCTTATGGGCAGTTCGATGTTCATTCTGTATGGATTGATAGGAACATTACTTGGTATGGCTGTGAAAAGAGTAGCGGATCATGCTGGCGGACAACCCTGGTGGCTTGCCTTTCTGCAACCGGTCAGCATGGCCTGTGTCATTGCCATCGGACTCGCTTCCTGGCAGGCAGGCCGCTCCGGCAAGGGGTATGTATGGAAAGGTAGGCGGTACAGTTGAGAGGTAACGTCATTATAATCGGTGCAGGATTTGGAGGTCTGTCGTGTGCGATACGACTGGCTTCTCAAGGTGTGCAGGTAACCATTCTGGAACGGCAGCAACACGTAGGTGGCAAGCTGCAGCAGATTGAGCGGGACGGGTATCATTTTGACCGGGGACCGAGCACAATCACGATGCCATCCACCTTTCGTTCAGTCTTCGACCATGCGGGAGTAGCAATGGAAGATTACGTACAGTTATATGAGTTAGAGCCCCGCACGCGTAATATATTTGCAGATGGCACAGTGGTAGATTTGTCAGGCAATCGCGGGTGGATGAAAGAGCAGATCGCAGCGTACAGTCCGGAGGATGCGGCTCGTTATGATGCGTTTATGGATGAATCTGCTGCACTGTATGCGGAAGCTAATCGTCATTTTCTCGGTAAGTTGCTGCTGTCTCCTTCTGACAAATACAATCTCCAGATGCTGCGCAGCCTGCTCCGCGTGCGGCCAACGGTGAAGCTGGATAAGTTACTGCGTTCGTATTTCCAGCATCCACATACGCTGGCTATGTTCGGACGGTACGCGACCTATGTGGGATCATCGCCGTATCAATCGCCTTCCATCTTTGCCATGATGGGTCATGTGGAAGCAGAAGTGGGCATCTACGGAGTCAAAGGTGGAACCTATCAACTGATCGAAGGAATGACTCGTCTGGCACAGGAAAAAGGCGTACAAATCATTACCGGTATAGAGGTCCGGCAGATTGTTGTTCGGAATGGCAAAGTGGCTGGCGTGGATACGGATCAAGGCTTCCGTGAAGCCGATCAGGTGGTTGCCAATGGCGATGTGCTTAGCGTGAATCGACTGCTGCTCGCACCGGAACATCGGAAAGAGATGAGCGATGCCCGTATACGGAAGTATGAGCCATCCATTTCGGGATTTGTGACGCTGGCGGGTGTGCCAAGACAATATGATGCACTGTTGCATCATACGGTTTTCTTCCCGGAACGTTATGAACCGGAGTTCGACCATATTTTCCGTGAACGTAAAATGCCTGCTGATCCCACAATCTACATCTGTTATTCCGGTTATTCGGAAGCAGGCATGGCCCCGGCGGGAGCCAGTAACCTATTCATTCTAGTCAATGCCCCCTACTTGTCGGATTCGTGGAATTGGGAGCAGCAGACGGAACGTTACGGTGCGTTTGTACTGGAACGATTGGAGGCGCGAGGAATTACCGGGTTGAACCAATCTGATGTGCTGATCCGATACACGCCGCGAGATATCGAACGGGATACCTTGGCGCATCAAGGTTCAATCTACGGTATCTCGTCCAACTCCGTGAAGCAGACCTTTATGCGTCCGGGCAACCGAAGCAAAGATGTACAAGGACTCTGGTACGTCGGCGGAACGACACATCCAGGCGGCGGAACCCCGATTGTGACGTTGTCCGGACAGCTTGTTGGTGAGCAATTGGCATCGGAAATCTTGAGATAAGTTTGTTGTGTGGGATGATGGAGTGGAAGTGCATTCTGTTGATCCACACCTATGTGCGTCGTCTGTGCTAATTAACTTTGAAGATGCCACGGATGATCCGTGCTTTTGCGTAGGTATAAAATAGTGGTGCTCCGAGATTTAAGTGAGACATTTGGTGTCGGGGCATCCTTTCAATAGATGGTTTGGAACGTTATACTGGATAGAGTTGAGCTGTAATGCTTATTTACTAAATGTTTTGTCTTTTTTAGAAAAGACTTATATACATAGAAGCTAGGAACAGGCAGGTTATCCTGTCGATCCGCACGATTCTCACATAGGAGGTCTCATCATGAATGAACAAGAGCGAGCCGGCGAACGGCTGCTTCCCGAAGTGGCTACGGGAGAACGGAAGCTGGAACACGTGCGCCTCTGTCTTGAGGAGAATGTGGCAGGAGAAGGGGTAACCAGCGGTATGGAGCGGTTTGCTTTTCGCCATCACCCACTGCCGGAACTGGATTTTGAAGAGGTGCATCTGGAGACTTCGTTTATTGGCAAAAGTACGTACACCCTTGCTCATCAGTTCGATGACGGGTGGAAGCAAAACAACAGGCGCCATCAATGAGCGCCTCGCTCGAGTAGCAAACGCCAGAGGCTGGGCGCTTGGCGTAGGTTCGATCCGGGCTGCCGTGGAACAGCCAGAACTGGCAAGTACCTTCGATGTGCGGCGCTGGGCACCGGACATCCCGGTCATTGCCAACCTGGGCGCGGTGCAGCTGAACTATGGTTTCACAACAGCTGACTTCCAACGTGCAGTAGATATTGCGGGGGCGGACATGCTCGTGCTTCATCTGAACACGTTGCAGGAAGTTTTCCAGCCGGAAGGCAACACCAACTTTAGCGGATTATTTCAGCGGATTGAGAACTTGTGTCGTGAGCTAGAAGTACCTGTTGGCGTGAAAGAAGTAGGTTTTGGCATCGATGGTGTGACGGCTCAACGCCTATATGAAGCGGGTGTCGCGTTTATCGATGTAGCCGGCGCTGGAGGTACAAGCTGGGTACAGGTGGAGAAGTACCGCAACAATAACCCGGTACGCCGGGCAGCTGCTGAAGCTTTTGCCGACTGGGGCATTCCCACAGCGGAGTGTATTCAGGAAGTACGAGCGCTGAACCCAGAGGGCGCTCTGATTGGTAGTGGTGGACTGTACACGGGCGTAGATGCGGCCAAAGCCCTCGCGCTGGGTGCGGATCTGGCTGGTTTTGGCCGATCGCTGCTCGAATCTGCAGTCGCATCGGATGATGCTCTGAATGAGCGGTTGGAACAGGTCGAATTCGAGTTGCGTACCGTGATGTTTGGCATTGGGGCTGGGCGGATTGAAGATTTGAAGCAGACGTCACGTCTGGTGGAACGGCGTTAAGGTTGGTGGAGTAATAATGCCAGCACTTATGTCAAATATGATGAGGTAAGCTCTATGCGATGTGATGGAGTTGTCGAGTATATTTGTGAATGGTATAGCTACAGAGTGTTTGGTAATGACACGCAATGGGACGTTACCAAAAATGATATTTGGATCAGGGATCAGCACAGTGGAACTCTTATCACTCCAAAAAAACAAGTTAATTACTTTACAGCAATATAATGAATAAATATAAACAAATATAAACAAGTGTTACTTATGCTATTGATTGCGATTCCCTTTGGCTGAGGAATACAACATTTATGATAAAATTTTGAATCAAACGGATGGTTATTTTTCTACAAAGACCTGCTCAACTAAATTGGGCAGGTTTTTGTTTTGCATTATATATATCAAGGTAGATCAAACTTCAGTTCCTAAAAGATAAAAGGTATCTAACCCATTAAACATATAGTTAAATATTTACAAGTAAAATATTGCTAATTAACTGAGCTGTATAGTATTATTTTATTGACCATTGCTTAATTTCGCTTGGAAAGGTGGTGTGCCTTTGAAATCAGTAGCCACAATACGTGATTATTTAGCAGACTATTTAAAAACGAACCATATGACACTCAATCAATTCTCTGAGATATCGGGAATTAACTCAGGGACGTTGAGTGGTACGCTGAACGGGCTGCGTCCCATAGGAGTGCAGCAATTGGATCGACTTACTGCCGGGATGGGTCTAACAGAAGGTTACTTCTATGAATTATACATACATGAGTGTTTTGTACATACGAGCCCGGATTGGCGAAGACTTGGGCCTTTTTTATACCGTTGTGCCGAACTCGGTAAGGTCGATTATATGGAAGAAGCCGTTAATCTAATTATGGATAATCTTTCCTATGCACCGCTTTTGTTCGAGTTGGCTGAACAGTTATATCTTGAAGGGAAGTTGGAAGCGGCCAAGCCTTTGTACCTTTGTGTAGCCGAGGGTGAGAAAATGCAACATTCTGAACGGTTGGCTCTAAGTCAGTATCGTTTGTTCACAATCGGGCTTTCCAAGGATCAGTTGAGCAATCTTACACTTGCTACGCAGTTTGAGTTTTTGCAGATCGGCTTGATGAGCACTACCAGCTGGATGGATTGAACGATTTGATTAATGTGTATGCTTCGTTACGTCGATGGGATAAGGTGAAGAATCTTGCTGACAAGTTAAAATTAAAAGCAATGATCCATTATGAATTAGGGGAACATCTGAAGAGCCCGAGGCTAAACCCAAAAAGCAGATTATTTTTTACGTTTTGTACGCATATTTAGCGCTTGGAGAAGCATGTTTCTACTATGAAGAATATGAAAAGGCACTTCAATATGTCTCTTTGTACACCGATTATAGCTGGGTAAATAATCCGAGCGACGAGGAAACCTTTGTTATTCGTCAGTTTGAGGAATGGGCAGTAGGCAACCGTTATCTATATGAATTAATGTCAGGTAAAACAGAGGTTATCCCAAGTTATATGAACTACATCTCGAGAGAGAGAACGAAATCTTTCCTGCTTTATGTGCAATTGTGAATGCGGCAAATCGGTTTGATATCAACATTGACTCAGTTCTTGAAGCGTATGACTCTTATTTTATCTACCAAGAACAGAGCAGTCGTATTGGAAAAATCAGCGAGCAATATACAAACGATCAATATGGTACTTTGCTTGTGGGCCTAGGTACATACTATTTAAAACATCAAGATTATAACAGAGGATTTGAGTTGATTCTTAACGGCTTGGATTTTGTGATTAAAATTAAGAATAAAGATAGTGTTCTAGAGTGTATAAAAATATTTGAAGAATTTCGGTGTTTTGCAGTTGAAGAAGCTAAACTACGATATAAAAAAATGATTCGGGAGGTTTGATGACGAATGAAGATGAAATTGGCAGTATTGATAGTTACATGCAGTATCGCAGTAGGCGTAGTTGTTCCTATAACTCAACCCATCCCCGTTGAAAAAGACCGTCCAGTAATCATGACAACTAATGGCCATGGCATGGGAAGTTAACCAGCGTTTCTGAATTTAATATGAGCTGCTCCCTCAAGTAGAATGGTGAATTGTCTACTTTGAAGGGAGCTTTTTCGTGTTGGAGTTCGCTTGATTTCCTATTAATTAGCAGAATAGACTAGAATGTTACAACAGGGAGGGGTGAATATGGATTGTGGTGAGCTCAAGTTGCAGATCGAAGCAGCGAGACAAAAGCTCTATCAACTCAAGATGGACTATGGAAATCTGCTTCATCCTCATGTTATACAGCAATCCATGGTCCTGGATGATCTAATTAATCAATACAATCAGGTTAAAATAAAAAAGCCGATTGAATAATTGAATCGACTTTGGGCGAGAAACTTTGGCGGGTCGCTCGCCCCTATATTTTAACATAAGTCCACAGAGCGAAGTATCGTTATTACATACATTCTTCTTTCACGGTGATATTCTCATTGGTTACAGTTACGTAGGAATTGCCGGACAAGTATTCCGTATAACCGCAAACCATTTTGTTATAGGTTTTTCCGCGGCTGTCCGTAAGCGCCAAGGAGACGACCCCTCCCCAGAAAGTTTCAGCTGCGGGGCGAATTTCACGTTTGCTCCGCTGGGAATATCCTTATCGAATTCGTAGGTGGAGCCGCTCTCGTTGTTGTTAGATGAGTTGTCGCCTTGGACCAGGCTAGCCTGAATATTGGTGAGGTCATAGTCGGACTGATTATGGATCGTGATCCTTAAGTGGCGAAAGGGATCGACTGCATTCAGCAAGCTCCTAAAGGCGATGATGCCTATGACGATTATAATAGCGGACAAGATAATAATTTTCTTTTTGGAGAATCGGCGACGTGTGTTCAATATGATCTACTCCTTTCCTTCATGAGGTATAAACGATTGGAAGAGATTAAAAGTTATAATTAAAATGGATAAATATGAAAATTGAAATCCAAATCGTCAGAATAACTTCATGCGCTAAGCGGAAGAACAGGATACAATAAGATACTGGTAGTGCAAAAAGGATTGCACAGAGATCATACATAATGAAGATCACTCAAACTAAGGAGGGGAATAAGTTGAAACTTTCTCCAATGAATCAGGAAGATTATGCGAATTTTCGCATTCGATCGATTAAGGATTTTGCACAGGAAAAAGTAGAAGCGGGCACCTGGGCTGAGGAAGAGTCACAGCAACTGGCGGAGGAATCTTATGAACGTTATCTGCCAGAAGGCTTGAACACACCCGGAGCGTATCTCTTCAATCTGGTGCATCCTGTGGACGGAAATGTAGGGTATATCTGGTTTAATATCACGGATAATCGTCGTGGAAAAGATGCTTTTTGCTGGATATTGTGGTTGAAGAAGCACACCGTGGTAAGGGATACGGAACAGAGACGATGCAGGCGCTTGAACAGACGGCCTTGAGTCTTGGCGTGGATCGCATTGGTTTGCATGTCTTTGGACATAATGTGCGGGCGAGCAGCCTGTATCGCAAGATGGGATATGAGGTAACGGATCTGACGATGTATAAGGAAATCAAAGGGTAAACCTAATAGCGGATATTCTAGGCAAAACTTAAGATCTGCGCAAAACGAATTATCTGCATTAACCGGGGATTTCGGGAAGCGGATGGGACTCTGGTCGAATTGGCGAAGTTCCTTGATGCCTTGAGGTTTGTCATATATAATGTATAGGATTATCCATACCGAACAAGTAATCAATGAGGAGTTGTCATATACATGGCTTTGAAAGCTGGAATCGTGGGTTTGCCTAACGTTGGTAAATCTACATTGTTTAACGCAATTACACAAGCAGGTGCCGAATCGGCAAACTATCCGTTCTGTACGATTGACCCTAACGTGGGGATCGTTGAAGTACCAGATGAGCGTTTGGACAAACTGACAGAACTCGTTGTACCTAAGAAAACAGTACCAACGGCGTTTGAGTTTGTAGATATCGCTGGTCTTGTTCGTGGTGCGAGCAAAGGCGAAGGTCTTGGTAACAAGTTCCTTGCCCACATCCGTGAAGTAGACGCGATTGTACACGTGGTACGTTGCTTTGTAGATGAGAACATTACACACGTTGATGGCAAAATTGACCCGGTAAGCGACATCCAGACGATCAATCTGGAGCTGATCCTGGCCGATATCGAGAGTGTTGAGAAGAAAATCGATCGCTCCAAGAAAAACATGAAGGGCGGCAACAAGACTGCCTCTCAAGAAGTAGAAGTATTGGAGAGAGTGAAGGCTGTTCTGTACGATGACAAGCCGGCACGCAGCATGGAACTTACCGATGATGAGCTTCTGATCATACGTGATCTGCACTTGCTTACCCTGAAGCCTGTTCTGTACGCAGCCAATGTAGCTGAGGACGAAATCGGCGACGTGGCGAACAATGCTTACGTGCAAAAAGTAAGAGAATTCGCAGCTGCTGAGAACGCAGAAGTGGTGCCAATCAGTGCAAAGGTTGAAGAAGAGATCTCTGAGCTGGAAGGCGAAGATAAACAAATGTTCCTGGAAGAACTCGGTATCGAGGATTCCGGTCTGAACTTGTTGATCAAAGCGGCTTACAAATTGCTCGGTCTGTACACATACTTCACAGCAGGTGTGCAGGAAGTTCGTGCGTGGACAATCCGTAAAGGAACGAAAGCACCAGGCGCAGCGGGTGTTATTCACACCGACTTCGAACGTGGATTCATCCGTGCAGAAGTTGTTTCCTACGATGATCTGGTTGCAGCGGGTTCCATGAACGGTGCCAAAGAGCGCGGACAACTTCGTCTTGAAGGTAAAGAGTACGTTGTAAATGACGGCGACGTTATGCACTTCCGTTTCAACGTATAAGTTGTTACACCTTTATATGTAGATTCAATAACCAAAACCCTACGATCTTCTCGTGAAGATTGTAGGGTTTTTAGTATCGATGTATGAGGCCACTTCAATCGTAATGTACTTATGTACTCTTCAGTTCATATGAGGTTTGCTTAGTTACCAACAATAGTCTTGAAAGAATAGTGTTCTTTATTTATATCAAACGAATCCGCAAGCATTCTTTCGCCATTTCTAGCTTGATTAAGAAGATCGGGGTCTAATTCAGCTATGAGCAACTCAACGTTGTCTTGCGAGGCATCAATTATATTATCACCTAGAGGGTTCCATACACCACTATGTCCACACGTATCCCAGACTCCGGTTGTTCCAACGTGATTACACATCGCTGTAAATATCGTATTATCCAGAGCGCGGGCAGGAAACCATACTCGTGACTCTTTGTACCCCATTCCTTTACTAAAAGAGAGCTACCCATATATAAATGACAGCCATGTTGTGCTAAAAGACGAGAATGTTCAGGGAAACCTGCGTCATAACAGATGGCCATCCCAATATTCCAGCCCTTTAATTTAATGATGACCTGCTCATTATTGGTTGAAAACATTTCCTTCTCCGTTTGAAATAAATGAGACTTGTCATAAACACCTACTTCATTTCCTTTGGAATCTATTATAATTGAAGAGATGAACACATCCTCGCCTCTTCTTACAGGGGTTCCGATGATTGACCAAATGCCGTACTTTTTGCATGCTTGACGCAACTTATCAATCCTCGCATCATTAATGGAGAGTGTATATTCAGTAAAATTGGATTCTACGATTTCTGGCACATATCCCGTTAGATATTTTTCTGGAAACATGATAATATCGGCATGCTCTTTTCCAGCTTCTTCAATCATTTCATAAGCCCTATTAACGTTCTCTTCAATATTTCCGTCGATCGAAGAACACTGTGCCAGAGCAATCTTTAATTTTTCTGTTGGAAAAACAGCTGGTGTTAAGTTCATATCATCCATTTCCTCCTAAACTAAAATATCAAAACTATGAATTATAGAGTCCCTTGTATATATTTTACAACATCAGAAATAAACATGAATGATCTATTTGTTACAAACATTTCCGGTAGGATGATCCATGAGCAGGATGGCAACGTGTGAAGGTTGAAAAATTTGCAACACAAAAATTAGTTCATCTGCATGCGGAACAGTTACTATTCAGAACCATAAGAATATGCTATAATTAAGAGTCGTATACCACGTTAAAATTCGCGATTGAACAGATGAGCTGAAGCGGATTTCATACAGGGTACACGATTTCTTGATATCACTTTAAAAGTAAAGGATTTGATGACGTTGTAGCGATGTTATACGTCGATCATACATGAATGTGAATACATGCTGCGGTCAGGGGGTTCGTGAGAATCCTGTGCGTTGTGGAATATAGATTATAGATGTAATTAATGTTGAATTGAAATAATTATTGAAAATGTTATGTGCTTGGACAAAATAATGCGTGAGGTGACTATACATGTTGGATAAATTACAGGCGTTAGCCGACCGTTATGACAAGTTGAGCGAGCTTTTGTGTGACCCGGATGTGGCAAGTGACAACAAAAAGCTGCGGGAATACTCCAAAGAACAATCCGATCTGCAACCGACTTATGAAGCGTACAATGAATACAAACAGGTAAGTCAGGATCTCGAAGCTGCGAAGGAAATGCAGGGTGAGAAACTGGATGATGAGATGCGCGAAATGGTCAAAATGGAAATTGACGAACTGAGCACTCGCCAGAAGGAACTGGACGAATTGATTCGTGTACTCATGCTACCAAAAGATCCGAATGACGACAAAAACGTTATTGTTGAGATTCGCGGAGCAGCTGGTGGAGATGAAGCAGCGTTGTTTGCAGCAGATCTGTATCGGATGTACACACGTTATGCAGATGCACAAGGCTGGCGTGTAGAGCTGATGGACGTGAACACAAATGATCTCGGTGGATTCAAAGAGGTTGTTTTCTTGATCAACGGACGTGGCGCATACAGCAAAATGAAATACGAAAGCGGCGCACACCGTGTACAGCGTATTCCAACAACCGAATCCGGCGGACGTATTCATACGTCAACTTCGACAGTTGCAGTTATGCCTGAAGCCGAAGATTTTGATATTGAAATTCATGACAAAGACATTCGTGTGGATACGTTCTGTTCCAGTGGTGCCGGTGGACAATCGGTTAATACCACGAAATCCGCAGTACGGGTAACGCACGTTCCAACGGGAATCGTGGCGACATGTCAGGATGGAAAATCACAGAACTCCAACAAGGAAAAAGCATTGCAGGTTCTGCGTACACGTATATTCGATATGAAACGTATGGAAGAGGAAGCAAAGATCTCTGTTGAGCGGAAGAGCAAAGTGGGAACGGGCGACCGCAGTGAGCGTATTCGTACGTACAACTTCCCGCAAAGCCGTGTGACGGATCACCGTATCGGCCTGACGATGCACAAGCTGGATCAGGTGATGAACGGAGAGATTGAAGATATTCTGTCTGCACTGACCATTGCTCAGCAGACTGAGATGATGGATAGAGGAGAATAATCTGTGACCCGCGCGCAGTTTGTCATGACGCCGGAACAGAGCTGTCGGGAAGCCTTCGTGGAGGCTTCCTCTTTTTGGAGAAGTGCGGCGTGTATGAGCCGCAAAACAATGCCCGGCTGCTGCTGGAACATGTACTCGGCGTCTATGGCGCCGCGTACTACATGATGCAGCCGGAGCCTTTTCCCAGCGAGCATCGCAGCCGCTGGGAGGACGCCGTCACGCGCAAGGCTGCGGGTGAGCCGGCGCAATACATTATCGGCAGCCAGGAATTCTATGGGCTGCCGTTCGAGGTCACGCCGGCCGTGCTGATTCCGCGGCCGGAGACCGAGCTGTTGGTCGAGGCTGTGCTGCGCGAAGCCGACCGTGTGTTTCCTGACGGCGCTCCGTTCGCCGTCGATATTGGCACGGGCAGTGGCGCCATCGCGGTGACGATGGCTTCACTACGCCCGCGCTGGCAGGTAGGCGCCGGAGATCTCTCGGCGGCTGCCCTGCAAGTGGCCGCGCGAAACGCGGCCGCGAACGGGGTACAGATCGACTTCCGTGAAGGCGATCTGCTGGCCCCGTTCGCCGGGGCTCGGGTGGACATCTTGGTGTCCAACCCGCCATATATCCCGGCGGCGGATATAGCCGGGTTACAACAAGAGGTGCGAGATCATGAGCCGCGCATGGCACTGGACGGCGGTCCGGACGGGCTTGCACCGTACCGTATCATGCTGGAGCAACTGGCGCTGCTGCCTGCGCCGCCGCAGATCATTGGTTTTGAACTTGGCCAGGGGCAGGCTCGCGACATCGCGGATCTGCTTGAAACGGCGGGACATTGGCCGGAAATTATCATTGTACCGGACCTTGCCGGAATCGAGCGGCATGTCCTGGGTGTTCGTACTTCGGAACAGGTGACGAAAATGTAAGGTTCCGCGGGTTTTCTTTTTACCGTGAAATCCTCTACAATGAGATATACCGAAGATTTCTGAATGCTTGGGGGAACATAATTACATGCTGCACAAATTTAAAAAGATAGACTATTCTATTGTCTTTATACTCGTTATTCTGATGGGTATCAGTATTTTATCGATTTACAGTACAACGTTTGGTCGTCCAAGATGGGAATCCTATCCCCAAAAGGCAGGGATTTTCTATATTATAGGTTTCATCGTATTCTTCGGAATGTCCATGATTAACTATAAAGTGATCATCAAAAACTATTTATATATCTACGGTGTGGGCTTACTGCTACTCGTCATCGTTAACTTTTTCGGTGTTACGTATTATGGAGCTCAAGGTTGGTTATCCATATTTGGCCTGAGTTTGCAGCCTGCGGAATTATTTAAGCTATGTTTAATCGTTTTCCTGTCTGCTCTGCTTGCGAGAAAGAAAAACAGACCCTTATTCTTCGGGCGGGATGTCATTCCGATCGCACTGTGCGTTTTGCCTCCCTTGTTGTTGGTTCTACTTCAAAATGACTTGGGGAATGCTTTGAGTTATGTAGTCATTCTTGTCGGCCTGTTGTGGATTGGCAATGTGAAATTCAGCCATGCATTGATTGGTTTTGTGATTGCTGTCGCTGCCTTTATTGGTGGAACACAGGCCTATATTCATTATCATGATGAAGTTGCCAAGTTCCTCAAGGATATTGGACGTGCTCACTGGGCTGAGCGGTTTGACCCTTGGCTCGTGCCAGAACAGACATCCAGAGATGTATTGTGGCAGACCTATAATGCCAAGTTAGCCATCGGTTCCGGAGGAATCAGTGGTAAAGGGTATCTCGAAGGTACGACAATCCAGTCCAATCGAGTACCGCTCGCATACGCGGATTCCATCTTTGTGCAGATTGGTGAAGAATTCGGTTTTGTTGGAGCCTCGGTATTGTTACTGCTCTACTTTATTCTGATTCACAGGCTGGTGTTGATCGCACTGGAGTGCAAAGATCGGGCTGGGCCGTACCTGATTGTAGGTATTATTTCGATGCTGCTATATCAGATTTTTGTTAATATTGGTCCGTTTATCGGTCTGATGCCATTAACAGGGATCACACTTCCATTTATCAGTTTCGGTGGTACCTCTCTTGTGCTCAACATGCTCAGTATGGGTGTTGTCATGAGTATTAAAGTTCACACGGAAGAAAATGAAGATATCCTGGGTTCTTCAGAACAACTCAGTATCACTGAGATGGTCATGAAGTTGTTCAGACGGAAGCCGTCGCAGCAAGAGCAATAACTCTCGTGAACAGAACGTAAGATATATGCGTATAAGCGTAAATAGCGATATAACTATAGAACCCTGGAACAGGCCTATCCCAGTCACATGGGGATAGCTGCTCCGGGGTTTTTTGTTTGTTCCTGTGAAGATTAGGATTTCCATTTTATTATCCAATTATATACAATGGTAATATTGAGTTTAATTGGAAATCATAGAATGCTAGATCCCAGGGGGATGGACGGAGTCATGTTGAGAATGCTGAAAAAGATGGACGGTGTTATTCTTTTTGTAATGCTGTTGCTCATGATTATTAGTGTATTTGCGATTTACAGCGGAACGCAGACAGATGCCAAACTGGCGAATCACCATGTCAAAACAATTTATTTCTATGTGGCCGGGTTCATTGCGGTGCTTGTGATCGGGCTTGTGAATTACAAGTTATACGTGAGATATGCGTTTTATTTGTATGGCTTGGGAATTATACTGCTGATTCTGGCTAATGTCCTGGGAAGTTCGATCAATAACGCCAACGGTTGGCTGAAGCTTGGCGAGAATTTTTCTTTTCAACCGGCAGAGCTGTTCAAGATGATTCTGATTCTGTTCCTCGCCCATTTAATTGTGAAGAGACAACGAGGCACGTTGAAATTTTGGAGAGATATTGTGCCGATTGGCTGCTGGGCGTTTATTCCGTTTGCCCTTGTTATGGCTCAGAATGATCTGGGAAATGCGCTGGGGTACGTGGTGATTCTGGCTGCGGTATTCTGGATCGGAAATATGAGGCTGAAGCACGCATTGATTGCACTGGCGATCGTGGGGGTAGCGTTCTTTGGTTTTGTTAAAGCCTATACCTTCTACCATGATGAAGTATTCACTTTTCTTGAAAAGATAAAACGTGAGCATTGGGCAGAGCGTATTGATCCCTGGCTTGTACCGGAAAAGGCTACCTCCAAAGCTTCCTGGCATACGAAAAATGCAGGTTTAGCCATCGGTTCAGGGGGCATCATTGGCAAAGGTTACTTGCAAGGAACATCCGTTCAGAGTGGACGAGTCCCCTATACGTATTCTGATTCCATTTTTGTTGTGATCGCAGAGGAGTTTGGCTTTGTTGGTGCATCTGTATTGATTCTGTTGTACTTTATTCTGATTCAACGTATGGTGCTGATTGCTCTGACTTGCAGAGATCGCGCGGGACCCGTCATCATTGTAGGTATTATCGGAATGTTGTTGTATCAGGTGTTTGAGAACGTAGGGGCGTTCCTCGGACTGATGCCGCTCACAGGCATTACGTTACCTTTCATCAGTTACGGTGGTACCTCTTTGCTTATTAATATGGCTTGTATTGGGGTGGTCATGAGTATTAAGTTGTATGGACAAGAAGAGGAGGATGAACTTCTGATGGGGGAGCAGCAACCCCGATGGTCGGAACGTTTATGGAATATGCTCAAGAAAGAGAAAAGTGCTGTGTAACTGTTGAATCGGTATAGTGAAAAGTAAAGCGGTGAGACGTATAACGTGATCGTTCGTAGGAATAAAGAGGTTGATTTGCCCTGTAACCAGGTGCAGATCAGCCTTTTTAACATGATGGGTGAGAAAGTTTGAATGAGAGATGAGAGAAGCAATGCATAGGTGTCTTCGAGCCTGCTGTAGGCTGAGGCGCACCGAAAGATTCTGGAGGAGCGTATATGGGCATGGTTGGAGTTTCAGGTGCCAGTTGTTAGGTGTTAGGTGGTGTTGGGAGCTAACGAACCACGCACGTCTTATTCGGGGATTTGAAGTGTCCGGAGAAAGCTAAGGAATCTGAGACATGCTATATCAGCATAAACAGCCTTTTGTATCGTGTTGATCAGATGATTTTGGGAAATAACGTGCCTCATGTTCCTTACAATTTCAAAAGAAGACCTGAAGGGCAAATAAGACGTCCTCGGTTCCTTGGAACATCGACTGGTCATTCGCGAGAGTCATTCGCCTAGGGTCAGCCAGTACAGTCTTCAAGTCTTTTTGGACGCTGATATTTGTCATCGTATAACTTGCCTGGGTTTAAACACACATTCTAGTAGTACGTGTTCAAAAAGTTGGGTTTTCAGTACCGAGAAGATGATGAGGCTAGAGATGGAGTAATGGAGTGAAGGATAAACTACGCGAGCAATCAAAATATTTCCTTTAGAAACAACCTTCGTAAGCCTCCCGCTTATTTCGTCTGAATTTCATATTCAACGTTGATGATGCAGCTAGGCATCCTTCGTAATCAAAAGCAGACTTTTGAACAAACTCTAGTAGATTTATTGCATATGCTAGGTTTACTTCCGGTTCTCCCGGGCATACTGATAGACATGAGAGAGTTGCAGGTAGCGTGATCAGAGAGCCGAGGGGAGAACGGAATGAGCAGAAGAATTGTAAAGCAAATTGGACTTATTATTGTATGTCTTATGATGATTATCATGATGTGGGAAGGTCAGAAAACGGATGCAGCTGTGGCGGCAACAGCAATTCCTGAACAATCGATTCGCTTGCGGATTCTAGCAAACTCGGATGCACCGGGAGATCAATTGGTGAAACGCGAGATTCGGGATGCTGTCGTTGCTCAGATGGGCGAGTGGGTATCCGAACTGGAGAATCCGCAAAGTCTGGATGAAGCGCGCAAGGTTATTCGTGAGCATTTGTCCGAGATTGAGAATAGAGTAGGAGAAGAGTTGGCCAGTCGCAGTTTAAATTATGAGTATCAGGTGGAGCTGGGTTCTGTTCCGTTCCCGACCAAGCTGTATGGGGGTACCGTCTATCCTGCCGGAGATTATGAAGCGGTTCGGATCACGCTGGGTGAAGGCAAAGGTCAGAACTGGTGGTGTGTGTTGTTCCCGCCGTTGTGCTTCATTGATGCAGGGACCGGGGATGCACTGGCGAAAACTTCAACTGTATCAGCCGCAGCGGCTGAACCAGGAGATGCAGAAGCATCTGTGCAGGGAGACACACCGGAAGCGAGATTCTTTCTGTGGGATATGGCTGTGAAACTGTGGAGTTGGGTAACTGGATTATTCGCATAACAACGTATTTATACTACATTAAAGGGCGACTTCGATTCAGGGAGCTGCCCTTTTAATATGAATTAGTGGTGAATTTCCGGGCGAAGTTTGAAGGGCATCCGAGTTGGGACAGGTATGTTATAATTACTTATATTGAATATGGATATGAACTAACCTACTTGAAGTTTAGGAATGATGATATATGAGCAGAGAAAACGAACCAGTGCAACACACCTCTGAGATGAGGGATGGTAGAGAAGAACGTGATATGAAAGCTCCGGTAGAACTGGTCACCGAGATGTGGGATGTACGCGTCTTGGTGAGCGCTGAGAATGATCACGGATTGGGTAATATTGAATTGTTGGGTATGAAAAAGGGGAGCGCCGATCAACAGGCGCTCGCCGACTTGCAGGCTGCCGCAGCCTGCATTCGTCAAGGTCAGACGGTGGCCTTTCCGACCGAGACGGTCTATGGCTTGGGTGCCGATGCGCGTAGCACAGCAGCCGTGGAGGCTGTATTTGTCGCCAAAGGCCGACCTTCCGACAATCCACTGATTGTGCATATCGCGCACCGTGACCAGTTGGATACGCTGGTCACGGAAGTGAACGAAACGGCGGAAGCGCTGATGGAAGCATTCTGGCCGGGACCACTGACGCTCGTGCTGCCGGTTAGGCCGGGGGCGGTGTCCCCGCGTGTCACCGCCGGTTTGGACACGGTGGCCGTGCGCATGCCGGACCATCCGGTGGCCTTGCAGTTGATCGCGGCGGCGGCATGCCCTGTGGCTGCGCCAAGCGCCAACCGCTCCGGGCGGCCAAGCCCGACACTCGCGTCTCATGTGCGCGAGGATCTGGATGGCCGCATCGGCGGCATCGTGGACGGCGGCCCCACCGGGGTGGGCGTCGAGTCCACTGTTGTGCAGGTCGGTGACGACGGTACCGTCACCATCCTGCGTCCTGGCGGCATTACGGCGGAACAACTTTCCGCCGTTGCCGCCCGTGTCGCCACGGACCCCGCGCTACTCGCGGAGGGGGCCGATGGCGTGGGCAGCCCGGCGCCGCGCTCGCCGGGCATGAAGTACACGCACTACGCACCCGCAGGGGCGCTGTGCGTGGTAGAAGGGCCGCCCGCAGCGGTGGCGGCCTGGATCAGCGCCGCCCTCACAGAGGCGGCGCAGCGCGGAGAGCGCACCGCTGTGTTGGCGTTCGCCGAGCACGCGGAGCAGTACCGCGCCGATGCCGTGTTCTCGCTGGGCGACGCCAGCGAGCTGGAAGAAGCAGCGCGCAGGCTATACGCCGCGCTGCGCAGCTGCGATGAGCAAGGCGCCACATATATTGTGGCTGAAGCTTGCTCACGCGAAGGGCTGGGAGCAGCCGTCATGAATCGGCTGCTCAAGGCTGCGGGTAACCAACTCATACAAGTTGGCAACCAGCAATCCTCTTAATCTCTCCTGATCATACAGTCAGGAGAGTAATCACTCTTTTTCCAAAACAAAATCAAGATTCTATAAAGCCAGCATCCAATCATAGAACCGTCGCCGTTTGCCTTTCATCGGTCATGTTTAGGTCCTTGTCCGCATATCGTGTACAAGAACCTTTACGTGACTTGGGGGTATGGGGATGTGGGATGTGTCTGCCCATGTAGGGCAGTTGGTAACCATTTTGATCATGGCTGTTGCGCTTGGCCTCGATGCGTTCTCACTCGGAATCGGAATTGGCATGAAGGGCATTCGGCTGCGGGATGTATTGCGAATCAGTATTGTAACAGCGCTATTTCATATAATCATGCCGCTCATCGGCATGTATATGGGCAAATACGTCAGCTCCCTGCTCGGCGACATTACGACGTATGCGGCAGGTGGATTGCTTGTTTTGCTGGGTGCTCATATGATTCTGAATGCATTCCGTGAAGGCGATACAAAGCTGGTGGACCACCGTTCCCTGCTCGGCGTTGTTTTGTTCTCCCTCAGCGTAAGTGTGGATTCGTTCTCCGTTGGCGTTTCCTTAGGGATGTTTAGCAGTGATCTGATCTTAACCGTACTTGCTTTCGGCGTTTGTGGCGGGGTGATGTCGGTGATGGGTCTGCTATTAGGCCGTCGGGTGAGCCAGAATCTAGGGGATTACGGCGAAGCTATTGGTGGCGCAATCTTGCTTGCGTTTGGACTTTTGTTTATATTTTAGAATAAAACTTGAGATATCATATCATTTGCATCATATGTAAAATGGGGAGGCTAACACAATGAAACATATTTTATTCGTATGTACAGGAAATACGTGCCGCAGCCCCATGGCAGAGGGGCTTTTGCGAAAACTGGCATCGGAGCGTGGCATTCAGGTAGAAGTTCGTTCCGCAGGTGTGGCAGCAACGTCGGGTATGCCGATCTCTCGTCATGCGGAAGCGGTTTTGAGAGATCATAACGTTGAAGGTCCACCTCATTCCACACAACTTAGCTCTAACCTGGTAGGTTGGGCCGATCTGGTTCTAACATTAACACGGAGTCATAAGCAACATGTCATGCAGGTATTTCCCGATTCAGTCCACAAAACCTATACATTGAAAGAATATGTGGAGGATGATGAACAGGTATTAAGTGATGTTCAGGAGTTGGACAGCCTGTTTGCAACGCTTGAGATGAAACGTGCCCTTGGGCAAGAGATCCTGGCATCGGAGCGTGAACGAGCCATTGAGATTAGACAACGAATTCCGAGTTTCGACATCTCCGATCCGTTTGGGGAAGTCGTGATGATTACAATATAGCTGCAGCTGAGATTCGGACGGCATTGGACCGGCTTTTGGATAAGCTGGGATAATTCTAATCCTGCGGGGCAGGTTATAGAAATAGGACATGTGATGTAAATTAACCGTTGATTTTAGACGCGGGTTGTTTTATGATGAAGGGGAAAACAGGGATTCGGTGTAACTGGCGACGAAGTGGGCATAACCACGATGGAGCACCGGAACAAACGGCCGGTCGCCTGGGCAAAAGAGCAATTCTGCGTTACCCGCAGACTGCTCTTTTTTCGTCTTTCATCTGATTATTCGCTATAATAGTACCTGAGATGCCGTGCAAGAATACGAAGGACAGCCAAGAGACAGCGGGCATGATTTTATCGGGAGGCGATGATAGGATGACTATAGAGTTAGATTCGGAACAACCCGGATTGCAGGAACAGACCGCGTCTATTCTGCATGAACTGGCGCTTGCTGGACAGCTTGGGCCTGGACAGATCGTTGTGATCGGTACAAGCACAAGTGAAGTCGCAGGCGCTCGGATTGGTACGAGTGGTGCCATTGAAGTGGCACAGCAGCTTCTTGCGGGTATACGCGAGGTGCAGGAGGAATTCGGTTTTGATACGGTATTCCAATGTTGTGAGCATCTGAACCGTGCGCTGGTAATGGAACGTTCTGTGCTTACTCGTCTTGGATTGACCGAGGTTGGTGCAGTACCCGTGCCCAAGGCCGGAGGTTCAATGGCATCCGCAGCATATCGTTCGCTGACCGATCCATGCCTGGCTGAACATGTGCAGGCCCATGCGGGACTGGACATTGGGGAGACGATGATTGGGATGCATCTCCGGCATGTAGCCGTACCCTATCGTACAGCGCTCCGCTATGTTGGAGATGCACGTGTGACCACAGCGTTGACTCGTCCGAAGTTGATTGGCGGCGAACGCGCGGTGTATCGTATGGAAGAACAACCAGATTCGACATTTTGTGACTAACATATAAAGCGAGACTAATTGGGTTACACTCCTGACTTTGATTGCATCACCATCTTCCGATCGCTGTTATCCCCAGATTTTTTATTCCCTATTTGAAGGGGAAATCCGGTGATAGCCTATGCTTCCGGAGTAGCTTTCTAAAGAAAGCTTTTTGGCGACTACTTCGTTTCTTCAGATTGGTGTTGCACTCGCCGTTTTCGTGTAAACATTAGTTTCACTTTATAAATTCACTTATAAACTGGGAGGAATTTAATCATGGAACAATTGCGCAAGAATGACCCGGCAGTACTGGAAGCGATGAATCTTGAACTGAAACGTCAACAGAACAACATCGAACTGATTGCATCCGAGAACATCGTAAGTGAAGCAGTAATCGAAGCATTGGGATCTGTTCTGACCAACAAGTACGCTGAAGGATATCCAGGCAAACGTTACTATGGCGGTTGTGAGCATGTGGACATCGTTGAAGACATCGCGCGTGATCGTGCAAAAGAATTGTTCGGAGCAGAACACGTGAATGTTCAACCTCACTCCGGTGCACAAGCGAACATGGCAGTTTATCTTGCAGCGTTGAAACCTGGTGATACTGTACTTGGTATGAACCTTGCCCATGGTGGACACCTCACACACGGTAGCCCGGTTAACGCATCCGGTTTGCTGTACAACTTTGTAGCATACGGCGTACAGGAAGATACATTCCTGATTGATTATGATGAAGTACGCAAAGCGGCTTTCAAACACCGCCCTCGTCTGATCGTTGCAGGTGCAAGTGCATATCCGCGTACCATTGATTTTGAAAAGTTGGCTTCCATTGCCAATGATGTAGGTGCTTTGTTCATGGTGGACATGGCTCACATCGCAGGACTGGTTGCTGCTGGTTTGCATCCAAACCCGGTTCCACATGCGCATTTCGTAACAACAACAACACACAAAACGCTGCGTGGACCTCGTGGTGGTATGATTCTGTGCCGCAAAGCGTGGGCAGCAGCGATTGATAAAGCCGTATTCCCTGGTTCCCAAGGTGGACCTCTAATGCACGTGATCGCTTCCAAAGCGGTAGCATTCGGAGAAGCTTTGCAACCTTCGTTCAAAACATATGCACAGAACGTTGTGAAAAACGCACAGGTTCTGGCTGAAACACTGATCGCTGAAGGATTGAACATCGTATCCGGTGGTACAGATAACCACTTGATGCTGATCGACACACGCAGCGTGAACATCACTGGTAAGGAAGCTGAGCATGTGCTTGATTCCATCGGTATTACCGTGAACAAAATGCAATCCCATTCGACCCTACAAGCCCGTTTGTAACGAGCGGTATTCGAATTGGTACACCTGCTGCAACTTCCCGTGGCATGAACGAAGAAGCTATGGTAGCGATCGGTAAGATCATTGCCAAAACACTGAAAAATCCAAAAGATACAGCGAAGTTGGATGAAGCTCGTGCAGAAGTGACTGCACTGACAGACCAATTCCCGCTCTATACAGATCTTAAATACTAAAAAACTTTGCTCATGCTGCTTTCTTTTGAGTTTTTATAAATTGGAATACAAAAGACGAAGCTGGCAGAATGCAACCGGAGAAGCGAAGCGCTCGCCTTTATCCCATGATTTTCTCCTTTTATAGGAGAATCAAAAAAATCAGGGGATAACAGCGATCGTAGGTGCAATCTGTTTGCGGAGCATCACTTGTATTCAAATTTTTCCCACTCAATGACATAACAGCATGAGCAAAACAGGACCGGATGGATCATTTTCCGGTCCTGTTTTTTATAGGATTCGGTATTCTGTAATGATTGGGTGCCCTTTGATGGTGTAATTCGTTGTTGGTGATGATATAATATACAGGATTTATCGAGACCATGAATGGTGGCTAGGTATATTTGGAAATGCTTAACATGAAGAACTTACCGGAGGGACAAATTAGATGGGAAAATTAGTAATATGTGATCACCCTTTGATTCAACACAAACTGACGTTTATACGCGACATGCGTACGAATACGAAAGATTTTCGTGAATTGGTGGATGAAGTAGCAACGTTGATGGCTTATGAGATTACAAGAGATGTTGAACTGGAAACAATCGATGTACAGACACCTGTAGCTGCAACACAAGGTAAAGTCATCTCTGGACGTATGCTTGGACTGGTGCCGATTCTGCGTGCAGGACTCGGAATGCTGGATGGTGTTGTGAAATTGTTGCCAGCGGCAAAAGTTGGACATGTTGGTCTGTTCCGTGACCCGGAAACACTGCAACCGGTAGAATACTACACCAAACTGCCTACAGACGTAACAGAGCGTCAATTGATTGTAATTGATCCGATGCTGGCAACGGGTGGTTCGGCAATTGCAGCTATTGACGTGCTCAAAAACGTGGCTGTACCCAAATCAAGATGATGAACCTGGTTGCAGCACCGGAAGGCGTAAAAGCTGTGCAAGATGCACATCCCGATGTGGACATCTATGTAGCAGCATTGGACGACCGTCTGGATGATCATGGTTATATCGTTCCAGGGCTTGGAGATGCAGGAGACCGTCTATACGGCACTAAATAAGCATATCGCATGCTTTGTAAGAGGTTGTTCAAAAAGTCCAATTTTGATTACGAAGGATGCCCAAGGGCATCATCGGCATCGAATATGAAATTCAGCCGAAATGTCCGTTGCTCACGTAGTTTTCCTACGCTCCGCTACTCCATTTCTACCTTCATTCCATATTCTTGGTACTGAAAACCGGACTTTTTGAACATGAACTTATAGAAAAGGGGCTTTGCTCGAATGTCCAACAAAATTAAAGTCATGACGATCTTCGGGGTGCGTCCGGAAGCCATCAAGATGGCTCCGCTTATTTTGGAATTGCAAAAACACCCTGAGTCTATTGAATCTATTGTTTGCGTAACTGCGCAGCATCGCCAGATGTTGGATCAGGTACTTGAAGTTTTCGACATTAATCCCGATTATGATCTGGATGTGATGAAGGACCGTCAGACATTGAATGAAATTACAATTCGTGTACTGGGTGGTCTGGAGCCGGTATTGGCTGAAGCGAAGCCGGATATTGTACTGGTTCACGGGGATACATTAACTACCTTTGTGGCGAGCTACGCAGCATTCTTGCAACAGATTCAGGTAGGGCATGTGGAAGCGGGGCTGCGGACGTGGAACAAGCTGTCTCCATATCCGGAAGAGATGAATCGTCAGCTGACGGGAGTACTGGCTGATCTACACTTTGCGCCTACGGATTGGTCTTCTTCCAATCTTGCCAAAGAAAATAAATCGGAGTCTAGTACGTACGTCACAGGCAACACGGTAACAGATGTGTTTCAATATACAGTACGGGAGGACTACACACACCCGGTACTTGATTGGGCCCAAGGCAAACGCCTTGTGCTGATGACAGCTCATCGCCGTGAATCTCAAGGCGAGCCTCACCGCAACATTTTCCAGGCCGTCAAACGGATTGCCGACGAATTCGAAGATATTGCCATCGTGTACCCGGTGCATCCAAGTCCTGCTGTGAAGGAGCCGGCTCACGCGATTTTGGGGAATCATCCCCGTATTCAATTAATTGATCCACTAGACGTGGTGGATTTGCATAACTTTTACCCGCACACTCACTTGATTTTGACCGATTCAGGCGGTTTGCAGGAAGAAGCGCCTTCGTTTGGTGTGCCTGTGCTCGTATTGCGCGATACAACAGAACGCCCGGAAGGTATTGAAGCCGGAACGCTGGAATTGGTAGGTACCGAAGAGGAACGTGTTTATGAACGGACCAAAGCTCTGCTTACAGACAAAACCCTGTATGCAAGCATGAGTCAGGCTGCCAATCCATACGGTGATGGACATGCTTCGGAAAGAATTGTCAATGCGATTTTGCACCATTTTGGTGTAAATAGTGAGCGTCCGGAATCATTTCACAGAAAATTCAAAAAATAATACATTTTTTCTGACGGATTTATAAAGGGCATAGCATACAGTTAAACTGTACGGTTTACGCGGGTTTATGGGCTTTGAGGGTCTGTATTCCCGTCGTTTTCCCCTTTAAAACGCTAAAATCATTCAATTGACAAAGGCTCTCATCATTCAGTAAAATTAACTGGGATTGCAAGGGTGGCGTGGAAAATGGCCGATTCGAACAAACCAAATTCATCCCGTAACCATGACGATAATGTATGGAAAGCGATGGGACTCGTGACAGCTTTTGGGATCGAGATTGCCATTCTCGCTGTTGCCGGATATTACGCTGGCTCCTGGTTGGACAAGACCATCGGAGGTAACGGAATATGGATCGCCGTAAGCGTTCTCTTTTTCTTGCGGCAGGCGGTGTAAGCATCTACTTTATCGCGAAAAAATTCATGGGGGAAAGTGATGAGTGAACTAACCAGATACCGCAGATCGATGACTGTTTTCATCATGTACTTTCTTATGATTTGTTTTCTCGCAGCGGCCTTTATGCCACGTGTGGAGACAATTGCTTTGGGACTGGCCCTGGGTACAGGAATTAGCTGGATCAATGCATTTTACTTGGGCTACAAAGTAAGGAAAATGTCTGATGATGCGGCAGAAGGTAACTTGAAGCGTGTGAACCTGGGATTTTTGACAAGAGCGGCACTCGCTGTGCTCGGTATATTCATATCGATGCGCTTTCCGCAGTACTTCAATACATATGCGGTTGCAGGCGGTCTCGTCATTGCACAATTTTCCTTACTGATTATAGGGATTGTCCATTCCCGCAGAGCAGAATGATATTAAGGGCTGCAGCTTTCAAGTCGAGAAAGGGGTGAGAAAAATATGCATGAAGCTCCAATTATTATGCTTGGCGGATTTCGACTGGATCTATCGGTTCTGTTGATGCTGGTAGTTACAGGTGCAATTGTTTTTATTTTTGCTGTACTGGCAACACGGAGATTATCCGTTGAAAATCCCGGCAAGCTGCAAAATTTTATGGAGTGGGCAGTAGAATTCGTCCGCAATCTGATTTCCAGCACAATGGATATGAAGAAAGGTAAACATTTTATCTCTCTTGCTCTTTCCATGATTATGTTCATTTTTGTAGGGAATATGCTCGGCCTTCCGCTCGTAGCTGTATCTGAAGTAACAGATGTTAGTCAGGCACAGGTATTCGGTAAGCCGATTGTTACAGCGGTGGAGGCGTTTGAAGAAGCGCATGCCAAGGACCCTGAAGCACACCCACACGTTGAACTGGCTTGGTGGAAATCACCAACAGCCGATTTGTCTGTAACGATGGGACTCGCTCTCGTAGCGTTCCTTGTATCTCATGGACTAGGATTGTTCCGCAACACAAAAGGATATCTCCAGCATTACCTGAAGCCATTCGCCTTGTTCTTGCCAATCAACTTGATTGAGACGGCATCCAAGCTGTTGACACACGGTATGCGTCTATTCGCGAATATCTTCGCGGGTGAGGTACTGATCGCAACGATCCTGAAACTGACCACATTTAAAGTGTTTGGTGCTATTGCAGCGATTCCGCTACTAATGGTGTGGCAAGGCTTCAGTATCTTTATCGGCGCGATCCAGGCATTTGTGTTTGTTATCTTGATGATGGTGTACATTTCACAGAGCATCGAGACGCACGACGAGCATTAAGTTTCAAGCCCTACGAAGATTTCTTCACCAGGCTGAACAATAAAAAATTCGATTTATCATTTTAAGGAGGATATACAAATGGGAGCAATGGCATTAATCGCAGCAGCAATTGTTGCAGGACTGGGCGCGTTTGGCGCAGGTATTGGTAACGGTATGGTAATCAGCAAAACGGTGGAAGGTATTGCCCGTCAACCGGAAGCAAAATCCACTCTTCAAACAACAATGTTTATCGGTGTAGGTTTGATCGAGGTATTGCCGATCATCGGTGTGGTACTCGCGTTCATGTTCTACGGTATGGCTTAATTAAATTTTAAAGGTTTGGCGGGGAAGGCCATAGCCATCCGCGCCTTCTTTTTAGGTAATGTCCGTTCTAACGGATGACGTTTCAAGGATACCTCCAGGAAGGAGTGAACAGATTGAGTTTCATATGGGAAAATACGCTTCTTGCGATTGTTGCATTTGCAATTTTATATTGGCTGCTTAGCCGTTATGCCTTCGGGCCTTTGTTCTCCATTATGGAAAAACGTCGTGAACTCGTGATGACGCAGATGAATGAGGCTGCACAGACTCGGGAACAGGCCATTGCCTATGTGGAGGAACAAAAACAAGCTCTTGAGCAAGCACGCCAAGATGCTTACGACATCATTGAACAGTCCAAACAAACGGGTGGCAAACAAGCTGAATCGATTTTGGCTGATGCAAAAGCTGAAGCTAATCGTCTGAAAGACGATGCAGTACGCGAAATCGAGAGCGAGAAGAACAAAGCAGTCGCAGCACTTCGCAGCGAACTGGGTACAGCTTCCGTTCAGATTGCATCCAAGTTGATCAAAAAAGAAGTTGAGAACGGTCCTGCACAAGAAGAGCTTGTGAACCAATACCTCAATGAGGTAGGAGGCCGACAATGAGCCGCGATACGATTGTTGCCAAGCGTTATGCGAAAGCATTGTTCGAAGTTGCTCTTCAGCAACAGCAGGTGCTTGAGGTTGAACAGGAACTGGTTGCAGTAGTCAGTGCATTGACGGGAGATGCAGATATCGAGAAATTTATCGTATCCCCTAATATTTCTGATGAAGCCAAACAGAAGGTGATTCACTCAAGTCTTGATGGCAAGGTATCCGATTCAGTCCTTCGTACAGTCTTGTTGTTAATTGAACGCGGACGCGTTGAATTGCTGGGAGACTTGCTGAATGATTATCGGAAGATCCAAGGTGAGTCGCTGGGCATCGCTGATGCACGTGTCTACTCAACTTATGCGTTGAATGATGAAGAAAAAGAAGCGGTAGCCCGTGAATTCGGTGGCCGTGTGAATAAAAAGATTCGTATCGAGAACATTGTTGATCCGACTCTGCTGGGCGGATTGAAAGTCGCCATTGGCGATACGATCTATGACGGCAGCTTGGCTGGCAAGCTCGAACGTCTTGAGCAGTCTTTTAACAGACGAGTACAGTAGATTGGGGTGAGGACACTTGAGTATCAAACCAGAAGAAATCAGTACATTAATTAAGAGCCAAATCGAACAATACAAGACCGATATCGATGTAGTCGAAGTCGGAACGGTAATCGAGGTTGGTGATGGTATCGCTCGTGTTTATGGACTTGAGAACGTCATGTCCAACGAGTTGGTTGAATTCCCAAGCGGTGTTATGGGACTCGCCATGAACGTAGAAGAAAGCAATGTCGGTGTCGTTATCCTGGGACCTTACTACGATATTCGTGAAGGTGACCAAGTGAAACGTACTGGTCAAATCATGCAAGTGCCTGTAGGCGAAGCATTGATTGGACGCGTTGTGAACCCGCTCGGTATTCCTGTAGATGGCAAAGGGCCAATCGCTACAACGGAATTCCGTCCAGTTGAAGGTAAAGCACCAGGTGTAATGGATCGTAAATCGGTTCATGAGCCGATGCAAACAGGGATCAAAGCCATTGATGCAATGGTTCCAATCGGTCGTGGACAACGTGAGTTGATCATCGGTGACCGTCAAACAGGTAAAACATCAATCGCGATTGATGCGATCCTGAACCAAAAAGGTAGCGGCATGAAGTGTATCTATGTGGCTATTGGTCAGAAACAGTCTACGGTTGCTCAAGTTGTGGAAACTCTTCGTCGTAAAGGCGCAATGGAGTACACAATCGTTGTAACTGCAGCAGCTTCTGATCCATCACCACTCTTGTACATCGCACCGTATTCCGGTTGTTCGATGGGTGAGTACTTCATGTACAAAGGCGAGCACGTTCTGGTCATCTATGATGACTTGACCAAACAAGCCTCTGCATACCGTGAGCTTTCCTTGTTGCTTCGTCGTCCACCGGGCCGTGAGGCTTATCCGGGTGACGTCTTCTACCTGCACTCCCGTTTGCTGGAGCGTGCTGCGAAGCTGAATGATGAACTTGGTGGTGGTTCTTTAACCGCACTTCCGTTCATTGAAACACAAGCTTCCGACGTATCTGCATACATTCCAACGAACGTAATCTCCATCACGGACGGACAAATCTTCTTGGAAGCTGACTTGTTCAATGCTGGACAACGCCCGGCGATCAACGTAGGTATTTCCGTATCTCGTGTCGGTGGTTCTGCTCAGATCAAAGCGATGAAAAAGGTTGCAGGTTCCCTGCGTCTCGACCTCGCTCAATATCGTGAGCTTCAAGCGTTCTCCCAGTTCGGTTCCGATCTGGATAAAGCGACTCAGGCCCGCCTGAATCGTGGTGCACGTATGATGGAAATCCTGAAGCAAGGTGTTAACCAGCCTCTGCCTGTAGAACAACAGGTTGTCAGCTTGTACACTGCGGTTAAAGGATTCCTGGATGAAATTCCAACAGGTGATGTTACTCGTTTTGAGCGTGAGTTCCTCGCGTTCATGGAGAGCAGCCATCCGGAGATTCTTGCATCCATCCGTGATACTAAAGAATTGACTGCAGACAACGAAAATGCACTGAAAGGTGCAATTGAGAAGTTCAGAAAGAGCTTTGCTGTCTCTGTCTAAATAAATGATTGCAGGTGCGGAGTTGTCTAACCGATTCCGCATGTCTGCATGTAATACTTTGACTCTGTCAAAAAAGATGATGCTTACGATGTAGTTTTGACTCTGTCAAAACTTTAAGGTGGTGAAATCATGGCAAAAGGCATGCGCGAAATTAAGCGGCAAATTAAAAGCGTACAAAGCACCAAGCAGATCACCAAAGCAATGGAGATGGTAGCTGCTGCAAAACTGCGTAAAGCGCAGGAAAAAGCGGAAGCAGCCCGTCCTTATTCGGAGAAACTGAAAGAAGTTGTAGCTAGTATTGCATCAAGCACGCAAGGGATACAGCATCCGATGCTGGAGAGCCGTCCGGTCAAAAAGACAGCTTACCTGATCATTACATCGGACCGTGGTCTTGCAGGTGGATACAATGCGAACGTTTTGCGTCAGGTTAATCAGACGCTCAAAGAGCGCCACAACTCCCAGGATGACTACGAATTGTTCGTCATTGGACGTAAAGGACGCGATTACTTCAGACGTCGTGAAATGGTGATGGCATCCACAACAACGGATCTGTCGGATTCGCCTTCATTTGCAGACATCAAATCCATCGCACACGAAGCTGTTCATGGGTTTGAACTGGCTGAATTTGATGAATTGTACATTTGTTATAACCGCTTTGTGAATGCGTTGACCCAGATTCCTACGGTAGAAAAACTTCTTCCGATGGAAACACCTGAGGTAACTGCTGCGGAAGGACCAACGGCAAGCTACGAATACGAGCCGTCTGCTGAAGCTGTACTGGAGGTTTTGCTTCCGCGTTACGCGGAAACGCTGATCTATGGTGCACTTCTGAACGGTAAGGCAAGTGAGCTCGGCGCGAAAATGACGGCAATGGGTAATGCAACCAAAAATGCATCCAAACTCATTAATGACTTGTCATTGACTTACAACCGTGCCCGTCAAGCGGCGATTACGCAGGAGATTACGGAAATTGTGGCAGGTGCCAACGCAGCACAAGGCTAACCGTTTTTTTATTAATGAAGGCTTGCAGAGCAAAGATAAACGAACGGTACATTATTTTTGCAAAAGTAGCAGGCTTGTAGGAGGGGAACGTTAAGATGAACAAAGGACGCGTTGTGAGCATCATGGGTCCGGTTGTTGACGTCGAGTTTGATCGCGGCGGTCTGCCGGAAATCCTCAATGCCATTACGATCACTACAGTAAGTGAGAGCGGCGTTAGTGTAAACCTTACACTCGAAGCTTCGAAACATCTGGGTGACAACCGAGTACGTTGTATTGCGATGTCCTCCACGGATGGACTTGTTCGTGGTATGGAAGCTTTAGATACAGGAGCACCAATCTCTGTACCCGTCGGAGAAGCAACACTGGGTCGTGTATTTAACGTACTCGGCGAAGCAATTGACACTGGCGGTGCCGTAGCTGCTGAGCACAAGAACCCGATTCACCGTTCAGCACCTGCATTTGATGAACTGACTACCCAAGCAGAGATGCTGGAGACAGGAATCAAAGTTATCGACTTGCTCGCTCCTTACGCTAAAGGTGGTAAAATCGGTCTCTTCGGTGGTGCCGGTGTAGGTAAGACGGTAACCATTCAAGAATTGATCAACAACATCGCACAAGAGCACGGCGGTATCTCCGTATTTGCGGGTGTTGGTGAGCGTACACGTGAAGGTAATGACTTGTATCACGAGATGAGTGATTCCGGCGTTATCAACAAAACAGCAATGGTCTTCGGACAAATGAACGAGCCTCCAGGCGCACGTCTTCGTGTAGCCCTCACAGGTCTGACGATGGCGGAATACTTCCGTGATGAAGAAGGCCGTGACGTGTTGCTCTTTATCGATAATATCTTCCGTTTCACCCAAGCGGGTTCAGAAGTATCTGCCTTGCTTGGACGTATGCCTTCCGCGGTAGGTTACCAACCTACACTGGCAACAGAAATGGGTCAGCTGCAAGAACGTATCACATCAACGAAAAAGGTTCTGTAACATCCATCCAGGCCATCTACGTGCCTGCGGATGACTACACTGACCCGGCTCCTGCAACGACGTTTGCTCACTTGGATGCAACGACGAACTTGGAGCGTAAAATTTCCGAGATGGGTATCTACCCTGCGGTAGATCCACTGGCTTCCAGCTCCCGGATCTTGTCCCCTGAAGTTGTAGGTGAAGAACACTACAGCGTAGCTCAAGGCGTTAAACGCATCTTGGCACGTTACAATGAATTGCAAGATATCATTGCAATCCTGGGTATGGACGAGTTGAGTGAAGAAGACAGAGCGCTTGTATACCGTGCTCGTAAAATCCAACGTTTCTTGTCCCAGCCTTTCCACGTTGCTGAAGCATTTAACGGTATTCCGGGTAAATACGTTCCAGTTAAAGAAACGGTGCGCAGCTTTAAAGAGATTCTCGAAGGTAAGTATGATGATCTTCCGGAAGCAGCTTTCCTCTTTGTTGGTACAATTGAAGAGGCAGTGGAGAAAGCCAAAACACTGGTTTAGTCTGAATCCAGGATTGTCCTTATGAAGCGGGCTATCCTTCGGATATTTCAGGAGGGATGGAATTGAGCACCTTTTTGTTGGAAATCGTAACACCTGAGCGTTTGGTCTATTCAGAACAGGTGAATAGCATTACGGCTCGTGGTATTGAAGGGGAACTGGGCATTCTGCCCGGTCATATTCCTATGGTTACACCTTTGCAGATTGCACCGATCTATATCCATAACGGAAAAGAAAATAAACGAGTTGCTATCGGTGGCGGGTTTATTGAAGTACGTAAAGATAAGGTTGTTGTACTCGCAGAGAGTGCTGAATTCCCGGAAAACATTGATGTGGATCGTGCGCGTGCGGCGAAAGAGCGGGCAGAACGTCGGCTTGCAAGCCAAAGCAATCAGGACCACTTTGATCACCGTCGTGCAGAGATTGCGCTGCAAAAAGCGGTTAACCGGATTAATGTGTTCGGCAAATAAACGATTCTTGGAAGCCCGGCGGCTTAGTCTGCCGGGCTTTTTTGAGTTTGTTTGATAGAATTGTTTTATCGAACATATCAAAAAGGCTGACAACAAATTCCATCCTATCCCTTCAGTAAACAGAAGTATTTTAAGCAAATTATTCACCGATGATGAGGATTTGAATAGAATGTAGGACTAAAGTAGTGGGCGCATTTACCACTAAGAGAACCATTTTTTTCATGAATAAATATAAATTATTTCCGAGGAAATGACAGAATCGATATCGAAATAGCGCTCTTTTATGTCGTTTTAGTCACAAAATCCCGGCATTTTAAAATTAAAATATTTTAGAAGTGGAAATCAATGTAATTGACAATGTATGATGAAAGAGCCTATATTCCATAGAGTCAGCAGAAGCAGGAAGCTGCGTAGTAGATTCCATAGTCATGCACAGCCGCATTGTTGCTGCTCGGTGATTGGGCATCAGGAGATTCCTGCCTGGCAGGAGTAAATCTGACAGTACGCTCAGTATGTTGTGCTCAAGACATTCCAGTATACTAACAAGTTATGGGTGCCGGGCATATGATATGCTGATCGCTGCAACAAATGTGGAGGTAAAGAATATATGGATACTGATCTGACGAATCAGGTGAACCAGGCGTTAAGCACCAATGGCTTGGTCTCAATCATCGTCTCCCTGTTATGTATAGCATTGTCTTGGTGGGCTTTGACCAATCTCAAACTGGATTTAATCATCAGGCAACCACGAGGTGCTCAGGGAAGACTGTTGCATTTGTTGCTCGCCATCATTTTGGGGCATGCCGTTGCTGGCTTTGTCATTGACTACTTGTCCTGGACTCAAATGTTGCGTAATTTGTTTTAATGTTGAGATGGTTGGTTAATCATCTGTTAGGTTCTTCAAGCTGCTCATTGTCGAATAACATCGATTAATTGTGTTAACAATTAGAGTATGAGTTGTCGGTAAAGAAATTAAGAAAAAATGTGACGTAAAATTGGATGAATTTGAGATGTTTTATGTAAAAATGCTTGTATCGTACAATTCAACAATGTTATGATGGAAGTTAGGAATTCACAATTGTTCACTTATTTTGTAGTTATAAACGGGATATCCGGTTCATGCCGGCTAATAACCATCCCACTCTGTCTGTTCTGATGCTCTGCTGGCTTGTAAGACACTAATTTTACATGCTGAATAGCAAGATGCACGGCACATGGTATCATTGATATGGATTATAAAAACCAATTCTTTTCTGAACAGACATCTGTGGCAATATGCCAGAATATGTCGAAATTCCACACACAGCAACAGTCCTTTCTAGCATAGTGGGGCTTACGTATTCCGGAATGAAGAAAAGGGAATAAAAGCGCGGAGGGAACCATGATGAGCAAATTTATCGTCCGCGGTGGCAAAAGGTTGACCGGAAGTGTCAAAGTTAGCGGCGCTAAAAATTCTGTTCTTCCGATCATCGCTGCCTCTCTCTTAGGGGAAGAAGGACAAAGCGTTATTATTGACGCGCCTCCTCTAGACGATGTGATGACGATTAACAAGGTGTTGGAATCGCTGGGAGCGGGAGTTACATACCGGGACGAAGTGATTACCGTAAATGCGGAGAAACTTACTTCCTGTGAAGCCCCGTATGAATGGGTAAGTAAAATGCGGGCGTCTTTCCTGGTCATGGGGCCTTTGTTGACTCGAATGGGTCATACAAGAATCTCACTTCCTGGTGGATGTGCCATCGGTACACGGCCTATTGATCAGCATTTGAAAGGTTTTGAAGCCATGGGCGCAGAGATCAGCTTGGGCCAAGGTTATATCGAAGCTCGTAGTCAAGGACGGTTGCGTGGCGCGAAAATTTATCTGGATGTGGCTTCCGTAGGTGCCACTCAAAATATTATGATGGCTGCAACATTAGCCGAAGGTGTAACTGTTCTGGAGAACGCGGCAAAAGAACCTGAGATTGTGGATCTTGCCAACTTCCTGAATGGAATGGGTGCCATCGTACGTGGTGCTGGTACTGGAGTGATCCGCATTGAAGGTGTGGAGAAACTTAAAGGCGTTACACACACAGTTATTCCGGATCGGGTAGAAGCTGGTACGTATATGGCTGCTGCTGCAATCTCTGGTGGTGACGTGTACATTGAAGGTGCAATCTCGGATCATTTAGGCTCCGTTATCGCGAAGCTTGAAGAGATGGGTGTAACAATCCAACCGGATGAGAATGGCGTGCGTGTAATCGCAGATCGTCCTCTTAAGGCTGTGGATGTGAAAACATTACCATACCCAGGATTCCCGACAGATATGCAATCCCAGATGATGGCACTCTTGCTCGCATCTGAAGGAACAAGTGTCGTGACAGAGACTGTTTTTGAAAACCGATTCATGCATGTGGATGAATTCCAATTGATGAATGCGGAGATCAAAGTTGAAGGACGTTCGTCCATCATCACAGGTAATGCCAAACTGAAGGGTGCCAAAGTAACGGCTACCGATTTGCGTGCGGGTGCCGCACTCATTATTGCAGGTCTTGTTGCTGAAGGTACAACGGAAGTGGGCGGTGTTCATCACATCGACCGTGGCTATGTACATCTCGCTGAGAAGCTTAACGGACTTGGCGCTGACATCTATCGGATCTCTGTTGATGAGCCTAAGCTTGAAGCAACCAAAGCACCTAGTGAAAAAGTGGAGAAAGAAGTACCGATGTTTAAGGTGCAACCAACTTTGGCTTAACACTGGATTGAATAGAAAAAATATGGTCCCCCTATTATGAGTCACACAGTTGTGTGGATTATGAATGCGAAGGAACGTATATTGTAAAAAATGATAAAGCTAAGCCATCTGGCTTGGCTTTTTTGTGTTTACTTTTAAGAAGACAACGAGATATTTGATACCTGATTCTATTAATAGCTGATCCTAACTTGTATAGCATAACATCGTATTCTGTATCGATTCTGAACCAAATGAAAGAGCGAACTTTATATAGGGTGTCGGATCCAGATAAACACCGGTATTCAGCGACAGATCAACGTTTCTAAGAGGTACATAGCAAAAGAAAACAGGAAATTAAACAGAACGAATAGGGCCTCGTTTCTCTTAAATCAGGTTCTATCAGATCAAGCCAGCTCATAACCTAAACTATGGATTTGAACAACACGACCGGCACATGACCGGCCATAGATAACGGAGGGTTATATTCGAATGAAAGAAGCTCGTGTACAGGTAAAGGTACCCCTTGTCCCTCGTCCAGGTATGCAAGAGCCGGAGGGAAATACCGTTTCTAGAGTGGAAAAAGACAAGCCTGCCCCATCGAACCTGAGGACTGTTCCATCACAGCCTGCAAGATTATCCAATCCAGGACGGGTGTCGACAGATGAACTGAACCGAAAGACAACCGAGCATATTCATATACCTGTTATTGAGCTGGACCAGTTCCGCCGTGTGAAGCGTCGTCGAATGCGGACATTTGGACGAAAACCCCGATGGGGAAGAAATACGACGCGATGGCAACCTGCTACCGCTGTATCTGCCTTATTGGCAATGGCGTTGCTGATTCCGGTAATTTTGGTATGGCCGCGGACAAGCGAATCACCAAAGCCGATCCCTGCTCCAACAGATTCAAGCAGCACAAGAACCCCAGCTCCTGCGCCAGCCGTCCCTGTTACCTACCATGAACCTAAAGTACGCGTATACCTTTCTGCAACAGGCACAACGATGAATCTGCCATTGGAAGACTATGTTACCGGGGTTGTGGCAGCTGAGATGCCGGCTGAATTCAGACTGGAGGCGTTAAAGGCGCAGGCGATAGCAGCTCGCACATTTATCGTGCGAAGACTTGCTGCTAGTGATACAAGCGGTGTTCCATCAGGTGCGGCGGATGTGACGGATACGGTCAGCCATCAGGTGTTTATTCCGCCAGATCAGGTGAAAGCGGATTGGACGCGTCTAGGGAAGGCAAAGGAATGGGAGAAGCTGCAACAGGCTGTACGCGAAAGTCGAGATACGGTGATGACCTATCAGGGAAAGGCAATCACCGCATCCTTTTTCCACAAGTAATGGGTATACCGAGAATGCCGAGGATGTATGGGGGAACGCTGTGCCGTATCTGCAAAGTGTAGATAGTCCGTGGGACAAAAATCTGGCACCAGGATTCAAGCAGACCGTTACCATGAAGCGTAATGAGATTCTGCAGAAGTTAAACCTGGATGCCATTCCGGTTACCGCCCAGAAGGGTGGATCGTGGATGGAAGTATTGTCTACAACCAAAGGGCATCGGATTAAGGAAATGCAGATCGCAGGTGAAACATTCAGCGGTCCCGAAGTACGCAAGCTGCTTGGATTAAGATCCAGCCAGTTCAGTTGGAAGACCACAGGGGATGAGGTCCAGATTACAACGTTCGGGTATGGGCATGGGGTTGGCATGAGCCAATGGGGAGCAAACGGCATGGCGCAGGAGGGACACACGGCCACCCAGATTCTCAAACACTACTATACCGGCATTTCATTCGGACAGGCATCCAAGATGCTTGCACCGAAGTAGGAGAGTAGTACAGCCAATCCGGACCAGTCTACCAACACCCATTCCGGAGCTTTCGAGATTAGGCTATATATGCCGAGAGTGCTAGCGTATGGAGAGCGCAGGGGACAGAAAAGACCTGTAGAAACGAAGTGTCCGCCTTTACTACCGGATTTCACCTTTGAAGAAGGTGATAGAAGAAATCTGGTAGTAACCAGCGGTCGAAATGTTTTCTGGCCTCGAAGCGGCGCACGCACTAACCACTCACCCCACACATATATAGCACTCTCTGAAACCTCCGTGAAAATAATTAGAGTCGCGCGTGTATAAAAGAGTTGCACCCGGTAACACTTGTTACTGAGGTGATTAAGATGAATGAACAAAACAAAAAATCAGTCCAAGAAGAAACTCCTAAAACAACTCAAGGAGTACCGGCTAGTCAGCCCTCTTCATGGAAAAGAGCAATGTCCAAACGCTGGGTCTTCCCGGCAGCCTACATCGCAGCAGCAGGCATTATACTAACCTTAGTGTGGGTCTATCAGGGCACAGGCGACAAAACGCTGAACTCGGACCCTGCTAGCGGGGTAGTAGAAACAGGCGCATCGGCGGGTACAGAAGGAACAGCAGTAGGCGGAGAAGAAGAAAGTGTGGAAGTTGTTGCAAAGTCGGAGAATTTTGTGTGGCCGGTAGCGGTACCGTCCGAAATTTCGGTAGTAAAACCTTTCTATGATAGCGAAGCTTCAACCGAGGAACATGAAGCGGCAATGGTGCAGTACAATGATACATTCATCCCGAACACGGGCGTGGATCTGGCACGTGGGGATAACAAAACGTTTGAAGTCAAAGCAGCGCTTGCCGGTAAAGTTACCCGGGTGGAGCAAAATCCGCTCACAGGTCAAGTTGTGGAAATCACACACAGCGATAACCTGAAGACGGTATACCAAAGCCTGGCAGACGTCAAAGTGAAACAGGACGACGAAGTGAAACAGGGAGACGCAATTGCATCCGCTGGCGTCAATGAATTGGGTAAAACGCTTGGCAACCACCTTCACTTTGAAGTGTACGAAGACGGACAGCCGGTTAACCCGCAAGGATATCTTCCGGAAAAATAAATGAATTTTACCGCAGCAACATGATGGGCAGAGGGTTGAACCTCTGCTCTTTTTGTGCTTTTCAGAAAATAATGGGACCTTCGAAGCTTGTCACACCTCTAAACCGCGAATATATAGGCATGCTCCTCATATAATGTACCAAACTATCCACACAGTAGGGAGGCGGGAGCGTGCACGATTACATCAAGGAACGGACCATCAAAATTGGTCGCTGCATTGTTGAGACGAGGAATACGGTCCGTACCATAGCCAAAGAATTCGGCGTGTCAAAGAGTACTGTGCATAAGGATCTGACGGAGCGTCTGCCGGAAATCAACCCTGATCTTGCTGACCAGGTGAAACACATTTTGGAGTATCACAAGTCCATCCGCCATTTGCGGGGCGGTGAAGCGACCAAAATTAAATACAAAAAAACGAGTGGCAAGAAACGTGAGGTGTTGGCTTCCGCCAAATCGTAAGCATCTTCACAAAGACGTAGGCCAAAAAGCTCACACATGCATTGAATCCCTCCCTGAAGTATGATATGTTAAAAGCTGGTACAGGATCGAATTATGACATCTTATCAGCCCGATTTTTACATATATATGTTGCACTTTGTCGAACGAGCGGTGACGTGATAAGGGACTCTTTTTCACAGGATACGCTGACCAAATAATATCACTTTGGGGGCTCTTTTATGTTTAGCAAGGATATCGGTATTGATCTTGGCACGGCGAACGTGCTTATTCACGTGAAAGGAAGTGGGGTTGTCCTCGATGAACCTTCCGTCGTGACCATTGAAAGAGATACGAAGCGTGTCCTTGCTGTTGGGGAAGAAGCGCGTCGTATGGTGGGGCGTACTCCAGGTAACATTGTTGCCATTAGACCGCTGCGTGACGGCGTTATTGCGGACTTCGAGATTACAGAAGCGATGCTCAGACATTTCATTAATCGTGTGGGTGCAAGAAGCTGGTACAGCCACCCTCGGATTCTGATCTGTGCACCAACGAACATTACTTCCGTGGAGCAGAAGGCCATCCGTGAGGCGGCAGAACGCAGCGGTGCCAAAGAAGTGTTTCTGGAAGAAGAGCCGAAAGCGGCAGCGATCGGTGCGGGAATGGATATTTTTCAGCCGAGCGGCAATATGGTCGTGGATATCGGCGGCGGTACGACTGACGTTGCAGTCCTTTCTATGGGCGACGTGGTCACCGCCTCTTCTATTAAAGTCGCAGGGGACAAGTTCGACGAAGCCATTATCAAGTTTATCAAAGCCAAGTACAAGCTCATGATCGGTGAACGGACCGCTGAAGATATCAAAATTGCGATTGGTACCGTACATCCGGGTGGACATCAAACGGAGATGGACATTCGCGGACGCGATATGGTATCCGGTCTGCCTGTTACCGTAACGGTATCGGGAAATGAAGTACAGGAAGCACTCTGGGATTCCGTACAATCCATCATCGTGGCAGCGAAGTCGGTATTGGAACGTACACCGCCTGAATTGTCCGCGGACATTATCGACCGTGGTGTTGTATTGACTGGTGGAGGTGCATTGCTGAACGGACTGGACGAGCTTTTGTCCAATGAATTGCATGTACCGGTATGGGTGGCGGAAGATCCAATGCACTGTGTCGTGAAGGGGACGGGCATAATGCTTAATAATTTGGATCAGGTGGTTAAGAAAAAGTTCTAATCTGCCGATATAAATAGCAAAGGTTCGCCATGCTCGGAAAGCAGAACGGACAAGCAGCCAACCTGTGATGCAGGTCAAGCGCTTGAGGAGAGGGGTTAATTCATGTTAAGAGGTCTGTACACCGCTACTGCGGGAATGATTACGCAACAACGCCGCCATGACACAGCAACACAGAATATCGTAAATATGAACACCACGGGATACAAACAGGTGAACAGCGTAAGCCGTTCCTTCCCGGAAATGCTCATTACTTTGGTAGGCGGAGATGCAAATCTTCCAACAAAGCGGCTGGGCAAGCTGAACACAGGGGTGTTCGCAGAAGAAAGTTTGTCCATGAATTTGCAAGGGACCATTATGGAGACTGGGCAGAAAAATGATTTTTCCATTTCATCCAATATGACTGTCAATGATCCGCAGACTGGACAACCTGTCCCGTTTGACGCATCAGGCAAATTTGTACGGGCCGACGGCACGGTGACTTACCAGCCTCAGGCGTATTTTACAGTTCAGGATGCAGAAGGTAACACCGGATATACACGCGATGGTCACTTCGAGATTACAGGAACGGGACAATTGCTGAGTTCAACAGGTTCACAAGTGTTGGATAATAATGGACAACCTGTAGTGTTGACAGGTTCCGTAGAGCAATTTAAAGTGGATGAGCAAGGCCGTTTGGTGGATGCAGCAACAGGTGCACCGACAGGGGTTACTCTTGGCATTAGTGTCATTGACCAGCCGAATCAACTGGTTCGTCAAGGTAATGGCAATTTCAGTCTTAGTGATGCAAACGGGGCAACAGCCCGGATGATGGCAGCTGGTGATAATGTGCAAATCCGTCAGGGATACCTGGAAGGCTCGAATGTTGATGCTTCACAGGCAACGGTTGATATGAATGCCGCATTCCGTGCGTATGAAGCAAACCAGAAGATCGTACAATTCTACGACCGCAGTCTGGATAAAGCCGTCAATGAAGTCGGGCGTGTATAACGCCGACGTTTAAATATACCGCGCAGCGGAGAGCCAAACACCCTTTGCGCAGCAAAGCAGAGAGGCTCACGCGAAGCGCAAGAGCCTAGACGCAGCCGAGCCTATGCGAGGATTGCGCGGCAGTACCTGAGCGAAGCGACGGTCTCGACAGTCCTTTGCGAAGCAAAGCAGGGAAGAGACCCCGCGGAGCGCAAGAGCCTAGACGCATCCGAGCCTATGCGAGGAATGCGTGGCAGTACCTGAGCGCAGCGACGGTCTCGACAGTCCTTTGCGAAGCAAAGCAGTGAAGAGACCCCGCGGAGCGCAAGAGCCTAGACGCAGCCGAGCTTATGCGAGGAATGCGCAGCATTACCTGAGCGCAGCGACGGTCTCGACAGTCCTTTGCGAAGCAAAGCAAGGAAGAGACCCCGCGGAGCTACACACCGCATAAAGAGCGTGCCGTGCTATGATTCAGCCATGTGAAACTATGGCGGGAATCATAGCACGGCAGTCGCGGCGCACACACACCACCGCCACTTAGCAAGATCGTACCCCACTTACCTAATCCGCCTGTTTCGGGAGTCCAGAGGGCAGCGCCATCTGGGGCCCTCCCTACTAGGGAGGGTTTGGGAGGGTGGACAGGACACAAGGGAGGGTATACCACCAATGAATAATTCCATGATTAGTGCCAAGGTTTCCATGACTGCCATACAGCAGCGTCTGGATGTCATTTCCGATAATATTGCCAACGTGAATACGGCAGGCTATAAGAGCAAGCACGCGGCATTCGAGGATGTGCTGACCCGGGTTCAACAACAACCGGACAAATACAAACTGGATGGACGTTCCACACCGATGGGATATAACCTCGGTTTTGGTGCTCGTTTGGCAGATGTGACGAAGGATATGTCTCAAGGCCCCTTGAACGAGACTGGCCTTCCGACCGATCTGGCTATTGAGGGAAATGCGATGTTTGCAGTTGAAGCGAATGGGGAGAAAATGTGGACACGTCAGGGTGCATTTCATTTTGTACCTGATACAAGACCTAAGCCTACTCCGAATTCACCTGATATGATGGTGATGGTCAATGGCGAAGGCCACTTTGCCCTGGATCGTCAAGGCAATCGTATTACGGCACCGAATAATAGCAAAGTTGCTTTTGATGAAAATGGCAACCTGTTAATCCGACGCGGTAATGCGGCAAACGCAACCATTGGAGCACAGCTGCAAGTGGTAGACATTGAACGTCCTGAGGGGCTGGTACAGTATGCGGATAACCTGTTTGGTCTGGATGCGGGATTAACTGAGGATGATGTATTTGGCGCTAATGCAGCTACACGTCAAGCGACTGCCTTGATCCGTCCAGGTTATCTGGAGCAATCCAATGTAGATCTGACACAGGAGATGTCTTTGCTTATGCAAGGACAGCGGACATATCAGCTGGCGGCAAAGGCGCTAACTTCAAGTGATTCCATGTTGGGTCTTGCCAACAATATGAGAGCGTAAAAGGTGAATGTGATGACAGAAACACAGCAGCAGAACAGTAAGCCGGAGAAAAAGGAAGTCAAGAAGAAGAAGAGTGGATTGCGCATCGCAAGATGGTTCCTGGTCCCAGTCCTGCTTGTTCTTGCCCTCGCTGGCGGAATGGTAGCTGGATATGTGGTACTGGGCAAACAGGATATCGGTTCCGTATGGCAATGGAGTACATGGGAACATGTATACAATCTGGTGTTCGCTCCATAATGTAACGAGTTAAGCGAAAACTCCTGCGCAGGCAGGAGTTTTCTTTTTGACGTTGAAAACAGTATAATGATGGATGACGTTTGACGTCACAAAAGAGGCCTCCCCTGCGAAAGACATTCGTCATCGCGAAGAGAGACCCCTTATCTTAACCTTCACTACTGCAGTCATGAAGGATATAACTAGTGTTAACCGAAAATATGCTTTCCATACAAAATTTAAAAATTAAAAAACCATTTATATGAGCTTCGACTTTGTCATGTGGGGGTTGACCTTGCAGCACCGAAGTAAGTGGAGGGAACGGAATCGTTCAGAAGAAGCAAAGCGCTCGCCTTTGTCACCGAATTTTGACCTCTCTGAGGTTGATCAAAAAAATTAGGAAACAACAGCGAACGAAAGAACGATCCGTAATCGTAATGGTCACCTATGCGCACATGAAAAATCCATGATGAAGAACGCTCATATAAACATCCCGAGAGGAGATTACACTGTGCTCGATATCAAACAGATTCAAGAGATTATCCCGCATCGTCCGCCGTTCCTGTTGGTGGACAGAATTTTGGAGATGGAAGATGGCAAACGTGCGGTTGGTTTGAAAAATGTAACGATTAATGAACCATTCTTTATCGGTCATTTCCCTGAGTATCCGGTAATGCCGGGTGTTTTAATCACCGAAGCATTGGCTCAGGTTGGTGCAGCGGCTATGTTGAACTTGGAAGCTAATAAAGGCAAAATAGGCTTTTTGGCGGGACTGGACAACTTCCGATTCCGTGGACAAGTTGTGCCCGGAGATACGTTGATTCTGGAAGTGGAGATTACACGCCTGAAGGGTTCGATTGGTAAAGGTAAAGCAACCGCCCGTGTGGACGACAAAGTTGTCGCTGAAGGCGAGATTATGTTTGCACTGTCTGACCCAAGCTGATTACATACGTGAGCATTGACATCATGCAGGAACTTCGTTGGACCGAATGATGCAAGATGCTAGAGTACTCAGCACACCTGAATTTATATAGACGGAAGGGGTTTATCGGAATGGAACAGTTAAGCACAGCAGCAGCAGAGACGTTGCAGCAATGGTTGGAGGATGCTTCGATTGATGAAGCAACGAAACAGGAGCTTCGTGACTTGCAGGATCAGCCGAAAGAGCTGGAGGAACGTTTTTACAGAAACCTGGAGTTTGGTACAGGTGGATTGCGCGGAGTCATTGGTGCCGGAAGCAACCGGATGAACCGTTACACCGTAGGTCGGGCAACGCAAGGATTTGCGCGTTATTTGCTTGAGCAGCATGGTGACCAAAAAGGTAAACCTTCTGTTGTCATTGCTCATGATTCCCGTCATTTCTCACCTGAATTCACACTGGATGCTGCGCTTGTACTGGCTGGAAACGGCATTGTAGCCAAGCTGTTCCCATCCCTGCGTTCAACTCCTGAGTTGTCATTCGCGGTGCGTCATCAGAAGGCTACTGGCGGAATCGTCGTAACAGCGAGTCATAACCCACCGGAATATAACGGCTACAAAGTCTACAATCATGAGGGCGGTCAATTGGTACCGGCTGAAGCGGAAAAAGTCATTCAGTACATTCAGGAAGTACCTTCCCTTGCTGACGTGAAGAAACTGACGCAAGAAGAAGCAGAAGCTCAAGGGCTCCTGATCTGGTTGGGTGAAGACCAAGACCAAGCGTTTGTAGATACCGTAGCAAGCCGCAGTCTGAGTCGCGAACTGATCCAATCCGGCATTGGCCGTGATTTCAAAATCGTTTACACACCGCTGCACGGAACAGGCAACATCCCTGTACGTCGCGTGCTGGAACAGATCGGATTCGAGCAACTGCACATTGTAGCTGAACAGGAACAGCCGGATGCTGAGTTCTCTACCGTGAAATCCCCTAACCCGGAAGAACGCGAAGCGTTTACGCTTGCAATGAAGCTGGGAGAATCCGTGGGTGCTGACATTCTGATCGGAACAGATCCGGATGCAGACCGTATGGGTGCTGTTGTGAAAGACAACGATGGCAAATATTTCGTCTTGTCTGGTAACCAGTCTGGTGCCATTATGGTACATTACCTGCTCAGTCGCCTGCAAGAGACCGGAACACTGCCAAGCAACGGTGCGGTTGTCAAAACAATCGTAACAAGTGAGATGGGTGCTGTCATTGCTGAACATTACGGGGCAGAAGTGATGAACACACTGACAGGCTTCAAATATATCGGTGAAAAAATGAACCAGTTCGAAGCAACAGGCAGTCATACATTCTTGTTCGGATATGAAGAGAGTTATGGCTACCTTTCAGGCAACTATGCCCGTGACAAGGATGCTGTCCTTGCCTCGATGCTGATTGCTGAAGCAGCTGCGTATTATAAGAGCCAAGGCAAGACACTGTATGATGTCTTGCAAGAGCTGTACAACCAATTCGGATACTTCCTGGAGAAGCTGGAATCCCGTACGCTGAAAGGCAAAGACGGCGTGGCTCAGATTCAAGCCAAAATGACGGACTGGCGTTCCAATCCGCCACAAGAAGTAGCGGGAATTGCTGTACAAGATGTACTGGACTACTCCCTTGGTCTGGATGGTCTTCCGAAGGAAAACGTACTGAAGTTCATTTTGGCAGACGGTTCATGGTTCTGCTTGCGTCCTTCAGGAACAGAACCGAAGATCAAAGTATACTTCGCCGTGCGTGGAGAGAACTTGGAAGATGCGGAAAGCCGGATCGAGCGTCTGGTGACTACAGTGATGTCGCGTGTAGACGCACAATAATACGAATGCAACAATGAGCAAGAACATGAGAAGGCCTCTCCGCACCGTAAGGTTGGTTGGCGGAGGGTTTTTCTTTGAAATAATATTATAGATGGATCTAGCATATAAGAGGGCTTGTTGACACAAGCTGTTTGTAACCTATTGTATAAATGTTAAATGAACGAATTACTTGAGCTGAACGTGCATTTGGTTCCAACACTTGAGGAGGTACATGTAGTGCGTCAAAAATGGCTTTATTGGAATAACGCTTCTCGGAAGTGGTTGTGGCTCGTCGTTATTATCGGTCTGGTTGCTTCCATCCCTGTAATCAGTGATCGGGTGCAGACAGAGTCTTCTGCCAAAAAGGTAGAGCTTGTCTTCAACTATCGAGGTTTGCTGGATATTTCCGCCTATCAGGCACATCCGCAAGATTTCATGAATGAACAATTGACTCGTCTAAAAGACGCAGGCGTTACAACGATGGCTGTGTTCGAAAGTACATTGGACGAGCTGAGAAAGACACGCCGACTAATGGTGTACAATGGCCAGGATCTCGCGAACCTGACCAAAGATGTGATCCCTTCTAATGCAAATTACACGTATGTGTTATTTACATCGGAGGAAAACGCACAGACGTATACCCCTATTATTGAACAAACGTTCGCTGATCGGCAGATTCCGGTAGTACCATGGGAATATGAAGGTCGTAGCGGCTTAATATTGCAGACTCCTCCGGAGAATGCCAACATGCAGCCTTTGCAGCCCGATCCGGTTGCCGTGAAGATGCTGCGTGATAAAGGGTTCTACATTTTGCCGCGGATCTCGGACAGTGTGCCATACAGCCAGGAATCGATGGAGCGCTTGCTTACCTTCTTCGAAGAAAATGGCGTAAAGCGCATCTTGTTTGATGGTGATGCTGTGAAAGGGTACAATGATAATGCAGAGATGAAAAGTCTCGACCAGTTCGCACAGTTGCTGAACAAGCACAATATTGGTCTTGCAGCCATTGAGAACTTGAAGAAACCGCAGTCTGGATTCCAGACCCTTGCTTATAAAACGGATTACAACGTTACTCGTCTGTACTCGCTTAGTGATGGCGATGCCAATCTGGACGTAGACACGATCGCTGACCGTTTTGTACTGGCAACCAAGGATCGCAACATTCGTATGCTCTATATGAATGCATCGCCAAGCCGGAATACAGCAAAGGCTATGATTACAGATCCAATTGAGAATCTGATCAACAGCCTGGGTGAGCCGGGTCATGCGGTAGAACGCATGGCGAAGCATGGATTCGAGCTAGGACAAGCTGAGGCATTTACAGTTAAGGATTCTTCGATTCAGCGTTATGCCAAGCTGGTTGCTCTTGTTGGTGCAATTGCCATGATTGCACTTATGGTTTCTTATTTTATCCCACTACTGACCTTGATCGCATTTGTAGTTGCACTGGTGGGCAGTGCCGGATTGTTCCTTTTGAAACCAACGCTGCTGGAGCAAGGAATTGCCTTGCTTGTGGCCATAGCCGCACCGACCATAGCGATGGTGCTGGCCGTTCGTACAGTGAACTATCAGCAACAGCGTCAACCTGACGCATCTGCGGGTCGTCGTTTGAAACAAACGTTAGTTTTATATGTAAGAACGTCAATTCTGTCGTTCCTGGCGGTACCTTTTGTCATCGCATTGCTTAACAGCATTACGTACAGTCTGGTGATTAACCAGTTCCGCGGCGTGAGTCTGTTGCACTTTGCACCTATGGCACTGGTAGCGATCTATATTGTGTTTTATCGTGGTTCAGGTTCGTTCTCTATTAAACAAATTAAGAATATTCTTCGTACACCGATTACCGTTGTAATGGTAGTACTGGGATTGGTTGCTGCCGTGGTTGGATATTACTATTTGAGTCGTACAGGCAACTCGGGTTCGGTTACACCATTCGAGATGTTCCTTCGTGTAGTACTGGAAGATACGTTCGGTGTACGTCCGAGATTCAAAGAATTTATGCTGGGACACCCGCTGTTTATCGTTGGCGTGTTCGCCGCTTTAAAATATCGTAAAGTCATCTTTGTGCTCATTATTGCAGCGATTGGACAATTGTCCATGGTGGATACGTTCGCGCATATCCATACGCCGGCTGTATTGTCACTCATTCGTGGAGTGATGGGATTGGGACTTGGCTTAATCTTCGGTATCATTGCTGTGGGTGTGTGGCAAGTAGCGGAAGGATGTTGGAAAAAATGGTCACCACTTCTCAAAAGTTAGTCATCTCGGGGTATTACGGATTCCGCAATAGCGGAGACGAAGCGGTGCTAAAGTCGATTTTGACAGCGCTGGAAGAGGAAAGCCAAAGGTCGAACATAACCATTGAACCTATTGTTCTCTCGGGTGATCCCGAGTCGACAACCGCCATGTACGGTGTGCGCTCCGTGCATCGTATGAAATTGAAGGAAGTCCGTGAAGCACTCAAGGAGAGCGACGGGTTAATCAGTGGCGGAGGAAGTCTATTGCAGGATGCAACTGGACTGAAATCCATTCCTTATTATCTGGGTGTAATCAAGCTGGCCCAGTGGTTGAAAAAACCAACATTTATCTATGCACAGGGGATTGGCCCTGTGAATCGTAAAATTTTTAATCCGATGATCAAATCGGTCTTTAAGGCCTGCACCTATGTATCCGTTCGGGATGAACAATCTGCAGACTACCTGCGTGGGCTCGGGTTACAGTGGAATCAGATCCATGTTGTACCTGACCCCGTAATGGGTTTGCCATTACCTGAAACAAAAGTTGAGAGGAGCGCAGGTGCTGTCTCAGCAAATGCTGCTAACCAAGCTAATCGAGTGGAACCTTCAACTGGAGGACATACCAAGCTTCCTATGATCGGCGTATCGGTACGTTTTTGGGAGTCAGACCGGAAGGAACTTACGGCTATTGCTGCAGGATTGAAAAAACTATGCTCCAAAAGAGCCGTGCACTTGCGTTTTCTGCCGTTTCATTTGCCAGTGGATGAACAGGCATCACGATTCCTTATGGAAATGCTCGGTGATGTGACCAGCAAAGGCAGCGAGATTAGCATCACAGAAGATCTGACCGACCCTCAGCTTATGCTGGAGGAAGTCAGCAAGTGTGATCTTGTCATCGGTATGCGTCTGCACAGTCTGATCTATGCAGCTTCGCAATATGTGCCTCCGGTGGGCATCTCGTATGATCCGAAAATTGATCAATTCCTGCTTCGTCTGGACAGTGAACCAGCAGGAAATACGGATACACTCGATGGCGACAAACTCGCCAAGACTGTTGTTGGACTGCTGGATCAACGTTCACAGTGGTTGAAGGAACATGAAGAAGGCATCACCCAACTGAAGCAGGAAGCCAGAGTGCCTGCACAGCAGATTATTAACTATTTAGGCCGCAAAGGATGAGATAAAGATGAGTCAGACCGGATCAATACCTACCGTTTCGATCTACGGCATTCCTTTTTCCAAACTGACGATGAAAGAAACGGTGAAGGTTCTCCAGGAAGCTGTGCTGTCCAAGCAGACACCACATCAGGTCATTACAGCCAATCCAATTATGGTCATGGCCGCATTGGAAAATCCCGCAATTATGGAAGTCATGCAAGCTGCGGAATTGATTGTTCCTGATGGAACAGGTGTTGTATGGGCTGCAAACTATTGTGGAGATCCTGTAGCTGAGCGAGTGCCGGGTTTTGAGCTTTTACATGAATTGCTGCGTGTTGGAGAAAACTATCGATGGGGCGTATATCTGCTTGGTTCCACCCCTGAGGTGATTCAAGAAACGGCAGTTCGGTTACAACAGCAATATCCGGCGATTCGAATTGTGGGTTATCGCGACGGTTATTTTGGTCCGGCTGAGGATGAACAGGTTGTTGCTTCCATACGGGACGCTGCACCTGATCTGTTGTTTGTAGCACGTGGGGCAGACACCCAAGAACCGTGGATTCACAAACACAAAGATGCACTGCAAGTTCCCGTAACCATGGGCGTTGGCGGCAGCTTTGATGTGATTTCGGGTAAAACCAAACGTGCGCCTATGCTGTTCCAAAAGTTAAGACTGGAGTGGTTCTATCGCTTATTGCGTGAACCAAGCCGGGCTGGCCGGATGCTTGCGCTTCCGAAATTCGCTGTTAAGGTGATGCGTGACAAAGAAAACGTGACGAAAGTCCGTTAAAAACAGGTAATTGCGAGATAAATGCGTGTTTTTGCTAGAAATTGAGGATGGCTTTTCGGGTGTGATGAGCGTATAATTCATTCCGGATTACATGTGTGCCACTCCATGAAAAACGGAAGTTGTTGCATACGGCCACTTCGATGTCAGAATAACCTTTTGATCGCTGTTATCTCTGGATTTTTTTATCCACCTTTGCAAGGTTGAAATCCCGCGATAAAGGCGAACGCTTCGCTTCTACAGGTTATTTCTGCCCTCTCCGTTCTGGTGCAAATTGCATTTTTCATCAAAAGTGACTAACAAATAATTTTATATATAAAAAGAGATCAGGGGATTTATAATTTCGTACAGGTATTATAATTGGGGGTCGAATGTTCAAATGGTAGCGATCTTTATCATTGGATTTATCGTGTCAATGGGACTGGCTCTTGCCCTGACACCACTTGTCAAAAAGTTCGCAGTCCGCATTGGCGCGATGGATACGCCGAATGCACGTAAAGTACACACACGGATCATGCCACGTCTTGGTGGTCTGGGAATATTCCTGGCCTTTATTATTACAGTTGCCGCATTGCTTCCGTTTGTATCGGCATGGTTCACAACTCGGGACATGAGTTTTGTTAGTGCGTTTCTGATTGGTGGAACAATTATCGTGCTGATCGGAGCACTCGATGATCGGTTTGAACTGTCAGCCAAAGTGAAGTTGCTTGGTCAGATCGTTGCTGCTTCTGTCGTTGTATTCGGATTTAATATCCGGGTAGATTTTGTTAACATTCCGTTTCAGGATTCCTACTCATCACTCGAAGCTTGGGTATCCATTCCGCTGACAATCTTATGGATCGTTGGTGTAACCAATGCGATTAACCTGATTGATGGTCTGGATGGTCTGGCAGCCGGTGTATCCGGTATTGCAATTGGTACCATTGCCGTGATGTCCTTCCTGATGGGGAACATGATGATCGCCTTGATGTGTCTTGTATTGCTGGGTAGTATTATCGGATTCCTGTTCTTCAACTTCCACCCGGCCAAGATCTTCATGGGGGATACCGGATCACTATTCCTTGGTTTCTCTCTGGCGATGCTGTCCATGCTGGGATTCAAACAAATTGCTATCGTGTCCTTTATTACACCGCTGATCATTATCGGTGTGCCGCTCTCGGATACCTTCTTCGCGATTATCCGTCGTGCGGTACAACGGAAACCGATTTTCGCACCGGATAAAGGTCACCTGCATCACTGCTTGCGTGAACTTGGATTCAGTCACCGTCAGACGGTACTGATCATTTATGGAATTGCCGCATTCTTCGGAGTTCTGGCCATTATCCAATCTTCCGCTGCCATGTTCGAAGCGAACTGGGTAACGTTTGTGGTCATCTGTATCATGATGTTCTTCCTCCAGGTGGGAGCAGAAGTCATCGGGCTTGTTAGCAAAACGAGAAGACCGGTTATTAACTTCCTGATGCGCATGCGCGTCAAGTTGAATCCGGAGACCCGTTCGAAATCATAAGTAGATAAATGTAATGGTTATAGCTATTCTTGAATATTATTCCAGACCCAACCTTATCCCTTGTGGATAAGGTTTTTTGTTTATTTTGAGCTTTTTACTAAATAATTGGAACCTTTTGCCGATATATAAAGGTAACTGACTTAAAAGAGGAGAGATGATATTTAATGCAACAAAAGAAACGGCCGTTGGTCTGGATGATGTTGGTCACCATGGTGTTCTCATTGTTCCCACAAGGTCTATTCGGTGGTTCCGTTGCTTCGGCAGCTGACGCATTTTCCACATACTTCACGCCCTCGGATCAAACAATTCGAGAAAGTTCCAGACTCTCACTTGTTTTTGATTCTACTCAAGGTAAGGATAACTCGAATTTCCTAACCCGTGATAAGGTATACAAGAGCCCTACCTCAGCGCTGACAATTACAGGTACATTCGCCATGGTGAGTGGGACAAGTCTGAAGGTAAAAGTTGAACAGTTGAAATTAGTCGAACAAGGAACCCTTAAGACATGGACTCCGGACGAGACCCGTACAGTAACAACAGCTATTACGGATAGTGGAAGTAATCGATTTACAGCAAATGATGTTGCATTGTTTTCTGGATTTAACAAGATCACGTTTATCGGAACACAGGGTAACAGTTCTGTAGAAAGCTCCGATAGTTTCTATGTGATGTATGATCCGGCTCCTTATATTGAGAACTTTGTATTATATACAGATCGAACTGTTCCAGGTGGTGGTGTAAGCTACAACTTGAATGAGGGAACAGAGACGGTAGTGGATACAGAGCGTGTTGATTTCCAAGGTACGGTTAAAAACGCAACGCAGGTTTCGCTCTCGGTTAATGGTGCAGAACCTATTGATCCACCAGTTACTTCAGATGGCAGCTTCTTCGCATCACAAATTAAGTTGTTGCCGGGGAAAACATTCTGAAGTTTAAAATTGAAGGTCAGCCTAACGGTATTGAAACAGAACGTATCGTGTATTATTTTGATAAAACAAAACCATTTGTAGATCTTAAGGTGAAGATTGGAACTGAAACTAAATCCGTACTGAGCAGGGACGAAAAGTCAACATTTACGGATCCAAATCAAACCACAGCAACATTGTCTGGACAAGTATTGATTCCTTATGTTGAAGGCAGTGGTAAATTCGCTGATGAAGGTGTAGTAACAGTTCAAGGACAACCCTACACCGTTAATATTGGTGCTAATGATGAGAAGTTGATTACAGGTCCTGACGGAAGATCTATAAGATATCGTATGGTATCATTTACTTCTAATGATGTATACAACCTGACTGCAGGTAAGAATCAATCGCTTACTGTAAGGGTGGCTCAAGGCGCATTCAGTGCAGAATATACAACCAGCTATTTATACTCGCCTGGTTCACAAGACATCACGAACCTGTACTACCTGCCTAACTTCAAACCAGGATCTGCAATTACGTCCAAAGTACCGCTTAACGGTGCGACACTACAAGAGGATAAACTGTATATTCTCGTAGAATCGAGTAGCTCACTTGATAAGATACCAAGGCCTGTTCTTAAAGGAGCTTATCTGCCATCAGGGCTTAAGACGGTGGATATGACAGAAGTTACGAATGTCTCAGGATTAACTGATAAACAACAAGTGTATGAAATTAATGGTCTTGCAAGTGGTAAGCAGCAACTTCGCTTCTCCTTTAGTGATACGCCAGAGCCTGAACTGTCTAAAATCGTTGAAGTTACCTATGCAACGATCAGTTCGATCTATGTTGGAAGCTTGCAAACAGGAGAAACTTATGAGTTTGACTCCTCTGCAGGGAAGCAATACGTGAGTGTAGAGGGAGAATTGCTTGGCTTCAAAGATCTGACTGCTTTGAAAGCAGAGATGATTGTGAATGGTCAATTGACTGCAACGACTGCCACAGGACTGGTGACTGGGCCTACTTTAGATGTTGAGCCTCCAACACCTATTCCTGTAATCGAGTTTCCCAAAACTCAAAAATTCAAGTTTAGCTTACCGATCAAGCGAAATGGTCCAATATACTATGGAGAAAATACGATTGAACTTCGCGCTGTAGTTGATGATGGGGGCGGAAGGCCCAAAACAATTACAACCTTGCTGAAAATCAATGTGATCGATACTTATCATTCAACCATATCTACATTTATGCCAACGCGTATTCCAACAAGCAGGGAGTCTTTTGATAATTCGATAGTTAGCAATTACACACAAGAGAAGCTAAGCAGAATTTTTGCGGTGACTCCTGATTTTATCTTTAAAGATGAAAAATATGTAACGAGTGAAAAAACGTTTGATCTGGTATTTAGAGGTGCCGGAGCTCAGAATGTTAATTTGAGTTTTGGATCAAAACCCATTTTCAGCCAAACATTGAATAGTGATAATGTGCTTCAGAGTAAAGATACTAGCGAAACGGCTGATTATACCGGGTCAGACTTTGCGGGTAATCAAGATGCATTTATTGGCCGGATTCGCGGCTTGAAATTTGATGCGCCTGGAACACAAGTGTATACACTTGAGTTAATTAACAGCACAGGGGCTCGTTCTACTCAAAGAATCGAGATCGTGCGTGAGCCTGCATCTTATCGGATATTAGCTCCACAGCCTACAGTGGGTGATCAGATCGTTGTTAATAAAAACTTTGTCCGCTTCGATATTGAAGCAGAAGGCGCAACTCAAGTGAAGATTGGTAAAGACATAGCTGAGAAACGTACAGACTTAAACAATCGTTTTGTGCTTGATTATGTAGATCTTAAGGCGGATAAAGAGAATAAAGTGAAGATTGAAATTACCCGTCCAGGCGGGAAAATTAATGATACGATCTCTATTTACTATACAAGTGCAGTAACGACAAATTCGGAGTATATGGCTCCGAAGGTTGCCAATAAATATACGGCGTTTAATAAAAACTTGCAGTTGTCTTTCCCGAAAGGAACTGTGTTACAATCTCAAAACTCAATCGGTGTAACAAAGTTTTATCCAAATAACAAACTGTTGTTTGGTATTGCGGAACCGAAAAAGGGATTGTAGAGAAGATCAATGATTATGGTTATGACACCGAGATTGGTGGAGAGAATAAGCCGAAAATTGAAATACCGCTTGCTGTCTCAGGGAATTTCGCATCTTCATTGGACACAGGTGACTTTACCTTAATCTCAGATATTTACTGGATTAATGGTGGAGTCGGTGAACTGGGTAGCAAAAGTGATAGCAGCTATAAACCAGGTACGGATGGTCTCACTCCTTACAGTATGGAAGGGATCTTCTCTACATTCGCTTCTGAGCGTATTCTCACACCGTCTAGTCGAGGATCATTAATTTTGAACTATGATCCGTCTATTGTGGATGATGTTGGTGCTACAATTACGGTATTCCGTCTTTCCGATAAAACCAAAACAGGGACATGGGTTCCAATTGGCGGCAAGGTGGATACGAAGAAACATACCATTACAGTCCCATTCGATGAATTTGGATATTACAAAGTAATGAAACAGAGCAAAAGCTATGCGGACATTACTAATCACCCTTGGGCAAGAAACTACCTTAATGCCATGTATGCCAAAGGTCTGATGAAGCCATTGAAGAGTAATTCGTTTGGTGCAGATGATCGTATAACTCGTGGTGAGTTCGCAACGTTGCTGGTAAAAGGCATGAATATTCCAATTACAACGCCAACACAGCAGACCTTCAGTGATGTAGGAAAAGGTACGGGAGCGGAGATTTGGAACTATGAAGCTATTGAAACTGCAGCACGTGTAGGTATCATTACGGGACGCAGTGACGGCTTCTTCCAGCCGCAGTTACCAATATCAAGAGAAGATGCGGCGGTAATGATTGCCCGCGCCATGAATGCTAAACTGGCTGCTAATGACGACAAACTGTCGCAAGCATTAGGTAAGTCATTTTTGGATTCTGGTTCAATCGAATATTATGCACGACCAGCTATACAAGCCGTAACCAAAGCCAAAATTATGGATGGAAGTCCGGTTACAGTAGCTGGATCTAAGAAAGCACAATTCCAATTCAATCCAAAAGGCAATATGACTCGTGCTGAAGCAGCTAAAATTGCTGTAGAGCTGCTTAAGAAAAGTACAGGTCTATTCCCTAAAACCTTGAGTTAATTCATTTGATACATTAATGCAATTTAGGAAGGACCTGTCCCTTACTCTAAAGGGGCAGGTCCTTTTTATGGCTGTCAATGAATTGACATAGAGTACTTTTATAATAGAAGAAACAGAATTTTTACCAATAACTATTTTTGTAATTTGCTAGAGTTTAAGATACAATAACGGTAAATACACAATGATCTAGAGGGTGAAGTTAGCTAATGAAACCGATTTATTCGAAAGCCCAGCTGGGCTACATGAAGGCAAAGACACAGTTTGAGAAGCAGGCAGTCATTCTGGAGAAAAAGTTGGAAGATACACGCAAGACTCAGGAGATCTCTCAGGAAGTTATGGAAGGGCTTGTACAGTCCACTGGCTTCCATGATGCGTATAACAATCTGGTTCTGGCTGAGAATGAGTTGATTGAATGGTCTCACACAACGATGAAGCATGAGAAAACGTACCGTGAGAACAGACAACCAATTGACGATATGTATCTGAGATTGAACAGTGATCCAAATATGCGTGCTCAGATTATTGAACTCGCGATGAAGATTAAATAACTTATATTTCCAGAACTGCACCAAAAGCATCCCAAAAGGGGTGCTTTTTTATTTTATTTTTTGTGAATTTTGTCGCTTCATAGGTTGAAGTTGCGGGTATAAATAAACGTTGGTAGCACAGACAAACCAGAGATCACCATTCCAGATTCACTGCTGTATCAATGGTTTGAAAAGGTTTTGAATGGCTTCAATACCCGCACTGTACCTATACATAAAAAAATCAAAACTTTTTTGTGCAATCCGCAACTTTTTGAAATCTACTGCGTTTAAAGTGTAGAGTCGAAAACATTGGGCCTGTTACCAAGAATGACCTCGTGAAGAATCTTGTCTATTTTTTAGAAAAAATTGCTTTACGGCACGAGAGACCCATTGTATAATACGTAAGGTAGGATTAGGAAACTACTCTATTTACGTGTGATTCTGCTTTACAAACTAGTTTACAAGTTTCTGTGATATGCTCACAGACATCATTTATATTAACTTGCTCACAACTCTGGAAAGGGGTGCAACAATATATGAGGAATACGAGCGACCCTATTAAAAAAGAAAATTCAAATGTTATGAACGCCCAAGGAGGAGAAAAAAGGTTATGAAGAAAATTTTATCCGTAGCATTGTCTACAGCAATGGCATTCTCAATGTTTGCATCTGTAGCATTCGGTGACACAGCAGTTTCCCCGCAACAACAGTTTGATGCATTGAAAGCAAAAGGTATCTTCAACGGTTATCCGGATGGTACAGCAGGTCTTGACAAAGACATGACTCGCGCTGAGTTTGCAAAAGTTATCACTAAATTGCTGGGTCTGAAAGAGATCACTGGAACTCTTTCTTACACTGACAAAAACTACACAGCTAAAAACTGGGCTGTACCTTACATCGAAGCAGTAACTGCTGCTGGTATCATGGAAGGTAAAAACGTTGAGAAGAAAATCTTCGACTTCAACGGTAAAGTGACTGTGTCCGAGATGGCTACAATCCTGACTCGTGCATTGGATCTTGAAATCCCAGCTGAAACAAACAACACTGCTCCAGCTTGGGCAAAAGGTTATGTTCAAGCAGCAATCAACGCTGGTTTGGTTGATGCAAACACTAACTTCACAGCTAACGCTTCCCGTGAATTGCTTGTAGGCGCTGCTTACGCAATTGACGAAGCACAAAGCTTGAAAGTTACTAAGTATGAAGTAAGTGAAGGCGGTAAAGTCGTTACTTTCACAATCAGTGACGGCGAAACTGTAAAAGTTACTTTGGATAAAGCTCTTGAAGCTAACAAAGAAACTGAAGTGAAATTTACTTACAAAGAAAAATCTTTCACTGAAAAAGTTACTTATGTTGTAGAAGCTGCAACTAAAGTACAATCCGCTTCTTCTGTTAACTTGAAAGAAGTAGACGTTGCTTTTGACGGTAAAGTAGATAAAGCTACTGCAACTGACAAAAACAACTACTCTGTGGATAGCAATTCCAAAGGAATCAAATCTATCACTTTGTTGGCTGACGGTAAAACAGCTCGCCTGTTGTTGAACGAATCCAGCAAATTCACGCAAGGAACAACTTACAAAGTAGTTGTTAAAAACGTGAAATCTTCTACTGGTACTGTATTGCCACAAGGTGAAGTTTCCTTCACATCTGCTGACAATGTACTGCCTACAGTAACAGAAGTTAAAGCTCTGGGAACTAAAGTTATTAAAGTAACTTTCTCTGAGCCAGTTGTAGCTCCATCAAGCAGCAACTTCCAATTGGATGATAAAGCTTTTGTTGGATCTGTAACTCCAGGTGCTAACCAACGTGAAGTAATTCTGCGTGACTACACAGGAACAATTTCTGAAGGTGCTCACAAATTGACAACTTCCATGATTGAGGACTTCGCTGGTCTGAAATCTTTGGCAGCAACTACTGATTTCACTGTAGCAGCTGATACTGAAGGTCCTAAAGTGACTGAAATTTCCGCTACTTTGGAAAAAGTAACTGTAACTTTCGATGAAGAGATCGATCCAGCTTCTGTAACTAACGACAGCTTCTACTGGAAATCCGGTTCTTCTAATAAAACAGGTACAGTAACTCAAATCGCTTCTAACGTTTATGAAGTTGTATTCAACACAGACAACCGTCTGCCAGGATATGAGTCCACTCTGTTCGTAGAAGTGAAAGACTATTCCGGTAACGCTAACGCCGTGAAAGAACACAAAATCAACGCAACTGTTGACTTGGTTCGTCCACAAGTAGTTGAAACTACTTTCGGTGATCGTGGTAATAAAACTTTGACAGTACGCTTTGACAAAGCTGTTAATGCAGCTGACAAAAAATACTTCACAGTTAAAAAAGGAAATGATGTAATTCCTGTAAGTGACGTGTCACCAGCTGATGCATCAGGAAAAATCTTCTATGTTAACTTCTTCAACCCAGTTGCAAGTGGTACTTACAACTTGAAGGTTGCTGATGTTCAAGATACTACTGCTTTGAAAAATACTCTTGTTGAATACAATGGTACGTTTGTAGCAAATGATACTGCTAACCCGTCTATTGTTTCTACAGATTATAACCAAGCAAATCGTAAACTCACTTTGAACTTCGGTCGTGAGATGGATCTTGCTACAGTTCAAGCAAAATCTAACTACTACATTAAGTTCCAAAAATCAGGTGCTGATGCTAACTACATCTCTATTCCAAATGAAGTAGCTGTTAACCCAGTAAATGGTGGTAAGTCCGTAGTACTTACATTCCCAGAGAATATTGATGGAACTGCTGTAACATTTGGTCCTACTGGTTCAGTTCAAGAAGTTAATGTTACTGGATTGAGATCTAAAACAGGTCAAGTAGTAGCACTGAACAGAACTGCACTGGATTCAGCTACTGCTAACCAAGTTCAATGGACTGGTACTAAACAAAAAGACGCTAAAACTTTTGAATTGACATTCAATAAAGTTATTGCTAACGCTAATGTTGGAGATTTCCAAATCAATGGTAAATATCCATCTTCCGTAAGCATTGACGACAACGTTGTAACGTTGAAAACGTCTGACGATCAAAACAGTGGTGCAGCAATTACTGTGTTTGCGAATAGCTCTATCGAGACTTATTCCAATACTAAATTGAACCTGCCGAGCAACACAACAGTTACTGTTAACAATGCTGTTGCACCTCGTGTAGACGGAGTTTCCACTATCAGAACAACAAATCCAAGTGATCAACAAGAATTTGTTGTAACATTCTTGAACAATGTTGCTTCTGCAACTTCTGAAATTAAGGATGTAACTGCTGATATCGTTGTTAGAGATACTACTTTGACTAACACACCTGCTTTGCAACCAGGAGTTGATTACAGTGTAACTAATATTGCTGGTAAAGCTGTTACTGTAACACTTCTGAAAACCGATTGGAACGAAAAAGCATTATCTGTAAAAGTAGAAAATGCTAAGTATTTGGTTGCTGCTAATAGCACTGTTAAAGCTGCTAATTCTGACCTTTATACTGTAGCTGCTCCAACTGAAAATAATGTTGAAGATGTTACAGTAAGTGGAACTAAGTACACTGCAGGAACAGACGCAGTTGCTGCTGTAACTCCTAATGCTGTAAATGGTGTGAAATTGGCTGGTATAGCAAAAGGCGTAAGTATTGATAGTGTTGCTTGGACTGAAGATGCTAGTATTGCTCCTGGTACTGTAGTAGCAACTGCAACTACAATCAAAACTAATGGAGTAACTGCTGCACAACTGGAAAACGCAATTAATAACCAAGCTGGTCTGCCGTATAAAGTTACTGATACAGCTGGATACGCTACACCTGCTGCACCTACTGATCCAGCAACTCCTACAGCTGTAGGTACATTCACTTTCTCTGGTGAAAAAGCAAAAGTAAACGCTACTTTTGAAGCTACATTGAGCAAAACAGTTTCATATCCAACTGGATTTACTGCAGGAACTTATAAAGTTACTATTGGTACTAAAACTTATGATGCTACTATAACTGGAACAAAACTCTTAGTAGATCTTGGTGACAGTACTAAAGCAGATATTCAAGATAAGAACTTGATCTTCGATGTTACTCTAGGTTCTTCTGTGAAGACTGTTAGACACGGTATCTCTGGTCTGTAATAACTGATTTATAGCAAAGAGTCGGGAATTTATTCCTGGCTCTTTGTTTTTTGTTTATGGAATTCTTATTTATTGATAAGCTAAAAATACAAATATCAACAGCATTGTAACTTTCTCCCTCTCTCAAACGTTTATACTATAAAGCAACAAGCAACTTATGGGAGGTTTGGAAGTGGATCATAAAAAGGTCATGATGACTTTGTTGGCGAGCATCTTGTTGATCAGTTCAAGTGGAGGTATCGCAGTGGCTACGAATACGAATAGCGTATCGGGCGATTTATTTCATAGCGGTTATACAACCCTGAAAAGATCCGAGAGCTTAGCAAAAACCAATTTTGTAAGTAAAATCGCATCCAAGAATGAATTACTTGCAGAAGATGTTAATGTTGTTGCTCCAAAAGTAAGCCTCGAAGTTGGAACGAGAATTCCCCAAATTAACAAACAGATCGAAATTCCATTTACACAAGACCTTGATACAACTAATCAAGAATTTTATGCAAGTGACTTGATTATCAGGCAACTGTCTCAAGTGAACGTTCCTACATTAATTCCAATGATCGATTACACTACAGTAGTTGAGGGTAATAGTATTATTGTCACTTTTTTAGCAGATTATGCGGATGAATATGCTGTACAAGTTAAAGATTCTCTTTATATTCGTGCTAATGGAATCCCGGCTTCACAGTCAGCATGGTACATTACAACACAAAACACCCAAGTGAACACAGAGATCCCTAAGGTTAGACTCGAAGTTGGAACAAAAATTCCCCAAATCAACAAACAGATCGAAATACCATTTACACAAGACCTTGATACAACTAATCAAGAACTATATGCAAGTGACTTGATTATCAGGAAACTGTCCCAATTGAACGTTCCTACATTAATTCCAATGATCGATTACACCACAGTAGTTGAGGGCAATAGTATTATTGTCACTTTTCTAGCAGATTATGCGGATGAATATGCTATACAAGTTAAAGATTCTCTTTATATTCGTGCTAATGGAATCCCGGCTTCACAGTCAGAAGTCTTCACAACAACTAGAAATGTTCAGGTAATAGAGTAAAAAAAGCAACTATTGCTTTGTAATAAATCCAACAACATCGTAACTTTCTCTCCCTGCTAAACGTTTATACTATAAAGCAACAAGCAACTTATGGGAGGTTTGGAAGTGGATCATAAAAAGGTCATAACGACTTTGATAACTAGTATGTTATTCATCAGTTCAAGTGGAGGTTTAGTAGCTGCAGCAAGTACACCAGCTAACTCAGGTAAACCTGCTACAAATAACAGCGCAACAACTAAGAAGCAACAGACAACAACCACGAACAAACTCGTACATACCCTGGCTAAGGTACCTGCGGTCAAAGTAACTGCACGTAGTACCGTGAAGTTAACCGACGTCAATATCTTGTCTCAAGATGACGGGAATACAGTGACGTATACATTGACGTATAAAAATAATGACAGCACACCAATGATGATGCTCGATTATTGGAGCAAAGTGAAAACAAAAGGTGGAACAAGCTTCTCTCCGAAACTGATCGCCAAGGATCAAGAGAAGAAGACAGTATCACCTGGTTCCACGGTGGATCTCACATATGTTATGAAGGTTGGACGTGAAGTGAAATTAAGTGATCTGAACTTCCTGATTGTAAAGTGGGATTTCAGTAAACCAAATTATGAAAGCACGCTGGGGAAATTCAATGTTCCTGCATCATATAGCATCACTACACCTGTAGGGAAAACGAAGACGGTTCGTCTGAGTGACTCAGCCGTCAAGGTTAAAGTCTCTGGTATTAAAGTGTATCCGGGTGAGAATAAGAAGCAATACGTCAAAGTCGGCGTAAACCTGAATAATATCAGTTACAAGCTGTTGGATAATCCAAACATCAAGTGGATTCTACGTACACCAGGTGGTACGAATTATCCGTTGACCCCGGATAAGGATAGTACAGGTGTCAGCATTCAGGCACAGGCCAACAAAACGTTAAATTTAATGGCTTCATTGCCTACAGCATTGAAACTGGAAAAGTCCGAATTACTTCTTGTGGAAGAACAAGGTGAAGAGAAGACTGCTCTGCCAGTGGCTGCATTACAGCTTCCTGAAGCTAGCCAAACGAATGTAAACGTAGTAGCGAATCAACCGAATATCATCTCGATTGATGGACAACCTGTATCGACTCTTTTGGAATCTGCTCGTGTCCGTGGTGAGGATGAAGAGTTTGATCTAACGATGCAGTGGGTCATTAAGAACCAAGGGAAAAAAGAAATTAAGGTTCCCAAATACGCATTAGAGATCCGTACAGAAGATGGTACTTCCTATCCGATCGAGACAAAGGCACTGGATGATCTGAAGTTGAAGCCAGGTGCGACTAAAACGATCAAACTGAACTCTACGATTCAAGGGAATGGGGATACCAGCAAAATCAAATTATATGCGATGACACCTACAACCAAAGATGAGAGCAAAGAAGGGGAGACGTCTGGCGGAGGCACGAGTGGCTTTGAGTTCTCCTATCCGGTTGGCATCTATGCTATTCCTGAATCCGTAACAAGTGGAGATGGACTTACGACAGAAACGGTAATTAAGAATAGTAAAGGTACATTCGGTGTATCTGTTGGCTCCTTGCAACGGCTTCCTTGGACAGACAGTGATATTATTGCTGCCAAGGTCACCATCCGTAATGCATCGACCAAAACAGTTCAATTGCCTGAGCTGGAAGCGATGTTCACGATTGATTCCGCACGTATTGATGGAGATACGAAGCTGATTAGCGCGCAAGGCGGCAAGTTACTAGGTTCTGGTATGGTCACCGAAGCTTATCTCCTGACGAAGATTCCATCTGAACTCAACATGAGCCGTCTGGAATTAACTTTGCAGGAGAAAGTAAGTGAGGAAGAAAAGAACGATTGGATTACTCTTAGTACGTCCGGTTTAATTCAGCCCCTCTCTTATGTAGGCGAAGGGAAAACCTATACTCAAGGAACTGCAGATAAAGAAACAGAGCTGGGCATACGCAGAACATATGTGTATCCGGGATCTTCGTCCGATATCGTATACACCGAATTCGAGATGACGAATAAGTCTCTGCGTCAGAGTGGCCTTGCGAAGTTGGTAGGATACTACAAAACAGCAGATGGTCAATACTACAAAGCAACAGCTAAGCAGGCAAATCGTGTACCGGGACCAGGTCAGAAGAGTATCGTTACGTTCTGGGCCAAAGTGCCGAAGAGTGTGAAAACATTATCTGATATGCGTCTGATTGTAGGTGAAGGGGTTGCTGACAACAAATTTGTAACCGGTGAAGGTGAAGCAACGGCTTATGTTAATGCCATGTCATTTGAAGTACAGCCGAAATCATTATCTGTTCTATCTTCTCTGAATGATATAGACTTGTATCCGTTCAAATTCTCGGGTAGCAATATTAAAGCTTATCTTACAGGTGGAACGGCAGTACAGATCGAGATGATCTACTCCTTAACACAAGAGGAAGCTGTGGATAGTGGAGAGTATGGACACAAGCTTATTCTGTCTCTAACCGATGGGTCAGGTAAAGTGTTTGATAAAGAGATCACACCAGGAACCGATCTGAAGACAGGCATTAACCAAACGCTGAACTGGAGTATTGATGACACCGTATTTGATAAAATCCGAGGTGGATCGTATCGCGTTGCCCTGTATGATGTGTTCGAGGGACAACGGATCCGTTTAGCGGAACAAGGTTACAGTTACGATGTATCCAAATTGCCAAAAGAAGAACCGATCATCCCAGAGTTTCCGGAAGAGGGTTCTAATAATCCAAATAATAATCGGTAATCTGAACGAGAATTAAGATATTCTAAAGCTAAGACCTCGCTTCCACATCTGCGGAAGCGAGGTTTTGCTTGTCTCATGTCTATTTATTCTCTATAGTTAAAGTTAATAGATTACCAGAGGAGGAAAATGATTCACATGAAACCTTATATGAAAGTATCCCTCGCTGCGCTCGCCATTGGTGTTGGCGTCTGGGTTGGGTCGGTATACAGCAATACAGCAATTGGAGCTGGTACCAGCCAACCAGGTACAGCGGATGATCCAGTCGTAACGAAGAGTTATGTAGATCAGCAGATCCAACAGGCTTTGGGCGGTAAGATCCCGACTGGAGGAGGAAGTACCAATACGGGAACAGACAGCAATGCAGGAAATGGTAACAACACTGGCTCTACAGGAACCGGGAACTCCGGTAGCACAGGTGGAGACACATCCCTTCCTCCACTGGTCTCGGGCGCTTCTGATGCCGTTGAGATCGTAACCGTGAAGCCGGGTCAACAGCTGATCGGCAAGTCTGGCGCGGAGTTCATTGTACGTAGCGGCAAAGCTGTGATCGTCAGTGAAGGTACGAATGGCGTAGCTGATCTGACGGACGGGATTGATCTGACGAATGGACAGGCAGCGCCGACCAATCACCTGCTCTCTTTTCCAAGGGATGGACGGGGGATCACGGTATTGGAAGGAAACAAATATAGCTTAACCGTAATGGTTCGTGGTGGATATACTCTGAAATAGGATTTGTAGCAGTTAAAGGAATTATTCATTAGTCATACATTTGATTTGCTCAGATTACCCAGTTCTAACAAACATTAATACGGCTAGCCAGCCTTGTTCCTGCTCACTCTATAACTGTTGACAATCAATTAATGGAGGTGCAGGAACCATGGCTAGAAGCAATCGCAAAGTGGTACCCGAAAGTCGTCAAATGCTGGATCAGATGAAGTATGAGATTGCTGCAGAATTTGGTCTCAATGTCGGTTATGGTGGCAGAGGTTTGGCTGGTGCGGATACAGAATTTGGATCTGAACTCGGTGAAGTGAGTGATCATTCCTATGGGCAATACAAAGGGTGGGGACATCTGACTTCCCGCGAGAATGGATCGGTTGGTGGAGAGATCACCAAGAGGCTAATTCGCCAGGCAGAGCAGCACTTATAGGGCATTTTCCTTACCCCATTTCGTTTGACACGTCTTGACAAATACGTTAAGATGGCACTTGAGGTATGCAACCTTTTCCACTAGGGAAAGGTTGATTTTCGTTTGAGGCAATTACCTGAAAAATCCTTATCTTCGGTACTGCGGACTCCGCGTCCTTATTCCTTTTTGGAAAGCTTCGAGGGTACAGTGAACGAATCGCTGTCATGTTTTGTTCGGGCAATCGCCATACTACTAGTTATGGGAGGTTGAAACTTCATGTCTGTTAAAGGCCGGCATCTATTTACATCGGAGTCTGTAACTGAAGGACATCCGGATAAAATCTGCGATCAGATCTCAGACGCCGTATTGGACGCGTTTCTCGCAAACGACCCCAATGCTCGTGTAGCTTGCGAAGTTTCCGTAGCCACAGGCTTAGTGCTTGTCATCGGTGAAATCAGTTCAGCTTCTGAATATGTGGACATTCCGTCCATCGTTCGTAATACAATTAAGGATATTGGCTACACACGTGCCAAATTCGGATTTGATTATAACACTTGTGCAGTTCTGACTTCTCTGAATGAGCAGTCCGCTGATATTGCCCAAGGCGTTAACGCAGCGCTTGAGAATCGTGACCCGGAACAAGTCGCTCGTGAAACAGAAAACATTGGTGCAGGTGACCAAGGTCTGATGTTCGGTTTTGCAACGAACGAAACACCTGAGCTCATGCCTTTGCCAATCGCACTGTCCCACCGTATCGCACGCCGTCTGGCGGAAGTGCGTAAGAACGGTACATTGGAATATCTTCGTCCGGATGGTAAAACGCAAGTAACGATTGAATACGACGGTGACAAGCCGGTACGTGTGGATACAATCGTGGTGTCTACTCAGCACGCTGAAGAGACTACACTTGCGCAGATCCAAAAAGACATCAAAGAACATGTCATCTTGCCTGTGGTACCAGCTGAATTGCTGGATGAGCAGACTAAATATTTCATCAACCCAACAGGACGTTTCGTTATTGGCGGACCTCAGGGAGATGCAGGCCTTACTGGACGTAAAATCATCGTAGATACTTACGGCGGTTATGCACGTCACGGCGGTGGTGCGTTCTCTGGTAAAGATCCAACTAAAGTAGACCGTTCCGCAGCATATGCGGCTCGTTACGTAGCGAAAAACCTTGTAGCTGCAGGACTTGCAGACAAAGTGGAAATCCAGCTCGCTTACGCGATTGGTGTAGCCAACCCGGTATCGATCAACGTGGATACATACGGAACTGGCAAAGTCAGCGACGAGAAATTGGTTGAGCTTGTACGTAACAACTTTGATCTTCGTCCGGCTGGCATCATCCGTATGCTGGATCTGCGTCGCCCAATCTACAAACAAACCGCTGCTTACGGTCACTTCGGCCGTACAGACCTGGATGTACCTTGGGAGCAAGTGGACAAAGTAGACCTTTTGAAAACTCAAGCAGGTCTGTAAGTTAGGTTCAACAGTAATGAAGCCCTTGACTCCGATAAGGAATTAAGGGCTTTTTTGTGCTTCCATCGATTTCACTGCTTATTATGGACAAAAGGAAAAATTATGGAATAAATCCCCAAATAACTAAATGAAATCCCTTCTCTAACCGAAATACATAATGAGGTCTGTACATCAGACAGGAGAAGAAATGCAGATAAGGGGAAGATCAGTGGAATTCAAGAGAATTGCAAGAAAAGGTATGCTCGGAATCTTAATTGTTATGCTGACGGCTCAAGGTTGGCTTACGGGTTGGAGTGGAGTCGAGCAGGAAGCATATGCTGCACACGCATTAAGTGCAAATGGAATAACGAATACTGTTCCTGCGGTGAAAGGAACGAATGTTGATAGTTCAGTACCATTCGTTATTGATTTTGATAAACCTGTTCAGAAGGCAACTGGTACACAAAGTTCAATCTTGATTAAGCGTTTGGATGACAATACAACGATGGGTTCGGTGCTGGTATCCAGTGACCAAGTTGTGGTTGATCCCACACCACCGATTACAGACCCTACGACACCCGATGCTGGGGACAACACACCTGTACCAGCTACTGGCCTACGAGTGACGATTACACTGGGCAAGACTCTACCGGGAGCAACATACTACGTAGAGATAGATAATAAATCATTTGTTTACGCTGACAATACTGCATTTCCGGGACTGACTAACAAAGAGTGGACCTTCAGTACTCTGGGGCTAGGCTCAACTTCCCTTGTGAGTAGAGTTCCTGATAACGCAGCAATGGTATCCCTTTCAACTAAGGTAGTAATGACGTTCGATAAGCCGGTAACCCCAGGTAGAGGGAATCTCATTATTTATCAGGGAAGAGTTGGTGGTACAGTATTTGAGCAGATTCCAGTAAACGCAGGAGCACCTCGAATTACAGGTTTTGGAACAAATACGATTACGATCGTTCCCACGAATAACTGGAACAACAACACTACATATTACATCGTAATGCCAGAAGGTTATTTGCGGGATAGCAATGAGAATGATATCAGTGCAATTAGTGGGAATGTTTGGGGATTCAATATCATATCCGATCCGACGTCCCTCATGGTATCTACTGTATCTCCCGCAAACGGTACTACCAATGCACCATTAACGGGAAATTTAACAGTTACGTTCAACAAAGAACTTGATCCGAATTACATTCAGAATGTAACGCTCAAAAAATCAAATGGAGCAACCGTTGCATCCAAGACAGCCATTAATAGTTCAAACAATAGACAATTGCTGATTACACCTACAAACGCATTAGATAGCAACACAAATTACGTGGTAGACATTCCACCCAATACGTTTCGTGATAAAGCAGGAAATACATTTACAGGTCTTAATGGGTCTACATCATGGGCCTTTAAAACATTAAGTGCAGATACAACTGCACCTGTGTTGAAGAATGCTAAGATGCATAGCAATAACACCATTCGCCTGACGTATGATGAGTGGCTGTACAGCACTAATTCGCTGAGTAGTACTTATGCTGTAACTGTAAATGGTGAAAAGAGGAATGTCAGCTCCACTTATATCTCAGGTGACAGTGTATATGTTGTCTTGGATACGGGTGTAGCGGTAGGACAGGTTGTGCGGATCGCATATGCACCCGGTACTACAGGTAATCGTCTTACAGATCAGTCTTCCAATGCTGCGGCTGCTTTTGGCGCAAGAGATGTGGAGAACGGTTTAGATTCTGTTATGTCCAAGCCGCGAGAAGGTAACGTGTATTACAGTACAATGACGTTGTACTATCCTGAGACGGTATATATCACTTCAAGTGATGCGGCAAGACAATTCAGTGTAACTGCGGATCAGTCGGCTGTAGGCATCAATAGCATATCAATCAATGGCAGCTCTGTGGTTACATTGAATCTTAGTCGGTCGATTACGGATGGTGAAGTCGTTCGGGTTGCATACACGCCAGGTTTATGGCCTGTAAAAGATACACGTGGACAGGCTCTTGCTGGATTCAGCGGCTTCTATGTCCGCAATTCAATTGATACCAAACCACCTGAGTTTAAGAGTGCTGAGGTGAGTGGTAACAAGTTATGGATGCGTTACAATGAACCACTGAACACGACGAATAAACCGCTCAACAGCCAATATTCTGTTCTGGTCGATGGTAAGCCAGTCTTCGTTAATGATTCTGAGATTGAAAATGATCTGGTCACGTTAACGCTGGCTTCAGCGGTGAAGGATACACAAAATATATCGTTATCATATGTACCTGGAGCATTGCGATTAACGGATCTGAACAATAACCCAGCAGGATATCTTAATCTGACTCCAGTAACGTACACATATGGAAATGGCAAAATCCTGTCGGCTACGCTTCAGGGAGACACGGTTCAAATTAATTTCCGTGATACAATCCAGTCCCAGGCTGCGCTAACAGCATCTCAGTTCAGTGTAGTGATTGGTAATTCAACCACAACTGTATTGTCTGCTTCAGCTTCTGGCTCTGTCGTGACGTTGAAAGTGGATACTTCAGCAGTAACATCGACAGCTACTCCGACGGGAACGGTGAGTTATGTACCTGGGGCAGTGCCGTTACGGGATGCGTCGAATGTCACGATAACAGCATTTGGTCCACTTACGTTACAACAGACGAATAATAGTTCGAACAATAATCAGTCGGGAAACCGTCCTTCCTGGTTGTCGGAATTGGATGCAGCGAGCTATGGTCAGTCTTTACTTGTGATGAATAATACTACGGCTTCTGCTGTATCTGCGATGTCCCACTATAACCGGCCGACTCGTCAATTCAACGTGGATGCAACCAAGTTGATTCAGTCCTTTGAATACGCTGGAGCAAACGGGAAATTGACTCAGCCGGTGGTATTTGAGATTCCGGACAGTGAATCGGCTGCGTATGTTGGATTCCCATTAAATGCACTGACTCAGATTGCTGCAAGTTATCGCACAGGCACTATTGGTGTGAAATATGGCGATCTTCTCTGGACGGTGCCACTGTCTAATTTAGATATGGCGGCTATGAGTCGGAGTGTAGGAACGTCAAACACAAGTACAACGACAGGAGTAGCGGTTCCCTCCTTATACGTTCAGTTAGAGACGGTACCTGTGTCTTCATCGGGGACGATGGAAGGCTTGATTGCAGGTGCGGGAGCACAGAAGCTTGGCAACTATACGGACGTATATTTGTATGCCGGTAATGGAACAAGCGATCAACGTGTAGATCAGAATGTGAAAAGCCAACTGGCCATGCAATTGGCTGCCAATACCCCGAGTGTAACATCTGGATTTACGTATATCGATCCAGTTACGTTTAGGTTATCCAATGTACCTAGTTCCTTTAAAAATACGACAGGTGGTGTAGTTGTTCAAGGACAGCTGAATGGCAATCAGTCGGTAGTCCCTGTTAACAACATCGTTAGTTATCCGGATACGGCGTCACACTGGGCTAGTGAGGTCATTAAGGAGCTCTCTGCCAAATGGATAATTAACACACCGGGTGGTTCCTTCTACCGACCGAATGAGAACATTACACGTGCGGAATTTGCTGAATTGGTCGCTAGAGGTCTAGGACTGAATGGAGAACCTACTGCAGCAAGTCGTTTCCAGGATGTTCGTAGCGGTAGTGTGACAAGTGCCTATATTGGTGCTGCAGCTGAAGCGGGAATCATTACAGGAAATACCGATGGTACGTTTAAGCCGGATCGCCCCATTACGCGTGAGCAGATGGCACTTATGATGGTACGTGCGATGAACTACGGTGGGAAAACAGTCTCTCTTCAATCTTCCGCTGCTACCACTCTATCCAAGTTCAAGGACAGCAACAAAATCCAGTCTAAGGATTCTGTTGCCAAAGCGGTGCAGGAGGAATCATTCAAGGCATGACAGCCAGAACATTTGAACCTCAGGGAAATGCAACTCGTGCACAGGCAGCAGTCATGTTGAAACGGGTTTTGGACAAGTTAGGATATCTGTAATAGTAATTAGCTCTTTATCTTAGTGAAGCGAAATCGATCAGGGGAATAAGTTCAACTGGTTGGTTTCGCTTTTTTATATTATAAAGCCATAAATTTCATGGATAGAGGGTGTAAATTTGCTTAAAAAAATGCTAGTATTTGTCCTCGTTCTGGGGTTAATATCTATACCATCACTGGCTTATGCTCAAAATAATAAAGAATCCATACAACTGTACGTTAATGAAAAGCCTACAGACATCAAACTGATGACAAAATCAGGAACGGTGTATGTTCCGTTTCGAGAGTTTATTCAATTAATGGGGTACCAAGCGGATTACTCAGTGGTAGATCGAGAGATTTCAGCCAAGATCGGGGATGCAACGTATATTTTCTTTCCGGATGATGGCTACATTAGTGGATCGGGAGATTATTACGAATTACAAAGGCCGGGTATTCAAATTGATGGAAAATTCTATTTGCCTATCCGTTATGCCGCCTGGTTAACCAAGCACTCGGTTAAGTATGATCAAAAGTCGAATACGGCGTGGATGGTGCAGTATGGGTATGGTCAAGAGAAAGAGATACTTGATTTGATAACAACATATGATAGAGCTTTCACTGTAGAACTACTAGCTTCAGATCATATGCAGAGATCTTATTTGACGGATAGTAAGATAGCACCCCAAGTGAGCGAAATCCCTGATCGAATCTACAATGTTGATATCACAAGCATTACATATGAATCTGCGAACCAGGCATTATTGTACGTTACTTATATTCATAATAATCAGGTAATGGACGACCAACATGAGGTCGTGTTTCGAATTATAAAGGAGAACAATCAGTGGAAAATACTTCAGGATCGATATCTTTCCAGCAATACTACGCTTCCAGAAGATATCGATAAATCTGTACATACGATAAAAGAGAATTTTAATGAGAAGCAACAAAATGTCCTATCTGACCTCAGGAAATATTATAGGGCGTTTAATCAGAAAGACTTTGATTTAACGTATAAATATACTTCGCCATTTGATATTGAACGAATGAACGCAAGTGCAGTTGATGAATGGAGGACATGGGAGCACACTACAAGAGCTTCTTTTGAGTATGGAGACACTACATATCATATGTCTAATGAACGAGTCGTATTTCTTGGGCAGAAGCAAGCTGTTGTTCATGCCACCTTGGAATGGAGCTACATTTCAGAGAACATAGAGCACAACCATTCTATATATGAGGCGCTGATCTACCTCGATTACGCCAATGGGCACTGGAATTATAGTTATGATCATGACATTAGTGAGAACGAAGAGGACCCCAATCGAATGTTACCCGAAATTCATTTCCCAGAGTTAAATTGAAAATATAACGAATATCAGTATACAGATAATTCCCATGTATGAGTAGCTAATTCCATACATGGGTTTCTTTTTGCCAAGAATATCCTCAAAGTTAGCTATGGGCGTAACTTTTTCCACAAAAAGCAGTCTATTAATAGAAGAGTATACTAGAGATCTCGTTATCGGCTGCCTACTTGGCAGTGTTCGTGATGTCTAAGATTGATATACAAGATGGGAGAGACGTTTCAGACATGCTGGGGAAACATGAGAAACAGCTGGAAGACGTTAAGGGCAGTATGGTGAAGAAATGGGCGATTGTGACGCTGGCGGGTGTGATCTGGATTGCACCGGTGATGAGCGCAGGCGGGCAGATGTGGTCAGGCACTTCGTGGCAATCGGTGGCCGCTGCAGCATCTACCAATACAAGCAAGTTGAGTGAAGAAATTCTGACTTCGGGTGCGAAGCTCATGAAATACAGATATACAACAACACGTTCCGGTTCCAAGGTCAACGTACTGGCGGATGTAATCCAGGTGGATTTGCAGAACCCGTATGTGAAGCTGGATGTGATGACAGGCAAGGGCGGTAATCTGAACAGTAAACAGAGCACGGGTGCCATGGCTAAGGAAAATGGTGCAGTAGCTGCTGTGAATGGCGATTACTTCAATGTATCCGGCGAGCTCGCACCAATTGGTGGACAGGTCTCAGATGGCGTACTGGTCTCCACACCTTCCGAACTGTCGGGCATGTATGCCCTCACGGTGACCAAGGATGGCAAACCGATGATCGACGAGTATTCCTTTGACGGAACTGTGAAGGCACAGGATGGTTCAACCTTTGCTTTGCGTGGGATAAATAAAGAGGATTATACGGTAGAGTCGGGTGCGGTGAAGTATAGTCATGCCAACTCGATGTATATTTATACACCGGCATGGACATCCACCAAACGTCCAAATGATCCTTCCACAACTCCAACAGAGGTTCTCGTGCAGAACGGAGTAATCACCCAAATCTCGGATAAAAAAGCGCTAAACATGACGGTGCCGAAGGATGGGTACATTTTGCGTGCGCATGGAACAGCGGCGACATGGATCATGAGCCATCTATCCGTTGGCCAAACCTTGGATGCGGATTACAAACTGAAAGCTAAAACAACCGGGCAATCGGTTGATCCAAGTAATCTGGAAATGATGATTGGCGGTCATACCATTTTGGTGAACGGTGGAAAGGCAGCTTCCTTTTCCCGTGATATCGCATCTTCCGGCATCGGTGGCATTCGTGCAAGAACGGCGGTAGGATACTCCCAGGATGGTCGGTATGTCTACATCATTGCAGCGGAGAAAAACAGTAACAGCAGCGGTATGTCGCTGACGGAACTGCAATCCTTTATGACCAGTGTGGGTGTCTGGAAAGGCATGAACTTGGACGGAGGCGGCTCCACAACCATGGTAACCCGTCCGTTGGGTGAGCAAACCGCTGGTCTGACGTTCAACACAGAGTATGGCACCGAGCAACGTCAGGTTGTAAACACGCTGGGTGTGTTCTCTACGGCTCCTGTAGGTAAACTGAAGGGCTTTGCCGTGAGTGGCAGCCAAACGTTGCTGGTGGGGCAAGAGGGCAAGTACACAGCCAAAGGATATGACACATACTACAACCCGATTGCAACAGGCGATATCAGCATGTCCTGGAAGTCCAGCAACAACAGTATCGTGAGTGTTAGCAACGGAACGATCAAAGGGGTGAAGCCAGGTACAGCAACGCTGACAGCAACGAGCAATGGAGCTTCATCCTCCATTAAAGTATCGGTACTGGGTGGAAGTGAGTTGGCTTCCCTGACAGCAGGATCGGGTCTCGGTTCGCTCAAAGCAGGCACAACGATGTCCATTCCTGTAACGGCAACAACGAAGAGCGGACAAAGTGTGACGGTTCCGGCAGACTCGCTGACATGGGAATTTATCGGATTCAAAGGTAAAGTTACTGCTGACCAATTAACCGTATCTTCCGTCAATGCCGGTGCACAAGTAGGATATGCGATTGGACGTTATGATGGTTACAGCACAGTCGTGGTACTCTCGGCTTCTGCAAGTGAAACGATCTGGGAGAACTTCGAAAACGTGAATTATCCGATTAACTTCACAACGAACGCAGCGGGTGTAACTGGTACGGCAACCGTTACAGCAGGAACTGGTGAAAAAGCCGGCTCCAATGTACTGCAACTTGGTTATGATATGACTGCTGGAACAGGTAAAATGTACGCTTATGCACAACTGAATGGTTCTACTGGCAGAGAGGTATCTGCAGCGGCTACGTCGATGTCGATGGATGTTATGGGAGATAAGAGCCTGAACTGGTTACGTGCCGAATTCACAGATGCCAATGGCAAAACCGTATATGCCGATCTCGCCAAGGCAATTGACTGGAACGGGTGGAAGAAGCTGAGTGTGGACCTGAACGGACTGAACATCGCCTACCCGGCGAAGCTGAAGCGGGTCTATGTGGTGAACGTGGAGGAAGGTCAGGATGAGCGTGCGAAATCAGGTACGGTTGCTTTTGACAATATCGCATTCACGATGCCTTCCAAGTCCAGTGAAGTCGGATTGCCTACGGGGACAGCTTCGCTCGTGCTTGGACAGAAGTCGATGACGGTGAACGGAACGAAAAAAGCCATTGATGCAGCACCGGTCCTGAAAAATGGTACGACGTATGTGCCAATCAAACATGTTTTGGACGCTTTTGGTGGTCAGGCAAGCTGGGATAGCAAAAATCAGCGGATCACGGTATTACGTGGTGGCAAGCTGATTGATCTGGTTGTAGGGCAGAAAGAATTCATTCTGAATGGTAAAAGACAGAGCGCAACTGTTGCACCATACGTAACGGGTGGTAGGACTTTAGTCCCGCTTAGACTCGTTTCCGAGCAACTTGGTCTGACTGTAAAATGGGAACAGAAAACGAAGACCGTTACCATCTCATCGTGATATGGTATGATATATACCGGAAACGATAGAAATGGAGTCGAACAAACGTGGATTTACAAGCCGATGCCATAGACCGCGTCATTAAAAACGCCATACAAGTCATGGAAAACAGCAAATATCAAATGTTCGAAATTATGGACGCAACTCGTGATGAGCTGAAAACACTCAACGAGGAGTTAAAGTCGGTGCTGAAGGAGACGGCGGAAACGATCGAGAAAGTAGATCAATTGGAGCTGAACTACCGCCGTTCCCGGATCCGGCTGACTGAGGTTAGCCGCGACTTTGTCCGTTATTCCGAGCATGATATCAAGCAGGCGTATGAGAAAGCAACACAGCTGCAGCTGGATCTGATGATTTATCGTGAGAAGGAAATGTATCTGAAGGCTCGTCGGGATGATCTGCAGAAGCGTGCCAAAAATGTGGAAGCTTCAGTGGAGCGTGCCGAGACCATCGGTTCGCAGATGGGTGTTGTACTCGAGTACCTGTCAGGTGAACTGGGTCAAGTGACCCGGATCATCGAATCTGCCAAAAATCGACAAATGATTGGTTTGAAAATAATTTTGGCCCAGGAAGAAGAGCGGAAACGTATTGCTCGTGAGATTCATGACGGGCCTGCGCAGATGCTCGCCAATCTAGTGCTTAGGACGGAAATTGTAGAAAGAATGCTCATTAAGCAGGATTTTAAGATGGTCCAGGCCGAAATAGTAGATTTGAAAGGCCAGGTTCGTTCCAGTCTTGAAGAAATGAGAAAAGTTATTTTCAATCTGCGTCCTATGGCACTGGATGATCTGGGACTGATTCCAACGCTTCGGAAGTACGTGCAGGATTTTGAGGTAAAAACGAAAATCCGGTCGCTTTTTGAAACAAGAGGTAAAGAACACCGTTTATCTTCTGCGATGGAGGCTGCGATCTACCGCCTTGTGCAGGAAGGTCTGTCGAATGCTGCAAAGCATGCTTATCCCACTTATGTTGTGGTGGAGATTACATACCAGGCTCAGCTCGTCAAAATTGTCGTTCAGGACAATGGGCTTGGGTTCAAACCGGAGCTTCTTGCGAAGAAAAGCAAGGATCATACCCACTTCGGTCTGATTGGGATGAGAGAACGGGTTGAACTGTTAGAAGGAAGAATAGAGATTGAATCCGGAGAAAATCAAGGAACCAAAATAGTGATTCATATCCCGACAAACGTGGATAAGGGAAAGGAGTAGCAGGATGATGGAAAACCGTGATACTGGTAAAGCATCGATTAAAGTTCTTTTGGCTGATGATCATCAGCTGTTCCGTGAGGGACTGAAACGCATTTTAAATATGGAGGACGACATTGAGGTCATCGGCGAATGCGGCGATGGTATTCAAGTGCTCGAATTCTGCAATCAGGATAAACCTGATATCGTATTGATGGATATCAACATGCCAATCGAGAACGGGGTTGAAGCAACGGAGAAATTGCGTGAGCTGTTCCCTGATGTCAAAGTAATTATCTTGTCCATTCATGATGATGAAAGTTATGTATTTGAGACGCTTCGTAAAGGGGCTAACGGATACTTGCTGAAAGATATGGAGGCTGAGTCTCTGATCAATGCGATTCGTTCCGTGCATGAAGGACATGCGTTCATTCATCCGAAAGTAACAGGCAAACTGATCATGCAGCTGCGTCGTATGACATATCTTAATGAAACAGGGGCAATGAGTGAAGGAGCTTCGAAGGAAGCAGGCGTTAAATTTGTCGCTGGCGACAATAACCCGCTCACACGTCGTGAGGCTGAAGTACTTCGCTTGATGGCAGAAGGTAAGAGCAATAAAATGATTGGTGAATTCCTGTTCATCAGTGAAAAGACAGTAAAAAACCATGTCAGCAGTATTCTGCAGAAGATGGAAGTGGACGACCGTACGCAAGCTGTTATCAATTCGATCAAATATGGTTGGGTTACGCTCTAATACCCTATGTTTTCATAAAGAAGTATTTATATCGTAAGTCAGTCCATTGGTTGATTCAACCTTGACGAAGTATAGATTGGTGTTCACTCGCGCCCTTTCCAGAATGTTGGATTGGTCTGCGGGTTAATGGACTTTATCACTGCAAATGAGCAAAGTGTAAGGTTGTGCGGAACATATGTTCAAGCTTAGGCGTGAATGAATGACCTGGCCTGTCTTTCTTCGTCCGGTGTCGATCAGCGTGGAATATGAGTGATAGGAAATGCAAGTGTAACCCTTCAGGAAGTACAGCATATACTTGTTGTATACAGGGATGTTCGCCATGGGTGAGCATGACCTTCCGAGGAGGTGCAGTTGCCATGGTTGCTCATCTGACTATGATTCTGCTCATATACTTCCTGGCGGCAATGGCCGTTCATGCCATGCACCAGCGCCATCTTTCCCGTCCGGAATCTGAAGGTTTCGAGCAGATCCTGCTCATCCCTTCCAATCAGGCAGGGCGGATCGAAGGCATTGTAAGAGAACTTTGCCGGGAATTATTATACCGTGGTAAGAGCTTCAGATTAACCGTTGTTGCTGATCGTACAGAAGCGGAAACGATTACGATTATTGAAAAGCTTATGCAAAGGCAAGGAATGGAGACATCTTATCTGCCTGCTGTCCCTGCTGATATTGAACGGGTAGCACAGACCGATCACACGTTTCGCCTGATTGATTTGCGTGAGTCAGAGCAATAAATCATTATGTGAACGGGAAATGGGATTAACATTTCGCAGATCTACAGTGAAAAGATTACAGCAGAAGCTGTAGTCTTTTTTGTAATTGTAGCCAAGTCTGCTTTTAAATTAAAAATGGGTTTTTATGCAATCTATGGTTATTGGCTGGGTATGAGGAGTTCTTGATCACAGAAATAAGATTTTCGAAGTCAGAACTCTTAATTTAAAAGTATAGACGATTCAGATTGGAAAAAGTTTCGCAATTTTAAAGAAAGATTCTGGTTATTAGAAGAATTGGTGTGAGTGTAATAGAGAGGATAGATCAGCTTACAAAATGAAAGCAGAATCTTCCAATATATTGACCTATGGTATATTAAACCATATAATTACTTAAAATGGATGTTGAGCGTGGGTAAAGCGTGTTTCTGGAAGGGGTATCTTCTTGAGTATAATAGATAAGACGATCCGAACAGAATTTTTATATTACATAGAGGAAAACAAAATCCTTCTTTATCATTTTGCAGAGAAATCAGGCATTAATTCTGGAACGCTAAGTAGAGTGATTAATGGTTCACAGCCTATATCGGTAAAAATCCTGGATATTATGACAGAATACATGGGATTGGAAGATGGGTACTTTTATGAACAGTATGTGAGTGAGTTGTTTGATGATTCTACAATGAACTGGCGACGACTGCGTCCGTTTATCATGCGCTGTGCAGAGCTTGGAAAAAACGATTGTATTGAACGAACTGTAGATTTAATGATGGAGAATCCTGCTTATATCCAACAACTGTTTGATTGTGCCGAATCATTAAACGCCGAAGGTAGCGCGGAAGCTGCACTAATTATATATCGTAAAGTGTGTGAAGGGGAACGGTACCAGCATGCCGAACGATTGGCGATCTGTCAGTATCGAATATTCACGCTCTCGATTAATGATGATCAGCAGAATAATCTGGAATGTGCTGTGCAATTTGATCCGTATGTCGTGCGCCTTAATGAGTTGGATCAACTGGATGCGCTGAAAGATCTGATGAATCTATACCTCTCATTGCGTCGTTGGGACAAAGCGGAACAACTGGCAACACGAATGGGTAAACTGGCGAGGGTGCAGTACAAAATCAAACATCAACGGATTAAAAGGGGAAGAGTTATCAGGAGCCTTCCAAACCTTTGTTTGGTTATATTTTATACTCGGATTTGATCATAGCATCAATATATGGAGAAAAGAATGAATATCAGCAGGCGTTATACTACGTCTCATGCTATGAAAATCACGAGTGGATTATTGAGAATGATCTTGAGGCGGAGCTTACAAAGAGTCAGTTTCGGGAGTGGGCAACAGCAAATAGGTACCTCTTTGAAATAATGGCAGGAAGAATTGAGATTTTAGATGATTATGTGGATTATTTATCTACAAAAGAAAATGAGATTCTACGTGGGTTATTTAAGCTTATTAAGGCAGCACTAAATTATAATATGAATATGGATCATGTGTTGGAGCGCTTTAAGACCACAATATCATCATTTATGATCACACATGAGAAGGTGGGTTCTTATACCAATCAGATTATAGATGATCAGTTCGTGAATTTCTTGGCAGATGTAGCGGATTATTATCTAAACTCAGACCGGATTCGGGTTGGGATTCAATTTATACTGGATAGTTTGGCAATCTCAGCTAGAATTAATAATGATGCTTGTATGGTCAGAGGGTTCTGTACATTTGATTCCATTCGGCATTTAGCAACAAACGAAGAGCTTCATAAGTACACTACACTGCTGAAGGAGGTTCGAAAAGAGAGATGAAGATAAAATTCATAATCATTGCTACCATAATTACCATCACAACAATGGTGGTACCATTTAATACGTCTTCTGCTACGGAGAATGTACCACCTGAAGTTCCAGAAATTTTGACGACTAATTCTCATGGTCAAGGTGGTTGGTAGATCTTATTTTATAGATTATAGAGAGTTACCTGTGAGAGGATGGCCACGTTTCATTTTCTTATAGTTTTTTTGTATATCTGACATGAATCTTGGTTTTTACATAAGGGGTTACACTATTTCATAGAGGTGAGGATGCTATGAAATATGTTGTGAACAATCAGGAAAGTGACTTGGAACGTGAACGGGAAAGTTTGCACGCGTTGGTTGCAATTTATGGTTTACAACATCCAATCGTAATTAAGCAATCTGAGATTTTAGATGAGTTGATTAATCGATATAATCGAATGTTCTCAGGCATCTCCAAACTAAGTAATACATAACCGGTTCCTGGACATTTCAGACCAATATGATTGAAGTAAACGTACACCGTAGAATAAGGTTCATCTAAATGATATATATAATAGTCTGGTTAGAAGTTGTTCAGCACTTGATCAGCAACTTCTTATTCGAGTTGGGAAATAAACTTTTTGAATGGCTGAATTTGTAGAGTAGAGATTCAATTGGTATAGTGATAAGTAGATTGATCATAAGAAGATGGAATATGGACATGAAGCACATGCTCCGGCGAACAGCCGGGTTGGCATGTGCTTTTTTTGCGTTCAGGAAAATTAGGATGGGGAGGAAAGTAAATGAAAGTTGCTTTATATGTGTGCCGTGTAGGGGAAGGGTGGAGCATGGTGTTATCACTCGATATTCGAGTGGATGTGGCTTGGTGGCTAGAGGGAGGAAGTGGGCGACATGTGCTGCGCTGGTTGCTGTTAGACAAGGCGTTACCGTTAAGTCAGGCGTCCTGGTTGGTTGAACATTTTGAGATGGAGCGAGGTATGGATCAGTGGGGCCAGCGCGAATGGCAGAGTTATCTTGCACGGAAGCTGGATGTGTATGAATTGGCCTCGGGGGAAACAGAGGCTAGAAAAGGCATAGCGGGCAAAGCGGGAAGTGTCGCTACGCTTCGCATTCAGGTAGGCGGGATGCCAGAGTCGTATCCCGCCGGGCAGTGGGCTCAGCTGGAGCGGGACGCGGCCCTGCTGGCTGAGCGGATCAGCGGCCGCCAATTACTGGCGGCCGAGGCGGAGGCGTTGCTGGCGGATACCGCCCAGCCGCCAAGGAGTGGCGCGCGGCTGCGCAGCTCGCGCGCTTGCATGGGCGGCTGAGTATCACAGCCGCCCTCGAAGGGCCTGCCACGCGCCGTCGGCACGCGTGGCTTGGACGCGCGCGGAGCGAGCCCCGCTGCCACCGCTGTGGCAGCGAAGCCAGGCAGCGCGTGCCCTGCGCTGCCTGCGGCCTGGCGGCGTGCGCCTACTGCGAGGCTTGCCTCGCGCTGGGGCGCAGCCGTGCTTGTGCGCTGCTGCTACGCAGTGCAGCGCAAGGGGCAGTGCCACGACGCGGCGAAGCACCGCGTGGCACGGCCTTGGCCCCCACTGGCGGCGGGCTCGCCCGGTGGGGGCTAAGCGCAGCGCAGAGCGCGGCAGCAGCCGCGGCGCTTGCGTTTTTGGCCCGGCCACCCGCAGGGGATGGGCCGGGGCGGTTTTTACTGTGGGCCGTGACCGGGGCCGGCAAGACCGAAATGATTTTCCCCCTGCTCCAACATACATTGGATCGTGGCGGACGAGCTCTGGTCGCTACGCCGCGCAGAGACGTGGTGCTGGAACTGGCTCCGCGTCTGGCCAAAGCTTTTCCGGGCACCTCACTCGCTACCCTTTACGGAGGCAGTGAAGAACGCTGGAAAGACGCTCAGCTCACGCTTGCGACCACACACCAACTGATGCGTTTTTATCAGGGATTTGATCTTGTTATCATCGACGAACTGGATGCGTTCCCTTATCACAACGATCCCATGCTCGCTCACGCGGCGGCATCCTCCTGTAAACCGGACGGGAATTTTGTTTATCTATCTGCTACACCGCCAGCTCGGCTTCAGAGGGAAGCAGCACGGGGAAACTCAATCATGCCAAAGTCCCGGTACGTTTTCACCGTCATCCTTTGCCTGTCCCGCGCTTGATAAAGACGGTAACCGTTGTTGAATGTATTAAGAAACGAAATCTTCCTGCTGCCTTGAAGATTAACATCCAAATTTCATTGAAGCGTGACGCCCAAGTATTTGTGTTTGTGACACGCATTGCCCAGATTGAGGCGTTCGTGAACTTGATGCGTCGTAGTTTTCCCGGAATCCATATCGAAGGAACCTCATCCCAAGACCCCGATCGCGCTAGCAAAGTTACAGCCTTTCGTGATCGCGACATTCGTCTGCTCGTAACCACCACAATTCTGGAGCGTGGCGTGACCATTCCGCGCAGCGATGTCTTTATTTTAGATGCAGACAATGCTCTCTTTGATGAAGCTTCACTGGTTCAGATGGCGGGCAGAGCAGGGCGTTCCATGGATGACCCGGCGGGTAGAGTGGTTTTTGCATCATCTCGTCGGACACGTTCACAGGTGAAGGCCGTTGCACAGATTCGGAAAATGAACACCATCGCTCGTCGCAAAGGTTATCTGCACCCACCATCCCAAACCTAATTGGCATCTGCCAATTTCGGTTCCACATTTCATATTACATTCCCAAAACTGGAGGTTTACTCCCCTATGTTCAACTGGCTCAGTAACATAACCGATTATGCGCAGCACCTGACCGGGCGTCTTCATCACCTGCTCGCCCCACCTGGGGCGACTTGTCTGACATGCGGCACTCGAGCGATTCTGTCTTCAATCTATCCGGGCATATGCCCGCGTTGTATGAAGCAGATTCCATGGATTCGTTCCATCCGCTGTCTGCGTTGTGGTCGGGGTGTTGGGTGCCCGGACTGTGTTCGTCCACACATGCAAAACCGTTCTTTTATCTCCAATCGCAGCGCCGTACAATACAACGCTCTTATGAAAGAATGGATAGGCATGTACAAATTCAGAGGCCATGAACGCTACGCACCGCTCCTAACCGCGCTGTTGATTCAAGCCTTTCAAGCGATGAGAGAGGAGCAGAATTCTGCTTTGGCAAAAGAACCCCAGCCCCCGTGGCTCATTCCGCCACACATGCTCAACAAACGAAGCCGCAATGGCGACCTGACGCGGTCACCTATGTCCCGGTGAGCAGCGAGCGTCTGGCCGAGCGCGGCTTCAATCAGGCGGAGCGGCTGGCCGCAGGACTTGCCGCCACCTGCCGCCTGCCCATCGTTGATCTGTTGCAGCGCCAGATCAACACCACCAAACAAAGCTTCAAATCACGTGGCGAGCGTATCGAAACGATGAAGAACGCTTTTTCCATCAACCCGGATGGCATGCATTTAATAGAAGAGCTATACAGGAAATTTTATCTGCCAACACAGATGGGCATGTCGCATGCCAAACCCATACAGTTACTGCTAATCGATGATATATACACAACAGGTAGCACCTTGGACGCTTGTGGGCGAGTTATCCTAAATGCTGGTTTCTCCATGGAGAGTCCGGTCGAGATTTACACCCTGACACTGGCGAGATCCTAATCGGCAAATCAGTATATTGAGCTACTGTTTAATATTCTTCAGGTCTCCCTGCATACACAACCTACGCTTCATCTTTTAATAGATAGGAAAATGTGTTCCTGTATTAATAATTTCACATTTGCGAATTCCTATTTTCGTATTTATACCATATGGAATATAGTTGTTTGATGAAATTATAAATGAAAGCGCAATAAGAAATTTTTTACATGTAAAAAAGAGTAAAAAAGAGGAATTTGTTTTCTCGCGCAGAATAGATAGTTTTGCCGTTCACCACAGGTGACAGCATAGGGAGTGGCACAACATATCTTTTTGAAGGGGAGAACAAAAGTGGTCGCAGGAAAAAGAAAAAACGGATTTTACTTATGGACTGTCCGTCTACTAGTATTCATGCTGGTATTCGGACAGTTTGGCGTGTACGGGGGAACCGGGCACATGCAGCAGTAGGAAGCGGGATAGTCTCATCAAGTAATGATTACCAATATGTAATGACCAACAACAACGGCCAACTACAGGTGAACCAAAAATCAGTTAAACTGAGTTGGGCGAGATCCTACGAGATTTCAACATCAGGATATTCTTTTAGGAGAAGTCAATCGATCAATGGGGCGGTTGAGGACATAACCAAGATTTCATTTGGTTCCTACACTTCTACTTATGCAGGCAAAGTTACCAATGCTTTTATCATCGACTTTGCTGAAGTATGGGAGTATTACACGACTATGGAATATAGACAATCCGGAACCAATGTTGGAGTATGGAATAATTCCACCGTTGATGAATTTGGAATGACTACACCAAGATATGTGCAAAGCTACGAGGCTACACAGTTAAGTCTTGTTGTTAATGCAGATACAGGAGCGGTAGTCGATTTTGTATCCAACCTGAACCCGTATTATATACGGAAAGCAGAATCATTCAGTTTTGTAAAAGAGCCGGGGACAACACTGCCTATTACTACGGCTCCAGCAGTTCCAACTAATTTGGTGGCTGATGCCAATGATGTAGCTATTAATCTTAATTGGTCTGCTGCTCCACAAGCTGTCCAATATGAGATTGAAGAGAATGGCGTAGTCAAAGAGCCTTTTTATGGAATCAATTATACAAGTTCATCACTTATACCCAATACTACATATACCTATAGAGTACGTGGAGTTAACCAACTAGGGGCTAGTGAGTGGAGTGAGCCGGTTGCAATCACAACCTTGCTTGAGAAACCCGTTCTGACCGTAACCTCAGAAGAAAGCAAGAATACGGTACAGTGGAAGGCGGTTGAATTTGCCGATCGGTACCAGCTGCAGATTGATGGGGGACGCCAATTGAACTCGGGAACGTCACCTCATATGTGCATGAAGGCCTAGAAGCGAATTCAACGCATACTTATGTGCTAAAAGCTTTCTCATCTAATAATGAGAGCGCGTGGAGTAAATTGGTGAGTCAGTTAACAGTACCTGACCGTGCGGACGGGTTGAAGGTTACTGATGCTACATTTAATAAACTAACCGTAGCTTGGACTGCAGTAAAGGGTGCTACCGGATATGATTTGGAGATTGATGGCACTAATGTTGCTGTAACTGGCACCACATATAGTAAAACTGGACTTACAGCCAATACAGGGTACACCTTTAGAATCAGACCAAAAAATGCTGGTGGTGCAGGAAACTGGAGTGATGCAATTACAGGAATTACTCAGATGAGTACACCTGTAATTCAGTCCAATCCTTCACAAGAAGAAGTTGTCCTCATCTGGTCACCAGTTGATGGTGCTATATCGTATGAAGTTGAGGCTGATGGCGTTGTCGTTGGAGACGTATCAGATTCAATCTATACGCATACGGGGCTCAAACCTGGTACGGCACATAAGTATCGTGTACGAGCTATAAGTGACAATAACGTTAGCGCATGGTCGGCAGTAAAGTCACAGAATACGTTGCCTGATTCCGTTAATGGATTGGTGATTAGTGCAGCAACCAACGCAGCTATTACTCTGAAATGGACAGCAGTAACCGGAGCAACAGGTTATGACCTCGAGATCGATGGAACGGTTGTCCCCGTAGCGGGAGTAGCTTATACGAAGAGTGGTCTTGCAGCGAACACAGACCATACCTTCCGTATTCGTTCGAAGAATGCGGCCGGTGTAGGAGTGTGGAGTGAACTCATCAGTGGAACGACACTGCTGAATACACCAGTACTAAAAGCAACATCGGAAGAAACTGCTGTCAATCTGACGTGGGCTGAGGTAGCAGACGCAACCAAGTATGAGATTGAGGCAGACGGAGCAGTGGTTGCAACAGTAGAAGAGCCTAGCTACAGTCACACATCATTGTTACCAGGAACGGCGCACAAGTATCGTATTCGTGCGTTGACGGATAACAATACGAGTGCATGGACTGCAATCCTGACGCAGAGTACCATCCCTGCTTCCGTTACAGGATTAACTGTTAGCTCGGCCACGAATGTCGCTGTTGCACTGAAGTGGACAGCGGTAGCGGGAGCGACAGGATACGATCTGGAAATCGACGGTACCGTTGTCCCGGTAACGGGAGTAGCTTACACGAAGAGCGGTCTTGCAGCGAACACAGACCATACCTTCCGTGTTCGTTCGAAGAATGCGGCCGGTGTAGGGGCATGGAGTGATTTGATCAGTGGAACAACACTTCTAAATACACCGGTATTAAAAGCAACATCAGAAGAAACTGCAATCAATTTGACATGGGCAGCCATTACTGATGCAACGAAGTATGAAATTGAAGCCGATGGAGCAGTAGTAGCAACAGTAGGGGAACCTAGCTTCACCCATACAACACTGCTTCCAGGAACAGCCCATAAATATCGCATTCGTGCGTTGACGGCTACCAATACGAGTGCATGGACAGCAATCCTGACGCAGAGTACTATTCCTGCCTCAGTTACAGGATTAACTGTTAGCTCGGCCACGAATGTCGCTGTTGCATTGAAATGGACAGCGGTAACGGGAGCGACAGGATACGATTTAGAAATCGATGGAACGGTTGTCCCCGTAACGGGAGTAGCTTACACGAAGAGTGGTCTTGCGGCGAACACAGATCATACCTTCCGTGTGCGTTCGAAAAATGCCGCTGGTGTAGGAGTGTGGAGCGAACTCATCAAGGGTACTACACTTCTAAATACACCGGTTCTAAAAGCCGCATCGGAAGAAACTGCAGTCAAGCTGGCGTGGGCTGAGATAGCAGACGCAACGAAGTATGAGATTGAGGCAGACGGAGCAGTAGTGGCAACGGTAGAAGAACCTAGCTTCACCCATACATCATTGCTGCCAGGAACGGCCCATAAGTATCGTATTCGAGCGTTGACCGAGACTAATACGAGTGCATGGACAGCAATCCTGACGCAAAACACTATCCCTGCTTCTGTTACAGGCTTAACTGTTAACTCAGCGACGAATGTGGCCATTGCATTAAAATGGACAGCGGTAACGGGAGCGACAGGATACGACTTAGAGATCGACGGTACCGTTGTCCCGGTAACGGGAGTAGCCTATACGAAGAGCGGTCTTGCAGCGAACACAGACCATACCTTCCGTGTTCGTTCGAAAAATGCCGCTGGTGTAGGAGTGTGGAGCGAACTCATCAAGGGTACTACACTTCTAAATACACCGGTTCTAAAAGCCGCATCGGAAGAAACTGCAGTCAAGCTGACGTGGGCTGAGGTAGCAGACGCAACGAAGTATGAGATTGAAGCGGACGGAGCAGTAGTGGCAACGGTAGAAGAACCTAGCTTTACCCATACATTATTGCTGCCAGGAACGGCGCACAAATATCGCATTCGTGCGTTGAGGGAGACCAATACGAGTGCATGGACAGCAATCCTGACACAGAGCACTATACCTGCTTCCGTTACAGGATTAACTGTTAGCTCGGCTACGAATGTAGCCATTGCATTGAAGTGGACAGCAGTGACGGGAGCAACGGGATATGATCTGGAAATCGATGGAACCGTTGTCCCCGTAACGGGAGTAGCTTATACGAAGAGTGGTCTTGCAGCCAACACAGACCATACTTTCCGTATTCGTTCGAAGAATGCTGCCGGTGTAGGTGCTTGGAGCGAACTCATCAATGGAACGACACTCCTAAACACACCGGTACTAAAAGCAACATCGGAAGAAAATGCAATTAACCTCACGTGGGCTGAGGTAGCAGACGCAACGAAGTATGAGATTGAGGCAGACGGAGCAGTAGTGGCAACGGTAGAAGAGCCAAGCTATAGTCACGCAGGACAGTTGTCAGGAACGGCACATAAGTATCGCATTCGTGCGATGACGGGTACCAACACAAGTGCATGGACAGCAGTACTGACCCAAAGTACCATTCCTGCTACAGTTAACGGTCTCATGTTAAATGCCGCTACACCTGTGGCTATCTCAATGAAATGGACCCCTGTTACAGGTGCTACCGCTTATGATTTGGAAATTGACGGTGTTGTAATTTCTGTGAGTGGAGCTGCTTATACGAAAAGTGGTCTTCTGGCCAATACAGATCATACCTTCCGCATTCGTGCGAAAAATGCTGCTGGCGTCGGTAGCTGGAGTGAGATCGTAACTGCCTCGACCCAATTAAATGTACCAACAACGCTGAAAGCTGTACCTGAAGAAACTTCAGTTACGCTGACATGGAATGAAGTTGCTGGTGCAACAAAATATGAGATTGAGGCTGATGGCATAGTGGTTGCTACGGTGAGTGATCTCTTGTATGTTCACAATGGAGTACTTGGTGGAACGATTCATAAATACCGCATTCGTGCTCTGACCGACACTAATGTGAGTACATGGACAGCAATATTGTCCCAAAATACGTTACCTGCCAGTGTCTCAGGTTTGAGTATTAACTCAGCAACAACAGCGGCTATCTCGCTGAGATGGGGTGCTGTTACCGGAGCTACCGGGTATGATCTGGAGATTGATGGTACGGTGGTTGCCGTGAGTGGAGTTGCTTATACGAAGAGCGGACTTGCACCAAATACGGAACATACCTTCCGAATTCGTGCTAAAAATGCTTCTGGTGCAGGAGCTTGGAGTGAGAGTATAAGTGGAATGACTCAATTAACTACACCTGTGCTGAAGGGAACTTCGGACAGAACAAACGTTATTCTGACTTGGGACGCTATTGAGGGAGCTTCGTCTTACGAAATTGAAGCCGACGGGCAAATTGTGGCGACTGTCAGTAATGCAACGTTTATTCATTCCGACTTGTTACCGTCCAGTTTGCATAAATATCGTATTCGGGCATTCAACGATCAGAACACAAGCGTATGGTCTTCTGTACTAAGTATTAGAACATTGAATTAGGGATATAAAATTGGGGAGCAGGGTTGCGTATATGTGCATCCTACTCCCTTCTTTTGTTTTGCAAATAGACTATGGCTTCATCAGAGAAAATAAGGTAATCTATAGTTATTATCTATTCGGAAATGGAAGTTTGAGAGGGGCGTTTTAGCGATGAATCTGGGTAATTGTCCTCGCTGTGGTAAATTATATGCGTTGAATTTTCGAGATGTATGCTCGAACTGTATTAAGGAAATGGAACAGGAATATCAGATATGTGTAGATTATTTGCGCGAAAACAAAGGCACCAATATACAGGAACTATCTGATGCAACAGAAGTTTCGATCAAAACCATTACCAAGTTCATCCGTGAGGGACGGATTTCCATCGAAAATGCCCCGAATATGATGTATCCTTGTGAAGTATGCGGAACATTGATTCGTGAAGGTCATATGTGTGACTCTTGCCGTAATCGTTTGACGAAAGACTTGGCTAGTGCAGCTCGCGATGTAGGTCAGAAGGATAACAACAATGTAGGCGGACGAACCTACAATGCTGTCGACAAACTACGCGATTCATAGGAACGAGGTCTTAAATACAGATCTTGCTATAACAAATGTTTTGAAACGTACCGATAAACTTATTAAAGATTATCGGTTTTTTTATTATCCTAATCATCTCGATAACATAAAGATAAAGTAAGAAAAACGTATATCAATGTAAAATTCTAACGTGGAAGGAAGTGTAGTTCATATGAAAATCAATGAACCGAGTAGAATTGGCGCCATCAATTCATATCAGAGGAACGTTGAATCCAATCAGCAGGCTGATGCCAAGAAGAGCCGCCGTAAGGACGAAGTATCCATTTCTCCGGAGGCGATGAAGATGCTTGAGGAACAAGGACGTACGCAAGATGCAGGACGCATTCAACGGATACAGGAACTGAAAGAACAGGTCAGTTCGGGAACGTATCAGGTAGACAGCAGTAAGCTTGCTGACAAATTGCTACCGTATTTTAAGTCTTTTGATAAGGAATAGGTGATCACGTAATGGCAGCACTGGACAGATTAATTGCAGTTTTGCAGCAAATGGAACAAAGTCACCGCGATATGCTGGCACTCAGCGAGGTCAAGAGACAGGTCATTGTCAAAAACGATGTGGATGAACTCATTGCCGTTCTGAACAAAGAATCCCGTTTCATGAAACAACAAGAGCCATTGGAGATTGAACGGCAGAGCGCAGTTCACGAATTGCTTCAGGAGCGTGGGATCAAGTCCATGCTGAACCTGAACATTACGGAGATCTCGAAGCTGATTTTTGATCCGGCTGACAAACAGCGATTGCTTGAAGTCCAGAAGAAGCTGGCGGGAACACTGCAGGAGTTAAAGGAAATCAATCAACTGAATCAAAAGCTGATCGAGCAATCGTTGATGTTTATTGATCTTTCAATGGACATCTTTGCTTCTCGGCCAGAACAGGATGCCACATATCAGCATCCTGCTGATAAGAACGGCAATCCAGGGCGAATCGGTCTGTTTGACACGCGTGCCTGATTAATTAGGGGAAACCAGGTGACATCTACATTTCATTCAATCGAAACGGCTAAACGCAGTTTGTTCACACAGACGACAGCTCTTAGCACAACAGGTCATAACGTAGCCAATGCCAACACGGAAGGGTACTCACGGCAAAAGGTGAACATGCAGGCATCCATTCCAATGGAGCCATTTGCATTTCTGCATAGCACAACACCAGGACAGCTCGGTACAGGGGTAGAGTTCGACTCCATTACACGTGTGCGCGAGAAATTTCTGGATGACCAGTATCGTAATGAAAACACCAACTTCGGGAGTTGGTCCATTCAACGAGATACACTTGAGAAACTTGAAGCTATTGTAAACGAACCATCGGATACCGGATTTCGGACCGTAATGGATAATTTTTATAAATCATGGTCAGATCTGAGCAAAAACCCTGAGGACGTTACGGCACGCCGAATTGTCAAAGAAACCACACTCGCTCTTACGGATGCAATGAATCAGATTAGCCGCCAATTGGATGCGCTCAGTCAGGATTTGGACAGTAATATCTCTGTGAAAAGTAATGAGATTCAAGGTTATCTGGGTAACATTGCAAACCTCAATAGTGCCATCGTGAAAATTGAGTCTCTTGGCGACAATGCCAACGATTTACGTGACCAAAGGGATTTAATGACGGACAAGCTGTCCAAAATCATGAATGTTACCGTAACTGATTCCCCGCAAGGATATGCTATCCAGATGAATGGACAGGCACTCGTTACCGGCGGGGCAGTACAAGTCGCGGTAGATCCTGCTTTTCTGAATGATGCATATACTGCTGGTACACTCACCAATGGTGAAGTTCATGGCATGATTAAGTCGAGAGACACGTTGGTAAGTGATTATAAGAAACAAATGGATGACCTGGCTAATACACTCGCGAATGGTGATATTGAAATCACACTTCCAGCAGGATCGGTTATCCCTGCAACGAATGCTTTAGGACTTGCAGGGGAGCATTAGCAACAGACACGAAGGTAACCGTAAAGGGACTCAATGGTCTGCATCAGTTGGGGTATACGATGGATGGTACAACCACCCCAGGTCTACCTTTCTTCACAGCAGCGGGTGGTGGGACATCCATTACAGCTGGTAATATCTCATTAAATGCAGAAATTTTAGCTGATCCGAATAAAATTGCTACTTCTTTGCGTACTACAGATGCGTCCGGCACAGAGACCGTAATCAAAGGTAATAATACTCTTGCCATCTTGCTCGCCAATCTGAAAGATACACCAATGAAGTCTGCCGACGGCATGCGTAATGCAGCTATTGGCGCACAGTTTAGTGCCATTGTTGGACAGCTGGGGTGCAATCTCAGGAAGCCGCACGTCAGACATCCAACTCGGAATTTCTGGTGGAGCAGGTGGAGACACGTCGCCAATCCGTGAGCGGAGTATCATTGGATGAAGAGATGTCCAATATGATCAAGTTTCAACATGCATATAACGCATCCGCACGATTTATGACCACTTATGATGAATTACTTGATAAATTAATTAACTCTACTGGGACAGTAGGCAGATAATAGAAGGGAGTGACATAACAGACCATGAGAATAACAAATAATATGCTCAGTTCACAGCTACTGTTGAACCTGAACCGGAACGCACAGCAGATGAATAACACCCAGACCCAACTGGCAACAGGTCGGAAGATCAACAAACCTTCAGACGATCCGGTTGGGATTACTTACTCCCTTCGTTATCGTGCAGAGTTATCCTCCAATGAGCAGTATCAGAAAAACGTAGACAGTGCTATTTCTTGGTTGGAATTCAATGATACCGTTATGAATCAAGCTGGGAACGTTGTTCAACGCCTACGTGAACTGGTAGTTCAGGGATCGACAGGCACTAATCCTCAATCTGCACTAGACAGCATTAACGAGGAAGTAAAACAGTTGAATGAACAACTAATTGATGTATCTAATAGTAAACTGAACGGCAAGTATATCTTCAACGGTGAAACCTATGACGTAAAACCTTATGAGTTTCCTACCAACCCAGATGGGTCCTTTGATACCTCTAATGCTGCATCTATTGTAACGGACAAGGGTAAAATTAACTTTATTGTTGGTGAGAGTGTACAGTTACCCATCAATGTGAATGGGAATGAGGTATTTGGTACTGGAACGGAAGAGGATAATCTATTCGTAACGGTTAATAACATTATGAAGGCTCTAACAGAAGGTGATACAGAGGCGTTATCCAAGCAACTGGATAATATAGATACCCGAATGAACAAAATGCTAGCAATACGTTCGGAGCTTGGGGCAAAAACCAATCGTGTTGATCTGATGATGGGGCGTCTCGATGACCTTAATATCAATCTGACAGATCTGCAAGCCAAAGTCGAGGATGCGGACTATGCAGAATTGGCGATGAAATCCAAAATTCAGGAAAACATCTACAATGCTTCTTTATCTGCAGGTGCCAAAATTATCTCTCCTTCTCTGGTAGACTTCCTGAGATAAAAAGGAGGACTTAACTAGTGAACACTCTTCCTGTTGTCCAGATTCGAACAACGCCGTCCATTCTCAATATGGATGCTGATCCTGGTCAGTACTCTATTCGTCAGCCTAAGGCAGAAGTACAGTTAAACACCAGACCTGCCAAGCTAAGGGTAGAGAGTCATCCTATCACTCTTCGTGTAGATCAAAGTAAGGCTTTCTCTGCTTACAATGGCGGGAATATGATCGATATGAACGCACGAATATATTCTGGAATACAGCAACAATTTCTGCAAAACATGGCTGAACGCGTTCAGCAGGGGAATCAATTGGCAGCGATCCATAAGTCAGGTAATACGATTGCCAATATAGTGGGCATGGACTGGAAACCACAGCCATTCCCTGAAACGCGTACGCCGGCTTCATTTGATAATGTTGAGACACGTGTTGATACAAGGCCACCGGATATTAACTTTCAACCCGCCGTTTCTGAAATGAACGTTATTGTTAACAAACCCGAGATTGAATATCAACGGGGCAAGCTTGATATTTATGTGAAACAGTATGCGTCAGTTCAATATACTCCACCTGACATAGATATCGGGTTGTAAGTTATAATGTAGAGCTATAGACGGTCTCGATATGCAGCCATCTATGGCTCTTTTTGTATAAATCTTCGCCAAGGAGGCGTTTACCATTCATATTCATACAAGCATGTGGGGAGAACTAGAGGTCAAAGAGGAAGATCTGTATCAATTTCCCAAAGGGTTACCCGGATTTGAAGAAGAGACGGAGTACGCGTTAATTCCGTGGGAAGATACACCGTTCAGTTATTTACAATCAGTAAAAGAACCTGGCTTATCATTCTTGTTGGTTAGTCCATTTATGTTTGTACCTGATTATAGTTTTGAATTGGGTGAGGTGGATAAGGAAGAGTTAGGGATTGAAGAGCAGGTGTTGGTTTTCTCTCTGGTAACTATTCATTCTGACACAAATAAATCTACCATGAACTTACTGGCTCCGGTTGTACTCAATCCAGAGAAACGTCTGGGAAAACAAGTGGTACTCCATCATTCCAGCTATGAGACACGTCATCTCATCTGGGCCGAAGATGAAGCAAACTCAGTGAAGGGTGGAGTCTGATATGCTGGTATTATCACGAAAAAGGGTGAATCCATTGTTATTCAGGATCATATTGAGGTGACCGTACTTGCTGTAGAAGGAGATACCGTGCGAATTGGTATTTCTGCACCTAAGCATATAGATATTTTTCGGCAGGAGATTTACGCGTCCATTCAGGATGCAAATCGGGAGTCTGCTACACCTCTCGCAGCCAATATTGAAGCGTTTATGGAACGTTTAAGAAAAATGGAAAATAAAAAAGATTAAAAATATTCCAATTTGCTATAAACAGTTGCTCACCTTCCGTCGATATATAATTTAGACGCTGCTTCGGCAGGGCGGCCGACCTTAATGTCGCGGCGTTTACCACATGGATGTGGAACTAATTTATTTTCAGGGAGGAAATACTCTAATGATTATCAACCATAATATCGCGGCATTGAACACACACCGTCAACTGTCTGCAAACACTGCTAACACTAACAAAAATATCGAAAAATTGTCTTCTGGTCTTCGTATCAACCGTGCTGGTGACGATGCTGCAGGTCTGGCAATTTCCGAAAAAATGCGCGGTCAAATCCGTGGTTTGGACCAAGCTTCCCGTAACGCTCAAGATGGTATCTCTTTGATCCAAACAGCTGAGGGTGCTTTGAACGAAACTCACTCCATCCTGCAACGTCAACGCGAGATTGCTAACCAATCCGCTAACGGAACGAACACTGATTCCGATCGTCAAGCTCTGCAAGACGAAATGAACCAATTGACTTCCGAAATCAACCGTATCGGTAACACTACTGAGTTCAATACTCAAAAATTGTTGCAAGGTGATGGTAAAACAAATCTTAAAGGTACTGGAGTAGCAAAAGATGGATTTGTAAGTGGTGGTTTGACAACACATACAGGTGCAGAGCAGACATTAACTTTGACAGCAGGTGCTGCAAACGACAAGATCTCTCTAACAATTAACGGTCAAGAAGTTAGCTACACACTGACTGCTGATGATGCAACAGCGATTGGTGCTGGTGCGGATGCCGCAGCTCAAGCAGCATTAACAGCGAGTGCATTCACAGCAGGCCTTCAAAAAGCTATTGATGCAAATGAAACTCTTAAAGGTAATTATACTGTTTCCGCAAACACTGCTGATGTAGAAATTGCTGCTGTTACAACAGAAAATGGCGGTAAATTTGACGGTGCTCAGGGCAATATGACTGCAGCGACTGCTACAGGAACGGCTGGGCTTATTGGCGCTGGTGCTGCTGCTTCCGTAGGTACTACAACTTACACTCCAGCTACTGGAGAGCTTGATTTCAGCAGTATTACTACAGCTGAACAAGCTGCAAGCCTTGTAGGTACTGGTGTTACTATTAATGGTCAACAAGTTGAATTTTATGATGCAACTAAAGGCGCTTACGAAGGTAAAGGTTTAGGCGTTAATATTAGTGCTGCTGCAAATGCAACAGCTGCAATCACAGGAAATGATATTACAGATGCAATCGTGGCGACACTTGCTAATAAAATTGAAGGTGTTACACTTTCTAGTGTTGCAGCCTCTGGGAAGTTAACGGTAACTTCTAATGCTAAAGGTGAAGCAGGTAATGGAATCACATTGAAAGATGGTGGAGTTCAAAAGAACTTTGAAACATCTTTCCAAATTGGTGCTAATACTGGCCAATCCATGAGCTTGGCAATCGGAGACATGCGTTCTTCCGCTCTGGGTATCACTGGTAAAGCTGGCGATGCTGGTTTCACTAAAGAAAACACAGTAACTGATGGAACTAACGATGTTAAAGGCGAAGCTGCTCTGAACATCTCCACTAAAGAGGTGCAGCTGCTGCAATCGCGGTTCTGGATAAAGCAACTGCAACTGTATCCAGCGAACGTTCTAAACTGGGTGCTGTTCAAAACCGTCTGGAGCACACAATCAACAACTTGGGAACAGCTTCTGAGAACCTGACAGCTGCTGAATCCCGTATCCGTGACGTTGACATGGCTAAAGAAATGATGAGCCAAACGAAAAACAACATCTTGGCTCAAGCAGCTCAAGCAATGTTGGCGCAAGCAAACCAACAGCCACAAGGCGTTCTGCAATTGCTTCGTTAATTTTATCAGGTTCTGCACTAAACCTTGGATCTTTGATCCAAGGTTTTTTTATTTGATTTTACATATTTCCTAAAGCTGGGGACTTGCTTGACCGATATATAATATAAATGCGAACAAGTTGGAGGTCGTTGAAGGGTGAATATTCAATTTTCTTTATCTGCCTCATCCGTAACAAACACTGCTACTGAGGTGAGTCACCCTGGAGGCGCTTCTCAAGCGGTAACCGACACAGCAAACATCAGGACAGCGAAGGAAGCTTATGCCAAAGAAAAACAAGGTGTACACTTATCTGTAGGGGAAGAACTGCTGATCCGCAACATTGATCGAGCGGTGAAAGCCTTGCAAGGTCCAGAAACGACATTAGATATTAGTATTCACGAGAAGACACATGATATTATGGTCAAAGTTTTAAATAAGGAAACTGGGGAATTGCTCCGTGAGATACCACCGGAGAAAACGTTAGATTTAGTAGCCAAGATGATGGAAATTGCGGGTATTTTAATTGACGAAAAAATATAGATTACGGGGGTGGCGAAATGGTTACACGTATTAATGGATTTTCCGGTATGGATATTGAAAGTATGGTTAAAAGTATGATGGCGACAAAACGTGTGCCTTTGGACAAACTCAATCAGGAAAAGCAACTGTTGCAGTGGCAGCGGGAAAGTTACCGTGAATTAAGCAGTAAATTATATGACTTTAGATCCAATAAGTTAATAACAAAATATGGTAATTCCACAGCACTGAATGCAAATAAAGCAACTGTTACGGGTAATACTGATGCTGTCAAAGCAGAAGCGTCCGCATCCGCTAACGGAGTTGAAATGAAGGTAAGTGTTACTCAGTTAGCTAAAAGTGCAACAGTAGCTACCTCAGGTTTGGGACAAGGAGTAAGCGGATCTACATCATTAGCAGCATTGGAAGGTGTAGACTTGTCCAAAATGGGTTCAGCGGACATGGCTAAGTATCTTCAAAAGGGATTTGATATCAAGATTAATGGTGTAAGCTTTACCGATAAAGATGGGAAGTCTTTATTCAACGGTATGACCTCCATCTCTACATTGGTATCTACCATTAACTCCAATGCTCAGGCAAATGCAATTGCAAGTTATGATGAGATTACAGGTAAGTTATCAATAGCCTCCAAAACAGGAGGTCTGGATAGTAAAGTGACAGTAGAAACCCCTACTGGTGGCAATTCCTTGTTAGCCCTCTTTTCTAAAAAAACGGTGATTGAAACGAATGGCGCAGGTACGGGAGTGACCGATGATAAGACACTTGCTGATCTATATAAACTGAGTGGTGGTAAGGATCCAGAACCAGGTTCCCCTGCGAAGACGTACAGTTTTGTATTGAATGGAAAGACGTTTAGTTTCAACGAAACGGATAAAATATCAGATGTAGTAGACAAGATAAAATCTGGTGATGCCAAGGCAACAGCGAATTTTGCAGATGGGAAATTAACGATTACTGCTCAGTCCGGTGAGGAATTGAAAATGAGCGGTGGATCGCATGAATTTTTGAATTTGTTTAAGGGAATTAAATCTTATGAGGATATGGCAGGTCAGCTCACGACTACTGCAGGTCATGATGCGATAGTAACTGTGAATGATGAGCCTTTGAAAGATATCAAGAGTAATACGTTTTCTCTGAATGGTGTGCAAATAACTTTGATGGATGTTACCACAAAGAATGGAGTGGATACTCCGACCATTATCAAGAACCAAAGTGATCCAGATAAAGCGCTGGAATCCATTAAAGGTTTCATTGAAGATTACAATAGCTTGATTAAAGCTCTTAACTCAAAGGTAGAAGAAACAAAATATCGTGATTTTAAACCGTTAACAGACGAGCAAAAGAAAGAACTAAAAGAATCCGAGATTGATACTTGGACTGAGAAAGCAAAAAGTGGCTTGCTAAAAAATGATGATATCATCAAATCGGTGTTGTCTGAAATGCGTCAAGTCATTACAGATAAACTTGGTCCTTTAAGTGCTCTTGGGATTACAACCGGCAGCTATTCTGAGAATGGTAAGTTGGTGATTGAGAACGAGACAAAACTTAAAAATATGATCAGTTCCAATCCACAAATGGCATTGGATCTGTTCCAAGGACCATCCAATGCTCCAAATGAAGGTTTGTTTGATAAATTGGCAGATAAGGTATCTAATGCAATTGAGAAAGTATACCAGCGTGCAGGTACGAACAGATACACAACTGATATTACTAGTGCGTTCAGAGATGAAAACATCATGGGTCGCAAAATGAAGGATTATAACAATCGAATTCTAATGATGCAAACGAACTTGCAAAAAACCGAAAACAGATACTATAAACAATTTGCTGCAATGGAAGCGGCAATGAACAAGATGCAAACACAGTCGTCCAGTCTCTTTTCCAGTTTAGGACAATCTTAATATAAAGGGTGAGACTTTTGATTACATCTCCTTATGATAAATACCGTCAATCCTCAGTTCAGACTTCGAATCCGGCGCAATTGGTCATTATGTTGTATGATGGAGCAATTCGTTTTGTAAAGACAGCTATTGATGGATTGACCCAGAAGGATAATGAGAAGACAAGTCTGAATTTGGGGAAAGCCCAGACCATAATTAGTGAATTGATGAGCACCTTGGACCGTTCTTATGATATTTCCAAGAGTCTACATTCATTATATGAATATACAAATTATCTGCTTGTGGAGGCAAACATTCGCAAAGATGTGACCAAAGCTGAAGAAGCAGTAGGCTATTTAACGGATCTTCGTGAAACGTGGCTACAAGCTTCTAAGATTGCTGCAGGTCAGGAAGCGCCACCTGTTACTACTGAAAGTGCTCATGGATAAATCGTCATATCTGACTCAGTTACAGCAGCTGACGAGTAATATCATGGACGTGTTATATGAAACCGAGTATGAGCAACTCGAAGCTTTTGTTGAAGAGCGCCAAGTGATTATTAATGGACTTGTGGAGCAGTTTTCTCTCCAGCCCGCAAGTGTAACTGAGAAGATAGAGATCGAACAGCTCTTGGGCAAAGACAACGAAATAGTAGCACGTATGAATGTTCTGCGATTAGAAGCTCAGGACTGGTTGCATAAACGAGGACAAGCCAAAACACAGCGAAATGCTTATGAGTCAGGTTATACGCCAGATAGTTTTTTGATGGACAAAAAGAAATGATTATTTACTAAACCTGTATGCATTGCTTGGCTTAATTAGTCAAGCGATGCATACAGGTTTTATTTTATTTGTTTTTATTTGTAATAAAAAGAAGGGGATGTATCTATTATTGTCGAATAAATAATTGTTATTAAAATACATAAAAGGAGAATTAATATGAAAAAAGTATTATTAGTATTTTCTAAATGTTTACTGGGCTTCACATTAATAAGCGGATCATGGAGTGGAATAGCATGGGCAGAATCTGCTGAAACCAATGAAGGGAGTCCGAAGCCTGTTCAGCTTGAACTGCCTAAGAATGTCTCCAAGCTAGAACTTCCTGAGGGAGGTTTTTCAACTAAGGGGTTTGCTAGAGGTAAAAAGATCGAGGTTGATCGTCCTGAGATTTCTATTCTGTCCAATTTTAACGTGACGGGCGATCGAATAAGTTTTAGTGACAGTTTAACTGCAGCTGACCCAGCAGATTTTTGGTTTTTTAGTGTGCCAACTGATCGCACAATCCTGACACAGTTAAGGTCTGCTAATGCTAATTACAGAGTTGATTTGTATTCGATTGATTGGAATACAGGAACTGCAACTCCAACGCCATTTTGGGGCAAGGCAGGCGAGATCAGATTTGCAACGGATTTAGCTGCAGGTGACTGGGGTCTCCGAGTTACGTCTACAGGCAGTGTAGGGGACTCGTACAGCATCCATGCCAATATGGCGAATCCTTCTGTGGTTCCTGATCCGAGTAATCCTGCCAATACGGCGAAGCTTATTTCGTACTCTGAAAACCTAATCTCGGCAGTGATGGAGTATCCTAATGGTGATATTACTGTAAATGGAGAAAAGATTGGGAATACCTCGGCTGTGAGCAATATCAATGCTCATCTCACATGGGCAAGGGAATATACCTTTACAAGCGGTGGAGCTCATTCGTCCATAAATCATGATATTGATGATGTACGGATTAAAAGTGTCACCATTCCACTTAAGTATACATCTCAATATGCGCAGTCTGATAATGCTGTTTTCATAACTCTAGATAAAGGAACTTTATTTACCTCATTCCGTTCTAATTTCGTTTCTGGGGTACCTACTTCCAGCTGGAGTACTTTTGAAGATGTTCAAGGCAGAACAACTCCTCGCAGACTTGATGAAATTGATATGCTTGGTGATCCGGACCTCTTGGTTTATGACTTGGATAAGAAAAAGGTTATTGATTTCGCGAGTAGCTTGAACTATTGGTATGCCAAGGGGATAGAGTCATTCCCCTCTGTAGTGTATTATAAATAATTTAAGACGTTTCAAATTGGATTCGAATATTGGAAAGTTTGACTCAAATAATAAAAGCTCATCGTAAATTTTTACGATGAGCTTTTATTAATTTTTGCTGTAGTAAAGTTACATGTTATTAGCGTTAGATTTCACTGACTCTATGTCGGCATCTACAATCAGTTTCCTACAACTTCGAATTTGTGAAGTTTGATTGAGTTTGTAATCCAAAGCTGCCGGCTTTAACTAGTAGATGGAAATCAGATGAATTTGTTCATCTTCTTCGAGATAATGAAAGGATAGTGTGCGGGAACCATATTTATAGATCATGTCATATCCGCCTTCTGCTTCATTTAAATATTCTTTCTGAGGTTTACCTAACCATAACTTAACCATTTCGGGATAGAGATTACGTTTCTCTGAGAACAGGTTGAAGACTTTGACTTTTGAATCATTGTTCAGTTCATGTAAGTAAGAATTAAAACCGATCGCGTATTGCGAATAAACGTAATATGCTCCCCATTCGCCGTTCTCTCTGAGTTTAGCTTTTTTAATGTATTAAGCAGAGATTTGTGGGTCATGCCCAGCTTGATATTGGGCTGATTCAGCAGAGTTCCTTTCATTGCAGATGTCTTCAGGTTTTCGAGATAGGCACGATCTCCGATTCCTGAATTAGGCCAGTTAGGTTGATTAAAATTAACATAGCGAGTGTCACTTAAACGCAACTCCAATTTACTAATATTGAGTTTGAAGGTTTCTATCTCATATTTAAATACAGTGTTATTATAGAATTTGAATTGCACTCGGGAACCAGATAACATACGTATGCCGTCATCTCTGCCAGCAGGGTAGAAATCAAAATCAGTTAACTTTTTACCTTTGTTATCTACGAATTTTAAGGATTGCAATATGCCTGAACGTATGATGAATGGTTTAGCCAGATTGAAGTTGGACGATCCCCACTCTGTGATGATTAGCATATCGGGTGTACCCGTATCCTTGCTCTTAATGGTGTAATGCCAGGTTTGAGGTAAGGTAATAGAATGAAGATCAAGGTCCGCGGATTGTACTGTACCGTAAGAGTCTCCTTTTTTCAACAAAGCTGCGCGATAAGTGCCTGTATATGTAATGTCACCGGGTTTGTTATTGGTCCAGAAATCTTCCTCCTTTAGAGTTGATTTTTTTTCATCTTGAGCAAAAATATAGACTGTATATTGCGTTTGGTATGCATCACGAAGTGTGAAGGATAAGCGACTGATTTTTTTAGTTCTTCTGCAGATATTTTATTCTCCTGAGCATCTGCATGATCGGATGTGGCTATTACGAATAGGCCGGAAAAAAGAATAAATAGTAGGGTCATAGCCCCCATTTTTGTTTCCGTAGTAGTAAGTGAATCATACTTTGATCTCCCCTTGTTAAATGAATTATGATTGTTGATGAGTATGTTCTAAATTTTAACATGCAATTTAATCCTTCACCATCAAATCCTACTTTTTGCAATTGGTAGCTAAGGAGTTGTGTTAATGAAATCTATTAATGATCAATAATAGATAGCTGGAAATGACTTACCAACCCGCCAATTACCTGATATATTCAAGATATCCCACCTTTCAACACAATCCCCAATTAATCTACAAAAAATTCCAAGAAAACATTTACTTTTCCAATTGACAGTGGATAACTTTGGATGGTATTATCTGAATTGTGGGCAGAGGTTAAGGCCGAAAGCTTCACTTCATTTGATGACGAAGGGAATGTTAGTGCATGCAAGGTAAAGTAAAATGGTTCAACGCAGAAAAAGGTTACGGTTTCATTGAGACTGAAGACGGCGGCGACGTATTCGTACATTTCTCCGCAATTCAATCCGAAGGATTCAAAACTTTGGAAGAAGGTCAATCCGTAGAATTCGACATCGTCGAAGGCGCGCGTGGACCGCAAGCAGCTAACGTAATCAAATTATAATCATCCGGACAATCCGACCTACATATATGGTTAGATGGTTACCAAATTGAATTATCGCTAGCATCAGACTCCGGTACTTTCCGGGGTCTTTTTTGTTTCAATAGATTCGAGATTTGAGGTTCATCCTAGACACATTATTGTAGTGAATTTAATAGATTCAAGAGATCGATTGAAGTTCATTTTACATATTAGATTGAGCAAGCTCAAAAACGGTTAAATACATCATCAAGCGCCTAATAAGACATACCATGTAAATATACGATTATGGCTGAATATGATGAAATATCGCGAAATATGGCGTTATGCCTACGTTGGCAGATGTGGCTTGAACAGATGTCATTATTCGGTCACCTGGAGTTTTTACATGGCGCTTACATTCGTGTTATAATGAAGTGGCAAAGGAAAAAGGAGGAGTGCCCTATGAATTTAAGTATTCGAGGTCAACAAATCGAGGTTACTGATGCTTTGAAGGATTATGTCGACAAAAAGTTGAGTAGACTCGAGAAGTATTTCGATGCACCCCTTAACTCTGACGGTGCTGTTACATTGAGCACGACGAGAGGTTTGCATACGGTAGAGGTGACGATCCCTTTGAAAGGCATTGTGCTCCGCGCCGAGGATGAGAGCGACGATATGTACGCATCTATTGACTCCGTGGTGGACAAGCTGGAACGTCAGATCCGCAAACACAAAACAAAAATTAACCGTAAGTTCCGCCAGGAAGGTAGCCTGAAAACACTCTTCGTTGAAGATCCAACAGGTACTGTAGCTACAGCTGAACTGGATGCGGACACGGATGACGATGATCTGGAAGTTGTACGGACGAAACGCTTTATGTTGAAACCAATGGACGTGGAAGAGGCCATCCTCCAAATGAACATGGTTGGTCACAATTTCTTCGTATTCTCCAACATTGACAGTGAAGAAGTTAGCGTTGTTTACAAACGGAACGATGGTAAGTACGGATTGATCGAACAAGGTTAATCTTAACGTACAGGATCATCGGATCGGATTTGCGTATGAATATTTAATAATAATGAAGACAGGGACTGTAGTTTCCTGGATTAGACTTAACAAGAGCTTCCATCCCTTAGGGGATGGGGCTCTTTGTGCGTAGAGGAGCTGGGAAATCACCTTTGGAAATAAAATGGTGAAACTATTCCCTATGCTGCTGCGTCTAATAGATAGTAAGAATAATCATAATTGGTACAAGTTTAACACCAGATTCGGATGTTTACGAAAATATTCGTACGCCTACATTCGAGAACTGGATATTGAGATTTCCATCCAAATTTTCCATCAAAATTCGTTGACAGGGCTGTCTATCCTGCAAAACGAAACATGACAATCGAACGCTTCCGCTAACGACTATGATTTTTTGCACTTAAACTCCATTTGATATGTCTCAGAAGTTCAAAGAAGTGTGCCGTGGCGTGTTGCGGAGGCCCTTACAAACTGTTACAATTTATGCAAAGAGAATCATTGTCCTGATGGAGAATTGTCAACGAATGATCGCTAATCATAATCAATGACAGGCACAGCACCATGAACATGATTCACAAAGCTCGGGCTTCGGCTAGTTTTTAATAACCGAATCCGTTTGAATACCGAATCAGCTTCATGAGGAACCCGTGGCAAGCCTGGAGTTGATTCATCATATTACTTATTAGCATATGATTTGAATTTGATTTTTACACGGATGACGAAGAGGGCAGAAATGACCTGTAGAAGCGAGGCGTTCGCCTTTATCCCCGGATTTCCTCCTCTGAGAAGAGAGTTTAAAAGAATCAGGGGATAACAGCGATCGAAAGGACATTCTGGCAACTGAGTTGATGAAGTGTAACCTTCATTAAGCTCAAATTATATTGTTTGTCACCCCCGGGCAAGTGGATGCAATATCCATCCGATGGTGTCGCGTGGCGGCAACAGGGGGTCTATTCTGTTTTGCACGAAAGGGGTATACCATGCTAGGACTTGTCAAAAAGATCTTCGGCGACATGAATGAACGTGATGTTAAACGTCTGATGAAGACGGTCGATGTGATCAATAAACTGGAACCACAATTTCAGGCGTTGTCTGATGAACAACTGAAAGGTAAAACGGACGAATACCGTGCTCGTATTGAAAAGGGAGAAACAACAGATGAGCTTCTTCCAGAGGCATTTGCAACCGTACGTGAGGCATCACGCCGTGTACTGGGCAAACGTCACTACGATGTACAGATGCTGGGCGGTATCGCTCTGCATGAAGGCCGTATTTCCGAGATGAAAACGGGTGAAGGTAAAACGCTGGTAGGAACACTCCCGGTATATCTGAACGCATTGATGTCCAAAGGTGTTCACGTGGTCACGGTCAATGACTATTTGGCACAGCGGGATAGCCAGGAAATGGGACAAATCTATGAATTCATGGGCATGACGGTAGGGGTTAACCTGAGCGGTATGGACCATGCTTTGAAACAACATGCGTATGCATGTGATATTACGTACGGAACGAACAACGAGTTTGGTTTTGACTATCTGCGTGACAACATGGTGCTTTATAAAGAGCAAATGGTACAGCGTCCATTGTTCTTCTGTATTATTGATGAAGTAGACTCCATCCTGGTCGATGAAGCGCGTACGCCACTCATTATCTCTGGACAAGCTCAGAAGTCGACGGATATGTACTATGCAGCAGATCGTTTTGTGAAGCGTTTGGTGCCGGAAGAAGACTTTACGGTAGACATTAAGGTGAAATCCGTAGCGTTGACTGAGGCCGGCGTGGCAAAAGCGGAGAAAGCATTTGGTATCGAGAACTTGTATGATCATGCCAACGTTACTCTTAACCATCACATCGTACAGGGCTTGAAAGCCAACGTAATCATGCGTCGTGACGTGGATTATGTGGTCAGTGATGAAGAGGTTATGATCGTTGATGAATTCACAGGTCGTCTGATGTCTGGACGTCGTTATAGTGATGGATTGCACCAGGCGATTGAAGCCAAAGAAGGCATTGAAGTACAAAACGAGAGCATGACGCTTGCTACGATTACCTTCCAGAACTATTTCCGGATGTACCGTAAACTTGCGGGTATGACGGGTACAGCGAAAACCGAGGAAGAAGAGTTCAAAAAAATCTACGGTCTCGAAGTACTGCAGATTCCAACGAACCGTCCGAACAAACGGGATGACATGGCAGATGTCGTGTACAAGAGCATCGATGGCAAGTTCAAAGCGGTTGTGGAAGAGATCGTGGAACGCCACAGTAAGAACCAGCCGGTTCTGGTAGGTACAGTGTCCATCGAGAACTCTGAACGCCTGTCTGACATGCTTAAGCGCCGTGGTGTAAAACACCAGGTACTGAACGCCAAGTACCACGCGGAAGAAGCAGAGATCATCTCAGGAGCTGGCCAAGCGGGTGCAGTAACGATTGCAACCAACATGGCTGGACGGGGTACAGATATTATCTTGGGTGAGGGTGTAGCTGAAGTAGGCGGCCTTCATATCATCGGTACAGAGCGTCACGAATCACGCCGGATTGATAATCAGCTGCGTGGTCGTGCAGGACGTCAAGGTGACCCGGGTTCAACACAATTCTACCTGTCACTGGGTGATGAATTGATGAGACGTTTCGGTGCAGACAATGTACTGAACATGATGGAGCGCCTTGGTTTTGAAGAAGACCAACCGATCGAGAGCCGGATGATTACCCGTGCAGTAGAGTCGGCGCAGAAGCGTGTTGAAGGTAACAACTTTGACGTGCGTAAAGTCGTTCTCCAATATGATGATGTTATGAACCAACAACGTGAAATTATCTATAAACAGCGCCGCGAGGTACTAGAGTCCGAGAATATCAAACAAATCGTTATGGATATGATCAAACCTTCCATTGAACGTATCGTTGAAGCACATTGTGGTGACGATATTCCAGAAAACTGGGAGCTGCAGGAAGTTGCCGATTACATGAACAGCAAATTGCTGGATGATGGTTCGGTAACAAAAGATGATCTGTGGGGCAAGGAAGCAGAAGAGATTATCGAGTACCTGTTTACGAAAGTTCAGAACAAGTACAATGCACGTGAAGAGCGAATTGGCGAAGATATGGTTCGTGAGTTCGAGAAAGTGGTTGTGCTTCGTGCAGTAGACAGCAAGTGGATGGATCATATTGATGCTATGGATCAATTGCGTCAAGGTATCCACCTTCGCGCCTACGGTGGTACAGATCCACTGCGTGAGTACCAGTTCGAAGGCTTTGAGATGTTCCATCAGATGATCGCTTCGATTCAGGAAGAAGTAGCGACTTATGTGATGAGAGCACAGATCGAGAGCAATCAGGAGCGTCAAGCGGTTGTTGAGGAAAGTCAGATCTCGACAAGCGGTGAACCTGCTGAGAAACGTCCAGTGAAGGTTTCCGACCAAATCGGACGTAACGATCCATGCCCATGCGGTAGTGGCAAGAAGTTCAAACACTGCCACGGTCAAGAGTAGAGCGATGGTTTTTATATACACTATAGTGTAATAAGTTGAACCTTGATTTTACACCATAACGGAGAGTGCAGAAGCAATCTGAAGAAGCGGAGCGTTCGCCTTTATCCCCGGATTTTTCCCTTGAAAGAGGGAACCAAAAAATCTGGGGATAAGAGCGATCGGAAGATGCTACTGTAATCGGAGTGACAGGTGTAACATTAACTAGGTCAACTTATATAGCATGACATGAACGGCTCCTTGCAGCCGGGTATTCCATAAGATGAAGTGAAGGATGCAAAACCGGTTAATGGTGCATAGTTATAATAATATGACCATGATCATGGAGAAGAGATATACTGATACAACAGTTGTCTCAACACCAGGGTGACGCTTCGCATACTTGATCTGGAGGAATACCCTGGATGCGGGGAGCTTATCTTAATGAAAAGAGGAATTGCACATGATCGATCCAAACGTGAAGCATGACCTGCGTGAAATAGGCAAGAAACTAACAAACCTTAGGGGTCTCTTTGACTTAGATCTGAAGCAAGAGATGATCGGCAACTTCGAAGTGAAGATGTCTGCCCCGGATTTCTGGGATGATAGTGACAAGGCGCAATCCGTAATCGCTGAGCTAAATGCGGTGAAGGGATCTGTGGATCAATACACCAAACTTCAACAGGACTATGATGATGCGGTGATGATGATCGAGCTGGCGGACGAAGAAGGCGACGAAGACCTCGCTACCGAGATTGGTAACAGTATTACCGCGATCGTGAATAAGGTCGCAGAGTTCGAACTTCAACTTCTCCTGAATCAACCATACGACAAGATGAATGCGATTCTGGAGCTTCACCCGGGTGCGGGTGGTACCGAGTCCCAGGATTGGGGACAGATGCTGCTCCGGATGTACACTCGTTGGTCCGAGAAGCGTGGCTTCAAGGTTGAGGTACTGGATTATCTGCCAGGTGATGAGGCTGGGATCAAAAGTGTTACGTTGTCGATTAAGGGACATAACGCTTATGGTTATCTGAAAGCCGAGAAGGGTGTACACCGACTGGTGCGGATCTCTCCTTTTGACTCATCGGGCCGTAGACATACGTCCTTCGTATCCTGTGATGTGGTACCGGAGATTGATGACACGATTGAATTGGACATCCGCACAGAGGACCTCAAGATCGATACGTACCGGGCGAGTGGCGCGGGTGGACAACATATCAATACCACCGACTCGGCCGTACGGATTACTCACCTTCCAACAGGTGTAGTTGTAACGTGTCAGAATGAACGTTCACAGATCAAGAACCGTGAGCGAGCGATGACGATGCTCCGTTCGAAATTGTATGAGCGTAAAATTGAAGAGCAAAAACAACAGCTGGATGAAATCCGAGGAGATCAGTCGGATATTTCATGGGGGAGCCAGATTCGCTCCTATGTGTTCCATCCCTATAGTATGGTAAAGGATCACCGTACAAGCGTAGAGACTGGGAATACAGGTGCAGTAATGGACGGCGACCTCGATGCATTCATCGATGGTTATTTGCGTAGCCAGATTAAAGTAGAAACCGATTAATATAAGTTCCTGTATGGACCCATACGTGTAGGCGTATGCTGGTGTATATGGGAGCTTTTTTTGAATAATTTTATAGGATATAGAAAAAATGAGCGAACAATTGATCAGTCACATAAAAGGAGAGCACGAGAACATGCAACAACGATCACAACTTCACAACAGCCGCAAAAAGAGGATAACTAGCCTCATTCCACTCAATGGTCCATGGAGAAACGTCGTGGACACGGTATCTATCATTTTAGGTTCGTTTTTAATTGCAGTGGCCTTTAATTTATTTTTATTACCGAATCAGATCGCATCGGGTGGGGTGTCCGGGTTATCAATTCTGGGCAAGGAATGGCTTAATTGGGAGCCGGCATATACCCAATGGGCAATTAATATCCCACTCCTGATTGCAGGGTTTCTGCTCATTGGCAAACAGTATGGTATCCGTTCAGTTCTCGGCAGTATTGTCCTGCCATTGTTAGTCTATCTGACGAAGGATTGGGCCATTCCAACAACGAATCCGCTTCTGGGTTCACTGTACGGTGGAATTGGCGTTGGTTTAGGGATTGGAATTGTATACCGCGGTAGAGGATCGACAGGTGGCATGAGCATTCTTGCCAGAATCGTACAGAAATACAGTGGACTGAGTTACTCATTGTGTGTAGTCATCATGGATGCTACGGTTATTATTATGGCTGCTTTTGTATTGTCATTGGAACAGTCTCTCTATGCACTAATTGGGTTGTATGTTACCGGTAAAGTGATCGATGCTGTAGAGATGGGGCTCGGCTTCTCCAAGGTGGCTTATATTATCTCCAACCAGACAGAAGCGATTAGCAAAGTGATTCTGGATGACCTGGATCGCGGATTAACAAAGCTGGAGGCCAAAGGCGGTTACACCGACGATCAGCGAACAGTACTGATGGTAGTCGTTGGGCAAAATGAGGTGCCAAGACTCAAAGCGTTGATCCGGTCTGTGGACCCGGGAGCTTTTGTCATTATCAGTAACGCGCACGAAGTGCTCGGCGAAGGTTTTAAGCGGGGAGAACATGTGTGAACGAGTTTAAAATACAGCGAGTGAGCCGTGTAGGCTCATAAGTTTGAAAATTTAAGAAAAAAGCAGGTACGCCCTCCTCTGAGATAACGGAGAGGGAGTACCTGCTTTTCTATTATAAAAAGTTCAACTTAACATTTCACATAACGGAGAGGACAGAAATATCCTGAAGAAGTGGAACGTTCGCCTAAAAGCTTTCTGAAAGAAAGCTACTTCGAAGCATATGCTATCCCCGGATTTTCCCCTTTAGAATAGGGAATCAAAAAATCTGGGGATAACAGCGATCGGAAGGATGTTCTGTCATCGGAGTGCCACCACTACAGAATCGGAGACAACAGACGGGAAATTGCTTCTTTGAAGCGGATAATCAGACTGCGTTTCTGGTATTCATCGAGCGTCATCTCACGCGATACATGCAGGTCGTGCTCAAAGGTTTGTACAAGTGCTGTCGCAATCGTTTCATCATACATAAAGGCATTAACCTCAAAGTTTAACCGGAAACTGCGGTAGTCAATATTGGCGGTTCCCACGGATGCAACCAAACTGTCAATGATAAGTGTTTTGGCATGAATGAAGCCATTATCATATATAAATACTTTGGCGCCAACTTTTAACAACTCACCAATATAAGATAACGTAGCCCAATATACAAAGGCATGGTCGGGCTTATTTGGAATCATGATGCGAACATCTATGCCGGACAGACACGCGAGACGAATAGCTTCGAATACACTGGCATCCGGGATAAAATAAGGTGTTTGAATCAGAATCGAATGTTTGGCCCCATTAATCATCTTGAGATAACTGTTCTTGATATGCTCGGTCTCTGCATCCGGTCCACTAGAGACAATCTGCATGGCAATCTTTCCTGTACCCTCGATATGTGGGAAATGCGCCGGAACGTAAGGTGTGTCGTGTTGCTTGGACGCTTCGTTCCAATCCAGGAGGAAACGGGTCTGCAGCGCATGAACGGCATTCCCCTGAATACGCAGATGTGTGTCACGCCAGTAACCGAATTTCGAGTTCAAGCCGAGATACTCATCTCCCACATTAAACCCGCCCGTGTATCCCAGGTTACCATCGATGATGACAATCTTCCGGTGGTTCCGGTAGTTCATACGCAAGTTGATCAGACTGAATTTGGAGGGGAAAAAGACTTCAACCAAACCGCCTGCTTCGCGCAATTCTTTGAAAAAGCGTTTCGAAACCCGCCGTGATCCGAGCGCGTCATACAGCAAACGAACTTTGATGCCTTCCCGCGCTTTGCGGATAAGTGCATCCCGAATTCTTTTGCCCAGACGGTCGCCTCTATAAATGTAGTATTGTACGTGCACGTGATCCTGAGCCGCTTCGATGTCGTCCAAGAGCCGTTGGAACTTGTCTGTTCCGTCCGTAATGATCTCAACCGCATTATCCTCCGTTAACAGAGCACCGTTCTGCTTCAGGTTCATATAGATCATGTCCTGGCTACTCTCGGTTGCTTGGTTGCGGAAAGGGGCGGTTATCGTGCAACTGCGTGAGCTGGGCTTCAATACGTTCCTCTAGCCCGAGCTTCTTACGTTCCTTCCACTGGAAAAGCCGGTATCGGGTCAGATTCTGACCGGTTAAAAGATAAAGTACAAACCCAAACACCGGAATAAAGTTCAAGACAAGCAGCCAAGCCCAAGAAGCGCTGGCATCCTTCCGTTCGAAGAAGACGACTGCTGCGGCAAAAATAATATTCAGGCCCAGGAGTACAATAAGTAAAATGGATTCGATATGCACTATAGTCCCCCACGTCTCATAATGACCATCATGAATCTATTCATATGTCCTTGATTAGCAGGTTAGTTATGAATGAGACCCTGATTGTAATGTTTCCTACTAATACGTATTTTAACAGAAGTATACCTGTTCGTCCCGGATGTTAAAAAAGATATGTTCGGATTGGATGGAAATCCATGTGAAATTGATGATAGAGTGTTGTATTTATATAACCAGAGTCGTATAATAATACACAAATATGCATATAAGCGACGGAATTGCTGTGTTCGGGCCTCATTCATGCAAGGGCATAGCACAAGTAGCGCATACATCGAGATTGGGGGAGCGAGAGTGAATAACAAATTAAAAGTAGCAATCGTCGGTTCCACCGGCTACGGCGGGGTGGAACTGATTCGTTTTTTCCAGAACCATCCGCAGGTTGAAATCACATCGGTGATCTCATCATCGAGCAGTGGTGAGTCCATCGCAGATGGATTTCCGCATTTGACGGACGTGATTCACAGGCCACTCGACGGTGTAGATCCGGCTGAAATTGCGAGTCGTGCGGATCTGGTATTCACAGCGACCCCGTCCGGCGTAAGTGCAAAGCTCGTACCAAGCCTGCTGGCAGCAGGGCTTAAGGTCATTGACCTGTCTGGCGATTTCAGACTCAAAGATGGAACAGTGTACGAAGAGTGGTACAAACATCCGGCTCCTCCAGCTGATTTGCTGGAACAAGCTGTTTACGGCATGGCTGAGGTGTACGGTGAAAAGGTGAAGGGACAGAATTTTATATCCAACCCAGGCTGTTATCCAACGGCTACACTTCTTGGACTGATCCCTGCAGTAAAGGCAGGCTGGATTGATCCTTCTACTATTATTATTGATGCCAAATCAGGCGTATCCGGAGCGGGACGCGGAACAAGTCTGACCAACCATTATGCAGAGATGAATGAAAATTTCAAAGCCTATAAACTGAACAAACACCAACATATTCCCGAGATTGAACAAGTGCTTGGTGATATAACAGGAACGGCTGTTACGGTTACCTTTACAACACAACTGGTGCCAATGACACGTGGAATCATGAGTACGATGTATGCAAAACTCATTGGGGAACACAGCGACCGGGAGATCGTAGATTTGTACCGCAAATATTATGAAAACAGACCTTTTGTACGTGTACGTGAACCGGGTATCTGGCCTTCGACCAAAGAAGTGTACGGATCCAACTATTGTGATATCGGATTTGCGGTGGATCCTCGCACAGGGCGTTTGACGATTATTTCGGTCATCGACAACCTGGTGAAGGGTGCTTCCGGGCAAGCGATTCAAAATATGAACCTGATGATGGGATGGGAGGAGAACCTCGGGCTGAACATGACACCGGTATATCCATAAGGGATTGGAATTCAGGAGGAGCACTGGAACATTCGGTGTAAAAGTGCTCTCTCAGAGTCTTTAGGGAGAACGGATCAGGTTAAGCAGGCGGATCATCAGCATATAGCTGAACGCATACGGGGGATATGATATGGGAACGAATGTGGAGCAACAGACTTTTACCGTGGTTGAGAACGGAACGATTGTAACCCCTGGGGGATTCACTGCTGGTGGACTTCACTGCGGATTGAAAAAGACATCTCGCAATGACATCGGAGCGATCCGCTGTGATGTACCGGCTACAGCTGCTGCTGTATACACAACGAATGTGTTTCAGGCCGCACCACTCAAAGTAACCCGCGAAAGCTTGAGTAATGGACGCCTTCAGGCTGTTATCGTTAACAGTGGTAATGCCAATGCATGTACAGGGCAACAAGGTGAAGAAGATGCTTATGCGATGCGTTCGGCCGCTGCGCGGGAGCTGGGTGTGGCAGAAGAGGATGTGGCTGTGGCATCCACAGGTGTCATTGGGGAATTGCTCAAGATGGATGCAGTACATTCAGGCATCACTGGACTTCCAGCGCATATGGGCAAGGAGTCTAATGAGGCGGAACAATTTTCGCAAGCGATTCTGACAACGGATTTGGTGAAAAAGGAAGCTTGCGTCTCCGTTCTGGTTAACGGCAAGACGGTTACAATTGCGGGAGCCGCCAAAGGCTCGGGTATGATTCATCCGAATATGGCGACAATGCTCGCTTTCATGACCTCTGACGCGGTCATTGGTGCAGAAGCGTTGCAGCGCCTGCTGCGCCAGGCAACGAATCACACATTTAACATGATTACCGTCGACGGGGATACAAGTACAAACGACATGCTGGTAGCCATGTCCAGTGGGTATGCAGGCAATGAAGAGCTGACGATGGAGCACCCGGATTGGGACGCTTTTGCAGCCGGCTTCACCTATGTATGCCAAGTGTTGGCCAAAGCCATTGCTCGCGATGGTGAAGGAGCAACAAAACTGGTCGAGGTAGAAGTTACAGGTGCAGTAAGTGATGAATCCGCACAGGCAATTGCCAAAACCGTCATCGGGTCCAGTCTGGTGAAATCCGCCATGTTTGGCGCTGATGCTAACTGGGGACGGATTATTGCAGCCGTAGGGCGTGCAGGACAACCGGTGAACCCGGATACCGTAGATATCCGTTTGGGAGATATCTCGGTACTTGCACAGTCCCGTCCAGTCGTGTTTGACGAAGAATTGGCCTTGGCCTATTTGCAGACCGATACAGTTCGTATTGTGGTAGATCTGCATCACGGTGAAGGAACAGCAACAGCCTGGGGCTGTGACCTGACGTATGACTACGTCCGAATTAACGCCGCATACCGCACGTAATAAGCCTTTGGGATAAAGGTTTTGCGAAACAGCTGTCTTCTATTGTGAAGCTGTTTCGTGAGATGTTTCAAAAATTTATCAATGAAATTTAAACTTGTTGTTTGGTGTTGGACATATAGCGATAGTAATGGAGAAGACGGAATTGATTCTGCAGAAGCGGAGCGGTCGCCTTTGTCTCCGGGTGTTCCCCCTATATAGGGATAATTCAAGAAACCTGGAGACAACAGCGATCGAAAGAACAATCCGAATTCGGAATGGCCTCCTACCAGCCTTTGTCACCTTATAAAAGTGTTATATTTTTTTGAATATAATTTTTACTATGATAGGAGCTTGCCCTCATGAATTCAACAATGCCAAACAAGAGTACCGCAACGGAAGCGAGCACAGAGAAACAGATGTTTGTCATGAAATGTGGAGGCAGCACGCTGGCAGCATTGCCCGAGTCTTTCTTTGCGGATCTGCGTGATTTGCAGTCTCAGGGTACACAGCCAGTCATCGTGCATGGCGGAGGTCCTGCGATCTCGGATAACCTGGCGAAGCTTGGTATCGAAACCGAATTCGTTAATGGCCTGCGCAAAACGACTGAACCTGTGCTGGACGTAGTGGAGATGGTACTCGCTGGAAGTATCAACAAACAGATCGTGCGTTTGATTCAACGTGTTGGTGGTCGTGCACTAGGCTTGTCTGGCGTGGACGGTGGTCTGATTCAGGCTAAACCTGTTACAAACCACGCAGAGATCGGTTGGGTAGGCGATGTCACTGGTGTGAATGCAGAGATTATCCAAGGTATCGTGAACATGGGTTACATGCCGGTTATCGCGCCAGTCGGTGTGGATGCTACCGGACAACGCTACAACATTAACGCGGATACAGCTGCGGGAGCAGTGGCGTCTCATCTCGGCGTAAGTCGGATGATTGTCGTGACAGACGTTCCTGGCATCATGAAGAACGTAGGGGGCGAGAAAAAGTATTGCCATCCGTATCTGTACAAGAGATTGAGGACATGATCCAGACCGGAGAAATCTATGGCGGCATGATTCCCAAAGTGCGTGCAGCCATCGCTTGTATCCATGGTCAAGTACGTGAGGTCATCATCGTAGATGGCAGCGAACCTCAAATCCTGAGCCGTGTGCTCGGCGGAGAAATCATCGGAACAAAAATCATCCGTATGCAATAATTTGCTCTCGAAGTGCTAGGGTCTTACTAGCCTTATATTATATAAAAAAATATGTGCACGATTTTTTTGTGAATCTGGGCATAACGCGATAACGGAAGAGTGCAGAGCCAATCTGAAGAAAAGACGCAAGAACGGAGAGGACAGAAATAACCTGAAGAAGCGAAGCGTGCGCCTTTATCCCCGGAGTTCAACCTTTAGAAAATTAATCAAAGAAATCCGGGGATAACAGCGATCGGAAGGTTGTTCTGTCATCGAAGTGGAAGTATGCATACGTTCGGAAGATGGACTGCAATCGAAGTGGTCTAGTGTTATGTTTATTCACCTTAGGAGTGCATCAACCAATAAGGAGTGATATGGTCATGGCAAAAGGCAACGAACAGCCAGGTTCTGGCACAGCGGTAGCGGGCGCAACAGCAACAGGTGCAGCAGCACAGACGGAAAGCTCGCTTTTCCAAACGTATGCGCGTTATCCAATCAGTCTGGTTAAAGGTAAAGGCAGCTGGTTGTGGGACGACCAGGGCAACCGTTATCTCGATTTCATGTGTGGCCTCGCTGTAACTAGCCTGGGCCATGCACCGGAGAAAGTTGGAGCCAAGCTGAAAGCTCAGATTGATGAGCTGTGGCATGTGTCCAACCTGTTCCAGATTCCAGGCCAGGAGAAGGCAGCAGCATTGCTGACAGCCAATACATGTGCTGACGCAGTGTTTTTCTGTAACAGTGGTGCCGAAGCGAACGAAGCGGCAATCAAAGTAGCCCGTCGTTATCACCAGAAGGTGAAAGGCACAGATCGCTATGAAGTGATTACATTTGCCCAGTCCTTCCATGGACGGACACTCGCTACACTGACAGCCACCGGACAGGATAAGGTGAAAGAAGGATTTTTGCCATTGCCAGCGGGATTTGTAACTGTACCTTTGCATGATATCCCTGCACTTGAAGCGGCAATTGGACCCAACACAGCAGCTATTATGCTGGAAATGGTTCAGGCCGAAGGTGGTGTATATCCAGTTGAACTGGAATTCGTCAAACATGTACGGAAATTGTGTGACGAGCATGGGTTGCTTCTGATTGTTGATGAAGTACAAACAGGAATGGGACGTACGGGTAAACTGTTTGCACACGAACATTATGGCATTGAGCCAGACGTGTTCACCGTTGCCAAAGGCATCGGCAGTGGTTTCCCTGTAGGTGCGATGTTGGGTAAAGGCTTCTTGCGGGATGCGTTCACGCCAGGAAGTCATGCAACAACATTTGGTGGAACACCACTTGCTTCATCCGTTGTGATTGCAACAATCGAAACGATGCTGGAAGATCGCTTGCCAGAGCGTGCAGCGGAGATGGGTGAATACCTGATGAGCTCCTTGCGGAATCGTTTGGCGGGTAATTCCTTTGTGAAGGAAGTACGTGGCATGGGATTGTTAGTCGGTATTGAATGTGCTGAGCCGGTAGGTGATATTGTGCTTGCTGGGCAAAAACGCGGCATTTTGTTCGTCTCTGCAGGACCAAATGTGATTCGTTTGCTTCCGAACCTGTATGTGAGCAAAGAAGAGATCGACGAGGCCGTATCGCTAATAGGCACATTGATCGAAGAGCACGTAGCGGCGAAAGCCTAATATAAAAATGAGAACCTTTCTGTCTCGGGGCCATTACCGGCCTCGAAGCAGAATGAGATGATGAATCCCTGTAGCCGCGTGGTGAACTTGCAGAAGGTGGAAATGGAATAAACTTGAGAAGCGCCAAGACAAAGTGTTAACGTTGCTCTCTCTTCTGCCCATGCGGGTGCAGGGAACCGGAAATAAGGAGGACATTATACATGACAGCACAACAGACGGAAAAGGTTCAAAAGATTGATCTGAGAGGCCGGGATTTTATCGAATTCACGGACTACACGGCAGAGGAGATTCGTTATCTGCTTGATCTCGCGATTGAGATTAAAGGCAAGCAAAAAAGCGGTGTACCTTTTCAACCGTTGAAAGGCAAAACGATCGGACTTATTTTTGAAAAATCATCCACACGTACGCGTGTATCCTTTGAAGTAGGCATGTTCCAATTGGGCGGACACGCACTCTTCCTGAGCAAAAATGATATCCAACTGGGGCGCGGGGAAACAACACATGATACAGCCAAAGTATTGTCCCGTTACCTGGACGGCATCATGATCCGTACCTTTGGACACCATAATGTAACTGAACTGGCAGAGCATGCGGATGTGCCGGTCATTAACGGACTGAGCGATGCAGCGCATCCTTGTCAGGTACTGGCAGACTTCCAAACGGTGCTGGAGCACAAAGGTAAGCTGGCAGGTCTAAAAATGGCTTACATCGGAGATGGCAACAACATGGCACACTCCCTGATGCTCGGTGCAGCGAAGATGGGAATGCATGTTGCTGTAGCAACGCCAGAAGGCTATGAGCCGGATAGTGCAGTTGTGGAGCAGGCACGCATTATCGCACAGGAGAGCGGTTCTGAAGTGACTGTAACCTACAGTGCTCAAGAAGCAGCCAAAGATGCAGATATCGTGTACACGGATGTATGGGCAAGCATGGGCTTTGAAGAAGAGCAGAAGATTCGGGAGCAGGCATTTGCGGCATATCAAGTGGACGAGGAACTGATGAAAGGCGCGAAGCCGGACTACATGTTCTTGCATTGTCTGCCAGCACACCGCGGCGAAGAAGTGAGTGCCGGTGTAATTGACGGACCGAACTCCCTGATCTTTGATCAGGCGGAGAATCGCTTGCATGCACAGAAAGCCTTAATGGCTGCATTAATGAGCGAATAGATGTTGTTTGCCTTTATGGGTTGATTTTAGGCGCAGATTTCGCGATGATATATTCATCTATAATGTACTTTAAAAAGTTAATTAAACAAGAAGCATACACAAAAACGGAGAGACAGAAAAAGCCTGAAGAAGCGAAGCGGTCGCCTTTATCCCCGGATTTTACCCTTTATCATAAAGGAATGAAAAAATCTGGGGATAACAGTGATCGGAAGGGTTTTCTGGCTCGTAGGATTCAGTGTATGAAGGCTCTGTTTAACTTAACTGATCTTGGGGAGGACCATTGAACATGGCTAAGGAAAAAATTGTACTCGCGTATTCAGGCGGGTTGGACACATCTGTAATTTTGAAATGGTTGAAAGAAACGTATGATGCAGAGATTATCGCGTTCACAGCGGATATTGGACAAAAGGATGAACTGGATGGCTTGGAGGAAAAAGCACTGGCAACAGGCGCTTCCAAAGTATACATTGACGATCTGCGCGATGAGTTCGCAAAAGATTTCATCTATCCGATGTTCCAGGCGGGTGCCCTTTATGAAGGACAATACCTGCTCGGTACAAGTATCGCTCGTCCACTGATCGCTAAACGCATGGTGGATATCGCTCGTGCAGAAGGTGCTACAGCCATCGCTCACGGCGCTACAGGTAAAGGAAATGACCAAGTTCGTTTTGAGCTGAACGCGGCTGCGCTGACACCAGACATTAACGTAATTGCACCTTGGCGTCTGGAAGAATTCCGTAACCAATTCCCGGGACGTGCCGAGATGATTGCTTACGCTGAAAAACATGGTATTCCGGTAACCGCATCTGCGGCTAAACCATACTCCACAGACCGTAACTTGCTGCATATCAGCTATGAGAGCGGTGTGCTCGAAGATCCTTGGTTCGATCCAAGCGCGGACGAGAACAAAGACATGTTCTTGCTGAGCAGTGCACCTGAAGATGCACCGGATCAAGCGGAATATGTGGAACTGGAATTCGAACAAGGTGACTGTGTCGCGCTGAACGGTGAGCGTTTGAGCCCACTGCAAGTGATGGAGCAACTGAACGAGCTGGGTGGCAAACATGGTATTGGCCGTGTAGATATGGTTGAGAACCGTTTTGTTGGTATGAAGAGCCGTGGCGTATATGAAACACCAGGTGGAACGATCCTGTTCACCGCACATCGCAAAATGGAATCCATCACGATGGACCGTGAAGTGATGAACCTGCGTGACAGCCTGATCACACGTTACAGCACACTGGTATACAACGGTTTCTGGTTCGCACCGGAACGTCTGGCGCTGCAAGCGCTGGTGACTGAAAGCCAGAAAAATGTAACAGGTACCGTTCGTGTGAAACTGTACAAAGGCAACATCATCGGAGCAGGTGTGAAAAGTCCTGTCAGCCTCTACAATCCGGACATCGCTACGATGGAAGCTGATCCAACGCAAGCTTATGATCAAGGCGATGCAACAGGCTTTATCCGCCTGAATGCACTACGTTTGAAAGTAAACTCTGGCGTGGAGCAAAACAAAAACTAATTTCAACCTGCATACTAGAGCTACATCAATATAAATGACAAGGCAGGCCGTTCTTGCACATCTGGCAGGAGCGGCTTTGTCCATGAGCGAAAGGGGAGTACTCACCGTGAGCAAGCTGTGGGGAGGACGTTTTACAAAACAAACCAATCATTTGGTTGAGGAATATACGGCATCAATCAATTTTGACAAAGCTTTGGCTGAGGAAGATATCCAGGGCAGTCTGGCCCATGTGACGATGCTGGGCAAATGCGGTATTCTTCCGGCGGAAGATGTAGAGACGATCAAAGAAGGTCTGATCACCGTTTTGCACAAAATCCGTGCAGGTGAAGTGGAATTCTCCGTATCGGACGAAGACATCCACATGAATATTGAGAAAAACCTGATCGAAACGATTGGCCCTGTAGGCGGTAAACTACATACAGGCCGTAGCCGGAACGACCAGGTTGCAACGGATATGCACCTATACCTGCGCGAGCGGGTGGTTGGCTTTGTAGGTATGTTGCATTCCTTGCAGGAAGCACTGATTGGACAAGCGAAAGATAACCTCGATACCATCGTACCGGGTTATACGCATCTTCAACGGGCCCAGCCGATTCTGTTCGCCCATCACTTGATGGCGTATGTATCCATGTTCCAACGGGATGCTGAGCGTCTGATGGACAGCTACAAACGCATTAACATCCTGCCACTGGGCGCAGGTGCGCTCGCGGGTACAACATTCCCGATTGACCGTCATTTTGTGGCGGAACAACTGGGCTTCGACGGCGTGTACGAGAACAGTCTGGACGCAGTAAGCGACCGTGACTTCATCGTTGAGTTCCTGGCGGCAGCTTCGCTCATCATGACTCACTTGTCCCGTCTGAGTGAAGAGTTGGTACTGTGGAGCAGCACAGAGTTTGGGTTCGTTGAACTGGACGATGCGTTCTGCACAGGCAGCAGCATTATGCCTCAGAAGAAAAACCCGGACGTTCCTGAACTCGTTCGTGGTAAAACAGGACGTGTGTACGGCAACCTGATTGGTTTGCTGACAGTATTGAAATCTCTTCCACTGGCATACAACAAAGACATGCAGGAAGACAAAGAAGGCATGTTTGATACTGTAGCGACGCTGGAAGGTGCATTGCAACTGTTCGCTCCAATGATCGCAACAATGACAGTGAACAAGGATCGGATGCGTCAAGCGGTCAACCAGGATTTCTCCAACGCTACGGATATTGCCGACTTCCTCGTGGGTGAAGGCTTACCTTTCCGTCAGGCGCATGAAGTGATTGGTAAAACGGTGTTGTACTGCATCCAGAACAGCAAGTATTTGCTGGATCTGACGATTGATGAATTCCGTCAGTTCTCACCACTGTTTGATGACCGGATCTATGATGTGCTGCAACCGGAAGCGGTTGTGAACGCTCGTAATGTTTACGGCGGAACAGCTTCGGGTCAAGTTGCTGAAGCGATTGGACGCAGTGAGAAGGTACTTGAGATCACCGAGCAATGGATTACGAACCGCGGTTAATGTCACGGTTACGATAGGTATCTTACAGATACGACAGTACAATAAAAAAGCAGGCCAGAGAACTTCGTTCTCAACGGCCTGCTTTTTTATGTTTTACAGCAATGTGATGTAGATCATTCCAACTCCATAGTAACGGAAAGTTGTTTAGTCATCGGAGTACCAGCCTTATTTATCCTCAGTAGCTCCTAATGCTCCACTAGTCCCGTTTGGGCAAAGGTAACCATTTCAATACATCCTGGATCTTGGCATCCCAGTAGCCCCACTCATGTTCACCAGGCCCTTCCTCGTATGTCAATGCGAAGTTCGTTTGTTCACAGGCATGCCGGAAGGTTTGATTATCCTCATACAGGAAATCTTCCGTTCCGCAACATTGGTAGAGCAAAGGTCGAGGACTTTCGCTAGATTGATTTTCTTTTAACAGATGGATCAGATCGTTCTCTGTACCTGCCACCTCGGGTCCGAAAATTCGCTGTAACTCCGTCTGTTGCAATGCTGAGGATGCGTTCCTATCCATATGTGCAGACATATCGAGTGCTCCGGACAAACTGGCAGCTGCAGCGTATTGATCTGGTTTACGAAGGGCCAGCTTGAACGCGCCATAACCACCCATAGATAAACCAGCAACGAAATTGTCCTCCCGTTGATCTGACAATGGGAAGAAAGAACGAGCAAGTGCCGGCAGTTCTTCACTGATAAAGCTCCAATAACGTCCGCCTTCTACCATATCTGTATAGAAGCTACGATGTACCTGTGGCATAACAACGGCGATCCCGAGGTTGGCCACATAACGTTCGATCGATGTGCGACGCAGCCAGATGGAATCATCATCAGACAGACCGTGCAGCAGGTATAGGGTTGGGTGCAGTCCTTTGCCGGTCACATTCTCCATACCGATCTGATTGTGGGTTTGTTGCGGCAGAATGACATGCATGCTGGTGCTAAGCCCGAGCGTATCTGAGTAAAAATCACATTTAATAAGTGCCATGAGTATAAGAAACCCCTTTCATAAGTTCGTTAACCACGTGTTCTGACATGAGACGATGGGATGGAAATAGGATGCCTAGGCCTCCAAAGTGTGTTTATATGTAACAGGTTATACGTATTACTCTTCCATTGCAATAACAAGATCTACAGTAGAAAACAAAGAATTTTACACCAGTGGTTAAAATGGAAGTATGTAATTGGATTATCGATTTTTAACGCACTTTACAACGTAACAATGTTATGTTACACTCGTTTCAATAAAAAGGGGACCATATATGACGGATGATTTGATCTCCAAGAAAGAATTGTTGGACCTGACAGGAATCTCATACGGCCAGTTGTACCGCTGGAAGCGGAAAAATCTCATTCCGGAAGAATGGTTCATTCGGAAATCGTCCTATACCGGACAAGAGACCTTTTTCCCAAACAACAGATTTTACTGCGCATTGACAAGATTCTCAATATGAAAGACGGATTATCGCTGGATGAGCTGGCAGACGTGTTCTCACCTACATTGGGTGAAGTGGAGATGTCTGCACAGCTACTATTAGAGCGAAACATTGTTTCACAAATCTCGCTGGATCTGTTGAAAGAAGCAGGTCGAGAACAATCGCTGTATGCTTTGGAGCAGATTATGATGCTCTACGTCCTTGATAAGCTGTTAATGAGCGGAGATATTACTCGGCAAGAGGGTGCTTTGCTGATCGAAGTGATGTCCGAACATTATTATCGTTTTACAGGCAAACCCAGCGAACTCGTGCTTATTCGTAAGATGGGTGTTCCTTCATTCATGCTGGTAACAGCAGGAACGGAGTTTTATTTTGACAATGGTGTGAAGGTGGTTCTTAGGAAGCCGATGGGAACATTTATGGAAGAATTAAAACTCAAATTGGGATAAGGAGAGGATCATCTATGGAAGAGCGGAATAAGCGGAATGATCTGAATGTGGCGGGCATAAGTCAAACGGCAGGCGGGAATTTTCACCGTGTATCTATTGATGGCATGGCTAAGGTGAACGGCAACCTGGACTGCACCTCTATGGAAGTGAATGGAACATTGAAGATGCACGGCGCTTTGAGCTCCGAGAGTGTAACGATTAACGGCATGTGTACGTTGAATGGCCCTTTGACCAGTTCTCGTGTTCGGGTGGATGGCTTAACTACAATTAACGGAGATCTCCATAGCCCTGAGCTTGAAGTGAACGGAAAGTGTACCGTACGTGGAAGAGTGGATGGGGAACGAATTGATATTGGCGGTGTGATCGATATTGAAGGGGATGTCCAATGTGAGTCCCTGAATGTACGGGGCAATATTAAGATCAGCGGCTTACTGAATGCGGGAACAGTGGAGATCAGGCTGCATACATCTTCTTCGGCTAAAGAGATTGGCGGAGAGCGTATCGATATTCGTCGCAAGGAACAACAGAATGGATTTTGGAAAAGTATTGGTCTGGGCGGGACCCCTTCATTTAAGACTTCCTTAATTGAGGGTGATGAGATTGTGCTGGAAGATACTGAAGCTGATATTGTTCGGGGAGTAACATTTTTATCGGTCGCGGCTGTAACATCAGGCTGGTCGAGTATTCGGGTGAACTTGAGATAGATCAGGATGCCAAGGTGGGCAGCAGTCAGCAAATTTAAAGTTTGGATATGGAGAGAAAGGGATGGGATCGACATGAAAAACAATCCTGGGCGTTCATTGGACAAAAAAATGGATATCAGCATCGTTGGTGATGGCAGTTCTTCTGGTGGCGTGTACGGCAAGATCAAGGTCGTAGGGGACGCGTCCTTTAACGACAATCTATCTTGTGATCGATTCAAATGTACGGGTACATCGGTCATATACGGATCGCTTGAATCCACAGATATTAAAATTACCGGCACCCTTACTCTGAAAGAGCGAGAGGCCAGCAACGATGTTGAGGATGGAATCCAGGTATCTTGCCTGCATGCCAAAGCTGAGCATATAAAAGTTGTCGGTGAACTTCATCTGTCAGGGGATTGTCAGGCAGAAAATATCAAGCTGAACGGACGATTGACGATAGCAGGGATGCTCAGCGCTGAACACATGACACTCAAAATCATGGGTCCTTCAGAGGTGAAGGAAATGGGCGGTTCCATCATCTCGGTGAAGAGTGGCCGGTTGAATGACTTGTTTACGGGGAATAAATCAATTCTTAAAGCACAGATTATCGAAGGTGACGACATTGAATTAGAGAATACGGAGGCCGAGATTGTCCGTGGCGATAAAATAAAAATCGGTCCTGGCTGCCGGATTGGTACAGTGGAATACCGTTCATCTCTGCAAATTCATCCGCAATCGGAAGTTTTGCTGCAAAGCAATCGGTCCTTGGACTGATTAACGAAAACTTCTTTTCGGATATACTAATGCAGTCATATGAATAGAGCGTGAATGGAGAGATTGAGTACAATGGTTGCACGTAAAAACAGTATTGGATTGGTGCTGGCAGGGTTACTGCTCAGCATACTAATGGCTTCGATGGATAACACCATCGTGGCAACAGCTATGGGGGACATTGTCGGGAAGCTGGGTGGGCTCGACAAGTTCGTCTGGGTTACCTCCGCGTACATGGTGGCTGAGATGGCAGGGATGCCGATCTTCGGTAAGCTATCCGATATGTATGGACGGAAGAAGTTTTTTGTATTTGGTATTATTGTGTTTATGCTTGGCTCAGCGCTGTGCGGAACGGCAACGTCTATTGTGGAATTGACGATGTACAGAGCGATTCAAGGTATTGGTGCGGGGGCCCTGGTGCCGATTGCCTTTACGATCATGTTTGATGTCGTTGCACCTGAATCTCGTGGTAAATTGGGTGGATTGTTTGGAGCGGTCTTTGGCCTGTCCAGCGTATTTGGACCTCTGCTCGGTGCTTACATTACCCAGTATGCGACATGGGAATGGGTATTCTATATCAACCTGCCGCTAGGCTTGATTGCATTTGTGTTTATTGCGTTCTTCTACAAGGAGTCTCATCAGCATCAATCCCAACAGATCGACTGGCTGGGTGCTGTAACGCTGATCGGTGCTGTTGTGTGCCTGATCTTTGGTCTGGAACTGGGCGGCAAAACATTTGCCTGGGGTTCGTGGCAGATTCTTGGTTTGTTTGCCGGATTCGTAGCATTAGCGCTGCTTTTCCTGTTTGCAGAAACAAAAGCCAAGGAACCAATCATCTCCTTCGGCATGTTCCGCAACCGCGTCTACTGGTCCAGTAACGTTATTGGTATGTTCAGTGGAGCGGCGTTTATTACAGCATCCGTGTACATTCCGATTTTCATACAGGGGTACTTGGTGGTAAAGCGACCAACTCCGGTCTCGTACTATTGCCAATGATGCTCGGTTCCGTTGTGACAGCATCCCTGGGTGGGGTGCTGATGACCAAAATCAAGTATCGCAATATTATGATTCCTACGTTGGCCTTACTTGTCATTGGACTTGGATTGCTGACTACGCTGGATGAGGGTTCTTCCCTCTGGACGATACGTATCTACATGGTGATGGTTGGTCTGGGTGTTGGTGCCTCGTTCTCGGTACTCAGCAATGCAGCCATGAACGCGTTTGAACCGCAAAGACGCGGTGCGGCGAGCTCCACACTTAACTTTTTACGGTCCCTTGGCATGACGATGGGCATTACGATTTTTGGCATCGTACAGAGCCAGGTATTTACGCGTAAAATGAACGATGCTCTTGCTGGTTCAGCTGCGGAAGCAGGGGTGCTTCAGCGGGTGGCATGCCTCAGGGAGTGGATCTGACCGATCCACATGCGTTGCTCTCACCAGAACTCAGACAGGCGATTCCGCCTCAGGTGCTGGATACCATCACACATGCCCTGTCTTCTTCCATCGTACAGTTATTTGCCTGGGCTGTAATTCCGGCTGCACTCGCGTTGGTCGCTTCCTTCTTCATGGGAAAAGAGAAGATGGTCGTAGGCGAAGAGAAAGGCGAGTACACAGGCGGTCACTAAGCCTGTATACAGCTAACTGTGATTACGGTATTAGAGCTAGTCCTAGTTTAGTACAACTCCGATATCCTACTTAAACCATGTAAAGACACACTTCTGGCGTATCCTCAAAAGGGACGGGAAGTGTGTCTTTTCGTTTTTGTTTGCTTCGAACATATACTCTTATGGTTGTTTTGTATCGCTAATCCCGTCCTCGACCATAGAAGGCCCTTGTGGATCAGGCAGGCTGCTATGACCGGAGCGGGCTATCAGGCGATTCTGAGCTTTGTACGTGTCCCGTGTAATCGTTTTGGATTCGACCACTTTGCCGTCCAGCCTTTTGGTTCTTACCGTCTCGACAATATATCCGGGCTGTCCGTCTTGCAGCACCTGCTGTGCACCATCAGGCAGTACAGTACTGGACACATATTTTACTGGAACACTTAATGTTTCAATGGTACGAGATTCAAGGGCATAGCTGACATTCTCCGGGAATGTGCCGAAAAATTTCACCATCAATTGGTGGTTCTTCACCTCTGCATGAATGAGTAACGACTTTCCAGTATTATTCTTGAAGCGAAAGTTGATGGCTCCCGAGGCAAAGGTGGCATCCAGTCCTTTCGGCAAATATTTGACCGGCAGGGAATGGTTGCGACGCTCGATAATATCAAGACCCGTCAGTAACGCTGCGTTATACACCGTACTGGATACCTGGCAGATTCCCCGCCAATTCCAGGGGTTAGTGTTCCGTTCACAATGACCGGAGCCTCACGAAACCCATAATCCTTCTCCGCTTTACGGATGATCTTCTCATAATCGAATGTGGCATCCGGTGGCAAAATCATGCCGTTAATCGCTTCCGCCGCTGCGCTGACATTATGTATCCGGCCTTCACTACTATTGCCCAGACCCGTGGAGAACTGGATGATCTTGCGGTCAATGCCTTCTTGGCGAAGTGAATCAAGGGTTACCTCAGGCTTGAGCGTATACAGTGGTACCTGGATCAGCAATGGGGCGGGTTTCTCTTCCGGGTTGAGTACACTGAAATCCCGGTGCAGCTTCGTCTGAATGAGATTTGTGAGTGTATCCCAATCAATCCGGCGGACGCCCTTTTCCGGGATATACTGGACTTTGTCACTTGTGGTAATGCGGCGAACAGCGTCCGCAGGTGTACCGAAGGTTTCTTTTTCCCAGGCAGGGCTGAGATGTTCTTGGAGTGGTCTTGAGTTGTAGGTCATATCGAGAGAGAACTCTTTCGGAAAATGATAACGTGCATAAGCGCGTTCCCACAGGTTACCTTCCTCCAGCTGCTGTATTGCGGACTCCAAGCTTTTAACGTTGTAACTCACCCCCGCCTGAGCTGCGGTATACGACATCGTCTGGGGGTTGGGTTCGGTCACTTCAAAGGTGACAGGCCAGTCCTCCAGCTTTTGGATCTGTTCATCCAATTCATGCAATACGTTCTTGCGATTCTTCCCCTCCACCAGCATGCCGCCAACATGAACATCTTTGGGCAGGGCAGGTTGATTCACGTACATATACAGCAATCCATAAGACGCGGAGCCGATCAAGAGGATGGAGAATAGAACAATGACCGTCACATGTATTTTTTTCATAACCGTACGCTCCTTTATACTTCTGTTGTTCCGCACTTTGTAACACTTTCTATATATATGATCCAATGCAGGAAAACTTTCGGGTACTCAATAGGTAACAAATTTGTTACAATAAACTTCATATGAATCCATGCTTCACCAACGAAATAGGGACGAAGTGGATTTTTCCTGATGAAATTCAGGTCTTTTTAAAGGAAATGCCGGGATTGTGTCGAAATGATAATGGCTAACTATGCGAGCAGGAAGTGATGATGTGATAGAAATGCAGGACGTGTGGAAGACCTACGCCAATGGGACCCACGCATTACAAGGGGTGTCGGTGAAGATCGACCGCAATGAATTTGTTTATATCGTCGGTCCGTCCGGCGCAGGTAAATCGACATTTATGAAATTGATGTACAGAGAAGAAGTTCCGACCAAAGGACAAATATCCATTAACGGATTTAATATTGGTAAGTTGAAGCCAAGAAAGATTCCTTATGTGCGTCGTAACATCGGCGTTGTGTTCCAGGATTTTCGTCTGCTGCCACGGATGACAGCATTTGAGAATGTGGCATTTGCCATGGAAGTTATTGAAGCACCGAAGCGTCATATCAAGAAACGAGTGATGGAAGTGCTTGATCTGGTGGGACTGCGCAGCAAGGCGAATCGTGAACCTTCGCAGCTCTCGGGTGGAGAACAGCAGCGTATTGCCATTGCACGGGCTATCGTCAATAACCCATCGGTTATTATCGCGGATGAGCCTACAGGTAACCTCGATCCGGAGACGTCGTGGGGCATCATGCAGCTGCTGGATGAGATTAATTTCCGGGAACAACCATTGTTATGGCAACCCACAACAAAGATATCGTGAATACGATGCGTAAGCGGGTAATCGCCATTGAACGTGGACAGATTGTACGGGATCAGATGAGAGGGGAATACGGTTATGAATTTTAGTACTCTCTTGCGCCATTTGCGGGAGGGATTTAAAAACGTATTCCGCAACGGCTGGATGTCTGTGGCCTCCATCATGTCCATCATTGTGTCCTTATTGATTCTTGGTGTGTTTATGTTGCTGGTGCTCAATGTGAACTCGATGGCGAATCAGGTTGATAGCCAGGTGGAGATCAGCACGTTCCTCGAACTGAATGTGGACGAGAACCTGCGTAACACACTGGAGCAAGAAATCAGCGCGATGCCTGAAGTAAGTGAGATTCGTTTTGTTTCCAAGGAAGAAGGACTCAAGGAGTTCCGTGAGCGTCTTGGAGAGAGTGCAGATAACGTGCTTAGCGGTTTCGATGTGGACAACAACCCACTGCCGGAGACCATTGAAGTTGAAGTCATTGAACCGGAAACCGTCACTTTTGTGGCGCAAAAAATCGAAGCTTTGAACGAAAAACACCCGGAGAAGCCAATCATGAAAGTGAACTACGGCAAGGAAACGGTGGAAGTGTTGTTCAAATTTACGAAACTTGTTCGTAACATCGGATTTATTTTTGTTGGGGGACTGGGTCTCATGTCCATGTTCCTGATCTCGAATACGATTCGCGTAACGATTCTGGCACGTCGCCGGGAGATCGGAATTATGAAGCTGGTTGGCGCAACCAATACCTTTATTCGCTGGCCTTTCTTTATTGAAGGTGCACTCATTGGATTTATTGGCTCGGTCATTACGGTTGGTGTGCTGTTTGTTGGATACAGCCAGTTGATGAAGACGATTGGTCAGGATGTTTTCATGCAGATGCTTAACTTGATTCCGCTCGGCGAAATCTGGGTGCTGTTTGGAACACTGTTGATCGGACTCGGTGTGCTGGTAGGTATTTTGGGAAGTACACTGTCCATTCGGAAATCACTCAACGTTTAATTTTGTTTTCAATGATCGAATTGCAGAATATGTCGAAAAGAATGGTAAAGCAGGTTCATTAATGGACGCTGTTTGACGATATGTAGGAAAGACGGAGTCTTTTAAGATTGAAGAAAGCAAAGAACATGCTGTTCACCACCTGTGCAGGTTGCTTTCTTGTGAAATCATAGGATGGGGGATCATCATTTTGAAAAAACCGCTTCGCTGCTGGCCTTTACGTTATTGGCCGGTTTGACGCTTCAACCTTCTGACGGATATGCCAAGAGTAGCATCAGCGATATTGACCAACAGATTCAGCAACTGGAGAGCAAGGCGGCTTCTGCCAAGCAGGAGCAAAAAAGCGGCTTCCAATAAAAAGGAAGCACAGCATTACAAGAACAAAACCAACGCTTATCTGAAGGTTGTCATGGAACAGATCAATGTCGTTAGTGATGAACTGGCGAGTGTATCCTTGCAGATCGAGAACACGGAGGAAGATCTCCGTACAACGAAAAAAGATCTGCAAGCGGCAGAAGAACGCATCGTTGCAAGGGAAAAATTGTTGGAGTCACGCGTGCGCCTGATGTATACGGACGGTGCTGTATCCTATCTGGATGTATTGTTGTCCTCTACTAGCTTCACTGACTTCCTGACCCGTGCGGATTCACTCAAAACGATTGTGGATCAGGATCAGCATCTGCTGGATGAGCACAAAGCGGACAAGCAACTTGTCGTGGACAAAAAGGCAGAATTGGATGTGCAATATGCGGAAGCCAAGAGCCTGTATGCACAGAAGAAACAGCGCAAGTCCCAATTGAATGAAAAAGAAGCGGAAAAGCAAGTGCTTCTCGCTTCATATGATGCTAAAATTGAAGAGTCAGAAGAGCTGACACAAGAGCAGGAAGATGTATTAATGCAGATTGCCAGCAAACGTTCGGCACTTCTTCAAGAGAAAAATAAATTGCGTGAACAGCAGGCTGCAGCTGCAGCCAAAGCAAAAGCCGCGGCAGCAGCCCGGGCGAAAGCTGCAGCCAAGGCGCCAACCAGAGTGAGTTCGGATAGCAGCAGTGAGGTCACGTATTCATCCGGTAATGGTATCTTCTCAAGACCGGTATCTGGAGGACGTATTTCTTCTCCATTCGGTCCCCGTACCCATCCGATTACGGGCGTAGTGGGTAAGATGCATGCCGGTGTCGATTTTGCTGTTCCTCAGGGAACTTCGGTTCACGCTGCTTCTGGCGGAATCGTGATCATGGCTGAATGGTATAGCGGTTATGGCTATACGGTTATTGTGGACCACGGCGGTGGACTATGGACGTTATATGGTCACTTGCGCGAAGGTGGATTCAAAGTCAGCAAGGGAGACACTGTAAGCAAAGGGGATACCATTGCTGAGTCAGGAAATACAGGGAACTCTACTGGACCTCACTTGCACTTTGAAGTAAGAGATAACGGTACCGCTGTAAATCCGATGAACTATTTGTAATTATTGCTCCATCGTTCGAATGGAAAAAACATATTCCGTACAAGCTAGACATATAATAAGCTGGCATGTTCAGGGAATGGATTCTGGCAACAATGGAATCGGACACGCTTCAAAACTAAAGGCGGTGACAAACGGATGATGAAGAAAAGATCGGCGCTACTGCTTGTCATTGTGGGTCTCCTTGGCGGTAGTTTACTAACCCTGGTATTAATGACGTATCCGGGAATAGCGAGCCAGGCCACACCGGGCGAAGGTTTGCTGGCCAGTGTAACCGGTAATACACAGCAGAAGAACGATTTGAAGAAGATTGAAACCGCGATGGATTTGATCTCAAGCAACTATTATAAAGATGTGGATCAGACCAAATTGATTGACGGTGCGATCAACGGCATGATGGAATCGCTTGGTGATCCGTACTCCAACTATATGGGGCAGGAAACGGCTGCTCAGTTTGAAGAGTCGATCGAAGGTTCATTTACCGGTATTGGCGCAGAGGTATCCTCACAGGATGGAAACGTTGTTGTTGTTTCCCCGATCAAAGGATCACCTGCCGAGAAAGCGGGTATTCGTGCAAAAGACATGATTATGTCGGTCAACGGCGAATCCCTGCAAGGGTTGGAACTGAACAAGGCTGTTAACAAAATCAGAGGTCCCAAGGGCAGTGAAGCGAAGGTACAGGTCAAACGTGCCGGATCTTCCGAACTGATTGAATTTGTGATTGTACGGGATGACATTGATCTGGAGACCGTATATGCTCACATGGAGGATGGCGGAATTGGCGTTATTGCCATTACTCAATTCTCTTTGAATACAGGTGATCGCTTCAAGGAAGAGTTGGCGAAGCTTGAGAAGCAGAACATGAAAGGTCTGGTCATCGATGTACGGAATGACCCAGGCGGTGTATTGCAAGTTGTTATTGATATTGCTGAACAGTTTGTTCCTAAAGGCAAGGTTATTGTGCAAGTTGAAGACAAGAACGGCAAAAAGGAACAAAGCAAGTCCAATGGATCAGCAAAGGCTTATCCAGTCACAGTCCTGATGAACAAAGGCAGTGCGAGTGCGTCGGAGATTTTGGCCGGGGCATTACAACAGTCAGCAGGCGCTAAGTTGATTGGTGAAAACTCCTTTGGTAAAGGAACCGTGCAGACGAGTTATGACAAGCAAATGGGTGACGGCAGCTTGCTGAAGATCACCATTGCCAAGTGGCTCACTCCGAACGGAGACTGGATTCATGAAAAAGGAATCAAACCGGATATTGCGGTAGACCAACCGGATTATTTCTCGGTGGCACCGATTAATAAAGAGAAGTTACCACTGAAATATGACAGCAATAGCACGGATGTGAAAAGTGCGCAGACGATGCTGAGAGGACTCGATTTCAAACCGGATCGTGTGGACGGATACTACGACCAGAAGACAGAAGAAGCGGTCAAAGCATTCCAGAAGCAAAAAGGCATTCAGGCTACAGGCCAGATTGACGAGAAAACCGCTGAATCACTGGAAGCGGCTCTGATTGAACGTATTGCCAATCCTCAATATGATGCACAGCTGAAACGCGCGATCGAAAATGTCTCAAAGGATATTTCGTCCGCTGTGTCGAAGCCATAAAGAAGGCTGATTTTCAGCCTTCTTTTTTCTGAACCGGCTGAAAGAGAGGGGTGACCGACCACAATGGAATGGGTATGGCCGTGGTTAACTACATTAGGGAAGCTTTGTTGCAGTTGTTTATTCAGCCGTTTTATTATATTGCGGTGATCCTGATTGCGCTGATCTATCATCGTCAGTTACTGCAGGAGCGTAAATTGTTCCATGTTCGTTTGCAAAGCTCGATAACACAGACGATTCGTGCCGTGCTCGGAGGCATGCTCATTGGTACCATCGTCTCAATTGTGTCCCTATTCCTCGGTGCACATCTTACACTGGGAAGCCTGATATGCATATGGGTTGCAACACTAATTCTATCCTTGTTCCGTATCCGGTATCTGTGCTTTGCTTATGCGGCAGGGTTACTGGGTGTGCTGCAATTTGGTTTGAATCTGGCTTCAGGCTGGCAACCATCGGGTTGGATGGGTAGTGTAACGGAAACGCTACGTACCCTGGATATGCCTGCACTGCTTGTCCTGGCGGCGCTTCTACATATGGGTGAAGCCCTGTTGGTGCGCATGCAGGGGTATCGATGGCATCACCGCTTCTCTTCGAGGGAAAACGCGGGAAACTGGTTGGTGGATATCAACTGCAACAGTTCTGGGCCATTCCTCTACTAATTCTTGTCCCGGTCACAGGCAGTGGCGCGGAGCTGGCTTGGAATCCACTGATGAATGCAGGACATAGTTACATGCTGGTTGCGTTACCGATTATGCTCGGATTTGGTGAGATCACGCAGAGTATGCTTCCGGGACAAAAGGTACAGATCTCATCGAAGCGGTTGATGATATATGGGGCAACTTTGCTTGTGTTCAGTTTGCTTGCTGCATGGTGGTCTCCACTCATGGTGGTTGCTGCGCTGATCGCTTTTATTGGACATGAATTTCTGGTATGGTACAGCGCGTTTGAAGAGCAAAACCGCAGTCCGGTATTTGTTCATCCGCAGCATGGGCTGAAGGTATTGGCTGTTATTCCGGAGAGTCCTGCAGCGGATTTGGGGATTGAAGCAGGAGAGACCTTGTACAAGGTGAATGGTAAGTTGGTTCATTCACCGGAAGAGTTGCATCGTGCTCTGCGGATGAACCCGGCTTTTTGCAAACTTGAGGTTCGCAATCATCAGGGAGAAAGCAAGTTCATGCAACGAGCGATCTATGAAGGGGAGCATCATCAGCTTGGGGTCATTATGGCACCGGACAATCACGAGGTCTGGGCGATTCGGTTACGTCCACTGACGCTGTTCCATATCATCAACCTCAAATTGTTTGCCCGTCTGAAAAAACCACAAAGGGACGAAGCTCCCTTGGCGTTACCGCCAGCCCCGGTGTCCAGTGATAAAGGGTCCGTGGAGATGTAACTAGCATACGTGATGAAGTATGTTTGCATAAATCAAGCAATGAAAAAGGTATTTCCTAACGCCGTCGCAGGCAAGGGAAATACCTTTTTTGTTATTGTTTTAACATAAAGATGGCGATTTGGGTCCGATCACGCAAGCTCAGCTTGCCGAGAATATCCGTGACGTAGTTTTTGACTGTGCCTTCACTGAGGAACAGTTTGGCGGCAATTTCCTTATTGGACAACCCCTCCGATATGGCCTCGGCAACCGCCAGCTCCATACGTGTCAATCCATAGGCTTCGATTGGGTTCTGTGTCAGGGGAATCGCAGCGGGACGAAGAAGGCCTGCCAATTTGCGGGCAATATCCGGATGGATTAACATATCGCCGTTATGTACGGTCTTGATGCCTTGAATGATCCGCTCGGGTGGAACATTTTTGAGCAAATAACCGCTTGCTCCATTCTGCAATGCCTGAATAATATACTCATCGTCGTCAAACGTAGTCAGCATGAGCACCTGGATTTCAGGAAAACATGACTTGATGCGTTTGGTGCCTTCAACTCCGTCACATTCCGGCATCCGAATATCCATCAACACCACGTCCGCAGGCGTTCCTGCTTCAAGCAATTCCAACGCTTCCTGTCCATTTGAGGCTGTGCCTGTAACGTGAATGCCGGAGTCCAGTCCGAGCAGCACTTTCAGGCTCTCACGAATGAAGTAATCATCGTCGGCGAGAATCAGCCGAATAAGTGGGAGTTGGGCTGAATCATTGTTTTGGTTCACATCATTCCGTTTGGACATGAAAACATTCACTTCCTTTTTCAGAGTATATCCATCTGGTTCGTTAATGGAATGCGTGTAATCACTGTATACGGATAAGCTGATTGAATCTCCAGGACTCCTCCCACCATTTGTGTGCGCAGAAGCATGCCTTCCTGTCCTATGCCATTTCGCTTGGAAGAATGAGGATTGATTTTGCCATCATTACTCACACTCATACACACTTCTTGATCCCCGAATACCAACTCCACTGTGATCGAAGAAGCATTTCCATGTCGCAGGGCATTGGTCAAGGCTTCTTTGGCATTTTTGAACAGAACGATCTGTATGCTGGGATACAGCACATGAGATGGGCCATGAACTTCATAATTTGTCTTCACGCCGGTATCTCTGCCCACTTCCTCTAGGAGACGATCCAGGGCGTAGGCTTCGGATGCATAGGAATTAGGTTGCAGTTTGTGCAGTGTGCTGCGCATATCATCCATACTATCGGCCAATTGATCGCGAATCTGTCTCACCATTTCCGTTCCTTGTTCCATATTCAGGGAAGGGTCAGCAGGGCGGCTTCCGACATCATTTTGGTGCGAATCAGTCGATGCCCGATATCGTCATGAAGCTGTCTGGAGATACGGGTACGTTCCTCTGCCTGAGCCACTCCTTCAAGTTGCTTTGTAAATAACAGCAGCTGCGCACGCGCTTCTTGTAGCTCGTAATGTTTGCTGCGGAGCTCGTCATAGACTTGTTCCAGTTGTCCGCGGCTGCTCGCCGTTCTTGATCCCTGCCAGGACAGAGCCGCTGTGATGAGCAGAAGCAGGTTGCCAAGAACCATCGCAATTGTCTCTGTGGAGAGTAATGCAGTGGCGGTTGTATTTAGTGTGGTTAACCCTGGCTGCGATGCCTGTGGGACAGAATAATGCCAATGCAAAGCGACATTGTTAGCAACGAGCTGAATCGCAAACATCAACCATCTCCGACTTCCCTCCAGTCTGTATATATATACGTAGAGCACGGATAGAGAGGAATAGCAGAAACGGTCCATACGAAACAATCAGCCAGCAGCTCCAGAGTATTTCGGCCAGAAGCAACAGCCATTGCTGTGTACTTGAACGGTTGAAATCTTTCCACACGGAGAGTCCAAGCGCGATGATGATATGCAGGGTGTAGACGGCTTCGTTTTCCAAGGGCAGCATCAACATGTACAGTACTGCTGGAACGATAATTAATCCGTATTGCAGAAACCGCATCGGCATATGTAAATGACATCCTTTATATAAAAAGTGGAGTAGAAAATCTCTTGGTAATGCGCCCTTGATTATACCATAAGCAGCATTCGAATCAGGAGATGACTTAAGTCACCTTCGATTCATGACTTTTCGTACCTTCGCTACAGATTGCGATCCGTTACAATAAAATTATGAAATCCAGCGGCGGAAGCCGAAACGGAAAAGGGGCGTATAAGGGATGGGCATACTTGAAGTAGATCATGTAGTAAAACGATACGGCAGCAAGCTGTCCGTGGATCATTTGAACCTTAGTGTTGGCAAAGGCGAGATTTTTGGATTGCTTGGTCCCAATGGAGCAGGAAAAAGTACCACCATCAGCATGATTGCAGGGCTCCTGAATATGGATCAGGGTGAAATCAGATTAGATGGGATCTCGGTCAAGGAGCGACCGCTTGAAGTAAAGCGCAAGATTGGACTGGTGCCGCAGGATCTGGCTTTATACGAAACCATGTCTGCTGCGGAGAATGTGACCTTTTTTGCCAGACTGTATGGACTGCGTGGAAAATTGCTTAAGGAAAGAGTGCAGGAGTCCCTTGAATTTGTAGGGTTGCAGGATAAAGCAAAGGATGCCCCCTCGACCTTCTCTGGTGGTATGAAACGCAGGTTAAACATCGCATGTGCGATTACACATCGCCCGGATCTAATTATCATGGATGAACCGACAGTTGGCATTGATCCGCAATCTCGGAATCATATTCTTGAATCGGTACGCACACTTAACAAGATGGGTTCAACGATCATATATACAAGTCATTACATGGAGGAAGTGGCGGCGATTAGTCACCGGGTTGCGATTATGGATCAGGGGCGAATTATTGCCTGTGGGACTGAAGCAGAGCTGAGAGAACGGGTAGCATCGGAGGAAAAAGTAGTGCTCTCCACTTCCGGTATCGGTGCCGACGTCGTAGAAGAACTGAAACTTCACCCCCGCGTACGGATGGTAGACGTTTCAGAGAATACACTGACCATTACGCTGCCTTCGGCACAGCAGGATCTCCAGGATCTGCTCTTCATTTGCAGCAAACATGAAATATCCATTCAGTCGCTCAAGGTCGAAGAGCCGGATCTGGAAACGTTGTTCCTCAATCTGACCGGGCGTACGCTTCGGGACTAGGGGGAACAAGAGATGAATATATGGCATATTTGCATCTTTGAATTGAGGCGTATTCTTAAGATTCGATCTGTAGTGTTAAACCTGTTCATTTTGCCGTTGTTACTGATTTTTATATTGGGTACGGCACTTTCCAGTACGATGGGTACGGCGGAGGATGTTATTCCGGATACTGTACGTGTGGGAATCATCCATTTGAATACTGAATCTGGTGGAGGATCAAGTACGGTTAATCAAGCACTGGATACATTCGTGAATTCCCCGGCGGTAGCTGAGATGGTCCAGGTGCAGAACTTTACGACAGAAGAAGAGGCAGTCCATTCGCTGCGTACCGGCAAGCTAGACTTTGCTGTAATGATTCCTTCGGATTTTGAGCAAAACGTGATGACGGGGAAAGAGGCCAGGTTACAGTGGATACGAGGAAAGGACAACACACTTAATACCTTGGGTGAAACTTTGTTCACACGTTTTACGGATGAATGGAACCGACATATGGCGATTACCAAAGTGCTCGGTCGGGAAGTGACTACTGCCATGGCCTCTGCTTCGGAGTCTGGTACGGCGAATTCCACCTCTATTGCTGTCACTAATCCCGGTAAGACAGGTACGGCGTATAGTGCCTCCCAATACTATGCAGCTTCCATGCTGGCGATGTTCATGTTGTACTCAGGCATGACAACAAGTACCAGCCTTTTTGGAGAGCGTGATAACAAAACGTTAATTCGCCTTCAGGCTGCGCCTATAGGCAATGGAGTTATTTTCGCTGGCAAAATTGCAGGTAATAGTCTGCTCGCTTTCTTACAAGCAACAACGATCATACTTATGACGTATTGGTTCTATGGTGTAGATTGGGGAACGCATCCTTGGTATATTGTGCTCACTTGTGTATGTATCACATTGGCATCAATGACCCTTGGCGTGATCGTGGCATTGGTATGCAAAAGCTCGGCATCGGCCAGCGCAACCATCCAAGGTATCATCGTTGCAATGACATTTATTAGCGGTGGGTTCACGCCCATTCCGATTGATTTTGTACAACGGATTAGCGAATTTACGGTTAACCACTGGGCGCTCCAAAGTTTTCTGAGAATGATGCTGGATGCACCTGTACGAGAGATTGTATATAGCATTCTGATGTTAGGCGTGGTATGCGCTGTATTACTGTTCATCTCAGGATTGATCTATAGAAAGGCAGGATACCGATATGAATAGTCTACACATCGCCTGGTTGATGATTAGACGTACACTTGGCCGTAAAATGGGCTTCATTACGTTTCTACTTCTGCCTTGCCTGGTGATTACAGGAGCGGTTGCTCTTTTTGGAAGCGAGCAGAGTGCACGTACTGTTATTCCCTATGTCAATGAGGATGGAGGGTGGCAGGGACATGGATGATTCATGAACTTGCTGGCAAAGAGGAGTATCTGCTCAAGCCGATGAACAACCAAGCAGAAGTGAAGGAAGCCATCGCTCAGCAAAAAGGAAGTTCTGGCATCATCATTCCGGTACATTATACGGAGGATCTGTTACAAGGAAAGCCAACCGAAATTCAATTGGTGGAACTGCGTATAAGTGAAAGTTCCTATACCCTACGAGCAGCAGTTGAAGGTTTGACGAGCGGATTGCAACAATCTGCTTCAGCTGTTAAGGTGGCCGCAGGTCCTGTTTCAAGTGAGACTGACATACTATCGAGTACACATAAGCCATTTGAACAGCTTTTACAGGAGATAGGAAAACATCAGGTTGCTGGTGAAGTCACCGATCTGCAGATCTATCCCAAGCCAGGCCTGAACAATGTGACTGGATTTACAATTATGTTTATGATGGGGCTGCTGACTAGTGCAGTGGCTGTGATAATGGAAGATCGCAGGAAACGTACGATGGCCAGAGTATATACGGCACCCGTCCGTGCATATGAGATTGCGCTTGGTAATTTCCTCGGCAGCTTTGTCATTGGTATGATTCAGATTGTTCTGGTTTTGGGAGTCAGCAGGTGGTTGCTGCATTATGATGCCGGTATTCCTTTTGGCATTCATTTCATCATCTTGGCCGCATTTATGCTGGTCTCCATGGGGATCGCAAGTACCGTGGCAGGATTAATCCGTAATCCCAAAAATGCCAACATGCTGAATTCACTTGTCATTATGCCAACCTGCATGATAGGTGGTTGTTTCTGGCCGATCTCGTTGATGCCGGATTATATGCAAAAGCTCGCCAACTTCGTTCCACAGAAATGGGCGATTCAGGCGGTGGAAACGATCTCTGCTGGCGGTACATTGTCGGATATCACATTGCCACTATTGATTTTGTTTGGCATGGCTGCTATTTTACTGACCGTAGGCTCTGCGATTCTACGCCCTAGCCAGCCAGGAGTAGAGGCATAAGGTAATACGACATAAAGAAAGCACGCTCTGCTGAATTGAATTCAGTTAGAGCGTGCTTTCTTTGCATAAGGAATGATGCATTATGTGAGATATTGATGATTAAGGTTGGAGTTGACGAAGGACCGTTATTTCAACCCGACGGTTCTTTTGTCTTCCGGCGGCTGTGGTGTTGTCACCCGTTGGGCGCGTATCCGCATATCCGGCATACTGGAAGCCGTCCGGGTTAAGTTTCTCTGTATCCAGAAAAAATCGTAATACAGACAGTGCACGTTCCCCGGAAAGTTCCCAGTTGTCTTTGTACGTGGAGTTGGCCCCGACCGGAATATTGTCCGTATGTCCTTCGATGCTGACAACGGTATTCAGATCCCGAAACAGGCTGGCAAGTTTACTGAGCGTTGGTGCTGCACCGTCCTTTAGAGCGGCCTGGCCCTGATCAAACAGGAAGCGGTCACTGAGGGTAATGGATAGGCCCTGTGGCTTGTCCGCAACAAAAATCTGATTTTCCAGTTTATTATCCTCGATATATTGGGTAATCACATTGAACAGATTTTGCAATTCCTGCTCCTGTGATCTGAACTGTTCTTCCCGTTCTGTGAGGGGCTTGTCATCATCATCTGGCGTTGCAGTTCCGGAATCGGAAGGGTTTCCTTCGCCTTTTGAAGAATCTTCACCTTGAATTCCGGATGGTGGAGTCTCTGTAATCGTTTGACCGGGTTTCTCCCCGAGACCCTCACCAAGCTCAAGGATAGAGTCGGATGCATTAAATGTATTTTGTAATGATTGAGTAACGACGTCATATTTACCGGAATCCAGATTGCTCATGGCATACATGATGACAAAAAAGATCAAAAGCAGGGTTATGAGATCGGCATAAGTAATCATCCAGCGATCCCGATGATCGATAGTTTCACGTTTTCCGCGCCGTTTACTGCGCCGACTCATCCAATCCCTCCTTTGCTAGGGGGCGTATATGCTGACGATGCGTGAGGGTGAAAGACTCCAGTCTTTTGCGTACAAGCTGGGGATTCTCACCGTTCTGAATGGCAAGTACACCTTCGAGAAGCATTTCCATGGTCTGCACTTCGTCGGCACCTCTCGATTTGATCTTGGAGGCAATGGGCAAAAAGATAAGATTGGCACTGGCGACCCCATACAGGGTTGCGGTAAAGGCAACAGCAATGGCAGGTCCGAGTCCGGTTGGATCGGTTAAACTGCCAAGTACCTGAATAAGTCCCATCACGGTTCCGATGATTCCCATGGTTGGGGCGTAACCACCAGCGGATTCGAATATTTTGGCATAACCCTCATGTTTTTGTTCAATGGAGTCAATCTCCATCTCCAGGATCTGGCGAACCACATCCTGATCGGTACCATCAACAACCATCTGAATTCCGTCTTGTAAAAATGGATGCGGATGATCCATAACCTTGCGTTCCAATGCAAGTACACCTGAGCGGCGTGCGATTGAAGACATCTCCACCAGTTCTTCGACCCATAAGCCTGATTCATTGTTGTTACGTCCAAAAGCCATACGCAGGGCAGCTGGAATCGTACGAAGGCGATGCGCCGGGAAACTGGCAACCACAGCAGCAATCGTTCCACCGAATACAATTAAAGCAGCCGTTTTTTGCAGGAGACCGGACAATTGGCCGCCTTCCCACAAAAAACCGCTAATGACTGCGGCAATTCCGGCAATAATACCGATAAGTGTCGCAATATCCATAAATTAACCCACTCCTATCTTCATTTCACGTTTGCATCACTAAAACGAACGAGGTATAATTAAACGGGAACAAATATTCCTATTACTATAAGTTTTCCCATATGAAAATTCGGGGAACTTCGACAATATATAGTGACTATTATTTTAGACGATAGGGTGAGATACGGCAATGAGCGATATTATAATGAGCGACAAAACGTTCGAAATCGAGTCAGAGTTTTCTCCCAAGGTGATCAGCCGGCAGCCATTAAAGAATTGGTGAAGGGTGTTCAGGAGGAAGAGGTACCAGACACTGCTGGGTGCAACGGGTACGGGTAAGACGTTTACGATAGCCCAGACGATAGCCCAACTGCAACGTCCAACGCTGATTATTGCACACAACAAAACGTTGGCAGCGCAGCTTGCAAGTGAGTTCAAAGATTTTTTCCCTAATAACATGGTTGAGTATTTCGTCAGTTATTATGATTACTTTCAGCCAGAAGCATATATCCCGTCCTCCGATACGTATATCGAGAAGGATTCAAGTATTAATGAAGAGATCGACAAACTGCGGCACGCAGCGACAAGTTCGTTGTTTGAACGCAGGGACGTCATCATTGTAGCGAGTGTATCCTGCATTTATGGTTTGGGTTCACCGCACTCGTATTCAAGCATGCTGTTGTCACTTCGGGTAGGCATGGAGAAACCGCGCAATCAGATTTTGTCCCGTCTGGTAGAGATCCAGTATCAGCGTAACGATATTAACTTTGTGCGGGGTACGTTCCGTGTTCGTGGGGATGTTGTTGAGATTTTCCCTGCCTCCAAGGGCGAACATGCAATTCGGGTTGAATTGTTTGGTGATGAGATCGAGAAAATTACGGAGATTGATGTGTTAACCGGAGAACTGATTGGTGAACGTGAACATATTGCCATCTTCCCGGCGTCTCACTTCGTAACACAAGAAGAGGCGATGAAGGTTGCGCTGGTGAACATTGAGCGTGAACTGGAGGAGCGTCTTGAAGTGTTGCGTGAACAGGGGAAACTGTTGGAGGCTCAGCGACTGGAGCAGCGCACACGGTATGATATCGAGATGATGAAGGAAGTTGGATTCTGTTCGGGGATTGAGAACTATTCCGGTCCACTGACTTTCCGCGAACGCGGCGATACCCCATACACACTGATGGATTACTTTCCGGATGACATGTTGATCGTGGTCGATGAGTCTCACGTGACTCTGCCACAGATCCGTGCGATGTACAATGGTGACCAAGCGCGGAAGACGGTATTGGTTGAACATGGTTTCCGACTGCCGTCAGCGCTGGATAATCGTCCGCTCAAATTCGAAGAGTTCGAAGGCAAGATGGATCAGATTATTTATGTATCGGCCACACCGGGCCCTTATGAGATTGAGCATACCGATACGATGGTGCAACAGATTATCCGTCCAACCGGACTGCTTGATCCAATCATTGAACTGCGTCCAACGAAAGGACAGATCGATGACTTGATCGGTGAGATTAACGACCGGATTGCCAAAGACGAGCGTGTGTTGATTACAACATTAACGAAGAAGATGTCCGAGGATCTGACGGATTATCTGAAGGAAGTTGGAATCAAGGTTCGTTATCTGCACTCCGAGATCAAGACGTTGGAACGGATGGCGATTTTACGTGATTTAAGGTTGGGCGTTTTCCATGTCCTAATCGGAATCAACTTGCTCCGGGAAGGTCTCGATCTGCCCGAAGTATCCCTCGTAGCTATACTGGATGCCGATAAGGAAGGATTCCTGCGTTCCGAACGCTCACTGATTCAAACGATTGGTCGTGCAGCACGGAACAGCGAGGGTCGCGTTATTCTATACGGCGACAAAGTGACGGATTCGATGGATAAAGCGATAAAGGAAACAGAACGTCGTCGTGCAATCCAGATCGAGTACAACGAGAAACATGGAATTACACCACAGACGATTCGCAAAAAAGTGCGTGATGTGATTGAGGCAACCAAAGTTGCCGAATCCAAGAAAGACTATCTTACAGGCGCTGCCGAGAAGATGTCGAAGAAAGATCGTCAGGCGCTTATTCAGCGCCTAGAGGTAGAGATGAAAGATGCAGCCAAAAACCTGCAGTTTGAGCGTGCTGCCGAGCTTCGCGATGCGTTGCTGGAACTTCGCGCTGAATAAGATACTGCTTACTCATATGCTCCAGTTAAGATGGATCTGTAACAAGAGAACGGCCAATTGGCCGTTCTCTTGTTGAGTAAGGAAATCGTTGATATCTACCGATAATAAGAGATGTTGAAATTTTGAATTCGGGTCTATACTGATAGAAATGTTGAAATTGGTTAAAAGGTTTATAGGAAAGCAATCGGGAGTCGTGTCCCCCTGAGAGTCAAGAGCGCCCCGGTGTTGACCTCGGAGCCGAGCCAAAGGCAATGGCGACCTTGCCGCGACCAGGGCGAAGCCGAGAGCGTCCCGCTCTTGACCTTGGAGCCGAGCCAAAGGCAATGGCGACCTGTCGCGATCAAGGCGAAGCTGAGAGCGTCCCGCTCTTGACCTTGGAGCCGAGCCAAAGGCAATGGCGACCTGCCGCGATCAAGGCAAAGCCGAGAGCGTCCCGCTCTTGACCTTGGAGCCGAGCCAAAGGCAATGGCGACCTTGTCGCGACCAAGGCGAAGCCGAGAGCGTCCCGCTCTTGACCTTGGAGCCGAGCCAAAGGCAATGGCGACCTGCCGCGATCAAGACGAAGCCGAGAGCGTCCCGCTCTTGACCTTGGAGCCGAGCCAAAGGCAATGGCGACCTGTCGCGATCAAGGCGAAGCTGAGAGCGTCACTCTCGCAGTAGAGCGGCCGTATAAGGTTCCGGCAATGAGCCGGAACTTTATACGGAGCCGCGGGCACACGACAACCCTTCACATAGCAAGACCCGACCCCTCACCGTTGCACCGCTTGTTTCGGGTGTCCAGAGGGCTGCGCCCTCTGGGGCCCTCCCTTGGAAGGGAGGGTTTGGGAGGGATCGAAAAGCCTTTAAAAGGTTGGATTAGTAAATTTGAGAGGATGAATACTATTGGCGAGCGATAACATTGTCATTAAAGGCGCACGAGCGCATAACCTGAAAAATATCGACATTACCATCCCACGTGACCGCTTTGTGGTATTGACCGGCCTGAGTGGCTCAGGCAAGTCCTCGCTGGCTTTTGACACCATATATGCCGAAGGACAGCGACGTTATGTCGAATCATTGTCAGCTTACGCACGACAGTTTCTGGGACAGATGGAGAAACCGGATGTGGATTCCATTGAAGGATTATCTCCTGCCATTTCAATAGATCAGAAAACAACAAGTCGTAACCCACGTTCCACAGTAGGAACCGTGACCGAAATTTATGATTATCTGCGTTTGTTATTTGCACGTGTGGGCCATCCACATTGTCCAGACCACGGCGTAGAGATCAGCTCCCAAACGGTAGAACAAATGGTTGACCGTATTATGCAATACCCAGAGCGTACCCGGTTGCAGATTTTGGCACCCATTATCTCGGGCCGTAAGGGCGAGCATAAAAGTGTATTTGCTGATGTGTCCAAGCAGGGCTTTGTCCGTGTGCGGGTGAACGGGGAACTGCGTGACCTGTCAGAAGATATTCAATTGGAGAAAAATAAAAAGCATACGATTGAAGTCGTTGTTGACCGGATCGTTGTTAAAGATGATGTACAGGCGCGTCTGGCCGACTCTATTGAAACAGCACTTAATTTGTCCGGTGGACAACTCCTGGTGGACATTATGGGTGAAGAAGAGCTGCGATTCAGTTCCAACTTTGCCTGCCCGGTGTGTGGATTCAGTATTGAAGAGCTTGCACCACGGATGTTCTCATTTAACAGTCCGTTCGGTGCTTGCCCGGATTGTGATGGGTTAGGTGTCAAAATGATTGTTGACCCTGATCTGCTCGTACCGGATCGCAGCAAGACGATAGAAGATGGTGCTTTTGATGCTTGGACAGGTGGAACGTCCACCTATTATCCGCAGTTCCTGAAGTCAGTATGTGAGCACTTCAACATTCCCCAAAATGTACCTGTCGAAGATCTGCCAGCTGAGCAGATGAACAAGTTGTTGCAGGGTACAGGTACGGAGAAAATCCGTTTCCGCTATGAGAATGATTTTGGACAACGGAAGGAAGCACTGGTTACCTTTGAAGGTATCGTGAATAACTTGGAGCGTCGTTATCGTGATACAGCATCTGAAGGTATCCGTGAATTTATTGAGGGTTACATGAGTGCGAAACCTTGTGGTACATGTAAAGGTCAGCGTCTGAAACGCGAAAGTCTTGCGGTTACGATTAATGATCACAACATGGCCTATGTGACTAGTTTGTCCATTGGTGAAGCTGGCCGATTCTTCGATACATTGGAATTGACGGAGAAGGAGCAGACGATTGCCAAACTGATTTTGAAAGAAATCAACAGCCGTCTCGGATTCCTGGTGAATGTTGGTCTGGATTACCTTACACTGAGTCGTGCTGCCGGAACATTGTCTGGTGGGGAAGCTCAACGGATCAGACTGGCTACACAGATCGGTTCCAGCCTGATGGGTGTACTGTATATTCTCGATGAGCCAAGTATCGGTCTGCATCAACGGGATAATGACCGTCTGATCTCAACACTTGCGCATATGCGAGACATTGGTAACACCTTGATCGTGGTTGAACATGATGAAGATACGATGATGGCTGCCGACTATATTATTGATATTGGCCCAGGTGCAGGTATCCACGGAGGTACCATTATGTCACAGGGTACACCGGAAGAGATCATGAACGATGAGAACTCCTTAACCGGTCAATATCTGAGTGGACGCAAGTTCATTCCGATTCGTACAGAACGTAGAAGTGTGGGAGACCGTTGGTTGGAAGTACGTGGAGCCAAAGAAAATAACCTGAAGAATCTGAACGTGAAGATTCCAGTGGGTGTATTTACTGCGGTAACGGGCGTGTCCGGATCAGGTAAATCCACATTGATTAATGAGATCCTCTACAAAACGCTGGCTCGTGATCTGAACCGTGCTCGGGTACGTCCGGGTCAACATAAAGAAATTCGTGGTTTGGAGCATATCGATAAAGTTATCGATATTGACCAATCACCAATCGGGCGGACACCACGTTCCAACCCGGCTACGTATACCGGTGTCTTTGATGATATCCGGGATCTTTTTGCTCAGACGAATGAAGCCAAAGTACGTGGATACAAGAAAGGCCGGTTCAGCTTTAATATCAAAGGTGGACGTTGTGAAGCCTGCCGTGGAGACGGTATTATCAAAATCGAGATGCACTTCTTGCCGGACGTTTATGTTCCTTGTGAAGTCTGCAAAGGCAAACGATACAACCGGGAAACGCTTGAAGTGAAATATAAAAACAGAAATATTTCCGATGTGCTGGAAATGACGGTTGAAGATGCAACCCAATTCTTCGAGAACATTCCGAAGATCCATCGCAAAATGCAGACGCTGATGGATGTGGGCCTGGGTTATATCAATCTGGGACAACCTGCAACTACATTGTCTGGTGGTGAAGCCCAGCGGGTGAAGCTTGCTTCCGAGCTGTATCGCCGCAGTACAGGGAAAACCATCTACATCCTCGATGAACCGACTACCGGTTTGCATGTCGATGATATCGACCGTTTGCTGAACGTATTGCACCGTCTGGTTGATTCCGGGGAATCGGTGTTGGTGATTGAGCATAACTTGGATGTTATCAAAACAGCAGACTATGTTGTTGATCTGGGGCCGGAAGGCGGTAGTGGTGGAGGAACCATTGTTGCAACCGGAACCCCTGAGGATATCATCAAAGTGGAAGCTTCCTACACAGGCAAGTACTTGAAGCCGGTTCTGGAGCGGGATACCGAGCGGAGCAAGGCACTGCAATTGGTGGACTAAGGTCAGCTAACCATTAGTTATATCCTATGAAGTGGCATTATTGGCCCTTCTTTTCGAAAAGGTTGAGACGTTGGATTACGATCTGATGTGCTCTGCTTCCGAGAAGAAGGGCTTTTTAATTTTGAATTATGCACCGTTTTTCTTCGGACTATAGTTATTTCGTGAAAGTGTTTACATATGCATGATGACGAGCAATACAGGAATATTCGGCCAAATTGGCTTTTTTTCATTTTTATGGATGATAGGGCTTGCATTACAAGCGGGGTACAGATAACATAGAGGAAGATATTAGGGTATGCGTTAGCTGTTCAACTATGGTAAGGAGGTCTGTCTATCCATGCTGTTTGCAGAAGCTGCCACGGCGAGTACATCGAATTTTAATGCATTTGATATTTTTGTCATCTTATTTACGATCCTGATTTTCATCGGAGTTGTTCGGCTTCTTCGGGCACCGAAGAAAAATCTGTTTGCGATCGGATTTGCAGTAGTCAGCCTACTGGTATTTCTGATGACAGACTATGCGATGATAACAGGTTGGTTTGCTCAGTAGGAATACCGTTAAATGTAATTTAAGCCAAAAGAGGTACAGACGAACACTTTCCGGAGAGACATGGAGGGTGTTTTTTTCATTTATATCGAGCGACTGAATAAGATTCTACCTTCTCTACTAAAATAGGACTTAAAACAATTGTATATCCAGATTCTGTATGATACATTGAGGGATACCGGAATTGCAGATGAGAGAAAGAGAGAATAGATTCAGCGATGAATCCGATGTCGAGTCGCGCAAGAAGGATGTATAGAGAGGGTCAGGTGAGAATATGAGCGTGTTGGGTAAAAGGGGATAGCCATACTGATGGCTGCTGTACTCTCGATTAGTGTGGCGGCAACGGCTGGCGCGGCTGAATCCAAAGCGGCGATGCAAGCGAAAGTGGTAGACGGTCAAGTCTATGTGAACACCAAGGATCTGCTCAAGGCAGTTGGTGGAAGTGGACAATATGATGCCAAATCAGGAACATACACGTACAAGGGAAGTGAAGCCATTCCCAAAGTGATCGAAAAGGTATCTCCTTCGGTCGTAGGCATTATTGGGAAATCTACCGAAATGCAGGAAGGTGCAACATCAGACGATCGTTATAATCTTGCACATGGTACAGGTGTCATTATCCGGTCGAACGGATGGATTGTAACGAATGCTCATGTGGTCGACGGATTAACGAACCCCGTGGTCGTAACGACGGATGGCAATACATACAAAATTACGAAAACATACAGTGATGCACTCAGTGATCTGGCGCTAATCAAAATCAATACCAAATCACTCAAACCGGCGAGCTTTGCCAAAGCTTCACAAACTACTGTTGGAGAAACGGTGATTGCCTTGGGTACGCCGATTTCCTTTTCTTTGCGCAACTCGGCAACCGTAGGGGTAATTAGCGGCTTGAATCGTGGTGTTGAGGCGACCTACCGGTTGATTCAAACTGACACGGCCATTAACCCTGGAAATAGCGGAGGACCGCTGGTCAACCTGAAGGGTGAAGTGGTTGGTATCAATTCCATGAAATTTTCTGCGGTCGGCGTAGAAAGTTTGGGATTTTCGATTCCAGTGGATACCGTTCAATATATCATCGATCAGTTTTTTAAATATGGCAAAATAAAACGTGCAAGTCTGGGGCTACAACTTGAAGAAAGCTGGTCTGCGATTGTGGGCCTGCCTACAGATGATCCCTTAACAATTACGGGCGTACTGTCTCCTGAAGCCAAGAAAGCCAAAATCAAAGAGGGCGATGTCCTTTACAGTGTCGCGGGCACACGTGTCTCTTCAGTAGTGGATATCAATGAGTTGCTCAAAAAGTATCTGCCTGGACAAAAGGTAAAGCTGTTGATGCAAACGGATGGCGATATTGTCACCCGCACGTTGGTGCTTGCTGATCGCGCAGACATCGTAGATGAGGAAGATGAAGCGTTCCTTGCAGATGAAGAACAATAAAGCCCGGCGATCAGCCCGGATGGAGAGAGGACGAAAGAACGGAATGAAAAAGTCATGGATACGTGTGCTAAGCACAGGTGTATTAACCGGGATGCTGACCATTGGCGCGGCATTACCTGTATGGGCATCTGATCTGACGACAAGTGAACTACGAGTCAAAGCGGGGAGCACGAGCGCCTACATTAACGGCGATAAGCAGGCCATAGCCAAACCTTACAAGTTCAAGGGTGTTACGATGGTGCCTGTAGGTGTGTTCAAGAAAGCATTTGGCAGTGAAATCCGGCTGGAGAAAAATGATGTTGTCAAAATCAAGGAAGGCCCGCACACTGTGACTCTAACGATTGGCAGTTCAATTGCCTGGGTGGATGGTGTAAAACATGAGATGGGTGCCGCTCCCAAAATGGTGAATGGCGTACTTATGGTTCCACTTCGTCCGGTTGCTGCCGGTATCGGAGCGACGCTAGCTCCAACCAGCTCCGGAGAAATGGTGATTCGTCTGTTGCAAACGGATGATTCGGTGGATGACGAGGATGGCATTCATCCGGATGAAGGCAAAACCAGAATCGGCAACAGTTTTTACGGTTGGTCCATTAACTACCCGGCAGACCTTATGGTTTTCCAGACCGGTGAGCAGGAGCGCATGATGACTTTTGGCGCTGCGGACAACAGTTATTATCTTGAAGTGTATGTCAGCGATCAGGATGTGGCTCTGGATGCGGATGATTTGTTGCAGCAACTTGTCCAGGAGGCCAAACAATCGGGAGATACGGTGCTGGATCGTGAAGCGGTGTCGAAAGGCAAAACGCCTTATGCACGGATTATCGTGAAAGATGTAGACGGCATGTTATGGGAGATGCGGCAGTATCTGAGCGAAGGTCGTCAATATGATGTGTACCTCGCAGATTACGAAGCCCTGAATTATAAAGATCTGGGCAAACGTGCAGCGCTGCTCAATTCATTCCAGCCAACCTATGCGGAATCGGATCGAACGATCAAGGATCTGTCCACCGTAGATAACGGCATGCGCTCCGCATGGAACGATGACTATGGTATTGAATTGAAGATACCTGCCGGCTGGTCGATGGATAACAATCAGATGATCTATGAAGCCAAGGATGGTGCGTATCTGCAATGGCGTGTCACTTCGGCGAAAGCAGGTACAACGGTAAAAGACTGGAGCGGCCAACTGGATAAGTGGATGCGCGAGACATTTACACCAGAGAGTTACGAGCCAATTGGTTCATATACGATGGATATCTCGGGAGAAACTGCCGAGGTGAATGAATTCCGTTATAACTTTGGCGGGGGCTGGCAGACCGAGTTCGATGTTCTTTTGCAGAAGAATGGGTATCGGTATTATGCAGAGTATACGTTCCCTGAGGAGCAGATTGCAGATCGGGCGTGGTTTGAACGAATCATGAAGAGTGTGGAGATTGATTTTGATACGGTTGCCGATAATTTTGGTCAACTGGATGAAGATCCTTATTTGACAGACAAAGCGAAGACACTTACACGTACGTCCAAACGTTATAAATACAGTGTAGATATTCCGCGTTACTGGACGCCGTATAGTGATCGATTCGAATATTCACCTGTGGTGTACACCTTCACGGGCGGAGAATTCTCCATTGCGGCGAGTGAAGACAAGTCGATCGAGATGACGGTCAGCCAACTGAGAGAAGCTTATGCCGAAGCCACCAAAACCCGTAAGAACTTCAAGTTGCTTGGCAGTGAGGAGCTGACGTTTGCGGGTGTGCCTGCATTTTCCTTCACGTATCATGAGCTGGACAAAGGCGTGCCATATGCGGGTCGCCAGATCGTGTTTGAAAAGGACGGAACAACCTATACGATCACAAGTGGGCTGAATGATGCCAACAAGACAGAAGTTCAGGAGGCAGCCTTGGAAAAAGCAGTGAACTCATTTACTTTTATTAAATAATAGTGATGCAAGCCGGAGGGTCAGAGACCTTCCGGCTTATTTGTTTCCCGTATAAGATAAATTAAAATATTTACACTGGTACTGCAATCGAAGTGTCTAGTGTAAATCTTAATGGAAATGAAAATGGTAAACGGTTTTTTCAGGAAAACGTAGAAGAGTCGGTGCAGAAGTGGTACACTATACTAGTTCAGGAGTTATGACTACTGATCTGATGAATATGAATGACTGTAAGCTTGGAGTTCAGGCAATACAGACATAATAGATAGATATTGTAATACCGTGACATTGCAGGTGTACCCGATAAGGTGCAGTTTTAAGCTTAGGATGTTCAGGCGTTTAAGGATATAGGGATGAAATCCGGCGGATAGCCGGTTATGGGGAGGATCTACATGAAAACAGCAACAATACGAAGAGAAGACGTTGAACTTCTGGCACCGGCTGGTGACTGGGATTGTATGCGTTCGGCGGTAGCCAATGGCGCAGATGCAATTTTCTTCGGAGTCGAAAAGTTTAATGCACGGGCACGGGCGAACAATTTCCGCATGGACGAGCTGCCGGAGATTATGGCGTTTTTGCACAGTTATGGCGTAAAAGGTTTTCTGACCTTTAATATATTGATTTTTGAAAATGAATTGACGGATGCCAAAGAACTGATTGACGCTTGTGTCGATGCAGGTGTGGACGCTGTAATTGTTCAGGATTTGGGTTTGGTGAAGATGATTCGCGAGATCTCACCGGATTTCCCGATTCACGGTTCAACACAGATGACGATTACGTCACCGGAAGCGGTTGAGTTTACGAAGCCGTTTGATATGGAACGTGTCGTTCTGGGACGGGAGAACAACCTGAAGCAGATCCAGAAGATTGGGGAACAGGCGAAGCTTCCAATGGAAGTATTTGTTCACGGTGCATTGTGTGTATCCTACTCGGGGCAATGTTTGACTTCCGAAATGTGGGGAGGGCGTTCCGCGAACCGTGGAGAGTGCGCACAAGCTTGTCGTCTTCCATACGATCTGATGGTGGATGGGGTGCACAAACCGATGGGTGATGTAGCTTATCTGTTGTCTCCGAAGGATCTGGCAGCGATTGATCTGATGCCGGAACTGATCGAAGCAGGAGTAACTTCTTTCAAAATTGAAGGACGTCTCAAAACGCCAGAATACGTAGCAAACGTAGTAAGCAAATATCGTAAAGCGATTGACCGTTATTTTGATGGAGATAACACACCGCCAAGTAAGGAAGAAGTTCGCGAATTGCAGCAAAGCTTCTCCCGTGGATTCACGCATGGTTTCCTCAGCGGTACAAACAACAAAGAATTGGTCGATGGAACATTCCCGAAAAGCCGTGGTGTCTATCTTGGTCGTGTAGATCAAGTGTTGCGTGATGGTGTGGTCCTGAAGCTGGATGCACCTGTGAAACGTGGAGACGGGATTGTATTTGACGCTGGAGACCCGACTCAGAAGGAAGAAGGCGGACGGGTATACGATGTACGTCGCAAAGGCGTAAAACTCGAAGGCGAAGCCGAAGAGGGCTGGATCGTTGACGTTGTGCCAGGCCGCAGTGACGTGGATCTGCGCCGCGTGAAAGTTGGCGACAAAGTCTGGAAAACGAATGACCCTGCGTTGGACAAACGTCTGCGTCAAAGCTTCGAGACCGAGAAGCCTTACCGCGTATTCCCGGTAAAAGTAAAAGTTATCGGCAGCCCAGGGCAGCCGCTTAGCACGTGGTGGACAGACGTACAGAAGGGCACAACCGTCCGGATTGATTCCGAGATGGAACTGGACATCGCGCAGAAGCGTCCAATGACACATGAATTGCTCGAAGAGCAGTTCGGACGTCTGGGAGGCACCGTATTCCAGTTGGAAGGAATGGACGTCAACCTGCATGGTGACGTCATCATCCCGATGCGCGAGTTGAATAACATTCGCCGTCAGGCAGTAGAACAACTCGCGGGCGAACGTCCTAAACCACCCGTATATGTGAAACGGGCGGTAGATGTATACGGCGATTCGGTTAAACCGGCATCGCCAGTCGCTCGCGGTCAAGCGGAGTTGACCGCGCTCTGTCGCAGCCTGCCACAAGTGGAGGCAGCGATTGAAGCGGGGATCGGCATGATCTATGCCGACTTCGAGTTTATCAAGCAGTTCCCAGCAGCCGTGGAAGCTGTACATGCCGCTGGTCGCAAGATCGCGCTGGCAACACCGCGTATTCACATGCCTGGGGAGAACGGATATCATAATAACATCCTGCGTCTGAAGCCGGATGCGGTATTGGTGCGTAATACAGGCGCACTGTACTTCTACCTTCGCCACCGGATGGAAAACCCGGATGCGAAGCACCCGGAACTGATCGGCGACTTCTCATTGAACATCGCCAATCACAAAGCAGTAGAATTGTTCTTGGAAGCCGGATGTGACTGGATTACCCCATCCTATGACCTGAACATTCAACAAATGGTTGATTTGCTGGGCCACTCCCGTACAAGTCAGACCGAAGTGGTTATCCATCAGCATCTGCCGATGTTCCACACGGAGCACTGTGTGTATTGTACGTTCATGAGTGAAGGAACGGACTTCACGAACTGTGGCCGTCCTTGTGAGGAACAGCGTGCATCACTGCAAGACCGGATCGGCATGTCCCACCCGGTGCGTGTGGATGAAGGCTGCCGTAATACGGTATACAACGCAGTGGAGCAGTCAGGTGCCGAGTATCTGACCAACTTTATGGATCTGGGTGTATCCCGTTACCGTGTGGAGTTCTTGGAAGAGACACCAGAGCAGGTACGCGAAGTAATTGATCTGTACAACCGTGCACTGCGCGGCGAGATCAGTGGTACACAAGTTTGGAAAACACTTAAAGCAACAAACCAACTGGGCGTTACACGTGGTCAATTGGTGAAATAAACAGATTGTATTTTACATCAACATTTACAATCAAGCATGAAGCAACCCCAATCTCTGCTTTAAGGAGCTCTTGGGGTTTTTTTACATCATGACACAGGAGGCGAAGAAGCGTGGCGCCATTCACAATTATGGATATCAAATTGCTGTGCGGGGTCACGGCATTCAAGCGCGGAGAAGATTATAACCAATCCGGCAGGGTGACTAATCTGGTGGTTAGTGAGGATCAGCTTCATTATGAAGCACAGGTACGTGGATCGGAGCGCTATCAGGTGACGGTGGATATAGATGGATCAGGTGAGGTTGTGGCAGGCTGCAGTTGTCCGGGTGACGGCAGACATTATGACTATTGCAAACATGTCGCTGCTGTCCTGTTGGCTATTCACGAATGGGGTGAGCAGCAGGAGCGTAATGCCACGATTGCCTCTGGGAAGCCTTCTCAACCTGCTACAGGCCAAGGAACTGGTTTCAGCTCAGGTTCCAAGTCCAGGGTCGGGACACTGGTCGAAGAGAGCATGTGGGAGCGCCCCCAATCTGCTTCACAACGAGAGCAACTGAATGATGCTCCAAAGCGTCCTCCGGTTCATTTTGCCCAGGCAGGTCGTCCAAGCTCATCTTCGGGGTGGGGGCGCTCGGCAGATAAACCTTCTTACCGTACGGCGGATCAGATTCTGTCCATGTTTGCCAAGGATCGGAGAACGCTGCATGGAAATGACCGTAAATACACCGCTGCTGTCAGCCGATCCTCCTTGCGGGAAGAGTTGCAGATTCAGTTTATACTCAAGCTGATACAAGTTCACAAGGGTGGCGGGAAACTAGCTCTTGAATTGAAAGTGGGTAACAAACGTCTGTATGTGGTGCAGAAAGTGAAACAATTCCTGAACTGCATCGAAAAGGGCGAGCCCATGTCATTTACCAAGCTGTTCCACTATGATCCACTGATGCATGTGTTCAATCCGCAGGATCAGGCGATTCTCTCGATGCTCATTCGAATGAGGCAAAGTGAAGAGGCATACCGCGAATCCATTTCCGGTTATCTGGGAGCTTCGGACGGACGGGATATATTGATTGCTCCGCTCGTATGGAAGCCATTGCTGGAATTGCTGCTACAGGCTGACAGCCGAATGGAGGGCACGGGATTTGCCAATGGACCACTCACACTGGGTGAGGGGTACTTCCTTTATTTTACCGGATCGCCCAGGGAGCGAATGAAGGATATCAGCTTGAAATTTCCGGACTGCGTGAGCTGATCCTTCTCCCTGCATATGATGCCGCTGTGGTAGAAGGACAGTTACATATGTTGGAGCCGATGCAGATGCGAAGTCTGGAGGACTTGAGTGGGGCACTCACTTCATATGGAATCAAGGAAAGCATTGATATTTCGACTCAGCAGGTGGATGAGTTTGTACAGCATGTCGTGCCAGAACTGCGTACGCTTGGGCATTTGTCCATTGATTCGCAGGTGCGTGAACAGATCGCGGAACCGGAACTTTCACCGAAGCTGTACATTGACTTCTATCGTGAACGTATTACAGCGCGTCTGGAATTCGACTATGAGGTCATGGTTATTAATCCGCTTGCAGAGTATTTAATAGACGAAGAAGAAAAAAGGTTATTTTGGTGCGTGACCGATACAAAGAGCGGAATCTGATTGAACGGCTTGATCGATCCTTTCTCGAAAGGGATGGTAGTGTCTGGGCTAGTGAACGGGAAGATGCCATCTATGATGTCATGTATCATCTGGTGCCTGAACTTGAGAAACAGGTAGACATCTACATGCCGAACGCCGTGAAGGCGATGGTGCAATCCTATCCAACACCGCCGAAAGTACGAGCAGATTTGGGAAGAGGATTGGACTGGCTGGAGATTTCATTCGAGATGGAAGGTGTGGACGAGCAGGAGCTTCAGGAACTCATGCGTCGCATTGTGGAAAAGAAACCATATTTCCGTCTCAAGAGCGGTGTCTTTCTCTCACTTGAAAATGAAGGTGCAGATAGCTTCGCTCACATGGCCGATTCACTCGGACTGGGAGCAGGTGACATCAAGAGCAGCCATATCCGGCTGCCAGCTGTTCGGGCGTTGCAATTGCCGGGCAGGGATGAAGTCTCCGGTCATGTGAAGTGGGGAGGCTCCCTTAAACGTTTCCTTGATGATCTGCGTGATCCCGAACGGATGGATTTTGCATTGCCGGGATCTCTGACCCCCATCCTGCGGGATTATCAGAATAGCGGATACCAGTGGCTGCGTACCCTCGCTTATTATCGTTTTGGCGGCATTCTGGCGGATGATATGGGACTTGGCAAAACGTTGCAAAGTATCGCCTATATCACAGCAGTGCTTCAGGAGAAGCCCGAGTACAATATGGAACATACGGGCGTTGATAAATACCGGGAGAGCGGAGCATTACGAGGCAGTGAAACGTTGGCGAATTCCGACATCGATCCCGAAACTGGGCTCCCATTGGATAAGATGGGTTCAGAGAATACGGATAGCTTATGGTCCACGATGCAGCAGGATGGACTGACAATCCGAACGAGGGTTATTCATCCCCGGTACTCGTCGTTGCGCCTGCCTCGCTGACTTACAACTGGGCTAATGAGTTTGCGCGGTTCGCCCCGCATCTGAACGTACTGATTGCCGCAGGTCAGAAAGAAGAGCGAGCCAATATGCTTTCTGGCATGGATGAGGCAGATGTAATTGTGACGTCGTATCCTCTGTTGCGACGGGATTTGGACACCTACCTGGGCCGAACCTTCCATACGCTCATTCTGGATGAAGCTCAGGCAATCAAAAATGCTTCTTCCCAGACCGCGCAGGCAGTGAAACAAATTCAGGCGCCGCGTCGTTTTGCACTCACAGGAACGCCTGTAGAGAACTCGCTGGATGAATTATGGTCTATTTTTGAAGCCGTATTCCCAGGGTTGTTTCCAAGTTACAGAAGATTCCGCGACCTTCCTCCGGAACGGATCTCGCGGATGGTGCGTCCGTTTATTCTGCGCCGCTTGAAGAAGGATGTGCTGGAAGAATTACCTGATCGAATTGAAACAGTACAGCGCTCAGAGCTCACGGTTGAACAGAAGAAACTGTACGCCGCATACCTCTCCCAGCTTCAGGATGAAGCATCGAAGGACATGGAGGATAACGGATTCCAGAAGAACCGTATCAAAATTCTGGCAGGCATCACCCGCTTGCGTCAGTTGTGTTGTCATCCGGCCCTCTTTGTTGAAGGGTATCAAGGCGATTCCGGGAAAATGGAACAGCTGCTGGAAACGGTTGAGGATTGTTTGGCTGCAGGGAAACGAATTCTCATCTTCTCCCAATTTGCGAGCATGTTGAACCTGATTCGGCAGACGCTCGCAGCACAGGGAAGAAATCTGTTCTACTTGGATGGTCAGACCCTGCACAGAGCCGTGTTGAGATGTGCCGCAGATTTAATGAGGGCGAAGCTGAACTGTTCCTGATTTCCCTGAAGGCTGGAGGAACAGGGCTAAACTTAACGGGTGCAGATACCGTTATATTATATGATCTGTGGTGGAATCCCGCGGTGGAAGAACAAGCCATTGGACGTGCCCATCGCATGGGACAGAAACAAGTGGTGCAAGTCATTCGTTTAGTTACCGAAGGTACAATCGAAGAGAAGATTTTGGAGCTCCAGCAGCGGAAGAAGGACTTGATTGCCGAAGTAATTGAACCGGGAGACGGGGATCGACGACCTTATCCGAACAGGATATCCGCGAATTGTTAATGGTATAATGGAGTCCAAGCATCCTAGCAATAAGAATCATTAAATATATGAATCTATACAAGATGGACTAATCATTTACATGATAACGGAGAGGACAGAAATAACCTGAAAAAGCGAAGCGTTCGCCTAAAAGCTTTCTGAAAGAAAGCTGCATCGAAGCATACGCTATCCCCGGATTTTCCCCTTTAAAAAAGGGAATGAAAAAATCTGGGTGTAACAGCGATTGGAAGGTTGTTCTGTCATCGTAGTGTCAGTGTAAATAATCTTTAGTTCAACTTATCTAGCAAAAGGAGTGGGTTCGTGTGCGTATTCGCAAAGCGATTATTCCAGCTGCAGGGCTGGGTACCCGGTTTCTGCCTGCCACCAAGGCGATGCCTAAGGAAATGCTGCCCATCGTGGACAAGCCAACGATCCAGTATATTATTGAAGAAGCCGTAGCTTCAGGCATTGAAGATATCATTATTGTGACAGGTAAAGGGAAGCGGGCTATTGAAGATCACTTCGACTATTCATTCGAGCTGGAGCAGAATCTCGCGGACAAACAGAAGTGGGACTTGCTTAACGAAGTACGCAAACCCTCCGAGATGGCAGATATCCATTATATCCGTCAAAAGGAACCGAAGGGACTTGGTCACGCCATCTGGTGCGCTCGCAAGTTTATCGGCAACGAGCCTTTTGCCGTCCTGTTAGGGGATGACATTGTGGAAGCCGACCATCCCTGCCTGAAGCAGATGATCGATGTCTACGATGAACTGCAATCTCCGATCGTTGGTGTACAGCCTGTTGATTGGAGCGAGGTATCCCGCTACGGGATTGTAGACGGAGAATTGCTGACTCCTACCGATGATCGTGTCTTTCGCGCGCGCCGCTTAATTGAGAAACCAAAGACTGAAGATTCCCCTTCCAACCTTGCTATTATGGGACGTTATATTCTTACACCAGATATCTTCGAGATACTAGGTCAACAATCGGCTGGCGTTGGGGGCGAAATTCAGCTCACGGATGCCTTGTCACGATTGAATGAACAGCGGCAGATTCTCGCATATCATTTTGACGGACTACGCCATGATGTTGGTGAGAAGTTGGGCTTTATTGAGACATCGATTCACTACGCGTTGCAGCGCCCGGATCTACGGACAGATCTCTTAAAGTATTTGGAACAGGTTGTAAAGGATCAATAAATGGTTTTCCGCATGCCCTTGAAGTCCAGCCGAAGAATGATATCGCGGCTGGACTTTAATTTATTTTATGGAAGAGTAAATATGAGGGTTATACAGGCCAATGAACAAACACTTACCCGACACTTTACATATACATAGTCAATATGAAGAAATGATGTTAACAGCAAAACGGAGGGATGTCATGAAGGTACTTCCGCTGTTTATGGATGGCGCTGCCATCTTGGAACCCAAGGTTTATGGTGATCACCGTGGATATTTTATGGAGAGTTATAATGAGCAGGTTCTGCATGAACAGGGAATACAGCACGTCTTTATTCAGGACAATCAATCCTTATCGGCTGAAGCGGGTGTTCTCCGTGGGCTTCATTACCAGCTCCAGCCCAAAGCACAGACTAAATTGGTGAGGGTTATATCAGGGGCTATATATGATGTGATTGTGGATGTCCGCACGTCATCCCCTACCTTTGGCCAATGGAAAAGTGTCATTCTAAGTGAGTACAACCAGCGGCAACTGCTTGTTCCTCAAGGATTTGCTCATGGTTTCTGCACCTTGGTGCCTCATTCCCAGGTAACTTATAAGGTAGACGCCTATTATTCGCCTGAACATGACCGTGGAATTCTGTGGAACGATCCTGCGCTCGCCATTGATTGGCCTGTGACGAAACCTATATTATCGGAGAAGGATCAGAAGCATCCTTTACTGAAAGATGCTGAACTGAACTTCGACTAATTAATCAGACTTTTCAGATACTTCTGTATCTGGAGGCAGAGGAGAGAGACAGCATGAAACTACTGGTTACGGGTGGGGCCGGATTTATCGGCAGCAACTTTGTATTATATATGCTTCGTGAACATCCGAGTTATGAGATTATCAATGTGGATGCATTAACGTATGCGGGGAACTTGGAGAACTTGCATACAGTAGAGTCCAATCCCCAATATACCTTCATCAAAGCAGATATTGCAGATGTACAGCAGATGGAAGCTGTTTTTTCCCAAGGCATTGATGTGGTTGTGAATTTCGCTGCCGAGTCTCATGTGGATCGAAGTATTCTGTCCCCGGAAATCTTTGTGCGTACCAATGTGATGGGTACTCAGGTTCTATTGGATGCGGCAAAGAAATATCAAGTCACCAAATTTGTTCAGGTATCGACAGATGAGGTATATGGATCACTAGGTGCAACAGGTTTATTTACTGAAGAAACCCCTCTGATGCCTAACAGTCCTTACTCTGCAAGTAAAGCTGGCGGGGATCTGCTCGTAAGAGCCTATCATGAAACGTTTGGACTTCCTGTAAATATTACACGTTGCTCTAATAACTACGGACCTTTTCAGTTCCCGGAGAAACTGATTCCGCTGATTATATCCCGTGCATTAAATGATGAAGCCATTCCAGTATATGGTGACGGGCTCAATATTCGCGACTGGCTTTATGTCGAGGATCACTGCAACGCGATTGATTTGGTGATTCATAATGGACAATCTGGAGAGGTATACAACATTGGAGGTAGTAATGAACGTACTAATATATACATTGTGGAGAGCGTATTGGAGCAACTGGGTAAGCCAGCGAGTTTGATTCAATATGTACAGGATCGGTTGGGTCATGACCGACGTTACGGTATAGATCCTACCAAGATACGTACAGAGCTCGGCTGGCAACCTGCACACAATTTTGAGACAGGGATCAAGGAGACGATCCAATGGTATCTGAAACATCAAGATTGGTGGACGAGAATTCAATCAGGCACGTATCAGGACTATGTTCAGCTTCAGTATGGTAAGCGGATGGGTGATTCGTCCAAATGAACTATAGAGTTATGGTGACTGGCGCGGCGGGACAGCTGGGTTATGATGTAGTGAAGACATTCGAAGCAGAGGATCATCAGGTATTGGCCTGTGACAAGAACCAGATGGATATTACCGATCAACAGCAGTGCACAGATATGATTAAGACCTTCCGACCCCACATCATAATTCACTGCGCTGCTTACACAGCGGTCGATCAGGCTGAGGTAGATGAGGATACAGCATACGAAATCAATGCATCAGGTACTAGAAATATTGCGGTTGCCGCCGAGAGTGTGAAAGCAAAACTGGTATATATCAGTACGGATTATGTATTTGATGGGAGTGGTAGTACACCATACCGAGAATACGATGTAACGAATCCGCAGAGTGTTTATGGCAAGTCGAAGCTTGCTGGGGAACGGCTGGTTCAAAGTTTGTGCACGCAATGGTTTATCATCCGAACATCATGGGTGTTTGGCGTGTATGGCAGTAATTTTGTCAAAACCATGCTGGAACTTATGGCGAAACGTCCACAATTGCAAGTTGTTCATGACCAACAAGGTTCGCCTACCTATACGGTGGATCTTGCCCGATTCATTCATACCCTTTCTACGAGTGAAAAGTATGGCATCTATCATGCCTCCAATTCAGGAACTTGCACATGGTACGAGTTTGCACAGGCAATAAGAGAGGAAGCCGGTAAACAGAGTGGGTTCGAGCCGACAGCCGAACTTACGCCATGCACAACCGATCAGTTTCCGCGGCCAGCCCCTCGTCCTGCATACTCGGTGATGGATCATCTGGCGATTCGAACGAACGGTTTGGAACCTCTGAGACCTTGGCGTGAGGCGCTGATTGCATTTTTGAAAGAGTTGAGTGTACTGCAAAAAGACTGAGCATGTCGATGGCCCTTACTTTATTCCCACAGTCTATCCACCATTTAACAGCCGCCTCGGGCGGCTATTTTGTTTTACACCTCATCAATTCGGGTAGTTAGCTATCAAAAAGGTACTGAGGATGTGAATGTGATATGAAACGCATTGCCGCCGTGTTAATACTACTGATCGTTACCGTGGGCACACTCTTTTTCGCCTATGAAAGTGAGAGTGAGGAACAACGGGACGGATTTACCGCTTATAGATTAATCGCCCACGCCATGGGCAGCATTCGTGATCAACCATATACCAACGCCTATGAAGCGATGATTGCCAATTACGAGAAAGGCACACGTGTTTTTGAGATCGACTTTATGCTGACATCGGATCGCAAAGCCGTAGCCAGACATGAGTGGACCGCTAATATGAGTAAAATGCTAGGACAGGACCAAGAGCTTCCCGAGGAAAAACAGGCCGGAGCGTTGACACATGATGAATTCATGGATACGCCAATCTTGGGCATGTACCAACCCATGGATGCCGATGGCATTATAGATGTACTGGCTCAGTACCCGGATATGTATATCGTAACCGACACCAAGGAACAGAAGGATGAGGATATACAGCAGGTGTTAAGATCCCTCGTGGATGCAGCCAAAGAACATGATCCATCCGTGCTGGATCGAGTGGTTGTACAGATCTATAACGAACCGATGCTTGAAACGGTGAAAGAAGTCTATGCATTCCCTTCCATTATCTATACGTTATATGCCACACAGGATACAGAAGATCAGGTTGTTGATTTTGTACAAAAAAATGATATTGATGCCGTGACTATGCCGGAATATAAAGTAAACCAGAATTTCGTCGCCAAGCTGAATAGTGCAGGCTCAGTCACCTACGTGCATACTATCAATGACACTGAACAGGTGGCTAACTATGAGAAATGGGGCGTGTACGGGGTGTACTCGGACGTGCTGACGGAGCAGGAGTTGGATGAGATGAATACACGTTTTGCCTGGAAACCGTAAAAATTCATGTTTTTCTGTTCCCCTTTTTATACGAACATTGACACTCACTGTCTGCTGACTTAGACTTAGTTTACAAGCTTTCTAGGATGCAGAAGAACCTCTGGAGGAATGTTCGTTGATAGACATGATTAAGCAGTGGAGACATGTATTTAAGCTTGACCCGGACAGGGAGATTACGGACGAAGAACTCGATCTGGTCTGCATGTCGGGGACCGATGCAATTATCGTCGGTGGCTCTTCGGGAATTACTTATGATAATACGGTAGACCTGATGTCCCGTGTGCGTCGTTATGAGTTGCCATGTGTGCTTGAAGTATCCGATCTGGAGGCTGTTGTTCCCGGGTTTGACGGATATCTGATCCCTATGGTCCTGAATGCAACGGACAGCAAATGGATGATTGGGCACCACCAGCAAGCCATAGAGCGTTATGGTTATCTTATCCCTTGGGATCTGCTGATTGCCGAGGGTTATATTGTGCTTAATGCAAACTCCACGGTAGCGCGGTTGACTGGTGCAGATACGGATCTGACGACAGGAGCTGCCGTGGCATATGCCCAGGCAGCGGAGCGTCTGCTCAATCTTCCAATCGTATACATGGAGTACAGTGGAACGTTCGGAGATATGGAGCTTGTTGGTGAGACACACAGACAATTGGAGCGGGCGCACCTCATCTACGGCGGCGGAATTGATGATCCGGAGAAAGCCGCGCAAGCTGCCCAGGTGGCAGATACCATCGTGGTAGGCAACATTGTGTACAGCGATTTGAATAAGGCACTTGAGACGGTCTTGGCTGTAAAAGGTACCATTTAATCGGTTTAGTTTACCATTCCCCCATTTTCCCCTTATGATCTGTTAAAATAGAACTTTGCCCTTACTAATTAAAGCAGTTATATGAGTCGTTTACACGTGAACGAAGAGGAGAGAAGTAAGCTGACGAAGCGATGCGTTCGCCTTTATTCCAGGATTTTCACCTCTTACCAACAATTCGTATAGAGGAACTATGTTTACACAGAAACGGAGAATGCAGAAGCAATCTGAAGAAACGAAGTGTTCTCTCTTGTGATTTCAACTACCCTTAATTATAAGTTAAACTATTTTTACACGAGAACGAAGAGGTCAGAAATAAGCTGGAGAAGCGGAGCGTGCGCCTTTATTACCGGATCTTTATCTGGTACCAACAATTCGTATACGGGGACTATGTTTACACAGAAACGGAGAGTGCAGAAGCAATCTGAAGAAACGAAGTGTTCGTATTTATCACCGGATTTTCCCTTTGATAAAGGGAATCAAAAAATCTGGGGATAACGACGATCGGAAGATGCTGCTGTAATCGAAGTCCAAGTGTAACCGATAGCTCACTTATACCGACCAACCAACGAAAGGAGCATGCATGCATGCAACCTGTAAATATACATGATGCCGTTGCACGGCTTAACACCCCCAACGGCAAGCCGTCGAGGCGACGGATGGCCCACTGCTGATTATGGCCGGAGCAGGCTCAGGCAAGACCCGGGTGCTGACACACCGGATTGCCTACCTTATTGCAACACGGAAAGCACCCCCGTGGGGCATTTTAGCGATTACATTTACGAACAAAGCCGCTCGTGAGATGCAAGACCGGGTATCCCAACTCGTAGGTGGATCTCAGGGCCGCGACATTTGGGTATCCACGTTCCACTCCATGTGTGTGCGAATTCTGCGTCGTGATATTGAACGTATTGGCTTTACCTCCAACTTCAGTATTTTGGATTCATCGGACCAATTATCTGTAATTCGCAGCTGTATGAAAGACCAGAATATCGATACCAAGAAATTCGAGCCCAAAGCAGTTCAATCGATGATGAGCACGGCCAAGAATGAACTGATCAGTCCGGAGCAATATGAGAAGCAAGCAGGAGACTATTTCGAGGGTATTGTAGCGAAGATATATAAGATGTACCAGAAACGGTTAAGAGCCAACAACTCACTTGATTTTGATGATCTCATTATGCAGACTATTCAACTGTTCAAGGAAGTACCTGAAGTCCTCGACTTTTACCAAAAGAAATTCCAGTACATTCACGTGGACGAGTATCAGGATACGAACCGTGCACAGTACATGCTGTGCCGCATGCTCGCTGACAGCCACCACCGCATCTGCGTTGTAGGGGATAGTGACCAATCGATCTATCGCTGGCGCGGGGCGGATATCAGCAATATCCTGAACTTTGAGAAAGACTATCCAGAAGCAAACACGATTTTGCTGGAGCAGAACTATCGTTCAACTTCCAATATCCTGAATGCAGCGAATGAAGTGATTGGCCTGAATACAGGGCGTAAACCGAAGAAACTGTGGACGGACAAAGAGGGTGGTTCGAAAATCAAGGTATACCGTGCGGATTCCGAACATGATGAGGGGTATTTTGTTACCTCTGAGATTAGTAAAAATGTGAAGAACGGCAAATCCTATCAGAACCATGCGATTTTGTACCGTACCAACGCCCAGTCCCGGGTTATAGAGGAAATTCTGATCAAGTCTGATATTCCGTATCAGATTGTCGGCGGCATCAAGTTCTACGATCGTAAAGAGATCAAGGACATTCTGGCGTATCTGCGCCTGTTATCTAACCCCGACGATGATATCAGTCTCACTCGGATCATTAATGTACCGAAGCGTAGCATCGGTGATACAACGGTAGCGAAGCTTGCGGCTGCGGCAGGAGAGCGTGGAATTTCCATTTTCCGAGTACTGCAGGTCGTGGATGATCTTGGTTTTGCTGGCCGTACGCGTAATGCGCTCGTGGAGTTCTATGACATGATCGCTGCGTTGCATCAGATGGTAGAATATCTGTCTGTAACTGAATTAACCGAGAAGATTCTTGAGATGAGCCAATACCGTCTTGAGATGCAAAATGAAAACACACTCGAATCCCGTGCACGGCTGGAGAACATTGAAGAGTTCCTGTCGGTAACGATGGAATTTGAGAAAAATAATGAAGACAAAACGCTCGTGTCGTTCCTCACCGATCTTGCATTGATTGCTGACATCGATAGCATGAACGATGATGAAGAGGATCAGAGCGACGCTGTTACCCTGATGACCATGCACAGCGCCAAAGGTTTGGAGTTCCCGGTTGTCTTTATCGTGGGTATGGAGGAAGGGGTCTTCCCGCATAGCCGGGCCTTTATGGACAATGAAGAGCTGGAGGAAGAGCGCCGACTTGCTTATGTGGGGATTACCCGTGCAGAAGAGCAACTCTTCCTGTCCTGTGCGCAGATGCGGACCTTGTTTGGACGTACAACAGCGAACCCGCCTTCCCGCTTTCTGGATGAAATTCCGGATGAGCTGAAGGAAGACACCTCAATGGCTCGTGATCGTTACCGTCGCGGAAGTAGCGGAGGCGGTTCATATGGTGGACGTGGATTAGGTTCCAGTGGAGGAAGTAACTTCGGTGGTGGCACCAAGCTGTTTGATCACCAAAGCAAGAGTGGTTCATCTGCTACCTCATCCACGCCAACTTCGCGTGTGACCACGAGTACTTCTCGCCCAACATACTCTACGCCATCATCTGCTTCCAAGCCGGTGGCTTCTAATGGTGAAGCAGGATTCAAGGCAGGAGATAAAGTGCAGCATGGCAAATGGGGGACAGGCACCATTGTTGCGGTCAAAGGGACAGGTAATGATACCGAACTGCAGATTGCCTTCCCGGCTCCGGTGGGTGTGAAACGTTTGCTTGCCGGCTTTGCCCCTATTACGAAAGTGGAATAAGAACGAAACTTCCTTTTGCACGATAACGGAAAGAACAGAAATAACTTGAAGAAGCATGGCGTTCGCCTTTATCCCCGGATTTCCACCTTTTAAAATGGATTAAAAGAAATCCGGGGATAACAGCGATCGGAAAGTTATTCTGTTATCGGAGTTCACGTGCAATAGGAGTGTTCGTTCTACATAGATCAAATTAACGGAGGGATGGCCCTGTATGGACCCGATGCACCGGATGGAGCAACTCGTTACCGAGCTGAACCAGCATAATTATCAGTACTACACGATGGATCAGCCACAGATCAGCGATAAGGAGTATGATCTTCTGTACGATGAACTGGTTACGCTGGAACAGGAAAGCGGCATGGTTCTGCCTGATTCTCCAACACAGCGTGTGGGCGGCGAACTGCTCAAGGGGTTTACCCCACATCGCCATTTATCCTCATTATGGAGTCTGGACAAAGCGCAGAATATTGAGCAGTTGCGCAGCTGGAATACCCGTGTACTGAAACTGATTAACGACTATAACAGTAAAAATCCGGATACGCCTTTACCGGAACCAGGTTATGTCATTGAGTTGAAGTTTGACGGATTGACGCTGAACCTGACGTACACCAACGGTGAGTTGGTACAAGCCTCTACGCGTGGTAACGGTACTGTAGGTGAAGGTATTTTGGCACAGGTGAGAACGATCCGATCCGTTCCGCTCAAAATTCCTTATACAAGCGGTACGATTGAAGTACAGGGTGAAGGCATTATGAACCTGTCTGTCCTGGATCGATACAATGAGACGGCAGCAGAGCCACTCAAGAATGCGCGGAATGCAGCAGCAGGAGCGCTGCGTAACTTGAATCCGAAAGCGACGGCTGAGCGTCGGCTGAATGCTTACTTTTATAACGTAGGTTATTCGGATGACATTCAGTTTGCCAATCATCAGCAGATGATGGATTTCCTGCGTGAGAACCGCTTCAAAGTTAATCCATCGATTACTTATTTCCATGAGTTTGATGATGTAATGGAGCAACTGGCCGCCATTCAGGAGAACCGGGGTCAGCTGGACTATCTAATCGATGGAGCTGTTATCAAAATTACGGACATGCGCACCCGCGAGGTGCTGGGTTATACCGATAAATTCCCTCGCTGGGCGGTGGCATATAAATTCGAGGCAGAAGAGACCACGACGGTTCTTAACGCTGTGGTATGGAATGTGGGTCGTACTGGCAAAGTAACTCCGCTGGCACGCGTAGAACCGGTTGAACTTGCCGGGGTAACGGTACAGAACTGTACGCTGAACAATGTCGGCGATATTGAGCGCAAAAATCTGAAGTTCGCTCTGGGCACAAGGGTCTTTATTCGCCGCTCCAACGACGTCATTCCTGAAATTCTGGGTAAAGTGACGGAGGAGAGTGATGGGGATGAGATCGTCTTCCCTGAGCAGTGTCCTGCATGTGGATTCCCACTGGAGCAACGCGGAGCGCATCTGTTCTGTAACAACAGACTGGCATGTAAACCGCAAACGGTAGCACGTATTTCCCATTTTGCTTCCCGTGATGCCATGGACATCGAGACGTTTAGTGAGAAAACGGCGATTCAGCTGTATGATGAATTGAATGTACGTGAGCCTGCTGACCTGTATACGTTACAGTTTGATGATCTGGTGAAGCTGGAGCGGTTTGGGGAAAAGAAAGCGAACAACCTTATCGCTGCGCTTGAGCTTAGTAAAGATAGAGACTTGGCTTCCTTCTTATACTCACTGGGTATTCCGAACACAGGTAAATCTACAACGCGCATGCTGGCTGATCATTATCGAGATCTGCACGCCATTATGAATGCAACCGTGGAAGAACTGGTTGAACTACCCGATGTCGGTGGTATTGTGGCAGAGAGCATCGTAAACTTTTTGCAGATCCGTTTACACAGGCTGCAATTGAGAAAATGCTCAACTTGGGTGTGAAAGCTCAGGCACCTGAGGCGCCAGCCGTTGCTGTTGTGGAAGATTCCTTCTTCAGTGGTAAAACGGTCGTCTTGACAGGAACGCTGCACCAATTGACGCGGGAAGAGGCGACGCAAAGACTGGAAGCGCTCGGAGCGAAGGTGACAGGCAGTGTGTCGAAAAAGACAGATCTGGTTATTGCCGGAGAGAAGGCAGGTAGTAAACTAACCAAAGCCCATGATCTCGGTATTCCAACGATTGAGGATGAGGACGAACTTGTACGTCTTTTGAATCCCTAGGGTTAAAGGATGAATTAACAGAAGAGCTCGTATAATAAAGCCCCCGAAGACACGAATATGTGATCGGGGGCTTTTGCTGTTTATTGAATTATTTGCTACAACGATGAACACTTACCAATCTTATTTTATCTGATCATGATCCACTTAAATTGTTAGGGATGCGCTGAGATGCGCCTGTAAGCCATGCATCCTTATCATATCCTCGCTCTTCCCAGTAACCGATATGTTCGCTGTCGATGAGTTCAATGCGATTTAACCATTTTACTGATTTATAGGCATACATCTGAGGAATGACGAGCCGTACCGGACCGCCAAGATCAGCCGGGATGGGTTTGCCATCATGCATGACAGCGACCATAATATCCTCCATTTGTGCTTGATCCATCGTAATCGCATCTGTATATACACCATCACCGGAATAAAACTTCACACTATGAGCTTCCGGTTTGACCCCGGCTTGTTTCAAAAGCTGTGCAAGAGAAATGCCTTCCCAGGTATTCTTATATACAGACCAGCCCGTTACACAGTGGAAATCACTAACCTGTACGGTACGAGCGAGCTTCACGAATTGTTCCCAGTTCCATACCTGTGCCCGTTCAACCAACCCATCAATTCGAAAAGACCAGTTAGCATTGGAGAAGGACGGTATGGGCGTAACCGTATATACGCGGAAATGACCTTCAGCTCCGCCTCCAATGGGAGGTGAAGAGGCAGACAGCGGTTGTGGCAGAGGAACCATACGGTTAGGATCGTTCTCCAGCATGCTATCAATACTATTATCGATCTTGAGATTTCGTCCTACCCAGGATATAAAAGTAGGTCCAAGAGTCACGGCGAGACCAACCCCCACAGCAGAACGGATGAAAGCTCGTCGTGTATACAACGGTTGAGGTCGCTCCTCAGATTTGAGGGGATCTCTCTCGGAACTGCGATCAAACTGTGAAGAAGATATAGCAGCCGGAGTTTCTTTTTCATCCGATATTGAATCAGATGGATCAGCTGTATTTTGAGTTTTTGTTGAAGTTGTAGTAGTTTTAACCGCACGACGTGCAGGGTCCTTTAACCATTTGGTCCGAGTGATGGAGTGATAGATAATATAAGGTAAGCCCACCCAAGTCAGCAGGTCATGGATCAAAAGTGCAGCATTCGACCATCGAGGTCCAGCTAGCTTGAACTGCCATAACACAATACCCGAGAGTAGCCAGCCTACCAGCAGCGCAAGAACAAAGATGGTGTTCACCCTTTGCCAAGGTCTATTACGAAGCTGTTTCCAGTGCTTTCCGGCCAAAATCAAGTAATATACTACGGGTGCCAGCATAGCTAGACCAACGATGATATGTAGCCATTTTAACCAGACACGACCGATTCCGAGTATCTCTCGCCAAAAGCCGCCTACCAGCATAAGACCTGATATAGCAAGGATCACAACAATCCAGGCATTCCAAGCATGGATGGAAACCAACTTTTTGCCATAACCTTTGCGCATGTTCTTCAACCATTGTTTCAAGTGCGATCACCCCATATAGGTTAGTAATGAGTTTATTCAGAACTTTAATATGTAATAGCCAGCTGCAAATGGAGTGCGTTATCGGTGTAAAGGTACTCATACGAGACGATTAACGATTGTTCATAACTACGTATGAAGAAGTACACTTGATTGCTTAGCCTTATCTCTATATCTATATACCTTATTATAGAGTTTTTGGATCACTTTCTTCAAACCAACAGAAGGGCAAGGACCGTTATCTCGATCGGGGCTCTAACTAAAACTCATCTAGACATTATTACGTATGGTTTTAGAAATCAATATTATAGAAAGGACATGTTTCTTTGATATAGAGTAGCCTTTAATAGGGTTCCATCTTTGTTTCAGATATTGTGTTAATGTGTCGCATATAGGCTGAAGGCAAGGTGCCGATGTTGAAGATTTATATAATATCAAATAGTAGATTAAAAATGCTTGCTAAATAAATCGCTACATGATATATTATTTCTTGTCGCTTCAAACGAATGATTGTCATAATCATTTGAAAGGTGACGAAAACAAAGTGTTGACAGTAAGTTAGTTAACATGATATGATAAGATTCCTGTCTGGTTGATAAACATCAACATAAACGGACATACAAGTTCCTTGAAAACTGAACAAATGGATAGTAACTTTTGATTCACAATGAATCGTCAGATTCAAAATGAGCTTATCGCTCTTTTCAATACTTTATTGGAGAGTTTGATCCTGGCTCAGGACGAACGCTGGCGGCATGCCTAATACATGCAAGTCGAGCGGACTTGATGGGAAGCTTGCTTCTCTGATAGTTAGCGGCGGACGGGTGAGTAACACGTAGGCAACCTGCCCTCAAGTTTGGGACAACTACCGGAAACGGTAGCTAATACCGAATAATTGTTTTCTTCGCCTGAAGGAAACTGGAAAGACGGAGCAATCTGTCACTTGGGGATGGGCCTGCGGCGCATTAGCTAGTTGGTGGGGTAACGGCTCACCAAGGCGACGATGCGTAGCCGACCTGAGAGGGTGATCGGCCACACTGGGACTGAGACACGGCCCAGACTCCTACGGGAGGCAGCAGTAGGGAATCTTCCGCAATGGGCGAAAGCCTGACGGAGCAATGCCGCGTGAGTGATGAAGGTTTTCGGATCGTAAAGCTCTGTTGCCAGGGAAGAACGCTTGGGAGAGTAACTGCTCTCAAGGTGACGGTACCTGAGAAGAAAGCCCCGGCTAACTACGTGCCAGCAGCCGCGGTAATACGTAGGGGGCAAGCGTTGTCCGGAATTATTGGGCGTAAAGCGCGCGCAGGCGGTCATTTAAGTCTGGTGTTTAATCCCGGGGCTCAACCCCGGATCGCACTGGAAACTGGGTGACTTGAGTGCAGAAGAGGAGAGTGGAATTCCACGTGTAGCGGTGAAATGCGTAGATATGTGGAGGAACACCAGTGGCGAAGGCGACTCTCTGGGCTGTAACTGACGCTGAGGCGCGAAAGCGTGGGGAGCAAACAGGATTAGATACCCTGGTAGTCCACGCCGTAAACGATGAGTGCTAGGTGTTAGGGGTTTCGATACCCTTGGTGCCGAAGTTAACACATTAAGCACTCCGCCTGGGGAGTACGGTCGCAAGACTGAAACTCAAAGGAATTGACGGGGACCCGCACAAGCAGTGGAGTATGTGGTTTAATTCGAAGCAACGCGAAGAACCTTACCAGGTCTTGACATCTGAATGACCGGTGCAGAGATGTACCTTTTCTTCGGAACATTCAAGACAGGTGGTGCATGGTTGTCGTCAGCTCGTGTCGTGAGATGTTGGGTTAAGTCCCGCAACGAGCGCAACCCTTATATTTAGTTGCCAGCATTTCGGATGGGCACTCTAGATAGACTGCCGGTGACAAACCGGAGGAAGGTGGGGATGACGTCAAATCATCATGCCCCTTATGACCTGGGCTACACACGTACTACAATGGCCGGTACAACGGGCTGCGAAATCGCGAGATGGAGCCAATCCCAACAAAGCCGGTCTCAGTTCGGATTGCAGGCTGCAACTCGCCTGCATGAAGTCGGAATTGCTAGTAATCGCGGATCAGCATGCCGCGGTGAATACGTTCCCGGGTCTTGTACACACCGCCCGTCACACCACGAGAGTTTATAACACCCGAAGTCGGTGGGGTAACCGCAAGGAGCCAGCCGCCGAAGGTGGGATAGATGATTGGGGTGAAGTCGTAACAAGGTAGCCGTATCGGAAGGTGCGGCTGGATCACCTCCTTTCTATGGAGAATCGTTTCCTGCAACGGAAACATTCAAATAAGCAGGTTCTTAGAACCTGCAACAGCAACACAGTTACTTATCCATTTGTTCAGTTTTGATGGAATTTGAGGGGCCATAGCTCAGCTGGGAGAGCGCCTGCCTTGCAAGCAGGAGGTCAGCGGTTCGATCCCGCTTGGCTCCACCAAACAATTTCATCTATTTGGCTTGTTCTTTGAAAACTAGATATCGAAACGAAACAAACGCGAATTAGAACATTCCTTTAAGCTGAACTTGTGCAAACAAGTCAAGTGTATAAAGGTAGTTAAATTGCTTTTGTGATGGTATCGGGTGAGAGCGACTTTTGGATTTGGACGCAGTCCAAACCAAGGAAGCGAGCGACCGAAACCGGAACAAAATGGTTAAGCTACTAAGAGCACACGGAGGATGCCTAGGCGCTAGGAGCCGATGAAGGACGTGGCGAACAACGAAACTGCCTCGGGGAGCTGTAAGCAAGCTTTGATCCGGGGTGTCCGAATGGGGAAACCCAGCTGGGGTAATTTCCAGTTACACCTAACTGAATACATAGGTTAGTGTGAGGCATACCAGGGGAACTGAAACATCTAAGTACCCTGAGGAAGAGAAAACAATAGTGATTCCGTCAGTAGCGGCGAGCGAACGCGGAGAAGCCCAAACCAGAGAGCTTGCTCTTTGGGGTTGTGGGACGTCTCACATGGAGTTACAAAGGAACCGGTTAAGCGAAGAGGTCTGGAAAGGCCCGCCAAAGAAGGTAAAAGCCCTGTAGTTGAAAGTCTGTTCCCTCCGAGACGGATCCCGAGTAGTGCGGGGCACGTGAAACCCCGTATGAATCCGGCAGGACCATCTGCCAAGGCTAAATACTTCCTAGCGACCGATAGTGAAGCAGTACCGTGAGGGAAAGGTGAAAAGCACCCCGGAAGGGGAGTGAAATAGAACCTGAAACCGTGTGCTTACAAAAAGTCAGAGCCCGTTTTAGGGGTGATGGCGTGCCTTTTGTAGAATGAACCGGCGAGTTACGTTCCCGTGCAAGGTTAAGGTGAAGAGCCGGAGCCGCAGCGAAAGCGAGTCTGAATAGGGCGACATAGTACGTGGACGTAGACCCGAAACCGGGTGATCTACCCCTGTCCAGGGTGAAGGTGCGGTAACACGCACTGGAGGCCCGAACCCACGCATGTTGAAAAATGCGGGGATGAGGTGGGGGTAGCGGAGAAATTCCAATCGAACTCGGAGATAGCTGGTTCTCCCCGAAATAGCTTTAGGGCTAGCCTCGGAAAACAGAGTCGTGGAGGTAGAGCACTGATTGGGTGCGGGGCCCGCAAGGGTTACCAAGCTCAGTCAAACTCCGAATGCCATAGACTTACTTCCGGGAGTCAGACAGTGAGTGCTAAGATCCATTGTCAAAAGGGAAACAGCCCAGACCATCAGCTAAGGTCCCCAAGTGTGTGTTAAGTGGGAAAGGATGTGGAGTTGCACAGACAACCAGGATGTTGGCTTAGAAGCAGCCACCATTGAAAGAGTGCGTAATAGCTCACTGGTCGAGTGACTCTGCGCCGAAAATGTAACGGGGCTAAACACACCACCGAAGCTATGGCTTGATGCTTTGCATCAGGGGTAGGGGAGCGTTGTATAAGGGTTGAAGGTGTACCGTAAGGAGCGCTGGACATTATACAAGTGAGAATGCCGGTATGAGTAACGAAAAGATCAGTGAGAATCTGATCCGCCGAAAGCCTAAGGGTTCCTGAGGAAGGCTCGTCCGCTCAGGGTAAGTCGGGACCTAAGGCGAGGCCGAAAGGCGTAGTCGAAGGACAACAGGTCGAAATTCCTGTACCACCGTAAGCCGTTATGAGCAATGGGGGGACGCAGTAGGGTAGTGACGCGGACTGATGGATGTCCGTCTAAGCAGTAAGGCTGATGTGTAGGCAAATCCGCACATTGTAAGGCTGAGCTGTGATGGGGAGCGAAAATTATAGTAGCGAAGGTCATGATCTCACACTGCCAAGAAAAGCCTCTAGCCAGGTGAAGGTGCCCGTACCGCAAACCGACACAGGTAGGCGAGAAGAGTATTCTAAGGCGCGCGGAAGAACTCTCGTTAAGGAACTCGGCAAAATGACCCCGTAACTTCGGGAGAAGGGGTGCCCCGGTAGTGTGAATAGCACGAGGGGGCCGCAGTGAAAAGGCCCAAGCGACTGTTTAGCAAAAACACAGGTCTGTGCGAAGCCGTAAGGCGAAGTATACGGGCTGACGCCTGCCCGGTGCTGGAAGGTTAAGGGGAGTGGTTAGGAGCAATCCGAAGCTGTGAACCGAAGCCCCAGTAAACGGCGGCCGTAACTATAACGGTCCTAAGGTAGCGAAATTCCTTGTCAGGTAAATTCTGACCCGCACGAATGGCGTAACGACTTGGGCGCTGTCTCAACGAGAGATCCGGTGAAATTTTAATACCTGTGAAGATGCAGGTTACCCGCGACAAGACGGAAAGACCCCATGGAGCTTTACTGCAGCTTGATATTGAATTTGGGTACGATCTGTACAGGATAGGTGGGAGCCTTTGAAACGTGAGCGCCAGCTTGCGTGGAGGCAACGTTGGGATACCACCCTGATCGTATCTAGGTTCTAACCTGGTACCGTAATCCGGTGCGGGGACAGTGTCAGGTGGGCAGTTTGACTGGGGCGGTCGCCTCCTAAAGAGTAACGGAGGCGCCCAAAGGTTCCCTCAGAATGGTTGGAAATCATTCGAAGAGTGCAAAGGCATAAGGGAGCTTGACTGCGAGACCTACAAGTCGAGCAGGGACGAAAGTCGGGCTTAGTGATCCGGTGGTACCGCATGGAAGGGCCATCGCTCAACGGATAAAAGCTACCCTGGGGATAACAGGCTTATCTCCCCAAGAGTCCACATCGACGGGGAGGTTTGGCACCTCGATGTCGGCTCATCGCATCCTGGGGCTGAAGTAGGTCCCAAGGGTTGGGCTGTTCGCCCATTAAAGCGGTACGCGAGCTGGGTTCAGAACGTCGTGAGACAGTTCGGTCCCTATCTGTCGTGGGCGTAGGAAATTTGAGAGGAGCTGTCCTTAGTACGAGAGGACCGGGATGGACGTACCGCTGGTGTACCAGTTGTTCCGCCAGGAGCACCGCTGGGTAGCTATGTACGGACGGGATAAACGCTGAAAGCATCTAAGCGTGAAGCCCCCTCAAGATGAGATTTCCCAGTATGTAAGACCCCTTGAAGACGACGAGGTAGATAGGCTGGGGGTGGAAGTGCAGCAATGCATGGAGCTGACCAGTACTAATCGGTCGAGGGCTTATCCAATAGCAAGTTGTAATTCGCATGTTTCGTTTCGAATCTAGTTTTCAGAGAACGATCTCTGAAATGTAAGCTAAGCTATGCGTTTGGTGGCGATGGCGGAGGGGTTCCACACGTACCCATCCCGAACACGACCGTTAAGCCCTCTAGCGCCGATGGTACTTGGACCGCAGGGTCCTGGGAGAGTAGGACGCCGCCAAGCGAAGAACCACTGCCGATGTTATTCGGTGGTGGTTTTTATTTGTTTATTTTAGGGGATGCGAGAGCATCTCTTATTTGACTTTGTAGGAATCCTCTGACACACTCAAAGGGGTACATATATCATATATCAGGCCATGAATTGGATTGATAATAACTCTAGCGAATGGGGTGTAGGACGACATGGAAATTCAAAAATTGACGGTAAACGATTTTGAACCGGCGATGGCACTCTCCGAATATGCTTTTCAAGTAGTAATGAGTGATGAACAAAAGAAAGTCGACGGAGTCAATTTTCGTCACAGGATATATGGGGTGTATATGAGGACGGGCAGCTAGGCGCCAAACTTCACATTATCCCTTTTCAAACCTATATTCATGGCAGATCGTTCGAAATGGGCGGTATTGCGGGTGTAGCCACCTGGCCAGAGTATAGACGCAAAGGCTGGGTAGCGGGTCTGCTGAAGCATGCGTTGGAAGAAATGAATCGTAACAAACAAAGTATATCGTTCTTGCATCCATTCTCTTTTGGTTTCTATCGGAAGTATGGATGGGAGACTTATGTTGAATTTAAACGTTATAAAGTACCTACAGCTCATTTGCCTCTGAAAAAAGCGACACCGGGAACAATTCGGCGTGGGGATCCGGGCCTCAGCATATTAAAGGAAGTATACAGTGCTTATGCTGAGCGTTATAACGGAACTCTGGTTCGGGATGATGCAAGGTGGGAAAATTCGGTTCTTGTTAATGGGAGCAGCCAGAAGGCTGTATATTACGATGAATCTGATGCAGCACAAGGTTATCTTTTATATGAGGTTAAGGAAAATAAGTTTACCATTAAAGAGATCATCTATCTGAATGAAGAGGCTAGACAAGGGCTGTGGACCTTCATTGCCAATCATGATTCCATGATCCAGGAAGTTACGTTGCAGGCACCTGCCAGTGATACGCTTGCTTTCCAATTGGATAACCCACGGATTCAGCAAGAGATCGTACCTTATTTTATGGCGCGTATCGTTAGTGTAGAGCAGTTTATATCCCAGTATCCATTTGCAAGCCAGGACTCACCGGTGCAGATTGTTCTACAGGTAGAGGATACCCACGCTCCGTGGAATGAAGGAGTATGGCAATTAAACGTAGCGATGAATGGAACAGCGTCCATATGGAAAACTTCGGAGCCAATTACTGATGATCAGACTATTAAGTTAGATATTCAGTCCCTTACTGCAGTGATGATGGGATATCGCAGACCAACGGAAATGGCACGAATGGGAAGAATTCACGGACCGAACACAGCAATCAAGGCTTTGGAACAGGCGATTCCTGAACGGGAAACCTATTTACTCGATTTCTTCTGATAACCTATTCACCATTGCTCCATTTAACTGGATGAGCTTATATAGAAATACGACGTAATTGAAAGACAAATGGACTTCTCCAGCAATTTTGGGGAGGTTTTTTTGTGTCTGGGGAATATTTCGTGTAAAATCGTAAAAAATGAATAGTGACCCCACTTGGCAAAACCACAAAATATGCTATAATGGTTATAAAGTCAAAGAAAGTCAAAGTCAACTAAAGGTTTAATACTTAAGTAGCTTTCTTTCAACAATCTGATGCATGATCGCCAATATACGGGATTCATCTCATCGGAGGATCAAGGGAATATTAAAGGACCTTCGTGCTTCCTTCGCTCTCCTGTTGATACCTGTGGAAGCAAGATTCGCTGTTTTCCTGATTGGTTAAATGGGTAGAGAAGGTGTACTCTGTGGGGGCGTGTGGGTCCTTATTGACTTAACGTTTCAGACAGTGGAGGATGATTGGATGCGTAATATCTCTGATATTATCGAACGATATCTGAAGAGTATTTTGCATGAAAGTCCCGAAGGAATGGTTGAAATTCAGCGTAATGATCTGGCAGATCAATTCTCATGTGTACCTTCCCAGATCAATTATGTCATCAGCACACGTTTTACACTCGAGAAGGGATACCTGGTAGAGAGTAAACGCGGCGGTGGTGGTTATGTTCGCATACAGCGCATTGAATTACCGGCCCAATCAGCTCTGCATAATCATTTGCACCATAGTATTGGTGAAGAGATCGGGCAGACAGCTGCCGAAGGTTTGATCTATCAATTGGAAGAAGCACGCTTCTTGAGCAAGCGGGAAGCCGGGTTGATGCGAGCTGCTGTATCTAGAGAGGTTATATTAGTCAAACTTCCTTACCGGGATCAAATTCGTGCCAGAATGTTGAAGGCGATGTTAATATCTTTGCTCGGTAAATGAAAACTATCGGGGTCAAAGGAGGTACATCAATATGCTGTGCCAAGAATGCAATAAACGTCCGGCGACACTTCATTTTACGAAAATCGTAAATGGAGAGAAGACGGAATTCCATATTTGTGAGTCATGTGCCCGTGAAAAAGGGGAAATGATCCCTGGAACAGCAGGTGGGTTTTCCATTCACAACTTGTTGTCCGGATTGCTTGATTTTGATCCAGCCAGCAAAAGTGGATCGGCAGGAACACCACCTGCAAAAGCACTTCAGTGTGAAGAGTGTGGTATGACGTACTCACAATTCAGCAAGATAGGCCGATTTGGCTGCAGTTCATGTTATAAATATTTTGACAGCCGTCTGGACCCTTTGTTCAAGCGGGTTCATGGTAGTACGTCCCATGTAGGCAAAGTGCCTGCACGAGCTGGTGGTCGCATCAAGGTGAAACGGCAAATCGCTGATCTGAAGCGTGAGCTCCAGGAGAGCATCGCGCAAGAGGAATTTGAAGAGGCGGCTCAGATCCGTGACCAGATCAGAGGACTTGAAAAAGGAATAGCTCAGGAGTAAAGTTTGTCATGAGTAGGAGGGATGCGTAATGCCTAATCTGCGCTTTACAGAGAAGGCGCTCAGCGACTGGATGCGCAGTGATGCGGCTGATTCCGAAATTGTCATTAGCAGCCGTGTCCGGATTGCACGCAACCTTCAGCATGTTCCGTTTCCGATGCTGGCTTCCAATGAGCAATCGGAAGAGGTGCTGAATAAGCTGAGCGAAGTACTTCAATACGATGACGTTCATGCCTTTGGGGATTTTCATACGTTGGATCTGATCGATATTGACGAACTCGACAAACGGGTGCTGGTGGAGAAACATCTCATCAGTCCAAGTCTTGCGAATGAATCCAGGAATGGTGCGGTTATTCTCAGTGAGGATGAGTCGGTCAGTATTATGATTAATGAAGAGGATCATCTTCGTATCCAGTGCCTCTATCCGGGGTTCCAGGTGAAAGAAGCCTGGGAGAAAGCTTCCGCAATAGATGATGCTTTTGAAGCGCACGTGGACTATGCTTTTGATGATCGCAGAGGATACTTAACCAGCTGTCCTACCAATGTAGGTACAGGTGTTAGAGCATCGGTTATGATGCACTTGCCTGCCCTAGTGATGACGCAACAGATAGGCCGTATTCTAACCGCAGTTTCCCAAGTGGGATTAACTGTAAGGGGGATATATGGTGAAGGCAGTGAGGCGATGGGTAACCTGTTCCAGATCTCGAACCAGATTACATTGGGACAGACCGAACAGGAAGTCATCGAGAACCTGCATGGTGTTGTATTACAGATGATAGGTCATGAGCGTACAGCCAGAGAACGGTTAATTACCGACTCCAGACTTCGGATTACGGATCGTGTCATGCGTTCTTACGGCATATTGTCTCATGCAGCTATTGTTGATTCCAAGGAAGCTGCACAGCGCTTATCGGATGTACGCCTTGGCGTGGATCTCGGCTTACTGGATGGATTGTCCATCACGGTAATGAATGAGTTGAATGTGATGACACAGCCGGGATTTTTGCAGAAAACATTCGGGGAAGATATGCGCACAGATGAGCGTGACATCTATCGTGCTCAGTTGATTCGTGATACGATCAATGCAGCGAAGCTGTCCTAGCTTAGCCTGATATTGTATTGAATTATGGTTTCATGCCGCATTGCGGCTTTTATATAATAAGGCATGTACGAATGCCAAATGACTTTATTCGCAGCACGGCTGCAAACAAAAATGATATGAAGAATACGACGGTTATTTTATTACATGACCCTCGTTTTATCCAAAACCATGGAGGTGCAGGAGATATGATGTTTGGAAGATTTACGGAACGGGCCCAAAAGGTGCTCGCACTCGCGCAGGAAGAAGCTGTCCGTCTCGGTCATAATAACATCGGTACTGAGCATATTTTGCTCGGCCTCATTCGTGAAGGCGAAGGCATCGCAGCCAAAGCACTGATCGGCCTGGGACTCGGATTGGAAAAATTCAGGATGAAGTAGAAACGCTGATTGGCCGTGGCCAAGAGCAACCTACCAACATTGCATATACGCCACGTGCGAAAAAAGTAATTGAACTGTCTATGGATGAAGCTCGTAAATTGGGCCACACCTATGTAGGCACAGAGCATATCCTGCTCGGATTGATTCGTGAAGGCGAGGGTGTTGCAGCACGTGTGCTCAATAACCTGGGAATTAGCCTGAACAAAGCACGTCAACAAGTGCTGCAATTGCTTGGCAGCAGTGAAGCTGTATCCAGTCATAATGGAACACCTGCCAATGTAAGCACACCAACGCTGGATAGTCTGGCACGTGACCTCACGGCTTATGCCAGAGAGAACAACCTGGACCCGGTTATTGGACGTAGCAAAGAAATTGAGCGTGTCATTCAGGTGCTCAGCCGTCGTACCAAGAACAACCCGGTATTGATCGGTGAGCCAGGTGTAGGTAAAACAGCGATTGCTGAAGGCCTTGCACAAAAAATCATTGCAAATGAGATTCCGGAAACATTGCGCGACAAACGTGTAATGACCCTGGATATGGGTTCAGTAGTCGCTGGAACCAAATATCGTGGTGAGTTTGAAGATCGTCTGAAAAAATCATGGATGAGATTCGCCAAGCAGGTAACATTGTCCTGTTTATCGACGAATTGCATACTTTGATTGGTGCAGGCGGAGCTGAAGGTGCCATCGATGCTTCTAACATTTTGAAACCGGCTCTGGCCCGTGGAGAACTGCAATGTATCGGTGCGACAACACTGGATGAATATCGTAAATACATCGAGAAGGATGCAGCGCTTGAGCGTCGTTTCCAACCGATTACTGTAGATCAGCCTTCTCCGGAAGAAGCGATTCAAATTTTGCATGGCTTGCGTGACCGTTATGAAGCGCATCACCGCGTGAAAATTACGGACGAAGCGATTGTACAGGCGGTTAAACTGTCTGACCGTTACATCACAGACCGTTTCCTGCCAGACAAAGCGATTGACCTGATTGATGAGGCGGGTTCCAAAGTAAGATTGAACTCTTACACGATCCCACCAAACCTGAAACAACTGGAAAGCCGTCTGGAAGATATCCGTAAAGAAAAAGACGCTGCAGTTCAAAGCCAGGAGTTCGAAAAAGCCGCAGCGCTTCGTGATACGGAACAAAAAATCCGTGAAGAGCTGGATGTAACGAAGAATCAGTGGAAAGAAAAACAAGGTCGCACGGATTCTGAAGTAACACCTGAGGATATCGCACAAGTGGTAGCCAACTGGACAGGAATTCCGGTGAACAAGCTAAAAGAAGAAGAGACACAACGTCTGATGAATCTGGAATCCATTCTGCATGAACGGGTCATTGGCCAAGATGAGGCTGTGAAATCGGTCAGCCGTGCGGTTCGTCGTGCTCGTGCGGGACTTAAAGATCCAAAACGTCCGATGGGTTCATTCATCTTCCTCGGTCCTACTGGGGTAGGTAAAACAGAACTTGCTCGTGCTCTGGCTGAAGCAATGTTCGGTGATGAAAATGCAGTAATCCGGATTGATATGTCTGAGTATGGTGAGAAACATTCGACTTCCCGACTCGTCGGAGCGCCTCCAGGATATGTTGGATACGAAGAAGGTGGCCAGCTGACAGAGAAAGTTCGTCGCAAACCATACTCTGTAGTCCTGCTTGATGAGATCGAGAAAGCACACCCAGAAGTATTTAATATCTTGCTGCAAGTGCTTGAAGATGGTCGTCTGACGGATTCCAAAGGTCGCGTTGTTGACTTCCGGAATACGCTGATTATCCTGACATCCAACGTGGGTGCCGAAGCGATCAAACGTAACTCTACACTTGGTTTCACAGCGGTTGTGGATGCAGGTGCGGATTACGATAACATGAAGGGTAAAGTTATGGATGAGCTGAAGAAAAGCTTCCGTCCAGAGTTCCTTAACCGGATTGATGAAATTATCGTATTCCACTCTCTGGAACAAAAACACATTGCAGAGATTGTTACCCTCATGAGTGAGGAACTTCGCAAACGGCTGCGTGAATACGAAGTTGACTTCGAACTCACCGACAATGCGAAGGACTTCCTTGCCAAAGCCGGCTTTGATCCAGCTTACGGTGCACGTCCGCTTCGTCGGGCAATTCAGAAGCATATCGAGGACAAATTGTCTGAAGAGTTGCTCACAGGTAACGTAACCAAAGGGGATTCATTGCTCATCGACGAAGAGAACGGTGCACTGTCTGTTACGAAAAAAGACGTGGTTGTTCCTTCGAATGAGGAAATCGAAACCAAATAATATACAGCAAGCACTGGAGTTAAACTTCAGCTTGTATTAATCCTTAATCCTTCTCGGCTTCGGCCGGGGAGGATTTTGCACTTTGGACAGAAGACGGACATGATTATGTCAGGAACATGTGTAAAGTTTGCGATAATCCTTTACGAAAAATCTCAAACAATGGTAAACTTTTAGTAACCCTGCACGTCAGGGAGTTTGGGTGAAATTCGTCGAATAATGCAAAATGCTGTTATAAAACTAAATTATAGGAGTGCTGAAGTGGCCAAAGTTAAAACCAAGTTTCAATGTACGGAATGCGGCTATGAAGCCCCCAAGTGGTACGGTAAGTGTCCGGGTTGTCAGTCATGGAATTCAATGGTGGAAGAAACAGAGACGGTGGTCAAAACACAAGGGAGAAATTCTCCTCTGTTTGACAGTAAAGATAAACCGCTTCCTATCATAGATATAGATAGCGGTCAGGAACCGCGTGTACAGACTGGAATCGGAGAGTTGAACCGGGTATTGGGTGGCGGAATCGTTCCGGGTTCACTCGTTCTGGTGGGCGGAGATCCGGGTATCGGTAAATCAACGTTGATGTTGCAGACGTCTCATGCTTTAACGCACTCGGGTTTGCGTGTGTTATATGTTTCCGGTGAGGAATCAGTCAAGCAAACCAAATTGCGGGCAGACCGTCTCGGGGCACTCTCTGCCGAGTTGTATGTGCTGTGTGAAACCAATATGGAACGTGTAGAGGAAGCGGTGGATCAGATCCAGCCGCATTTTCTTGTCATCGACTCCATTCAGACGGTATATCTTCCCGAAGTTACCAGTGCGCCGGGTAGTGTAGCACAGGTAAGGGAATGTACGTCAAGGTTCATGCGGATTGCCAAAGGCAGAGGCATTGCAACGGTTCTTGTGGGGCATGTTACCAAAGAAGGTGCCATTGCCGGTCCACGTATGTTAGAACATATGGTGGATTGCGTGCTTTATTTTGAAGGAGAACGGCATCATACGTATCGCCTGCTGCGTGCGGTGAAGAACCGTTTTGGTTCAACCAATGAGATTGGCATTTTTGAAATGGGCGAGGATGGACTTCGTGAGGTGGGCAATCCGTCCGAACTCTTTTGTCAGAACGTCCACTGGGTGTAGCAGGTTCAACGGTAGTTGCCAGTATGGAGGGTACACGCCCTCTGCTCGTGGAATTACAGGCGTTGATCTCGACTACTCATTTCCCTTCTCCCCGCCGTATGGCAACAGGGGTAGATCTGCATCGATTAAATCTGATCATTGCAGTGCTGGAGAAACGGATGGGCATGTTTTTACAGACCCAGGATGCATATCTGAACGTGGCTGGTGGAGTACGGTTGGATGAGCCCGCTGTAGATTTGGCGGTTGCTGTCAGCATTGCATCCAGTTTGAGAGATGTACCGACCAAGCCGGATGACGTCATCTTTGGCGAGATTGGTCTGACAGGTGAGGTTCGAGCCGTATCAAGGGCCGAACAACGAGTGAAGGAAGCCGCGAAGCTGGGCTTCAAACGAGTCATTTTACCGGAAAAAAGCTTAAAGGGCTGGAAACATCCTCGCGGGATACAACTGATCGGTGTGAATACCGTGGCAGATGCACTAGCGGTTGCTTTAGATTAGGGGGCATAACAAGATGAAAGATTCGAGCCAACTGGATAATATGAATGAATTGTTAAGGCTGATCGCACCAGGTACACCTTTCCGCGAAGGTCTGGAAAATGTGCTGCGCGCCAAGACGGGCGCACTGCTTGTTGTAGGATACAGCCCTGAAGTAATGGAAGTGGTGGATGGGGGATTCTCAATTAACTGTGATTTCTCCCCGAACTACCTGTACGAACTTGCCAAGATGGATGGAGCCATTATTCTTAGCGAGGATTTGAAGCGTATTCTTTACGCCAATACCCAGTTAATCCCGGACTCTTCGATCTCTTCATCAGAGACGGGGATTCGTCACCGGACGGCAGAACGTGTAGCAAAGCAAACGGGTAAATTGGTCGTATCCATATCACAGCGCCGGAATATCATTACCTTGTATCAGGGAACACTTCGTTATTCCCTCAAGGAAATCGGGGTTATTTTGACCAAAGCGAATCAAGCGATTCAAACCCTGGAGAAATACAAAGCGGTATTAACACAGTCCCTTACAAATCTGAGTGCCTCTGAATTTGAGGAACTGGTGACGATTCCTGAAGTGGTCAATGTAATTCAGCGTACCGAAATGGTGATGCGGATCAAAACGGAAATCAAACGATATATTCATGAACTCGGGAATGAGGGACGACTCATTTCCATGCAAATGGAAGAACTCGTGGGTACAACGGAAGAAGAAGCCTGGTTATTGTATAAGGACTATGCTCGTGACGACAGTGATGACAAAATCCGTGAAATTATCGTGGGACTGAAAAGATTGTCGGACGATGAGTTGCTGGATGCACATCATATTGTCCGTCTTCTCGGCTATCCTTCATCAGCCGCTACTTCTGAGGATTCGGTTGCACCTCGTGGATTCCGGGTATTAAATAAGATCCCCGCCTGCCCAATGTTATTATCCATAATCTTGTGGATCAATTCGAACAATTGCCTCATGTTATTATGGCTACAATTGAAGAACTGGACGAAGTGGATGGTATTGGTGAAGTTCGTGCCCGGACCATTAAGGAAGGCCTCAAACGTTTGCAGGAGCAGATGTTTATCGACAGACAGATGTAAGGGTTTGCCTATATAAAGGCTTGAAATGGATGAGGTGAAACAACGATGCTAACCAGATTCATTCCGAATCTCTTTACCCTGGGTAATCTGTTTCTTGGAATGATGGCAATTTTGCTTGCGATTGATGGAAATTACAGTTTGGCTGCCATTATGGTCATTGTAGCGATGCTGCTGGATGGTCTGGATGGCCGAGTGGCACGTGCGCTTAATGCCCAAAGTGAATTCGGCAAGGAACTGGATTCCTTGTCTGACATGGTTTCCTTTGGTGCAGCACCAGCCCTGATCATATTTATGGTGTCGTTTCAAGATTCGATGCCGATCCTCGCCTGGATCGCAACAGCGGCTTTTCCGATCTGTGGAGCCATTCGTCTTGCGCGGTTTAATGTTCGGCCGGGAATCCCCGGGTACTTCACAGGTCTGCCAATTCCGGCAGCCGGCGGGGTGCTGGCTACACTGTCCTTGTTCAATAAGGATATTGGCCCGGTTAGCATGATGATTGCTACATTGCTGTTATCGTATCTGATGGTGAGTTCGCTTAAATATCCCAATTTCAAAAAGGTAGGGTTGCCACGCAAGGCAATCTGGATTGCACCATGGGTTGTGTTATTTGCCATAGCCGTAGCCGTTATTTTTCCGGAGCAATTATCCAAATTGATCTTTATTCCGCTGGTGTTATACGCCTTGTATGGGATGAAGCATAATGTGCGAACAGCGGCCTCGCGTAGTCGGGCGAAAAAGCGCAAGGATGAGAAATCTTCCCGTCCTTCCGATCGTTAAGTCGCCTTGGGGACAGACACTATACAAAGAAAGCACGTACTCTCCTGAACTGGAGAATGCGTGCTTTTTGTTTATTCAGATCTATTTACAGTAAAAGAAACCCTTGCGGACGACATGCATATCTTCTTACGACAGATTAAACATCCCTAACGTTGAACACTTCTGTGATTCGTGATTTACGACCTCTTCCATGTTAATGTCCAGCAGATTGCAGAGAGCCGACATGTAGAACAGGTTCCGCCCTAGCTCAGAGCTGATGACCTCTCTGCAGTTCTCACACAACTCACCTTCCACATGCGTTTCCAGCAGGCCCTTAGTTTGAGCGATATCGCTCTCCGGGGCATATTTCTGCTTGGTGGCGTGCAGCTCGATGCAGCCGCATTCGGTAATGGCTTTGGACACGGCACGGTTAACAGACGCTCCGGCTTGTCCCGTTTTGGACAGTACATCAATCAGGCTGCGATGACGCAGCAACAGTTCAGAAACTTGATCCTGGAAAGCCTGTAAACTTAGCGTACTCATTTTGCCACTCACCTCGGGATATGAATTGAATTCATTATATGCCAATAATTTACCTACTTTCAACTGACGATTGCAACATTTCCAAAAGTTCTTCCAGATGGGATTAGCAATTCAGGAATTGGATCATACTGGATATAAAGATCAAGATACATTGAAGGAGGTGCAGGGACTAATGTGGAAAAAAGGCATTTTAACTTTTACAGGATTGTGCGGTGCATGGTTCGGCTACACGGCATATCATCTGGCAGGAAAATCGGTCCCATGGATGGCTGAGTGGATTCAGTCAGCAGGATTACTGGGAGCTGGTATATCGACGCTGCTGGGAGCTGTAATGTTTATGGCTGTATGTAATATTGGTGGAACATTGATGGCAGACAGGCTGCATAGTGGGATCAATTCATTGGCGAAAGTACCTATGAACGAATTGGCTGCAGGTGCCGCAGGTACCGTTGCTGGGTTGCTGGTGGCTTTGTTGCTCTACCCTGTTGTGAGATGGATGGGGACGGCAGGAGAAGTGCTGCAAGTGGCGCTGACGGTGATTAGTGCTTATTCCGGTTATGCCCTTGCCATGGCAAAGAAAGACGATCTGGGGGCCTTCTGGATGTCTGGACGATGGGGTCATCCCGAGGTGGACGAGGATAGACGGATGGAAGAACATAAAATTCTGGATACCAGTGTTATTATTGATGGGCGTATCGCTGATATATGCAAAACCGGATTTATTGAAGGCACGATCGTAATTCCGGAATTTGTTCTGGAGGAGTTACAGCACATTGCCGATTCATCGGATCTGCTCAAGCGGAACAGAGGACGGCGTGGACTGGACATTTTGAACAAAATCCAGAAGGAACTTGATGTAAAAGTCCTGATCTACGAGGGGGATTTCGAGGAAATCTCCGAGGTGGACAGCAAACTGGTTAAATTGGCTAAAGTGCTTCAGGGTAAAGTGGTCACCAATGACTTTAACCTGAACAAAGTGTGCGAACTTCAGGGCGTATCTGTGTTGAACATTAATGATCTCGCCAATGCGGTTAAGCCAGTTGTTCTGCCAGGTGAGGAGATCATGGTGCAGATCATCAAGGATGGTAAGGAGCATGGTCAAGGTGTAGCCTATCTGGATGATGGCACAATGATCGTTGTGGAGGGCGGACGCGAGTATATCGGCATGATGATGGAAGTGCTGGTGACCAGTGTGCTGCAGACTTCAGCGGGGCGAATGATTTTTGCCAAGCCGAAACTGTTGGAAAAAGCCCAATAAAGCGGTATGATGGGTAGTGTATCGTTGAATGATATTGTATATCTTTGGACGATAAACTGACAGACAAGGCAGGGATTGCGGCATGGATAAAGGGTGGGGCGTTGTCATTGTGGCAGCAGGTCGCGGAACCCGGATGGGGACGACCGAAAGTAAACAGTTTCTGTTGCTGCAGGACAAGCCCGTTTTCATACATACGCTTGAGGTATTTGCTGCGCTGGACGAGATCCGCGAGATGGTGCTGGTCACAGGAGCCGCAGATGTTGAACGCTGCCAGGATTGGGTAAAAGAATACCAACTGGATTCACGTGTCCGTGTTATCCCCGGAGGGAAAGAGAGACAACATTCTGTCCATAAAGGCCTTGAGGCACTTGGGACGGATTGGGTTCTCGTTCACGACGGGGTACGTCCTTTGTGAACCATGAGCAGATCAAGGGATGCATGGCGGCCGCCATATCCGGTGGTGGAGCAGCTGTACTGGCGGTTCCCGTGAAGGATACGATCAAACAAGTGAATGCGGAAGGAGTCGTTACGGCGACGCCAGACCGCAGCAGTCTGTGGAGCATTCAAACCCCGCAGGCTTTTCGTCTTTCCTCCCTGCTCTCCGCCTACGAATCAGCCGAGCAGGACGGATTTCTGGGGACAGATGACGCCATGCTGGCTGAACGTCAGGGAATGTCGGTCAAGGTTGTGGAAGGCAATTATACTAATATCAAATTAACAACGCCGGAAGATTTGCAATACGCTGCGTTTTTGCTGGGGGAGAGAAGAAGCGATGATACGTGTAGGACAGGGATTTGATGTACATCAGCTGGTAGAGGGACGCCCGTGTATTATTGGCGGAGTAACGATTCCTTATGAAAAAGGACTGCTGGGTCACTCGGACGCAGACGTGCTGTTACACGCGATTAGTGATGCCATTTTGGGTGCGCTGGCACTTGGAGATATTGGCAAACACTTCCCGGATACCGATCCGGAATTCAAAGATGCCGACAGCCTGAAATTGCTGGAGCATGTATGGCAGCTTGTGAAGGATCGCGGGTATAAGCTAGGGAATATCGACTCAACGATTATTGCCCAAAAGCCGAAGATGGCTCCTTACATTCCACAGATGGCTGAGGTTATTGCCAAGGCGCTAGAAGCGGATGTAACACAGGTGAACGTGAAAGCAACAACGACAGAGCAACTGGGATTCCCGGGACGGGGAGAGGGCATTGCCGCTCAATCCGTTGTTTGCCTTGTACGTGTGTGATATCATCAATCAATTAGTGACGGAGGGGATCATATGAGCACGGAAATTCGTGTGCGTTACGCGCCGAGCCCAACGGGACACCTGCATATCGGGAATGCCCGTACGGCGTTGTTTAACTATTTATATGCCAAACATAATAACGGTAAATTCATTATTCGTATTGAAGATACAGACGTGAAACGGAATATTGCTGGTGGTGAAGAAAGCCAACTGAAATACCTGAAATGGCTCGGAATTGAGTGGGACGAAAGTATTGACGTGGGCGGAGAATACGGACCATACCGTCAAACGGAACGTCTGGACCTCTATCGTAAATATACGCAGGAATTGCTGGATAAAGGTCTGGCTTACCGTTGCTTCTGCACGGAAGAAGAATTGGAGCAAGAGCGCGAGGAACAGTCAGCACGTGGAGAAACACCGCGTTATTCTGGCAAACACCGTGACCTGACTCCAGAGCAAATTAGTGCGTTTGAAGCTGAAGGCCGCGTAGCGAGTATTCGTTTCCGTGTGCCGGAAGAGCGCACATATACGTTTGATGACATGGTTAAAGGTACAATCTCGTTCAACAGCAAGGAATCCGGTGACTTCGTCATTGTGAAAAAAGACGGCATTCCCACATACAACTATGCCGTTGCTGTGGATGATCACTTGATGAAGATCTCCCACGTCCTGCGTGGGGAAGATCACATCTCAAACACGCCGCGTCAACTGATGATCTATGAAGCGCTTGGCTGGGAGCCACCGCAATTCGGTCATATGACGCTGATCGTGAATGAAAATCACAAGAAGCTGAGTAAACGGGATGAATCCGTCATTCAGTTTATTGAGCAGTATGATCAGCTCGGCTATTTGCCTGAAGCGATGTTTAACTTCATTTCCCTGCTTGGCTGGTCGCCGGAAGGGGAGGAAGAAATCTTCTCGCAAGAGCAGCTGATCTCCATTTTTGATACGAAACGTCTGTCCAAGAGCCCGGCGGTATTTGATACCCACAAGCTGGCTCACTTGAACAACCACTATATCAAACATGCTGACCCGGAACGTATTGCCGAAATGGCCATTCCGCATCTGCAAAAGGCTGGACGTATTTCTTCCGAGCTGTCTGCTGAACAAAAAGAATGGGCGTATACTTTGGTACACCTGTACCAGGAGCAAATGAATTCTGCCTCCGATATTGTCGAATTGTCGGAAGTATTCTTCCGTTCCAATCTGGAGCTTGAAAGTGAAGGAGAAGCCGTGCTTGCGGAGGAGCAGGTGCCAACCGTACTGAAGGCATTTGCGGATAAAGTACAGGCGAGCGAAGAGTTTACTCCAAGCAAAATGGCTGCATTGATCAAGGAAGTACAGAAAGAAACCGGCTTTAAGGGCAAACAGCTCTTTATGCCAATTCGTGTAGCCTTGACTGGACAGACGCATGGACGGGATCTGAACCAAACGATCGTACTTCTGGGTCGGGATACGGTGATCGAACGTTTGCTTGCGCAAGTAAAATAATCTTAGTCGAGGACATTCCGTTTATTTGGAATCTGAACACAGTCCTATGATGTATGGATTACGTAGGAGGCTGTTGTCAGTCTGAAGCCTTTTCGCTATAATAACAACACAACGAATAATTGATATGATTTATCTAATAGAACAGCAAAGATCGGGAGGAGTAGACTGACCCGGACAGATTCAGAGAGGATGGTCCCGCAGCAAAGAAAGATTTCTTTGGTTGCGGTGGCTGTGAACCATCCACTGTCCATCAGTCGAAATGCGCCCGTGAGCTGCACAGCCGAATCCAGCCCCGCCTTTGTCGATCATGACATAGGAAAACGTTAGGATAGGTTGTGACGATTGGTTTCCGTTACCAAACCGCTTGAGGGCTTATTCTATTTAAGAATGAACCGAGCAGAGTGGGACCGCGATAAACGCCTCTGCAGCTAAATGCTGCAGGGGCGTTTTTTTGTTTAGGCGAGTGTGCAGTACACTACCAAGGAACGCGCCGTCCGGTAAGCCGGAGGACGGGAACCTGAACAAGAGGGGAACGAGCATGTTCAAGAAGATCAGATCAGATATCCAGGTGGTGTTTGAAAACGATCCGGCGGCCCGAGGTTGGTTTGAGGTGGTATTTACCTACTCAGGGCTGCATGCGATATGGGCACACCGGATCGCTCATTTTTTATACAAGCGAAGATGGTTCTCGGTTGCCAGGTTCATTTCGCAAGTTAGTCGATTTATGACAGGAATCGAGATACATCCTGGAGCTACGATCGGAAATCGGTTGTTTATTGACCATGGAATGGGCGTCGTTATTGGAGAAACATGTGAGATTGGCGACGATGTTGTTATCTACCAGGGGTTACTCTTGGCGGAACAGGGAAAGAAAAAGGAAAGAGACATCCGACCATTGGTAATAATGTGGTTATCTCATCCGGAGCAAAGGTGCTGGGTTCATTTAGCGTGGGGGATCAATGCAACATTGGTGCGAACTCCGTTGTGCTTAAGGAGGTCCCTTCCAATAGTACCGTGGTAGGTATACCGGGCAGAATTGTAAAACAGGATGGCCGACGGGTAGATCGCCTCAGTCAGCAATTGCCCGATCCGGTCGTTGACTCCTTGCGCAGTATGCAAAAAGAACTCGAACGATTGCAGGAAGAAGTACGTACACTGCAGAATGCCCGTGAAAATGAGACTGTGCGTGATACGTGATACAATAAATAAAGGCAGTATAGGATGAAAGGATAAGTGACCATGACGCTTCAGATTTATAATACGATGAGTCGTACCAAAGAGGAATTTGTTCCCCAAGAGCCAGGGAAAGTAAAAATGTATGTCTGCGGACCAACGGTATATGACTACATTCATATCGGGAATGCACGCCCGGTTATCTTTTTCGACACGGTTCGTGGATACCTGGAACAGACAGGACATGATGTGAACTATGTGGTGAACTTCACGGATGTGGACGATAAGCTGATTCGCAAAGCAGAACAACTTGGAACAGACGTTCCTCACGTGGCTGAGAAATTTATTGCTGCCTATTATGAAGACCTTGAGGGATTGGGTATTCCCAAGGCGAGCAGTAATCCGAGAGTAACGGAAAACATGCCGCTGATCATTGATTTTATCCGTGAGCTCGTTGAAAAAGGATTTGCGTATGAAAATGGCGGTGACGTCTATTATCGTACAGGCAAATTCAGCGAATATGGCAAACTTTCGAAACAAAACCTGCAGGAGCTGCAGTTCGGAATCCGTGTGGGTGTAGACGAGCGCAAAGAGCATCCCGAAGATTTTGTGCTCTGGAAGGCTGCCAAACCAGGTGAGATCTATTGGTCCAGTCCTTGGGGCGATGGTCGACCAGGCTGGCATATTGAATGCTCCGCCATGGCTCGGGAGTACCTTGGCGATACACTGGACATTCACGGGGGTGGACAGGATTTGCAGTTCCCGCACCATGAGTGCGAATGCGCCCAATCCGAGGTATTAACAGGTAAACCACTTGCGAACTACTGGATGCATAATGGATTCATCCGGATTGATAACGAGAAGATGTCAAAATCACTCGGTAATGGTGTTCTTGTTAAAGACTTGCGGAATCAATATAAACGCGAAGCGATTCGTTATTTCATGTTGTCTACCCACTATCGCAACCCATTGAACTTCACGGATGATACGATGGAGCAGGCACAGAACAGTGTGGACCGGATTGCGAATGCGGTAGGTAACCTGAACCATCGTCTGAATGCAGTAACTGTTGATCAGGATATCACAGCAGAGTTTGCGGCAAGACTCGACCAAATTCGTCAACAATATCACGAGAAGATGCAGGATGATTTCAATACTCCTGATGCAATCACTGCGATGTTTGAGTGGGCAGGGGAAGCCAACCAACTGTTGCAGCAAGAAGTAGTTAATGCGGCAGACATTCGCGCGCTCCTCGAATTGTTCAGTGAATTGAATGCTGTACTGCGCATTTATACTGACGCAGAGCCAGAACTTCTGGATGAGGAAGTAGAACGTCTGATTGAAGAGCGTGTAGAAGCACGCAAGTCCAAAAACTGGGCAAGAGCGGATGAAATTCGCGATGAATTGTCTGCACGTGGCATTCTGCTTGAAGATACGGCGCAGGGCATGAGATGGCGGCGCAAATGAGCGAAGGACATCCAAATACACCAAAACAACAGGAGCAGGTCACAGAGGAGGATGGTTCCCATATCCTCCTTCCAGACCTGCGAGGTTGATTCCACCTATTGCACTGGCCTATATTGGTGATGCGGTATATGAGGTAGCTGTTCGTCAATATCTGTTGTCGAAAGCCAACATGCGTCCCAATCATTTGCACCGTAGTGCAACAGAGCTGGTATCAGCGAAGGCACAGAGCCGCATACTTACAACGATTGAGGCTGAACTGACAGAGGAAGAACGGGATATCGTCCGGCAAGGGCGGAATGCCAAGTCGGGTAGTGTACCCAAAAATGCAGATGTGTTGGAGTACAGACATGCCACGGCTTTTGAATGTCTCATTGGTTACCTCTACAGTAGTGGTCATCATGATCGCATGATTGAACTGATCGGGCATGGCATTGAGCACGCGGAACAACAATCGCCATCACCGACAAAAAAATAGAAATTTCAACAAAACAACGCATTACAGAGAGGATCGAACAACGATGGAAGAAGAATGGATCGCCGGTAAACACTCCGTGACGGAGGCGCTGCGTTCAGGCCGGACCATTAATAAAATATGGATTGCCGATACAGCACAGAAACATCTGACTCAACCTATTATCTCAGAAGCTAAAAAACTAGGTATTGTCATTCAACACGTGGACAAGCGTAAGCTGGATCAAACGGTACCAGGCATTCAGCATCAGGGGTAGTTGCACAAGCTGCACCTTACGCTTATGTGGAGGTAGAAGACATTCTTGCCGCAGCAAAAGCGAAGAATGAGCATCCTTTCCTGATTCTGCTGGATGAGATTGAAGATCCTCATAACCTGGGGTCAATTTTGCGGACAGCAGATTGCACGGGTGCACATGGCGTTATTGTACCCAAACGTCGTTCGGCAGCAGTAACCGTGACGGTATCCAAAACGTCAGCAGGCGCCGTGGAGTACGTGCCAGTGGCTCGTGTAAGTAATCTTGGTCAGACCATCGATCGCCTCAAAGAGGAAGGTGTATGGGTTGTAGGGACAGATGTCACAGCTCATGAAGGTGTCTTTGGTAATGGAGTCTTTACTGGTCCTGTGGCATTGGTAATCGGAAATGAGAACAAGGGAATGGGACGACTTATTCGCGAGAAATGCGATGTGCTGATCAAATTACCGATGCAAGGTCAGATTAATTCCCTGAATGCTTCCGTGGCAGCGGGTGTTGTCATGTATGAAGTGCTCCGCTCGCGTCAAGCGCAGGAATAGAAGGTATGGCTGATTCCCGTGATGTGCTTCTTGTAGACGGGTACAACATGATTGGTGACTGGCCGGAATTAACCAAACTGGCGGAAAGTGGGCTCGAAGAGGCGCGTAACAGGCTGCTCTTTCGTCTTGCAGACTACCAGGCTTTCTCCGGCCGTCGGGTCATTGTTGTGTTTGACGCCTACCTCGTGCCTGGACTCGGTAAATCCTTTACTCAGAGCAAAGTGCAGATCTATTTTACAAAGGAAAAAGAGACGGCAGACGAATGCATTGAGAGACTCGTTCGGGAACTAAGCATGCGAAGACGCCAAATCTATGTGGCTACGAGCGATATGGTAGAGCAACATGTCATTTTTGGACAAGGAGCGCTGCGTGTATCTGCAAGGGAATTGCTAATTGAAGTTGAGCAGAACGAAAAAGAATTAAAAAAACGACTGGAAGAAGATCAGGCGAAGACCACGCGTAACACACTTGGGGGCAAGTTGAGTCCGGATGTATTAAAAGAGTTTGAGCGATGGCGCCGGGAATAACAGCGCGTTTTTACAAAATTTAGAATATTGAAACTCTTGACATTTATGTTATTGATGTTCTTTTTAGGCAGAGCGTGGTTGACGGTGTGAGGTACCATCATATATACTGATCCTATATTTCATAGAGTAGAGTAACGGGGTACCTTGCGTTGCAGCCGGAGGGATTGTCTGTGAGTGTCGACCTCAAAGATATCATGTTATCCAAGTATGATTACCAAAGTGACGAAGACATTGTCGAAGCTTTCCGTGAAGGCGAAAGCGAAGCGTTAGAGTTTCTAATTAACAAATATCGTAACTTTGTACGCGCCAAGGCAAGATCTTATTTTCTGATTGGGGCAGACCGGGAAGATATTATTCAAGAAGGAATGATTGGCCTCTACAAATCCATTCGAGATTTCAAAGGGGACAAGCTGGCTTCGTTCAAGGCTTTTGCCGAACTGTGTATCACAAGACAGATCATCACGGCGATTAAGACAGCAACACGTCAGAAGCATATTCCGCTTAATTCTTATGTATCTCTGGACAAGCCTATTTATGACGAAGAGTCTGATCGTACGTTACTCGATGTGATTTGTGGAACCCAGGTCAGTGATCCGGAAGAACTTATCATCAATCAGGAAGAGTTTGTGGGCCTGGAAGATAAAATGTCCGAGATTCTGAGTGATCTGGAACGTAAAGTATTGATGTTGTATCTGGACGGGAGATCTTATCAAGAGATTGCAGTAGATTTGGACAGACATGTGAAGTCCATTGATAATGCACTTCAGCGCGTCAAGCGCAAACTTGAAAAGTACCTGGAAGTTCGAGATAATTAAACACATGTTGTCGTTGACGGAAAAGGCTCGGTGTTTGAGTCTTTTTTTAGTGTCTCAAGTTTATAAAATCTAAGAATGTTCATACTAGTAATCGCTCGGTCCATGCAGGAGAAGAGAAAAACAGAGATGAGAAACGAATGTATGTTGTACGGAAGTAATACCCAATGAATGAAAGGCTATTCTTTCATTGACACGGTTATACCCTTGTGATAAAGTGTTTTAGGTAGGCCTAAATTTATGGCTTTTTTCAGGATCAATTTAGAGACTCTGCTTGAATGTGGAAGTCTTCGGGAGGTGTACATCATGCGGGTAATTATTACTTTGGCTTGTACTAACTGCAAACAAAGAAATTACACTACGACAAAAAACAAGCGTAATCACCCCGACCGCATGGAGATGAAGAAATTTTGCAAGTTTTGTAACGAGCAGACTTCTCATCGCGAAACCAGATAGTTTTTGGAGGTGTCGGCGTGAAACGAAGTTTCAAATCTCTGATTTCCTTTTTCTCAGAAAGCTGGGCTGAACTTAAAAAAGTTCGCTGGCCTAATCGTAAAGAGCTGACCAACTACACATTGATCGTACTTGGTACTGTTGTGGTTATGACGCTGTTTTTTGGGTCATTGACATTGGCATCTCCTTTGTGATCGAAGCGATTATTTAAGAAGGGTTCCGGTGGCTTGATATGGAAAAAAGATGGTACGTCGTTCATACCTATTCAGGGTATGAGAACAAGGTCAAAGCCAATTTGGAAAAACGCGTAGAGTCTATGGGCATGGAAGACAAGATATTCCGCGTTCTTGTTCCTATGGAAGAAGAAGTGGTAAACAAGGACGGTAAGAAAAAACCGTTATGCGTAAAGTTTACCCTGGTTATGTCTTGGTGGAAATGGTACAGACGGATGATTCTTGGTATGTTGTTCGCAACACACCAGGTGTTACAGGATTTGTCGGTTCGACAGGTTCTGGGTCCAAACCAACTGCATTGTTGCCTGAAGAAGTGGAACAAATTCTGAAGCACATGGGTATGGTTGAACCTAAGCCGAAAATTGAGTTCGATATTAAGGAATCCGTACGTATTAAAGTCGGCCCTTTTGCGAATTTCGTAGGCTCCGTGGAAGAAATTTTGGTAGACAAAAGCAAGTTGAAAGTGCACGTGAACATGTTTGGACGGGAAACACCGCTTGAGTTGGAATACACGCAAGTGGAGAAGATATAGTCTCTTCAAGTTTCTTGTGGGAGGGTTGGAAAACCCGTTAACCACTATTTTGCAAGGAGGTGTCAATCATGGCGAAAAAAGTTATTAAAATGGTAAAACTGCAGATTCCAGCAGGTAAAGCAAACCCAGCACCACCAGTAGGTCCAGCTTTGGGTCAAGCAGGTGTCAACATCATGGCATTCTGTAAAGAATTCAACGCTCGTACAGCTGATCAAGCGGGATTGATTATTCCAGTTGAAATTTCTGTATTCGAGGACCGTTCCTTTACTTTCATCACTAAAACTCCACCAGCAGCAGTTCTGTTGAAAGTGGCAGCTAAAGTTGAAAAAGGATCCGGCGAACCGAACAAGAAAAAAGTTGCTACTGTTAAACGTGATGCGGTACGTCAAATCGCAGAAACAAAAATGCCTGACCTGAATGCAGCAGACGTTGAGTCCGCTATGCGTATGGTCGAAGGTACTGCCCGCAGCATGGGTATCACCATCGAAGACTAATTTTCATAAGAAACATGGCTTCGTAAAACCGGTCGATTCGCGACCGGTTGATGTGGGAGGTATATCCGCTAACACCACAAAGGAGGAATAAAACATGGCTAAACACGGTAAAAAATACCTGGAAGCTGCTAAGCTGATTGACAGCGAAGCAACTTACGAGCCTTCAGAAGCTGTAGAGCTTGTGAAAAAGGCAGCTACTGCAAAATTTGATGAAACAATCGAAGCAGCAGTTCGTTTGGGCGTAGACCCTCGTAAGCAAGACCAGGCTGTACGTGGTGTTGTTGTCTTGCCACACGGCACAGGTAAAACACAACGCGTATTGGTATTTGCAAAAGGTGACAAAGCGAAAGAAGCGGAAGCGGCTGGCGCGGACTATGTTGGTGATGCAGACATGATCAACAAAATCCAACAAGGCTGGTTCGAATTCGACGTCTGCGTAGCGACACCAGATATGATGAGTGAAGTAGGTAAATTGGGCCGACTGCTCGGCGGTAAAGGTCTGATGCCTAACCCTAAAGCCGGAACGGTAACTTTCGATGTAACTAAGGCTGTTCAAGAAATTAAAGCCGGTAAAATCGAATATCGTCTGGATCGTGCAGGTCAAATTCATGCACCGATTGGTAAAGCTTCTTTCTCTTCTGAGCAACTTAATGAGAACTTCAAAGCTCTCATGGAAGCTCTGAATCGTGCTAAACCAGCGGCAGCAAAAGGTGTTTATCTGAAGAATGTTAGTCTTTCTTCCACGATGGGCCCTGGCGCACGCGTGAACGCAGCAGCTTTTAGATAATATCTCTTGACAGGCTTGTCCTGTTTTTGATAAGATATAAAAGTTGTGAGTCCGAGTGACTGACCGTTGACATTTGAATATGCTTGCCGTAGACAGTAGGTGCCATTTGGCTTAATTTCCTGCCGAGGTGTGATTATAGAACTTAGAACGATGCAAATCGATGATGAGTATATATCAAGCCTTCGTGATTCTACGGAGGCTTTTCTTAATGGGATAAATTTGATCAGGAGGTGTACAGATTGGCAAACGCAAAAGTGATTCAAGCAAAACAAGAGTCCGTTGATGCAGTAACAGCAAAATTGCGCGAGAGCGTTACAACTGTTGTTGTTGACTATCGCGGATTGAACGTTGCCCAAGTAACTGAGTTGCGTAAGCAACTTCGTGAAGCAGGGATCGAATTCCAAGTGCTGAAAAACTCGTTGCTTCGCCGTGCAGCTGCAGCAGCAGAACTGACAGAACTCGATAGTGTTCTTACAGGTCCTACTGCAATTGCATTCAGCGTAGATGACGTTGTGGCTCCAGCTAAAATTCTGAACGACTTCGCGAAAAAGAACGATGCACTGGAATTGAAAGGTGCAGTTGTAGAAGGTCGCGTAATCGGAGTACAAGAAGTTAAAGCATTGGCAGAACTGCCATCCCGCGATGGTCTCCTCTCCATGCTCCTCAGCGTGCTTCAAGCGCCAGTGCGCAACTTCGCGCTTGCGGTTAAAGCAGTTGCGGAAAAAGAAGAACAAGGCGCGTAAGCAACTTGATCTGAATGCTGCTTAAGTGGCAAATGAATTAAAAAAAATAATATTATATATGGAGGTTCACTCATGAGTAAAGAGCAAATCTTGGAAGCAATCAAAGGCATGACTGTACTGGAATTGAACGATCTTGTTAAAGCAATCGAAGAAGAATTCGGCGTAACTGCTGCAGCTCCAGTAGCTGCTGCAGGTGCAGTAGCTTCTGCTGAAGCTGAGCAATCCGAGTTCGACGTAATCTTGACTAACGCTGGTGCTTCCAAAATCAACGTTATCAAAGCAGTTCGCGAAATCACAGGTCTTGGCCTGAAAGAAGCAAAAGAACTGGTTGACAACGCTCCAAAAGCACTGAAAGAAAAAGTTGCTAAAGAAGAAGCAGAAGCGGTTAAAGCTAAGCTTGAAGAAGCTGGCGCTACAATCGAAGTTAAATAATTTAGCTTTTATAAGCTAGATGAACAAAACAACAAACCCCTTGACTTATATCAAGGGGTTTGTTGCTGTAATTGTAAATGGAAAGTGAGTGAGGGCATGTCCAATCATTATTATTCGGACAAACCGCAAGTAGCGCATGATCGCAGAGCAACTGAAGCGGTTCTTCGCGGATTCAGTCTGCGATTCGTGACGGACGCCGGTGTGTTTTCCAAAAACGGAATCGATTATGGCAGCAGAGTATTGATTGATGCGATAGAGTTGCCATCAGGGGCTCATGTTCTCGATGTGGGCTGTGGATACGGGCCAATGGGTCTTACAGCAGCCAAACTTGTACCGGATGGGCATGTCACCATGATCGATATCAACGAGAGAGCCGTTGAACTTTCCAGGGAAAATGCAAAAGCGAACGGAATTAACAATGTTACGGTATTACAAAGTAATCTACTGGCTGAAGTAAAAAAGCAAGATTTTGACGTTATCCTAACCAATCCGCCTATACGGGCTGGGAAAGAGACGGTTCATACTATTTTCGAACAGGCACATCGCCATCTGAAGGTAGGCGGTTCGTTGTGGATTGTCATTCAGAAGAAACAAGGAGCCCCATCAGCGAAAGCGAAATTGGAATCTTTGTTTGGAAGAGTGGAAGAAGTGACGAAGGATAAAGGCTATCGGATTTTCAAAGCGGTGAAATCGGAAGAGGTATCTACTAAAAGCTGAATCCGAGTTTGTAAAGTAAGCAGGGGATCATTTTTTTGCAATAGGACTATTGACTTGAAATTCAGGTCGTGGTATAGTTGTAAAATGTCAGTATTAAGATGCCCTACTTGGCTTTAGCTAACTAAAAATGTCAACCTTTTTTACGCCGAACGGGCTTATTATGCCTACGTTTGGCGTATAATATGTACATTTTGGGCAAACTGGGGATAAGAATGATTTGGAAAGACATCCGCCGATCAAAGTTGCTCTTTTTTCGAACGACATTTCGAGTAAGGGCTTTTCTTTATTTGTGGATGCATTGCTTTGCTCTGTATGTGTACCATTATAAGGTTACAAACAGAGGTTCGCAACGAAATTTTTAAAGTGAGTAGACATTGAGGGGTGAGTTTAAGTTGGCAGGACATCTTGTTCAATATGGTCGACGCACTCGGCGCAGTTATGCACGAATTAACGAGATACTCGAAGTTCCGAACCTGATTGAAATCCAACAAAAATCCTATGATTGGTTTTTGGAGGAAGGGTTGCGCGAAATGTTCCAGGATATCTCGCCGATCCAGGATTTTACAGGTAACTTGATTTTGGAATTTATCGATTACAGTCTCGGTGAACCGAAGTATACAGTAGACGACGCGAAAGAGCGTGACGTTACTTATGCAGCACCGCTTCGGGTCAAAGTCCGGCTCATTAATAAGGAAACCGGCGAAGTCAAAGAGCAGGAAGTATTCATGGGAGATTTCCCGCTGATGACCAACACGGGCACATTTATTATTAATGGTGCGGAACGGGTTATTGTCAGCCAGTTGGTTCGCTCTCCTAGCGTTTACTTCAGTACCAAAGTAGATAAAAACGCCAAAAAAACGTATACCGCTACAGTTATTCCTAACCGCGGCGCTTGGTTGGAACTGGAGATGGACGCGAAGGATGTTGTTTACGTCCGGATCGACCGTACACGTAAAATACCGGTTACGGTTCTCCTGCGTTCACTTGGTTTTGGCACAGATGCTGAGATTCTGGATCTGCTCGGTAATGACGAATATATCCGCAACACACTGGACAAAGACAACACGGATTCCACGGAGAAAGCACTCATTGAGATCTATGAGCGTCTTCGTCCGGGCGAGCCTCCAACGCTGGATAATGCGAAAAGCTTGCTCGTAGCACGTTTCTTTGATCCAAAACGTTATGACCTGGCTAATGTAGGTCGTTACAAAATGAATAAAAAACTTCACATCAAAAACCGTTTGTTTAACCAGCGCTTGGCTGAGTCACTTGTTGACGCTGAAACAGGTGAAATCATTGCTGAAGCAGGTCAAATGGTTGATCGTCGCTTGTTGGATGAAATCATGCCGTATCTGGAGAAGAGCGTTGGATTCCGCACGTATCACGTGGGTAACGGCGTTTTGGATGCCAATGATATCCCTATGCAAACGATTGATGTGTTCTCACCAACTGAAGATGGTAAAGTGGTCAAACTGATTGCCAATGCAAACATTGACAAGTCCGTTAAAAACGTGACACCGGCGGATATCATTTCGTCGATCAGTTATTTCCTTAACCTTCTGCAGGGAATTGGTAGCACGGATGATATCGATCACCTGGGTAACCGTCGTTTGCGTTCGGTGGGTGAACTTCTGCAGAACCAGTTCCGTATCGGTTTGTCCCGTATGGAGCGTGTGGTTCGTGAGAGAATGTCCATTCAGGATGCTAACGTAATTACACCACAGGCACTGATTAACATACGTCCTGTTATTGCATCGATTAAAGAGTTCTTTGGTAGCTCCCAGTTGTCACAGTTTATGGATCAAACGAACCCGCTGGGTGAGTTGACACATAAACGTCGTTTGTCCGCACTCGGACCCGGTGGTTTGACGCGTGAGCGTGCAGGTATGGAAGTGCGTGACGTCCATCCATCCCACTATGGCCGTATGTGTCCAATCGAGACTCCAGAGGGACCAAACATCGGTTTGATCAACTCCTTGTCTACGTTCGCCCGTGTGAATGAATATGGCTTCATTGAAGCTCCATATCGTTGGGTTGATCCGAAGACAGGTATTGTAACCGAGCAAATTGATTACCTGACAGCGGACGAAGAGGACAACTATGTCATCGCGCAAGCGAATGCGAAGTTGAACGATGACGGTACATTTGAAGAAGAAGCGATCATTGTACGTTACAACAAACAGTCGGATAACATCCTTACGATGCCGAGTGAGCGAGTTGACTACATGGACGTATCTCCTAAACAGGTTGTATCCGTCGCTACAGCGCTTATCCCGTTCCTAGAGAACGATGACTCCAACCGTGCACTCATGGGATCTAACATGCAGCGGCAGGCGGTTCCACTCTTGATTCCTAAAGCACCACTTGTAGGAACAGGTATGGAGCACAAAGCTGCAAAAGACTCTGGTGTATGTATTGTCTCCGATTATGACGGAATTATTGAACGTTCTTCTGCGAACGAGATTTGGCTCCGTCGTGTTGAAGAAGTGGATGGTCAGGAAGTTAAAGGCGATATCGTTAAATATAAATTACACAAATTTATGCGTTCGAACCAAGGAACATGCATTAACCAGCGTCCGATTGTCAAAAGAGGTGCTGCTGTCAAAGCTGGCGATATCCTCGCTGATGGTCCTTCAACGGAAATGGGTGAATTGGCTCTGGGACGTAACGTTGTTGTTGCCTTCATGACTTGGGAAGGTTACAACTACGAGGATGCGATCTTGCTCAGTGAAAAACTCGTTAAGGAAGATGTATACACATCCATCCATATCGAGGAATATGAGTCAGAAGCACGTGATACCAAGCTCGGACCTGAAGAGATCACACGTGACATCCCTAACGTTGGGGAAGAAGCGTTGCGTAACTTGGATGAGCGCGGTATTATCCGCATCGGTGCTGAGATTAGCGCTGGCGACATTCTGGTTGGTAAAGTAACACCTAAGGGTGTAACAGAGCTGACTGCAGAAGAACGTCTCTTGCATGCGATCTTTGGTGAGAAAGCACGTGAAGTACGTGATACTTCCTTGCGTGTACCACATGGTACCGACGGTATCGTAGTAGACGTGAAAGTATTTACCCGTGAAAACGGTGATGAGCTGCCTCCAGGTGTTAACCAACTCGTTCGTGTATATATCGCTCAAAAACGGAAAATTTCCGAGGGTGATAAAATGGCCGGACGTCACGGTAACAAAGGGGTCGTGGCCCGCATCTTGCCGGAAGAAGATATGCCTTTCCTGCCAGACGGTACACCGGTTCAGATCGTTCTTAACCCACTGGGCGTACCTTCCCGGATGAATATCGGTCAAGTACTCGAGGTTCACTTGGGTATGGCGGCGATGCAACTGGGTATTCACGTAGCAACTCCTGTATTCGACGGAGCGAAGGAGTATGACGTCTTCGATACGATGGAAGAAGCAGGTATGCAACGTAATGGTAAAACTGTCCTGTATGATGGTCGTACAGGTGAAGAGTTTGAACGTGAAGTTACCGTAGGTGTCATGCACATGATCAAATTGGCACACATGGTTGATGATAAAATCCATGCCCGTTCCACGGGTCCTTACTCACTTGTTACGCAACAGCCATTGGGTGGTAAAGCCCAATTTGGTGGACAGCGTTTCGGGGAGATGGAAGTATGGGCGCTTGAGGCATACGGTGCTGCTTATACACTGCAAGAAATCTTGACTGTTAAATCCGATGACGTTGTTGGTCGGGTTAAAACGTATGAATCCATCGTCAAAGGCGAGAATGTTCCGGAACCAGGTGTTCCTGAATCATTCAAAGTATTGATCAAAGAGCTGCAAAGCTTGGGTATGGACGTTAAGATTTTGAGCGAAGATGAGCAAGAGATTGAAATGAGAGAAATGGACGATGAAGATGACGCTGCGAGCGATAAGCTCAGCCTCAACCTTGAGGGTACAGAGGTCGGAGCGGAATAAACCGCTTCGAGCGCATGATGACCGGCGTTTTTCATCAGGCTCGCGTCTTGCTCCGGCTTCGGCCGGAGAGGGCGTAACCTAGAATACAGGAATTGGTTAAGGAGGGTTGCTCCTTGTTGGACGTCAACAATTTCGAATACATGAAGATCGGGCTTGCTTCCCCAGAGAAAATTCGTTCTTGGTCCCGCGGAGAAGTGAAAAAACCGGAAACGATCAACTATCGTACGTTGAAACCGGAAAAAGAAGGGCTGTTCTGCGAAAAGATTTTTGGCCCTACAAAAGACTGGGAATGTCATTGCGGTAAATACAAACGCGTCCGCTATAAAGGCGTTGTCTGTGATCGTTGTGGCGTTGAAGTAACACGTGCGAAAGTACGCCGCGAACGGATGGGTCATATTGAGCTCGCTGCTCCGGTATCGCATATCTGGTACTTCAAAGGTATTCCGAGCCGTATGGGTCTTGCTCTGGATATGTCTCCAAGATCTCTTGAAGAGATTATTTATTTTGCATCATATGTTGTAACTGATCCAGGAGAAACTCCACTGGAGAAAAAACAGCTGTTGTCCGAGAAAGAATACCGCAGCTATCGTGAGAAATACGGCTATGGTTTCCAGGCTGGCATGGGCGCAGAAGCCGTTAAAAAATTGCTTCAAGACCTTGACATAGATAAAGAGCTCGAGTTCCTGAAAGAAGAGCTCCGGACTGCACAAGGACAACGTCGTAATCGTGCAATCAAACGTCTGGAAGTTATTGAAGCATTCCGCAACTCCGGCAACAAGCCAGAGTGGATGATCATGGATGTACTTCCTGTTATCCCGCCGGAACTTCGTCCAATGGTACAGTTGGATGGTGGACGTTTTGCAACGTCTGACCTGAATGACTTGTATCGCCGTGTAATCAACCGGAACAACCGTCTGAAACGTCTGCTTGATCTGGGCGCGCCAGATATTATCGTGCAAAATGAAAAACGGATGTTGCAGGAAGCTGTTGACGCATTGATCGATAATGGTCGTCGCGGACGTCCGGTAACGGGTCCTGGTAACCGTCCATTGAAATCTCTCAGCCACATGCTGAAAGGTAAACAAGGACGTTTCCGTCAGAACTTGCTCGGTAAACGGGTTGACTATTCTGGTCGTTCCGTTATCGTTGTCGGACCTTACCTGAAAATGTATCAGTGTGGTCTGCCAAAAGATATGGCACTTGAATTGTTCAAGCCTTTTGTTATGAAAGAGCTTGTTAATAAAGGGCTTGCCCACAACATCAAGAGCGCGAAACGTAAAGTTGAGCGTGTAAGTCCTGAAGTATGGGATGTTCTTGAAGAAGTAATCAAGGAGCATCCGGTTCTGTTGAACCGTGCCCCTACGCTTCACAGACTCGGTATTCAAGCATTTGAACCGATTCTCGTTGAAGGTAAAGCAATTCGTCTTCACCCGCTCGTATGTACGGCATACAATGCCGACTTTGACGGTGACCAAATGGCCGTGCACGTTCCGTTGTCCGCTGAAGCTCAAGCGGAAGCACGTATCCTGATGCTTGCATCTGGTAACATTTTGAACCCGAAAGACGGTAAACCGGTTGTTACTCCTTCCCAGGATATGGTGCTTGGTTCTTATTACCTCACTATGGACAACAAGGAAGAAAAGGGCACAGGTATGATCTTGCGTACAGTTAACGAAGCTGTATCGGCATACCAACGTGGTACTGCTGGTCTGCATGCGCGTGTAGCTATTCCGGTTAAGGCGCTTGGTAAAACAAGCTTCACGGAAGAACAGCAAGAAGGAATGTTGCTGACAACTATCGGTAAAATTATCTTTAATGAAATTTTCCCGGCAAGCTTCCCGTATATCAATGATGCGACTCGTGCTAACCTATACCAAGGTACTGCAGATCACTCATTTGTATATGAAAAAGGTGCTGATCTCAGAGAAGCTATTATGAATGCTCCTCTGGCTGGCGGTGTCGGTAAAGAATACCTCGGCTCCATCATTGCACGTTGTTTTGAAATTTATCACACAACGGAAACAGCCGTTATTTTGGATAAAATCAAACAACTTGGATTCACATACTCTACACGTGCCGGTATTACGGTTGCGGTATCTGATGTTATCGTTCCGCCTGAGAAGTTTGAAATTCTTAGACAGTCTGAGGAAAAAGCACAAATCGTTACGAATCAGTACCGTCGTGGTCTGATTACGAATGAAGAGCGCTATGACCGTATCATTGATATCTGGTCAAAATCCAAAGATGACATCACTGAGATTCTGATGAAGTCCATGGATCGTTACAACTCGATCATGATGATGGTAGACTCCAAAGCACGGGGTAACAAATCGCAAATCACCCAATTGGGCGGTATGCGTGGTCTGATGGCCAACCCATCCGGTCGTATTATCGAACTCCCAATCAAATCGAACTTCCGTGAAGGTCTGACGGTACTCGAGTACTTTATCTCCACTCACGGAGCGCGTAAAGGTTTGGCGGATACAGCCCTGCGTACAGCCGATTCAGGTTACCTGACTCGTCGTCTCGTAGACGTAGCCCAAGACGTAATCGTGCGTGACGATGATTGTGGTACAGATAAAGGCTTTACGGTAAGTCGTATCCAGGATGGTAAAGAGGTTATTGAAGATCTCTACGACCGTATTGAAGGCAGATACTGCTTCGAGACAGTTCGTCATCCGGAAACAAAAGAAATCATTGCAGGTCGCAATGAATTGATTGACTCCGATAAAGCAGAAGCGATCATCAAAGCGGGAATCACCAAATTGCAAATCCGCTCCGTACTCAGCTGCCGTGCAAGTCATGGTGTCTGCAAGAAGTGTTATGGTCGTAACCTTGCGACAGGTAAACACGTGGAGATTGGTGAAGCAGTTGGTATTATTGCAGCACAATCCATTGGTGAGCCAGGAACACAGCTTACAATGCGTACGTTCCACACCGGCGGTGTAGCCGGAGACGATATTACGCAAGGTTTGCCGCGTATCCAAGAGTTGTTTGAAGCTCGTAATCCTAAGGGTCAAGCAACGATCAGTGAGATTGATGGTGTGGTTAAAGAGATTCGCGAAGCGAAAGATCGTCGTGAAATCGAAATTCAAGGTGAAGCGGAGTCCAAAGTATACTCTGTTACCTACGGTTCCCGTGTGCGCGTAAGCGAAGGCATGGAAATTGAAGCGGGTGACGAGTTGACAGACGGTTCCATCGATCCAAAAGAAATGCTGCGCATTAAAGGCGTACGTGGCGTACAAAACTACATTTTGCAGGAAGTACAGCGCGTATACCGTAACCAAGGCGTAGAAATCAATGACAAGCACGTTGAAGTTATGATCCGTCAAATGCTGCGTAAAATCCGCATCGTAGATGCAGGTGATACAACGCTGTTGCCAGGATCGTTCGTAGATACGCATGAGTACGAAAGAGCTAACAAAATTGCGATTCTTAGTGATAAAGAGCCAGCGGTTGCTAAACCAATCCTGCTCGGTATTACGAAAGCATCCCTGAAACAGACTCCTTCCTCTCGGCGGCTTCGTTCCAAGAAACTACACGTGTACTGACAGATGCAGCGATCAAAGGTAAAGTCGATCAGTTGCTCGGTCTGAAGGAAAATGTAATCATCGGTAAATTGATTCCTGCAGGTACAGGTATGCATCGTTACCGCAGCATCAAATTTGCTGAGCCAGAAGATGGCCAATCTTCAGTAGAAGAACTCGAGCCAGTTTCGGTTGATTAAATAGATTCCTCCTCATTTAGAGGGGAATGAAAGTTTTGTACGTCAGGAGGCGGACGCTTGTATAATGCAGGCGGACGAATCCTGATGTGCGTAAACTTTTAAAAAATGTTTTAGGATTAGCATTGACAATGCTTGCGCTAGATGCTAATATATCAAAGGTGCGTGGGCAGCTGATTGTACATGGTTCTATTCGGAGGAATGCACAATGTCTAATGAAAAAGCCTTGCAAGATGCTCATGTCAAAATAGGTACCAAACAGACCATGCGGATGGTGCAGACAGGTATGGCTTCTGAAGTCTATGTCGCAGAAGATAGTGATCCGCAGCTCACTTCCAAAATCATTGCTTTGTGTGAACAACACAATGTGAAGTACACGAAAGTGGATACAATGAAAAATCTCGGCAAAGCTTGCGGGATTGGAGTGGGAGCAGCTATGGCTGCTGTCGTAAAATGATAGTGTAAGGAACGTTTTTGTCCGAGAACTTTTAGGGATTCTCTAAGGCAAAAACTTTTCATTTGTCTTTTTATGAACCGCCTGGGTCTGTGGACTTAGCGAAAAGAGGTTTATAAAGAAACATGAATATTTGAGGAAGGGGTGGCAATCACATGCCAACTATTAATCAACTGGTTCGTAAAGGACGTCAAGCAAAAGTTGAGAAGTCAAAATCTCCAGCTTTGCAAAAAGGATTCAACGCTTTGAAACGTGAATCTACTAACATCAGTGCCCCACAAAAACGTGGTGTCTGCACTCGTGTAGGTACAATGACTCCACGTAAACCAAACTCTGCACTTCGTAAGTATGCTCGTGTTCGTTTGACGAACCGTCTCGAGGTAACTGCTTATATCCCGGGAATCGGACATAACCTTCAAGAGCACAGTGTGGTATTGATCCGCGGAGGTAAAGTTAAAGACCTTGCAGGAGTTCGTTATCACATCGTTCGTGGAGCTCTCGATACTGCAGGCGTAAACAACCGTATGCAAGCTCGTTCGAAATACGGTGCAAAACGTCCAAAAGCTAAAAAAGCCTAAACCATTATAAGCAGAGAACCTGAAAGCCTTCTGGCTTAGGTCTGGAAGGTACAGGGTCTGCTGAACAAGAAAGAAAGGGGATATCCATGCCACGCAAAGGTCCAGTTACGAAAAGAGACGTGTTGCCAGATCCGGTATACAACAGCAAGTTGGTTACTCGTTTGATCAATCGCATCATGCTCGACGGAAAACGCGGTGTTGCTCAAAGCATTCTGTATAATGCGTTCAAGTTGATTCAAGAACGTACGGGTAATGACCCGATGGAAGTATTTGAAGCAGCAATCAAGAATATCATGCCAGTCCTGGAAGTTAAAGCTCGCCGTGTCGGCGGTGCCAACTACCAAGTACCAATCGAGGTAAAACCAGAGAGACGTACTGCTCTGGGACTACGTTGGCTCGTGAACTACTCCCGCAACCGCGGTGAGAAAACAATGGAAGAGCGTTTGGCGGCTGAGATCATCGACGCTTCCAACAACACAGGCGCTTCCGTTAAAAAACGTGAAGATACGCACAAAATGGCTGAAGCGAACAAAGCGTTTGCTCACTACCGTTGGTAGGATTCAGTTCACAATAAAAAACTTCAATTTTGAAGGGAGACCCATTTCATGGCTAGAGAGTTCTCCTTGAAAAATACACGTAATATCGGGATCATGGCTCATATTGATGCGGGTAAAACCACGACAACTGAGCGGATCTTGTTCTACACAGGACGTACGCACAAAATCGGTGAAGTACACGAAGGCGCTGCGACAATGGACTGGATGGAACAGGAACAGGAGCGCGGAATTACGATCACTTCCGCTGCAACTACCGCTGCTTGGAAAGGCCACCGCGTTAATATTATTGATACCCCGGGACACGTTGACTTCACTGTTGAAGTTGAACGTTCCCTTCGTGTATTGGACGGAGCAGTTGGTGTATTCAGTGCGAAAGAAGGCGTTGAGCCTCAGTCCGAAACCGTATGGAGACAGGCTGACAAGTACGGCGTACCTCGTATCGCATATGTAAACAAAATGGATATCATCGGTGCTGACTTCCTGAATGTTGTATCTGACATGCGTGATCGCCTTCAAGCGAACGCTGTTGCGATTCAACTTCCAATCGGCGCTGAAAATGATTTCAAAGGTATCATCGATATCGTTGCACAAAGAGCTCATATGTACAAAGATGATCTCGGACAAGATATCGAAGAAACCGACATTCCTGCAGAATTTGCAGATCAAGTTGAAGAACTTCGCAACGAGTTGATTGAGCGCGTTGCTGAACTGGATGAAGACTTGACAATGAAATACCTGGAAGGCGAAGAAATCACAATTGATGAGATCAAAGCCGTACTCCGTAAAGGTGTTGTAGATGTTAAGATCTTCCCAGTTATCTGTGGATCCTCATACCGTAACAAAGGTGTTCAACTGATGTTGGATGCTGTTATCGACTACTTGCCAGCTCCAACAGATGTACCATCAATCACTGGTCATCTTGAAGATGGAACTGAAGCAGTTCGTAAGTCCTCTGATGAAGAGCCATTCTCAGCATTGGCATTCAAAATCATGACTGACCCTTACGTTGGTAAATTGACATTCTTCCGCGTATACTCCGGTGTTCTTCAATCCGGATCATATGTATTGAATGCCACTAAAAACAAACGTGAGCGTATCGGTCGTATCCTTCAAATGCACGCGAACAGCCGTCAAGAGATCACTGAAGTTTACTCCGGTGATATTGCAGCTGCCGTAGGTTTGAAAGATACGGGTACAGGTGATACACTATGTGATGAGAAAAATCCGGTTATCCTGGAGTCAATGAACTTCCCTGATCCGGTTATCGAAATCGCCGTTGAACCTAAAACCAAAGCTGACCAAGATAAAATGGGTGTTGCTCTCGGTAAGTTGACTGAAGAGGATCCAACTCTTCGTGCTCATACTGACGAAGAAACAGGTCAAACAATCTTGGCAGGTATGGGTGAGCTTCACCTTGATATCATCATCGACCGTATGCGTCGTGAGTTCAAGGTTGAAACTACTGTGGGTAAACCACAAGTAGCTTACCGTGAAACATTCCGTGCTCCAGCGCGCGTTGAAGGTAAATTCGTACGTCAATCCGGTGGTCGTGGTCAATACGGTCACGTATGGGTTGAATTCGAACCTCTCGAGCCGGGTACAGGCAGCCAGTTCGAAAGTAAGGTTGTCGGTGGTTCCGTTCCAAGAGAATACATTCAACCTGCACTGTCAGGGATTGAAGAGCAAATGAAAAACGGCGTTATTGCAGGCTTCCCGCTTGTTGACGTTAAGGCTACAATCGTAGACGGATCTTACCATGATGTCGATTCCAACGAGATGGCATTTAAAATTGCCGGATCTATGGCGCTTAAAGCGGCTAAAGACAAGTGTAAACCAGTTCTGCTTGAGCCTATCATGAAAGTAGAAGTAACTGTTCCAGAAGAGTACATGGGTGACGTAATGGGTATGTTGAACTCCCGTCGTGGCCGCATCGAAGGTATGGATTCCCGTAGTGGAGCTCAAATCATCCGTGCTAAGGTACCTTTGTCTGAAATGTTTGGTTACTCTACAACTCTTCGTTCCGGTACTCAAGGACGCGGCGTATTCTCCATGGAACTCTCTCATTATGAAGAAGTTCCTAAGAGCATCGCTGAAGAAATCGTTGCTAAAACAAAAGGCACCGAGTAGTTTTCTCACACTGAATGCAAGTGCATAAGAATTCATTTCGGAGCACTTCATTCAGTGAAAACATAAAATTATAATTTTAAGGAGGCCACGTTCAAATGGCAAAGGCTAAATACGAACGTAATAAACCCCACGTTAACATCGGTACTATTGGTCACGTCGATCACGGTAAAACAACTCTGACTGCTGCAATCACAACTGTATTGTCCAAAACTTACGGTGGTGCTGCTGTAGCATTCGACCAAATCGACAAAGCTCCAGAAGAGCGCGAGCGCGGTATCACTATCTCCACAGCACACGTTGAGTACGAAACTGACACTCGTCACTACGCTCACGTAGACTGCCCAGGTCACGCCGACTATGTTAAAAACATGATCACTGGCGCGGCACAAATGGACGGAGCTATCTTGGTAGTATCCGCAGCTGACGGCCCAATGCCACAAACTCGTGAGCACATCTTGCTCTCCCGTCAAGTAGGCGTACCTTACATTGTTGTATTCTTGAACAAATGTGACATGGTTGAAGACGAAGAGTTGTTGGAATTGGTTGAGATGGAAGTTCGCGACCTTCTTAACGAATATGAGTTCCCAGGTGACGATACTCCAATCACTCGTGGATCCGCTCGTGAAGCACTGGCAAACCCAGATGGCGAATGGGCTCAAAAAATCGTTGAGATGTTCAAAGAGATCGACACTTACATCCCACTGCCTGAGCGTCAAACTGACAAGCCTTTCTTGATGCCTGTCGAGGACGTATTCTCCATCACTGGTCGTGGTACTGTTGCTACTGGCCGTGTAGAGCGTGGTACTGTTAAAGTCGGCGAAGAGATCGAAATCGTTGGTATCACTGAAGAAACTAAAAAATCTGTTGTAACAGGCGTTGAGATGTTCCGCAAATTGCTGGATTCCGCTCAAGCTGGTGACAACATCGGAGCACTTCTTCGTGGTGTTGACCGTAACAACATCGAGCGTGGCCAAGTTTTGGCTAAACCGGGTTCTGTTAAGCCTCACACAGAATTCACAGCTCAAATCTACGTTCTGACTAAAGAAGAGGGCGGACGTCACAAACCATTCTTCACTGGTTACCGTCCACAGTTCTACTTCCGTACAACTGACGTAACAGGCATCATCAACTTGCCTGAAGGTACTGAAATGGTAATGCCTGGTGATAACATCACTGTTACTGTTTCCCTGATCTCCCCAATCGCGATTGAAGAAGGAACTAAGTTCTCCATTCGTGAAGGCGGACGTACAGTAGGTGCCGGTTCCGTAGCATCTATCCAAAAATAATTCGGCTTAACGCTGAATAAAGCATATGCAACAGTGTACTGGAACGAGTAACATTGTATTGTAACGAAGCTTCGGAAGAGTTCTTTATCCGACATCGGATAGAGAACTCTTTTATTATGTTTAAAGTTTCGGAACCTGCGTCATACGAAATGAACATCATTTACGAGTTTAGAAGGATTGGCAAGGCAGCCTGGATATTGAAGAATAACACTGCAATAAACGAAGTCATTTCATCAGAAAAGATAAGTTTAAATGTTTTTCTTAAATATGCTTGCAATACGCCTATCTTTTCTATATAATAATGAATGTTGTTCTGTGACGTTGCGATGATGTGAGAGGTTACTGGCACACCCGGCCCCTTTGCCATGGGAGAGTGGCTAGAAAATTTTCACGGAGTATGTCCGATAAAAAATTGGGCGATAGAAGGAGGGACTAAAATGGCAAAGCAAAAAATTCGTATTCGTTTGAAAGCTTACGACCACAGAATTCTTGATCAATCCGCGGAGAAAATTGTTGAAACAGCAAAACGTTCGGGTGCTGGTGTATCCGGTCCGATTCCGCTTCCTACTGAAAAACAAATCATTACTATTCTTCGTGCGGTGCACAAGTACAAGGATTCTCGGGAACAATTCGAACAACGTACACATAAACGTTTGATCGACATCGTTAACCCGACTCCACAAACTGTGGATGCCTTGATGCGCTTGGATCTGCCGTCCGGTGTAGATATCGAAATTAAATTGTAATATAGCTACAACAAAGACCATGTATAGAGGAAAAGAGGTGTCAACATGAAAGCAATCTTAGGAAAAAAACTCGGAATGACTCAAGTATTTACTCCTGAAGGTAACGTAGTTCCAGTAACGGTTATCGAAGCAGGCCCTTGTGTTGTTTTGCAAAAGAAAGACATTGAGAACGATGGCTACGAAGCAATTCAAATCGGTTACTCCGATAAGAAAGAGAAAAATGCTAACAAGCCAGAAGCAGGTCACGCTAAAAAAGCGAACACTGCCCCTAAGCGCTACGTTCGTGAAGTTCGCGGTATCAACATCGCAGAATATGAAGTTGGCCAAGAACTGAAAGCTGACATTTTCGCTGAAGGCGAATTCGTTGACGTAACGGGTGTATCTAAAGGTAAAGGTTTTGCCGGCGTTATCAAACGTTGGGGACAAAGCACTGGACCTATGTCACACGGTTCGCGTTACCACCGTGGCCCTGGTTCAATGGGTTCGATCCAAGCTAACCGCGTTCCTAAAGGCAAACGCCTGCCAGGACACATGGGACATGATACTGTTACAATCCAACGTCTTGAAGTAGTTAAAGTAGACGCTGAGCGTAACGTGTTGCTCGTGAAAGGTTCCATTCCTGGACCGAAAAACAGTCTCATTAAAGTTAAAGAAACGGTGAAAAAATAACCACTGAAGAAAGGAGGAACACAAAATGCCAAAAGTATCAGTTTACAATGTAGATGGTAGCCAAGTAGGCGAAGTTGAATTGAACGATGCGGTTTTCGGAATTGAGCCGAACCAACACGTTCTGTACGATGCAGTTCTTATGCAACGCGCTTCCCTTCGTCAAGGTACCCACAAAGTAAAAGGACGTTCTGAAGTACGTGGCGGTGGACGTAAGCCTTGGAAACAAAAAGGTACAGGTCGCGCTCGTCAAGGTTCAATTCGTTCACCACAATGGAAAGGCGGCGGTATCGTATTTGGTCCAACACCACGGAGCTATGCGTACAAACTGCCTAAGAAAGTTCGCCGCTTGGCGATCAAATCAGCCCTTTCATCCAAAGTGCTTGACAATGACATTATCGTTTTGGACGCTCTCACATTGAGCACACCTAAAACTAAAGAATTCGCAGCCATCTTGAGTAACCTCAAAGTGGGACGTAAAGCTTTGATTGTAGCTCCTAGCTATGATGATAATGTAGCTCTTTCCGCACGGAATATTCCAGGCGTGAAATTCGTAGCTGCTGACGGCATTAATGTTCTTGACGTGCTTTCGCACGACAAATTGATCATTACGAAAGAAGCAGTTCAGAAGGTAGAGGAGGTGCTCGCGTAATGAAGGATCCTCGTGATATTGTAAAACGTCCGATTATTACGGAACGTACTGCTGACATGATGAACGACTTGAAATATGTATTTGAAGTCGATATCCGTGCAAACAAAACCGAGATCAAAAAGGCAGTAGAAGCTATTTTCAATGTAAAAGTGAAAAACGTGAACACGCTTCGTGTTCCAGCTAAGCCGAAACGGTACGGACGTTATTCCGGATATACTAGCGAATGGAAAAAAGCGTTTGTAACGCTGACAAAAGACAGCAAAACGCTTGAGTTCTTTGAAACTGTATAATTGAATTTTTGAAGTAAGGAGGAAACCCAGTGCCAATCAAAAAGTATAAACCAACTTCCCCGGCAAGACGGAACATGTCCGTTTCTACATTTGAGGAAATCACCACAAATCAGCCGGAGAAATCGTTGTTGGCCCCGTTGAGCAAACAAGCAGGCCGCAACAACCAAGGTAAAATTACAGTTCGTCACCATGGTGGTGGACACAAACGTAAATACCGTATCATTGACTTCAAACGTACTAAAGATGGAATACCGGGCCGCGTTGCTACGATTGAGTATGACCCGAACCGTACATCCAACATCGCTCTGATTCACTATGCTGATGGTGAGAAACGTTATATCATCGCTCCTAAAGGTTTGAAAGTTGGAGATCAAGTATTCTCCGGACCTGAATCAGACATCAAAATCGGTAACGCACTGCCACTCGAAAACATTCCAGTAGGTACCGTTATCCACAACATCGAGTTGAAACCAGGTAAAGGCGGACAATTGGTTCGTGCTGCTGGTACAGAAGCTCAATTGCTTGGTAAAGAAGAAAAATACGTTTCCGTTCGTCTCTCTTCCGGAGAAGTTCGTCGTATTTTGAAAGTTTGCCGTGCGACAATCGGATCTGTTGGTAACCAAGACCACGAGCTCATCAAAATCGGTAAAGCCGGTCGTAGCCGTTGGTTGGGTAAACGTCCTGAGGTTCGTGGTGTAGTAATGAACCCTAACGATCACCCACACGGTGGTGGTGAAGGTCGTGCTCCAATCGGACGTAAATCGCCAATGTCACCATGGGGTAAACCTACTCTTGGTTACAAAACGCGTAAGAAAAATAAAGCTTCTGATAAATACATCATTCGCCGCCGCACGAAGTAATACACACTGTGCATAACTTCGTGAGGCATCTGCGGATGCATAATAGCTACGTTTGAAGGGAGGATCTCCACATGGGTCGCAGTTTGAAAAAGGGCCATTCATTGATGGCTACATGCTCAAAAAGGTAGAAGAGATGGAAGCTTCAGGTAAGAAGAACGTAATCAAAACCTGGTCCCGTCGTTCTACAATTTTCCCACAATTCATCGGACACACATTTGGCGTTTACGATGGTCGTAAACACGTGCCAGTATATGTAACTGAGGACATGGTCGGACACAAACTGGGTGAGTTCGCTCCAACCCGTACGTACAAAGGCCATACTGATGATGATAAGAAAACAAGAAGATAAATGAACATCTTTAATGTTTGAGAGGAGGTTACACAATGGAAGCAAAAGCACATGCTAAGTTTATCCGGATTGCTCCTCGTAAAGTTCAACTCGTTGTTGACTTGATTCGCGGCAAGCAAGTAGGTGAGGCGGTTGCCATTCTCCGTCACACTCCGAAATCCGCTTCTCCAATCGTTGAGAAGTTGCTTAACTCCGCTATTGCGAATGCGGAACATAACTATTCTTTGGATGTTAACAACTTGGTTATCTCGCAAGCTTACGTGAACCAAGGACCGACAATGAAACGTTTCCGCCCTCGTGCAATGGGACGTGCAAGTCGTATTAACAAACGTACTAGCCACATTACTTTGGTGGTATCTGAGAAGTAGAAGGAGGGGAAATGTGTGGGCCAAAGGTAAATCCAGTCGGACTCCGTGTCGGAATTATCCGTGACTGGGAATCTAAGTGGTATGCAGGCAAAGACTTCGGTGATCTTTTGATGGAAGACGTGAGAATTCGTGAATTCCTGAAAAATAAATTGAAAGACTCCGCTTTATCTCGTGTAGAAATTGAGAGAGCGGCTAACCGCGTAAACGTAACGATTCACACTGCTAAACCAGGTATGGTTATTGGTAAGGGTGGTTCGGAAGTTGAAAATCTTCGTAACCAAATTACGAAAATTGCTGGCGGTAAAAAAGTACACATCAACATTTCTGAAATTAAGAACCAAGACTTGGACGCTGTTCTTGTAGCTGAAAGCATTGCACAACAATTGGAACGTCGTGTTTCTTTCCGTCGTGCTCTGAAACAAGCAATTCAAAGAACTATGCGCTCCGGTGCTAAAGGTATCAAAACTCAAGTAGGCGGACGTCTTGGCGGCGCTGAGATCGCACGTTCTGAAGGCTACAGCGAAGGAACTGTTCCACTGCACACACTGCGTGCTGACATTGACTATGGTACAGCAGAGGCTCATACTACTTACGGACGTATCGGCGTAAAAGTATGGATCTATCGTGGAGAGGTTCTTCCTACGGCTAAGAAACAAGCTGCTAAGGAAGGAGGCAACTAATCATGTTGGTACCAAAACGTGTAAAACACCGTAAGCAACAACGTGGACATATGAAAGGGCAAGCTAAAGGCGGAACGACTCTGAACTTTGGCGAATACGGTCTGCAAGCTACGGAACCGGCTTGGATTACGAACCGTCAGATCGAAGCGGCTCGTATTGCGATGACTCGTTACATCAAACGTGGTGGTAAAGTTTGGATCAAAATTTTCCCAGACAAACCAATCACTCAAAAGCCTCTCGAGGTTCGGATGGGTAGCGGTAAAGGTAACGTAGAAAAATGGGTTGCAGTAGTGAAACCAGGTAAGATCATGTTTGAACTTGCTGGTGTACCGGAGGAAATTGCACGCGAAGCAATGCGTCTTGCCGCTCACAAACTGCCAATCAAAACGAAGTTCGTGAAACGTGAAGAATTGGGTGGTGAAGCAAATGAAAGCTAGTGAATTTCGCAACCTAACCTCTGCTGAAATCGAGCAAAAGATTGCCGGATTTAAAGAAGAACTCTTTAACCTCCGCTTTCAATTAGCTACCGGTCAGCTGGATAACCCGACTCGCATCCGTGATGTGCGGAAAGAAATAGCTCGTGCTAAAACCATTATCCGTGAGAGAGAATTGGGAATCGGTTAATTAGGGATAGGATGGACAATCCGTCCGTAATCAGGAAGGAGGCCAACAATGAGCGAAGAACGTAACGCACGTAAAGTGCAAACTGGTAAAGTGGTCAGCGATAAAATGGACAAAACAATTGTTGTTGCTGTAGAAACTTACAAAAAACACAACTTGTACCATAAACGCATTAAGGTTACTAAAAAATTCAAAGCACATGACGAAGAAAACACTGCGAAAATCGGTGACACGGTGAAAATCATGGAGACTCGTCCGCTTTCGAAAGATAAACGCTGGAGACTTACTGAAATCGTAGAAAAAGCGGTTATCATCTAATGCTCAGCAGCACTGCTGAAAGGAGGAATACTAAATGATTCAACCATTTACACGTTTGACTGTGGCTGACAACTCCGGTGCGAAGGAACTGATGTGTATCCGCGTACTCGGCGGTACGGGACGTCGTACAGCTCAAATCGGTGATCTGATCGTTTGTTCTGTTAAACAAGCAACACCAGGCGGCGTTGTCAAAAAAGGTGATGTAGTTAGAGCGGTTGTCGTTCGTACGAAACGTTCTGTACGTCGTAAAGACGGTTCCTACATCGGTTTTGATGAAAATGCAGCGGTTGTTGTAAAAGACGACAGAAGCCCACGTGGAACACGTATTTTCGGACCAGTTGCTCGCGAACTTCGCGATAAAGACTTCATGAAAATCGTTTCCTTGGCTCCAGAAGTAATCTAAAGCTTAATCTCGTGATGTTAGAAACAGGAGGTGTACGAAATGCCAAGAGTGAAAAAAGTTCTGGAATCCCATAACAACAAACTTCACGTTAAGAAGGAAGATACGGTTATGGTGATCAGCGGTAAAGACAAAGGTAAAAAAGGCCGTGTCATCGCTGCTTATCCTCGTGAGAACCGCGTCCTTGTGGAAGGTGTTAACATGGTGAAAAAACACCAGAAGCCTAACCAGCAAAATCCGCAAGGCGGCATTATCGAGAAGGAAGCTCCGATTCACGTTTCCAACGTAATGCACATCGATCCGAAGAGCGGAAAAGTAACCCGTGTAGGTTACAAAGTTTTGGATAACGGAAAGAAAGTGCGCGTTGCTAAACGTTCCGGAGAAATTATCGACTAATTGAACCGAATGAGAAAGGAGGGCTATGATTCATGGCATCAAGAATGAAAGAACGTTACCTGCAAGAAATCGCTCCTGCTTTGATGCAGAAGTTTAACTATACAACGGTAATGCAAGTGCCGAAAATCGAGAAAATCGTTATCAACATGGGTGTGGGCGACGCTGTCCAAAACTCCAAAGTGTTGGATTCCGCAGTAAGCGATTTGCAACTGATCGCAGGTCAAAAACCTGTAATCACTCGTGCTAAAAAATCTATCGCAGGATTCAAACTGCGTGAGAATATGCCTATCGGTGTTAAAGTAACATTGCGCGGCGAGCGTATGTACTTCTTCCTCGATAAACTGTTCAACGTTACGCTTCCTCGTGTCCGCGACTTCCGTGGTGTATCGAGCAAAGCTTTCGACGGACGTGGTAACTACACACTGGGTCTGAAAGAACAATTGATCTTCCCAGAGATCGAGTATGATAAAGTTGATAAAGTCCGCGGTATGGATATTGTCATCGTAACAACGGCGAAAACAGACGAAGAGTCCCGCGAATTGCTCACGCAAATGGGAATGCCTTTCGTTAAGTAATGTTGGCATAACGTTTCCGGGTGTCTGGAAAGACTCCCTTTTCTCCGAAATTATTTAGGAGGTGTCAGGCTAAGTGGCAAAAACTTCGATGAAAGTTAAACAACAACGTACACCTAAGTTTAAAGTACGTGCATATACACGCTGTGAGCGTTGCGGACGTCCACATTCGGTCCTGCAAAAGTTCAAAATTTGCAGAATTTGTTTCCGTGAATTAGCTTATAAAGGCCAGATCCCTGGCGTGAAAAAAGCAAGCTGGTAAAAAGTCCTGAACGGGAAGGAGGTTAACTCACAATGACTATGTCTGATCCAATTGCAGATATGCTTACTCGTATTCGTAACGCGAACACTGTTCGTCACGAAACGGTAGAAATGCCTGCTTCGACAATGAAAAAACAAATCGCCGATATCCTGAAGCGTGAAGGTTTCATCCGTGACGCTGAAGTTATCGATGATAACAAACAAGGGATTATCCGTGTTTTCCTGAAATACGGTCAAAATAACGAGCGCGTTATCACTGGTCTGAAAAGAATCAGTAAACCTGGTCTTCGTGTTTACACGAAAAGCAACGAAGTACCTCGTGTACTTGGTGGCCTGGGAATCGCGATCATCTCGACATCTAAAGGTATCATGACGGACAAAGAAGCTCGTCAATCGAAATCCGGCGGAGAAGTCGTTTGCTACGTTTGGTAATATAACGTCACAAGATAGGAGGTGCAACATATGTCTCGTATTGGTCGCAAACCAATCACAGTACCAAGTGGTGTAGACATCACCCTGGACAACACCGTTATTACGGTAAAAGGACCAAAAGGAACTTTGACTCGTGAGCTTCATAAAGACATGAAGGTTACAGTTGAAAATAACGAAATCACAGTTGTGCGTCCTTCCGATAACAAAACTCACCGTTCTTTGCACGGCACAACGCGTAGCGTTGTAAACAATATGGTGAGCGGCGTTACTGAAGGATTCGCGAAATCTCTGGAATTGGTTGGGGTCGGATATCGTGCAAGCAAATCCGGAGATAAAATCGTTCTAAACGTTGGTTACTCTCACCCGGTTGAAATTACACCGGAAGCGGGAATTGAATTCGAAGTACCTTCGAATACAAAAATCATCGTTCGCGGAATTGACAAAGAGCGTGTAGGTGCTTACGCTGCTAAAATCCGTTCCGTACGTGAGCCTGAGCCATACAAAGGTAAAGGTATTAAATATGAAGGCGAGCGTATCATCCGTAAGGAAGGTAAAGCCGGTAAGAAGAAATAAGATTTCTCTTACCGCCTTTGCGCGGCTTTCGGCTTGCTTGCTTCGTGTGTCTCTAATATACCCCGTGGCTTCTGCTTTGAAGCCAGCGAGGTAACCTGAAAGGAGTGAATCTTTGAGATGATTACGAAACCAGATAAAAATAAGGCTCGTCTGAAAAGACACCTTCGTGTTCGTAAGAAAATCCAAGGAACGGCAGCACGTCCTCGTTTGAACGTATTCCGTTCTGGTAAACATATGTATGCTCAAATCATCGATGATGTTGCTGGTGTAACAATCGCTTCTGCGTCTACTGTAGACAAAGAATTGAGCACTGACATCAAAAATGGTGCATCTGTTGAATCAGCTCGTAAAGTTGGCGAACTCGTTGCTAAACGTGCTAAAGATAAAGGTGTTTCCAACATCGTATTTGACCGTAGCGGATATCTGTACCATGGTCGTATCGCAGCATTGGCTGAAGCGGCTCGTGAAGCAGGACTTGAGTTTTAAGATATTTTTCAAAAGGAGGTTAACGACTTGCGTGTAGATCCGAATACTTTGGAACTGACTGAAAGAGTTGTAAATATTAATCGCGTAGCTAAAGTAGTAAAAGGCGGACGCCGTTTCAGCTTTAGCGCACTGGTTGTAGTCGGCGACGGCAACGGCTGGGTTGGAGCTGGTATCGGTAAAGCGGGCGAAGTACCTGATGCAATTCGCAAAGGTATTGAAGACGCTAAGAAAAACCTTGTACACGTTCCACTCGTAGGAACATCGATTCCTCACTTGGTAACAGGTAAGTTCGGCGCAGGACGCGTGCTGTTGAAACCAGCATCTGAAGGTACTGGTGTTATCGCTGGTGGTCCTGTACGTGCGGTTCTCGAACTTGCTGGTGTAGGTGACATTTTGACAAAATCTCTGGGTTCTTCGAATTCCATGAACATGGTCAATGCGACTTTGGAAGGTTTGTCCCGTTTGAAGCGTGCTGAAGACGTGGCTAAACTGCGCGGAAAATCCGTCGAAGAGCTTCTGGGTTAAGGAGGAATTCTCATGGCTAAATTAGAAATTACCCTCGTCCGCAGCTTGATCGGACGTCCGGAGACGCAAAGAACAACTGTGAAAACATTGGGTTTGCGCAAAATCAATAGCAAAGTGGTACAAAACGATAATCCTGCCATCCGTGGTATGATTAACAAAGTAAGCCACTTGGTTGCTGTTAAAGAAGTAGAAGCTTAAAAACGGGTTAATCCCACAAATCTTTAAGGAGGTGCAACGAACGATGAAGTTACATGAGCTTTCACCATCTCCTGGATCCCGCAAAGAACGTAAACGTCTTGGTCGCGGTCCAAGTAGTGGTACAGGTAAAACATCAGGTCGCGGTCACAAAGGACAAAATTCTCGTTCTGGCGGTGGAGTTCGTCCAGGCTTCGAAGGTGGACAAAATCCATTGTATCGTCGCTTGCCAAAACGTGGTTTTGTAAACCCAACTCGCAAAGAATATGCAGTTGTGAATACTGAAGACCTGAACAGTTTTGCTGCGGGTACTGAAGTAACTCCAGAATTCTTGATGACGAACGGCGTAGTTAAAAACGCTAAATCCGGAATCAAAATCCTGGGTAACGGTGATGTCACTGTGAAGCTGACTGTTAAAGCTAACAAGTTTTCTCAATCTGCTATTGAGAAAATTGAAGCTGCTGGCGGTACAACTGAGGTGATTTAATGTTCAAGACCCTAAAGAATATCTGGCGGGTTGAAGATCTGCGCAAAAGGGTATTATTTACCCTTTTTGTACTGATCATTTACCGCATCGGCTCCTTTGTCCCCGTGCCGGGAGTTAACAAAGATGTGTTCGAAGCGACAAATTCTGCGGGTAAAGAAGTTTTTGGACTTCTCAATACGTTCTCGGGTGGAGCGCTCTTCCAGTTCTCGATATTTGCGCTCGGGATCGTGCCTTACATCACTGCGTCTATCATAGTACAGTTGCTTTCCATGGACGTTATTCCTAAATTAGCGGAGTGGGCAAAGCAAGGTGAACAAGGTAAGAAGAAATCTGCACAGTTAACCCGTTATTTAACCATCGGGCTGGCATTGATTCAAGCGTTTGGTACGTCGATCGGATTCAACCGCTTGTACAATACAGAGATGGTGCCTAACGCTACTTTTGCAGATTATATCTTGATCGCGATTGTACTTACGGCCGGTACTTCATTCCTGATGTGGCTTGGTGAGCAGATCACCGAGAAGGGCATAGGAAACGGGATTTCGATCTTGATCTTTGCGGGTATCCTATCTACGGTGCCTAACATTATCAAACAAACGATCGAATCTGACTTCATTCAACCTGACCAACTGTTTATGAATATTCTTAAAGGTGTTATCATCGCAATTGTTATTGTGTTGATCATCATAGGAGTCATTTACATTCAGCAGGCGATTCGGAAAATTCCTGTACAGTACGCTAAACGTGTCGTAGGTAACAAAATGTACGGTGGACAGAATACACATATCCCGCTGAAAATTAATGCAGCAGGTGTTATCCCTGTCATCTTTGCTTCATCGCTGTTGATGTTCCCAACGATCATCGCCAACTTCTGGGCAGATCGCCTCTGGGCACAGTGGATCGGACAGAACCTGACTACACACAAACCTCTGGGTATGTTGCTGTATGTCGTGATGATCTTCGGTTTCACATTCTTCTATACTTTTGTACAGATGAATCCACAGCAGATGGCTGATAATATGAAAAAGAACGGCGGTTACATCCCAGGCATTCGCCCGGGTAAAGCAACCGAGAAATATCTGACCCGTGTCATGACTCGTTTGACAATGGCCGGAGCCATCTTCTTGGCAGTCATTTCCGTTCTGCCTGTATTCTTAGGGGCACTTTCTGGTTTGCCTCAATCTGCGCAAATTGGAGGAACATCCCTCCTGATCGTTATCGGTGTTGCGCTGGATACGATGAAGCAAATCGAAAGCCAATTGATCAAACGCCACTACAAAGGTTTTATCAATAAATAGGCAATAGGTACCGGTCGAGTGAAGATTTACTTGCCGGCACCTATTGTGCTGTTTGTTGATGTAGGGTAGTCTTGGAGGGAGTGACATAACGTGAACATCCTATTCATGGGCCCTCCGGGGGCAGGAAAAGGAACGCAAGCAGACGTCATCGTGAAAGAGTTCGGTATTCCCCATATTTCAACAGGCGATGCATTTCGTCTCGCGATCAAACAGGGAACTCCCATTGGCATGAAAGCCAAGGAATATATGGATCAAGGATTGCTTGTACCAGATGATGTAACCATTGGCATCGTTGAAGAACGTTTGCAGCAGCCTGACTGCAGAGAAGGTTTCCTCTTGGACGGATTTCCAAGAACCCTTTCGCAAGCAGAAGCGCTCGATGGCATTCTGGATCGATTGAACTCAGGTCTCGATCATGTAATCAACCTGAAAGTGGATCGCAACAAATTGCTGGCTCGTTTGACGGGTCGTCGAATTTGTAAAAACTGTGGTTCCACTTATCATGTGGTATTCAATCCGCCTAAGCAGGAAGGTATTTGTGATAAATGCGCTGGTGAGTTGTATCAACGCTCTGATGATAATGAAGAGAGTGTAGGTACACGACTGGACGAGTATATCAACAAAACAGCACCACTCCTCACGTTCTATGAGACTAAAGGTCTTCTTCGTCAAATGAACGGAGAACAGGATATCGATCAAGTTTCTCAAGAAATCGTGTCCTTACTGAGAGGTTAATTGATGATCATTGGTAAGTCCGAAACGGAACTGGGCTTGATGAGGGAAGCAGGGAGAATTGTTGCGGAAACGCACCGTCTCTTGGCAGAGCATATCGCTCCCGGTATTACGACTGGAGAACTTGACCATATGGCCGATCAATATATCCGCAGTCAAGGAGCTGTGCCGTCTTTCAAAGGTTATAACGGTTTCCCTGCCAGTGTGTGCGCTTCAGTAAATGAAGAGTTGGTACATGGATTTCCCGGCAAACGCAAGTTGAACGAGGGCGATATCGTTACGTTTGACATTGGCGCGCAGTACCAGGGGTATCATGGAGATTCCGCCTGGACTTATCCGGTCGGCCGTATTTCCGAAGAAGCCCGTCGTCTTCTGGACGTTACCGAGGCTTCGTTATACGCAGGTCTGGCGCTGGTAAAACCGGACGTTCGCTTGTTTACAATATCTCATGCGATTCAGAAATATATTGAAGATGAAGGGTTCTCCGTAGTTCGTGAATATGTCGGTCACGGCATAGGCACAGATCTGCACGAAGAACCACAGATTCCGAACTATGGTCTTCCCGATCGGGGACCACGGCTTAAAGCGGGCATGGTGCTGGCCATAGAGCCGATGGTTAACGTAGGTAGCCGGTATGTGAAAACGTTGGAAGATAACTGGACTGTCGTCACGGTTGATGGTAAGTTATGTGCCCACTTTGAACACACCGTAGCAGTTACACCAGATGGTATGGAAATTTTCACGAAACTGAATGCGTAGGTGATGAGGCATGAACAGTCAGTCTAATCCGCAGCTCGGTCAACTTGTGAAGATCCGTAAAGGCCGCAATGCGGACCAAGCCGCAGTAATTGTTGCTATAGCGGACAGTAAGTTCGTATATATTGCGGATGGAGACAAACGTAAGTTTGATCAACCTAAGAAGAAGAATCTTCTTCATCTTGAACTCCAGCCCATGATTAGCAGCGAGGTTGTGAACAGTTTAAACGAGAGTGGTCGGGTGACAAATGGAAAGCTCCGTTACGCGGTTCATTCATTTCTGGAATCCACCAACATTCAAGCTGAAGAGAAAGGAGACTGACTAATGGCCAAGGAAGATGTCATTGAAGTGGAAGGTACGGTTCTCGAACCGCTACCGAATGCAACATTCAAGGTTGAGCTTGAGAACGGTCATCAAATTCTCGCTCACGTTTCCGGAAAACTGCGGATGCACTTTATCCGTATCCTGACTGGAGACAAAGTAGTTGTTCAGTTGTCGCCTTATGATTTAACAAAAGGTCGCATAACTTACCGTAAATAGTAGTAGACAGTTGCAATGAACTGTGAAGCTTATGTAGCGGGTTTTGCCCGGCAAAACTTGCGAAAGCTTCGAAGCCGGTTTTACAATAGTAGAACAAGGTCAATGCTTACGAAGAGGGTTTTGCTTAGCAAAACTTTGAGGAGGTAATTCACATGAAGGTAAGACCTTCGGTCAAGCCGATTTGCGAAAAATGCAAAGTCATTCGCCGCAAAGGGAATGTTATGGTTATCTGTGAAAATCCGAAACACAAACAAAAACAAGGTTAAAGAAGGGGTGTAGCGTAAAATGGCACGTATAGCTGGTGTGGATTTGCCACGTGATAAGCGCGTTGAGATCGCCTTGACTTATATTTTCGGAATCGGTAAAACGACTTCCCAGAAAATTCTGAGCACAACAGGCATCAATCCGGACACTCGTGTTCGTGATTTGACGGAAGATGAAGTCAGCAAATTGCGTGAAAGTATCGATAAAGAGGTCAAAGTAGAAGGTGACCTGCGTCGAGAAATCTCTTTGAATATTAAACGTTTGACGGAGATCGGTTGTTACCGTGGAGTTCGTCATCGTCGTGGTCTGCCTGTTCGTGGACAACGTACGAAAACGAATGCTCGTACTCGTAAAGGTCCTCGTCGTACAGTAGCGAACAAGAAGAAATAATAAGGGGGATAAGAGAAAATGGCTAAACCGAAAAAAGTCGTACGTACTAAACGTCGTGACCGTAAGAATATTGAATCTGGCGTGGCGCATATCCGTTCCACTTTCAATAACACTATCGTTACTATTACGGATCCTCACGGAAATGCAATTTCGTGGGCAAGCTCCGGCGGCCTCGGATTCAGAGGTTCCCGTAAATCGACTCCGTTTGCTGCACAAATGGCTGCTGAGACTGCTGCCAAAGCTGCAATGGAACATGGGATGAAAGCCGTTGAGGTTATGGTTAAAGGACCAGGCGCAGGCCGTGAAGCAGCGATCCGCTCTTTGCAAGCTGCTGGTCTTGAAGTTAACCTGATCAAAGACGTAACTCCAGTCCCGCATAACGGATGCCGTCCTCCAAAACGTCGTCGTGTCTAATGAGATTTGCCCCTGCGTGTGGTATATTTCCGGCACAATCTGCTAATAATGGTTGTTTAGGCATACTACTACATGTTTTCGCAAGAGAAGGTAAATGTTTCATAGAGGACCGACGTTTTGAAGGAGGGGTATTGCAGTGATTGAAATCGAAAAGCCGAAAATTGAGACGGTAGACGTCAACGATGATGGCACCTATGGGAAATTCGTAGTAGAACCGCTTGAGCGCGGATACGGTACGACGCTTGGAAACTCGCTTCGCCGAATCTTGCTCTCGTCACTGCCGGGTGCGGCAGTGTCTTCGGTTCAAATCGATGGCGTTCTGCATGAATTTGCTACAGTTCCTGGCGTAATGGAAGATGTAACGGAGGTTATTCTTAACCTGAAAGCTTTGTCGCTTAAGATTCATTCGGACGAGGAGAAAGTGCTCGAGATTGATGCTGAAGGCGAAGGAGCAATTACGGCTGGAGATATCCGTGCTGACTCCGATGTGGAAATCCTTAACCCGGATTTGCACATTGCTACGCTCGGACCAGGTTCGAGACTTCACATGCGTATTTTTGCCAATCGCGGTCGCGGCTACGTCCAGGCAGATCGGAATAAACGCGATGACCAGCCGATCGGCGTCATCCCAGTCGATTCCATCTTCACCCCGATCAGTCGCGTTAACTACGCTGTGGAAAATACGCGTGTCGGTCAAGTGACCAACTATGACAAGCTCACGTTGGAAGTTTGGACTGATGGAAGTATTCGTCCTGAAGAGGCTGTAAGCCTCGGCGCTAAAATTTTGACTGAGCATCTGATGCTCTTCGTGGGTCTTACAGACGAAGCGAAAGATGCAGAGATCATGGTCGAAAAAGAAGAAGACAAAAAGAAAAAGTACTCGAAATGACGATCGAAGAGCTGGATCTCTCTGTTCGTTCCTACAACTGCCTCAAACGTGCCGGTATTAATACCGTGCAAGAGCTGACTACGAAAACGGAAGAAGACATGATGAAAGTCCGTAACCTCGGACGCAAGTCTTTGGAAGAAGTTCAAGAGAAGCTTGAGGAACTTGGTTTGGGACTCCGTACAGAAGAATAGACAGCCGAGTGCTTGAAGTGAAGGAGGAAAACAATGGCATACCAAAAGTTGGGCCGTAATTCCAGCGCACGTAAAGCTTTGTTCCGTGACCTGGTAACCGACCTGTTCTTATACGAACGCATTCAGACAACTGAAGCGAAAGCAAAAGAGGTTCGCTCTATTGCTGAAAAACTGATCACTAAAGCGAAAAAGGGAGATCTTCATGCCCGTCGCCAAGTGGCAGCTTATGTTCGCCGCGAAACTATCGATGGTGAGCAAGATGCAATCCAAAAACTGTTTAGCGAATTGTCCGGTCGTTACGCTGAGCGTCCAGGTGGATACACTCGTATCTTGAAACTGGGACCTCGTCGTGGTGACGCAGCGCCAATGGTTTACTTGGAACTGGTAGACCGCGCGTAAAACAGATGAGATGAGGAAAGGGGACAGAATCAACGATTCTGGATTAACCCTTTTTTCTCTTCATTTCGGAATTCGTGCTGTAATAGAAGCTCCGTAAGGGGCTTCTTTTGCTGTTCGGGATAGGGATATGTATAGTATGGAACAAAGGTGTGGTAATAATGCGGAACTTATGTATGACGTTAACTTATGATGGCACTGCCTATTACGGCTTCCAAGTACAGCCGGGTGGGAATACCATTCAGGATCATCTTGAAGATGCGATTCGTGCTTTAACCGGTGAGAAGGTTAAAATTACAGGTTCAGGCCGAACAGATGCAGGTGTTCACGCCCGCAGACAAATCTTCAATTTTCCTACGGAGTCCCAGATCCCGATTGAACGTTGGTGTATTGCACTCAACTCCAGATTACCCTCCGATATTGTCGTTATTGATGCGATTGAAGTTTCGGCTGATTTTCATTCTCGCTATGCAGCGAAAAAGAAAACGTATCGTTATACAGTCAATGCGAATCAATTCCCGGATGTATTCAACAGAAGACTGCAATATCATCATCATGCGAAGCTTGATATTATGGCAATGCAGGAGGGCTTACGACATTTCATAGGGACGTATGATTTCACCTCTTTTGCTTCACGCAAGTCTCAAAAGAGAATCATGTCCGTTCGGTATACGAAGCATGGATGGAAGTGGACCGATCAATGTGCAGAGACCATCCACGCGATCAGGGTGTCATTCACATTTATGTGAGTGGTAACGGCTTTTTGCAGCATATGGTTCGTATTATTGTTGGGACACTGCTGGAGATCGGAGAGGGCAAACGGAAAGCCTCTGATGTACCAAATATGATTGCTGCATGTAATCGATCTGCTGCAGGACCTACTGCAGTTAGCTGCGGTTTAATGCTCTGGGATCTTGAATACAAAAAAGATTAAATTTGGTGAGTGAAAAGCTTAATTAACACTTGCGATTTAATCGCCTATCATGTAATATAAAAGTTGTGTTTTCTTAATGGCTTTCCCACAGCCCCAATTAAGAGGTTCACATCAAATTTACAATCCATCAACACCTAAAGTTATAACTTAACGAACGAAGATAAATGAAAATGATGATTTTGAACATTTTAAGGAGGAACTTTTCATGCGTACTACGTACATGGCGAAGCCTAACGAAGTTGAGCGCCAATGGCACATCATTGATGCTGAAGGCAAAACCCTCGGACGTTTGGCGAGCGAAGCAGCTGCTTTGATTCGCGGCAAACATAAGCCACAATTCACTCCACATGTGGACACTGGCGATTTCGTTGTTATCATCAATGCTGAGAAAATCGTATTGACTGGTAAGAAAATGCAAGGTAAAAAATACTACCGTCACTCTATGCACCCAGGTGGTTTGAAAGTAACTACTGCTGAAGAGATGGTTAAAAACAAACCTGAGCGTATGTTGGAATTGGCTGTTCGCGGTATGCTTCCTAAAACTCGCATGGGCGAGAAAATGAAGTTGAGACTTAAAGCGTACAGAGGCACTGAGCATCCACATGCAGCACAAAAACCAGAAGTTTACGAACTTCGCGGTTAATTAAAAGGAGGACAGTTTCATGGCACAAGTACAATACTATGGGACAGGTCGTCGTAAACATTCGGTAGCACGTGTTCGCCTTGTACCGGGTGAAGGACGCATTGTCATCAATAAACGTGATATTAATGAATACTTCGGTTTGGAAACACTCAAACTGATCGTAAAACAACCACTGAACTTGACAGAAACGCTCAACAACTATGACGTTCTTGTTATTGCTCATGGTGGCGGAATCTCCGGTCAAGCCGGCGCAATCCGTCATGGTATCTCCCGCGCTCTGTTGAAAGCAGATCCGGAATACCGTGCATCCCTGAAAAAAGCAGGATTCTTGACTCGTGACCCACGTATGAAAGAGCGTAAAAAATACGGTCTTAAAGCGGCTCGTCGCGCACCTCAGTTCTCCAAACGTTAATATTAAAAGCCTTTGGCCTCGGTCAAAGGTTTTTTTATATATTCATGACCATTCAACCTTATACTATATATGTTTTGCAATAGCTCTCATAACTCTGATGTCTCTCCACATGCTTGTGCATTTTTCCTTCATTGCCTTTTCAATCTTCTTTTAATGTCCCTCAATACAGCCCTATAATATGTACGTTAATACATCTACATCTTACTGAACCTCTCTAATCGTTTTAGATCATTCATTTTGCGCTTACCCATCGGTCACCACACGATCAGCACCTTCTTATAAAATCATCAATTGGCGCTTACGCTGGATTTCTTAAAGCGTTTGGTTTACTGGTTTTGCACTTAATGCTTTACTGCAGCAAGCTTCATCAGTATTTCTTATAGAAACGATAAAAGTCCCTTACATATCAATCGCTATATGTTGTCACTCACCTCCCTTTAAAACTTCATCTTCTTTTTCTTTATTTTTAATCGACTAGTCATTTTTTGATGCTGCTTTTGCCTGCAAGAACTGTCCAAACCTAGCGGCAGCAAAACTTTCCAAGCCGAAGAGATGTATTATCATCTGACCAATGACTTGGACCAACATCATTGTTTTTGTCTCATGAACTGAGAAATGGATAAATTGAACCAAAATATTGTGTTAGAGCGACAATCAAAAATGGGCAAAAACTGATTTATTTTACCATATGGCAGGCATTGACATCCGCATTGAAAGATTTATACTAAACATAATTCATATTAGATTAGTCGGCTTTAAGATGTATTGAAATGCAGAATGGGGAAATTCACAGATGAACTTGTTGGAGAAAGAAGAATTGGCACGGACGAAGGCAGAGGAACTGGAACATGCTAGTCCAGAGGATATTATTCGTTATGCTATTGAAACATTTCCTAATATCACTTTTGCATGTAGCTTTGGTGCGGAAGATGTTGTACTTGTAGATATGTTGCAGAAGATCAGCCCATCCACAGATATTTTTTATCTGGATACTGATTTCCACTTCAAAGAAACATATGAAACACGTGATAAGATGCAAGAGAACTACAACCTTGAATTTGTACGCGTGTCACCTAAGATTACTCCGGAAGAGCAGGCAGCTCAACACGGTGAAGAGTTGTGGAAGTCTGATCCCAATGCGTGCTGTAACATTCGCAAGGTCGAACCGTTAACACGAATTCTTTCTCAGTATGATGCATGGATTACAGGTATTCGTAGAGATCAAGCACCAACTCGTGCAAACTCCAAGAAGGTTGAGTATGATTCAAAATTTGGCCTGATGAAGTTTAATCCGATTGCACATTGGACGACGGAGGATGTATGGCAATATATTCGTGACAATAACGTTGTATATAATCCTCTACATGATCAGAACTACCCGAGTATTGGCTGTGAGCATTGCACACGTCAGGTTATGCCTGGCGAGGACCCTCGTGCTGGACGCTGGTCTGGTAATGATAAAACGGAATGTGGCCTTCATAAATAATAGATACACAAGGAACTGACAAGATGACATCAATTCTGCCACATGGAGGTACGCTGGTTCAGCGTATCGTACAAGGAGAAGAACGGGAGCAATTGTTGCAAGACAGTAAACACTTATCCTCTTTGCGTATTAATACCTGGACGATATCAGATTTGGATCTGATTGGTGTGGGTGCGTTCTCACCACTTGAAGGTTTCTTGAATGAGGAAGATTACCTTTCGGTGGTGTCTCGCATGCGTCTCGCCGATGGAACAGCCTGGAGTATACCAATCACACTTGCTGTTGACGATAAACAAGCCGCATCCCTCCAGATTGGTGAACGTGTGAAACTTGTTGGTGATCAAGATGGAGTCACTTATGGATTGCTTGAAGTCCAAAGTATATACCAGGTGGATCAGGGTGAAGAAGCCCGGCGTGTATTCAAAACAGATGATCCCGAGCGCCCTGGTGTTGAAAAACTGTTGGAGCGCCCTGCAACATACGTAGGAGGTCCAATCCAAGTATTGAACCGTCCAAAACCTTCGAAATTTGAAGAATTCTATTATGATCCTGCAGATACCCGGAAGATTTTTCAGGAGAAGGGTTGGAAGACGGTAGTTGGTTTTCAGACACGTAATCCGGTCCATCGGGCTCATGAGTACATCCAGAAGAGCGCTATGGAGATTGTGGATGCACTCTTCCTGAATCCGCTTGTGGGAGAGACGAAGTCCGACGATGTTCCCGCAGATGTTCGGATGAAGAGTTATCTGGTATTACTGGAGAACTATTACCCGGCTGATCGTGCGTTTCTTGGTGTGTTCCCCGCAGCCATGCGGTATGCCGGTCCACGTGAAGCTATTTCCATGCGATGGTTCGCAAAAATTACGGGTGTACCCACTTTATTGTTGGTCGTGACCATGCGGGTGTGGGTGATTATTATGGAACATATGAAGCACAGGAGATCTTTACTAACTATACAGCAGAGGAACTGGGGATCACACCGCTGTTCTTCGAACATACTTTCTTCTGTACCAAATGTGGAAACATGGCATCCAGCAAAACTTGTCCACATGATAAAGAACACCATATGGCGCTTCCCGGCACCAAAGTACGCGGGTTGCTCCGTGACGGCCAGTGTCCTCCTCCTGAATTTACACGTCCTGAGGTAGCTGAGGTGCTGATTGAAGGAATGGCGGAGCAAGTCCGGTCCTAGCGGTATATTTGTCCATCTTGTCCCATATAGATGATTAGAGTCATTTATAGGGACGAGGTGTTTTTTTATGCGTAAAAATATGGGGAAACACTTTGTAGTCTGGATTAGGTTAAAAACACTCAAAAGGGTCATGCTGAGCCTCTGTCTGCTGGCCATGTTAGTGGCGGTAATGTCCTATGAGCTGCCTTCCGCCAAGACGTCAGGTTATTGGAGTTTGCCGATGGCGGGTAAAGTCATTGCCATTGATGCAGGACACGGAGGTCCAGATGGAGGAGCGGTAAGTAAACAGGGGGTTATTGAAAAAGATATCAACCTGTCTATCGCCCTGTATGTGAGAGATTATTTGCAACAGGCAGGGGCCTTAGTGGTGATGACACGAGAAATAGACACTGATTTGGCAGAATCGGACACCAAGGGGTACTCCAAACGCAAGACGGAAGATCTGAAACAAAGAGTACGGCGGATAGAGGATAAGCAAGCAGATCTCTTTATTAGCATTCACATGAACAGTGTCCCTTCCAACCGATGGAGTGGAGCGCAGGTTTTCTATACAACTAACCATCCGGATAACGAAGGTTTGGCTAATCTGCTTCAACAAGAGATGGTTCGTAATCTGGAGAATACAGATCGAATCGCCAAAACGGTGAATACGGTTTATCTGTTACAGGCTCTGAAGATCCCTTCAGCGTTGGTAGAAGTAGGTTTCCTTTCTCATCCGGAAGAGGCACGTATGCTTGCCGACGAAGCTTATCAACGCAAGGTAGCAGCTTCGATCTATAATGGGATTCTCAGATATTCCTCAGGAGAACGGCCTAAAAGTTAGTCAGAACAAGAAAGGTAATGATATAATTGGATCAGCATACCTAATTACATGCCAATAGATAAAGCTGAGGTGCTGTCTGATGTTATCAAAAGAACAGATACTTGAACTATTACAGCCATTACAAGAACCGCAATTGGGAGTAAGTCTGACCGAACTGGAATGGGTTCGAGATATTATGGTGAAAGAAAATCATGTGGCTCTGACCATAGTGACACTGGAAAATCGACCTGAGGATACAACAGCCTTGAGTGATGCAGCGCGTAATCTGTTGTCCCAGCACGGACTGAAGGATGTACATATTCGTGTGCGTGCAGCTTCTGAGCATGATCGTGAGAGCCTGAATATGGGACAACCCGATGATGAGCCAGATCGGGACGAAGTGCTCGTAAAAGGTCACGCAGCGGGTCTAGATGGACATGAGTTGTTAAGTCCTGAATCAGGTGTTCGTTTTATTGCTGTGGCCAGTGGTAAAGGTGGCGTTGGTAAATCAACGGTAACCGTTAATCTCGCTGCAGCATTGGCACGTCAAGGCAAGAAAGTGGGCTTGATTGATGCGGATATCTATGGCTTCAGTGTACCCGACATGATGGGGATTGAAGAATATCCGGTCGTTGAAGATGGCGTTATTCAACCGGTTGAACGTTTCGGCGTTAAAGTCATGTCGATGGGCTTCTTTATTCGGGAGAATAATCCGGTAATCTGGCGTGGACCCATGTTAGGTAGGATGTTGCGTCAATTCTTTACGGATGTCCAGTGGGGCGAATTGGATTATATATTACTGGATTTGCCACCAGGAACAGGAGATGTTGCTTTGGATGTGCATCAGATGTTGCCACAGAGCAAGGAAATCATCGTTACCACGCCGCATGCAACAGCAGCTTTTGTCGCAGCACGGGCGGGTGCGATGGCCATTCAGACCGATCATGAGTTACTTGGTGTGGTTGAGAATATGGCTTATTATGAGTGTGGCAGTTGCGGAGAGAAGGATTATGTCTTTGGTCGTGGAGGCGGGGGAAGACTTGCGGAAAGTCTGCATACAAGCTTGCTTGCCCAGATTCCATTAGGCACACCGGATAATCATCCTTCCGAGCCTGATTTTTCACCTTCTGTATACAAAGCAGGTTCCCGTATAGGGGCTATCTACGATGAAGTTGCCCGGTCCATTGAATCCAAATTCTAATGGTATGAGTGTTATAAATACAAATAAAGCCTGCGTCCACCATTCGGATGCAGGCTTTTCAGTTTCTGTAATATACCAACATCTACTGTTTATGAACCTCCACCGCTGCCAGAATCTCCACTTCCACCATCTCCGCCATCACTACCACCTTCGCCCTGACCCTCTTGCTGTCCGCCTTGCTCTTGCCCCTGTTGTCCGCCACTTTCCACTTTAGGTTGCAATTCGTCCTGTACTACCTTCTTGAGCAAAGTGAGTACTTCCATGCGGAACAACGGGTTTTGCATCACTTCCTGCATGACAGTCATCGTCTGTTTACGATAATCCGGAGTCTTCGTCATATCCATGAACATCTTGGATACCTCAGGTGACTTCATGATGGCTTCAACAGACTTTTGATATGTGGGATCTTTAATCAATTGCATATGAAGCTGTTTACTTTGTGCGTTTATCACTTTGGCAAATTCACCCGCAAACTGCGGATCAGTCATGATCTTTTCGAACTCCTTCTTATATTCGGGAGCTGTGATGGTATCTTTTACTGCAATACGTATTTGTTCCGAAGATTGCACAGGCATTAACATTTTCATACCAATGGATCCTGAAGCGCCACCCGAACCGCCACCTTCTTCAGAACCGCTGCTTCCGCTGGATGAGCTTTGACCTGTAAGAGCTTCCTCCACCGCTTTCTTGCCTTCATCACTTTTCAAAATATCTACAACCATTGTTTTCATCTCTTTATAACTGCCCTGAGGAGGCGAAGAACTCTGATCTGAACCGCAGCCGGCAAGCATGACGGATAGCCCCAGTACGACACAGCATAGCTGCCACAAAGGCCGTTTCATGTGTACAATCCCTCCTTGATTAGATACTGGATGTAGTATGTGATGGGAAAGGGGGAAATATGTTGAGCAATGATGGTTTTTTGCTGAGAAGGTTGGTAAAATAAACACTCGGGGGTGGAAAACTTTTGAATTTACGTAGATGGTTTTTCCTGTTTTGGACAGCCTTGCTTATCGGGGCCGCGGGAGCATTGGGTACAGGATTGATTATGATGCTGGTGAACGGGGAGAAAACAAATGGATTAAATGATTTTCTTCTGTATCTTTTGATCCTATTTGGATCAGGGGTTATGATCAGCGTGTATTCACAAATGGGTTTCTTTGCATATCTGATATTGAATTATATGGGTAAAGGTGTATTTCCAAAGCGCGGTTGGCAGATCGTGCAGATTGTACTAACGGTGTTAGCCCTGCTTGACGTGATGTTTTTACGCCTGTTTGTTGGGGGAGACCGGGAGCGCATATCGGATATTGTGTTAGGTATCATTATTTTGGCAGCCGCAATTGTTACCGCTTACGTTAAAGTAAAGCTCACTCATATCTCCGCGCTTGTACCTACACTCTTTTTCATGATTGCCGTCACCATAGTGGAGACGATTGGCGTATTACGTATTGATGTGAATGCTGCAACCATATTTATTGTGGTTCCCTTGCTCTTATGTAATGCATACCAAATGCTGATATTGCACAGGCTGGTGGATGTATCTACGAACCGGAGTGCAAGTGGAAAGGCAGAACAGTTGAAAGAAAGCCGAGCATAGTATTCGTTTTGCATAAAAACATACCAAAAAGAGCTAACCTGGTTAGCTCTTTTCAACTTTTACACTCTTATTTGAGCTGTAGCTCAAGCAATCTACCAATTATTGACCGCTGGCTTGATCACGAACTTCCTTACCTTCTACACTGGAATGGTTAAGCAACTCAGACACGGTTACGAATTCATAGCCCTGGTTTTTTAATTTGTCGATAATGACAGGGAGGGCCTCATGAGTTTGTTTAGAAGAATCGCTTGCATGCAGCAGTACGATGTCCCCTGGATGTGCCTTGCTTACTACGCGATCAACAATCGTCTGTACACCCGGGTTTTTCCAATCCAAGGAGTCGGTATCCCACTGCACAACCTGATAATTCAGACTATTGGCTACCTGAAGCACTCGCTTGTCAAAGTCCCCGTTGGGCAGACGTATTAATTTCGGTTCTTTTCCCGTTAAATCGGTTAAAATGCTATGAGCTGTCGAAATTTCTTTGCGAATTTCTTCCTCGGTCAGGCTGCTGTAGTTCTCATGTCTGTGACCATGGCTGCCAATTTCATATCCTGCCTCTTTGATCGCAGTAACAATTTCGGGGTGTGTCTTGCTCCAGGGGGAGGAAAGGAAAAAGGTTGCCTTCTGCACTTTATTCTCCTCAAGAACTTTCAGAATCGGCTCCGTCCGTTTATCTCCCCAGCTAATGTCAAAGGTAAGTGCAATTACCTTCTTCTCGGTTGGAACGCTGTAGACGGCTGATGGTGCTTCCTCCGAGAATACGGAGACATTGCCACTCTCCAGATAAATAATACCGATCGCAAAGATGGCAGCAACGAGGACAATCAGGTACCGTTTAATCTTTTTGCCGCTAAATACATAGAACGAGTTCATTTCAATAAGCGCCCCTTTCCCATAAGAAATGCTTGTTTACTCTCCAATGTATGCTCGTACTCCCCAGTTATTCGTAACGGAACCTTGTTTGTCCATCATTTTAGATTCTACAGGAGGTTATTATGTTAAAATTCAGTACATTTCTTAGAGATCTTGGTTCCATCCGCAGTGCATTAATCTGGTCCGTAGTTTTATTTGCTGTTGGTATAGGGGCAGGATGGGTGAGTACAGGGCCACTGGAAGAACTATTGTTGAACCAAATCGGAGGATTACGTGAAGTCAGTGAACGGCTGGAGCAGGGGGCAATGTGCAGTGGAACTTCTTCCTGTTCATCTTTTTCAATAATGCCATCAAAAGTGTACTTGTCATCTATGCCGGCATATTTTTCGGTATTCTGCCTGTCATCTTCCTGCTGATCAATGGGATGGTCCTTGGATTTGTAGTGCACACCACCATGAATTATGGAGCAAGCTTCTATGATATTGTGATTAAAGGTTTGCTTCCGCATGGCATTATTGAGATTCCGGTCATTATTATTGCTTGTGCATTCGGATTGAAGTTTGGTGGTCTGGTTATCAAAAGTCTTGTACAACTTGGAAGTGACAAGCGAAATACGATTGGTACGCGGTGGAGAGCATTCATGAATAGGACGTTAACGGCATCCTTCTGGGTTGTCATCTTGCTTCTTGTTGCAGCAATCATCGAAAGCACACTTACGTATACTCTGGTGAGAGGATAAAATTTTGTGATGGTTGGCATTCATAAATTTTCAGAAAGTTGACCATAACAATAAAACGGGTTCCAGTAGCACTACAAAAAGCGAATGCACGAGGTGCTGCATGGAACTTCTGTAAGTGTGATAAAGAGGCTATGCACAAAAAGGAGAACTCTAATGCTGGGTATGTTGTTTAACGAGAAGGAATGCAAGGAACTAGACTATGTGCTGCGTAAAGAATTAGATGAAATGCTGTTCGATCTGAGTGATAATCGTCTTGACCAAGAGATCAAATATGCTATCGCGAGCCGATATAAGACTGTGTTCCGCATGTATGCACGCTTTGCCCCGCCAAAAGAGTTGTCCAAGTATGCAAGAGGTGGGAAGCTAAAAAAGTCGAAGCCGTAATGCTGAAGTTGGTCATATATTCGATTTACAATAGTGGAAGTGAGGTGCGGCTCTTAATAGTGGGTGCTGTACCTCTGAACCATGAGAATGTGAAATTGTTAAGGGGTTCATACTTTTTGTCGAAAAAGGGTTGACCTATCTGATTTCATATGGTAAATTAATTTTCGTTCCTTTTTTAGGAGCGGTTCACTGAAACAAGCACGAAAATAAAGCGATTGAAAATAATCGAAAAAATAATGCTTGCAAAGAGAACTTCAACATGATATATTATAAAAGTCGCCGCTGAAACGACGACAACATGTAAAATAGCACTAAATTGAATGTTTGATCTTTGAAAACTGAACAACGAGTGAGTAAACATTCTGCTTGCAGAATGAACGCGAAAGTTTGAAACAAGCCTTGGTTTGAATCGACTGGAGCACAAATGAGATTTTTAATCTCGTCAGATTCAAAATGAGCTTATCGCTCTTTTCAATACTTTATTGGAGAGTTTGATCCTGGCTCAGGACGAACGCTGGCGGCATGCCTAATACATGCAAGTCGAGCGGAGTTGATAGGAAGCTTGCTTCCTTGATACTTAGCGGCGGACGGGTGAGTAACACGTAGGCAACCTGCCCTCAAGTTTGGGACAACTACCGGAAACGGTAGCTAATACCGAATAGTTGTTTCCTTCGCCTGAAGGAAACTGGAAAGACGGAGCAATCTGTCACTTGGGGATGGGCCTGCGGCGCATTAGCTAGTTGGTGGGGTAACGGCTCACCAAGGCGACGATGCGTAGCCGACCTGAGAGGGTGATCGGCCACACTGGGACTGAGACACGGCCCAGACTCCTACGGGAGGCAGCAGTAGGGAATCTTCCGCAATGGGCGAAAGCCTGACGGAGCAATGCCGCGTGAGTGATGAAGGTTTTCGGATCGTAAAGCTCTGTTGCCAGGGAAGAACGCTTGGGAGAGTAACTGCTCTCAAGGTGACGGTACCTGAGAAGAAAGCCCCGGCTAACTACGTGCCAGCAGCCGCGGTAATACGTAGGGGGCAAGCGTTGTCCGGAATTATTGGGCGTAAAGCGCGCGCAGGCGGTCATTTAAGTCTGGTGTTTAATCCCGGGGCTCAACCCCGGATCGCACTGGAAACTGGGTGACTTGAGTGCAGAAGAGGAGAGTGGAATTCCACGTGTAGCGGTGAAATGCGTAGATATGTGGAGGAACACCAGTGGCGAAGGCGACTCTCTGGGCTGTAACTGACGCTGAGGCGCGAAAGCGTGGGGAGCAAACAGGATTAGATACCCTGGTAGTCCACGCCGTAAACGATGAGTGCTAGGTGTTAGGGGTTTCGATACCCTTGGTGCCGAAGTTAACACATTAAGCACTCCGCCTGGGGAGTACGGTCGCAAGACTGAAACTCAAAGGAATTGACGGGGACCCGCACAAGCAGTGGAGTATGTGGTTTAATTCGAAGCAACGCGAAGAACCTTACCAGGTCTTGACATCCCTCTGACCGGTACAGAGATGTACCTTTCCTTCGGGACAGAGGAGACAGGTGGTGCATGGTTGTCGTCAGCTCGTGTCGTGAGATGTTGGGTTAAGTCCCGCAACGAGCGCAACCCTTATATTTAGTTGCCAGCACTTCGGGTGGGCACTCTAGATAGACTGCCGGTGACAAACCGGAGGAAGGTGGGGATGACGTCAAATCATCATGCCCCTTATGACCTGGGCTACACACGTACTACAATGGCCGGTACAACGGGCTGCGAAATCGCGAGATGGAGCCAATCCCAACAAAGCCGGTCTCAGTTCGGATTGCAGGCTGCAACTCGCCTGCATGAAGTCGGAATTGCTAGTAATCGCGGATCAGCATGCCGCGGTGAATACGTTCCCGGGTCTTGTACACACCGCCCGTCACACCACGAGAGTTTATAACACCCGAAGTCGGTGGGGTAACCGCAAGGAGCCAGCCGCCGAAGGTGGGATAGATGATTGGGGTGAAGTCGTAACAAGGTAGCCGTATCGGAAGGTGCGGCTGGATCACCTCCTTTCTATGGAGAATCGTTTCCCGAGTGGAAACATTCAAATACAAAATCTAGCCAGGTCGGCTAGTTACTCACTCGTTGCTCAGTTTTGAGAGCTCAAACTCTCAAACGTTTGGTGGCGATAGCGAAGGGGTTCCACACGTTCCCATCCCGAACACGACCGTTAAGCCCTTCAGCGTCAATGGTACTTGGACCGCAGGGTCCTGGGAGAGTAGAACGCCGCCAAGCGTAACCCATTTTGGGTTCAAATAGTATATATATTGTGGGCCCTTAGCTCAGTTGGTTAGAGCGCACCTCTGATAAGGGTGAGGCCGGTGGTTCGAGTCCACCAGGGCCCACCATCTATACCTTTAAACTTTATATGGGGCCATAGCTCAGCTGGGAGAGCGCCTGCCTTGCAAGCAGGAGGTCAGCGGTTCGATCCCGCTTGGCTCCACCAAATATGTTTTACAAGTTTGTTCTTTGAAAACTAGATATCGAAACGAAACAAACGCGAATTAGAACATTCCTTTAAGCTGAACTTGTGTAAACAAGTGAAGTGTTTTTATAAGGTAGATTGCATGAGCGAGTGATCGAAATGGAACGACTTTTGGATTTGCGCAAGCAAACCAAGTGGAGTGACAGCTCGAACACGAGCGATATGGTTAAGCTACTAAGAGCACACGGAGGATGCCTAGGCGCTAGGAGCCGATGAAGGACGTGGCGAACAACGAAACTGCCTCGGGGAGCTGTAAGCAAGCTTTGATCCGGGGGTGTCCGAATGGGGAAACCCAGCTGGGGTAATTTCCAGTTACTCATAACTGAATACATAGGTTGTGTAGAGGCATACCAGGGGAACTGAAACATCTAAGTACCCTGAGGAAGAGAAAACAATAGTGATTCCGTCAGTAGCGGCGAGCGAACGCGGAGAAGCCCAAACCAGAGAGCTTGCTCTTTGGGGTTGTGGGACGTCTCACATGGAGTTACAAAGGAACCGGTTAAGCGAAGAGGTCTGGAAAGGCCCGCCAAAGAAGGTAAAAGCCCTGTAATTGAAAGTCTGTTCCCTCCGAGACGGATCCCGAGTAGTGCGGGGCACGTGAAACCCCGTATGAATCCGGCAGGACCATCTGCCAAGGCTAAATACTTCCTAGCGACCGATAGTGAAGCAGTACCGTGAGGGAAAGGTGAAAAGCACCCCGGAAGGGGAGTGAAATAGAACCTGAAACCGTGTGCTTACAAAAAGTCAGAGCCCGTTTTAGGGGTGATGGCGTGCCTTTTGTAGAATGAACCGGCGAGTTACGTTCCCGTGCAAGGTTAAGGTGAAGAGCCGGAGCCGCAGCGAAAGCGAGTCTGAATAGGGCGACTTAGTACGTGGACGTAGACCCGAAACCGGGTGATCTACCCCTGTCCAGGGTGAAGGTGCGGTAACACGCACTGGAGGCCCGAACCCACGCATGTTGAAAAATGCGGGGATGAGGTGGGGGTAGCGGAGAAATTCCAATCGAACTCGGAGATAGCTGGTTCTCCCCGAAATAGCTTTAGGGCTAGCCTCGGAAAACAGAGTCGTGGAGGTAGAGCACTGATTGGGTGCGGGGCCCGCAAGGGTTACCAAGCTCAGTCAAACTCCGAATGCCATAGACTTACTTCCGGGAGTCAGACAGTGAGTGCTAAGATCCATTGTCAAAAGGGAAACAGCCCAGACCATCAGCTAAGGTCCCCAAGTGTGTGTTAAGTGGGAAAGGATGTGGAGTTGCACAGACAACCAGGATGTTGGCTTAGAAGCAGCCACCATTGAAAGAGTGCGTAATAGCTCACTGGTCGAGTGACTCTGCGCCGAAAATGTAACGGGGCTAAACACACCACCGAAGCTATGGCTTGATGCTTTGCATCAGGGGTAGGGGAGCGTTGTATAAGGGTTGAAGGTGTACCGTAAGGAGCGCTGGACATTATACAAGTGAGAATGCCGGTATGAGTAACGAAAAGATCAGTGAGAATCTGATCCGCCGAAAGCCTAAGGGTTCCTGAGGAAGGCTCGTCCGCTCAGGGTAAGTCGGGACCTAAGGCGAGGCCGAAAGGCGTAGTCGAAGGACAACAGGTCGAAATTCCTGTACCACCGTAAGCCGTTATGAGCAATGGGGGGACGCAGTAGGGTAGTGACGCGGACTGATGGATGTCCGTCTAAGCAGTAAGGCTGATGTGTAGGCAAATCCGCACATTATAAGGCTGAGCTGTGATGGGGAGCGAAAATTGTAGTAGCGAAGGTCATGATCTCACACTGCCAAGAAAAGCCTCTAGCCAGGTGAAGGTGCCCGTACCGCAAACCGACACAGGTAGGCGAGAAGAGTATTCTAAGGCGCGCGGAAGAACTCTCGTTAAGGAACTCGGCAAAATGACCCCGTAACTTCGGGAGAAGGGGTGCCCCGGTAGTGTGAATAGCACGAGGGGGCCGCAGTGAAAAGGCCCAAGCGACTGTTTAGCAAAAACACAGGTCTGTGCGAAGCCGTAAGGCGAAGTATACGGGCTGACGCCTGCCCGGTGCTGGAAGGTTAAGGGGAGTGGTTAGGGAGCAATCCCGAAGCTGTGAACCGAAGCCCCAGTAAACGGCGGCCGTAACTATAACGGTCCTAAGGTAGCGAAATTCCTTGTCAGGTAAATTCTGACCCGCACGAATGGCGTAACGACTTGGGCGCTGTCTCAACGAGAGATCCGGTGAAATTTTAATACCTGTGAAGATGCAGGTTACCCGCGACAAGACGGAAAGACCCCATGGAGCTTTACTGCAGCTTGATATTGAATTTGGGTACGATCTGTACAGGATAGGTGGGAGCCTTTGAAGTGGGAGCGCAAGCTTCCATGGAGGCAACGTTGGGATACCACCCTGATCGTATCTAGGTTCTAACCTGGTACCGTAATCCGGTGCGGGGACAGTGTCAGGTGGGCAGTTTGACTGGGGCGGTCGCCTCCTAAAGAGTAACGGAGGCGCCCAAAGGTTCCCTCAGAATGGTTGGAAATCATTCGAAGAGTGCAAAGGCATAAGGGAGCTTGACTGCGAGACCTACAAGTCGAGCAGGGACGAAAGTCGGGCTTAGTGATCCGGTGGTACCGCATGGAAGGGCCATCGCTCAACGGATAAAAGCTACCCTGGGGATAACAGGCTTATCTCCCCCAAGAGTCCACATCGACGGGGAGGTTTGGCACCTCGATGTCGGCTCATCGCATCCTGGGGCTGAAGTAGGTCCCAAGGGTTGGGCTGTTCGCCCATTAAAGCGGTACGCGAGCTGGGTTCAGAACGTCGTGAGACAGTTCGGTCCCTATCTGTCGTGGGCGTAGGAAATTTGAGAGGAGCTGTCCTTAGTACGAGAGGACCGGGATGGACGTACCGCTGGTGTACCAGTTGTTCCGCCAGGAGCACCGCTGGGTAGCTATGTACGGACGGGATAAACGCTGAAAGCATCTAAGCGTGAAGCCCCCTCAAGATGAGATTTCCCAGTATGTAAGACCCCTTGAAGACGACGAGGTAGATAGGCTGGGGGTGGAAGTGCAGCAATGCATGGAGCTGACCAGTACTAATCGGTCGAGGGCTTATCCAAATATGCAAGTGATAATTCGCGTGTTTCGTTTCGAATCTAGTTTTCAGAGAACGATCTCTGAAATGTAAGCTATGCGTTTGGTGGCGATGGCGGAGGGGTTCCACACGTACCCATCCCGAACACGACCGTTAAGCCCTCTAGCGCCGATGGTACTTGGACCGCAGGGTCCTGGGAGAGTAGGACGCCGCCAAGCGAACTCTTTCATCATACATAGAAAACAGGCTCTGCATGTGGACGTTGTACGATGAATTGCATTTGCACTGCAAATGCATATTATTCCCTGATAGCTCAGTTGGTAGAGCACTCGACTGTTAATCGAGTTGTCACAGGTTCGAGCCCTGTTCGGGGAGCCATTTGCTCTCATAGCTCAGTAGGTAGAGTGCATCCATGGTAAGGATGAGGTCACCGGTTCGATCCCGGTTGAGAGCTTTGGAAATGGGGCCCGTTGGTCAAGGGGTTAAGACACCTCCCTTTCACGGAGGTAACAGGGGTTCGAATCCCCTACGGGTCATATAGTTGGAGGCTTAGCTCAGCTGGGAGAGCATCTGCCTTACAAGCAGAGGGTCGGGGGTTCGATCCCCTCAGCCTCCACCATATTTTTATTGGGGATTAGCCAAGCGGTAAGGCAACGGACTTTGACTCCGTCATGCATAGGTTCAAATCCTATATCCCCAGCCATTTTAGTATGAGTCATTAGCTCAGTTGGTAGAGCACCTGACTTTTAATCAGGGTGTCGAAGGTTCGAGCCCTTCATGACTCACCATCATATGCGCGTGTGGCGGAATTGGCAGACGCACTAGACTTAGGATCTAGCGTCTTTGACGTGGGGGTTCAAGTCCCTCCACGCGCATCCTTTATTTGCGGAAGTGGCTCAGCGGTAGAGCATCGCCTTGCCAAGGCGAGGGTCGCGGGTTCGATTCCCGTCTTCCGCTCCAATATTTTGCGCCCTTAGCTCAGCTGGATAGAGCGTTTGACTACGAATCAAAAGGCCGGGAGTTCGAATCTCTCAGGGCGCGCCATTATTTTTTTAGTATCGGGATGTAGCTCAGCTTGGTAGAGCACCTGGTTTGGGACCAGGGGTCGCATGTTCAAATCGTGTCATCCCGATTTTTTTGTTTATGCGGGTGTAGTTCAATGGTAGAACTTTAGCCTTCCAAGCTAATAGCGTGGGTTCGATTCCCATCACCCGCTTACAGGATATAATGAAAGAGCCTTTGCAGATGCAGAGGTTTTTTTATTTTTATTAACGTAATAATTAGTAGTTATTTTATATAATATTTTATGTAAGGTACAGTGCAGGTTTATTCAAAAAGAGCCAAGACCCCTTTGCAATCCAAATAGGGAGATCTTGGCTCTTCTGTTTATCTCTGTGGATGAGCTGCTTCTAAGACGTAGCAGCTATTGTAACGTGACGTGCGTACAATTTAACGTTCGTTGTGATCCGTCACTCTTCTACGCATGCCCGCTAATCCAAGCAGTCCCAGCAAACCGAGCCAGCCCCAATCCATGCCGTTATCACGGTCGGTTGTTGTGGCGTTTGCACGAACACTGTTGGTACGATAGTCACCATTGTTGCGGTAGTTTCCATCCATATTCAGGTTGGTGTTTGTGCGATCCATGTAGTTGGTGTCCTGATAAGACCGGACACGTGATCCATTGGTGTTGGTATCCATTCCTTTGGACATTTGACCATCAGCTGCAGCAGGGCCAGCCATCGCGGCCACCAGAAGCACGGAAGCAATAATTGTTGTACCTTTCTTCATCATTTAAATTCCTCCTTTTTGGTTAGAGCTATAGATTAATCTGCCCAAAAGCTAAGAACATTATGTAGAAATGGTCTGTTAAGATATCCCTACAATTACAGTAGGTTAGGAACATACATAAGAACCTCCCTAATAAGCAGACTTGTAGTGGGAAGAAATTTATAATTACATCTTTAATTTATTGCGTCACTGTGGTAAAGTATACAAAAGCTTGCTTTGCCGGTCATGTTTCTTTGTATATCATCTGTTCTCAAACAATGAAATTATGCGGTTTAACCTTACAATCAGGTACATGGGATCATATCTAAAAGAACTGTATATTTATGAGTTTTTAAGAATAGGTATGAGACTTTTGATTTATCTAAAGTACGTGAAAAAGGTATCATGCGACAGTATATGACCATTAATTGAAGCAGAACAAGAAAATGAATAAAAAAGCGTGTTTTTGTGCTGTAAATCGGGGATAATCCCCATTTTTTCTAGTAGAAAAATAAAGATTTTCGTACCATTTTATTGTATGATGTTATGAAGGTGTCAAATTTACGTGTACGAATGGAACGATCAGATGGGAGGATAAGCATGACTGAAACTATGGTAACCGCCAGCAAAAGCCAATCCAACAACCTGCTTCGGCGAGACGTGCGGTTCCTGGGCAATATACTCGGAGAAGTTCTTGTCCATCAAGGCGGCACGGAGCTTCTAGATATCGTTGAGAAGATTCGGGAAACGAGCAAATCGTTGCGTGCAGAATTTCTGCCAGAACTCTATGCAGAGTTCAAAACGATGATCCAGGAATTAGACTCGGACAATCGTCACCAGGTTATTCGGGCTTTCGCTATTTATTTTCAATTAGTTAATATTGCTGAACAAAACCATCGGATCCGGCGTAAACGGGATTATGAACGTTCTGCAGGGGACGCTGTGCAGCCAGGATCGATTGAGAAAGCAGTACAGGATCTTAAGGAACGTGGACTGTCTCATACAGAGGTGGAAGAGATTCTCGATGATTTGTCGTTGGAACTCGTCATGACAGCTCACCCAACCGAAGCCATGCGCCGGGTTATTCTGGACATCCACAAGCGGATATCCGAAGATGTCATGTCACTTGATAATCCTACGCTGACGTTGCGTGAACGTGAACAGTTGCGTGAGAAACTGCTGAATGAGGTTATTACACTCTGGCAGACAGATGAACTTCGCGACCGTAAACCGACTGTACTCGATGAAGTGCGGAACGGGATGTATTACTTTCATGAAACGTTGTTCCACGTACTTCCGGATGTGTATCAGGAGCTGGAACGCTGCCTGAACAAATTTTATCCTGACCATGACTGGCATGTGCCGACGTATTTGCGGTTCGGTTCCTGGATCGGTGGAGACCGGGATGGAAATCCTTCGGTAACTTCAGATGTAACATGGCAGACGCTGTTGATGCAACGCAAGCTCGCTTTGCGTGAATACCAACGGATTATGATTGAACTTATGGGCCATCTCAGCTTCAGCACAAACATCATCCATGTATCGGATGAGCTGGTGCAGTCGATTGAGCAGGACCGTAATTCTGTTACATTGAAAAAGTGGATATCTGGCGGAATGAAAAAGAGCCATACCGCATCAAATTGGCCTATATGATTGCCAAGCTGAACAATGTACTGGATGAGAACAAATTAGGTCAGCCTGACCGTTATCATAGCGCACAGGATTTGATTGATGAACTGATGATTATTGATCGAAGTCTGCGCCATCATTTTGCCGATTACGTAGCAGATACGACCATTCGCAAAATGATTCGTCAAGTCGAGTTATTTGGTTTCCATACCGCAGCATTGGATGTGCGTCAGCACAGTAAGGAACATGAAAATGCGATGTCGGAGATTTTGGCGAAAATGAACATTGTAGAGGATTATGCGCGTCTGACTGAAGACGGTAAAATCGATCTGCTTGCTCGTTTGCTGGATGATCCACGTCCGCTTACTTCTCCTTATCACCAATACACGGAGGGAACCAAAGAGTGTCTGGATGTCTTCCGTACCATTAAACGTGCCCAGAACGAATTTGGGGACGGCTGTATCACAAGTTACCTGATCAGTATGACGCAGGGCGCAAGTGATTTGCTTGAGGTTATGGTATTTGCCAAGGAAGTGGGCTTATTCACCAAAGGTCACAACGGTGACGTTGTATCTACACTTCAAGCGGTACCGCTGTTTGAAACGATTGATGATCTACATGCGGCTTCGGACATTATGGAGAAGCTGTTCAACCTTCCTGTATACCGCGCAAGCGTAAAAGGACGGAATGAACTGCATGAAATCATGCTTGGTTATTCAGACAGTAACAAGGATGGCGGAGTGGTTACAGCCAACTGGGAACTGCGCGTAGCAATGAATGCCATCACGGCTGTAGGTAATGAACACGGCGTTAAGCTGAAGTTCTTCCATGGACGTGGCGGGGCTCTTGGACGTGGCGGCATGCCACTCAACCGCAGTATTCTTGCTCAACCACCACATACGATTGGTGGAGGCATCAAGATTACGGAGCAGGGAGAGGTTATTTCTTCCCGTTATTCCCTTCAGGGGATTGCATACCGCAGTCTGGAGCAAGCAACTTCGGCTTTGATTACAGCAGCACTTAATGGGCTAGAGCCTCAGGAGTCAGCATCCGAGCGCCATTGGGACAGCATCATCAAAGAGATTTCGGAAGTATCTCTGACGAAATATCAGGATCTGATTTTCCGTGATCCAGACTTCTTTACCTTCTTCAAAGAATCAACGCCGCTTCCGGAGGTTGGTGAACTGAATATTGGTTCCCGTCCATCCAAGCGTAAAAATAGCGATAAGTTTGAAGATCTGAGAGCGATCCCTTGGGTATTCGCATGGACTCAAAGTCGATATCTGCTTCCGGCATGGTACGCGGCAGGAACAGGATTGCAAAGTTACTATCAGGATAAAGAGGAAAATCTAATTGTCCTGAAAGAAATGTATGCAAGCTTCCCATTCTTCCGTACATTAATTGATACGGTACAGATGGCCGTAGCCAAGGCAGATCTGGTGATTGCTAAAGAATATTCAGCAATGACTTCGAACAAGGAAGCCCGTGATCGCATATACGGTCAGATCGAAGCCGAATTCAAGCTCACAAAAGAGCTGATTCTGAAAATTACCGGAGAAGCTGAAATTCTGGATGATGTACCGGTTATTCAAGAATCCATTCGTCTTCGTAACCCTTATGTAGATCCGTTGTCCTACATGCAGGTTCAACTTCTGAGCGAGCTCAGAGATATGCGTGAACGTGGTGAGGACGATACGGAGCTGCTTAGAGAAGTGTTGTTGACTATCAACGGTATTGCTGCAGGGCTGCGTAATACAGGTTGATGCCTGAACTGATGCATATGAATAATTCATATGTAACAAAGTACTCATTGCTTTGTTAACTAAAAAGCTCCATTCTCTGCTCTACGGAGTGAGAGATGAAACGGGACTCCTGCTGGAGTTCCCGTTTTTACTGTTTTTGGCGGATATTTGTCATACAGTCTTGATTTTTGACCAAAGTTGATTTACGATTTGATTGGTGAATTACAAGTGTGGACGGGTATCAGAAGACGGAAGACCCATCAGCATGTCTGGGGGAATAAGGGTGGACAATTTGGAGAACAGGCTTGTGAAACTGGTGCTCAAGGGCGACCAGAGAGCCTTCGCAGAAATCGTTGAACTATATAAGGACAAGCTATTTCATTTGGCATACCGGATGCTGAACAATCGTCATGAAGCTGAAGACGTTGTGCAGGAGACGTTTTTGCGTGTGTTTCGTAATATGGAGAAGTACGATCCGAACCAGAAGTTCTCAACCTGGATCTACCGGATCGCGACAAATCTGTGTATTGACCGACTGCGCAGAAAGAAACCTTCATACTCTTTGGATGCTGAACTGAATGACCAGGAAGGATCTGATGGTTATGCGATGCTCCCGAGTGATGATCGTACACCGGAGAGTGAAGCGCTCCTGTCAGAAACGCAGACACTCATTCGTGAGGCCATTGACAGTTTACCAGCTAAGTATAAGTCCGTTATGATTCTGAGATATTTACAGGACTTGTCGCTACAGGAAATCAGTGACGTGACAGGTATGCCCGTAACAACGATCAAGACACGCGTTCATCGGGGCCGTGATTTTCTACGTAAAAAATTGGAGTATAAGTTATAAATGTTAAACGCCTTTAAATATGGGCGAAATTATTTGAAACATATCCGAAACGGATGCGTATGTAATGTATGCAAGTCTTATGCGTGCTTTTTAATGGCACATGGACTAAGTGATTTAAGAAAGGATTGGCTCTCATATGGATTGCAACTCGGCCGTCTCTTTAATGCATGAATGTTTGGATGAGTCGTTGTCCCCGGCCCAGAAGGTTGAACTGAAAAGTCACCTTGTGATCTGTCCGGATTGTCGCATGCGCTTTAAAGAGTTGGAACAGACGGAAATGTTACTCTTTGCCATGAAACACTATTCACCGTCTGCCTCTGATGAGCTGACCAATCGAATTATGAATGCTCTGCCCCAGCCCAAGAGACAGCAAGCATGGCTCAAATGGGTCAAAGGACATCCCGCGCTGACGGCGGCAGCCTTCTTTTGGTCGTGATGCTCTTTAGCGCCTTGAATTTCTGGAATCAGAATAACGAAATGGTTGTTAAGGGAAATAATCTGGACCAGATCGTGATTCAGGGTAACACGGTTATTGTTCCTGAAGGTAAGTCAATTGCTGGCGATCTTACGATAGAAAATGGAACCGCACAAGTATATGGTGATGTGAACGGCAATCTGACGGTTATCGACGGACAACTGTTTCAGGCTTCAACGGCGCATATTTCAGGTCAGGTGAAAAGTATTGATCAGGCGCTGGACTGGTTCTGGTACAAAATAACCAATATGGTAAATGAAGTGGCTTATCGCTAGAACAGGGTAAAATCTTCAATGGTATATACCAAGCAGGGTACCTCCAGATTGCATGGGGTACTCTTTTTTTATACGCAAACTTTGTAATTCATGGTAAATGTGATGTTTATGTGCAGTTTGAGACTGCCGTAACTTGCAACCTGAACGTTAACGTTATAACCTAGATACTAAAGAGAACATACTACTACATATAGATACGCATTTTGCACAAATTGAATGATGCAGAAATGCGGAGACAAAGGATTATATAAAATCCTAATGGGTTAATATGAGATCAGGGTTTACTCATCAATGGGGATAGCGGGGGCTGGCTTATGAATTATTTTGCTGACTTAACGTGGACAGAGTCCATTAAGGACGTTATCGATATATTGATCGTTACCTATATTATGTACAAACTGATTTTGCTTGTGCGAGGGACACGTGCGGTTCAGCTCCTGAAAGGAATTCTGTTCCTTGTGCTGATCTGGGCATTAAGTACGTGGCTAAACCTGTATACGCTCAAATGGTTAATGAACCAGATGTTTACGTTTGGTGTTGTTGCGGTGTTCATTATCTTTCAGCCGGAACTGCGTCGTGGTCTGGAGCAATTGGGACGCGGTAAGCTGTTTGGACGTTCAGCGGCAGCGAGTGATGAAGAATTAACGGTGTTAATTGGTGAGATTATTAAGTCAGTTAATTATTTGTCACGGCGTAAAATTGGCGCATTGGTCGTATTTGAACGTGAAACGGGTCTGAACGATTACACGGAATCGGGCATTAAGATGCAATCTCTGGTCAGCTCGGAGCTGATGATTAACATCTTTATTCCAAATACACCGCTCCATGATGGAGCCGTTATTATACAGGGAAAACAGATTTCGGCAGCAGCTTGTTATTTGCCATTATCGGAGAATCCTTTTATCAGTAAGGAACTGGGAACACGTCACCGTGCAGCAATCGGGATTACCGAAGTTGCAGATGCGATCTGTTTGGTTGTCTCCGAGGAGACAGGACAAGTGTCACTTGCAATGAATGGACAGGTCGTTCGTGATATTAAGGAAGAATCGCTGATTGCCAAACTGTATGAGGAGTTGCGCCCTACATCCAATCTGAAAAAGAATGGCTGGACAACCTTCTGGAAACGGAAGGGAGGACGTAACAATGGATAAGTGGTTTAACAATAATAACTTTGCCAAAATACTTGCGCTTGCGGTGAGCCTGCTGCTCTGGTTCATGATTCATCTGGATGAAGTACCAACCACACCTACGATTACAACAGGGACAACCAACAAGGTTGTGGAACGTACGGTGCCTGTTCAACCTTATGGATTAGACAGCAACAGTTATGTGCTTACTTCATTAAGTACGGATGAGGTCCGGCTGGAGATCAAAGGACAGCGCTCGATGCTAACATCGATTTTTACGAATGACGATTACAAAGTACTGGTCGATCTGAGTCAGGTGAAAGATGGGTCCAATACACTGCCACTTGTACCTGATTTGCCTTCCGGGGTAGAAGTGGTCAGCATGGAACCTTCCATGGTTACGGTGAATGTAGAAAAATTGGGCACCAAATCCTTCAATGTGAATATTGTACCCGAAGGGGAACCATCCGCCGGATACAGCGCTGGAACGCCCGTAATTGAACCTTCGACGCCGGTTAAGGTAACTCTGCCCGAAGGACAGCTCGAGGCTGTAGCGAAGGTCCAGGGCAGTGTGAGCGTGAAAGATGCCAAGGAAGATGTCATACAGAAAAAGTGAAACTTCAAGCATACGATGCTGAAGGCAAGGTCCTTGAAAATGCGATTATAACGCCTCAAACGGTTGAAGTCCGAGTTCCGGTCAATCAGCCCTATACATCTGTACCCTTAAGAATCAAATATTCGGGACAGCTTCCGGAAGGCCTGGTACTCTCCACGGTAGAGCCAAGCGTGAAAGAAGTCTCGGTTTATGGTTCAGAGGATGCGCTTGCGGGTATACAGGCCTACGACCAAGTAACCCTTGATCTTACACAGTTTGATCAGTCGGGTACATCGACAGTTAACGTGGACTTGACGCCGCCTTCCGGTTTTGAGAAAATCGAGCCTAGTTCGATTCAGATCAAGGTAACCATATCACCATTTGACGAGGCAGAGGAGACAACCAAAGTCTTTCCGAACGTCCCCATCACACTTACCGGTGCGGGGAATGGACTGGAAGGGACGCTGGTTACGCCTAGAAGCGGCGGTCTGAACCTTACACTCACAGGCTCAGCTAGTATGCTTGAGGGTCTAAGTAGTGATGATCTCACGTTGACCGGGGATCTCACTGGACTTGCGGTCGGAACGCATGAGATCAAGCTTGAAGCCGACCTGCCCCGTTATGCCAAACTGGATGAATCATCCAATGCTCTGAGTGCAACGGTCAAAATTAGCGAAAAGGCTGAAGACACCACAACTACTCCTAGCGAAGATCCGACTGACGAGGGAACGGTAGCACCTGACCCTTCACCAGCCGAGGTCGAAAATGGGGAAACGGAGCCTGTTCCTGATGAAGAAGAAACGGAATCGAATACGGATACTCAGGATCAGGGTCAACAGGGGAGCACAAGCAGTCGAGGTAATTTAAATAATAATAACAGCGGTACTGGCAGTAAAAGTGGCGCGAATCCGTAAACGTTCTAATTTTAAAATTCTCAAAAAATAATAATAGTGCTCGTATATGATGCGAATAGAAGGAGTTAAATCATGGGGAAATATTTTGGTACAGACGGTGTAAGAGGGGTTGCCAATAAAGAGTTAACGGCAGAGCTGGCTTACAGCATTGGACGTTGTGGTGGTTACGTGCTTGCAGGTGGTGTGGAAAGACCAAAAGTGGTTATCGGCATGGATACTCGTATCTCGGGATTGATGTTGGAATCCGCACTGGTTGCAGGCCTGTTGTCCATTGGCGCTGATGTGATCCGTCTGGGCGTTGTATCCACTCCGGGAGTGGCGTATATTGCACGTTTGTTGAAAGCTGACGCGGGCGTGATGATCTCGGCTTCCCACAATCCGGTTGAGGATAACGGAATCAAGTTCTTTGGTGGAGATGGCTTCAAACTGTCTGATGAAACAGAGAACCGGATTGAAGAACTGATGGATGCGGAGACAGATCAATTGCCACGGCCAGTTGGTGGCGGGCTGGGTACTGTAACGACAGATGAAGAATCCCGTTATCGTTACCTTGATTTCCTGAAAACGACTGTAAATGAATCGTTCTCTGGACTTAAAATTGTTTTGGACTGTGCAAACGGAGCAGCTTATGAACTGGCACCAAAATTGTTCAGTGAACTAGGTGCAGAAGTCATTGCCATTGGCGCTGAGCCTAACGGCCTGAATATTAATGAGCAATGTGGATCAACTCATCCAGAGAACCTGAAACAAGAAGTGCTCAAACATAAGGCAGATCTGGGTCTTGCTTTTGACGGGGATGCGGATCGTCTTATTGCTATTGATGAGACAGGCGCTGAGGTGGATGGAGACTTCATTCTGTGTATCTGCGGTGATGCGATGAATCGTGCAGGCAAGTTGAAGGACAGTACCGTTGTATCGACCGTTATGAGTAACATCGGATTCTACAAAGCAACGGAGAAACTTGCACTGAAAACAGCTAAAACGGCAGTAGGTGACCGTTATGTGATGGAGGAAATGCGTCGCGGCGGTTACAACTTGGGTGGAGAACAATCTGGCCATGTTATTTTCCTGGATTACAATACAACTGGAGACGGTATGCTGACTGCGATTCAACTCGTGGATACGCTCAAGGCTTCCGGTAAAAAACTGAGTGAACTAAAAGCGCTAATGACCCAGTACCCACAAGTATTGGTGAATGTGCGTGTTGAAGATAAGAGCAAATACGAGGGCAATGCTGCAATCGAGCAAGCTATTGCTACAGTAGAACAACAACTCGGTGATAATGGACGTGTACTCGTTCGTGCTTCAGGTACTGAATCTCTTATCCGTGTTATGGCGGAAGGACCAGATAAAAACGAACTTGAACAATTTGTGTCTCAAATCGCAGATGTAGTGCAAAAAGAACTGGTATAGGACTGGAAGATGTAAGAGATACCTTCTGCGTACGGTTCTCTTAAGGGAATTGTTGTTTAGAACGAGGCTTAATATAATATGATTTAGGACTTATGCATGGATATTCCTGCGTCCCGGCCTGATGAGACCATAGGTCCGTTTATCCGGTCGGGATTGTAGGTAAATATGCTAAAATTGTCACAGGTACTTTGCTCCATTGCAAAATGGACCTGACGTGCATATAATGAGTGGAGTCGTCATTCAGACACAGAAAGTGAGGAACGTAAGGTTACAGTTACACAAGCGCCAGAGCTTGGAGTTGCGCGGGATGATGTTGATCAGGATTTCTTCGGGTTGAAGAACGGCTGATTAAGATCAACGGCAATCAAGCTGACGAGGTGGAGGTGTTCGGATTGTTCGGCGGGGACCTCCCGGTGAAGCACCAGAGCCGTAAACCGGATTGCGGAAAATGGATAGGTGACTGTCCACACAACGCGCCGGTGCAGGTGCAAGAGTTAAATTAAAATTCAAATGAATGTGCGTGAAGAGCGTAAACAGTACGCGGACGGGAAAATGATGTACATTCATGATTGCATTCATAACAGCTTATGATGACTGCGGGGCGACACGAGGTCGCTCTGATCATTGATAATTGAATAAGTACCAAGTATTCATGAAACGCTAGGCAATCACTCATTTTTCCGATATGCCGCCTCTGCCTGTTTCTCTTCGTGACACAGTATCATATACAAACGGAGGAAATAAACTATGTGCGGTATTGTTGGATATATTGGTAATAAGAACACTCAATCGGTATTGGTCGAAGGATTGAAGAAACTTGAGTATCGTGGTTATGATTCTGCAGGTATCGCGGTATTTACACCAGAAGGTCTGCAAATCACGAAAGCTCTTGGTCGTCTTGCGAACCTTGAAGCCAAGCTGGATGGTGCACCACTGGTAGGTAATGCCGGAATCGGACACACACGTTGGGCAACTCATGGTAAACCATCGGATGAGAACTCTCATCCACACACGGATGGAAGCCAGAAGTTCTCTGTTGTGCATAACGGTATTATTGAGAACTACCTGGATCTGAAGGACGAATTGATGGCTCAAGGTCACACGTTCACTTCCGAGACAGATACTGAGGTTATCTCTCACCTGATCGCACGTGAATACAATGGTGATATCGTCAAAACAGTACAAAAAGTGATCACGTTGTTGCGTGGCGCATTTGCACTGGGTGTATTGACAGAGCATGAGCCTGAGAAACTCGTAGCTGTGCGTCAAGCAAGCCCATTGATTATTGGTATTGGTGAAGGCGAGAACTTCATTGGTTCCGACATCCCTGCAATTCTGGAACATACACGTAACGTGTACATTCTGAATGATGGTGAAATGGCTGTATTGACACATGATGCTGTCGAATTGATGACGATTGAAGGCAACTTTATTTCTCGGGAAATGATTCGTGTCGATTGGGATGCTGTAACCGCAGAAAAAGGCGGATTTGAGCACTTCATGCTGAAAGAAATTCATGAGCAACCAAAAGCATATCGTGATACTATGCTGGGTCGCATCGATAATGAAGGCAAAAAAGTTCAACTTCCTGAGTTGAAAATGACTGAAGAACAAATTAAAAATATCCGTAACGTTCAAATTATTGCATGTGGTACAGCGTACCATGCAGGTCTGGTTGGACGTACAGTGATTGAGCAATTGGTACGTATTCCGGTTGAAACAGATGTGGCTTCCGAGTACCGTTACCGTTCCCCAATCGTGCACAAAGATACACTTGTAATCGTAGTGAGCCAATCCGGTGAAACTGCCGATACGCTTGCTGCATTGCGTGAAGCACAATCCAATGGTGCACATGTACTGGCAATCACAAACGTAGTGGGCAGCTCCATTGCACGTGATGCAGATGATGTTATCGCAACATTGGCAGGTCCTGAGATTGCAGTAGCTTCTACCAAAGCGTATACTTCGCAGTTGATTGCTTTCAACTTGCTTGGTCTGTACCTTGCACAAGTTCGTGGTACTCAATCTGCAGAAGAGATTGCACACACGCTGGCAGCGATGCAAGCATTGCCTGAGCAAGTGGAATCCATGTTGGAGCAAGCGGAGGCAATCAAAGGGTATGCAGAGCAAATCTCCAAACATGAACATCTCTTCTTCATTGGTCGTGGTCTTGACTATGCAGTAGCTCAAGAAGGATCTTTGAAGCTGAAAGAGATTTCTTATATTCACTCCGAAGCGTATGCTGCGGGTGAGTTGAAACACGGTACGCTTGCATTGATCGAAGACGGTATCCCTGTTATTGCCCTGGCAACGCAGGAGAACGTACTTGAGAAAACAGTGAGCAACATTAAGGAAGTAAAAGCACGTGGTGCAGATGTATTGGCAATTACGTACGAAGAGCACGTAGCACCATTGCTGAAATCCGTAGACCAAGCATTTGCGATTCCTAAGACGTTGCCACTGCTTAGCCCTGCTTTGTCTGTAGTTGCTCTGCAATTGCTGGCATACTATGCTTCCCTGGCACTGGGGCATGATGTGGATAAACCACGTAACCTGGCGAAAAGTGTAACGGTTGAGTAAGGTATTCTGTACAAATTAGTTTATTGTCCAATGATAAATAAGTGTAGAACCATTAACAAAAGTATGGAACTACACGAACTATTGTCCAATGACATGGATAAATGGGTTAATCAATAGATTCAGTAAACTAATAAAGTATGAACAAAATTATGGTCCTGATGACTCTAAGTCGTCAGGACTTTTTTGATGTTTCAGGAGGGTGGTTCTGAATATTAGAACCATCTTATTTGTGTTTTTGCATTGTAAATTGCGGTCATTCATTGAACGAAAATTCACCAGATTATAGAGTACCTTAGGAAGAGTATCTTTTTGTAATTCTCACATTTGAAATATTCTTCGTGCACGAATGGAATCAACTTTTTAAAGAGAGTCATCAACATTCGCAACTCGTAAGTGCCAAAATATCCTCAAGCAGGATGCAGATCGGGCATATGAGATCATTTGAATAATAAAGAAAGGTGATTAAACGTGACTGGTACATCCTTCAGCGACTCACAAAATGGTATGCCAAGAAGCAACAATGCGCACGATGAAGGAGCCTATGCGCGAAGTGAATCATTGTCCGTTCAACTTGGATCCAGAACGCTATTGTAATCTGTATGTAAATGAGTGAAGGACATCGGATAGCGTATAAGGGAAAACCTCACGCACGGTTTGATGAGGAGGAGCAGAGAAGAAGGCGTGATACACAACTATGTCGGCTGCCATCCGTGCGGACGCTGTGGCCAGTTTCCAACCAGGCTTTCAGAAATTGGTCAGGTAATCATGTTAAGTTATTACAAAGTGCAAGGAATCGGAACACCGGCAAAGAATATTTTAAGGGAATATATACCAAATTTACCTGTTCAATGGCTGAATGTCAACACTCGTCTAATTCCTCGATTGATGTCAAATCATTCCCAACGTTTCTTCTCCATTCACTTTTTTTAACGAAAAATGTTAACACATTATGTTTTAAGAACCAAATTTAACAATATAATGACTATATTTAACAAAAAAATCACTATACATTCTTGTAAATTTTGATATAATTCAACCTAGGTCTTATTCCCTATTATTCTAATAAATGGAATTGTAGGGTTTTTTATACCCATCCAAGCTGTGTGCGAGAGACCAGTATACTGGCTAACCAACAAGCCGGCATGCGGGGACCAACAATTGTGGAAAATGACAGCCTAGAATATGTTGCTCCATGACGTCAGAAGGTTCAGAAAGGAAGGTTCAGAAAGATGGGGCCAACCTTATCCCAATTCCGATGGAGGATGAAGTGAGTGAGCATTTTTGAAAAGCTGGAATCCAACGTAAGATCTTACTGCAGAAGCTTTCCGGTGGTATTCGACCGGGCCAAGGGAGACCTTTTATATTCTGAGGACGGAAGAGCATATATTGATTTCTTTGCAGGTGCCGGGGCACTCAATTACGGCCATAACAACGATTATATTAAAGACCGGGTTCTCGATTACTTGACCTCCGACCGGATTATGCACGGTCTGGATATGTATACAATGGCCAAGCGTGAATTCATCCAGAGCTTCTCTGAGCGGATCCTGGAGCCAAAGAAGCTGAATTACAAGCTTCAATTCTGCGGTCCAACAGGGACGAATGCGGTGGAAGCGGCCCTGAAGCTCGCACGCAAGGCGAAGAAGAGAAGTGGAATATTCGCATTCATGGGTGGCTTCCACGGCATGTCGCTCGGCAGTCTGTCGGCGACAAGCTCCAAGTCTATGAGAGAAGGGGCGGGGCTTCCTCTGGACGGAGTTACGTTCATGCCGCACCCGAGCGGGGCTTTCGCAGAAATGGATACGCTCGGCTATATCGAGAATATCCTGACTGATTCGCACTCCGGAATCGACAAGCCGGCCGCGATCCTGCTTGAAACGGTACAAGCCGAAGGCGGAATTCACGTTGTCGACGTGCAGTGGCTACGCGAGCTGCAGCAGCTTTGCCGCAGGCACGATATTCTGCTCATTACAGACGAAATTCAAGTAGGATGCGGGCGGACAGGCGAATTCTTCTCCTTCGAACGAGCGGGGATTGAACCGGATCTCATTACCCTGTCGAAGTCGATCAGCGGATACGGCCTGCCAATGTCCCTCCTGCTGCTGAAGCCCGAACTGGATATCTGGACACCGGGCGAGCACAACGGCACCTTCCGCGGCAACCAGCTGGCTTTTGTGGCCGCGAAGGCTGCTCTCGAGTACCGGGACAGAACCGAACTGGAAGCTCAGGTGAAACAGAAGGAAGAGTTTGTACGCTCGTTCCTTGATCAAGAAATCAAGCCTCTGCATCCGTCCATTGCCATCCGTGGACTCGGCCTGATCTGGGGCATTGACGTCTCGGGGTTCATGGATGAAGCCGGGGCGAAGCGGGTGACGGATATCAGCTTCGAGAACGGGCTCATCATTGAAAGAGCCGGTAGAGGAGACTGTGTACTGAAGATCATGCCTCCGCTGACCGTCTCGATGGAGCATATGGCCGCCGGCTGCGACATTATCAAGTCCAGTATGCAGCAGGTGATCTCTCAGGAGACCAAGGATTTGCTAGTAACAACCTAAGCTTGGCCAAGCCGATGGCCGCGCCCCCGGCAATAGGCACGAAAGTGCCTTCCAGAGGGCGTGCGGACTTGATGTTAAGGTAGCGCTTTCACCTAAGTGGAAGACTTTCTCCTCATGCTAGCTGCGGTAACGTCAATCAGCATGGAATTCTCCGCCAATCCAAGGGCAGTCCCGTTCATGTCATACGGAGCATTCCTTGAGTCTCATGCAGTACCCTCGTTAAATTTAATCGTCAGGAAAAGCTCACTACCCCGCAGCCGAATCTTTACTTATCCACACCAGGGCTGTGGGGGAATAAGCAAATCGTACATAGAGTGTATCAATACCCCTTAAACATAGGCTTCGTCAAAGGTCGGGTGCCAAATTAGGAATTACGGTCGACTTCCTGCTGGACGGCCGGAACCCTGCGGCAAGCCTTACATCGACAGGAGGAACATTCCTTGTCGTTTATCCCCAAATCCAGTTCCGAACCCCATGTTAAACCAAATCCCGTCTTCGGGTGGCTCGTCCGCAGCAATCATATTGAAGCAGAGGAGTCCGAAGCAGCCGCATCTCTTGCGTAGCACGATGCTTGTTGTTGTCCTTTACGCACGGGAGCCGAGGGGGACAGCTGCTAGGCAGAGGATTGCCGCATGCGATCAACTGGGCAATCCAAGCAGTGACATGGCGCAAGCCATTGATATTGTTGTCAGATGTTTGAAAAGGAGATGAGCGAGGCTGGAGCGTTGCTTTGGCATATGCTCCGCCGGATTGCTTTTACCGATGAAGAGAGGGGAACGATCCAGATGGCTTTTGAAAAAGAAACGTTGTTTTGGAACGAAAAATTCGGTAGTGACGATTATACCTTGACGCGGTTGCCTTACAGCAAAGCTCCAAACTCCCTGGTGCCCAATGTGAAAACCGTTGGCGGTTCGCTTTCGGAGGAAGCGGCGCAGCGTGTCCTTCAAATGAGCAAGGGTGCTCCGCTGGCTGCTTTTATGATTTTGCTCGCTGGTGTTCAGGCACTCTTGCATAAATATACAGGAGCTTCAGAAATTCTGGTCGGCATGCCGGTTGTGCCGAAAAGGGGGAGACGCGTCGATCCGTTAATCATACGGTCATTTTGAAAAACTCGCTTTCGGTGGGGGCAACTTTTAAGACGCTGCTGAGCGAACTGAGGACTTCCTTGCCGGAAGCCATTCAGCATCAACATATTCCGTTCTTGAAAATGACGGAGAAGCTGGATCTGCAATATGCAGAAGGGATACCCTTCGTCCATACGCTAGTATCCCTTAAGGAGCTGCATCTGGACGAAATTGGGCAAAACGTGGTCACGGACTGTTCCTTTGAATTCAGTTTAACCGGCGGGACGATACAGCTAGCGCTGTCATATAACGAGCACTTATATGACTCCGAGTTCATGAATCGGGTCGTTGGCCATCTGAATCGCCTGCTGTCCGTGGGGCTTCATGAGTTGGAGCTGGACATCGTGCGAGCGGACATGCTGTCGGAGGACGAAAAATTTAAATTACTGCAAAGCTTTAACGATACCGAGAAGGACTATCCTCGTGATCGGACGATTCATCAGCTTGTGGAGGAGCAAGCGAAGCGTGTGCCCGAGGCGACGGCGGTTGTTTTTGAGGGGCAGCGTCTTTCATACGCAGAGTTGAACGAACGGGCGAACCAGCTGGCGCGTACGCTACGATCGGTCGGCGTGCTGCCTAATCAGTTGGTAGGCTTGATGGTCAGGAGATCGCTCGAGACGGTCATTGGAATTCTGGCGGTTCTGAAAGCTGGTGGTGCCTACGTGCCGATCGACCCGGAGTACCCGGAAGAACGTATTCGCTACATTCTGGAGAACTCGAACGCGCAGCTGCTGCTGACTCAAAGAGAGCTGTTACAGCAAGTCCCGTTCGAAGGGACCGTATTGGCGCTAGATGACAAGCAGGCCTATAGCGACGATGGCTCGAACCTGGAGGCGGCCAGCGGTCCAAACGATCTTGCTTATGTCATTTATACGTCAGGTACAACGGGCAAACCCAAAGGGGTCATGCTGGAGCATCGTGGTTTGGTCAGCTTGAAGCTGATGTTCGCAGACAGGCTGGGCATCACGGAGCAAGACCGGATCGTTCAATTTGCGAGCTTGTCCTTCGACGCATCCTGCTGGGAAGTTTTCAAAGCACTCTATTTTGGCGCGGCTTTGTACATCCCGACGGCCGAAACAATTCTCGACACTCGTCTGTTCGAGAGTTATATGAACGAGCATGCGATTACGGCGGCGATTTTGCCTCCGACATACAGCGCTCATTTGAACCCGGACCGTCTTCCCAGCTTAACAAAGCTTGTAACGGGAGGTTCCGCGGTATCAGCCGAATTCGTGCAGCAGTGGAAAGCGAAGGTTCACTATTTCAATGCTTACGGCCCTACCGAGGCTTCGATTGTTACGACGCTTTGGGATGCGGATGAGCAGCAGCCGGAGCGAAGAGTTATTCCGATTGGGCGCCCGCTGGCTAATCATCAGATTTTTATTTTGGATGCCCACCTGCAACTTGTGCCTCCGGGAGTGGACGGCGAGCTGTGCGTGGCAGGCGTGGGGCTTGCGAGAGGTTACCTGAACCAACCGGAGCTGACGGCAGAGAAGTTCGTGGAACATCCGTTTGCGCCGGGAGAACGCCTATACCGGACAGGAGATCTCGCCCGCTGGCTGCCGGACGGTAATATGGAGTACTTGGGCCGGATCGACCATCAGGTGAAAATCCGTGGATTCCGAATCGAGGTCGGTGAGATTGAAGAGCAACTTCTGAAGATCGACTCGGTGCAGGAGACGATTGTGATCGCGCGGGAAGGCAAAAGTGGGCAAGAACTGTGCGCTTACCTGGTCGCGAGCCTCCCTCTTACGCTCGGCGAGCTGAGAAGCGCGCTGGCGCAAAAATTGCCGAATTACATGATTCCGGCACATTTTGTTCAGCTTCCGCGGATGCCACTCACGCCGAACGATAAAATTGATCGTAAGGCTTTGCCTGCCCCGGAAGGAAACGCACTGACCGGTGGCGCTTACGTAGCTCCCCGCAATGAAACTGAGCGAACGCTTGCTGCTGTGTGGCAGGCGGTATTGAACGCCGATCGTGTTGGGGTAACGGATCATTTCTTTGAGCTCGGCGGAGACTCGATCAAGTCCATTCAAGTATCTTCGCGGCTTCATCAAGCCGGGTACAAGCTGGAAATCCGGGATTTATTCAAATATCCGACGATTTCACAGCTCAGCCTGCATGTGAAACCGATCAGACGTACCATCGATCAAGGCGAAATAACGGGTGAAACGGCTTTGACACCGATTCAGCATTGGTTTTTCGAGAGTTCCTTTGCGGACCCGCATCATTTCAACCAGTCGGTGATGTTTTATCGGAAGGAACGCTTCAACGAAGAGACAGTGTATCAGGTGCTGCAAAAGCTGGCCGAGCATCATGATGCCTTGCGCATGGTGTTCTGCAAGACGGAACAAGGGTTTAGTGCGTTAACCCGAGCGATTCAGGATGGTGGGCTGTTCACGCTGGACGTGTTCGACTTTAAGGATGCGGAGAATCCCACGCAGGTTGTGGAAGCGAAGGCAACGGGCATTCAAGCAGGCATCGATCTGGAGAACGGGCCCCTCATGAAGGCGGGACTGTTCCAGTGCGAGGACGGAGATCATTTGCTGCTCGCGGTTCATCATGCTGTGGTAGACGGCGTGTCTTGGCGCATTTTGATGGAGGATTTCGCTCTAGGTTACGAGCAGACTGGAAAAAGCGAGGAAATTCGTTTCCCGGCGAAAACAGATGCGTACCGCACTTGGTCCGAGCAGCTGGCTGCTTACGCGCAAAGTCCGGAGATAGCGAAGGAACGGGCCTATTGGCAGGCCGTGGAACAAATGGAGGTTCTGGCCGTGCCGAAGGATATGGAGGCGGACGTTACGACGCAGTATGACAGCGAATCGCTGTTTGTCCGTTTGACTCCTGAAGAAACGGAGCTGCTACTGAAGCGGGTTCACCGTGCCTACAACACCGAAATGAATGATATTTTGGTAACGGCGCTCGGAATAGCCTTACACAAATGGACGGGGCACGAACGGGTGCGGATCAATCTCGAAGGACACGGACGTGAATCGATCGGAACGGATATCGACATCACGCGTACAGTTGGCTGGTTTACGACCAAGTTTCCGGTCGTACTGGAGCCGGAAACCGACCGAGATTTGGCATATCAGATTAAACAGGTCAAGGAAAACTTGCGTCGCATTCCGAACAAGGGGCTCGGGTACGGTATATGTCGCTATCTCTCGAAATCGGAGGATGGATTGGTTTGGGGCGCAGAGCCGGAAATTAATTTTAACTACCTCGGTCAGTTCGACGATGATGTCAACCAAGACGAGATCGGTATATCTTCTTATTCCAGCGGCAGCCCGGCTAGCGACCGGCAGGCCCGCAGCTTTGTGCTGGATATCAACGGTATGGTGCTGGACGGCGCTTTATCGCTCGATCTCAGCTACAGCCAGAAACAGTATCGCAAGGAAACGATGGAAGCCTTCGCTCAGCAACTTGAGCACAGTCTCCGAGACCTCATTATCCACTGTGCAGGCAAAGAAAACACTGAATTGACGCCGAGCGACGTTCAATTTAAAGGCTTGACCATTGCAGAATTGGAGCAAATCGCCCAGCGCTCGGGCCATCTCTCGGAAATCGAAAATATTTACTCACTTACGCCGATGCAGAAGGGAATGTGGTTCCACAGCGCGCTTGACCGGCAAACGTCAGCTTACTTTGAGCAGACGCGGTTTACGATGCGGGGAGCGCTCGACGTCAAGCTTTTTGAGAGGAGTTGGATGGAGCTTGCGAAACGTCATCTGGTGCTGCGGGCGAATTTTGTGAAAGGACCGGCGGGCGAGCCGTTGCAAATCATATACCGCGACAAGCCGGTGGGTTTTGAATATGAAGAGCTGCTTCATTTGCAGGTGGACGAGAAACAAGCTTACTTGGATAAAAAGGCCGAGGAGGACAAGCTTCGCGGCTTCGACATGGAACATGACGCGCTCGTTCGGTTCACGATCCTGCGCACCGAAGAGCAAAGCTATCATGTACTGTGGAGTTTCCAACATATTTTGATGGATGGCTGGTGCCTGGCTCAGCTGACACAGGAGCTGTTTGAGGCATACTCGGCCTTGACATCCGGCGAGCAGTCAGCGGGAGATAAGGGATCGGATTATGGGGCCTATATCGAATGGTTGGAGAAACAGGATGATCAGGCGGCATCAGCCTATTGGATGGGATTCCTGGCAGGTTATGAAGGGCAAACCGTACTCCCGGGACAAAAGGAACTGGCGCCCAACGGCAGATTTACGGCTGATCACGTCACCGCCGAGCTGGGCAAGGACTTGAGCGAGCGGATGGACCGGGTGGCGAAACAGCGCCTGGTTACGGTCAATACACTGTTGCAAGCTATCTGGGGCGTGATGCTGCAAAAATATAATGGAACAAACGATGCCGTATTTGGCAGCGTCGTGGCCGGAAGACCGGCGGAAATCCCGGGCATTGAGTCCATGATCGGGTTGTTCATCAATACGGTGCCGGTCCGGGTCACAAGCGAAGCGGACACCGTGTTCGCCGACCTGATGGCGAAGCTTCAAGAGCGGGCGCTGGAGTCCGGGCGTTATGATTACTATCCGCTGTATGAAATTCAGGCCCGCAGCGTGCAAAAGCAGAACCTGATCAACCATATCATCGCTTTTGAGAACTATCCGGTGGACGAGCAGATGGAGCAGGCGGGGACCAGCAGCACGGCGACCTGACGATCGCTGATGTTCAGATGGAGGAGCAGACAAACTATAACTTCAACGTCACCGTGGTGCCGGGAGACGATATTGAAATTCGGTTCGACTTTAACGCCGAAGTGTTTGATAAAGATAGTATTGAGCGGCTCAAGGGGCATCTCGTTCATTTGCTGGAGCAGGTGGCGGATAACCCGGAAATTACCGTGGGCGAGCTGGAACTTGTGACGGAGGAGGAAAAGGCTGATCTTCTCGGACGTTTTAACGATACCACCACGGAATTTCCACGCGGGAAAACGCTTATTCAATTGTTCGAAGAGCAGGCGGCGCGCATCCCGGATGCAGCTGCCATCTCCTTGAATGGGCAAGAGCTGACCTACCGCGAGCTGAACGAACGCGTTAACCGTCTTGCTCATACCTTGCGTAGCCACGGGATATCCAAAGACCGTCTGGTAGCTATTATGGCTGAGCGTTCCATCGAAATGGTGGTGGGTATGCTGGCGGCACACAAAGCTGGTTCGGCTTACGTACCGATTGACCCGGAATATCCCGAGGAGCGTATCCGTTTCTTGATCGAGGATTCGGGTGCGCAGGTCATGCTGACGCAAAGCCGATTGCGCGAGCGTCTGGCAGGTTCGGACTCCGTGATTTTCCTGGATGACGAGTCCTTCTATCACGAGGACCGCACAAATCTAAATCCGGGCAACGAAGCGACAGATCTGGCTTGCATCATCTATACGTCAGGCACGACGGGCAAGCCAAAAGGCAACCTTGTTTCGCACCGCAATATCGTGCGGATCGTGCGAAATACGAATTATATCGATATCACTGAGCGGGATCATGTACTCCAGCTTTCAAGCTATTCGTTCGACGGAGCGATTTTTGATATTTTCGGCGCTTTGACCAACGGTGCACGGTTGGTGCTGGTTCCCCACGAGACTTTGCTGGAGATCGGCCAGCTGGCGGATCTCATCCAGCGCGAGCGAATTTCGGTCATGCTGATTACGACGGCTTTCTTCAACGTCCTTGTGGATGTGAACGTCGACTGCCTGCGGGATGTCCGGGCGATTTTGTTCGGAGGAGAGCGCGTGTCGGTTGGCCATGTGCGTAAAGCGCTCGCTCATATCGGACCGGGCAGGCTCAATCACCTGTACGGCCCATCGGAAAGCACGGTTTATACCACGTACCTTCCAGTCGACTTTGTCGATGAGTCCGCGGTTACCGTACCCATAGGACGGCCGATCAGCAATACGACGGTGTATATCGTCGACAGCCAGAATAAACTTCTGCCGATCGGTGTGGCCGGGGAGCTGTGCGTCGGCGGAGAAGGCTTGGTAGGGGGCTACAATAACCGGCCGGAGCTGACGGCGGAGAAATTTGTGGACCATCCGTTTGTGCCGGGAGAGCGCATGTACCGGACAGGGGATTTGGCGAAATGGCTACCGGACGGCACGATTGAATACGTGGGGCGGACGGATGATCAAGTGAAAGTCCGCGGCTTCCGTATTGAGCTGGGCGAGATCGAAGCTCAGCTTCAGAAAGTGGAGGGAATTCGGAAAACGACGGTATTCGCGCGGGAAAACACCTCCGGAGAGAAGCAGCTTTGCGCCTATTATGAAACGGACCGTGATCTTCCGGCGGCTGAGCTGAAGAGCGTGCTTTCCCAGGAACTGCCGGCCTATATGATCCCGGCTTACCTGATCCAGTTGGAGCGGCTCCCGCTGACGACGAACGGCAAGGTCGACCGCCGCTCCCTCCCGGCACCTGAGGAGAGCCTGCAGCCGGGCGAAGGACGTACTCCACCTCGGACTCCGTTGGAAGCCAGCTTGGCTGAAATATGGAAAAGCGTGCTTGGATTGGAGCACATCGGAGTTCATGACAACTTCTTTGACTTGGGCGGCCATTCCCTGCGGGCAACGACACTGGTGAGCAAGGTGCATCAGGAGTTGAACGTCGAGTTGCCTCTGCGCGACGTATTCCGCTACTCAACGATCGAAGAGATGGCTCTCGCCCTCTCCCGGATTGAAGAGCAGTTGTTCTCGTCGATTCCGCTGGCAGACGAAAGAGCGTATTATCCACTTTCCTCAGCTCAGAAGCGGCTGTTTATCCTGAATCAGCTGGAAGGAGCCGATCAGAGCTATAACATGCCGGGAGTGCTGTTGCTCGAAGGATCGATTGACCATAGCCTGCTGGAGAAAGCTTTCCGCGGATTGATCAAACGTCATGAAACGTTGCGAACCGGATTTGAGATCGTACAAGGCGAAGCGGTACAGCGTATTTACGAAAGCGTTGATTTTGCCGTCGAGTGCCGTCATGCGAACGAGGAAGAAGCGTCTGCAGTCGTGCAGGCTTTTATCCGACCTTTCGACTTGGCGAAGCCACCGTTGCTGCGTGCCGAGCTCGTAGAACTGGCAGCCGATCGTTATTTACTGATGTTTGACATGCATCATATCATCTCCGACGGGGTTTCGATGGACGTGTTCGTTGAGGAACTCGTTCGTCTGTATGGCAGTGAGTCATTAGAGCCTTTGCACATTCAGTACAAGGACTATGCGGTATGGCAGCAATCGGACGAGCAAAAAGTGCAATTGAAACGTGAGGAAGCTTACTGGCTGGACCGTTACCAGGGCGAGCTGCCGGTTCTGGAAATGCCAACGGACTATCCGCGTCCTGCTGTACAGAGCTATGAGGGACATACGCTGACGTCCTTCGTGGATGAGGCAACGAACGAAGGCTTGAAGCAGCTGGCCGCTCAAAGAGGAACGACGTTATATATGGTGTTGCTTGCCGCATATACCGTGCTTTTGCATAAATACACAGGTCAGGATGATTTGATCGTTGGCACGTCAATTGCGGGCAGAACGCACGGCGACATGCAGCCTTTGATCGGAATGTTCGTCAACACGCTGGCGATCCGCAATTATCCAGCTTCGGAGAAGACCTTCCTGTCGTATTTGGAAGAAGTGAAAGAAACGACCTTAGGCGCTTACGAGCATCAGAATTATCCGTTCGAAGAACTCGTCGATAAAGTGCAGGTTAGTCGGGATTTGAGCCGCAACCCGCTGTTTGACACGATGTTCTCCTGCAAAACCTGGAGGAGTCAGAGTTTGAGCTGGAAGGGCTGAAATTGTCCCCGTACCCTAGCGAATATGGTATGGCCAAGTTCGATCTGAGTGTGGATGTTACGGAAGAAAATGGCGGGCTGGAGTGCAACTTTGAATTCGCAACGGCTCTTTATAAAGAAAGTACGATCCGGCAGCTGTCGATTCATTTTGGACATTTGCTTGCGGCGATCGTAAGCTGTCCGAATGCAAAGATCGCTGAGCTGAACTTGTTGACGGCAGATGAAAAAGAGAAAATTCTCGGCGCGTTCCACCCGGCGCAATCGGAAGTGGCTCCTGTGGCCGCGTTCCACCGGCTGTTTGAGAAACAGGCAGAACGCACGCCGGAAGCGGAGGCCGTAGTGTATGAAAATAACCGCCTAACGTACGCGGAGCTGAACGAGCGGGCGAATCGCTTGGCGGCTACGCTGCGCGGAAGCGGCATTGGCCGGGAGGAGATTGTTGGCATTCTCGCCGAGCGTTCTGTGGACCTACTGGTGGCCGTGATGGCCGTCTGGAAAGCGGGAGGGGCGTATGTACCGCTTGATCCGGATTATCCGGCAGACCGGGTGCGGTTCATGCTTGAAGACAGTGGAGCAAAGGTACTGCTGACACAAACGCTGCTGCGAGAGCGTGCCGAATCCTGGCTCAGCGAAGAGGAATTGGCACTGGAGACGGTGCTGTATCTCGACGAAGAAACGTCGTACAGCGAAGACCGGGAGAATGCAATGCTTAGCTCCAGCATGGTTTCCGGTAAAGTCTCCGGCAAACTGACGGGGGCTGTGAACGGTGGTGGCGAAAGTCATCCAACTGATGCTGATGTTGTGGGCATGGACAGCTTCCATGAAGCCCGTCCGGAGGATTTGGCGTATGTCATCTACACGTCGGGAACGACGGGCAAGCCCAAGGGTGTGATGATTGAGCATCGCAGCTTGGTGAACACGGCAGCGGGCTACCGACGGGAATACCGGTTGGATCAGTTCCCGGTAAGGCTGTTGCAGCTCGCCAGCTTCTCGTTTGACGTGTTCGTGGGTGATATCGCACGCACGTTGTATAACGGAGGCACCATGGTCATTGTACCGAAGGACGATCGGATTGATCCGTCTCGTCTGCACTACTGGATAGAGCGGGAGCAAGTGACGATCTTTGAATCAACACCAGCACTGATCGTGCCGTTCATGGAGCATGTGCATGAGCAGGGGCTGGAGTTAAGCGGTATGGAGCTGTTGATCACAAGCTCGGACAGTTGTAGTGTGGCAGATTACCGGACCTTACAGGAACGGTTTGGCTCGTTGTTCCGCATTATTAACGCCTACGGTGTGACGGAAGCGGCAATTGACTCCAGTTTCTATGACGAGGAGTTGGCGAAGATACCGCAGATAGGCCATGTGCCAATCGGCAAAGCGTGGCTGAATGCGAAACTCTACATTGTGGATGCGCATCTGAACCCGGTGCCGGTCGGGGTGCTGGGCGAGCTGGTCATCGGCGGCGTTGGGGTAGCACGTGGGTACTTGAACCGTCCAGAGCTGACGGAAGAGAAGTTTGTAGACAGTCCTTTCACCGAGGGTGAGCGGTTGTATCGCACGGGAGACTTGGCACGGTGGATGGAAGACGGCAACGTGGACTTCATCGGGCGGATTGACAACCAGGCAAAAATCCGGGGCTACCGGATCGAGACGGGTGAGATCGAGTCGCAGCTGCTGCGGGTGGAAGGTGTGCGCGAAGCGGTGGTGCTGGTTCGAAGTGATGCGAACGGGCAGAAGGCGCTGTGTGCATATTACACGCCGGAGACCGGTGCGGAGCTGTTGGTGAACGATCTGCGCAATGCGCTGGCACAGGAGTTGCCGGGTTACATGATCCCGTCGTACTTCGTAGAGCTGGAGCGTCTACCTCTGACACCGAACGGGAAAATAGACCGGAAGGTGCTGCCAGCACCGGAAGGAGAAGCGGGAAGTGGAACGGAGTATGTCGCACCGCGCAATGAGCTGGAAATGAAACTGGCGGTGATTTGGCAGGAAGTGCTGGGGCTTACGAAGGAGATTGGTGTTCACGACAACTTCTTCGACATCGGCGGGCATTCCTGCGGGCGACAACATTGGTCAGCAAGATTCATAAAGAGTTGAACGTGGATTTGCCGCTGCGCGACGTGTTCCGGCATTCCACGATTGAGAGCATGGCGGCGGCCATTTCCCGGCTGGATGAGCAGACATTCGTTGCCATTCCGGTGGCGGATGACCGAGAGGTGTACCCGCAATCTTTTGCTCAAAAACGTCTCTTTATCCTGAATCAGCTGGAAGGTGCGGAGCTTAGCTACAACATGCCGGAAGCGATGCTGCTGGAGGGTGCTTTGGACCGGGCAAGGTTTGAAGAAACGTTCCGTAAGCTCGTGGCGCGGCATGAAATGTTGCGCACAGGGTTCGAAATGATGGATGGCGAAGCATCACAGCGAGTTTACCAGGATGTGAATTTTGCGGTGGAGTTCTATCAAGCGGATGAGCAAGAGGTCGAAGCGGTGGTTCACGGTTTCGTCCGTCCGTTTGACTTGGCTAAGCCACCGCTGCTGAGGGTAGGCCTTGTTGAGCTGGCTCCGGAACGCCATATTTTGATGTACGACATGCATCATATTATTTCTGACGGCGTTTCAATGGAAATCTTTGTTGAAGAATTCGTGCGCTTGTATGGTGGAGAGCCATTGGAGCCGCTGCGCATTCAGTACAAAGACTACACCGTTTGGCAGCATTCGCAGGAGCAGCAGGAACGGCTTCAGCATCAGGGGGCGTATTGGCTGGACATGTTCCAGGGCGAGCTTCCAGTGCTGGAAATGCCGACCGACTATCCACGTCCGGCTGTACAGAGCTATGAGGGCCAAACGATGGAGTTTTTCTTCGACGCTTCAAAAACCGACGGCCTGAAACGGTTGGCTTCGGAAACGGGCACGACGCTGTTTATGGTGCTGCTTGCGGCGTATAACGTGCTTTTGCACAAATATTCAGGTCAGGAAGACGTGATCGTTGGTACGCCAATTGCCGGAAGGAATCATGGAGATGTGCAGCCGTTGATCGGGATTTTCCTAAACACGCTGGCGATTCGCAGTTATCCGTCTTCGGAAAAAACATTCCTGTCATATCTGAACGAAGTCAAAGAAACAACTCTGCATGCCTTTGAGCATCAGAACTATCCGTTTGAACAATTGGTGGACAAGGTGCAAGTCACCCGTGATTTAAGCCGTAATCCGCTCTTTGATACGATGTTTACGATGCAAAATACGGAGAACGAACAATTTGAGCTGGAAGGGCTTCGCCTGATTCCTTATCCGAGCGTACTGGATACTGCGAAGTTTGATATCAGCTTGGATGTGGGCGAGGAGAACGGCGGGTTGGATTACAGCTTTGAATATGCGACGGCTCTTTACAAAAGGGAGACGATTGAACGGCTGGCAAAACATTATGAGCAGCTGCTCGTGACAATTGTAAACCGTCCAGATGCGAAGATTGCCGAGCTGAACTTGCTGACTGCAGAGGAAAAAGAACAAGTTCTCGGTGCGTTTAATCCAGCGCAGCTAGAACTGGCTCCTGTGACGGCGTTCCACCGGCTGTTCGAGGAACAGACGGAACGCACACCGGAAGCGGAATCCGTCGTGTACGAGAACGATCGCCTAACGTATGCGGAGCTGAACGAGCGGGCGAACCGCTTGGCGGCTACGTTGCGTACAAGCGGCATCGGCCGGGAGTCAATCGTCGGCATTCTCGCCGAGCGTTCGGTGGACTTGCTGGTAGCCGTACTGGCCGTCTGGAAAGCGGGCGGGGCCTATGTACCGCTCGACCCGGAATATCCAGTAGACCGGGTGCGGTTTATGCTCGAAGACAGCGGAGCGAAGGTACTGCTGACACAAACGCCGCTGAGAGAGCGTGCCGAAGCCTGGCTCGGCGAAGAGGAACTAGCACTGGAGACGGTACTGTATCTCGATGACGAAACGTCATACAGCGAAGACCGAGCGAATGCACCAATGGACTTCGGACAAGGCTCCAACAGTGCTTCCGATCGAGTCTCCGGCGAGCTGACGGGTGCTGTGAACAGCGATGATCCGAGTCATCTGAAGGTTGCTGGCTTGGACAGCTTCCATGAAGCTCGTCCAGAGGATTTGGCCTACGTGATCTACACGTCAGGTACGACGGGTAAGCCGAAAGGTGTAATGATCGAGCATCGTAGTCTGGTGAACACGGCAGCGGGTTACCGACGGGAATACCGATTGGATCAGTTCCCGGTAAGGCTGTTGCAACTCGCTAGCTTCTCGTTTGACGTGTTCGTGGGTGATATCGCGCGGACGCTGTATAACGGAGGCACGATGGTGATTGTGCCTAAGGAAGACCGGATTGATCCGTCTCGTCTGCACCACTGGATGGAGCGGGAGCGGATCACCATCTTTGAATCGACGCCGGCACTGATCGTACCGTTTATGGAATATGTGCACGAACAGGGGCTGGATATAAGCGGGATGGAGCTGTTGATCACAAGCTCGGATAGTTGCAGCGTGGCGGATTACCGGACCTTGCAGGAACGTTTCGGCTCGTTGTTCCGCATCATTAACGCCTACGGCGTGACGGAAGCAGCAATCGACTCCAGCTTTTATGACGAGTTGTTGGCGAAACTGCCGCAGACAGGTCATGTGCCGATTGGCAAAGCGTGGCTGAATGCGAAATTCTACATCGTGGATGCACATCTGAACCCTGTGCCAGTCGGCGTGCTGGGCGAACTGGTTATCGGCGGAGTCGGCGTGGCGCGCGGGTACTTGAACCGTCCAGAGCTGACGGAAGAGAAGTTTGTAGACAGTCCTTTCACCGCTGGTGAGCGGATGTATCGCACGGGAGATTTGGCGCGGTGGATGGAAGACGGCAACGTGGACTTCATTGGCCGGATCGACAACCAGGCAAAAATCCGGGGTTACCGGATCGAGACGGGTGAGATTGAGTCGCAGCTGCTGCGGGTGGAAGGCGTGCGTGAAGCGGTAGTGCTGGTTCGAAGTGATGCGAACGGTCAGAAGGCGCTGTGTGCGTATTACACACCGGATACCAGTGCGGAGCTGTTGGTGAACGATCTGCGCAGTGCGCTGGCACAGGATCTGCCGGGTTACATGATCCCGTCGTACTTCGTGGAGCTGGAGCGCTTGCCTCTGACGCCGAACGGAAAGATGGACCGGAAGGCGCTGCCAGCGCCGGAAGGGGAAGCGGGAAGTGGAACGGAGTATGTCGCACCGCGCAATGAGCTGGAAATGAAGCTGGCGGTGATTTGGCAGGAGGTGCTGGGACTTGTGAAGGAGATTGGCGTTTACGACAACTTCTTCGACATCGGCGGCCACTCCCTGCGAGCGACGACACTAGCGGGCAAGGTATTTAAGGAACTAAACGTCAACCTCCGCTGCGCGACGTATTCCGTCACTCCACGATTGCGGCGATGGCCGATGCGATTGCCCGGATGGAACGGCGGGAGCATGAGGCCATTCCTCAAGCGGAAGAGAGAGTACTACCCTCTGTCCTCCGCGCAGAAACGGCTGTTTATTCAGCACACGCTGGATGGAGCGGATCAACTTTACAACATGCCGGAACTGGTGCAGGTGGAAGGCAAGTTTGATTTAGACCGGTTGGAAGCCGCATTGCGGAAACTGATAACACGGCATGAATCGCTGCGCACCGGTTTTGAAATGGTGAAGGGCGAAGCGGTTCAGCGGATTTACCCGCAGGTCGATTTTGCTATTGAGCATCATCAAGCGGATACAGAGGATGCAGCTCAAGTTGAGCAGATCGTCCGCAACTTCGTTCGTCCGTTTGATCTCGGCAAGCCGCCGCTGCTGCGCGCCGGAGTCGTCGAACTGGAGCCGAACCGGTATATTCTCCTTTTCGATATGCACCATATTGTGTCGGACGGCGTATCGATGGCGATTGTGATGGATGAGTTCTCGAGTTTATACGCCGGGGAAGAACTGCCGCCACTACGCATTCAATATAAGGATTATGCCGTTTGGCAGCAGTCGGAGGACCACCGAGAGCGGATCGGAAGGCAGGAAGCGTACTGGCTGCAAACCTTTGAAGGCGAGCTGCCGACGGGGATCTGCCGATGGACTACGAACGTTCTACAGTTCGCAACTATGAAGGCGCGCATCTGGAGTTCGATGTCGATGCTTCTCTCTCTGCGCGACTGCGTGAATTGGCGGCCGAGCGTGAAAGCACGCTGTACATGATACTGCTTGCGGCATATACCGTGATGCTGTCCAAGTACAGCGGGCAGGAAGACTTAATCGTGGGCACCCCGGTGGCGGGAAGAACTAACGCCGATTTGGAGCCGGTCATCGGCATGTTTGTTAATACACTGGCGCTCCGCAATCGTCCGTCAGGCGAAAAACTTTCCTGTCCTACCTTGATGAAGTGAAGGAAACGGCGTTGGGAGCTTTTGAGAATCAGGATTATCCATTCGAGGAGCTCGTGGAGCGTTTGAATGTTAAGCGGGAGCCTGGCCGCTTCCCACTGTTTGATGCCGTTTTCGACTTGCAAAATATCGAAGAACGAGACGCCGAACTGGAAGGGGTCAGCCTGAAGAATTACGAGCTTGACCAACTGGAAGAAGCGAAGTTTGATCTGACGTTGTTTATTTATGAAAACGAAGGGGCGCTGAGCGGGGGCTTTTTCTACGCCACCAAACTGTTCAAAGAAACGATGATCCGCACCTTAACCGAGGATTACCTGCGGGTACTTTCTCAAATTGCGGAAAATCCACAACTTGAGCTAAGCCGGATTGAATGTCATAAACCGGCGGCAGGCGCAAAGAGTGCCGTCGATACGATCGAATTCGCGTTTTAATATTACAAGCGCGCTCCGCCGTCAAGCGAAAGTGGTGCGCATCCCAGGGAAGACGTCGAACAACTTGCAAGTCCGTAAATCAAGCCCGTAAACGCGCAGGCCGAAAGCAAGCTTTATCGGACCTGCGCCGGGGCATGCGGTCACTTCATTTTTAGGGGAGGTACGAATGAAATCTTTATTTGAAAAGGAAGAACGGTACTGGAGCAGCAAGTTTGACGACGAAGACAGCCTGAGCTTCCTTCCCTATAGTCAATCCTCCAAATTATCTGCGGGCGGCGAAGCTGCGGCAGAGCCGGCTTTGCTTCACCGTACCCTGCCGAGTGAGCTCTCGGAGAGAATTATTCGCCTCGCCAATGGTTCGGATCTGGCTTTGTACATGATTGTTTTGGCAGGAGTAAAAAGCCTGCTGTTCAAATATACAGGGCAGGATCAAGTACTGGTCGGCATGCCTTCTTGTAGCGCGGACCCGGACGTGACTCAGCCGTCGCATGACATCCTTGTGATCAAAACGTCCGTAAGCAGCCAGACTACGCTGAAAACGCTGCTCGGGGGCATCAAAGCCTCCATCGGCGAGGCGCTGGAGCATCAGCATCTGCCTTTTCGGAAAATGGTGGAGCCGCTCCATCTGGACTATACAGGGGAAGGAGTCGCAGTCGTCAACACCGTCGCATCCTTCGCCCCGATTCATCCTGAACCGCTGGGTAACCGGGTGGCGGCCGATACGGATTTTCGATTCGACCGCCAAAACGACTCTATCGAGCTAGAAATAAGCTTTGACGGGAATCGATACGAGCGTGCATTTGTGGAACAGACGGCCGACCACCTTGTTCGGCTTCTGTCCGTGCTTGTATTTCAGCCAGATCTGGAGCTTGGACAAGCCGATGTGCTTTCCCCGGACGAGAGGGAGACGTTGCTGAATCGATTTAATGATACCGAAACCGGGTTCGAGCGGGGAAAACGATTCACGGTTTGTTTGAAGAACAGGCGGAGCTTTACCCGGACAACGTGGCCGTTGTCATGAACGAACGGCAGCTGACCTACCGCGAGCTGAACGAGCGATCCAACCGTCTTGCGCGCAGGCTGAGGGAGACGGGAGTCGCAGCGGACCAGCTGGTAGCGATTCTGGCCGAACGCTCACTCGATATGGTTGTCGGCATACTGGGGATTCTCAAAGCGGGCGGAGCCTACGTGCCTGTTGATCCCGACTACCCGGAGGAGCGCATCCGCTTCATGATCGAAGATTCGGGTGCACCGTTATTGCTGATTCAAAAGCATTTGCATGAGAAGACCGACTTCGCAGGAATGCGCCTTGAAATAAATGATTTCGTTTGGGGAGATAGTGGGACGGATTCGGAAGGTGCGCTGGACGCTTTGAATCTGGAGCCAATTTCCGGTCCGGAGAACCTGGCATATGTCATCTACACATCGGGAACGACTGGCAAACCCAAAGGCACGTTGATCGAGCATAAAAACGTTGTGCGCCTTTTGTTCAACGACAAGAACCTGTTCGACTTTGGGCCGTCCGACACGTGGACGTTATTCCATTCGTTCTGCTTCGATTTTTCCGTCTGGGAGATGTACGGAGCGCTTCTAAATGGAGGAAAGCTGGTTATCGTACCGCCGCTTACGGCGAAAAATCCGGCCGAGTTCCTGGCACTGCTGAGCCGCGAAAGTGTCACGATTTTGAACCAGACGCCAACATATTTCTACCAGCTGCTGCGTAAGGTCTTGGCGGATCATCCATACGATCTGCGGATTCGCAACGTCATTTTCGGCGGCGAAGCGCTTAGTCCGCTTTTGCTCAAGGGCTTCAAGACGAAGTACCCGGAGACAAAGCTGATCAATATGTACGGAATTACCGAAACGACGGTTCACGTGACGTATAAGGAAATTACGTGGGTCGAAATGGAGGCGGCGAAGAGCAATATCGGCAAGCCAATCCCAACACTGAGGGTTTATGTCCTGGATGAAAACCGCCGCCCTGTGCCGATTGGCGTAGCGGGCGAAATGTACGTGGCCGGGGAAGGGCTTGCGAGAGGATACCTGAACCGTCCGGATTTGACGGCGGAGAAGTTCGTTGATTCCCCGTTTGCGGATGGGGAAAAACTGTATCGCTCAGGCGACTTGGCGACTTGGCTGCCGGACGGCAACATCGAATACCTCGGCCGAATTGACCACCAGGTCAAAATCCGCGGATACCGGATCGAGCTGGACGAAATTGAGACGCAGCTTTTGAACGTGGAGGGCGTGGAAGAAGCGGTGGTACTCGCCCGGGACGACGCGAACGGCCATAAGCAACTTGTTGCTTATTACGTCGCGGAAACAAAGCTGGCGGCGAATGAACTCAAGGAGCAGCTCGCCCAGCAGCTTCCGGGGTATATGATTCCTGCGCATCTTGTGCAGCTTTCGCAGATGCCGCTGACTGCTAACGGAAAAATCGACCGCAAAGCTCTGCCGGTGCCGGAGGAAGCTGCGGCTGTAGGAGCGGAATATGTTGCGCCGAGAACACTGCTCGAGATGAAGATCGCCCGTGTCTGGCAGGATACACTTGGCATTCCACAGGTCGGCGTAAAGGATAACTTTTTTGAGCTGGGCGGCAATTCCTTAAGTCTGATGAGGCTCGTTCAAGCCGTTTACGATGAAACGGGCATCGAGATACCGCTGAATCGCCAATTCCATCATGTAACCGTTGAAGCCATGGCTTTTGGAGAGGAGGATCTGGGCCTGGATAAAGGGGAGATTCCTTCATTAAGCTGAATAAAACAGGGGATCTGAACGTGTTCTGCTTCCCTCCAGGCAGCGGCTTCGGCATCGGTTACCGAGAGCTTGCAAGCAGGCTAGACGGCCGATTCGTGCTTTACGGCATTGATTTTATAGACGATGTCATCGATTACGAGGCCATGCTGAACCGTTATGTGGATGAGATTGTTCGCATCCAGCCGGAAGGACCTTACGTGCTGCTCGGTTACTGCTTCGGAGGCAACCTGACGTTCGAAGTAGCCAAAATGATGGAAAGAAGAGGGTATTCCGTAACGGACTTGCTCATGGTGGACTCGTGGATTAAGGACACACTCACACCTTATGAAACGTCTGAGAAAGAGCTTGAAGAAATGCTTGCGGATTTCGACGAAGAAGAGAAGGAATTAATGAGTAATCCACTCGTGCGGGAGCGTGTTCATCGGAAAATCAAAGCCACCTTGACGTACGAAGCGCAGCTTATTAATTCAGGCACAATAACTGCCCGTATTTACGAACTGATTGCGAAGGACAGCGAAGCGTTCCGCCTGGAGCACCAGTTGCCGTCCTGGCAGAGGGCAACGACGCAAGCTTATTCTGATTACCGGCTGGAGGGCGCACACGAGGAATTACTGGAACTCGCGCGTGTGGAAGAAACGGCCATTGTCATCCGTGACATCTTAGTGCAAATCAAGCGGCAGATCGAAGCGGAGGCCGGGGTCCTGCATGGGAGCTGATCGGCAGATGTCTGTTCAAGAACAAGGCACAGCGGCGCCTTCCAAGCGCCGAACCGCTTATGCCACCTGGAAAGCGTTCCGCTGGCTGATGTCCTATGTAAGCCGTCACAAAGGCTGGATGATCGTCGGTATCCTGTCCGCAATTGCCGCCGCGGTTATTGAGATATGGACGGGACGTTTGGTCGAGCAGCTGACCACACAGGCCGAGAATGGGGCGGGGCCGATCGTTCTGCAGATCGTGTACACGGTCTTTGTGGTCATCTTGATCGGTGTGCCGGCGAAGTTTTTCATGAGCTTTGGTGTGGAGCGAAGCAGTGCCTCTGCGGTGCAGGATATCCGCAACCATGTCATGCGTCATATCGGCAAACTCCCGGTCCCCTATTTGGAAAAGCAGCACTCCGGCGACGTGTTGTCGCGGATCAACAACGATCTGCAGCTCATCCAGCAATTTATGATTCGGGACCTCGCCCAGTGGTTTTATCATCCGTTATTATTTATCGGCTGTTTCGCTTATTTGATGTATCTCCAATGGGAGCTGATGCTGTACAGCCTGTTGTTATTTCCCGTAGCACTGCTGGTTTCCCAATGGATCGGCAAGCAGTTGGAACAGTTGACGGAGGAAGCCCAGGCAAACATGGGCCGAATGAACATCAACCTCCAGGATACGCTTGGGGGATGCCTATTGTAAAAAGCTATCTGCTATCTGGTATGTTATCTCGCTCCTACCAAGTGTTGCTGCAACTGACGGCTCAAAAAAGCTGGCCGTGAAAAAGCGGGAAGCCTGGGTTAACCCGCTGCTTTCTACGCTAATGATCAGCCCGATCATTTTCGCCGTCAGTTACGGTAGCTATTTGATCTACAACGGGCAGCTAGGCGCGGGAGAACTAATCGCCTTCCTGTACTTGCTTAATCTGTGTCTGGAGCCGCTGGAGCATATTCCCGAGCTCATCACGCGCACGTTCGAAATGACCGGTGCCCTGAGAAGGGTCTCCGAAATCGTCGAGCAGCCGACCGAAACGGAGAATGGCCGTTTGCTTCCAAAAGCGAGCGCCGCTCCCATCCATTTTCAGAACGTAACCTTCGGGTATGAAGAGAGTTCTCCGATTCTGCGGAATGTTAGTTTCTCGGTGCCGGAAGGCAAGACGATTGCACTTGTCGGAGCGAGCGGCGGAGGGAAGAGCACGGTGTTTAAGCTGGTATGCGGCTTTTATCCACTTCCGGAGGATCAGGGCGAGATCCGCGTGTTCGGAAGCCTGATCCACGGCGCTAATCCAGAGCAGCTTCGGTCGCATTTTTCCGTGGTAACCCAAGATTCATATTTGTTTAGCGGTACGATCGCCGAAAATATCGGCTACGGGCGTGAAGAAGCGTCGATGGACGAGATTATCGAAGCCGCCAAAGCCGCTCAGGCTCATTCTTTCATTATGCAGCTTGAGGGTGGCTACCAGACGTATGTCGGAGAGCGCGGCGGCTTTTTGTCCGGTGGGCAACGCCAGCGCATTGCAATGGCCCGGGCTTTTCTGAAGGATGCTCCCGTACTGCTGCTGGACGAGCCCACATCGGCTCTTGATCCGGAGTCGGAAAGCGCGGTTCAGGAAGCGCTGGGCGTATTGATGAAGCAGAGAACGACCATGGTTATTGCCCACCGGCTTTCTACGGTACAAAACGCCGATGAAATCTGGGTTATGGAACAAGGAAATATTATCGAAAAGGGCACTCATGAACAATTGCTCGAGAGGAAGGGAATGTACGCCCAGTCGTACTACCAGGAATTTACCGAGTCTGCCGAACGCAGGGAGGTGTCGTACACATGAAAAAGGGCGGAAGGCTATCGCAAGTGAAAGAACTTGGCTACTTGCTGACGTTTATGAACCGCAAGCGCAAAACCCAGTACGCGATTGGCCTTGCTGTAACGGCGCTCACCCAGACATTGTTTCTGATCGCCTTCAGCTTGGTCGTACATAACTTGGTTGATTTCGCCGTGTCCCGAGATACGTCCCTGATGGTGGAAGCTTTTATTATTTTGGGCGCGGCCCTGTTTCTGGAGAATATAATTTCTCCCTGGTTCATTTACTTATACCAGCGCAGTGTCGAGCTGACTGTGCTGAATATCCGCAAACGTCTTTATGACAAGCTGTGCCGGGTGCGGCCGAGATTCCTGGAGCAGACGCACCATGGGGACTTGCTGTCGCGGGTGAACAACGACGTAACGACCGTTGAGTTTACATTCTCGCAGGTTTACTTCGTTTTGTTGCTTCAAGTTGTCTTTTGCATCGGCTCCATTGTCTCCATGGTGGTGATCGATTGGCGGTTTGCTGGCGTATCCTTCGTCATTCTGCTGCTGTCCTCTCTGGTCAGTCTGAAATTTGCACGGGATATTCGTGCCTTGTCCGAACAAGGCTTGCAAACGCTCGGTAAAATGACCGAAAAATTCAAAGATTTTATGGGCGGCATTCAAATTGTGAAGCTGTTCCGAATCCGCACGATTTACGGCCAGTACGAGGCGTTGAACGAACAAATGACGCAAACGCTTCGGCAAACGGCGAAAAAGAACGGTATGCAGGCTGCGGTGAATCATTTTATCAGCTACGTCACGTTCTGCGGCATCATCGTCATCGGCAGTCTTCTTTATGCCTACGGATTGATGGGAATGGGAAGTGTCGCCGCTCTGGCAGTTTTGCAAGTGAACCTGACGCACGCCTTGTTGAACTTGGGGATGGTTCTGTCGATGACCCAAAATTCACTCGCGGGCGCTCACCGGATTCAAGAGGTACTAAGCGAGGAAGAGGAACCGGAGCGTCTGGGATCTTCTCGTAGCGAGCTTGTATCGGAGGCTGCGGTGGAGTTTCGCGATGTGGAATTTTCCTATCAGGCGGATAAAAAGGTACTTGTCGACATGTCCATGCAAGTGTTTCCTGGTCAGGTCGCTGCGATCGTAGGAGCCAGCGGCAGCGGCAAAAGTACGCTGATCAAGCTGCTGCTCGGCTTTTATCCTGTGGACAGCGGAGATATCCTGCTCCAGGGCAAACCGTTCGGACATTACACGCTGGACGAAATCCGCAGGCAGATTGCATACGTTCCGCAGGAGCCGTTTTTGTTTACCGGCACGATTGAGGAAAATATCTGCTATGGCAATCCGGATGCAACGGATGAAGAAGTGGTGGAAGCGGCCAAAGCGGCATACGCTCACCATTTCATTCAGGAACTTCCTGAACAGTATAAAACGCCAGTGGGAGAGAGAGGAGCGTCGTTGTCAGGCGGACAAAGGCAGCGAATTGCGATCGCCCGGGCGATTCTCAAAAACGCCCCGATTCTGTTGCTGGATGAAGCAACTTCTGCATTGGATAACGAATCCCAGCATTGGGTACAGCAAGCTCTGAACGTATTGATGAAGGGGCGCACCACCATTCTGATTGCGCATCGTCTCAGCACGGTGGAACATGCGGATTTGATTACGGTCATGAATCAAGGAACGGTCGTCGAACGGGGCCGCCATCAGGACCTTTTGGCGCTCGGAGGTTATTACGCGCGGCTGTACGGATAGACCCGCTTTACGGTGGGCGGCTTCCTGCTGATATCCAGGTACAAAGCCTAACTACAAACAATCTCTAATACGGGAGTGTGTCGATGTGAGAGAGAATACGAACAAGCAATATGGATTAACGCAAGCCCAGCGCCGGATATGGTTCATGGAAATTATGAATCCGGGCACATCCATCACGATGCTTTCCGCGACCTACCAGATTACGGGCGAGATCGACACCAAGCTGCTGGAGCAAGCGGCGGCAGAGATTGTCAAAACCTATGATGCTTTCCGAATCCGCATTGGCGGGGATTTGCAAAATCCAACGCAGTGGTTCGAAGAGACGGAGAATGTCCAAACCAGGATAAGCCACCTCGAAATAGGCACGACCGAACAATTCTATGCTTGGGTGAAAGAAGTAACCGAAAAACCGGCCAGCGTGTTCGACGAACACCTCTATCAATTTACGATGCTCCATTTTGCGAACGGCCAAGTATGGCTTAATTTGACTGTAAATCATATCATCGCCGATGGTTTGTCCGTCACTGCTTTGCTGCATGCGGTGATGGAAAAATACCTCGAACTGCGCAAAGGCATCTCCAGCAGTTACCAGGCCCCTTCCTATCTGGATTATATTTCAACTGAACATGAATATGAGCAATCGCAGCGTTATCAAAAAGGCAAGGAATACTGGCTGACCAAGTACAACACTTTGCCTGAAACTAGCGGCATTAAATCGGTTCCGCCATTCTCGATCGGCAGCGAATCAAATAAACGTTCAATCACTTTGGATGCTTCCCGCTACGACCGCATTCTGGCTTTTAGCGAACAATATCAGGTCAGTTTATATACGTTATTTTTGTCCGCCATGTACGTCTTATTGTACAAGCTGACCGACAGCACCGATGTGCCGGTCGGAACGGTTTTTGCCAATCGCACCAGCAAGAAGGAAAAAGATACGATCGGTATGTTCGTCAGCACCGTGGCTACGCGGATTAGTCTGAATCCAGATGGGTCCGTGCTTTCCTTGATCCAAACGGTTTCCAAGGAAAATACGGCGGATCTGCGGCATCAGAAATATCCTTATAACCAATTGATCCAGGATTTACGTGAACAACACGGCCGCAACGATCTTTCGGAGCTGTTCCGCACGTCTCTGGAATATCTGCCTTTGAAAATCGTGGAGTACGAAGAAATCAAGGTACGTCTGGAGGCTCACTTTGCTAGGCACGAGATGGACGATTTACTGCTGCGCTTCGACCATATGCTGAATGAAGGCCATGTCATTCTCCATGCTTCCTATCGTACCGGCCTGTTCGAGACGACCGAGATTGATCGCATTATAGAACAGTATGTAACCGTTTTGGACCAGTTTCTTGAGACTCCCGAACTGCGGGTACGCGAGATTTCTCTACTGAGCGATGAGGAGAGACGCCGAATTCTGGACGTGTTTAACCCGCCGGTGGCAGCACTGAACGAGGGAATAGCGTTTCATCGGTATGTCGAAAAGTTTGCCCGAGACATTTCGGATCACCCGGCAGTTGTTTACATGGACAAAAAGCTGACTTACGGCGAATTGAACAAACGCGCCGAGCGTCTGGCTTCGCTCCTTCGTGAACAGGGCGTGGGAAGGAGACGATTACGGGGATCTGGGCGGAGCGCTCGGTGGAACTGCTGATTGGTGTGCTCGCCGTATGGAAAGCCGGCGGAGCTTATGTACCGCTGGACCCCGATTATCCGGCGGAGCGGATTGAGTACATGCTCAGCGATAGCGAAGCATCGGTGCTGCTTACGCAGCGTCATCTGTTGGAGGGGCCGGAGGTTGGTTGGCCGATGACCGGCTGAAGCTTCAAGCTGTCTATGCGATGGACGATGAACAGATGTATAACGGGGATACCTCAGCAGCCGTGGCATTTGAATCTGCTGATAGTGCCCCGCAAGACTTGGCTTATGTGATTTACACCTCGGGTACGACGGGACGCCCAAAAGGCGTCATGATTGAGCATGGTAGTCTCATGAATACGGCGGATGCATACCGCCGTGAGTACCGGTTGGATCAGTTCCCGGTGAGGCTGCTGCAACTGGCAAGCTTTTCGTTTGACGTGTTTGTTGGAGACATCGCGCGGACGCTGTATAACGGAGGCACGATGGTAATTGTGCCAAAGGATGACCGGATTGATCCGAACCGCTTATACGGCTGGATTCGGGACCAAAACATTACGGTATTTGAATCGACACCTGCGCTCATCCTACCGTTCATGCAGCATATTTATGAAGAAGGGCTAGACGTTAGCTCCATGCAGCTGCTGATTACCAGCTCCGATGCTTGCAGTGTCACCGATTACCGATTGCTGCAGGAAAGATTCGGCGGACAATTTCGCATCATCAACAGCTACGGCGTTACCGAAGCGGCCATTGACAGCAGTTTTTACGATGAGCCGCTGGACAAGCTGCCATCGTTGGGTCATGTGCCGATCGGCAAAGCCTGGCTGAACGCCCGGTTTTACATTGTCGATGCCGGGTTAAAGCCGGTTCCTGTAGGGGTTCCGGGTGAGCTTGTCATCGGCGGCGCCGGGGTGGCGCGCGGGTATTGGAACCGTCCGGACCTAACCGCCGAGAAGTTTGCAGACAGCCCGTTTGTGTCCGGCGAACGTCTGTATCGGACAGGAGATTTGGCCCGCTGGCTGGAAGACGGCAACGTTGACTTCATCGGCCGGATCGACTATCAGGTGAAAATTCGCGGGTTCCGGATCGAACTCGGCGAAATTGAAACGGCCCTGTTGCGTTTCCCGGGGATCAAGCAGGCTGTGGTGACTGACCGTACGGATGAGCAGGGGCAAAAGTATTTGTGCGGTTACGTGGCGGGGGATGTTTCCTTGCAGCTGAGCGATCTGCTGTCCCAATTGAAGCAAGAGCTGCCTGCGCATATGGTTCCGGCCCGGCTGGTGTCTCTTGATCAGCTTCCGCTCACACCAAATGGCAAGATTGACCGTAAAGCGCTGCCTGAACCGACCGGAGAGGTAGAAGCGGGCCGTGAGTATGTGGCTCCTCGCACAACGCTGGAAACAAGACTTGCTCTTATTTGGCAGCAGGTGCTGGGTGTTGCGCGAGTTGGAGTCCAAGACGATTTCTTTGACCTGGGTGGTCATTCCTTGCGGGCCTCCGCGCTTGTTTCCAAGATTCGAAAAGAGCTGCAAGTCGAGGTTCCGCTGCGGGACGTTTTCCGCTACACCACGATCGAACAGCTGGCCCAAAGAATCGGCGGTTTAAAGCAGCAGGAGACGTATGAGATTACAAAGGCGGCAGAGGCCGAGTATTATCCGGTTTCATCCGAGCAAAAGCGTCTGTACGTCCTGCGCCAGCTTGACACGGCCGAGCGTAGCTACAATATGTCGGCGGCGCTTCTTCTCGAAGGCAAGCTGGACCGCACGCGCGTAGAGTACGCGTTCCGGGCGCTGATTCAGCGCCATGAGACGCTGCGTACCGGGATCGAGCAGGTTCAAGGCGAGCTTGTGCAGCGCATCTATGACGAGGTGGAGTTTTCTGTAGACTATTTCCAGGCGAACGAGCGAGAAGTGGACCAAGTGGTGGAAGCATACTATCACCCGTTTGATCTGACCAAGCCGCCACTTCTACGCATCGGCCTGATCGAAGTCGCCGAGGATCGCCACATTCTGCTGTTTGATATGCACCATATCGTCTCGGATGGCATCTCGACAGCGCTGCTTTTCGATGAGTTCAGCCGCCTGTATCGGGGTGAGGAGCTGGCTCCGTTGCGTATTCAATACAAAGATTATGCCGTTTGGCAGCATTCCGAAGCCTACGGGCAGTTGATCCAGCCGCAGAAGGAGTACTGGCTGGAACAGCTGTCGGGCGAGCTGCCTGTATTGGAACTGCCGACGGACTTCCCGCGGCCTGCGGTGCAAAGTTTTGACGGCCGGACCGTGAAGTTTGATATTGGGAAAGAACGGACGGAGAAGCTGAAAGAACTGGCCGCACGGACGGGCACGACCCTGTACATGGTGCTGTTGTCTGCTTACTCGATCCTTATGCATAAATATTCGGGTCAGGAAGATCTGATCGTGGGAACGCCGATTGCCGGAAGAACGCAAGAAGAAGTGCAGCCAATCGTAGGTATGTTTATCAACACGCTTGCCATTCGCAGCCATCCGGAGCGTTCCAAGCCGTACCTTAAGTACCTGGAAGAAATGAAGGAAATCACACTCGGGGCTTTTGAACACCAAAATTATTTGTTCGAAGATTTGGTGGAAAGTCTTCACATTCCGCGCGCGACCGGCCGGAATCCGCTCTTTGATACGTTCTTCTCCCTGCAAAATACGGAGAATGAGCAAATTGTCATCGAGGGGCTGGAGCAATCGTTTTATCCGTTGGAAAACCGAACGTCCAAGTTCGAGCTGCTTCTGGATATTTCGGAGCTGGATGGTCAGCTCGAATGCCGGTTGGAGTACGCTACGGCTTTATATAAACAGGAGACTGCGGAGCGGTTCGCCAGACATTATGACAAGCTACTCGAAACTATCGCAACAGCGCCGGAAGGGGATATTGCTTCACTGGAAATGCTAACGGAGCAGGAAATCCGTGAACTGGTGCGCGGTTTTAATGATTCGGAGGCAGACTACCCGCGTCAGCAGACGATTCATGGCTTGTTCGAAGAGCAGGCGAAGCTTTACCCGGATAACGTGGCCGCCGTCATGAATGAGCGGCAGTTGAGCTACCACGAACTGAACGAGCGATCCAACCGCCTTGCGCGTAAGCTGCGGGAGACAGGAGTCGAAGCGGATCAGTTGGTAGCGATTCTGGCCGAACGTTCGCTTGATATGGTCATCGGCATTCTGGCGATTCTCAAAGCGGGCGGAGCCTACGTGCCTGTCGATCCCGACTACCCGGAGGAACGCATCCGCTTCATGATTGAGGATTCGGGCGCACCGTTATTGCTGATTCAAAAGCATTTGCATGAGAAGACCGACTTCGCAGGAACGCGCCTTGAATTGAACGATTTCGTTTGGGGCGACAAAGGGGAGGAATCCGCTGGTGAGCTGGACGCTTCGAATCTAGATCCGATTTCCGGGCCGGGTAATTTGGCTTATGTCATCTACACATCGGGAACGACCGGCAAACCCAAAGGCACGTTGATCGAGCATAAAAACGTCGTGCGCCTTTTGTTCAACGACAAGAACCTGTTCGACTTTGGGCCGTCCCACACGTGGACGTTATTCCACTCGTTCTGCTTCGATTTCTCCGTCTGGGAGATGTACGGAGCACTTCTGAATGGAGGAAGGCTGGTTATCGTACCGCCGCTTACGGCGAAAAATCCGGCCGAGTTCCTGGCACTGCTGAGCCGAGAACGGGTCACGATTTTGAACCAGACGCCAACATATTTCTACCAACTGCTGCGTGAGGTTTTAGCGGACCATCCGTACGATCTGCGGATTCGCAACGTCATCTTCGGCGGCGAAGCGCTCAGCCCGCTGTTGCTCAAGGGTTTTAAGATGAAGTACCCGGAGACAAAGCTGATCAATATGTACGGTATTACCGAAACGACGGTTCACGTAACGTATAAGGAAATTACATGGATCGAGATGGAGGCGGCGAAGAGTAATATCGGCAAGCCGATCCCGACGTTGAGCGTGTACGTTCTGGATGAAAACCGTCGTCCTGTTCCGATCGGGGTAGCAGGCGAAATGTACGTAGCCGGGGAAGGCCTGGCGAGAGGATACCTGAATCGCCCGGATCTGACGGCGGAAAAGTTTGTTGATTCGCCGTTTGCGGATGGGGAGAAACTGTACCGTTCGGGTGACTTGGCGGCCTGGCTACCGGACGGCAACATTGAATACCTCGGCCGGATCGACCATCAGGTCAAAATCCGCGGGTACCGTATCGAGTTGGACGAAATTGAGACACAACTTCTGAACGTGGAGGGCGTGGAAGAAGCGGTGGTGCTCGCCCGTCAGGACAACGGGGGCGAAAAGGCGCTTGTTGCCTACTTTGTGGCGGACCGGACGCTGACGGTCAGCGAAATGAGAAACTTGCTGGCCCAGGGAATGCCGGGATACATGATCCCGTCGTACTTCATGCAGCTGGAACGCATGCCGCTGACGTCCAACGGCAAAGTGGATCGCAAAGCGCTGCCGGAGCCTCAAGGCGGCTTGCAAACGGGCGTCGAATACGTATCGCCGCGTAACCTTACGGAGTCCCAGCTTGTGAAAATTTGGGAGGAAGTGCTGGGTTACTCCGGCATTGGAGTCCTGGACAATTTCTTCGAGCTCGGAGGGCATTCCTTGCGGGCGACAAACCTTGTCAGCAAGATTCGGAAGGAAATGAACGTTGAACTTCCGCTGCGCGATGTGTTCCGCTATATGACGGTAGAGTCGATGGCTGGGGCTATTGCCAACTTGGAAGAATCGCAGCACAGCTCGATTCCAAAAGCGGAAGAGAAAGCATACTATCCGGTTTCCTCTGCACAAAAAAGGCTATACGTCCTGCACCAGCTGGATAGCTTGGAGCTGAATTATAACCTTCCAAGCGCCTTACAATTGGAAGGGGTTTTGAACGAGGCAAAAGTAGAAGATGTGCTGACTACTTTGATGGCCCGGCACGATATGCTTCGCACCGGTTTTGAAATCATGAATGGGGAGCCGGTTCAGCGTATTCATCCGCTCGTCGCTTTCAAGGTCGAGAAGATTCAAGCAAGCGAAGATCAGGTTGCAGCCATTCTCGAAGGCTTCATTCAGCCTTTTGACTTGACCCAGCCGCCTTTGCTGCGCGCCCTGTTGATTGAATTGGAGAAAGAAAAATTCCTGCTCGCGCTGGATATGCATCACATTGCTTCCGACGGCCTTTCCATGGATGTGCTGCTGCGTGAATTCGTGCGGCTATACAATGGGGAGAACTGCCAGAGCTGCGGATTCAATACAAGGATTACGCCGTTTGGCAGCAATCCGAGGAACAGCGTCAACGCATCAAACAACAGGAGGAATACTGGCGCGGGGTATTCAGCTCCGAGCTTCCGGTTCTTGAGCTGCCTCTTGACTACTCCCGTCCAGCCGTTCAGCAGTTTGAGGGTCAAACGCTCACGTTTACGCTAGATGCGGAGAAAGGAGAAGCTCTCAAACAGCTTGCCAGCGATTTGGGGGCAACGCTGTACATGCTTCTGCTGGCTGCGTACTCCGTATTGCTTCATAAATATGCGGGACAGGAAGATATCGTGGTCGGTACTCCGATTGCCGCTCGTTCTCACGCCGACTTGCAGCCGATTATCGGCATGTTTGTCAATACGCTGGCCCTTCGCTTGGGTCCGACGGCAGAGCTGACGTTCATGGATTACTTGCAGGAAGTGAAGGAAACGACGCTTGGAGCCTACGAACACCAGGACTATCCGTTTGAGGAGCTGGTAGAAGCTCTTCAGGTGAGCCGGGATTTAAGCCGGAATCCGCTGTTTGATACCATGTTTTCTTTGCAAAAGCACGAAAGCCTGGATTTAACCCTGGAAGGCCTGGAATGGTCGCTGTTTGACATCGAGGAAAAGACGGCGAAATTTGATCTTAGCTTGGATATCGTGGAAGAGGGTAACGAGTTGGTTTGCAAGATCGAGTACGCTACCTCGTTGTTTAAACAGGAAACGATGGTACGGCTGGCGGGTCATTACGAGCAACTTTTGGCGTCGATCCTGGCTCAGCCGGGTGCGCAGATTTCAGATTTGGACATGTTAACAGACAGCGAAAAGGATAATTTATTGGTTGGGTTTGACGTGTCTTCTTCGGCTCTTGCAAAGCAATCCGCCACAGAGGATACAAGTTTGGAAGCAGAGGAGTCTTGGAGAGAGAGTACGTTCCACGAGCTGTTCGAGGAGCAGGCGGAGCGAACTCCGGGAGCGCTGGCGGTTGTCTACGAAGACAACAAGCTGACGTATGCGGAGCTGAACGCCAAAGCGAATCGTTTGGCGTATGTACTGCGGGCACGCGGGGTGAAGCCGGAACAGGTGGTCGGCATTCTGGCCGGCCGTTCAGCGGAGCTGTTGATTGGGGTACTCGCCGTATGGAAAGCTGGCGGCGCTTATGTACCGCTTGACCCCGACTATCCAGCGGAGCGGATCGAATATATGCTCGCGGATAGCGGTGCATCGGTGCTGCTTACGCAGACCTGCCTGTTGGAGCAGGCGGAAGCTTGGCGCAGCGACGGAGCTCTAACGCTGCAAACGGTGCTTGCACTTGATGACGTCGCGGCGTACAGCCTCAGCGCGGCAGAAACGGCTGTGGGCCTACAAGCTTTAGGCGAAGCAGGCGCGGAGGCGGAGGCTTCGGTGCAAGTGGCAATGGCTGCTGTCGAAACATCTGCCACGGCAGAAGCTGAGCAGAACCTACAAGCGGCGGATCTCGCATCAAATCCGGTAAATGTAAACAAGCCAGGTGATCTGGCTTACGTCATCTACACCTCCGGTACGACGGGCCGTCCGAAGGGCGTGGCAGTGGAACACGGCAGCTTGGTGAACACGGCGGCGGGCTACCGGCGGGACTACCGTCTGGATCAGTTCCCGATCCGGCTGCTGCAACTTGCCAGTTTCTCCTTTGATGTGTTCGTTGGTGACATTGCACGGGCGCTGTACAACGGTGGCACGATGGTCATCGTGCCGAAGGAAGACCGGATTGATCCAAACCGCCTCTATGGCTGGATTCGCGACTACGCCGTGACGGTGTTTGAATCAACTCCTGCGCTGGTCGTACCGTTCATGGAGCATGTGTATGCCGAGGATCTGGATCTTAGCTCGATGCAGCTGCTGATCACAAGCTCGGATGCGTGCAGTGTAGCGGATTACCGCACCTTGCAGGAGCGCTTTGGCTCGCAGTTCCGTATTATTAACAGCTACGGCGTAACAGAAGCGGCGATTGACTCCAGCTTCTATGACGAGCCGCTTGAGAAGTTGCCGAAAACGGGCAGCGTGCCAATCGGGAAAGCGTGGCTTAACGCCAGATTCTACATCGTGGATGCAAATCTGAAGCCGGTGCCGATCGGGGTGCTTGGCGAGCTGGTTATCGGCGGAGCGGGTGTGGCCCGCGGTTACTTGAACCGCCCGGATTTGACGGCGGAGAAATTCGTAGATAGCCCGTTCACCGCTGGGGAGCGGTTGTACCGGACGGGTGATCTGGCACGCTGGATGCCTGACGGCAACGTAGATTTCATCGGCCGAATCGACAATCAGGTGAAAATTCGCGGTTACCGGATCGAGCTTGGTGAGATTGAAGCGGCCATGAAAAATGTTGCCGAGGTGCGTCAAGCGCTTGTCATCGACCGGACGGACGAGCGGGGGCAGAAATATTTGTGCGGGTATATCGTAGTGGATTCCAGCTTTGATCTGGAAGGGCTTGTGGCCCATCTGGACGCCGTACTGCCTTCTCATATGGTGCCTTCACGAATCATGCGTCTGGATCAACTACCGCTTACACCGAACGGCAAGATCGACCGTAAAGCGTTGCCTGTGCCGGAAGGAAGCATTCGTGCCGAGGCTGCATACACGGCGCCGCGTACTCCTGCCGAGAAAGCACTCGCGTTGGTCTGGCAGTCAGTGTTAGGCGTGGATCAGGTTGGCACCATGGATAATTTCTTTGCGCTTGGTGGGGATTCAATTAAAGCTTTACAGGTATCTTCTCGTCTTTTGCAAACGGGGTACAAGCTGGTCATGAAAGATTTGTTCCATTACCCGACGATTTCCGCCCTTAGTTTGCGGTTGCAAACGGCGGAGAGAACGGCAAGCCAGGCCGAAGTGACGGGAGAGGTTATCCTGACTCCAATTCAGCGCTGGTTCTTTGAACAAAATCCGGCCGATGTGCATCATAACAATCAGGCATTCATGCAGTTCTCCAAGCAAGGCTTTGATGAAAAAGCTTTACGCCAAGCGGTGCGTCAGCTTATCGTGCATCACGATGCTCTTCGTACGGTTTATCGTCAAACCGAGAATGGTTGTTATACCGCCTGGAACCGAGGCGCCGGGGAGAACGAAGTGCTGTTCGATCTGGAGGTTGTCGATTTCAAGGGAGCCAGCGACGTGAAAGAAGCGGTAGAGGCTAAGGCAAATGACATTCAAGCAAGCATTGATCTGGAAAACGGTCCGCTGGTGAAGCTCGGCTTGTTCCGCTGTGACGACGGCGACCACCTGCTCATCGCAATCCATCACTTGGTCGTAGACGGCGTATCCTGGCGGATTCTGCTTGAGGATTTTGCTGCCGCCTATGAGCAGGCGCTGCAAGGGCAACCGATTCGCCTGCCGCTCAAAACCGATTCATTCCAAACGTGGGCGAAACAGCTCGCTGATCATGCGAACGGGCCAGCGATGGAAAGCGAAAGAGAGTACTGGCAGCATATTGAGCAAATGACCTATGAGCCGCTTCCAAAAGATTTTGAACAAGGCAGATCCAAACTGAAGGACAGCGGGCTCGTAACCGTTCGATGGACAGCGGACGAAACTGAACAGCTGCTGAAGCAGGCTCACCGTGCTTACCATACGGAAATGAATGATTTGCTGCTTACTGCGCTGGGCCTCTCCGTACAAGCTTGGAGCAGTCAGGAACGCGTGCTGGTGAATCTCGAAGGCCACGGCCGGGAAGAACTTTTGCCAGATGTGGACATTACGCGCACGGTAGGTTGGTTTACAAGCCAATTCCCTGTTGTTCTGAAGCTGGGTCACGCTCAGGCACTCGGTCATCAGGTGAAACAGGTGAAAGAAAACTTGCGCCGCATTCCGAACAAAGGAATCGGCTACGGCATCCGGCGTTATTTGTCGGCGCCGCGTGACGGAGAGAGCTTCGTTTTGGAGCCGGAGATCAGTTTTAACTATTTGGGTCAGTTCGATCAGGATTACGAAAGCAGCGGCTCGCAGCCGTCTCCGTTCAGTCCGGGCTCCGATTCAAGCCCAAATGCTGTGATGGATTATGTCCTCGATATCAACGGTATGGCGTCGGAAGGCGTGTTGGAACTCACGATCCGTTATGGGGAAACCCAGTATCAACGGGAGACGGTTGAGCGCCTGGGCACCCTGCTTCAATCGAGTTTGCGTGAAGTCATCAGCCATTGCGTATCCAAAGAGCGGCCGGAGCTTACTCCTAGTGACGTACTGCTTCAAGATATGACGGTGGAGGAACTGGAGCAGCTGTCCGAACATACGGCGGCACTGGGCGAACTGGAGAATGTATATACCCTGACTCCGCTGCAAAAAGGGATGTTGTTCCATAGCTTGCTGGATGCCGATTCGGAAGCTTACTTCGAACAGGTGACCTTTGATCTGTACGGAAGCCTGAATTTGGAAGCCTTCACTCGCGGATTGGATACGCTGGTACAGCGAAATGAGGCGCTGCGGACCAATTTTATTACCGGCTGGAGAGACGAGCCGATTCAAGTGGTATTCCGCGAGCGGAAGTGTGAAGTGTATTTTGAAGATATTCGCTTGGCAAGAGATGAACACCCGGAGAAGACGATAGCCGATTTTGTAAGCGCGGATAAAGCGAACAAGTTTGATTTGGCCCAAGACGCTCTTATGCGTGTGACCGTTTTGCGCACAGGCGACGAGTCTTACCATGTGATTTGGAGTCATCATCACATTTTGATGGATGGTTGGTGCATGTCCTTCATGATCAAGGAAGTGTTCGACACTTACTTTGCGTTTCAGGAGAAGCGAACGCCAGAGCTTCCTCCGGTTACCTCGTACTCCCGATATATCGAATGGCTGGAAGCTCAAGATGTAGCGAAAGCTTCGGGTTACTGGTCGGAGTATTTGGCGGGTTACGATCAGCAGACCAAGCTGCCGCAGGAGAGAACGCAGCTGAAACAGCATTTTGAAATGGCCGAAATCGATGTGGAACTCAGCCAAGGACTGACTGGGCAAATTGAGCGTGTGGCGCGCCAGCAGCAGGTGACACTCAACACGTTTATGCAGACTGTATGGGGACTGGTTCTACAGATATACAACAACAGCGAGGATGTTGTATTCGGCTCCGTTGTATCCGGGCGTCCGGCGGAAATTCCGGGCATCGAAAGCATGATTGGCCTGTTTATTAATACGATCCCGGTCCGTATTCAAGGTAAAGCCGAGGAAACGGTAGCCGATATTTTGAGAAAAACCCAGGATCAAGCGCTGGCATCGGGAGCTTACGAAACGTTCCCACTGTTCGAAATTCAGTCGTTGAGCGAGCAAAAGCGCGACTTGATCAACCATATTATGGTCTTTGAAAATTATCCGATGGAAGAACAGATTGAGCAGGTTGTCGGCGGAGGACAAGAAGCGCTGAAAATCGCTAATATCCAATCGCCGGAACAAACGAACTACGATCTGGACATTACCGTCATTCCGGAAGAGCATATTTTGCTGCGGTTTACGTACAATGCACTGACGTTCAGAGAGCATGACATCAGGCAGATGCACGGTCATTTTGCCCGTGCATTGGAACAGGTTGCGGCTAATCCGAATGTTCGTGTAAATGAGTTAGAGCTTATGACGGCGGCGGAAAAAGAAGAAATTATCGGCGGGTTTAATCCGGTGCAGCTGGAAATGGCTCCTGTGGCAGCGTTCCATCGACTGTTCGAGCAACAGGCGGAGCGCACACCGGAAGAGGAAGCCGTCGTGTACGAGAACGATCGGCTGACGTATGCGGAGCTGAACGAGCGGGCGAACCGCCTGTCGGCAACGTTGCGTGCAAGCGGCATCGGCCGGGAGGAGATTGTTGGCATTCTCGCCGAGCGTTCGGTGGATTTGCTGGTGGCCGTGCTGGCCGTCTGGAAAGCGGGAGGGGCGTATGTACCGCTTGATCCGGATTATCCGGCGGACCGCGTGCGGTTCATGCTGGAAGACAGCGGTGCGAAGGTGCTGCTGACACAAACGCTGCTGCGAGAGCGTGCCGAATCCTGGCTTGGCGAAGAGGAACTAGCACTGGAGACGGTGCTGTATCTCGATGACGAAACGTCATACAGCGAAGACCGAGCGAATGCACCAATGGACTTCGTCCAAGGCTCCAGCATGGTTTCAGGTCTGGTCTCCGGCGAGCTGACGGGTGCTGTGAACGACCGTAATGAGAGTCACCCAAATGATGTTGATGTTGTCGGTATGGACAACTTCCATGAAGCCCGTCCAGAGGATCTGGCGTACGTCATCTACACGTCGGGAACAACGGGTAAACCAAAGGGTGTAATGATCGAGCACCGCAGCCTGGTGAACACGGCAGCGGGTTACCGACGGGAATATCGGTTGGATCAGTTCCCGGTGCGCCTGCTGCAACTCGCCAGCTTCTCGTTTGATGTTTTCGTGGGCGATATCGCGCGGACGTTGTACAACGGCGGCAGCATGGTCATTGTACCGAAGGACGACCGGATCGATCCGTCTCGTCTGCACCACTGGATAGAACGGGAGCAAGTGACGATCTTTGAATCAACGCCGGCGCTGATTGTACCGTTTATGGAATACGTGCACGAGCAAGGGCTAAAGTTGAGCGGGATGGAGCTATTGATCACAAGCTCGGACAGCTGCAGTGTGGCAGATTACCGTACCTTGCAGGAACGGTTCGGCCCGTCATTCCGCATCATTAACGCCTATGGCGTGACGGAAGCAGCAATCGACTCCAGCTTTTATGACGAGGAGTTGGCGAAACTGCCGCAGACAGGCCATGTGCCGATTGGCAAAGCGTGGTTGAATGCGAAGTTCTACATCGTGGATGCACATCTGAACCCGGTGCCAGTCGGCGTGCTGGGCGAATTGGTTATCGGCGGAGTCGGTGTGGCTCGCGGGTACTTGAACCGTCCGGGGCTGACGGAAGAGAAGTTTGTAGACAGCCCTTTCACCGCTGGTGAGCGGTTGTATCGCACGGGAGACTTGGCGCGGTGGATGGAAGACGGCAACGTGGACTTCATCGGCCGGATCGATAACCAGGCGAAAATCCGGGGTTACCGGATCGAGACGGGCGAAGTCGAAGCGAAACTGCTGAGTGTAGGTGGCGTGAAGGAAGCAGTCGTTGTTGTCAGGGAAGATCAAGAGGGGCAGAAAGCGTTGTGCGCTTATTATACAGTGGAAAAAGACTTGACGGCGGCAGATTTGAAACGTGCGATCTCCAGCCAACTGCCGGGATACATGATTCCATCGTATTTCGTCGAACTGGAGCAATTGCCTCTAACGCCGAATGGGAAAATTGACCGGAAGGCGCTGCCAGCGCCGGAAGGGGAGCAGGCGGAGGCCGCGAATACGTGGCGCCGCGCACCGAACTGGAGGCAAAGCTGGCCGCCATTTGGCAGGAAGTGCTTGTTCGGGAGAAGGCGGTAGGCGTAACGGACAACTTCTTCGACCTCGGAGGACACTCCCTGCGGGCGACAACACTTGTCAGCAAAATGCATAAGGAGCTGGGCGCCCAATTCCCGCTTCGCGACGTATTCCGCTACTCGACAGTTGAGGAAATGGCTGTGGCTATGGAGCGTTTGGAGATCGGCTCGTTTACGGCTATTCCGGCTGCGGAACCTAGCGAGTATTATCCTCTCTCTTCCGCGCAAAAACGTCTCTATATCTTGAACCAGCTGGAAGGAGGCGAGCTGAGCTACAACATACCAGGAGCTATGCTGCTCGAAGGGCAGCTCAACCGGCAGCGGTTTGAAGAAGCGTTCCGCGGGCTTGTAGCTCGTCATGAAACGCTACGTACTGGCTTTGAGATGGTTGAAGGCGAAGCAGTTCAGCGGATCTACGAAGAAGTCACCTTCCAGGTGGAATATGTGCAGATCAGCGAGGAGCAGGCGGAAGAAACGGTGCGCCAATTCGTTCGTGCGTTTGATCTAGCGAAGCCGCCACTTCTGCGGGTGGGCATTGCCGAACTCGCGCCGGACCGGCACATCCTGATGTTCGATACACATCATATCGTATCTGACGGCGTTTCAATGGACGTACTGATCGAAGAGTTCGTGCACTTGTACAGCGGGGAGCCGCTCAAGCCACTCCGCATTCAGTACAAAGATTATGCAGTATGGCAGCAATCGGACGAGCAGAAAACGCAGCTTGCCAAGCAGGAAGCCTACTGGATTGACATGTTCCGCGGAGAACTGCCAGTTCTGGAAACGCCGACGGACTATCCGCGCCCGGCTATGCAGAGCTACGAGGGCCGCACGCTGCAATTGTTTATGAATATTGAGAAAAGCGAAGGTCTGAAACGGCTTGCAGCTGAGAACGGCGCAACGCTTTACATGGTTCTGCTTGCGGCGTATAAAGTACTTCTGCATAAATATTCAGGTCAGGAAGACGTGGTGGTTGGGACGCCGATTGCGGGCAGAAATCATAGCGACGTTCAGCCGCTGATCGGGATGTTCGTTAATACCTTGGCCATCCGCAGTTACCCGGCTGCCAGTAAGACGTTCCTTGACTACTTGAAGGAAATCAGGGAGACAACGCTGAGTGCTTTTGAACATCAGAATTATCCGTTTGAGGAACTGGTGGATAAGGTAAACGTGGCTCGTGATTTACGCCGTCATCCACTGTTTGATACGATGTTTGCTTTGCAGAATACAGAAAATGTGGAAATCCAGCTTCCGGGCCTTCATTTGTCGACGTATGCCAGCGAAGAAATTGTTTCCAAATTCGATCTCAGCTTGGACGTTACGGAGATTGAGGACGGCTTGGAATATCTGTTTGAATACGCCACGGCTCTATATAAAACCGAAACGATGGAGAAGTTGGCTGCCCACTACTTGCAATTGCTTGAATCCATTCTCCGCAACCCGTCGGCGACTATTGCCGAGCTGAACTTGTTAACGGCAGAGGAAAAAGAGCAGATTGTCGGCGCGTTTAATCCTGCGCAGCCGGAAGAGGCTCCAGTGGTAGCGTTCCATCGACTGTTCGAGGAACAGGCGGAACACACGCCGGAAGCGGAAGCCGTCGTATACGAGAACGATCGGCTAACGTACGCGGAGCTGAACGAGCGGGCGAATCGCTTGGCGGCTACGCTACGCGGAAGCGGCATTGGCCGTGAGGAGATTGTTGGCATTCTCGCCGAGCGCTCGGTGGACCTGCTGGTGGCCGTGATGGCCGTCTGGAAAGCGGGAGGGGCGTATGTACCGCTCGACCCGGATTATCCGGCAGACCGCGTGCGGTTTATGCTCGAAGACAGCGGAGCGAAGGTGCTACTGACGCAAACGCCGCTGCGAGAGCGTGCCGAATCCTGGCTCGGTGAAGAGGAACTGGCACTGGAGACGGTGCTGTATCTCGACGATGAAGCGTCGTACAACGAGGAACGAAGCAATGCGCCAATGGACTTCGGCCAAGACTCCAGCAGTGCTCCCGATCCAGTCAACGGCAAGCTAACGGGGGCTGTGAACGGTGGTGGCGAGAGTTATCCAAATGATGTTGATGTTGTCGGTATGGACAGCTTCCATGAAGCCCGTCCGGAGGATTTGGCGTATGTCATCTACACGTCCGGAACGACGGGCAAGCCGAAGGGCGTGATGATTGAGCACCGCAGCCTGGTGAACACGGCGGCGGGCTACCGAAGGGAATATCAGTTGGATCAGTTTCCGGTAAGGCTGTTGCAGCTCGCCAGCTTCTCGTTTGACGTGTTCGTGGGTGACATTGCGCGGACGTTATACAACGGCGGTACTATGGTCATTGTACCGAAGGACGACAGGATCGATCCGTCTCGTCTGCACTACTGGATAGAGCGGGAGCAAGTGACGATTTTTGAATCAACACCGGCACTGATCGTGCCGTTCATGGAGTACGTGCATGAGCAGGGGTTGGAATTAAGCGATATGGAGCTATTGATCACAAGCTCGGACAGCTGCAGTGTGGCAGATTACCGTACCTTGCAGGAACGGTTCGGCCCGTCATTCCGCATCATTAACGCCTACGGCGTGACGGAAGCAGCAATCGACTCCAGTTTCTATGACGAGGAGTTGGAGAAACTGCCGCAGACAGGCCATGTGCCGATTGGCAAAGCGTGGTTAAATGCGAAGTTTTACATCGTGGATGCACATCTGAATCCTGTTCCAGTCGGCGTGCTGGGCGAATTGGTTATCGGCGGAGTCGGTGTTGCACGCGGGTACTTGAACCGTCCAGAGCTGACGGAAGAGAAGTTTGTAGATAGTCCGTTTGTCGTAGGTGAGCGACTTTATCGCACGGGAGATTTGGCGCGGTGGATGGAGGACGGAAACGTGGATTTCATCGGCCGGATCGACAATCAAGCGAAAATCCGGGGCTACCGGATCGAGACGGGTGAGATCGAATCGCAGCTGCTGCGGGTGGTAGGTATACGCGAAGCGGTTGTGCTGGTTCGAAGTGATGCGAACGGGCAAAAGGCGCTGTGCGCGTACTACACAACGGATATCGAACTGACGGCGGCCGACCTGAAACGAGCGATCTCCAGCGAGCTGCCAGGTTACATGATTCCGTCGTACTTTGTAGAGCTGGAGCATTTACCTCTGACACCAAACGGGAAAATCGACCGGAAAGCGCTGCCGGCGCCGGAAGAGGGAGCAAGTGCAGGGCGCGAATACGTGGCGCCGCGCAACGATCTGGAGACGAAATTGGTCTCCATCTGGCAGGACGTGCTTGGGTCAGTTACGATTGGTGTGACGGACAACTTCTTCGACCTCGGCGGTCACTCGCTGCGGGCGACGACGCTGGTCAGCAAGGTGCACAAGGAGCTGCACGTGGACCTGCCACTGCGCGATGTATTCCGGTACTCGACTATTGAAGCGATGGCTGAAGTGATTAGCCGATTGGAGCAGCAGGAATTCCTCTCCATTCCGGTTCTGGATAAAAGGGAGTATTATCCGCTTTCCTCTGTGCAAAAACGGCTGTACATCCAGCAGCAGATGGAAGGTGCCGAGCTTAGCTACAACATGTCCGGCATGACGGTTCTCGTCGGGCGCTTGGAGCAGAATCAATTCGAGGCGGCGCTCAAAGGATTAATCGCTCGTCACGAAGTTTTGCGAACTGGCTTCGAAATGGTCGACGGTGAACCGGTACAACGGGTTTATTCGGACTTAGAGTTTGCCGTCGAGTATACAAAAGCGACGGAAAGTGAAACTAAAAGCATTGCGGATGCCTTTGTACGTGTCTTTGATTTGGAGCGGCCGCCGCTGCTGCGTGTGGGCTTAGTTGAATGGGAAGCGGAACGTCATCTGCTTATGCTGGACATTCATCATATCGTCACGGATGGCATGTCTATGGGTATCTTCATCGAAGAGCTGCTGCGCCTGTATAACGGTGAGACACTGGAACCGCTTCGGATTCAATACAAGGAATTCGCCGCTTGGCAGCAGTCCGAACCTGTAAAAGAACGGCTGAAACGCCAGGAAGCCTACTGGCTGGACATGTTGGAAGGTGAACTGCCAACGCTTGAGTTGCCTACGGACTTTGTCAGACCTGCCGCTCGCAGCTTTGAGGGAGATGTGTTGCCTTTCAGTATCGACAAGCAGATGACTGAAAGCTTACAGCGCATTGCCGATGAGAACGGTGCTACCCTATATATGGTGTTATCGGCTGCCTATTCCATCCTGCTCAGCAAGTACTCGGGACAAGAAGATTTCATTGTAGGCACACCGGTTTCGGGCCGCACACATGCTGACCTGGAGCCGCTCATCGGAATGTTTGTCAACACGTTGGCGATTCGCCATTATCCATCTGGGGAGAAGACGTTCCTCGCTTACTTGAACGAAGTCAAAGAAACGATGCTGGGGGCCTACGACCATCAGGATTATCCGTTTGAAGAACTTGTGAAAAAGCTGCAGGCGCCGCGCGATCAAAGCCGCAATCCTGTATTCGATGTCATGTTTGCGCTGGAAACGAAGGAAGATAACGTTCAAAGCTTCGGGGATATCCAGATCGAATCTTATCCAGAAAAGCATGCGGTTTCCCAGTTTGACCTTACCTTGGTCATTTCGTTGCTGGATGAGGGAATGAACGGGCAGTTTGAATATGCAACCAAGTTGTTTACGCGCAATCTGATCGACAATTTCGCTCAGGACCTGCTCGTGATCATCACCCAAATTTGCGAACAGCCTTCGGTGCTGCTCAAGGATATTTCTCTGAACGGCCAATCCGAACAGGAGCAAGATGAGCTAGAGGCTATTGATATTATTTTCTAATCCTTTATCCGGCTTGGGTGAAGATGGATCATTTAAGCACGTTATATGCGACATTCGGTATATTGAGAAAAAGTGGTAATGGAAATTTGTGGTGGTTTCACGACTTTTTTATCACCTGACAAAAGTATTTAAGTTATGTAACAAAGGGTCCTGATGACAGTTGTCATCAGGACCCTTTGTTTATGAACGTATAATTAATGTTCCTATGTCCAAATCAGTATGAGGCTATTATAATGAAAGCCTTTAACTGATGTAGGATGAGTACTCTGGTATTATGGGATGCACCGTGATTTTCATCTATTTTTCAGACTTAGTATTTACTATAGCATCATCCATAGTCATTTTAGTCTTGAGAGTAGCTGTTGGTTACGCCCAAGTTGTAATCGTTTCAACCGGGAGACGATAGGAAGGATAGCCATCTTTGGCTGCTTTACCTATGGAGATCAACATCACGGGCTAGAACCGTTCTTTATCCAGGCCGAACGCTTCGGCGATCTGACCTTTGTCATAACCAGCCATAGGGTTCGTATCATAGCCATGAGCACGGGCAACGAGCATGAGTTGCATGGATATGAGGCCTGAATCAATGAGGTTCATGTCACGCAGTTCGGATGCGTTTATGTTCGCATAATAAGGTTGTACCTGCTGCATCTGCATATCCATGATGTCTTGTGGCATGTATCCAAGTTCCACTGATTTGCTGAAAATCTCTTCCATGTATTCAACGTTGTAGGCATCGTAAAACACGGCAATGACAGCGGAAGACGTTAGTGCCTGTGTCTGGTTAAAGAGGCCAGTGGCGCAAGCTTCTCTTTGCCTTCAGCACTGTCGATAACAAGAAAACGCCAAGGTTGCATGTTAATGGCCGAAGGGGCACGGGAAGCTTTCGCCAGTATTTCGGTCATCTCCTCGCGACTGATTTTCACTTCAGGGTCGTAGACTTTAACGGAATGGCGCTCCAAGACGATGTTATCAAAATCATTTGTTTTGTTGAATTGACCGGTAATTGTGTTCATATTGAAATCTCTCCTCATATCTATATTGGTGAGAGTAGGGTATAAATTATATCTCCATCTGTCTCACTATGAGGATTGTAAACTATGAAGTATACTTTATAGCAAGAAGAAGAAACGGGGAAATCCATATGAAGATTAGTGAAGTAGCGAACCATGTAAACCTTCCGATATCCACGATTCGTTACTACGAGAAAATAGGTATTATCCCGGATGAACATATGCTGAGAGATCATAATAACTATCGAATATATGCGCAGAGCATTATTCAGCATCTGGACGTGGTCAAACAATGTTTAGCTGTTGGTTTTACGATCCATGAGATCCAATCTATGATCTCTAAACATGGGTTTTCAAGTAATGATCAAGCAAGCATTATCCAAGCGAAAATATCAGAAATTGAAGAAACACAAAAACAATTAGAGAATTCCAAACAAAATCTGTACGAAATTCTTAAATCGGATATCACGTGTGAGGAAGGTTTTGGTAAGTATTAAACCGGAAGTCCCTCTTGAGGTTTTCATTCAGTACGTTCTTACATCATATCGATTCAATCGAGTACATATCGTCCTGTATACGCAGATTACCGGGCTGCCCAGTTTCCACCTTCACCTCTGTAGCAAATACACCAGGCATACGCCCGTCTGGGAACCAGGGCATCTGTTTATCAATGACAATAAACATGCCTTCTGCATCACCGGTGGGGAGAATTGTTTTCCGTCCCCGGCAAATGGTTCAAGTTGATAATGCTCATTCAATGTGTTCATTGTCTCAGGAACATCATCGACAGGTAGACCGATTTCACTAATACATAACAGATGCTTCACTTCAAAAGCTTCATCAACTGCATTATCGAGTGAATGGTGAGCGATAAATTCCATCAAGTTGCCGCTTGGATCATAAAAATAGAAGGCTGTTGCATCCCAGTAGGGGAAATAAAATTCATCCTGTCCTTCTTTGGAGAGCAACGGAATGTTACGGTCTTGAGCCCACCTTTTTGCATCAGCAAGTTTATTCATTGGAATCGTAAATGCTACATGATAGTAGGGCTTCTCTTGTTCTGGCGCCTTCTTGAAAGATAGTACCGAGTTCCCCGCACGAAATGAAACGCATGTTGCATTATCCTCCACAAGCTCCAATTCCAGTAGTGTACCGTAAAACTCCTTTATGGCATCAATTTGATGTGTCAACAAACCAACTTCTCTTATTATCATTTCAATATCCTCCTTTTAATCTCACCTTTGATTGAAATACTCGATTGTTTTCTCAATAAATGCCTTGGCCGATTGCGTTAGGTAACGGTCGGAGCGATGGATAATCTCAAAGTGTCGGTATGGCGGATCGTCAGTAATTCGGATGCAACGTAGCGTGGGCTCATTCATGGCTTTGATCAGAGGATAAGGCAGCAGTGTTCCTCCGACGTTGGCTTTGACCAAGCTAATGATGGAGGTTGCCGAACTGGTCTCCATGATGGTATTTAGGGTGAATCCATATTTACGGCAATAGCCATCGACCAATTCTCTCCCCGTAAATCCTTCGGGAAACATCACCGTTTGGATATCACGTAACTCCTGAATTTCAATTGTGCTTCGTTCAGCCCAATCATGATTCTCGGAAACGACGAGTACATATTCTTCACTGCACAAAGGAATGCGCACAAGCCGCCTATCAGGGGCAGACGTGATCTCGATGCCGATGTCGACTTCATTTTCCAACACTTGATTTACGACATAGATCGAAGAGATAACCTTCAATTGCACCTTGGGGAATCGAGCATGAAAATCAACGAGCAGCGGAGTGATACGGTAATCCAAATCGGATGGAAGAACACCAATAACCAATCGTCCCCGCTGATCATTGCGAAATTCAGCCAACGCATCTTGGGTATTCTGTAAATGCCGGATCATCTGTACACAGTGCTCCAGAAACAGAGTGCCTGCCTGGGTCATCACAATTTTTTTGCCGACACGGTCAAACAAAGGAACACCAAGTTCATCCTCTAACCCACGTATTTGTTGACTCAACGTAGGTTGAGATATGCCAAGTTTCTCAGCTGCCCGTGTAAAATGAAGCTCCTCACACACTGTAATAAAGTTTTCCATTTGACGAATCTCCATAAATTCACCTCTAATCATTGGTTTTAGTAATCATTTTAATAGAAACAATAGTATTGTTCAATCGTTTTAATGATCCTATACTTAATCGTGCACCACCCGAAGATCTTGTCATTAACAATTGGGATCTTTGGTGAAGGCAACGATACTACTACCATGAGGTGATCCATAATGAAACTTTTTTATATTGTATTGGCGCTTATTCTTGCTTCACTGAACTTAAGACCACCGATTACTTCCATTTCTCCTCTGATGAGTACCATACAGAATGATCTGGGTTTGAGTGGCATGACCGCCAGTCTGTTAACTACACTACCGGTATTATGTATGGGCATATTCGCTCCATTCTCTGTAAGACTAAGTAGAAGGTGGGGGAACGAAGGTGCCATTGTGCTGGCTTTAATCCTTATTGGGATAGGTACGGGATTACGATTGTTCGTAGGCGCAACTCCGTTGATGATGTTCACTTCTTTTCTGTCAGGTGTAGGGATTGCATTGGCAGGGCCGCTTTTGTCCAGCTTCATTAAGCAGTATTTCCCTAACCGAGTGGCAGCCATGGTCGGCATCTACTCTACAGCGATGGTGATGGGGGCCAGCATTAGTGTGGGATTATCGGTTCCGCTCCAGCATACGCTAGGTGGATCTTGGAAAGGTTCTTTGGCTACATGGGCATTACTTGCAGCCATTGCATTGCCGATCTGGTTAAAATTAGCTTGGTCTGCGCGTACAGAGCGACAATCCGGACAAACTTCGTCTGTCATTCATGCAACACTTCCGGTGAAGAACAGGCGTGCATGGGTGCTGACACTGTTCTTCGGACTGATGGCCGCGATCTTCTATTCATTAACCGCCTGGCTTGCGCCAGCCATTCAAAGCCATGGATATAGCCAAGAGACTGCTGGCAACATCCAAACGTTATTTACATTGATATCACTGCCCTCAACGTTATTCATTCCCATGCTTGTACACCGATACCAAAGACGTGTCTTCTGGCTTGTTGGATGTGCGATGTTGGAGTTAACAGGTGTCCTGATGCTGAATCTCTCTGTCAGTCCGTGGCTCGCGGCGATCCCGCTCGGTATTGGTGCAGGTGGACTGTTCCCGATTGCACTCATGTTGCCAATTGATGAGACAAACAATGCTCAGGAAGCTAGCAGCTGGTCGGCTATGACTCAATCTGGTGGCTACATTCTTGGAGCACTTGGGCCGCTGGCGATTGGTTGGCTCCGCGATCTAACAGGCAGCTTTGTGCAAGCATTTTATGGTTTGGCTATCATCATTGTGTTGCAGATTATCGTTCAATTGGCTATTGGCAATAAAAAAGCTCAAAAGTTATTGATCATGAGCAGGAGCTAAAAGGCATTTAAAGTTAAATGGATTTAGAAATATGACTTTTATACATGATCCAACAAGTCCAGATAGTACTGCCTTAATGCTTTCTGTAAGATGAAGGGCTCCATAATCTTAATCGATTTACCATAGCCCGCAAGATATCTCACTATGAAATCAAGCTCGTGAGGTTCATACGAACCGACAAGATACACGTATCCCATCTTCTCGATGATCTGCATAGATGGGAAATGTTCTTGCTGGAATAGCTCCATCCCGGCTTCATCAATCAGGCATTTGAATGGAATTGCTTGTTCCGATGGTTTCCATAGAGATTGGGCATCCTGTGAATAGAGTTCCTTTACATGAGTTAAAGGTTCAATCTCTGTTGTTTCGGCTGAAATGATGCGGTCGCAGCGGAATACACGATAAGCTTGTTTATGCAGATCATATGCCTGACAATACCAATAGCCTTTCCTGGCATAAAGTGTGATGGGTTGAATGGTGCGGATATTGGTGTTTGCAGAAGATGGCCTTTGATCAGAGGATCTACGCTGATTAGCGTACGTAATCTGGATCACTATATTCTGAACAGCAGCCCTCAACAGAAACTCCAAATGTGCACTGTCGCGGATCTGTTCGGTATGTTGGAAGTAAACCCGGTGTTGGATGTTCTCAATATCCTGTCGTTGCTTGTCGGATAACGCGCTCATAAATTTCTCATGAATGGTACGGAAAGAGACTTGAAAGGGTAAGCTGGAGAAGCTGCGGAGAGCCTGCATCGCAAAATAAAGGGCATGAAGCTCACCCGTATTAAACGAAATGGGAGGCAGCTGCATCTGCTGCAGCAGACGATATCCGCCGTAGCGTCCATATTCGACATAGATGGGCGCACCTAACTCTTCCAATGAAGCGATATCTCTTAACGCGGTTCGTTTGGAGATCAGGAACTCCTGCATGAGATCTTGCAGAGTGAACTGTTGTTTTTGATTAATGAAGCGTAGCATCTGGTTCATACGTTCTGATTTTTTCATATCAAACCCTCTTAATGGTGCCATGCATTGGCACCTTTCGTTGTTATAGTGATAAGTGTAATCCAATAGGAACAAGGAGGCAATATAATGAATTTTGAAGTGATACCATTTTTGTCGATGAACGGGGATGCGGCGGCAGCCATTGCTTTTTATGAGGAGTTTCTGGGCGCTAAGGTGATATTCAAGAAAAGTTATAAAGAGATGAAGGAGATGAACCCAGGTTTCGAGTACCCTGCCGGTCAAGATGAGTATATTACACATTCGGTGCTGGAGATTGGGGTCAACAAAGTCATGATTGCGGAAGAAGCAATGGACACGGAGAGAGCATGGCAGCTGGGGAACAGCACTTCACTATGTATTCAATCCAAGGATAAAAATACAATCGATCAACTGTATCATTCTCTGATGCATCATGAGGGCGTGAAGGTACTGGTACCTTACGAGCAAAATGAATTCAGCCCAGGTTATGGCATTGTACGGGACCCATTTGGCATTGCGATTCAGCTGTGTGTAACTGTGCACGATTTTTAAAATGAGTTCAGGCCCCCGGTTAAGCACTCGGTATGTAAACCTGTAACTAACTTAAAAACATCAAAAAAGAAGAGCCATGGATATCATGCGCTCTTCTTTCTTCGGTTTCTATGCAAGGTCGTTTGAACAGCCAGAAAGTTTCATAATCTAAACGTTACTTGATATCAAGTATCAGGCACTACCGTTCATTTATTTGCTAAGCGTTACCGCTTGAGCTTGGTCATTTTTTTCACTGAAAATTAGAGCTAATGCAGCCAACATCAGGACAAGTGAGACAGCTCGCTGCCAAGAGAATGCAATGAATTCACCACCGAAAAGTCCCATGGCATCGATGATAAAACCGGCAACAATCTGACCTACAATCGCCGTAAGGTTGGCAGGTGTCACTCCAAGTTTATTTACGGCCAATGTGGACAGGAATAAATATCCGAAACCAAGGAAAACCGCAGAAAGCTGTAATTTGGGCGCATGAAGCAAGTCGAGTAGATGTCCACTGCCAAAAAAATTAATGAGTACAGCCAGAATCAGTGTACCTGACGCAAACGTAAAAAAAACGGTTTCCAACAGCCCGATATTTCGGCTAATCGTACCATTGATCGAGGACTGCGCACTAAGTACAGCTCCACCAATTAAGGTGACAACAACAATCAATAAACCTATCCCCATCGTAATCCTCCTTTAGAATAAAGTAAGAGCCAGCGCGCCCAGCATAAGTACCAAGGCGGCAATTCGTTTGCTTCCTACCGCTTTGCGATTGCTCCCCAGCCATCCGTAATGATCGATCAGAATACTGGTCACCATCTGCCCAACAACAATGGCAATCATGGAGATCCCTACACCCACAATGGGAACACCAATGACTAATGTAAGCAGGTAGGTAACCCCAAGCAGACCACCAAGCAGGTTCCACTTTGGAAATTTGGTGATAGCAGAGAGATTTCCTCTACCGAAGAAAATCAACAGAATCAGTGAAATAATCGCACCCATGAAGAAGTTATAGAAATCAGCTTCCAGTGTGCCAACTTGTTCTCCAAGTTTGCCATACAGTGCACCTTCAAAGCTTAGAAGAGCTCCTGTTGCAATGGCGATCATATAAAAAATCAACTTTTTCAATCTATCCTCAACTCCTTGAAATGGGTTGGATTTAAAGGTGCATGACTCATCATAAGAAAATGGAGAGGGAAGACAATGAAAGATATTGCTTTATTTTTCTGAAAAATTATAGATCTTGCTGTGGCAAAAGGGGTATATTAATACATCTAGAAAATAATCAGACACTGATGCAGGAGGAGACAGGAATGATCGATACAAGCAAACAAGAATCCTCCAGATTGTTATATATAGGAAAAGTGAACGGCAATCCCAATTGGAATTTTCCAAGTCACATGCATGAGGATATCAGTGAAATGGTGTATGTGTCTGATGGAGAAGGTGTTATTAAGATTAATGAACATCCATATACGGTCAAAAAAGGCGATCTGTTAATCTACAACCAAGGTGTAATTCATGAACAATGTACCTCACCCGAATGCCCACTCAGTCTTTATTATTGTGGAATAGCCAATATCTATTCGGATGGAACGCAAACAGAGCACATCATTCCTGAAAATGCGTCTCCGTATATCGAAACGAAAGAATACGCTAGCAGGATTGGCGAGCTGTTCGAGTTCATGTATGAGGAATCCTCCAATCACAAGACGGGTTACGAGAAGATCTGTGAGGGACTGCTTGGCGTGCTGCTTGCCATTGTTCAGCGGTTAGCTCAACCAAATGCCTCACAAAAACAAGATTCGGATCATCTCGCCGTACGGATCAAGGATTTTCTCGATGAAAACTACCTTCAGCACCTGAAGCTTCAGGATATGGCTGCGTACTTTCATATGAACCCTTATTACTTATCTCATGTGTTCAAGGACAAGTATGATGATTCCCCGATTCGTTATATTGTTTATCGAAGAATGGGAGAAGCGAAGCGGTTGCTAACCACAACGGACATGAAGGTAAGTGAAATTGCACATATATTGGGCTACCAGAACGCAAATTATTTCACTATTTTGTTCACGAAGACGATGGGCGAGTCGCCTACTCAGTATAAGAAGAACGAACGAGCGGAACGTGTAGATCTTCTGGAAACCTGAATCTGGCGGTGTCTCCTTGGATGACCCGAATTGGATTTTGTCTGAATATAAAAGAGACATGCTCTTGGTGAGCATGCCTTTGTGCATGATGACTTTCATTCAGTCATTTGGTGAGCCTAACTGTGGCTCCACTTTCTAAACCTCTTGCAGATTGGTGGCCTCCAGCTTGGCGAGACGTTTCATTACTTTCTTGAGCATTACAGAGGCTTTGACGCGTAAGGGAAGATCGGCAGAGATTTCGATGGTATACGCTCCGGTGAGAATCTGCTCTTTGAGTTCATCCACCGATGCACAAGGACGATCCAACACGTTGGTTACACTGCCGTATTGCAAACATTGGTGTGTATCACTTCCGGCTGTAACCGGCTTGCCAAGGGATTGGGCAAATGGTTCGACCTGACTGCGACAGGTCTGGATACCGACTTTGTACATATCCTTGGCATTCAGGTCAAATGCATCCAGACGCCCAAGCAGGTTGCGGTCCAATTGATGTAGCGGAGTGGATTCGCGGAACGGGTGTGCGCCAATTTTAAGTAAAGGCCATGCTTCGGCCAGATCCAGCAGGTCGGCAAAGGGGATGAAAGACCCCTTGGCTGTATAATTTTCCAGGCCGGCACGGACGGCGAGGATATGTTCTTTTTGACCAATCAGCAAAATATGTCCTGTCTCCTGAATATCCACTTCCATCCCAGGGAAAATGCGAAGTCCCCCTGCATCGTAGTACTCTCCGTTATAGGGGTAAAGACGATCCAGCGTCTCATAGACATCGTAGAAGTGACGGGTGTTAAAATGCTCTGTAAGCGCGAGGGCATTCAGCCCGCTGGCTTTCGCTTCCGTGACCATTTCGGTGAAGTAATCGATTGAGAAATCAGAGTTTTTGGATAATTTGCCGTGAGTATGAAGATCAATGCGCATAATGACACTCCTTTTATTCCATGAATGGTTAAGTATATGAATTACAAAATTTCAAAATGTGCGCCGAACCAGAACAGTAGAGCCACATAAAGCGCCGATCCAGCGAGAAACCCGATGTCACGTGGGGTGATTGTTAGATGGGCCAGCTTCAGACGTTTGGATTCTGGATGCTTCATGCCGTAAGAGAAGCCACGTGTCTCCAGTGCTTCAACGGTTGTGCGTGAGCGTTTGGCTGTAGCCAGCATGAGCGGGAAGAAGGACACGACGAACAGTTTCATATAATAAACGACAAGCCGCCAGTAGAGCCATCCATGCCGGGAAGGAACAAGACCCCGCAGTCGGTAGGACAACATGATATTCCGGAACTCACCGAACAGCACTGGCAAGATACGATAAGCGTAAGAAAGGCTGAACGAGAATGTTGCAGGCATGCCGAGAGCTAGTAATCCATCGCCAATCCGTTCCGGGTCCATACCCGAGAATACGGTGATACTCGCCAGCGAGACGATGGACAGCTTGAGGGTGAGCAGCAACAGGGGGAATGCAGATTCCCAATTGCCTCCGAAGAACAGCGAGATGATAAACATCCAGCCCACCTGACCAATTAACCCCAGGCAGAGAATGATGATAATAAAGGGAGCAGCCCGAGATAAAATCGTGGTGGTGACCATGAGTAGGAACATGCCGAGCAGCACGGTGCCGTTATGAATAAACCAGGGTACAATGGCAAAAAAGAGATACCAAATCAGCATGGCACGCGGGTCAATCCGTGACAGGCTGGCATGACCACTGCCATATACGGTATTCATTAGCTCCAGCTGTATGCGTTCAATGGATAGTTTGTCAAACCAGTTGCGGACAAGCTGCATGACGGGCATCCTCCTTGGTGAATGATTGCTTCAACAGACCTGCAACAAAGGCATCGGTTGTAGGGCAAAGTGCAGGCAATCCGATACGATGCGAGAGCTCCATGATCTGCGTAAGGGCAAGCCCTGATCGGCGCAGAAGGGGTTCGTCGGCGAATACCTCGGCAGGGGTGCCGTCAGCTTCTACCCGGCCATTGTGGAGTACGATGACCCGACTGGCCCACTGGGTAACCAGTTGCATGTCATGCGTGGCAATGACGGTTGTACGCACATACTGATCGAGTTCATTCAGTACACCAATCAACTCTTCCCTTGTAGCAAGATCCAGATTGGCAGTAGGTTCATCGAGCAACATGAGAGAAGGTTTCATGGCTGCACCGATGGCGAGGGTAACCCGCCGTTGTTGTCCGCCGCTCAGGAGTCGGGCATCCCGCTCTTGTAGTGGCGTCAGCCGGAAGCGATCCAGCACATGAGCGATCTGCTTGTCAGCTTCCTGAATGCGACGGGTTTTCAGGAAATACGCCACTTCTTTGCGCACACTATCTTCGATGAACATCTCGGAGGAGTTCTGAAAAATATACGCGACTCTGCCTGCAAGCTGTTCCAAAGAAGATCGATGGGTAACCTCGCCCAAAACGCTGACACTGCCTTCCTGAGACAAGCTGATTCCAGCCATGAGTCTGAGCAGTGAAGATTTGCCGGCTCCGTTGTTGCCAACCAAGGCAATCCGTTCTCCTTCATGCAGTGAAAAGTTAATGCCACGAATAACCTCATGCTCTTTTTTCCCAGTCCTCTGTACCGTAGCCGCGTATTTTGAAATTCGACAATGGGAACAGGCGCCGCAGTAGAATCTGTCAGTGTGCCCCCCGATATCCGCGAAACGGCTGCATCGTTCTGCTCCATGGCAGACTGGATCGTGTTCATAGTTTGCATCTGCAACGCATGTTCTGCGGAATCTCTCCGTTTGCCTGAAGCATGTAAGTCCTGCGGGTATTGTCGTTGTGCAAAGTAAACCACGGCTTCATCCACCGTAATGGGGAACCAATATTGAGTTGCAGAATCCTGTGTACCGCTGGATAATTCACCTTCCTTAAAATGCTCATCCGCTTGAATAGCTGCACGAGTCACCTCGGGTGGCTGAATGCCAAGCCGCTCCAGATCGGCGATTTGATTCAAGCCCTCCTTGACAGGAAGATTCCACAACACACGGCCTTTATCCATCAGGACCACATCTTCGCAGAAGTCGGCGATAAATTCGGTATGATGCTCAATCACGATAATCGTCTTGCCATATTCCTTATTTAATCGGGACAGACATTTGTAGATCAGTTTCGCATGCTGCGGATCAAGCTGGGAAACCGGCTCGTCTACAATTAGAATATCCGGGTTGAGTGACAGCGCACCAGCGAGAGCGAGCAGATGTTTCTGCCCACCACTCAATTCCCAGATGTATCGGTTGTGAATGGTATCCAGTCCGCACCTGGCGAGCGCCTGTTCACCCATCTCCCGATAGTTGGGTAACCCATAGTTCAGAGGTGCAAAACAGGCTTCATCCAGAACAGTTGGGCGGACCAGTTGATTATCGAAGTCCTGGTATACGTAACCGATTTTTCTGGACAGGTCTGCAACACTTCGGCCTTCGGCAGGTACACCAAGTACATGGACTTCACCAGAGAAGTCACCCGTGTAGAATTGGGGGATGAGGCCGTTAAACAATTTGCACATCGTTGATTTGCCACAACCGTTGCTCCCGATGATTGCAGTGAAACTGCCTTGTTGGAGTTCAAGTGAAGCCCCGTTCAGAACAGGCTCCTCCGAGCCGGGATAGGTAAAAGTCACATTTTGAATGGAGATAGCGGACTTCGGTGCGGAAATAGAAACAGATTGGGACATTACATTATGCATAAGGACGGTTCTCCTTATCTGAAATGGAGTTGTTCTTGTTGCGTCTGATCCGCATGAAGATGAGTGTCACCACGGCAATTAATGCCGCAGTACCAATACTGATCCAGATGGAGGCAGAACCGTATTGATCTGCATAGTCCGTCTCCCACACCGCGAAATTAATGTCCATCTCGGAGAGGGATTCAGCGCCGAAAGCCAACGCGAGCAGTAACACACCGATCAGGATGAGCTTTGGACTGAAGAAGCCAATGCCTTCATATTTCATGCCAGGATTGCGAGGTTTGATTCCGAGCAGCGGTTCAATTTTGCCATAGAGCAGGGGAACCAGATACAGCGTTGGCAGTAGAGCGAAGAGGATGCCCGAGAACAGTACGTCATTAAGGAAACCGACCCCTTCGATCAGAACTACACTTTCAGCGAGTCCCGGAACCGCTTCAAGCTGTTCCACACCGATCCATACTTTGCCGATATCGACCAGCGAACTGAGAAATTGATGAATGATGACTCCGGTCATGGCTGCAATACCAACCTGCCTGCGATTACGGGGATCACTTACCATACGCCCTGCGACGTACATAGCGAAGGAAAAAGTAATGAATTTCTCGAGCTCACCAAGTCCACCAAATTGCCCCAGCATCAACTCACCAAAAATGACTTCGCCAAGGGCAGCACCAAGCGCAGCAATCATGGGATGAAACAGAATACAGAGGGTCAGCGGAATAAAAGCAAAGTATTCAACGGACAATTCAATGGGTCCAAGCTGTAGCTTGGGAATAAGCTCTGTGAACATGTTGGATAAGCCGTACAGTGACATGGAAAGCACAAAAACCATCATTTTCTGTGAAGACGTCAGCGTGTAACGCTCAGTTATCTTCTTCATGGATAGATTCCCCCTGAAAGTTGGTATTCTTCATAGCCAAAGTCTAGGGGAGAGTATTAACGGGAAAGAAGATATTTGTAAATCAATTGTAATTTTTATTACAACTTTTTATTTTTATGAAAAATTTATTACATAGATAAACCACTTTGTCCCCAGTCCACTGATATACTAAATGGAGAGCGAGAAAGGGAGTGTATCCTGAATGAATTTGTTTACGCAAAAAGAACAGCTATCGCCAGGCCATTTGAAAATTGCCGACTTTGTTGAACGTAATCCCGAAGAGATTTTATTCATGACGGAACAGGAGATCGCCGACAGGCTGGGGGTCAGCATTGCGACGGTATCCCGTTTCTGGCGTGCAGTCGGATATGACAATGCCAAAGCATTCAAAATCCGGCTCCGCACGTCCGAAGACACCACACCTGCGTTGAAGTTAAACAAAACCATGTCCCGCATGGACACAGAAAGCTTGCCTATTCAATTATTGGAAGCATCCGTCAGCCATTTGCAGGAGACATTATCCCATATGAAGCAAGGGGATCTGGAGCAGGCAGCTGCCATCCTCGCTGAAGCACGAAGAGTATACATCTATGCACCTGGACCATCTGCTGGTCTGGCGGAGCTGTTGTCATTCCGCTTGTCCAGATTTGGATTGACCGTTATTCACCTTGCTGGAGGTGGACATGAGTTATTGGAATCGTTGATGCATATGCAGCAAGAGGATATGGTGATGCTTATGTGTTTCACCCGCCTGTTGCCTGAAGCAGAGGTCATTCTGGATTATGCCCTTGATTCGGGAAGCAAGGCCATACTTGTGACAGATCGGGAAGACTTGTTATATGGATTGGCGACGGAGTTGTCTTTTTACGTTAGCAGAGGAGAACTGGGAGAATTTCATTCCATGGTGACTCCACTGCTGTTAATGGAACAGATGGTGCTGGCTGTGGGATTAATACAGAAGGAGCGTGCGCTGTCCAAGTTGGAACGGCTTGCTGAACTGCGCAGTCGGTATGGAGATAAGCTGCCGCGAGGTTGATGAATAGAAGGGAGTCATGTTGGTATGGAGTGGTGGTTATATCGACCCTCTTTTCTTGTAAATGCTGATCGAGCTGATCTCCTACCCTGCGGGCATACAGTATCCAAAATCACAGTAAAGCGAAGCGCTGGACACCACGAAAAAAGTAATATGAGAATGGATAAGAGACAGGGCGATGCGCGAAGAATCGTCCTGTTTTTCTTGTATATAGGGGTTAAACGGTTACTAAAAAACAGAAAAAATGTTAGAAATACAGAAGTGTATGCTTCTTTGCTTTGTGTTACGATACGTAAAAGTAGATACAGAGGCATTTTTACGGATGGGATAAGCCATTACCAGTGGATGAGGTGGAGCAGATTTTCTTTTGAAAAAATAAATAACAACAGGTGATCCAAAATGCTGCAAATCGGGTATCAATAGTAGAGCCCACTAGAACCTGATGGATACATATTTTATTGTGATCGTTGTTTGCTAGTTAAAAGGCTGTCTATTATGGAATGAACTGTGGGGGTTATCAAGTGCCTATATTAGCTATGGAAAAGAAAGATGTTGTCACCGATGCACTGGTCATCAAGGCGATGGAGAAAAGTCTGGCTATTATTCGTTTCGATATGGATCGACGGGTAACTTATGTGAATGAAGTTTTTGCCCAGACCATGGGATATACGGTAGATGAGATGTATGGAATGAAGCATCAGCAACTATGCTTCGGTAATTTTGCGAATACCCCGGAATATGATGCTTTTTGGGATAGCATATTTAATGGTGTCAGCTTCCAGGACAAGGTTGAACGCAAGGATGCAAAGGGGAATTCCGTATGGCTTGAGGCGACATATATGCCGGTGTACGATGAGACGAATCAGAAGATACTGGGTGTCTCCAAAATCGCCACCAACATTACCAACCGTCAGAACAACATTTCGGTCGTAGTGAATGAGCTGAAAACGATGTCTCATGAACTAAATGGGCAGGCAGATGTAGGCATTGAACGCAGTCAGGAGTTAATGTCCAGTATCTCCTATATCTCAGAGGTGTCGGCTACTAACCGTGCAACGCTGACTCATTTGCAGGAACAGGCCGGATCGATTCAGGGCGTGGTACGAACGATACGCGAGATTTCGTCTCAGACGCAACTGCTTGCGTTGAATGCTGCCATTGAGGCTGCACATGCAGGAGAATTTGGACGAGGATTCGATATCGTGGCCAAGGAAGTTAAGAAACTATCCGCAATGGTGGAGAGTTCGATTAATGAGATTCGTGATAGCGTTACCGGAATAACGAAGGAGATTGGTAATATCACAGGCGGTACCAAAAAAGTAGAAGAATATGTGGAGCAGAGCCAGAAGCAGATTGAGATCGCATTGAATGATTTTACAGCAATTGCTGCTTCAGCTCACTTGTTGGATGCCAAAGCGGAGCATGTGACCAGAATCGTATAATTATAGAGCAAATAGTGGTTCCTAATACAGGAACCGCTTTTTTTGTCGTTTAGTACACAAAAAACGGGAATTATTGTGATCAAACGGGGACACAATACTTGGGAATACCTGCAGCTTCATCATGCAGAGAAATGTTGGGGTGGGAACATGTGGTCAACAATTGTATCCTACGTGCCGGATTGGACCATATGGATTCAGGCATTCTTGGTCCTTATCATACCGATCGGCATTACAGTAACCATGCGGTGGATCAATGCCGCCATCAAGCGTGGAACCTTCTCTCGTTCCGAGAAACCCTCCATATCCTCGAAAGATATTTCTCCTGCTACCGCGGGTCAGGGTCAGGGAACCGAAACGGGCCACTATGCCAATATTAAAATGACCGGCAAGTACAATACGGATCTGATTAGCGTAAGAGAAAGCTTTGGTCAAAATGCTGACGTTCATATTCGGGAATTCACCATTAGAGGTACGAATACACGGGCAGCCGTCATATATACCGAAGGCCTGGTGGATCAAGACTTAATTGATGATCACCTGATCACACCATTAATGTTGGAAGGCGTACCAGAGCTTAAGCGGGAGGGTTTCCTCCATCCGGATAATGCACATTTACTGTCAGCCTACCTGCAAGATCAATTATTACCTGTCAGTCTGGTTGAGGAGACCAAGTCCCTCCAAGAGGTCGCAGTTGGTGTGCTTTTTGGCAAAAATGCACTGTTGGTCGATGGATTGCCGGGGGCGCTGTTAATTGGAGCTCATAAGATCAAAACTCGTGGTGTGAATGAACCAGTGTCAGAGGGGTTGCTCCGTGGTCCCCGGATTGGTTTTACAGAACAGTTAAGTGATAACACAGGTATTTTACGTCGATATGGAAGTGATCAGAGCCTCTTTATTCAGAAGTTTGAGGTAGGTTCACGGATAAAGAAAGAATTGGCTGTTGCCTATATTCAGGACATTGCTGATCCCAACCTTGTGGCTGAAGTCCGAAAGAGAATTGAAGAGATGGATATGGATTCCATGTTGGAATCTGGGTATGTCGAACAGCTCATTGAAGATAGTACGCTGAGTCCTTTTCAACAGGTACTGAATACGGAAAGACCGGACCGGGTGATGGGTGCTTTGCTGGAAGGACGAGTGGCCATTTTATTGGATGGAACGCCATTTGCACTGATCGTACCAGTGACGTTTAGCATGTTGCTCCAATCTCCGGAGGATTACTATGAACGCTGGATTCCTGGAACATTCCTGCGAATACTGCGCTTTATGGCCGCCATGCTGGCCTTGCTAGCTCCTGCGCTCTATATCTCGTTTATCTCGTTCCATCCGGGACTTATCCCAACCAAGCTTGTATTGACGATCATTGAAACGCGGACGGGAGTGCCGTTTCCTTCAATCATCGAAGTACTGATCATGGAACTTTCAATTGAAATTCTGAGGGAGGCAGGGATTCGTCTACCTAAGCCGATTGCCCCCGCGATGGGTATCGTTGGAGGTTTGATTATCGGCCAGGCGGCCGTACAAGCAGGAATTATAAGCCAATTCCTGGTCATCGTTGTTGCGGTTACCGCCATATCCTCTTTTACAATACCCGTCTATAGTGCAGGCATAACACTGCGAATTCTGCGATTTGCTGCCATGTTTAGCGCGGCTGTGCTTGGATTGTTTGGCGTGGTTATGTTCTTTCTCCTCATATGTACCCATCTCGCGAGACTCTCAAGCTTTGGCGTGCCTTATGCGGCACCGGCTGTCCCTTATCACTTTGGGGAATGGAAGGATTTCATTATCCGTGCTCCACTAAATATGATGAGGAAGCGTCCCGAGATGTCTAGTCCAATAGATAAAGACCGAAAAAAATAAATGAAGTAAATCACGAGGTATGAGGTGGGATGAAGTGAACGGTTCTGAAGGAAGTATCAGCACAAGGCAGGCCGTCGTAATTATAGTTAATTACATGCTTGGCGCAGGGATTCTGACCCTCCCTCGAACGACGAGTGAAGCTGTCGGAACACCGGATGTCTGGATATCCATCATTCTGTCGGGACTAATTATCACGGGTGTCGGAATTATTCTGGTTACCCTGTGTCGCAGATTTCCGGAGAAAACAGTGTTCCAGTTCACCCGTGAGATTACGGGGAGCTGGATTGCTTACATATTGGGATTCGCCATGATTATGTATTTTATGGTGATTGCCGCATTCGAAATCAGGGTCATGGCTGAAGTGACAGGCATGTATTTGCTAGAGCGTACTCCGACATGGGCCATTGTGATGGTGTTTATGTGGATTGGCATATATTTGATCTCAGGCGGACTTGCTGTTATTGTGCGTGTATTTGAGATTATTTTGCCGATTACACTGATTATATTTGTGATTGAAATTTTGCTTAGTAATCAGTTATTTGAGATCGGCAATCTGAGACCCGTACTCGGCGAGGGTATCACGCCAATTCTCAAAGGGTTGAAACCTTCACTGCTGGCTTACACGGGGTACGAAGTCATGTTTGTCATGACTGCTTATATGAAAAACCCCAAAAAGAGCAATGTAGCCATGAGCTGGGGCATCATCATATCGACTATGATTTATCTGATTACTGTAGTGATGGTTGTAGGCAGTCTGTCGCTCGACGGCATCAAAACACGTACTTGGCCCACGCTGGATCTCGTAAGAAGCTTCGAGATTCAAGGTTTGATCTTTGAACGGTTCGAATCCCTGCTATTGGTCATCTGGATTATGCAGATCTTCTCGAGTTTCACGATCACACACTATTGCGCTTCGGTGGGTATTCGGGATTTGTTTCGTACGAAGAAGATCAAGGTCATCATGTACGCCTTTCTGCCAGTAATATATATAACGGCATTAATGCCGAAAACCGTGGATGAAACCTTTGCACTGGGTGATATGTTGGGCAATCTATCCGTGCTTCTATTTGCCACTTTACCTCTGTTGCTGCTGATAATAAGTCTGATTCGCAAAAAGGAGGCAAGCATGCATGATTCGTTTTTTTATGCTTTTACGTGTAGCTTTTGCTTTGTCCGTCCTTCTGATAATATCTGGATGCTGGAGCAGTAGGGAGATCGAGGAACTAAGTGTCTATGTTGGTCTCGGGATCGATATCGCGAAAGAAACAGAATTTGAGAAGGACATCGCTTCTCAGGGAGGAAAGTATCCAAAGAATAATTATTTAACGGCTACGGTGCAGATTGCTCCTGGCACGGGCGGTTCGAACAGTAAACAGGGCGGACAATCCGGTTCACCTGCTTCGGGAAAGACTTCCTATTCCAATGAACAGCTTACAGGAGATTCCTTGCTGCAAATCTTTCGTCAGTTTGCACTAAGGCGAGATCGTCCACTTATCGGACATCATCTAAAGGTCATCGTTGTCTCCAAGGATATCGCCAAAAAGTATGGTCTGGACCAGCTGCTGGATTTTGTACTTCGGGATAACGATATTCGTCCAAATTGTCTGGTACTGATAAGTCATCATCGTGCCGTGGATGTCCTGACTTCGGATGATCCCTCCCGGATTCCAGCATTTTATCTGACAGGTATTACCGGTAATTCGTACTTGTCCAACAAAATCCTGGACCCTGTTTTGCTCTCCAAATTAGATGCCCAAATGCAATCTGGTTCCAGTTTCTTGCTCCAGAATGTACTGTACTCCAATGGAGAGGGCAAGTTCTCAGGTGGCAGCATATTCGATGGGAAAACAACTAAGTTTATTGGAGAACTAAGTCAAACGGATCTGGAAGGTTTATCGTGGCTCAAGCCTAAGGAAAGAGGAGGCGTCTTGAAGACTTACAACAAAGCGGGATTCACCGTTGTATATGAAATGAAAAAGAAGAAAACAAAAGTAATTCCCAAGGTGGTTGGCAATGATATTTCATTCCATGTAAAGGTCGAATCCGAAGGCTGGCTGATGGAGGATTGGCGTGCTCCCGAAAGAGAGGAAAAAGGGGATTATCTTAAAGAACTAGAAAAAGAATTTTCTGAACTGGCCGAACAACAGATTCGCCAGGTGTTATACAAACTGCAGCATACCTACAAAGTGGATGTTGCGGATTTTCGGGATAGCTTGCGTATCAAACATCCAAAAACATGGAAGAAAGTCAAAGATGATTGGGACAAAATTTTTAGCACTGTGCCGATTACGTATGATGTGAAAATCACCATCACCAATCCCGGGTCTTCCACCGAATAGCGAGGGGTTAAGCATTTAGTATTAGATGTTGACACATTCATGATAGATCGCTATATTTATAAAAAAATCATTTTCTTATCCAGAGAGGTGGAGGGACTGGCCCTTAGAAACCTCAGCAACAGATCTGAAGGATACTGTGCTAATTCCAGCGGGTGAAAGCCTGATAGATAGGAGCGTTTGTTTTTATTTGTCAGTAACGGCGCACTCTTTAGGCAGAGTGGGTCTTTTTGTTTTTTCTGGATGAAGAAGTAGGGGAGCAGCAGGTATGGAGAACAACAACGACAAAGGGCATTTTCAGCGGAAAATGCAGGCACGGCATGTGGTCATGCTCTCTCTAGGAGGAGTCATTGGAACGGGATTATTTCTCAGCTCAGGTTACACGATTCAGCAAGCGGGACCACTGGGAACCATTCTGTCCTATCTGATCGGAGCCATTGTTGTATATCTGGTGATGCTCTGTCTTGGTGAACTGTCTGTTCATATGCCAGAGACGGGAGCATTTCATAGTTATGCAGCCAAATATATCGGACCGGCAACAGGCTACACGGTGGCTTGGTTATACTGGTTAACCTGGACTGTTGCGCTTGGCTCCGAATTCACAGCCGCCGGATTGCTGATGCAGCGCTGGTTCCCATCGGTCAACGTATGGATATGGAGTGCGCTCTTTGCACTGATGATCTTTCTGTTCAACGCTTTAACAGTGAAATTATTTGCGGAATCCGAGTTCTGGTTCTCATCTGTAAAAGTAGTGACTATCGTAATCTTCATTATTATCGGTGGCGCAGCCATGTTTGGTATCATTCCCATGGCGGATTCTGAACCGGCACCATTTCTATCGAATATTACCGCATCCGGGTGGTTCCCTCATGGGGCTACAGCGATATTGATGACTATGCTTGCTGTAAACTTTGCCTTCTCAGGCACCGAGTTAATCGGCATTGCCGCCGGTGAGACGGAGAATCCGGAAAAGACGATACCAAAGGCTATTCATACAACGCTGTGGCGTTTGGTTATTTTCTTCATCGGAACGATTGTTATCTTGTCGGCCTTGCTGCCCATGTCGGATGCCAGTGTACTGGAAAGTCCGTTTGTAGCGGTAATGGAGCGGGTGGGAGTACCCTATGCAGCAGACATTATGAACTTTGTTATTCTAACGGCGATTCTCTCTGCTGCCAATTCGGGCCTATATGCATCTTCACGGATGCTCTGGTCTCTGGCTGATAAAAAACAATCTCTCCGTGGTTTGCCAAACTGACCAAACGCGGGGTACCGCTGAATGCACTTCTGATCAGTATGGTGGGTGGTGCACTAGCTTTGCTGTCCAGCATCATTGCACCAGGTACCGTGTATATTACTCTGGTCTCCATCTCAGGTCTGGCTGTCGTTGCGGTATGGATGAGCATCAGTGCCTCCCAATACATGTTCCGCAGACAATATATCCGGGAAGGACATGCGGTCAAAGATCTGGTCTACCGCACACCACTGTATCCGGTGGTACCAATTGTTTCATTTATATTATGCCTGGCTTCATGCATAGGTATTGCCTTTGACCCGACACAGCGAATTGCGCTGTATTGTGGGGTTCCGTTTATCGCAGTATGTTACGCTGCTTATTATCTGACAGAACGTGTGAATAAGAAAAGAGGACAAGTACATGACGCAAGCACAACAGACTAACCCCATAGAACAGATCCTGCGTGAACATCCGGTCATGATTCTGGATGGAGCGCTGGCAACGGAACTTGAACAGCATGGATGTGATCTCGATGATCCACTATGGTCTGCTCGTGTGTTGCTTGAGAATCCGGATGTTATTGTTCAGGTCCATGCAGATTATTTTCGAGCAGGAGCCGACTGTGCGATTACATCCAGTTATCAGGCGACGGTGGATGGTTTCCGCAAGAGAGGGATTGATGAACAGGCAGCACTGGAGCTGATCCGCAAGACGGTGGAACTGGCTGCACAGGCGAGAGATGACGTGTGGGCAGAAGTGCAGGACGGTTTAGTAGGGAGAGAAAGCTCGACAGGTCGGCTTATAGGAGTTCCTTCGGTACGTTCCGAGACCGTGGAGAATGAGGAGCATATAACAGATCGTACAGGGGATCGCGAAGAAGACAGTCTTCGTCCACGTCCAATTATTGCCGGGTCCGTTGGACCGTACGGCGCCTATCTGGCGGATGGTTCAGAGTATGTGGGACATTACGGCGTGTCGGATGAGACGCTTGCCGCATTTCACCGTCCACGTATGGCGGCGCTGATTGAAGCGGGTGCTGATATTCTGGCGTTTGAGACGATTCCTTCCCTGCAGGAAGCACAGGTGCTGGTTGATGTACTGAAGGAGTTTCCTCATGCATATGCCTGGTTATCTTTTTCTTTAAAAGACGGGACAAGCATCAGCGAGGGCACACCGCTTGAGTTATGTGCACAGACGTTTGGTTCCGAGCCACAGATTACGGCGATTGGCCTAAACTGTGCTCCGATGGAAGTGGTGACAGAAGCCGTAAGTATTCTCAGCCGTGCCAGCGATAAACCTGTTATTGTGTATCCGAACTCGGGAGAAGTATACGATGCAGCAACGAAGACGTGGAGCGGACAGGGAACGTGTGGCAGTATGAGAGATGCTTCGCAACAGTGGGTTGCTGCGGGTGCAAAAATTATTGGCGGCTGCTGCCGAACTACGCCACATCAGATTGGCGAACTTGCGAAGAAGTGGCGGAAATAGTTCATATCAATAAAACAAGCCCTTCCACCTCCTATAGAGGTATGGAAGGGCTTGTTTTATTGTGTTAAGGCATCCTTATTACATTATTCGATAACCAGCATACGTGGGGATGCTTCCCGAATGATTTGCGAAGAGAACCATGAGCCAAGACTGGCTGCAATGATGCTTAGACAGGTGAACAGTACCATTCCACCCCAATGCAGGATCAGTGGAAGTTGTACGATACCATAACCGGAAAGGACCATTTCGAGTAGAAGAGGCAGCAGATATACGCCGACGAAAATACCCAGTATGGCTCCCACGGAGGACAGTATGAACATTCCCATGGTGAGCGACAACCGGATTTGGCGAGATGTCATTCCCAGCGATTTGTATATCCCGTACGTTCTGCTTTCTTTACGAATATTGATTCTACAGGTACTGAAAATAATGATGAATGTCACAATGATAAACAGCAATCCAATCAGGCTCATCGGATAGATCAGGATGTTAGCGGCTTCCGCGTAAACCGAATCAAGCAATGTCTTCTGAGTGACTACCGAAGCAAAATCTTTAAATTGCTCATTTAATTCCGAGGCAACCTTACCCGCTTGTGCGATATCGTTCACATTGATGAAGATAACATCAAATTCACTATAACCGGGGTTTACACTTCTCATGGCATCAATGGTGATTCTGCCTGAGACAGACATGTTGGCGATCGCCTGATAGATGCCTGTAATGAGGAAGGTACGCTTTTCTCCTTCAATATAGATATCGATAAGATCACCGAGATCTTTATTTGATGTTTTGGCTACACTTACACCAATGGCAATTTCATTCGCATGTTGTGGGTTAACCCCTTTTAACGTTTCGAATCCAAGTTCCTGATAACTCCCGTCCAGTACACTCAAGTTGAGACTGATGGATTGGCCCTCTACTGTTGCCGAAGACTCCGGGCTAATTACACCCGTTGTGTTCCCTTGCCAGCCTGTATTGTTAATCCTTGAATCCTCTTCTAACGTTTGTTTTAATTCAGTCTTTGGAAAGTTACTTTTGTTCACGACTACTGCTGCGATATTGGCATTGTCATACCCCCATTTAGCTGCTGTCTGTTCAATTCCGGTTATACTGGTCAGCAGAACATAACCCAGAACAAGTACGGAGGAAGCCATGGTGGTTAGCAGGAGTGTTAGAACAGAGCTTTTGGTGTTTTTGAACACATGTCGGAATCCAAGCACGGCGGTCACAGGCAGTTGTGTGAACCCGATCCAGTGCGCCAATGGCGAATTCATTTTGCCAGCCATCCGGCTGTGATCTATCTCCGACATACCATAACGAATAGCCTGCACGGGCTGTATGCTGCGTGCCTTTTTGGCATATAACACAGTGAACAGAATCACTAGAGCAAATAGAAGTACGCCGGCCAGTATGGCCGCATACAATCCTTGGACTGGAATGTTCTGATTCCCCACTCGAAGAGAGGATACAGAAATATTAATGATCCATTTAGATATCCATATACTGAGTGCAAGTCCTGGGATAATGGCTACGATGGATAACAATGCATATTGAATAACATAGGTGCCTATCGTTTTTCGGGAAGTCAGACCTAGGGATTTGAGGATTCCTATCGTTCTGTAATTGGCCAGGATGGCATCCGCAATCGTAAACCCGATGGTCATCAGGGCGATAGAGAGCATGACAACACCCATGAATATCATGATAAATCCAATAACCTGATTGATGATCAGATAAAAAGAGGCAATGGCCTCGAACTCCATTTTGGATTCTAGAAACGGAATACCTGTCTCACGATTGTATCGTTCCCAATACACCGAATTCATGCTGTAATCGTTAAAATGGATGCCCATCATACGATTCTCGTTGCCAGCAAGTGTCGCGAGATCATGTTGATAATCGGTAGGATTCATCCAGACCCGTGCTGTATTGGAGAATGGTGCCCCGTATGGTACATCGATTACAATGCCCGATACATTCAGATTCAGCGTACTTGAGCCGGTTTTGAAGCCAATGGTATCACCTACCGAAATATGATAGGTATTTGCCATGGACGTTGGAATCCAGACGGAGCCTTGTTCGGGAACTGTGTTGGGCGTCCCGCTTGAGAAAATTAGTTCATCCACACCCCATGGCGGCGGAGGCGTATTAAACATGTACAGGTAGATGTTAGGGATGTGAGTTTCATTCAAAATGATGCCTGACAATGTACGATACGTTAGCAAAGGGGACACCTGAGCTCCATCCTGAGAAGCCCACCAGTTGTGCACAGCGTCAGGGTCATTGAGCCCTTTTTCAAACGTCAGGATCTGATGAGATCCATGGGTTCGGGTATGCATTTCATAAAACTGATTGCCTGTGTTCGCCAGAATGACAATAGCTGTAGATACAAGAAGTGTCGAGAGTAGCAGGAGCAGCGCAATCAACGCATTTTGTATTTTGTTCCTACTCAGATACGACAAGCTAAGTTTAAACATGACAGCCATCGTTATTCCTTCCCCGTAACCAAAGCGAAGATAATCGCTTCACGATCCTGAATTTGATGTTCGTCATAAGTGTCAAACTCAAGGATTCCGCCAATCTTGCCGTCCAAAATGTAGATCAGGCGATCTGCCCGACAGGCGGCCTTGATATCATGCGTCACCATAACAACGGACTGTCCTTTCCGGTTGAGGTCCGTAAGGATATCGAGAACAGCTGTGCCGTGTTCCATGTTCAGGCTTCCGGTCGGTTCATCCGCAAAAATGATATCCGGTGAATTGATCAAAGCCCGTGCAATCGCAGCTCGCTGCTGCTGTCCTCCGGAAGTTTGGGAGGAGGCGGTTACGCTGTCCATCAATATCCATGGCATTCATCAGCTCAGCAGCGCGGGATTGGATGTCCTTCTTTTTGTTTCCTGCGATATATCCCGGTAAAGCAATGTTCTCTTTGATGGAAAGGTCCGGGACCAGATTGATACTCTGATAGATATAACCGATCCGGCGGGTGCGAAAGTCGGACATTTGGCTTTCACTGTAAGCGTCAATCCGCTGGTCGCGAAAATAGACCTCACCTGCTGTAATCTGATCCAGTCCGCTTAGCAGATATAAGAGGGTTGATTTGCCAGAGCCAGAGTTACCCATGATGACTGTGAATTCCCCTTCATAGATGTCAAGATCAACATTACGGATGGCATGATGTTGTTCACTTCCGCTGTTGTATGTTTTGCACAGATTCTGTGCACGGATAATCACTTTTTTGGACAAGTCGAATCACTCCCGAGTGCAGTATAGGATTCATTCTAGAGGAGGGATGTTGAGGAAGCCTTATCAAATTATGAATAAAGTATTACAGCTGTGGAGGGTGCTCAGCAGATCGGCAGATAGAACCGGAAGGTTGTACCTTGGCCTTCTTTACTAGTAAAGGAAATATGGCCTCCATGTGCTTCAATAATGCTTTGGCATATGGAAAGACCCAGCCCTGTACCTTCCTGAACATGTTGGTCTGCATGACTCGCCTGGCCTTTGAAATAACGTTGGAAAACAAACGGCATGTCCTGTACACGTATGCCCTGACCCGAGTCGGTGATGGTCACTTTCAAATGCCCAGATTCCAGTTCCGTGTCTATACGTATCGTATCTCCCTGAGCTGTATGTTTGAGGGCATTGGCGACAAGATTGGAGATGACTTGTTCAATTCGAGTGGGGTCGATAGCGATTAACACATTGGGGATGTAGTTGGGTCCTTTATAGATAAGCCCCTTTGTTAGGACAACATGTTCAATAGGTTTCAACATCGTCTCCAGTATAGGCCCACTGTACATTTCACGGGTTTCCACCGAAATCTGCCCCAATTCCCGAAGTGCATGAACCAGCAGATCCTCCACAAGGCGTGCCGTTTTATCCGTATGGGTCCGCATGACTCCCATATATTCCATCAGCGTCTCCTGATCGTTGCATAGTCCTTCCTCAATAGCTTCTATGTATGCTTTTATTGTGGTAATTGGTGTTTTAATATCATGAGATATATTGGTGATGAGTTCTTTTTGTGCTTGTTCCTGCTGAATACGCTGCTCGCTCATATGTTTAATCTCCGTGCGCATGAGATCAAACATGGCATATACTTCGAGCAATTCATCGTTCCGGTTGTACTGAATTTTTTCTTCATAATTGCCTTTAAGCATAGATTCCGCATGTTGCTTCAATTGATGGATGGGAGAGAGCAGGTGTTTGTCCAGTTTTTGTTTCATCCAGAATAGAAATAAGCTCAGAATCAGTGACAGGAGCATGAGTGCGCTAATCAATATAACCGGAAAAGTCATCGATTGCTGAACCGTAACCATGGCTTGGGGGATGGAAAAGATGGCATTACCGATCTGACTTCCCATCGGTCCGTCCATCACGGGAAACGCAATATCAAGCAAATCATTACCGTCCGCGGCCTGCGTGGCATGATGCAGATCATAATGAAGAGCTGTACGCAGATTAACTTGCGTTCCTTCAGAGGTGGGGTCGGAGGACAGAATGACTTTTCCATCCAAGTTTAGATAGGTAAGTAGAACTCCGGTCTCTCTGGCGGTGGAATGTATGTCTTCACGAATATTTTGTTCATTAAGATGCTGATGATTTTGCTCCAAAGCGAGTAAGATCGGATTGACCTTGAGTCGAACCTGATTCAGGGACAGATTGGATTCGCCTGAATTTCGATCTTGTAACAGCATCATCGACAGTGCAAGGATACTTAAAACGATAATAATGAGAAGGCCAAGTGTTGTTAACAACCAGCGTTTGGACCAGCTGTTCAATGACATGTGGGAGCCTCCAATCTCACTTATTCGTAATTGAATTTGTAACCGACACCCCATACCGTCTTCAGAACGGTCGGATGCGAGGCATCTGCCTCGATTTTTTCACGCAGTCTGCGAATGTATACGGTTACGGTATTTTCATCGCCGTAGGTTGCATATCCCCAAATGGCGTCAAGCAACTGGGCTTTGGAGAACACCTGATTCTTATGGCTTGCCAGATAATGAAGTAATTCGAATTCTTTGGCGGACAGAGAAACTTCCGATCCGTTCAAAGTAACTTTATAGGCTTTTTTATCAATCGCCAGGTTTCCAAGATGCAGTAGATCTGTTCTGTCCCGATCTGATGTCATGCTGTCATAACGCCTGAAGTGGGCATTAATCCGTGCTAACAATTCGCTGAGCGAAAAGGGCTTCGTCATATAATCGTCTGCTCCAAAGCCAAGACCAAGTACCTTATCGGTATCACTGCCTCTGGCACTCAGAATAAGGATGGGGATATTATTGCGCCGTCTAATCTCTCGGCAGACCTCAATCCCGTCCATGTCAGGAAGCATAATATCCAGAATGATGTAGTCTGGTTGAATAAGCTCCATGATCTGAAGCCCGTCTAGTCCAGTGGCTGCGACGGCGGCTTCATATTGATTTTTGGTTAAATAATCTCGCAGAATGCGCGAAATATCTGGTTCATCCTCGATGATGAGGACTTTTCGCTGGTGGTTTAACATATGTATCGCTCCAGTATGATAGATGTTAATCGAATGTATATGTATGAATTTGTAAAATGACTGTCTCTATAATTGTACAGTCTTGTTCTGTGGGAGTCACATAAAAAAATATTGAATTGAACTTCATTCTTATAAAAATGGTCTGACTTCTATTCGCACTAAAAGCTGATTACAGTTTACCGTATCAAAAATAACCCATGAACCTCTTTAAGGTCACGGGTTTCTGATGCTGAATATCATACATGCTCCAGATCATCGATAGGCTCATGCTGTCTGGATTTGAGATACTCCGCCGGAGACACACCGAAGTGCGCCCGGAATACCCGGTGGAAATAGGAGTAGCTCGCAAAACCGCAGGATTCGGCAATATGCTCCAGTGTCATTTCACTGTATTTCATTCGTTCCAGCGCTGCATTCAGACGGATCTCAATCGCATATTGAATCATGGTCTGATTGTAGTGCTCCTTAAATAAACGGACTGCACGTGACAGACTGAGTCCTGCATAACGTGCCGCTTCATCAAGCTTGAACGTAACCGTGGCATGCTCCTCTATAAAACGTTTTAACTTCAGCGCAGAGGACACTGCCCGATCGGTCTGAATATTTTCTTTAATTGCCCGGTCGATATACAGACATAATCCGCGCAGTAACGCATCCTTTAGCTCCGCATTTTCCTCAAGAGGTCCGCGACGTTTCTCAAGTAACATATTTCTCCACAGGCTGATGAGTTTATCATCAAGTCCAATTCGGCTCACGGTAGATCGATGCTGCCTTTTCCACCAGTTTTCGATCCAGCTGCCCTCGCAGAACAGATAATAATCTCCGCTGGACAAGCGTCCTTCCTTATGTGGTTCATCTACAACGAGATGGTAGTCATCACCAGGCTTTAAGAGCAGCAAGTCCCCGCTTGTCATCCTGAATTCCTCATCCTGTACATACACCTTGCACGAGCCTTCAGTCTGCAGACGGAACAGATAGGTTTGCAGCTCGCCCTTCATATTATGTGTGAACGCCTTATAGTGGTATGAGTAGTCACAGATCAGTACAGATGTCTCTAACGTATCCAAAGATAAAATCCCCCAATATGTACATCCTGCATGCATTCAAATGGGCTACATTCAATAGATGCAAAATGATGGAAATAAAATTTGATCAGATAGTTCATGTTCTGACTATATTGTATATGTTCATTCTAGCCTGTTTTGCGTTAGGATGATACCAGATAGAGCAATGAAAGCAAATTTGAGAACAGAGGTGTATCCTACATGAAAAAACTTAATATTGGTTTGCAATTGTTTACACTCCGTGATGAAACTGCAGCAGATTTTCGTGGTACGTTGCGTAAGGTAGCGGCCCTTGGATATGAAGGTGTGGAGTTTGCCGGATATGGTGATATTCCAGCTGAGGAAATGAAAGCGCTACTAGATGAACTTGGACTGAAAGGATTCAGCAGCCACGTTTCACTACATGCGATGCGCGAAGACTTGCAAAAACAAATCGATTACCTGAAAACAATTGGTGCACAATATATCATTTGTCCTTACCTGATGCCAGAAGATCGTCCTGAGAATGCAGAAGGTTGGACCAAGCTATTCGCTGAGTTACAACAATATGGAGCTGAAGCAGCGAAACAAGGATTGATCTTCGGATACCATAACCATGACTTTGAATTCCACGGCCAGGTTGGCGATGCCAATGCCTTTGATGCCATGTTCGCTCAAACATCACCGGAAGCGGTAAAAGTGGAAATGGACGTATGTTGGGTACAATTTGCGGGACAAAATCCGATCGAGTATATTAATAAATATGCGGGTCGCTTGCCGCTGCTTCATCTGAAGGACTTCAGCAAAGACGAACAGGGCCAGATGAAAACACTGGAATTGGGACAAGGTTCGGTTGACCTGCCAGCTGTTATTGAAGGCGCTACGAATGCAGGTGTAGAATGGCTGATCGTGGAACAAGACGTATGTCAGAACCCTCCGCTTGAGAGCGTATCCAACAGCTACAACTGGTTGAAAGAAAACTACCTGAACCAATTCTAATGGGCCATCGAACCATGAAAAATGCTAATCTATTTGTCAAAGGAGACTTATGTACATGAGTAAAATTAAAGTTGCTGTATTCGGCTGTGGAGCCATTGCCGAGCGCAGACATATTCCAGAGTACGTTGCCAATGAGAACGTAGAACTTGTCGCTTTTGCCGATCCGATTGTGGAGCGTGCGGAGAAGATGGCCGAGACTTACGGCGGTAAAGCGTATTCCAATTACGAGGAATTGCTTGCAAACGAAACGGTGGATGCCGTTAGTGTGTGTACACCGAACTATCTGCATGCCCCAATGGCGATTGCTGCTGCAAATGCAGGCAAGCATGTATTGGTTGAGAAACCAATGGCAGTATCCACTGAAGAAGGCGAGCAAATGATCGAAGCTGCCAAGAAAAATGGCGTGTATCTGATGGTTGGACACAACCAGCGCTTGATGCCTCCTCACGTAAAAGCAAAAGAAATTCTCGACTCCGGCAGACTTGGAAAAGTTCTGAATTTCCGTACATCATTCGGTCACCCAGGTCCGGAAGGATGGAGTGTGGACGGAGCTGAAAGTTGGTTCTTCCGTAAAGAAGAAGCTATTATGGGCGCTATGGGTGACCTGGGCGTGCACAAATCAGACTTTATCCGTTACTTGCTGAATGATGAAGTATCTGAAGTGGCTGGTTTTATCAGCACACTGCACAAGGAAGGTACTCAGGTTGACGATAACGCAACTTGTTTGCTGCGCATGAAGAGCGGAGCGATCGGAACGCTGGTAGCGAGCTGGACACAATACAGAGCTGGAGACAACAGTACTGTTCTGTGGTGCGAGAATGGTGTCATGAAGATCGGAACAGTTGAAGGCGATGAAGTTATCGTTGAACTGACCAATGGCACAGTTGAGACGTACAAAGTTGGTGCCATGGCTACCAACGAGAAACAAGTGCCGAGTGGTGTAATTGACGCATTTGTAGAGTCAATTGTAACTCAAACCCCTCCAGCGATTTCCGGAGAAGAGGGGTTGCGTTCCCTGCAAGTGATCTTGGCAGCATTCGAATCCGAGAAAACAGGTCAGATCGTTAAACTGTAATCCATACGAATGACAGTGCAATTTCTAACATTCTATATGGCTTAATCTATGATATAAGGGACTTATCTTCAGAGAAGTGTTCTGGGGTAAGTCCTTCTTTATTTGTTCCCGGGCAAGTGGGGGGAACGTGAACAGGGATACGGTAATTGTGCAATAGGGTTTACAATAGTGGATCGCTTTTGCATAACAGAAAAGGCTGATATTATGCGCTACCGCGTAATATCAGCCCCTTAGAGTCATTAAAATTAATGATATAATGATTAACTTTCTTTAGATGCCAGCCGGTACATCACTGCCCAGATCCAGCCATGTTATTTCAGCAGGAGTCAGCGTGATGCGGGAACCTTCGTCACAGGACAGCAGCTCCGCCTGATTCTGGGCACCGATCAGGGCACAGGTTGGGAACGTTTGATTCAATACATAAGCGAGTGCAATCTGAATAGGTGATGTTTTCTTCGAATTAGCCAATTGTTCAGCCCGGCGCAACCGTTCCCAGTTGCCATCACTGTAGAATACACGCACCAGGTCTTCGTTATCCCGAACTTCAGGTGTGAATCGTCCAGTGAAGAAACCACGCGCTTGAGAGGACCAGGATAGCAAGGGCAGCTTGGTTTGGTCATGCCATGCCAGCGTCTCTGCATCTGCTGACACACAACCTTCCCAGAAAGGTTCGTTTGCTTTGGCGAGACTGAGATTTGGACTGCTGAATGTGAAGCCCTTCAAGCCGTTTGCCGCAGCGTACGCATTGGCTTCCTCGAGTCGCTGCCAAGTCCAGTTGGAGGCGCCAATTGCGCCGATTTTACCGGATTCAATATGTTCGTTTAATGCTTCAAGAATGACACTGACAGGGGTATTGGGATCATCCCGGTGCAGGGCATACATCTCTACGTGATCTGTCTGAAGACGCTCCAGACTTTCCATCAAGTCACTGCGGATGGCATCAGCGTTCACACGTGGTCCATTCTGGTCATGATGCGCGCCTTTGGTGAGAATGACGATCTGGTCGCGGTTACCACGTTCTTTCATGTAACGACCAAGGACTTCTTCACTCTGTCCACCACAATAGATATGTGCTGTATCTACGGTGTTACCGCCAATCGACAGAAAAGCATCCATGTTCGTAGCTGCTTTATCGTAGGCATTATGCACGAAATAATCGGTTCCTTTAATCAATCTGGAGACACGTTTACCTGCACCAGCAATTTCGATATATTCCATAAGTCAGTTCATCCTCTCAATTATAGTGTAATTCGTGTACGTTCTTCCGCTGAACGAAGGCAAGCTTCCAGTACTTTCATATTAGCTACTGCATCGGAAGGGGCGAAGCGCAGATCCTTGCCCTGAAGTACAGCACGTGCCATATCATCTCCCTGCAATGAGTAGTGGTTCACTTGCGGGACTTCAATCTCTCTGCGTTCACCACCAGCCGTTACATAGAAGTTGGAACTGCGGTCCTGTCCGCTGATAAATGCGGAAGGGACTTCTATAATCCCGTCGGATCCCAATACCTCCAGCGTGTTGCGGAAGGCTGCCCACATGCTGCTGTCAAACGTCACGCCAACGTGATTATCGAACTCCAGCAGTCCGGAAGCCATCATATCGACCTGATCATGCTGTGGAGAGAACATGCCAATCACGGTAACGGCACTTGGTTCTTGACCAAGTAGCAGACGTGCTACGCTGATGGAATAACATCCGATATCATACAGTGCACCTCCACCCCACTCTTTCCGAAAGCGGACATTGCCGGATGCATTGGAGTTATTAAATGAAAATGTGCTGTGCATACCACGAATCTCACCAATCTCACCGCTGGCAATGATATCCCTGATCTGCTCATAACGTGGATGATGGCGGTACATGAATGCTTCAGCCAGATGTACACCTGCATCTGCACAAGCCAGAACCATCTCCTGAGCTTCCTGCTCTGTCAGAGCCAGTGGTTTTTCGCACAAAATATGTTTGCCTGCTTCAGCAGCCCGGATCGTCCATTCCCGATGCAGATGATTTGGCAGTGGGATATATACGGCATCAATAGAATCATCAGCGAGCAAAGCTTCATAACTGCCATAAGCCTTGTCGATCCCAAGTTGTTCGGCCGTCTGTTTGGCTTTATCTTCGTCTCGACTGGCAATCGCGGTTACTTCATTCAACTCGGATTGCTGCAGGCCTGGAATGACGGATTCCACAGCAATGCTAGCGCTACCAAGAATGCCCCAACGCAATTTTTGAACTGAATTCATGTGTTGTATCCTCCTGTGCATAAATGTATATTGTGATTATAAAGAATAGACCAATGAATTAAAATGATAATATATTGAGGTTAGTTAACACAATATTGTTGATCAAGGAGAACCGGCTATGATGAGACAAACCGTATTGCTTACCCTGCAGGATATTCCATATTTTTGTTATCCCGAGTCCGTTGGACATTATATGGACCACGTCCAGCATTCCGTCTTACGGGAGGCAGGTGCACTGAACAACTTTAATATTCACTACGTCGCTTCGGGCAAGGGATATGTGGAAGTGGACGGGGTGGAGCATGAACTTCGTGCAGGTCAGGCGGTTCTATATTTCCCGCAGCAGCGACAGCATTATTATAGTAGTGAAGATGATCCGTGGGATGTACGATGGGTTCATTTTTACGGTGAACGTCTGCATGATTATATGATCGAGCGGGGGTTACATCGCAATCTATTATGGACACTGCGGCAACGCAGCTCTTGGGAAGAGGCTCATCTGGCCTTGCTCACTGAAGCGGAACAGAACACCATGCTGCGTCCGGCTCAGCTATCCACACTGACCTATGCCGTACTCGCCGAGTTCGTGCAGCATGCAGTACCTTTAAAGAGTACACGTACCACAAGTAAGGCGGAGAGTCGGGTTCTTGCACTTCTTCCACAGATGCAGCAAGAGGCCTGTCAACCTTTCCTGTTACAGGACTGGGCGGATCTCGCAGGTGTGAGTTCGTATTACTTTTGCAAAATGTTCAAGAGTGCTGTGGAGATGACGCCTATGGAATTTATCACTCGTTCACGATTACAGATGGCGAAGCAATGGTTACTCGAACGGCCTACGGCCAACATTGGACAAATAGCGGAGGAAGCGGGGTATCCCAATGCCAGTTATTTTAACCGCCAGTTCATGGCGCATGAGGGGATGACACCTACGGATTACCGCGGATTGTATCACAATTAACCCGTATCCATTCGATGTTGTCAGCGCTTTAGGTATAGTGGTTTGACAGAGAGCTCAATCAAGTCTATTATGGATAAATTAAATCCGTGTATAATGAGGTGCCCTCATGAAATATTCAAAAGCGACAAATTATGCTTTGCATACGATGCTTCATCTTGTAAGTACTGCCCCTGAGCAGCTGGTTAGTGTACACCAACTTGCAGAATTGCAGAAGGTATCACCAACCTACCTGTCCAAAATTTTGACCAAATTGGTTAAGGCGGGCATGATTGAATCTACTTCTGGTGCCAATGGTGGCTACCGACTTAGTCGTAAAAATCCGGACCCTTCTTTCCTGGAGATCATTCATGCGATTGAAGGTCAGGCGTCCCTGTTCGAATGTTCCCAGAATCATAACGCAGGCTGTTTGATCCAGCAGGTGATGGTGCAGGCGGAAGAAGAGATGGAAAGTTTTTTGAACAATAAAAAAATGTCAGAACTGGCTTCCCAGATGAAGGGTGCACATTCCCTGTAACTTGCACTAGAAGTGATCTTTCCCCAACCTCGCGAGAGGTAAGGAAAGATTTTTTTGTATCGTTGTACCTAATAGAAGGCGAATGGTACAATAAGGAAGGTATAGTATGCATACATACATGATCCTAATCTTACATCACATTTTACATCTCTGGAGGGACAACACATGAGCCAATCAACGATCACAGGACTGGAACAATTGCTCGCGCTGGAAAACATTCGGAACACCAAGGCGCGTTATTGCCGCTATATTGATACGAAGCAGTGGGATACCTTGGGTGATGTGTTTGCTCCGGATGCAGTGGCCGATTTCAGCACAGAGGGCAATCCAATTCCGGTATTAACAGGCCGTGATACGATCGTACAAGTATTCCGTGATCTTGTGGATGTTGCCGTAACTGTGCATCATGTTCATAGCGCCGAAGTTGAATTTGTATCTGAGAACGAAGCAAAGGTCATCTCCCCAATGGAAGATTGGGTCACGTTCCCGGAGGGCAATGAGAACAAATCCTTCCACGGATTTGGGCACTACCACGAGACTTTTGTCAAAATCGACGGCCAGTGGTACATCAAACATACAAGTCTGAAACGTCTTCGTTTGGACCTGTTTGAATAGTATAATCAGTGTAGAAGAATATAGAAGTTGATCAACCGTAAAATAATAGCCCCGAGGAGCGTGATGAACGCATTCTTGGGGCTGTTTTGTGTTTGTGGGAGAGGGCAGCTGACACATGCACAGAAAAATGGGATAGAAAAAAGCCAGGTTCAGAACCCGAGGGTCCCTTCCTGACTTCTTTTGCTTAAATATAATGTTAAATCCGGTTACTTGTTTCTGTGACTTTCCGTGACTGCATTCTCAGATACACCTGAGAGAAAATAACCGATGCGATTGCGACCACAGTCATGCCCCAGAAAATATTAGTGTAAGCTGAGGATAGCGGCATGTTTTGCATCGCAGTTAACGCTACACCAGTGACAGCAACGCTGAAGGCACCGCTGAAGAACTGACTAAGTTGGAACAGTCCCATACCTGCGCCCACCTGATCCATGGTCAGATTGCCAGACAATTCATTGGACACGCTGGTGGTTAGGGAAGAGAAGCCAACGCTGAGCAGGACATAAACAGCCATAATGGCGTAGATGTTATTGTCTGCAAATAAGGCGAACAATCCGGCAGCAGCAAGTAGCAACCATGGTGCAAATTTCAGAAGCAACGTATTGCCATGTCGGTCAATCATGCGGCCGATCCGGTTGGACAGCAGCATGGACACGACTGCACCCGGGAAGATGACTAGCCCGGATTGAGCAGGGGTCAGTCCATATAGATGTGCCAAAATTTGCGGCAGCAGGAACAACGTTGAGAAGTTATTGATGTACGATACAATCCCCAGCGAGCTGAGCATCATATATTTTTTGTCTTTGAACAAAGCAGGTTGAACAAATGGATCTGCCGCGCGCCGAATTCGGAGCCAGAACAGAAGCAGTGCTGCAGCACCGATAACAAGCGTGTACCACTGACGGGAAGTCAGGAATAACAGTACACCCGTAGTACCGATGGCAAGAAGCACGGCACCCAGCAGGTCAAATGAACCTTTTTGCGTTGTTTCCCGCGGAAGCAGTTTGAAGAATACAGGAATCAAGAATAACGTTAACCCCGTAACGATAAACAGATCATGCCATCCCAGGAACTGGGTAATACTTCCGCCGATGACGGGACCAAGTCCAAGACCCAGTGAACTGGCGGACATGATGACAGCCATCGATTTACCCCGGCGATCATGTGGAATGTACCGGGTAATCAGCACAATGGCGAGCCCCGGAACTGATGCAGCACCCGCAGCCTGGATCAGACGTGCAATGAGCAAAATGATGAAATGATTACTGAAGAACCCGAGAACGGATGCCGCACCAAGTAACGTAAGCCCGGTCGTGAATAATGTACGAATAGGTATGAAATCCGATAGACGTGAGAACGTAATCGAGGAAATGGCAAATACAATGGAATACCCTGTAACAATCCATGAGGAAGCGACGGATGTAAGCATAAATTCGGCTGCAATTTTGGGCAGGGCCAGATTAAACATCATTGTATTCATAACAACGAGTACAACGGTGAAACCAAGCAAGCTTACAATTAAACCTTCCTGTATTCCGGTCCGTTCCCCTGATGATGCGGTTGCGGTGTTGTTCATAAAAACCTCCTAAAGTGATGATGTGTATTTCGCAACATTTCAGAAACGGTGTGTAACATTTGCAAAATGTAGTATGATGTCAATCCCGTGCCTAACAGCAGGGGTTACATAACGAAATCATTAAAGTTCGATTGGTGTCGAACATTAGAAATATATCATGGATCTGTGTTAAAATACAATGGATAGTCTGATAAAAGGAGACTACAGTATGAAAATTTTACATCATCCACAGGTGTCAGATATTGAACTTTCCTCCGTATTGTATGCGTTAAGCGACCCGACCCGTCTTGGGATTGTTGCCGAAGCAGCGAGAAGCGGGGAGCAGCCGTGCAGTCATTTTCATGCACCTGTTGTGAAGTCAACGATGTCGCATCACATTCGGACCCTGCGAGAAGCTGGAGTCATTCGGGTCAGAGTGCAGGGCACACAGCATTTTCTCACCCTGCGATCCGATGATTTGGAAACGCGCTTTCCAGGACTCCTGCAACCGTTATTGCAGGCCGCAGCTCAGTCGAGCACAGATCCTTCCTAAATGTTGTCCTTTCTTCAGGTCGAAGAGGGGACATTTTTATTTTCTGATACTGCATGTTCAAAAAGTTAACGATTCAGCACCGAGAAGGTTGCGAGAACCTGAAGGAGGAGGAGCGGAGTGTAGGCAAACCTACATGAGCACCGGACTCCGAAGGTGAACGCAAGATTCGATGTCGAGTTCGCTTCGTGGGCTACTTCGTGATCAATTGGGGACTTTTTGAACAACCTTTAAAACTGATGCGACATTCTGTGTCGTACCATGCCCTATATAATAACGGTGAACACACAAACCATATCGAAAAGAGGTTCACAACCATTGGCAAAAACTAAAAGAGGACGCGTCTTGTGGAGTCTTCCTTCCAGAGGCCGGGGAACATGCCCGGTGTGTAGCAGTACCCGAATTAAATTGTTGTATACGCAAACAAAAACAGACGGTACAAGTCTGAAAGTATGCAAGAAATGCTTCAAAGCCGTGCAATCCAGAGTGGATAAGGCACATGTATAACATAACTGGCCTGTTCTTCGGAACGGGCCATGTCTTTTGATATAATCGAATATATTAGGGATGGATGAGATGGGGGCGGGAAGATGAGTAACATGCATCGGATTCACTGGTTTGACGAACAGATTCGGGGGACGTTTTCCGAATAGCAGCTGGCTTGCCCGTGAATTTGAAATCTCCCGTCGTCAAGCTCAGCGTGATATTGAATATATGGCAAGTACCCTGCGAGCCCCTTTGGTGTATATGGCAAAATATCGGGGCTATTGTTATGAGGATCAGACTTTTCGATTGCCCCATTTGTATATGACCGAAGAAGAGCAGCGTGTGCTGAAATATCTGGCCCATCGCTATCGACATTACGATTATGATCAAGCAGACGCGGTGAAACGTGTAGCGCATTTGCTGGAGCGTTTTACGTTGGAGGAACAACAGATGGGAATTAGCGAGCTTCCGGTATTTTCGGCGCAACCGAAGCAACTGCAATTCTTTGAATTATTGTCCCATGCCATAACTGACTTGCGCAGAGTACATATTCATTACAGGGATCACGATGGAGAACGGCAGTTTTCCTTGTGTCCATTAAAGATGATATCCCAGTATAACGCCGATTACGTGGTGGGTTATGAAGCAGACCCTGTACAACAAGTGGCAATTCGCTTGGAAGGCATTGTTCATGTATCGATCTTGGATGAGAGATTTGAGTACAGGTCAGATGCTCTCCTAGGTGGATGGGAAGAACCACTGCCTGCGCGTAAACCGTTTGTAGCTGAGATTCGCTTGAAGAAATTGCAGCAAATGGACCTATGGCAAGGGTATCGTATCCAGGCTAGGCAAGATCAGATTTATTCAATTGAATTTTATGACACGGACGCTTTCTTGCAGCATTTGTTTATTAGCGAATGGGAGGAACTTTTGTCTCCTGGGTGGCTTAGACGCAAGCTTCAGCAAAGCGCAGAAGGATTAATTGACAGGCTCGCGATACAACGTAAGCAAAACGTGGAATAAAGCAGCATAGAGAGGAGAAGATCCGTCCTTGGCTGAGAATATTTTAGATAACCTCATTATGAAGCGGGAGTCCAAATCGTACGTGGATAGTCTGCATGCGATACTCACCCATACAGGCCAGTTTCAAGGTTCCAAGGTTGTACTTGCCGGATATACGGGCATGGCTTTCAAGCTGTCGATACATCGCAGACTACTTCCCATGTCGGTTACAGCGTATGGACAATGGGGGAGGCACATCGTCCCGGAGTCGATAACCTGGGGATATTCACGATTTGGGATGGGGGACGTACACGTCATTCCACGTTTGGTTATTACCAGCAGGATGCAGTGAATTGGGTGAGACGGAGTATTGATGAAGGCACTGGTGTGATTTACTGGATTCCTGAGTTCGGTGTTATTCATGGATATGATGACAGTGACCGCATCTTTTATGTGCAAGACGGATGGAGCAAGGAACCGCAGATTCTGTTGTATGACAATTTCGGCTTAAACTTTACCGGATTTTGGTATTGTCAGGTGTTTGGTGATCAGGTCCGCATTCCTGAACAGCAGATGCTGCTGGAATCCCTGCGACTGGCGATTGAGGATTGGGATATTCCCTATCGTCTGTTACCTGATCAGAATATTGCCTCAGGTAAAAAGGCATATGATGTGTGGGTGGAGGCCCTGCGGAGTGGGGATTTCGATGAATCCGGTGCAGGTTATATTTTGGAATCCTTCTGCCATTCGCGAACCGAAATAAGAATGTATTTGCAGGGTGTTCGAGGGATATGGAACGAACTGGACCAGGCTTGTGCATGTTATGAAAAGCTTGGAACGTTAATTGACCAAATGAAAGGATATATAGTTCAGCAGGAAAATAGACGTGTCTTGCGATCAGATACGACAGAAGATCTAGCACAGGTACTAGTGAAGGCGAAAGCATTGGAAGAGCAGGCTATTGATTATTTTCGAGTGATATCCCGGAAGTATCCTGACCGTAAAAGGTCCACTATACCACGGTGGGGAGCACATTCCGCGCGATAGGATGAGAGAGGAAGGGAGTGAAGGATGATGGCGACAAAAGTAGTATTGCAGGACTGGATTCAATCCCCGCAAGCTGTGAATTTTGCTGATGAATATAGATCATGGAGCGGTATGAGCGCGTATACAGATGCGTTGTATCGCATTTTATTACATAAACAGTGGACGGTTTTCCCACACCACATGATTGCAGGTATGACAGCAAGTGCATTCAGACTAGTGGTGGATCGGTGTCTGACGGCAGAGTCAATCTCCGCATACAACTGGATGGCAGAGAACTTTGTCGCAGCCGACTTCATTGGCGTGACGGCGAGCCAGGCAGCGGGCTTTTCATTTGAACCGACTTTTCCGCTCTATCAGAAGCAGGCTCTGCTGGATATCAAAGCTTCCATTGACCGGGGCGTAGGTGCGATTCTCTGGCACGATCAATTTGTCATTGTTACTGGATATGATGATGTGGAACGGGTCTTATTCATCTGTGAAAGTCAAGGTGATGAAATCATTCGTCTGCCCTATGATTCGTTTGGGAGGAACAGTACACCCTACTGGTACTATCAGGTTCTGGAAGCCTGTGCACCTATCGATTTATGGGAAGTCTGCAAGGAATCGTTAATCCAGGCCGTGTACAAATGGGAAACTCATGACTATATGCTGCCGCCCCAAGATTATGCCTGTGGGGCGGCTGCGTATGCCGCTATTGCTGCTGCTTTGCAGTCAGGAACATATGACGCTGAACAAGCGGCAACTGTACTTCACTATTATGCCAAATCAAGATTGGATATTGCCACTTATGTTGCAGGACTTAAGCATCTGTCCATTCAAATGGATGAGGTTATAAACGAGTATGAGCTACTCGCAAACCTGTATACAATGATCGTTGAGGTGATAGATGACTCCATCTCTTGGGATTCGAGAGAACCGGAATGTGTGCAAAGCGTGATTGAGCTTATCCAGAAGGCAGGGGCTACGGAACAACGTGCCATTGATGCCATTAAACGTGCCTTTCCAGAGACGATAGGCAATCGGTTTAAGGATGTTGGATTAAGATGAATATAACAAGTAGTTTATCTGATGTGATACCCCCGGGTCGAAGTTCCATTTGATGCTAGAAGCGCAGTTTAAATATTTCTCACTTAACTTGGCGGGGTAACCATGCTGACCGCATTCTCAAATTCCGCCTGCCAGTCGCCCTTGATGATGCTGCCGATGTAACCATCGGGTCGAATCAGTACCAGCGTGTCGCTGTGAATGCCATAGATTTCGGTCAGTTTTTTGGTGGTATCGTTGATAACATTCTGTTCGGCTTCATTGCCGGTACTAACGATGTATCTGTGCAATTCGGCACCGCTGGTTGGCCAGATCAACTCTGGGAGAATATGAGCGGTATTGGCTCCAAAGGCAAGCAATGTGAATTGTGGTCCACGAAGGATCTCAAATAGTCGTCTTACACCGCCTGGGCCGATGCATGGAGCATCAGGTGCTCGGTCTCCGACCTGAAGTGACTTGGTCGCTGATGCATGCTCAGAGCTAAGTGGACCACCATGATACGATAGTGCGAGCTGTCGTTCTTCGTCACCACGTTTGAGACTGGCGAGACGTTTATTATCGAGCTTGGCGTACAACTCGCTGGATTTCCCAAGAACGCGTGCGGCAACAGGTTGACGTTCAGCTTCATAGGTGTCAAGCAGGCGATCGGGTGCGCCAGCAATGACCTGACCTATCTTCCAGCCGAGGTTGTAAGCGTCCTGTACACCGGTATTGAGCCCTTGCGCACCGGCTGGGGTATGGACGTGGGCTGCGTCGCCTGCAAGGAAGACACGGCCCGACCGATAATGCTCAGCAAGTCGCACGTTGGGACGGAATACGGAACTCCAGGTAATGTCGTAGAGTCGTAAACCAGTGAGCTTGTAGAACTGAGCGGCAAGTACAGCCTCGTCCAGATCTGGGTTCTCGTCTGCTCCCAACCTGATCATGACCTGAAACTGGTCGGAGTGTGGCAATGGGCATGCTCCTACAAATTTACCTTTTGTGCGGGGCCACATATGCCAACGATTGCGAGACAAGCCATCGATTGTACCATCAATGATGAGCATACGATCTGATTCGTTGGTCTCTCCAACAAATCGAATACCTGTACCTTTACGAACGGTGCTGGAACCCCCGTCTGCCCCCACCAGATATCTGCTGCGAATCTTTTCCCCTGAAGAGAGCGTCACCGTCACCCCAGCGGCATCCTGTTCAAAAGTATCTACCGCGTTGTTAAATCCAATATTCAGCCCCTGACGTTCGAGTAGGCGGTGCAGGATGGCATCCGTGCGGTGTTGAGCCAGCAGAAGAATATTCGGATAGGGCAGATCTGGTGTAGGTTTATTTCGCTGCTGCATGCGCCACGGCACAGTGATCGGACCTAGATGGATACCTGCGAGCGGGTAAGAACTTCCCTCTGTGTGAGCATCACTCAGCACGCCTAGATCTTCAAAAACCTCCTGGGTTCGCGGCTGTACCCCTTGGCACGAGAACCCTTAAAGGCATGGGGAGCCTTATCGACCAGCCGGACACGAAGGCCGCGGCGCAACAGATCTGCTGCTAATGTAGATCCGGTCGGGCCAGCACCTGCAACCAATACGTCGATATCGTAATCTTCCCTTGATGGACTCACATCCGGTTGTTGCTTCTCTTGCGATGGCTTGAATCGTATATCTGTCATTTGTAATGTTCCTCTCTGAATTATATAAATTGAACTAAAGATTATTTACACAGGCACTACGATGACAGAACAACCTTCCAATCGCTGTTACCCCGGATTTTTTCGATTCCCTTTCTCAAGGGGAAATCTGGTGATAAAGAAGAAGCGTATGCTTCCGAAGTAGCTTTCTTGCAGAAAGTTTTTAGCTTCGCTTTTTCAGGTTTTTTCTGTCCTCTTCGTTATCGTGTAAATGATTAGTTCAACTTATTGTTTCTTAGAAACAATAAGTTTCCTTGCAACAATAGTAATTTAAATTCTATTCTTTTGTCAATATTGTTTCCTGGAAACTTTAATTATGAACCTGTCCTTGATATACTGGGATGAAGTTCATTAGTGTTGGAGGAAAAAGGATGATCAAGCCATCAAACTATCACAATAAAGAGCACCTGATTGATGAAGTGCTGGAAGCTGTGAAAGACATACAGATTAAATTCCAAGCGGAAGATGACGAAGAGAAGGAATGGCTGCTTAAGCACAGCCCTGATCCGGAAGTTCAAGAGTTAATCGAAGAAATGACGGTTACGATGTTACATGTGCTGGATGCTATCGGAACACTTGAACCTGTAAATGGGATAACCATTTCAAAGCAATTTGGCTTTTCCAAAGGCACGGTTTCCAAAATCACCAAGAGGCTGGTACAGAAAAATATCATTTTGCCTGAATACCTGCCGGATAATAAAAGAAGTATTGTTTCGCATGACAGAACAGGGTCAAGACATCTATCGTTTACATCAAGCCATGCATCAACAAATTGATCTTGGCGCAAATCGTTTTTTGCAGCGATATACCGAAGATGAATTGCAGTTCTTAGCGCATGCTCTCCGTGATACGGCACAGGCGTCCTGGTTCAATTCGGAAAAAGATGGGCCATCCATCGTTTCTGGTGATGGGGGCTTATCCTGAAGAAGACTCAGAACTTAATGAGACCACAGGGGAGTTAACCGTTAACGAGGAAATGAATGAAATTATGGGGATGCTTCATACACTGAATACCCGTGATCTGAAGAAGGCCAAGGCCGTTCTTGAGGATGTTTTCTTTACGAAATATGAGAATTAACGTAAGTAAGCTGTTGAGCCTGCTCATATTCATCTCGGCATACGAAGTTGTTCTGCAATAAATAAACGCTATAAAACCGGACAGGCTGCAGCCGATCCGGTTTATTTGCTTTGAACATATATGCACATCAACTCATGTGATCCACGCTAATCATAACTTTTACAAGAAAAAGTAACCAAAATTTTAATTTTGGGGTAATCCAAATCCCCTCTTGTTCCGAATATTATATTAGATGGTCTTTTTGGATGATGATATTCAAGGACAACAGGGGGCGGGAGTATGGTACATAATCCGGAAACCATTCAGGAATGTATCGAACATGCACGGCAAAGGCTCTACCAGATTGCAGCTCAATACCCGGAACTATGGCATCCAGAGGTTATTCGCCAATCCATGGTGCTGGATGAGTTAATTAATGAATATAACAACGCAACTCGCGGGAGAACGAACTCGAAACAACTGAAATCATGACCTTTCTGAACAAAGAATTTCATGTAGGGATTCCGTGTGTTTGCCTTACTCTTTTACCGCCCCGAGCACAATTCCCTTTACGAAGAAACGCTGCAAGAACGGATATACGAGCAGAATCGGCAGAGCGCCAATAAAGATCTGAGCCGCGTTAACCGTACGCTGAGACATGTTCTGAAGCTGCGTTGCATCCACGTTCATGTTGGAGAAATCCTGCTGAACGATAATGGTCTGCATTAACGTGGCTAGTGGATATTTGGAAGCATCATTCATATAGATCAACCCGTCGAACCAGGAATTCCACTGACCTACCATCGTGAATAAAGAGATCGTCGCAATGGCGGGCATGGATACAGGCAGATAAATTTTGAACAGGGTCGTAATATGGTTGGCTCCATCGATAAATGCGGCTTCTTCCAGCTCTTTCGGCACATTACGGAAAAAGTTCATCATCAGAATCAGGTTCCAGACAGCCACCGCTCCTGGCAAGATCAGAGCCCACATCGTATTAATCAATCCAAGCTTCTGAATCAAAATATAGGACGGAATCAATCCCCCGCTGAACAGCATCGTGAAGATGAAAAACCATGCATATAACGAACGTCCCTTGAAGTGCAGACTCTCCTTGGATAATGGATAAGCCGTCAGGAAGACAAGTGTCATACTGAGCAAAGTACCCAAAACCGTACGCTGGACTGAGATCCAGAGTGCACTGAGAAAGTTACTGTTACCAAATGTTTTGGTATAAGCGTCCACCGTAAAATCAATCGGCCATAGTGTCACCAGATTGGCGGATGCTGCCGCTTTACCACTGAAGGAAACGGCCAGAATATGGACCAGCGGCAGGATGCACAGGATCGAGACGGCCGCGATGAATATCAGGTTGAAACCATTAAATATACGGTACCCGGTTGTTTTGTGATACACCTTGATTCCTCCTTAATGCGTTATGCTAACTCTTTTAGAAAATGCGGTAATTGGCGATTTTGTACGCCATCCGATACGCAGAGATGACCAGGAACATCGCGACAAATGATTTGAATAGTCCAACGGCAGTCGCAAAGCTCATTTTGCCATTCAGAATTCCCATCCGGTAGACAAAGGTATCGATAATATCACCTTTCTCATATACCAGCGGATTGTACAGATTGAAGATCTGGTCAAAGCCTGCATTCAGGATATTGCCCAGCGATAACGTACCTACCACGATAATCATCGGCACAAGTGCAGGCAGGGTAATATGCAGTGTCTGTCTAAGTCGTGTTGCTCCATCTACCTCCGAAGCCTCATATAATGCCGGGTTTATACCCGCAAGTGCTGCCAGAAATACAATCGTTCCGAATCCAAACTCCTTCCACACATCACTGACAACCACCGTTACACGGAACCAGTCTCCATCTCCCAGAAAGAAGATCGGTTCAACGCCAGCCGCCGCTAACACCTGGTTTACCAGCCCGCCTTCCGGTGATAACATATCGAGCAGAATGCCGCCCAGGACAACCCAGGACAGGAAATGGGGCAGATACACCAAGGTCTGTGAGAAACGTTTGAACGTAGAGTTCCGAACCTCATTCAGCAGAATGGCGAATACCACGGGGGCCACAAGTCCGGCCACAATTTTCATCGAAGCGATCAGTACCGTGTTCCAGATGACCTGAACGCTGTCGGGATATTCGAACATGAATTGGAAGTTGTCCCAGCCGACCCATTTGGAGCCAGTGAACCCCAGCCACGGTTTGAAGTCTTGAAAAGCAATAATAATGCCGCCCATGGGCACATAGGCGAACAGCAATGTGAGCAGTACAGCAGGCAGCAGCATCAGATGCAGCGGCCACGTGCGTTTGAAATTCCAGCGGGTACGTTTGCGTGGATGGGGTGTCATTTTTCGCACCGGCGTATTGGTTGTTAACGGTTGTTCCATAGCCATCAGGGTCCCTCCTTTATCTCGTCCAACCCCGACAACATGAGGCGAGTTAGCCTCTGCACAGAGTGGAGCAACTGAATTATAGCAACGGAAAAGGGCGGACTATAGAACAACATTTCAATGCGGATGTTGAAATATTAACTTGTTGATGGAAACAGCAAAAAAGAGCATCCGACTGTAAAGTCCAATGCCCCTGTCTTCAGGTTGTGCTCCTGCCATATGTTATTTTGCTTCCGATATGCCCTTCATGCTGAACGTGCCTATATTATTTCACAATCGAGCCATCATACTGCGCATCAACGGTACGAACCGCTGACTGCACCTCGGCCACTAAACGTTCCCGTTCTTCATAGAGGGGATTCCTCTGCCTCAAAATCAAACTGAATCGCTCGTACGCTACCTTGTGGCAACGTTAATCCCTGAAGCTGTAATTCAAACAATAATGAAGCATCAAAGGCCATGCCATCCAGGTCCCTGTAACAGTATAAGCTAGAAATATCATCTTCTTTAATATGCAAAATGCCTTGTTCTGTCAGTTGCATCACAGAGCCCCCTCACGAAATGTTGATTCACTCCCAGTATAAGGGGATTACAAGTTGCAGGAAAGCAGGCGAATATAAAATCATATAGAAATGTAAGGGTTTTCAATATAAAATAGGACTTCGGTGTAGAAGGACTTCAAATTCAGGAACAGGGTGAAACGATGAAATTCACAGTATTTGCGAAGACGGTCATTCTTTTAATCTGCCTGCTGGTACCCATTCTGCTGCTCTATACATACGCGAACCAGGCAAATGTGGACATGGTCGTTGAAGAGAAACAGCAGTCGAGTCTGAACCAGTTCAATTATTTCAGCTCCCAGGTGGATAAAAATATCGAGCAGCTCTCGCTGTATGGCCTGACATTGCTGCGAGATCCGAGTATTCTGCATTACCGTTACATGACGGACTCCACCAGCCAATATGAGAAAAACAGCATCTATCTGGATATTCTCGACAAATTATCATTGTACCAGTCCACCAGCCGCTGGAAGAACGATATTACGATTGTCCTGCCACAAGCGGAACTGGTGTTATCCACCATGTCCAGCCGGACAGTCTACGATGAGAAAATGTTGACGTTTCCGCAACCTGGACAATGGCAGCTGGAGCAGGGAGTTTCACCTACTTTTTCACAGATAACTATGAGTGGAATGAAAAACCGGTGAACACAGGTGTGCGAACCGTGATGGAGATTAATTTTGACCCGATGAACGTGGTTGCCATGTTGGATGATTTTAAAGAAACGCAGGGAGGAGATCCTTTCTTGCTAGTACCGGGCAATGATCCGTTGCTGAACCGTACGGCAGACCGCGAACTGGTCGAAGCGATTATGCGAGATATCCCCTTTGACGGACCGGAGAGGGAAGGTAATCATCAGCTGGAGGTGGGTGACAAACAATATTTGGTCAGTTACGTGCACTCCAAACAACTGCAAGCGGTATACGTGAACCCGGTGGTATTGGATGATTTGTTAACCCCGATGGACAAGAGCCGAAATATGTTTATTACCTCCATTCTGTTACTGCTCGTGCTGAGTATCGGGGCTGCACTGCTTTTGTATCGAAAAGTCCAGGTGCCCATCCATCGTTTGATGAGAGGGCTGCAACAGATTCGCAAAGGCCAGTTGTCCACTCGGATTCCAGTCGATCACTCCCGTGATGAATTCGCGTATCTCACCCAGAGTTTCAACCATATGGCGGAACAGATTCAGGAATTGATCGAGAAGGTATACGAGGAACGTATCCGCTCACGGGAAGCCACACTGAAACATCTGCAATCACAGATCAATCCGCATTTCCTGTACAACTGCCTGTTTTATATCAAAAATATGACCCAGCTTGGCAACCGTGAAGCGGTTATTGCCATGTCGCTAAGTCTGGGAGACTACTATCGCTACATTACGCGGGGCGAGAATGACATGACGACAGTAGAAGAAGAGATTCGGCTGCTGGACCATTATCTGTCCATTCAACAGATGCGGACCAACCGACTGACCTACGAGATCGCGGTACCGCAGCAACTGATGCAGCTTCACATTCCGCGACTGCTCATTCAGCCCATCGTAGAGAATGCGGTGATCCATGGCATTGAGCCGATGGAAGGCAGTGGGCATGTCGTCGTAACGGGGATGGCGGTACCCGAACATATTGAGGGTCGGAAATATACAAGATATAGCCTGTTTGTTGATAATGATGGTGTCACGCTGACAGCGGAAGAGATTGCCGAATTGGAACGGGAGATCAATGAACCAATGGGTGAGGAGATTGGAACAGGAACGTGGAATGTGCACCAGCGTCTCGTTACGCGATATGGGTTGTCGTCGGGGCTTCATTTTGGAGCGATTCCCTATGGTGGACTTAGTGTAGAAATTCGATGGTTTGAGGAGGAACAAATGTATGATGAATCTGATGGTCGTGGATGATGAACATTCGGCAGTGGAGTCGATCGCTGTCTCGATACCGTGGAGAGAACACGGGATTGGTCAGGTATTCAAAGCCTATTCAGTCAAAGAAGCCCTGGAGCATATGGCATCACATCAGGTCCATATTATTATCACGGATATCCGCATGCCGGGTCTGTCCGGTCTGGATCTGGTCAGTCACATCAGGCAAAAGTGGGAACAGACGAAATGTATTATTTTATCGGGGCATGCCTCCTTCGATTATGCGAAGCAGGCGCTCAAACATGGGACGGTTAGTTATCTGCTCAAACCGGTCCGGGATGAGGAACTGATCGAATCCGTGCAGCAGGCTGCAGTGCAGATTCGCCTGGAGGGTGAGAAACAATTGCTGCATCAGCGGGCCATGTATTCGGTAAGGGAACATCTGCCTGAGAAGCGGGCGGAGCTGATGAAGGATGTACTGTTAGGGCATAAATTTGCGGATGCTGAACTCGAAGGGAAGCTGGAGCAACTGGAGATCGGGTTCCGTCCACAAGATAAAATGCAACTGCTGCTCATCCGGTATGATGACCATCAACCTACACATAAAGCGTTTCGATTGATGAAGTACGCCATCTCGAATGTAGTGGAAGAGATCTACGGCAGTACCTATCATCTCTGCCATACGGATGATGCCTATGATGATCTGGTCTTCATGGCCAGTCCCAAACAAACTCAGGCCGAACCTGAAATGTTAATGGGCCGACTTGGAGAGCGGTTGATCCACAGTGTGAGGCAGTATCTGAACGCGACCATTTCCCTATCCGTTAGTCGTATGGGGCGTTTTCCAGATCAGGTGCCGCAGCTATATCATCAAGCCGTCAGTGCACTTCGCAAGCAGGCCGAGGCGGGCAAAGGATTACATCTGAATGCGGCTGCGGGAACCAATGGGGCCACGTTGAAGTCACTTGCAGCACTGTATGAACCGCCGGGTCTAACGGCGTTGCTGGAAGCCGGGCGCATGGAGGATGCACACCGCAAGATTGATCAGATCTTTGCCGAACTGTCGAACAGTGTGTTCCCGGAGCATGTGTATGTGGCCTTTCATTATCTGGCGGCGGCATTCTCATATATGGCTCATCGGGAAGGAAGACAGTTAGCCGAAGTGCTTGGCGAGCAGTACCAGCAGTTGCTCAAGGATGGTTATGGCATCTCGCTGCGCAGTCTGGAAACGTGGACCAGAAGTGTGATGCAGCAGTGGGCAGAGAGTACAAGCGATGCGGGACAGGATGCCGGATCAACGCTGATCCGGCAGGTTCAGCAATGGATTGACCATCATCTGGGTGAGGATCTATCGTTGCAGGTCATTGCCGGAGAGGTGCATTTGCACCCCGTATATCTGTCGAAAATGTACAAACAATCCACAGGTGAAGGCATTAGTGATTATATTATCCGTTCCAGAATGGAACGTGCGGTTCATTTGCTCAAGCATACGGCAATGAAGATCTATGAAGTCGGTCAGGAAGTGGGGTACAATAACACGCCTTATTTCATTCAGGTGTTCCGCAAACATTATGGACTGACCCCGCAGGATTTTCGGAACGGTTAACAAATCAATATGAACATTGAAATTGTGATATATGTTTGCCTCCCCGGCTGCACTATCCTTTTCATGTAAGGTGCATAATGCCACATGCAGAGGTGCATTTGGCATATAAGGGTATCCAAGTTACCTGAGGAGGGGTTAGTTCATGTATAGAAAAATGATGACGGCATTACTCGCAATAACGATGGTTGCTGTAACGGCATGCAGTTCGGGGGCCAAGGAAGAACCGGCCAAGGAAGCCGCTGCACCACTTGCTCTGCAAGACGGGAAATATGAACCGGCGGTACAGATGAGTTATTTGCGGGCCTGGAATGATGATACGAAATTCAAGAATGGGGAAACGGCACAGAACAATGTGCATACCAAATGGGCCAAGGAACGACTTGGCATCGATCTGACCACGCCGTGGGCTGTATCGGTGACCAATGATGCATTTTACACGAAATTACGCTTGTCGCTGTCTGCTAACGAAGAACTGCCGGATATCGTATCCATTCGGGGAGACTACAATCTGGTACGGGAATTAATTGAGTCCGGCAAGTTTGCGAATGCAGGCGAGCTGTTTGACAAGTATGCTTCGGACACATGGAAACAGGCATCTGAATCGGCGCCGGAGGAATGGTATCCGTACATGTATGAGGGCGAGCGTTATGGCATTCCAATCTTCGATTATGCCTACAACGGCGATTCGGTCATGTTCATTCGGGAAGACTGGCTGAAGAAATTGGGACTGGAAGAACCAAAAACCATGGATGAGCTGGTTATGGTCATGGATGCTTTTACAAATCAAGACCCGGATGGGAACGGCAAGAAAGATACGTATGGTCTCACTGTCGGCATGAAGAATGCGCTCAATACGTGGATGACGGAATCGGGCTGGATCTTCGGCATGTACAACACGATGCCTGGACAGTGGAATGATGCCGGAGACGGAACACTGCAATATGGCTCCATCCAGCCAGGTGTGAAGGAAGGCCTTGCAACGATGAAAGATTGGTTATCCAAAGGTTACCTGCCGAAAGAAGCAGGCGTCTATGACGAGATCAAGGCAGCAGAACTGTTCACCGCAGGTAAAGCTGGCATTATCGTAGGGCCGCACTGGATGCCAAACTGGCCGATTGATGATGTGAAGAAAAATGTGGATGGTGCCACGTATAAGGCCATTGCCTTACCTACAGGACCAACAGGCGAGAGCCATCAACATGGTTCTGGTGCAAGCAACGGGGTGGTGCTGATTAACAAAGACATGGCGAACCCGGAAATTTTCTTCACGTATCAAAATTATCTGTTCGACAACTTTGCCAATCCGGAAGTGGGCAGCGAGTTCGAACATGGCTTCGCGCAAGGATATGACTATGATATTGTGGACGGTGAAGTGGTTGGTGAAGCTGAAGTGAAGGATGGCGTATCACCACTCAAATATACAATTACGTATGATGGTGCCCGAATTCCGAATCTGATGATGGAGACGCTGGCGGAACTTGCGAAGGGCAAAGAGCCGGAGACTCCTTTTGAGAAAAATACGAAAATTGCCAACAAACCGGAAGTGTTTGTAGCCGCTGAGGTGGTCGTTGCGAATAAAGATAATGCCATCAAGAACAAGTTCACGGGAGCACCAACCGAGACGATGAAAATGAAGAAGGACGCGATCGACAAGCTGGAGAAGGATACGTTCAGCAAGATCATCTATGGTCAGGTGGGCATTGAGGAATTTGATGCGTTTGTGACGAAGTGGAAATCCATGGGCGGGGATGATATTACCGCCGAAGTGAACGAGTGGTATAAGACAGTCAATTAACAATCAAAGCAGGGTAGAACGGATGAATTCATCAGTCTACCCTGCTTTTTTTGTCTCGAATAACATTTATGGTCGTAGAGCCTCTGGAGTTATAACTATTAATCTATATCGTATAGATCGATTATGGCTCGCAGCGCACAAAAGTTACTTGTTTTCCTAGAATTACATTCTCAACCTTCCATCCGGCATTTAACCAAGATAATGCCTGTGTATGATTCATGGAATTATTCACCCACCATTGTTCGCGATTATACGCTGTAGGGGGTAACTTAAATCCGAGAATTTCCTCAAGCTCTGCATATGTAAGGGTGATTGAAACCTGATTCAAATAGTTTTCCAAGGGGAAGTATTTGCTGTAGCTCATTTATTCGAACCTCCTGAAAAGGAATACAATGATTATACAACGTCGGGATGATGATAGCGAGGGCAAGCCGAGAGCGTACATAGATATGAAAAAAAGGAATCCGTAGATCTCTCTTACTAGCAAGCAACCGTGCGTAAGCCTTATTGTTCCGATTGTACTTGAGAGAGTAAAATAATAGGTAATATACGAACATCAATACGTATTTATAACATAGATGTCCCGGATTGATCCGGGATTCATAGAGGTTCAAGTGTGGTTGATGAATATCATAAGATGCATGGGGAGGCAGGAGATTAGATGAGTACACTTTATAACCAGGCGATGGAAGAGATGATCACGACGATCCATGAATGGTTTGATGAACAGGAAAAGCGGGATGATTTGGAAAGTGTTGTGAAGCGAACCACGCTGCAAATGGGTATTTTTAATGATATTGTACTGGATTACAAACCTGGACGGACCACGGTAGACAGCCTGGATCTGGGTTTGGATGATGATGTGAAATCAAAGCAGGCAGGAGCCTTTACCGAGGAACAGGTACGTAACGAGATTGGGCCTAAGCTTGTAGAGGTTGTTCAGGGAAGATTGGACAAGCTGGCAGATACTCCGTTGATTGACTACCGCTTCACCTTCCGCGGGAAATTTCCAACAACCGAAGGCAAGCTGCAACTGACTTTATTGGAATGGATAAACGATGAGAAAAGACATCTGCTCCTTGAGCGTATTCATACCTATGTAGACAAGAAGCTAGAACACGGTACATATCCAACGAAGCCATTGGAATCCTTCTTTTTGACGAGTCATCTGCTCGATCCAAAGCTGTTCCCGGAGTTGGATGTAGCATGGACCATCAGGCAGTATGACCGGATTCAAGAGTTGAATCAGGGTCGTCCGGAGGCACTTGCGGAACATCGTGGTGAGATCACTCGTGCAGTGACGGCATGGGCGGAGAATCAGTTTTTGCCACAGTATTATGATGTTCAGTCTTCGCCTTATCGTACCAATGAATACTCACTAAAACCAGGAGCAACGCTGGAGTCGAACGTTGAGACACAGGCAGTCCAACGTTTGGACGAGCATGAGAAGGCGCAAACATCCGGGACTCAACCAATCGATCTGCTGTTATACGCGGCGGTCATGATTCTGCGTTTTGAGCCGAGTTATAGCAAATCCAAAGGTGTGACTTTCTTGGAACTCGCGAAGCAACTCGGTAGCAAACGTGCAGCAAGCATGATGACAGAAGGTAGCGGAACGTATGCGAAGGACGATATTCATGTGAAAACGGAAGAAGTTGAATGCAAAGCAAATGATGTATTTGCTCTGATGACCATTCACATTCGCAAGGAAGAGCCGGGTGCCTATCAACAGGCACTTACCTTTATCACGCATTTATTGAAAAAGGGCTTTCCGAAAGGTTATAAGATCAAGCTCAAGTCCAGCGTAAAGCAGTATTTGCCGATCAAGGGACTCGCGAAGTCGGATACCCACCGATTCTTTGCCAATGCACTGGAGTACCCGGAGTTGCATCCACTCCTGGAAGAGTATGCGCGTGAGGCTATCCAGGAGTTCGAGTTTTATGAGGATACCGAGGGAGAGAAAAGCTGTATGCCAGGCAGTTATGCAACTTTTGGGCTGGGGCTTGTGGATGAGCGGTATTTCCCGCTGGTTGAATATTACATGGGTGAAGTGGATGATGAGCATCAGTTAATACAGGATAAGTTCATTGCGGCATTTGTGGAAAAACAGGGTGTAACGACTCAATCGATACCTGCGTTAATCACCAGTTTGCGTCGTTCGACGGACAGTCTGAAGCTGAAGATTCAGTCCGAGCTGGAGAATGAGGAGATACTCGAACTGTTGGTTAGGCAGATTCAAGAACTTGAGCATTATGAAGCGGAACGTGTACTCTATCCGATCTTTGGCAAGGTGGAGAAGCTCACAACGCTCGCTCGCAAAGCGGAGGGAAGACGGAAGGAATTATTGCTGGAACTGTTGCAAGCCGCAGGAAATGAAGATGTACACAAGACAAATAAGATTGTGCTGTGCGAGCCAGTAAAGCATTTTAGAGAAGTGAAAGTGTATAAGGAAAGGTGGGGAGAGTTATGGAAACATTGAGACGAGACATGTGGCAGGCGTTGAACGCTCAGGACAAAGAGGCTTGGATGCGTAAGCTTGTTCGTCAGTTACCAGACGGTATGGTATATGAGGGTCTCGAGACATTTGAACGATTCGGTCAGCGGATGGAAACAGGTGTATTTAGGGAGGATGGGCTGAGATTTGTGTTTGTGCCTGGAGATCAAGTAACACTCGGCTGGGATCGTTGGCAGCATGGTATGAACGAAGAGACATCAGCCGACCTGCATGAAACGGTCAGTGAGTATGGTGTTGAGGACGTGGATTCGTTTCTGGCGAGTCAAATGTCACCTGTGAGAGAAGTTACTATTGCGCCGATGCTCGTGGAATGCGAACTGATCTCGCTTGGCTGGATTGAAGTGTCCGAGGAGGAAGCATTTGCACAGGAAAATCCTGATTTCCCGTCAGCCCTGGAGCAATTTAAGCAATCGGAAATACGTGAATATGAATTGCATCAACAATTTCGTCTGATTCGCCAAAGTGAGAATGGAGTCCGAATCCTGTGGTTCAACGAAGGAATCGAGTTGGAAGACGTCGTGAGGGAGGAAGCTGCGGCGGGTTTTGGTTTACTGACCGAAGACGAATGGGAGTATATCTATGGCGGCGGTTGTCGCACGTTATTTCCCTGGGGTGACAGCTTCGACTATACGATGAGATTGAAGCACTTTGGAAGTCTGGAAAACATGGATGAGATTGTGGAGGGATCGGCAGAGACGGCCTCTTCGCAGGTTGAAGAAAAGGATGATCGTCCTTATGATCTGGAACTGCCAAATTTCTTCGGGGTGCAATTTGCTGGGGATCCCTACAAATATGAGCTTACACTGGATTCGGGTGGAGACGTAATGCCCAAAGGAGGAGACGGCGGTAGCCTGATATGTGGTGGTACAGGGCCGCTGGTTGGTTTCTTGCCTGCTGCTACGGTCTATTATCGAGACGTTAATGCCAGTGAACTCGATTGGGAGGATTTGATGGATGCGATGGTCTATCGCAGGGTTGTTCGTTTGGCTGACCTGGCATTCTAGTCATGACGAAACGTATCTATCAAGGAAGAGTTATAATGGCGAACAATAAACGTTCAAATCCGTATGAGGATTCACCTTATGTCATCTATGCGGTAGATAGTATTCGGCTGAGTGCAGGCATACTTGTCCTGTTTTTTCTTAACGTATTTCTGCTTATTCCCGTGTTCAGTGTCCCGTTCCAATCGCTGTATGCGTATATTCTCGTGCCACCGCTAGCCTTTATGAATATATGGGCGATTGCCCTGATTGCTGCCCCACGCAGACTCCAACTGAATTATGTATTGTTCCGAGGCGTATTTGGCATCGTTTGTTCTGTGGGATTTATGGTGATTATACAGAAGTTTGCCTACGGGACACTTGGTCTGTCGACACCTTGGTACGCCATTGGATCATTTGTGGTATATAGTTTTGCTTTGTTCCAATACGTGAAGTTTCGTTTGCGTAAGCTGCAGCAGCCCCTCAGCGTAAAAAAGAGATAAAAGCACAGGTATGCCTGTTGCCACATTAACGATGATTACGGGCGGAGCATATCTTCTGGCCAATATTTCACTGGCCTTTGTTACACAGCAGACTGTGGCTGTTGTGCTAATGTGTGTGTACATTATGTTGGCTTTTGTCGTGTTTCATTTTATCATGGACTTGCATCGGTATTACTGGCTTCGCCAGGTCATGAATAAGTCAGAGAGTTAATTGCAGGATAGGGACAGACGAACAGGAAGAGGTCTTTGCAGCAGAGTTTGAGCATACAAAACACACATCAAATCAGCCCCAGCTCATAGAGGGGACCGAAATGATGTGTGTTTATTTTTGTTTATTTCACTTTTTGTACGGAGACCGCCATTTGCTCCAGTTGGGTGTGAGTCAATTGGTTATTTGGCGAGCTGAGTGTTACATAACGATCATCCAGCTTGAACGTGAGCATATCCGTTTGGTCTGGTGTGTACCATTTGGCTGATACGCCACTAGGCAGTTTTACCGTTTTGCCATCATAGCTGAAAGAGTAGTCTTTAGGGGATACCGTGACATTCATACGATTGAAAACAAAGTTTACACCATCACCGCCTGCACCTACGCTTTTGAACGTATCTCCAGCAACCATATGTTGTGGAGCATAGGCTGTGGTGAAACCGTCAAACTTCGCAAATGCCTTACGAATGTTATCCAATTGTTGTTTGCTATAATTCACATCTGCAAATGCAGTGATCCCTTGATCGTTGTTGCCAGTTGCCTTCTGAACAGAGACAGCGACTTGTTGCAACTGAGCTTGGCTCAGCTTATGATCCGGTGAGCTTAGGGTAACGTAGCGATCATCCAGTTGGAACGTGAGCATGCCCGTTTGATCTGGTGTATACCATTTGGCGACAACACCATTGGACAGTTTCACGTCTTTGCTTGTATAACCGTCCGAATAATCTCTTGGAGATACATCCACTTTCATATGGCTAAAAATAAAGCTAACACCATCGCCACCCGCACCTACACTTTTGAACGTGTCACCCGCGATCATCTGCTGAGGGGCATAAGCGGTCTCGAACCCATCGAATTGTGCAAAAGCCTTTTGAATGGCCTCTTTTTGTGCTGCACTATACGTTACATTTGTCAGAGCTGATGGATTGCTCGTAGCTTGGCCGATAATGACCTGTCCTTTTTTGCCGTCATAGGATACTGGTACATGCAGTGCATCGGCAAGCGCACGTACAGGCAGATAAGTGGAGTTGTTATAGGTAATTGGCGCAAGTTTGTTGCCATTGCCATCCGTTGGTGAGTAAGCCGCGCCATCAACATTAAAGCTGATTCCATGGTTAAGATATGCGGAGATTTTCTCCAGCTGCGTTCCGGCGAATACGCCCGTTGCTCCAGTTAATGTCATGCCCAGTACCATCATCGTTGCTACGGATTTCTTCATGTTTTTTTCATCATATATCTCTCCTTCAAGTTGGGGTTTGGTTTGTTTAATGGGCTCGCTGTCCCTTATGGCTTTATATTAAACCCCGAACATATCCAGAATAATTCTGAATTATCTCCAACTTGTAAACATGTGTATATAGACAGGAGACTAGCATCTGTCTGTTGAATAGATTGCTTAGGATCAGGAATCGAGGTGAAGGCATGACAATTTTTGATTACGTGGCTGTTCATTATGATATTGGGAACATTGTAGGATTTAGTGCCATAGAACACGGTAATAGTTCTAAAGCGATGTTAATCGAGTCTACACAAGGTAAGTTCGTTTTACGTAAATTGAGGAACGAACAACAGGCGTGGATTGAGTATGAAATGGTTCAGGCATTGGCATCCGTAAACATTTCACCATCCATGGTACAGACAAAATACGAGATTCCGTATATTACATATAATAATGAGATTTATAATTTGCAGATCTACATAGAGGATTTGCTTCCCCGTTCCCAAAGCAACATTGACTTTGTTCGGTTAGGTCAGGTGATCGGTCTTTTTCATCGTATGACGAATCATCTTAAGGTTGCTGGTATGGAAGATCGTTTCGAGTTATCTCAATTATGGCGTGAGGTTTCTAATGTAGTGTTAGCCTCTTCATCTGAACAAATTCGTATGTTAGCGCAGCTTACAGAGGAGTGTCTGAAATTTCGCAAGACGAACCATTCAGTCATTCATGGGGATCTGGGCATGTGGAATTTGTTGTTTACAGAAGAGTCCATCTACATTATTGATTTCGGTGAAGTAAGAATGGACGATCATCATTTCGATCTGGCAGCTGTACTGGCTTCTACAATTCCCTCATTAACACATAGCCAAGAACTTGGAAAGATTATGGCTGACTTTGAAGATGGTTATGTGCAGGAGAATGCTGATTTTAACAGGAGGCAGCTTTACGAACAGTTACAAGTATGGATGTTACGCGGATTTTTGGCGGTAATCAGGGAGAGGAGGCGGCCCTCAACCATTGGATATGTAAAACGAAACATGAAGCTGCTTGGCGTGTTTGAACGTATTCTTTGCCGAATCGAATAATTTCAGTTAAAAAGATAGAGGATTAGTCCGCCAAAACCAAGGACAATCGCACCAACGTATACATAGGAAAGTTTACGGAGGTTTTGCTTTGTGCGGCGGTCATATTCGGGGTTGCTGGTCTGATTGGCTTTGGAATTTCCGATGATCATGGTAGCAATACCTCCAAATAAGGCGATTCCCACAATTAAAACATAAGGCAACCAGGTCATGAATGGACCTCCTTCGCGAATAATATGATAATGTCTTTATTGTACTTCAAGTTAACCTTTGATGTAAGATTCATTTGAGAAAATAAGGGAAATGAAGTATTTGTCTTACAGTATGTATGTAGTCTTGGATCGGAAAGATCACTATAATTTTATTATTTTTTAATATTAAAAAACCTTGATACAACAGGCACTCGCAGCTTTCTTCACTGAAGGTTGCGATTTTTTTGCCCACAGAGTGATCCAGAATAGAGAACCCTGCGTTACACCCTATGAAGACAACGACGAGGAAAGAAATTATACACAAAACATAATCGAGGAGTGAACACGTAATGAAAATGAAAATGAAGAAGTTTATCGCACCTGTACTTAGCTTGACACTGTTGATGCCGGGGATCGCTGGAGCAGCTTCCGCACCACAGACACCAATGACAATGATGAAAGCATCCGTGAACACACCTGCGGCTGACCTGAGAGCGAACCTGGACCACCTGCTGTCCGAGCACTTTGCACTCGCAGTAACAGCAATGGCAAAAGCATATGACGGAGCAAAAGATGCAGATGCAGCTTACAAAGCACTCGACCAGAATGCACTGGATATGCAACCAGCCATCGCTTCCCTATACGGGGAGGCAGGTGCCAAAGAATTCGAACGCATCTTCCGTGCTCATAACAAATACACAGATGATCTGGTGAAAGCAACCAAAATGGGCAACCAGGCTGGAATCAAACAAGCACAAGCAAACATCAACGGTTTTGTGGATGAGTTCTCCACATTCCTGAGCACAGCTACCGAAGGCAAGTTGCCAAAAGCAGCAGCCAAACAGGCGCTGCAAGTACATGAAGATCTCGTGCAAAAAGTATTCGATGAGTATGTAGCTGGAGATTACGCTGATGCATACAAGGCTTACCGTGAAGGTTTCAAAGAAATGTTCGACGTAAGTAAGGCACTCTCCACAGCCATTACTACACAAATGCCTGAGAAATTCGAAAATACCAAAGCGGATACAAAAGCAGCCGATCTGAGATCTGCACTCAACCACTTGGCTTCCGAACACTTTGCGCTTTCGGCACTGCAAATGCAAGAGGAATTTGATGGACGTACAGCCGCTTCCAACGCACTGATTACAGCTGAAGCTGGAAACACAGCTGACTTCAAAGCAGCCATTGCTTCCGTTTACGGTAACGATGGTGCCAATGCTTTCGAGAAAATTTGGGTAACCAATCACGTTAATGCGCAAAGCGATTATGTAAAAGCGGTTAAAAACAACGATGCTGCGGCTCGTGCAGCAGTAGAGAAACGTATTGATGGATTTACAACAGAATTCGCTACATTCCTGGATTCGGCAACAGCTGGCAATCTGCCAAAAGCAGCAGGACAACAAGCACTGACAACGCATGAAAATCAAGTGCAAAACGTATTGAATCAATATGCAGCAGGGAACTATGATGCTTCTTACACAACAAATCGTGAAGGCTTCAAAGTGATGTTTGGTGTAGGTCAAGCCCTGGGTAACGCAATTGTGACTCAATTCAACGACAAATTCCAAGAGCCAGCAACACCTGCACCAGCGCCAGAAATGACAACGGTGTGGATGCAACTGAACAGCAAAATGCTGAAAATTAACGACAAAACAACCAACATGGACACCACACCAGTGCTTTGGAAAAACACCACATACATTCCACTGCGTTTCTTGAGTGAAGGTATTGGTGCAACGGTGAAATGGGACAAAAAAGCACAACAAGTAACGGTAATGGCTGGCGATGATACCCTTGAATTCTGGGTGAACAACAACGTTATGGAAGTGAATGGCGTGAAGAAAAACGTGGGTGCAACTGTATTTGTAAACAAAGATGGACGTACGCAAGTACCCCTGCGTTTCATTGCTGAACTTCTGAACTGGGACGTGAAATGGGCACAAAAGATGGTTCCATTACACTGACGAAATCCATGTAATAGTAAAGTGAAATAAGATTAAACCAAAAAGAGCTGCCCCATACGGCAGCTCTTTTTGTTCATCATAAGTGGGTCATTGTGTTTCGATACATAATTTGATGAACGGGGTGACGTACCGTTTGATGTCCATTTTTCGTACCTTTACCAAGAGCGATCAGCATGACATCCAAGTATCTATCAGAAATATTCAAGCTGGCTTTTAATTGAGCGGAATCATAACCTGACATCGTGATGGTTTCGAAACCAGCCTCATTGGCGAGCAGAATGAATGACATGGATGCTAGGCTTACATCTCGGGTTAACTCCAACGTCAGCTCTTCATCCGATTTATTTGCATAGTATTGTATTGCCGCATTCGCCAGATAATCTCTGAGTGATGCATCAAAATAGCCCGATTGAAAGCCTTCTTCGTGAATGTTGATAATATTATCCGCTTCAAATGCTCGATAATCCCCTAACATGACGATCAAAGCGGAAGCATCCATCACCTGTTGTTGATTGTAAGCTATAGGTAGTAATGCGCTCCTTAAATCAGGGTCATCAATAATAAGATACCGGGTCGCTTGAATATTATTCCCATTGGGTGACTTGCTTGCAGAAGCAATGAGTGAAGTCAAAGTCTCTGGCTGTATCGTATAATTTGAATCAAAATGTCGAACGGAACGCCTTTGTTCCAAAACGGATTGTACACTCATGGGATCATCTCCATCGTTGTTATTTATGACTCCCTTGAATTATAGTAGGCATTAACAAATGAGAAAATAACGCACAAAAAGGTGGGATAGCCACTTTAAAGTATCTATTGGGGAGGGACGGCACATTGGTTAAATATAATACCGGAATAAATATTTTCATGGATATCGCTGGCGGGAAATGGAAGTGTCTTATCCTTTTTTTCTGAGTCAACAATCGGTTCGAACTAAGGAGTTCTATGAATTGATACCTGGAATTACACAAAAGGTCTTAACCGACCAATTGAAACAGTTGGAGAGTGATGGCCTCGTTCATAGGGAAATATTCAAGGAAGTCCCGCCAAAAGTAGAATATAGTTTAACTGATCTCGGACGATCCTTCGTTCCCGTCTTGAACACGATGTGCGACTGGGGCAATACGTACGCAAGGACCAAAGGTATGGATCAGGATGAACATATTCAATGTGACCATGAATGAACCCAAAAGTTCAAATATTTGGTATAATCATCGGGTAATGACCTACATAACAGCTGGAATAGCCGATGGAGTCTAGAATGAGGTATGATAATTTGGTATAAGCAAAATGAAAAGGGGGACAGAGGAATGAGTACATCATCAAAATCGGAGCGTCCAGCGAGAAATGTGGATACCCGGTTATTTGTTGCTTGGGCCGTTTCTGTTATTGCAACAGGGGGAGTCTCTACTTTAGTGAGATCAAGGGATATATTCCATGTGATCTGTGCTGGTACCAGCGCATATTCATGTATCCACTAACCATCTTGCTGGGCATTGCCTACTTTAAGGATGACGTGGGCATCAACAAATACGTACTCCCACTTAGTTTTGTCGGTGGTGGTATTTCGTTATATCATGTAACGATCCAGCGTATTTTTCGGCTACAGGTAATGCCGTAGCGTGTGGCAAGGTTCCATGTTATACCGACTATTTGAACTGGTTTGGTTTCATCACCATTCCACTCCTGGCACTGATTGCTTTTATTATCATCATCGTGATGCTGTGGGGTATCGGCAAAACACCAAAATCTTCTTGATAAGAAAGGACAGATGGTGATGAGCGGACAAGCTCGTTGGTTCATGCCCTTCATAGTTCTGGTCCTCCTGACAGTGGGATGCTCTTATGAGGAACAGTCACAATCGGGCGAGATGCCAGAGATGATCAAAGTGAAACTTGTCGTTCCAGAGAAGGCTTCTCTTCATAAACCAATACAGTTGCAGGTGAAGCTTACACAGGGAGATGCACCGTTAAGCCATGCCGACCATGTGCAATTTCAGGTCTGGAATGAGCTTGATGATCCGCCTTCTGTATCTCCGGAACAAGGTATGATGACAGCGGACGAACTGGAGAATCAGGGGGCTATTACTGCCAATGAGACAGAGGAAGGGCTGTATGAAATCCAGCATACCTTTGAAGAATCAGGCACGTATGTGGTACAGGTCCATGTTACGCACGGAGCTATGCATAGCATGCCCAGAGCAAGAGTTGTAGCGGAATGAAGCAGCGGGCGGATACCGAGGTTTGGTTCAGGGTTAGCAATAGGTTTATAATAATATCTGTATGAAGAATGTTGTAGGAAAAGAGGCTGTTATGGCAACTATTCATGATGTTGCACTCAGGGCAGGAGTTTCTGTAACTACCGTCTCGCGTGTATTAAACAACCGGGGATATATCAGTCAGAAGACTCGGGATAAAGTGTATCAAACCATGGACGAACTGAACTATCGACCCAACGAAATTGCCCGTTCTCTTCTGCGTAAACAATCCAATGTTATAGGCTTGATTATTCCCGACGTATCCCATCCGTTTTTTGGAGAACTGGCTAACTATGTTGAGTACCATGCATACCAGAATGGATTTAAAATTATGTTATGCAATTCCCACATGGACCCTTCCAAAGAGCGTGAATATGTGGAAATGCTCAAGGGTAATCGCGTGGATGGCATTATTATGGGAAGTCATACACTGGAAGTTGATGAGTATATGAATCTGCATTCCCCAATCGTGACCTTTGATCGTAAGATCGGTGAAGATATCCCGTTTATCTCATCTGATAACTATCAGGGAGGGGTTATGGCTGCTGAATTGCTGCTCTCGAAGAACAGACGGAATCTGGCACATATCTGCGGTAATTTGGAATTGCAAATGCTGTCCAATCGCCGGACGACAGGTTTCGTTGATACATTGCAGGCTCATGGAGTCAAACCGGTCATGATTCATGAAACCGATCTGAATGTATTTGATCAGCATCAGTATACGGAATTGGTGGATAAGCTGCTTGCACAACACCCGGAGGTGGATGGGCTCTTTGTAACGAGTGACCTGATGGCGGTGCATGCGCTGAAGCAGATCGTGTTAGGTGGGCGCAAGGTACCCGACGATATCGCTATTGTTGGTTATGATGACAGTCGTGCGGCAGCGTATACGGTGCCTGGCATAACAACGATCAGGCAGCCGGTGGAGGACATGGCTAAGCTGGCGATTGATCTGATTCGGCGCCAGCTCGCGGAAGAGAAGATCGGAATGGAGCATATTTTGCCGGTTACCATCGTGGAGAGAGAGACGACCTGATACAGGTCGTTTTTTCCTATTCGTCCTTTTGCCACGAAAAAATCAAGGCGCGATATTTTTTTGAAATGGTATGTCAAACGATTGACATGTCAAACCTTTGACATTATAATTCGACTTGTAAGCGTTTCCTTTTAAACTATTGATCGGGGGCCATAACAAGATGAAAAGAGAACAGAGATGGATGATGAAATTATCGGTATTGTCTTTGATTATGATGCTTGTATTGTCGGCATGTGGAAGTAAAGCAGCGACGGAGTCCAACTCCTCCTCGGAGGGAGCAGCAGTGAGAGTGTCAAAATCACGATGCTCAATTCCAAATCGGAAATTAACAATCAGCTTGAGCAAGCGGCTAAAGACTTCCATGCCGAAAATCCAAATATCACACTCGAAATTGTACCTGTAGGCAGTGGACAGTCTCCGTTTGAAAAAGCGTCTGCTTTGTATGCCTCCGGCAGCCCTACAACGATGATGATGCTGGACACAGGGGATGTCGAGAAATTCAAGGATCGTGTTCTGGATCTCACATCCGAGTCTTGGATGAAGGATGCTGTGGAGAACAGCACAGCGGCTACAACGTTTGATGGCAAAAATTATGCCTTCCCGTTCTCTATTGAAGGATATGGATTCATCTATAACCAGAATGTATTGGATCAGGCAGTAGGTGGGACATTCGATCCAAAGTCTGTACAGACCACCGCACAGCTTGATGAGCTGTTCCAAAAGATTGCTGCTACTGGAAAATCACCTTTGATTGTATCTCCGATGGATTGGTCGCTTGGTGCGCATTATCTGGGGCTTGCATATGGTGGGCAGTCGGCGGACCGTGCGAAGGTGGATCAATTCATTACTGATCTGAAGGCTGGTCAAGTGGACCTTGCTTCCAACGCCGTGTTTAATGGCTTGTTAGATACATTTGATCTGATGAAAACCTACAATATTGACAAGGCTTCTCCATTGTCCGGAACTTATGAGCGTGGACCTGAGGTGCTTGGCAAGGGTGAGGTTGGCATCTGGTTCCAGGGCAACTGGGCATGGCCACAAATTTCAAGCTTTGATACAGCAGATGGAAATTATGGCTTCCTCCCAGTACCTGTGAGCAATAATCCGGATGATTTCGGTAATACGCAAATCTCTGCTGCTGTATCCAAACGAATATTGCTGGATAAGGAAAAGAGCACACCAGCGCAGCAGGAAGCGGCGAAGAAATTTTTGGATTGGATTGTTTATAACGAAAAAGGTCAGGATTTCCTGGTGAATCAAGCCAGTATTATTCCGGCATTCAGCAACATTACACTGGAGCCAACCGATCCGCTTGGCAAATCCATTAGTGAATACATCAAGGCAGGCAAAATCGAGGAATCAATGAGCACACTTCCTGCGGATCACTGGTCCAAACTGGGTGCATCCATGCAGAAATACTTGGCTGACGTCATTGACCGTGCCGGGCTTGCCAGCGAAATTCAGGCATACTGGAGCAACGTGAAATAAAGGAATTAATCTTAGCCCTGCGCAGCATAGAGAGAGACTTGCGGTAGCCGGAGATGATGAATGTACAGCTTCCACATGAGGTCTGTTCAACTTGTTTCCGGCATAACCGTTAGGCTAATCATTTGGATAGAGTGGAGGTTGACAATGCTGACCGAAAAAGGATTATGGACACGTCTGCGCACCCGCCTGATCTTTACTGGCCCGACATTATTTGCGTTTGCTACAGTGATGATTATTCCATTTTTGTATGGTATTTATTTGACGTTTACGAACTGGGATGGCATTGCCATCGATCAAAGCTTTGTTGGCTGGGATAATTATATCAGTGTGTTCAAGGACACCGTGTTCTGGAAATCATTCGGGATGACGCTGGAGTACGTATTTATTACCGTTGTGCTGACCAATGCGGTTGCCTTCCTGCTCGCTTACGCTGTAACTCGGGGAATGAAGGCACAGGGCTGGTTTCGGGCCGGATTTTTCCTGCCGAATCTGGTGGGCGGAATCGTGCTTGGTTTCATCTGGCAGTTTATTTTTAATCAGGTACTCGTTTTTACAGGACAAAAAATGAACCTTACTCTGTTTTCCACCTCCTGGCTGGCTGACCCGGATAAAGCATTCTGGGCACTCATTGTGGTGACCGTTTGGCAATATGCCGGCTATATGATGGTTATCTACATTGCAGGACTGATGAATGTGCCGAAGGATGTTATGGAGGCAGCCAGCATTGATGGGGCAAGTAGTCGCAAAATGTTGGCGCGCATTGTATTGCCACTGATGGTTCCTTCGTTTATTGTATGCATCTTTTTGTCACTGCAACGGGGATTCATGGTGTATGATCTGAACGTCTCCCTGACCAGTGGCGGGCCCTTCAAGAGCACAGAGATGGTATCCATGCATGTTTATGAGCAGGCATTTCTTGCTCGTGACTACGGATTGGGTCAGGCAGAAGCCTTTGTTCTGTTTATCCTTGTAGCCGCCATTACATTGCTCCAGGTCTATTTCAGCAAAAAACTGGAGGTCGAGGCATGATGGCTGGACAATCACGCATTCTCAACTGGATGAAGTTTATTGCATTAATCGTTGTGATGATTTTGTTTGTATTTCCTTTTGTACTTCTGATCGTCAATTCGTTCAAGGCTAACCAGGCAATTACCTCCGATCCGCTGGGCTTGCCAAGCTCCTTTCAATTTGATAATTACGTCAATGCGTTTGACAAAATGGGATATGTATCCGCCTTCAGCAATTCGTTGCTCATTACAGTTGCAGGTGTATTACTGATTGCTCTTTTTGCGGCGATGACAGCCCATTACTTTGTTCGTCACAAAAGCAAGGTGAATCAGTATCTCTTTTTCCTGATGGTAGCTGCGATGATTATTCCGTTTCAGGCCATTATGATTCCGCTGGTTAAAATATACGGCTCGCTCAGCCTGCTGGATAACAAGTGGTCGCTGATCTACATGTATATTGGCTTTGGCAGTCCGCTTGCCGTATTTATCTACCATGGCTTTATCAAAAGTATTCCCCTGGAGCTTGAAGAAGCGGCTCTAATGGATGGCTGTGGCAGAGTGCAAACCTTTTTTCGCATCGTACTGCCGGTGTTACTGCCAACAACCGTAACCATTAGCGTGCTGAATGTATTGTGGATATGGAATGATTTTCTGCTGCCTTCCCTGGTGCTGACTTCATCCGAGCAGCGTACGCTGCCGCTGTCCACGTTTTATTTTTATGGGACATATACCGTGGATTACGGCCCATTGATGGCTGGTCTGGTGTTGACCCTGCTGCCTGTACTGATCGTTTATCTGTTTGCGCAGAAGTACATTATTCAGGGGGTCATGCAAGGGGCTATCAAATAAGTTTAGTTGGGTGATATAGAGAGAGACAGGAGTGAAGGACATATGAATCAGGAACGATACGAGAAACAGGAAATAGATACAAGGCAAGAGACAGACCTTGGACTGACGAGTTCTTCGGCTCAAACGAAGGAGAGTTATACACTCGCCCGGGCCAACGCATATATCAAGGAGCATCGACATCAGGTTGATCCAACCTATCGAATGGCCTATCATTTGATGCCAGAGGTGGGCTGGATGAATGATCCCAACGGTTTCATATACTTCGGTGGGATGTATCATATGTTCTATCAGCATTATCCCTACGAACCGGTATGGGGGCCGATGCACTGGGGCCATGCGGTGAGCCGTGATTTGGTTACGTGGTCTTATCTGCCTATTGCACTGGCACCTGATCAGAGCTACGACAGTGGAGGGTGTTTTTCCGGAAGTGCAATCGTGCAGGATGGCAAGTTGGTGCTGATCTACACGGGGCATGTCGTGACTGGACCCGACAAGGATAACGATTACTTGCAGACACAGAATATCGCTGTCTCGGACAATGGAATTGATTTTGTCAAAAGCGCGATGAATCCGGTTATTCGGCTGGATCAAATCCCAGCGCATACCAGTCCCAAGGACTTTCGTGATCCAAAAGTGTTTGAACGAAACGGTGTGTACTATTGCGTCCTTGGCTCGAATGATGCTGCGGGCAAAGGTGTCATTCTGTTATACCGTTCAACGGACTTGCTGGATTGGAGTTATGTTAACATTATGGCCCAGAGTGACGGGACGCTTGGTGACAATTGGGAATGTCCCGATCTGTTCACACTGGATGGCCGAGATGTGCTGATCATGTCTCCGCAGCGCATGCCTGCTCAGGGAGATAACTATTGCAACTTGCATTCGACCGTTTATATGATGGGAACGCTGGATGAAGACCAAGGTGTGCTGAAGTACGAGCAGTACGTTCCGCTGGATTGTGGCTTCGACTTTTACGCGCCCCAGACGATGGAGGATGCACAGGGACGACGAATCATGGTGGCCTGGATGGATACGTGGGAAACGGAAATCCCGACACAACAGTCTCATGCTTGGGCTGGAGCGATGACGTTGCCGAGACAACTCATTCGCAGGGGAGAACGATTGATATTCCAGCCGCTTCCCGAACTTACAGAGTACAGGTCGGAAGGCACCGAGCAGTATGGTATACATTTAAACGGTGACGAACATGATTTTGATCTTGGAATCAGCGGAGACCGTTATGAACTGTATGCTGTATTCGAAGCGGAACAGGCACGACACTTCGGGTTGAAGCTGCGCACGGGTGAAGATGAAGAAACTGTGATTTCCTATGATGTAGAGCAGCGTCGTTTATGTTTAAATCGCGAGCAGGCCGGACAAGGGCCGGGCGGAGAACGAGCTGCGACAGTGGAACTGCTTGACGGGAAACTGGAACTTCATATTTTTATGGATGTCAGCTCCGTTGAGGTGTTCATTCAGCAGGGAGAGCAGGTAATGACAGGGCGAATATATCCTGGGCCGAACTCAACAGGTATTAAGGCTTTCTCGTCCGGAACGTGTACGTTGACCGAACTTTGCAAATGGGATATACGAATTCCTCGATAAAATGTTTTCTATAATACAGCCTTGACCTTGAAGTATACTTCAAGGTTTATTCTTTTTTATCAAGAAATATTGGAGGCTGAATAATGAAATTAATGGAATGGATATTGGTACTTGTAACGATTGCCGCAGCGGTGTGTATACCCATGTATTCGAAGCGTCGGAAGCTCGTGGCAGGCATGTTTGCTGCCATGATATTGGCAGTGGCACTTCAAGGCATATTGGATTCGTTTCGCGTGATGCTGCTGCCAACGTATCTTGTTGCAGGCATAATCTTCATCGTATTAATCATTAAGTTAGTGAAAGGGTATCGTAACAGAGTCACTGGGCAATTTGCAGAGAAGCAGAAACCGAAATGGCGTTCGTGGCTTCAACTCACGCTGGTTGGGATGCTGGCTCTGGTCTCTGGCGCCGGATCAGGACTGCTCACTTGGTATTTTCCAGCTTTTACAATGCCTGAGCCTACGGGGAAGTTTGCTATCGGTACGTTTTCGCAACAATTGGTGGATGAAACCCGTGAAGAGACGTTTTCTCCCGAAAGCGGGGACAAACGGGAACTGATGATTAACGTGTGGTATCCGGTAAACCCGGAGGATGCGAAGGGGTATCTCCTGAGTCTTACCCGTCTGAACTCGGAGAAGCAATTAGTCTGGTATTTGGCATCCCGCCTAAGGTGTTCAGCTACCTCGATACCATTCCGACACATGTGGTTAAAGGCGCAGCCATGTCAGACGCAAGCCGTTCTTATCCGGTGGTGCTGTTCTCTCCCGGTGTCCGCTCGGCCCGTTATCAGAGCATGACTGCCATTGAAGAACTCGTAAGCCATGGCTATATTGTTGTAGGTATGGATCATCCTTATACCTCAGCTCGCGTTACCTTCCCCGATGGGCGTAAAGTGTCTTATGAAGCCGGGCCTGAATTTGCAACGTCAGAAGAACTGTATCAATATAATGTGGAGGGGTAGGTATTCGTGCAGCAGATGCACGTTTTGTACTCGACACGCTTGAACAGTGGAACCTGAATGATCCCAATCAGGTGCTGGAGGGCAGGCTTGACCTGAATCATACAGGCATGATGGGGCATTCTTATGGCGGGGCTACAACAGCCGAAGCACTCGCACAGGATGATCGTTTACGTGCAGGACTCAGTCTGGAAGGCGGATTCTGGGGATCGGTATCCACGACAGCCCTGAAACAGCCGTTTATGTATATCATGTCTGGCGAAACGGCTAAAAGCTTCGATCCGAATGCTTCAGCCAAAGATAACGTGTTCTACCCTGAGTTTGAGCCTGATCTGGATCGAGTAATGACGAGTAGTCTTAATGATACCTATTATCTGATGGTGGAGAATTTCTTCCATCAGAGCTTTACGGATATTTCATTAATCTCACCGAAACTATTTGCCAGAGGCATGACGCCAGAACATAATGTGGATATAACAAGATCCTATGCGCTGGCATTCTTTGACCGTTATCTGAAAGGGGAAGAGCAGCCATTGCTGCAAGGATCTTCAGCACAATTTCCCGAGGCCACCTATGATGCCACATATACCAAGATACGCAACGAACAAACACAATAAATCCGCAGAAGGGTGGAGGCGTAGGCATGGAAACCATGACAAGAGGAACGTTGGCTAAGCGTACTGGTGTGAGTATGGCAACCCTCCGTTATTACGAAGATAGTGGAATTCTGCCTGCTCCCCGTCGTTCCTCCAACGGATATCGGGTGTATACCGAGGATTATCTGGTCAAAATTAAGTTCATTAAGGATGCCCAGTTGCTAGGTTACTCCTTAAAAGAGATACAAGGGACCCTGCAACTGCTCAGCCAGGAAGACATGGAAAAGGATACGTTAAAAACCCTTGTACGCGAACGCATCGCTGACATTCAGAAGCATATTGATCACCTGGAACAGATGCAGATTCATCTGGCACGACTGTTGCATACACCAGAGGACGATATCGACAATTATATTCAATCGTTCAGGGTGCAAAAGAAAGAGCCGTAATCGCGGCTCTTTTCCTGTTTAGGAGAAAACAGGGCGTCGGCTAACGAGGATCAGCCTCTATTGTGGATGAGTATCTGGATGCAATATTCAAGTTTATAACTAAAAAGACCTTTATCCACTCATGCCGCTAGACCCTGTGGGTAATAAAATACTGGAAGTCATGATGCAGAGATAAAAAAACACCACGAACAGAGAGCACCTGAGGATGTACTTCGGGCGTTCTCTGTTCGTGGTTTCTTTTCGTTCTATTTTAATGGTCTTGATCATGACATACCCGCTTCACGCAGAAAATGGTGCACAATCTTCGTCTGATACTTGATACGGGTTGAGCGTTTCAGACTCCAACAGGTCTCCACCGTGACGGAACGGGCTTGTAATAGTCTCGAAGCCGCTGTACGGGCAGATCCCGGCAATTCATGCTGCTTGAGGTTAAAATGACGATCATGAATGGCAATCGACCGATTCATCCGTTCGATAACTCTTCTGCAAGCTGGAATCGTCCGACTGCCGGGATTGGTGATCAACGTCTGTCCAAGTACTCGTGAACTCAGTTGAGACAGGCCGTTGGCTTCATGCAGATCGAGCCACCAGTCGGCCCGATGTTCACGCGCCAGCTGAAAAACTGCCGCAGCGAGCGGATGTTTGGCCTTGCCTGACATACGGCGTGGAAACGTACGATTCAGATCTGGCTTGCCTCTGATTTTCTTTGCGTAGGCTTGCTGGTTCACGCGTGGCACGATAATTAACAGCCCTCGCTGAATGGCGTGACGATCTGTCGCAATATCATCTGCGAGTTTTTGCGCAGCGGCCATACTCGCCGTTTCATTCCCGTGAACCCCGGATGTAATGAACATCACCGGGCCCGGCATCATGCCACGTACGATGAAGTAGGGAGTAGCGTGTACGCTGGATGCTAGAAGGACATGTTTGGTCACAAGCATGACGCTTCACCTCCGTTATTACAGTACGCCATGTCCCTCTTTCATGTAACGGCGTAAGAACAGGTCTTCATCCTATTTACTCACAAAATGGGCCGACTAATACACCCGATGAATGATATCTTCGAAATCGGGTTCTTTCATCTCTACATCTTCAATCTCACCCCAGTGCTCCAACTGTTTCAGAATGTCCATTGTGCTCCATTCCTTCCGGTTCACTTCCACGGTGACAATCTGCCCTTCCACTCCTGTAATGTGTATCGCGGACGACACAACATCCGGGATGTGAAAAGCTCCTCGGAACGTTACCCGTATCAACGTAGGCAGTCCAATGGTTTCGCGAAGTGATGAGATCGTGCCGTCATATGTCAGTTGACCATGGTTAATCACCATGACCCGGCTGCATAACTGCTCAATGTCGTCCATGTCATGTGTGGTCAGCAAAATTGTTTTGCCAAACACTTCATTTAATGTACGTAAAAATTGACGAATATTCCGCTTTGCGTTCACATCCAGTCCAATTGTTGGTTCATCGAGAAAAAGCAGTTCGGGATCATGCAGCATGGAAGCTGCGAGATCCGCACGCATGCGTTGTCCAAGTGAGAGCTTACGGACAGGCGTGGCCCAGAACGATTCAAGGTCCAGCAGCTCGGCGAACTGGGACAGCCGTTTCTTTTTATCCTCGGCACGGACGCCGTACATCTCGGCCAGAATATCATATGAATCTTTCACGGGCAGATCCCACCAGAGCTGACTGCGCTGTCCAAATACAACGCCCAGTCGACCAACGGTTCTGCGCCTGTCCTGATGCGGGTTCATACCGTCAAGCCTTACCTCACCCGAGGTTGGGTGCAGGATACCTGTCAGCATTTTGATCGTGGTAGACTTGCCAGCCCCGTTCGGACCGATGTAACCCACAAACTCACCTGGGCCGATATCAAAACTGATATCGCGTACCGCTTCCTTGGACACATACTCACGTGAAAATAACGTACGTAACCCAGAGAAACGTCCTTCGCGAATAACAGGAGTTTTGAATTCCTTTTGCAGATGCCGTGCTGTGATCATATTCATGATTCGTTTCCGCCTCCTTAGCTACCTGTACTTTGATATTTGGTCATGCCGAATTGCCAGAAACGCAGACTTGCAGCCAAGCTCAGTACGGCAACCGCCGCAACAACAACAAGAACCCACGCTCCTCCTTCACCCCGTAGCAGGTAAAGTGATGGAATATAGTTGACGAATCCCACGGGAATCACCGTTAACAGAATGCCGGACATCCATTTGGGATATAACGTTAGCGGATACTGGGCAGCCGTTCGTGCTGCATCCTCAGTGATCGTCTGTAATTCCTCGATGCGTGTGGTCCAGAATCCAAGTGTGGCAGTAGCAAGTCCGATGGAAAAAGAATGACTGCGCCCGTCAGGATAATGAGCAGGGAGAAGGGAATGGCAGTCCAGCCGATCTGTCCGCTGTGCATCATGCCTGCCAAAGACCAGCAGAGAATGAACCCGCCTTGCAGGACTTCTCCAGCCATGATGCGGAAGTTTTGCGGCAGCAGTGCCAGCAATACGGGCATCGGACGTGTTAACAGTTGATCAAGCTCACCATTGACCAGATATTTTTCCAGATGATGAACTTCGTTTCCGAATGTTCGATACAGTGTTTTGGATAACGTCATGATGGCAAAGAGATAACCGATCTCATGGAGGGACCAGCCTTTAATGGCTCCGAATTTGTGCAGCACCAGAGCAACCATCAGAAACTCGGAGATCTGAATTAAAGCGGCCAGTACGGACGCCATGATGAAATTGAACTTGTATTGCATCCGGCTGCGGATGCTTGTTCGAATCAGCATTTTATATAAATTGAACCAGGAAGTTCGCTTCATCCGCCTTGTACCTCCACTTTACGACGTAACACTTGGGTAATCGCAAGACAGATCAACGTCATAAAGACGCACCAAAGCAAGGTTCCCCATAACAAGGAGCCATCTTCGAAACCAAGATAGATTCGGGTAGGTACATAGAGCAGGAAAGGGTAGGGTGATATCCAGGCAAGTTGTTCAAGCCAGTTCGGTAGCCATTCCAGCGGAATGAAAAAACCAGCCAGCAGATTCATCATCGCGTGATTGCCCCAGTGAAGCCAGGAGGACTCCGTGGTCCACATCGACGTGGCACCAATGATGTAGTTCATACAGATGGACAAGTATGCGGCGCCGGCAAGACCAAGTGCGGCATAACCAAATGTTGAAACGTCTGAGGGCCAATGTAGGGAAAAGACAATGGAGAAGAGCAGGTAGATCGGAATACTTTTGTACACGAACTGGTAGGCAATCTGCCCCCATTCGCGTGCCATCAGGTGGGTGAACAGATGAACAGGCCTCATCAGGTCCAGTGCGATCTGCCCTGTCCTGACGGATAAGGGAATACCCAATCCATTCGTGAGAAAACCTGAGATCCAGAGAGAGGATTGCGTGAACGCAATGTAACTAATCATCCCCTGTGTCCCGTATTCTCCGAGATTATGGTCGGCCCCGATGCCGATCCAGAGGCAGGCATACATGTAACCAAACATGGCGCTTGCCAAGTTATGTACCATGTGTGCCCCGCGGTATTGCAGATTCCGGGAGTAGGCTTTGGAAGCCAGAGTGAAATAAAGCATGTGACACCTCCGATAAGTGGATTGAACGGCGTTTCCGTTCACTTCAGTCAAGGCGAAAAAGAGAGAAGGACAACAGCATACCAATTTATTCCTTCACAGGCAAGACATTTTTTTAGCTAATAATGGTATTAATAGGGGTGTTCATGATTGCGCCACAAGACAACGGTCTGTACGTTCATTTATAATTGAGAGGTAGTATCGCAAACGTTTACAATGTGAAATATTCAAATTTTAAATAAACCGCCGGGCTTGTGCCTGACGATTGAGGATACAGAACGAACAATCCGGCAAGAGAGAAGGATGTCATGAAGAAAATTGCATGGGTCACCGATAGTACCAGTACACTGGATCCCGTTTTTGCGGAGCAAAATCATATCTACATCGTACCGCTGCGCATCGTATTTGGAGAGGAATGTTACCGGGAAACCGATGACATTACATCTGAAATGTTCTATGAGAAACTTGCGGAGGCTTCACGTGCGAGCAGTTCGCAGCCACCCATTGGCGAATTCATTGAACTGTATGAGTCGCTCAAAGACAAGTACGATGAGATTATTACGATTCATTGCTCTACAGAGCTTAGCGGAACGCTGCATACGTCTATGCAGGCTGCAGAGATTGCAGGAGTGACGGTGACCGCAATTGATTCAAAGGCAGGTGCTTATCCTCACCGTGAGATGATTATGCAAGGACTGGAATGGCAGAAGCAGGGATGTTCAGCTGCCGAGATCAAAGTAAACATTGAACAGATGATTGATAACATGTCCTTTTACCTCATACCGGCCAGTCTTCAACATCTTCATCGCAGTGGACGGGTGTCCGGCACACAGCTGATCATCAGTCAACTGCTTAAGATCCATCTGCTGCTTCGATTTGAAGAAGGTAAAGTGGTTGTGAATGAGAAGATTCGCACGTTCAAGCGGACGAAAGATCGCATGCTGGATATGCTCAAGCTGGATATGGAAAAAGTAAAGCATGTGTGCATTATGCACGCGAACAATCAGGAAGAAGCCATTACAATTAAAAAACAAATTGCAGCTCTGCTGCCTAGATTAAAGACCGAAATCATGCCGTTTATCCCTGTGGTGAGTATCCATGCAGGTGCAGGAACCATTGGACTGTGTTGGATTCACAGTGAGAACGGATATAGAGAATAGAAGCACCAGCATTTATTTACAGACACTCATAGACCTGGCAGGAAACACACTTGATGTCAAAGTGTTGCTCCTGTCAGGTTTTTTCGTATGTCATTGCCAATTCAAACAAACTGTGAGGTAATAAAGAAAATGTTCATGTGGGAGGGAAACATGTGTTAAGTCACCGCTTGTTGCTTGTTGAAGATGATCGTTCAATTAGTGAGATGGTCGGGCCATACTTGGAAAAAGAGGGCTACGACGTCACTTATGCATATGACGGCTTAGAGGCAGAACGTCAGTTCAGCCAGTCACAACCGGGGTATGATCTGGTTATTCTGGATCTGATGCTGCCCCGCAAAAGTGGGATGGATGTGCTGCAAACCATTCGGGCAGTCAGTCTGGTGCCTGTGCTCATTCTGTCTGCGAAGGATGGGGAGGTGGACAAAGCGTTAGGTCTGGGCTTCGGCGCAGATGATTACTTGAGCAAACCTTTCTCGTTAATCGAACTGACTGCCCGCATCAAAGCTGCGATTCGCCGCGCCAATTATACCACTCCGCCTGTGGCTGAAGCGGCTAAAGATCAACGTATTCACATTGGAGGACTCGTAGTTGACATGGAGACGTACGAGGTGGAACGTGAAGGTACACCCGTCAAGCTGACATCCAAGGAATTTGGCATCCTGAAGCTGTTCGTTACCCATCCTGGCAAAGTGTTCACGAAGGCTCAGATCTACGCTTCCGTCTGGAACGATCATTATTATGGAGACGAAAATATCATTAACGTACATATGCGTCGTCTGCGTGAGAAACTGGAGGTAGATCCTTCGGCTCCCCAGTATATCAAGACACTCTGGGGCATCGGGTATAAGCTGGAGGCGGAGCAGGGATGACACTGATTTTTGCCATCACAACGGGTATTCTGGCCATTGCCTTCATTGTATTGTGGTTGAAATTCCGGAAACGCAGTCAACACTTGACCTATATTCATCAGAAAATATCCGATATTTTGGATCAAGGCACCTTTGAGCGCTTGCTTGTATTCAATAGTGATGACCAAGTCAGTCAGCTTCTGAAAGACATGAACCAGCTGCTGGATCATGCGCACCGCGCTAAGGCCGGTTATGCGAATCAGGAGAAGGAGATGCGTAACATGCTCTCCAACATTTCACATGATCTGAAAACGCCACTCACGGTGGTGCTGGGTTATAGTGAGACCCTACTGCACAGCCCATCATTAACCGATCAGGAACGGAAGATTATGACGGAGAAAATACAAGATAAGGCGCAGGAAGTGCTGCGTTTGATCCATTCCTTTTTGATCTGGCAAAGCTGGAATCTGGAGACACGGAGCTAGTGCTTAGTCGAGTGAATATAAGCGAATTATGCCGGTTGAAGATGCTTTCCTTTTATGAAATGTTGACGAATCTGGGGTTGCACGTGGAGCTGGAGATACCTGATGGTGATATCTTCGTGCAAGCGAATGAAGAAGCATTGGACCGTGTGCTGGATAATCTCATTACTAATGGAATGAAATACGGGGCAGAGGGTAAGGTACTGGGACTTTCACTTGATCATTCAATAGGTGGACCTGTGACGCTACTGATCTGGGACCAGGGAAAAGGAATTCCTGAGAGCGAGCATAGTCGTGTGTTTGAACGCATGTATACACTGGAGGATTCCCGCAATCGACTCTATCAAGGCAGTGGCCTGGGTCTGACCATTACGAAACGGCTAGTTGAGCGGATGGGTGGAAGTATTCACTTGCATAGTGTGCCACATCAACGGACTGTATTCTCGGTTACCTTTAAGACTTGGTAGACCCTGCATTGGCATGTCCGGTCAGACTTAAGGTTTTTGTAAGATTTGATTAATAAAAAAGAAGACTTTTCTCTTTACAATATAGATATAGGAACCCGGACAGGGGACGTAAAGGAGAACAAGGACGATGAATTATATCGCACGAACAATAGATGTGACCAAAGTATATGAAGGGGTGGAGGTTGTATCCAACGTCAATATGAATATTAAGCAAGGTGAGATCTATGGATTCCTCGGTCCGAATGGTGCTGGTAAAACAACCATCATGAAGATGCTCACCAATCTCGTCAAACCAACCACAGGGGAGATTGAACTGTTTGGGGAGAAGCTTACGCCGACCTCTTATGAAGTGCTGAAGCGAATGGGCAGCATTATTGAATATCCTTTTTTCTACGATAGACTGTCTGCTCGCGAGAATCTGGAACTTCACTGTGAATACATGGGGTTTCACAACAAAAAGATCATCGACAATACGATGGAAATGGTAGGGCTGAAGGATACGGGCAAGAAACCGGTCAAGGACTTCTCCTTGGGCATGAAGCAAAGGCTGGGACTGGCTCGTGCACTTATAACTACACCTGAACTGCTCATTCTGGATGAACCGATCAACGGATTGGATCCGGTAGGGATCCGGGAAATGCGAGATTTGTTCAAGCGCCTTAGTAATGAGTATCGAATTACCCTGCTGGTCTCCAGTCACATTCTTGGCGAGATAGAGCAGATTGCGGACACAGTTGGTGTTATTCGCGGCGGTCGCTTGGTGGAGGAAGTATCGATGGAGAGCATTCGTGGAAGTCAAAATGAGTACATTGAGTTACAGGCGGTGGATATCCGCAAAGCGACCTATGTCATTGAACACCAGCTTGGTTTGAGTAATTATAAACTGGTTGATGACCAAACGTTACGCATCTATGATCCGGGAATCATTCCATCGGAATTAACCACCAAGCTGATTCAGCATGGCATTGAGATCGAATCGATATCCAAACGGGCTCATTCCCTAGAAGAGCACTTCATGAAGCTTGTGAAAGGGGATGAAGACGTTGCTTAAACTAATCAAACTTGAGATGCGGAAGCACCGTTTTGCACGTAATTTTGCAGGTGCAGGTATTGCCAATATAGCCGTTCTTCTTTTCCTGATCATGATCGGATTCGTGGATGTGGGAGCAGAAGATTATGCCTATGGCGATTACCAGACCGCCTTTATGATTATTGATACGTTCGTGAGAGCGACCTTTATCATATTTGCAGGAGCTTTATTATCCAAGCTGGTGATCAGTGAGTATAGAAATAAAACGATGAATGTCATGTTCACCTATCCCATCCAGCGTCATAAAATCATTGCTGCCAAATTGATTATCGTATTTGGTTTTACATTTGTGATGATTATGGTTACCGACCTGTTAATGGGTTCACTGTTGTTGATTGTTAATCATTTCTACTCCTTCATTCCCGGATCATTGACAAATCAGGATATATTGGGACTTCTGGTGAAGTACAGTATGAGTTCTTTATCGGCTGCGTGTATGGCACTCATTCCCCTATTCTTCGGTATGCGTAAGCATTCTGTTACAACTACAATGGTCTCGTCCATTTTGCTGGTTTTGATTGTCTGCTCCGGATTCAACGGGTCGGAAGTTTCCATTCATTCGCTTATTATTATCCCTCTGACCCTTGGAGCAATAGGGATATGGATTGCTTCGATGTCCATGGTTCGGCTGGAGACAAAAGATGTGAACTGAATCATTCGGAAAACCATGCTCTGTATGGCTTCAGATGCCATTGACATCCGCTCGTACAAGGGATAGGATAATGTCAACTGAGACACGAAGGAGAATGCAACTACCATGACGATTCCAAAAACATTAACAATAGCTGGTTCGGACACGAGCGGCGGTGCAGGTATTCAAGCTGATTTGAAAACTTTTCAGGAGCTGGGTGTGTATGGCATGACCGTACTGACTACGGTTGTGGCAATGGAGCCCGAAACATGGGATCACCAGGTCTTTCCTGTTGAATTAAATGTAGTTGAAGCGCAGCTTCGCACTGTTCTGGACGGTATCGGTTTTGATGCCATGAAGACAGGTATGCTCGGTTCTGTAGATATTATTGAACTGGTAGCAAAACATATTCGCCGCAGCGGTCTGCCACAGATCGTTATCGATCCGGTAATGGTCTGCAAAGGTACAGATGAAGTACTGCAACCGGAAAATACGGAAGCGATGATCGAATTCCTGTTGCCAGGTGCCGATCTGGTTACACCTAATTTGTTCGAAGCATCCCAACTGGCGAAGAGTGGACCGATTCGTTCCAAGGAACAGATGGAAGCAGCGGCAGCAGCAATTCATGCCCATGGCTCGAAACATGTCCTGATTAAGGACAGAGGTGTCATTAGCCCGGGTAAAGCAATGGATCTACTCTATGATGGAACCAACTACGAATGGTTTGAAGCCGATGTTGTCGGCTCCGGATATACGCATGGTGCGGGCTGCACAACGTCTGCGGCGATTACCGCAGGATTGGCTCGTGGTCTTTCAGTGAAAGAGGCTGTTCGTGAAGGTAAAGCCTTCGTGACCAAAGCGATTGCTGGCGGATTCCCGCTGAACCGTTTTGTTGGCCCGACACTGCATGTGGCACACCGTCTGGAGCAACAACGCTAAGTGTTGCCAGGAGCGCGCAGTAGCGCATCAATTCTGGATAACACACTTCGATTTCATTCAAGTAGCTGTCAATGAGCTGGAGCTTGCTCGTTGACGGCTTCTTTTTTATGCGAATTTTTATAAAAATTAGTAACTTTTGGCTTATATTAATCGTATATATCATGGGAGCATTCCAAAACATGTATGGACACATGAACGACACATGGAATAGGTATGTTATCATCAGAAATCTAAAAAGGAGAGTCGGCCATGATCAGAACAGTGCTTCTGGTGGAAGATGAAAGCCGCATTCGTGAGATTGTGGCCGATTATTTCATAAAAGAACAATGGAACGTCATAGAAGCAGAACATGGAGTACAGGCACTGGAACTGTTGGCTCTGCATGAGGTGGATCTGGTTATTCTGGATGTTTTGATGCCTGAAATGGATGGATGGACGTTATGTGGGCATATTCGATCCCAATCCACCGTACCTATTATCATGCTGACTGCACGGTCTGAGGATGACGATAAAATTCATGGATTTCAGCTGGGCGTAGACGATTACGTTACCAAGCCGTTTAGTCCACGTGTGCTGGTTGCACGTGCAGAGACATTAATGAAGCGTGTTGAAGGTGCATTTGGACGAGAGCAGGGTGTGATTCGCTTCGGACAGGTAACCCTTGATCCATGGGCCAGACGCCTGGAGAAGGACGGAATTGAAGTGGAACTTGCACCAAAGGAATATGATCTTTTGCTTTATTTGGTACGTAATGCAGGCATTGTGTTGTCCCGGGATGCCATTTTGAATCGGATCTGGGGATTTGATTTTGAAGGGGACTCACGTGTTGTAGATACTCACATCAAGAAGTTGCGCAGCAAATTGGGTGATGAAGCCAGGTGTATCCGGACGGTGATTGGTACTGGATATCGTTTCGAGGCAGAAGCATGAGAAGAAATGGCATAACGATGAAGCTTTTCCTGGTCATGGCAGGATGTCTGGTTCTTCTATATGGGACGACGGTTTTTGCCCAGTTGGTCTGGTTCCCCGACTTCTATCAGCATCAAAAGGTCAGCAGTATGAAGAAAAAGCTGTCCAAGTTCGAACAGCAATATTCCAATGGACACTGGAGCGATTTACAGCTAGCCAAGGAGACCGGGAAGTTCATGCGTCAGAATCAGTCACATCTGGTCATTCTGACGAATACCGGAAGACTGGTTAATGACCCGTTCCACATTACGTTGCTTCAAGAAGATGGAAGTCACGTAAAGGTGTCCTTGTCCTTGTTTATCAATAGTGAGAATGCTGGCTGGATTACATCCCATCTGAAATATGGGCAAGAACTGACGGTGAGAGGTCCGGCCAGCGAGTCCATGGTCTATCCATTCAAAATTCAGGATGCCACTTCTGCCGCATGGGGAACAGAAAGCTTTCAGGAATCAATTGAACCGGTAAAGGAATGGTCCGGCGTATTAACGGAGGTAGTTCTTCCCAATCTGGCAACGTGGAGTCAGAGGCAGGGACTGCTGGTGCAAGCACTGGATAGCCGGTTCCCGTTGTCCACCGAAGACCAACTGGCCTTGGCGAATGGCAAAATGCTCAATGAAGAATGGATGGATAGCTGGAGCGGTGTTCGCAATGTCATCACCATTGCTCCAGTACATCGTTCCGGACCCGAGCAGCAACTGATCTTCTCGCTCACCTCTCTACAGGAGATGAGGGAAGCGAATGAGGCAACACGTTTGTTCTATGCGTATTTTGGCATAGGGGCATTTATATTGATTCTGTTGCTGGCGTTACTCCTGTCCCGAATTGTAACGAAGCCGCTCTTGGCCTTGAACCATGTCGCGAAGAAAATGTCTACGCTGGATTTCACGGTGAAATCACCCATCCGGCGTAATGATGAAATCGGCAGTTTGTCTAACAGCCTCAATGCCTTATCGGGAACCTTGGGTCAGACACTGGAAGAGCTGAGGCAGGCCAATACGCAGATGCGTACAGATATGGAAATGAAGCAGGAGATTGAACAGCGTCAGCGCAAGTTTTTTGCCGATGCATCACATGAACTTAAGACACCAATCAGCATTATTAAGGGATATTCTGAAGGGCTGAAGGATGGCGTGAGTGAGAGCAAACGGGAGCGTTACATTGAGATCATTGCCGATGAGGCGATTAAAATGGAAACGATGGTTGAAGAGATGCTGGATCTGGTGCGACTGGAATCCTCAGCGGTTCAATTGAATACGGATGCTGTTGCACTAGCTGACATGATTGAAGATATCGCCGGCCGTCTGGGTCCGCAACTGAAGGACAAAGGATTGGATGTGGTGCTTGTATCCACAACAGAACAGACGGTTGAGGGTGACCGAAGCAAGCTGGAGCAAGTTATTTTCAATATCATGATGAATGCTATACGTCATGCGATACCACATACCGATATAACTATTGAGATCAGCAGGCGTGAAGGTTTTGTCCATATTTCTATTGAAAACAAGGGCGAGCACATTGCTGAAGCTGAGCGGCAGTATATATGGGAGAGGTTCTATCGGGTAGAGCGCTCACGTAATCGTAAAATGGGGGGACCGGGCTTGGTCTGGCCATTGCGAAGCAGATTCTTGATCTGCATGGGTGCAGTTATGGAGTGGAGAATACACCGGATGGAGTCCGTTTTTATATTATTTTTCCTAAAGCCTAGTACGAAAGGGAGTCAACTCTTATGAAGTCTTTACCATCGATTTTAACCTTGGGGAATCTGAGTTCAGGCATGCTGGCAGTCATTATGGCTATTCATGGTGAATTTGCCCTGGCTGTGATGATGATATGGGTAGCGATGTTCTTTGATCTGTTTGACGGATTTGCGGCTCGTAAATTGCATTGTGAGGGTGAGTTCGGCAAGTCCCTGGACTCGCTTGCGGATGTAGTTTCATTCGGAACAGCCCCTGTGCTGATTCTGTACTTGAATTCCATGATTGAAGTGAGTGTGCTGGGGATGGCCCTGACTGCATTGTTTCCGGTTTGCGGTGCTTTGCGTCTGGCCCGTTATAACTGTCAGAAGACACCAAGCAGTGGTTTTGTCGGGATGCCAATTACATTTGCGGGAGGTCTGATGTCCTTTTTCGCACTCTGGAGTCCTTATTTCACACATGGTGTAGCTTATCTTGTCATTATTGTATTATCCGGTCTCATGGTGAGCCAAATCCGATTCCCGTCTCTAAAACAAGTGCTAGCCTCACATGAGAAGGATATTGTGGAACCGAAATAAGGAGCGAGTCAGTATGGAATTTGCAAAAGAATTTATTGGTCAATATGGTTATTTCGCAATATACGGACTACTGGCTCTTGGCGTTATTGGCATGCCGATTCCGGATGAGGTGATGATGACTTTTGTCGGTTATCTCGCCTCCATCTCGGTATTGAATTACTCCGTATCCATCGCCGTCAGTTTCGGTGGCGCTTTTACCGGAGGGCTGCTTAGCTACATGATTGGCAAGAAAGCGGGCAGGCCGCTGGTTGAAAAATACGGCAAGTGGGTCGGCGTGAATGCCAAACGATTCAGCAGGGTGGAGTCGTGGTTCCTCAAATATGGGTATTGGTCCATCATCCTGGGTTACTTCATTCCAGGCATTCGTCATCTGATGTGCTGTTTCTCCGGGATTAGCAAGATGGCAATGGGCAGGTACGTTCTCGTATCGGGCATTGGTGCATTTGTATGGTGTGTTGTCTTTATCTCGATTGGTTTTTATGTTGGCGTGTTAACTTAAAATGGGACAGCCTGTTGGAACAACAGGCAAGGATGGAAGACCTCTTGAGTGTAAGGTGGTCTTTTTTTGTTTTTCTATGAAATCGAATGAGTAACGAATAAGGATTACTTTATAAAAACACAAAAAAAAGCCGCTCTGATCATTTCCGACCTTCGCGTTGAAGGGGAGAATGGATCAAAGCGGCGTGTGCTTCACGACCGATATATTACATTTCTAGATCAAGTATAGCTTTAAATACGGAATGATTTCAATACTTTACCCGTTCAAATAGGATTCCTCAATCTCTTTTTCAACTTGCTTTTCCCCTTTTTTTCGTGCAAAGGTGATTTTGAGGAGTGGCGGAGTGACCAGTGTAGTAACAATAACCATGATCACAACGCTGGTAAAGTACTCCGAATCGAGCAATCCAGAAGCAAGCCCCGTTGAAGCGATAATCAGAGCAACTTCCCCTCTGGAGATCATGCCTGCCCCGATAGCCAGCGAAGAGGAACGGTTGAATCCCGTCAGTCGTGCACCGGCTCCTCCACCAATAAGTTTGGTTACAATAGCGATGATACTGATAACAACAATGAACCAAATTTGTGAACCCACACCATCAAAGGTGACATTTAAGCCGATACTAACAAAGAATACCGGGACAAAAATTCCGTAAGCAATCGGCTCGATTTTAGTTTCAACCTCATGTTTGAAGTTAGTTTGGGAGATGGCGATACCAGCGGCAAATGCTCCAATAATTCCAGCAACACCCATCCACTCTGCAAAGTAGGAGAAGCCAAAACAAATAATCAGTCCCGCAGTAATGACGGTCTCCGTTACCTTCAGTGGTGCCATCCACTTCATGATGCGTGGAACAAGGAACCAGCTGGCAGCGATAATAATAACAAAGAATAACAGCTTCTTGCCAATAAGCAGAGAAATCGAAGTGTCTCCTCCACCTGTGCCGAGCAAGCTCATCATGACGGCGAGCAGAACCACGACGAGCACATCATCCACAACGGCTGCACCCAGAATGGTGGTACCCTCCCGTGAACTCAGCTGATTCATATCCTTCAACGTCTGAACTGAGATACTGACGGAAGTAGCACAGAATAAAAGTCCAAAGAACAGCGCGTGTGTCTGTGACATACCAAATGCTATGGCCGAACCGTATCCCCCGACAAAAGGTAAAATAACACCACCGACGGCCACAGCAAAGGCCGCCTTCCAGTTTTTCTTCAACTGCTCCAGATCCGTTTCCAATCCGGCGATGAACATCAACAACAGTACCCCGATCTCAGCCATATAATGTACGAAATCACTTTGCTGAACCCAACCGAGCAGGGCAGGGCCGAGGATGACACCCACAATCAGTTTCCCCAGAACCGATGGCTGACCCAATCTTACGGATAGATCACCAGCAAGTTTGGTAAAGATTAAAATAAGTGCAAGAACCAAAATAAATTCCATAGGTGTTCTTCCCTCCAGTAACAGCGTCTATAGGTTAACCAACCCAAGGGCGATCCATCCTCTGCTTCAATCAGACAAAAAGGCACAGAACGGCATTTAGAAAAGTGCCGTTCTGTGCCTGAAAAAGACAAAGAGGGGCCCTTGGTGACAGGCTCCTCCAGTTTCAACGCGTATGTGATTAATTGCATTAATTATACCACAAATGTGGACTCGGGTAAATGGGAGCCGGTTTGAATTTGATTGAAAAAGGCCGTAAAGGGGCATTTTATAGGGGAGTGCAGCGGTTTTTGTTCAGAGTGTTGTCACTTAACAGCCCGGAATTGCCGAGATATAATGATATAGAACATAGAAGTTAGGATATGAGGAGGATTTTGCATTGGGCAAAAATAACAAAGGGGAGCCGAACATTCCATCCCCGACGAGTAATAAAAATTTCGCAGGCATCATTATCACGATTTCCATTCTCGCTAATGTCATTATTTTATTATTGTTCTTCGCACCGTCGATTGGTTACAAAGGTGATGTAACCTTTGATATTACGGTGTTGCCGCGGTTTAATGCCGTGTTTAACAGCTTTACCTTCATCTTCCTGCTCGCAGCGCTTATTGCTATTATCAAGCGGAATGTGAAGCTGCACAAACGATTTATTCTTGCTGCATTCTCAACAACACTTTTATTCCTCGTGACCTATCTGACGTTTCATTACCTCTCACCAGAGACGTCCAAATACGGCGGCGAGGGCATCATTCGTTCGATCTATTTCTTCATTCTGATTACCCATAGTATACTGGCAGCCCTCATTGTCCCATTGGCGTTGTTCACACTTGTGTGGGGTTGGACGAATCAATTGAAGAAACACCGCAAAATTGCGCGTTGGACTATGCCAATCTGGCTGTACGTCAGTTCTACAGGTGTCGTGGTATACCTGATGATGGCACCATATTATTAATGTGATGAACGTTTCACTGTGCTAATTAGTTTGACTTGCGGGTAATGTTTCCATGGAAGGAGGGTTCACTTTTATGTACAGAGTTGTTTTGATTCGCCATGGACAGAGCATGTGGAATGTAGAGAATCGTTTTACCGGATGGACAGATGTGGATCTGACGACGGATGGTTACTCCGAAGCTCGTAAAGCAGGGAAGATCATGAAGGAACAGGGATTTGATTTTGATTACGCCTATGCATCCGTGCTGAAACGTTCTATCCGGACACTCGATATTGCGCTGGATGAAATGGACCTCATGTGGATTCCCATTACGAAGACTTGGAAGCTGAATGAACGCCATTATGGTGCGCTGCAAGGACTGAATAAACAGCAGACTGCTCTGAAGTATGGGGAAGACCAAGTAAAAGAATGGAGACGATCCGTTAACGTATCTCCCCCGGCACTGGACCAAACCGATGACCGATATGTGCAGGATCTGGACAAGTACAAGCGGCTCGGATGTACCATCCCTTTTACGGAGAACCTGATGGATACCTCGAAGCGTGTACTGGAGTACTGGAATGCGGAGATTAAACCGATGGTGTCTGCTGGCAAAAGAGTGCTGATCTCTGCGCATGGTAACACGCTCCGTTCACTCGTTATGCATCTGGACCAATTGTCCGAAGCAGACGTGATGGCGCTCAATATCCCGACAGGCATTCCGCTTGTCTACGAATTGGATGAAGATTTGCATCCCATCGGACACTTTTATCTGACCGCCGATGGTTCGACCTACAAACATGAAGAAATGACCCATGTCGCAACGCCGTCCGATTAATTGGATGGTGAACGTCAAGCCTCAACAGAGCAAGTGAAAGATGACCGCTGAATTGAATTCGGAGGTCATCTTTTTTCTGCGATCAAGCCTGTACTTCGTTTCGTTTTGCTCCCACAGGGTAATTGTCAAACAAGACACGATGTACATTTATCCTGAAGGAGGAGAAGCACATGTCTAAAAGAAGAGGAATTATCATGACGGCTATCGGCGCAGGTGTGACTTATCTGATGAGGAACAAACAAGCAAGAGATAAGCTGTTTAGCACTGTCTCGGGTATGATGAAAAGCTCCAATTCGTCCAATGGAACAAGTAAAACCAGACCACGTGTGGAAGTGAAATAGATTGCGATAGTTCGTTTATTGCTTGAATTTAAATGATGATCATGAGAAACCTGGAGATGAAGTCGTTCCAGGTTTTTTGTGCAGTTGAAAACTACCTTTTGTTTCCGTGAGGCATGCGATTTTTGGCAGCAAGAATGATACAATGGATACTTGCAGAACGTATGGAGGGAGATGCACATATGAAGAAAAATCGTCTGGGTACATCTGAACTGATGGTGTCTGAGATTGGGCTGGGATGTATGTCACTTGGAACTGAAATGGAGCACGCTGTGGGCCTGGTTCATGAGGCTCTGGATCATGGGGTCAATCTGCTGGATACAGCCGATCTGTACGACGCAGGGCGTAATGAAGAGATTGTAGGACAAGCTATTAAAGGGCGTCGGGACCAAGTCATTGTGGCAACCAAAGTAGGTAATCGTCGTATCCCCGGCAATGAGGGCTGGTCGTGGGACCCGTCCAAAGCCTACATTAAGCAGGCTGTACATGAAAGCCTGAAGCGGTTGCAGACTGATTACATCGATCTGTATCAGCTGCATGGCGGGACCTTGGACGACCCCATCGAAGAGACGATCGAAGCGTTTGAGGAACTGAAGAAGGAAGGACTTATCCGATATTACGGAATTTCCTCCATTCGTCCCAATGTGATTCGGGAGTATGTAAAGAGGGCATCCATCGTCAGTGTGATGAACCAGTACAGCATTGCTGACCGCAGAGCGGAAGAAGAAGTGCTGCCTTTATTGGAACAAAAGGGGATCAGCGTAATTGCCCGTGGGCCCGTAGCTAGCGGTGTGCTTGCCGATTCCGGATCTGCCAAGGCAGACAAAGGTTATCTGGACTATACGCCAGAGCAACTATATACCATTCGGCAAGGGCTAAGTCGTCTTGTTACAGACCAACGCAGTATGGCTCAGACGGCTATTCGTTACGCGTTATCCCATCCTGCCGTAGCAGCTGTTGTCCCTGGTGCCAGTTCAAGAGAACAGTTGCTGCACAATATTGCTGCTTCGAATTCGCCTGAACTCACCGCTGCGGAAATTCAGGAAATACGAGAGCTCTGTCCCGCTAATCTGTACAAGCAGCATCGTTAACTCTATTAAGCCTATTTTCAATTGTAACTATACGAGGTACAATGAAGATCAGCCAAAAAAGGAACATATAAGGGAGAGAAGACATATGGAAAGAATTCAAAGTGAACAACAGTATTTGGATACAATTAACTCTGATGGTTTTACCGTCATTAAATTTGATACAACCTGGTGTCCGGATTGCAAAAACCTGGATCGTTTTATCGGGGATGTTATCGATCAACATACGGATAAAACCTTCTATGCCCTGGATGCAGAGAAGTTCCAGCCGTTTGCCGAAGAGAATGGTGTACGCGGCATTCCAAGCCTGCTCGTCTTCCAGAACGGCAAGAAAATTGCACATCTGCATAGCAAATGGGCTAAAACACCTGCTCAAATCTCCGAGTATCTGGAGACGCTTGAATCCAAAGTTTAAGCGTACGAAGGCTCAGCAGTTTGGTTAATTAACTTAGCTAAGAAGACCCCTTCTTGTCCTGTGACAGGAAGGGGTTTTTCTGTTTCATTCCAGCACGCATGATGTGCATTCAAATGTGCATTCGAAAAACTGAAGTTGAGAAACAACGCTTGTTTAGAATTTGTTCAGTGCTCCCATGTATACTGTGAGAACAAACTGAATATTTGGAGTGAACAAGATCCGTATGAAGAATGAAATTTTTGAAGAAATGCACCAATTAAGTCACAATGATGACCGGAGATATCGATTGTTGATGATTGGAGTGAAACAACTGCTGCAGGAACAAAAGGAGAATAGATATAATCTGCGTGAGAGATTGAAGAGTCGAAAGAAACTCCGGAACATTCAAGTAAAAGAGTGGTACTAGCCAGACTGCTTTTCAGAAGTGAACATAAATATGAATGTCCATGATACATAGTAAACCTATTCGGTATCACTGATGATCCAACTCAGCAAAGAAGGAAGTAATGAAGAGTTAGACTTCTTCTAATTACAGATATTCCTGTCTCTGAAGCAGCAACAGAATCGTGAAGCAACAGAAACATAGCCCAGAATATAAAATATGGCGGCCTCGCTTCCCAAGGGAATGTGAGGCCGCCATTGATTTTGCCTGTCTAATTACTTGAATTGTAATGCTTACATCAAAATAATAAAGAACACGGCTGCCAAGACAAAGCGATACACAGCAAAGACGGTCAGGCTCAATTTTTTCAAAATGGACAGGAACGTCTTGATCGCGAGCATGGCGACGATGAAAGCAGCGATGAATCCAATCGCAAAGATTGGGAAATCACTGCCGTTCAGGTGATCGATACTTTTGTACAGGTCATATCCCGTAGCACCAATCATAATTGGCACAGACACAAGGAATGTGAACTCCGCAGCGGCTACACGGCTTACCCCTGCAAAGAGACCGCCTGAGATCGTTGACCCGGAACGAGAGAAGCCTGGCCACAATGCCAAGATCTGAAATATACCCACCGCGAATGCCTGTTTGTAGGAAATATCATCGACATCATGGGTAGTAATCCGCCCACTCTTACGGCTCCAGCGTTCGGCCACGATCATTAATATACCACCTATAACGAGGCTGTACAGCACTGTTTCCGGACCAAACAAATGTGCTTTAATCCAGTCGCGGAATACAAGTCCGATGACTACGGCAGGAACCATCGCCAGGAAGATATGTCCCAGATTGAGGCGGCGGGAGTAAGGTCTGCTCCCTCCGGTGAAGCGGAACATATCAATGAATTTGTTCCAGTACAGTACAACAACAGCAAGTACAGCTCCGAGTTGAACAACCACCTCAAACGTTTTGACTGACTCGTTGTCCTCCGATAAACCCAGCAAGTGGGCAGTCAGAATCATGTGTCCAGTAGAGGACACGGGCAAAAACTCAGTCAAACCCTCGATGATGCCCATAATAATGGATGATATAATGTCCAATTCTCTTCCTCCTTGAAATGCAGGTGACAGCACAGGCTGTCCTGCTTGACCATGCCTGTTCATTTGAACAAGGCTATCACCTATTATGATCACAAATGCACTCAACTTCAACTTATGCTTGTAACCATTTGTTTAAAACTATATTGACAAAAACCTAGTTATCCCATAGGATATAACTTAACTGACTGACTGATCAATCGGGAGGGTTACGTGAATGACCAAAATCAACGGTTTGGAACCCGGTGAAGAACGCCGGGACCAAATAATACGCATAGCGATGGAGCGTTTTGCAACCCAAGGCTACCATCAGACGAAAATTTCCGATATCGTCCGCGAGGCTGGTGTGGCGCAAGGGACGTTCTACTGGCACTTCAAGAGTAAAGAAGCCATTGCTTCGGAGATTGTCTTAACGGGCAAGGAGGAGTTGCTTGAGGCGATTGGACAAGGGTACCGCAAGGATGCCGGATCGGTAGAGGATATGGTGAAAGCATCGGAAAGGCTGTTCACCGACATGTTTTCTTTTGCTGCAAAGAACCGTTATTTTATGGAACTGTTGCTCAAAGGTATCGTGACGGAAGAATCCGTACAACGCCTGGTCGAGGAGACACGTAATGCTGTCGAAACGGCGTTTCGTCACAATATGGAACGTGCCATCGAACTCGGCATGTTGCCTAAGGGCATGGATGTACCGCTTCGAGCAGCACTACTGGTAAGCATGATTGAAGGCATGATATCACGCTGGTTGTTCGGTTCCGATGAGTTGCACAGCAAGTTCTCAGCCATGACAGCTTCATCGCTGGCAGCTGAGGCAGCAAGCTTTGAGTTTTACGGACTGTTAGGCACATAAGATTCACATGATTAAACAAATAGCAGGGAATAATGGGTACAACTGCGGTTTAGTCACAATAAAGTAACCAAATGTACACCCAGATTAATACACGACTGAGAGGAAGTTAACGTAATGAACAAAACATATGGATCGAAAACTCGTAAAGGCTGGTCTTTGACAGCAATTCTGCTGATGACCGTGCTGGTACTTAGTGCTTGTGGAAGTAAGGCAACAGATGGTGGAAGCACAAATGGTGCACAGGCAAGCAATGAACTGGAGCAGATCAAGTCTGCTGGCGTTATCAAAGTGGGCATGATGGGCACATACGCACCGTACAACTTCCTGAACGATAAGAAAGAAATGGACGGCTACGATGCCGATATCGCACGTGAAGTTGCGAAGCGTCTGGGTGTAGAGGTTGAGTTTGTATCCCAAGAGTTCTCCGGTCTGACACCAAGTCTGCAAGCGAAGAAGCTTGATGCCATTATCAGCCAAATGACGATTACCGATGATCGTAAGAAAGTACTGGATTTCAGTGATCCGTATATTACGAACCAAGTTAAAATTATTGTAAAAGAAGACAATAACCATATTACCAAGCTGGAAGACTTCAAAGGGAAAACGATTGGCGTAGGTCTGGGTACAAATGATGAATCATATCTGCGTAATGAAGTGTTGCCAAAAGTGGGAGACTTCACGATCAAAACTTATGACGATGTCATCTCTTCACTCAAAGACCTGAATGCTGGGCGGATTGACGCAACAATTAACAATATGTACGCTCTGAAACCGATTGTGGATGCCAACGGATTGAATATCAAAGCTGTAGGTGAAGCTATTAAGAGTGACCAGGCAGGTATTGCTGTTCGCAAAGACAATCCGGAACTCGTAGCAGCACTGAATGATGCTCTCAAAGGCATGAAAGATGATGGCACGTACAATACCATTTTCAAAAAATGGTTTGGTGAAGAGCCTGCGCAATAATGAACCTGCAAGGCGAAGGGAAGATTTGACCCATGGAACTGGTATTTGAGAATATCCCCTTCTTTCTGAAGGGGGCTTACTATACGCTGTATGTAACTGTGATCTCTATGTTTTTTGCGTTCATCATCGGGGTGCTTGTTGCGATTGCTCGTCTGAAGGGACCGATGTGGCTTAGGTTGATCGCAAGGTTTTATGTATCCATCATGCGGGGAACCCCGCTGCTGGTGCAATTATTCGTTATTTATTACGGATTGGTCGATTATGGAGTGACCTTGGGATCACTCACGGCTGCCTGTTTGGGACTGAGTCTGAACGCAGGTGCATTTCTCTCAGAGACCTTCCGTGGAGCTATTCAGGCTGTACCAAAAGGACAGACAGAAGCTGCATATGCAACGGGAATGACCCCGGCTCAAGCAATGAGACGGATTATCTTCCCGCAGGCTGTGCGTATTGCCATCCCGCCGATGGGTAACACCTTTATTGGCATGTTGAAGGAAACATCACTTGTGGCGGCCATCGGTGTTACCGAGTTGTTGCGTTCAGCACAGCTGCTGGTATCACAATATGCATTGAATATGCCATTTTATCTGGCAATTGGTGTGATCTACTGGATCATGAGTATCGGCTTCTCGGCCATTCTGGAACAAGTGGAGCGCCGGTTGGCCCGGGCTTACTGATAGGAGGAGAGAACCGATGATTACAACAACTGGGCTTACCAAACGTTTTCAGAAAAATGAAGTACTTACGAACATCGATCTTCATGTCGATGCCAAAGATATTGTTGTATTGCTCGGACCGAGTGGCTCCGGCAAGAGTACCTTACTGCGCTGCCTTAATGGACTGGAAGAGTTGTCTGGAGGACAGATTGAAGTGAACGGTGTTGTGGTTAACAGCGCAGATCCGTTGCGAGTCCAGCGTGCCCGGGTACTGGAGATTCGTCGCCAGACCGGCATGGTATTCCAGCAGTTCAATCTGTATCCGCACAAGACAGTGCTGGGCAATGTGATGGAAGGTCTCGTTACGGTGAAAAAATCAAGCGTGACGAAGCGGCTGAACGCGGTCGGATTCTGTTAGATCGGGTGGGCTTGTCGGACAAGCAGGATGCGTATCCATCCCGATTATCCGGTGGACAACAGCAGCGGGTCGCCATTGCACGTGCACTTGCAATGGAGCCGGAAGTGATGCTGTTTGATGAGCCCACTTCAGCTCTTGATCCTGAGTTGGTCGGAGAGGTGCTTTCCGTCATGAAGGAGCTGGCAGAGGAAGGCATGACGATGCTGGTCGTGACGCATGAATTGAAGTTTGCCCGTAATGTGGCGAACAAAATCGTCTTTATGGCAGATGGATCGATTGTGGAAGAAGCAAGTCCACAGGCGTTCTTTGAACATCCAACGCAAGAGCGCACCCGCCGTTTCTTGCAACAAATTACTGAATTTTGATAAAGATAACAGCAATCGGAAGAACGAACGTACCCGGAGCGGGTATTTAAGGTCGTGAACGATATCAGTTCAACTAAACTTTTTGCACAAGAACGGAGAGGACAGAAGAAACCTGAAGAAGCGGAGCGTGCGCCTTTATCTCCTGATTTTCCCCTTGAAGAAGGGAATCAAAAAATCTGGGGATAACAGCGATCGGAAGGTTATTCTGTCATCGGAGTGGCAAGTGCAAACCTTTTTCGCTTGAACTTAAACTATTGTAAGAAAGAAGGATAACATCATGAATGTAACAACCGTATGGAAAGGCAAACGCGCGTTTACTTCCGAAGGACCCTCTGGCTACGCTGTTGGCATGGATGCCACTGCTGCTTATGGTGGTGACAGCAAGGGTGCGACCCCGATGGAATTGTTACTGGCTGGTCTCGGCGGCTGTATGGGAATCGATATCACAATGATTCTGGACGCTTTCCTGGACAAAATTGAGTCGATTGAGATTGAAGCGCAAGGCACACGCAGTGAAGAGATGCCTAAAGGTTTCACATCCATTGATTTGATCTTCAAAGTCGATGGGGATATTCCGGATTATCGCATCTGGAAAGCCATCCAGATGGCTGAGGAAAAATATTGTGCAGTCTCCGCTTCGCTGAGTGCCGATATTCATCCTAAACTGATCCTCAATGGGGTAAGTACACCTCGTCCTTAATAGCACACATACAGATTCTATTCTGAGAAGGCACTTCCAATCGTGGGAGTGCCTTTTTTTGGCTTTTCTAACCTATCAAAAGTTCGTAGGTTTAAGTCAGGCTGGATGTTGAACAAGGTTCCAGATGCCCATGAATTCCGTGATAGCCTGATCGATCGTTGCATGAGGAACACCGTCGCGGGCTTGTGTAGATATGCCTTGCATAAAGGTATCAAATACGGTGGTCAGCATGTGTACATTCGTGGAAGCGGGGATTTCACCGACATCCACAGCGCGCTGGATGCAATCCTGCAGGCGGTTGCGAGTCAGCTTTCTTTTCTCAGCGGCAATGTCACGGATATGATTGTTTTTGGAAGAACATGTGCTGGCTGACAGCACAATTAAACAACCAGATGGATGTGTGCTGTCTGTTTGCATTTTTGCGGTACTTCTTAAAGTTGTTTCGATTGCTTCTCTGGGTGACAGCGTGAGATCCGAGAAACTTTCCGTCACACGTCCAAACGTATCCATATATCGTTCTACTGCTTCTTTATACAGCGCTTCTTTGGATTCAAAGGCTGCATAAAAGCTGGCTGCTGAAATATCCCCCATGGCTGCTCGAAGCTGAAGTAATGAAGTGGCCTCGAAACCTTGCTCCCAAAAGAGCATCATCGCTTGTAATAGGGCTTCATCCCGATCGAAAATTCGCGGACGTCCCGTTCTTGCCATAAGAGTTCCCCCTCTTTTTCTTAATTATATACTAATCGATCCAAAAGTCATTGACAAGGTGATACGGTCTGAATAATATAAGGAATGATCGATCCATAATTCGATTCTTGTTTTACACTATCTTAAAAGGAGCTGCACAGATGTCGGATATATCTTCTCATCGTTTTCCGTGGTTGGGGTTGCTGGCCCTGGCTATGGCGGGTTTCATAGCCATTATGACCGAAACACTTCCTGCGGGGTTGCTGCCGCAAATAAAAGAAGGGCTGCAGATCTCTGAGGCAGGGGCGGGGCAGCTTGTCACCTTTTATGCTGTTGGGTCGCTGGTTGCTGCCATACCTGTGGCGGTGTTGACAAAGGGGTGGCGGCGGCGTCCGCTTTTACTTCTGTCTATTATCGGTTTTCTTGTCTTCAACACCATTACTGCCCTCTCATCAAACTATGTACTGACACTATTCGCTCGTTTCTTGGCCGGTGTTGCAGCAGGTGTCTCCTGGGGCCTAATTGGTGGTTATGCATTACGCATGGTACCTGATCATCTCAAGGGAAGAGGCATGGCTGTGGCTATGATTGGAACGCCGATTGCCTTATCATTTGGTGTTCCGGCAGGTACGCTGCTTGGTTCATTTATGGGCTGGCGCTCAGTGTTCTGGCTGATGTCGTTGCTGGCGTTTGTACTGATTTTCTGGGTGCTCTGGAAAGTACCCGACTATCCGGGGCAGTCAGCGGATAAGCGTATCTCTGTCAAGCAAGTACTGTTCACCCCCGGTGTAATACCAATTTTAACTGTCGTTTTGGCCTGGATGTTGGCTCATAATATTTTATACACGTATATTGCTCCTTTTCTCGCCGATGTTGGTTTGGAATCCAAGGTTGGACTCATTTTACTTGTATTTGGCCTGATGGCATTGGTGGGCATCTGGATTACAGGTATTTTCATTGATCGGTGGTTGCGTATGCTGGTTCTCATGAGCCTTGCGGGCTTTGCCTTGATTTCCCTGGTATTAGGTCTTTGGAGTGAGCACATTGTTGTCGTCTTTGGTTCTGTTGCGCTGTGGGGTCTGACATTTGGCGGTGCGGCTACCCTGTTACAGACTGCACTTGCTCAAGCTACTGGGGAACAAGGTGTGGATCTCGTCATGCCGATTAATACAACCGTTTGGAATCTGGCTATTGCCCTTGGGGGAATGGCGGGAGGTGTTCTTCTGAATCAATGGGGAGCTTCGTCATTTAACTGGGCCATCTTGGCTTTAACATTGGTGGCATTGATTGTTGCATGGCGTGCCAAAGGATATGGATTTCGCCCATCTAGGAGTCACTGAACTTCTGTCAGTAGAAAATAATTCGGTAAGCCCGGTCGCCATGTTAATGGCGGCCTCTTCTACTAGAGATAGGCTGGCTTGTAGTCTGGCAATATATTACCCATTGCAATGACAATCCGAATTCTGGCGGTTATGTGGTATGATTAATTCTGAGGACAGTACATCCTGATCCTGCTGTTTATATGTAAGCGCTTATACAGATGACGGAAGGTGCAGACATGTTTAAAAGGCTGATACGAACCACTAATAATCTCAAATTAAAGCATAAATTGCTCATTTCCTATGTACTGGTTGTCATGATTCCGGTCCTGATTGTTGGTCTTGCTGTGACCAGTTATTTTCGCCAGCAAGCTCTGGACAATGCAATAGGACAGACGATCATCAATGTGGACAAGATCAAGAGCCAGACGGCAACCATGCTGCGTGTACCAACCGATATATCCAATCTTTTAATGTTTAATGCTGATCTCAAGGAGATCGTGAATAAGCGGTACAAGAGCGTTGTGGAGTTAACCTCAGCGTATCTTGCATACAAAGACTTTCAGGAGTACAGGCGTTTGTACCGTGAGATAGCGGGCATTCGTTTTTACTCAACTAACCCAACATTGATCAACAACCTCGAATTCATCCCGGTAGACAAGCAGACGGAAGAGAGCTACTGGTACCAACAGGCACTGAAAACAACCAGCATCGGGTGGTTCTACATTCCGGACAAGGAAGATAATCCTGTACACAAGCTCAGCCTGGTGCGCAAAGTACCTTTTGCCGAGTATCGGACAGAGGGCGTATTGATGATTGTGATCAATCAGGATGAGCTGAATGGATTGTTACGTCAGGAACAGTTCGAGACGATGATTACGGACGAGCAGGGGTATGTGGTTGCAGCCAAGAATACCGAGCTTGTGGGTAAAACGCTGGATGAGCTTGATTTTGGCGTTGATCTGCAGAATCAGGCAAAAGGCACCATAGAGGGTGATTTCCGGGGGAACCATCTAATATTGTTATTGATGAGCTGGGCCCTGGATCGAGCATGAATAGCCTGAAGGTGATTTCGGTTTTTGCCACCAAAAATATCGTCAAAGACGCCAACACCGTCAGCATGATCGGCATGATTTTTATTATCCTTGTGCTGGTTATCGCCCTATTATTCGTATATATCATCTCGTTCCTCACTTCGAACCGATTGCTCCGGCTGAGTAAACACCTCAACAAGCTTGCATTAGGAGACCTGAACGTGACTTCGCGGATTGATGGAAATGATGAGATTGGGCAACTGTCACGACAGTTCAACTATATGGTGAAAAGTATCAATGAACTCATGACGCAGGTGGTAGAAGCGACCGAACAGAACAATCAATTGGAAATCGCCCAAAAAGAGATTAAACTGAAAATGATGGCGAGCCAGATCAATCCACATTTCTTGTTTAATGCACTGGAGTCCATTCGGATGAAAGCGCATATTAAGGGAGAAGCAGAGATTGCCAACATCGTCAGGCTGTTGGGCAAGCTGATGCGCAAGAGTCTGGAGATTGGCAGTGGAAAAACAACCTTCCGGGCTGAACTTGAAATGGTACGTTCCTATTTGGAAATTCAGAAATTTCGTTACGGCGACCGCCTTGCATTCCAGATCCATATCGATCCCGAGGTGGAGAAGATGTACATTCCGCCTTTGATTATTCAACCTTTGGTTGAGAATGCGATTGTCCATGGTCTGGAGAACAAAGAGGGTACAGTCCGTGTTCATATAAGTATTCGTTTAGTAGAGAACATTGTGCAGATCCGTGTGGATGACAATGGTGCAGGCATAACGCCAGAACGACTGGCTGAGGTGATGCAGTTTATCTGTGGACCGGAGGAACAGGAGAAGAGTCGGATCGGCATGCGTAATGTACATCAACGCTTAACCTTGACGTACGGTGAGCCATATGGATTGCAGATTAAGAGTGTATATGGGGAAGGAACAGAGGTTTCTTTCACTTTGCCAGCAGGAGGGGACCAACATGTATAAAGTGTTTTTGGTGGATGACGAACCGAGCATACGTGAGGGACTGACAACCATTATCGAGTGGGAAAAATACGGATTCCAGGTCATTGCTACAGCTGCCAGCGGGCGTGAGGCCATCTCCCGGTTTGAGGAATTGGAGCCTGATCTGACGATTATTGATATTCGCATGCCCGGTATGACCGGGCTGGATGTGATTGAAGAAGTGCGCCGGAATCATCCGGATTCGCACTTTTTGATATTAAGTGGTTACGCGGATTTTGACTATGCCAAGAAAGCCATCAGTTTTGGTGTGGATGGTTATCTGCTCAAACCGGTGGATGAAGAAGAGATTATTGGTGAACTGGAGCGTATTGCTACAATCCTGACCCGTGAACGGGAGACAATGGCACGTCATGCTGGTGAAGATACCGTCTATCGGGAGCATCAGATCGAAGCTTTGCTCTTTGACAGTCTGGAGGGTGCGGGTAGCATGGAAGAAGATAGCCTGGGGCTGCACTGGCCTCACTATCAGATTGTGCTACTTGAGATGCATGTAGCCCCCGACCTGCAGCGGGGAAGTGTAATGAAACGCAAACTGATTGAAGCATTTGACCAGAAAGACCGAGGTATTGTATTCTCGTTCCATTCCGGTCTGGGGCTGTTAAGTAAGGAAACAATCACATCCGAGTCATCTGCAAGAAATCTGTATGATGAGCTGGAAGGACTGCTGGGAGAATGGGAGGTTCACATGTATGGTGCTGCAGGAGAACCCGTACATTCCACTTCTGAAATTGCGCGGTCATACACGCAGGCGAATCGTTTACTCGGGGAACGCTTCTTGTTCACGGAGAAACGTATCATGCTGTGGACTGAAGGTAGCGAAGGCGAAAGCGTTGTTAAGCCAGAAGTTGAAGCTGTGGACGGAGCACATGAGCCAGTTGAGGACGAACTCGCGGACAAGCTGTATTATGCGTTAGACATCCGCAGTAGTGAGTCCGTTATGCGGGTACTGGGTGAGATGGAAGAGCGCCTCGTTCCATATCACCGAACAGAGCAAGCGATCAAGACGGCGTTCTCACAGGTATTTTCCCTGGCGTTCAACAAGCTTGCAGCGACGAATCAACAGATGCACTCCATTATGCAGGAACATTCGGTTCTGATTAATGAAGTCTATCATCAATTTACGATGTCTGATCTCAAAGTCATGGCATCGGAACATTTGAATCGACTTATTCAACGTATGGGTGGGGAAGCAAGGATACTGTATTGAAACAGATGATTGAATTTATCCAGCGTAACCCTGGCGAAAATCTCAAGCTCGAAGTACTTGCTGAAGTGTTTAACTATAACAGCAGTTACTTGGGTAAGTTGTTCAAGAATCATACTGGAGAGTATTTCAATGCATTTCTGGACAAGGTTCGTATGGAAAAAGCCAAGGAATTGCTGGATGAAGGACTAAAGGTCCATCAGGTCGCGGCTAGAGTGGGGTATGCGAATGTGGACTACTTCCACGGTAAGTTCAAGAAATATGTAGGGGAATCCCCTTCCGCTTACAAACAGGCCAGAACCCAATCATCGTTGAAAGGAACGGCTACGGATATAAACGAGGAATAAGTACGGAGCGCTGGGCATTGCCCTTGCCTATTGTATAAAACGTTTTCGATATTTCTGAGAAATTTCCAGATTCATCATATTGTCCATGCACTTCCCATGATAAGCAATGGTCACGGAATGCCTCACATCTTAGACTGGATTTACAAGAATCCAGATGAAGGGATGGTTGTACGATATGAATTTGTCTGATATAGGTGCTGTACGTCATACATTGAACTTAAATGGAACATGGCAGTTTCGTTTGGATCGGGAGTCCGATGAACTCGTTGAACAAGAGATATTACCGCCATCACAGTGTGAAAATACATCATGGGAGACCATTCAGATTCCCGGTTCATGGGAAGAGCAAGGATACGGAGATGAGCCTGAATACGAAAGGCTCGATACCTGGACCAAGGTACGCGAGTATGAAGGCTCAGCCTGGTATGCTCAGGATGTGCATGTTCCATCAGACGACCCCGGATGTCACTATGTATTCAGATTGGAAGGTGTCCGATGGACAACGAATCTCTGGATCAATGGACAGTATGCCGGGCAGCAGGATAGTCTGCTGAATCAACAGAAGTGGGATGTTACCTCTCTGGTGAAGCAGGGAGAAGTGAATCGGGTGGAGATCTGCGTGGATAATACGATGAAACTCCCGCTGGCTGGTAGCCATATTCATTCATTGCATACGGCCACAGCCTGGGGGGAATCACAGGTGGTGTTTATCTGGATATTCTGCCCCCATGCCGATTACAGACATTACGGATTCAACCAGATGTTGAAAATGGAACCCTTCTGATTGATTGTACTGTAAGCGCTCCCTCAAATGAATCAGCCAGATCAATGCAATTACATGTGGATATCCAGCATCCAGACGGCACATGGCTTGATCGATCTAGTTGTAATGTGAATCTGAGTGTTCAAGCGCATGTGGATATAAGCTCAGCAGGTGTAACTGAAAGCAACGCTTTAATAGATCAGTGGCGATTGGAACTGGGGACAGGCAACTCTATCGCAAGATGGTCGGACGAATCCCCTGAATTATACAAGGCAGTGATTCGTCTGTGTAACGGTGAACAGGAACTGGATCGGCTGGAGCAATCATTTGGTGTTCGCTCCTTTGCAACAAACGGGAAGCAGCTTGAATTGAATGGGACACCAGTATATCTGCGCGGGTACGTCGATTGCTGTATCTTTCCACTGACGGGTTATCCCGTCTGGGACAAGGAGCATTATCTTCAGCAATTTCGAATCGCCAGATCGTATGGCTTCAATCATGTCCGACTGCATGGGTGGAGCGCGCCGGAGCCTTTCTGGGAGGCGGCTGATGAAGCGGGCATGTTGGTACAGGCAGAACTTCCACATTGGTCTCGTTTCTTTGAACTATCGGATCAGTCTGCGCCAGCTGAAGTATTGTCCTATCTGACACAAGAACTGGATGGGTTGCTCCAATCGTTGCATAGACATCCTTCATTCGTCATGTTCTCCATGGGGAATGAACTTATTGGTCCGAATGGTCATCCTGAACTCAATGCATTGGTATCGAGGGCAAGGGATACAGACCCGACCCGCTTATATACGGACAATACAGGTTTTGGACAGCTTCCGGCGCAAGGCCGGGAAGGTGATTATTATATTCAGTCGTTGAACTGGCATCCCCGTTGGAATCCGCATATTCTGCTGTACCGGATACCACGCTGGATTATCATGCAGTCACCCGGCTTGCGGAACATCCCGTCATTGGGCACGAGCATGCACAATACACGATGTATGTGCGTCCTCAAGAGCGAGCCAAGTATACGGGCGTATTGCATCCTAGCTGGTTACGACCGATCGAAGAATCGTTAACAAACAAAGGCATGATGGAGGACCTGGAGCATTTTCAACAGGTCAGTGGTACCCATCTGGTACGTTCCTTAAAAGAAGCGATGGAGCGAATTCGGCGTACACCGGACGCTGCGGGCGTACAGCTGCTGGACATTCGCGATTTTCCAGGGCAGGGACATGCTACGACGGGCATTCTGGATGTATTTTGGGATGATAAAGGCATTACAACACCAGATGAATTCATGCGATTCAACGCAGATGTGGTGCTGTTGCTAAGCTGCAAGGAGCGTACATTTTTCGCCGGAGAACCCATTCATGTTGATGTACGCATCTCTCACTACGGTAAGGAGCCGCTTGAGGACGCGGTCATTCAGTGGAGGTTAATAAGCAATGATGTGATACTTAATGAAGGGGAATGGAAGACCGGAAATATCCAATGTGGGTCTGTCATGTCACTGGGAAGTATCGTCGCTACCGCTCCTCATGAAGGGGCAGCAGCTTTTCGGATCGAGGCGGAGCTGATATCAGGCGATTTGGAAAGAACTGTAGCGAATGTATGGCATGGCTGGTCGTTTCCTTTTTATCAGTCTCATCCGAGTTCGAATCGGTTCTGGAATACCGTGGCAGAGTTGAAGCCATTCCTGGGTGAAGCGCATGATGATAGCGTAGATCGTATCGATGGATTTCAGTTGTTGAAAAATCGGGAGATTGACTTGGTTATCGTTCAGTCGTTAACACCCAATGTCGTTGATTATGTGGTCAACGGGGGAAGTGTTTGGCTACAGCCGACCGCAGAAGGGTTATATGATTCAGTGGAGACCAAGTATCTGCCTGTATTCTGGAATTACCTGATGTTTGCTACGCAGCCTGGTGCAACGATGGGCATGTATCTGAGAGATCGGCTAGCACTACTAGGCTCCTTCCCGCATGATGGGGCTTCGGACTGGCATTGGTATCACTTGGTGAACGGTACACCAGCGATATGTTTGGATACGTTGCCCGGGGTTGAGCCGCTGATCGAAGTGGTGGACCATTTCCATCGGGCCAAACGACTCGCTTATGCCTTTGAGGCAAAAGTAGGGAAGGGCAAGATTTTGGTATCCTCACTTCCGTTTGCCAATCTGGCTGTAATGAAGCGTCCGGAAGCCGCCTACTTATTTCAGGAGATACTTGCCTATCTGAATGGAGATCAATTCCGTCCAGCAACCTCCATATCCGTAGCGCAACTACTCGGGATCGTTAAACTGCAAACCATTCAATTTACATTGTAATCATAGGGACCCGAAAGGGTCCTTTTTGTATGACATGTAGTTGAAGTAAACGATTATTATAAAACGTTTTCGATATTTACCACTTTAGATAATATTTTACCTTAATATTACTTTTATTTCATTTAAAAGTAGAATTTATCACTGATTTTAACGAATTAATGTCTGATTATATATGTCTATATCTAATTTTTATATGATTTTCTCTAAAATCCAGATGGTATTTTGAAAACGCTCTATCGAGTATGATTATTTTATAAAACAGAGGAGGGGAACGGAGATGGAAACGCTAACAAAAAAATCCGCTTCCGCGAACAGAAGCAGTGACCCCAAACCGCCTTTAAAGAATCGGCGGAACGGAATTTGGGACAGAATGAAACAGCAGAAATATCTCTATCTCATGTCATTGCCATTCGTAGCTTGGGTTTTCGTATTTAACTATCTGCCACTATGGGGATGGACGATGGCTTTCCAAAATTATAAACCTGCCAGATCATTTGGTGATCAAGAGTGGGTTGGTTTTAAACACTTTGTAGAGCTGTTCAGTGATGATCGTTTCTATCTGGTACTTCGAAATACGCTTGCAATGAGCTTGATGGGACTGGTTGTCGGTTTTATCGTGCCGATATTCTTCGCTATTCTCCTGAATGAAATGAGAGGCATGTTCTTCAAACGTGCCGTGCAAACGGTATCATATCTGCCTCACTTTGTATCATGGGTCGTTGTGGCAGGTATTATCACCAAGATGCTCTCCACCGATGGCGGGATTATCAATGATCTATTGGTAGGACTGAATATTATCGATCAGCCGATCCAATTCATGGCCAAGGGGAACTTGTTCTGGTACATTGTAACCGCTTCAGATATGTGGAAGGAAACCGGTTGGAATGCCATCATCTATCTGGCGGCGATTACAGGTATCGACAATGAGCTGTATGAAGCTTCCCGTGTAGATGGAGCCAACCGCTGGAGACAGATGTGGCATATTACGCTGCCTGGCATACGGACCACGATTTCCGTACTTTTCATCATGTCAATTGGACATCTTATCAGTATCGGTTTCGAGAAGCAGTTCTTGCTTGGCAACAGTCTGGTCACAGACTACTCGGAAGTACTTGATCTATATGCGCTCAATTATGGTTTGAATATGGGACGATTCTCATATGGTACAGCCATAGGTATATTCAACTCCGTTGTCAGTATCATCCTTCTGTTTACTGCGAACGGCTTGTTCAAAAAATTCACTAAAGAAAGCATCATGTAGGGAGGGGACGACATTATGGCGAACAAAGCATTCAATGCTACTCGGGGCGATAAACTGTTCGATATATTCAACATCCTCGCGATGACCATGGTGCTGGTTGTAACACTTTATCCATTCCTTAACGTACTAGCCATCTCACTCAATAACTCGACAGATACAGTACGTGGCGGAATTTACTTGTGGCCTCGCGAATTCACATTACAGAACTACAAAACGATTTTCCAATATGATGGATTGTTACAAGGTTTGCAGATCTCCATTCTGCGTACACTTGTAGGTACCGTGCTCGGATTGATCAGTTCATCCATGATCGCCTTTACACTGAGCAGACCTGATTTTGGACTTAGAAAATTTGTTTCCACAACGCTCGCACTCACGATGTATTTCTCCGGTGGTCTGATTCCGGTGTACATTCTGATGCGTGACTTGAACCTGATCGGTACATTCTGGGTATATGTATTGCCTGGCATGATCAGTGCATTTAACGTCTTCATCATCCGTTCATTCATTGATGGCCTGCCATACTCATTGCAGGAATCCGCGAAGCTGGACGGAGCGAATGACTTTACAATCTATTACAGAATCATCTTGCCACTGTGTAAACCAGTGCTTGCTACCATCGCATTGTTCCTGGCTGTAGGTCAATGGAATGCGTGGTTCGATACGTACCTGTATAATGGTTCAAAGGCACATTTGACCACGCTCCAATATGAGCTGATGAAAGTACTGCAAAGTACACAGCAAGGCTCAGGTGCTGGACGAAATGCCAATGATATGGCGCAGCAAATGACACAGATTTCACCGGAATCGATCAAAATGGCGATTACGATCGTTGTAACGGTTCCAATCCTCATTGTATATCCATTCCTTCAGAAGTACTTTGTTGGCGGTATGACACTGGGCGCAGTAAAAGGTTAAACAAGTGGGTACAGGCTGCCAAATAGAGCGGGCCGTACATCTACAAATGAAGCATCAGGATACCCGAAGCGCAGCCATTTGGTCTGCGCTTCACCGTATAGGGCTGCGGTGTGGTATTCATGAAGCTATAGACAGGGACAAAAAAGTCCCGGATAAGACAGACATATGAAACAGGGAGGATTACCATTATGGCAAGTTCCAAAATGAAGATTGCACTGGCACCAGTGCTTGCAATGTCTTTACTCGCAGGTTGCGGTGGAGGAAGCGGCGGTGATACGTCGTTCAAGGATACAAGCGCAGAGACAACTCCACTTACTTTTGATTTCTTCAGCGTTGACCCCAGTCCGAACTGGAATGGCATGAAGGATGAAGTAGGTAAAGTCCTTACGGAAAAAACAGGGATAACCCTTAACGGTGAGTTTGCCGTTAGTGGTGGTCAAGATAAGATATCCTTAATGGCGGCGAGCGGAGACTATCCGGATATCGTCTCCCCAAAGGAGAACTAAGCAAACTGGTGGATGCCGGAGCAATGCTCGATCTGACAGATCTGATCGACCAATATGCTCCCAATCTGAAGAAGCTGTATGGTAATTACATGGACCGGTTGAAATACAGTAATGAAGATCAGGGTATCTATGTGCTGCCGACGTATTATGCGGTAGACCAGAAGTACTTTGATGCAGGTGGTGGATTTGGGATTCAGCATCGTGTACTGAAAGAACTCGGATACCCGGAAGTGCGTACACTTGAGGATTACGAGAATGTACTGAAGGCGTACAAAGAGAAACACCCAACAATTGATGGTCAGCCAACGATCCCGTTAACACTGGACGCGGATGATTGGAGAATCATGATTACCGTAACGAACCCTGCCTTCCAGGCAACAGGAGCTCCGGATGATGGTGAATACTACATCGATCCAGAGACGTATGAAGCAAGTCTGCATTACAAACGTCCAGAGGAAAAAGAGTACTTCCGCTGGTTGAACCATATGTACAATGAGGGACTGCTTGATCAGGACAGCTTCATCCAGAAAACAGACCAATACAAATCCAAAATTGCAAGTGGACGTGTTCTGGGTGTCATTGACCAGGATTGGGGTTATTCCGATGCAGAAAATGCACTGAAATCTGCGGGCAAGGATGAAGCAACGTATTCACACTTCCCGGTAACCCTGTCCGAAGATATCAAGGATCATGCCTACCAAGACCCTGGTTTTGTATCCGGTTGGGGTGTAGGGATTACAACATCGAATCCCGACCCGGTTCGTACGATCAAATTCTTCGATTACCTGGCTTCTGAAGAAGGGCAAGTGCTGATGAACTGGGGAATTGAGGGCAAACAGTACGAAGTGAAGGATGGCAAACGTGTCATTCCTGCCGACATTCTGGATCAGAAAACCAATAATGCAGCCGTATTCCAGAAAGAAACGGGTATTGGACTGTACACCAATCTGTCCGGTCACTATGGAGACGGTGTGAAGGATTCAACGGATAACTACTACACTACGAATTTCCCTGAACAGATCGTGGCAGCATATTCCGATGCAGAGAAAGAAACACTCAAAGCTTACGGTGCTACGACGTGGAAAGATCTGTTCCCGAGTGAAGACGAGTTCCCAATCAAACCATGGGGAGCAGCATACAATCTGCCAACACCAGGTGACTCTAACTACAACGTCATCTTCAAGAAAACACAGGATATCATACGGAAACGTATCCCGGAAGCCATTCTGAGTACTCCTGAACAGTTTGATGCAATCTATGATGGCATGATTGCAGAAGTGAACCAAGCAGGAGCAGAGGATATGGAGAAACAATATACAGAACTCGTTCAAAACCGTGTTCAATTGTGGAGCGGTGAAGAGGCTAAATAAACGTTTAGCAATTCAAATCTAAAACAAAAAAGAACCCAGAATATCTGGGTTCTTTTTTTATCTAAAACGTTTTCTAAAAAACGTTTTCAATTTTACAAATTCACTATTGACAAGGGATATAGGAGCGATTATTATTCAAGTATGAAAGCACTTACATTCGCTTGTACACCACGTGGAATATACCTGAATCTCAAAGTTAACACTTACAGGAATGAAGAGGAAAAGGGTAAGAAAAGAACATTTTTTTATTTTTAAGAAAACGCTTCTAATGTTATAAAAACAAGAAAATTACATTCGTTTCATCTGGTCATGGTATGTGCAGGTCAGCCTGTTATACAAATATACAGCTTCATTAATATCCATAAGGGGGATTACACATGAAGGGCAAAACACCAAAAACATTCGCAATGCTTCTGTTAGCCAGTGCACTTGCAATTACAGCAGGATGCAGCGGCAGTGGAGGAGGAACTAACGCTTCAGAGAAACCGGTTGATTCCGGAGATACAACCAGTCCAGTGACCTTTACATTCTTTGGTGCAGACGCGAGTCCGAACTGGAATAACATGAAGGATGCTGTCGGTCAAGAGATTACTAAGGCAACGGGAGTTACAATTGAAGCTGAGTATGATGTGAATAATGGTGGTGACCAAAAGATTCCTTTGATGGCTGCCAGTGGTGATTACCCTGATATTATCTATCCTAAAGGCAACTTGTCTAAGCTTGTGGATGCAGGCGCGATGCTGGACCTGACCGATCTAATTGAGGAGCATGCTCCCAATTTGAAAAAATCTATGGTGATCAGATGAACCGTCTGAAATACAGTTTGGAAGATCAAGCCATTTACACGATCCCGACTAATATGGGTGTAGATAACGTTGCGTTTGATGCTACGGGCGGATTCGAAATTCAACAAAGAGTATTGAAAGAGCTTGGCTACCCTGAAGTAAAAACGCTTGAGGACTACGAGAACGTACTGAGAACGTATTATGAAAAACATCCAACGATTGATGGTCAACCGACTATTCCGTTAACATTGAATGCAGATGACTGGAAAATTATGATTACGGTAACGAACCCTGCATTCCAAGCTACGGGTGGACCGGATGACGGTGAGTATTATATCAACCCTGAGACGTATGAAGCCGTTCTACACTACAAACGTCCTGAAGAAAAAGAATATTTCCGTTGGTTGAACAAAATGTACAATGAGGGTCTGCTTGATAAAGATACATTTGTTCAAAAGGATGACCAATACAAATCCAAAATTGCCAGTGGCCGTGTACTCGGTCTAATCGACCAGGAGTGGAACTATGGTGAGGCGGAGAATGCTTTGAAATCGTCTAATGGTGGAGATAAAACATATGCCCACTTCTCCGTGTCCTTGAACAAGGATATTGTGGATCATACGTTCCAACCGACGGGATTCGACGGTTATGGTATCGGAATCACGACTTCGGCCAAAGATCCGGTACGTATTATCAAATTCATGGATTGGCTTGCTTCCGATGAAGGTCAGGTCCTGAGAAACTGGGGCGTTGAAGGCCAACATTACCAAGTCGAGAATGGGAAACGCATCATTCCGGCTGACGTACAAGATCGCAAAACCAATGATAACTCTGCTTTTACCAAAGAATCAGGCGTAGGCATGTATAACATATTTAGCGCCAGATACGGTGATGGTGTGAAAGATGCCACGGATAACTACTATACAACGAACTTCCCTGAACAGATTCAAGCTGGTTACACTGCTGCTGAGAAGGAAACGTTGAAAGCGTATGGTATCACAACATGGAAAGATTTCTATCCTTCCGAAGAAGATCTGAAGCTGAAAGATTGGGGCGCAGCATACAACATGCCTGTACCTTCTGACACGGATTACAACGTAACGTTCCAGAAAACACAGGATATCGTCCGTAAACGTATTCCAGAGGCTATCCTTGCCAAACCAGAGAACTTCGACAGCGTATATGATGGTCTTCTGGCTGAACTCGATAAAGCGGGTGCAGTGGAGATGGAGAAACAATACACGGTTTGGATCAAAGAACGTGTAGCTCTCTGGACTGGAAAAGATGTGAAATAAGCTTGAAAACCAAGCATTAAAGTTAAGGATTTTCATAGCAAAAAAAGCCCTTGAGAAAGGGCTTTTTTATTGTTGACGTGAGGAGATGGATAGCCTATAATCTATCATGTAAGCACTTTCAGTAAGCGGTTTATTTCATTTACGAAAACGTTTTACGTCTGTTAGAAGAAGAATCTTTCTTTTGCAGAATCGAAACGTCAGCTTTAGTAAAGACGTCGGAATGAACTATACCGAAAGCGCATTCAAAAAAGTGGTATCCTCAGGCATAAAGCCTGTTATACAGATAAAACCTTCATAAATAATAGGGGGAACTAGACAATGAGAGGCAAAATGAAAGGCAATACACCCAAGACGTTTGCAATGTTGATGCTCGCAAGTGCAATGTTGGTTACAGCTGGCTGCGGGAATTCGGGAACCAAAGAGACTTCGGAGTCCAGCGGAACTGAACCGATCACAGTTACATTCTTCGGGGCGGATGCTAGTCCAACCTGGAACAAGATGCAAGATGCTGTTGGTAAAAAGATTACGGAGCAAACTGGCGTTACCATTGAAGCAGAGTATGATGTAAACGATGGTGGTAACCAGAAGATTGCGCTAATGGCTGCCAGTGGTGACTTTCCTGATATGATCTACCCTAAAGGTAACTTATCTAAGCTTGTGGATGCAGGCGCGATGCTGGATCTCACGGATCTGATTGAGGAGCATGCTCCCAATCTGAAAAAATCTATGGGGAACAGATGAACCGTTTGAAATACAGTTTGGAAGATCAAGCGATATATACGATTCCAACCAATATGGGTGTCGATAATGTTACGTTTGACGCTACAGGTGGATTTGAAATTCAGCAAAGAGTATTGAAAGAGCTCGGATACCCTGAAGTGAAGACACTTGAGGATTACGAGAATGTACTCAGAGCCTATTATGAAAAACATCCAACCATTGATGGTCAACCAACCATTCCATTAACATTGAATGCAGATGACTGGAAGATCATGATCACGGTAACGAACCCGGCTTTCCAGGCAACAGGTGCACCGGATGATGGTGAATATTACATTGATCCTGAAACGTATGAAGCAAAGTTGCACTACAAACGTCCAGAGGAAAGAGAATATTTCCGCTGGTTGAATAAAATGTACAATGAAGGCCTACTGGACAAAGATGCCTTTGTTCAAAAGGATGATCAATACAAGTCCAAAATTGCCAGTGGCCGTGTCCTCGGTCTGATTGACCAAGAGTGGAACTATCAAGAAGCGGAGAACGCGCTCAAATCATCGGGTAAGGATGATGCGACATACGCTCACTTCTCTGTATCACTTAACGATGAGATTGTGGATCACACGTTCCAACCAGCCGGATTTGACGGTTATGGCATCGGGATTACAACTTCGGCCAAAGATCCAGTACGTATCATCAAATTCATGGATTGGCTTGCTTCCGATGAAGGACAAGTTCTGAGAAACTGGGGTATCGAAGGTGAGCATTACAACGTAGAAGATGGTAAACGCGTGATTCCAGATGACGTTCAGGACCGCAAAACGAATGACAACTCCAATTTCAGTAAGGAAACAGGAATTGGTATGTATAACATATTTAGCGCAAGATACGGTGATGGTGTAAAAGATTCTACGGATAACTACTACACAACCAACTTCCCTGAGCAGATTGTAGCTGGCTACACGGCTGCAGAGAAAGAAACGCTGAAAGCTTACGGTATCACGACTTGGAAAGAGTTCTATCCGGCTGAAGAAGATCTGCCAGTTAAGGATTGGGGCGCAGCGTATAACATGTCCGTACCTTCCGGTACAGACTATGAGGTAACGTTCCAGAAAACGCAGGATATCATCCGTAAACGGATTCCGGAAGCTGTTCTGACTACACCAGCGAACTTTGATGCTACCTATGATGCTTTACTGGCTGATTTGGACAAAGCGGGTGCAGTTGAAATGGAGAAACAATTTACGGTTTGGGTTAAGGAACGTGTCTCTCTGTGGACAGGAAAAGACGTAAAATAATATGGATTGTCTGTGATTCATGGTTACACAAGGAAAGGGCCCTATATGGGGCCTTTTTTTGTGGAATGCTGTGATGATTTGCATTGACGCAAATTTTGAAATCACATATAATTTTATTATTGTAAGCACTTACCGAAAACGTTTTATGTTATAAGAAATTTACAGCTGATTTAGGAACAGGAGCTAATCATGTCCCAACACAATAACCAAACTAAAATCGATCGTCTATGGTATCGACAACCGGCGCAACGCTGGGAAGAAGCATTGCCCATCGGAAACGGCCGTCTTGGAGGCATGGTGTACGGTGGCGCAGCAGATGAAAGAATTCAGCTCAATGAAGATACATTATGGTCAGGGTTTCCACGGGATACGATTCAATACAGCAGTCAGCGGTATTTGAAACAGACGCGAGAGTTGATCATGTCTGGGCAGTATGGTGAAGCTGAGGATTTGTTGAACCGTGAAATGCTTGGTCGTGATGTAGAGGCCTACCAGCCGATGGGTCATTTTCTATTGCACCATGAGGGTCTGGATGATCTTTCATATGATGCATTTGAACGGGAGCTTGATCTGGAATCGGGTATTGCAACCACAACCTACTCATTGGAAGGAACTCAATACGTACGTGAAGTGTATTCTAGCGCTTCGGATGATCTAATGGTCTGCACATTGACTGCTGATCAGAAGGGCGCTGTGAGTGTAAGTGTTACGCTAGATAGTCCCCATCCTTATCGCATTGAGACTTCGGGAGATGCTCTAACCATGTTCAGTCGGTGCCCAAGTCATGTGGAGTCCAATTACTTCAGGGATCACCCGGAATCCGTCCTCTATGAAGAGGATCGGGGGACGGCTTATGCTGTCCGTGTAGCGTTTACGGCATCTGGCGATCAGGTGAAGGTCTCCAATCTGGAAGGCAAGTTACATATTGAGGGTGCTGATCAGGTTGTGTTTTATCTGGCAGCAGCTACGTCCTTTGAAAGTTATGATGTTTTGCCTGTGAAGGATCATCTTGTATTGGAAGAGGAATGCAAGGAGATGATCTCCAAAGCGACCACACATGACGCGGAAGCGCTTCGTGACCGACATATTCAGGATCATAGCGCGTTGTTTAACAGAGTCTCTATTGATCTAGGGGTATCGGCTAACGCCGAATTACCTACAGATGAGCGGCTGCAGGCTTATCAGGCAGGGCAACAAGACACTGGACTGGAGGCACTTTATTTTCAATATGGAAGATATCTGTTAATGGCTAGTTCGCGTCCGGGCAGCCAGCCTGCCAATCTGCAGGGAATCTGGAACCATCAGGTAGAGCCGCCATGGCATAGTGATTACACAATCAATATCAACACGGAGATGAATTACTGGCCGGCAGAAGTCTGCAATCTCAGTGAATGTCATGAGCCGCTGTTTGATATGCTGACCGATCTCAGTGATACAGGACGAAGAACGGCGCGGATTCTGTATGGAGCTCGTGGATGGACTGCTCATCATAACGTGGATATCTGGAGAACCTCTACACCGACAGGTGGAGATGCAAGCTGGGCTTTCTGGCCGATGGGTGGCGTATGGTTAACCTCGCATCTATGGGAGCATTACCAATTTACCGGGGATCAGCGTTTTCTTGAGGAACGTGCGTATCCCATCATGAAAGAGGCGGCGCTGTTCTGTCTCGATTGGCTGGTGGAAGGGCCCAATGGTTATCTGGTTACGATTCCATCTACTTCACCTGAGAACAAGTTTCTCACAGATGCTGGGGAGGCACGCAGTATATCCATGGCTTCAACGATGGATATGACGTTAATTCGTGAATTGTTCAGCCGCTGTATTGAGGCCGCGAAGCATTTGAATCTAGATGAGTCATTGGCGAGCGAGTGGGGTGAGGCTCTGGAGAAACTCTATCCATTCCGAATTGGAAGCGAAGGACAATTGCTGGAGTGGTTTAAAGATTTTGCTGAATCTGAACCAGGACATCGTCACGTCTCCCACCTGTATGGGCTGTATCCGGGGAGCAGATCAATCGAGTACACACACCGGAATTGGTAGAAGCAGCACGGGTATCGCTTGAACGTCGTATCTCACAAGGTGGTGGGCATACAGGATGGAGCTGTGCATGGTTGATCAATCTGTATGCACGACTGCTGGATAGCAGCCAGGCACATCAGTTTGTGCGCACGTTGCTGGCCCGGTCCACACATCCGAATCTGTTTGATGACCATCCACCATTCCAAATTGATGGTAATTTTGGAGGCACGGCTGGAATCGCGGAGATGTTATTGCAGAGCCACTTGAACGAGTTACATTTACTGCCTGCACTGCCTGAACTCTGGACTCAAGGTCGTGTTGAAGGGCTTCGTGCAAGAGGTGGTTATACGGTAGCAATAACGTGGACGGACAACAAGCTTGTGTCAGCGGTTATTAAGGCAGATCGAAATGAGTCGCTGACCCTTCGCAGTGTTTATCCGCTGCGTGTGGAAGGAAACGAACAAGCCAAGGCAGAGCTTACGCCTCAGGGCGATTATGTAATTATTTTAACCATGACCGCAGGACAGACGATCCGCGTGTCATCATGAGACGGAGGAGCCAACCATGACCATTTTTAAATTTCCGCAAGATTTTCGCTGGGGTACAGCAACAGCTTCCTATCAAATAGAAGGAGCGGCACAGGAAGGTGGACGCGGGGTATCCATCTGGGATACGTTTGCGCGCACACCTGGCAAAGTATATAACGGAGATAATGGAGATGTCGCGTGTGATAGTTACCATCGGTATGAGGAAGACATCGAACTGATGAAGAAACTCGGGATTAATACATACCGGTTCTCCATTGCCTGGCCGCGTATTATTCCTGACGGAGATGGTGTGATCAATCGGGAAGGTCTGGACTTCTACCACCGCTTCGTGGATGCATTGATCGAGGCTGGAATTGAACCATTCCTCACACTGTATCACTGGGATCTTCCGCAAACGCTGGAGGATGACGGAGGCTGGGGCAACCGCAGAACTGTAGACGCTTTTGTGAAATATGCCGAAGTGATCTTCAAAGAATTCTCTGGCAAAATCAACTTCTGGCTGACATTCAACGAACCATGGTGCATCGCGTTCCTGTCAAACCTTCTCGGGATTCATGCGCCAGGAAACAAAGACTTGCAGACGTCAATCAATGTTGCTCATGGATTGCTGGTCGCTCACGGTAAAGCCGTTCAATCCTTCCGTCGCTTGGGAACAACGGGTCAGATTGGTATTGCTCCGAACGTATGCTGGGCTGAGCCGTACAGCAAATCTCCTGAGGACCAAGCTGCGTGTGACCGATCGATTGCACTTAATACCGATTGGTTCCTTGATCCAATCTACAAAGGTTCATATCCGCAGTTTATGGTGGATTGGTTTGCAGAAGCGGGTGCTACCGTACCAATTCAGGAAGGTGATATGGAGATCATCTCACAACCGATCGATCTGCTCGGCATTAACTATTACACGATGGGGATCAATCGCTTCAATCCGGAGGCAGGTGCTCTGCAATCGGAAGAAGTTGATATGGGCCTCACCAAAACCGATATTGGCTGGCCCGTGGAATCACGTGGTTTGTATGAATTTATGCATTACTTGCAAAAATACGGCAATGTGGATGTATATATCACAGAGAATGGTGCTTGCATCAATGATGACCTGGAGAACGGAAAAATCAACGATGATCGCCGGATTTCATATTATGAACAGCATTTGGCTCAAATTCACCGCATCATTAATGACGGCATTAACCTGAAAGGGTACATGGCATGGTCACTGATGGATAATTTCGAGTGGGCAGAAGGCTACCGCATGCGTTTTGGTCTTGTTCACATGGACTATCGTTCACTCGTGAGAACACCAAAGGAGAGTTATTACTGGTATCAGAACGTCATCAAGAATAACTGGTTGGAGACACGGAACGAACATAATCCCCAATAGTTTGGGTGGCAGGTTTTAAGGGTAAAGCAGGTCCTCATTATATATGGTTCCCTTATTGAAGGTGAAAAAGACGGTAACATTGGAGTATTCCAATGTGCCGTCTTTTTTGTATTTTTACCGTTGGAAATGAGTAGTTCATAAAGGTTTCATAAGGTCAAGTGCAGTTCCTGTTATGAAGAGACGTTTTTTGGGTTATAAGAAGTATGAATGAATTGAAAAATGTTTTGTCAACGGTCGAAATCAAAATAAAGTGTCCAAATTGCGAATAAAATTTGAACATTTGTTGACTAAAAATCATACTGATGTGGTATATTGGTATAAGGAAAGCACTTACAAAAAGGGAAAAGGAAGTGTTTACTATGGCATCGAAGACAGCAATGGTTAGCCAATTGGAGCGCAAAGACAAAAATATGCGGCGCGCCGTCTTGACGATGACAGTTCTGGCATGGGTCGCACTCATTACGGGAGTGGTCATGTGTCTGATCAATCTGAACGACTTTAATGATCGTAATCTTGGCTTGATGGTTGGTATTGGATTCCTTGTAGGTAGTGTGTTTATTTACGTTATTGCCAAAGCGATTGGCCTTGTTCATACACGCCGGGAAGACGAAGGCGCCGATTGATTATAATCCTGCGTTAATTCGTTCATAATAAGACTGGATAAGTTCCCGGAATCCAGTCAATAAAGCCCTTTGCGGATTCGTTGACACTGTTCAACGGGACTGCAAAGGGTTTTATTTTGTGACTTGAAGTGTAAAGATTACGAAGTACAAATATCAAGCATGCAAGCGATTTGTGAGAAAAAATTCACACATTTAAGGTGTAAAATCGACAAATTTGTTAACAAGAACAAAAAAGTTGTTCATTTCTGATATCTTTAGTAGGAAGAGAGTAGTATACTGATTTTTCAGTATGAGCGAATTTAAGGAGAGGGGATCAAAATGAACAAGAAACCTAGGTCGCTAATCCGGATTATCATTCCGGTTGTCCTGACGTTGGTTACAATTGCATTGATTGTCTGGCCAATGCTGGCAGGCGGGCAGTACGTTGTTCTGGATCCGAAGGGGCCAATTGGCGCTTCGCAGAGAGATTTGATTGTCATCTCGACAATTTTGTGTGCTGTCATCATTGTGCCAGTACTCATTTTGTCTGCCGTAATCGTATGGCGTTACCGCGACAAGCCGGATAACAAAGCTGCTTATGAGCCTAACTGGTCTCATAGTACGAAGGCGGAGGCAATCTGGTGGACGGTTCCAATTATTATTATTGGAATACTTGCAATTGTAACGATTCGTTACACGTATGATCTGGAGCCTTCGAAGCCGTTGGCTCATGAGAAAGAACCAATTACCATCCAAGTGTCTTCACTGGACTGGAAATGGCTGTTTATGTATCCTGAGCAAGGGATTGCAACGGTCAACACGCTGAATATTCCGGCAGACCGGCCCGTGAAATTTGAACTCACTGCGGATTCACCGATGAACTCATTCTGGATTCCGCAACTTGGAGGACAGATTTATACGATGTCGGGTATGGCGATGACCTTGTATCTGCAGGCAGATCATGAAGGCAAGTACTGGGGTTCAGGCGCTAACTTCACAGGTGAGCATTTTGGAGAAATGCGTTTTGATGTGAATGCTACATCAGACGAAGATTTCGACAATTGGGTAGCTGAAGTGAAACAGAGTTCTCAGGCGTTGACTACAGAAGGTTACAAAGCACTGGCTGAACCAGGAACAAGCAATGTTGCTTATTATTCTGCCTTCCCAGAAGGATTGTTCCAAAATATTGTGACCAAGTATGTTGTAGATGGTCAAAGTGCTCACAGTAAGCATGGAAGTTCAAGTGAAGCTTCTGGAGCCATTCAAAGTCCAACCGATGTGTCCAATCAAGATGAGGACAAGAGTGCTAACTAAAGATTCGAAAGGAGGCCCCCAATGTTAGAGAGACTTAAAGAGTTTGCATCGGAGTTTTTCGTAACTGGCGACCCGCTGATCTATGGAGCAGACGTGGCCATCGGTATTACGATGATTACTATCGTAACGGTGCTGACTTATTTCAAAAAATGGGGCTGGCTCTGGCGTAACTGGTTAACTACCGTCGATCATAAAAAGATCGGTATTATGTATATCATTGCTTCCATTATCATGTTGTTCCGTGGTGGTGTGGATGCATTGATGATGCGTCTGCAGCTGGCTATGCCTAACATGGATTTCTTACATCCTGAACATTATAATCAGGTCTTTACAACTCACGGCACAATCATGATCTTGTTCATGGCGATGCCATTTATGTTTGGTTTATTTAACGTTATCGTGCCATTACAGATCGGAGCAAGGGACGTTGCCTTCCCGTTTCTGAATGCATTGAGCTTCTGGTTATTCTTCCTGGGAGCAATGCTGTTTAACCTGTCCTTCGTTATCGGTGGTTCACCAGACGCGGGATGGCTGAGTTATCCACCTCTATCGGAGCTGTCACACAGTCCGGGGTCGGACAGAACTTCTATATATGGGGTATACAGATATCGGGTATCGGTTCCCTGGCTACCGGTATCAACTTCCTGGTTACCATCATTAAAATGCGTGCGCCAGGCATGAGATGGATGAAAATGCCGATGTTCACATGGTCGGTATTCTCCACTTGTATCATTATCTTGTTTGCTTTCCCGATCTTGACCGTGACACTTGCATTGTTATTCCTCGACAGGTTTGCCGGGGCGCATTTCTTCACACTTGATCTGGGCGGTAACCCAATGATGTATATCAACTTGATCTGGATGTGGGGTCACCCTGAGGTATACATTGTCGTCTTGCCGGCATTCGGTGTGTTCTCCGAGATTGTAAGTACCTTCTCTCGGAAAAAACTGTTTGGTTACAAGTCAATGGTATTTGCAATGTTAATTATCAGCTTCCTGTCCTTCTTTACATGGGCGCATCACTTCTTCACGATGGGTTCAGGAGCGGACGTGAATGCATTCTTCGCCGTAACTACGATGTTGATTGCTATTCCAACAGGGGTTAAGATATTTAACTGGCTGTTTACCATGTATCGAGGAAGGATTCGCATGGCGACTCCGATGATGTGGACACTTGCCTTTATCCCGTGCTTTATTGTCGGGGGTATGACAGGCGTTCTGTTATCCGTTGCTCCTGCTGACTTCCAGTTCCACAACAGTTACTTCCTGATTGCCCACTTCCACCAAGTATTGATCGGTGGCGTTGTCTTCGGATACTTCGCTGGTCTGTATTACTGGTGGCCTAAAATGTTCGGTTTCCAACTCGAAGAGAAACTGGGCAAATGGGCATTCTGGACTTGGAATATTGGTTTCTATGTCTGCTTCATGCCGCAGTACGCTGTCGGTCTGATGGGTATGACACGTCGTCTGAGCACATACGGCTGGGATACTGGCTGGTGGGAATTGAACTTCGTATCCACAATCGGGGCGTTCCTGATGGGTGTCGGATTCTTGTTCCAAGTTGCACAAATTGCAGACGGTATTCGCAAATACAAAACACTTAAAGCTTCCGGCGATCCATGGGATGGTCGTACGCTCGAGTGGTCGATTCCTTCACCAGCTCCTGAATATAACTTCGCTGTTACACCGCGCGGAGATGATATTGATGAGTGGTGGGAAGAGAAAGAACGTCGTGCCAAAGGCATCTATCCGCCTGAGCAACCGCTTGAGCCGATTCACATGCCGAAGAATTCTTCGATTCCGTTCATCATGTCTGTCTTCTGGTTCGTTGCTGGTTTCGGCTTCGTATTCGGTTGGCTGTGGATGGCGATTCTCGGACTTGCTGGCGTAGGCATCTGTATGATCGCCCGTTCATTCTCTTACGATACGGATTATTACATTCCGGTCGACGAAATTAAGCGTACCGAAGCGTCGTTAAGGGGGTCGGTATAGATGGCTCAAGCAGCCGCTAAGCACGGTGAGAATCATGCGCATGGTCATGACCATGGCCACCATGATCCACAGGAAATGAAAATTCTCGGATTCTGGTTCTTCCTGATTTCCGACGTTATCTTGTTCTCCGTATTGTTCGCAACCTTCATTGTGTTGCGTGACAATTCGGCGGGCGGACCGATTTTGTCCGAACTGATCAAAATGCCTGGCGTTATCGCCGAGACATTCATCTTGCTCACGAGTTCATTTACAAGCGGACTTGCCGTTCTGGCAATGAACCAGGGTAAAGTAAAACAATTGATTAACTGGCTGATTGTTACAGCTGTTCTGGGTGCAAGCTTTATCGCCCTAGAGGTTTACGAGTTTGTTGAGATGGTTCACGAAGGTTTTAGTTACACGACGAGTGCAGCTTCTGGTGCATTCTTCACCCTCGTGGGTACTCACGGACTTCACGTATCGCTTGGTCTGATCTGGATGATCGGACTCATGTTCCAACTGAAAAAACGTGGGATTACCGACGTTACTCGCGGTAAGATCAACGTCATCAGCTTGTACTGGCACTTCTTGGACGTCGTATGGATCTTCCTCCTGTCGATCGTCTATCTCATGGGGGTGATGTAGATGGCAGAGCACAACTCACATGATTCCCACGGCCATGAACAACATGGCTCACTGAAGTCTTATGTCATCGGCTTCATTCTGTCCGTCGTACTGACAATCATTCCACTTGTGGTGGTTTTGAACGACATGATGGGCAAAACAGGTACACTCATTGTGATTCTTGGTACAGCAGCACTTCAGTTTGTGGTTCAACTCTTCTTCTTCATGCATATCCGTGAAACAGAGAAACCACGCTGGAATGTCATGGCCCTTATTTTCGGATTACTGATTATGATGACCATCGTAATTGGTTCGATCTGGATCATGCTTAACAATGCTGTTGCACATTAATTCATATGATGAAGAGCTTCACGACCTTGGAATTCAAGGTTGTGGGGCTCTTTTTTCTAAGCAGAAGTTATCGCATATTTTAATGAAAAAAAGTTGTAAATATCATAATAAGTCATTGATGAAATAATTTACCATTGATACTATTGTTATACACTCTGTCAATATATTCAATATTTTAGCTAGAGCTATTTTAGCAAAATTATTTTAGGAGATGTACCAATGAAAGCTAGGGTAATCCGTTACTATCGTTTTGGCAAACCATGTGAAGTGTTATGTATGGAAGAAAAAGATGTGATACCCCTGGCCCCGGTGAATTAGCAGTGAGGATGTATGCTCGGCCTATTAATCCCTCCGATATCATTCCTGTTCGAGGAGCTTACCCGCATCGTACCCGTTTACCAGCTGTTCCCGGGTTTGAGGGTGTGGGGATAGTAGAAGCAGTAGGACCGGGAGTATCCAATCAAATGTTGGGGCGCCGTGTCTTGCCGCTAAAAGGTGAGAATACTTGGCAGGACGTCGTGAAGACTTTGGAGCAACATACGATTATTGTGCCGAATGATATCGATGATCAATCAGCCAGTCAGCTCTATATTAATCCGGTGACGGCTTGGTTGATCTGTACAGAGGTGCTTAAGCTTACGTATGGTGATACCCTGATTGTGAATGCAGGGGATCTGCGATCGGACGAATCTTTGCACAGATCTCAAAAATCAATGGATTTAAGTTGATTGCGCTTACGAGAGATGATCGTCATACTGCTGAACTGTATCGTCTTGGAGCAGTTTCTGTTATCAATACGACGAACGAGTTGCTACAGGCTAGAATTACGGAATTAACAGAGGGGTGCGGTGCTGATGCAGCCGTGGATTGTATTGGAGGGACAGACGGGGAACAGTTAGTCAGTTACCTTAAACCAAATGGGACGGTCATCAGTGTAGGACTGCTTTCGGGTATCACACCTTTATGGCATGAAGTAACCCGGGGAACACAAGTTCAAGTGAAACTTTTCTGGTTAAAGCATTGGGTGGAACGCTGTTCGCAAGAACGCTGGGAACAGGTATTTCATGAGGTGATAGAGCTGGTCAGAGCAGGAGGCTTGTCATGGCAAACATTGGGGCGACGTATGAACTAACGAATGTACACCAGGCTATTGCAGCGGCTGAATCGGGTATCGAAGGGAAGGTTCTCTTATTACAGTAATACATAAGACATAGAAAAAACTCAACATAAAGAATGCGTAATTAACAACTAATTCATATTGGGTGCCTTGTTGTGAAGATTAAAGATATGATGTTTACTGCGATTATGGCAGCCGTTATTGCAGTACTTGGACTGTTACCTCCGATTCCACTACCATTTTCTTGGGAGGAGTAGATACTCCGATCCACGATTGGTAATCCATAGCTTGCATCTCCTTTGACTGACCATGTCTTGTATTATATCGAAGACAGTTAGAATCAAAAATGTTTTGTCGTAGAAAATTATTATTTTAAAAATAAAGGTACACAAAAGATACATAATGAACTAAAATGAACTTATATGAACATTATCAAACTCAATCCCAACTAATTTAAATGACGAAAGGAATGGATTAATAATGGAAAATCGTTATGCTGCACATCCCAATGAAGTGAAAACGTATGATACATCTCGCCTGCGTGAGGAATTTTTGATGGAGCAACTGTTTGCAACCGATGAATTGGTAACGGTGTATTCTCATGTGGATCGTTATATTGTGGGAACGGCTGTACCTGAGAGCAAGGACATTACCCTTGAAGTGAACCTGAAAGATATCGGAACGAACTTTTTCCTGGAGCGTCGTGAAATCGGTATCATTAATGTCGGTGGTCACGGAACAGTGACAGCGGACGGACAAGGTTATGAGATTGGAGCGAAGGAATGTCTCTACATCGGTAGAGGTGTGAAGGAAGTTGTGTTCACGAGCAGTGACAAGGCTCAACCTGCCCAATTCTATTTTGTATCCACACCGGCTCATCACACCTATCCAACAGTAAAAGCAACGCAAGAACAAGCTCAGCCGAATCATCTGGGCAGCATCGAAACTTCCAATGAGCGTACGATCTATCGTTACATTCACCAAGGAGAAGGTGGAATTCAGAGTTGTCAGTTGGTGATGGGCATTACCGAACTCGACAAGGGTAACATGTGGAACACGATGCCTGCACATACCCATAACCGCCGTTCCGAAGTATACTTGTACTGGAACTTGCCTGAAGACGGTGTTGTATTTCATATGATGGGTGAGCCAAACGAAACACGCCATCTGGTTGTACGTGATCGCCAGGCGATCATTTCCCCAAGCTGGTCCATTCACAGTGGTGTGGGTACAAGCAATTACACCTTCTGTTGGGCGATGGCTGGTGAGAACCAGACGTTCGAAGATATGGACGGCGTAGCGATGAAAGACCTGAAATAATAAATTACAGATGTCTGAGTTAAATTGACAGGGTAGACACTAGAACTCACTCATTTGACTCAGGTGATATAGGAAGTTGATTATGATGAATCCATTGAAAAGACATGAAAAAATTATGGAGGCTCTGCTGGAGCGCCAGGAAGTAACCGTCAGTGATCTGAGTGAGTTGCTGCAGGTGACTGGGAAAACAGTGCGAGAGGATCTCGACAAGTTGGAGAGTATGGGACTGCTCGTACGTGTCCACGGTGGTGCTATGCTGGCTCAGAATGATCAGTATGGCATCTTGAATAGCCGCGGAGTTACCGAGAAGCATCATCCGGAGAAGACGGAGATTGCTGAACGTGCCCTTACTTACATTCGACCTGGAGATATCGTTGCCCTCGATGGTGGCAGCACCACGCTGGAGATGGCCAAACGTCTCGATAATCAACCACTGACGGTGGTGACCAATGACCTGTTCATTATTGCGGAGTTGACCAAAAAGGAGCAAGTGCGACTGGTTGTGCCTGGCGGGGCGCGTGTACGGAATATGTTGGTTGGGGATGATACGGCTGCGTTTATATCCAGTCTTAACATTCATAAAGCCTTTATATCCACGACAGCCCTTCATCCCGAATTTGGATTATCCATATACACGGGAGATCTGGTTCCTTTGAAAAAAGCAATGATATCTGCCTCGCAGCAAGTATACGGCGTTGTGGATCATTATAAATTTGGACAATTTGCACTTCGGACTTTTGCCCAGTGTTCGGAACTGGACTACATTATCAGCGATAGTCGTTTGGATGAAGAGACGGCTGCCTTATACGAGCAGAGCGGTGTCACAGTGGATTATCAAAGTTAACCTCATTCATTATTCATGGGATTAAAGAACGGACGGCTCTAAGGATTGCATATCAAAACCATGCGGAGGAATCATTCATGAACCCATTTGATTTAAGCGGACAAGTTGCACTGGTGACAGGTACCTCGGGAGGACTTGGACAAGGGATGGCCATTGGTTTGGCAGAAGCAGGTGCTGATGTGGTGCTGGTCTCTTATTCCAAGCCTGCGGAAACGGCAAGTGCCATTGAAGCACTCGGACGCAAGGCTTATGTGATTGAAGCGGATTTAAGTCGTGAAGATGAGTTGTCGGCTGTGTTCGAACAGGCGCTTGCGTTCCAGGGCAGAATTGACATTCTCGTCAACAATGCCGGAATCATCCGTCGCACACCTGCGGCTGATCATGCAGGGCAGGACTGGCATGATGTAATTGGTCTGAACCTGAACACTGTATTTTTCCTAAGCCAATTGGCAGGCAGACATATGATTGAACGCGGAAGTGGCAAAATCATTAATATTGCTTCCATGTTGTCCTATCAAGGTGGGATCAACGTGCCAGGATATACAGCCAGTAAACATGGCGTTGCCGGTTTAACCAAAGCACTCGCCAATGAATGGGCAGGTAAAGGAATCCAGATTAACGGTATCGCACCTGGTTATATGGAAACCGATAATACTACTCAGATCCGTGCGGACGAGAATCGTTACCGGGATATTACAGCCCGTATTCCTGCGGGGCGTTGGGGAACACCAGAAGATCTGAAAGGCCCGGTTGTCTTTCTGGCATCTGCCGCTTCGGATTATCTGAATGGTCATGTGCTGAATGTCGATGGAGGCTGGATGGCACGTTAATCGTTTGATAATCGGATTAGCATAAGGAGGCAGTGAGATGAAACTTGGTATTCTGGCACATACATTTGGCAAACAGCCTACAGCACAGCTTGCACAGACGATTGCGGATAACGGATTTAATTCCGTACAGCTGGCGCTGGCCAAAGCATTATCAGATGTGGACTCATCAAATGGCAAGCTGAGCCCCGGACTGGCAAATGAGATCGGAGATCAATTTGCACAGCGCGGGGTGAAGATTGCAGTACTGGGCTGTTATATTAATCCGATTGACCCTGATCCAGTAAGACGACGTGCGGACATTGATCGATTCAAGGAGCATCTGCGTTATGCCCGGGATTTTGGTTGCAGCATGGTAGCAACGGAGACCGGGGGCTTGGACACCTATCAGGATACACATCCGGATGGATATGAAGAGAAGGCGTGGAGTGTGCTGAAAGAAACGGTTGAGGAGTTGGCTGAGGAAGCGGAGAAATGGGGCGTGCATGCGGCGATTGAGCCTGTGTCCACACATACCCTTCATACGCATGAACATATGACACGTTTGTTTGAAGAGATTCCTTCATCGAATCTGGGGATGCTGTTCGACCCGTGTAATTTGATCAAACAGCCACATGCAGCAGATCAAGGGGCTTTCTTGCGTAAGGTGATGGAATCGCTGTATCAGCGCATGATTGTGATCCATGCGAAGGATGTAGCCTTTGATGCACAGGGAGAAAAGTTCAACCCAGTACCTGGGGCAGGAATACTGGATTACCCGTTATTTTTTGAATTGCTAAAAACGTATAAGCCACATATCGATATTTCACTTGAAGGCGTAACTGCGGAGGAAGCTGTACCTGCAGCCAAACATTTGCGTGAAGTATGGAGTGCAGTTCGGGTCTAACCAAACCCTGGCTTCGGTATTGCATACCTAAGCCAAAGTAGCTGAAAAACCTTTGCGACGGCAAAGGTTTTTTTAGTACAGAAATAAATAGTGTACATATTTAATTTTTCTTATCGGAACAATCGGAAATAAGTCTTTTCAAATACGACATCTTGTGAGAGAATATGGAAAACATATGCCACCATGTGAAGACATCAGGAACTTCAAGAACGTATATATCGAGGAGGATTCAGATTTATGTCAAACGAACGTGAGCTTTCATTTGAAACATTGGCAATTCATGCAGGCCAGGAGATTGATCCAACCACCAACGCACGAGCTGTACCCTTGTATCAGACAACATCCTATGGATTCAAGGACACCGAGCATGCAGCTAACCTGTTTGGTTTGAAAGAGTTTGGCAACATCTATACCCGTTTGATGAATCCAACAACCGACGTGTTTGAGCAACGGATTGCAGCGTTGGAAGGCGGAGCTGGCGCGCTGGCTACAGCTTCTGGTCAAGCAGCCATTACGTTTTCACTTCTGAATATTGCTGGTGCAGGCGATGAGATCGTGTCTTCGGCGAGTTTGTATGGAGGTACATACAATCTGTTCTCGACGACTTTGCCAAAATTGGGTATAGACGTGAAATTTGTGGATTCCAGTGATCCTGAGAATTTCCGGGCAGCGATTACGGAGAAAACGAAAGCATTGTATGCCGAAACGATCGGTAATCCAAAGGGGAATGTACTGGATATTGAAGCGGTAGCAGCTATCGCTCATGAACATGGAATTCCTTTGATCGTGGATAATACGTTCCCAAGTCCGTACCTGCTTCGTCCCATCGAACATGGCGCAGATATTGTCGTTCACTCTGCAACGAAATTTATTGGGGGTCATGGTACATCCATTGGTGGCGTTATCGTGGATAGCGGAAAATTTGACTGGAAAGCAAGTGGCAAGTTCCCTGGATTGACGGAGCCGGACTCCAGTTATAACGGTGTTGTATATACGGAAGCGGTTGGACCGATTGCTTATATTATCAAAGCTCGTGTACAGCTATTGCGTGACCTGGGTGCAACGATCTCTCCATTCAACTCCTGGTTGTTGCTGCAAGGACTGGAGACGTTACATTTGCGCGTAGAGCGTCATAGTAGCAATGCCCTTGCAGTTGCGGAATTCCTTGAGAAACATGAGGATGTGTCATGGGTAAGTTACGCAGGTCTGCCGAGCCACGGTTCTTACGAGCTTGCACAGAAGTATTTGCCAAGAGGGCAGGGTGCCATTCTGACCTTTGGAATCAAAGGTGGTGCGGACGCGGGGCGCAAATTGATTGAAAGTGTCAAACTGTTCTCTCACCTTGCAAACGTGGGCGACTCCAAGTCACTGATTATTCACCCGGCAAGTACAACTCACGCACAGTTGACTGAAGATGAACAAACTGCAGCAGGGGTTAATCCGGAATTGATTCGTCTGTCTGTGGGTACGGAGAACATTCAAGACATTATCTATGATCTGGAGCAAGCCATCAAAGCAAGTCAGGGAGCAAGTGTAGGCGCGTAAATGGCATTGGGTGGATGTGCGAACAATCACTTAAGTGATATGCCATAAACAGGTCAAATGAATGTAAATAGATGGTTAAAACCGTTGTCCTCTGGGACAGCGGCTTTTTGTCTTTTTGAACACGTATTTATGAGTAACCATTGAAAAAGGCCATTTACAAATGAGGACCGCGGGCATATACTGATTAAAAGTTGTATTGGGTAAAAATAATTGCATAAGTACAAAAATGATTATCATTCTCATTCGAGATTATTGTAAAATCATTCACAAAACCATGCTGCTGCGGGATTCCCGCAGCAGCATGTGTCATTTTTAGGGCATTAACAATGGCTCTCATTCTCAATACAACTTCATTTCTGGAAGCGGAACTTGAGCACATTCACTATCCGCAAACCTACCATTCGAAAGGAACGTGATTCATATGCAAGCGATACATCAACCTCTACACAGACAGAAACAAGCAGAACAACGCTCATCCCAAACACCCGGCCCCAATCGGGGCAAGAAACCTGATTTTAAAGCCATGATGCAGAATAAAGAGATGCAATCTGCATTGGGCAGCGGGCTGTTGATGCTGATTGCCTGGGGAACTGCACCGTATTTTGGTACCTTATCCATCATGCTCTACATTGTGGCGTATGCCGTGGGCGGTTGGACCAAAGCGAAGGAAGGTATCGAGACACTGGTTAAGGACCGTGATCTGGATGTAAATCTGCTGATGATTGCCGCATCCCTTGGGGCAGCAGCCATCGGTTACTGGAATGAAGGCGCGATGCTTATCTTTATTTTTGCACTCAGTGGTGCGTTGGAAAGTTATGCGACAGAGCGCAGTCATAAGGATATCTCATCGTTGCTCGCACTTAAGCCGGAGACTGCACTGCGTATTGAAGATGGACAGATGAATCTCGTGGCTATTGATGATCTGCAGCCGGGTGATCTGCTGTTGGTCAAACCGGGAGAACTGATTCCTGCGGATGGCGTGGTGTACCGGGGAGTTCTTTTATCAATCAGTCGTCCATTACTGGAGAATCCCTGCCTGTGGACAAAGTTGCGGGGGATGAAGTCTATGCAGGTACGGTAAACGGGGAGGGCGCCTTATACGTAGAGGTTACAAAATCGGCTGAAGGGTCACTGTTTGGCAAAATCATTAAAATGGTGGAAGAAGCGCAGGCAGAAGTGCCGGATTCCCAGCGTTTCATGGAGCGGTTTGAAGGAATTTACGCACGTATTGTTGTAGGGGTGACTTTACTTGTGATTGCAGGAACTCCACTACTGCTTGGCTGGACATGGAATGAGGCATTTTATAAAGCGATGGTATTTCTGGTGGTTGCTTCGCCTTGTGCATTGGTGTCTTCCATCATGCCTGTTATGCTGTCCGCGATGTCCAGCAGTGCCCGCCGTGGCATTCTCTTCAAGGGTGGTGCCCATATGGAGAATATGGCTCGCACGCAGGTCGTGGCTTTTGACAAAACAGGTACATTGACCATGGGCACCCCGCAAGTCACCGATATTATTACGGCTGAACATGTAGATCGTACCCAGCTGTTAGCTGCGGTAGCGGCGATTGAGAACATCTCCATGCACCCTTGGCTCGTGCCATCGTAGATCAGGCGAACAAGGAGAACATTACACTTCAGGAAGCGGAGCACGTACAGGCTCTAACAGGCTGGGGTATCGAAGGAACTATAAATGGTGTGGTCTGGAGTATTGGCAAAACAGATGTAATGGAATCGATGCAGTCAGAGGAGATGAAAGACAGCAACGTTGATGATCCAGATAAACAGGGTGTTACCCCTGTGAAGGTGTCTTCTGAGTGGGACGATGTACGCTCTCGTCTTGAGGGGAGGGGAAAACCGTATCCGTTGTTATGGCTGATGGTGAATTAGTCGGGCTGATCGCGATGCGGGACACGGTACGGCCACAGGCAGCAGCTGCAGTGAAAAAGCTTGAAGTGATGGGTGTAAAAGTTGTCATGTTAACAGGAGACCGAGCCAGATCAGCTTCTGTAATTGCCCGTGAAACAGGAGTAAGTATGGTCTATGCAGATTTGCTGCCTGAAGATAAAGTGAAGCAGGTTCAAGGCCTCCGCAAAAAGTATGGTCCTGTGTTAATGGTAGGGGATGGTGTCAATGATGCACCAGCACTTGCAGCAGCTACTGTTGGTATGGGGATGGGATTGTCGGGTAGCGGAACTGCATTGGAGGTCGCTGATGCGGTACTGATGAACGATAACATTGAAGAGATCGCTTGGGTGATTGGGCAGGCCCGGCGAGCACAGCGCACGGTGAAGCAGAATATGTTTTTTGCCATTACCGTTATTCTGGCTTTAATTGCTGGAAACTTCCTCCAAGACGTTGCATTGCCTCTGGGTGTGGTAGGTCATGAAGGCAGTACAATTCTGGTTATTTTGAATGGGCTTAGGCTGCTACGGTAATCAGATTTGGAGAGAAAGATGGTTAATTGGTTTCGCTGGTAGTATGCGGCTGGTTGAACAGCTTACGATTGAACCTTGGGTCAGCGGGTAATGATTCGAAGAGACGATTCGATAATAAGGGAGCTGTGAAATATGGGACGTTATGTACAAGTGGAACCAAATGTAAAAGTATATGTTGAAGATATTGGCGAAGGAACCCCGGTTGTCTTTTTGCACGGCTGGCCTGTTAATTATAAAATGTTTGAATACCAGTTGAATGTACTGCCGAACCATGGCATTCGTGCCATCGCGATAGATTTTAGAGGATATGGCTTATCGGATAAGCCTTCCACAGGATATGATTATGATCGCATGGCAGACGATGTTCGTGCCGTTATCGATGATCTGGAGCTGAAGGACGCGGTACTCGCAGGATTCTCCATGGGTGGAGCGATCGCAGTACATTACATGGCTCGCCATAAGGGACATGGTGTCTCCAAGCTGGCCTTGTTATCTGCGGCAGCCCCTGTGTTCACACAGCGCGAAGGTTATCCATATGGATTGACTCCAGAGCAGTTGAACGAGCAGATCATTGAGCCGATCTTTGCAGATCGTCCGAAGTTGCTGGAGACGTTTGGCGGCATGTTCTTTGCGAAGAAACACAGCCAGCCATTCATGGATTGGTTCCACGCGCTTGGCATGGAGGCTTCATCCTATGGTACCATTCGCAGTGCAATTGCGTTGCGGGATGAGGACTTGCGTGGTGACCTGAGTTCGATCCAGGTTCCAACAGCCATTTTGCACGGGAAAAAGGATGAGATCTGTCCGTTTGAATTCGCCGAGCAGATGCACAAGGGCATCGCATCGTCTCAATTGATTGCTTTTGAAGAGAGCGGTCATGGTGCATTCTATGATGAATTGGAAAAATTCAATTCGGAACTGATTCGTTTCATCCAATCTTGATCAGGAGAGGGCGCAATACCTCTGACAGACGATCCCAGTAATTTCATGGAATCTTCATTTGTGGCTAAACAAAGAACCCGGTCGACAGTCTTGGACTGTTCGCCGGGTTCTTTAGTCTTCAATCAAAACAGTTCGGTTAGACCAATCATCGTGATGAGCCCGAGCAAAAAGGACATCGTCGCCACACGTGCATTGCCATCGCCGTGACTCTCGGGAATAAGTTCCTTATAAACAATGAACATCATCGCACCGGCTGCAAAGGCCAGACCATAAGGCACAAGACCAGCTACAAGACTGCTCAAGGTGTAGCCAATCATAGCTGTAATAATCTCTACCGCTCCGGTCAGGGTGGCAATACCCAGTGCTTTGAAGCGGCCAATGTTCTGGTTCACAAGAAAGAGGGCCACCAAGAATCCTTCCGGTGCATTCTGCAATCCGATGGAGAAGGCAATGAGATTGCCCAGGTTCTCATCCGAGCTTGCATAGCTGACGCCAACGGATAACCCTTCCGGAAGGTTATGCATGGTGATGGCTGCAATAATCATGAAGGCTTTGGTTTCAATTTTAAAAGGCATTTTCTCGGGATTCTCCAGATCGACGTGTGGAATCTTCATCTCCAGCACCAGTAGAACCAGGCTACCAAGCATAATACCAAATGCAAGTACAAAGAGATTTGATTGGCCAAGCGCTTCCGGAATAAGATTATAAACCGAGGCTGAGGTCATAATACCTGCGGCGTATGCCAGCAAGATATCACGTAGACGGTGCGATATTTTGCGCATAAATAGAATTGGTACGGCCCCTAGGCCGGTAGACATGGCTGATATAAAACTGCCAATGAGTGCATCGTTCATGCTTCCATTTTCCCTCCTGATGAAGACTTCTTCATAATCGCTGCCGAGCATTGACACCGTACATAAAAGAGATCATAATGAACAACAGATTAGAATGATTATAAATTAGAATTCCGTTTCTGCATAGGGCCATTGTCATTTCACAGGCAGGTCTTGTGGACATGATGTAGGCTTTTCGTTCTAGTGTATGCAAAAGCCTAAGCTTTTGATGCCGGAGGGTCTAACCTTTTTGCAGAACCCGGGGAGGAACTATACATGTATAAATCAATTATTATTGGAACAGGCCCTGCAGGGCTGACAGCAGCAATCTATCTGGCACGTGCCAACTTGAACCCACTCGTTATTGAAGGACCACAACCTGGTGGCCAACTGACAACAACGACTGAAGTGGAGAACTTCCCAGGTTTCCCTGATGGTATTATGGGTCCTGAACTGATGGATAACATGCGTAAACAAGCCGAGCGCTTCGGTGCTGAATTCCGCACAGGCTGGGTGAACAACATCGACATGAGTGAACGTCCATTCAAGATTCAAGTTGAAGGTATGGGTGAACTCGTATCCGAAACATTGATCCTGTCTACAGGCGCATCTGCTAAATATCTCGGTATTCCTGGCGAAGAAACGAACGTGGGGCGCGGTGTCAGCACATGTGCAACATGTGATGGATTCTTCTTCCGTAACAAAGAAATCATCGTCATCGGCGGTGGCGACTCTGCTCTTGAGGAAGCAAGCTTCCTGTCCCGTTTCGGTTCAAAAGTAACGCTGGTACACCGTCGTGAAGAACTGCGTGGCTCCAAAATCATGCAGGATCGTGCACGTAGCAACGAAAAAGTAGAAATGGCTTTGAACCGTACACCACTCGAAGTACTTGCTGGCGACAACGGTGTAACCGGACTGAAAGTGTTGAACAACGAAACAGGTGAAGAAGAAGTGATTCCGGCAAGCGGAGTATTCGTAGCGATCGGTCACACACCAAACACTGGTTTCCTTGGCGGACAGATCACTACGGACGAACATGGATATATCCTGACTACACCAGGTACATCCGAGACAAACATCCCAGGCGTATTTGCATGTGGTGACGTTCAGGATACACGTTACAAACAAGCGATTACAGCTGCAGGTAGCGGATGTATGGCTGCCATGGACACAGAGAAATACATTGAGAGCTTGGAGCACAGCGCAGTTGTTCTGTAATAGAATGAGCTGATTCCAACCAAACTATAGATTAATATAAAACCATATGAGGTGAATTAAACATGGAAAACGTAATTGTTTATACATCAACAAACTGCCCGAACTGCAAATCCGTAAAAACGTTCCTGGCTGACAAAGGTATCTCTTATGAAGAGCGCAACATCGAAACAAGCGATGAATTTGCACAACAAGTATGGGACATGGGTGTACGTGCCGTGCCATTGACTGTAATTGGTGAACACCGCATTCTGGGTATGAACAAAACTCAATTTGCCAAAGCATTGGACGCTTAAATCAGGCTGATTATCTGAATCATCATGTGTTGAAAGAAATTTTCGATTCATATGCAATTCCGGTTTTCGCGAGCCGTTAGGATATAGAAAGAACCGTACCCGGAAGGGTACGGTTTTTTGTGCAAACGCAGAATATGATCTAGAAAAAAATACTCATGAAAGTCTGAAATACAACATACACCAGCAATCCTGACAGCATGTACATGAAACCAGCCTTCTTTTTGCTCTGGAACAATCGGAGTATGCCAAGGCTGAACAGGGGCGCAAGCACAATCAGGAACAGGAGGACGGTGACAAACATTTGCGCCGAGATATCTGAAGTATCCACGTAGGTCACGCTTTTTTCACTCCGTTTCGTTATCGGAATTAACACAGCTTGATTCACACAGCCATGACAAAAATCACATAACCCCATTATACATCTGGATTTCTTTAACAAAAAGGGAGGAAATGGGGCGAAATGATGTCAATTTTCATCTGTTATTAGACAGATACCCTAATTTTACCTAAAAACTGGGATATCGCAGAGTAAGCGGCACCAACGCGGGTGGAACGGCTGCCCAGAGCTGCCCATTCAATCTGCAAACTGCGGCGATGATAAGGTAATGTACGTTCCTCGACAACTTGTTTTAACGCTGTTTCAATCCAAGGACCTGCTTCAGAGAGCGGACCGCCAATGATAATACGTTCCGGATTGAAACTGTTAACGATGTTGGTTATGCCAATCCCCAGTTTGCGTCCAATCGTGTTGTATAATTCCTGAACAGTCTCGTGGCCTTGCTCCGCATGATAAATAAGCTCGCGTGTGGTATGAGCAGGTAATTTTAGCTGATGGTCCGGGTGCTCGTAGGCTTTTTCCGATGCGTATAACTCCCAGCAACCACGATTACCACAGGAGCAGGGCAGACCTTCCGCTTCAATGGACATATGGCCTGTTTCTCCTGCGTAGCCCCACGCGCCTTTGTATAATTCACCATCTACCATGATGCCTGAACCAATCCCCATGCCTGCACTGATGTAGATCATGTGGCGGACACCGATACCTGCGCCAAAATTCAACTCTCCATGAGCGCCAGCATTGGCTTCATTATCGATCGTTACAGGCAGTTCAAATTCTTCTTCAAGCATGGAGCGCAGAGCTACCTTCTCCCACCCTAGGTTGGGTGCAAACAGGACCGTTCCTGCCTCATCCACCATGCCGGGCACTCCGATACCGATGCCAATGACACCGTGAGGGGAAGCAGGAGCTGCTTCAATGAGCTGTTTTGCTGCCAATTTCAATTGCTCCAGCACAGAGGACACGTCATGATGTTCCAAGGCCACTGCGTACTCTGTAATGATGTGTCCTTCCAGATCAGTAAGCACGCCTTTCAAATGGGTCACACTGAGTTCCAGACCGACTGCATAGCCGGATGTCCCTCGAAACAGCAGCATAAGTGGTTTACGTCCGCCGCTGGATTCCCCAGGGCCGATCTCCTGCACCAGGTCATCACTGATCAGATCAGCAACCAGGTTGGATACCGTTGCTTTGTTCAGCCCCGTAACCTCGGACACTCGTGCGCGAGAAAGAGGGCATGGCGCCGGATCGTATCGAGAACGATCGACTTGTTTATTTTTTTGACCAGCATCTGGTCTCCGGTAATTTTCATATGGTTAAGGCACTCCTATTCTTCTGATAAAAGGGTTCTGACCCACATCCGAAACAAGTTATTCGACTATTATAGCGTAAACAAACATGTAAAAAACAATTTTATTTTACTTTGTTTAACCAATAGACAAAGTAAATTCGATGTGATAGGATAACGGTGTAAACGATTTCTTAAAACTATTGAGGAGGCATTTTACACATGGCCTATTTTGAATCCGTTAATAAAATTGCATTTGAAGGTAAAGATTCCAAGAATCCTTTTGCTTTTAAACATTATAATCCGGAAGAAGTGGTAGCCGGCAAATCGATGGAAGAACATTTCCGTTTTGGCATGGCTTACTGGCATACATTAACTGCAGGCGGCAGTGACCCATTTGGTGCGGAGACAGCTGTTCGTTCGTGGGATAAATACTCAGGTCTGGACCTCGCGAAAGTACGCGTGGAAGCGGCATTTGAATTTTTGGAAAAAATGAATCTCCCGTTCTTCTGTTTCCACGATGTGGACATCGCACCAGAAGGCAACAACCTGCGCGAGTTCTACAGCAACATTGATACAATCGTTGATCTGATTGAAGATCATATGAAATCCAGCGGCAAAAAACTGCTCTGGAACACGGCGAACATGTTCTCGAACCCACGCTTCATGTTTGGTGCAGCTTCCACTTGCAACGCAGACGTGTATGCTCACGCTGCAGCACAGATCAAAAAAGGTCTGGAAGTTGGTAAACGCCTGGGCGCTGAAAACTATGTATTCTGGGGCGGTCGTGAAGGTTACGACACATTGCTGAACACAGACATGCAACTGGAGCAAGACAACATTGCTCGTATGTTCCACATGGCTGTAGACTACGCGAAGGAAATTGGCTTTGACGCACAATTCCTGATCGAGCCTAAACCAAAAGAGCCAACGAAACACCAATATGATTATGATGCAGCAACTTCCATTGCTTTCTTGCAAAAATACGGTTTGGACAAACACTTCAAACTCAACCTGGAAGCGAACCATGCTACACTGGCTGGTCACACATTTGATCACGAAATCCGCGTTGCTCGTACAAACGGTATGCTCGGTTCCCTCGATGCGAACCAAGGCGATATGCTGATCGGTTGGGATACAGATGAGTTCCCGGTTGACATGTACGATGCTACGTTGACAATGTATGAAGTATTGAAAAACGGCGGTATCGGCCGCGGTGGTGTGAACTTTGACGCAAAAGTACGTCGTGGTTCCTTCGAAGCAGACGATCTGTTCCTGGCACACATCGCAGGTATGGACACGTATGCAAAAGGTCTGAAAGTAGCAGCAAAACTGATCGAAGATCGCGTATTCGATGACTTCATCGAAAAACGTTACAGCAGCTTCAGCGAAGGTATCGGTGCAGATGTGGTTGCAGGTAAAGCAACACTTGCTTCCCTTGCTGAGTATGCACTCAACAACGAAAGCCCACGCAAAAACCAATCCGGACGTCAGGAATTGCTGAGAGCGCAACTCAACCAGTACATCCTGGCTGACTAATATCGGATAGGCAGGGTGGGTGCATGTCGACCACCGATGGTTACTCAACTCATATGTGTTGGACATTAGTGTCCAAACTAGCCTATGCACAAGATTAGCTTGTACCATGGAACGCCTGAACAAGCATGACATTCGGACCGTCCCCGACTTTCCCTTGGGAAGACGGGGGCGGTTTTTTGATTAAACAAATAACGCGTTTTTTAAATTTTTGATATAAATGTTTGTCTAAGATGGTACATGCAGAACGAAGTGAGCAGAAAGGACCCAAGGAAGCAAAGCGTTCGCTAAGAGCTTTCTGAAAGAAAGCTGGCTTCGGAAGCATAGGCTTATCCCCGGATTTTACCCTTGGAAAGGGAATGAGAAAAATCCGGGGGTAACGGCGATCTGAAGGTTTTCTGATCACGGAGTGACCACATGAGCATCAAGGTTTCATTTATAACCAATGACGAATTAAGGTCATTGGATCAATCTTTCTGTTATAAAAACGAGTATGTTTTTACTGTTTTGATATAAATGTTTGTCTAAGATGGTGCATGCAGAACGAAGTGAGCAGAAAGGACCCGAGGAAGCGAAGCGTTCGCATTTATCACCGGATTTCACCCTTGCCAAAGGGTATAAAGGAAATCTGGGGGTAACGGCGATTCGAGGGTTTTCTGATCACGAAGTGACCACATGAGCATCAAGGTTTCATTTATACAATCCTGTTACAAACGAGAGGAGTTAACCTATGAGTTACGTAATTGGTGTCGATCTTGGAACCAGCGCGGTCAAAACCGTGTTGGTCAATCGTGAAGGAAAAGTGGCATTTGAAGCATCCGAGGCATATCCGTTGTACCAGCCCAAGGCTGGATACAGTGAACAAAATCCCGAAGATTGGGTAGAGCAAACCATTGTTTCCTTGCGTAAATTGCTCGAAGTGTCTGGCGTGCAGCCTTCGGAAATCGAGGGATTGAGCTTCTCCGGTCAGATGCACGGACTGGTTTTGGTGGATGCTGAAGGTAAACCGCTGCGTAACGCAATCCTGTGGAACGATACACGCACAACGGCTCAGTGCCGCCGGATCGAAAAAGTGCTGGATGGCAAGCTGTTAAGTATTGCCCGGAACCGTGCACTGGAAGGATTCACCTTGCCGAAAATTCTGTGGGTTCAGGAGAACGAGCCTGAATTGTTACAGCAAGCATCCTTATTCTTGTTGCCAAAGACTATGTGCGTTATCGCCTGACCGGGGATTACGCTATGGATTATTCGGATGCAGCGGGAACTTTGTTGCTAGACGTTGCAGGCAAACAGTGGAGCAACGAGATTGCAGAAGCATTCGAGCTACCAATCTCCCTTTGTCCACGTCTTGTGGAATCGTTTGAGGAAGTGGGCACGTTGCTGCCTGAGATTGCAGATCAAACGGGTCTGGCAGCTGCGACGAAAGTATACGCAGGGGGTGCGGATAATGCTTGTGGTGCCATTGGCGCAGGTATTCTGAGTGAAGGACAGACGATGTGCAGCATCGGAACGTCCGGGGTTGTGCTTTCCTACGAAGAGCGTAAAGATCTCGACTTCGAAGGCAAAGTACACTTTTAACCACGGAGAGAAAGATGCCTTCTATATTATGGGGGTAACGCTTGCCGCAGGATATAGCCTGTCCTGGTTCAAGGATACGTTTGCAGCGGATAAATCGTTTGATGTTCTCTTGCAGGGCATTGATCAGGTTCCGGCGGGCAGCAACGGATTGTTGTTCACACCGTATATCGTTGGGGAGCGTACACCTCATCCGGATGCGAATATCCGTGGCAGCTTCATCGGTATGGATGCAGGACACAAGCTGGAGCACTTTGGACGTGCGGTGATGGAGGGCATTACCTTCTCGCTGCGCGAGTCCATTGATATTCTGCGTGGTGCAGGCAAAACAGTCAATGAAGTCATCTCCATTGGTGGCGGTGCCAAGAACGAAGCTTGGTTGCAAATGCAGGCTGATGTCTTTAACGCCACGATTGTGAAGCTGGAGAGCGAACAGGGTCCTGCGATGGGTGCAGCAATGCTGGCTGCCTATGGCTGTGGCTGGTTCCCGTCCTTGCAGGAATGTGCAACAGCGTTTATTCGTCCAGCGAAGTCCCATGAGCCGAACCCGGAAACGGTTGCCGTCTATGATGGACTGTTTGCACTGTATCAGGAAGTCTATGGACAGACACGTAGTCTCAATGATCGTTTGGCTGAATACCGTTAATTCATTTACTTCACTACATTAATCTTGTGATCACATTAAAAGCATCCGCGAAGGCGGGTGCTTTTTTGTCGTTCATCAAGATTAACCCCATGAAAGGTTTACTTGGCCTGCATATCCGCATTCCGGCTCTGCATAGATTGGAAATAGAGGATTGTGATTCGTCTAGGCATCGTGTGTCCGACATTTTAATAGGTAGAAGCTTGAGCATGGGGGTGAAGATTTGGATGGACATGAAGAACATGGAAGACCACATATTACCTTGTCGATGATCGTTCGTAATGAAGAGAATCGCTATCTCAGGCAGGCACTGGAGAGACATCGCCCCTGGATTGATCGGGCGGTAATCATTGATGACGGAAGCACGGATGGAACGGTCGCGCTGTGCAGGGAACTTCTGAACGGTATTCCACTCGTATTAGTGGAGAACGCTGCTTCACGTTTTGCAGACGAGGTAAGTCTGAGAAAACAACAATGGGAAGAGACGGTGGCGACCAATCCGGAGTGGATTTTGAATCTGGATGCGGATGAGATTCTAACCAGTGACTTTGGGGTGGTACGGGATCTGCTGCTCAGTGGCAATGAAGATGCGATCTATTTCAGATTGTTTGATATGTGGAGTGAGACGCATTACCGGGAAGATGAGTTCTGGCAGGCGCATGCCTATTATCGGCCATTTCTGATTCGTTATCACCCGGGGATGAGCTATGAATGGAAGGAGACACCCCAGCATTGTGGTCGTTTTCCGTTAACGATCCAGCATTGGTCCTATGGATGTCATGCTCCCCGGGTGAAGCACTATGGTTGGGCGCGGGAAGAAGACCGCATCCGCAAATATGAACGCTATCAAGCACTGGACCCTGAAGCAAGATACGGTTGGAAGGAACAGTACGAATCGATATTGGATCAAGAGCCACGACTGTTGACATGGTTAGAATAAGGAGAGGGGGAGTGAGGAGGTTGAAGAAAGACCCGTTACGCAAATCGCAAGAAGAATCCCAACCTCTAATAGAGCTGAATTCACATGAGAAAGAGAATCAGAATGAGAAGCAACATGAGAGCGAGAAAGAGAGCCAGAGTAATCATCGACCGTCCAGACGTTCTGATAAATTGCTGGAAACCCGCCAATCGGAAGAGCATGAAGCGTTTGAGCAAGAAAGAATACTGATCGCCAGCCCGGTTCGCCAGACAACTCCGGTGCTCCGTGAATTTCTGGATTCTCTGCATGCATTGGAACGAACAACAGTAAAGACGGATTATCTGTTTGTTGACGATAACGTGGAAGAAGCTGCTTCAAATATATTGCGTGAATTTGTGCTTCAGCATGAAGGGACGGTTATTCAAGCAGATGAACATGGTAGCGGTAGTCCTGACAACAAAGGGGTGTACAGCAAGGATGAGGGAGGACATTATTGGCAGGATGAGCAGATTTGGCGTGTAGCCGGTTTGAAAAATCGCATATTGCAATATGCACGCGACAATCACTACGATGCGGTTTTCCTGATTGATTCTGACTTGGTGCTGCATCCGCGGACGCTGGAGCAACTTGTATCGAGTGGCAAAGACATTGTATCCAATATCTTTTGGACCCGCTGGCAGCCGGATGCCAGGGAAATGCCGCAGGTATGGCTGCAAGATGAGTATGCTTTATATCGCCGCGGTGGCAAAACAGTAGACGGAACCGAGACGGAGGACGAGGGCACGCAAACGACTGCTTTTCTAAATCAGCTACGGATCCCGGGTTGTTATGAAGTTGGAGGGCTGGGGGCATGTACCCTTATTCGCAAAAATGTTCTGGCAGCAGGAGTTTCATATGACCAGATTCCCAATGTATCCTTCTGGGGTGAAGATCGTCATTTCTGCATCCGTGCTCAAGCACTGGGTTTTCGTTTGTTCGTTGATACTCATCTCCCCGCATACCACATCTATCGATTGTCCGAACTGCCGGGGTTTCCGCCTTTAACCGCAGGGCCAGACGAGGCGAAGAGACGATCAGTATTACCCTGTGTATGATTGTAAAAAATGAAGAAGCTTCCCTTGCCAGATGTCTGGACTCGGTCAACGGTATTGCCGATGAGATTGTAATCGTGGATACCGGATCAACGGATCGCACTCGTCAGATCGCTTCCAGATATACGGATCGTATCGTTGATTTTGAATGGGTGGATGACTTTGCAGCAGCACGCAACTATGCCTTCGATCAGGCAAAGAGTGAATATATTCTTTGGCTGGATGCCGACGATGTGTTCGAACCGGAAGATCGGGCGAAACTGATCGCCTTGAAACGTTCGCTGGACCCGGATGTTGATAGTGTCACGATGGATTACAATCTGTCATTCACAGCAGATGGCAAGGTAGCCTACAGCCTGCGGCGGAATCGTCTGGTGCGTCGGGACCGGCAATTTCGCTGGATTGGTGCGGTGCATGAATATCTGGCTGTAGCGGGTAATCTGCTGCATAGTGATATAGCGGTTACCCACAAGAAAGATAAGGAGTATACCGATCGTAATCTGCGGATCTATCGCAAAAGGGAACAGGCCGGAGAGGAATTTGGGCCGCGTGACTTGTACTATTTCGGTAATGAACTGAAAGACCATGGACAGCATGAGGATGCGGTGAAGTACTATGAGAAGTTTCTGGATACCGGGCTGGGCTGGGTGGAAGATCAGATCGCTGCTTGCCAGAAAATTGCGGATTGTGAAGCTGCACTTGAACGTCCGGAGCAGGAAGTCACGGCGTTGTTCCGATCATTTGCCTATGATTTGCCAAGAGCCGAGATATGCTGTCGATTGGGTGGTTATTTTGCCGACCGTGAAGATTATCGCAAGGCCCTGTTCTGGTACGAACAGGCGACTCGTGCTGTACGTCCTGATGATCCTATGGTAGTGCTGAATGAAGCAGCCTGGACCTGGATGCCGCATCTGCAACTATGTGTCTGTTATGACCGGATGGGTAACCGTGCCAAGGCCCGAGAACATAATGACATCGCACTCGCCTATCATCCAACACATCCAAGCATGTTATATAACGATCGATACTTTAAAGATTTGGAGAAGGATAACGTATTGGAAAATGCTTAGGTTTCCGACGGAAATGATGCCTCTTTTGTGGAATTGAATGGGTGAATCAGCCCATGTTCCATGGAGAGGTTTTTGCATTGTGATAAAAGCACATCATAGAGTTGGTGACAGACGCATTCATATTGAAATGGATTAATGTATTTCATCCAGGGAGGATATGCTTTACAATAATGAATAACGGAAAAGCGGTGACCATGATTGCCTGTCTTCGGCTGCCGAATTGATGAAGCAAGGGGAACTGGATATGAATCTGACGGAAGTTCTATTAGAGTCGAGGCTAGTCGCGATTGTGCGAGGTATAAGCCGTGAGGCGGCAGTAACAGCTGGACAAGGTATGACGAATGGTGGCATCCGACTGATGGAAGTCACACTGAACACACCTGGAGCACATGATATTATTGCAGACTGGCGTGAGCGGCATGAAGGAAAGGCTTTTGTTGGAGCGGGTACGGTACTGAATGTGCAGATGGCAAAGGAAGCGGTCGCTGCAGGCGCACAATTTCTGGTGTCTCCTAATGTCGATCTGTCTGTCATTGAATATGCTGTAGAACATGGTGTCGAGATCTGGCCCGGAGCCATGACACCCACAGAAATTGTCGCTGCCCATGAAGCGGGAGCACGAGTTGTGAAGTTGTTTCCGATGGCGAGTCTGGGTATACCGTATCTGCGGGAGATCAAAGCTCCACTGAATCATATTCCACTGCTGGCAACAGGTGGTGCCACACTGGAGAATATTGCTGATTATTATGCAGCAGGCGCTGCTGCAGTGGGTCTGGGAAGTGCACTTTTGCCACAAGAAGCCCTTGCCTCAGGAGATCATGAGCAGATTGCAGCATGTGCACGGAGATTTGTGGAAGCAGCCGAAGCCTAGGCTCCAGTGTCATATGAGGGATATGTATATTGGGGTATATATATGAAGGCGCCTTTAAATTAATTGTTGGATCAATCTTTATCATAAAAACCGATGTCCTTTAACGTACCGTTCATTCTATTGTTTTATGATGGATGTATGCCAGAATTCGGAGAGGAGAGATGCCCTGTGAAAGCTAAAACAATGATAGGCGGCATGCTCGCCGTGGCCGCAGTAACGGCAGGTGGATTATGGAAGGCAGCGGTAAAGAGCCAGACACCCAAGAAGATTCCAATCACACTGACACCCCCAATGCCATTTGAGGATGTGACCTTTGAAAGTGGGGAGGTCGGGTGCATGGCTGGTTCATCCCGGCCAGAGCCGATATTCCGAAACCATGGCCGCTCGTTATTATTGCACATGGCTGGGGCTCTAATCGCTCCCGTGTTCTTCGTTACGCACGTCCGATCTGGGAAGCAGGATATGCCTTATTTATGTATGATGTGCGTAGTCATGGGGCCAGTGATCCGGTTCGTGCTGCATCTGCCTACCTGTTCCGGGATGATCTGCTCGCGGCGTTGCAGTATACGACTGCACGACCAGAGATTGATGCGGATGCCATCGGAGTGCTTGGTCATTCTTTGGGGGGATTGGGTACGATTCTTGCAGTGACGGAGGGAATTCCTGTATCAGCAGTGATTACGGACTCGATGCCTTCGCAATTTGAGGTGATCGTCAGTTCAGAGCTGAGACGCCGGCGTCTGCCCTTGTTTCCACTGGCCCAGTTAATTCCGAGAATCTGGTTCTGGCGACTGGGTGAATCTCTGAAATCCTATCGTCAGCGTGATCCGGTGATGATGCTGAATGAACGGCGCAGGGGGATGCAACTGCCGATGCTTATGGTGCACTCCAAGGGAGATAATTTCATTCCCCGAGTGAGCTTGAATATTTTATGTCCAAAGCCGATCCGCCTGTTGAACATCTATGGGTCAACAGCGGAGGACACAGTTGTTCCGAGGAAGATCCCGCCTTCTGGGACACCGTTATTCCCTTTTTGAAAACCCATGTCCAAGGTCAGGCGAAGTCGAATGATTCGTCTATAGCGAGTAGTTGATAAGGTAGAATCAGCCTACATAAGAGTGCAGGCTAACAGAGAAAACGCCAACGTGGTTGGCGTTTTTTTGCTGTTATTAGCAATATGCAGAAATTCACATTTGTAAAATTGCCCGGAAAACGACGATTAAAAAGGAAGCTTATGGTATCATAGAATAGACTGGCAATATTCATGCGAGGTTATTTGTTATGCTTCTTTGTATGAAATTGAAGGGAGAGGTCGAGATTTGAGTTTGAATTGGAAGTTTAATTTACGTATGAAAATGTTCGCAACCAAAGCAACAACCGCAGCGATGGCAACACTGCTGCTTGCTTCGCAAACACCAGGTTTTGCAGGCAGTGCATCAGCCGCGCAAGCAGAGCAGTTGACCGAAGCGACAACGGGGGAAAATGAACAACTAGACGCAACGAGCAATGACGTGCCTGAGGGAGCGAAAATCTCATCCAGGCAAGCCAGTGAAAATATACTGAAATTATTTCCATTGTTAAAAAAGCAACAATCTCATCTGCACGATTCGATTCACCTAATTCCTATCCACCGCCAGACTACAAGGCATGGGAGATCGGGTTTCAGATTACACAAGGAAATCATACGTCGGGATTCAGTGGAACTGTACATGCAGGCACAGGGGAAGTGTTAAGTGTACATTTGCCGTCGGATATCCTGGATAAACATGTCTTGGAATCGGATGTGAAGTTAACCAAAGCTGAAGCTGAAGAAAAGGCCGTGGCATTGTTGTACCAAGCGATTCCAGGTCTTAAGGATAATGAATATGCTCCGCTTGGAGATCTGTATTCTTCCATTGAACAAGAGTCATTGTTTGGCAGAACAGAGTATCGATACGGGTACCAGTTAAAACATGATGGATTGTTATCTGACGCAGAGACAGTCTACATTAATGTGGATGAAAGTGGTTTGGTGACAGGTTACTCACGAGGTACGATCGAAGCCAAGTATCCCTCATCGAAACCGGCAGCTTCAGAAGAGAAGGCCAGACAGCAGTTTGAAGAACAGTTCGATGTGGAACTGGCTTATATCGCCAAAGATCGTCTATCTTCCAAACAGGGTCAGCAGTATTACCTTGCATATACACCCAAAAATATCAGTATCGTTCCGATTGAAGCCAATACGTTGGAACGGATTAATACATTAACAGGTAAAGCTGTAGATGAAGATTCTTTGCAGCAGGATACGAAGTTGAAAGGTGATGTAACGCCTTTTGCCCCGGCCAATGGTACGAGGTTAAATGTTCAGCAGGCCGCCACTCGGGTCGCAACAAACTTTGATATTCCCAAGGGTTATAAGCTGGAACATAGCCAGTTGGGCAAGGGATATTACTCAAGTCCGAACAGTCAGGTATGGAGTCTGAGCTGGAGCGACCGAAGTGCGAATATGTCCTATATGTTCATGCGGGATATCTCAGCACAGGTAGATGCAGTTACCGGGCAGATCTACAGTTATACGATGATGCAACGAATGGGACCGGAGATGGAACAGGAGAAGCCGGCTGAGGAGAAGGCAGGCAAATCGTTAACCCGGAAGCAGGCTGAGAAACTGGCGATGGACACGGTGATTGCGCTAGTTCCAGACGCAACGGAGCAGTTCCGACTGGCTAACGTGATTGAGGTGGATGATGCTCGCACATTTTTGTTCCAGCGTTATCTGAACGGAATTCCGGTTAAGGAAGATACGGCACAAGTACAGGTGTTGAACAACGGGACGATTAACGAGTTCTATACGCGTATTGCGGCAACGCCTGAACAACTGCCGGCAGATGTTAAGCCAGCCATCAGTTATGAAGAGGCCAAGGCACTCTATCTGGAGGAGTTCAAGCTGATCCTCGCATATTCCCGTTATGGCGGATATGGTATGAACGGTGGTCAAGTCATCCCAGCGGGGGTGAATCTTGCTTATATGCCTACACGTGATGAGAATTCGATCTATGGCAACTATGAAGCGCTGGATGCGAACACAGGGGACTGGAAGCTTTTATACGGGGACACAAGCTCTGCAACCAAGGTTGAACCTACGGATATCTTGGGTCATGTGGCCGAAGCAGCTCTACGCAATATGACACAGCATGGCGTATTGCTTGCTGATGAGCAGGGGCGCGTATTTCCGGATCGTGTAATCACCCGAGGAGATTGGTTTAACTATCTGGCAAGAGCGATTAATCCAAATATGGATCTGTACTACAGTGGGGACGGAGATGACAAGTTATACGCTGATGTGACACCTGACAGCCCTTATTATAAGGCAGTTCGGGCATTAATCGATCAGCGTTGGCTTGCCGGAGCGGACCCTGAACAGAATTTGAATCCGCAAGAAGAGATGACACGTGAAGAATTGGCAGTGTTACTTGTACGTATTTTACGCTATGAGAAGCTGGCCGGATTCTATACGTTGCCATCGGATCTTCCCAACATCGCGGATGCCAGTGCCATTACAAGTAAGGGAGCAGTCTCCCTGAGTCTGAAGCTGGGATTGCTTCCTTCGATTGAAGGACGATTCATGCCTGCACGCAAAGTGACGGTAGCTGAAGCGTCACAGGTATTGGAACGGCTCGCGAAGCTTCAAGGTAAGACAGATACGTTTATGAGTGGTAATCGTCTGTATTAGATGATGAACCACTCATATCGTGACCAAACGAATCATAGGATGAAGATAACGGGTAATCGTGATTCAATGAACTGAAGATCAAAGAGACCTTCCCTAGAAGGTCTCTTTTGATTTGCTTTGACAAAACTAGAAGAATGACGACAGAGCCTTTTGTGATACAATAGGGCGTGAGAACTTTGCAAAGAAGGGTGGGTTCCTTTCATGGGTAAGAACGGGAAACGAATTATCACCATACTGCTGGCAGGCTGTCTGATTGCTGTAGCGTTACCACGTACGGTTGATCTGGATCAACTGTATGCTGCATCAGGGACATCAGATATATCCACGGCAACAGATTTGCGCCAGACCTTGCTTACCGCAATGTCACAGCGAACGGAGGAACTTGTTTTTACATACAAAGGTAATGTGAAAGGCCTCAAAAAACAGTTACAAACCTCCATCGATGAGGCAATGAAGAGTGACCCTTATATCCAATATACCGTTAAAAGTTATGCATTCAATTATAAAGGCTCCAATGTGTCGGCCGAGGTCCATGTGACTCTCTCCTATCGGGAGACCAAGGAACAGACCGATTATGTGAATCGTAAAGTCACAAACGTGTTGAAAGAAATCATCAAACCAGGCATGACGGATCATGAGAAGGTCAAGGTCATCCATGATTGGATTGTGCTTAACCTTTCTTACGATACTTCGTTGAAGAAATATACGGCCTACGACGGGCTTGTTACAGGCAGTACCGTCTGTCAGGGATATTCACTGTTGGCATATCGAATGCTGGAGCGAGTAGGTATCGATAACCGGATTGTGGAAGGTACAGCAGGTGGGCAGCTTCATGCCTGGAATATCGTGAACCTGGACGGCAAGTGGTATCACATGGACACGACCTGGGATGATCCTACCCTGACCGCAAAGGTAAGGTTAGCCATAGCTATTATTTGCTGAGCGATGATGAGATGGCACGTGACCATATCTGGACAGGCAAAAGCAAGTACCCCGCTGCGCCAGCCCCATATCGAGAAGCTTTATTAAAGCTGGTGAAGGCCGGAGATAGCAAAAAAGCCGCTTATCAGAAGCTGTACCATGCTCTGGACTATTCCCTGTATGATGAACAGGATGCCATCAAAGGCCATGCTGCGCTGAAGACCAAGGTTCAAAGTACACTGAAGGAAGGCGGAACCTCGCTCACGTTCAGGTACAAGGGTACGGAGTCTGGACTGATTGAAGATTTGCAGGATTTGTACCAGCTTGGCATGAAATCGATCTCTTATTATGTGTCCAAAATGGAAGGTACTACGGATCTGCGCGTCAAAATTAACTGGACAATATAAAAACCGTTTGAACAGGATGCTCCGCTTGAGGAGTATCCTTTTTTGTGTTCAATTTTGTGTTCAAAAACGAGGATTTTAGTGTTGTCTATTTTTTGTATATGTCGCTTTGCTATTCTAATCTTCGGCGTATGCCAACACTACGTACGAGGAGGATATGCAAACAATGAGGAAAAAGTGAGCATAGTGATCATTGCTCTGTTACTGGTCACGCAAATGATGCAGGGTTGGATATTTACACCAACAATGCATGCTCAGGATGAATTAACTAATTTGCCAGCCAGTGCAATCAGCGATACAGCGTCAGAAGAAGGTTTGGCAGTTTCGGAAGAGATGAACAACGTTGACGTTGCAGCCACTCCGGAAGAAGAGGGGAGGAAACCTCAACCAGAGCAGTTTAGCAATGGCAGCTGCAGGTCCGGTAATTACAGATCAATTGATTACCAGTGTGCAGATGTACAATCAGGTACCAGAAGACAACGGGAATGGCACGATTGAAGTCAAAGGAGATATGATCAAAGATATTCGACCACGCATTCAGGATGAGGTGGCTGTAGTCTTTACATGGGGACTTGCAGATGACAACCACAACTATAGCGATGGCTCTACGTTCACCTTTAACTTGCCCGATAAATTCATCATCGGGTCGCAGCTTAAGGGTAATCTGGATGGCGGTGTTGGGGAGTATGTGGTGAATCCAGATGGCACAATCATCTTTACCTTTAATGAACTGATCGAGCATGCGAAGCTAGAAGGTAACTTCTACGTGTGGATTAAGTTCGATGAGAGCAAGATGGAAGATGGTTTGAAACAACAGATAGACTTTAGTTCCGTAGGGCAGGGCATCATTGATGTACATTTTGCCAACACAGCCGTAGATAAGTTGAAGAAATCGGGAAGCGCAAACAAAGAAAACTTCAACTCCGACGAAATTGAATGGACCGTAGATTTTAACCAAGGCGAGAAGGCTTTGAAAAATGCGGTTCTTACAGATACGTTGCCAACAAACCTTGAACTCAAGGGCAATATCGAAATTCGCGAATTGGAAGTGCAATTGAATGGATCTGTAAAAGAAGGCCCAGTAATTAAAACGGAACCACAGTTTCCAATTCAATTGGGAGATACAGATAAGGCCTATCGTGTGACTTACACGACAAGTGTTAAAGCACCAACCACTGCTCCGTTCACCAACGTGGAGTATCAAAACCAGGTTGCGCTTACAACGGATCAGAGCGAGCACGACGAAACAGATATTGGCCGAGTTCGTGTGAGTTTTAATGAGCCTTTGAACAAGTCAGGGCAAGATAGTGCATATGATCCGGTGACACAGACGATCACATGGAAAGTGCAATATAACTACAATCAGCAAGAAATCATGCAAACGAATGCATGGATTGAAGATCGCTTTGATACGGCAAAACAGCAACTGATCAATAATTCCGTCAAAGTGTATCAAGTGGACATTAATACAAGTGGAGCGGCTTCCAACAGAACACTGATCAATCCGAATGAATACACACTCGAAGCGATGGGTACAGGGTTCGATGATGGCTTCAGATTACATTTTAAGAACGATATTACAAAGGCCTATGAGATCGAATATGATACACAATCCATTCATCGTGTTTACACAAACGACACCATTACGAACACAGTGAACATGTATGATGGTACTGCAAAAACAGGCCGAAGAGACATTCAGGAAGTCATTTTTGCAAAGAGTGTAAAAAGTGAAAACTTCAACACAAAAGAAATCGAATGGCAGATTGTTTTGAACCGTGATTTGCAGGACATGACGGATATCGTCATCACCGACAATTACGAAGGCAGACATATGAAACTGATTCCGGGTAGTCTTCAAGTGAGTGGTGTTAACAAAGACGACTTTGAACTGACTCCAGACCCGGCTGATCCAACGTATGAAAAAGGATTCTCACTTCGCTTGAAGGACGGCGTAACGCTCAGTACGGAGCATGTTATTACTTATAAGACAAGCTTTGATCCGACAGCAGGTATGCCAACAAATGATGAATATCGCAACTCAGCCAAGATCGATTGGGAAGAGTCTGATGTAAAACAGACTGCGATTACAAAATCTGCTGTGGTCAAACCGCAGGACTACACGATTCAAAATGGTAACAAAAAGGGTGAATATAGCGCCAAAGATAAAAAGATCACCTGGACAATCGATGTAAACTACAATTTGTTTGATATTCAGGATGCAATCCTCAAGGATGCTTACACTGGAGACCAATCTTTCGTAGACGGCTCATTGAAGGTTCATGAGTTAGAGTTGCAGGGAGCCAATAATGTTACTGCTGTAGGTAGCGAGGTTCCGCTCACACCTGGTCAATTCCAGCTGAACCCGGACGGTAAAGGTTTTGTGTTGGATCTGGGTAACATGGGCAAAATGGCTTATCGCATTCAGTACCAAACAAGTCTGGATGGACCATATTCTGTCGTAGGCGCATATGCTAACCAGGCTGTTCTGACGGATGGTGAGGGTGGTGCAATACGATTTAATAGATCAGCCAGTGTTACACCTGCCAACGGTGGTGTATACGTGCGCAAAACAGGGAAGCAAGAAGGTACAACGGATAAAGCATCATGGACGGTAAATATCAATCCAAGTCAATCTTTCATTCCTGCGGGTAATCAATTAACAGATACCTTGTCAGAGAACCAGATTTTATTGGCTGATTCATTGAAATTATATGCAACCAATTTACCTGCCAACAATTCAGGCAATGTATCCACCAAGGCTGGACTTGTTGATCCAGCTGATTATGAATTGAATGTGGAGGGCAATACATTTACCTTCACTTTCAAGAAAGATATTCATACCGCATTCATTCTGGAATATCAGTCTTATATTAATGCCGATCATGGCGCCCGAATTGAGAATAAGGTTGAATTTGCAGGCCAATCTTCCTCGGTAATCGGAGAAGGTAATCAGTCGGGAATCAAAGTTTCCTTGGCTGGAGCAGGTGGAGGAGCCTCTACAGGACTGGGCAAAATCAGAATTCACAAAGTCAGTAATACAGGAGTTCCGCTGGAGGGTGCAATATTTGCAATCTATAATGCGTCTGGAACTACGCTTCTGGAAACATTGAAACCAACGGACGAGAATGGTGTGGTCGAAAGCTCCAGAAACTATCGATTAAACAATCTAACCAACGGTGTCCCTTATAAGTTAAAAGAATTATCTGCACCGGCAGGATATTTGGTTGATCCTGAATATGGCTCTGCCTCAGGTAAAACGATTGAATTTAAGGATGCTGATATTGCTTTTGAAATTGAAAATAAAAAGATTCGTCAAGGCTTTGAATTAACGAAGGTAGATGCGGTGGACTCCTCCAAGACACTTAAGGGTGCAACTTTCGAATTGTACTCCAAGGACGGCGTAATGCGAGAGAAAATCGATGAGTTAACGACAGGGGAAGATGGGAAGATCGCCAAAGGTGGACTGTCGCCAGGGGATTATGAGCTGGTAGAAGTCGCGGCACCTGAGTTTTATCAAGTGGATGCTACACCAATTCCGTTCACCATTGTAGAGAATCAGACGGAGAGTATTACATTGACGAAGTCTAATGCAATGGGTGCAGGTGGTAAACTTGTCGTTACCAAAGTAAATGCCAAGGATAAGTCCCTATTAAGAGGAATTGAATTCGAATTGCGTGACCGTTCCAACATTGTCATCGATACAAAAGTAACCGACCTAAATGGGCTCATTGAATTCGACGGTTTGGACTATGGCCCATATACATTGGTAGAGACCAAGGCAGAAGGCTTTGTTATTGAACAGCCGGAGACGCTTGTATCTATTATCAAACCGGAAACTCAATTGACCATTGAAAATAAAAAAAATGATCGTTCTGTGAAATTGATTAAAACCAATGCGGGTCGAACTCAGCACCTTCAAGGAGCTGTATTTGAATTACGGGCTCAAACTGCATTGATGGATGCAAATGGGAATTGGGAGTTCCACAAGGTAACAGGTCTAGATGAAGCTTCACTGACAACCAATCAACAAGGTGAAATTGTACTTAAAGACCTGGATATCAATAAATATCAGTTGGTTGAAATAAAAGCGCCTAACGGATACATGTTGGAAACAACACCAGTACCATTTGAAATTACGAACATACAAACCGAAGCCGTAGTTGTGGAAAAAACAAATCAGGCTATCCCGGTATCTGGTGGTGGGTCTAGTGGACCTTATAATCCGGGAACACCTACCACGGGTGTAACAACAGATCCAGAGAAACCAGTAACTCCGGAACCAGGAAAACCAAATCCGTCGGTTCCAGGCACGGTTGTAACTGAACCTACAGAGTCTGGGGAGGAACCGAAAGTCCGACAGATGAAGAATCCGGGGTAGTGCCACCGACACCAGGCGATTCCAACGGGGACGACACTGCACCTCCAGTTGGGGATACAGATGCACCGGATGGTGATGGTACACTTGCACCTCCTGCTGGAATGGATACAGATGGATCACAGGGCAATGGAAATTCTGCATCACAGCCAAACGGAAATTCTGGATCTCAGGGAATGCTGCCACAAACAGGTGAAGAGAGCACAATGGCTTACACTGCTGTGGGCATGATGCTGATGGCGCTAGGTAGCGCGGGATTCATGTACTTCCGCCGCAGACAACAGCTTCAACGCTAGATCAAAACACGCAGTAACTAAGATTCGTCGTGTGTAGATAAAAATACCCTCTAGCAATCACTACGAAGACTTAGCGTCGACGTGTGAATACGCTAGAGGGTATTTTTTAGTGATATTTAGGAAGGATCAGGTCCCCGTAACATTTGGTTTCACTGCAATAGCTCTTACAATTAAGCGATGTGTTGGATTGACGAGTGGATCACAGGTAATTAAGGTAAGGACCTGGCCAAGTCCGGGGTCTTCCAGCACACACAAGTCATTTGGCTCTACAACGGATATCTGATCTACCTTGTACTGGATAATCGTTCGATCTGCCAAGGTGACTTGCATCGAATCCCCAATCTGGAGTTCTCCCAGACGATTGAACAGCCGTCCTTTTTTGTGGGCGCGATGAGCGGCTATGGCGGCATTACCCTTGTTACCTATCCTAGTGGTTTCGACAAGATGGGTTGCAGCTACCTTCATGTTAGCTTCCGTTGCACCCTCCAGAATCGGTAAGCGGACATCAATCTTGTCAATGGATAGTACCCCCAACGTATTCGAGGAGGCCTCTTGCACTGTATCTGTACTATCCGTAGTCGGCTCTGCAGAAGTTGCATCCTGTATGCCTTGTTCGAAGGAGTGATTAAGCGTAGACAAGCCGTTTTGCAATTGCTCCAGATCGTTCATGACACGGGTTTGCTGCCAGTCATAATACGTTTCCCGCAGGAAAGGAAAGCTGATGATCAGGATGCCCAGTAGAACGAGCAGGATAGAGAATTTTTTCATTATACATCAACTCCCGTTGTCCAAGAAAAATTGTATACCTTTCTCTATTTTACTTACCGACCTATACAAAATATGGACAGGGACGAAAGGATGTACAGAAATGTTCGAAGGGGAAGCCGCCCCAAAACAAAAACCTCCCCGTTTCGCTACAGTAGGAAAACTGCAACGCCACGGGGAGGTTTTTTAATATGTTAAATCGTATCCGCTGTATAAGTTGATAACAGCGATCGGAAGGTTATTCTGTCATCGAAGTGGCAAGTGTAAATATTGTTTCGTTAGTGCTTGTCACTTGGTGAATCGGTAGGTGTGAAATCACATTCCTTCAGCGGCACCACTTTGGTCTTTTTGATCCATTTGTAACCGAGCCACAACACCAGGAACAGGGGTACGCTCAGGTAGGCAACGATGGCTCCACTCCAGTCGATCTGATCACCCGTGAATGCCTGGTAGTTCTGTCCGATGATCACGATGATACACAGGACAAAAGCAAAGATCGGCCCAAAAGGGAACCAGCGTGCACGGTAAGGCAGATCGCTCAGATCCCTGCCTTGTGCAACGTATGCACGACGGAAGCGATAATGACTGATAGCGATACCCAGCCAAGTGATAAAACCACACATACCGGATGCATTCAACAACCAGGTGTACACAATCCCATCGCCGAACAGGGAGGCAAGGAATGCCAACATACCAACAGCTGTTGTAAGCAAAAGTGCATTCATTGGAATGCCTTTTTTATTCAGCTTACCCAGGAAACGAGGGGCTTTACCGTCTCTGGCAAGGGCATAGAGAACCCGACTTGAAGCATACATGCCTGAGTTACCGGCAGAGAGTACAGAGGTTAAAATAACGGCATTCATCACGGAAGCTGCAATGGCGAGGCCAGCTTTCTCAAACACCAGTGTGAACGGACTGACACCGATATTTTCCAGATCACCTTTAAGCAGATTCGGATGCGTATACGGGATGATCAGACTGATCACGGTAATCGCCAAGATGTAAAAAATCAGAATGCGCCAAAATACCTGACGAATTGCACGAGGTACATTTTCGCGCGGGTTTTCACTTTCACCGGCGGCTACCCCGATAAGTTCGGTACCTTGGAATGAGAATCCAGCAGCCATGAACACACCAAGCACAGCGAAGAATCCGCCATGGATGGGCGCATCACCGATGGTGAAGTTGCTGAAACCAACCGCTTCTCCACCCATAATACCAAAGATCATGAGCACACCAACGGCCAGGAAGATGATCACAGTAGCGACTTTGATAATGGCGAACCAGTACTCGGACTCTCCATAGCCTTTAACGGACAACACGTTCAAGGCAAAGATCAGTACGAGAAACAATAAGCTCCATAACATGGACGAACTGTCGGGGAACCAGTATTTAATGAGTACAGTAGCGGCAGCAAGTTCTGCTGCAATGGTTACCGCCCAGTTGTACCAGAAGTTCCAACCCATGGCGAACCCGAGAGCAGGATCGACAAAACGTGCGGCATACGTATTAAATGAACCGGAGTCCGGCATAAAGGTAGCAAGTTCACCAAGGCTGGTCATTAGGAAATAAACCATGATGCCAACGGCCGCATAGGCAATTAATGCTCCACCAGGGCCTGCGGTTGAGATGGCGGTACCACTTGCGAGAAACAGCCCGGTACCAATCGAGCCACCGAGGGCGATCATCGTCATATGGCGTGCGCGTAATCCTTTTTTCAGGGAAGGTCCAGTTGTTGTTGGGTTACTGCGGTCTTGCATGGAAACACTCCTTCATTCGATATACTGATGTTTGCGATACTTGAATTCATAAACAAAAAGACCACAGGCATCAGCCTGCGGTCTTTAATATTTCAATGTCCGCACCATGTCCCAGATGATTAAGATAGCTCAACACAGAAGAATTCATACCTTTATATAAAGGAAATGTACTTCCGTGACAGTTCTGCGCCTTTCGACAGCAGCCCCAGCTCACCGGACCGTATAAGGAACGTCCAGTAAGCTTCGGCGGGTACACCTTTCGGCTGATCTCATAAGCGGCTCCTTAGCGCCTCCATCAGCGTACTGATCGCACCCGCGACCTCTACCTCACCATCAATGGATGAGGTGTATCTATTGTCTATGAAATTATGAACAACACAACTTAACACCGTGTGTCCTGTTTAGTAAACAGACAATCAGTATAACGCGCATGGTTTTCCAGTGCAATAACAATTGTTGGATGTGAGGTCTGAGAGAGGACTATTCCTCTTTTTTGTTACGGCCAGCCATCTGCTGCCATACCGTTCCAGCGGCCTGTTCGCCCGATTCGATCCGCTCCAGAGCCATCTTGGCTTGTAGGCTGACTTCAAATTCAGGATCATCGGCTGCAACTCGCAACGCTTGCTCTGCTTCTTCAGTTCCCACCTCATAGAGAAAACGTGCTGCACGCCAGCGTACAAGTTTACTTTTATCGGATAACGTAGCTGTCATTGCTGGAGTGGCGGCAGGATCACCGATATCAGACAAGGTATCCCCAGCAGTCCGGCGTACCGCAGGAGAACTGTCCTGAAGCGCTTCATACAGCAGTTCCATCGCTTCCGGTGTACGGATGTCACCCAGGTATACCACGGCCAAGCGACGTATCTGCATTTTGTTGTCATGTAAGGCATGGGCTACGAGAGGCAGTCTTTCTGCCGTAGGCTCCATGCCGTCAAATGCCGCATAGCGAACATTCCAATCCTCGTTTCGCAGAGCCTCTTCAAGTTCGGCTCCATCCAATTCACGGCGGCGCTCGACGAACTCTTCGGATTTGGTACCATGTTCAATGGCCTGTTTGATAACCTGCTCGAGTCGTTCCGGGGATAAGCGGCTTCCAATTCCTGTTCGACTTCACGTGCGATGTCCGGTAACTCGCCATATCGAACGCCGTAATCGCTCAGTTTACGTTCTTTGATCATCGTTGCACTGGCGACTTCCGTCACTGCTTTGACAAAGCGGTCCGACAACGAGATTCGTTCTTCCTTGACCCCGGCCTTGACCCTAATTTGCATCGGTACACCTCGGAAGAATTGTACAAATACCTGTGCTTCTCCGAAGTGCTCGCCTGAACCATCTTCGGATTCAATCCAGTCCAGATCAATGCCTTGCTGTCCAAGGCGATTTTGGACTTCGCCCAAGATAACGGACCAGTCGGCATTCCCTTTACGATCAAGTGCGACAAAGTCTGTTGTGTGGAACACACTCTTTACACCGGGAATATGAAGCATCTGGCGAATGAACGCCGGAGCAGATCGTTCGTTGTCCAGGGTATATGTTTTGCGAATTCCGTCCTCCAGACGTTCATCGAGATGTAGCATCATCGTATTTGGACTCGGTGTTGGTTCAATGGAAACAATATTCATCAATGTAACCTCCTATAGTACCAGATTCATCTTTCACTTCCCGTAAATTAAATCACACGGGTATTTCTCTATTTTACATCAATGTGTGGAATCTGCGAAATCATCCAGAAATGAAGTGGACGTGTCTAACACTTAATGTGAAGAAGTACGAAATTTGTTAACACTTCTTTCATGTTCACGCACAAACATTTTTAAACGAAAATTGGCACAATAAAGATAAGAATCAACTGGAGGTTATACCTATGGAACCCATTACCGTGCTCTCGGATGGAAAACGTCGTATTGCATATGAGAATATTATTCAATTGTTCAGGAACTGGATTGAGGACTCAACATCCGGTTCTGCGATAGAAACACATCGGGGAAGTTGGGAAAATGCCCGTTATTGTATTGTTGACTATCAGAATGCCGAAGAAGCGGTGTCAGCAGCAAATGCCATTCGGGCTTTTATGCCACAACTTCCGTTACTGGTCATTACGGATTTCCATTCCCTAATTCGGAAGCGTCACCTGCAACAGATTACAGGTACAGGTGAGATGAAGATGATTCTCTGGAACGAGCAAGACCCGAATCAACTAATCAAGGATATGGAAAATTGGTTGCATTCTTCGTCTGTCCATAAATCAGAAATAGCCATACCGCCCATCTTATCCATGAGATAAAGAGAGATATGGCCAAAGATGTTTAACTTTTTAATCGTTACGATCGTATTAGATCACATATTTATAGCCTGTTCCCCAAACCGTCTTAATATAACGTGGGTTTTTGGGGTCAGGCTCAATTTTTTCGCAGACTTGAGATATGAACATCAATGGTACGATCCAGATAGGCCCGTTCGGAGCCTTTGATCCGATCCATCAGCTCATTGCGGGTGAACACTTTACCCGGATTGCGGTACAATTCCTTCATAATCTCAAACTCAATATGAGTGACCTCGATTTCAACACCATCCACAAACAGAGTTCTTCTGTACTCATTCACATTTACATGTCCAGTAACCTCTGCCTGCTTGTCTTCTTTTACCGGTTTATCCTTATAGGAAATGATTGATCTTCGCAGCAGTGCTTTAATCCGGGCATCCAACTCTTTCAAACTAAATGGTTTGCACAGAAAGTCATCCGCACCATTATGTAATGCACGAAGTCGATCATTCAGCATGGTGCTTGCCGAGATCATCAGAATGGGCACAGTGGAGTGCTGGCGAAAGGCTTCTACGAGATCATTTCCATCCATTTCAGGAAGCATGAGATCCGTTACAACAATATCCGGCTGGAATTGTGGAAACAGTTGAAGTGCCTCGCGGGCATGATGAACCCGTTCAGTGATGTATCCTTCCTCCTCAAGAAAGAAAGCAATCATGTCGGCCAGATTTTTCTCATCTTCTATAAGAAGTACTTTGATAGTCATAGGGTCACACTCCTGGTGAAAATAATATGTTAAGAAAATGCTAAAAAAACAAGGTGAATTGCGAATAAATGCCGCAAATTTTTTAATGTTTCTATCCCAAAATATAGGATGTATATGTAGAGAAAGAATACGCTTTTGAATGAACTTCAATATTCTAGCATGAATGCAGTTTGGTTGCCGATCAATCAGAATTTCCCAAAGCTACACCAAGTATTAATTACAGTATAATGGATCAGAACGAGTTAAGGGGAAAAAAGTAATATTGTATCCGCTTAAGTTTATAGGGGAACCAACGTTGTTGTTGAAAACAGAAGAAAAAATGATCCATGAGGGCAAATGCTTATGGATCGTATAAAGGCAAGACAAATGCTGGATTGGGTCGTGTTGAAGCTGAGAATACCCTGGATTGGGACCAGCATTCTGATCATTCTGGGCTCACTAAGCACCATTTTTCCGTTTACTTTATTCTATGGTGTACAGTTTATGATTGGGAGCGCGGCAGCACTCGTTGCTCTTCGTTTGCATGGGGCCATCTATGGATTTGTCACCCTTACAGTCATCCATCTGCTGAATACTGTCTTTGTCGGCTTTGTGCCGCACAATCTAACTGTCATGCTTGCCCACTTCATGGAATTAATCTGGATGCTCGTTTGGCAGATCCGCTGGAAGAATGGCAGCTTAATCAAGGCTAATGCTGTCTTTTGGGTAGTCATGTTACTTCCTGTTATCTATACCGGGCATTTTATGTTGGGTTTAAATATAGACGATTTGAAGTATGAGTATATGTATATTGCTGTGATTGGTATGGTGAATGCGCTGATTGCGGGAATTGTAGTTGATTTTTGGATCACTACGGGTGAACACAAATCAAAACGCATGGGAACCATCCCATTAACAAGAATTGCGTTTAAATATGTAGTCGCCTTTGTGGTATTTGTTTCTCTCGTACTGTTATCCGCAGATAGCCGCAGACAATTGGATCAAATGAATGATGCCATATTACGTGATATGAAATATGCAGCGACTGCGGTTGTTCAGGATATTGATGAAGAGTATGTTACCTCCGAGAATATGGATCAGAATATGGCGCGTTATCATCATCTACTAGGCGTGAATGTGATTCTGCTGGATCGGAATGATACGGTCGTCGCTTCTGGATTGAATACACTTCAGGCAGGCGATTACCTGGACATGGACAGATTCCGTCTTCTGAAATCAAGGGATAATCTCTTTCTGTTAAGTTCCGCAAATATCCATTACAGCGATGTATTGAATCACTGGAAACAAGCCTCTTTTATCTATGAAGCAGAAATGACAAGGTTAACACCTTATCGGGTATTCATTGTGACCGACTCGTCCGAGTATTACCCCCGAATCGAATCCATTTACCTGACCACGCTGCAATCCCTGTTCATCATCATCGTGGCTTCCATGATCGTAGCGGCTCCTCTCAGCAGTAAGGTTGTTAGCCCGTTGTTAAGACTGACTAGGATGACAGGCTCTCTTCCGAGACTGCTGTTTCGAAATGGGAAGATGGAGTGGCCAACCAGCCATGTAACCGAAGTACAGATCCTGATTGGCAATTTGCGCAAAATGGCTGATGTGCTGCTGGAACAATTCGAACAGATTCGTCACGACAAGTTAACGCTGGAGGACAGGGTTATTGAGCGTACCAAGGAACTCAAGAATAGTGAAGAGGTCAAACGTGCCATTATTGAATCCTCTATTGATGCGATTATCGCTGTGGACTCCAATGGGTTGATCGTTGAGTTTAATCCGGAGGCTGAAAGAATGTTTGGATTGCGTCGGGAAGAAGTGATTCTGCACAAGGAAGCGCCGACTCTTTTTCAAGGGGCCAGCTGCAAGGAGATCAAGAATTTGCTGGAGCGATTTGAATATGTTGAAGGTAAAAGATACACCATCGTTGAAGAAATTTCAGGTATTCGACGGGATGGTTCCGTATTTCCGATTGAGTACAAAATTGTTGAGATCCAGTTGGGCAAAAATGAGACATTATATAACCTGTTTATTAAGGATATTACAGAGCGGACCAGAGCAGAAGAAGATCGTGTACGTCATGCCCTGGCGCTGGAGAAGCTGAACTCAGAGTTGTTCAATGAGAAGATTGCCATTCAGGAACAGCGAGATATCAGTGAGCAATTTATTGAATCCGTACGAGAAGGGCTTGTGATGTCTGATCGATCAGGGACCATAACCATCGTCAACCGAAGGATAGAAGAGATGTTTGGTTTGGGTGATTTTATGGGCAGATCCATTGAAGATTTGGCGCAGGCGATTGATACGATGGTATTAACGGACAACTTCAATCTGATGGAACAGACGAGAGCATTCCTGAATGGAGAAACAGCGTTTATCGAGACCGAATTTATATTCAATAATGTGGATAAAAGTGTATTTTCCTTGTACATGAAGCAGATGGATGTCCCGGGTAAAAACCATGGGTTTCTGCTAGTGTTCCGTGACCGGACAGGAGAAGAACGGCTGGATCGGATGAAAAATGAGCTGATCAGTGTGGTATCTCATGAGCTTCGAACGCCTGTAGCCACCATTATGGGATATGTGGAATTAATGATGATGTATGACCTTCCGGCAGCTCAGCAGCGGGAATTCATGCAGACCATCTCTTCGGAGGGCAAGCGGCTGAGCAGTTTGCTCGATGATGTACTCGATATTCAGCGCCTCGACAACGAAGGTATGACTTACCACATGACGTATGTACCGCTGGTTGAGTTGGTAGAAGGGGTTGCCGAACAGTGGAATATGAAGTCTGCCCAACGTATCTACGTGCATACGTTTAATGGAGACTTTTTGCTTATGCTGACCAGAACAGGATGGTTCAGGTTCTGCATAATCTGGTGGGCAATGCAGTCAAGTATTCTCCGGGAGCCGATCGTATCGATGTGACGTTATGGGAAGAAGAGGAATGGTTATGTCTTGATGTGCGTGACTACGGAATAGGCATTGCGGAGCAAGAGAAGGACATGCTGTTCAACAAATTCTATCGGGTCGATAATTCAGATCATCGGCAGATTGGTGGAACAGGAATTGGGTTGTACATTTCCCGTAAAATTGTAGAGGATCACAAGGGTACACTGACCTTTATATCTGCACCGGACAAAGGAAGTACGTTCAAGGTTCGACTGCCCAAGCAGGACGTATTGGTGTAAATTTAATGATGGATGAAGAAATGTATTTCACTTTTTTATAAATAATAATTATTTACGAGACCTACGGATAGAGCCTTTGCCCTTCAGCGCGTGAGCGTGATAAGGGGAAAGGCTTTTTTTGTTTTTCAATTTCCCCGGATAAAAAAACAACTTCTTTTGCAAACTGTCTATAGAGCCATAATTTGCATCCCATGCAAAAGGAGGACGGCAGGTATATGTTCCGTAAACAAGAGAAAACACTCATTATCGTCTGTCTGGTTGCAGCTGTGGTTGTGCTGTATGCCGTTGTGAAGAGCATCATCCGAATCATGAGTTATTGAGATACATGTTCAAGCAGAGTAACTGCTGTCGTACATAACGATTATGTGAAAGAGGAGTGTAACCATGTCATCTCTGGACCCTGTTTTGCTCAGCCGGATACTAACCGGCCTTACCCTGTTTGTGCACATTATTTTTGCATCTATTGGTGTAGGTGTTCCACTCATGATTGCCTTGGCCGAGTGGCGAGGACTACGAACCAATGATATGCATTACACCCTGCTGGCACGCAGGTGGGCGCGAGGTTTTGTCATCACCGTTGCCGTGGGCGTCGTTACAGGCACCTCGATCGGATTACAGCTCAGTCTGCTGTGGCCGATGTTTATGCGGGTCGCGGGTCAGGCGATTGCGTTGCCACTGTTTATGGAGACGTTCGCGTTTTTTATAGAGGCGATCTTTCTTGGGATTTACCTCTATACGTGGGATCGTTTCAAAAGAAATATACGCATATGCTGCTGTTGATTCCGGTAGCTCTCGGCTCATCTGCATCTGCGATTTTCATTACAACGGTGAATTCCTTCATGAACCAGCCTCAGGGATTCACCCTGATTAATGGCATCATGAAGGACATTCATCCGATTGCTGCCATGTTGAATCCGGCAACGCCAACCAAAGTGTCCCATGTACTCGCCTCATCCTACACCTTGAGTGCAGGTATCCTGGCGGGGATAGCCGCCTTCAGTTTGCTTCGGGGACGGGATCATGTGTATTACAAAAAAGCACTGAAACTCACGACGGTATCTGCGCTCGTATTTGCCGTCAGTACCGTCATGATCGGCGATTCCTCCGGTAAATTTCTGGCGAAGTATCAGCCGGAGAAGTTGGCTGCCGCAGAATGGCATTTCAAGACGATGAAAGAGGCACCGCTCGTTTATGGGGGGATTTTGGATGAAAATAATGAAGTGAAATACGCGATTGAGATTCCTTATGCCCTTAGCATTTTGGCGGGTAATCGTCCAGATACGGAAGTGAAGGGTCTCGAAGAATTTCCGGCGGATCTGAGACCACCACTATCCATTCATTATATGTTCGATCTGAAAGTCACAACGGGAGTGATCATTCTGATGATTCCTGTGTTATATGTACTGCGGCGGTGGTTGCCAGGGCGCAAGCCGTATCCCAAATGGCTGCTGCTTGGCATTGTCTTGCTGGGGCCTCTGGCCATGATTGCCATCGAGCTGGGGTGGATGTTCGCCGAAGTTGGCAGGCAGCCTTGGATCTTACGCGGTTATATGAAGGTGGCGGAAGCGGCTACGACGTCAACTTCGGTAGGATGGATGCTGGTGTTGTTCATCTTGCTATATCTGATCCTGTGTTTCTCGTGCATTCGGGTACTCAGCAAGCTGTTCCGTAACAAGGAAGCAGAGAAGGAACTGGAGTCTCTGGGGCTTGAAGGAGGGATCGTGCATTGAGTTTCGAAATTGCAGGCATCGCGATATTGTGGACGTTTTTGTTCGGTTATTTGATCGTCGCTTCGATTGATTTTGGCGCCGGGTTCTTCAGCTTTTATAGCATTTTGACCGGGCATGAGAACAAAATTCATAACATCATTCAGCGCTACCTGTCTCCCGTGTGGGAAGTGACGAATGTGTTTTTGATCTTTTTGTGGTTGGACTGGTCGGATTTTATCCGGACAGCGCCTTTTATTACGGGACAGCTTTGCTGGTTCCGGGTTCCTGGCTATTGTACTGCTTGCGATCCGGGGCGTATATTACGCCTATAATACCTATGGCAACCATGGGCAGAACAGCCGGATCTACATGGCATTGTACGGGGCGACGGGATTGCTGATTCCGGCGGTATTCTCCACCATTTTGGCGATATCCGAAGGCGGGATCATTGAGCAGGTGGGCGATCAGGTGTTTTTTCGCTGGCGTGAATTTTTGACGAATCCCTATACCTGGTCGGTTGTTTTGCTTGCACTGGTTAGTGTGCTCTACATCTCGGCGATGTTTCTATCCTATTATGCTAAACGGGCGGGGGATGAGCCGGCATATGAGGTGCTTCGGGAGTACGCGCTGCTCTGGAGTTTGCCTACCATTTTTGCGAGCTTTCTGGCTTTTCTGCAGATTAACAAACAGAATCCCGCACACTTTGAGCAGATGGTGGATATTTCGTGGATGTTCATCGCTTCGTTTATTTGTTTTGTCATTGCCGTGTCGCTGGTGTGGAAAAGTAAATATCTAGGTTGGTGTTTTGTCGCTGTCATGCTTCAATTTGCCTTTGCCTGGTATGGCTACGGGCGATCCCACCTTCCGTACATTCTGTATCCTTACATCAATATTTACGACAGCTTTACAAATCGGACGATGGGGATTGCGCTCATTACAGCGTTTAGTCTGGGGCTACTTGTGCTCATTCCTTCGCTTGTGCTGATTATGAAGCTGTTCCTGTTTGATGCCAATTATGTGCGCGGTAATTCTGGTAAAAAGAAAGGATGAGTCTGTTCATGCACCCAAACATGTTCTTACTCATGACTCCCTTGCTGGATCCACTATCTACTGAGGGAGTCACGGGGATACCCGGTATAACCGGATTAAGCTTTTTGAGACATTCACCATTATGTACGCCCCTCCACTGATCATTGCGGCTGCTATTGTCTTTCTGTTTGTATATCTGGCCGTATGTAAGAACCCAAAGGATTGATTGGCTGGTACGTCCATTCCCGTTTGGGGTAATCTTTTGTTAAGAAATGAGGAAGGGAGGAGGGCCCTTTCATGCCGAAAATCCGTTATAACAATATCGATAATGTAAGTACGGACAAAACGCTGAAGGAATTCAAACAATGGAGGAGCAGCGGCGCAATAAAGTGAAGGACTACTCCTACACCGTGCCCAAACACCCGCCTGAACTGGATTATCTGCATGCCAACCGGGAGGACACAAGTATCACCTGGATTGGTCACTCCACGTTTTTCATTCAATATTATGGATTGAACATCGTGACTGACCCGGTGTGGGCCGAAAAAATGGGATTTCAACGAAGGCTCGGTGCCCCCGGCATTCCGATTCAGGATATTCCACCTTTGGATGTGATTCTGATATCCCATTCCCACTATGATCATCTGCATCTGGCTTCCTTGCGTAAGCTGATTACAGCCAAGACATTGCTCATCGTACCCGATGGTCTGAAGCGTAAGATGATTCGCAAAGGATTCCATCGATGCCAGGAGATGAAATGGTGGGATCATATGACACTTGGTGGAGTCAAAATAACTTTTGTCCCTGCACAGCACTGGACGCGCCGAACGTTGTTTGATACCAATACGTCCCATTGGGGCGGTTATGTATTGGAACTGAACCATCCGGCAACGACTTCAGCAGCGGAAAGTGCTGCAACAACGAACAATCAGGATGAATCATCCACGGAATCAGGGAAGAACGAAACATCCAAAACATCAGGCGGTCCGCCTGTGTTGTATTTTGTGGGTGATACAGGTTACTTCCAGGGTTTCAAAACGATTGGAGAACGCTTTGACATTGGTGTTACCCTGATGCCCATCGGTGCCTACGATCCGGAATGGTTCATGACTTCTCAGCATGTGACACCCGAAGAAGCGCTGCAGGGGTTCGTTGAATCCGGTTCACAGCTCATGGTGCCAATGCATTACGGCACATTCAAGCTGGCGGATGATACGCCCAAGGAAGCGCTGGATCGGCTGGAAGTTGAACGTGAACGTCTAGGCATTGGTAAAGAGCGGATTCGGGTGCTTGGTCATGGCGAGACGCTCCGCATTCACCACGAGGAAGGCAAACAGGGCTAACAAAAATGAGTCAAATATGTTAATGTAGGGGTATGCCTGCATGAACAGTGTATTTACCAAATCTTTAATAAGTAAAAAGCGGCCAATTTTCGAATTTGCCGCTTTTTTGTGTTATAATATGGTGCCAGAATAGGCATCGGGATATTGAATCCATGATTTACGCAACTTGCTATTCATGCAGTATGCAGATTAACCAATAAAGGATGGTATGCTTAATGATCAGTACAAGCGGCATCACGCTCCGCTACGGAAAACGTGCACTTTTTGAAGATGTAAATATCAAATTCACACCAGGAAACTGTTACGGCCTCATCGGCGCCAATGGAGCCGGTAAATCAACATTCTTGAAAATTTTGTCCGGTGAAATTGAATCAAACTCGGGAGAGGTGCACATCACCCCGGGCGAACGTATGGCCGTTTTGAAGCAAAACCACTTTGAATATGATGAGTATCCGGTTCTCGAAACGGTAATTATGGGTCATAGTCGTCTCTATGCCATTATGAAAGAAAAAGATACGCTGTATGCCAAAGCGGACTTCACTGAAGAAGACGGCCTGCGTGCAGGTGAGCTTGAAGGTGAATTTGCCGAGTTGAATGGCTGGGATGCTGAGCCGGATGCAGCGGCACTCCTGATCGGTCTGGGTATCGACCGTGACATGCACGATAAGAAAATGAATGAACTAAGTGGTAACGAAAAAGTTCGTGTCCTGCTTGCACAAGCATTGTTTGGTCGTCCAAACAACCTGTTGCTCGATGAGCCTACCAACCACTTGGATCTCGAATCCATTCAATGGCTTGAGAACTTCTTGATGGACTATGAAGGTACTGTTATTGTGGTATCCCATGACCGTCACTTCCTGAACAAAGTATGTACGCATATTGCGGATATCGACTTTGGTAAAATCCAGCTGTACGTAGGTAACTATGACTTCTGGTATGAATCCAGCCAATTGGCACTTGCGTTGCAACGTGATGCCAACAAGAAAAAAGAAGAGAAGATTAAAGAGCTTCAAGCCTTTATTCAACGTTTCTCTGCGAACGCCTCGAAATCGAAACAGGCAACTTCCCGGAAGAAACAACTCGACAAAATCACGCTGGATGACCTTCGTCCATCGAACCGTAAATATCCTTTTATCAACTTCAAACCTGAGCGTGAAGCCGGTAAACAATTGTTGACCGTAGATCGTATCAGCAAATCCATTGATGGTGTAAAAATGCTGAATGATATCAGCTTTGTCGTGAACAAAGGGGATAAAATTGCATTTGTTGGCCCGAACGGAAATGCCAAGTCACTCTTGTTTGATATTCTTATGGGTGAAACGGAATTGGATAGCGGCGAATATACTTGGGGTGTAACTACAACTCAAGCTTATTTCCCGAAAGACAACTCCAAATATTTTGACGGTGTAGACATGACTCTTGTGGATTGGCTCCGTCAATATTCCAAAGATCAGGATGAAACGTATCTGCGTGGATTCTTGGGACGTATGTTGTTCTCAGGTGAGGAATCCTTGAAAAAGGCAAGTGTACTCTCCGGGGGCGAGAAAGTTCGCTGTATGTTGGCGAAAATGATGCAGACTGGTGCTAACGCATTGATTCTGGATGAGCCTACGAACCACTTGGATCTCGAATCCATTACAGCGCTGAACAATGGTATGATTGATTTTGACGGCACTATGCTGTTCACTTCCCATGACCATCAGTTCATTCAAACCATTGCTAACCGGATTATCGAAATTACGCCGAATGGCATCATTGATCGCCAAATGAGCTATGACGAATATCTGGAAAGTGACGAAATCAAAGAACTGCGCAATAAAATGTATCCGGTAGAAGCTTAAACTAAGCATCATCTACGGCACATTATTATAGGAACACCAAAGAACCGCAAGTCTCTGTGAAGAGGGCTTGCGGTTCTTTTTGTAATTCAATGGGTTTCTCTGCGGTTTAAGACCTAAGATCCACCAGTACGGCGACGTTGGTTGTTAGGCTTTTTGTTGTTTTGACTCTTCATCGCTTTAGGTCCGCCTTCAAAGTAGGCGCTGGATTGGTTACCGGAATTTGCTTGTTCTTTCTTTTGCGCCAGCTTTTGGCGTATAGCATCCTGCAAACTGACCTTTTTCGGTTCGTTATTTTCGCTCATCGTTATTTCCCTCCCGGTCTTACAGTGAGCCGTCCAGATTGGACGGGATGTACCTATTTTATACGTTTTACAAAAGCCCTACAAGGGCAACCTGATAAAATGCTCAAAACCTTTGGTTTTACCCAGGCCAACATTTTTTCTCATTAACTACAGCCCTGCCGTCTGGCAACTTTGTTTCGGCTTGCCTACAGCAATGCAGCCTGGCAACACTGTTTCTGTAGACCCACACGCTCCGCATTTGTTAACATGGAAAAACCGTAATACGAAACGTTAAAGGGGTGTCGCCCGGTTTGAACGCTTATGAAGAAATTCGAAAAGGGGAGCGAGGGGCTTGGGTTAGTATTGCAGCCTATCTCGTTTTGTCCGCCTTTAAGCTGATCTGTGGTTATTTATTTGCTTCCAGCGCCTTGCTGGCCGATGGTTTTAATAACCTTACGGATATTGTGGCATCCGTTGCTGTATTGATCGGGCTTCGAATCTCCCAGAAACCACCTGATTCGGATCATGCCTATGGTCATTTCAGAGCGGAGACGGTTGCTGCCTTGGTGGCTTCATTTATTATGGCTATGGTTGGGCTGCAAGTATTGGTTGAAGCCGTTCGCTCCTGGTATGAAGGAGCCTTTGTTGCTCCAAATCTGTGGGCGGCAGCGGTGGCTGTAGTCTGTGCTGTGGTGATGTTAGGCGTATATCGTTACAATCACCGTCTGGCTAAACAAATTAATAGTCAGGCTTTGATGGCTGCGGCGAAAGATAATCGTTCGGATGCCTGGGTCAGCATAGGCGCTGCAATTGGAATTATAGGTGCGCAGTTTGGACTTCCATGGCTGGATAAAGTAGCTGCCATTGCTGTAGGTCTGTTGATCTGCAAAACGGCTTGGGAGATTTTCCGGGATTCTACACATCGTCTTACCGATGGATTTGACCAGAAGGAACTGACGGATCTCAGATCCTCAGTAGCACGCGTTCCCGGTGTTGAGATGATCAAGGATGTGAAGGCACGTGTGCATGGCAGTCATGTACTTGTGGACGTAGTCATTGAAGTGGACGGAGGCCTAAGCTTGATTGAAGGCCATCAGATCTGTGACCGTGTTGAAGAGCGGTTGAAGCGATCGCATAACATCATGCATGTACATGTACATGTGGAACCAAAGACGGAAGAAGTCACAAGGAACCCTTGAACAGGAGTGAACATCTTGGTAAATCAAAAGAGGACAGCCGCGATTGTGCGTGCTGTCCTCTTTACTTATCATTAGAACGATTATACGATGTTATTGAATGGCAACGTGGATCCACGCTTTGCCTTTCCAAGTGTATACTTGTACCCACTCGCCGCCATCGAATCCATCAACCACTTCACCTGTTGTATCGATGACTTGGGAGCCTAATGCACCAATTGGTTTACCGTTAGGTGCATCATAGAACCAAGTGCGCTCCAGAAGGTTCAGCAACATCGTTGGTGCCAGTACTTCATCGCCTGGTTTTACGAGTGGCTCTTCAAACATTTTGTCATCTGTAGTTGTAGCTGGCGTTTCAGTTGTAGTTGAAGTACCTTCTGCACCTGTAGTGTCTGTTGTTGTGCCTGTTACAGTCTCAGCAGTACCTTCTACTGTGTCTACAGCAGGTTTGTTCACTTCAACAGCTGGAGTTGTTGTGGTCGTTGGCGTTGTTGTAGCCTCAGTTCCTGTTTCCGGAGTTACCGTTCCAGTAACCGCTTCCTCAGCACCTGCAGCGGCAGCCATCGAACCCATCAACGTTAAAGCAGCAGCAAAACTTACGATTTTTTTCATTTTCTTTTCCTCCTCGGTTTGTTATGTAATTTGTTGTCCTGTGTTAAAAGTAACCAAGCAAGCTACCTTATGAATCACAAATTATAACAATATTTTCTTGCATTCTCCAGTGTCAACTGGCTCATATGTGGGTATATAGCAAGCCTGTAAATATCATACTTCGGTGGGATAAAACCGGGTTGGCTATCTCAAAAAGGTCCTGATTTTTTGGAATTCATACGAGGGCGGATTGGAATAAAGCAGAAGGGAGTGCAATACATAATATAGAAAAGTTGACCTATGCCTGAACGCACAAAAGCCAATCGGCTTGGTAGCACGATCGGCTTTTGTATGTATTCTTTTAGTAACACTCAGTCATATCAGAGCCTGAGGTTATCGCATTCGGCTACGTCCCGTAATCAGGAGATTACGAACAGTACAACAAAGATGAAGAAGAGTACTTTCGCGATTGAAGCAGCTGCTTCAACAATACCGAAGAATCCAAAAATACCTGCTACCAGTGCAATAATTAGAAATAATACAGACCATTTCAACATAAGTATTCATCCTTTCGTATAAATGATTGTGCAGTGAGTTGTGTTCACCTCACCGCCTTGTGTAGTCTAACTTTAACCGGGTGCTAACCGCTTGAAACATTGGTTTTTTTCCAAGCGAGGGCATATATGAAGGGATATATAATATTGTTTCGTCCGGGAAATCGCCGGGTAACTATAGCAATAACAAACTGATGCACATATGGAAAGAGAGGTTCTTCTATGATCTATCAAATTAGCGTGGCCCTGATTGCAGTGGCATTTGCAGTACTGGTTTTCTTTTTAATTCGTACCTTGAAATCCGCTCAGGGTTCTTTGGACAATGTCTCACAGACACTGCAGGAGGTACAGAAAACCATTGATGAACTTAGTTATGAAGTGAAGCAGACGGTAAGGCATGCCAATGATATTACGGTGGATGTACAGCACAAAATGAAAAAATTGATCCTGTTATGGAATCTGTTGAGAATCTGGGAGAAGTGTTGAACGAAGTGACGGCAGCAGCCAAACAAGTCTCCACAACGCTGATGGCGAGATTTCAGACTAAACGTAACAACGCTGAACAGACCAAACATGCTGAATCGGTTCATGTAACTGCCCCGCCTGCTACATCAACGGATCGTACCCTGCAATCCTATGAAGCTACATATAATGGTGAAGCTAAGGGCGGGAAAAACTGGATGAAGTATATTGATGTTGCAGCGAATGTATGGCAACGGATGCGCAAGTAACATGACCGCTTTATAACCATGAAGAAGCCTTCAGAGCGGTGATGAACCTGATGAAAGGGTGAGAATCATGATGAAACTACTGCTTGTGATGTTTAGCGTAATTTCTCCTTTTCCGTTCAACCGGCAGCGGTACCCGCTGCTCACGATATGCAATGGACGGTAATGGAAGAGAAGGCGTCAGAGGTAACTCTGGCTGTTGATCGATCCGAGACTTTCCAGCATTTTCGGACTCTGAATGGCATTTCTCTGGATGACACCATGGATGATTTGTTGGCCAACAAGGGCCAGCCGGGGCATAAGCAGGAAGATCCTTATCTGGGGTGTCCTGAATATCACTTTCATGATGTAAAGGTTGGTTTGTGTGAAGATACGGATGTTATTCAATATGTGCATATCGATGCATCTGAGAATCACATCATGTTAAACGGAAAGAGAATTGAGATGAATATTGAAGCGATCCATCATGCTCTCGGGAAACCTTATTATGTGGCAGAGGACGGAGAAGTGTTTCTCCGTGGAGACCAGGCTCTGAAAGTATATATGAAGTCAGGCTCTCAGCAGATTGAAGGCATTGATCTTTTTGATGACACAGTTTCCTAGGATTGGTTATTACCGAATCGTTTCAACCCCATATAGTATGGTTATATATTAAGTAGCTCGATACAGAAGATTAAATCAGAGGAGAGTGGAAACGATGAATTCAACCAATGAGCAAGCTTATGCAAAAGTGGTAGAAAACGGAGTCCAGGCGGTAGAAGCGGTGAAAGAATTGCAGATTACCGGATACCTTGCTGATCAAATCTTTGTTCTCGCCCATGAGAAGGATCGTACAGATCGAATTGCCGATACAGCAGATGCCAAAGAAATTGGCATAAAGGAAGAAGGCGTATTTGATTCCTTGGCGAATCTGTTCCGCTCACGTGGTGATGAACTCCGGGCCAAAATTGTTTCGATGGGCTTTACCGAAGCCGAAGCGGACTTCTACGAGAGTGAACTCGACAAAGGTAAAGTACTCGTTATTGCTAAAAAGAAAGATTAACCCGATATACGTTGCAAGTTGAAGTTTGCTGAACATAGACAAGCTTCTGAATCATTTATGTAAAATGCTTAATCAAAAACATAGATAAGGAATGGGGCTTTCCCATTCCTTATCTATGTTTTTGCAAGTTTGGAAGCGGGATCAGGACGCTGCAAAAACAGGGTGGGTTGCGGGGAGAATCTCCAGCGATGGTGCCATTTACTGATAGAAGTTTTTTGTTTTTACGATTATAGTTATACTAGGAATTATTATGTCTACTGCCGTTTTGTATGCAAAATTTGTATAATCAACGTTTGTTTTAACCTAATAAGAATCGACAAACCCGGACGCCACAGATAAGGAGATATCAATGAGAATACTTATTGTTGACGACAATCCGACGAATGTCATTATCATTCGAGAAATTCTGAAAAAGAAAACTATCGTGACATTGTAACGGCGAGTTCCGCCATGGAAATGTTTGAAGTGTTGGGAATTGGGGAGGAAAGCAACGAACTTCGTCCAAGACCGTCGGATATTGACCTGATTTTGCTAGATATGATGATGCCGGAGATGGATGGTATCGAAGCCTGCAGTATTGTGCAGAAATTTGAGAATCTGAAGGATATACCGATTATTATGGTGACTGCCATCGGAGATTCCAAGAAACTTGCCGAAGCATTGGATGCAGGGGCATCTGACTATGTGACCAAACCGATTAATAAAGTCGAACTGATGGCCAGAATTCGACTCGCACTTCGTTTGAAACAGGAGAAGGATTGGCACAAAGAGCGTGATCAACGTATTCAGGATGAGCTCAAGTTGGCAGCGATGGTCCAAAATGCTGTTTTAAGTCCGGCAATTAGGGACCCGTTGTTCCAAGTGCATGCCATCTATAAACCATCTTTTGAGCTTGCGGGTGATCTGTATTCTTGGTACCCACTTGGGGAAGGCCGTTACGGAGTTCTGCTGCTCGACATGATGGGACACGGGATATCTTCATCCCTGTTTACCATGTTTATCGCTTCTGTGTTAAAAGATACGGTTACCACTTATGTGGATCCAGAGAAGGTCATTCAAGAGTTGAACCGTCGTTTTAACCAGCTCCATCTGGAAAAACAATTGGTGCAGTATTATTTCACGGCAATTTATCTGGTCGTTGATACACGGATGAAGCGTATTGATTATGTTAATGCAGGGCATCCACCTGCTTTATTCTTCCGAAACGACGGCAGTGTCACCACATTTGACAGCGTCTGCTGTCCTGTTGGTTTATTTGACAAGATGGATATTGAACCACAAACGATCCATTACGAGGGTGACGGGCATATTGCACTATATACGGATGGATTATTGGAAGCTGTTCAGGGCGGGCAGGAAGAACAACATGAATTCCTGATCGAAAAACTGACCGGGTCACATCAGTGGAATGAAGCTGCCATGCAGGCCATGTTCTTTGACGACGAAATTCCCCAGGAGCGGGATGATGATAAATGTCTGGTCTGGATTACTTTGGATAAAGGGGCGGGGGATGAATGAAGATCAGGAATAAACTGCTGATTGGTTTTACCGCTCTGATGGCTATTTTGATCGTGCTCACGTTTGTGAGTTATGAACGGCTAAACAGCAGTAATAAACAGATTGATCAGATGTATCAGGAACGTTATCTCAAAGTAAGGTTCACTTCTGCTGTACGCGGAGAGGTCAATGATATTGCCAAAGTGCTGGCTAACTTGTTATTGAATCCGAACAATTCAATTAGTGCTGCTGAAGGTGACCTGAAGGAGATGAAGGATCGGGGGATGGTTACCTCGTAGAAGTGAGAAACCGAGCAGACAGTGCACCTGAACATCAACTGGTGGATCGTGTGAATACTGCGTGGACTGCTTATACTTCCTATGCAACAAGACAGATCAACTTGATGTCCCAAAGCAGGGTAGAAGATGCGAATAACTACCGCAATGCAACAGGACTCGCGGTGCAAAAAGAAGCTGTGGATAGTTTGAATGCTCTTTCCCGTTATCAGGACCAAGAGATTGATGCCGAGATCAAAAACGCTAACGCAGCGTATACGAGAGCAGTACAGATCACGATAGGTATCATGATTGCGGGGTTGTTGCTTGCATTGGGTGTCATTATGTGGGTGCTGCCGAGTATCACACGGGGTCTGAACACGGTATCTATGATGATTACCAGCTTTGGTAAAGGGCGTTACCGAACCATTCGGCGCATACAGGTCAAATCAACCGATGAGATTGGTCAGATTGCCAGTGTGTTCAAGGATGTATCCAGTGATCTGGAAGAAAAACTGGAAATCGAGAGGGCTTATGTACAGGCTCAGCAGGATCAAAACTGGATGAGTTCGAATATCGCAAGAGTCCCGGAACTGCTTCGGGGATTGGCTCCATTCGCCAAATTTCACAGATGTTTATCAGTGAGTTCACACCTGTGCTTGGCGCTCAGTTGGGTGTTGTCTATCTGATCGATGAGGAGAAACATCCCGACGAACTGAGACGTTACGGTGCATACGCATTTGAAGAGAACGAAGATGTTGGTAAAGAAATGTATCGCATCGGTGAAGGCTTGATTGGTCAAGCCGCGCTGGATATGACACCAATTATTCTGGAAAATACGCCTGAAGATTATGTGCATATTGGTTCAGCTTCAGGTTCAACACGTGCTGCGGGTATCATGATCTATCCTGTCGTGTTTGAAGATGAACTGATTGGTGTAGTTGAAATGGCTTCCTTTGAAGGTTTCAATGAACTTCACAAGCAGTTGTTCACACAACTGATTATGAACCTGGGCGTAATTTTGAACAACGTTCGACGTCGTTTGCGTGTGGAGGAGTTGCTGCGTGAATCCCAGGCACTGACTGAGGAACTGCAGGTTCAATCGGAAGAATTGCAGACACAGCAAGAAGAACTTCGTCGTTCCAATGAGAATCTGGAGGAGCAGACAGAGGCGCTTAAACGTTCCGAGGAATTGCTGCAGCGTCAGCAGGAAGAATTGGAGCATTTCAATACGGAACTCATTGCCAAGACGCGGGCGCTTGAAGAGCAGGTGCGTGAAGTTGAAGAGAAAAATGACGAAATTGAGAAAACGAAGACACAGTTGGAACAGCAAGCTACACAGCTGTCGATGACAAGCAAGTACAAGTCCGAATTTTTAGCGAATATGTCACATGAACTCCGTACACCATTGAACAGTCTGCTCATTTTGTCCCAGTTATTGTCGGAGAACAAGGGTGGGAATCTGACTGACAAACAGCAGGAATATGCGCAAACCATCTACATGTCGGGCGCCGATCTGCTGAAGATGATTGATGAGATTCTGGATCTGTCCAAGGTGGACGCAGGTAAGATGGATATCAATTATGAGACAGTTCGAATGGAAGAGCTGACCAGCTTTGTTCAGCAGAACTTCGGACCGATGGCGAATAAAAAGGAACTGAACTTGAATATCGATTTCGACAGCGATCTACCGGAATGGGTATACACCGACAGTCATCGCGTCAAACAGATTTTACGGAATTTGTTGTCGAACGCATTTAAGTTCACCAATCGAGGTTCGGTTAGTCTGATTGGACGACGAATGAAACCGGAAGAGCTGCCGGGTTATATGAACACCAATCAGGAATATCTCGGATTTAGTGTAAAAGACACCGGCATTGGTATTCCATCGGATAAGACGGATTTGATCTTTGAAGCGTTCCAGCAAGTAGACGGGACCACAAGCCGGAAATACGGTGGAACTGGCCTGGGATTGTCCATTAGCAGGAGCTGGCACGTTTGCTTGGTGGCGCAATACAGGTGGAATCATCCGAAGGGGAAGGTAGCTGCTTTACCTTATACCTGCCGGATAATCATGAAGAGGAAGCCTTGGCAGAAGAAGGTGCTTCAAGAGAAGCGGCTGTATCCTCAGAGGATCTTTATGAACAGTCCATCGAAGCACGGACCATGCTTTCAAGTCATCAGTCCATTCTCTCTCCTGATCCGGAGCGTAGCGTGGGTAAAGATCTATCTCCTTCCCATACTCCAGATGTCACGCAGATCGAAGATGATCGGGAGAATATCATGGAAGGCGACAAAATCCTCCTCATCATTGAGGATGATGTGAACTTTGCACATATTTTGATGGATATGGCGAGAGGAAGAGGATTCAAAGCACTTGTTGCCCTACAAGGTGATAAAGGACTTGAAATGGCACGTCAATATTTGCCGGATGCCATTATCCTGGATATTCAATTGCCGGTAATGGATGGTTGGACCATTCTGGGCGAGCTGAAGAGCAGTTCGGCAACACGCCACATTCCGGTTCATGTGATTTCAGTTATTGATGATATGAAGCAAGGTCTGATGATGGGCGCCATTGCGTATCTGAAAAAACCTTCGAGCAAGGATTCACTGGATAAAGCATTCTCGCATATCAAATCATATACCGAGAATCAATTAAAACGACTGTTGATCGTCGAAGATGATGAGATTCAGCGTAAAGCCATTATAGAATTGATTGGTCATGATGATGTTGCAATCACTGCTGTATCGACAGGTAGTGAGGCGTTGAATGAATTACACAGCCAGCGTTATGACTGCATGGTACTGGATCTAATGTTAACGGATATGACCGGGTTTGAGTTGCTCGACCAGATTCGCGATGATGAATATCTGAACGATCTGCCGATTATAATTTATACAGGCAAAGAGCTGGATTCCAAGGAAGAAATGAAGCTGCGCAAATATGCGGAATCCATCATTATCAAAGATGTGAAGTCACCGGAACGTCTGCTGGATGAGACCACTTTGTTCCTGCATCGGGTAGAAGCCAATTTGCCGGAAGACAAGCGTCGAATCTTACAGAAACTACACAACAAAGAAACGTTGTTTGAAGGCAAAAAATATTGCTTGTAGATGACGATATCCGTAACGTATTTGCCCTTTCAAGTGTCCTTGAAGGCTATCGGATGGATGTGACATTTGCGGAGAACGGCCGAGAGGCTTTGGAGATTTTGGACAAAAATCCTGAATTTGATCTGGTACTGATGGATATGATGATGCCAGAAATGGACGGTTATGAAGCAATGACACGAATCAGACAGATCCCGCAGTTTGAAAAGTTGCCGATTATTGCGCTCACGGCCAAAGCCATGAAAGAGGATCGCGGCAAATGTATTGAGGCCGGAGCATCTGATTATGTGAAAAAACCGATCCAGACAGATCAATTGTTATCCTTAATGCGCGTATGGTTGTATTCGTAAGTTCATTATTCGTATGTTGATTGTTTGGGTAATGAAAGACAATACGACGAATACGCAAGTAACAAATGAAGAAGTGGAGAGAACTTATGACACCGTGGGAACCTACCGAGACGGGGGCAGATTTGGTCCGTATGCCGCAAGATGAAGAACGTGAGCTGATCGAGATTGAGTTGCTGTTGGAAGGCATGCACCGGTTATATGGATATGATTTTAGAAACTATGCATTGCCATCCCTAAAACGAAGAATCTGGCATCATGCACATGCTGAAGGTGTTAAGAGCATATCCGGCTTGCAGGAGCGTGTTCTTCATGACCGTTCCGCGTTTGACCGTTTTGTACAGAACTTATCCATCCCTGTAACGGAAATGTTTCGAGATCCTTCGCTTTTCCGAATGTTTCGGGAACAGATTATTCCTATCCTGAGAACATACCCGTATATCCGAATATGGCATGCGGGATGCTCTACGGGAGAGGAAGTTTATTCCATGGCCATCATGTTGCATGAGGAAGGACTGTATGACAAGGCAAGAATCTACGCAACGGATATGAATGATCGCTCTTTGCAACAGGCCAAAGAAGGCGTATATGGTATTGAGAAAATGAAACTATTTACTACAAATTATTTGGAGGCAGGGGTACCAGAGCCTTCTCCGAGTACTATACAGCGAAATATAATTCGGTGATATTTCATCCTTTTCTAAGGAAGAACATCATTTTCGCCGAGCACAACCTGGCAACAGACCGGTCATTTAACGAGTTTAATGTTATCTTTTGCCGTAATGTCATGATTTATTTTAATGATGAACTGCGGAACCATGTGCATGGGCTGTTTCATGAGAGCTTGAGCCACTTTGGTATTCTGGTTCTGGGGTCGAAAGAATCGATACATTTTACAGAGTTCAGTGATACCTATGAGCCGTTAGACCGGACCGAAAAAATATACCGGAAGATTAAATAGGGGTTAGGGTTAGCCATGGGGCTCAATGAACCAATCCACATATTATTGGTAGATGACCGCCCTGAGAACTTGCTTGCTCTTGAAGCAGTTCTGGAATCGGAACAATATAAACTCGTTAAGGCAACTTCCGGAGAAGAGGCACTCCGCTGTCTGCTAAAAGACGAATTTGCGGTTATCGTTCTCGATGTGCAGATGCCTGGAATGGACGGAATTGAGACAGCAAAGTTAATTAAGGCACGGGACAAGTCCAAGGATGTGCCGATTATATTCATCTCTGCGAATAGTAGAGAAGCGGAGCACTTGTTTGCCGGATATTCAGCCGGGGCCATTGATTACATGGTTAAGCCATTTATTCCTCAGATTTTGAAATCCAAAATCGAGGGGTTTGTGGAGATGTTTATCACCAATAAACGTTTGAAGACACAGACCATGCTTCTTCACCAGAAGACACAGGAACTGGAGAAGATGAACCAACAACTCATTCAGGCCAAGGAAGAAGCAGAAATTGCAGCCAATGCAAAGACCGAGTTCCTGGCGATGATGAGTCATGAGATTCGTACACCGATGAACGGAGTTATCGGTATGGTTGATCTGCTGATGGAGACGGAACTGAGGGAAGATCAGAAGGAATATGCAGACATCGTCCGTCGCAGCGCGGATGCACTTGTCACGGTCATCAACGACATTCTTGATTTTACCAAGATGGAATCCGGCAAAATGGAACTTGAAGAGCATCCTTTTGAAATTGTCTCCTGTGTTCGGGAAGTGTTGGGATTGTTTGCTGCAGAAGCAGGCAAAAGAACTTGGAACTGGATTATTTCCTGGAGGATTCTGTCCCTGAATTAATCTATGGAGATATGGCAAGGCTCCGTCAAGTTCTCTTAAATCTTATTGCAAATGCGATCAAATTTACCGATCAGGGTGGAGTGTATCTGATCGTGTCAGTTAAGGAAGAAAAGGATGGAGAAATGGCATTGGAGTTTGCCGTTAAAGACACCGGGATAGGTATCGCTTCAGACAAAGTTGATCGCCTGTTCCAGCCGTTTTCCCAGCTGGATACATCCATGACACGTAAATACGGTGGAACTGGCTTAGGACTGGCAATATGCAAGACTCTGGTTGAAATGATGGGTGGACAGATCTATCTGGATACAACAGAGCAACGGGGAGCAACGTTTGTATTTACAATTCAGGCGAAACGTTATGTAGAAACTGAACTGATCCAGAGGAACGGGGAAGAGAAGCCAACGGATGTGAAAAATGAGAATAAATATCCTACGGTATTAATCGTGGATGATCATCCTATTAACCAGAAGTTGATGGCGATTATGCTCGGTAAGCTTGGGTTGCTCTCAGACATTGCTGAAGATGGGCAGAGCGCACTCGATATGGTAAACGGCAGCCGTTATCCCTATGACTATGTGTTTATGGATCTGCAGATGCCTGTGATGGACGGTTTGGAATGCACACGGCGGATTCGAGAGAGCCTGTCCCAGTCTGATCAGCCAATCATTATAGCCATGACTGCTAACGTGATGGAAGGTATTCAGCAGCGCTGTATTACTGCCGGCATGGATGATTATATTAGTAAACCGGTGAAAATGGGCAATGTGAAACAGAAAATAGCCCAGTTTCAGAAACAACGACAAATGTTAGATCCAGGCCCTTCAGCCATGAATCAGGCCAATTGAAACATTTTCCAAACTTCTTTCTGTTTCACTCGTGCTGAAGTTGGGTTATTAGGTAAGGAAACCATTGATCAGGAGAGATGTCTAATGAATACAAATAAAAATGAAAAATTCAATGCAAGAACTGAAACACAGGACGGCGTATGCACGGTGTATCTGACTGGCGAACTGGATTTGTCGGTTGCTCCTGACTTCCGCTTGGTGATGGAGCCGCTCGTGGATAACAAGGAACAGGATCTTGTGATCAACATGAAAGAATTGAAGTATATCGATAGTACAGGGATTGGTATCCTGTTATCTGTTCTGAAGGCAAGACATGGAATGGAAGCTCGCTTTGAAGTACAGGAAGTTCCTGCGCAGATTCAGAAACTTTTTGATATGACGGGCATTGCCAAATTCTTTGTCACACAGAAGAATTCCCAATAGGAAAGGATCGAAAAAGGAATGAATGCAGAAGTTCAAAGAGTCACCCTTAATTTACCTGCGACAGCTGATTACGTTGATATTGTAAGACTCAATCTCTATGGAGTAGCATCCAAAATGGGATTTTCTTATGAAGACATTGAGGATATGAAAGTTGCTGTATCCGAGGCCTGTAACAACTCTGTATTGTATGCCTACTCACACGAAGGCGGCATGGTTGAAGTTGTATTCGAAGTGGATGGCGAAACATTGTCCATTATTGTCAAGGACGAAGGTGCCAGCTTCGAGAACATGAACCCTGCTGTGTCACGTGCCGGTCTACACGACAAAGAACTGACGGAAGCACAGATTGGCGGACTTGGGTTCTACCTGATGCAAGCCTTGATGGACGATGTCAGTGTGGAAAGTGAGACGGGCAAAGGTACGAAAGTAGTACTCGTAAAACGTCTTGCAAGAAGTGAGGAGAAAGTATGAATGAAAAAGTGACTCCCCCAGAGTCCATGTCTGAAGCTATAGGTTTGATCTGGGAATACCAGCAGACCCAAGATAATGAAATTGCAACAGTTCTCATCCGTAAGTATGAACCAATGGTAAAGATGGCAGCAGGTAAAATCGCTCGGAATCGCCCCGATCTATACGAAGACTTGTATCAGACCGGGCAGATGGCTTTGATTCGTTTGCTCAAGCAATACGATATCAATCTAGGTATTCCGTTTGAACCTTATGCCATGAAGAGCATGATCGGTCATATGAAGAACTACTTGCGCGATAAATCCTGGTATATTCAGGTGCCCCGGAGGATTAAGGAAAAGGGAGCACTTGTGCAACATGCCATTGATGAGTTAACCGTTAAGCTGGAGCGCTCACCCGGTGTGAACGAAATTGCTGAATACCTTGATTTGACTGCAGAAGAGACGATTGAAGTTCTGGCTGGTCGGGAATGTTACCACTATGTATCACTGGATTCTCCTTTATCTCAGGATGACAGTGCAGCAACATTGGGTGAACTGATCAGTGCAGATGTTAATGACTATGATTCGGTCGAAAAACGGATGGACTTGCAACAGGCATTGGGACAATTGAAGGAACAAGAGCAGCAGGTACTTATTCTAGCATTCCAGGATGGCCAATCTCAGCGGGCAATTGCCCAGAAGCTTGGTGTTTCACAGATGAGTGTATCTCGTATTCAGAAGCGAGCTACAGAGAAATTGAAACAGATTATGTCTAATGCTTCAATGTTATGAAAAATGGAACCCTAATGTTGTTGAGTACGGCATAAAGAAGGACACGTCATTGCACTGAAATGCATACGTGTCCTTTTTGGGATCAAAAAGATGGGTATGTAATGAAGAAGATGAGTGCAGGAGTGGATAAAGTGATTGTGAACCAAATCAAGTTGGAAGCTCGCCGTGACAAGTTATCTTGCTCGGACCATTGGCAATGGTGGGATTGGGTTGCACCTGACACCGATAGCATGAACGATGCTTTGGAGGAGCTGACAGAGGCGTTTCCGGATATGCGATATTGGCTTTATAAAATTCCGGAAGTCGAATCGAATTATTTGTCCGTCCGTTTTGTGAATGGTAAAGAACCAGTCATATTTGGTTCATTGTTGTATGCGATCAAGAATGAGAGAGATGACAAAAGAAAAGATAATCAGATGTTCTTTTATGTCGATCGTAATAACCTGGTTACCTTGAATATGGATGACAATACACGAGGTATTATGAAGACGGATGAACGTGCCCATATGTTACAGCAATGTAGTGAGGCCAGGGACGGGATGTTTGTACTTTTTCGAGCTATACTGCATTACTACCATGTGGGAATGGATCATTTTGAGATGAACCTGCGTGATCTGGAACGGAAGATGGAATCTCGCAATGCCCGCACCTTGATGGACCAGATTCTCGCCGCTCGATTTGAATTATTGTATTGGAGTAATCTGTTCATCCCTTACTCGGAACTGATGGCTGCTTCACATGAGGCTTACCTTGATGAAATAAATGAAAATCGATATTTCCAGCAGCTCCAACATCGAGTAGAGCGAATGGAACGTTTGTTTAGTCACTACGAGAAAGAGATCGATACGTTAATCTCCATTGATAATGCAATCTCCGGTGTACGTGGCAATGAGATCATGAAGACGCTGACCATTGTCACTGCTGTGTTCATACCTGCCACGGCAGCTGGCGCGATATGGGGGATGAACTTTGAGAACCTGCCCTTTATCGACAAATCATGGGGAGTTGTACTGGTCCTTGTTGTCATTATCTTAAGCATGATCAGCATGTATGTATGGCTGATGATGAAAGGCTGGACAGGAGATCTGCTCAAAGTGAAATCCTCACAGCCTTCAGCTGAAGAGACAGAGAAAAAGGAGCTACGGAAAAACGTAAGGGATAGCCTACTATTGGTTAGTCCTCTTAGTTTTTGTAATCTTCAATATAACCAAGCAAGTCAGCGATATATTGGCCCACAATCGGCATATTCACGAATTGGCTGAGAATGAATGCCAGCAAACCGAGAACAACAAAGGTACCCACAGTCAGCCCGAGACCTCGTGCCATGCCCGCTGTGAAATTGGTAATAATCCGCTTTTTGGGACTGCTATAATTCTCAATAATATCCTTGATCTGTGCTCTCTCCAGACTGTCCGCAATCTGGTCCAAACGGGTGTTCAATCGCTTTACCTCATGACGTAATTCAAAAGGATGCTCGCTTGTATCATACTGCTGTGTCGGTGTTGCTCCCTTAATTGGAGTATTACCGTTGATTGTAACTTTACTCATAGTATTCGTCCTCCTCAACTCTCATTGGATAAAAAATAGCCAGCTGGAGTGCAGCTGGCTATTGGTCACTCGATCTGTATCGCCTTACAGGCTAGTCGAGTTAAGTTCTTTACGTGCATCTTCCTTCGCTTCAACGGAAGCGGCAGCCACTTCATCAGATGCACGGGATGCTTCGTTAGCCACATCAGCGGACGCTTTTCTCACAGAGTCCATTACATCATTGCGGCCTTGATTTACCGTTTTTGCAATATCGGAAGTTTTGGAAGAGACCGTTTTAGCCAGTTCAGTGGCTTTGTCACTTACAACAGTTGCCACTTCTTTGGTGCGGTCAGTAACGATGCCCACTTTCTCGGAAAGGTCACCACGCAATTCACGTCCTGGTTTAGGCGCAAAGAGTAGTGCTGCTGCAGCTCCCAGCAAACCCCCGATGAAAATACCTTTTGCGAAAGTTGAACCCGTCTGTACAGGATATTGCTCTTCTGCTTTATTCATGTCTAATCACTCCTTCTTCAATTTAAGAAACAAATACGAAACAACGAACACCTTGTTGCCCGAATCAGGCAGCCTGTCTTAGCAGTCTGGACACAAGCCCCAGCAAGAAAACAAAGAGCGCTGTACCAATGATGGCAGGGATGATGGCAAAGTTACCGATAACTGGTCCCCAGTTACCAAGCAAAAGTGCTCCCAGCCAGGCTCCGGCAAATCCTGCAATCATTGCACCGATTATGCCTCCAGGCATGTTGTGACCGGCAAGTGCATCTCCGATCAAACCGATGATGACAGCCATCACAATGCTGATAATGATGCCCCACATAACAACCGCCTCCTTTAAACTTGATGTAGGATGTTGTCTGTTCGCGTTTGCTTACTTCGTATATAAACCCCGTGCAACCCTGTGAAACAATAAAGATGAGGATGAATGAACTGGAAATCAGAGGAATTCATTCTTTAGCGGTTTTGTTTAATGCCCTTAACCATGCAGAAGATCCATGCCAATCCAGCAGTAAATCCAGTAAATACATCCGTAGGATAATGAACGCCCAGCATGATTCGGCTGAGGCCAATCAAGAAAATAAAACTGATACCACATAGAACAGGAAGCCACACACCGGAAGAGTTATGTCGCTGTCGTTCAATGGCCCAGATTACAAAGAGCATACCGTAGAAGCCCATGGAGATCATGGCATGTCCGCTGGGAAAGCTGTACCCGTGAACGACCAACAGATGATCCAGTTCAGGTCTGCTTCGTCTGAAAAATTCCTTCAATAACGTGTTTAGAATCCACATCATGGCAAAACTTCCCGTGAGCGCATATCCATATATAACAAACCTTGGACTACGTTGTATGAAGAAAAGAAGAGCAAAACCTCCTGCAGCGACAGCAGAGATTTTGAATGAGCCCAGTGCGGTTATGAATGCAGTGTAAGGGAATAGATGAAGACGTGAATCTGAATTCAGATAAAATAATTGCTGAATTTGATCATCCAGACGAATAATAACATCAGCACCCAACCAGGCACCCAGACCTGCCAGGATGAATACAACCGAAGCGCTGAGGGCCAGACCAATCAAACCCCAGTTGAGGAGTGGACGTAATAACGTGCCGGGAGTTGAACTGAATGAGGCTGGTGAATACGTTTTGCGCGGCATAATGAGTTTCTCCTTCAGTTATTGTAGTAGATGAACATAGATGATAAAGCTATACCCGAAATGCCTGTCGAAAAAACTGTAAAAACGTCGCTTTTGTACTATACTATTTAAGATATCCCATGCGGCGTCGTGACGCAAAGCAGAGATGAAATCGGGAGCACAAAGGAGAGAACTCGCATGGAGAGTGCCTTGTTAATTAAAGAATACCGTGCAGGCGTTATGGAATGCGCCCATTACGGACACATAAGTATTACGGATGAGTATGGCCGAATCGTATACTCGGCTGGCGATCCTCATTTTAGAGCATTCACTCGCTCATCTGCCAAACCTTTTCAAGCCATTCCAGGTATTCGGGCAGGAATTGCCAGTCACTATGGTCTGTCAGCACAGGAGATTGCCATTATGTCCTCTTCGCATCGTTCGGAACCGGAACACATTCGGGTGCTGGAGCAGTTATCCGGTAAAATTGGATTGGGAGAAGAATGCCTGATCTGTGCACCAAGTTATCCGCTTAATGAAGAAAGCCGTAATCAATGGTTACGTGGACAAGGAGAGAAACGGCGCATCTTGCACAACTGCTCCGGAAAACATCTGGGGATTCTGGGGTACAGTCAGATGAAGCAGGTTGATCTGGGTAGTTACGCTGAACCGGATCATCCGGTACAACGAGAAATTCTTGAAACCTTTGCCGACCTGGCAGGTATTGAAGAAAAAGAGATTGAGCTTGGGACGGATGGCTGCGGCTTTCCGGTATTTTCTTTGCCGTTGTCGGCATTGTCGAACGCTTATCTGAAGCTCGCTTGTCCGGATCTTATCGCTGATCCTTCCACAAGAACAGCTGTAGAAACCATAACATCAGCTATGAATGAACATCCGTTGATGGTGGGTGGCACGGAGCGTGTAGATTCAGTGCTGCTGGAAGACGATAACATTGTAGCGAAGGGGGATTCAAGGGGGTATTCGGTTTTGGTCTGAAAAAAGAAAGACTGGGAATCACCTTCAAGGTGCTTGATGGTTCCGAGGAAGAGTGGGCCTTCATCACCCAATCCATACTGAAACAGATTGGTTATTCCAATGAGAGAACCATTGCACGATTGGCTGAAGTGTTCCCTTCGGACATCCGAAATGATGCGGGTACCCTTGTAGGTCATGCAGATAGTGAGTTCATTCTCCACTCACTTGAAGATAGCGTATAACCTTAAGAAGGGGCGTGATTAGAGTTGCCGGACCCCGGGTAAAGATGACATACCAACTGGTATTCATCTATACAATTCATATACACGCATGGACTGCCGCGGTGATGTGGCAGCTCTAAACCCTTGGAGGTGGATGAACATGATTAAAGTGGTGACATCGGAAGAAAGGCACACGTCGGATCGAGGTTGGATACACAGTGAATTCAGCTTTTCCTTTGCTGATTATGATGATCCAAGCAACGCCCATTTTGGCTGTCTGTTGGCTCATAATGAAAACACGCTGATGCCGCAAGAAGGCTTTAAGAAACATCCACATCATGATCTTGAACTTGTCAGTTATGTCATTTCGGGTACACTCAAACATACGGATAGTATGGGAACAGAACAATTGCTTGAACCGGGTACGGTCCAGGTGATGAGTGCGGGGACGGAGTGGAACACTCCGAGACCAATCCGTCAGCGGATGAACCGGTACGTTTCCTCCAGATGTGGTTTTTGCCATCGGAGCGTATGCTGAAACCTTCCTATACGAATCGGAGAATAGAGCCGCAGGAGCATTTGAATCGTCTATGTCCGATTGTATCCGGGCAAGGGGCGAGGGAAGCGAAGGCGCATTGCCTATTTCCCAGGATGTAACCTGTTACCTCTCCCATTTGGAGTCCGGGAAAAAGTTGATGTACCCGCAACACGAAGATCGACGGACACATCTTTTCCTGATCAGTGGGCATGTAGAGATTCATTGTTCGGATGGTAACTTCAACCTCAAGCCGGGCGATGCCGCACGAATTCGCAAAAGCTGTGATCTGCAAATCACGAGCACAGACAGTGAACCTGCCGAATTTGTTTTGGTTGACCTGCCTTAAGGATGGGATGTATTCCGTTAAGGATAGTCTGGAAATATAAATATGTGAAAAAGGACCTGTTCCCACGGTGATGTGGAAACAGGTCCTTTTTAGGCTTGCTTTTGAATAGGACTTCATATAGAAGTCACAAATGATCAAAAGCAACACTTTGCTAAGATTTACGAAGATTACCCAGTTCCGAAGCGACAGCTTCCACTTCAGAGATACTGAGATGTTCCTTGCTCAAAATCATTTCATACAGGTCAAACAGATCTTCATATTTCTCAAGTGGGAATGAAGAAGCTTGCATGGCGGCACCGCTTGCCATACGAAGTTTGGTTTTGATCGCTTCAATCATATATTCCATATTGGCTGCTGTTGCTTGTGTTAAATCCATCGTTAAGTTCATCCCTTCCGTATCGGAAACTCTTGTTATTGTATCATGATTGGAAGCGCTCAGGCTAATGCTTTTGCGAGGAAACCAAGCATCGGTTACAATGATGGATACAACAACAGGATTTCATGGAAACCTGAGTGTACTGGAGGGAATACAGCTTGGCAGCGTATAAGCGAGAAATGGTTCGCCATCAAGGAAGGGAAGTCCGTAAAGGCGTGCCTGCAGAGAATTTGATCTTATTTTTCAAAAACATCGTTCAACTTCATTCTCCAGCTGAAATCACGTTTGTCTGCATCGGTACTGATCGTTCCACCGGGGATGCTCTGGGTCCACTGACAGGAAGTTTACTGCAAGAGAGCGGAATGGAGAACGTTATTGGCACGCTGTCTTCCCCTTGTGATGCAGATACGCTGGAAAAGAAATTGGCACTTATTCCTGCACACCATGCCATCATAGCGATTGATGCATGTCTGGGTCCAAAGCAGGCGGTAGGTACATACTATCTCTTGAATAACCCACTCATTCCGGCCCAATCGGTCGGAGGCAAGCTACCTCCTGTTGGACAATACAGTGTAGCAGCTGTGGTTAATGCGAATGGACCAAGGCCCTATTCCATTTTGCAGATGACCTCGCTTCACCTGGTCATGGGGATGTCCCGAACGATTGCAGACGCCGCAATTGAAGCAGGGAAATGGAGACAAACGTTTCATTCATGATATGTAGGCTTAATAATATACAACCTGAATTATTTAATTCGCGCAGAGAGAGGGATTCATATGGAAAAAGTGATGTGTGATGGAACGACGATTTGTTATGCCGAACAAGGTAAGGGAGAAGCACTCATTTTGCTCCACGGATACTGTGGCAGTTCATCGTATTGGGATGAGGTCGTACCTGAACTGGCACGCAGCTATCGCTGTATCGTACCTGATCTGCGTGGACACGGAAAAACAGATGCACCTGTAGGAAGTTATACCATCGAACAGATGGGCAACGATGTATTACAGTTGATGGATGAGTTGAATGTGGAAAAAGCGGTCATTCTGGGACACTCGATGGGGGATACATTACGCTCTCGATTGCACAGCGTCACCCGGAGCGTTTGAATGCATTTGGTCTTATTCATTCGACAGCCTATCCGGACAGTGAAGAAGCCAAGGAAAAACGCCTTCGTGCTGTATCCACCATTCAGACCGAAGGTATCGTGAATTTTGTAGATGGACTGGTTCCCGGACTTTTGCACCGGAACATGTGGAATCGCTATCTACGCATGTAACACGTGTGAAGGAAATTGGTTACCAGACTGCTCCTCAAGGTGCTGTTGGTGCTGCACTTGCTATGCGAGAACGTCCGGATCGCCGCGATGTGTTATCGGCTACACCTTTACCTGTATTGCTGGTTGCAGGAGAAAAGGATGCTGTTATCCCACCAGAACGTACATTTACAAGTGACAAGCCACATATAGTGCAAGCCGTGATTGCGGGTGCAGGTCATATGAGCATGTATGAAGCTCCTGAAGAGTTAATTCAGGTCATTAAACAATTTATGGCTGGATTATCGAAGTAATTGATGAAGTAATTTATGTTGATTTCATTAGGGCGTGTCTGAAAACTCCGAAGGAAGTAGATTTTACTGAATTTTCGTTCCAAGCAAGGAAGTTTTCCGCAGGCGTGCCGGGGCACGTCAAGGGGAAGTGACGCAGCATGGGGCGAAAAGGCGGTAAAAGATGCACTTCAGCGAGTTTTGAGACACGTCCTAGAATATAGTTTGGTTTCTGGATGATTCAACCTCTTGTGGAGGAGGAGTATCCAGTTCCATTTCAACCGAACCCCTGCTTGTCCCTTTTGGATAGGCAGGGGTTTAGTGTGTTCATAACCAGAGCAAAGACGCGTGTGTCTTGTTTTTGGCTTTTTGTCATGGCATGAATTAAAATAAATATAATGGAACGATATTAGGGCGATTGGATGTATAGGGTCGAATGATGAGGGGGCATACAGCATGTTCAGAAAAGATTATCTGCTCCGCATGATGGAGGAAATGACTGAAGCAATTGGCAAAGTGTTCACGCTCAAACAGCAGCGTAAACACACCGAGGCATTGTCTGAACTGGATGAGCTGATGCGCAGGCAGTTTGGGTTGAACTTATCGCTACTGAACTCATTGCCAGCCGAGGATGTTATTGAAATGTTCCGTTTTCGCGGAATGATTGAGGTAGACAATCTGCAGCAAGCCGCGAGGCTGATTGAAGAAGAAGCTTATATTTATCAAGAGAAGGCCAAAGTGGAAGGCATCGATGATCAGGAGAGAATGGACGCAGAGGATGAGGCTGTCATTCGATTGATGAGATCACTTCATTTTTACCTGTATGCATTGAATCATGGTGCTAATCCCCAGTTATTGAATGCACCGGAACGGGTGCAGGGTGTATTGGGGCTTACGAAAGAATATGAACTTCCTGCCCGGACTGAAAGACAGCTTGCCCTCTATCGTGAACAACAAGGACGTTACGACCAGGCAGAGAACAGTTGGTACAGACTGCTCCAGCTTGGTGTTGAATTCCCGGTGAGCTACCGAGATGATGTACAGGCGTTCTATGAAAGGTTGAGCCAACTCACGGATGAACAGCTGGAGCATGGCGGTCTGCCACGGAACGAAGTTGAAGAGGGTTAGCCGAACTAAGTCGTCAAGAGATGAGCTCCTAAATATGGATAGGATTAAGTCCTGTTACATGCCCTTACTTGGAGAGGGAACGTAATTGTGGTATGGTAACGGTTGACCAAACCAAACCGAAAGTGAGATGTACCCCGTGGATTCATTGCGAAAGCTTATACAAGACATCTTTGAACAGAATTCGCTGATTACAGCGACCTGGAGCCAGCTGCGCAGACGGGACAATGTCTCGTATACCAAAGTGCAAGTCAAGCCGGTGACACTGAAGAATCAGCTGCATTATCAATTTGCATTTCATTATAACAACAAAGTGCTGCACGAGAATTTGACTCCGGCTGAAGCGGCTGAGCGCATGACTTTGTTATGCGAAGAGACGTTTCGTCAAGGCCTGCTCTGTACGACCGAGGCAGACTATCAAATTTTGATCAGCAAAAAATATAAAGTATCCATTCTGACCAAATCTGCTTCCAAAACTGCAGTGGATCTGTCGCATAATCGCAAGAAGCAATATGTATTGGAAGAGGGAGTACCCGTCTCGTTCCTCGTTGAACTTGGTATTATGAACGAAGAAGGTCGTGTGCTGGCCCGCAAGTATGACAAGTTCAGACAGATCAACCGTTTCCTCGAAATGGTGCAGGATGTCATTCCGCATCTGCCGGAAGGACGTCCATTGACCATCGTTGACTTTGGTTGTGGGAAGTCTTATCTGACATTTGCGTTATATCATTATCTGTCTGTACAACAACGGCGTTCACTCAAGATTATTGGGTTGGACTTGAAGGCAGATGTAATTGAACACTGTAATGATCTGGCTAATCGATTGCATTATGGCGATCTGAAGTTTCTGGTTGGAGACATCGCGGACTACGATGAATTGAATGAAGTGGATATGGTTGTCACGCTGCATGCCTGTGATACAGCTACCGATGCTGCTTTGGAGAAGGCAGTTCGTTGGGGAGCTTCTGTTATTTTGTCTGTTCCTTGCTGTCAGCATGAACTGTTTGATCAAGTAGAGGCCTCCGTGATGAATCCGTTGTTGTCCCATGGCATCCTCAAGGAACGTTTTTCTGCACTGGCTACGGATGGGATTCGTGCCAAGTTGCTTGATCTGATGGGATACAAGACACAATTGCTTGAATTCATCGATATGGAGAATACGCCTAAAAACATATTGATTCGTGCTGTTCGCGGTCAGGCTGGCGAAGTGACGGAGATGTGGAATGAATATACGGCTTTCCGTGATTTCATTCATGCCGATCCATATTTGGAGCGGGCTTGTGCCGATTTGCTTCCTGGCGATGGCAAGCAGGCCAACGGGAAATCAAAATCGAGCAAAGAAACCGTTCAAGATTCCGCAAATTGCGACCTTTGCTGAGTGTGCCAACGCCTATACAGGGACATACTACAGTTAGGGTCTCTGAATGTAAACTTCAATAGAGTGCACATGCTTCGTAGCAAGCAACATCATAACTGTCAGATGTATATCAGGCAGAAGGACCCGTTATCGGGATCTTCTGTCTTTTTGTTATGCATATGGAGCGGTGGAAGGAAGGAGGGGTACAAGGATGAAGAATAGGACAATGGATAAGGGAGTTGTAAGGTATAGACGAGGGTATGCGGCGAATGAGGAAATGATTGATCAGGTGTTTGACGGGTCTCGCCATACAGAGGGTACAGAATATATAGATAACAGGGACTTATGTAATGGGGGCAAGAGGGACGGTAGAGACAGTAAGGGCAGTAGAGACAGTACATATAATAGGGAAGATACATACAACAAAGATGATAAGTATAAAAAAGATGACAAAAATAATCCAAATGGAGCTATTCAGACCGATGCGTCAGGGAGTTTTTCTCAAAGTTTGAAGTGTAAACGTTATTCAGGATCGGAGTGGACTGTTGGGTTGGGCATACTCTCCATTGTCTTGCTGCTTGCAGGATGTCTGAGTGGGGGACTGTATTATTCGGCCGATCTGTACCCTGTCCTTTTGATCGCAGCAGGAAGCATATTGATCCTATTTTTTCTTTTCCTTGTAGGTATTTGTCCACAGAAGGCGAGTGAACGAATACCCATGTCATTGGTACAGGGTCAGTGGAACATTGAACAAATCATTGAAAAAATATTTCGATTTCCGGGAATGTTGCGGGTATTGTGGCCGCTGGGGATGATGACCTGTTTTGGTCTACATGCATGGGCAGGCTCGGTGAGTAAACAGGGCAGCATGGATGAGATGCTGCGATGGAGCCTGCTTGCGATGTTTACTCTGCTCACTGCAATACTGGCTGCGCGCACGGATGGTGCGCGATGGTTAGCCTGCGGTTGGCAGATGGCAGGCGGCTTGCTTGTGCTCAGCGGCATCTTTGCCGTGTGCGGGATATTGCCGCTGCCCTTCGGGGTGATGCGGACTGCTGACCCCGAGATCAGCTCCGCCGGAGCAAGGCTCGGCGGATTATTGCAGTACCCGAATGCGTACGGTGCCATTGTTGGCATGTACGCATTGGAGCGGCTGACAGCCGCCACGCGAGTCATAGCCCGGCCTGTGCCGGCCGGGCGACTCATCGCGGCAGTGCTGCCGCTCATGCCCGCGCAAGCCGCGCTCCTGCTGAGCGAGTCGCGCGGCGCTTGGCTGGCGACCGGCTGCGCCGTGGTCGCCGCCTTTGCTTTGCAGCGGCGCGGTGCCCGCCTGCCGCTGCTGCTGGCCATGGCCGCGCCACTGGCGTGCGCGGCCTGGCTGTACCGCCAGCTGGCTGCTGCTCAGCTGGCGCCTGCACCCGTGCCCGGCCTGCTGGCACTGGCCGGGGCATGGGCAGCTGCGCTGCTCGGCACGCTGCTGCTGTGCCGTCTGTGGCACAGCGGCGCCGCCAAGGCTCCGCGCGCCGCTGCTTTGACGGCCATCGTGCTGGCGGGAGCCGCCGCTGCACTGATGGCCGTGGCCTCCACCGCCGATCGCCTCGCGGCGGGTGTCGGCACTGGGGTGTCCCGCCTACAGATGTGGCGGGACGCCCTCCAGCTGTGGACCGAGGCCGCATGGCTTGGCCACGGGGAGACACATGGCGCAACATGTTCCGCGCCATTCAATCCTCGCCTTATGTTGGAGGCGAGGTCCACAACGGCTTGCTCGATCTTGCCCTGGACACGGGCTTGATCGGCATCGTGCTTGTCGCAGGGTGGTTTCTCCTCACCCTGCGAAGCATCTTTCATTTTGCACCACAGCTCATTCCATCCGTGCTTATTTTTGGCCTGCATGGGGCGATGGACTTTGACTGGAGCTTCACATTATCTTGGATGCTCTTCATCTGGCTCGGTGCTTGGGCAACTGCATTGAAGATGGAAGCAGATGGATTCCAACGATCGGGCGGAACTGTGGAATACACTCCCTTCAGATTCAAACTGAGATCAAAATCCAGATCTCTTTTCTTGCGATATTTACCAACCCAATCCCGTCCAGCTACTGTCCCGATGCGTTCCTTCTTTCATATTCTTCAGCGAGTAACTGCTCGGCTAATAAGGGTATCCACAGTGATGATCATCCTTTTCTGGATTGGTGGAACAGTCTGGCTGACCTCCCGATATGCCGTAGCAGAAGTGCAGTACCGTCAGGCGATGTCTGAACCGGATGGCAATCCAGCACAGAAGGTGCATCTTATGGCTGCTTTTCAATCGAATCCGAATCGATCGGATATCGTGATATCTCTTGCGCGAACGCTCACGGGACGAGAAGCAGAATCACTTCTTTTGAACAGCTTGTCCCATTCCCCGATGCAACCTCAGATTTACATCGAACTGGGACGATTGGCAGCCCAATTCGGCGAAGGACAGCAGGCTGGGGAATATTTTGAACAAGCGATTGCATTGAATCGGTATGATGGTATTGGCCAATCCGTGGCTTTGTATTGGATGGAGCAGGCAGCGAGGCGGGAATGGAAGGCAGGATTCACGGATCGAGCCCGACAGACTGCCACCGCTGGTGTCCAGATGTATGAACGGTATCAACTGCTGGCTGAGGAAGTGGAAGCAGGAAACGTTCGCAATGATCGTCGTTTTGTACTGGAAGAACATGCTCCAGGTTATGGAGAGAACCTGCGTAGGCTTGCTTCGGGTTCTTCTCCTCCGTTTACTCCAGAGTTGACCAAGCGGAGCCCTTAAATCACTGCTGGATCTTGACGTTTACCCATGCGATATAATGTTGGATGTCAGCGTCTAAAAAGTCTGGGAGTCCAAGCTGGCTGCTCCTTGCGGAGGGTATGCGATTTTCTAAGGAACACAGGACGTCTTATTTGGCCTCTAGCTCCTCTTTTTAAATTGTAAGGAACATCAGACACGTTATTTCCCGAAACTCCTAACAAAAACATTATAAAAGGCCAAAAATCCCGAGATAACGTGTCTCAGATTCCTTAGATTTCTAAAATTGCTTCAAATCCTTGAATAAGACGCCTCAGATTCGTTACCACTCGTGGGCTTGAGCATGAAAAATTACTCGGTGTTTATGTTCATACTCCCAGCTTATATTCATGCCCACCTGGAGGTCGGCTCCATGCTCTGCTCCAACCGCAAGGGGTCGCCCTCGAATCCCACCTAGAGTGAACTTTACATCGGAAAGAAAAAATCGCATTTTTGTTGTCTCTATCGCTTGCTCGTACGTAACGCATTAACATCACACGTTAAGGACACAGTGCCCTTGCCTGTTCCTAACATGTTCAGATTTGCTTCAACTTTGCTGCGTCTTTCAGTAGGTTTGAAGACACACCTACCTGCCTCATTTTTGCATTCCTACAGACGATAACCGCCAAATGCGTGCTGAAACGCATCTTTTAATGGTTCAACATCTACTTCCCACATCGCGGCGATCTCTGCACTGACATCCGTGTTCCACCACTCACATAATTTCTTGCGGTTGTCGCGATTCTCCCCAATCCAGAGCAGATTTGTGATCACCTTACCGTAATAATATTCTTCTGCCTGCTTCATCCGTTCGGGAGAGACATATACTTTTAGCCTTTTGGCTGTCCGGTACAATTCCTTGCTGCATGCTCTTCGAATTCCTCTGGCGGAAGGAAGGTTTTGACCGGATTGCGTATGTTTGACCGGCGGAGAACCGGGTATTGACTTGTGTGACATCTTCTCACGCTCCTCTCCCCATACCATATGCGGACTGCTGCGAACGGGACACTATCCCAACCTCGTGAAGTAGCAACGTCCACAGCCCTGTGATAAAATAGGGACGAACATCCATGGTGCGGAGGGGCACCGCCAATCAGGATGGAGAAAGAGGGTTGAGATGGACTTTATTCATAACCTTGTTGGCCAATTGTTCGATTGGATTCAAAGTCTTGGGTACTTTGGAATCATGCTTGGATTAATGTTGGAAGTTATCCCGAGCGAAATTGTGCTGGCGTATGGAGGTTTTCTCGTTTCACAAGGTAATATCAACTTTTTCGGTGCTATGATTTTTGGTACGGTGGGCGGTGTGATTGCCCAGTTATTTATTTACTGGATTGGCCGTTATGGCGGCAGACCTGTACTTGAACGCTACGGTAAATACATACTCATCCAGAAAAAACACATCGACCATTCCGAGGAGTGGTTCCGCAAGTATGGTACAGGTGTCATTTTCACGGCGCGTTTTGTTCCGGTGGTAAGACATGCAATCTCCATCCCGGCTGGCATCACGAAAATGCATACAGGCAAATTCATCTTGCTTACTACACTCGCTGTTATACCTTGGACTGCATTGTTTATATATTTAGGGATGATTCTTGGAGATCAATGGAAGCATATTGATGAGAAAGCGGCGCCATATGTAATGCCTATTTTGCTTGTCGCTCTCGCCCTTATGATCGTTTATGTACTTATTAAATGGATGAATGCTCGTAAAAAGAAAGGAAGTGTCTAGTCATGGGTAAACCCAACTTGTCTCACAAATTCGGTAAAGGTCTGCCACCGAAAGATTTTGTTGAAAGTATGACCAAGAACCAAAGTGAATTCCAGGCCAATTATGATAGCTTTACTTGGTCGAACGAAGAGGATCGTGAGTTTTTTGAGAGTCTGAACCATCGCGATGATCTGCGTGTGTTAATTCTGGCTGCTGACTGGTGTGGGGATGTTGTCCGTAATATTCCGGTTGTGTTCCAGGCGCTTGAAATCTCAGGAATCCCAACTGAAGTTTTGATCATGGAGAACCATCCTGAAGTGATGGATGAGTTCCTGACGATGGGTGGCCGTTCCGTGCCAGTCGTTATTTTTGCAGATACAGGTGGACATGTGTTGGGTCAGTGGGGACCACGTCCGCAGCATGTCCAGGAAGTCATGATTGAATTCAAACGCCTTAATCCGGATCGTGAAGCAGCAGATTATCAAGAAAATTTGGCTGTAGCGCGTCAAGAGATTGGTAAACGTTATGGGGAAGGAACGGAGTCACATGCGGCCATTATCCGTGAGCTGCGTGAACTGATTTCGGGTTACTAAGCCGATATGCTTAACATTCGTACGTTTACACTAGGCCCGCTTCAAACCAATGCGTATCTCTTACAAGGAGATGATCCAGGTAAAGCCGTCATTATTGATCCGGGCATGAATCCAGGGCCGCTGCTTAAGGCGATCCAAGACTTGGAGATTGAAGCCATTCTCCTCACTCATGCTCACTTTGATCATATGGGCGGGGTAGATGAGATCCGTAAATTGAAGGGATGTCCCGTTTATCTTCATGACTTGGAGAGCGACTGGCTTACCACCCCGAAATTAAATGGATCTTTGAATTGGCCGCAGGCGACACCACCGCTTTCGACAGATCCTGCTGAATATGCCATGGACGAAGGGCAGAAGCTGAATCTGATTGGTCATACGTTTAAAGTGTTCCATACACCTGGACATTCACCAGGCAGTGTAAGTTTGCTTTGTGATAACGACCTGTTTGCCGGTGATGTGCTGTTCCGCATGGGTGTGGGCAGAACGGACCTGACAGGAGGGCGTGAACGGGATCTGATTGATTCAATCCAGAACAAGCTTTACACCTTTGCAGATGAAGTGAAAGTATATCCAGGTCATGGTCCAAAAACGACCATTGGTTATGAGAAACAGAACAATCCTTACGTGTCCGCAAGATAATCCGACATGATATGTGAAGAAAGTCTGGACAAGTGACAACTTTTTCATTAGAATAGCAATTAGTTGTTACAAGCGTTAAGGCATCATCTAACTGAAGCATTACCAAGAAACACCCAACCTCGCGAAGCACGCAGACTGTGGTCTATACCCGGTTTGCGTTCTTTTTTTGTTTTCAGCCCCTTTTTATCGCAGAATTAGCCTTTTTTACGCTACATAGAAATGTAAGATGCGCTTCATAACAAGCCAGTTTTAGAGCAATAGCAAGTACAGATTGATTTAGAAAAAAGAATTTAAGAAAATATTATATAAGTTGAACTAATCATTTACACGATAACGGAGAGGACAGAAAAAACTGAAAAAGCGAAGCTACAAGCTTTCTGCAAGAAAGCTACTTCGAAAGCATACACTTCGCCTAAAAGCTTTCTGAAAGAAAGCTGCATCGGAAGCATAAGCTATCCCCGGATTTTCCCTTTAAGAAAAGGGAATCAAAAAATCTGGGGATAACAGCGATTGGAAGGTTATTCTGTCATCCTAGTGTCAGTGTAAATAATCTTTAGTTCAACTTATATAGATCATGAGAGTGGGGAATATCAAAGTGGAGAAACCAAGAGTTATTCCGTTGAATCAGCGTGTCGAGCATCCGATCATTGAAGAAAACCGTCGTATATTGGAAAGTGGGAAAAGAGAACCGGGTACTGAGCGAGCTTTAATACATAACCCTAGCGTGGCCAATGAAATGATGAAGTCTCAGCAGAATATATGGACAAGCCGTGTTTTAAGAAACGGAGCCCGCAACCAACCATGGTTCGACAAGCTGCAAGATTACCGGAAACAAGTCTGATTGCCCGGGAAATTGTCGGGTTTTAATTTTTTTGATTCCATTGAACGTTTCTGCAGAGCCTGTCGTATTAACTCCAGATTGAACGGGAAGCAGGTGATAATCATGATAAAGGCAGCTGAGCTTGAAGAGGTACGCAGAGCAGTATCGGGAGACGATAGCGCACTCGCAGCGTTGTTGCAACGTCACTACACGTTTGTGTATAAGTATCTTGTCAAAGTTACGATGGACGCTAACCTCGCAGAAGAGACGGTGCAGGATACGATGATTCGTTGTATGGAAAATATCCATCGATATGATGGCACGTCTGCCTTTTCATCATGGATGATCACCATTGCGACCCGCATCTATATCGATAAGACAAGACGTAAGAAGAGAGAACAGAACTGGCTTGCTCTCATCCGGGATCAGGCTGTACGTCGATTCCGCTGGCAGCTTGAGACTCGGAATGAAGAATGGACAGATGTCATGGATGCGATGACAAGACTGACACCCGAACATCGTGTTGCAGTGCTACTGAAGCATTATTATGGATACGGGTATGACGAGATCGGGGAAATGCTGGGTATTCCTGCGGGAACGGCGAAGTCACGCACAGCTTATGGTCTCCGTCAGTTAAGAAAGGAGCTGGAATAAGGATGAGCAGATCAGATGATACACAAGAACAAGAAGTTGTAGAACGATTGCAGCAACACATGAAAGTGCTGGATGATGCATTTGAGCCGACAAGTATTCCTTCTTTGGGTGCACTTGAAGCCGAAGTCAGGGAACGGAGACAGATTAGACGTCGAGCCAATTGGATTGAGATGATATGTTTCTGGTTGGTTGGATTGCTTGCCATTGTGTTCGGTACATTATTGTTCGTATCTGCTCCAGCTCTATATTTGAGTATCCAGGCTCTTGGTACAGCTGTTGCCGTGATTTTAGTTGTGATCTGGGCAGGACGGCGTCGGAAGGAGGTTCATCATGAATAAAATGCATTATTCATTGGATGAAATTTCTCCACTATGGCTTATACTGCTTGGCATTTTCCTCCTGGTTCAAGGCACATGGATCTTTCAGGACGCACGCAGACGCGGACGTTTCCCTTGGTTATGGGGATTATGGGGAATCACCGGATTTCCCACGCCGCTTATTATATACTGGTTTGTCGTGATTCGATCACAGCGCAAGCCAGGTCAACGAAATCCGAAATAACATCATTTTAAAAATGGAAAAAAGATTTTGCACAAATATGTTGTTTAATTCTAGTATTCCTAGACATCGTTATTCTTTTCTAGTAGACTATACAAATAAATATTAATGATAGACTACCAGGAGGTTAGACGATGCTGCGATTAGGAGAGAAGGTTGTCATCGTCGCGGATGCGTTTGAGCAGAATCTTCCTGTGGGGGAATATGGTTTCATCATCGCTTATGACCGGAATCCGGACAATGCGTTCGATTACGTGCTTCGAGTGCCGCAGGTGAACCGGAACTTTTTTGTTCCATCCGGCGACGTCGATCTGGAAGAGGTTCTGCTGAAGCAGGAAGCTGAGCGGGTCGAGCGAGAAGCGTTGATAGATTACGCCCTTGCGACACACAATGAGAAGCTGTTTCATCATTTGATGAACGGAGATTTTCAAGCTGTGGAAGAGGAAGAGGAAACCGCGAACGATGTTATGTCACAGGCGGATTTTATAAAGCAGGTTAATCTGCGTGCATGGATTTAGAATTTTAAGAGTCGGCTGATGCCGGCTCTTTTTTATTTTATAAGTTTGATTTTAGCTTCCCGGAAGCCTGTCAGGTCATTTGCATTGAATTGTCGAACTATCTCACCTATAATGAAAAAAGTTATCTTGAGACTTTAGCCCGTTAAACGAGCGATTCGTTTCAGGTCGTTTCGGGAATCAGAACGAATGAAGGAGGCATCCGCTAATGAGTATTTCGAATAATGACGTTCAGCATGTGGCCAAGCTGGCCCGGCTCAACTTGACTGCTGAAGAAGAACAGACCCTGACAGGTCAGCTGAACGCGATTTTAAAATATGCAGAAAAGCTGAATGAGCTGGATACAGAAGACATCGAACCCACCACTCACGTTCTGCACGTTAGCAATGTTATGCGTGAAGATGAGACCAAAGAAAGCCTGTCGATTGAACAGGTGATGCGCAATGCACCGGAAGAAGAAGACGGGCAGTTTAAAGTGCCTGCTGTAATGGAATAACGGATAACCGGAAGGAGGACAAAAACTGTGAGTTTATTTGAACAATCGTTGCCTGAGTTACATAACAAGCTGCATGCCAAAGAGCTGTCGGTCAGCGATCTGGTGGATCAGGCGTATCAGAACATTGGCGCGCATGATGATAAAGTTAAGGCATATTTGGCACTAGATGAAGAACAAGCACGCGCTCGTGCACGTCAACTGGATGACCGTCTGGTTAGCGGCGAGGAGAAAGGTTTGCTTTTTGGTCTGCCTGTAGGTATTAAGGATAACATCGTTACAAACGGACTGCGCACGACGTGCGGTAGCCAATTCCTTCGTAATTTCGACCCGGTGTATGACGCGACAGTTGTCGAGAAATTGAAAGCTGCGGACACCGTAACTATTGGTAAACTCAACATGGACGAATTTGCCATGGGCGGCTCCAATGAGAATTCAAGTTTCTCCCCTGTACGTAATCCATGGGCACTTGATCGTGTTCCAGGAGGCTCCAGTGGTGGTTCTGCAGCAGCTGTGGCTGCGGGAGAAGCATACTTCACGCTTGGATCAGATACAGGTGGTTCTATCAGACAGCCTGCTTCATATTGCGGTGTTGTTGGATTAAAGCCGACGTACGGACTTGTTTCCCGCTTTGGATTGGTTGCATTTGCATCATCCTTGGATCAGATTGGACCTTTGACGAAAAATGTTGAAGATTCTGCTTATGTATTGCAAGCCATTGCTGGTTATGACGCCAAAGATTCGACATCTGCAAAAGTAGAAATTCCGGATTATTTGAGCGGACTGACAGGTGATGTCAAAGGACTTCGTATTGCTGTTCCGAAGGAATACATCGGTGAAGGCGTCGATCCACAAGTGAAAGAAACGGTTCTGGCTGCATTGAAAGTTCTTGAAGGACTCGGGGCAACATGGGAAGAAGTATCCCTTCCGCATACCGAATATGCGGTGGCTACGTATTACCTGCTGGCATCTTCAGAGGCTTCTTCAAACCTGGCTCGATTTGATGGTGTACGTTATGGCGTGCGTGCAGACAATCCGGACAACTTGCTGGATCTGTATCATCAGTCCCGCAGTCAAGGCTTTGGTCCCGAAGTGAAACGGCGTATCATGCTCGGAACGTATGCACTCAGCTCGGGTTACTATGATGCCTATTATCTGAAAGCACAGAAGGTACGTACATTGATCAAACAGGATTTCGACAATGTATTTGCCAAATATGATGTGATTATCGGACCAACTGCACCAACTACGGCGTTCAAACTGGGTTCACAGGTGGATGATCCACTTACAATGTACTTGAACGATATTCTAACGATTCCAGTCAATCTGGCTGGTGTACCTGCCGTTAGTATTCCATGTGGATTCTCGGATGGATTGCCTGTTGGCCTGCAGATTATCGGTAAAGCCTTTGATGAAACAACCGTATTGCGTGTAGCGCATGCGTTTGAACAAAATACAGAATTCCACAAGCAGCGTCCGCAGCTGTAGACTGCCCGGAACGGAGGAATATAGAAATGTCCGCATCTAAATATGAAACGGTCGTTGGACTTGAAGTCCACGTGGAGTTGCATACCAACTCCAAAATTTTCTGCGGCTGCTCCACAGCTTTTGGAGCTCCGCCGAACACGCATACCTGCCCGGTCTGTCTCGGACATCCGGGCGTACTGCCAGTACTGAATCGTCAGGCGGTAGACTATGCCATGAAGGCAGCGATGGCCCTGAATTGTACGATTGCTGATGTCAGCAAGTTTGACCGTAAAAACTACTTTTACCCCGATTCACCAAAAGCTTATCAGATCTCGCAATTCGATCAACCAATCGGTGAGAACGGCTGGATTGATATCGAAGTGAATGGTGAAACGAAACGAATCGGCATCACACGTCTTCACTTGGAGGAAGATGCAGGAAGCTTACACATATCGATGGCGGATACGCGTCTTTGGTGGACTTTAACCGTGTTGGTACGCCACTCGTGGAGATTGTATCCGAACCTGAGATTTCTTCTCCGGAAGAAGCACGTGCGTATCTTGAAAAATTGCGTGCAATCATGCAGTACTGTGATGTATCGGACGTGAAGATGGAAGAAGGTTCACTGCGTTGTGACGCCAACATCAGTTTGCGTCCACATGGACAGGAGAAGTTGGGAACAAGAGCTGAGCTGAAAAACATGAACTCCTTCCGTGGTGTTCAACGTGGTCTCGAATATGAACAATATCGTCAGGCTGAAATTCTGGATGATGGCGGTGAAGTGGTTCAGGAGACACGTCGCTGGGACGAAGCTCAAGGAAAAACACTGTCGATGCGTGGTAAGGAACAGGCGCATGACTACCGTTATTTCCCGGACCCCGATCTCGTGAAGCTGCATATTGATGCAGCCTGGAAAGAGCGCATCAAGGCTACCATACCTGAGCTCCCAGACGAACGTAAAGCTCGTTACACGGCTGATTACGGATTGCCTAGCTATGATGCAGAGGTTATTACTTCATCCAAGGCTATAGCTGATCTTTTCGAAGATAGCTTGAAATTCACTCAGGATGCCAAATCCGTATCCAACTGGATCATGGGCGACTTGCTGGGTTACCTGAATACGAGCAATCTTGAGGTGACTCAGGTCCCACTGACAGGTCAGGGTTTGGGTGAGATGATCGGGCTGCTGGAGAAGGGCACCATTAACAGCAAAATCGCCAAAACGGTATTCAAGGAAATGCTGGAGAGCGGCAAGCTTCCACAGCAGATCGTTGAAGAGAAGGGTCTTGTGCAGATTAGTGATGAAGGCGCCATTCTTGCCATCGTTGAGCAGGTTGTAGCGAATAACCCTCAATCCGTGGAAGACTATAAAGCTGGTAAACAAAAAGCCATTGGCTTCCTTGTGGGTCAGGTTATGAAAGAAAGTAAAGGCAAGGCGAATCCTGCTTTAGCCAACCAACTGCTTGCAGATGTACTGAACCGCTAATCCTTCCGGTGAGGCCGGACAGAAAGAGGCTCGTCCCTGTGACAGCCTCTTTTTGGTATTGATAGATACAAATGTATTTCGGACGGGGAACGGATATGAACATTCAACCATTGTCACTGAGTGATCTGGAGACGTTGGGACAGTTATGGAGACTACAACATGTAGCTTACCGATTGGAAGCCGAAATCATCGGATTCCAGGAGATTCCTCCTTTGATGGATACGATGGAGACTCTTCGGGATTGTGGAGAGAGCTTTTACGGTTGTATCCATGATGACGGAGATCTTATCGGGGCTGTCGCTGTGGCGGAGGAAGAGGAGAATACACTGACCATCACACGAATGATGGTGCACCCGGATCACTTTCGCAAGGGAATTGCGGCATCTTTGATGACGTATGTGTTGGAACAGCATGCGGATCTTCCGCGTTATATCGTCTCCACAGGAACGCTGAACCAACCCGCAGTCAATCTGTACACCAAATTTGGTTTTAATCCCGTGGAGGTCACACAGATTGCACCTGGAGTGGAATTAACGACTTTTCACAAGAATAAACTTTAATAATATTAACAACTTGAGGAGGAATACCGACTTTGGGCGATCCCTGGTTCATTGATGAGTGGCACATTTTATTACGATTATTGCTGGCTATGCTGCTTGGAGGGCTCGTAGGCCTGGAGCGGGAACGGTCCAATCATGCTGCCGGTTTGCGTACCCATATCCTGGTATGTCTTGGCTCTGCACTGATTATGATGTTGTCTGTTTATGGCTTTAAAGATTTTGCTAATGAATTAAATGTAAGGATCGATCCAGCACGTCTGGCTACTGCTGTAATTACTGGTGTCGGATTCTTGGGAGCAGGGACAATTCTTTTCACGGGAAAATCCATTACCGGACTGACTACAGCTGCTTCAATCTGGGTTGTTGCAGCCATTGGGCTCGCAGCAGGGGCGGGATTCTTTTTGCCTCTATCGTATCAACCGTTCTGGTATTGCTTAATCTCTGGGTCTTTAACAAATTAGAGCTGAGGTATTTACGAGGGAATAAACTGCATGTTGTTACACTTCATACCTTGTCAGAACCCGGTTTTCTCGAACAACTGTCTTCATGTATGGAGCAGGAAAAGATCAAAATTCGTAAAATCACCGTGAATGAACAAGACCTGGCTTATGCAGAGATGGTGTCGGTTGAACGTAAAATTGAGATTGTTTTACATGTTCAGGTACCGCATGATTTCCAAACGGTAGGCTTGGTATCCAAGTTAAGACAGTGGGAACACGTTACCAAGGTGTCGATCGAATAAATGAATTACAACCCTCCCCAGGCCAGTAGTGCCGGAGGGTTTTTGGTCATATCCATATTTCTTCCAGTTACTCTCCTTGCTCTTTAGGGTACTATCTAACCAAATGCATGAAGAGCGGAAGGTCAGATCAGAAGAGAGGAGTATGTTATGAAACGGAGACGTCAATTGAACAAAAAGAACCGTTCAGTCCAGGCAAAACCGGTCAGGAATCGGACTCACAAGTTTATTGCGGGATTACTGAGTGCCATTATTCCTGGGCTGGGTCATATTTATCTAAGATTGTACATGAGAGGTTTGACCTTTATGCTGCTTGTTTTGCTTGATCTGTCAGCAGTATTGTACTTCTCATCCATTGGAATACAGATCAATGTGCCATTGCTCATCTTACTGGCTTTGTGTATCCCGGTTATTTACTTTTACAATGTATATGATGTGTTGCAATCTGCGGATTGGGTCATGATGCGCAGACGTAGAGCCGTAACCCAGGCAGCTTCGGACAAGCCGATATCCAATGAACGTTCTACACGAGATGCAATGATGGTCTGGGAGAGAGGCATATCGTTTGGATTACTTCTGATTGTGGGAGGGTCTTTGATGGTGCTGTTTTTCCGCAAACCACGTTGGTTTCAAGAGATTCTCGCCATGTACGGCGGATATTCATTTGCGGTTCTCATGATCGTAGGCGGTTTGCTTCTGTTTGGTCGTGAGTTCTGGGTGATGTTGAACAAGAAAAAATGTAGTGGAAACGACACAAGGAGGGAACGTGATGAACCGTAAAGTCCGGGTTGGCCGCTATACGGCTGCCGCCTTAATCATAGCGGTCGGTGTGCTGTTGATTTTGGATAAACGGTGGGGAACTGACTATGTATATGAGATGGTGGACTGGTGGCCATTTTTGCTCGTTGTTTTAGGTGTTGAATATATTGTGCTGTTCCTGTGGACACGCAGAAGAAACAAGGTGCAATCGGATAACCCGAGCAATCCTGATGAGCAAATCAAAGTACGCTTCAGACCCGATGCCAAAGGCATTCTAACCTCACTGATTATGGCAGCTTCCGTATTTATCGTCACCGAGCAGGATCACTACATGCACTTATGGAATAGAGTGAGTCTAAATCTCGGAGCGGCATCCATGGACTACAGTCAAGCGGCAGGATATATGGAGGATAAGGGCACGATTCGTGTACCTGTTCGCATGGATACGTCGGATCTTGTGGTCGAAGGTGTCAACGGAGATATCTCGGTACAACGCGGAGATACGGATGAGATTGAAGTACGGACGGTGATCTGGGTAGATCAGACGACGGAAGTACAGGCAAAGGCCGTTGCAGCAGCCTCTTTTGTAGAGACCGATGGTACAAAAGTAATTTATATCAAGGCTACAGGCAAGACGTATGGAGACAATGAAAAAACGCAGCCACGGATGAATCTTACCATTACGATCCCGGATGATCGTCGTTTTAATCTGGATATTCGAACTTCCAATGGAGCCATATTATTAAACCGTCCGGAAGCCATTAGTACCATACTGGCCGAAACGGGGAACGGACGTATCCGGATTACCAATGCTGTTGGAGATATCTCAGGGAAAACGTTGAACGGAGATGTCATTGTAGCCAACGCCATCGGTAATGTGGATCTGGACAGTAACCGTGGCGACATGAAGGCTCGCGGTATTTCCGGCGATGTAGATCTTGCTACACAAGTGGGAAGTATCAGTATTGCGGACTCCGTTGGTGAATTCACCGCAGAGACACGCAACGGCAATATTACGCTGGATGGAGCCAATCTGGGAATCAAAGCCCAATCGCTTAATGGCAGTATTAACATCATATCTACCAAAGTCGGAGGGGACTGGGATGTGTACAGTGCGGTGGGAGCCATTAACGTATTACTTCCTGATCGTGGAGACTACAGTCTTGCGGGTTCCAGCAGTTATGGAGATTTAAGTACGGATCTGCCGTTCAAAGTACAGAATAAAACCATAGAAGGCCAGCTCGGTGAGGGCGAGTACAGGGTGAAAATTGAAGGCAACAGTGATCTCACCATTCAGAGCAACCCGGCTGTATCTACGCCTGAAACAGTTACACCTGATTCTGAAGATACGGCTGAGAATCTGGAACAGACTACCGAGGACGGACCAAATTCCCAGGAGGATTCTACAGAGGTTCCTTGACTGCCGCGTTGACAATAAACTTGTAATCGCCGTACAATAAATGTACACTGGCAAGATTACACGGCATGAAAGATGGATTGTCGTTCTTAATGGCCGGGAATCAACTCTGAGCGAGGAGACAGTAACTTACTCTTCACCAGAGAATGAAAGGTAAGGCGGTGGGTTTTATGGCAACACGTGTCCAACATGCGTTGGAGCATCTGAAAACGACCGGTGTCCGTATTACACCCCAGCGTCATGCCATATTGAACTATCTGATGGAATCCATGGGGCATCCGACAGCCGATGAAATTTACCGAGCCCTTGAACCCCAATTTCCCAGTATGAGCGTGGCAACGGTATATAATAATTTGAAGATGTTTCTGGAAGCTGGCATGGTCCGGGAATTGACATACGGAGATAATTCAAGTCGCTTCGATGCCAATGTGACGGATCATTATCATGTTATCTGTGATCAATGCGGCAAGATTGAAGACTTCAGCTATCCTTCACTCAAAAGTGTAGAGCTTCAAGCGGAGTCTAGTACAGGATTCGAAGTACACGGTCACCGATTGGAAGTATACGGCGTTTGCAAAAGTTGCAGGGATTAAGAGAGTTGAATTACAATATTAACGTGCAGAATTCAGTATGGATTCTTCACGTTTTTTTTAGCATTTATGCAAAATGCTCATCTTTATAACAACTTATGCGCACATCCTTATGATCAGCATAATTAACGGAGGTAGACGTTTGGGTAGAAAAAGCAGATATACACGTCAGAAGCGACGTTCATTTTGGCCCGGTTTTCTGGGGGCTTGTCTGATCGCCGGGGGGCTTACTGGCTTATAACAAATGTATGGTTGAACCAGACCCATGAAGACCCCGACTGGGTAGGAAGAGGCCAGCCTATTTTTGTAGACGGGCAACTGATGGATGGAGACGCTCTGGGTACAGGAGATCAACTCAAGTTGCCTGTAGATGTGCTGCAAGAAGCGATTGATGCAGGCATACGTTATGAATCAGAATCGGGAGATATCATCATTGCCTCTCCTCAGCGAGTCCTTCATATGAAAGATGGAAGCACACAAGCAGAACTTAATCACAAAGATTATCCTATGACAGTTAAGCCTGAGGTTAAGGACGGAGAAGCCTATATTCCGCTCAAACCTTTGAAAGAAGTATATGGCATAACCGTACAGGAAGATTCAGTAACAGGTGCCGTGCTGCTGATGCGTGGAGGAGACATGATTCAGTATGCAGAGATTGATACATTATCATCCAAAGCGGACAAGACCGTGCCGTTATATAAACGTGGGGAGAATCCTCACCAATCATTGCCGATATGGAAAAGGATGCACGGGTACGTGTATGGCAGACGGGTGATAAACAGAGTTTTGTTCAACTCGATAATGGATATGCCGGATATGTAGATAATGATTATATTGTCCTCACTGAGAAAAAGAAGGTGGACTTGCCCAAGTATACGCTGACTACAGCAGAGAAGAAGTGGCAGAATAAACCGGTAAATCTGGTTTGGGAAGCTGTGTACAATCGTCAGCCTGATGTGGGCTCTATCGGTAAAATGCCCGGTGTGAATGTGGTCAGCCCCACATGGTTTCATATTACGGATGGACAGGGCACTGTGAAAAGCAAGGGAAACCAAGCTTATGTGAACTGGGCTCACCGTTCGGGTATGGAAGTATGGGGACTCATGGATAACAGCTTTGATCCGGACGTTACAAAAGAAGCCGTAGCTTCTTACGAGACACGCACGCATATTATTGAGCAGATGTTAGAGTATGCACAGACGTATCAACTGGATGGTATCAACATCGACTTTGAGAACGTGTATACCGATGACGGGCCGAATATTACGCAGTTTGTGCGCGAGATCAAGGCGATGGCTCGTATACATGGATTGATGTTATCAATCGATGTAACACCAAAATCAAACAGTGAGATGTGGTCCGCTTTTCTGGATCGTCGTGCATTAGGTTCTTTTGCAGACTATGTTATTGTGATGGCTTATGATGAACATTGGGCGGCCAGTCCCAAAGCAGGTTCGGTAGCGTCTCTGCCATGGACCGAGGCTTCCATGAGACGTATACTTGAGGAGGATGAAGTCCCTTCTAACAAGTTGATCATGGCGGTTCCGCTCTATACCCGGATATGGGCGGAAGAGACGAATGATCAGGGTGAGGTTAAAGTGTCTTCCAAAGCGGTGGGCATGAATGCCATTGTGGAGCTGATCCAAGAGAAGAAACTCAAACCTGAACTGGATCAGGCAAGTGGACAGAACTATGTGGAATATAAGGAAGACGGAGCTACCAAGAAAATATGGATCGAAGATGCCGTGTCCCTTCAGGCGCGGGTGGATTTGATTGCTTCGTTGAAGCTGGGCGGAGTAGCAGCATGGAATCGGAGTTTTGCTAATGCTTCTGCATGGGAGGTATTGAAGCAGGCCGGTTACCAGAAATAATTTACTCGAACTCAGAGTGTCTGCTTGGTTCAATTTGTTTTCGCTAAGCTCAAAGTTTCTCCTAGGATACCATCATACGTACAGTCTACCGTTTTATTGGTCGTAGAACTTATAACTTAACTTCATATTTTAGCTATTGATAACAGCAACAAGGGCTTACTTATAAGCCAAGTCCAAAAAGGTCCGGTAAACATACCGGGCCTTTTTTTGTTCTTCAATGAAATTAAGGGAAAAGACATTTAGCGGTTGGAGATCATTTCGTGCTAACCATCGGTGGGGAGCTTGTGTAGAAGGCGCTTTCAGTTGTTGACTGGTCATGTTGGCTTTATTGGGGTCCAGGGTGAGGATGGTATGACAGAACATACAACGATCCGTTTTGCCAAGCATTTTGGTTAACTTCCCGCATTCCGGACAGTCGACTTGTACTGCACTGGTGGAGAGCATACCCGCCCAGAAATAAATGGCTAGACTGGCCATCATGGCAATCAGTCCGATGACGAGCCCTACAGCTGCGAATACCTTGCCTGCATGTCCCCAGAAAACAATCCCGGCTGTTCCCAGTATCATTAGGCCCATACCTAGCATGGTCAGTAGTAGTCCCCAAGTGCGAAAAGCATTAATTTTTGCTGATTTAAAAATCATGAAAAATGCTCCTATCGTATGAGTAGTATTGGACCTGGAAAAGAAGGAAACTTCAGTCTGGATGTAGAATTACATTATAACTGACTTGGCGCTTATCTGCCATGAAATGTATGGAGGGAATCGTGGAATTAAAGAACCTTGCTTTTTTGTCCGAACAGTCGGAAGAGACAGGGGCAGTTGGGGCTATCGCTTATTCCCACCCGGGAGAGCGATTCCACGGCTCCCTAATTCAAGATTTCGAATTATTAGTACTTGTCGTTCATAATGATGATCAATTGAAGTCGGCGGTGGGACATTACAGATATGGTGATCTTCGTTATCAGATGATCTATGCGAGCCGTCATGAATTAAAGAGTAGTGTAGTAACCGGGAATCATAATAATCTCACCCAGTGTCTGATTGAAGGTGAGATTATCTGGGAAGCGGATAGCGCCCTAAGTGATTTGCGAGAAGAACTGTCTACCTTTGGGGCAGAATTGCGTGAGCAGAAGCTGCTTCATGAATTCACCAGTTTCTTGAGAATGTATGTGGAGGCCAAACGTCATATTCAGGAAGGTCATGTTGTAGACGCCTACTACAATGTATTAGAGGCTCTGGGGAACTGGGCAAGAATTGTATTGATTGAACAGGGGATATACCCGGATCATGCCGTCTGGACACATGTGCAGAATCTGGATCGCGCTTTATGGAAACTATATCAAGAGCTTACCGTAAGCTCGGAGACGCTGGAGCAGCGAGTAGAGCTTGTCCTGCTTGCCTGTGAGTTTTCCGTAATGTCCAAAATGAGTGAATGCTCAGAACTGCTGCTGCGTGTGTTAAGAAGTCGCAAGGAGCCGTGGAGCATGAATGAACTTGTTCATCATCCGCAGTTAAGATTTGTTCGAGAAGATCTGCCTTTGGTTATACGTAAGCTGGTCTTTCGTTCTATTGTAAAAGAATCGGCAGGATGGCCATCGATCGAAGGAGAAGGTAGGGAAATTCGGTATTGGATTGAGGCATAACCTCCTCCCGAAGCCTGACGCTATATTGATCACATAAGGGAGGGGAAACCTTCCTTTTTTGTTTGTTTAATAATTTATAAAAAGAGGTTGACTCTCATTCACGATATATGATACATTATATTTCGTTCCTCAAACGAGATTATCGCCAACAAACGATAAATTCTTCAGAGGAAAAGTGAAGAACTAAAGCTTCCAAAAAGAAATTAAAAAAGTTCTTGACGAAAACAAACGAAATGTGTTACATTATTTAAGTCGCCGCCGAAACTTGGTTGAGACGAAAAAGAAGTAAAACAAATCGTGTTTGATCTTTGAAAACTGAACAACGAGTGAGTAAACATTCTGCTTGCAGAATGAACGCGAAAGTTGGAAACAAGCCTTGGCTTGGATCGGCTGGAGCACAAATGAGATTTTTAATCTCGTCAGATTCAAATGAGCTTATCGCTCTTTTCAATACTTTATTGGAGAGTTTGATCCTGGCTCAGGACGAACGCTGGCGGCATGCCTAATACATGCAAGTCGAGCGGACTTGAAGAGAAGCTTGCTTCTCTGATAGTTAGCGGCGGACGGGTGAGTAACACGTAGGCAACCTGCCCTCAAGTTTGGGACAACTACCGGAAACGGTAGCTAATACCGAATAGTTGTTTCCTTCGCCTGAAGGAAACTGGAAAGACGGAGCAATCTGTCACTTGGGGATGGGCCTGCGGCGCATTAGCTAGTTGGTGGGGTAACGGCTCACCAAGGCGACGATGCGTAGCCGACCTGAGAGGGTGATCGGCCACACTGGGACTGAGACACGGCCCAGACTCCTACGGGAGGCAGCAGTAGGGAATCTTCCGCAATGGGCGAAAGCCTGACGGAGCAATGCCGCGTGAGTGATGAAGGTTTTCGGATCGTAAAGCTCTGTTGCCAGGGAAGAACGCTTGGGAGAGTAACTGCTCTCAAGGTGACGGTACCTGAGAAGAAAGCCCCGGCTAACTACGTGCCAGCAGCCGCGGTAATACGTAGGGGGCAAGCGTTGTCCGGAATTATTGGGCGTAAAGCGCGCGCAGGCGGTCATTTAAGTCTGGTGTTTAATCCCGGGGCTCAACCCCGGATCGCACTGGAAACTGGGTGACTTGAGTGCAGAAGAGGAGAGTGGAATTCCACGTGTAGCGGTGAAATGCGTAGATATGTGGAGGAACACCAGTGGCGAAGGCGACTCTCTGGGCTGTAACTGACGCTGAGGCGCGAAAGCGTGGGGAGCAAACAGGATTAGATACCCTGGTAGTCCACGCCGTAAACGATGAGTGCTAGGTGTTAGGGGTTTCGATACCCTTGGTGCCGAAGTTAACACATTAAGCACTCCGCCTGGGGAGTACGGTCGCAAGACTGAAACTCAAAGGAATTGACGGGGACCCGCACAAGCAGTGGAGTATGTGGTTTAATTCGAAGCAACGCGAAGAACCTTACCAGGTCTTGACATCCCTCTGACCGGTACAGAGATGTACCTTTCCTTCGGGACAGAGGAGACAGGTGGTGCATGGTTGTCGTCAGCTCGTGTCGTGAGATGTTGGGTTAAGTCCCGCAACGAGCGCAACCCTTATATTTAGTTGCCAGCACTTCGGGTGGGCACTCTAGATAGACTGCCGGTGACAAACCGGAGGAAGGTGGGGATGACGTCAAATCATCATGCCCCTTATGACCTGGGCTACACACGTACTACAATGGCCGGTACAACGGGCTGCGAAATCGCGAGATGGAGCCAATCCCAACAAAGCCGGTCTCAGTTCGGATTGCAGGCTGCAACTCGCCTGCATGAAGTCGGAATTGCTAGTAATCGCGGATCAGCATGCCGCGGTGAATACGTTCCCGGGTCTTGTACACACCGCCCGTCACACCACGAGAGTTTATAACACCCGAAGTCGGTGGGGTAACCGCAAGGAGCCAGCCGCCGAAGGTGGGATAGATGATTGGGGTGAAGTCGTAACAAGGTAGCCGTATCGGAAGGTGCGGCTGGATCACCTCCTTTCTATGGAGAATCGTTTCCTGCAACGGAAACATTCAAATATGTAGCTAAGCTACAAAATACTCACTCGTTGCTCAGTTTTGAGAGCTCAAACTCTCAAACAGCTTGCTTTTGCATGGAGCTTGTTCTTTGAAAACTAGATATCGAAACGAAACAAACGCGAATTAGAACATTCCTTTTTAGCTGAACTTGTGTTAAACAAGTTTCAATAAAAACGGTAGATTGCACGTACGATGGTATCGAATGGGAGCGACTTTTGGCTTTGCGCAAGCAAAACAAGGGAAGCGAGCAGTCGAAACCGGAGCACGAGGTTAAGCTACTAAGAGCACACGGAGGATGCCTAGGCGCTAGGAGCCGATGAAGGACGTGGCGAACAACGAAACTGCCTCGGGGAGCTGTAAGCAAGCTTTGATCCGGGGTGTCCGAATGGGGAAACCCAGCTGGGGTAATTTCCAGTTACTCACAACTGAATACATAGGTTGTGTAGAGGCATACCAGGGGAACTGAAACATCTAAGTACCCTGAGGAAGAGAAAACAATAGTGATTCCGTCAGTAGCGGCGAGCGAACGCGGAGAAGCCCAAACCAAAGAGCTTGCTCTTTGGGGTTGTGGGACGTCTCACATGGAGTTACAAAGGAACCGGTTAAGCGAAGAGGTCTGGAAAGGCCCGCCAAAGAAGGTAAAAGCCCTGTAGTTGAAAGCCTGTTCCCTCCGAGACGGATCCCGAGTAGTGCGGGGCACGTGAAACCCCGTATGAATCCGGCAGGACCATCTGCCAAGGCTAAATACTTCCTAGCGACCGATAGTGAAGCAGTACCGTGAGGGAAAGGTGAAAAGCACCCCGGAAGGGGAGTGAAATAGAACCTGAAACCGTGTGCTTACAAAAAGTCAGAGCCCGTTTTAGGGGTGATGGCGTGCCTTTTGTAGAATGAACCGGCGAGTTACGTTCCCGTGCAAGGTTAAGGTGAAGAGCCGGAGCCGCAGCGAAAGCGAGTCTGAATAGGGCGACATAGTACGTGGACGTAGACCCGAAACCGGGTGATCTACCCCTGTCCAGGGTGAAGGTGCGGTAACACGCACTGGAGGCCCGAACCCACGCATGTTGAAAAATGCGGGGATGAGGTGGGGGTAGCGGAGAAATTCCAATCGAACTCGGAGATAGCTGGTTCTCCCCGAAATAGCTTTAGGGCTAGCCTCGGAAAACAGAGTCGTGGAGGTAGAGCACTGATTGGGTGCGGGGCCCGCAAGGGTTACCAAGCTCAGTCAAACTCCGAATGCCATAGACTTACTTCCGGGAGTCAGACAGTGAGTGCTAAGATCCATTGTCAAAAGGGAAACAGCCCAGACCATCAGCTAAGGTCCCCAAGTGTGTGTTAAGTGGGAAAGGATGTGGAGTTGCACAGACAACCAGGATGTTGGCTTAGAAGCAGCCACCATTGAAAGAGTGCGTAATAGCTCACTGGTCGAGTGACTCTGCGCCGAAAATGTAACGGGGCTAAACACACCACCGAAGCTATGGCTTGATGCTTGCATCAGGGGTAGGGGAGCGTTGTATAAGGGTTGAAGGTGTACCGTAAGGAGCGCTGGACATTATACAAGTGAGAATGCCGGTATGAGTAACGAAAAGATCAGTGAGAATCTGATCCGCCGAAAGCCTAAGGGTTCCTGAGGAAGGCTCGTCCGCTCAGGGTAAGTCGGGACCTAAGGCGAGGCCGAAAGGCGTAGTCGAAGGACAACAGGTCGAAATTCCTGTACCACCGTAAGCCGTTATGAGCAATGGGGGGACGCAGTAGGGTAGTGACGCGGACTGATGGATGTCCGTCTAAGCAGTAAGGCTGATGTGTAGGCAAATCCGCACATTGTAAGGCTGAGCTGTGATGGGGAGCGAAAATTATAGTAGCGAAGGTCATGATCTCACACTGCCAAGAAAAGCCTCTAGCCAGGTGATGGTGCCCGTACCGCAAACCGACACAGGTAGGCGAGAAGAGTATTCTAAGGCGCGCGGAAGAACTCTCGTTAAGGAACTCGGCAAAATGACCCCGTAACTTCGGGAGAAGGGGTGCCCCGGTAGTGTGAATAGCACGAGGGGGCCGCAGTGAAAAGGCCCAAGCGACTGTTTAGCAAAAACACAGGTCTGTGCGAAGCCGTAAGGCGAAGTATACGGGCTGACGCCTGCCCGGTGCTGGAAGGTTAAGGGGAGTGGTTAGGGAGTAATCCCGAAGCTGTGAACCGAAGCCCCAGTAAACGGCGGCCGTAACTATAACGGTCCTAAGGTAGCGAAATTCCTTGTCAGGTAAATTCTGACCCGCACGAATGGCGTAACGACTTGGGCGCTGTCTCAACGAGAGATCCGGTGAAATTTTAATACCTGTGAAGATGCAGGTTACCCGCGACAAGACGGAAAGACCCCATGGAGCTTTACTGCAGCTTGATATTGAATTTGGGTACGATCTGTACAGGATAGGTGGGAGCCTTTGAAACGTGAGCGCCAGCTTGCGTGGAGGCAACGTTGGGATACCACCCTGATCGTATCTAGGTTCTAACCTGGTACCGTAATCCGGTGCGGGGACAGTGTCAGGTGGGCAGTTTGACTGGGGCGGTCGCCTCCTAAAGAGTAACGGAGGCGCCCAAAGGTTCCCTCAGAATGGTTGGAAATCATTCGAAGAGTGCAAAGGCATAAGGGAGCTTGACTGCGAGACCTACAAGTCGAGCAGGGACGAAAGTCGGGCTTAGTGATCCGGTGGTACCGCATGGAAGGGCCATCGCTCAACGGATAAAAGCTACCCTGGGGATAACAGGCTTATCTCCCCCAAGAGTCCACATCGACGGGGAGGTTTGGCACCTCGATGTCGGCTCATCGCATCCTGGGGCTGAAGTAGGTCCCAAGGGTTGGGCTGTTCGCCCATTAAAGCGGTACGCGAGCTGGGTTCAGAACGTCGTGAGACAGTTCGGTCCCTATCTGTCGTGGGCGTAGGAAATTTGAGAGGAGCTGTCCTTAGTACGAGAGGACCGGGATGGACGTACCGCTGGTGTACCAGTTGTTCCGCCAGGAGCACCGCTGGGTAGCTATGTACGGACGGGATAAACGCTGAAAGCATCTAAGCGTGAAGCCCCCTCAAGATGAGATTTCCCAGTATGTAAGACCCCTTGAAGACGACGAGGTAGATAGGCTGGGGGTGGAAGTGCAGCAATGCATGGAGCTGACCAGTACTAATCGGTCGAGGGCTTATCCAATAGCAAGTGATAATTCGCATGTTTCGTTTCGAATCTAGTTTTCAGAGAACGATCTCTGAAGCATATTCCCTGATAGCTCAGTTGGTAGAGCACTCGACTGTTAATCGAGTTGTCACAGGTTCGAGCCCTGTTCGGGGAGCCATATGGAGAGGTGTCCGAGCTGGCCGAAGGAGCACGATTGGAAATCGTGTAGGCGTCACAAGCGTCTCGAGGGTTCGAATCCCTCTCTCTCCGCCATAATATTAAGGCCCGTTGGTCAAGGGGTTAAGACACCTCCCTTTCACGGAGGTAACAGGGGTTCGAATCCCCTACGGGTCATAATAACTTCAAAAAAGAAGTTGATTTTTACAACAAGATTATGGTATGATCATAAATGTGTTGTTCGGAGGCTTAGCTCAGCTGGGAGAGCATCTGCCTTACAAGCAGAGGGTCGGGGTTCGATCCCCTCAGCCTCCACCATATAAACTTTATAACGACGCGGGGTGGAGCAGCCCGGTAGCTCGTCGGGCTCATAACCCGAAGGCCGCAGGTTCAAATCCTGCCCCCGCAATTATACTTTCCTTTGAGAAAGTGATCTGGAACCGTGGTGTAGTTGGCCTAACATGCCTGCCTGTCACGCAGGAGATCGCGGGTTCGAATCCCGTCGGTTCCGCCATTTAATCTTTACATGAGGCAAACTGTTCACTACATCTGCTGTATGGCACTGATGCCCTATATAAAGTGTAAGGAATTAAGATTAGACTTTATTATGGCTCGGTAGCTCAGTCGGTAGAGCAGAGGACTGAAAATCCTCGTGTCGGCGGTTCGATTCCGTCCCGAGCCACCATTTTCAAAACAATTTAATATGCCGGTGTAGCTCAACTGGTAGAGCAACTGACTTGTAATCAGTAGGTTGGGGGTTCAAGTCCTCTCGCCGGCACCATGTAATCCTGGAGGATTAGCGAAGTGGCCAAACGCATCAGACTGTAAATCTGCTCCCGTACGGGTTCGGTGGTTCGAATCCATCATCCTCCACCAGTTTTTAGGGGCATAGTTTAAAGGTAGAACAACGGTCTCCAAAACCGTTGGTGTGGGTTCAATTCCTGCTGCCCCTGCCAATTAACTTTTTAGATAATAACCTTTTGTGGCGATCGTGGCGAAGTGGTTAACGCACCGGTTTGTGGATCCGGCATTCGGGGGTTCAATTCCCCTCGATCGCCCCTTTGTTTTTTCATTTTTTATTGGGGATTAGCCAAGCGGTAAGGCAACGGACTTTGACTCCGTCATGCATAGGTTCAAATCCTATATCCCCAGCCATTATGCGGACGTGGCTCAGCGGTAGAGCATCGCCTTGCCAAGGCGAGGGTCGCGGGTTCGATTCCCGTCGTCCGCTCCAAAATATGGCGCCATAGCCAAGTGGTAAGGCACAGCTCTGCAAAAGCTTTATCCCCAGTTCGAATCTGGGTGGCGCCTCCAGCATATGCCGGCGTGGCGGAATGGCAGACGCGCTCGACTCAAAATCGAGTGGGAAACCGTGGAGGTTCGAGTCCTCTCGCCGGTATATTGAATAGCCCTACATGTTGCTTATGCAATGTGTAGGGCTATTTTCATTTTATATAAATTGATTTTTTGTATTGTAAGGATAGTTGGACGTTAATAAAGATTGACGTATGATTATATTAAGTATATTGTAGATAAGTAAAGTCTTTAATGTAGAGGAGTGAAGTAGAGTGACTAATGGAAAAAATGTATTGGATACCGATCTGTTATTTGATCTTTCTGTATGGGAAGAGGCATGGAAGAATCGTCCGAGAAGTTCAAAATATAAGAAGAAGAGCCCCCTTTAATACAGAAGAAGCATTTGAGCGGTGGGCCAGAGATTATCATGCACAGTCGTTCACCGAAGAAGGAAAGCAGCGTTCTGAACGCATTATGGGCTGGATTGAAAACCAGGGTGTGGAATTCTCAGGGTTATCCATTTTGGACATTGGAGCGGCCTCAGGCATATTTACCATTCCTTTTGCGGAAAAGGGGGCAAATGTGACAGCAATTGAGCCTTCTGAGTTGCTTGTCTCCCTTATGAAAGAGACGATACCTTCAGCTCTGGAATCCAAAATTGAAATCGTAAACGAACGATATGAGGAAATCTCTATTCAGGATAAAGGCTGGGAGAAGAAATATGACTTTGCATTTGCATCCATGTGTCCGGCGATGTCGGATTGGGAAACGATTGAGCAGGCGATCAATTGTGCCCGGAAGTATGTGTATATAAGTACTATGGCGGGACAGAAGGAACACACACTAATGGATGAACTTAAGGATGTACTGGGAGTAACTTCTTCATACATGGCCGGTGATATGGGGTATATCCAACAGTTGCTGTATTTGAAGGGTTATTCTTATACGATGATTATTACGAGAGAAGTTAACTCATTTGAAGTACCGGTGAAAGAGATTATCGAGCAGCTGCCAGAATGGCTTAATACGTATGAGTTCCCATCGGATGAAGATTCTCTCAGATTGGCTGAGAAGTACATTCGGGATACGTACAGGGATAGTACGGTGACCTTCTCACGTGGAGCAAGGTTTGGTAAAATTCTAATTCAACTTGAACAACCCAATATGAAAACAGTTCGCACTAAGGATAAGCGATAATTCGCGTAAGCTTGGCACGTGTACTGATAATCAGGAATTGAGACGGACAATGAAGTCTAACGTCTAAGATGACACTAGGAAGCATCGTACTACCAAACAAGAAGATGCACGTGTGAAACATATGAAGTTAAGATTGCAGAAGTGAAGTTGTAGGTGAAGGGAGCAGGTTATAAGCTCCTCTTTTTTGAAGCCACTAATTCATCGACCGCTTTGAACCAGACCCTCGTTTATTTAAAGATGTTCGAGACAACGAAAAACAAAACACATACCTCGTTTTCAGCGAATGATCTCTGAAGCATATTCCCTGTTATTTCAGTTGGTAGAGCACTCGATGGTTAATCGAGTTATCACAGGTCCGAGCCCTGTTCGGGGAGCCATATGAAGAGGTGTCCTAGCTGGCCGAAGGGGTACGACTTACAATCGTGCTCCTTTTCTAATTTCTGTTCGACACTTCTACTTTCTGCTTACGCTCCCGGTACTGGCGGGGGTGATTCCTTCCCATTTACGGAATGATCGGATAAAGTTTTGCGGATTGTTGTACCGAAGTCGTGCTGCGATATCTTTAACGGTTAGATCACTCTCATCCAGCCATTTTTTAGCGATATTAAATCGGTACTTGGTCAGATATTCACTAAATGCACAGCCTGTCTCTTTGCGGAAAACACTACTTAAGTAGTTGGCATTGTAGTGAAGCTTAACAGCACATTCCTCAAGCGTCAGATCCTTATCATAATCTTGATGAATCATGGCAATCATTTTCTCAGATATATGTTGATACTGGGCATACTGTCTTGCTTTAAAAACCTGGATGATGGGCAAGATGACTTGATGGTTAAACCAATCTTCAACTTCAGCAGCGTACTGCAAACCATGAAGTTCATGAAACATCGAGCCCCGACCTTGGGAGATCTGTCCGAGTCGTATGCCGGATTCCTGAGTCATTTGCAAAATATGCGTGAGTAGCCTCGTAAGAGTTACCTCATACTCCTCGGGTGTAACCTCCATACCAAAGATCACTTCAAGCAGTTGTTGCAGAAGAGCAGAGGCCTGGACTTCGTCCGCACTTTGAATAGCTTGGATCAATGAATATTCCAATGATTCCGGGTAGGTCATGGGCCAAGTGGGAGCGTAATGATCTATGTTCTCATATTGAAAAATAATGCCTGTTCCCAGCTTCATCCGATGCCTCAATGCTTCCATGGCTTCTGTGTAAGCTTGAGGGATGTGATATATAGAGCTGTGCGGCTGGCTGAATCCTATACTGACTTGAAGAGTTAGAATCTTATCCATCTGTTGTTGTAACTGGTCTGTTAATACATATAGTTGTTGTGAAAAAATAAAATGATCCTGTTCAACGGTCCCAATCACCGTGACTACCGTATGTTCCAGCACAATGGGAAGCAATTGTTGGTTATGCACAACCGTTTCCGCCAATATATTTTGAATAGCGAATAATAAGAGGTCACGATCACTAGCTCTATATTTTGTATGATTAACGAGATCGGCCTGTAATGTAATAACAGCAATTTGTTGCCATTCCCGAACCTGATGCGTGTAGCCATATTCATTCAAGGTGTCATGAAGAGTATGAACAGGGATCTTACCCTGGAACAGATTGATCATAAAATGAGTGCGAATCTGCAACAGATGCATATTAAGTGTGTTCTCTAATTGGGAGCGAGAGGCAGATAATTGTGAGACTCCTGCTCTAATCTGTTCGAACTCATCAGAAAATGGTGGTGATTGCTGAGCTAATGTTTTTCCTTCTTTGGACAGATGGTCGTCACCAAGTTGGGTTAAAAGTTTACGAATTGGGACATGCATTCGCTTGGAGCCGAGCCAGGCGAGTAATAATGAAAGTAAAAGTAAGAAGATACTGATATACAAGGTGTGTAAGCCGATATCGATATATTCTTGTGTCAGAATATTGGTAGGTGAGATTAGAACATAAGTCCATCCTTTTAAGGTAGAAGGGCTATACGTCAGGGAATAATGTGTATCGGCGATCTTAACTTCTCGGTTTTCAAAACCTGTTGAAAATGTAATGGGTGATAGTTTGGTTATGTTGGTTTCTGTATCTCGATCCTGTAATCCAATGGCAGACAACGGTTGTCCAATGTATACAGGATCGGGATGGACCAAAATACGTTGTTCCCGATTCAAAATGATCAGTCCTGAGGCAGCATTGCCTAAGGAGGCTTCTCCTAGTGTATTTTGCAAAGAACATGCAGGGATTCCCGCAATCAGGGCAGCATCGGATGACGTATTCAGATTCGGAATAGATCTCGCAAGGGCAATATGATAAATACAGCCTGTACCGGGTGAACGCTCATCGTTACTGAACACCGATGAAGGGGAGAGCTGCCATCCAGAGGTTAGCGTATCCGATATCAATTCCTTCATGGGAAGAGCCAGTGGAAAATCCGTATTACGATATAATCCGGCATGATCAATAAGCCAATTCTGAGATTGATTCACCAGGGTAATATCCAGCATAGGTTCCCATGACCTCATATTCTTAAATTCACTCTGTAGTTTGTCGGCAAGCAAAGGCCCTTTCCCTTCCAGTGAAGAAGAAGCAGACAGGGAACGGAGGGTTACTGGAGAGCGAACGGCCTGATCAAGCATATAACTGACTGTAGCGAGTTTGTGCTCTACGTTGGATTGCATTTGTTCCAGCAACTGTCTGTTGGCCTGCGTACGATGCAGCTCAGTTTGGTTCGATGAATAGATAAATGCGGCAATTCCCGTTAACAAAATGGGCAGGGTGCTTAACAGGATTCCAAAGATGATCATCTTATGGAGATAGCTGATTGGTCGCACAGTTTCAGTTCCACCCCTGACATTAGAAATAGTAACACTTTCTATTTTAGTAAACGCTTACATATAGAACAATCTAAATTTTGTTTATTTGGATAAATAAGTAATTTTATGAGAGGGTATAGAAGTAGAGATAAGGGATTGCTGATAGATGATCTTGCAGAAACGGCTAGAGAAACGGCTTGGACTGACTATCCAACACGGAATCATGAGAAACGAAATTGCAGTGTGAACGTAAATAGAGACATGGACATCATTCTCTCTACAGGTCGATATCGGCTAAAGGGCAGCCTGAATACGGGTAATGGAAGGTATCTGGAGTGTTATTCAGCTTAGGTGGAACGTTGGTCTTATACAGGGACAGTCAAAGGTCCAACTAGATCCCCGACCTGAGTCTAGGATGAAAAACCGTCCACGGTCTGTTTTGAAAAGTCGCGGAATCCCTAGAATAAGGACATAAGGTTAAACAAGAAACACGGAAACAAAAAAACAAGAAACAAACGAACAAATGACTCAACACATTAAAACGAACGAATGGAAAGGGCGGTGAACAACAATTATGAGATTGAATAAGGGAAATGGCTGGGCGATTGTATTGATTGCGCTGGGTGCACTACTCCTCTTCGGAAAGTTAACTCCACTTCTTGGACACTTAATGGGTTATCTGATTCCGGTCCTGATGATTGCACTGGGATACTACGGAGTTAAACGAGGGAATGTGATGCTTGGCTGGATTGTTCTCATCATCGGTATCATCTCACTGATGGGTAAACTGGCATGGTTGATCGGACCGATCATCGCGATCGGGTTAATCATCTTTGGTATCTCAATGCTAAGTAATAACCGCAGTCGTCGTGGTCGGTACTAAGTTTTCACGATTATGAAAAGGAGGGACAGAACATAATGAGTGTATTTCGTCGAATGCGGGATATTACCGTAGCCAATCTGAACGAACATTTGGAGCAAAGTCAGGATCCAGTTAAACTGATTGATCAGTTCCTGGTCTCGACCCGCCAAGACATCGGTGAAGCCGAGAAACTTCGTCATCAATATGCAAGCCATACCAGACAAATGAAACAACAAGCCGATCAGGCAGCAGGTATGGTGAACAAACGGGAAGAACAGGCTTCCATGGCTTTGAAAGCAGGGGAAGAACATCTCGCTAAGCTGGCCTTGCAGGAGAAAATCCTCCACGAGGAAAAAATGGAACAGTACAATGAATTGTATGCACAAAGTTATGCGGCATTACAGGAGCTGGATGAACAGATCGACCAGCTGAAGGTTGAATATCAGAATGTATACAGCAAACGCCAATATTACTACGCTCGTATGCAGACGATTCAGTTACAACAACGTATGAACCAGAGAGGCAATCACAACGGTCAGAATGTACCTCGTATGTTTAACCGACTGGATGATCAAGTCTCTGATCTCGAATATGAAGCACAAAGTCTCCGCGATATCCGGCGGATGAATCAAGATGGTTCAGGAGTGACTGGCAGCATGTCATCCTCTACGCTGGATAAGGAACTGGAACGCTTAAGACAGAAATTGAACAATGACAGAAAGGAGTAGTCACATGAGTAAATTATACCGCTCGGCGCGTAATCGAATGCTAACAGGTTTGATCGGCGGCATTTCTGAAAATCTCGGATTGAGTACCACGCTGCTACGTATCATTTTCTTCATCAGTATTTTCGCTACGGGAGGTACATCATTGTTGATCTACTTCATCGCTGCATTAGTGGTACCAAAGGAATCCAATCACGTTGATCCATATGCTTATGATTCCAACGTAAGAGGATACAAGTAAACGAAAGGAGCAAGCACATGAGCAAATTATACCGCTCAACGCGTGACCGGATGTTAACCGGCTTGTGCGGCGGAATTTCCGAAACCATCGGAATGGATTCCACCCTGCTGCGTATCATCTTTGTTATCAGTATCTTCGTAACTGGCGGCACGTCGTTGTTAATATACTTTATTGCAGCACTGGTGGTACCAAAAGAACCGTATCCGCCTTATGATCCATATGGCTACGGTCCGGGCCCAGGCCCTGGTCCTGGTAGAGGATACAACAACTATGATCACCAGCCACCAAGAGGTCCTTTTCAAAATAATCACAACCAGCAAGGTCCTGGTAACTTCGGTCCCGGCCCTGGATTCAACGGCAGACCTCAATCTGGTCCCCGTTCTTATGACAACAACGCCTACGGAGCAGGAGCACCACAAGAAAGTGAACTTGATTCCATGATGAAAGATATCGAGAAAAAGCACTGAAAAAAGAAGTTGAAGAGCTTCGCCAAAAATTATCTCGTTACGAGAAGGAGAAAAGTAAAATGGGAGTATTTAAACGGATTAAGGATATGACGAAAGCATCGGTAAATGATATGTTGGATAAAGTAGAGGACCCGATTGTAATGTTGAACCAGTACTTGCGTGATATGGAGGCTGAGATTCATGAGGCAGAGGTAACTGTTGCAAAACAAATGGCAAATGAGCGTCGCATGAAACAACGTTTGGATGAAGCGGAGCGTACTTCGGTACAACGTGAGTCCCAAGCAGAAGCTGCTCTGTCTAACGGTCAGGAAGAAGTGGCACGCAAATTGTTGGAAGAGAAAATCTACTTTGATCAAAAAATTACGGAGTACAGCGAACTGCATGCACAGTCCGAAGCACAAGCAAAAGATCTGTTGCAACAGTTGCATGATATGAAAGATGAGTTCTACAAAATGCGTAACAAACGTAATGAACTCGTATCCCGTGCACAAATGGCAAAAGCCAAAAAACAAATGTCTTCCATCAACAGCTTGCATTCGATCGAAAGTGGCGGCGCATCACTTGGATTCCACCGCATGGAAGAGAAAATCATGCAGCTGGAAGCTGAAGCTGACGTAGCTCGTGCACCTTATCGCAACACATCATCCACGTATACGAATCCTGTAGATGTGGAAAAACAGTTCAAAGTGGATCAGCAATTACAAGCCCTCAAAAACAAAATGGGCAATGGTTCTAAGAATGAAGCGAACGGAACTTCAAAAGAATAACTGTTCGCTTAGTGGACAATATGATATTCTATAAATCGTGTATAATGTACGGTTGGTAGAACAAAAGTTAAGCCATACAGGACTTCATTGCCTGGTATGGCTTTTCCGTTGAATAAAGAGAGATTAACTTACAGAGGAGGTGCGGCGGGGATGAATCAAAAGAGTAAATGGCTTGCAGTTGTCATTATGATCATTGGCATAATGATGTTATTGAATCAGAATATTAACTTGCTGACCGCTGCCGCACTGATTCTGTTAACGGTTGGAATGCTTCAAGTCCGCAATGGGGATACCCGCAAAGGTCATCGGTATCTTGGCATTGGTGCGGCACTGTTATTGCTGGATAATTTGATGATTGTATTTTTGATTGTACTGGCTTCTTTAGCTTACTTTTATTCAAAAACAAAAAGATTCATCTGGACGAAGGCGTTATGAAGAAACAGAATTTCATGGCTCGGTACTACTGGGATCAATCATCCTGGACGTTACGTAGTATGAGTCTGTGGCATGCCATAGGTGAGGTTAACGCGGATCTGTCTCTCTCGATTCCGGAGGAGAAACAAACGATTGTGCTGCTGCAAGGAGTTATGGGTAATGTTCGCCTGACGCTACCAGAAGATTATGGTGTGGAGATTGAAGCATCGGTTCTTTTCGGCCGGATTAATCTTCTTGGAGAACAAGATAGCGGCATGATGAACAAATTAGTATGGAGAACACCTGGATATGAATCCAGTGAACATAAAGCAAAATTTGTCATTTCTTATATTGTTGGCGACCTAAGCATCAGTAATCCGTAGTAAAATAGATGAAGAGAAGGAGGAGACCCCGATGAAGACAAAACGACATACCGACATGGTAACCCGAAGTATGGGTGAAGGGATCCTCCTGGTTTTCATTGTACTTGCTGTTATTTTGTATGTATTGTATACATATGGTTATCTTGCTCCGTTTGCAGGCTGGCGTCATCTGATTCAATCGGGTCTGGCTCTATTGCTACTTCTGATTGGAATCGGAGCGGTCTTTGGGTTCTATCAGAGTTATCGGGTTAAACGCCGGCTTGAACTGCTGCGGGAAACACTTCTACTGTGGGAGAAGGGCTCTCTATCCCGCACTGTACCTGATCTGGGCGATGATGATGTGGGTCGTTTAAGTGAGCAACTCGGACGAATCGGAAAAAAGTGGGAAGATCAGGTATCTTCGCTCCAGCGATTATCTACTCATAATGCACAGCTTGCTGAACAATCCAGAATTACGGCTATTGTGGAAGAGCGGCAGCGGCTGGCACGGGAACTGCATGATGCGGTATCGCAGCAATTGTTCGCGATATCCATGACAGCAACGGCTGTTGGACGGAAGATGGAGAAGGATTTTGAACGTGCTCAGCGGCAGGTGGCTTTGATTGAGGAGATGGCTTCGGTAGCTCAGTCCGAGATGCGTGCGTTACTGTTACATCTGCGGCCAGTCTATCTGGAGGGTAAACATCTCGAACAAGGTCTGCGTGATCTGGTGATGGAACTGAAAACAAAAGTACCGATGGACATTGTGCTGGAAATGGACGAAGACATTGATCTGATCAAAGGCATCGAGAATCATCTGTTTCGAATCGTTCAGGAGGCTATGTCCAATACGTTACGGCATGCAAAGGCGGAAAAAATGGAGATACGGATCCAGCGCCGTACTGATGCGATCCGGGTATTGATTCGTGATGATGGGCAAGGCTTCGATCTGGATGAGAATAAACAAGCTTCCTACGGTCTGGCTAACATGCGTGAACGTGTTACGGAGATTGGCGGGGCCATACAATTTGTAACAGCGCCTGGTAAGGGAACGCGGATTGAGATTACGATACCTTTGATGAACGATGAAAGCGAGGAAGAACATGTCAATGGAACCGGAAGTCGAAACGGAGACGGAAACGTCGATCAAAGTATTGCTCGTGGATGATCATGAGATGGTACGTATTGGTCTTGCAGCGGTACTGGATACCGAAGATGGAATTGAGGTTGTTGGTGAAGCTGGTAGTGGAGAGGAAGGCATTCGGCTTGCACAGGAGTATAAGCCCGATGTGGTTCTGATGGACCTGGTGATGGAAGGAATGGATGGCATTGAGGCTACTCGTCAGGTACTTAAAATGTATCCAGAGTGCAAAGTCATCGTATTGACCAGTTATCTGGATGATGAAAAAATGTATCCTGTCATTGAAGCAGGCGCATTCAGTTATTTGTTGAAAACATCAAGAGCCAATGAAGTGGCAGATGCGATTCGCGCAGCCGCTCGCGGACAATCCGTTCTGGAGTCACAGGTGGCTTCAAAAATGATGAATCGGTTCCGGCAGCCACAGGCAGCAGCTCCTTTGCATGATGAATTGACGGATCGGGAAATGGATGTGCTCCGATTGCTGGCTAAAGGCAAATCGAATCAGGACATCGCTGATGATCTGATCATCGGCATTAAGACAGTGAAATTCCATGTTACCAACCTACTGGCAAAATTGGGCGTAGACGACCGTACACAGGCCGCGATCTATGCTTATAAAAACGGACTTGCAGAGTAAGCAGGATCATATGCAATATCATAATCAAGCCAAAGAACCGTGCATTAATGTGCGGAAGTTATAGATAAGAGATGATTTATATAAATTGAATTAAAGATTTACACAAAACGGAGAGGACAGAAAGAACCTGAAGAAGCGAAGCTAAAAGCTTTCTGAAAGAAAGCTACTTCGGAAGCATACACTTCGCCTTTATCCCGAGATTTTCACCTTGAAAAAGGGAATTAAAAAATCTGGGGATAACAGCGATCGGAAGGTTGTTCTGTCAGCGGAGTGCGAGTGTAAATATTGATTAGTTCAATTTATCTAGAAAAGGATGAATGGAAAGCTCTGATCTGCCATGTAAGTGGCGGCGGAGCTTTTTTGCTGTGTGAAGAAGAAGTATAGCTAATGCGGGAAAGGGGCATGCTGTTGATAGATTCATAGAATGCAAGAAAGAAGCGGGGGATTCAAATGTTAAATCGTTGGATGACAGCAGGGATATTGGCAATGGCTATCATTATTCTTATCAGTGTGACACAGGTATATGCAGAGAAGAGCGAACCGAAAGCAGCCCAGTTAGAACAATTAATCTATACTGCGGATAGCGTGATCGATAATGTCGATCGTTTGGTTATTAAATGGCAAGGAGAAGGCCTGGGAAATGCAAAAGCACAGGCAGCTTTACTGGCTGGTCACTTAGGGCTGGAACAACCGGTACGGGTACGCCAGACGGGCCATGATGTGTATCGCAGTGAAGTAGTACCAGTTGAGGCTACTGGTGGAGAAGCAGGCCTGTTGGTCAATGTCGTCGAGACAGGAGATAACGGTTACTACGCCATCGTACAAATTTCAGCGGATGCACGCACGGATCGGAAGGCATTAATGACAGTACATGAACAGGTGGATCAACTGCTTGTAGACTCAGGGATGAAGGCAAACTGGAATATATCTGTGCAAGGTACGGCAGCTACTACTATTGAAGGTGATGCGAGTCAGCAGTTAGCACTCATCGAGAAAGACCTGTCCAAAAATGTGGATATCGCCTCCGTTGAACGTTATACGGATGTAGCCAGCGCAAGTGTCTCTTATGAGGCGGCTGAGCTGCCCCTATCGATCAAGAGTGGCTCGCACATGTTGAATATGCAACTCGCAGTTCACCAGGTTGGAGACGAGGTCGACAATCGAATTACAGTGGGGTTTCCGGTGATTACGATTGAATATTAAGGGATGAATTTTTCATGAATTAGGACCCAATATTGAGAATCTTTATCAAATGAGTTTGAAATAGTGCATCCATTCAGTTGATATGCTAAAATGGCATCACATCCAAGAAGGAACTTGCTGGTAATTGACAGTTGTATGTCGTGCATATATAACACCATTACATAGCTCGGGGAGAGCATGAAGGTTATCTTCCCGGAAGAAAGAGGAGCCCATGGTTGAAAAACAATCGCAAGATGAAGTACAGACACCAGGCGCAGTATTTTTCATTTTTGGAGCAACGGGTGATTTGGCCCGCCGGAAGCTGTTTCCGGCCATCTACAGTCTTTACCGTGAAGGCAAGCTTGCCGAAGACTTTGCGGTTATTGGCGTAGCACGTCGTCCGAGGTCCCCAGAAGAATTCCGGGAAGACATCTATGAATCCATTAAAGAGTTCTGCCGTTATCCAGCGGGGAACCTGATGAGTGGAACGCTTTTGTCGATCATTTTGAATACAAAGCACTGGATATCAATAATGTGGAAGGATTCAAAGAGCTGCGTGCGCAGACGGAGCATCTGGAATCGAAGTTTAACACGCCAGGGAATCGGCTGTTCTATCTGGCATTGGCACCTGAGCTGTTTGGCAGTGTCTCGTACAGTTTGCGGGACGGCGGTATGTTGGAAAGTCAGGGGTGGAACCGTTTGGTGATCGAAAAACCATTTGGTTATGATCTGCAATCGGCCGAACATCTGAATGAGCAGATTCGTGAGGTATTCCGTGAAGAGGAAATCTATCGGATTGATCATTATTTGGGCAAGGAAATGGTGCAAAATATCGAAGTGATCCGCTTCGGAAATGCTTTTTGAACCGCTGTGGAATAACAAACATATTGCCAACGTTCAGATTACGCTTGGTGAGACGGTAGGCGTGGAAGAACGTGGTGGTTATTATGATCACTCCGGTGCACTGCGTGACATGGGGCAGAATCATATGCTTCAGATGCTGACGATGATTGCGATGGAACCGCCGAGTCGCCTTTTTCCGGAGGATATTCGGGATGAGAAGGTGAAGGTATTACGCTCATTGCGAGCTTTTACTTCGGATGAGGAAGTGAGCAACAACGTTGTGAGGGGACAGTATGCCGAAGGGGAGTACCGTGGCAAGCAGCTTCCGGGGTATCGCCAGGAAGACAAGGTTGATCCACAGTCGAATACGGAGACTTATTTTGCAGCACGTGTATTCGTGGATAATTTCCGCTGGGCGGGTGTTCCATTCTACATTCGGACAGGCAAGCGTCTTCCGGTGAAAACAACCGAGATCGTAGTTGAGTTCAAGTCAATGCCAAACAACGTGTACCTTGGGAAAAAGTATAAATTGGAACCGAATCTGCTAGTCATTCGGGTGAATCCGATGGAAGGCATATATATCAAAATCAATGCCAAGAAACCAGGCTCGGATTCTGAGATTCAGCCGCTTGCGATGGATTTCTGTCAGAGCTGCATGATTGGAATTAACTCGCCTGAAGCGTATGAACGTCTGCTGCACGATGCAGCAGAGGGGATTCCACGTACTTTACCCGTTGGGATGAAGTGGCAACAGCCTGGTCTTTTGTGGATCGGATTGCAGCAGCCTGGGGACAGAATCAGGGAGAGCTTCATACGTACCCTGCTGGAACATGGGGGCCAGAAGCGACAGATAAGCTGCTGGAGCAGGACGGATTCCACTGGTGGCCGGTGAATGGTCAGGACGAGGACAGTGTGATCTGGCAAGTGAACGGTTAGGTTAAGGGAATTAACAACATAAACAACATGACCGAGCCTGGGGAAATCGCAAATTTTGCGGTGTCTCCGGGCTTTTTAGCGGGTAAAAGGGAGGTATCCATCATAAGGAAATAAGTAATTTAAATTAAGTTGTTGACAAAAAGTAAGTATGTAACTTATACTCAACACATGAGTTAAAGAGTTACGCAAATGACAAACTTCATCCGGGCAAACGTTTCGGATAAGTTATCATTCATGAGATAAAATGTAAACCAGTTGAAGGGGTTTGCGTCACAGAGAATCATGAAAAAAATATGCATAATATCTTTAATCTAAGAATACTATTTTGTATATATTGAATGGAGGAAAAAGAAAATGATGTTGGATGTAGGGTTGTTGTTGATTCGTTTGGTGATTGGATTGTCGTTCATGGCGCACGGGGCTCAAAAGCTGTTTGGTTGGTTCGGAGGTTACGGGATCAAGGGTACAGGCGGCTGGTTTGAGTCGATGGGCATGAAGCCCGGTGCATTGGTGGCGCTGCTGGCTGGACTCGCGGAATTCGGTGGCGGATTGCTGCTGGCTCTGGGTCTGCTCACACCGGTAGGTGGCATTCTGATTGCATTGACGATGGTCATTGCGATTGTGAAAGTCCATGGTGCGAACGGATACTGGTCCACACAGAACGGATTCGAATATAATCTCGCGATTCTGGTGATTGGTGTAGCGCTGGCCTTGACAGGTGGCGGACAATACGCGCTGGATGCATTGATTTTCTAAAACCGATAAATAAAAATGAATGAGGAGTGCCTGGATGCCATGGAAATGGCTGAAGGGTGCTTTTTTTGCAAGTGAAAAGAGAAGAATCTGCGGTAGTAATCGGTTATTTTCGGTACAGATTATGGTACAATAGGAGAGTTGGGTTAAGAAGCAGTTCACGGTATACATGAAAGCACAGATTTGAGGAGGATGAACTCCATTGTAAATGTGTAAAATTAATCTAGTGTGTAAATACCTAGTACGTAAAAACTCGTGTACAATCAACCGGCCTCGCCGGATTGCATAAAGATTGAATGATGGACCGGCCATGCCGGATTAACGTGAATGAACGGACGAAAGGGATTAAACCTATGAGCAAAGCTGCAAATGATATTCTTCAACAGGAAGTGGACAAACGCCGGACGTTTGCCATTATCTCTCACCCGGATGCGGGTAAAACTACATTAACCGAGAAACTGTTGCTGTTCGGGGGCGCGATTCGCCTTGCGGGAACGGTAAAAGCTCGGAAAGCCAGCAAACACGCAACAAGTGACTGGATGGAAATTGAGAAACAACGGGGGATCTCGGTTACCTCTTCCGTAATGCAATTTGATTACCTGAACCATCGCGTTAACATTCTGGATACACCGGGTCACCAGGACTTCAGTGAAGATACGTATCGTACACTGACGGCTGCCGATAGCGCGGTAATGTTGATCGACGTGGCAAAAGGTGTCGAGGCACAAACGATCAAGTTGTTCCAGGTATGTGCGAAGCGTGGGATTCCAATCTTTACGTTCATCAACAAACTTGACCGTGAGGGTAAAAGCCCATTTGATCTGATGGAAGAACTTGAAAATGTACTGGGTATCCGTTCAGTTCCGATGAACTGGCCTATTGGTACAGGTCGCGAGCTGTGCGGTGTGTATGATCGGATGAAAAATCAGGTGGAGTTGTTCCAAGGGGACGATCACTCGACAATTAAAGTTCAGAAAGTAAACGGTTATACAGATCCAATTATCCGTGAGATGGCAGGAGAATATCTGCATGATCAGTTAATTCAGGATCTGGAGCTTTTGGACGTTGCGGGAGATCCGTTTGATATGGAGAAGGTTCAACGCGGCGAATTGACCCCTATTTTCTTCGGTAGTGCGATTAACAATTTCGGCGTGCAGACCTTCTTGGAGAATTTCCTGGAACTGGCACCGAAGCCTGAACCACGCCGCAGTACGGCAGGAGAGATTCAGCCAACGAATGAGAAATTCAGCGGTTATGTATTCAAGATTCAAGCGAACATGAACCCGGCACACCGGGATCGTATTGCGTTCCTGCGTATTGTATCAGGCAAGTTCCAACGTGGAATGAGTGTGAAGCATACTCGTGTGGGTAAAGAGATCAAGCTGTCACAGCCACAGCAATTCCTGGCACAAGATCGGGATATTGTGGAAGAGGCGTATGCCGGCGATATTATCGGTTTGTTCGATCCGGGTATCTTCCGGATTGGCGATTCACTGAGCCAAGGCAGCGAGGTTATCTTTGAAGAGTTGCCAACGTTCTCGCCAGAGATTTTCGCTAAAGTTACCGTTAAAAATGCGTTGAAACATAAACAGTACCAAAAGGAATTGATCAGTTGACGGAGGAAGGAACCATTCAGGTGTTCCAGACGGCAAGTTTCGACGAGACAATCCTCGGCGTAATTGGTCAACTACAGTTTGAGGTATTTGAATACCGGATGAAAGGTGAATATGGGGTAGACGTGCAATTGCAGCGTATGCCTTATCAGTTCGCTCGCTGGATCGTGGACGAGAATCTGGACCCAAGCAAATTCCGGATTAACTCTGCGCTTGTAAAAGATAAAAAGGGAATTATGTCGTGCTCTTCGAAAATGAGTACGCCATGAGAACGGCTATGGATAAAAATCCTACAGCCAAGTTCCTGGAGACTGCGCCTTAAGTAAGGCCGATGTATTTATCGGGAATCATTGAAGGGTTAGTTAAACGCGACAAGTTCATGTGATGAAATAGAGCTTGTACAAAATAAGATCCCTCCGCCGGTTGGCGGAGGGATCTATTGCTATACACCTTACTTAGAGGCGGGTATGATCCAGCCGAATAAGGGAAAGCTTTCTTTTGCAGACAGAACAAACGGTTTGATGGTTACCTTACCCTCCAATGCTTCGATTAGCGAAGCGGTTGAACGGGAATGGTGTGCAGATGCTCCTGCGCGATTTGAATGAGTTCTTCCTGCTTGGCAGGTTCTGTGTTCTTCCAGATCATCTCGAAAATGGCGCCAAGTCCAGGTAATGCAGCTTCCGGTCCATCTACTGAACCTTCAATCATCTCCCGGAGCTGATCATCACTCTTATCATGAACTTTATGAACAATCGCTTCACGCAGGCTTAATGTAATGGGCATCGCAATTCCCTCCTCGTATATTCGGCTGCTCTAATACTGTTCCCTGGGAAGCGCGAGCGCATTCAAGTTTATCGGGCTTTGTGGTATACTACGAAGGATTATTTACGTTAGCATGGGTATCCGTAATGATGCGTCATGCTGAAGTGCAGCGGGAGGTTAAGACCCTAATGGCCAAGAAACAGTATGCCGTAATTGGCATGGGACGGTTCGGATCAAGTGTTGCCAATGCACTGAGTGGCATGGGATTCGACGTGCTGGCAATTGATGCGGACGAGCAGCGGACTCAGGAAATGTCCAATGTGGTGACCCATGCGGTATCGGCAGATTCAACAGATGAAGAAGCGCTGCGTGCGCTGGGCATACGGAATTTCGACGTTGTCGTTGTGGCAATTGGTGAAGATATACAGGCGAGTATTCTGACAACCTTGATATTGAAAGATATGGGTGTACCGGTGCTGATCGTAAAAGCTCAAAATGAGCTTCATGGTAAGGTGCTGCAAAAGATTGGCGCAGATAAAGTCATCTATCCTGAGCGGGATATGGGACTGCGCGTAGCCCATCATCTGACCTCGCCTAATATACTGGATTACATCGAGTTATCTGAGGATTACAGCATTTTGGAGATGAGAGCTTCTGAGCAAATGATCGGTAAGAACCTGATGGAATTAAACATCCGTGCACGTTTTGGTTGTAACGTGATGGCGATTCGCAGTGGGAATTCGATGAACATCTCGCCTTACGCGGAGGATCGGATCGAAGCTGGAGATGTGCTGATCATTGTAGGTCACAAGGATCATTTGACGAAAATGGAGCTTGCGTATCCGAAGTGATGGATGCAGATGGGAAGGATGGAAAGATGGATATTGTATCACCGCAAAATACACGTGTAAAAGAATGGGCACAGCTGCTGGAGAAAAAGCATCGTACCCGTCAACATAAATATATTATTGAGGGCATTCATCTGGTACAGGAAGCATTGCGGGTCGGAGCGGATCTGGAGTGCATCGTCTACGATGGAGAGCAAGGCGTACCTAGCGAACTCGCCGGGCTTGAGAACCCGCTACAGCGTGTAGAGTGGGTTAGTGTATCTCCTGCGGTTATCGCCAAATGTACGGATACGATGACACCACAGCCTGTATTCGCAATTGTGCGTAAAGGCAGTGAACCACTGGAAAGCCTAATGACCGGAGCTCGTGGGCTTGTTGTGGTGCTGGACGGAGTGCAAGACCCGGGTAATGTGGGGACGATCATCCGTAGTGCGGACGCAGCTGGAGCAGCGGGGTTGTACTTGGTGCTGGCTGTGCTGATGTATATAACCCGAAGACGATTCGCTCGACGATGGGGTCATTGTTTCATCTGCCCATTGTGGAGGGCCAGTTGGAATCCTTGCTTCCCGAAGCGAAGGCCGCGGGCGTGAAGCTGGTAAGTACTTCTTTGCAGGCAGAGCATTCATGTTATAGTTATGATTTTACGCAGTCGGTATGGCTTGTCATTGGTAACGAAGGCAAAGGCATCTCGGATGCTACGGCACGTTTGGTAGATGATGCGATTACGATCCCGATGCAGGGGCAGGCAGAGTCGCTTAACGCCGCAATGGCGGCAACGATTCTGTTATTTGAGGCGATGAGACAGCGGATGTTTAACTAACTAATAATTCCTGTCCAATTTAAAATTAACTGTCCCTAACTAAAATTAACTTTCCCCCAACCACCAAAGGCTGGAACCTGGTTGCCGCTTTTCTCGGGCCATGTTTCCAGTCTTTTTGTCTTTCTCTTTGAAGCACCACAGCAGGGATTTTCCATTCAAATCCCGAATAGGTGATATAGTTTCTATTTCTTAAGCTGATGGGCAGGTGTTCATTTTGGAAATGAATAATGGAAAAGGAAACACTCTCTTTAGGGAATTTATGACTTGGGCTGGGGAAAAGGGCTGGGACATAATGAGTAAATCCGGTTCGCAGCTACATTTAAACAGCGGCATTACTTCAAGATATAAAGGACTTCCAGATGAATACTTAGAATTTCTAAATGTAGTTGAAAAATGCGTTGCACCGGATGAGCAAACCTGGTTTATTTGTGAGGCTGAGTTTAACAATAGCACGGAGACCGCATTCCAATGGAATGAATTTGAAATGCTTAGTTTGGAGGCAGCAGAGGGTGATTCTATTTGGCAGTCAGAGATAACGGCCTGGTGGGATCATCACTTACCGATCGTAATGTCTGTGGAAGATGGATATTCCTTCTATGCCATTGACTTAACAACCGACAGTGGAGCTATTGTCCGTGGATGTGAGCCTGAATTTGAAGAGGTTGAAAAGGTATCCGATTCGTTTGGAGAATTTCTGGCATGGATGATGTCGAATTCAGATAAGCGTAGCTAGGAAAGGTTGATGTTTAGTGATGGAAGGAAAATATGTGAATTCATCACTTTCGTAAACGAGGCCGGGGTAAGGCGTGTTCGCCTAATGCGATTGCCCTGATGGTTATACTTGTGGCCAGCGGCCTGACATTAGATTATTCAATGAAAGAACTTATGAAACGTATAGGAATTCTTAACTTATGATATAAAAATAGTTTATATAGCGTGATTTTATTCTCATTTAAGAATGTTCCAAGCATATTTTTTATATATAAAATAATTCTTTACTGTTCGTTCTAGAAATGATATGCTAACAGCAAGTTAGATCTAACTGTTTTTTTGCACATTAAAGAACGATCGTTCTCGAAACTAAAATTACACTAATCTAAAGAATATGAGGGAGAGAATAAGATGAAATACACAGTGATTACAGGAGCAAGTTCAGGAATTGGATATGAAACAGCATTGGCATTTGCAGCACGTGGCAAAAACTTGATTTTGGTAGCTAGAAGATTGGATAAGTTGGAAGAGCTTAAATCGACTATTCAGGGTATCGATCCTAAAGTGAATGTCGTCGTTCACACAAGCGACCTGTCTGTTACCGCAGAGGCGTACGAACTGTATAACGATTTGAAAGAATATCAAATAGAGACTTGGATTAATAATGCCGGGCTTGGAGAAGGCTCGTTCATTGCTGAACAGAATTTGGATAAAGTGGAGATCATGCTGCGTGTTAACATTGAATCTTTGACCATTCTCTCTACATTGTATGTGCGAGATTATGCGAATGTCGAAGGTACTCAATTGATTAACGTCTCATCCGCACTTGGATATGCCATTGCTGTAGGCAGTGTTGCTTATTCTGCATCGAAATACTACGTTAGTGCCTTCACAGAAGGTCTTGCCAAAGAACTGGAACTGAAAGGTGCAAAACTAAAAGCGAAGATCCTGGCACCAGCGATCACGGAAACAGAATTTGTACAAAAATCAATAGATGCTGAAGGATTTGATTACAAAGCGAATATGCCCAAATACCATACAGCTAAAGAAATGGCTGGCTTCATGATTGATCTGTATGATCACAATGAAGTGGTCGTAGGAATTGTAGACCAGAACTATGAGTTCCAACTGACAGGTGCAATCTACCCAGTGATTTCAGAATTGAATTAATACAGCAGAATCTAGAGGATACATTTACAAAATCCCAAATAAGAAGAGGAGAGTACAATCCATTGGAAAAGATATGGAGTAAAACAAAGATTGGCAACATGGAATTGCCTCATCGACTAGCGATGGCACCTATGACACGCAGTCGAGCACAAGAAGATGGTACACCTGGAGAGTTGGCGGCACTTTATTATGCTCAGCGTGCAACGATGGGACTTCTGATTACGGAAGGAACACAACCTTCCGATGATGGACAGGGATACTTGTGGTCACCTGGCATCTACACCGATAAGCATATTGAAGGATGGAAAAAGGTAACGGATGCGGTGCATGAAGCTGGCGGATATGTATATATCCAATTAATGCATGCGGGTCGCATGTCACATCCAGATAATACCCCGCATCATCGTCAACCGGTTGCTCCATCAGCAATCGCACCGGGTGTAGAAATGTTTACGGCTACAGGGATGCAGGATATCCCCGTTCCCCGTGAATTGAGTCAGGAGGATATTCAAACGACCATTGCCGATTTCCGAAAAGCAGCAGCCGCAGCGATTGAAGCAGGGGCGGATGGCGTTGAGATTCATGGGGCCAACGGATACTTGATCAATCAATTTTTAGGAGAAAATTCGAATACACGCACAGATGAGTATGGCGGATCTATTGAAAATCGTGCTCGCTTTGCGATTGAAGTAACCAAAGCCATCGTGGAGGAAATAGGGGCAGAACGAACAGGCTTCCGTATCTCACCAGGGACACCGCTGGGTGGAATTCAAGATGGCGAACAAGGTCCTGATCTGTATCGCTACCTTGTAAAAGAATTAGCTCAATTGGATTTGGCTTACCTTCATGTTATGCATCTTGGAGATGAGAACCTACTCCAAGACATTCGTTCGATCTGGCAAAATCCATTGTTGGTCAATCGGGCTGGAAGAACGTTGGATGATCTCAGTGTCGATATAGATCGTGGTCTCGCTGATGTGGTACCTGTAGGTGTATGGTCCTTAGCTAATCCAGATTTGGTGGAACGACTTCAACAAAGTGCGCCACTGAATGAAGCAGATCCGACAACATTCTTTGGATTGGGAAGTAAGGGCTACACGGATTATCCTACGTTGGAAGAGTTAAAGTCGCAAGAGGGGCTACACTAGCACAAGTATGGAGCATGGCGTACAACTGAACATTGCGCGCCATGTTCCTACATAAGTTGAACTAATCATTTTACACGATAACAGCGATTGGAAGGTTGTTCTGTCATCGTAGTGTCAGTGTAAATAATCTTTAGTTCAACTTATATAGTCTATAAGCAAAGGAAGAAGCTAAATGATGAGAGCAGCTCAAATACAGAAATACTCTAAAAAATCCAAGTGGAAATCAATAATATTGAGACACCTCAGATTCAGAGCCATGAGGTCCTTGTCAGAGTAAAAGCTGCGGGTGTAAATCCGCTGGATATCTTGAATATGAATGGCAGTGTTCGGATGATTGCCGACTATAAGCTACCTCTAACTTTAGGGAATGAATTATCGGGTGTCATTGAAGCCGTCGGTGATGATGTTTTGAATTTTAAAGTGGGGGATTCGGTTTATACCAGGTTGCCACTGAATAAAATTGGTGCTTTTGCTGAATATGCAGCTGTGCATGAGGATGCCTTATCCATGATGCCTGAAAATCTGTCTTTTATCGAAGCTGCTGCGGTACCCCTTACTGCCTTGACCGCGTATCAAGCATTGCATGATGTACTCCGAGCTGAACCGAATAAAAAGTTGTTTATACCTGGCGGAACTGGTGGATTCGGTGCGATGGCCATCCCGATTGCCAAGTCCATGGGATTAACGGTTATTACAAGTGGTAGTGAGAGGGGCAGAGCACGTAGTTTATCCATTGGAGCAGATCAATTCATTGATTATAAGACCGAGCAGTATGCTGATATTCTGTCCGATATCGATTATGTCATTGACACTTTGGGTGCGGACGAGATCAAAGCTGAACTGAGCATTTTGAAACCACAGGGCAAATTAGTCTCTTTGAAGGCAGGACCCAATTATCGCTTTGCAGTGGACAGTCAATTCCCGTTGTGGAAAAGAGCATTGTTTGGTCTCGTAGGTGCACGCCTGGATTCTTTAGCGCGTAAGAATCAAAATGAATATCGTTTTTTATTTGTGCACTCCAGTGGAGTTCAATTGCAAGAAATCACAGCTCTTGTAGAAAAAGAAGACATTAAACCTTCGATCGATTCTACGTATACGTTTGATGACATTGAAAAGGCATTGATTAAAGTATCCACGGGTCACTCCCAGGGCAAAGTCATTGTTACCTTTTAAAGGCTCGTTAAGATGATGCTCATGCTATTCAATGTTCGTTTTCTGAACAGGAGGAAGCCAATGGCGAGAAGCAAAGAGTTCGAAGAGTCTGTTGTACTGGATAAAGCGATGAGACTTTTTGGGAACAAGGCTATGAGAAGACATCTATGACGGATCTGGTTAATCATATGGGAATTCATCGTAAAAGTTTGTATGACACATTTGGTGACAAACACACCTTATTTCTAAAGACAGTAGATCTGTATGATCACAAAATCAGCTCAGCCCTTGCAGCAGGCGTAAAGCGTTCTCAAACGGCAACGGAAGCACTTCAGTTTATATTTCTTTCTTTAATTCATGGAGAGGAATCTCCAGCATCAGGCTGCTTTATTGTCAATTCGACGGTAGAATTGGCGGCACGCGATGACGACATGAACCACCGGTCGACGGAGATGTTTGCAAATACGGAGAAACTAATCAAGGACATTATTGTGTGGGGACAGCAAGAAGGTGAATTCACAACGGAGTACAACGCCGAGGTATTGGCGGAATATCTGCATAACGTTAGCATTGGGTTAAGGGGGATGGCCAAGACTTCGATGACCAAGGAAAAACTTCTTCGTATAGCGATGCTATCCACGGATTTCATACTAAGGTAGTCTATTTTTTTACATTAAAAGAATGTTCGTTCTAATATGGGTGTTCCAGATGAAACATATTTTATAGAAAAGAGAGGCAGGTAACGATATGAGAAAGACAGTTCTAATCACAGGGGTATCGGGTGGGATCGGTAAAGAGTTAGCGGATCGGTTTGCCAAAGGTGGACATCATATTGTGCTGGTAGCACGAAGTGAGGGTAAAATACAGGATCTAGCTCAGGAGTATCAGAAAAAGTATGGCATTCAGGCGACGGTTATTGCCAAAGATGTAGCAGCACCTGGGGTACCACAGGAGATTTATAATGAGCTGAAGGAAAAGGGGATTGTTGTTGACTATCTTGTAAACAATGCGGGCTTCGGTCTGTTCGGGACGTTTATGGAAACGGATATGGAGCAAGAAGTTAATATGATTGACGTGAATATCAAGGCTTTAACCATCATGACAAAGCTATTCTTGCCGGATATGATCCAACGTGGGCACGGCGGCGTGATGAATGTGGCTTCGTTGGTAGGTTTTTTCCCTGGACCGATGATGTCGGTATATTATGCAACAAAGGCATATGTGCTATCGTTCACCGAGGCACTGGAGAATGAAGTAAGCGGAACGGGCGTTACGGTGACCGCACTGTGCCCAGGCCTGACATCTACCGGATTTGTGGATCGTTCGGGTATGGGTGTCTCGAAGATGTTGCAGGGCCCAATTATGGAAGCCGGACAGGTGGCCGAAGAAGGGTATCGAGGCTTCTTACGTGGCAAGACGTTAATTATGCCTGGTGCTCGAAACCGATTCATCGCGTTTATGCCGCGGTTGTTGCCGCGTAAGATGATGACTCGAATGATAAGATCCTCCCAAGACAAGACAGGACATTAAACAATTGTAGAGGATAAATCAGATCTTTCCCAATTCGATCGTTTCATGTTGTTCTTCATCGGGCCTTCTACGACAAACATACACAAATACAGGAGGGAAACTGAAAGGCACAAATTGAATTTTCTCTATCTCAAATGACTCAGCTAATTGTTTCTTCATATGAAGTGAGTACTGATATAACACTAAGGTGCCTCCAGGTCGGAGCGCTGTATGGATCTGTGACAGGATGTTTTGTCTCATTTCTCTGGAAAAATTAAAAAAGGGCAGTCCGCAGATGATGCTATCCAACTGATGAATATGTTCTTGATTAATCCTTTTTAATAGATAGGAAGCATTCGAATGGAACATGAATTCAGGATATGTTTTCTTCAGATTACTTCTCATTTTGGGGTCCCTTTCAAATAAAAACACGGTTGCAGATTTCGGTAAATGTGCTCTCATGAGACGTGTGACGGCCCCTGTTCCTGGCCCCAGCTCAGCCATGGTTCTAACCTCATCCCATCGTACAGACTGGACGATTTTACGGGCTAGACATTTGGAACTGGGCAGGAGACTGCCTACTCGTTTGGGATTCCTCAGAAATCCTTGCAGGAAAAGAAGTGGTTCCGATGTTTTCATCGCGGTATCCTCCATGGTTGAATTCATTGATGGTTCACTTGATGTTGGAAGGCAAGCTTAGTTGGAATATAAATACGTTACGCGTATGTTTTAGTGTTAAAGTCCCCTGATGTAAATCCGCAATGTTTCTCGCAATAGAAAGTCCCAGACCAGATCCTGATTGAATACCTTCGCTATTCCTCGAATAATCCACCTTATAAAAGCGATCAAACAGTCTGTTTTTTTGTTCTATCGTTAGTGGTATGCCTTTATTCTCTACTTCAATGGTAACGTGATTATGCTGCACCCTCATTCGGACATAAATCGTGCCCGGTTTAAAGGAATACTTTAGTGCATTCATGAGGAGATTGTCGATGGCTCGAGCGATCTTATCACTATCCAGGGAAACCATGATTGGAGCATTACCGAGTGTTTTTTCAATAAGAATCCCATGCTCCTGAGCTAAAGGTTCGAATTCAAACAACAATTGGTCCAATAGCTGACAGAGGTCAACATTTTTCAAATCCAATTGGGTGTTTACTTCGTTAAGACGTGTGTATTCAAATAAATCATCAAGTAACTTCTTCAAATGCGTTGCTTTGTTATAGGTGTTTTGAATGAAGCGGTCATACTCTGCTTTGTCTTGAAAGGATTCTGTTCTTAGTAGCTCAATATATCCAATTATGCTAGTAAGCGGTGTACGCAGGTCATGTGAGATGCCAGTGATCATATCCATCTTGGATTGCTCCAATTCACGTTCTTTGGCAATCTGTTGCTTTAACTGTTCTGTCATGTGATTAATATTGGAAGCGACTCGCCCAAGTTCATCTTCTCGATCAACGGGCACCCTGTAATTCAGATTTCCTTCGGATATGATTTGAAGCCCTTGCTCTAATGTAATGAGATCTCTCACAATTTTTCGTGTGAAAAACAAAAAAATTAACGTGAAAATTACGATGAAGATTGGTGTTAGAACGTAAGGAAAAATGTAGAGAAGCGAAGGCCAATTAAATCTTTCACTAATTTTTGCGGCACCTATGATTAACATATTATTTACACCCACAGAGCCAACAAACGAAATCAATAAACTGATCAACATTTGATATAGGATGTTAATCTGTATCTTTTTTAAACTGTGGTAATCGTTTAATCAATTTTATATCCCACTCCCCATACCGTTTTAATGTACTGAGGTTCCCGCGGATTTACTTCCAATTTCTCTCGCAGGTTACGAATGTGAACCATCACCGTATTATCCGAATACCCGTAAGGCTCTTTCCATACGGTTTCGTAAATTTTCTCGGAGCTAAATACTTGTCCAGGATGGCTGGCAAGCAACACCAGAATGGAAAACTCTAATGGTGTAAGCGAAATGTCATTATCTTTGAGCTTCACAGAATGTTTACTCGTATCAATGACAAGGTCCTTGATTAAAATAAGTGAATTGGATTCTGGTTTCCCGATCAGTGTTTGACGTCGTAACTGAGCTTTAACGCGAGCAAGTAACTCTAATGGATTAAACGGTTTGACCATGTAATCATCGGCCCCGGTAGTCAGGCCCGTGATTTTATCAATGTCTTCTTCCTTGGCGGATAACATAATAATGGGAGTGGATGATACTTCTCTTATTTTGAAGCAGGCTTTGATTCCGTCCATGATGGGCATCATGACATCCAGTATTACGAGTTGGACCGATGTTGTTTTGATAATATTTAGCGCTTCCTCACCATTGGTTGCTTCAATGACCTGATATCCTTCGTTACGTAAATAGACATGAATGACATCACGGATATCGGGTTCATCATCAACCACGAGAACGGTATTCACAATTCAACACTCCTTTTATGACCTGTTTTAAATTAATTTATATTTCTTATAAAGAGGATAATATCAGTGTAAACGATAGCCTAAGATGTTTAAATTGTTTCCTTTTTGCGACAGACATAAACGAACGCAGGTGGGATATTCAAAGTCACTAATTCTATTTTTTCGATGATAAAGTGCTCCGATAATGTTTTTTTCATTTGAAGTGAATATTGAAAGGCGATGAATAACCCTCCAGGTTTGAGTGCCTTATTGATCTGGTCTACCAACGTATTTCTTAATTCAGGCTCAAAGTTGAAGAAGGGCAATCCGCTAAAAATGTAATCCAGTTGCTGAACGCCCTCTTGCTTCATGGATTCCACTAATCGAGCGGCGTCTGGATAACAGGAGAACTCCGGGTATGCCGTCTTAAGAGTATTCCTCATCGTTTCGTTCATCTCAAACAACAACACCTTCGTTGAACCCTGCACCTCTTGTAGAATATAACGAGTGACAGCACCTGTACCCGATCCGAGCTCGGCGACTGCTTTGGCCTCTAGCCAAGAGGCTTGCTTCACCATTTTGTTGGCGAGAAACCGGGAACTGGGTATGATGCTACCAACATGTTTAGGGCTTTGAAGAAAGCTTTTCAGAAATAAAATGGATTCATTGGAATTCATGATTGTGGTTCCTCCGTATATGTGATGGTCTGTTATCAAAACCAGTTAGAGATGTAATAATTGCAGCGTAGAAAGAATGGGACCGCCGAAGTAGATTCCCGCTGTAAAATATGTTATGGTCCATAACAAGGCACTGGAATAGGATATAAGAGCAAATTTTCTATACTGCACGCCACTGAGTCCCATCACCAAAGGGAGAACATATCGCACGATTGGAATGAACAAACCGATGCACATCGCCCAATTGCCACTCTTATTTAGAATCAGTTCAGCCTTGACAAAGTGTTTATGATGTTGAAATCTGTGTTTTATCTTGGTTCCAAATAACTTCCTGCAAAATAAGCAAAGGTAATGGCCGTTAATAGTCCTGATAAAATACAGAAGTATGTGATCCATGAATTGATAACTCCTGTGTGGCTCAAAATGGCACCGCTGATAATCGTGATTTCATTTGGAATTGGAATCCCGAAAGGCCCCAATGAGAAGGCAAAATAAAAAATCAGATATCCATACTGATGAAGTAGCTCTAAGATCGTATTACTGATCATTGTTTTGCCTCCTCTCTTGTTGATATAGCAATCTTAATGAAAAAAACTAAGGAATTAATGAGCATAAATCTGAAGAAAATCTAAAGAATACATAAGCAAAGCCACACAACTACGTTAAAGAGAAAAAGCCTTGCCAACGTACTGGCAAGACTTGAATAGGTGGACATACTCAGGAGCGGTGATCAAGTGATATGAATTTCTGAATATCAAATAAAGCTTGTCTCGAAAAGGAACTTATAAGTGAGCTCGAGTTGATTATCTATATCTTTATCTGCAAGGAAGAGGATGAGCATCAAAGAAGAGCCGAGACGTCATAATGACGACTCAGCTCTTTTTTATGTCCGATAAGCAAGGATTTTTTGAAATCAGATTATTGTAGGAAATAGAACCAGTTGAATTTTATACCAGCAACAATAAACAAAACAATCCATCCCCATAGAAACAGTAAACGTAAAGGTCGTGGAATCAGGAGATATTCTGAGTACAATTTGCTGAAAAGTTTCATTACAGTAGTGACCACCCCTGCTAAGTTACTCCCTTATATCCGCTCTCGCAAGAAAAAGAAGTAAGAAGATAAGATAACCAAGATCCCAATAAGTCTATATACCGTAGCGTAGGCCTCAAAGTTGCTTCTGGCGATTACAAATCCGATGATCGAAATAGATAATATCAAAAGACCAAAGGGAATCTTATAACTCAGACGAAAAACCTCCAGTTATATCAAAATTAGGTATATTATATCATGATACACACCAGAGGTCTTTTTTTGTATCAGATTCAGATATACCTACCCATTAAATAAATAAATCGAACGAAATAATACTGGCATGCCAATATATAGTGTAAGGAGGAAGGGGATGGATAATGAGTGAGCATGATGAGTACATAAAACTTGTAACGTTAATACGTGCGGGGCATGAAGAAGCATATGGAGATTTATATGAGAAAACAGTGAAGGGGGTATATCAAACTGTGCGATTTCTCATCAAGGACAAGTCTGACGCGGAGGATGTGGTACAGGAGATTTACATTCAGGCGTATCGATCATTGGCGCGATATGATGCGGAGCGTGCTTTTCGTCCCTGGTTAATGGGTGTGACGATGCGACAGGTTCAGAGTTATCGACGCAAAAGATTGATGCAGTTTCGGTTTGGCAAGCGGATCGAAAAATCTGACGTGGGACTAGAATATGATTTTTCCACTGATCTGGTCAACAAACTGGCAAATCGACCTCTGCTGGAACAGGTCCGCCGTTTGCCGTACAAGCTACAGCAGGTGGTTACACTTCATTATTTAAATGAATATACGCAAGAGGAGATTGCTGGCATATTGGCAATTCCGCTTGGAACTGTGAAATCGCGCATACATGCGGCGCTGGCGAAGTTGAGACAAAAGAGAAGATGAATCCAAGATTGCGGGGAAAGGTGGAGGATCTGCATGAAACTCGATGAACAGTTGCGAACAGCCTACCAGGAAGAAACCAAAGACTGGTCCATCTCTGCGAGTATTAAACACAAAATGATGGATAGTATTCGAAGTGATTCACACATCAGAAGATATCGAAAAAAATGGCTGGTCACGGGGCTCTTGGCTGCTGTACTCATTATTCCCACCGGTGCCTACGCAGGGTACACCTATCTCGCAGACGGAATATATGGTTCACAGGAAAACATCACAGCTATGGGGGAACAGCTGAGGATTATATGAGGTTGGAAGCAAAGTTGCAGACGGCCAAGGCCCATTTCAGCGAAGAAGAATTTGTTCAATATATGGACTTGCTAAAGCAATTAGGGCAAATGGCCGTGAAGTATGCCGATTCTCAGGGCAATATGCATCCAGAGCAGTGGAGTACAGTGGAGCAGGAACGATATAACCTTCTTGCAGCTGAGCTGGAACCGTTTTTCGAGAAGCTGGAAGCTGTGAGTGTAGGGTCCTCCAAAAAACGGATGGACGAGGAGCAATTTTGGACGGAACAGTTGGAACAGGCAGAGAAGACATTTACCAAGGAACAATATCGTGAGTTCAAGTCTGTCTATGAACAAATGAAGAAATACAAAGTTATGGTGATGGACAAGGATGGAAGTATTCATGAGGAACGTTTGTCGGCGGAGCAGAAGGATGATTTAAACCAGCTAGAGAGACGCCTAATCCCCTATTTGAAACGGTTAGAGCTCAATTTGCGTTAATTCGGGTGAACTGTGAAAGTGGAGAAGAAGCGGAGAAGTGAATTTTTCGCTTCGTTCTTGTTGTTGTGACTGTTACTTCCTCCTGCACCTTCAGCCGATACTGATGCGGCGTAGAGCCTGTGGCAGTACGGAATACTTTGCAAAAGTAGGAGGGGCTGGTCATACCGACACGGTGACCGATTTCGGGAACGGTGAGCGAGGAACGGGTGAGCAGCACACAGGCATGACGAATGCGGGTAGCTTGAGCATAAGCAACAATCGTGGTGCCAGTCGCTTTTTTGAATACATGAGATAGATGATAGGGGGACAGATGAAGTGTATCTGCGATATGCTCCAAACGAAAAGGCTCTTGGTAATGCTCCTCAATCCATTGCATGATGGCTTCGGCATGAGGGTGAAGAACGTTTGCACTGGACGAGAGTACATCTTGGGAGCGGTGTTGCTGCCCGTCCTGCCACAGATAGCGAAGTTGTGCGAGCAGATCCAATAAAAAGAGGCGTGTATCCTCCTCTATTTCATGAGGAAGCAGACCTGGATACGTATCTGCATATTGTTCCATTCGTTGAACGAGTGGGGATGTGGCAGCAAGTCGGATGGGCTGAATGGGGGATTGCTCTTCCAGCAGATCCTGTATGAAGTCGTGAGTAACAATAAATTGGGGCCAATGTGCCTTCAGTAGATCAAGTTCAACCATGAGTACATTTCGAATGAAAGGCTGCTGTCTGGATACCTGAATCTGGATGTGGTGCAATTGAAAAGGTCGAAAAATCATGAGCATACCGGGTTCAAGGGAGAAAACCTGACCTTCGGTTATCAACTGCCCATATCCTTCGTGAATATAGGTTATCTCCAGCTGCGAATGAGCATGGAACACTTCGCGAAACGTAGTGTTGGATGTCCGACGACAGGCCAGATTAAATTGTTCTCCCAGGATGATAGACATCATGAATGCCTCCTTATCATGCGCAAGATAGTTTTATTTTAGCACAAGATGAACGCATAAAAGCGCTTTATTATTGTGTATTGTGAAGGGAATAAGGGAGGTATGCAACGATGTTAAAAGTAGCGATTATCGGAGCAGGTGCAATTAGTGGAGCACATATCTCAGCATATTTGGCGTTCCCTGAGCGATGTCAGATTGTTGCTGTGGTCGATATGTACGTTGAAAAAGCACAGAAGCGAATTAATGAATATGGTCTGGAAGGTGCACAAGCCGTCACGGATTACACAGAGTTACTTGCTCAAAACATTGATCTGGTATCAGTCTGTACGCCGCCGTATACGCACGCTCCCATTGCGTGTGATTTCATGCAAGCAGGTGCGCATGTGTTGGTCGAAAAACCGATGGCCTCTTCCCTGGAGGAAGCGGATCTGATGTTGAGAGCAGCGCAAAAAAGTGGCAAGTTACTATCTGTAGTAGCACAGAATCGGTTTACAACACCGATGATGAAACTGAAAGGTGTGCTAGACAGTAAACGGATGGGCCCCATCGTACATGTGCAGGTTGATTCTTTCTGGTGGCGGGGTCACAATTATTATGATCTGTGGTGGCGCGGGACATGGGAAAAAGAAGGCGGAGGCTGCACCCTCAATCATGCAGTGCATCATATTGATGCCATGCTTTGGATGATGGGACCTCCATTGGAATTGCAGGCCATGATGGCAAATACGGCACATGATAATGCCGAAGTCGAGGATATATCCATGGCGATGCTTCGCTTCCAGGAAGGGGCGCTTGGCATGATTACCAGTTCTGTCGTACATCACGGAGAGGAGCAGCAGTTAATTTTTCAGGGAAAGAAGCCCGAGTATCTGCACCTTGGAAAGTGGTTGCTTCTACCGCGCGGAATAACGGATTTCCGGAACCCAATCAAGAGTTGGAACAGCAGATTCAGAAGCTCGCTGACGAATTACCGGATGTTATTCATGTCGGTCACGCTGGGCAAGTTGAGAATGTGTTAAACGCTATTGAGACAGGATCACCCTTCTGGTGGATGGCCAAAGTGGCCGGAATACACTTGAACTGATTGTGGGTATCTATAAGTCGGCAAGTACGGGAGAAAAGGTTGTTTTTCCACTTGGGGCGGAAGACGCGTTTTACACAAGAGAAGGAATTATGCAACATGCCGTACACTTTTATGAAAAGAAGACGACGGTGGAGAACTTCGAGGATTCGAGTATTACGCTTGGGAGCAAGTTGAATTCGTAGTATTTTACGTGAAAAAGATGCTCCTCACATAAGTGAGAATGGGCATCTTTTTTGTACTAGATCCATTACACCTACCTCACGATAAAAAATTAATACACCCGGTTTTTCCATCCATTTAACTCGCAATCGCTTCAAGATAATAATCTCCATAGTCATGGATTAGATCAATAAAAAGAGGGAGAAAATGAAACGCTTTCGCAGTTAGCGGATTCACGTCATTTGAGAAACTTGGAGAAGAGGATGCAATGGATTGAAGAGCATTTCAAATATGAGATCAGATTAGACCAGATAGCGGCAGATGTTCACCTGCCCAAATCGTATGCTTACCGCATTTTCATCAAGACACAGGTAGTAGCATAACGGACTAGGTTAAGTCCAGAGGTTGAAGCAAGCCTATTTTCTCCCTGAGACAATAACACTTTTGATGAAAAAGAGTGGCAGACGTGCGGAATTTCAAGTGAATCGGATTTCCAGTTATTTCGCAAATCTGCCGGGACGAGCCCGCTGTATTATCAGCAACAATTTGAACGGAACAGTAAGCATTCATTTGGTTTGCAAAATAATAGCGTTATTACGTCTCTATACACATTTTGTATTTACCGTTTGAATTAAATAAATCCCGGCTGTGGATTGCACTAGCCAGTTGCTAAATGCGATACTCCACCTCCGGGATTGCACATCGGTAACCTTCAAGCTAAATAAACCTTAAGGATTCCTCAAGTTGTTACAGCCACTTATCAGCCCAACGTTCCACGGCGCTTAATGCTCTCCCCAGTTCCGTGCCTTTTCGTGACAACATATATTCAGTTCGAACTGGACGTTCCGTGACCACATGGCGAACCACAAGTCCTTCTTCCTCCAATTCCTTCATTCGCTCATTTAACACACGTTTGCTCAAGTCAGGGATATAAGCGTGAATCTCACTGAAGCGTTTGGGTTCCTCCATCAACGCATGGATAATGAGGGCTACCCATTTTCGGCCAATGATCTGATAAGATTGTTCCACTTTTGTACATATTTGCTTGGCATTCTCATCATCGCTCATGATTGTACTCCTTTGATTTAGTATTGCTTGTAATATCATTAGTATACTTATTGTAACCTACTTGTCCACAGGCCATATGTGTAAAATGTCACATACCAATTGTTCTTAATCTTACCACATAAAGCGTTATCATCAAATAAAAACCCTATAAACACTGGAGTTCACAGGTTCGACACGATTGTTGACGAATTGTGACGACAGGTGTAATATGGGTAACGTTAATTCAAATGGTTACAATTTATAACCTATAAACAGGTTGTGGAGAGAAGGAATGTTCCATGGTTGAATTCAGGTGCGCTATATAAACGGAGGCAAGGCGGGGAACACACCCACTTATTCCGTCTTTTGTCATGCTTGGATTTGAACATTTTGCAACATCATATACTATACTGCACAGATCACAGGAGGCACTCCAATGGATGCAATGACATTTGTCCTGTTCGGGGCAACAGGCGATTTAGCCAAACGCAAGATTTACCCTGCATTATATAACTTGTACATGGATCAGAAAATGCCGAAATCTTTCTCCGTTATCGGATTGGGACGACGTGAATTGTCGGATATGGACTTCCAGGCCAATGTTGAAAAGTCACTGCACGAATTCTCACGTCAGACGCCAGAAGAAGCATCTCAGGTTCGTGATTTCATTGGAGCTTTCCGTTATTGTTCTTTAAATAATACGAAGCTTGAAGATTACACCAAACTGTTGGAGTTGGTTCAACAGCGTGAACAAGAGCTTAACATTCCCGAAAACCGCATGTTCTACATGTCGGTGGCACCGGAATTCTTTGAGCCAATCGCATTAAACATTCAAGAAAGTGGCCTGGGTAACACCAAAGGCTGGAAGAAACTGATTATCGAAAAACCATTCGGACACGATCTGCAATCGGCTCGTGATCTGAACGAAAAACTGAGCAATACCTTTGCGGAAGAAGAGATCTATCGCATTGACCATTTCCTCGGTAAACCGATGGTTCAAAATATTGAGACGCTCACCTATGCAAATCCGGTAATTCAGGCGTTGTGGTCTAACCGTTATATTGCCAATGTACAAATCACGGCAAGTGAGACGGTGGGTGTTGAAGAACGTGCCGCGTATTACGACCAAAGCGGTGCCCTTCGTGACATGTTCCAGAACCATATGCTTCAGTTGCTGATGATGATTGGTTTGCATTTGCCAAAACGTTGCACACCGGAAGAAATTCAATTCAAAAAACAAAAAATTGCTGAAGCACTTCGTCCGTTGACAAAAGAAAATATCGCTTCTGAAGTTGTTCGGGCGCAATATGCAGCAGGTGAGCTGCAAGGCGCTTCGGTTGTTGGATATCTGGACGAGCCTGGCATCCCAGCCGGATCTCAGAACGAGACCTATGTTGCCGCAAGACTTTGGATCGATGATCCGTTCTGGAGCGAGGTTCCATTTTATATCCGTACAGGTAAACGCCTGGCTGAGAAATCCACCAGAATCGTTGTTGAATTCAAGTCTCCACTCAAAACGGGGCATGAATCCGAGAATACAACGGAACCTAACCTGCTTACGATTGAAATTGGTCCGGGAGAAAGTATTTCCCTTCAATTAAATGCGAAGAATCCGTTGAACCATGGTGAAGTGGAACCAATGCATATGACCTTCAACTCCGGTAAACGTAATATCCCTGAAGCATACGAGAATCTGATCTTTGATGCGATGCGTGGAGATTCCACCTTCTTTGCTCACTGGAACGAAGTGGAGCTGGCATGGCAATGGGTGCAACCGATTCAGGAAGCATTCGAAGCTGGCAGCGTGCCACTGGATACGTACAGTGCAGGTTCGCATGGACCAGAGTCAGCAGATCGCCTGACAGCAGCAGACGGCTACCGTTGGTGGTAAGTGAAACGAAAAAGCGAGCATAAGAGAACACAATAGTAAAAACAACAGTACAATCCGTTCTGCTCACCCATGAACATTTTGCACAATCCAAATGCTTCTTCCAAGTCAACAGGATATAGAACGAGATGTTTTATTACCTTAGAGCTTGAACTCAGAAGCGAGTTGGATCGAAGGTAAATTGTTGATATAACACAGTATCTATTACGAATTATACCGTTCCAATTTTGCATAAGCCCTTCCGGTTATGTTTGCCGGAAGGCCGTGAAAATTTTTGAATATAGATTAGCTGTTCAGTTTTGAAAATGGGTTGGCTTAAACGCTGAGAATGTAGTGTAGGGGACGAAATCGATTCTGTAGAAGCAAAGCGTTCGCCTTTATCCCCGGATTTTCTCCTATATAGGAGATTCAAAAAATCTGGGGATAACAGCGATCAAAAGAACGATTCGTTACCGGAACGGTTACTTCGCCAAACGTTAAGCACTTATTTTTAATATTGAGCGCACATGAAATTTAAACATTGTTCATAACAGGAGGATTTTGAAATGAAACTTGGACTTGTCGGATTAGGAAAAATGGGATTGAACCTGGGTAGAAACCTGATTGATCACAAACACGAAGTGGTTGCTTTTGACCTGAACGCTGAAGCAGTAAATGAAATGAAAGAATACGGCGCTGAAGGCGTATCTTCTTACGCAGAGATGGTGGCTTCGCTCGAATCCCCACGTGTATTGTGGATCATGGTTCCCCACAACGTGGTAGACGCTGTGCTGGCTGAAGTTAGCCCATTGTTGTCCAAAGGCGACATCATTATTGAAGCGGGTAACTCCCACTACAAAGAATCCATCCGTCGCTACGAAGAGATGAAAACTAAAGGCATAAACTACATGGATGCAGGTACATCTGGCGGTATGGAAGGCGCACGTAATGGAGCATGTTATATGATCGGTGGAGACCCGGAAGCTTGGGCCATCGTTGAACCGGCATTCAAAGATACTTCCGTGGAGAATGGCTACCTGTATGCTGGTAAAGCGGGCAGCGGTCACTTCCTCAAAATGGTTCACAATGGTATCGAGTACGGTATGATGGCATCCATCGGTGAAGGTTTTGACGTATTGGAGAAAAGTGGATTTGATTTCGACTTCGAACAAGTGGCTCGCGTATGGAACAACGGTTCCGTTATCCGCTCTTGGTTGATGGAGCTGACAGAACGTGCCTTCTCCAAAGATGCAAACCTCGATGAGATTAAAGGCGTAATGCACTCTTCCGGTGAAGGACGTTGGACGGTAGAAACGGCATTTGACCTTCAAACCGCTACACCGGTTATCGCGTTGTCCTTGCTGATGCGTTACCGTTCCCTGGAGACAGACACATTCACAGGTAAAGTGGTAGCAGCATTGCGTAATGAATTTGGCGGTCACGCTGTAGAGAAAATTAATTTTATATATAACTGTTAACATATGATGAGAATCGGGTAATGACTTATATCGTGTTTACGAATTCATCAAGTGGAGGTAACATATCATGAAATTTTTCTTGGATACAGGGAATGTGGAAGAAATCAAACGGATCGAACGTCTGGGTCTGGTGGATGGAGTCACGACTAACCCGTCTTTGATTGCCAAAGAAGGTCGCGTATTTAAAGAAGTCATTCAGGAGATCTGTGGCGTTGTTAAAGGCCCGGTCAGTGCTGAAGTCATCGGTCTCAAAGCCGAGGATATGTTGAAGGAAGCTTATGAAATTGCAGAATGGGCACCAAATGTAGTCATTAAATTGCCGATGACCGAAGATGGGCTGTACGCTTGTCATGAGTTGACGCAAAAAGGGATTAAAACCAATGTTACGCTGATTTTCTCCGCAGCACAGGGCCTGATGGCTGCGAAAGCCGGTGCAACCTTCATCAGTCCATTCGTTGGTCGCTTGGATGATATTGCGGTGGATGGTATGAAATTGATTCGTGATCTGCGTCTTATTCTGGACATGTATGATCTGCCTTCCGAGATTATCGCAGCAAGCATTCGCAATATCAAACATGTAGAGGATGCAGCCCTTTCCGGTGCGCATATTGCCACCATTCCGGGTTCGCTTCTGCCGACACTTTGGAAACACCCACTGACGGACAGCGGAATTGAACGTTTCCTGAAAGACTGGGAATCTGTTCCGAAATAAAAGGATAGACATGGCCTGAATCTTTGGTTGGTCTGAACGTAAAACCTTTCGCCTTGCAGAGTAATCTGCGGGTGAAAGGTTTTTTTATCTCTGTTTATGTAGTTTCCGATTTCCTGTTAGTTTAGCCAATGAGGAGTACGAGGAGTACTTGTCCCTTTAATGTTGTTGTTACTTTCTATCCAGTGTCCACGTACTGTCCTTCTTTTTCGGGACAACGGTGCATAAGGTTAACATATAGCCTATAGCTCATCCCGTAGGGGAGGGACACTTCGATGATGAGAAGAAAATGGCGAAGCCGGAGACGCCGTAAGCCGCCAAGCGGCAAACGCAAAATGTGGTTAATCATTTTATTGGTCACCGCGTTTTGTTTGATGCAGGGCTTTGCTTATGTAGATAAGAAAATGAAGCCCCCATCATGCACTTGGCCAAGATCAGAGTGAAGCAGATTGCGACCGAAGCGATCAACAAGGCAATTACAGCACAGGTTGCAGATGGCAAAACCAACGAAGGACTGATTGATTGGAAGACGGATACCGCCGGAAAAGTGTCCGGTTTCATGCTGAACTACAATGAGCATATGCGAATCACCGCAAGTACGATGAATATTGTGCAATCCACGCTGCAGAATGTACACATGTTAAAAGAAAAAATCCCGCTGGGGCAGGCGCTCGGCAGTCCGGTGCTGGCTTCATTTGGCCCGAGTATACCGGTTCGTATAGAGCCCCAAGGCGCTGTCAAAGTGGACCTGAACACCCGTCAGCAGAATGCGGGTATTAACATGATTTTGGTGGAAGTGTACATTCACATCATTGCTGAGGTCGCGGTCGTGGTGCCATTTGACATGGAGCCCGAAACGGTCGATACGGAGATCCCGATTTCCTACCTGCTGGTTGTCGGGGATGTGCCAATGTATTATTACGATAATCAGGGCAAGCCAGTGGGCAGTAACGGCAGTAATGCCCCAGCTATTGCGCTGCCATCAGGTCATACGGGTGTATCAAGCGATAATGGAGTAACTACGAATCCCCTAGCCAGAACCAGCAACAGACGCCGTCAAACCCTTTGCAAGGGAATGAACTTGAAATTGAGCCGGATGATCTGCCTGATGTGAATGGGGATTTCAGCTCAATAAGGACGCGCACCCATGATACACACAAATATCTAAAGCAAAGCGAAAAAGGGACCTCTATCTAAGAGGTCCCTTTTTCCAATACTTATCGTACTCTGAGCCGAAGAGAATCGACTTAATCCCGCCAATTTACAGGTTTGGGTCAAGACATGTGGTGTACTGCAAATTGCTTCCACGTACGGAGCATATCCTCATCTCACTTACTTTTCTTGCTCTTTTGTTTGCGTTCATCCTGTTCCCAATGTTTCAGCTGTGGATAAGGATCGAACGACCATTCGTGCAGTCCGCTGTCCCGGTAGATCCCATAGTGCAGATGTGGAGGGAATTTGCCCTGTGTCCCAGGTTTCCCGTAACCTGAACTGCCAACCCAACCTACAACCTGACCAGGGATCACAACTTCACCAATGCGTGCACTTTTGTCAAAACCCGAGAGGTGGGCGTAATAGTGATAATGGTTGTTCAAATCCCGAATTCCGATGCGCCAGCCGCCAAACGGATTCCAGCCTTTGATTTCCACGACCCCGTAACAGGTACTGCGCACAGGCAGGCCATGCGGAGCAAAAATATCTGTTCCCTCATGAATGCGATAACCACCCCAGCTTCGTTTCGTCCCCCAGGTACTGCGATAAGAGTAGTTGGTTCCAAGCGGGACTGGAAAGGCATGTCCGAATAGATCCAGATTGTCAAAATGCTCATATAACTTCGCGAATTGCTGTATCCGTTGCACAGCACGGGAATTGTGATAATATTCCCACAAGGCAATGTTGAAGTCCTCTTGCTTGTTTCCGTAACCTTGAATAACAGAAGCCATGCTGTACAGCACATCCTGATCATTGTTGGCATCCGCTATACCGTCTCCTGAACCATCACGTCCATATCCTTTGAAAAAAGAATGGATTCCGGATGTTGATCCGTCTCATCGGGATTTAGCCATCCTCTCCAGGCCGGAGGGGTCATGAAGATACCCGTAAGCCGCTCCGGATGTTTGCGATCCTTTGGATGTGCGCGAGTAATCGTTCGTTCATACTGATCAATGGCAGCAAGCCTGTACCAGGGAATCTGGGTCATCTGACCGATGGTTTCATATAAATGGCGACGTGCAGCGAAAATGTCTGCGGGTTTTAACTCGGCAGCCTGTGGTTTGGGAGCGGCCTGAGCGGGTTCACTGTAAACTTCAACAGGCAAGAATGGGAGAAGCAGAGTACCTGCAAGTAATGTTTTGATCCAAAAGCGGTACGTGTGCCTGAAGGTCAAGCGTTGTTGCACTGGGAAGCAGCCCCTTTCCATTAGAATGATACAAGGTACCCGATGAACCAAGCTAAAGGTTAGCGTTCTTCAAAAGTTCTCATTTTATCCATGTAAGCTCTTGGGGGAATCGAATTATACAACTTGTCCATATCGGGCATGAATGCACAAGATGTGACAAATGGGGTTTTTCCAGCGCTTTCATGGTATAATATGTTCCGAGCAACAGCCTAACTTCAGTAGAAAGAAGGTTTATGCATTGGCTAAACGTGTTAAAGAACCGAAGCCGGATTGGATTCGGATCAAATTGACAACCGGCGATAACTATCAGGAAATGAAAACGATGATGCGTTCCAAAACGCTGCATACGGTATGTGAGGAAGCACGGTGTCCGAATATTTATGAATGCTGGGCCAATAGAACGGCCACTTTTATGATTTTGGGCGATATTTGCACAAGGGCATGCCGTTTTTGCGCGGTGAATACGGGCTTGCCAACGGAGCTTGATTTGCAGGAACCAGAACGTGTGGCGGAAGCAGCAGAGCAGATGAATCTGCAACACTGCGTAATTACAAGTGTAGCCCGTGACGATCTGAAAGACGGGGAGCTACGATCTTTGCAGAGACGGTAAAGGCCGTGCGACGGCGGTTGCCATTGTGCAGCGTTGAAGTACTCATTCCAGACTTTCTGGGCGATCGGGAATCTTTGCAGATTGTAATGGATGCCAAACCCGACATCCTGAATCACAATATTGAGACGGTTGAGCGGTTGTCAGACAAAGTACGTGCCAAGGCGAAATATAAACGTTCATTGGAATTGCTTGCTCGTGCCAAAGAAATGCAACCTAACATCCCAACGAAATCAAGCATTATGCTTGGTGTAGGTGAGGAATATAATGAAATTTTATCAACAATGGATGATCTTCGTGCGGTGAACTGTGATATTATGACGATTGGTCAATATTTGCAGCCATCGGAGAAACATCTGTATGTTGAAAAGTATTATCCGCCAGAGGAGTTTGCTGCATTAAAACAGGAAGGATTAAAACGTGGATTCAGCCACGTCGAATCTGGCCCGATGGTACGCAGCTCCTACCATGCGCATGAACAGGTGAAATCGGCTACCAAACATGCTGAACAGGCGGCAACACACGCGTGATGGAGGATACCGGATTGGAAGAAGAAAAAACACAGAACAGATTCAGGACCAACTTCAGGAACAGATCCAGGAGCCGGTTCAGGAATCGGTTGTTGAGTCAGTTGAAGAAAAGCCCAAAGAACCGGTCATTGTACAGATCGGCGGCAAAAATTATGAAATCGTCCAGAACCACAAAGAAGGCTGGAATCCAGAGGTTTTCCGTGATCGTTACAGTGAAGTGCTGGAGCGTTATGATTATATTATCGGAGACTGGGGTTATAGCCAGTTAAGGTTAAAAGGTTTTTACCGTGATAACCATCCGAAAGCGACAAAGGATTCCACGATCGCCAGTATGGTGGATTATATCAATGAATATTGTAACTTTGGCTGTGCGTACTTTGTGCTTCAGAAGAGCAAAGATCAGCCTCAAGCCAAAGCAAAAAGCGGTTCCTGAGAAGGACCGCTTTTTTGGTGTGTTTATTTTAGTCAAGAAATGCCGTGCGAACCCGGTTCCAGAATGGATAAGGGCGGAAACGCGCGAAACTGACCTTGTGACTGGATACCTGACAACGGACGGAGATCAGATCCTCCACCATCACATTCACATGATCAATGGTCATCAATAACCGCTGATCCTTGCGGGAGAAAATATCACAATGATGATGCTTGGGCAAAATAACCGGTGAACCAAGTGTCCGATAGACCCGGTTATTAATCGATGCAATCTCCGCAATCTGAATGGCCTCGATGGTTGGATGAACCATGGCACCGCCAAGGGCCTTGTTGTATGCGGTGCTGCCTGATGGCGTGGATACACAGATGCCATCCCCACGGAACATCTCAAATGTCACATCGTTAATATCAACCTGGGCCACGACGGTACCGTCTACACCTTTTAAGGTAAATTCATTAAGGGCGATGTAAGAGGAATTCCCTGACTTTTTCCGAATCTCAAGCTCCAATAGCGGGTATTGTACAATGCGTGGTTTGAGACGTTCCGGATCTCCTTTGCCACTCATCAGCCTGACTAACTCGCGTAATTCTTCCTTCTTCCAATCGGCGTAAAAGCCGAGATGGCCTGTATGAACCCCAACAAAAGCAATATCCGGAATGCGGTCGATGAAATTGTGAAATGCCTGTAGCATCGTACCATCGCCCCCGATGGAGATAACAATCTCCGGCGATTCTGCATCCAGCTTGAACCCTTCTTCCTTCGCCAGCGCATGAAACTGCTGACTGAGATCAATCGATAACTGGTCTCCGCGGTCTTGAACATAGTATCTCAAGATGAAAGCTCCTTTGTGGTCATTATACTACCGATGATAATCAATTCCGCGAAAGAACACAACGTTTGGGCGCATATTCCGTTAAATATAGATGAATCGTTCACTTATTTTTGGCATGTCGTCTAGGCTTGAGAATGGAACTTAATATCGCAAGGAATAACAACAACACGATGAGGCTTACAAAAACAATCATTCCGGACAAAAAGATCAGTCCCCAGTCCGGTGTATATGTTGATAACGATGGGATGAAACCGGGCTCCATGAGAACGGGTGAAGAGGAACGCCCCATCATGGGTGTCCATAACAGCAGGACCAGCACAGGTGCGATTAGCGCATGAATCGCTCTGGCAAATAGAAATGGACCGTATCTCATGGGTGTGTTGCTAAGAACACTCATAATCTGTGCATGGACGGATAATCCACCCCAGGAGAGAACAAAGGCTGCTGCTGCTACTTTATAGACGAGTGGGATGGATGCCCCGGCACTCCCAGCCTCTTTGTTCCCCAGCGTTACTTCAAACAGCCCACCGACCAAGCTAGGAGATAAGGATGGAGGCAGTCCGCTATGTCGTAACAATTGCTCGGTTATCCCGTATAATCCGCCAAGCCAACCGGTCTGTACAAGCAGCTCCATCATGACCGAGAAGAATACAACCAGCCCTCCTACGATAATAATAAGGCGAAGGGATGAGGAGACTGCCTGGCGCAGCAGTTCACCGAATTCCCGTCCGTCAGCCTTTCTGGCTTCATGCATCGCATAGATGGCCCGTACCAGTCTGTTTCGAGGTGTCTCCTCCGATGGAGATGCAGAAGAGATGTCTGGCTGTGAGCCTTTTGCTGTACCCCCGTGAAAACGCATGAGCATACCCACCAGAAAAGCTGCAGCGTAATGGCTCGCAACCAATACTGGAGCGATGGCGACATTATGGAAGAACCCAACCGATACGGCTCCAATCATAAAGATCGGATCGGATGATGTCGTGAAGGCAACGAGCCGTTCTCCTTCTTCCCGGGTAACCAGCTTTTGTTCCCATAACTGAGCGGTCAGTTTTGCCCCTGTAGGATAACCGGATGCACAGCTTACGGCAAATACAAAACCACCGCTTCCGGGAACACGAAACAATGGACGCATCAGTGGATTCAGTAAGGTACCTAGAAAGTGAACAATGCCAAAGCCGAGCAGCAGCTCGGACAGCACCAAAAAAGGAAAAAGGGAGGGAAACAATACGTCCCACCAGATGGACAGTCCGCGTACACCTGCATGCCAGGTTTCCGCTGGATACAAGACCATTAACACACAAAGGATCAGGAGAGCGAGTGTGACCAGGACATGGGTGAGTCGTTGTGAAGCAGCCATGAATTCTTCTCCTTTATTTTTGGAATGGTCGGTGTGCGGAAGTCTGTGATGTCTATTGCCATCAATATATGAAAAAAGTGGACAAACAGTACAAAATTATACGTAGAAAGCGCTTGCAAAAGTGGCTGTGTTTTTGAGTGATGTATGCTAAAATGAGAAAAACGCCTGAACGTCACCTAATTGTCTCCAAGGTGGAATTCAATTCGGATGGAGTGATGATCATGAGTCTTGTCACCGGAATCCTGGTCTGTGCTTTTGTATATGTGATACGTGCCTCGCTGGTACGCTCTGAGGAAGAGGACTGGCGGAGTTATTAATGGAATATCTAGTGCGCCTACCTATGCGGTTGGCGCTTTTTTTGTGTTATGTTTTGAAGAAGTCCTATATACAGATGGCAGGTTACATGTGCTGATGATTTCATGTTATATAGGACTTTTTGGTTTTTTTGATAGAATGGAGATAAAGGCTTTTGGGGCCTGGATATTGTTACTGTTTTCACAATGTTCACGGAACGTGTAATATATGGCAAAATTCGACATCAGAAAGGGGAATCAGACGAATGAATCCCAGTTTGAGTATTTATGACAATCTTGGCGGTGAGAAAGGTGTTCGCGCACTGGTCGAGGCTTTCTATCCGATCGTTCAGCAGAATGAGCAGCTGGCTCCGCTTTTCCCGGAAGATATTCAGCCGGTCATCGACAAGCAGTATATGTTTTTGTCTCAGTTTTTGGAGGACCAGGGCTGTTTTCCGAGGCGTTTGGACACCCGATGATGCGTGCCCGTCATATGCATTTTGAAGTGACGGTTGAACGGGCTGAGGCGTGGCTTGCGTGTATGGACCAAGCCTTAACACAGATCGGTGTGGAGGAGCCCTTGCATTCATTTATCCTGCAGCGTTTATCTGGGCCTGCACATCATTTTGTGAATACACCGTAGTTCCGAATATGATTATAAGCGTACGGGAGAGGGATGGAAGAGATTGGAATTAGAGCCGCTATATAAGGTGAAGGTGACCTGTCATTATTGCGAAACCGAGTATGAAACCTCTCGGGTAAGACCGAGTTTGAAAAGGCCCTACCGGACGGATTCGGATTTTTGTGCGTACTACAAGCTGGAGAATCCAGATTTTTATGTGGTTCGCATCTGTCCGCAGTGCGGGTTTGCCTCCACGGAGAACGCAACGGAACATTTGAATGATGCTCAGCGCAAGGCTTTTAAGGAACAGGTCGGTAATCGCTGGGTAAAACGTGATTATAGCGGAGCACGGACACTGGACCAGGCGCTGGCTACGTACAAGCTTGCTTTGTTATGCGCACAGGTTATCCAGGAGAAAGATCGTGTCGTCGCTGGTCTGTTGCATCATATAGCTTGGTTGTATCGTTATATGGAAGACCATGCACAGGAACATCGTTTTCTTGAATTTAGCCTTGAAGCCTATGTGAAGGTGTTCGAACGTGAAGGAACGGGTGGCAATGAAGCCAAACTGTTGTATTTGCTCGGGGAATTGAACCGTAGGGTAGGACGGTTTAATGAAGCAGTGCAATGGTTCAGCAAGGTCATTCATGACAAGCGGATCACTGATGCGGCCATGATTCGTGCTTCAAGGGAACAGTGGGCTGTGCTGCGTGAGCAGATGATTTCAAGTAAGTTGGAACTCCCTGAAGAGATGCTGGAAACAGACAAAGAGGCTGCGAAGCGCAGCCCCTCTAAGTTGATCTTGCATTAGTTACGGACAGGACGGTTGGATAACAAATAGTCACTGTCGTTGTCGATCACGGTCATGCTTGTATTACAGCAGGGAAAGACCAGTAATTTCTTTTTGCCTTCGCGAATGAGCACAAGCTCTTTTGGTTTGAGGGGAGCAGCACGTTGCTTGCATGACAGTAGGGACATTGCTGTACATAGATGTCTCCCATCACAATATCGTAAGGCCAGCTGTTCTCAAATGGAATCATTCTTGTTCGCCTTCTGGTGCGGAAGGTTTGGAGGCTTCTTGTTTGGCGAGTTCCGCAATCTTCTGCATCAGGATATGTTGGGGCATGTGCATCAGGTGCTCCAAAGGTACGCCCAGGGATTCTGCTAATTTGACGGCTGTATCAGCCGATACTTGTAAAGGTTTCATACGTTTACCTCCTGAAAGTTACTATAAATACATGTTCAAAAAGTCTGGTTTTCAGTACCGAGAAGATGGAATGAAGCTAGAAATGGAGTAGCGGAGCGTAGGCAAACTACGTGAGCAACTACATTGTTTCCAAAGGAAACAACCTTCGTAAGCATCCGCTTATTTCGGCTGAATTTCATATTCGATGCTGATGATGCCGTTAGGCATGATTCGTAATCAAAAGTGGACTTTTTGAACAACCTCTGTAGCTATTTCTCTAGTATAGAGATACAGCACACAGAAAACCAGTTTTTAATTCAATCCTAACCATCCAATTTATAGAGAGAGGTGCCTTATTAAATGAAAACGCCATTACACCCCGTATGGGATCTGGAGTCCATTTTTAGTGGAGGTTCTTCCTCCGAGACATTTGCTGCGTATCTGATTGAACTGGAAGAGGATGTACGTAAACTGCAACATCTGTTGAACGAAACACTTGCACCGACTTCATTAGAAGAGACGGCTGCATTTGATCCGATTTTGGAACTGCTGCAAAGCTGTTATATGCGCGTATCGGAAGGTTCTGCGTTTGTATCCTGCCTCTCATCGCAAAACCAGAAGGACAAAAAGGCAACGCAGCTTCAAGGCGCCATCAGTTCCCTTGGTGCGATGCTGAACGGCAGTAAATCGAAGTTCGATAATACACTCAGTCAGACATCAGATTCGGTGTGGGACGCTTGGATTGCTCGGGAAGATATTCAGCCGCTGGCATTTGTACTGAACGAGAGTCGCACGCTGGCTCGTGAGAAGCTGTCGCCTGAACTGGAAGGTCTTGCTCTGGATCTTGGTGTAGATGGTTACCATGGTTGGGGCAAATTCTACAACACGATCGTCAGCAAGGTGAACATTCCATTTGAGCAAGATGGGGAAACGGTGATGCTCTCCGCAGGACAGGCTGCCAACAAGCTGAGCGATAGTGATCGGAATGTACGTGAGACGGTATTCGCAAACTGGGAGCAGGCTTGGACCGATGTCGAAGATTTCTGCGCTGACACGCTGAATCACCTCGCGGGATTCCGTCTGAAGTTATATGAGAAACGTGGCTGGGATGATATCCTCAAGGAACCTCTGGCTATCAACCGGATGTCACGTCAGACACTGGATACGATGTGGGATGTGATTAATGGTGCCAAACCTGCGCTTGTTCAATATCTGGAGCGCAAGGCAGAACTGCTGGGGGTAGACAAGCTCAGCTGGAGCGACGTAGATGCACCTGTAGGTAAATCGAGTGGCAAAATCACTTACGATGAGGCAGCAATCAATATTGTTGAACAGTTTGCCAAGTTCAGTCCTAAACTTTCCTCGTTTGCAGAGATGGCTTTTGAGAAACGCTGGATCGAAGCAGAAGACCGTCCTGGCAAGCGTCCAGGCGGATTCTGTACGTCTTTGCCACTTAGCAAAGCAACCCGAATTTTCATGACCTTCTCTGGGACACCATCTAATGTGTCGACTCTTGCGCATGAACTTGGTCATGGTTATCATCAACACATTATGGAAGAGCTGCCTGCATTGAATCAACGTTATGCGATGAATGTGGCTGAGACAGCGTCCACGTTTGCTGAACTGATTGTAGCAGATGCCCTGGTGCAGGCGGCAACAGATGAGCAAGAGAAGCTGGCTTTGCTGGAAGACAAGATACAGCGAAGTGTGGCTTTCTTTATGAACATCCATGCCCGGTTCCTGTTTGAGAATCGTTTCTATGAACAACGCAAAAAAGGCCTGGTCAACGCGGACGAATTATCCAAATTAATGGTGGAGGCGCAGCAGGAAGCGTTCTGCGGTGTACTTGCATCAGATCATCCTCATTTCTGGGCATCCAAACTGCATTTCTATCTGACTGGTGTGCCATTCTATAATTTCCCGTACACGTTCGGGTATATGTTCAGTGCGGGAATCTATGCAAGAGCGCAGCAGGAAGGTACAGCATTTGCAGATAAATATGATGATTTATTGCGGGATACAGGGCGTATGACGGTCGAAGAACTTGCTCAGAAACATCTGGGTACGGACCTGACACAACCGGAATTCTGGCAAAATGCTGCGGACTTGGTTATTGCCGATATTGAGCAGTTTCTACAGATGACGACGACCGAAAAATAGGTTGAATATATCTGAAAGAGGCTGCAATCCCCTGTTAACAGACACGGGATTGCAGCCTCTTTTTGTACTGAGTCCTCATTTTCGATTCTCGAAGATTTTGTCGTAATTGAGTGAAAAAGCTCAGTTTAAGGGAGTGGAATGGCAATTAATTGTGCAAATAATAGTTAGAAATACCCAACTTTGACTTTGTTTGTTGAATGAGCACATATGATGTCATATAATGAGTCGTAAGTCCTTGATGTATAGGACTATAAGCATATAAGGAGAGTGTTAATATGAAAATTGATGAGCTTTCATTAGCGAGACAGTTGGATCTGGTATTCAAAGAACTTGATCATGAGTTATCAGGATTAGATTCAGGAGTAGTTTTTGTGCAAATACGAAACAACGTAATTGGGAAATTCGGTATTCGACATAATCCGATAGCTGGACGAGATGGGCAGATGGATGTGGAGGAAGGGGGCTAAACAAAACCCAGAGAACTTCTTTCCGGGCAATGGCACTGGAGACGTTGAAATTCAAACGCAATTGGACGCATGGCGAGATATCATACGACTTCACAGTAAGACAAGGTATGATTTTGGTAGATGCAACAATGGAGTCTAATTACAATATGGCAAGCCTGATGATTCGTTACCCTAGAACCAATACATACAAGGATTCAGATATGGAGTCGACCTCCTAATTAGTTGCACAAGAGAAAGCGGCACTTCCGAAGAAGGCCGCTTTTACTTTTGGATTCTGCTTAGGCTCAAGCAATAATTACGAGCTTACGAACGACCCGATAATTGCTGCTCAGCGATTTGCACCAGACGTTTAGTGATGTATCCACCCAGAGAACCTGTCTCACGGGAAGTATAGTTACCGTAGTAACCATCTTGTGGAATAGTTACACCCAGCTCTTGAGCAGCTTCAATTTTCAATTGTTGCAATGCTGCTGTTGCTTGGGGAACGACCAGGTTATTGGAGCGGCTACCGCTACCTTGGTTTTGACTTCCGTACATATGTGTCACCTCCTTATGGGTTGGTGATGTTAGTATGGTTAGAGAATAAGGAAATATACATGATATGGCGTAAGGAAAAATATGGATAACTATCGGTGCACAGGACACATAAAAAAGCCGACCCAATGCGGGTCGGCAAGTTGTATTTGGATATCCAAATATATGGTGATAGCGTAAAAGCAAAATAGAGGAGGATCAGCTCGTTTAGTCTGTAGGAGGTATAACCTCAATACGTGTAAATAACTCAACAGGCTGTTCCGGTTCCAAGCGGATCAACCCGGTTTGTTCATCCGATAAAGCCAAATTAGGTGCATCCGGGAGCCAAGTGTACGGTTCAATGCACAAAAACTGATCGGATTCACCTTTGGTAAAGAGAACCCAATGTTTGAAAAATGCTTCATCTGCTGAATATTTCAATGTATATCCATCTTGCCTGCGTAAGTAAGCGGTAGCCGGTTCACCTTCGGTAGCTTTCAACAGGGTATCCCAGTTACGTCCCTGCAAATTGATGCCTTCGTTAAGAGCAGACCATTCACCCAGGGACTCCAGTTCACCTGTCGGTAGTTGTTCTTCATTCTGTCCGTATATTCCGGAAACAGGCAATTGCAGTGTCCAGTCGGCAGGTTTGCCGTCTAACAAAAACCATGTATGATATCCCATACCAAAAGGAGCAGGTGTTGAGCTCAGATTGGTGACTCGCAGACGCTGGCTAAATACAGCGTTTTGCAGACTGAACGTCATCTCAAGTTTCAGGGGAATCGGGAATTGAGCCATCCAATGCTCTTCATTTTCGGTCAGTAATTCAGTCGTAATTGCACAGCCGTCTTCATCTTCCTCAATGTCACTGACACACCAGGATTGGGTACGGTGGAGGCCGTGAATATGGTTGTCATTCGCCGTGTTCTGATCGAACTGGTAACGAACGCCTTCATATTCGAATTGTCCACGATGGATGCGCCCTGGTGGAATCAGGAGAGGAACGCCAAAATGGTACGGCTTCTGCAGATAAAAGGCAAGATCGTCTTCATCCGGACGGCGGACGACATCTCTGTCCTGCACTAAATCGCGAATAGAAATAATATTATTTCCAAGACGCGGCAGCAGGGTGATTTCCAATTCACGGCTATGTAGGATATACGTGTCGTAACCATTCCATTGGCCTTTGGTCACTTGTTTCATATCGATGCTCCTTTTCCCACTTGAAATCTGTCTGCAAGCAGTTGTGATGAAGCTACTGCTGCAGGCGTGTCGTTGTGTACATGCCAGCTATTTCCTGCGCTATTTCGTGTGAAGCAGGCAACAGGATAAGCAATTCCATCATAACAGATTTTGATGTCTCGGGTAAAAAAGTTCAACTCATTTTGACATTCGCGCCTGTGCGCATTAAGATGGAACTCTGAAAGCATTTATTAGAATTGAATGACATGAAATCGATGACAGGGATAAGTAGGCCAAGAGAATCCTCTTCAGAAAGCCGGTGGTTGATGCGAACCGGTGTGAGCTCTTAACCGAATGGACCCTTGAGTGTAGGTTTGAACAGGTTAAGCCAGAGATGGGCTTGCCCCACTAGAGTCTGCCGTATAATCCACGTTACGGAACAATGAAGGCATTTCTTCGGCTTGACTTGATTCAGGGTCAGAGCAGTCGAAGAAAAGCGAATAAGGGTGGCACCACGGTCTCACGTCCCTTGCGGATGTGGGGCCTTTTGCGTTCGCAGAGAATGGCAGGAGTTTTTTTATATACAATCAGGGAGGCGTTATGTGCAATGAAAACAGTACTTTCAGGTATTCAGCCAAGCGGTAAGCTCACATTGGGCAACTATATTGGTGCAATCAAAAATTTTGTAAAACTCCAGCATGACTATCAATGTCATTTCATGGTGGTGGATCTTCATGCCATCACCGTGGCTCAGGAGCCAGCAGCATTGCGTGAACAGTCGGAAGCGGTAGCTGCACTGTTTATTGCAGCAGGTATTGATCCGTCGAAATCTAACGTATTTCTGCAATCCCATGTACCGCAGCACGCTGAATTGGGCTGGTTGATGACAACGCTGACCTCCATGGGTGAGCTTGAACGCATGACTCAGTTTAAGGATAAATCATCCGGTAAAGATTCCGTTGGTGCCGGACTGTTCGTGTATCCATCATTAATGGCGGCGGATATTTTGTTATACAATGCTGACCTTGTACCAGTAGGTGAGGATCAGAAGCAGCATCTGGAACTGACACGTGATCTGGCAGGACGTTTTAACCACCGTTATGGGGAGTACTTTACCATTCCAGATCCGTATATCCCACAGGTAGGTGCACGGGTGATGTCACTTGACGATGCCTCTTCGAAGATGAGCAAAAGTAACCCTAATGCTGGCAGCTATATTGCCCTGCTGGATCCGCCGGATGTCATTCGCAAAAAAATCAGCCGTGCCACTACAGATTCGGGACGTGAAGTCGTATATGATCCGGCAAACAAACCGGAAGTCAGCAATCTGATGAGTATATATGCTGAATGTGCAGGTATGACGCTTAAAGAAGTAGCTGAGCGTTATGAAGGCAAGATGTACGGTCCATTCAAAAAGGAATTGGCTGAAGTGGTTGTATCTGTGATTGAACCGCTACAACAACGATATAATGAGATTCGTGAATCTGGCGAATTGGCGGATGTTCTGGATACGTCAGCCCGTCGTGCAGAAGAAGTTGCTGCTCAAACGTTGGATGCAGTGAAAGAACGTATGGGATTTGTTCCGAGACGTAAACAGTAGTGCTGAACAAGATCTTCATATTTCATGGAATGAATAGTTAACATAAATAAAGAGGAGTCCTATTGAAGGACTCCTCTTTATTTGTGCGTTCATTATTGAACTATCAAATGACCTGCTCAAGAAGTGGGCTCAGAAGCAGCCGAGCGAACTTCCTGACGTTCTTTTGGCACGAATCACAAATCCCCAGCCAATGTTGGCAATGGACAGGACAAACATCAGTGCAGCAAACCAACCGGAGTAGGAGATCATAATTGCTGAAACCGTTAACAAAATAATCGAAGAGAATGCGAACCATAAGGATAAGCCTTTACTCATTGGGAAAAACCTCCATCTACAAATTTAGTAAAACTCCGTATAACCTGTAGCCTAAGAGCCATAATAATCTTGCAAGCTTGCAATTACATTACAGACACAGATTGAAGGGAGATTATAAATATGGCTCAAGGATCTCGTTCTAACAACTTGGTGGTACCTCAGGCAAATTCAGCACTGCAACAATTGAAAATCGAGGCTGCACAGGAACTGGGTGTAACTATCCCACAAGACGGTTACTATGGTAATTACACTTCCCGTGAAACAGGATCTTTGGGTGGATATATCACCAAACGTCTGGTACAAATCGCTGAGCAGTCTCTGGCTGGGTCTGGCAAATAATTTATTTTAACCAACAGCAACAAAACAGGATAAACAGAAAGCCCGGAGCGGAAACGCTCCGGGCTTTCTCGCGTATCAGTTCCTATGTCTGATTGTGCCTTGCCATGCTCACTTCGTCAAGGGCGTGCAGATAAAAGTTTTTTATCCATTTTCTCATCGCTTAACCAGCCTACATACGTATCAATCGTTTCAAAATTCCGATCCATCACAATTACAGCGACAAATGGATATTGTTTCCGGTGTCGATAACGTACATCTGCCCAGCGGACCTTGTAACCGGCAGGCAGTTCTTCAACCTCTGCCACCGCATAGGAGGTGAAATAGAGGAAGGCACTAACTTCCGGTGATTTGCGTGAAGCAGCAACGGCCGCATGAGTAGAAGACGAGGCGTGCAGACTCCATACCAGATTAGAACCATCCATTTTACCGATCACATAACTGCCGTCCTCAACTCGTTTAACCACATGCCAGCGGTTCCAGGATATCGTTGGAATGACGATGTATCTTGCCTGCTCTGGGCTGTTGTCGAGACGTCTTACTTTTCTGACTGCTTGTGCACGAGCAATCGTTCGCCATATATAATATAAACCGGTCAAACTATACAACGTAACGAAGAGTGGTGCAGGGGCGATCAGATCAAAGGCCCATAACAGGATAGCTATGACATGTGTAGTGAATAGAAACGGATCAAAAATATGAATGATGTTCCAGGCGATCCAGCGTTCCGTAAAAGGCCGGGCGGCTTGGGTTCCATAGGTGTTGAACAGATCGGTGAATACGTGAAAGCCTACGGCCACAGCGGTCCACGTGGCAACGTGTCCAATAGGGACACCAGGGAATATCAATGCAATGACGCCGGTGATGAGCAAAACCCATAACAGGAGAAATGGCAGAGAGTGTGACAAGCCCCGATGATTCCGAATGTAAAGCGAATTGCTTTTGAGACGTAACGCAGTATCGATGTCTGGGGCCTGAGAACCGGCGATCGTGCCAACCATTACCGCAGCTGCAAGCATGGGACTAGCCGCGACAACAGGATCGACATAAGCCAGACCGGCTAGACCAATCCCCATGACAAAATGTGTAGAGGTATCCATAAACGTCTCCTTTGTGTGGTGTATCGTTCTAAGGCATATTACTTCTCTATCTAGGTGATACCCATATATAGTGTATAATATCCGTCTGTCAGGATGCAAAACATCCCTAATTTCAAAGTTATGACAATTACCTGTGACATACCCAATAAATGTACGTAGTTTGTCAAACTATTTTGGCAGTTCTTATGATAAACTTTATATCGGATACAGTGAGAAAAATCGCCAGAGAACGTACGATACTATTCGAATGATATACAACGCTAAAATAATTTATGGGCATTGTTCCTTTTAACCGTTACAATAATATAGAATCTCATAAAAAGTAGGTTTCTTTGAATACATATGTCACAGTAGATGGATGAAGCGAAACAAACGTGATTTTAGGTTCACATATGTATGCGTATTCATAAGAGGAGATACAGAAGGGACGAGGAAGATGCTGAAAAAGTACAAATGGACATGGATGCTGCTCGGGCTCGCACTGATAATGGCTGTGTATCTGATGTGGGGCACCGTATTTGCCAGTAAGGAAAAATTACCCGAGATTCGTGAAATCCAATCCTTTTCTATGGAAAATGTAGATGGCAGTACGGTATCACTGGAGGATACTCAAGGGAAAGTCCGATTGTTCTACTTTTATTTCACCAGTTGTCCGGATGTCTGCCCTATTACGACCTTTACGTTATCTCAGGTGCAGGATCTGTTGAAAGAGGACGACACCTTCGGTAAAGATGTCTCATTTGTATCTATTTCATTCGACCCGAAAGTCGATACAAGAGAAAAGATTAAGACGTTTGCGGACCGCTTCCACGCGGATTATTCCGGATGGTACTTCTTGCGAGGGGATATGGACAAAACCAAACAGTTGGCCAGGGAATCATTCCAGATCCTGATCGATGGGGAGAGTAAGGATGATTTTGCCCATATGAACATGATTGGTCTGGTGGATGAGAACAACCAGCTGCGCAAGGTATATAACGCATTTAATACAGAGGACGTTGTGCCAGCTGTCATTGCCGAGGATATTCGCAATCTGATCAACGAATAACCATCTGATCATCATACTGTAAAGGCTGCCTTCAGGTTGGATATCAACCCAAAGGCAGCCTTTTGGTGTTTCATTTTAAAAGGGAGGATGTTCAGGGTATTGGATGTATGTCTCTAACCCGGCCTTTTCCAGCTGGGCAATGATATACTCATCAGGTGTTCCTTCCACACCCGCATATCCTCGTCGTGTATACATCTGTACTGCATCGGGGAAAGCATCCCGAAGTACACCTCTAATTTTTTTGCCGGAACTGTCATTATCCATAAATAAAAAAACTTCATCATAACCGACTTGCTTGCGCAGGGTCTCCAACTTGAGGGAATTAAGTGTTCCAAACGTACATAGAATGTTGATTTCGGGTCCAACCAAACGTTTCAGTTTGCTTCGGTCATTCTTACCTTCCACAATGACATGAATAGGCATGATATTCACCTCTTGTTCGAGAGCTTATGTCGACATTCCCCGGGAAATGTTGCAGCGAAAATCGACTGATTATATAAAATGGACTCCTTTCTTTACACGACTGCTAACTGGATAGAACAACCCATCAAGTTTAAGGTCTTATTTCATAAGTGCATCATTAGGGAAGTAATAGCTTGCAGTGGCCGTTCCGGTTACGGATCGTTCTTCCGATCGCTGTTGTCTCCATATATTTCTGATTTGCTTTTATAAAGTTAATATTTGGAGGCAAAGGCGAACGCTATCGCTTCTTCAGAATCGATTCCGTCCCCTTCACTACTTTTGGCTCATCGTTCAACCTTAATGATGCTCTTCAATAAGATAAAACCTTCGGTGATTGTGAAAGATAGATTTCCCAGTTAGCTTTTATCAACGTGTAAAACGTTAGTCCATTTTATATAGTTTAGCTGTAAATGGGGGAATGATGCAAAGCTAATGAAAATACTGGCCTAATTGATGCCATAACGGTAAGGAGACAGAGACTGATCGGAATTTAGTTTAATATAGTTTTGGGATCGGCAAGGGAAGCTTCACCTCTGCTTGTATAGTATGGAAGCAGTAGCATACCAATCATTAACAAAAGAAACGCGATGAAATAGGGTGATAACCCAACACGAAGTTGCCCGGCTGTGATGGGGCCGATGAAAGAGCCTATGGAAGTGGCGATGGATTGCAGCGAGAATATGCGTCCTAATCTGCTTCCTCCGCTCAGACGGATAAATAGGGTAGCCATAGCTGGAAAGATAATGCCTTTGGACATCCCGAGTACAAATAATACGGTAGACAACGGGATTTGCGGAATGGCGGCCATTACAAAAAAACACAAGGACATCAACAGCACACCCGCAACCAGACGCAGTTTGGGGGAATACCGGTTGAGAAATAACATGCTCAGTGTGAAGAGAGCTCCGATACTGATTACGGAAAATAACAGGCCGGTAGACATGATGGACGAATGCCCTCCTCCTCGAAGGGGCAACTCGAAGAAGAGAATCCCTTGAGCACAGGCAATCACCAGCGGCAAGGCAAAGTATCGCCAGGACACCGGCAGGAATGCACTTGTGGCATCTGCTGGTGAAACGTCAGGTTTGGCAGGTTCAGTTACTCTCTCATGCTGCTTGATGATGCCACGGGGCATCGTCATGAAAGCAATGACACCTGTGAGAATAAGCAGATAGCCCAATCCTGAAAATGTAGCAGAGAATCCCATGGAACCCACAATGATCGCACCGGCTGCGGGAGATACCACAGACGCAAGGGTATGTACTACCCCGTGACCTGACATATACTTCCCCTGTTTCACCGGATCGCTGGATAACTGTGCAAGCAGGGCGAGACATGCAGGAGACAGGAAGGCCAGCACAAAACCGCTGATGGAACGCAGCGCCAGCAGTTGCCATGGTGTCTGGACATAGGCTTGCAGGAGCAGGATGAATCCTGCACCGAGCAGGCTGAATACAATGTAGCGGCGACTCCCATGTTTATCGATTTGTGTTCCAGCAATCAGATTGCCAGGAAGATGCGTTAAGGAATAAATGCCCATCATCCAGCCAATGAAAGTAGGGGCGGCTCCCAGCGAGATGGCAAAAGGGGTCAGAATGGGATACTGGGCGTGCAGATCAAATACAGCAAGGAACAAAAACAGGTATAGCCAGATGGCCGTTTTCACATAAGCCCCTCCTTGTTAAGCGATGCATGTTCAAACTACAGGTCTTAAACGTGTTCCCCGTTCGCCCGGCAGAACCTCATGGTACTACTTGTACGCCCGGCGGGACGAACTTAGACCGTTTATTTTTAAGGGAGAGGGCTTAGCTGACAGCAGCTTCGGAAATCATGTATAATATTCGGGAGTGTTACGAATGAATTCTAATACGGAAGGTGTAGTCATGAACATAGAAGTAATCAAAGAGTTTGTGATGCAGAACTGGCTGGTGATCGTGGTTGCATTGATCATATTGTTCTTTGTTCTGAATGTGGTCAAAACCGTATTGAAATGGGCGATTGCCATCATCATTATTGCGGCTCTACTGATATACAGCGGCATCTCCATTGATCAGATCAAACAGACAGTGACAGACGTACAATCCAGCACGATGGACACATTGAAGAAGGAAGCAACCAGCATGATGCTTAAGGAGGCTTCCAAAGCGAAATACGTCAAAGGACAGGATGGAGCGTTCACCATCACAAGTCCCAATGTGGAGATTAAGGGCAGAACTCAATCGGATAAAGTTGATGTGACCTTCCGCGGAATTTCACTTGGCGAATGGAAACTCGACAATGAAACCATACGTACGTTTGTCGAACAGGCACAGGAGAACAAAACAGCACCAGCATCGTAGTAAAGGGGAATCGGTACGTGCTGCAGAATTGGCTGGACAGCCTGAAGGAATTGAATGGCATCACGATTATGCTGCTGCTGATTGTGGCTGCTTCATTATTGCAGGGTTGGTCCAGAGGGGCTTCGCGTTCAGCAGGCAGACTCTTTGGGTTCCTGATGGATGGCATTATGGCGGTCATTGGTATTCTGTTGTCGATCGGTTTAACATTGTGGCTTGCACCATATGTACAGCAGTGGCTGTCTGAGTATGCTTCTGCCATGCCTAATCGTGAGTTGAACCGGTGGGAACAGATGTATTATACGTTGGTTACGGCGATTGCAGATTTTCCACTAATGCGGTTCGCTGTATTATTTGTATTAAGCTATGGACTCATCCGACTGATTCTCGGGTTTCTCTCTTCATTTATTTTTAGCAGCAGGCAGGGGTCAGCCGAGGAAAGTGCGCCTAAAGGTATGTTTAGTCGGTTGACGGGTGCATTAATTGGCACGATCATAGGCTCCGTCCGCGGAATGATTGTTATTGCAGTCTTGTTCATGATTGTCAGTCTTTATCCCGGGAGTATGTTCAGCCGATATGTGGAAGCATCTCCGATCTATATGCAAGGGGCCAAATCGGTTATCGAACCGTTGTCTGGAACGTTTATCAAAGACAAGCTTCCCGTATTTACGCAGGCTGTGCAGAAGGAACTGGGCGGCATCCTGCAACGCAAATATGAAGTTATCGACCACAATATTCCGACGGACATTGAATCTGCAGCGAGTGAGATTGTCAAAGGCCAATCGACAGATGAAGCCAAAGCAAGAGCGCTATACGACTGGGTAGGTTCACGTATTCAGTATGACTATGGTAAAGTGGATGACTATGAGCAAAAGGGCATTTGGCATGAACAGAATCCACAGAATACATTTGATACACGCAAAGGTGTATGTATTGATTATGCCCGTCTCTATGCCGTGATGGCCCGTTCACAAGGACTTGAAGTCAAAGTTGTTACAGGACTTGGTTATAACGGCCAGGAGGGTACGGTCCGCATGCGTGGAATGAGGTGTATTTGAGTGATTCCGAGAGCTGGGTTCCGCTTGACCCGACATGGGCGATCAGTGGAGACTGGTTTAATCCTCCGAATTTTGCCGACACCCATCTAAAGGATCAGTCAGCTTAACATTACAACGGACATGGGTCCGGAATATGACGACGTTGCCAGGTTATCATGCCGCGAAGAATCAGTTTGAGTGGTATGCATCAAGTCATGAAAGAGGTAGGATGGATGAAAAAGCATTCCAATGAGAAGGATGAACTTACAGACAAACGGCGCTTCAGTTACCGAATGAACGTATTTTTCTTCGCTTCCTTTGTTATTTTTAGCGTTATTATTGTACGCTTGGCCTTTTTGCAATTTGTGGAGGGCCCTGAACTTAGTCAGGAAGAAGCAAGTAACATTACCAAGGATGTACCGCTTCCTCCTGTGAGAGGCACGATCTATGATTCTACAGGTGAAGTGAAGCTGGCTTATTCCAAGCCCATTCAGTCTCTCTACCTGACACTGTATAAAAACTATGGGGATGTCGATGGGAAACCGAGTCCTAACATAGGGGAAGTGCAGGATATTGCAACCCGGTTGCATGATGTATTTGAACAGTACAAGCTGAAGGATTCAGAGTCACTTACAGTGGAGAAAATTATTGAAGAGATGGACTTGAACTCCCGCAAAGCGAACGGTTTTATGCCGCGTCTGATCAAGAGTGATCTGTCCGAGGGAGAAGTCGCTTATTTCCTGCAACATAAGGATGAGTTCAAAGGTATTCAGATCGTCGAGGAGAGTGTACGATTCTACGATCCGGATACGGTAGCGGTTCAGACAATCGGTTATCTGAAGAAGTTCAGAAGTTCGAAGTCCTTGGACAAATACAAAGAGGTGGACGAGGCCAATAAAACGCAAACGGATCCGGGCCTGGTGTATACGGAAAATGAATTTGTAGGCTTTGATGGACTGGAACTGCAATATCAGGATGCTCTCCGCGGCAAAAGCGGATATACATCCGTTGATGTTGATTTGCGTAATTTGCCTGAAGGTGTAGCAGGTTCTACACCGCCGCAGAAAGGTTACGACCTGATTTCCAGCATTAACAAGAACGTCCAGGTGAAAACAGAACAGGCCATTCTGGATCAGCTGAGTTGGCTTCATCGAAATCAGGTTTCCGGTCGATTGCATCCCAATGCCAAGACCGGATTTGCGGTTGCGATGGAAGTGGATACGGGGAAAATCGTATCTGCTGCCAGTATGCCAGATTATGATACCAACATCTGGAGAACAGGCAGTATCACAAATGATCAGTATGATGATATCAAATATGTGTATCAAAATGGTACGATTCGTTCATTCCCTCCGGATGACTCTAAAAAGCGAGCTGAATCGATCGTGTTACTCGGTTCCACCATCAAACCGCTTAGTGTCTTGATCGGTTTGAAAGAAGGTTTCTTCACTACCAATACGGTTTATTCGGATAGAGGTTCAACGACCTTTGGTGGGGACAATCGCAGAGTGCAGAACTCATCAGGGCATGTGTATGGTGCAATGTATCCTCGTGATGCGATTCGTCATTCCTCGAACGTATTCATGATTGATGAGATTGGGAAGAAGATGTACTCAAAATACGGTGCGACCGGAATTGACAAATGGGATGAATACATGAAGCAGTTTGGCCTTGGGGTATCTACAGGGGTTGATCTGCCGAATGAATTCCTGGGCATACGGGATTACATGAACGACACGGAAAGCTCGTTGACTCGTCTCGTGTATGGTTCCTTTGGACAGCAGGGAAAATACACAACCATGCAGTTAGCACAGTACACGACAATGCTGGCGAACAAAGGAAAGCGGATGGAGCCACAACTGGTTAGAGAGTTCCGGGATTCGGAAGGCAACGTGGTCGAGAAAGTAAAACCGAAGGTACTCAGCACGGTGGAGTTTAACGATGCCTACTGGAATGAAGTACAACGAGGCATGGCAACCGAGGTATCTGCATTTAGCGGATTCCCTTATGACTTTGCTAGAAAAACAGGAACATCGACACAGGTAGTAGGCGGTAAACTGGTGGATAACGGTGTATTTATCGCCTATGCACCACGTAATAATCCAAAGCTTGCTGTCGCTGTGGTTATCCCCGAAGGGGGCTTTGGATCGAGCAGTGCGGCTCCGGTTGCACGTGCGATCTTCGATGCCTATGACGAGGAATTCGGTCTCGACGGTGTACCGAAAAAAGACAAAAATAAAGATTCAGAATCGGAATCAGGCACACAGTGATGTGAGGCATTGGTTACAGAGGGGACCCTTCGTGGGTCCTCTTTTTGTTTTTACGTGGAGAATGGATCGTAAGGGTGGACTAATTAGTTGCATTAATATGTAACCATATGAGCTGTACCACGTTTATATAAGGGAAGGGGAAACGCGATCTGGAGAAATGGATAACGTTTATATGTCAGTGTTTACATTGGAATCGGTAGATTGGGTAGTGTAACGGTTCTGTTTACGAAAATGTAACCAAATATTGAAAGACTTGACAGCTAACCTTTGGTAGACTTGTATGAGAAAGGATTAAATATCGGATTGAACACGTTCACAAGACGGATTAAATATTTTATTTTTATAAAGGAACGGGAGAGGCTTAAAACATGTTTAACCGATTGAGGAAGAAACCCATGACTGAGGAAGATACACCCGTCAACAAGCCTTCCACGGCAAGGCTGAATCTGTTTTTTCGCGGCATTTGTCATATTCAGTATCCTTATTTTCAGGTTGGCCTTTGTACAGTTTGTGGAGGGTCCTGAACTGACGTATATGGAAACGAGTCGTAATACCAAGGATATTCCGCTCGCACCTGTTCGTGGTCCCATCTATGATGCTACGGGAGAAATTGCGCTTGCTTACTCGGAACCTGTGCAGTCCCTCTATGTGTTGTTGTATGAGGATTATCGGAATGATGAACGTAGACAGGAAGCAGAGGAACTGGCTCATGATCTGGCAGCTGTGTTTAAGCAGTTTAATCCCGGGGATAAAGAGCAGCCGGACGCGGAAGAGATCATCAAACGCTTGGATCTCAAATCTCAGAAGGCACATGGGTATACCCCTCGCCTAGTGAAGTCGGATCTAAACACGAAAGAAATTGCTTATTTTATGGAGAAGAAGGCGGAGTATCCAGGTGCCATGGTACTGGAAGAAAACATTCGAAAATATGATCCGGATGGAGTTGCCGTCCAGGTGATTGGATATACAAGAGAGTTCAAAGGTCAACAGGAAAACTTGAAAAAATATATAGAAATAAGCAAGGCGGAGGCAACAGAACGTGATCCTGGACTGCGCTATACCCAACAAGAAAAGGTTGGAGTTGATGGTCTGGAATTTCAATATCAGGAAGAGCTCCGTGGACGTAGCGGTTACCAATCCATAGATATTAATTCACGTAATTTGCCAGAGGGAACGATGAAACAAACTCCACCGGAAAAAGGCTACAGTCTGGTCTCCACCATTAACAAGGAAATTCAGATGGCCGCACAAGAGGCGATAACAGACGAATTGCGCAGACTTCCGAAGGCAATTACCGGATACGCAGTAGCCATGGAAGTGGATACGGGAAATGTTGTCGCTATGGCAAGTATGCCGGATTATGATCCGAACGATTGGGATTATGACAAAATCAAATTTGTGTTCCGGAATGGAACCACCGAGTCGTTCCCGCCGAATGATGCCAAGCCTAGACGGGCGGAATCCGTTGTTCTTCTTGGATCGGTCATCAAACCGCTAAGTGTGCTGATTGGATTGAAAGAGGGATTATTTACAGCAGGACAGACCTATCATGATCCGGGATATGCCATTCTGGGGAAAGACGGACGACAAGTGAGGAACTCGCATTCTGCGTATAATGGTTCCATTACCGCCAGAAAAGCGATCGAGAAATCGTCCAATGCGTTCATGATCGATATGGTGGGTAAACGTTTGTTGAGCAAATATGGCTCGATTGAGGGTGTTAAAGTGTGGGACGAACACATGAAAGAATTCGGATTGGGTGTGTCTACGGGTATCGATTTACCCAATGAATACCTAGGTACTTTGGAATATAATAATGATGAAGAGGAATCAGCTCTAACACGTTTGGCGTTTGCCTCCTTTGGACAACAAGCCAAGTACACCACGATGCAACTCGCCCAATACACGACCATGCTTGCCAATAAGGGCAAACGGATGGAACCACATCTGGTGAAGGAAATTCGTGACGCGGATGGCAATGTGGTGAAAGAGATCAAACCTAAAGTACTCAATGAAGTTGATTTTGCCGATGCGCACTGGAATGAAGTGCACAAAGGAATGGTTACCAAAGTAAGTTCATTTGACGGGTTCCCATACGATTATGCACGGAAAACAGGAACATCAGAGCAGGGGACCGGACCGAACAAAAAAGAGAATGGTGTGTTTATTGCCTTTGCACCACGGGACAATCCGAAGCTTGCTGTCGCTGTTGTTGTACCGGAAGGTGGGTTCGGGTCAGTCAGTGCCTCGCCGATTGCACGGAAAATCTTCGATGCATACGATGAAGTGTATGGTCTCGATGGAACGCCAAAAGGTAAGAAAGACGAAGGAAAAGACAACGAGTAATGTAAAAGAAATGCGGCAGATGTAACGCTTTTACATCACATCTAACAGGTTAATGAAGTGAACAATATATGAATTTGGACAGGCAGGGGAAATAATCCCTTGCCTTTTTTTTGGCTTCGGATAAAATTTGCACAAGGGAAACATTATTAGTCTTGATTAAAACTTAATACCTTGTACAACAAAATTAGATGTAGACAAGTATTTTAGGAGAGGGAAAGGGGTCGGTTGAATTGTTAATGGTGAAAATGAGGAGTATTCAGAGGGGCTTCATTACGCTAGCGGCTCTGGTTCTGGTTGTTGTACTTACGGCATGTTCCAGTGATGCAGAGACGAGCAGTGGTGGCAAGCTTCAAGTAACCGCTACAACGGGAATGATCGCTGACGTAGCACGTGAGGTAGGCGGGGCATATGTTGATGTTACCGGGCTAATGGGCCCGGGAGTTGACCCCACTTGTACAAGGCATCCCAAGGTGATATTCGCAAGCTGGAACAAGCCAAAGTCATTTTCTATAATGGACTGCATCTTGAAGGCAAAATGACAGATATTTTGGAGAAAATGTCCTCAAGCAAACTGGTTACTGCCGTTACAGAGACTATTCCAGTTGAGGAGTTACACTCAGGCAAAGATACAGGCGGCACCGAATATGACCCACACGTCTGGTTTAACGTCAGCCACTGGATGCATGCGGCAGAAGCCGTACGCGATACGCTCGTGGAGGCGGACCCGGACCATGCGGAAGAATACAAAGCTCAGGCAGAGGCGTATCTGGCGAAGCTCGAAGCACTGGATGCCGAGGTGCGCGAGAAGATTCTGGAGATTCCGGAAGCAAGCAGGGTATTGGTTACGGCGCATGATGCATTTGGATATTTTGGTCAGGCTTATGGCATGAAAGTGATGGGGCTTCAGGGCATCAGTACAGCAGCCGAATATGGGGCAAAAGATGTTAGCGAACTGCGGGATTATCTCGTAGATAACCATATCAAAGCAGTATTTGTTGAATCGAGTGTGCCTGCAAAAGCGATGGAAGCCATCATTGCCGGAGCAGCTCAAAAAGGACATACGGTCAGCATTGGTGGAGAACTGTTCTCGGATGCCATGGGGGCTGAGGGAACGGAAGAAGGCACATACATCGGTATGATTCGCCACAATGTTGAGACGATTGTAGAAGCTCTGAAATAATGAATCACATGAAGAGAGGAGTTACAGGATTATGGAAGATACAACTTTATTGGAACAAACTCCTACAAATCTGAACAATAGTCACTTGCAGGGAACGCAGCCAACATCAGCTCCTCTTAGTGTGAGGGATCTGGCTGTTGCGTATCACAAAAAGCCGGTGCTTAGCAGCGTATCCTTCGATATTCCGGAAGGACAGCTCATCGGTATTCTTGGCCCAAATGGCGCAGGGAAATCAACACTGATCAAAGCCGTTCTGGGACTGGTACCGAAGATGCATGGAGAGGTTCGGATCTTCGGACAATCGTACAGGGAACAACGTCGCCGCATCGGTTATGTGCCCCAGCGGGAATCGGTGGACTGGGATTTCCCTACGCATGCGCTTGATGTGGTGATGATGGGACGGTATGGTCATTTGGGCTGGTTCCGTCGTCCGGGGAAAAAGGAGCGGGACCTGGCGGCACACTGCCTGGAGCAAGTCGGCATGGGCGATTACATGTACCGCCAGATCAGTCAGCTGTCCGGTGGACAGCAGCAGCGTGTCTTTCTGGCGCGGGCACTCGTACAAGACGCAGATCTGTATTTCATGGATGAGCCATTTGCAGGTGTCGATGCCACCACAGAGAAAGCGATCATTTCGCTTTTGGAACAGTTGAAGAAACAAGGCAAGACGGTACTGGTTGTTCACCATGATCTGGCGACAGTCGAGGAATATTTCGACCATGTGCTGCTGCTCAATGGACGACTGGTGGCAGGTGGGCCGACAAGTGAAGTATTTGTACCGGATACACTGCAAGAGACGTACGGAGGCCGGATTGCGATGATCGGAAGCCGGACGGAGAAAGGCCAGGTGTAGTGCATGTGGAACTGGATCGTTGCCATCTTATCTGACCCGAATACACGTTGGATATTGCTTGGCTGTCTGTTGTTGGGATTCAGTAGCGGAATTATTGGCTCCTTCACCTTTCTTCGTAAACAGAGCCTGATGGGGGACACCCTTGCTCATGCTGCTCTGCCTGGGATCTGTATTGCATTTATGTTGACGGAAACGAAGTCCGTCGGATTATTCCTGTTCGGTGCTCTGGTGGCTGGCATTGTCGCTACCTTCGGAATCTCGTGGATTACGCGCTACTCCCGAATCAAGCAGGATGCGGCGATGGGAATTGTGCTGACCGTATTTTTTGGGATTGGTGTAGTGATGCTGACGCGCATCCAGCATGGGGCGAGCGGAAGCCAAAGCGGACTCGATAAATATTTGTTTGGGCAGGCGGCATCCATGGTCATGACGGATGTGTATGTCATGGGAGGCGTATGTCTCGTATTACTGATTGCCTGTCTGGCCTGGTTCAAGGAATTCAAACTGGTGAGTTTTGACCCGGGATTTGCACGTGGTATGGGACTGCCAGTTGCGATGTTGGAGCAGCTCATCCTGCTCTTAACGGTAATCGCGGTGGTGGCCGGAATACAAGCCGTTGGTGTCGTGCTTGTTGCGGCCTTGCTGGTAACCCCAGCAGCAGCAGCACGTTGCTGGACCGACTCACTCGCACTGATGGTGGTGTTGGCAGGCATATTTGGTGCATTGAGCGGGGCAACAGGAACCATCTTCAGCACGCTTGTACCTAATCTGCCGACAGGGCCTGTAACCGTTCTTGCGGCTACGGTGTTGTTTGCCGGATCAGCCTTGCTAGCTCCGCGTCGTGGATTATTAGCTCGACGGTTGCGCAGTATTCAGGCAAAATCCGCGTATATGCGTGAAGAGCGGGCAACACTTCAGACTCTTGCCACACAGCGAAATCAGCAGGAACGGGGGAGATGTAATGGCAACGTTTTGGATTATTTTGACGGCCGTATTGGTATCTTCTGCCTGCGCCATCCTCGGTTGTTTTCTAATTCTGCGACGAATGGCCCTGGTTGGTGATGCGATCAGCCATGCGGTTCTCCCCGGTATTGCAATTGCTTTCCTGTGGAGCGGTTCCAGAGATTCATTGTGGATGCTGCTCGGCGCAACGGTGTTTGGACTACTGACGGTGTTCTTCATACAGAGTTTGCAGGCGGGTGGACTCTCGTCTGATGCCTCGATCGGAATTGTGTTCACAGCACTCTTCGCAGTAGGTGTCATTCTGATTAGTCTGAACGCCCAGCATATTGATCTGGATTTGGACTGTGTCTTGTTCGGTGAGATCGCTTATGTACAGTGGGATACACTAACCCTTGGAGGTACGGATGTCGGGCCGAGGGCGGTCTGGATGCTGGGTATCACTTTGCTGGTCATCCTCGTCGTCATTGGGCTGTTCTACAAACAGTTCAAGCTATGTGCCTTCGATCCGGCGCTGGCTGCGGCCTGCGGCATTCCAGTGGTACTGTTCCACTATCTGCTCATGGGACTCGTTTCCATGACATCCGTAGCTTCATTTGAAAGTGTTGGTTCGATTCTCGTGGTGGGCATGCTGATTGTACCTGCGGCGACGGCTTACCTGCTCACAGATCGTCTGGGCAAAATGATTCTGTATGCCGTCCTGATCGGGGCAGCATCCTCGGTTGGAGGTTACATCATGGCATACGCTCTGGATGCTTCCATCGCGGGCTGCATGGTGGCAGTTGCTGGGATTTTGTTTGTTCTCGCACTGCTGCTGTCACCGAAACACGGCATCGTATTCCGTTACGCTCGTCGCAAATTCGCGGCACGTTAATTCATAGAGATTGTCAGCCGCCTGCTTTGCAGGCGGTTTTTTTGATTGGACTGGTAAAAGAAGAAAATTCAATAGCAGCCCCTCCTGCTGGAGTGAGCTGCTATTGGGATGCCTAAAGGGTGTCTATGAGGTAGATGAATATAACAATCCTTACGGTTTCAAAAGCACCCGATGAACCCCTTGGCTTCCTCCTGGTGCGGTTCCGAGATATAAATATTTCCCTTGGCTTACGGCCGTGGTAATGCCATACAATGTTCCTTCAGGATCATGCCAGCTATTCACAAGTTCTCCTTCTGGTCCATATTCTGCGACAAGTCCGTGTTTCACCGGGGCACTGGCTCCATTTAACAAGGACTGTGGAACTTTGGACATTGTTGAAGCTAACCAAGGATGACTATGCATGTAATCGGCAAAAGGCAGACGGGTTGTGAACACCCCTACCCAGAAGTGTCCCTGAGCGTCACGTGTGATATTGTCCGGAAACCCAGCCAGATTCTCTGCAAAAATATCAGAGGTACCTTGTTTGGGCCCCTTCAGCCAGTACCGGGTCAACTGATAATGATATGATTCGGCTACAAGCACGAAATCTTCTTCGGCAGACAATACGACCCCATTGGCAAAATATAAATCCTCAAGCAGAACGGTCGTCTGCTTGGTCACCGGATCATATTTCAATAATCGTCCATGCGGTTTATTCTCTGCAATTTCTTTGAACATGACCTTGCCATAGTTAGAGGTATCGGAGAAATAAATCGATCCGTCTTGGGCGATGTCCAGCTCATTTGCCAGGTAGATCGGCCCTCCATCTACTTCAGTGGTTAGTACTTCGACATCTCCGTTCGGGTCAATGGACAGCAGTCCTTTCTGAATATCCGCCACAATCAAATTCCATGTAGCATCAAATTTCAGGCCGTTAGGTGTTCCGTGGGTATCAGCGAATACCTCTGCTGGCTGTGCCTTGTCCTCGGCGTCAAAGGTTACTCTGTAGATTTTGCCGTCGGAGTCACCCGCATACAGCCGCCCTTCTTTATCAAAAGTGATAAATTCCGGGAACTTCGCGCGGTCAGTAACCAATTCAGCGGAGCTAAGTTTGTTGTTCTCTTTCCAGGGACCCTCCTTCTCAAAAGAAGGAGCAGCAGGTGCAGACCAAACAGCGGGTTCTACCGGGGCGGGCATTAGCAGGAATACAACGATTCCCAGCACAATTACCCCTAGCAGGGTCAGGCTCCATCTACGAATTTGTTGGCCAGTGGATCTTTTGCGTTGTTTTTGTTCTGTTGACATATTAATCCTCCTAATAGTGTTTCTGTTGTCCTTTGTCATAGCGTGCAGTTAACTGCCACTACATGTTCTGGCGTGTCCTTCGCACCGACAGAGGCGTTCTCCCCTGTACCACTCACGTTGAGAGAGTTATCTCCGTCGAGCTGGCACAGAAAGAGAAATTGCACGCCACGGTTACGATTCTTCCACCCAAAGAGCATCAATTATAATACGTTGTTTTTTTAAAGAAACAATGTTACCTTAACTCAAAAAAATAATGAAAATTTAAAAAAATGAGCATGAGACCATTTTAGGTAACAATGTTTCTTATAAGAATCATAGTAACCAAAAGAAAACGATTGTGTCAAATTCTTTTTTTATCATAATGACCTTCATTGACAACTTTTCTGTAAATGGTTAGAATGCCTGTATTTAGAAGTCGGAAACTTTGTTTCCGGTCAGAAACGTGATAACTAAAATGAAGGTGATCCTTATCAGTAACGAAGACAAGCCCTCACCATCCAAGGGGCGGGCATTAAAAACATATCAGCAAGCTCGACTGCAAAACACGGAAAATCTCCGTAAGCTTGTGGTTGATGCGGCTACAGCCATTTTGCAGGAAGAAGGGCCTGAGGCTGTTACTGTACGCAGAGTATCGCAAAAGATGGGCTGCTCCACCAAGATCATTTATAGTTTGTTTGTCAATAAAGAGGGTCTGGCCCAGCAGTTGTATCTGGAGGGCTGCAAATTGCTCGCCAAGCGTTTGGAAGAAGTGCCGCCGTCCTCTGACTTCTTGCAGTATTTAATGGATTTGGGGAAGCCTTCTGGCAGTTTGCGCAGGATTATACCAGCTACTATAAGCTGATGTTCGGGGGCTTTTGCCGAGTTTAAGCCGGATGCAGAAAGTATGCAGGGAACGATGACTGCCATATACCGCTTGCTGATTCTAATTAGCACTGCCCAGAAGCAAGGACAGATTTCGGGCCAGAAAGTGACCGAAACTCTTGTCAGTACTATATGGGCATCGCTGCACGGTGTAATCCACCTGCATATGGGCGGGTTCCTTGGTGATGTAAAAGCAGCCCATAACGTATATAAACAAACCATGAATTTGATGTCCCAATCCTTGTTTGCGGTATTCAAGCCAGACAGAGGAGTGGACAGGGGATAATGGATTAAATCTTGGCTACGGGTTAGGCTGGGAAAACAGGCAGAGTGAAAAAGGTTAAGATAAAAGCGATGCATCCTGTAGCAGGTGGATCGTTTTTTTATTTAGGAAATTATACATTACATAAAATGTAATAACTTCGAAGTGTAATCCTGAGCGGGTTATTTTGTTGCATACAGATGATCTGTGGTAAAATGTCGTTAGCTGTGACGTCCGGAGCGTCCGTTTTTACAGATGCCGGGCGATCTTGTTGTGAGAGAATGTTTATAATTAGATAAAGAGAACCTTTAAGTTGAACTGGAGAACCATTGTGGAGCGGAGAGGGCTCGCATAGTGCCTGAATGGATATCCATGAGTTCAACTTGGAGAGAGACAACCTAGGAGGAACTACTGTATGAGTGAACTGAAATACAAATTGCTTGCATTGGATATGGATGGAACATTGCTTAACGATAATCATGAAATTACACAGGAGACCGCCAAGTGGATTCAAATTGCCATTCGTCGGGGTGTACATGTGTGCCTTTCCACGGGAAGAGCCGTATTCCACGCGATGCCTTATGCGGTCCAGCTTGGACTGGAGACACCGATGGTTACCGTTAACGGTAGTGAGGTATGGAAAGCCCCGCATGATCTGCATATGCGTCATCTGATGGACCCGGCATTGATTCGCCAAATGCAGGAGATCGGTGAGAAATATAACAGCTGGTACTGGGCATACTCCGTGGAAGAGCTGTTCAACCGTGACCGTTGGACGGACAATATTGAAGGTCTGGAATGGTTGAAATTCGGCTTCAATACCGAAGTGGATGAAGTGCGTCACCAGATCATGATGGAACTGCAACAAATGGGTGGTCTGCAAATGACGAATTCCTCACCGGTTAATATTGAGATCAACCCTGCTGGGGTATCCAAAGCAAGTGGTGTAGCCGAAGTCTGCAAGCTGCTGGGCATCGAGATGTCCGAAGTTGTTGCTGTCGGAGACAGTTTGAATGATCTGGCTGTCATTGAGGCCGTGGGTCTTGGTGTGGCTATGGGCAATGCGCAAGAGCAGGTGAAGGAAGCAGCTGATCTGATCGTAGCGAGTAACAATGAAGACGGTATCGTCGAAGTGATCCGTGAACATATTTTGAAGGGGAGTAACCTTTGCTCGCAACCATTGCCTGGATTTTAATTGTGCTGCTGTTTGCAGTGGGGATGGCTGGAACGGTATATCCCATACTGCCTGGTGCTGTAGCGATTTTCTTCGCGTTTCTGGTCTACGGCTGGTTCTTCAGCTTTGATCCGTTTGGTGTGTGGTTCTGGATCATCCAGATTCTGATTGTTGTTGTGTTGTTTGTGGCTGATTATGTCGTCAGCGCATGGGGTGTTAAGAAGTTTGGTGGCTCCAAGTTATCAACAACGCTGAGTACCATTGGTGTTATCATTGGGCCATTTGTCATTCCGGCATTTGGACTGGTGCTGGGACCATTTATCGGTGCTTTTATCGGGGAACTGATCGGAGGGTCTTCACCTTCCAAAGCGTCGAAAGTTGGATTTGGTTCCGTTGTGGGGTTATTTACGAGTACTGTGATGAAAATTATTTTGCAAATCGTCATGATTGTTCTCTTTATTATCTGGGTGGTAAGATTCGCCTAAACGTTCAGGATTAGCTTCAACGGGATGCACGTCCGGTGTGGAGGAAAGAAGGGGAATTCGTTTGTCTAAGAAAGAAACATTCATTAGGGGTACGCTCATACTGGCGGCCGCTGCGCTGATCGCGAGAGTACTGGGATTGGTTCAACGGGTGCCGCTGGAGCATATCCTCGGAGATGTCGGTAACGCATCGTTTACCATCTCCAATACGGTATATTTAATGCTGTTAACTGTAGCAACGGCGGGCATACCGAGTACTCTGAGTAAAATGGTATCCGAACGTTATGCGCTCGGACGCGCGGGTGAAGCTCAACAGATCTACCGTGCAGCCCTGATCTTTGCGGCTGTTGCCGGGGTAGTCATGTCTGCTTTATTGTGGTTCGCGGCACCTTATTATGCTACGTATGTCTCCAAAGTACCGGAGTCGGTCAGCGCCATTCGTGCCTTGGCTCCAGCCTTGCTGCTGTTCCCGGCCATTGCGATGATGCGTGGATATTTCCAGGGACGCGGCAACATGACAGCGGGTGGTATTTCACAGATTGTTGAACAGTTCGCCCGTGTAGGTACAGCCATTATCGTGGCTTATGTCATGCTGCAATGGAATTATGATGACCAGACAATTGCTGCGGGTGCCTCATTTGGTGGAGTATTAGGAAGCGTGGGTGCCTTTGGTGTCATGCTGTACTTCACCTTGAAGCTGCGTCGTAGTGACCGTGCGGCCCAATTGAATTACGAACGTGCAGAACAGTTGCCGATGCGAGGCATCTACAGTGATATCTTCAAGTTGTCTATTCCTATTGTGCTGTCTTCACTTGCGGTTCCAGCCATTAACTTCATCGATTCATCCCTTGTGGTACCACTGCTTAGTGGCCAGATCGGACTCGAAGAAGCGACAGGTGTACTTGCGATCCTGGGTGCGAAAGCCCAAAGTATTGCGGGTATTCCTCCGATTCTGGCTATCGCTTTGAGTCAATCGTTGGTGCCTGTCATATCGGCAGCATTTGCCCGCAAGGATGAAGCGCATCTGAAGAGTCAGGTTACACTTGCGTTGCGCATTTCGATTCTGACAGGTATGCCGATTGTCATTGCACTTTGTGCGGCAGCGTATTCGGTAAACGGATTGCTGTTTACCAATCTGGATGGAACGCCGATCATTGCCTTGTTAACATTTGGTACCATTTTCCAGATTACGATGATGACCACTAACTCCATTTTACTCGGGGTAGGGAAACCGCGGATTACGATGATCAGTGTCGCAGCAGGTGTTGTGATCAAACTGATCGCAAGTCTGATTCTGGCGCCGATCTTTGGCATATACGGCATCATTATTGCAACGGCCCTTTGTTTCTTGGTCATCACGTACCTGAATCTGCGGGTCCTTCGCAAAATCGTTGATTTCTCCATCATGGGAGATCGTTGGAAAGGGTTTATCATTACAGTGTTGCTTGCAGCAGGTGTAGGATTTGCAACGAACTGGATTGGGAATACGATCTTTGGACTGTTCCTGCCAGCACGTGTATCCTTCCTGTTTACCTGCCTTGTGGTTGGTGTGCTTGTGGTGGTGGTGTATCTGGTTCTCATGGTTGTGCTGCGTGTACTGCGCAAGGACGAGCTGGGCAGTTACCCCCGTATTCTGCAAAAAATTCTTCGTCCACTTATGCGTCTTCAACGTGGAGCTGGGCAAAGAGGTTAAGAATGTAAGGAGCATCATTCAAGCTCCAATATTTAGTGAAAATAGGATACAAGCTCTGTCTGCTGTTAAGCGGACAGGGCTTTTTGTTTAGCTAAGGCGAGCTGAGCGACTGAACTCGACATTAGCCCAGCAAGCGAGGATTAGCGGTACATCGGGGTATCATATCATCCGTCTTTGTCTGCTCTATATGATTTTTATCATTAGTGTGTGATGGCTTTAGCATCATGAGCCAGTGCTGTTTTCAGCATGCCATACCGGTGTTCGTGACTCATCTCAAACAGCCATGGCCGACGTGGTGCCGTCAGATAACCGAGACTATCCCGAGTCTGAAGCCAGTCATGTCTGGTGATCGGTTCATAAGGCGTGTCCCCCATACGGAAAGCAGTTCCGGACTATATAATCGTTGCCCTTCTGGAAGCCATTCCTCATCCAGTAACGCCTGAGCGTATAATGTATGATCACCCGCCTCGTCTTCACGATTGGTAAACAGCCCAGGCCAATATTCGGCACGCGAGCCACGATGGGGAACCAAACGTGCGAACTCCAACACTTGTGAGTGTACTTGCTCCATGCCAAACAACAGGGCATATAGCCCTTTGCCAAACATGATTCGCTCATCCAGCTTGCCAAAATGTTCAATGACGCGTCCTGCGAGTCCTGCTCCCCGTCCAAGAGGAAAGACGATATGATTCAGACCCGCCAGATTATGCAGATGGAATGCGGGTTTGGAAAGTACCTCTTTTTGAAAATAAGGATGCTGCACCACCCGGCTCTCGATATAGTTCTGCTCATTAATAATTAATGCCACACTAAGCAGTGAACTGCACCGTTCCAGCCAAAAGCGTTCCCAAAATGGCGTCATAAACGCCGATACGTGAAAGTGCGACAAAAGATGGAAACAGCTTCGTCCGATCCGGCGACTGTTCATATACAGCAGAAGCTGGGGATAGGCATCCTGGAAAATGAGTGCATTACACCGCTCCAGCAGCCGGTACATATGCTCGCGATCGCTCTGATTCTGTAGATTATGCATCAAGTCACTCTGAAGATCTGTCATGTGATATCCACCGTTGCGAGACACCATATGGGCCAGCAGTGCCCAGTGCAGTTCGGGATATTGCTCATAACATTCCAGATAGGCTGCCGTGCGGGTGATATTACTCCGATTGTGCTCCTGGGTCAGTGTCTTAATCTCTTCCAGAATGATGCAATCTTCTTCGCAGACGAGTGCACTTTGAACCTGGTCCGTGCGTGCAAAAGACTTGCCGCTGGCAGGTAACAAACGCTCCACCTCAGACTGTAAGGCAGCTGCCGTATCTGTATCCCACTCGATGTCACGTAATGGGTGACGAAGCTGTGCTGAAGCTTGCCATGCAGCCTGTTTGCCACGCCAGATTTCCCGGGCAGCACCCGGAATGGAACGGACAATCTGCAGGAGGGACCCGTGATGCTGTTCGCTGGAAGAATCGGTTCTGGTGGAAGTCATGATGTGACATCCTTTCATGATGTTCTGGGTTTAATTTCACAGACCATGTGGTTTATTCTAAGTATGCGCTGATTATTTGACTTCCACTCGCCAATTTGCTTCACTTAGGGTAAGACAAGGTACAGAAAGGGAGATGAACCGAATGGAACAGATTACTTCCAAACCGGCTTTTGATGTAGCCATCCAATCCCCACGTTTGACGATTGCCGTATTCAAGGCAGACTGGTGTGGTGACTGCAAATACATTGATCCGTTTATGCCTGAGGTTGAAGAGAAATATGCACGTGAACTGACTTTGATTGAGGTCGACGTGGATCAGGTTGGAACGGTTAGTGAAGAGCAGAATATTCTTGGCATCCCAAGCTTTGTGGCGTATACAGATGGCCGCGAACTCGTACGGTATGTGAACAAGCTGCGCAAGTCGAGAGAAGAGATTGAGCAGTTCCTGGATCGCGCAGTCGAAGTGTACAACACGATCCATAAATGATAATAAAAGTATGACAGGTTCATGTTGTAAAAGGGTATACTAGATGAAACGCCATTTCTCTTGAAATAGGGAAATGGCGTTTGTCTGTTCAGAATTCTGTTTAAGACACAATTCAACTGGCATATCACTCAATTACATAACTCCAATGACCTGTGGGTCATTATTTCAGCAGACGTTAACATTTTGTCACAAAGCGCGACGTCAATGAACATTTTATCCGGTATAATGAATTTAGTTGTGAAATAAGTGTCAAAGTACCGAAACAAGCGGAGAATATTCTTCGCCATCTTAAACCAACAGCGGGTGAGAAAAAATTGAAACACTTAACTTTGTTTAAATGGTTAACCGTATTAACCTGTCTTGTCATGTTTCTGGCCACTTTTGGTGGAGGCATCGTAACCAAAACGGAATCAGGCCTTGGCTGCGGAACGGAATGGCCTTTATGTAACGGAAAACTTGTTCCCGCACATACTGTGGCTTCACTCATTGAATATTCCCATCGCGCTGTGAGCGCACTGGCTGGACTGTTGTCCATTGCCTCGTTTGTTGCTTTTCTGCGGTTTGGCAAGTCACGCCGTGACCTGCAATTGTTTTCTTTCTTAACTCTGGTATTTGTTATCGTCCAGGGAATCATGGGGGCTTTTGCCGTTGTCTTCTCCCAATCTTCAGCAGTCATGGCACTGCATTTTGGCTTTGCACTGATTGCTTTTGCCAGTTCTCTAATGATGGCGCTGGGCATCAGGCAAGAGGCAAAAGATGGCGGATTGGAGCGACTGAATAAATACCCTCGGGTTAGTAAAAAATTCAGGAATCTGGTCTGGTTCTCCACCATTTACACATATCTCGTGGTATACACGGGTGCATTTGTGAGTCACACGGATTCTGCCGGCGGATGTTCCGGATTTCCGCTCTGTAACGGGCAGATTATTCCTGAGCTTTCGGGTGGGGTAGCGGTTGCTTTTGCTCACCGTGCAGCAGCTGCGTCGCTCGTGATTGTTATTGCAATCCTGGGTCACTTCGCTTACCGTAATCATCCGGACAATAAGGAAATGCGTACTCTGGGTGTGGTATCCGTTGTTCTTATTCTGATGCAAGTAGTCATTGGTATTTTCATGATGGTGACAATGAACCGTCCGGAAGTATACATGTTCGTAGCTCTTGCTCATATGCTGGATATCGCCATATTGTTCGGAGTCTTAACGTATATGAGTTTCCTGGTGTACAAGCTGTATCGCCCGGTTAATCGTTTCTAAGATATAGATTCACTTTTTCAAAGGTACTTGGGCTAAATATGAAAGTCCACCATCCAGTGATGTACATCATTGGACAGGTGGACTTTGTTTGATGTCAGGGGGATCAGGGCAACCTATGGCAAGCAGCAATTACACGGAATGGATGATGTGTTACGTTACGGTGATGAATTCTTGTTGATTTGGAAAAGAGGAGGTTAGATATGCTGCGAACGTTGTTGGGGAAAAGCCACGTATAAACGAAGGTAAATTGAAGGCAGCGATGGACGCAATGGCGCATACGCTTGAGCTATTTCAACGACAAATGCATGTGGACCATGATCCCACGCATGACTATCGGAAGCTGTATGTGTGGACTCAGGGACTCATCTCCTCACTGGATGAACTGGAGCAAAGCTGTTTCGCTGCTGCTCATTTTCGCAAAAAGGTCGTTGCAGGCTCAACGGATGATATGACGCCGACTGAAAAAGCCGAGTATGCTCGGTATGTGTATTTCTACAAAGATGGCTTTATCCGCTGCTTTGCCATTCTGGATAAAGTCGGCACCGTCTTAAATGAAATATTCCAACTGAATACGTCAAATACCAAAGCGCATTTTTCCTATTTTACTGTGTTGAGGCAGTTCGATTATGCGAGGGAGCATCATGATCTTGCGTTGCGATTGATTCAGATCAAGGACTCTTATCGTGAGCCGATGAGCAAGCTGCGCAAACGTCGTAATATGGAAATTCACTACATGAACTCCGAAATGCACGATGACCTGTGGCAGTTACACCAGACCTTGCAAGGTAAAGTGAAGTTGGAGGATCTGAATCAGCATGTGCAGGAAATGCGTCAAGGCGTCGATATGGTCTGTGAAACGTTAACAGCCTCTTATAGTTATATCAATAATATATGGAAAAGAAATAATTCCCTTTGACAAATCGGAATACTTGGAATATACTGAGTTTCAATCGAATGTTACACGGATAGAACTGATATTTCGGAAGTTACGTTCACATTATAAAGCATAAACTACATGAACTTATAAAATCCTACAATAACATATTTCTTATCGAGAGCGGCGGAGGGACAGGCCCGATGAAGCCCGGCAACCGATTTGTAACGACATGATCTTGTATCATTCGTTATAGATGTTAGGTGCTAATTCCTACAAAATGGTGCAAGACACGATTTTGGCAGATGAGAAGGTATATTCTTTCACGTGAAGAGCCCTCTTTGTATCTGCAAAGGGCTCTTTTTTGTACTTTAAGGGGAGTTTTTCTTTAGATCGGGTAAAGATACATGTAGGTGGTTGGAAAGGGGCAAGTGCGATTGATTGAATTAAAAGGTTTAACGAAAACGTACGGCAAAGGGGCAAAATCTACAACAGCGTTATCCGAGCTGAATTTGAGCATCCAAAAGGGCGAAATCTACGGAGTGATTGGCCATTCTGGAGCGGGCAAAAGTACATTGATTCGCTGTATTAATTTGCTGGAGCGCCCTACGGAGGGTGAAGTATGGGTTGACGGGATCAACCTGACTGAACTGAGCAAAACCGAATTGCAGCAACAGAGACGCAAGATCGGGATGATTTTCCAACACTTTAATCTGTTATCCTCTGCAACGGTATATGACAATGTAGCTTTTCCACTAAAACTTGTGAATACACCCAAGGAAGCCATTGATCGCAAAGTGAAGGAAATGCTCGCACTGGTTGGTCTGGAACACCATAGCAGCAAATATCCGGCTCAATTATCGGGTGGACAGAAACAACGTGTCGGGATTGCGAGAGCACTTGCAAGTGACCCAAATGTACTTCTCTGTGATGAGGCTACTTCGGCACTTGATCCGCAGACGACAAATTCAATCCTGAAGTTACTGCTCGACATTAATGAAAAGTACAACCTTACAATTGTGCTGATTACACATGAGATGCATGTCATTCAGAACATCTGTGACAAGGTAGCTGTCATTCATCAAGGTGGCATTGTGGAACAAGGACCTGTAACAGAAGTGTTCCTGAAGCCGCAGCACGCGATTACGCGGGACTTCATGATGCGTGACCATGAAGCTGGACTTGCCCTAGAGGAGACGGCTCTGGCGAATGCAAGCATTGAATTGCAGGCAGGTGCTGCTTCCAAACTTGTGAAGATATCTTTTCTGGGTAACAAAACGTATGAAGCGATTTTGTCCAGAACGGTACGTAAGACGGGTGTGGATTTTGCCATCCTGCAGGGTACAATCTCTACGATTAAACAGGTGCCTTATGGACAGCTGACCGTTCGGTTCGAGGGTGATTCAATTGCGATTGATCGGACGATATCAGAATTGACCGCAGAGGGACTTGATGTGGAGGTGCTTCGTTAGATGGATTTTTCAACAGTTCGCTGGGAAGAGGTTGGTAAAGCCTCCATTGAGACACTGCAAATTTTGGGTGTATCAGGCTTGTTTACCGTAATCTTTGGTTTACCGCTCGGAGTTCTGCTGTTCATGACAGCCCGATCTGCTTCGATCAAGTCAAGGGCAGTGTACACGGTACTATCTCTGATTGTTAATATTTTGCGCTCAGTCCCATTTATCATATTGATTGTTGCTCTTATTCCATTCACTCGTATACTCGTCGGTACAGCTACAGGAGTGTTAGGTGTTATACCACCTTTAGTTATTTCAGCAGCTCCTTACTTTGCTCGCTTGGTGGAGACGACGTTGCGAGAAGTTGATCGGGGTGTCATTGAAGCGGCGCAGTCGATGGGTGCATCAACCGGACAGATTGTAAGACGGGTGTTACTGCCTGAGGCACTGCCTGGTCTGCTTGCTGGTATAACAATCACGATCGTTACGCTTGTCTCTTATACGGCGATGGCGGGCATGGTTGGTGGTGGAGGTCTTGGAACACTGGCAATTAACTATGGATACTTCCGTTATCAAAATGAAATCATGATTATATCTGTAGTGTCGATGATCATTCTTGTGCAAATTCTCCAGATGGCTGGAGATCGCTTGGTTACATTTTTCACCAGGAAATAACACATAGATAACATGATGGATATGCATTTATGCGGACGCCACATGAAAAAAATGATTAGAGAAGGGGTTTTACACATGAAAAAATGGTCTTTTGCTCTACTTAGCCTTATGTTAATTGCGGTTCTCGCAGCTTGCGGAAACAACAAGGACGCCGATAGCGGCGCAGACAATTCAGCAGGCGCACCACGCACAGTTGAACTGAAAGTTGGAGCTTCACCTACACCACACGCAGAGATCCTGGAAAGCATCAAGCCTGAACTGGAAGCACAAGGTATTCGTTTGCAAGTTGTTACGTTTAATGACTATGTACAACCCAACCAGCAACTTGCTGATAAAAAATTGGATGCAAACTTCTTCCAGCACCAACCTTATCTGGACACAGAGAATAAAGAACGTGGATTCAACCTCGTTTCTGTAACACCTGTTCATGTTGAACCTTTTGGTGGATACTCCAAAAAGATTAAGTCTTTGGATGAATTGGCTGACGGCGCAAAAGTAGCAATTCCAAATGACCCATCCAATGGTGGACGTGCTCTGTTGTTGCTCGCGAAGGAAGGTATCATTACGCTGAAAGACAACACAAATATTACTTCTACGATTCAAGATATCACAGCAAATCCGAAAAATCTGGATATCATCGAGCTTGATGCAGCCATGATGCCTCGTCAATTGGATGAAGCGGATCTGGTATTCATCAACGCTAACTATGCGCTTGAAGCAAACCTGAATCCAGCGAATGATGCTTTGTTGATCGAAGATCTGCAAGGTAACCCATACGCGAACATTCTCGTTTCCCGTGAGGACAACAAAGATTCAGATGCAATTCAGAAGCTGGCTGCTGCTCTGCACTCCGAAGAAGTGAAAACATTCATCAAAGAACGTTATAAAGGTGCAGTTGAACCCGCAACTGAATAATTCACGATATGTATGACATGATGTGAAGCTATATAAAATAAGCCGTATATCTCTTCTGAAGAGATATACGGCTTATTTTATGTTTCCTGAGTCTGTGCTGATGTGGGGATCAACATAAGTCAGAGTTTTTCCGTTTTATCAGCGCTATAGTGATGTCCAGATTGACGGTAGTAGGACAATTCATTTTGATCAGCATACTGCTGTTCATCTGCTTCTTGCAGATACATGCTCTCGGAAGGAGAGAGTTTTTCTTCTTCTCCATTTAAGCTTTTGATTTTGTATCTGATCCAACCGATTAGCCCGAGAACGACAACCAGGATCAAGGCCAATCCTTTTTGAGCAAAAGAAGAGCACTGAATTTCTGGGAAGCCGTGTACCCGATCCCGCCCATCAGAAGACTGTTGAGCCCTATGGTGGATGTTTTGTCAGTCGAAACATTGTACTCCTCGTAGGTATATCCTGCATTGATGCTAAGTTGATTAAGGACAATGCACTCAAATTTTGATCGTCATCATGGATATGACCTGTCTTCACGTACTCAAACACAACATACCACGAGCCGAATTCGCTATTGCTGGTTAGGCTTCCGATTTCAATCAAAATATATTTGGAATTTAAGGTGGATAATCCCTTGTGGATAAGCGAGTTGTAGGAGGACGATAAATCTTTTATACTGGATAGTGACTGCTCTTTGAAGAGGGGGATGAACGTGAAGGGAAAGATTGCCCTCATAACGGGAAGTGCCAAAGGTCTTGGTAAAATGACGGCCCTCAGTCTGGCAGATCAAGGGTGTCATATTGCCCTCAACTATGTACACAGCAGAACAGAAGCTGAGGCTTTAAAGGCTCAGATTATAGCCAAGGGTGTGCGGTGCATTGCCATCCAGGCTGATATATCCAAGGTGGAAGATATCTCTTCATTGGTTGAGCAGGTGGAAGGCAACCTGGGCAGCATTGATATTTTGGTGAATAACGCAGGTCCATTTGTCCGTGAACGACGATTATTTGCGGATTATTCTGAAGCTGAGGTCCAGATGCTTGTGCAGGGAAATCTGTTGGGACCGATGTTGCTGGATCAGCGTGTATTGCCAGAGATGAGACGCAAGCAATGGGGACGCATTATCCATTTTGGCTTCAGTCATGCTGGAGAAGCGAGATCTTGGCCTCATCGCGCCGTATATGCGGCTGCTAAGGTGGGTCTGGTATCTTTTACAAAGACACTCGCGGTTGAAGAAGCCCCGTATGGAATTACGGTTAACATGGTATGTCCAGGTGACATTCGTGGTGCGAACAAAGAGAAAACGATTGATGAAATGGCAGGCATCACCGACGAGGAAACGCCAAGAGGGCGACCAGGCAGCGGTGAAGATATTGCACGAGTGATTACGTATCTGTGCCTTGATCATTCCGATTTTATAACAGGTAACATTATGGATGTATCTGGAGGACTTGATCCGATTCGTCCAACCATACAGCGCGAGGATACTTAAAAGGTGAATTAAAGGATTGTACGTGGAAACGGGTCAAAGGGACAGATGAAATGGACTCTCTGCATATGCACACAAAAAAGAGCCCTCCGCTTCATGCGAAGCGAAAGGCTCTTGAGGTTTATTTCGTGAAGGATTGATTAGAATACTTGTACGACTTCTTGTACACCCTCAACTTCTTCGAGAAGGGCACGTTCAATCCCGGCTTTTAAGGTAATGGTGGAGCTTGGGCAACTGCCGCAGGCACCGACCAGTTTCAGCTTAATGATGCCGTCCTCCACGTCGACCAGTTCCACGTCACCGCCATCGCGCTGCAGGAACGGACGAAGTTTATCAAGCACATCAGATACCTCATCATACATGGTGCTTTGTGCGTTTTCGCTCATATTGTTCAACTCCTTTCCTTCCTATATTATATTACAAATGGCCACAAATTAAAATGGTCAAACAAAGCAGGTGAACTTAAATGAGACCGATTATTGAATTTTGTGCCAATAATATGCATTTTGGCACAGATGAAGTCATGGATCAACTGGAAGAAAATCCAGACTATGACGTGATTGAATACGGCTGCCTAACCAACTGCGGCCAATGTTCTATGACTCCATTTGCACTGGTGAATGGCGAAGTTGTCATCACGGACAAAGTGGAAGATCTATATAACGCCATTTTGGCCAAAATTGCCGAAGCCGATGTCTGGGACGAGCTCGATCTCGACTAACCGAGATGGCGCTTGGACATCCAGAGCACACCACTTTTCAAAATACGAGGTACACGTCCCATCATGGACGTTTTGCCCATCAGCCCAAACCCAGACTTCTTGCCGAGTGCGCCGAGTGTGCCACGAAGCTTGAGTGGATGTGGATTGGGCTTTTCGCCTTTCCAGAGGGCATGCTGAATATGGGCGATCTGCTCACCCTGCACTTCCGCAGCTTGACCGCTAGGTGCATAAGGGACACTGGCACAGTCACCAACGACATACACATCGGTATATTCCGGGATTTGGTAGTATTCATTCAGGACGACACGTCCTTGAGGGTCTTTGGTTACGTCCAGATCCTGTACCACTTTTACGGGCTGAATGCCTGCAGTCCACACGACAGCATCGGTTAGGATCTGTTCATCCCGGTTATAGATGGCGTTCGGTTCAACACGTGAAATGGCGATATGCCCGCGTGTCTCTACCTGATGTTCGTTGAACCATTCATGCACATACACGGACAGACGTTGTGGGAAAGCGGATAATACACGTTCACCACGATCCAAAATGCTGATGTTTAGATCGGGTCTGCTCTCACGAAGTTCAGCTGCCATCTCGACACCACTTAATCCTCCGCCTACGATATGAACATTGCCATAGGCTTTGACTTCATTAAGGCGAAGGTAGGTCTCGCGTGTTTTGCTAAAGCTCTGAATGGTACAGCTGTAGTCTTCGGCGCCAGGCGTGTTGTGGAAACGGTCAGTACAACCAAGTCCAATGACAAGCTTGTCGTACACGAGCGGGTCTTGGCCTTCAAATTCAATCTGACGCTGTTCCAGGTCAATCGAAGTAACTTCTCCATAACGGTAAGTGACTTTATCGCTCACTGGAAATTGGATACGCAGGTCATAATCAGATACGGTTCCTGCTGCGAGTGCGTAATATTCTGTCTTTAATCCCTGAAAGGGGCTGCGGTCCACCAAAATAATTTGTGTATCGGATGGAATTTTACCCTCCAGAAGTTCCTTGATGATGGTGAGGCCGCCATAGCCGCCTCCAAGAATGACGAAATTTTTCATGACTCGGCTTCCTTTCTGCATCAGTCCCACTGAAATGGGGCTGTAAACTGTGGAGCAGCTATGCAATGACATAGCTGCTCCTTTTGTTAGGATTTGAATAATTAAAAAGTAGACGTTGAAAATTGAAGATATTATTCAGCAGTTTGCACCACTCGAATTCAAACGTCTCCCTATAATGAAAGCTGCGTTCTGGAGTGGTGCTGGTGCAATATTGGTTGTGGATGGAGTTATGTCCTATTCGTACACTTGAATTTCATTGTAGAACGTATCACGTTCTACCGGAATACGTCCTGCACCTTTAATGAGCCATATGAGCTCTTTACGTGTAAGGCCTTCAGGTGTGAGTGCACCTGCCGCATGACTAATCCGTTCGCGAACGATCGTGCCGTGTGCATCTGAAGCACCAAATCCAAGGGCAACTTGAGCTAGCTGTGGACCGATGTTAATGAAGTATGCTTTGATATGATCGATGTTATCCAGCATCAGACGGCTGATCGCAATTGTTTTGAGATCCTCATAAGCCGAGTTACGACGCATAATGCTCGCGTTTTTACTTTTTGGCTGCATGGAAAGCGGGATAAAGACCATGAATCCGTTGGTCTCATCTTGCAATTCACGGATCTGCACCATATGGTTGACGCGGTCCTCATAGGATTCGATCGATCCATACAACATCGTAGTATGTGTACGCATGCCGAGATCATGAGCTGTACGGTGCACCTCAAGATAACGATCCACGTTGGCTTTGTCTACACGCATTTTTTTGCGATATTCATCCGAGAGAATCTCAGCGCCGCCACCAGTCAATGTTTTCAGACCTGCTTTTTGCAGCTCTTGCAGAACTTCTCTGATACTGAGTCCGCTAATCCGGGTGAAGAAATCAATCTCGGCTGCCGTGTAAGCTTTCAGTGTAACATCTGGATATTTCTCGTTTAAAGCACGCAGGGAATCGACATAATACTGAAAAGGAACATGGTTGTTATGTCCGCCTACGATATGGAACTCACGTACGCCCGGATGAATATGCTGTTCCACATAATCGATCATTTCCTGACCGGATAATGTATAAGAGCCTTCTTCACCCTGGTCTTTACGGAAATTACAAAAAGCGCAGCGGGCTTCGCATACGTTCGTAAAATAAAGACTCATGTTTTCGATGAAATATACTTTCTTACCATTTTTCCGCAAGTTGGCCTCATTGGCCAGCTGGCCCAAAGTCAGCAGATCATCTGTTTCATACAGATATACGCCGTCTTCTACGCTCAGCCTTACGCCGTTCTGCACTTTCTCAACGATTTCAGCCATTCTTTTGTCTGTGAACGGTGTTACCAATGTAGACATACTGTTTCCTCCTGTTCTTAACCGGATTTGAGTTGTGTGTAGGATCTGTATACAGAACTACATAGCAAAGATGCGGTCATCTGCCGCTTCCTTATAAGGACTAACTCTTATTTACCCGGTGCAGCGTGTGCTGCATATGAAAGCTAAATTTTTTCAAAAAATGGAGTCTGTTGACTCATATATGCATTGGGGACTGCGTTGCAGTCTCGAAATGTGAAAAAAATTACAACTCCAATTATGACCATCGTCTGAATAAGTCATGACAAAATATCGACATTTCAGTGCGACCACCTATTCATTATAAACCTCGTATCGCGGGGGTTCAATACACTGGGAAGAAAAAGGAGTTCAGGGGGAACGCGGAAAGAGGCAAACATGACTTGAGACCCTTGACGGGGTGGAGTATAATTTAAAGAAGAGTTAATGAAAGGTTGTTCAAAAGTACGCTTTTGATTACGAAGGATGCCTAGCGGCATCTCAGCGTCGAATATGGGATTCAGCCGAAATGTCCGTTGCTCACGTAGTTTTGCCTACGCTCCGCTACTCCATTTCTATCTTCATCCCATCTTCTTGGTACTGAAAAGCGCCCTTTTTGAACATGATTTTATATGAAAAAGGAGAGTGACCTGGCATGATTAACATCAGCGAAACGGCTGCTGACAGATTGAAAGAGATGCTTGCACAGCAAGAGACACCTGGTATGTTCCTGCGTCTTGGCGTAGCACCGGGCGGTTGCACCGGATTTTCGTACGCCATGGGCTTTGACGATAAAGAGTCCGATGAGGACCTGTATATGGATATTCAGAACATGAAGGTTGTAGTCGAGAAGGAAAACCTGAAATATCTGAATGGACTTGAAATTGATTTTGAAGAGTCCGGTATGTCGGGTGGGTTCACCATCCATAATCCGAACGCAGTAGCCACTTGTGGTTGTGGATCTTCTTTCCGTACGAAGGAAGATGCGGGTGTGCCTGATAAGGATTGTTAGTCTGACGCGGGTTTGAGCGCATTCGGTAACGGATGACGGGCGCAAGCCTTTAACGGTAGCCTTAACGGTTCAGATTGTGAATTGCGTAGGTATTTCGGTAGGTTAACAACCCCGGACGATGAACGTTATCAATCCTTGAAATTGCATTTCAGGGTTGTGAATCACGACCTCTATGACGTATTAGTTTCGTACTAATTACGTTATGGAGGTCTTTTTGTTATGGCGTTAACGAAACGAGAACGACGTGCTCCGGTCGGCGCGCGTGATGTAAAGTTGTTCCCGGAGCTTACATTAGAGCAAGCACTGGATTTTGTAACCAACGCGAAGAAAGTGGAGGGGTTACGCGAAAGCACCCTTAAGGATTACACGAAACATTACGGATACTTCGTGAAATGGCTTAAGGAGTTTCACCCGGAAATTACGCTTATTGAACATATCGACATCAGTACTATTCGCGACCACATTTCGTATATGAAGTACGATCGGGTCCGATACGAAGGACATAAGCACATCCCTACAGAGGGTCAACGGGTGGGATTATCGGATACTACAATTAACATTCGTATTCGCACGCTAAAAGCGATCTTCAATCAGCTTGAGCGCGACGACTTAATTGAGGTGAATCCCATAAGTAAAGTGAAGTTGCTGCGCCAAGACGTAGACTTAACGAATTGTCTGACGGATGAAGAGATTATTGCCATCTTAGCACAACCGAATCGGAGGGACTTCGTCGGATTCCGCGATTATGTAGGTATTATGCTGATGCTCGATAGTGGCTGCCGCGTATCCGAAATGCTCGGTCTGCGTATTGGAGATATCGACTTTCAGACGCGGTTTATTACTTTATCCGGTGAGGCCAATAAAAACCGTAAGCCACGCATGGTTCCGTTCTCCGCGGCAGTGGCGAAGTTACTTCTGCAGCTTATAGAGGAAAACAGACAGCACTTTACTACGGATCGGATATTCCTTTCATGCTTCGGTGACCCAGTATCGGCGAACCAATTTAATAAGAGGTTGAAGTATCACGGTGAGAAGGCGGGCGTTGAAGGGAAGAAGATGACCGCGCACGTATATCGGCATACATGGGCGCGAGCTATGGTCATTAACGGAGCTGATCCGTTTACTATACAGAAGATGGGCGGATGGTCTGATATTCGCACCATGCGCAGATATATTCAGATGGATACGGAAGATGTTCGGCGAAGTCACGATCAATTCTCTCCTACGAGTAAGTTTATTAAGAATCGGGTAGACAGATGAGAAAACGAGATCGGCTTAAAATCCGAACGTGGGAAGAATGTCTTATTGAGTTTCTGAACTGGAAACGCGTACAGGGGTTGAGTAAACAAACGATCAAAGATTATCGGCAGAGCATGAATCTCTTTATGTCGCGCTATCCTACGGCTTGGGATTCTCCACATAATCTAAAATCGATGTTATACGATCATCTCGCTCAACCTGAAATAGCGCCGGCCACTTACAATAGTCGTCTCGTGTATTTGCGCTCATTCCTGAATTGGTGCGTGGAGAACAATTATGTTCGAGACAACCCAATCGCTAAGCTTAAAAAGCGCTACGAAGAAGGCCGCCGGGTTAGCGTTGATATTGAAGTTCTCCGCGAATTACTAAAGGTACCGGATCAGTCAACGTTCGTCGGCCTACGTGACTACGCGTTAATCTTATTGACGCTGGACACCGGTATTCGTCCATCGGAAGCCCTGGCGCTGTTACCGAGTAACTTTCGTCCAAAGGCTCGCGAGATCCACGTTACAGCGTTAACGGCGAAGACACGGCGGTCCCGGGATCTTCCGATATCTGACGCGACAATAAAGGCGATGAGTAGGCTAATACGTGCGCGGCCGCTGAGTTGGGCGGATAAGGTTCCGATATTCTGTACAAATGAAGGGAACGCGTTGAACCGGCATGTGTGGGGCGATAGACTTGAGCGTCACAGCAAGAAGATCGGCGTCCACATTCGTCCTTATGATCTGCGGCACATCTACGCGTTGGAGTCGATTCGTAATGGTTCATCTACCTTCGCGGTACAAAAGACACTCGGCCACTCCACGATGGAAATGACTAAGCGATATGTTGCGTTGATTAACGATGACTTGAAGGTCGAACACGCGAAGACTTCACCGCTAAATAAGATTGCGGACGAGGAACCGAAGAGGAAGAGATTAACGAAGATTAACGTTGAGGATGACGAAGAATGAAATTAGGCGCAGTTCTCGCGGGAGAGATTCCGTTGAGGACTGCATTTTTTGTCGTTTCTATATAGTAAAATTTTCCTGCACATAGTAGAATAGAACTACGAAAATACAGGAGAGAAGGTACATAATGGACGAATTAACTTTATCAGAAAACAAGCCTAAACAACGTATTAATGTATTAGCTGTTATTGCGTTAGGGATATCGGTCGTAACTGTCGCGGCTTCTATTTATCTGTTTGTTCAAAATTCAGAATTGAAAAGTAAGACTAATCAGCTTTCCGAACAAATCGCATCCCTTTCAGAGAAAAATGATGCATTACAAAAAGCTACAGATGCACAAACAGCTTTCAACACTGAGCAAGAAAGATATCGCAAACTTACATACTTAACGGCAGTGGCTCACGACATCGAGGACGGAATTGTTACGGATGATTTCGTTGTAAATAAAGTTAGGTTTAGTTGGGGCGATGACGGTAGCCTTAGCGATGTGGTAATAGATGTTGAAAATCAGCCTAGTCTAACTCTCGCGTACAAAAGTAAGGGTGCTTATGACTTGTCTGATCGTGAGTTGCGCGCTAAGTCTGACGCGATTATCAAAGCAGTGAAAGACTATTACGCCACGGGCGGTGATAACGCCCCAACTTGGAACGATTCCACTTCCGTACAACTTACGGTTCAAAATTACAGTATCGGAAAAACAACGAACGGGACGTTTAAGCTCGTAGGTGAGACGAAGTAATAGGCGTAAGGAGGCCCCGCGCAGCACGATTCCGCAAGTAGACAGAAAAAGACGCAGCTTTGGAATAGACTGCGCCCAGGTCTTGCGTGTGCTGGCGGTAAGGTTTATGATTATTACTGAATAGTGATCGCGGTAGCAGCTCTTGGCGGGGAGGCTATCGCTTCTTTGCGTTTATAAAGAAAATAACTGACGTAATGAAGGCCAACATTGTGAGAATAAATATTCCGAAGTTAAGCATAACGTCCAACGCTTGGTATGTACTCATTCCTTCACCTCCTTTCTTTTTATTATAGATTATGGGATATGGGTGTCAATGTTCGTATAAAAATGGGAACAAGAAATGAATGAAAATGCTTCTATCATCTCGTTGACACCTCCGTAGTATAAGTGGACTAGCGTATTTTGGTAAAACGTCATATTCGGCGATTTAGGAATTTTTGCGTGAAAACAGCTTACGGATTTCAATACATATGCTTCCATAAATGGTTGTAACATATTATAAATAAAATATTATATTGGTAAATGGTTCCGAAAGTCTAAGAAGTCCAAAAAGTTTAAGAAACCCAGTGATCTCTAATACTCCCGAATACTCCCGTTTACTCACTATTTCAATTTACGAATATATACGAGTTCACTCCTCCGAATTTGACGCGGCACCTAAGCAGGAAATTTGCGCCAATTTGTCGAAGTGTGTACGTAACTCACAACGAAAGGACTACGCCTATATGCGCAAGAAATCGCAATTCATACGCTCCAAGTCGCGGTTTCTAAGCCCGCTAACTTCCGATATCCAACTTTATACCGCGCTAATGGATCGGACGCCCATTGTCGTATTTATTGGCGCAGAGCTCGTAGGAAGCGGTGTGATCGAGGATATTACGGAGCTGAGCGTTGCGGTGAAGGGCGAACGTTATATGCGCGGGGTCTGTACGTTTAAATATGCGGGATGAGAGGGAGCAGAAACGTTTGATTAATAAAGTAACAAAATATCTATGGATTGCTTTTCTGACTTTGGCCAGTTTATGTGCGTTATGTCTACTTGTCTTAATGATTCGTATTGCTTTCCCGAAGGTCAGTGTAACTGATTGGGACCTTTTGGCGTTTATAGGTTCCATGATAGCCGCTTTAGTTACGTATATGGGTATCCGTACTCCTATCCTATCTCAGCGTAAGGATCAGCTAATGACACGTTACTCATCGATCATCAAAGAACTAACTCTCTATTCTAAGAGGACCCGTAAAGTAATCTTTATGACTGATTTCTATAATTCTCTCAAAGAGCACGAAGTCACCAAGGAGAAATTACAGGAACAAGCCAAGCTGATTAAGGAATATATAGAAAATGTTTCTGATTTATTCGCAGAAATAGTTAACGAAGTAGACTTACTAACTTTTGAGGACATTGAATTGAGGCTTAGAGCGCTGGACGGATTTAAGAATCACTACGAGGCTATTGATATGTATATACAAAACTATGATCCTGACAGTGTTTTCGCTTTAGACATAAAAGACTACCTTAAGAAGGCAAAAGAACTAGAGTTGTACTTGGATGACTACCGACAGCGCCTGCTCGTAAAGTATAACGAAGTAAAGAATAAGTCAGTTTTCAGATTGACGGACCCATTTAAGAATAATATATGATACAAGTTTATTGAAAAAGCCCGCAGCGGATATCGTTTCCGTTCGCGGGCCTTTTGTCGTTTATGGGGTAGGTCCAACTTTGAGCACACCCTGATACAAATAATGCTTGTGTGAGGTGATTTCAATTCACTGCACAATTCTGTGCACTCCTTAATTTTCAGGAGTCAGCTTAGGTTCAGGTTGAACCTGAGAGGGCGGTGATCTTGATGAATCCAAAATTGGACGCGTTGACCACGAACAAAATTAGCGACGTCGCTACCATCTTGCCACGTACCACGGTCTGAAATACGAGGACGTCTTCGTTTTTGTTGCGGCGTCGGAACGTGTAACGACGTCGTTACATCACGTTGAATCCCCGTATAATCACCGTACATATAGCTCGCCTGGCCCGTCCTGGTACGTTCCACTTACCGAAGATCTGACGCGCTGATTCCACGGCAAAACCACGCAAAAAAGAGCCGCTAATCATGCGGCCCTCCTAGTCCTTCTCTATTACGATAAGCTCCGATATGTCGTCGATCTCAAGCGCGTCAGCTATTTTGATTAGCGTCTTAATATTGATCTGTTCGCGGATATTCCGAGACATCTCAGAGATAGCCGCTTGTCTAACGTTTGATACCTCCGCAAGCTGTGTTTGTGTTAACCCACGTTCTGCCATTACTTCATTAAGGCGGATTCGAATCCTTCTCATATGTACACCTTCCCTTAAACCCCATTATAACGAATATACAGATAAGCGTAAATAAAGTGTTGACTCTATACTAGAAGTCGTATATACTCATCAACAGATAAGCGAATATACGTATAAATGTATAATTAGTTTCAAATTTCGTAACATTGTATCCGAACCTAATCACCACTCACGCAAGGAGGTACGCAATTATGCCGATCACTATCGTAACCAAAGGCGTAGACGTCGATGGACCATGGTGGATTGAATACGCCGGCACGCTTATAGATGAACATGAACATCACGCGATTTACGTTGACACTGAGTTTAGTCTCGCAGTTATGGAATGCGTAAACTTTGACGGAACAGAGTACGTTACAACTTACGGCGAGCCCGCAATATTCGATTTAAAAGTCGCTGACCTTAGTTTCATTAATAATATCCGCGACATGAGCGCGGTTGAACTACTCCAAAAACTTATACCCCATAAGGAGGCACAATAATATGAAAATCGTCCCAACGGTAACACTTCCGTACACTCGCGACCGTATCGCCGAAAGCTTCATCGTCCCTCTCAACGGTATCGAACGCAACATTCCGCATAACCTGTTCCTCGCAGTATTCCCGCGCATCAAGCGGACTAAACGGACAGCCAGCGTAGAAGCGTCGGCGGCCGAACTCGAAGCGCTTAGCATTATCGCAGACTTATCCGATCCGTTATCATCGCGGATTACATACGAATTGAGCGAACGGCACGGCGGGAATTTCGTCGTAACGCACATGTCATCCGGACAACAGCTCGTTTGCCTACCGGGAGCATTCCGTCGCATAGCCGGAGTGAGTAGCCGCGCAGTATCCGGAACAGCTACGTTATCAGCCGCTAAGCTCGTCGAAGTCGGATTCATTATCGAAGGAGGAAACAACAATGATTGCAACTACCAATATGTCAACTACGCGTAACAACGATGAAGTAAACACTTCATATAAACGTATCTTCATCCGTATGCTCAAGTTTGTATACGCGCTGACCATGATAATTAAGGAAGTGATCGCCTAATGAGCAAAGTGGAACTCGAACTAGCTTCGATGGTACTCGGTCCATTTGATGAGGAGCACCGGTATGAACTTTACGAGGGCTACGTATTGAGCGGCCGACACATCTTCATTATGGACGCGGGCGACCTTTGGTTACGTCAGGTTAATACAGCGCCTGGCATGGATCATCTTTACATCGACGGAGACTCCGGCGGGCTTATCGTTGCCAACGAAGTCGAAGGCATGGACACCCGCACTCTTATAGAAACAATTATCACGGAGTTAACGCAGATAAACGGTCTGCAGTTCTTACTCGATATCATGCTATGGACTAAGGATCGCGGCGACATTAACCTCAAACTCGAAATTCTTCGATGAACCTAAATTTCGGCGCGGGAACGCCTAATGGGGAGAAGACGCACGCCATGAAACGTACTGTACTGAGTTGACGGCGCCAAACGTTAACTTGGATCGCTATGCAGTGCGGTAACTTATCCGGCCTTTCAGCGCCAACTGTCGGGCCGGAGCTCTTATAACGCGGTGGGGAGTGGCAGCTCCCTCAGGCACATCGCTTCATATAGATTCGGGAGTGTAGCGGCAACTGCGCTTCCATCCAAGGACAGGCGGCCGGTAAATCCGGTTCAGGCACCGCTTGTCCACTTCTTATACCTTGTAATACGAACATACGTTCTTTTTGGTTTCGTTTTTTGTAGAATTTTTATGTCCATGTCCCAAATTCAGAAAAAAGTGTCCTATCTATATATAGGGGGATCTTTAAAAAGCACCCGAGATTCCGGACGGTCGGCACTACTAGAGTAACGGAAACTTTCCGGCAGACGCCCGAGATATCAAACGGGCGGCATTTATAAAGTAACGGATATTTTTCGTAGAGCGTGTCAGAAGAGATTGGGAATCGTTAAATCAAGTATAGGTTGCGCGTCGTATACCCGAGATTGGAAGTGAGTGGAGTTAATACGTTATAAAGAAATCTTTTCGTAAAGTGTGCGAAGGACGGTCGGTAGTTGTCAATATAAGTATAACGTTAAGTACCCGGAATTTCGTCCGAGCGGGAACAAAGTAATGTACGACTCGTAAAAGGGTGTCGTCAAATTTAATAAGGCTGAAAGTGTGCGAAACGCGATCGGCCGGCAACAAGGTAATATAGGATTTCCGCGGATCATTCCGCATCTCATAAAACCAAAACGAAAAAGGGAGCGATTTATTATGGATGGTTGTACACAAAAGGAAAAAGCGATAGTGACGTATGTAAAAGTTGTTTGTCCTCAAGGTTTTTCAAATACAGCAATGTTGGATTTTAAACTAGAAGGAGAAGAAGAGACCTTCGCGATAAATTATTACGGTGACAGCAACAGAGGCATCATGTATATGTACCCACAGCTATGCAAGTATGCGGACTCACCGCATGATTCGGAGGAGATCAGTAGGCAAATATTTGAACTATTAGATGTGAAAGGAGAGTCATTATATGAAGATGATGGGCCATGGGGAAATATAGCTAGAAAGAAACGAGATATCTAATGAGAGATTATTATCGACCAAGATTACGATTATGCAGGTTCTACGCCTGCGGCGGTCCCAACTATCTCTTCCGAAAGGAGCAACGCAATGACAATCGACGTATCAAAACCGCTCGCACACGATGACGGATTTGCGCGCATGCCAAATATCTTATTCCGGATGTACCCGTTACTCGACGGGTTCACTCTGGAAACGGTGGGCCTATACGGTTACTTGTTATCCTGGCGTCAGAATAAGGCGGACCACGCGATGTACGGTAAGGTGTGGCTCAACCAGTTGGATATAACCGCTCAAACCGGTATGTCCGCGTATAAAATACGCACCAATGTTGATATCCTCGTTAGATATGGGCTGCTTAACGTTAGTAAGTCAAGGATAGTGGCGAATAAACGCATTTATGAGCCGCTTGAGCCGTTAACCGAGGCAGAGTTCCGCGCAATTTATGCTGAGGAGGTGCGTGCATTTCAAGAGAGGGTGGACGCTGCGGCTCGTGAGATTGAAGAGGATAAGGAGCGATTACAATTAAAGCAGGCCGAATTTGAGCCGGAAGCCAAGGCATCATAAGCGGACATCAAACAGTTTAAACTCGGATAGTAAACCGTTTCTCCTCCGTAATTAAGTCATTTAACCAGAGAAAGAATAACTAGAAAGAATAACGAGAAAGAAAAATAAAACATTACCGAGCAGAGTTTCGGGATAGAAGAACACTATCCTCACGCGTCGTCACTTCGTTCCTAGCGGATAAATATTACCGCGTATAAAGGTATGTTGAGATATAAGAGCGCGGAGGAACTTTAGAGAAAGAGCATACGATACGCGGAAGTTAAACCACTCAACATCCACAAGGAGGTAATTCACATGGAAGCAGCCAAACAGTTTGTAGAGTACAGCAGAGGCCCCAAGCTCGAACTCATTGTCACGCCCGACGTCGATCGCTATGATTACTCCGGTAACGCTTGCGAACTCTTCCCAAACTGGACGCGCGTCAACTATAAGACGTACGCCAAACAACCGCTCGCTCAACGGCTGCGAATATCGGAGACTATGGCGGAACTATATGACGCGCACTACTACGATAACCACGTCGGCGGTGACGGCCGCTTCCGGACAGAGATCGATAAGCAACGTCTGGAACGCCTGGCGGATTACATTCTCGCGGAGGACCACGTTAACGGCTTATCTATCATGCGCGACCCGTACGATATGCCGCGTGACCGTGACCTAGATAACCCAATCGGAGAAGGTGCTCGGGAGTTCATGCGTAAGCATAGCGTCTCGATCTTCTGCGAGGCTGACGCGGATGATATTGCGGAGAAGATGGGCGTTAAACTCTGCGGGATGTGTAATCATCCATTCGAAGGGCCTACGAGTAAGGTATATTGTGGACCGACCTGCCGTCGTAGATACAAAACGATGTGGGAGCGCGTGAAGCGTTTCGGAACGATTGACCTAGAAGGCGAGCGCAATCGAACGAAGCTCGAATACGGGTTCTATAATCCGCAGGAAATGGAGAACCTGCAAGAGCGATCGGAACAATCGTACGGCACGGCGAAGAAACTTGCGAACATGATTGACGCTAAGAGACGTAAGGGAGGGCACGGCCGGAAGAACACAGTCCAGCTCGTAGATAAGAAAGGTACCGAGGGCGCGGGGTATTTAGACGGAGAATACGGTTGGACGAGTGATCGCAATAAGTACAAGGGTAATAATCATTCAATTTGGTGGGGCGATGTTGTCACATACAACATGTATGAGCAGCCCTTGACGGAGAAGTTTGTAGACTGTCGTAAGCCTCGTACTGTCCACATTTCCGCTTAAGTAGGGAAGGGGACGAAGGTTCCCGATTAATTATTTCGGACTTATGCGTTAATCTAAATGAGCGAAGGAGGTATGTGATATGGACGGATCAGGAGTACGTGGTATCCGGGTAATGGCCGGCATGACTCAGGCGCAATTCGCGGAAGCACTAAACGTCAGTCAATCGTGCGTGAGTGATGTGGAGAACGGACGACGTAATGTTTCGCGTGATCTGAGGATCAAATTGGCGCAAGTATTCGGTACAGGCGATGACGTGATAAACGCTATTCAAAGAGCAAAAGATTCCGACAAATTGGCGCTATAATAGCGTCTTTTATTTTTGCGTTTAAACTTTAACGCTTTAAAACGTCAATCTAAGGAAGTGAATCGGAATGTCCAACGCAATTTGGCGCTTGAACACGGAACTACTAGCAGCCTACACGGAAGATAGCGAAGTCATCGCAAAGATTCGACGAAGCTATCCGGATTTTATCATCATGGCAACATACGAGCGTAACGGCCTGGTAACAGGTGTTCAATATCGCGTACCTGACGCAAGGAAACGGTCAATCAGGCGGCTGCTCGGCGTAAATGTCAGCGAATAGTAGTGGTACGCAATACGTGAGTTTAGCGCGGAAGTAACGCATGGAACAGGCGGAGGAACTATGACCCTCGGCTTCTTTTTGGTGCGCTTAAAACATGCGAAATTCACGTAGTAGCGTACGAATTATGCACGTATTTAGCGGGAGGTTACGGAATGAACAACCGGCATGTAAAGGTAACGTACGCAGACGGTATTGAAATTACGTTTGGCGAAACGGCAAGCCGCGCATGGATACGTTTCATGGCTCCGATCCTGGCCGAAGAAGAACGGAAGCGTCGACGGAAGGGGAGAAAAAGATGATTACGGAGCCGTTTACGGTTGATTACGGGGCGAAGGTACCGCTTAAGTTCGAACCGTATTCCATCGACAGTTATGTACGCGAGGACTTTCTATCGGTGATTTACGATCACGCCAGCCGGAACATCATCATGAGTACTGCAGTGAAAATGGATGATACGCGGCTCTATCGCTTGATAGAAAAGACCACGATATCAATATGCAAGGAGTACAGTCCAACGAAGAATTACGGAATTCGGAAAAGCGAGATTAGAGCAGCTATATTGGTGCTCATTAACCACTATAAAGGGGAAATGAAAAAATGAGTCAACAAAAAGCGAAGGAAAGTATCTTGAAAGCACACGAATTAAAACACGCAAACACGGGTGTCTATCGACAGTTTAATGATAAGCTCCGCGAAGAACTTAACGCAATAAAAGAAGATCGTGATCTGTCAGAAGAGGGGCGCGCTAAGCGACTTGCCCAAGTTCGTGAGACACGTGGTAAAGAATTGCTTGAAATGGCGTACAGACGTCACAGTGAGTTTAAGTCGCTATTAGCGGACGCTCGCAAAAACGCGGAAGCAGTAATCTACTCCGACATCCCGAAGCCTGACCAAACGAAAATTGATAGATTCGACGAGTCATTCCGGAAGTTAAAAACGGAATTAATGCTCGCGCGAGATGGCAAAACAGCCGCGCATAAACTTACTCAATTCATTGAAGGGGTGGACGAACGTTATTTCCATCACAAGATTTCTGAGGCTTACGCTGATCTATCATCGTCAGTCCTTGCCCTGGATAACAATTCGGGCATGAGATTAGCTCTATCGCAACAATACGATAACTTAAACGCGAGCTATGAGTCTCCGGATGCAGCAGCGGCTCGTAGCTCATTGGATACGGCTAATGGTATGGATCAGTCCCAATTCTTCCTTAAACTAGTTGAAGACTCCGCCCGCGAAGGATTAGGCGTAAAATACAGTTCGTTTATCAACAATACCGAAAGTTACTATTCCCACCACGAGGATGAACGTCCTGTAATTGAAACGGAGAAAGCTCCAGAGACAAAAAGGAAGCCGTCTATTTACGATATGCCCGAAGAAGACAGAGCGCTTATCGGAAGGCTAAACCGAGAGTTGAGAGAGCGACGCGAGAGAGAAGCCGCAGAATTAGCTACGGGAGGTGATTCCGAATGACTTACGTAACAGTTAACTCATTTAACGGAGTGACATCAAAAACATACGAGTATCCGATGATTTTGCATGAGTTGGCGGTTTTTAATGGCGGACAGGAACCATTAACTGTTACTGTATGCACTCAGAAAAGGGAGCTTGATACGTTTCAATTACCTCTGGCGGAGCCCTGGATGAGCGGGTGCATCGGTTCTGTAAGATCAAAGTTACCGCGAAAGGTCCGTACAGTGGATATGTAAGACGAGGGAATGACGTGTTTTGGGATGCTCAGTATTTAGACAACTAAAATTAGGAGGAAACAGAATGAACAAATACCCGATTGCATTTTCACCATTTAAGAGTGACAAGTCCAATATATTCAAGTTTGGAAGAACGGCTTCTCAACTGTACATCTCAAACGACAGTAAATACACGCTCAAGATTAAGCCCGGAATTGATGGCCGTTATTTTAATGAGTTCGTACTCCCGCCTGGATACGCGTTTGACGAAGCACTTGACCCATTTACGGAACTACTGGTAACGGTTGACGCAGTTAGTACGACTGACGTGAGTTATCACGGATGGCCCCGTCGGAATCCGTAATTAGAGACCCTTCGGGGTCTTTTTCTATTTATAAGGGGAAATCGCAATGTTTACAGAGCAAGAAAGGCACGATATCAAGACTGCCGGAGACACGCTATGTCTCGTTAATCAGATTCTTACGTATACGCGTCCGGAAAACTGGTCGTTTGGAAGGCAGTTCCCGGAACAGTTCCGCGCATTCCGTATGGCTGCCGGCCGATTGGCTCGCGTAAAGGATCGCAAGCTCAAGGAGTACGGGAAGGCATTAATCGAGTTTGACGTCTGTTTGACGGAGCTAGACCGCGGGTTTACCCGAAGTAAAGCGGCTGAGGCAAGGGAGAAGGGTCAACGCGTAGTTGACGCCATGGAAGGGGCTAAAGCCTATGTCGTTTGATATTGTTGGACACTTGAAAATTATCGATAACGCGACTAAGCCTTTGCGTAGCATGACGTCACACATCCTCAAGTTCGGAACAGCGGCAGCCGGCATAGCAGCGGCAGCAGGTACAGTCGCAGTAGTGGGCGATAGCATTAAAAAATCGATGGACTTTGAATCGCAGCTCCAATCGATCAAGGCGCTTACTGGCGCAACGGACGCTTCTATGGCGAAAATTAATGCTTTGGCCCTTCAACAAGGCGCGTTAACGAAGTACTCCGCGCTTGAATCTGCGCAAGCCATCGAAGAGCTCTTAAAAGCCGGTATGAGCGAAGCAACGATTATGTCTGGCGGACTTAACGCAGCGCTTAACCTCGCAACGGCTGGCGGATTAGAACTCGCAGAGGCGGCCGAAACGATGGCTACGTCGATGAACGCGTTTAAAAAAGACGGATTGAGCGCAGCAAAGACCGCTGATATACTCGCGGGTACTGCTAACGCAGCAGCTACGGATGTTCGGAACATTTCCTACGGTATTGCGTCTGCGGGTGGAGTGGCTGACATGGCGGGCTTATCCTTCCTCGATTTAAATACCGCGATCGGGCTCATGTCTAATGACGGATTGAAGAGCGGATCTGACGCGGGTACGAGCTTCAAGAGTATGATTATGAATTTGCAGCCGCAAACGAAGAAAGCGACCGCGCTATTTAACCAACTCGGAATTGGCGTAGGTAAGGCGAACAAGTTCTTTGAGGGCGGAAATATCAAGGATCTCGCAGGTGTTGCGGAAGTCTTGAATAAAACGCTCGGCAAGATGAACAACCAAGATAGGGTCGCTACCCTGCTTGATATGTTTGGCACAGACGGCGTTAAAGCGGCGACTACGCTCTATAAGGCTGGCACTAAAGGCGTAGAAGAGTTCCACAACGAGATGGCAAAGGTTACCGCACTACAAGTCGCAGAGGAGAAGATGAATAGCGCGGCCGGTGCGATGGAGCAGTTCCAGGGTGCGATAGAGACTCTACAGATATCAGCAATGTCGCCGCTACTACCGTATATTAAGAAATTCGCGCTAGGTGCGCAGGAATTAATTGCGCAATGGACCCCTCAGATTACGGCGGCTGTTCAAAATGCAGTTGATACTGCGGCTAATTACCTAAATACGAACTTCATTAATAATCCCGCGTTCCGGAGCTTGCCGACGATAAATCAGAAAATAGACTTTATGTTCGCGAAGGCGAAGGATGTCTTTGATACGTGGTGGGAAGGCGGCGGACGGGACCAGATATATACAGGTACTAAAAATATAACCGACTTCATGTTGAATACCCTGGAAGAGGCCGTACCTAGGATGGCGGAGATCGGGTTTAAGTTGGGGGCAACAATTGCGCAGGGCGTACTCGACGGGCTGAATCCAGTTAAGCAAATGGAGGTAAAAATCCTCAAAAGCGACATGATGAACGACGTATTTGACTGGACAGGGAAAACCCTGCCTACGTGGATGGGCGGTTATGACGACGCTACTGCTGATCAAGACGCCGCGAATAGACGCTCGAAGCTGATGGGGTCCGGCGCTACCCTCCGTCTATAGGCGTTAAAGACGTGTCGAAGTGGGCCGTTGACCAAACGTTGAACAAAGCGATGGGCGAGATGTCGTTGGGCAAATTTTCGGGCGGCCTGGACTACGTTCCTCGTAGCGGCTACGCGTACGTCCATCAAGGCGAGAGCATTCAGACAGCTACCGAAACGCGTTCCGATCGTAACGGAGGCGGAGGTCCTTCCGTAATGGTAACGGGTAATACATTCGTCGTCCGTAACGATGCAGATATCGACATGATCGCTAGTAAGATCGCGCTTCGCCTGGCGCAATAAAGGGAGGAAGCGGATGCAGTTAATAGAAGGAGGCGGCGTAAGTAAATTGCGCGATGTTATCCGTCAGCTCGGCTACAACAAGGACGTTGATATCGAAGTGGGTACGGTTACCGCGCCTTTACCGGATATCAACGTTCAGCTAGACGAAGTTAACTTCGTCTTAGAAGCCGAAGATTGCGCAGTGTGCGACCATCTCCGCGCACATGAGCGTGAGGTTAGTATTAACGGACAGGATACAACGATTACGTTTAAGGACGCGCTAAAGGTCGGCGACCGAGTTGCGGTCGTTATGTTTGGCGCGGGCCAACGTTATCTGATACTTGACCGGATATGAACAACGGGGCGGGCTTAGGCCCGTCTTATTTTAATAGAAGAGAGGCGTTAACATGGCAATGACTAACGAAGAACTGCGGACGGATACCGCGCAGTTGGCGGTGAGGCTACGTCAGGTCCGAATTGAGCAAGGGAGGAACCACGATCCGGAGCCGCGGCCGAAAGTCGTCGATATTCCGTTATCAAAGGCGGTAGTTGATCGTCTGCAGCCGTTCAAGGTAATCGCTGTAAAGTACGCAGCAGTGCTGGCGGCGGGCCAAATAACGCGGATTGACGTAAGTAAGCTTGCTAAATACGAGGAAGCCGCGAAGCTTTTGCACTACTCTACGGGATTTTGGTGCGGGATACATGCGCTTGGTGCAGATTCGTTCCTGCAGATCATTAAGCGCGTAAATGAAGCGATTGATAGCGGCACGACGGACGAGTTGGATATCAACGGACTCATGAGGAAGGTCCATTTCAGTATCGGACTGATGACGAAGGATTCCGCGTTGTCTCACGAGATTAATGATTACGAGAAAAAGAACGGTAGAGGTTCGGCTGTTATGGCGGAGGAAGACATAGACACCGCGATTGCTGAGGTTCTGCCGGAGATAAACAAATACGAGGAGGACGATATGTATGAGTAGACAACGTAATGTATTAGAGGCGCAATTGACAGCACAGCAACGAAAGGCTGCACAATTACTGGTAGCTAACGAATGGGGCGAGTTAATTTCCGAGGATGGCCGCAAGAAGAAGAGTATGCAAGAGCTAGCGGAGGAGATAGGAATCGCGCGTTCAACTCTTTACGAATGGAAGGCACAGGAGAAGTTTATTGATTACGTGAACTATCTTACGGATATTAATCTACGCGGAATGCAATCGGAGGTCAACGTTGCTCTAATGAAAGCGATCCGCGGAGGTAATAACGGATTGCCGAGCGTGAAAGCTATCGACCTTTATATGCGTAGATGGGCGCTACTGTCCGATCGCACAATCGTTGAAGACAGACGCGATGAGATTACAAACAATCGCAAGACAGACGAGGAAATTCGCAGAGATATCGCGGATCTTAACGACCTAATCGGCTGATGGGTGGTGTAGTATTGCCGGACTGTACCGGACAGAATAGCGGTGAGAGGGCGTTAAAACCTACACCGCGCTCCTGGCGGACGTCCACGCTAAAACTTCGGGGTTGGACGACTGCATAATCGATGCATACTACGCGGATGACCGGCTGTATACTCTGCCAGTAGGTTACGGCCGATATACGCCATTAGTCCGCGCGGCTATGCGGTTTGTGTACGTATAAGACTGGAAATGTATATGCAATGAATAACGCGGTATTATACATACGGATAGGTAACGCAGTAGTGGCGCGGGTTTGCGGATGGTATGAGGGGTTGATAATCACATATCCACAATCGTGTATGGTTGTATATTTATACGGTAGCCAGGGGAGTAACGGAGCAATGAATGTGCTACCCCCAAGGCCCCCAATGCTACACGCCGAATCAGGTACCGAAAAACTCTATGCATCTTAAAAATTTAGGGGAGGCTATGAGGAGTGTTTACTATTCAACTGATCCTGAAGTTTTTTATTTATGAATGTGGCAGCAAGTGCTCTGTAGTCAATGTAAAGCTCCTTGTCTTTTACTTCTCGCATCAACTCATCTGATATAAGGATTACTTCTCTACCATAAATTTTAACATTCCAGGTGTAACCTGCAGAGGTTTTTATTGTATTAACTGAGATATCTACAGAGTCTCGACCCTCTTCCACTAAGTTTTCAATTCCCGATTTAATTAAGCCGAGCCGTTTTTCTCTCTTTAGTTCTTCCTCACTCTGCTTCTTATCTTTTTCATTAAGCAAGTTTATGGTTTTAATTATGGCATCAAAGTTTCCCAATGGGCTCAACCTCCTAGTTGTTGTAGGAAAATAGTACCACATTTGATGTGTCTATTCTAGTTATATTATTTGCTAGCTTGTTTAATAGAGGGTTGTCTTACGTTGACTTCTCCATATCCATTAGGGTAGAATGCGATTAACGAGATTATGCGTCATAGTGGCGCGTGATTAACAAGTAGTCGTGCGGATTCACAATCCCGCTCACATGCGAGAAACCGCGTAGTGACGGGCGTTAAGCCTTCCGAATAGCCTAGCGTAAATTCACCATCCATAATCCAAATGCGGTAGCTACTTGTGGCTGTGGATCTTCTTTCCGTACGAAGGAAGATGCGGGTGTGCCTGATAAGGATTGTTAAGAAACTGAGTTGTACAGCGGTTTCCCAATTCTGTTTTGAAATAAGCAGTTTGCAATCCCTTTAATAGATAGCCTCTGAATTGTATCCGTTTTGCACGGGCATGATATCAGGGGCTTTTTTGCGTGTACTGATTGTGCATGGTTGACAAACTTAGTTGTAACAACTATAGTTACAATATAAGGTTCAAACATAAACAATATCGATAATTTAAAGGAGAGATCATGATGAATATTGCAATCATTGGTGCAACAGGCAAAGCAGGAAGTGTAATTTTGAAAGAAGCAGCAGACAGAGGGCATAAAGTAACGGCAATCGTTCGTAATGCATCCAAATTGGAAGATAAAAGCCTGAATACGCTGGAGAAAGATGTATTCGATCTTACAGCTGAAGATGTTAAAGCGTTCGATGTGGTTGTAAATGCATTTGGTGCACCAGCGGGTAAAGAAAACCTGCATGTGGAAGTAGGACAAGCGTTGATCAACATCCTGAAAGATGCACCAAACACTCGTCTGATCGTTGTGGGTGGAGCAGGAAGCCTGTTCACTGACGAGTCCAAGACATTGCGTCTCTTTGAATCCCCAGGATTCCCTGATGCATACAAAGCAACTGCAACGAACCAGGGTCAAAACTTGCAGGATCTGCAAGCATCCTCTGGTATTCAATGGACATTTTTGAGCCCGGCTGGTTTCTTTAATCCAGAAGGTGTACGCACCGGCAAATATCAAGCAGGCAACGACGTTATTCTTGTGAATAGCGAAGGCAACAGCTACATCAGCTATGCAGACTATGCGATTGCTTTGGTTGATGAGATCGAGAATCCACAACACAAAAACGAGCGCTTTACCGTTGTTGGTGAAGTGAAGTAACACTTTTAAATTATAATATGGAACATACAAACGGACGCTGATCTCCACAGATTGGTGTCCGTTTTTTATGTTATCGAAGAGGGATGATCTGCAATAACGTTAGACAGTTTAGAGGATTATCGCTCAACTTCCAACTACTCCTTTGAATCTATGTTATATTATTCTAAAGATGGGAAGAAAATGTGATTATGTGAAAACCATCTTCTCTTCATTGGAATTTCTGCGAGTTCAAATGTACAAGGGAGTGAACAGTTGTGAAGATGTATTCTAAAGGAGTTATATTATTGATCTTTGCGGTTTTTATGATTAGTGTATCGAGTGGTTCAGGGTTGTCCCAATATACAAACGTTAAAAATACGATGAATCAAATTCACATCACTTCTCTTTATCCGAAAAATAAGAATGGACAAACATATGGCTCTGCCATATATGCGACTTCTCCAGAAACGGAACCTGATTTAATCCTGGCTACTGGTGTGGATGGTACAGAAGGATATCTGCTGAAAAAAGACATGGATGGCGAGCAACCAAAAACACCTGAAGAAGCTATTGCGATACAGAACAGCAGACCACCAGACGGATGGGATATTCCACTGTATGACAAGGATGGTGAAACCGTAATTGGTGTGTTTCATGTTGGAGGAAAGTGAAAGTTACCAAATTAGGATCAAATGTGATGCTACCATGAAACGTTAATGAAATGACCACCATTCGGGCAGTTGATCAAAAGGGTCGGCTGCTTTTTTTATGTAATGGCAGAATAACGCAACCAGTTAATGAACGAATCGTCAAAATGATGAATATACTTCTGCACATTGGAGGGACTTGATGTATTTTAAACCTATCCGTATTGTATTGGGGCTAGTTTTTTTATCATTGCTGGGTGCAATAACGAGGTCACGAGGTTGGGTACAGATGAGCTCACGATCACAGGTGATCAAAAGACTGCCACAGAATATGTTAAGGCACAAGGTTATAAAATTTCTTCGTACGATGGTCAAGTTCAGAAATACACTCTAAACAAAGACAAACTACTCTACGGGATAACGGAAACGATACCATATAGACAGACATGGGGGTTCAAAAGTAGAACCCGAACAGTATTTCGGAAAGGAAATATCGGTATATAGCTTTACAGTAATAAACCATCCTCTGGGAACGTTAGACGATAGTAAATCCAAAGTTTCAATAATACTTTGTGAAGGCAAAGTTATAGGGGGACATCCTTCCCAAATGCAGCAATGGATGGAGCACCATATTCGTTGGAGGAAAAACATTGGAAGAAGTAAAGGGGAAAAGTTTTCAAAAATGGAGTGAAGAATGGAAAAAGAAATACGGGACTTAAAAAAGTCAAAGCTAACGGACAGGATGTTTACAACATAATATCTTCAGACGACACGAGAAACTTAATTGCCACAAATAGTTGCGATATGAAAACCTAACGAAACTATACTTTGGTTGAGAGGAGGGATGAGATGGATTGGCTTATGAGGATGAATCGGGCATTGGATTATATTGAAATGAACTTAGTCGGCGAGATCGAATTGAAGGAAATTGCTCAATGTGCTTATTGTTCTTCACATCAGTTTCAGAGAATGTTCTCATTCATTACCAATGTTTCACTTGCGGAATATATACGAAGAAGACGGCTTACTCTCGCTGCAATTGAATTGCAGAATAGTGATAGGAGAGTTGTTGATATTGCCATAAAGTATGGGTATGAGTCACCGGTATCATTCGCAAGAGCTTTTCAATCATTGCATGGTGTTAATCCAGCGATGGCTCGTGAAGAAGGGACTGCTCTCAAAGCCTATCCTCGGCTTTCCTTCCTTATCTCAATTAAAGGGGAAGAGCCTATGAACTATCGTATCGAAACAAAAGAATCTTTCGAAATATTTGGAATTGAGAAAGTGTTTCAATTAAACGGAGTAGAGACACCAGCAGAATTATGGAAGCAAAGCCACGAAAATGGCGAGGTTGAAAGACTTGCTACAAATGCCGGTGATCTACCGAACTCTTTGAATTCGAATTATCATAAAGTGCATGCTGTGTGTAGCTACAAAAAAACTGGGGAGGATACTTTCCCATACATGTTGTGTGCATTTAAAGGTGAAACAAGTAAACCCGATGGTTACACAAGTATAACGATACCAGCACACACGTGGGCGATCTTTTCATCTGATCCCTTTACATGGGATAAATTCGATGAAACCATTGAAACCTTATATAGACGATTCTTTTCTGAATGGCTTCCTACTACAGGATATGAACAGGTCGACGGAATGGAATTTGAAATTACTGGAGTTACAGATGGACTGAATTTTGTTGAACTATGGTTTGCTGTAAGAAAAATATCTTAGTTTTATTTCTTTTAGATTAGTCTTGAATGATAACTTAATAAAGACAAATGGAGCAATCAATTGTGTCCGATTGGTTGCTTCTTTGTTCATTCACCTAACGGCAAGGGAAAATGCAACATTTTTCCTGTTAAACAGGTCAATAAAGATGTACGAAATAACGTTATGAGAAGAAGGTGGAAAAACTGAAGCTTCGTATATTCACGTTAATATTTTTTATCTCTAGCGTGTTTTTTATCTCAAATGCACAAGATGTTAACGCTCTGTCATGTGCTGAATCGGGAGGTCCCCAAGAACAGTTAGAAATATATGATGGAGCTGTATATGGTGAAATAAAGCAAGTAAAGGTCGACTTGAAGCAAGAGGGGTTTACGGGAACCAAAGAGAAAATTAGATATATTTTAGTGGAGGTTGAGAGGAGTTGGAATACTGAAGTTGACTCTCAACTAATTATCGCAACTAACTTCACATGGGGATTTGATTTCAAGGAAGGTAACAAATACTTAATATACTTTAGCGAGGTGGATGGCGAATTAAGTAGTAGTCCGTGCAGTTTGACCATCGAAATGAATGATTTGAACCAAGCAACTGAGCTATTTGGGGAAGGATATCCACCAAAACAACAAGTAAACTTAGAACACAAAATGTGGTTTATGTTTGAGCAAGATATTGATTTGTTTATCGTAGGTGTAGTAGTATTTGCGGCGATCTTTATCTTCTTCATGAGAGTAAGGAAGAAAAAGCGCAAAGTATAATTTGGTTGCGCTAAACGTGAAGCTTTTGCTCAAAGAAAAAGTCATTTGAACTAGGCATGGGTTCCTGTATGACCTATTACCCCCTTTACTTAAACGAGGATCGAGGCGTATAATCCGTTGAGACATTAGAGTAAGTAAGAGGGGAAATAGTTATGAATAATGGATTAATCAACGCGATCATTGCGTATATCATGTGGGGGTTCTCCCGCTGTATTGGAAGTTGTTCGAAAATGTACCGGCAGGCGAGATTTTATCGCACCGGGTTGTCTGGTCATTTGTCTTTATGGGGATTTTCGTTGCCGTCCAACGTCGTTGGAGTGACATGAAGCGCATTCTGACCAGTCGTTCGACCCTGCTGTCCCTTACCGCGAGTGGGCTGTTAATTGCTATTAATTGGCTTATCTTCATCTGGGCAGTTAACAATGGTCATGTTGTTGAGACAAGTCTGGGCTATTATTTGAACCCGTTACTGAATGTGTTGCTGGCGGTTGTCTTCCTTCATGAAAAGCCAAACCGTGGACAATGGCTCGCGATTGCCATCGCTGGTGTCGCGGTGCTTATCATCGCTATCGACTACGGACGTTTCCCATGGGTTGCGATCTCATTGGCCGTGTCATTTGGCTTGTACGGTCTAGCGAAGAAGAAGATCAAGCAAGACGCTTCAGTGGGTTTATTTTCGGAGACAGCTGTAGTTCTGCCCGTCGCACTCGGCTACTGGATCTATCTGGCTGTTGTAGGAAAAGCAACGGCATGGACGCTGCCTGCGCCCATGTTCTTCGAACTGCTTCTATCTGGTGTGGTGACGGCGCTGCCGCTGCTCTTCTTTGCACGGGCGGCTGCTCGAATGTCGTTGTCCACACTCGGCTTTGTACAGTATATTGGGCCGACAATTATGCTGATCCTGAGTGTGTTTGTGTTCAAGGAAACGGTCTCGCCAGTTCTGCTCGTTGGTTTCGCTCTCATCTGGACAGCGCTTATCGTATATGCTACCGCATCGATACGTGCTACGAGACTCGCTAAGGTAAGCTGAACAGAGGTATCTTAATCGTTATAAATGCCCTGCCCGCCTATGAGGTGGACAGGGCATTTATACGTTTATGAAGAAAAGATAAGATAGCCCAACAAAACTAAAAAGGCAGCTGATCAACGTTGTGGTAAAATACAGGAGTACTAATCAAAAATAGTAATAAGAAAATGAGGAGGCAACAGATATATGATGGTCAATGACCTGTACCGTAAACGTGGTTGGTTCTTTTTAAAGAATGATGTAGTTCAGACACTATTTCAGTTTTCTATTTCAGCGATAATTGGTGTTATATACGGGGTTATGCTCGTCAACGAGACGATAGGTGGGCTTATTAATAAATTGCTCCCGAGCACGGATGGTCCGGATCTTCATTTATATCTGCCCGTTGTGATAACGGTGTTCATCTACTCGTGTTTTATTCAGAAGAGACAACGGATTTTACTTGAAAAATCTCATTTAGTTGTCTCCATATTTTTGTTGCCCTGCTAGGCTGTATTTCTTCAGTTGTTGTGTTATTGGTGATCTAAACCAAATCCTACGTATCTACACCTTCAGCCCCATCAACTGCATCAATGACACCGACAGCGAGTGTTGTTACCGCAGCAGCAGCTAAAAGATTCTTGGCACCAAGCTTGACTCTGTCCTTATCTTCCTCTTGCATGCCCACAACAACATCTTTACCGCTGTTATATACATACTTGGCTGATATCGCTACACCTTTTGCGGTATTGGTTACAGCACCTCCAATATCGGCAAGTCCCGCGTCTATGGCGGTATCATCTTTTCGAATTGCACCACTGGCAAGATCATATGTGCCACTAGCCAGTTGTCCAACGGTTTTGCCTGTATTAATCGTTGCTTTCTCTACGCCGTTTCCGATTTCTTTGATAAAGGGGCTTCCTGCGATCTCACCAACAACCCTCACGCTGCCGCCGAGTACTTTCCCGGTTACTTCCCCAGCTAACTGACCTAGCCCTTTTAAAAAACTCATCCTTATGCCTCCTCTCCTATAAAAAGTTGATCCTATGTGTTATCTCAATAAACTTATTATATTCATATGTAAGCCAAAAGAACATCAGTCTCCAGCCCGAGTGGTACACCCTCCTCGATTGATCGCGACACGCTTTAGAAGTTCCACAAGGAGCAGCAACGTAGTGAAGGGGGCGGAATCGATTCTGAAGAAGCGAAGCGTACGCCTTTATCCCCGGATTTTCCCTTAACAGGGGAATTCATAAAATCTGGGGATAACAGCGATCATAAGAACGATCCGACCCCGGAACGCCCACCACGCTGCACTCTCAACGCACTTCATCACCAAAAGGCGCTACTCCCAGCGGGAATAGCGCCTCAAGCCCTTCTTTTACCTTACTACTAATCATTTGACTACACACGGTTTTAGAAGTGTCTCAAGGAGCAGCAACATAGTGGAGGGGCGGAATCGATTCTGAAGAAGCGGAGCGTTCGCCTGAAAGCTTTCTGCAAGAAAGCTACATCGGAAGCATAGGCTATCCCTGGATTTTCCCCTTACCAGGGGAATTCATAAAAATCTGGGGATAACAGCGATCATAAGAACGATCCGCCACCGGAACGCCCACCACTGCTCCCATCCAAACTTCTAACCTCTCCGTGTTCTAGTCAATAAATCCTTCCATGACAGCCGTTGGCATCATATTGGATTGCCATGCGCCTTTGCCGTAGCCGCCGTTGTATCCTGGTGTAGCCTGAGGCTCCCAGTAGAATACACCTTTACCTTTGCCATTTGGCAGATTACGAATTTGGTTTTTCATCGCAGCAACAAAACTTTTACCAGCTGCAGCCTGGTTATTGTCCATGCCAATTTCGGAGATGATGATCTCTTTACCATAACGGTTGATCATATCCTTGGCGTTGTTTACCGTATTTGTAACAGCGGTGTTCCAGCCGGAAGCTGAAGGATAGAGGGACATGGCGATCATGTCAAAGTTAGCTCCGTTATTAATCAGACCACCAATATTCCATACATAGAGGGCGTTATCATCCCCACCTGCCAGATGCACAATGGTTTTGGTACCGCTGCTCAGGGATTTCACTGCGTTATGGCCTGTATTCACCAGCCACGCATAGTTTTTCATGTTGGTGGATGCTTTACCATCTTCCCATAACATGCCGTTGCTTGTTTCATTACCGATCTGTACCCAGTCAGGGGTAACACCTTTGCTTTGCATCGCTGTCATAACTTCACGAGTGTGGTTCCATACCGCATCCATGAGCTGTTGGAACGTATAGTTTTTCCAGGCAGCAGGTTTGGTTTGTTGACCAGGGTCTGCCCAGGAATCGCTGTAGTGCAGGGTAAGCATTACACTCATGCCAGCATTCTTGGCACGTTGTGCGAGTGTAGCCGCACGATCCTTATTCATGTAACCGTTCCCATAATCATTCGAAGGATTAACAAAGACCCGAATGCGAACGGAGTTGATTTGATAGTCGTTTTTCAAAATATCAATGATGTCACGCTGTACCCCGTTTTTATCTTTCCATTTGTAACCTTGGGCTTCCATTCCGGGAACCCAACTGATGTCAGCTCCTTTGGCGAAACTTGGTGCTGCGCTGGCATGCTGACCTGCGGGCAACATGATGGAGGTGAATAACAAAACAAAAGCCAACATGATGGATGTCTTGAAACCCCTTACATTTTTGAACATTACAAGATGCCTCCTCGGATTTAGGTTGAGTTGCATCCTAATTATAGCCATCTTGGTTTGCTCTACTAAAGGGTCCATTTCCAATATTTTGGGTGTTTTCTCAACCTCTCTACAGAAAATGAGAAAACAAAAAGCCGTCCGAAGACGGCTTTTCTACCCGTGGCGCTTTTTGAAACATTGATCCGTATCCCGCGCCTCCACCAGACTCTTTTAATTTGAGCTAGTGGATCGGGTAAGGGACACGTTCAACATGTGATTAGAAATGTTGACGCACCTCCTTTCCTTGTGGCAAGAGTATACAACACCTGGTTTCGGAAAGCTAGTCTTTTTTACGTTTTTACGCAAAATTATTTTTCAGTCTGGAACATCGTGATATCTCGTGCATAATGACTCTTCGTTCCGTCATTGTTTCGGATGCGTACACTGTCTTCACTGATCCGTTCCACAACGCCGCAACCCACTTCACAGTAGACGCCAGCCGGGTCTTCCTGCCATGCGCTTACCATACATTGGGATAGTGCAGCCGTGAAAAACTCTATATTTTTTTGTAACGTTCTAGGTTTGTTGGATTTCATTATATACTCCTTTAATCAAATATATTTGGAATGAGAACAAGCAACCGGACCAAATCACACTGTACTTCACTTTACTCTGTCTATTGACCTTTGTAAAGGGATGGAAAAAGTTGCGGCCATGAGGTATCATTTACATAAATTTTACGTAGCGTTTACACTGCGCTGACGCTTGATGTTGATTACGAATAGTACAATTATATGAGAACTTCTAACCAAGAATAGATATGCAACACATTCGGAGGCCATACATGCATAGAGACGTCAAAACAGGCAACTACGTTAATCGTGATTTGAGTTGGGTTGAATTTAATCGACGCGTACTTCAGGAGGCCCAGGATCCAACAACGCCTCTGCTGGAACGCATGAGATTTCTCGGCATTGTCGCTAGTAATCTGGACGAGTTCGTCAGTGTAAGGGTGGCAGAGACAAAAGAGAAGATCAAGGCCGGATTCACGCAAAAAGATTTTACAGGATACACGCCTTCGGGATTGTACCGCAGATTAATCAAACGAACCGGGACCATGGTCGCCGAACAGTATAAAACGTATCGTGAACTCATTCGTCTACTCGCCAAGAAAGGCGTGAACATTCAGGAATATACAGATCTTAATGTGACACAGCAGCGCGCAATGGACCAATACTTTCATGAAATTATTTTTCCGGTACTCACACCGATGGCGATTGACCAGAGCCGTCCGTTCCCGCTGGTACACAACAAGTCTGTCTATCTGTCCGTGATGCTTCAGAAGGAAGGGGAGCAAGAGGGCGAGCCGTTTATGGCTATTGTTCAGGTACCTTCCAATCTGCCGCGAGTAGTTCAAGCTCCCATTCGGGCGAATAGTAAAAAGAAAACATTTATTCTGATTGAAGACCTCATCAAACATCATATTCATACGCTCTTTAGCGGATATGTCTCACTTGCTGCACAGGAATTCCGAGTGACTCGCAATGCGGATCTGTTCATTAATGAAGAAGAAGCGGAAGATCTGCTTGAGGCCATTGAAAAAGAATTGCGACGCAGACGCCGCGGGGCTCCTGTACGACTGGAAGTCTGTAAGGATTTTCGTCCGGATGCCTTATTGGAATTGCAGGATGAATTTGATATTCAGGACCCGGTATATGAAATTGATGGACCACTTGATCTGAGTTTTCTGGCGGGATTCGTGGACAGTCTGGAAAGTTTTTCACATCTGAAATACAGTCCGGTGAAGCCCGTCTATCCACCCGAGTTTCTGCCAAGAGAAAGTCATTTTGAGCTGCTGCGCAAACGCGATGTACTGGTGCATCATCCGTATGAATCGTTTGAACCAGTCACTGATTTTATATTGGAGGCTTCCGAAGATCCAAGAGTCCTGGCCATCAAGATGACATTATATCGGGTTAATGGCGACTCACGCCTTATTCCGGCACTTGCACTTGCGGCTGAGAGTGGTAAGCAGGTCACGGTGGTGGTGGAACTGAAAGCCCGATTTGATGAAGAGCGTAACATAGCTTGGGCTCGTAAGCTGGAGAAGGCCGGTTGTCACGTGGTTTATGGACTGGTTGGACTGAAGACCCATGCCAAAATCATTCTTGTCGTACGCAGGGAACAGCAGGGGCTGAGACGTTATGTTCATGTAGGAACAGGTAACTATAATGAGAGTACAGCCAAAGTGTATACGGACGTGGGACTGTTCACCTCCAATCCGATTATTGGGGAAGATGCATCCGAGTTGTTCAATGAGATTACCGGATATTCCGGTCCGAAGGCATTGCAGGCATTCCGCGTAGCTCCGGATGGTATGAAGGATGAACTGTTCGCCCTGATTCGTCGAGAAACGGAGCATGCGCTGAAAGGCAAACCTTCCAGAATCATTGCCAAGATCAACTCCTTATCCCATCAGGATATGATTGATGAGTTGTACGAGGCTTCTCAAGCCGGCGTGCAGATCGACCTGATTGTGCGAGGCGTATGCTGCCTGCGTCCGGGGGTAGAGGGGCTGAGTGAGAATATTCGGGTCATTAGCATTGTGGATCGTTTTCTGGAGCATTCACGGTTGTTTTATTTTGAGAATAGCGGCAACCCGGACGTATTCATCTCCAGTGCAGACTGGATGACACGTAACCTGAATCGAAGAATTGAACTGATGTGTCCCGTATTTGATCCAGAGCTGAAGAAGATGCTGGTTGATATTCTTAATCTGTCCCTTATGGATAATGTCAAAGCCAGAGAGCTTATGCCTGGTGGCAATTATGTATTTGTAAAAAATGAAAAGCCCCCGCTGAGAAGTCAGACGGAGGCCATGGGTATTATCCCTTGGAAGCCTGCTGAATGGAGTGCGTTAACGTAACTCCCCAGGCTTCCTTCAGATCCTTGATGGCCTCTTCCAGGCCATCAAGTTCCAGTAACGGCTCAGCTGTACAGGTGAATTGCACCTGCAGCGAGTCGTTTTCTTTTGTTGCTTCAATCGCAGCGATGCTTTCGGATCGATTGATGGCTTCCGCTACGCGCAGCAGAGAGCCAATACGATGAGCATGCCGCTCATCCGAGTTTTTCAGAATGTCCCGGTGCTTATTCAGCAGCTGGGGCGTTCTTTTTGGGATGATAATCAGCTGCACTGGCACTTAGAATGGTCTCCCGATGAGAAAGTCCATAGATACTTGCATTCATGATCCAATAGGCCGAGTGCTGTGTATAACGGAAATAGTTAATCTGTTTACCTGCCATGTGCAGCATGGAGGATGCATACAGGATTCGGGCATCTGCTTGATCAGGAGGGGTACCTTGTAATGCAGTATACAGGGTAACCGTATCCTGATGAATCCGTTGCAGACGTTTCTCTGGAATAGGCGGACCAAAGTGGATAAAGTTGCGGATACTGTCCTTCAGCGCGTCCGGAACGACCGGCTGACCTCCAGCCATGTAATCTCGCAATAACCCGTCTCGTAGACCCGCACCACTAACCACATAACGATCTCCCTGTATTAACTGAAATACAGTTCGAAGGATCAGTACGCCGGGCACAATGATGTCTGCGCGATCTTTGGCGAGCCCAGGTACCTTTTTGCGCTGTGCCGAGGTGAGATGAGGCAAGGAGCGAGCGATGTTCTCCATCGCTTCCTCACTGATCTCATAATGATGGGTGACAGGCAAAGAATACTGGGTACGCTTCTGTTCCACTTTGGCAAGTGTACGCATTGTGCCGCCAAGTCCGATGAGTGGCAGGCCGGGATGCTCACGAATCCAATCCTGTCCACGGAGAGCCTCAATGATTTCGTTGCACAATGCATTTGCATTCGCCTCGGTCCACTGATCTTCACCCCCATAACGGGCATGTGAATTCACTGCACCAATGGGGAGGAGATACTATGTAACCTCTTCCGATCCCGAAAGACTGTGATCTCTGTGCTGCCGCCTCCAATATCAACGACGTAACCGTCTGCCAATTCAATGGATTGAGTGACACCAAGGAACCCATAATAGGCCTCCCGATCTCCCGATACACATTCAATGGTAAGTCCCGTCTCTGTCTCCAGCCATTCAATAATTTCCAGGACATTGTTTGCATTACGAATAGCTGCGGTAGCTGCTGCGCGAATCAGTTTGGTCTGATACGCTTCACAGGTCGCTTTGAATTGACGCAAGATGGTAATGGCTTTATCCAGAGAATGGCGCAGAATGGTTCCATCGGACTCAACAACGCTGCTCAGACGAGCGGCGTATTTGTCTTCATGAATGATGCGATAGGCTGCGTCCTGATCCAGTTCATATATAACTAGACGAATGGAGTTCGAGCCGATATCAATAATTCCTAAGGTTTCATTAGTATGTGTCATAAGCATCTCCTTCTACAGAGGTTCAACTACCCGAAGTGAAGAAGGGCAGCCATGGCTTCCGGTGAACCCGGCGGTGTGGCAGAGAAGGGCGTAGTTAACATAACAACAATGATAAAGACGATGAAACAGGCAAATATAAGACAACTCACGGCAAAGCCGCGATTACGCTTTTGCATAAACAGTCGAATACCTGTGACAAAAAGAAGTACCGTAACAGCTACCAGAACGATCGACATTGCAAAATAGGCTACGCCATAAAGTGATTTGAAAAATGCTTCCATTTGTTCTGAACGCTCCTTAGATCCTCATATTTAAGCCCTTCCAAGCCATTCCTTAGTAGCATACGACAGATTGACTTGTTTGAAAAGCAAACCGGGCGCTTGTTCCCGTTTCCGCCATCACCCCTGGGACAGGTTACATGGAAAAGGGGCCTTTGCCGTGGACAGACATCCAAGAAAGCAAGGCTTCTGTTGAGTATGTATAAGGAAGGACTATTGTTTCAAGGAAGGAGATCAACCCATGTCGAGACAACTTGCAAGCAAATGGCGGAAGACAGCGGCTCTGATGAAATACCCGGTAGCGGCTGTCCATATCCCACAGACCAAGGCATTCAATTCGGGTAATCTGCTGCAAATGCTCAGTCGTTATGGAATGGTGTACGTCAAACCTATTGTAGGAGGCGGTGGTTACGGTGTCATTCGGGTATCGGCGAGCGGTGGGGCTTATCGATACACCCATATGAAAACGACCCGTTCTTTCGCCAGTTTCAGCCAGATGTATCGCTCTCTGGTGCGTGTAAAAGCTAGACGCAAGTACTTGATCCAGCAAGGTATTCATCTGGCAACAATTCAAGGGAGACCTGTTGATTACAGAGTCAAAGTTGTCAAAACCGAACGAGGCTGGGTATTCCGTTCTTTAGTAGGACGACTCGCTCGTCCCGGACTCTGTGTGACGAATCTGAGCAAGGGTGGCACCATGTTATCAGGAAGGCGAGCTCTTGGTTTATCCCTGCCACATATATCCGGTCGGCACAAACGCCGGGAGATGCGCTCCCTTACACTGACATGTACGTACATTATGGAAAGTCAGTTCCCTGGTGTAGGTCAGCTTGGATTTGATTATGGACTGGATTATTCAGGCAAGATCTGGATTTTGGAAGTGAATACCAGACCTCAATAGAAAATGAATGGGAAAACTCAAGAAAATTCAAGAAAAACCGATAATATATAGAAGAAAACGGTATGAAAACCGTTTGAAATTTTACATTACTGGGTAATTTACTCGCAACAAGTCTTGAAACTATGAATTTATTCCAAAAAATACGCTGATAAACGTTCTGATAGTAGTACAAACTTCCTGTGCATAAATATTGTCCACACTATACACGTTGATTACTCTGTATTTTTTCCATTTATCAACAAACTATGCACAGGATTTCCACATATCGTTGTGGATAACAAGAACGCTTGTTCTCTATATGAATCTCTGATATGATAGTTTTGAGGAAAAAAAGGAAAGGTTGTGGCGGGAAATGGCTATGTTATCCGATGAGATGTTGTTGGATTCCTACCATAAAGCGATTGAGTTGAATCTCGAACGAGATTTCATCGCACTGCTGTTGGCAGAAATCCATAAGCGCAAACTGGGTACCGACGTATCTGCCATTCTTCACTAGAGATCCTCATTGCAGGCAATGTTACAGGTTTCCGGACAAGTCCCATAGTGAGACAGGCCATGGCGTGCTCGTCTGACAATGGTGACAGTACATCACATGATTGCAAACGTTTTCGGCTTCGTCTGCCGTGTCAGAGGAAGGTTGGAATACGTAGGGGCTGTATGGTCCGGTGTAATCATCCAATTTGCCGCATTCTAACAGTCCCTGAAGGCAGTGGGGGCAAGCCTGCTCCGGTACAACCAGACCGTTACACAGCGGGCATATATAAGACAAGGGTATCCCTCCTGATATGGATTCACTCAGGAGTAAGATACCCTTTTTTGTATCAATATATGTTATTTCCGCAAAACTAGCGTTTCATGTTACTGCTGTGTCCTGGGGACAACTTGGCATCTGGATCGAAGTATACCTTCGCATTGTTAACGGCTGTTGGAGCTTCGCCGAATCCGACAGCGATCAGCTTCAGTTTACCTGGGTAGGTTGTGATATCTCCGGCAGCGAAGATTCCTGGAATAGATGTTTCCATGCGGGAATCAACAACGATGGAGTTGCTGTCAATTTCGATACCCCACTCGGCAATCGGTCCGAGAGAAGAGACAAATCCGAAGTTAACGATCACGTCATCTACTTCGATTTCCTGTGTTTCTTTGGTTTTCACATGGGAAAGGGTTACCTTGGTAATGGTGTCATCCCCATGAAGTTCCGTGATTTCGGTCGGTGTAACAACGTTCACCTTGGAATTCATCAGGTTTTCGACACTGTGCTCATGCGCACGGAACTTGTCCCGGCGATGGATCAGTGTCACTTGCTCAGCGATAGGCTCCAGCATGAGTGCCCAGTCTACCGCGGAGTCACCGCCGCCACTGATCAGTACTTTTTGCCAGCGAAGGCATTCAGATCACTGATGAAGTAGTGCAGGTTGCTCTTCTCGAACTTGGCAGCACCTTCAAGCTCCAGGCGACGTGGTTCGAATGCACCTACACCAGCTGTAATAATGACTGCTTTGGCATGATATTCATTCTCATCCGTCTTCACGATGAAATGTTGTTCATCCTTTTTCTCCACCGATACAACCTTTTCTTCAAGGCGGATGTTCGGATTAAAATGACTCATTTGCTCAACAAGGTTATTCACCAGTTCCTGAGCCGTTACTTTAGGGAATCCGGCTACATCATAGATGTATTTCTCCGGGTAAAGAGCGGCAAGCTGTCCACCAAGCTGTGGCATACTTTCAACCAGTGTAACGGATGCCTGACGCATCCCACCATAAAACGCGGCGAACAGACCCGCAGGGCCTCCACCGATAATAAGTAAATCAGTCATATCATGACTGGAATGTTGTGCAGTCAAGAATCAACAACACCTTTCATATTTTAATAGGTAGTTAACAGGGAGAATGTGCTGGCTACGTATCGTAACCGGCATTGGTGCTGAACTGTCTTTCCTATTATAAACGGTGTATTCAGGGTTGCAAAGTTAGCGGTGTCACGAATCTGAGAATAATTGATGAAGATCAGATGAGAATAGGATGAAATTGGAAATGAAAGGTTATGAAAAATAACAAAAAAACCTTGATCTTTACTTGAAATACAGATATCCTTGACCTGTACTATGTGTTTTTTTGTCTAATTTAGAGTCAATATGTAATATGAAGACAGATCCCGTGTTTTGTAGAATCTTGTGGTTAATTTCACAACTTGAAACGATAACTTGCGTGCAAACGTATCAATTTCATAAACCCTTTAGTTGCTTCAATCAAGTCTAGATATCGATCAAAACAGTTCAATATGTCGATATCTAGTTTCATAAAATCCATTTTTAGTGAGTTATGAAATTGATGCAAACGTTTAAATAAATTCGCGAAGTTAACATTTGTCGTCATAATGGGCAAGACCTCATCAATATTTGTAAGTATGTGCATTTTGCATCTCACCCAAGATCGGGCTGATGCAAGTGAAACCGGAAGGGGTATAGACATGAGCAGTATTCCCAAAATCGTCATCCTCGGCGCGGGCTATGGCGGGATTCTGACAGCCCAGCGGCTGCAGAAGGAATTGAACTATAACGAGGCCGACGTCACATTGGTGAACCGGCATGATTATCATTATATTACTACACATCTACATATGCCGGCAGCCGGCACGGATACCATTGAGCATGCAAGAGTACCCATTTCGAAGCTGATTGATGAGTTCAAGATTGATCTGGTCAAGTCTTCCGTGAAGGAGATTCGTCTGCAGGATCGGAAGATTATTCTGGAGGATGGCACGTTATCCTATGATTATCTAATTATTGGACTAGGCGGAGAACCCGAGACCTTCGGGATTCCGGGTATGCTCGATCACGCGATGACAATCCGCAGCATTAACTCGGTCAGACTGATTCGAGAACACATCGAATATCAATTTGCGATGTACAAAAACGATAACAAACGAAATCGTATTCGGTTTGTCGTAGGTGGAGCGGGTTTCAGTGGTGTAGAATTCGTAGCTGAGCTTGCAGATCGTATTCCACAGCTGTGCAAGGAGTTCGACGTGAATCCGAAACATGTGCACATCTATAATGTAGAGGCGGCGCCTTCGGCCTTGCCTGGATTTGACCCGGAATTGGTAGAACATGCGATGAATGTGCTCAAGAAGAAGGGCGTGACTTTCAAAATTGGTGTTCCAATCAAGCAATGTCTCCCGGACGGGGTTATTGTGGGTGAGGGTGAAAAGCTCGATGCTGCTACAGTTGTATGGACCGGCGGTATTCGCGGTAACTCACTGCTGGAACAAGCAGGTCTTGAAGTGATGCGGGGACGGGTGAAAGTAGACGACTACCTGCGTGCCCCTGGACATGAACATGTTTATGTCATTGGTGATAATTCACTTGTGTTCAACGCGGAAGGACGCCCTTATCCGCCAACAGCACAGATTGCGATGCAGCAGGGTGTGAACTGCGCCAAGAACGTCGTGGCATCCATTCGCAAGAAACAGCCGCAACCTTTTGTATTTACGAGCAAAGGAACGGTTGCTTCATTGGGTAAAGGTGAAGCCATTGCTGTTGTAGGCGGCAAGAAATACAAAGGCTGGAAAGCGGCTCAGTTGAAGAAGCTGGTTGATCTGCGTTATTTGTTCATCATTGGTGGTATTCCGCTAGTCCTGAAGAAAGGGCGGTTTTTTGGATGAGACATTGTAGTGTTCAGGTCCGGGGACTATTAACACGTGAAGAGCTGGATCGATACAACGCCCTGATGCAGGTCGGTGGTTATCTCGAGGAACAGGATCAATATGATCTGGCCTACATTGTGCAGAAAGAAGTGGATATTCTCATTATGCCTGCGATTGAGCGGCTTAAAGAGAAGGGGCGTGACCGTGATCGGGCCACAGCCGAGTTCCTCGAATCGCTGAAAGCGGTAGATGAGGAGCAAGATTAGAGACGATATAAGTTGAACTAAAGATGTTTACACATACACTTCAATGACAGAATAACCTTCCAATCGCTGTTATCCCCAGATTTTTTGATTCCCTTTTGTTAAAGGGAAAATCCGGTGATAAAGGCGAACGCTTCGCTTTTTCAGGTTTTTTCTGTCCTTTCCGTTTCTTGTGTAAATAAATAGTTCAAACAATATAGATCTAAATCAAGCTTGAGGTAGTAGAATATTGATAGATAATAAAGCACCGCAGACAGTATCCTTTACAGGAGATGTCGCGGTGCTTTATTGTTCGTTGCACTATTTTACAGCTTAAGCATGTCTTCCAAAGTACCTTCGTTCAACAGACTTCCCACATAGAACGAACCGAATTCGCCATAACGGGCGCTAACTTCATCGAAACGCATCTCATAGACAAGTTTTTTGAACTGAAGTGCATCATCCGCAAACAGCGTAACGCCCCATTCCCAATCGTCGAAACCGACAGAGCCGGTAATAATCTGTTTCACTTTACCAGCATAGCTACGACCAATCATGCCGTGACTGCGCATCATGGTGCGACGCTCGTCCATGGACAGCATGTACCAGTTGTCATTCAGCTCACGTTTTTTGTTCATCGGATAGAAGCAGATGTATTGCCGTTGTGGCAGAACAGGTTTCAGGCGGGCGATAATCTCCGGATTCTGCATCGGGTCTTCGCCTTCTTTGCCAAGGTAGTTGCTCAGTTCCACTACACTAACGTAGGAATACGACTTCGTTGTGTATTGAGCAAACATCGTTTTGTTAAACGCGTTTTCAACAGCCTTCAGATCTTCCAGCGTTTCACGCAGGTGCATCATGACGAGGTCTGCTTTTTGACCTACAACCGTATATACTACGGTACTTCCTTTGGATGAATCCTCGACTTCTTTCCATTCTTTCCAGAATTCCTGAAGCTCGTCCAGTGCTACAGCGCGTTCTTCATCATCTGCTGCTTTCCAGGCGGCCCAGTTAATCGAGCGAAAATCATGCAGGGCATACCAGCCCTCCAGTGTTGATGCGGCTTCGTTCATTGGTTGTGTTCCTCCTGCAAGGTATATTTCCAAATCCCTATAAGAGGTTGTTCAAAAAGTCTGCTTTTGATTACGAATCATGCCTGGTGGCATCATCAGCATCGAATATGGCATTCAGCCGAAATAAGTGGGAGGCTTCCGAAGTATGTTTCCTTAGGAAACATTGTAGCTGCTCACGTAGCTCTATCTACGCTCCGCTGCTCCATTTCTAACTTCATTCCATCTTCTCGGTACTGAAAACCAGTCTTTTTGAATACGCACTATAAGGGACGGGTGAGTGCTTTATCGTTTACATTGTATCCCAACATGAAGCAGAAGGGCAAATGAACAGAGTATAAATATAGGGAAATTTGTCCAGAAAGTTCGTTGCTTCGCCACATTTTTTGCGGTACACTAACTACTATCTAGAAGTGAAACCTGAATGTGTGAAAGAAGAGGTGAATGTCGCCCGATGCAATTTATACCTGTGTTGGTATTGATGGTATTATTTTTCGTTATGATGTTTGGTATCGGTTTCATTCTGAACATGCTGATGAAGACCACTTGGTTTCCTTCCTATCTGTTCATCATTGTGATTTTGCCTGTCGTCGTTTACTCTCTATGGGATCATTCGTCATCTCTAATGTCACATCTGGGTTCTTTCCAGCTTGTAGACTATATGACGGGCATCGCTGGACTGGCTGGTGCGATAATCAGTGGCTGGACGATCCAGAAGTTGCGTTTGGGTGGGTACAGAATGTTTTAGATTGTTGGAGTGAGGTAACACATGCCACTGTAATCGCGTGAAAGTCTTGTCTTTGTCGTAAACGCTTACGAGTACAAAGGGAAGGCTTTTTTGCTGTTTATTTATATTAGAAGGATTATTGTACACTTGTACTTCATATACATCTGGAGAACATTCTCTTTAGATATTCCCTTGTATTCTGCGGCTACAGCTTTTATAGTATTCTAGCGGCTCTCGACATTTTTATTTTAGAAATTTGCTGAATTCGGCGAAAACGTGAATGATGTCGACCTAGGACGAAACGGAGCGAGAACAGGCCGTCTTTTTACCTGTTTTTGAACATTTGAGGATCAGACATTTATGATAGAATAGATAAACATACTTTTGGGGAGAAGGAGATCAGGCTATGCGCATGAAGAATCTGCACCATTATACTGAACATCATCGCTACTGCGTATACAGGGAGTTTGGACTTAGCGCCCTGGATGACCGTATGCTTACAGGAGCATATCAGCCCATGGTAGGTGCTTTTGCGGTTGGCTTGTATCGGCTGTTGTTTCAGCATCTTCCCGGTGAACAGGTCGGTTATTCGCCGCTTGAACAGCAACGGAGGCTGTTCATGACGCTTGGCTTGGAGCCAAGTGAGAAAGGGCGCAAATATTTGTTAGAGCAGACATCCAAGCTTGAGGCAGTGGGGCTACTTCAGACTTCACGGTTATATATACCGGAAAATGATGATTACATCTACGAATATGAGTTGCAACCGCCGCTCTCTCCGGCAGAGTTTTTCCGGACACAGCATTTGACACTGCTGCTTCGTGACAAGATAGGCAAATTCGCCGTGCTTTCCCTGCGTTCGGGTTTCTCGGCAGTGGAAAATGGGGACGCGCCTTATCCGGCAGCCAATAAAGAGAATATTTCCGTTCCCTTTTACGATATATTTGAATTGAATACCCATGTGATTGATTACGAGTTGGAGCAAGCATTGTCGGAAGTATCAACTACGGCCCAGCGGACAGGCACGAATGATGCAGCGGAAGAAAACAGTTTGAACTATGCCGACATTATTTTGCGTTTTCCGCGGGAGTCGGTCAATCGCCGTCATGTAGAACAGTTGCGCTTCGATCATGAACAACTGGGCATTGTGAATTATGTCGTGAACAAGTTTAACCTTAGTGTGCAGGATGTATGCCGTCTGCTGGATGAAGATGATATCTTCAGTCCACAGGGCCAGCTAATTCTGGATGATCTTCAGCATAAAGCAAGTATGCAGTTCAGACAGACGAAGAAGCGTCATGAGCAACAGACCGTACAGGCCGCGAAGGTCGTAGCACTGAGACAGCATATGGAGGAGCCAGAGCGGAAAGAAGACTCCGGTGAACCACCTGTTGAGCATGGAGTACAGATGGAATATTACGTCGAAGTACCTCCACAATTTATGACCAAGTGTGATATTCATCAATATAATATGATGCTTCGTAATGAGCCATATACGCGTCTGTTGCAGACGTTCTTCCCGGGCGCAGTACCGGACAATCTGATCGATATATTTGAGAAAATTGATCTGAGCTACAAGTTGCCTGGTGAAGTCATCAATGTATTGATTCATTATTTGATGGCATTACTTGTATCCGGCGGAGAGCAGCGAATTAACCGTAACTTCGTTGAGGCGATCGCCTCCAACATGTTGCTTAAACAGGTGAACTCATATGAGAAAGCTGTGCAATATATTCGTGATCAGGCCAAGGTCAAAGGCAAACAGGCTGCTGGTGCAGCTGGAACCCGTACCCGTACATACGGCAAAGGAACCAAAGCTAAGCCCGAAATTCCGATTGTACAAGACATAAGCACCGATGGGGATGCCGTATCTGAGGAAGAGTTCGAAGAGATGATGAGATTTGCCCAGCAGATGCAGGCGAGTAAACAAAAAGGAACTTCCTAAATATTTATAACAAAACCAAAAAGACGAGTCCTCCGATTAATGGAGACTCGCCTTTTTGCTATATAAGTTGAACTGAAGAAACGTATTTTACGTTTAATCCAATTTTTATTATTTTGTAGGATATTTATCTAATTTAAACCACTGCTGAAATTCCTTTTTGTGATTCTTTTTACAGGCTTAACTTTTTTGCTTCCTGTATCGTATCTGAAAAGAATCCATTGATCTGAAGGATACTCACTAATATAATCAATACTTTTTCCGTTCTTATGCCATAAAATTAAACCGGTGCTAATATAGTTGGTTGCCCGAGGAGATAAACAACACTGTCTTTCTTAGTGTCGTATATTGCTAACGTACTTTTCTCCGTATTTCCATAAGAAAATGCAATGATGTCTTCTTTTGGTGACCAATTATATGATGAAATGGTTTCGACATCTTGTTTACCTGCTTTTTCAAGACGTTCGTTTAAAATTGTGTACTTTCCTGTTTTAAAGTTCACGAGAATGAGGTTGCTGCCGGCACTTTTTTCTACTTGGATAGCAATCCATTCATTTGATGGAGATTGAGCAACACTAGTGATATCCAATAATTTCACTCCAAAGTCTTCCGTATGTAGGATGTGCTTTTCTTTACCATGAGTAACTACAATGGTGTCAATGATGTTTTGTTCAAAATCTGCAATAGCATCTTGCTTTAAGGTATTTGCAGTTATAGTGGTGTTGTCACCTTTCCAGACCATTTTGTTTGAACCTATCGTTTTTATGAACTTAGGTATACTCTGGTATGTCGAAGAGTTCACAGAAGTTGATTTAGCGGCAATGTGTGCTACTTTCTCAGAAGGATGAAACGAAGATGATGCAGTTGATAACGTGCCTAAGCTACCTAAAACAATGACGCTTGATAATAAAACATTCGTGTATTTCATTAGTATCTCTCCTTCATTTTGGGGAGGGGTTACGTGATGTGATTCCCTCCAGATCTATTCCAATATTTGCTTATCATTACTCATTTGTAAAGATATGAAATCATAGAGATGATTTGAAGACAGATTTCAAAAGGGTGATTAGCCATTGGTCCTGTAAGTAACAAGCCTAAAAAGTTGAATACATATTTTATATTTATGTGGCCTTCTGACTCTCTCTGGTGTCTAATTCATTGTAAATCAAGAGGAGGTTCTTACCATGTCAGGAGCTCATGACACAAAACCTGTTTATCCGGATAAACAGGAAAGTATCACTGACTTTGAAAACACTTATGAGTTGTATCGTCAAAGAATTTGCAAGTACTTTTCCCTGAAATTGAATCCGATGGTTGCAGATGATTTGACTCAACAGGTGTTTTTAAAAGCAGTCGAGAATCTTCACCAATTTCAAGGCAAATCAAATTTATTCACGTGGATATTCAAGATTGCTCAGAATACAGTGAAAAACGAATATCGAAGGTTATCGCGAAAAAAGAAACGCCGTTTGATTTTACAGGATATGAATCACAGTCGATCTCCCTTGAATTTACGAAGTATGTTGATTTTCGAATTGATATCGGAATTGCGCTGAAAAAGTTAAATGAAACCGACCAGGAAATCATTGCATTACGCTTTTTTGTGGACTGCACACTGCTTGAAATTTCTAAGATCGTAGGGATGCGTGAAAGTGCAGTAAAGAACAGACTCTACAGAGCTTTGGAAAAACTTAAAAAGGAACTGAAAGAATGGGGAGGCGTTACGATCATGTCTATTCAAGATTTGATTTCAATTGTTAATAAGGGTGAAAACGAGCGATTGAACAATACACCCAATAAAGTACACCATGATTTGTTCAATGAACTAAGTGATCATATTGAACGAATCTCGTTAAAGTACAATTATCATCCATCGCGAAAAGTAACGATTGAAGTATATCCTGATATGCCATCGTTTCACCAAGCGGTCGGAGAAGCAGATGCTCCGAATTGGTTCATGGGTACCTATGAAGGGAGTATTCTCAAAATTGTATCTCCATTAAATCCAGGACCGGAGCATACCTATCAATCGATTCTTAAAGGTACGGTTCACTTGTTCGCCATGTGGCTAATAAGTGAAATCAATCCGAAGTCTCCGAAATGGATAAGGCAAGGAATTGGTGGATATGAAGCCAAGCTGATGACTCAGGACTTTATTGAAGGTTCAACAGAAGCGTCTATTCACAATTTAGAGATCCCAACGTTCGAACAATTAGATAATGATACCTGGGAATTCGAAACGATGAAGGGTTTTCAGTTTTCGTTCCTATTTGTGGAGTTTGTTGTTCAACAATATGGAATAGACCAGTTAAACAAATTGATCCGTAACCCCCAGGATTTTAATGGTATCTTTCAATGTTCTGAGAAGGAATTGCATCAAAAGATGGTAGAATTTATAAGTAAGTAACCCATACAAAAGTGTATGTTGCCCGGGGATGAACCGGGCTTTTTTTAACGTGGTTATATCTAAGTTAAATGTACTATCAATAAATTGGATTATTTTGTATGGTGTATGTAAAAAAGAGGTTGTCTATGAATCCTATGGATGAATATAAATAATACATATGGAGGTAATTAAGTTTGAAAACTCACTACTATTTCAGTTGGTTTAATCATTTTTTCCTGAGAAGCTGGTCCATTGTTTGCAAGAGGATATACAAGACAGAAAATCGCTTGTTATGATTAGTGCTGACCCGTCTGGTTATACAGATGAGCAAATTAACATGGATGATATTTCTGAATGGACCTGGTTGAATCAGGCTAACATTATTTTTGATGAATATCATTTCATTGATTACCGTATGCAGAAAGAAGATGCTCAGCGATTCATTCGAAACGCTTCTGTCATTTTTATGTGGTGGATATCCTGTTCTGCAGAACGATTTTTTGTTGGATTATGAACTATCGAATGCGATTAAGAATAGCAATGCCGTTATCCTGGGGGCCAGCGCCGGTGCGTTAAACATGGCAGCAAAATGGTTAAGCTTGAATAACACTGATGAACTGGAAACAAGTACTATTTATGATGGTATTGGCTTTGATCATTTTGCCTATGAATCTCATTCTCAACGCGACTACGCCACGTTTGTTCAAGGCTACCTGTTCCACTTGTCTGAAGAGATTGATGTTTATGCGGCAGAACAGGAGAGCGCTATACGTGTAAAGGACGGCAACATAGAAACAATGGGTCCTGTATATTTAATTTCCCACTCAAAGATTCAGAAGTTGGTTGAGACGCTCTAATTAGGGTGAGTGGCTGTGACCTTACATAAGTAATCCCTTTGATGTATAAAATGTATAAAATCAAGGCTAACAGGCGAATCATCTCAGGTCTCCTTTCTATGATTGGAATACTGTTGGTAAACAGATGCAATCTAATATCCCTAGGACTTATAGTCGGCAGGGTATCGAAGTGATCAGTTACTTATTTCAACTAGCGGACTGACAATAGGGATCGTTGAAAAAATGCTAACGATCCTTAGTGGTATACCTTTACAGAAAGTAGAGAACAGGAAAATTATAATAGGATGATGAGCTCCTTATATAGCTAACGGGCAGGATAGCGCAATAGATCAACCATTTTAGTTGACTGTAAAAAGTTGGATTAGTATGATTTATATGGATATAAAAATCTTGAAAGTGGGGCTTTCGCATGTCACCAGGCATTCATTTTATTAAATTTAGGCAACAGCGAGTTAGGCCATAATTTAATCTATATTACTAAGGAGAGCTAATGGACCCAAAAATAAAATTATTGTTCTTGGACGAACATGCTGCAGAAGGCGCCGCGCGTTATGGGGGCAGCCAAGAGGAACTCACTTTCATTGGAGGTTTTCAAAACTTTATATATTCCTATAATCGCGATGAATTGAAATATATTCTCCGTTTCACTCCGAGCACTCTTCGCACGGCGGAAGGACTTGTAGCAGAAATAGATTGGATTCATTATCTTTCAGAGAGTGGTATAGCAGTGTCAGAACCTATTTATTAAATTAATGGATAATATTGTTAACTAGTTCAAGGAAATAAAATGGATTTTTACGTAACCTGCTTTAAACATGCACCAGGCCGTAAAATCGGATATCCAGAATGTCTAGGCAATTCTATACTTTATGAAAAGTGTGGACGTATAACGGGCCGACTTCATGAATTAGCGAAGCTTTACAACCCTACGATTGCCAAAAGGCACACTTGGGAGTTTAATGAACACCTCTTACGAGCCGAGGATTTACTTGCCGTCAGAACTTCAACCAATCCTTATTGCCCTTGATGAACTTAAAGTACAATTGGCGAGTCTGCCTGTTAATGCAGATAATTTTGGTTTGATCCACGGAGATATTAATGTGGGAAACTTCACGATCAATGAAGCTGGGGGATTAACTCTCTTTGACTTCGACGAGTGTCAGTACAGTTGGTATGTCGAGGATATTGCTATCCAGCTGTATTACTTGCTATATGTATTCGGAGAAGATTCGAAATTCGAACGAAAGGACCAGTATGAACTTTTCATAAAGCACTTCGAGCTAGGCTATATAGAGGATGGTCGACGAATGCCAGACAACTGGAAGGATTTGTTGAAGCTATTCCTTAGACTTCGCGAAATCATTTTGGTTGTCGGTATGCATCGGAGCTGGGATTTAAGCAAACCAGATGACTGGACCCGCGATTTCTTGCAAGATAGTAGAATGAGGATTACTAAAGGTATCTCGTTGATCGATGAGTTTTGAACGACTAAATTGAGGATACTCATTGAGCTAACGAGAAACAATAGCTGAATATGATAAAACTGCAGCCGAGCAATGGATCGACTGCAGTTTCTTTAAGTTAACAGCAATATACTACTATTTTTAGTGAAACTTACAAAACGGTAATAGACTTAGTTTGTGTGTGCAACAGCGCTAATTTCGATCAGCTGCTCAGGTGAAGCCAAATAGGTCACACCGATACAGCTGCCCGCGGGCCGGTGTTGTCCCATGTATTCCCTAAACAACTTGATACATGGCCCTATATGCTCTTGTGCGTTTGTCAAATAAATCTCCACATAAGCGAGGTTCGATTTTGTAATATCAAATTCCGCTAACACGCGATCGAGATTTTCCAGCGTTTGCAGGGTTTGTGCTTCAATATCGCCCTCACCAACGAAGGTGCCCTCCGAATTGTGGGAAAATTGTCCCGAAATGTAGATGGTTCCGTTGACGCTGTAGCCTTGAGATATGCCGTGATCCCATAGATTGTGATTATAAGTTTTGACAGTAGTCATTTTTTTCTCTCCTTTATTTCAAAGTAAGGCTAGTATAAAATGAGTACTTATAAAAAAATAGTACGCACTTTAATGATAGGTACTATCAGAAAGGATAGTGGAAATATGAGCATGGCTGAATATCAGGGGAAAGTTAAAAATATTCAGGATACACCTTTTGGGTATACATTGTCAGTTATTGGTGGGAAATGGAAAATGGTTATTATGTATCTTTTGGCAGAAAATCAACCGGTTCGCTTTAATGATCTAAAAAGACAGGTCGGAGCGATTACTTTCAAAACACTGAGTTCACAACTTAAAGAATTGGAAGCGGACGGTATGGTAATACGGAGAGAGTATCCTCAAGTTCCTCCTAAAGTCGAGTACAGTCTTACAGATAAAGCGGGAACACTATTACCGGTCTTAGAAGGGTTTTGCGAGTGGGGAGCAAAAAATCAACCCTAGAGATCTTGGCTTACAAAAAAACGGTTTGAAAATAGGATCGTTGCATAGAGAACGGTACGCTAACATAGAAACGATAACTCAATATAATCAAGAAACCAGCCGATCAACATTACAGTGCCCTTAAAGTTAAACCAATATTTCTTTGCACTTTGGTGGGCATGAGCTCGGTATTGTACCGGGCCCATGCCTTTTAATTTTGACTTCATAATGCCAAAGAATTTGTCGATTACTGCAGCTCGAAATCTAGCTTAGCTCCGAAGATTTGGCCCCAATTGAAGATGTCAGCCCTAAACATGTAGTCCATGGGACACGTTACATAAAAGAAGAAATGTCAAAGCTTAACGGATAATCAACACATAGGAGTTATATATAAGAATGTATAAGAGCTGGAGCAAGCCCCTGACTGAACTGGATTTACCCATTCCTAGTTAGGGTACGCGGTAGCTCTTTTTTCGCACTTGAATCTTGAAAAAGGATAAATTTTGAGCAATTATTTCCGGTTAGTTCAATTGTCTTGAAAATTATCTGATTTAAACAGACCATGTAATAGCATTGATAAAAACAGACAGAATATATGGCAAGGGAGGTGGATTTAATCAACACATGTACTATAATAATGGAAATTAAATAAGGGATGGTGTTTCTCAATTGAAAACTTTTTATTGTGATCTGGAAATAACCTTAGATGTCATTGGCGGAAAGTGGAGACCTCTTATACTGTATTACTTAATAAAAGGTCCTAAACGGACCGGTGAATTGAAAAGGCTCATACCATCAATTTCTCAGAAAATGTTAGTACAGTCATTGCGGGAGTTGGAGAGTAATAATTTGATTATAAGAAAAATGTACAATCAGGTACCACCAAAAGTGGAATATGCAATATCAGAAATGGGTATGTCACTTGAACCCACTTTGCGAGCTCTTTGTGATTGGGGTCAGGATTATGCAGAGAAGACATGGAACAAGGATGAATATCGGAGATTAAATGTAGAATAGAGTAATTTAAAAAATCAATTTATTCTGCATTTCATCACAATTATCACTTTTTGGTTACTATATAACCAAAAAGTACGTACTATTTTAAAAGTGATACATAGTACATAATGAGACTTGTGACCATGAAGAAATTAAAAAAATTAATAAGAGGAGTGTTCGAATGATGTCAACGAATAACAGTCAAATAATTCTCAATATACGTTTTAAAATTAAGCCTGGTAAGAAAGAAGCTTTCCGTGAAAGTCTATTTGCAATGATTAGCAACTTCAAGAGTGAACCTACCTTTGTCAATGCAATCGTCTCCGATGATCTTGATCATTCTGATGATCTTGTCATCTATGAGATCTGGCAGGGTACAAGAGAAAGTTGGATTCAACACGAACTTAATAAACCTTATCGTGCTGAGTATGAAGGTGCACTTACCAACCTAATTGATGATAGAATCGTAAGCTGGCTTGAACCAGTCGGTGAATGGGGAAGTACACTGACGAATGTAAGACGGTAAGTTTTTTAAAGGTAAGGATTATCACTTGCAATCCATTCTGCAGCCTCCAAATTCGAATTTTACAAATAATCTCTGAATATTTCACCGTGAAACAACAGTCACTTGATCTACTGCCAAACTTAATCAAAGGAAGATGTTCTCGCTAGCTTCACGATAAAAGATGATGTGGATGATATGATAAAAAAGGCACAGGAAGTTAATAACCTTTTTTTGGTCATAATGTAACTGATATTGTTACATTATGACCAACTTACCTTCATTGGAGAATAAGATGAGAATGTTAAACAAATAAATTTTCATGGAGGTGCCTAATGAAATTTGGCTTTATTGGTGCTGGAATAGTTGCTCAAACGCTGGCGAAGCATCTCTTGCTTCACGGTCATGAAGTTGTTCTCAGTAATAGCCGTGGTCCCGAAACGCTCTCAGACCTGGTAAGCTCGCTCGGTACTGGCGCAAAAGCTGGAACACCTATAGAAGCAGCTGAGCAGGACTTTGTAATTTTGAGCGTAATGTGGCCGCAAATGCCTACTGCTTTGTCCATGGTTCCTGACTGGACAGGCCGTGTTCTTATTGATGCTACCAATCGCTTTGAAAATATGGAACCTTTAGTCGGTGAATTATCAGGAAAGAATTCGAGTGAAATCGTAGCCCAATATGCTCCGGGTGCTCGGGTAATCAAAGCTTTTAACAGTGTTCCGATGGAATGGATTAAGGATTACACGGAAGAGAAGCCGAAGACTGTCCTATTCATGTCCGGTGACGACATCCAAACCAAACAAGTCTTGCAAGAAATTTGGGAGAACATTGGTTTTGCCTGTATTGATCTTGGCTCCTTAAGCCAGGGCGGTCTGCTGCAGCAAATAGGAGGTCCTCTTGCTGGATTGAATTTAAATCTGTTGGAGAGATACAGTGTACGATAACGCTATTCTAGGCAGTAGGTGCCAGCAGCTGTGTGAACCAAATCTTATTGATTGAAATGTTTCGTAATTTGTGGACATTTACCGACTTCCATATTCATGCACCCTCTAACGTTAAGGGCTTTCAGTCAATCATATAGTCATAAAACTGGTCAACGATTCGAAGTCCTTATTGGTTTCTAGTATAAAATTTAAGCATTAATAAAAGTACAAAGGGGTTATTCATATGGGGAAAATACTTATTACTGGTGCAACAGGTAATCTCGGCAGCAGGACACTAGAGCTTCTTCTGAAAAAAGTTCCGTCAAATCAGATCGCTGTATTGGTACGTGATCCGGAATCCGAAAAAATAAAAAAGTTTGTTAAAGAAGGTATAGAAGCTCACAAGGGCGACTATTTTGATTATAACTCACTTCTGCGGGCTTTTAATGGTGTTGAAAAAGTAATGCTTATTTCCGCGCAAGCATTTACCGACCGCAATACGCAACATTTCAATGTCATCGCAGCTGCAAAACAGGCTGGTGTCAAACAAGTGATTTTTACGTCGATCATACGAAGAGAAAATTCAAATCTTATTGTGCCCGAAGTATCGATGTCAGACTTATTTGCTGAACAAACGCTTAAAGCATCCGGATTAGACTATACTATTTTGCGGAATCCACCGTATCTTGAAGTCATGCATTCGTATTTCGGAGATGCACTTAAAGTCGGCGTGCGAGTACCCGCGGGTTCCGGTAAAGTAGCCGCTGCATCTCTGGACGATTTGGCGGCAGCCAACGTAGCCGTTCTCACTCAAAACGGGCACGAAAATAAGTCATATACTTTAAGTGGCAGCGAGGGAAGCTCTTTTGCAGACATCGCTGAAGCTCTCTCGGAGATTAATGAGATGAATATCCCTTATGAGGCAATTAGCGAAAAAGAATATATAGACACTATGGTAGCGAATGGTTTACCTGTTCTTATGACTGATTTCTTATTAGGTTGGGTGCGAGGAATCAACACTGGAGAATTCTCGGAGACGTCTGGAGATCTTGAACGTCTGATTGGCCGAAAACCAATAACGTATAAAGAATTCTTTAAAATCAAATCGCCGTTTTCTAAAATTGAAGATTGAAAGCTTCTATGATCCTCAAGAGGTTTTTGATGTGAAGTTCACGACTTTTGACTACAAGATCGCCAGAGGCGATATATTGGTCAGAGTTAAAAGGAGCGCCTTACCAGCTAATCGCCGCAAAGTACTCCGAACCTTCAATAAAGCCCTAAACGCGGTGGTCCGAACTATTGAATATAAGATACTTCGAAAATGATGTAGCTTTTGTGAACAGATAAATTTGTAGCCGCTAATTCATAAATATGTGGCTTAGCGGTTGTTTGCTATGACGGATTGTAGTGTGAAGTATAAATAAGGGCACATGGTCGGATTCGTGTAGAGTGAAGTCACCATAACACACCTTTCACACAAGGAGAATCCACCATGAGCTACACACATCTTAGCTTAGCCATCTTGGAGTAACTTACTGGGCTGGTGAGGTGAAAACAAGATCACAAAATGAAAAAGATTGTTTCATTTAGGTTGTTAATTGTTGAGAAACAACCGATTCAGAGAAATACGGATACATAATGTAAGACTTATGTTTGTTGATGCAAACTTAATTTAACACTAGAAAAAGAAACTTTATATCAGATATTAGGAGTATTCATTAATGAAGAGAAAATCACTTAAATCAATGGCCATGTTATTAACTCTTGGGTTATTAATAGGAGGACCATTAGCGGTAATGTTTCCTAAAACGTCCGCAGCAGCTGGTATGATCACCGTTAATCTAACTGAAACGCAAGAGGCTTTCAAGAATCCTTTTAAGGGGTTTAGACCTACACGGTTTATGAATGACACTAAATTTCCGAGTCATGAATACGGAACTGTTTTTAAGCACTATATCAAATACACGGACTTGGAAAATGCATCATCGGACTCTGTTCAGAAAATCATGGATTGGAGCAATGCAGCCTGGGAAGGCATTGAAAGTCAGAATAAAAAAGTTATTCCTCGTGTTCTCATCGTATATCCGAACGAAGGAGAGTTTTGGCCCCTGGGGTTCCTAGTGGTGACTTGGCTACACGTTGGACAACAAATATATTGAAAGATCGTCTCGTTGCATTTATTCAAAAGCTTGGTCAAGCTTGGGATAACGATCCCCGTGTTGCTTATGTGGAGCTGGGATTGTGGGGTAATTGGGGAGAACATCATATTTACCCGGATCAACTTGCCGATGAGACCGATCGGATTCCGCTTAGCTTCCAGACAGCTTTAGGCGACGCTGCCGAGCAAGCTTTTCAAAACAAGAAAGTTCAAGTGCGTTATCCCGATACGTTCCAGAATTATGATTTCGGACTTCTGTGGGACTCATTCGCATTAATTGATGATCTGGAAGGTGGGGAAGGCATTGTTGCTAGAGATAACTGGAGAACGCAAGTCAACGGCGGCGAGGTTGCTTATGATTGGGGACAGAAACATATCCAGCCTGGCGATTCTCCGGATGATACTTTAAGCGATATAAAGCATCTGAATTATGTTATCGATTGGATCAAAAAGACGCATACGACCAGTCTAGGGTGGATTGACCTGTACGATGCCCAAAATCCCGCTGTCTCTCAGGGAGCTGCACTGATGCAGAAGGAACTCGGATATCGATTCGTCATCAATCAAGCGACATTTTCCGAGAACGTTCAGCCAGGTAAGAAAATGAAAGTATCTTTTCAAGTTGTAAACAAGGGTTCTTCCCCGTTCTATTATAACTGGCCCGTTGAAGTCAGCTTGCTGAGGAGCGATCGCACAGTTGCTTGGAAGGGCATTTTCAACAATGTGGATATTCGGAATTGGATGCCAGGTGACGATTGGAACAGCTCTACGCGTCAATATGATCAGACGCCTTCGGATCAGCAAGTTTCGGGGAATTTGATATCCCTTCCAACCTGCCAGCGGGTACTTACACCTTGGCGCTGTCCATTCTTGATCCTTACGGCAATCGTCCGAGTGCAAGATTTGCCAATGCAAATTATTATACCGGCGGCAGGACACCGCTTGGAAAAGTGGGCATTAGCATGGATCCTGCTAACCAGAACATCGGGCCTTTCGACAGCTTGAAGTCTGAAAATACACTTTCGTATAGCTTAACTCAAACTCCATATGACGGCGGTTATAGTAGCGGAAGTAGCGGTTTAGTCCTAGATGAATTTAACGACTTAATGAGCTGGCCGGGAAGCAATGGTATTAACAAATGGACGGGAGCAAACGGGTTCGTAAACGATGCAGGTGTCATTGAATCCGGGGCGTTGAAGCTTCAGTATAACAATAACGGATGGTTTGGCTCTGATATTAAGCAAAACATAGGGGATTATTCAAAAATGGTAATTAGAATCAGAGGTGAACACGGCGGTGAACAACATCATATGCAGCTCTCGATCGGCGGAGCGTCCCAAACACTGGCAGCTTTCAGCGGGGATAAGATAACAACCAGTTTTAAAGAAGTTGCGATTGATTTGGCAGCAAAGGGGATAGATCGCAGCAGCCCAGGACAACTGACGATGACTTTCTGGCATGGTGGCAAAAGTACAATCTGGATAGATGAGATTCGATTCGAATGAATAGCTAATCATTAGTCTTATTACAACCATACCATGTTTTCCCCTTTGCCACTAGAATACTTGAGTTGGGAATTTTCTTTGATTGATCTCATTTCAAAAAATGGGTATAACTTCATACAATTCATTTGAAATTCAAATGATTTCTAACACAATAGATATATACTCACTATAAAAACACTGAATATTCGTTCTGATTTTTTTAAATATTCAAAAAAGGAAAAGAAATGGATAGGTAGTCAGCATACAGCTGAATTCCTATCCATTCTTCATTTCATGGTATTAAACGTGGTCCCAATGGCGGGACTTTATACCATAGTAAGCTAAGACCCTGCGTTTGTCCTTTCCGCCAACTTAGTAATCAACTCAATATCTTGTTCGGTTAATTGCTCAAAAAAATGTTTGCGAATTGCCTTGGAGAGGAAGGGACGGGCATCATCTAACATTGATTTTCCAGAAGAAGTGATACTGACTTGTACTCCGCGATCGTTGTCTAATGGTTTCCTCATCACTAGTCCTCGTTTTTCCATACGCTTCAAGTGATGAGATAACCTACTTTTATCCCAGGCCATAGAGTCGGCTAATTCCTGTTGGCGAAGGCTACCGTCGCCAAAAAGGACTAATCGGTCCAATACTCCAAAATCACCCTCTGACAGTCCTGAGTGATCGGACATATCTTTGACAACACGACCGAAGATGCTCTGAAAGGAACCTTTCCACATATGCCATATTCGCATTTCTTCTTCGTTAAGTTCGTTTTTATCCATAGGTGCATAATAACATGGTTGACGTGTCAACTTCAATGTGCTAAATTTGATCTATGGTTGACACGTCAACTTAAGTCGCATTGCCCACCAATCGCAAAAAAAGGAGATTATAACTATGCAAAATAAACCCGTCGCTCTGGTCACTGGGGCTAACAAAGGTATCGGCCTTCAAATTGCGAAGGACCTCACGGAACACGGATTCACCGTGCTCGTCGGATCTCGTAGCCTCGAGAATGGAGAAACTGCCTCAAATAGCATCGGTTCAAATGCACACGCTCTCCAGCTCGACGTTGCAGATGAGAGCTCTATCGCTGCAGCAGCAGAACGTATTCGGAACGAATTCGGACGTCTCGATGTACTTGTGAACAATGCGGGGATCTCGCACGCAGGCAGATCGGGTGATCCGTTTCCGAACGGGGGCGCGGCGAGTGGTCTTTTGACCGTTGCTTCACTTGATGATATTCGTACAGTTTATGAAACTAATGTTTTTGGTGTTATTGCTGTCACGCAGGCGATGTTGCCACTTTTGCGGGAGGCCCCGGCAGCACGTATCGTAAATATGGGCAGTACCGGCGGCTCCCTTAGCTGGAACTCTATTCCGGAAAACTCGCATCGTGCGATGTTTGGTGCCTATTCGGCATCCAAAGCGGCTGTTCATGCGGTGACACTTGCCTTTGCATTTGCGCTTGAATCCACTAACATCAAGGTCAATGCGGCATGTCCAGGCTTCACATCGACTGCGCTTAATAATTTTGCTGGTACTCGTAGTGTGGAACAAGGGGCGCGTGAGGCGGTTCGGCTTGCCATGATTGGAGCAGACGGTCCAACAGGAACATTTTCAGATGAGGATGGACCCATTGCGTGGTAATTATCGTTTATACAATTATAGATAGTAGCTTAAGGGGGATTTCTTAATGCGTGTTTTCGTAACAGGAGCAACAGGTTATATCGGTTCCGCTGTCATCCGCGAACTCATTGATGCCGGTCATCAGGTCACCGGTCTTGTGCGCTCAGACAATAGCGCTGCGAAACTAAAAGAGGCTGGGGCCGAAGTTCACCGTGGTGACATCGAGGATCTCGACAGCCTTCGTAGTGGCGTGGCTGCTGCGGAAGGCGTCATTCATCTGGCATTCAACCACGACTTCTCGAACTTCGCTGGAGCACTCACAACAGATCTGCATGCCGTAGAAGCGATGGGAGCAGCACTTGAAGGATCTGGTAAACCCTTCGTAATCACTACGCACGCAAATGGAGCTGCAGCAGAGAACGTAGTGTTATCGCTGGCAGAGCGCGGAGTGCGGACATCGATTGTAGAGCTTTGTCCGTCAGTACACGGAGCGGGTGATACAGGATTTGTACCAAGACTAATCAATATTGCCAAAACAAAGGGCTTTTCAGCTTATATAGAAGAGGGGAACAATCGGTGGCCAGCTGTGCACCGCCTTGATGCCGCACATTTATACCGACTTGCTTTAGAAGAGGCACCCGCCGGTGCAAGACTGGATGGTGTCGCAGATGAAGGTGTGCCATTCCGCGACATCGCGAGTGTTATAGGTAAGCAACTGAACGTACCTGTAGTCAGTATTTCACGTGAAGAGGCAGAGACCCACTTCGGCTTTCTCAGCACACTTGCAATGCTTGATATCCCGAGATCAAGCATTGCAACTCAGGAACTTCTGGGATGGCGCCCTGTACAACCCGCACTGATTCCCGACCTCGAACAATCGCACTACTTCAACAGCTAATTAAAATGCTCCCGTACATTTTAGCCACAGGTACGGGAGCATTTTTCATTTAATAGACAATAACCCACTTTAATGTACAGGAGGGAAAATGATCTCCGTAAAACTGAAAGAGGGACGGGCGGAGTTAGGTTGGGAGGGGGCCACGTTGAAATAGCGATGTCCTAATCACTTCGTTGGACAGACAGAGTTTTGTGTAAAAATGGCCACCGCCCGGGAACGGCTATTCTTCGTGTACATTTCCGAACCGACTTACTTGACCGGCCCCATCCAGGTTGAAATCGTCTTCTGCTGATGCGGCAACGGCGGTTTCAACTTCCCGTTATCGATCAAATGCTTCAAAATATAAGCGACAAGCCGGCCTCCGCCGGTGTTGCCTCTCACCATGTAAGCAAGCTGCGGCTCCAAATGCTTCGGCTGATTTTGCAGGAACAGGTTGAGCATTTTATCGTAGAGCTTGCCGACAGCAGGCGCATACAGAGCGGACAAATCCGGCATTGCCTTGTTCAACCGATCCAACGTTTGCGGAGAGTCGATCCAAACCGCATTGAACTTGTACCCTCCTCCGTCTTGCGGATGTACCCCTTCTCCAGCAGGAACGAATATTGCTCGGCGTTCTCTTCGTTGTCGGGCAGCTCCCCTTGTTGGAACGCATGACAAATCTCGACATTCCGGTATTCCAGGAAACGCCAATCCATCTGGCGGTCGCTCCAGTACGTATTAAATTGCCACAAGTATAAGGGAGTGTCTTCGACGTAGCGGAGCGACGGACCGAAGGTGACGTAACTACTCAAATCAAAACCCGGATCGGAACTGTGGCTCTGGTTTAACGCCGCATAGGCAATATACTGACCTCCGTCCTTTCGCATTGGTGCGACCGCATCGAAGTTTTCGCCCGCCGGCATGCTCCGCCATGATTGCTCCTCGACGTTCTTGGGCAGCAAGGTCCAGAGCAGGAAGTTATAGTCGCCGTCCGGAACGTACACTCCGCTATCCTCGACTTGCTGGCGAACTTCCATTAACGCGTCGAAATGAACATCGGCCACTTCGGCGGCGCAATCTTGCCAAAATTGATGACCGGCTACAGCCAACTCGAAGAGGTCCCAGACGATGGTATTGCTTTGATATTTGCCGGGAGAGGTTTGGGTGAGAAAATTGTAATCGGCCAGGTGCCGGACTTCGCCTTCCAGTAAAGACGGCGGCATTCCTAGCTCCTCCGCGATTTGATGTACGGTACGCGCCTTGTGATAAGCCGCGTAAACGATATTTTGCGCCAAGGCGCGTCCAAGAAAATCGTTGGTTTCGCCTAGACTGCCGGCCGAACCGGAATGGCCCATTTCCCCCATGCTGACCGGATTGACACTTAAAGTTCCTGTTGCACGCATACGTTTCATCCCTTTCCGTAACTTCTTTTTAGCCTCGCTCAAATGCCACTTCACCGTGTTGACAGGAATGTTCAGAGCAATCGCGATATCGCCGATTTTAAGCTCGTCGTAGTAATGCATGACCACGATCCGGCGATGGATGTCGGATAGAAACGCGACTTCTCGGCGCAGTTCGCGGTAAGCTTCGGTTACCAGCAGCCGGTCAAGCGGCTCCCGGGAAGGGGCGGCAGACAGTTCGGACATGCCGTTGATTTCAATCGCTTGGGGAGCGTGCGCACGCTTTTTCAACCAATTCACCCAAGTGTATCGGGCAACCGTCCAGACGTAAGCGTCAAGGCTTCTAATGTCCCGCACCCCAGAGAAGGATTTCAACAACTGCAGCATAATCTCCTGAGCCAGATCCTCCGCCTCGGCCCGCTGCTTGACCCGGTTTAACGCAAAACCGAAAATCGGTTTGACATAGCTCCGAATCGCTTCCGCCGCTTCTTTTCCGTTTTTACCAATTGAGTCCATTTTTTGCCTCCATAGTTGCATCTGTAATTCCTGACAATTATATAGTGTGCCAGGCGAAATAAAGGTTGGGATTAATTCAAAAAAATTGGACGTCCTACCGGATCGCTCATATATGTATAATTATTACAAACATCATGAGTAGATTATTTGAATGGTTAAAAAGACGTTATGAATTTTTTGTTAAGTATATTGGAAAAGAATTAAACAAGTTGAAGATTACTTTAGATGTAAAGGCCTCACTTTTAGTATATAAAGATACTTCTTTTCGGTTCAACTATGGGAGGATACAAACTAGGAGCACGAGCCAAAGTTCTTCTTCGGGGACTTGGGGTACTCCTTCGTTCCGTAGTTTACCAGGAGTGGTCTCGATTAATTATTCAAATGCATAATTGAGTTTCATTAAACTAACGGATGACAATAGGGGTCGTTGCAAAAATGCTAACAATCCTTATTGGTATACCTTTAGGGGGGATGTACCTCCAGAAAATACGGGCAAAAAAAAGCCCAGAAGGGCTACTTCCATAATGTCATAATAAACTTTTCCTAGTTCTCACTGGTAAAAGAAATTATTTCCTTTAACTTTCCCTTGTAGGAGTATGGGTAGCAACTCTCCATTTACCTTCCTCATAGGTTAATGTTATTTTTGCAGAGAGCGACCCCTCATTGGCAAGATACTTACTGACCTCTATGGCAATGTTATTATCTGATTGCTTCTCCTGCTTTTCAATAATCAGTAAAATTCCTTTTAGCGTGTTTTCAGACTGTTCAGACAGTCCTTCTTCAATCAATTCTTCATAGGTTAGGCTATAAATTTTTACGTTATATTTGCTGTGAAGGTAATCCTCAATGCTTTTCTTATCAGAATCCTTTAATGGAATTCCTTTATCGAAATCTAATGAGATATACTCCATGTTTCCATTAAGAGCCGTATCTGTTGAAATTAACTCCTCCAACGCCATACGATATGGTTCACCTAGTTCATTCTGTTGACTAGAGCCAGTAACACCACCTGCGCAAGCTGATAGTAAAAATAACGCTACAACACTGAGAATAAAATACATTGTCTTTACTTTTATGACAATCCCCTCCGTGGTACTTGTTACCTAAATTAACGTAATGATAACCATAAATGTTGTATTTTAGCTTAAAAATCAGTCCAATTTGGGCTGCCTAATTAAGCTAGCAAGTAGGTTAACGGCAAGGATCATCTGTTGGTTGAACTGTAATATTAGGAGAATTTATGGTTTTAATAGGGGATAATGATTACTTATTATTCCAGATATATGCTACTCTCTTGTTATTCCATAGTTTTCTTAACGGAAAAAAAGGAAATTTAAATATTGGGGGTGATTGCTTGCTTCTATCCGAACGATTGCCAATTGCAGCAAGTCTGTACCCTGAGGAACCTGCGTTAATGCGACATGGCCAAACGATGAGTTATGGGGAGCTTTACGGTTTAGTTGAAAGACTAGGTCATGCCCTGTATGTTGAAGGTCTCCGGGCGGGCGATCGATTTGCCCTTTTAGGTGATCCAGATCCCCAACTCGTCGTTGCGTTTTATGCAGCAGTTGGGATCGGTGCTATACCGCTCGTACCGTCTCCTATGCTAACAGTGCCTGAACTTGCTGCCATATTTCAGGATGCAGAACCACATATGGTTATTCATGATGACCAACATGCTGACGCAGCTATTGCCACGGTAAAGCTTCTTGGGTATTGTCCAAAATTGTTCACGACAGACTTAGAAGGGACGAAGAGCAGTTCGCTCGCTGCTCTTTTACAGCAGGAACCCGCGTTCTCTCCAAAAGACCATTTCAAACGAAGTGTAGACGATACGGCAGTTCTGATTTATACGGGCGGGACAACTGGTCGGCCAAAAGGGGTCATGCATTCGCATCGCGGAATGGCTGCTTGGAATCAACTTACGCCTTGTGCAGGCTTCGGTCATGATCTCAGGCGTCGTGTGTTAGTGCTCAATTTATCCCATCTGGTGGGTCAGTTCCAGCTGTGGGCGACCATGGCTGCCGGGGGCTGTCTTGTATTTCTAGACGAATACCCGGCAGATGTACACCGCATTATGGAAGCTGTTGAACGTGATCAGATTACACAACTCAGCACAGTAGGCCAACTGCTTCGTGATTTTACCCGCGAGGCATCCGTAGGAGGTAGAAACTTGAAGAGTCTATCGCTTATTGGCTGCGGAGGGTCCATTATTTCCCCGGATACACTACAGGAGGTCGTATCGCAATTTCCTGAAGTTATCATTGTGAACAACTACTCACAAGCGGAATGTGGAATGTCCATAAGCCGCCTTTTTCCTGCTCAGCATATGGGCGATCCTCATCGCCTTCGATCTGTAGGTCGTCCCGCCGACCTGGCTGCCCACAGTGAGCAGGCCTTCGAAGTTCGGATATTAAATACGGATGGAAGTGAGACAGTTACGGGCGAGGCTGGAGAAATCGTTGTTCGAGGTGCACAGACCATGCTGGGGTATTGGCGCCAGTCGGAGGCTTCTGCCGAGACCATGCCCGATGGCTGGATTCGAACTGGGGATGTCGGTTGCCTGGATGTCGAAGGTTACCTTTATGTGTTTGATCGCTTGAAGGATATGGTTATTGTGGGCGGTTCCAATGTGTTTTGTGCCGAAGTGGAGCATGTTATTGTGACTCATGAGGCGGTAATCGAGGCGGCCGTAATCGGACATCCTCTTCCTGACGAAGGCGAGGAACTCGTCGCTTTCATAGTGTTACGGGACGGTGAAAGTTTGGATCTGACACAGGTGCGGGCGTTCTGTGAGCCACACCTTGCTTCGTACAAATGGCCGACTCAACTGTTCATTGTGGATACTTTGCCTAGAACAGCTGTGGATAAAATAGATAAAAAGCGGTTGCGCAAGCAGCTATCCTCAATTTCATTCGAAAAACTAGGCTAACGGAAAATGCTGTTTAATAACTGTTTGGTAGAGTATTTATTGTTAGATCAACAATACAGCCCTTCAACTCCCTTTTGGAAGTGAAGGGCTGTATATTTTCATTACGGTTATGCTGGCGCACACAAAAATACTTTGCAATATTATCTCAAAATCGTAGTGGCCTGATTGCCCGCATAATCCTCAATGACCAGCTTCAAAGAGCTGCTGCTGTACGCTGGTGTGAAGGTCAGTTCACTCAGCTTTGTTCTACCCCGAATGATATACGGGAATTTCTGCGAAACGTAAGTGACTCCGAACTCGCGTGGTACCCCATTTTCATAAACATAGATCTTGTACCAGTCCTCCAGATCCGGCAGGGCTAATGTGTACTTTCCATCTTTTACCGTGACCTTTTCCTTGGCGTATGGTGTAATCTGAAGATCTGCGAGCTGTCCGGTATGGGTAACCGGATTCTGCCCGCCAATAGCGATGTTCAGCACGTAATGCTCACCGTTGATCGGAAGTCCGGTCAGGACGGCAGATTGTTTTCCTTTTTGACCTGAAGCGACTTGGTGAAGGGTTCTTTTGTATATTCTGTTTCTAGTGTGAGCTGAATAGACTCGTTGCCTTTTCCTTTGTCTTTATTTTTATCCTTGTCCTTATCCGTATTCTTATCTTTGCCTTTGCCCGAATCTTTCACTTTCTTCGGGTTTTTCCAGCTTACGATGGCATCGCCATTCTTTTTGAATTTCACATCAATATCCTGAACGGCTGCATTCAGATCGTAGGGCAGGACGGTTGCTTCACTTTCGGTACCATCTGCACCAACAGCACGTATGGACAGTTCACCAGAAGGCTGTTTTAGCGATTTGATATAAAAAGTAGAATCATACACGCCGCCAACATAGGCGCCATTTTCATATAAATTGTATTGTTTGACCTCTGAATAGTCCTTCATGTCCCATGCGACAACCAATTCATTGGTGTCGGTCAGTGCTTTGGCAATATGGAATCCGGTAGGTGCATCCGGTACAGCCGCTGAACCGTCGGAAATGCGGATCCCGCCAATATTCATCTGGTAATTCTCTATTGCCTCGCCATTCGGGTCAAAGGATAATCCCATAGCGGCAATGGTTTTTCCTTGATAGGCGCTCAAATCCAGCGAAGTTGTCTTCCAACCTGTAGTATGCTGGCCTGACTGAGGCACTTCCACATTGACCACGTTGGATGGATCATCCTCGAAGATCAGCCCAACATGCAGGGAAGAAGCATCGCTAGTTGACGGTTTGTTATACGTGAGCTCCAGTTTGGATTGTCCGTTGACGGACAGGTCGGTTTTGTACAGACGCAGGAAGTTCTCCGAGTTCAGTGTACCGTTCACCACGAGAGAGCTACCGCCATTGAACGCGCCAATGGAGTCATAGTTGTACCTTGCGCCTTTCTCATAAGATGGACCGTAGTCAAAATCAACACTGAGCTTGTCGCCTTCGCTATCCATCCACCATTGCCAAGTGACAGGGATATCCTGAATGTTGATATTTGACCATTCTTTATCGTTCGAGACAGCGCCGTCTTCATAATATTTCAGACCGTGGCCCGTATTGAAGCTGGTCGCAAAATTAGAGCCGTTGATGACGGAACGTTCGGTAAGATATGCAGCGATTCCATCCCAATTTGCACCGGAAGCATACACATCGGACAGATCGGCAGACGCATTACGACGTGCATCCGTAGGGTCCTGATTTGGACCAGACCACCACGCACGATCACGTACAAAGGTCATCCATTGGTACTCATCCTCAGCTCGATGATTGGTACTGCCATCGCCCATCTCTTCATCCAGGGCGTTGTGGGTGAAATCGGCACCCAATGTCGCGATACTATTCATGGGCTGACCGTTCTCATCCAGGTTATGACGCAGGTCGTAGGACTGCTTCCAGCGGCCGAATTTGTCATGTCCACCTTCGACACCAGCAAATACGGTTTCCAGTGGATCCAGTCCCAAGCTAAGGGCATGATCACGGGAATCGCGGAGCATCTTGTGGTTCCATACATAGTTCAGGAAGATGGAATCCGAGACTCTGCCGAGAACGGAATCTTGTACAAAGGGGCTGTTAAGCCCATTGAATTGGTTCTGGTATTGAATTTTGCCTGTTGTATTGATGGTGGAATCATACCACTGAACGTACAGGCCTTTATCTCTTAGATATTTCATGAATTTCTTGTAGGAAGCGATATCCTCAGGGGCTACACCCCGGGCAACCTCTTCCTGATTGAAGAAATATCCATCGTAGTTGTAGTATTCTGCCATCTCGGCCAGTTTCTCGGCCACAGGGAAATTACCGTTTTCATCCTGGATCAGCATTTGTTTATAGGTTTGAGGCCCACGGTCATTGTCCGAGAAAAGATGTTAGCAATGGACTTAACGCCATTTTTGTGGGCTGCATTGGTGTAGGCCGGATTCGGAATGTTCAAGATACCAAACTCAAAGTATTTCTCCGTCCACTCTTTACTCGGGTCATACAGCTCCTCAGGTACTCCCGCAGAGGCCATGCCGTGCCAATAGCTGTAGTAGTCTGTATATTGCCAATAATTAAACAGATACTGGCTGAATTCATTGGTATAAGGTGTGCTATCGAAGAATGCATTGCCGTAATCACCACTCATTGTGAACAGTTGGGTGTCCGGGCTGAGCTCAGGATATGCCTGTGTGGCAGCGAACGCTTCATTACGGGGCTGCAAGGGAACATGGGCACGAAGCAGGTCACCATGGATATCACTTTCCGGTGTCCAGTTCAGAATCTGGGCCGAGGTGTACCCGTGTTGATAGGGCTGATTCACCCCTTTGGCACTTTCACCGGTGTAAGGGAGCGTGTCTCCGGCATAAACGGATGATGCAACAACTTGTCCAAGCAGAGCCGTAGTAAGGACCATGGCGGTTACCTTGGGAATGATGCCTTTTGCTTTGAGTTTGCGTGTCATGCTGTTCCTCCTTCAAGTGGAATGAATGTAAGGTATTCTTTTACACAAAGCTAAACTTATGGTTAACGATAGTGGATGAAAGCGTTTTTAAATAGGGTGAAATTAAAGAATCGCTAGTACAAACTAAAGAAAAGTTCCAGGTGACAAGTTAATGTCAGAAGCCTGATGATATAATTCAATATAAGTTAAACTAATCATTTACACGATAACGGAGAGGACAGAAAAAACCTGAAGAAGCGGAGCGTTCGCCTAAAAGCTTTCTGAAAGAAAGCTGCATCGGAAGCATACGCTATCACCGGATTTTCCCTTGGGAAAAGAGAATCGAAAAAATCTGGGGATAACTGCGATTGGAAGGTTATTCTGTCATCGTAGTGTCAGTGTTAATAATCTTTAGTTCTACTTATATAGTCAGGAAAACAGCATCGGAGGGAACATGCGACTTGAAAATTGTTAGCGTTTACAATAATTTCTTCAAAAATAATATGTTTATGAAAATGCTACTGATCTTCTCGATGATATCCATTGTCACGATCATTACATTGTCTTATATCATCTTCCTGTCAGTGTCCGACTCCACGATTCGCCGGGAACTGGCGATCCAGAAAGCGGCGATGGAACATGTGGATCGATACATTCATCAGCAGTATGAATCGGTACAAAACATGGTGAGGGATATGCATCAGAATGAGGCACTGTCCGCCAACATTACTTATCTGATGAATCATTCGTACGCTGAATATGTTCAGCACATGACAAATGGATATTATGCTAATCAGGATGACTATTCGGCCGATGTGTTGAAACATTTTCAGAACATTATGGATCGTAATTCGCAGATTAACCAACTCATGTTGTATAGCGCTGAGCAGCAGGATCTGTCTACCTTTAATCAACATAAGCAGTTCCGCAAGCTGGACGCCAATGTGGCTCATTCCTATATTCCGGACGTGATGGCGATGGAAACGCCCAATATCAGTGCACCCAATTACTGGATTCGCAAAGAGATTAATCAATGGGACCCTGCGCTCTACTCCATCCGCGTACCAATTAACAATACACAGACTCTTCGGAATCTGGGCCAATTTCTTGTCTTCTTTGACTCGGAGGGAATCGGTAACGCGCTGGATAACTACGAGAGTAACCTCAAGGGAGAAATCGTGGTGTTATCGGCGAAAGGGACAGTGTTATTTGACTCCAACAATCATTATTACGGGAAGAAGTATCCCTACGTGAATGTGGCCGATTCCCTGTTTGATCAGACGGATATGGATTCGATGAAAAAGAGCAGAACATGTATGTGAACAAGTTTGTCTCCGCCGATCAGGGTTATGTGGTCATTGGCACCGTTCCGGTAGAAGAGATGGCTGAAACCTATGCGGGCATTCGCAATACCATCATCTCGATCAGTATTGTGTGTATTCTGTTTGCTGTGCTGGTTCCGGCGTTTTTCATTATTAACTTTGCCAAACGAACCCGTCGAATTATTCGTTTCACCCAAAAAGTGAAATATGGCAACTTGACGGCTCGCATCGACGATTCGCGAGATGATGAACTGGGGCAGATCTCCCATAGCTTCAACGACATGCTGGATGAGCTGAATCTGTATATTGAACGAGTCTACAAAGCCGAGATCAAACAGAAGGAGACCGAGCTGGTCGCATTACAGGCGCGCATCAACCCTCATTTTCTCTACAATACGCTTGAAGTGATTCGGATGAGGGCGATATCCCAGGGGGCGAGAGATGTTGGCGAGATGATCTATAGTTTATCCGTATTGTTCAAGAGCCTGGTACAGCAGAAGAAAAATTATACGCTGAAGGATGAGATGGAAGCTTGTCGCTTGTATCTGGAGTTATTCCGAATCCGCTACAAGGATATTTTCATATATACGATCCAGATCGATGCTGCTTATTATCAACACCCTGTGGTGAAACTTTCGCTGCAACCCATCATTGAGAATTATGTCGTACATGGCATTCAGACAGAACGTTCGGATAACCGATTATCAATTGTTGTGGAAGAAACAGATGATGTGGTGCAAGTGGAAGTCAGAGATAATGGCAAAGGCATTGATCCAGCACGCCTGACGGAAATCCTTGAAGAACTGGAACGTCCTGAAGAGTCTGGTCAGATGTTCGGGCTGCGCAGTGTCCATAGTCGATTGCGCTTCCTGTATGGACCAGAGTTCGGTATCACCATAGAGAGCACCCTTGGAGAAGGAACACGGATCAGGGTGCGTTATCCACATACAGAAGGGACAGGTGTTTAACATGTACAAGGTGTTTATTGTGGACGATGAGCCATTCATCATTGAAGGTTTATACGATATTGTGGATTGGTCTTCATTTGGTATGGAAATTGTGAGTCATGCAGGTAATGGGCAGGCTGCGTTACAAGCGTTATCTTCTCAGCCTGTGGACATCCTGATTACGGATATCTCCATGCCACTCATGAATGGTCTAGATCTGATTCGGGAAGCAAGGCGAGTGCAACCTGATATTAAGGTCATTATCCTGAGTGGTTTCAATGAGTTCGAATATCTGAAGGAAGGCATGCAACTGGGGATCGAAAACTATTTGCTCAAACCGATTAATGTGGAGGAACTGGAATCCACACTGAGCAACACAGCATCCAAACTGGACCATATGGTTTCACCTCAAACCGATGATGCTTATGGCATTCAGATTCTGAAAGATAACATTCTTCATCGGTGGCTTACGGGACAGATTGCAGCTACCGAATTTGAAGAACGTGCCCAGTTTATGAACCTTTCGCTGGATGCACCTGACGTTGCTGTGGCCATTCTGCGTGACAAAGGGCAAGTACCCGGCATGTTTGAACGTGTAGAAGAGATGCTTAGAGACAGACGCCATCTGAACGTATTTCATGATATCGATGGAGACATCGTCATTATTGCCAATATTCAGGGTACAAGGGACGAGGAACAGAAGTTGATGGATGGCCTGCAGGCATTATCTGATGAGATAACCGTAACCCATCCCGCGGCACGCATTGGAGCAGGCAGATTGATGAAAGGGCTGTACCATGCGCCGACCAGTTATGCCGAGGCCAAAAAGCACTACAGTATGTGATGATTTATCCCGACCTTAAAGTGATCGACCATGCCATACTGGAAAGGTGCGGAAGTTCAACGGCGACCTTTTTCATTGATTGGAGGGAGTATGCCAAACTCATTCTGTCTCGCAATACAGAACAACTTGCCGACCGGATTCGTATGGATTTTGAACAGCATCGCGATGGGCTTACGCCTGGGGAGTTACAGAATACCGCACTGGAAGTTGTGATTCGCTTCAAAATGGAACTGGAGAGCATCAAACATTCGGATGAGTCTGCCATATACCAACAAGGGCTTCAACTTGTGCTGGACAGTGGCACTTTTGATGAACTCGTGCGGGCGCTTCAGCAGGTTGGGTCGCAGACGATCCAATCCCTATTGCAGGATCTGAAGAATCCGATTGTAAACCAAGTGCTTCAGCATATCGACAAACACTACGCAGAAGAGCTTTCACTGAAGCTGCTGGGTGCCCACTATCATCTGCATCCGGTGTATTTGGGACAATTGTTTCATAAGGAGACCGGGGAGACGTTTGCCGAATATATCAACAAATACCGGATTGAACGTGCGAAGGAGCAACTACGCAATTCCAATCTGAAGGTACATGAGATCGCCCGAAATGTGGGGTATTGGGAGACAGGGTATTTTTATAAACAGTTCCGCAAATATGTAGGAATTTCACCGACTGATTTCAAGGTGTTTGGTTAATTCGGTGACGGGTAGATCCAACTATGCGGACAGAGAGCCAAGAGACATATCGGGAACAGGAATGGCATGGATGAAAATCATGGCATACGTTACCCGGCATGTCTCTTTCATGTAAGCGATTTAATTAAACAGGTACAAAATAGTTGTCCAAGGATGATTTCTCTTTAATTTGTACCTCGAAAACTTAAGTTTATCTTCTTTTTGTAAATGCTTTCATTCGATAAGGTTAAAGCAGTTAGTAAGTAGAGCCTAAGGGAACACGAAAAGGGAGGATCAAAGAAATGAGTAAACAAAGAAAACACTTCTCACTCGTTCTTGCATTGTTAATGGCCGTTACACTTGTTCTTAGTGCCTGTGGAGGAAGCAAAGATGCTTCGGAATCTGGGGGAGCTGGAGATGACGCGGTAGAGTTGATCTGGTATACCATCGGTACCCCTCAGAAAGACGTCAACAAAGTGATGGAAGAAGTGAGCAAGTATACCAAAGAGAAAATTAATGCCACGGTAACAATGAAGATGGTTGACTGGGGTGACTACCCGCAGAAGATGCAGGTTAACGTAGCATCCGGTGAGCCAATGGACATTCTGTTCACTTCTTCTGGTGGATTCGATTATGTACAAAATGCCAGAAAAGGTGCATTCCTCGAACTGGATGACCTGCTTTCTGAATACGGTCAGGATCTTACCAAGACCATTGATCCTGCATTCCTCAGCGGTTCCAAGGTAGATGGACACAATTACGGAATTCCAGCCAACAAAGAGTTGCCACAACAAGAGGTATGGCGCTTTAACCAAATGCTGGTTGATAAATACAAGCTGGACATCTCTGGCGTCCGTACGTTAGACAGTCTGGAGCCTTTACTGAAAACAATTAAGGAAAACGAGGCGAGTGTAACACCATTTGCCATGGATAAAAACTATGTTCCTTACGTGCCATATGACTATGTCATTCAGAATCTGCCAATGGCAATCAAGCTGGATACAACAGACTATAAGCTCGTGAACATACTGGAAACACCTGAAATGAAAGAAGCACTAACCACGATGCACAAGTACTACAAAGCCGGTTATGTATCGGCAGAAGCGGCAACAACAGGTTCCACGAACGACCTGACAACATCGGGCAACTGGTTCCTGGATCGTGCACAGACTCAACCGCTCGCGGACAATCAATGGTCTGCAAGTTACGGTTATCAAGTTGTTTCAACACCTGCAAGTGAAGCAATTATAACGAATACATCTGTACAAGGCTCCATTATGGCCATCTCGGCCAACTCGGAATATCCAGAGAAAGCGATGGAGTTCCTGAACCTGCTGAATACAGATCCTGTGCTGCGTAATATGGTGGATTCCGGTATCGAGGGCACACACTACAAAAAGTGGATGACACGCATATGGAAAATCTGCCTGAATCGAAAAACTACGATATGCCTTCATACTCCCTTGGTAACAACATGCTGCTCTATCTGAACAGCAATGACCCGGATAACAAATGGGATGAGTTCAAGAAGTTCAACGCTGAAGGTGTCAATTCCCCGATCCTCAGCTTTAACTTTGATGCAAGCAATGTATCTGCCGAACTAACGGCGGTACAGAACGTGAAAGAGCAATATTGGGCAGCACTGATGACAGGTACACTGGACCCGGCAGCCAATCTGGATCAAGTGATTGAGAAGTTCAATCAAGCCGGACTGGAGAAAGTAATGGCTGAAGCCCAAAGCCAACTGGATGCCTGGAGAGCGGAAAACAAGTAACGATACATCGTAAGGATCGGGCGGCTGATTATCGCGTCCGGTCCTTTTTCATTCAAGCCTGAAGGAGGATCTCCACAATGACTACATTTTTGAAAAACCTGATTAGAAACCGAGTCATGCTGCTCATGGTACTGCCAGGCGCCATCTGGTTCTTCTTCTTCTCCTACTTGCCACTCGTGGGCACCGTGGCTGCCTTTAAGGAATATCGATTCAGCCGCGAAGGGTTCTGGGCAAGTCTGATGAAGAGTGAATGGGTAGGCTGGGACAATTTCAAATTCCTGTTCAGCACAAGTGATGCATGGCTAATTACGCGCAACACGCTCTTTTATAACATCGCCATTATCTTCTTGGGACTGGTATTTGCTGTGGCATTGGCAATCCTGCTCTCGGAACTAGTGAATAAACGACTCGCCAAACTGTATCAAACCGGTATGTTTCTGCCGTATTTTCTATCCTGGGTTATCGTTGGTTACTTCGCATTCAGCTTCTTGAGCATGGACCGCGGGATGCTGAATCAGATTATCGGCTGGTTCGGTGTGGAACCGATTCAGTGGTACTCCGAGGCGAAATATTGGCCGTATATTCTGGTGTTCGTAGCGTTATGGAAAACAATTGGTTATAGCAGCGTTGTCTATCTGGCCTCCATTCTGGGGATTGATAAATCGCTCTATGAAGCAGCCATGATCGATGGGGCAAGCAAATGGCAGCAAATTCGTAACATTACGATCCCGTTGCTGTCGCCCATCATTACGATAATGACCTTGCTGGCCGTAGGCCGCATTTTCTATGCCGACTTTGGACTGTTCTATCAGGTGCCTAGGGATTCGGGTACGCTCTATTCCGTTACCAATGTTATCGATACGTACGTATATCGTGGATTGAAAACAAGTGGTGAGATTGGCATGAGTACAGCTGCGGGATTGTATCAATCCGTCGTAGGTTTTGTACTCGTTATGATCTCTAACTATGTTGTGCGCAAAGTAGATAAAGACAGCAGCCTATTCTAGGACAGGGAAAGGAGTGAACCACCATGGCTCAAGCAGGGATTGTTAAAAAACGCGACTTCCACCACGTATCCAGCGGTTGGAACGTAATCATGAACATCATCGCCGGTCTATTTGCTCTGATCTGTGTATTTCCTTTTATATTTGTAGTCATCATCTCGTTTACGGACGAGAAAGCACTGGCCCGTGATGGATATCGTCTGATTCCGGCAGAATGGAGTCTAGCGGCATATCAGTTTGTCTGGCAGAGTGGGGACACGCTGTTGCGCGCGTACGGGGTTACCATTCTGGTAACGGTACTCGGCACCATTATCAGTCTGATTTTGATGTCGCTGTATGCGTATGCGATTTCCCGTAAGAGCTTCAGATATCGGAGATTTTTCTCCATCTTTGCGATTCTGACCATGTTATTCAACGGCGGGATGATTCCAACTTATATGGTCGTATCCCAGCTACTTGGGTTGAAAGATACGTTATGGGCACTGATTCTGCCGCTGGCGATGAATGCCTTCTATATTATGATTTTGCGTACATTCTACTCCACTAGTGTGCCGGATGCAGTCATTGAATCGGCCAAAATTGATGGCGCCGGTGAGTTCTATACCTTTATGAAAATCGTGATTCCACTCTCCTTGCCGGGACTTGCAACCATCGGGTTGTTCAGTACACTCGGTTACTGGAATGATTGGTTCAATGCGCTATTATACATCGATAATCCGAATCTGGTACCGCTGCAATCCATGTTAATGCGGATTGAGTCGAGTATCCAGTTTATCCAGCAGAACTCTGCTAACAGTTCGATGAGTCTGGCAGCCATGCAGTCCATTCCGCAGGATACGTCCCGAATGGCGATGGTTGTGCTTGCTACGTTGCCGATTATATTCGCTTATCCGTTCTTCCAGCGTTATTTCGTACAGGGTCTGACGGTGGGCGCGGTCAAAGAATAACCGGATCACGTTATAGGATTGGAGAGATGCAGATTGATGACTTACAAGGACCAAAGCAAATCCGTAGAGGAACGGGTACAACACCTGCTTAGCCTGATGACTACGGAAGAAAAGGTAGGCCAACTTACTCAGCCATTTGGCTGGCAGACCTATACGAATGATCAAGGGAACATTACGTTAAATGAATCCTTTAAGCAGCAAGTGGAAAATGGGGGCATCGGCTCCCTTTACGGTGCGCTTCGGGCAGATCCGTGGACTGGCGTTACGCTGGAAAATGGACTATCCGCCAGAGAAGGCGCTGAGGTGGTTAATCTGATTCAACGTTATGCGGTAGAGCATTCCAGACTGGGGATTCCCATCCTGATTGGGGAAGAGTGCTCGCATGGTCATATGGCCATTGACGGAACGGTCTATCCTGTCCCCCTTTACTGGGGAGCACCTGGAATGTGGATCTGTACCGGGAGATGTGCCAGGCAGTAGCAAGGGAGACACGTGCCCAAGGTGGTGTGGTCACCTATTCTCCGGTACTGGATGTTGTGCGTGATCCGCGCTGGGGACGTACCGAGGAATGTTTCGGTGAAGATCCGTTTCTCATTGGAGAACTGGCAGTTGCTTCCGTGGAAGGGCTTCAGGGTGAAAGTCTGGACCGTGGAGATACAGTAGCGGCAACGCTGAAACATTTTGTTGGTTACGGCAGCTCCGAAGGTGGACGTAATGCAGGGCCTGTACATATGGGCTGGCGTGAACTGCTGGAAGTGGATCTGTATCCATTCCGCAAAGCGGTGGAAGCTGGCGCGGCGTCGATCATGCCGGCGTATAACGAAATTGATGGCACACCTTGTACGGTAAATACGGAATTGTTGGAAGATGTTTTGCGTAAAGATTGGGGCTTTGACGGTCTGGTCATTACGGATTGTGGTGCGATCAACATGCTGGCAAGTGGGCATGATGTCGCAGCAGATGGAATGGAAGCTTCCGTACAGGCGATTGAAGCAGGCATCGATATGGAGATGTCCGGTGAGATGTTCGGGCAATATCTGGTGCAGGCGTTAACAGAAGGCAAGCTTGATGTGCAGGTTCTGGATCAGGCTGTCTCTCGCGTGCTGGCGTTGAAGTTCAGACTGGGCTTATTCGAACAGCCTTACGTGGATGCCGATCGTGCAGCAGAAGTCATTGGCAGTGAAGCGCATGTTCAGCTGGCACGACAGTTGGCTGCGGAAGGCGTTGTACTTCTCAAAAATGAGGCTGACACGTTACCTCTATCGATAGCAAATGTGGGCCGGATCGCCGTCATTGGTCCCAATGCGGATCAGGCCTACAATCAACTGGGTGATTACACATCTCCGCAACCGAAGTCGAAAGTGGCGACGGTACTGGATGGGATTCGCAGTAAGCTGGCTAGTCATGTGGATGGGCGAACGGAGAAGAGTTCTGTTGGTCCTTTGACTGGTGACAGCAGTACAGATCAGGTTCTATATGCACCAGGCTGCCGGATTAAAGGGGATTCAAAAGAAGGATTTGAGCGTGCAATCGAAATAGCCAGCCAAGCGGATACGGTCATTATGGTGGTTGGCGGTTCCAGTGCACGTGACTTTGGAGAAGGAACGATTGATCTGAAGACGGGTGCTTCTAATGTGTCCGATAACTCCTGGAATGATATGGAGTGTGGCGAAGGGATCGACAGGATGACGTTGGGTCTTGCCGGAGTACAGCTGGAGCTCATTCAGGAGATTCACAAGCTCGGCAAGAAACTTGTCGTTGTTTACATTAACGGTCGTCCCATCACTGAACCTTGGGTGGATGAACATGCACATGCAATTCTGGAGGCGTGGTATCCGGGTCAAGAGGGCGGGCATGCCATTGCAGATATTTTATTCGGTGATGTGAATCCATCGGGTAAATTGACGATCTCCATTCCGAAGCATGTCGGTCAGTTACCGATCTATTATAACGGCAAACGTTCCCGCGGCAAGCGTTACCTCGAAGAGGATTTGGAGCCACGATATGCATTTGGATACGGACTAAGCTATACCGCGTTTGAGTACAGTGAACCGCAGTTGAGTGATGTGTCCATCACAGCCGGTGATTCAGTTAAGATATCTGTGAATGTGACCAACACCGGCCGTTATGCAGGTGCAGAAGTTGTACAGATGTACATTGCTGACGTGGTCAGCTCACTGACTCGTCCAGCCAAGGAACTGAAGGGGTTTGCAAAAGTGAACCTGGAGCCTGGAGAGACACAGACCGTGGAATTCCAAATCGGAGCCGAGCAGTTACAGTATATTGGTCGTGACTTGAAGCCTGTTGTTGAACCGGGAAAATTCCATATTCATATCGGCAGCAGCGTAAACGATACGCAAATGGCCGAACTGACCGTAAGGGAGGCGTAAGATTTTGGAACGTATCAGACGATTTATTCGCGAGTTGTCCGAACATCAGTGGCTGGAGCAATTGCAGCTGCGCAGCTGGGGCATTACCCGCGCTTATTATAATGTGCCAGGACAGTATGAGGATCAGGGTGAGTACCCGGAAGGCCAAGATTTTGATCGTTTTCCGAGCAAACAGGGAACGACTTATTTTTTAGAACACGTCTGGAGATCCCTGCTACATGGCAGCAAGCACCTTATGGGCTTGTATTTGAAACAGGCGGAGAAGGTTTGCTTCGGGTAAATGGGCACTCTTATCAGGGCCTTGACCGCAATCATACCTACGTCACGCTTGATCCGTCCAAAGTCGGAAACGCTCCGGAACTTGAGATTGAGATGTTTGATCCGGTACCTGAACCTGTAGACCCGTTGAATCAACAGGCGGTTATTCAGCCACCGATCACATCAATTACGAGCTTGCTGGTGAGACCCAATGAAGCGGTTCGTAGTCTGATGTATACCGTCATTATTGTACGTGATTCGGCTGTGTTGCTACCGGAAAGTGACTTTCGGCGGGTTCGCCTGTTAGAACTGGTGTATCGTGCGATGGATCAATTTGTAGGCATGTCTGCAGAAGAGATTGAGCAGGGAGAGGGTATTCGTCAGATTGAGAATAATCTGAAGCATCATGTGCGTGAGATTGGCGGCAACGCAGAAGGTCTGGAGCATATGGTGGGACAATCCCATATTGATATTGCCTGGCTGTGGCCTGTACGTGAGACGGTACGCAAAACGAGCCGTACCTTCTCCACCGTGGATGCACTCATGAATGAATATCCCGACTATGTTTATTCCCAGAGCCAACCCTTACTATATGCGTTTCTGAAGGAGCATGATCCCGAGCTGTACGCGCGGGTGAAGCAGCGGATTGTAGAAGGCCGCTGGGAACTGGTTGGTGGCATGTGGGTTGAGCCGGATCTGAACATCCCGAGTGGGGAGTCCCTGATTCGCCAGATGTTATATGGTCAGCGTTTCTATATGGAGGAGTTTGGCAAGACATCACAGATTGAATGGCTGCCGGATACGTTCGGGTACTGTGCCTCTCTGCCACAGATTTTGAAGCATGGCAATGTGGAGTATTTCATGACAACAAAGCTCGGATGGAATGACACGAATGTGTTCCCATACGATCTCTTCCACTGGGTGGGCATTGACGGAACACCAATTCTTTCTTACCTCAATCATGGTGTTAACGAGCACACGCTGCCGAAGGATATTCATGATCACTGGCAGTCCTACCGTGAGAAAGCAGCGCATCCGGAGCATATGCTTCTGTACGGACACGGAGATGGCGGCGGTGGGGTAACACGCGAGATGCTGGAGTATGTGGATCGCGCAGACCTGATGGTAGGTCAGCCTGCGAGTCGTTATAGCACAGCTGGAGCTTTCTTTGCCGGAATTGAAAAGGAGCAACCTGTACTTCCGAAGTGGCATGGCGATCTGTATCTGGAGTTACACCGGGGAACCTACACGACACATGCGCGCAATAAGCGCAACAACCGGAAAGCGGAGGTTCTATATCGAGAAGCTGAGCTGTGGAATACACTCGCTCTGCCAGATATGGAGGCGAATACCGAAGTTCAAGTGCGTTCAGCACTGCATGACGGCTGGAAATTAATTTTGCTGAATCAATTCCACGATATTATACCGGGATCGGCGATTACGGAATCCTACGTGACTTCGAATGAGGAATATGTACAGGTTTTTGAATTGGGCAGAACCGGACTGGATCAAGGCGTTTCAGCATTAACAACGGGTATCAACACAGAGGGGCCAGAAGGTTCAGTAGCCTATGTTGTATTCAACAGCTTGGGCTGGAAACGAAGTGCAGTCGTTCAATTGGGTGTGCAGGATGGCTTGGATCGCTACGGCATCGATGAAAAAGGTCAGCGCCTGCGGATGGATTGGGAAGATGGCAGCATGTCTATTCTCGTGACAGACATTCCGGCGTTTGGATATAAAACGATTTGGCTGGTACCGGAAAACACAAGGGAAACGAATGTACGGGAAATGAAGAACCTTGCCGCACAACCAACCTTTAATGATACATGGGATACGGCCTATTATCATGTGCAGTTCAACAAACGTGGGGAGATCATCCGCCTGTGGGATAAAACCGCAGAGCGTGAGATGTTGAAGCCGGGTGAACGTGGCAATCAACTTCACTTCTTCCACGATCGTCCAACGCTCTGGGATGCATGGGATATCGACAGTCGTTATGAAGAACAGATTGCTGGCGAAGTGGAACTGTTGGAGAAAAAGCTGGTGCTGGCGGGTACAACGAAAGATGTCTTGCGCTTCCGCTGGAAGCTGCATCAATCGGAAATCACACAAGATATCGTCTTTTATCATGACTCACGGCGAATTGATTTCCAGACACAGGTGAACTGGAACGAGAATCACAAACTTCTGAAAGTTGGTTTCCCGATTGATGTGGTGACTTCCAAGGCCACATTCGAGATTCCATTTGGCGCACTGGAACGTCCAACACATCGCAACACAAGCTGGGAGCAAGCCCAGTATGAAGTCTGTGGACATCGCTTCGCGGATGTATCCGAATATGGATACGGCGTGAGCCTGCTCAATGATTGCAAATATGGGTACGACGTGCAAGGAAGCACCATTCGTTTGTCCTTGCTGCGAGCACCAAAATGGCCTGATCGCACCGCCGATCTGGGAGAACATGAATTCACCTATTCCCTGTACCCACACGACGGAGACTGGCGAACTGCACACACCGTACGTCAGGCCGCCGAGTTGAACCATGAGGTGACGGTACAGCAGGTGCAACAAGTGCATCAAAAGGGTCAGATACAACAAGAGGAGCAGATAGAGCAGGTACAGCAAAGCGGAGGGACTGGAGTCGATCCAATTGCAGATGCAACGGCAACCGCTGCACATTCTCGTCCAGCAACAGGCTCCTGGATTAACTTTAATAGTAATCACGTCATTCTGGATACAGTCAAACTGGCAGAGGATGGACACGGAACGGTACTGCGTTTCTATGAATCGTCAGGCAAACGCGAAAGTATCACATTGCAATGGCCGCATGCCTTTGAGCAAGCCTATCAGTCCAACGCACTTGAAGAACCGATCAAACCACTGGCCCATACCCATGGCCAGATTACACTATCTTTTAAACCTTACGAAATACAAACCGTGCTACTGCGGTAAACCTTTTTGAAATATTTTTGAGCTATACATGTTCAACTAAACATTTACACGATAACTGAGAGGACAGAAAGAATTCGAAGAAGCGAAGCGTTCGCCTCAAAGCTTTCTGAAAGAAAGCTACATCGGAAGCATACGCTATCCCCAGATTTTACCCTTTAGAAAAGGGAAACAAAAAATCTGGGGATAACAGCGATCGGAAGGTTATTCTGTCATCGTAGTGGTCTAGTGTGAATGTTCTCAGCTTGATCTTTTATAGCTATACCATTCAATTTGTTTAAGGAGTTGCACTCATCCATGGAACAGTTCAGATTACCCAAAATACCCATGCCACCTGTTGCTTTGCCACAATCCATTCAGGCTGTACTCGAAGAAGCAGAACAGAAACTGGCTCACCGACCAAAACTGCTTCAATTATTCAAAAACTGTTTCCCCAACACCATCGAAACAACAACCAAGTTGATGGAGGACGGTACGACTTTTGTCATCACGGGAGATATTCCGGCTTCCTGGCTGCGTGATTCCGTGGAGCAGGTAGTACATTACATTCCGTTTGCAAAAGAAGACGAGGACCTGCAACGCATTATTGGCGGGCTGATCAAACGTCATATCCAGTATGTTCACATCGATCCATATGCCAATGCCTTCAATGAGACGGCCAACGACTGGCACTGGAACACCACGGACGAAACCGAGATGTCACCTTGGGTGTGGGAACGCAAATTTGAGATTGATTCATTATGTTTCGTTGTGCGCCTGGCCTATTTATATTGGAAGGAAACCGAGCTAACTGACATTTTCGATTCAAGCTTCAAAGCAGCGATGCGTAAAATCGTGGACCTGTTCAAAGTCGAACAGCATCACATGGAACAATCTCCATATCGCTTCACACGCAATAACGGTATCCCAACAGATTCCCTGCGCAACCACGGAAAAGGTATGCCAGTCAACTACACGGGTATGATCTGGTCCGGTTTCCGTTCCAGTGATGATGCGTGTGATTTCCACTACAATATCCCTGGCAACATGTTCGCGGTTGTAGCTCTGCGCCAAATGCAGGAGTTTGCCGAGTGGGTGTTCCGGGATATGGAACTTTTGCAGGAATTGAAGGATCTGGAGCAGGACGTGGATCACGGTATTCAGCTGTACGGGATTTATCGTCATCCGGAATTTGGACCGATCTATGCATACGAGACGGACGGTTATGGCAACCACTGTCTCATGGACGATGCGGGTACACCGGGACTCATGTCCATTCCATATCTGGGTTACGTCACAGCGGATGATCCGATCTACCAGAATACGCGCCGCTTCGCTCTGAGCAAAGAGAACCCGTTCTATTATGAGGGCAAGGTTGCCAAAGGGATCGGTAGCCCGCACACACCACCAGATTACATCTGGCATATGGGATTGTCCATGCAAGGTCTGACTGCGCAGTCTGCCGAGGAGAAACTGGAGATTATTCGCATGCTCGAAGCGACAGATGCAGATACAGGTTATATGCATGAAGGCTTCCACGCCGATGATCCAACGATTTTTACAAGAAAATGGTTTGCATGGTCCAACAGCCTATTCTCCCAGTTGGTCTATAAATCCATGAAGGATGGCCTGTTATGAGTATCCAACCTAATGATAAAAAGCTGATTATCTTCGCTGATCCTGCGTTTCCAATGGAAGGTGCTTCTCCAACTCATGAGGCTCTGAATACATGGAAAGCAGTAGAAGAGATCACCGTTGTAAACGCCGAAGAACTCGCAGAGACTTTGAAGATTACAGCAGGTGAAGGATGTCTGGTCAATCTGCATGCACCCTATTTTCCCAAGTCCGCCTGGACGGAGATTGCAGCTTACCTGCATCAGGGCGGGAGCCTGATCAGTGTTGGTGGTGCGCCCTTCAAACGTCCGGTTCGATATGAGAATGGGGCATGGGGTGTAGAGTCCGAGCAGACCGCGTATCATCAGGAACTTTATATTCATGAGGCGTTGAACGTATCTGCTGCCAATGTGCAATCCTACACGTCATCTGAACAGATCCCGCTTCTCACTGGGAAAGAAGGACTGTTTGAGAAGGCAGATACATGGAATCTGGTTCCACATACAACCAAAACAAGTGATCTGCCCCACCAGATGGGTTCATCCGGTCCCATGAGTACGCAGATTTATCCATTACTTCGTGGCATGAGCAAGGATGGACGTAGCATCGCCGCTCCGGTCGTTCTGTGGGAAAACTCGCGCGGAACTTTCGTTGGTTCACGATGGATATTTGTGCATCTGCCGCTGACCACCTCATTCTGGACGCAGGATGGCGCTGACGAGATTGTGAAGTGGGCGCAATTCTGTGCGCAAGGTGTAACGGAGTTATCCCTGAAAACAAATTATGCTTCGTATGAGCCAGATGAACGGGCTGTACTTACACTTCAAGGCCAGATTTTACAGCGTCCAGGCAGCAGGCGTACAGCGTCTGAGCTGTGGACATTCGACATAACGGTCGAGCATGAGGATCGCATAAGTGGAACGACGGAGAAGGTATGGAGCCATCAACTGGAGATGGAACTTTCCGGTGAGCAGCGTTTCGAACCTATACTTCTCCCGGTTTCCATTAAAAGTGGGCTGTATCGGATCGTATGCCAAGCGCAGGCACCTGATGGAGAAGTTCGGACCTTGCGTCAAGGCTTCTGGGGACAGGATGCTGCATTGCTGGCAGAAGGGGAAGTGATTACCCGCAGCAGAGACTATTTTGTAAAAGACGGACGTCCTCTCCCTGTTGTGGGCATGACCTACATGACCTCTGATGTGGCACGGAAATTTCTGTTTCTCCCGAATGCGGATGTCTGGGATCGAGACATGGCTCAGATGGCGAAAGCCGGCATCAACTGGATTCGGACGGGAATCTGGACTGCCTATCGCAACATGATGCAGGTGGACGGACATATGGCAGAAGATGTGCTTCGTGCCATTGATGCCTTTATTTTAACGGCGAAACGCCACGGCTTGCAGGTCACATTCACCTTTTTCTCCTTTACACCGGAGACATGGGAAGGCACGAATCCATATCTGGACCCGCAGAGTGTCGAGGCTCAGAAACGTTTTATCCGCAGCATCGTCAGTCGTCACACGCATACAACACATGTGGACTGGGATCTGATTAATGAGCCATCGATGTTTGATCCGGTGCGAATCTTCTCAGCTGGCCCACGCTCGGCGAGAGATTCGTATGAACAGAGCGCCTTTGTCGAGTGGCTTCAGCAGCGGCATCAGACGATTGAAGCGTTGCAGGAGGCATGGAACATGTCACCGAAGCAGCTCCCCAATTTTGCAGCCGCGGTGATCCCGGAGGCAGAAGAGATTAACTTTGATGTACAGGACATGCACAAGGCCAAAAAGGAACACGCTGGCTCGATTACTGTCTTTTCTCCATGGAAATGCACAATGTTTGGGCAAGAGAGCTTGTAGGTACGATCAAGGATCTGGTACCGGATCATCTGGTCACTGTGGGACAGGACGAAGCCCTTGGTGCACAGCGTCCTTCGCCGTTCTTCTATGAACGTGAAGTGGATTATACAACGGTGCATTCCTGGTGGTTAAACGATGATCTGATCTGGGACGGTATTTTCGCCAAAACGCCTCATAAGCCCAATCTCATTCAGGAGACGGGTATCATGTATGTGGAAACCCCGGATGGACGAGCCAAACGTACGGAAGAAGAGCTGCGCGGCATTCTCGAACGCAAGTATGCCTATGCTTTCTCGACAGGCGGCGCAGGTGCGGTGCAATGGATCTGGAACACCAACTTTTATATGGATAATGCCAATGAATCTCATATCGGAGCCCTGCGTGCAGATGGTACGGAGAAACCAGAGGCGGATGTGTCTTATGATTTTGGCCGATTCATGCATGGCATTCGTGATCTCTTTGAAGACCGCGAGCTGGAGGATATTGCAGTGGTGTTCCCGTATTCCAATGACTTTTCCAACCGTGCCCTAGCCTATGATGCCACAACAAAGCTTACTCGGGTGATGTCCTATGATTTGAAACTACCGTTCCGTGCGTTATCCGAATATCATCTGGAAGCACTGGAGCAGCAGCCACCCAAGCTGATTATCGTGCCGAGTCCGCACAATATGGACAGCGACGCACTTCAACAATTGCTCACGTTTGCGGAGAAGGAAGGTACTAGTCTGCTCATCACTGGACCACTGGGGCTGGATGCATACTGGAAGGCAACTGACCGGGCAGATCATATCGTAGGCAAACGCAGTCTGGGTAACGTGCAGCGAGAAGAACTGCTGAGTATTAATGGCGTGAATCACCGGGTGACCTATGGACGGCGTCGTATCGCCGAGGTGGCGAAGGAGACTTTGCTTCACAGGGATAATGTTACACCAGATGAAGTACACGTTCTGCCTTTGGGCAAAGGGAAATTAATCTGGACCCCACTGCCGCTTGAGTTGAACGGACGGGATGAGCCACTTGCTGAATTATATCGTTATGCAACCGAAATTTCGGGCATCGAACAGGAGTTGGAATGGATATCTGGCGGAGATATCGCAGGGATCTACGGCCGGAAGCTGAGTTTTCCAAAAGGGAATCTGTACGTATTTGTATCGGAGTTTGCCTTGAACCATGAAGTTCATGTGAGAGATCAACGTATAGGTGTATCGTATGCATTCCAATTGGAGAAAAATTGTTCGGTGCTGTTTGCCACGGATGCTTCCGGAAAGCTGACTGCGGTGTATCGCCCTGATGAGGTTGAGATTGTACAACAAGATGAAAGAGGTGGGATCACACAATGACCAAGAAAAAGAGAGCACATATTATTTCACATACCCACTGGGATCGGGAATGGTACTTGCCGTATGAGAAGCATCATATGCGTCTTATTCAGCTCGTCGATTCACTGTTGGATCAGCTTGATGAGGGATCAGACTATAAAAGCTTTTATTTGGATGGACAAACGATCATCATCGATGACTATCTTCAGGTTCGACCGGAGCAGAAGGAACGACTGGAGAAACATATCCGCAATGGGCGGATTGTGATTGGACCATGGTACATTTTGCAGGATGCGTTTCTGACGAGCGGAGAAGCCAATGTGCGCAACATGCAGGTTGGACATAAGGACGCCAAACGTTACGGCACCCCTTCGAAAATTGGTTACTTTCCCGATACATTTGGATTGGTCGGACAGACTCCGCAGCTGATGCAGCAATCGGGCATAGATAATGTGTTTTTGGACGTGGTGTGAAGCCTACGGGATTTAATAATACGGTCTCGGATGCCGGATATGAATCAAGCTTCTCGGAGCTGATGTGGGAAGGGCCAGACGGATCAAAAGTGCTTGGCGTATTGTTCGCAAACTGGTATTCCAACGGGAATGAAGTTCCGGTAGATGAGGCTTCGGCCCGCAAGTTCTGGGAAACCAAGCTTGCAGACGCTGAGAAATATGCATCAACGAATGAGTTGTTGTACATGAACGGATGTGATCACCAGCCGATTCAGCGAGACCTGCCAGAAGCGATTCGCATGGCTGAACAATTACATCCCGATATCGAGTTCATTCACTCCAATTTTCCGGATTATCTGGAAGCTTTGAGAGCATCGTCTGAACATGAACTTTCCACGGTCAAAGGCGAACTGCGCAGCCAACGAACCGATGGCTGGGGAACTCTGGTGAACACCGCCTCGGCTCGTGTGTATCTGAAACAGATGAACCAGCTGGGCCAGACCATGCTGGAAAAAGTGGCTGAACCCCTGGCATCCTACGCCTATCTGCTTGGACATGCCTATCCACATGATCAACTGACGTATGCCTGGAAAACGCTTATGCAGAATCACCCGCATGACAGCATCTGTGGATGCAGTGTGGATGAGGTGCACCGCGAGATGGTGACACGGTTTGATAAGAGCCGTCATGTTGCAGAGGCTCTAATTGAAGAGAGCACCAGCCAGATTGCTACAGCCGTGGATACCTCCATATTTGAGCGTTACGGTGAGGGGGCTCGGCCTGTTGTGGTGTTTAATACAACGGGTTGGGAACGAAGCGGTGTAGTTCAGATGGAACTGGACGCGGCTCGGTTGTATTTCCGGGATGGATATACATTGGAAGAGATGGCGGCACAGATGAAAGCCGTTGAACTGTCAGATCGCATACTTGTAGATGAAGATGGTAACCACATTCCATGTACGGTGGAGGATCTGGGTCTGCAATTTGGCTATGATCTGCCAGATGATCGCTTCCGTCAGCCGTATAGCTGTCGGCGAGTATGTATTCGTTTTGAAACAGAAAATGTAGCTGCATTTGGCCTGAAAACCTATGCATTGATCAACTTTGCGGATGATGCTAAGCGTGGTACTCCGTCGAAAACGACTACGCTGTTGCGTGGTGAACGTGGCATGGAAAATCAACATTTGATTGTCACGATTGCAGACAATGGTTCATTCACACTCACAGACAAACGAACAGGCCGGACTTACAAGGACCTTGGCGTGTACGAAAATGTGGGCGATATCGGTAATGAATACATGTTCAAGCAACCAGAGGATGAAGTAGCATTGACAACACAAGCGCTTCAGGCCGAGATTCGAATCCTTGAGGATACATCATATTTGGCCTCGTTCGAAGTGATTCATCATTGGGAAATACCGGAGTCGGCGGATGAGATGCTGGATCAGGAACAGCGAGAACTGATTTATTATCCACATCGCAAAGCCCAGCGTTCAACTAAAATGATTCCGCTCCAGATCCGTACTGTTATATCGCTTAGTCGTAGTGGAAAAGGAGTACAAATGGAGACAACCTTCAACAATCAGGCGAAGGATCATCGGGTGCGTGCTCTTTTCCCAACGGATCTTGTATCTGCTGTTCATTATGTGGATTCCATGTTCGAAATTGCAACACGTGATAACAAGCCTGCACCGGAGTGGAAAAATCCAAGCAATACACAGCATCAACAGAGTTTTGTAGATGTAAGTGAACAAAACGCAGGATTGGTCGTAGCCAATCTGGGTCTAAATGAATATGAAGTCCTTCAGGATGGTCGCAACACCATCGCGGTTACGCTGCTTCGTGCTGTGGGCGAACTTGGAGACTGGGGTTTGTTCCCGACACCTGAAGCACAATGCCTTGGTGAACATACGTTTAAAATCGAGATCATTCCGCATGATGGAAATGGTGCAGCGTCAGGTGCATATATCGAGGCGTATCAGTTCCAGGTTCCGTGGACTTTGGCACAGACTGAAGTACACCCGGGTTATCTGACACCTAGTAACACACCGTTTGCATGGCAAGGGGACGGCTTGGCGTTTTCCTCCCTCAAGGTAAATGAAGATTCCGGCGATGTCATGCTTCGCTGGTTCAATATGACCACTGACTCTGCCACGTTGAATCTTGCTGCATCACAAGCGAATCCGCAGCCATTCGAAACGGCATACAAAAGCAACATCCTGGAGGAAGAGGGCGAAAGGCTTCATGCCCACAACATAGAAGAGGCGTCGACATTATCATTTGCCAGCAAGGAATGGAACATACAGACAGGTTCATGCGAGATCGTTACTGTCGGCTTGCGCCGCTGATAAAAGTTGTTTAAAGAGTTGAAAAACAGACTTTTGAACACACGCTAAAAGGTACAGGACTGGAAGTGTACTATACACTAGACATTACGTACGGTGGCGGAAGGGTTACGCTATTTACCAGATGTATCTGTTGAGTTATTGGTTGTTTTTCTATAGAATGAACAGTAGAATTGCTAATGATCGAAAGTACCTATGCCATCAAGATGGTCGCAGGTACACTTCATTGTTCATTCTATATTGAAACATTAAGGGGCTTGAAGCCATGGAATCCTTGGGAGGACTGCTTCAGCAGCTGAACCCTGCCTTTCGTGAGCAATCGCGGCGGATTGCGGCGGATTTGATGGAAAACCCGTACGTACGCGAATTCCGCGCAGGTCATCCTGAACTGCAAGATGCACAGCTCATGACCGATCTGAGCAAGCTGTTTCAGTACGCCAAAGACTCTAAGAACTGTGCGAATTGTCCGGGACTCGACAACTGTCCTAACGATTTTCAGGGCCACTTTTGCAAACTGGAAGTAGAACATTTTAACGGTAAACCCGAAATCATAGATATAAAAGCGCCTTGTTCCAAACATATCGCCCGGCAAAATGAACATATCATTAAGCAACGTATTCGTAGTTTCTATGTGGACGAGCGTGCGCTCAGTGCCGGATACAACGATGTGGAGATTATGGGCAAGGATCGGATGCGTGCTCCAGCAGTGAATCAGGTGCTTCGTTATATTAGGGAGACCAAGGAGAATGGATTATCTCCGCAAGGACTGTTTCTGGAAGGAACTTTCGGGACAGGCAAGACGTTCCTGATGTGTTATCTGCTGCATGAACTGGCGGTTGCAGGCCACACGGGTGTCATTATCTATATGCCTGACTTTGTGGAGGATCTGAAATCCATGATCAGTGAAGGGCAGAAGCTGAAGGAAATGACGGATATTTTGAAAAGTTGTGATCTGCTCATCTTTGATGATATCGGGGCAGAGAATCTGAACCCTTGGGTTCGGGATCATGTGATGGGGTCCATTCTGAACTATCGGATGAATCGCAAACCAACCTTCTATACGTCCAATTACAATCTGGATGGGCTTGAAAAACATCTGAGCTTCACCAATCGGGACGGCGAGGAATCAAATAAAGGCCAGCGTCTCATGGACCGGATTCGTCCATTCGTGGATGTCATCTCCGTTCGGGGTGAGAATCAGCGCGGCAAACGTTAATCGGTTAGTTTATGGGTCTGATCTACAAATTATACTTTTTAAGCAATAAGTAGTCCCAAAAAAGCCTGGCTTTCGCATTGTCGCGAAAACCGGGCTTTTCTGGTCCTGCGTGAGACCTGTGAGTATCCTATTCGGTGATGAATTTGAAGATAACCATACCGAAAAAGATCACTGTCATCAGGCCGGCCATGCCGGCAACACCCACGATCAGATCAAATAGATCGTTGCGGGGTTCCTCGTTCACATGTTCACGCGGGTCGCTGATCCGCACATTTGCATCCATGTTATTGCCTCCTTATGGGGAATACAGCTTGCCCGAATGGGGGCTGAAACCCGGAGTAATTTTAGTATACTTGGAAAAGAAAGCGTTTGTAAAGATTTTGAAGTTGGTATGCCACATCCTGTAATTGTGAAGATTTGATGTTGGGAAGATGAACATTGCAGCGTTCAATTCACAAGTTTGACGTACCTGTGTTATACTGGAAGTGTCGTTCACGACGTTACAGGTTAAAATAAACCGTAAGTATATATAAGGAGGACAATTTCATGGCTATTGTTAACGTATCCGATCAATCCTTCAACGCTGAAGTAGAAGGCGAAGGAACGGTTCTTGTTGATTTCTGGGCGCCTTGGTGTGGTCCTTGTAAAATGCTCGCTCCAATCCTGGAAGAGCTGTCCACAGAAGTTGGCGATGCAGTGAAAATTGCTAAAGTTAACGTGGATGAAAATCCGGAATCTGCTTCCCGCTTTGGCGTAATGAGCATTCCAACTTTGATCTTCTTCAAAGACGGTCAACCGGTAGATAAAGTGGTTGGTCTGAACTCGAAAGATGCGCTCAAAGGAATTATCGCAAAACACCAATAATTTACAGGCTTACACATACGCCTCCGGTTTACATGCCGGGGGCGTTTTGCGTCGAATACCTTTATATAGGACAATATAAAGTATATATTTTTTATAAAATGAAACTGGAAATTTACATGTTAACGGAGAGGACAGAAATGAGCTGTAGAAGCGAAGTGTTCGCCTTTATCACCGGATTTTCCCTTTTAAAAAAGGGAATCGAAAAATCTGGGGATAACAGCGATCAAAAGATCATTCTGTCATCGGAGTCACTCATGTAAGGTGAGGATTTCAGTTTTTTCGGGAAGGAGGATTCACCGAATTATGGATCAATTTATGAATGATTTGCAAGATCAGGAGAAGGCACTGGAGCAGATTCGCCACAAGCTCGCTTTGCTGCCAGACATGTCTGGATGTTACCTGATGAAGAACAGTGAAGGTACGATTATCTATGTAGGTAAGGCCAAAGTGCTGAAGAACCGCGTACGCTCTTATTTTATCGGCAGTCATAACGGAAAGACCCAGCGTCTGGTGTCCGAAATCCGTGATTTCGAATATATTGTGACGGGCAGTAACATGGAAGCACTCATTCTGGAATGTAACTTGATCAAGAAACATATGCCGCGTTATAACGTGTTGCTCAAAGATGACAAGACATTCCCGTATCTTAAAATTACCAATGAAAAGCATCCCCGGTTGGAAGTAACCCGGCGTGTGCTGAAAGATAAAGCCAAATATTTCGGACCTTATCCGAACTCGTATGCGGCACACCAAACAAAAAAACTGCTCGACCGTATGTATCCACTGCGCAAATGTGGTGTAATGCCCAAAGAAGTGTGCCTGTACTATCACATGGGACAGTGTCTTGCCCCTTGTGTGAAGGAAGTGGAGAAGGAGCAGTACGACCAGATTTCACAAGAGATTGGTTCATTTCTGAGCGGTGGTCACGAAGAGATCAAGAAGGATTTGCAGCGTAAGATGCAGGAGGCCGCGGAGGATCTTTATTTTGAACGTGCCAAGGAACTGCGCGACCAGGTAATCGCCATCGATGCGATGATGGAAAAACAGAAAATTACGATGGCCGATGCCAGAGACCGTGATGTATTTGGTTTTGCCATTGATAAAGGCTGGATGTGTGTCCAGATTCTATATATGCGTCAGGGTAAAATGATTGAACGTCACGTATCTACTTTCCCGTTTTACGGTGAGGCGTACAGTGATTTCATGTCTTACGTAACACAGTACTACAGTGATAATCCGGCATTGCCACAAGAGATTTTGTTGCCGGAAATGCCCAAGGATCTTGCAACGGATAACGACAATTTGGATACGGGTTCTGATGCTGATGGATCGGTACCTGCCGCAGTTACGGTTGAGTTTGAGCAGACGGGACAAGTGGAGCATAGTAACGCTTCCCAGCCACTGGTTGCTGAGACTCGTGCAGCTTACGGAGGTTCCACTGAGGCAGAAGGTGAACAACCTGACAGTATGCAAGAGGATGCTCCAATAATGGATACAACTGATTCAACTGAAAAGCTTCCAGCTGGACTGGAAGACCCAACTCAGGTTGCTGCTGCTTTACAGGAGTGGTTGGAGATCAAAGTGCTCATCCCGCAACGTGGATTGAAACGCCAGATGATCACCATGGCTGTGGATAATGCACGTGTAGCACTGGAAGAGAAGTTCCGCCTGATTGAGCGAAATGAAGAACGGACATCCAAAGCTGCTGAAGGACTGGGACGTTTTATTGGACTGGATCAGCTTCACCGTATTGAAGCGTTTGATAACTCGAACATCCAGGGTACGAACCCGGTATCTGCCATGATTGTATTTACGGATGGTAAACCGGATAAGAAGGAATATCGGAAGTACAAGGTCCGTTCGGTTGAAGGACCCGATGATTATGAAACCATGCGAGAAGTCATCCGTCGCCGTTACGAGCGGGTATTAAAAGAAAACCTGACCCAGCCTGACCTGATTGTGGTCGATGGTGGTAAAGGACAGATCTCGGCTGCGGTCGATATTTTGGAAAATGAGCTGGGGCTGTTTATTCCGGTATGTGGTCTGGTGAAGGATGCGAAGCATAAGACTTCACAGTTGATGATCGGTAATCCACCGGAAGTCATCTCCCTGCCTCGGGATAGTCAGGAATTCTACCTGTTGCAGCGGATACAGGAAGAGGTCCACCGTTTTGCGATCTCGTTCCACCGGGAACAGCGTGGCAAATCGATGGTGACATCACGTTTGGATGCCATTCCGGGTATTGGAGAGAAGCGGCGTAAGCTGCTGTTGAAGCATTTTGGCTCTTTGCGCAAAATAAAAGAGGCCAGCGTCGAAGACTTCCGGCCTCTATCTATTGGTGACAAACTGGCAAATCAGATTATTGCAGCACTTCGTGATGAGGAGTCGTAACATACGGCTTCTCTTTTTGTTTTGGATTGAATTTGTAGACCACATATCCAACGATGGCCGGGAGTACAATCCAGAAGAGTCCAGCAGCCATATTCAGGGCATCGCCCATAAAGACCAAGCTGAGTCCCATCAGCAAGCTGTCGAAGATCACATGGGCGAATACAACGGCAATAAAGCCGTGACGCAGCATGATCAGACTGAACAGCAATCCAATCACCATCAGCTCAATGGGACGGGTGATTACTGGATAGATCGGATACAAAGTGTGTCCAAGTGCCCAAATGATGGTTGGGATCAGACAGGCAATAAACGTGTTACGCACAATCTTTTGCATCATGCGAATGCCGAACAGTCGATAAACAGTTTCTTCACCAATACCGGCCATCCAGGCCATGATCGGGAAGAGCCAGGCATAGGTCATATTAAATGTAGATTGATCTGCTGACGTCGTTGACCATGTGCCGATGCTTCGCTCCAGAATGAAGAACAGGATGGATTGCACACCCAGTAGAATGAATGCCCACAGGTAACCAGCGTACATGCTGTGAAGTACATATTTTCCGTATCCCGGTTCTTTGGCACGAGGCCATGGGTTCAGACCTATTTTACGCCACATGCCGTCACCGGCAACGAGGGACAGATAGATGGTTGCACTCATGACCAGTGTAATACCTGCCTGCATTAACATCAGGAATGCTAACATGAAATTGGAGAGCCCTTGTGCCTGAAAGAGTGGAATCATGTTCAGTGTACCAATTACCGAAGCTGCGAAATACACCAGCGAGAGAATAATCCCGCGTTTGAAAGACGTATGTGCTCGGGTCAGAATGCTATAGATGATTGCCAGCACGCCCAGTACAAAGGTCAGGAATGCATAGCCGCCATAGGTCATCCAATTGGCCTGACGTGTTTGATCTTTCACATAGTCAGTATGGGATTCCGGGACCGAGAAGCCAGGATCGAACGATCGTACCGCACCCTCTTCAAACGTAAAATTCAGTTCAAGTTTGGAGTCTCCGATGGCTTTTGCAGAATCTGTATATTTCAGACCCGCTTCACCATCGCGAGTATCCAATTGAAGTGTTGGCATTTCATAACCGAATTCAGTCAGAACGCCAGCCGCCAGCCGTTCTTTCTCGTCCAAGGACATATTACCTTCGGCAAGTACTTGCGATGTGGTCACTCGTCCACTAACCTGCTCCGCCTCAATGGCGGTATAGAGGAGGAAGGCAGTTCCCGTTTGAAGCCGACTACTTTTCCTGTTTTCATATGTACGTCAACATTAAGATAACCGCCTTTGTGTTGATCAGGCAAACGAACGCGGAATACATCGTAAGGATAGCTTGTTTCCCATTTCTGGTTATAGGTATCAAGTTGTTTGGTTTTGGCCATATACCCGTAGATATCGGAATGTGTCTGGTAGGTTACCAGGGTTTTTGCATCATCATTTGGCAGTGAATAGTCATTCACAGAAGCTGCGAATGATCGTGCGGATTGTGTCGCCTGCTCCTTGGTTATGAAGGACGTGGACGAAATTTCTGTCGTTTGTGATGAGGTAGCTGGAAAGATCTGAAATACAAAAAATAGAATCAGGCCAATCGCCGCAAGCAACCCCAGCCGCTTGAAGTTAGCCTTGAGTTGCAAAGGCTGCCCTAAGGGATTCATGTAATGGTGTTCCTCCTTTATTGATAGAGGTAGTTCAAAAAGTTTCTAGCTTCATCCCATCTTCTTGGTACTGAAAACCGCCCTTTTTGAACACGCACTAATATGGATATTAAAGTTAACATAGCACAGGCCAAGCACCGAATGCCAATGATGTAACGAAAACAGGTGTAAATCCTTGAAAATGAATGAAAAGCACCGAAAGAATCTGATCTATCCGTCGCTATATCTGAGTTCTTCCCTTTTTGGCTGAATTCGATGCTATTTACACAAAAAACGTTTTGTCTACAAACGTCGCAGCGCTTATAATTTTGAAGCAAATGTGCAATGATTCGCATGTCTTTCGCCCAACAAGGGAACGAATAGAATATATTCCAACTTCATTATATATGTCGTTTTAATCTGAATCATACTTGTTTAACGTTTGGCAACAGCATTTCAAATGAAGAAGGCTCCACGGGTGTGGAGTTATTTTCATTTTAGAAGAGGTGGAAGATACTCAAGTGAAACTGAATGTTCAATGGATGCGATTATCGCCACCCCGTATTCTTGTGTTAGGGTTTGCTGGCATCATATTGGTAGGCACACTGCTATTAATGCTTCCGGCATCCAGCCGTAACGGAGACAGTCTTGCATTTATTGATGCGCTCTTTACAGCAACTTCGGCTGTTTGTGTCACTGGTTTGGTTGTGGTTGATACAGGGACTCATTTCTCGGTGCTGGGTCAGATTGTAATTGCAATTCTGATTCAGATTGGCGGACTGGGCTTCATGACAATGTCCACATTGGTTGCCATTGCGTTCAAACGGCGGATTTCGCTTAGAGAGCGGTTGATTCTACAGGAAGCGATGAACCAGAGCACGATGGAGGGAATCGTCCGGCTGATTCGTAAAGTTGTGATCTACTCACTCATTATCGAAGGCATATGTGGCACACTGTTTGCCATCCGCTGGTCGTTCGACATGCCAGTCGGACAGGCGATTTATTATGGCTATTGGCATGCGATCTCCATGTTCAACAATGCGGGCTTTGATATGTTTGGCGATTTCCGCAGTCTGACCGGTTATGTGTATGACCCATTGGTTAATTTTACAGCGATGTTCCTGATTGTCTCTGGCGGTATCGGTTTTGTGGTGTTGTCAGACCTGGTGGATTACCGCAAAACGCGGAAGCTGTCTTTGCACTCCAAAGTTGTACTGTTAATGACTGGATTGTTGATTGTGTTTGGTGCACTTGTCATTTTCGTATTTGAATTTAGCAATCCGCGGACACTGGGTGGCCTGAACTGGGGTGGCAAAATTCTCGGTTCATTCTTCCAGTCCGTTACGCCGCGAACGGCAGGAGCCAATACGGTAGATATTGCCGGGCTGAGACAGGCAACACAGTTCTTTATGATCATTCTGATGTTCATTGGTGCTTCGCCAGGTTCTACGGGAGGCGGGATCAAAACAACGACATTTATGATTATGGCTGGCGCGGTCATCGCCATGATGCGTGGACGTGAAGATATCGTATTTTTCCGCTACCGGCTCGTACAGGAACGGATTTTCAAGGCGCTTACTATTACATTGCTGGCGCTCTTGTTAATCATAGCTGTAACGATGGCACTGAGTACCACAGAAGACGCCAGTTTTATGATGATCTTATTTGAAACGACATCAGCCTTTGGTACCGTGGGATTATCGCTTGGACTAACGCTGAAGTTGACTACATTGGGCAAGCTCCTGATCTGTTTTACGATGTTTGCAGGAAGGCTTGGACCGATCACATTAGCGTATGCACTTGGGCAGAAAAAGGGTAAAGAGTTATACAGGTATCCGGAAGGCAAAATGATTATTGGATAAATCAATTTTTAGTGAGTTATGAAAATGATTTGGATAAGGGGTTCGTGAAGAACAATGAAAACACAGCAGTTTGCGGTGATTGGGCTTGGGCGGTTTGGCTCCAGTCTGGCACAGGAATTAATGGAACTCGGCTACGAGGTGCTCGGGATCGATAAAAATGAAGAAGTCGTCGAAGACATGAGTGAATTGGTCACCCATGCCGTTGTAGCCGATGCCACAGATGAGGAAGTGTTGCGCTCTCTGGGTATTCGCAATTTTGATTGTGGTATCGTAGCCATCGGGGATGATATTCAGACGAGCATTCTCACCGCGATTCTGTTAAAAGAGCTGGGCGTCAAGACGGTCGTGGCCAAGGCCATATCCGTCCTTCACGGACGAGCATTGGATAAACTGGGGATTGATCGTGTCGTTTATCCTGAGCGGGATATGGGCATTCGGGTTGCCCACCAGCTGGTTACCCCGAACTTGCTGGATTACATTGAATTATCCAATGATTACAGTATTGTCGAGATGAAGGTTCCCGCCTGTCTGCACAACAAAACCCTTTCGACCCTGAATGCACGTGTACGCTTTGGTTGCAGCATTGTGGCGTTACAGAAAGAAGCCGGGGTCATTATTGCTCCGACAGCACTGGACTCGCTTCAGATGGGGGATATCATGGTCATTATTGGTAATAATGCTGATATCGACCGATTTGAAGAAGAGGTTATCAGCCAAGAGAGCTGATAATTAAGATGAGTTAAATATGGGAGGCCAGGCGTTAGAGCCTGGCTGATTCAGATCAAAGCTAAGGCGTCGTAGTCCTCCGTGAGGGCAATGGCGCCTTTGCTGTAAAGAGCGCAGCCGTCTCCTTGACCCATTGTCTGGAGGTCTCGCTGAGGTCCTCTTTTTCCCCATAGATCATGCAGGTTGTTCTGCGGGTCTGCTGTAGTTGAGGCAAATGAACAGAAACAAGATCATTGTCCGCGAGCAATTGTGGACGAAGATATGACTTGGGCAATAGAGCAGCAGCTTTGGCGGAAGGCAGAAGTCGGATAATCGCTTCAAAGGAGTCAATTTCCATGCGAATATCCGGCATCACGGCACAGCGCTGGAAGAGGTCGTCCGTTAATTTGCGGTACCAGGTGCCTTTGGAGAACGTGATCATCGGCAGATCCTGCAAATGCTCCATCCCGGCTTCCTTACCGGATAAGGGGTGTGTAAGCGGCACAACCAGTTCCAGGTGATCGTCAAAGAGCGGCACACAGTTAAGCCCCACTTCGCTGATGGAGGAGGCGACAATGCCCACATCGGCTTTTTTGTCACGCACAAACGAGACAATCTCATGTGTTTTACCCGTCAACAGTTTCAATTCGGCATTTGGATGTTTCTCCATAAAGGCATTGACGAGAGGTGGTAATGTAGTTTGAAGCGTCGTCAGACTGGCTCCGAGTGTAATGGTGCTTTGTTCTTCGTCTTTATACTGGGCAAGCATGGTGAGGAACTTCTGCTGCTGCTGCTTCTGTTCTACCGCGAAGGTATAGGCGAACTGGCCCACACTGGTTAACTCCAGCCGTTTGCCACGGCGGTGAAATAGGGAAACCCCAAGTTCATCCTCCAATTTGGCAATTTTGCGTGAGAGTGCGGGTTGGGACAAGTTCAGTAACTTGGATGCACGGTTCAGGCTGGATTGCTCCACGACCGCTGCAAATGCATTTAACTCCTCAAACATGAACAATAACCTCTTTTCCATGAGTGTGATTCTTGCCCTTGCTTAATCGTTTTCCATGTTGTATAGCCTGTAAACCCAATGTTTCACTGCTTATACCTATAGGGTATAACATTTAATAATTATATTGCAATTCCCTTATAAGAAAAAAGGAGTAACATGAATCGTGACACAAGTTGTTCACACCTGGGGAAAACGGAACAATTTGTCGAACCTTTTCATGGAAAAGGATTCGTGTCATGATAAGTGAAATCATTTATGAAAACGTTGTATTTAGCGAAAGGGGATCGACATTTTATGAAAGGGTTTTACTCCAGAAAGCTGCACTCCTTGCTTGGCGTCATTCCGCTCAGTTTGTTTTTTGTTGAGCATTTGGTGACGAACTTCTCGGCAGTTGAAGGCGGCAAAGAGGCTTTTGACGGTGCTGTTGCATTCTTGAACAGTCTGCCACTGGTTATTGTTTTGGAAACGCTCCTCATCTGGTTACCGTTGTTCTATCACGGTGTATATGGTCTGTATATTGCTTATCAGGCCAAGCCTAACGTGGGTCGTTATGGCAATGAGCGCAACTGGCGTTACACGTTGCAGCGGGTCAGTGGTGTCATTACGTTTGTATTCGTAATCTGGCATGTATGGGAGACTCGGGTACAGGTTGCGTTGGGTACAGTCACCCACGAAGAACTTGGTGGTGTCATTCATGAGATCGTGATGAACCCGGTAACATTTATTCTATATCTGATCAGTGTGGTTGCGGCATCCTATCACTTTGCCAACGGTCTGTGGTCGTTTCTTGTTAGCTGGGGGATTACCGTGGGTCCGCGTGCGCAGCGTGTGTCCTCTTATGTGTGCATGAGTTTGTTTGGTATTATTTCCATTATGTTTATTGCTTCGTTGTTCGCTTTCCGGAGCATGGATTTCCAAGCAGTAACTTCGATGGTTGATGTAGTAAAAACAGTTCTAATTTAAGCATTTAGCGTATAAATGCTGACTTATAAGGAGTGAACAGCAATGGCATCAACGAATGTAATTATTGTGGGCGGCGGTCTCGCGGGATTGATGGCGGCGATCAAATCGGCTGAAGCCGGAGTCCATGTTCATTTATTTTCACTGGTTCCTGTTAAACGATCCCACTCTGTATGTGCACAAGGCGGCATCAACGGAGCGGTGAATACCAAGGGTGAGGGTGACTCCCCATGGGTACACTTTGACGATACGGTATACGGCGGTGACTTCCTCGCGAACCAACCTCCTGTTAAAGCGATGTGCGAAGCAGCACCTGGCATCATTCACCTGATGGACCGTATGGGCGTCATGTTCAACCGGACACCGGAAGGTTTGCTTGATTTCCGTCGTTTCGGGGAACGAAGCATCACCGTACGGCGTTTGCTGGAGCAACAACAGGACAACAATTGCTCTATGCATTAGACGAACAGGTACGTCGCTGGGAAGCAGCGGGCCTGGTTACGAAATATGAGAACTGGGAATTCCTGCAGGCGGTTTTGGATGATGAAGGCGTATGTCGCGGGATCGTAGCTCAGGATCTGAAAACGATGAAGGTACAGACCTTCCCGGCAGAAGCGGTTATTCTGGCGAGCGGTGGTCCAGGGATCATTTTCGGTAAAACGACCAACTCTGTAATTAACACAGGTACAGCGGCAAGTGCGGTGTATCAGCAAGGTGTAAATTACGCCAACGGGGAGTTCATTCAGATTCACCCAACAGCCATTCCAGGGGATGACAAGCTGCGTCTCATGTCTGAATCCGCGCGTGGTGAAGGTGGACGGATCTGGACGTACAAAGACGGAAAACCTTGGTACTTCCTTGAAGAAAAGTATCCATCCTACGGTAACCTGGTTCCACGTGATATCGCGACTCGTGAAATCTTCAGCGTCTGCGTAGATATGGGTCTGGGTGTGAACGGCGAGAACATGGTTTATCTCGATTTGTCGCACAAAGATCCGAAGGAACTGGACGTTAAACTGGGCGGAATCATTGAGATCTATGAGAAGTTCATGGGCGATGACCCGCGTAAAATCCCAATGAAAATCTTCCCGGCAGTCCATTATTCCATGGGCGGTATGTGGGTAGATTATAACCAAATGACTAACATTCCGGGGCTGTTCGCAGCTGGTGAATGTGAATATCAATACCATGGCGCAAACCGTCTGGGTGCCAACTCATTGGTATCTGCGATCTATGGTGGTATGGTGGCTGGACCAAAAGCGGCTGAATATATCAAAGGACTTAAAAAATCATCCGCTGATATCCCATCTTCCGTATTTGAGAAACACACCAAACAACAAAGCGATAAATACGAAGGCATCTTGAAAATGCAGGGCACGGAAAATGCCTATGTCATTCATAAAGAGCTTGGCGAGTGGATGACCGCCAACATGACGGTTGTGCGCTACAACGACAAGCTTGAAGCCACGATTGGCAAGATCAAGGAATTGAAAGAGCGTTATGGCAAAATCAACATGTACGACAGCTCCGGTTGGAACAACCCTAGCGCAGCTTTCACTCGCCAACTGTGGAACATGATTGAATTGGCAGAAGCAATGACACTGGGCGCACTGCTGCGTAACGAAAGCCGCGGCGCGCATTACAAACCGGAATTCACGGAACGTAATGACGAAGAGTTCCTGAAAACGACTATCGCGAGCTGGTCGAAAGAAGGCCCGAAAATCTCGTACGAGCCAGTAGACGTATCCCTGATCCCACCACGTATCCGGGATTACTCCAAGGATTAAATATCACGGATTTATTATAAGGTTAAATATTAAGCACCTGAACGGAGAAGGCAGGAGAACTTTGGAGAAGCAGAGCTTCTTCAAAAGTTACTGCCATCAAAGTGATGGAAATGCCCAGAAGAAGCAAAGCGCCTGCGATGCTTCAGAACTGTAATACTGCCATCCACAATGAATTGGAGAGCAGTTTCCAGCAAAGTGACCAACGTGCACAACATAGCGAAGGAAACAGCAATGTCCAGAAGAAGCAAAGCGCTTAGCGATGCTTCAGCACTTCAATACTGCCCATCCAGCATGAATGGAGTGCAGTTTCCAGCAAAGTGACCCTGCGTGCACGACGTAGCGGAGGAAGCGGAAATGCCCAGAAGAAGCGAAGCGCTCGCCTTTATCACCGGATTTTAACCCTGGGAAGGGTTGATCAAAAAATCCGGGGATAACAGCGATCAGAGGGCATTCCGCTGACGAAGCGTCTCCAGTGCACCAAAACATTTTGCGCATCAGCAATACAATCATCGTCAACAGAGGAGGGGACAACGATATGGCGGAACAAGCTACAGCCAACAAAACCGTCAAGTTTATCATCACCCGTCAGGATAGCCCGGAGTCATCTTCGTACAACGAAGAATTTGAGCTTCCGTACCGTCCCAACATGAATGTGATCAGCGCCCTGATGGAGATTCAGCGGAACCCCGTCAATACAGATGGCAAATCCATTGCTCCCGTGTGCTGGGATTCCAACTGTCTCGAAGAAGTCTGTGGTGCCTGCTCCATGGTTATCAACGGCAAGCCACGTCAAGCATGTGCAGCCCTGATCGACAAGCTCGAACAGCCTGTTCGTATCGAACCGATGAAGACATTCCCGGTGGTTCGTGACTTGGTCATCGACCGTAGCCGGATGTTTAGCGCCCTGAAACGCGTAAAAGCATGGATTCCGATCGATGGTACCTATGACCTCGGTCCAGGTCCACGGATGCCTGAGAAGAAGCGTCAGTGGGCATATGAGCTGTCCAAATGTATGACATGTGGTGTATGTCTGGAGGCCTGCCCGAACGTCAATGAGAAAACAGACTTTATCGGTCCAGCAGCACTGTCCCAAGTGCGCTTGTTCAACGCTCACCCAACAGGGGAGATGAACGCCGACGATCGTCTGGAAGCATTGATGGAAGATGGAGGCATTGAGGGCTGTGGTAACTCACAGAACTGCGTGCAATCCTGTCCAAAAGGCATTCCACTGACAACCTCCATTGCCGAAATGAACAAACAAACGACCAAGCATATGTTCAAACGCTGGTTGGGTGTATAATCTCGTCATAACATGTGCAGAAGTGTAATATGCAACTTAGAAGAAGTCGTGGTCCCGTGCAGCAACATGCCGGAGATCCCGGCTTCTTTTTGTAATGAAGCAGAGGAACCGGGCTACCCATGCAGAATATGATATACTAAGGGGATGGATTAAGAGCGTAGAAGGAGGGGAGATATGGCAGAGACACCGCGTCAGGGCAGCAACAACTCGCCGTCCCAGCGCTCGCACAAAGCACCAGGTGCAGAAGAGTCTGTGTTTCCTGGGGAAGAAAAGGATCATGATCCCTCTCGCCGAAGTTTCTTATTGCGCATGGTTTTGATGACAGCGGGTGCCAGTTTGCTCACAGGAGGTTATGCCTGGTTATGGGAGCCGCGTCGTCTGGAGATCAAGCAAGTGGAGCTGAAACTTCCGAAGTTTCCAAAGGTATTTGACGGCTTGCGTGTCATTCAGTTCAGCGATGCCCATCTTGGTTTTCATACCGGGGTGAAAGAGCTGAAGAAGCTGGCAGCAACGATTGAGGAGCAGCAACCGGACTTGATTTGTTTTACCGGAGACATAGTCGAGAGGGAAGCAGAGCCGATGCGTGAATGTATTCCGGTACTCGCCTCCATGCAAGCGAAGTATGGCAAATTTGCCGTTTTGGGGAATCATGATTATCGGGGCGGACAGCAGAATGAAGTGACAACCATGTTCCGTGAAGCCGGATTCACTTTGTTACGGAACGAACATGTGGTGATTGAACAAGGGGCGAACGTCTGGCCATAGCTGGCCTGGATGACGCACTTACAGGCAGGCCTGATCCTGCCCAAGCCATCAAGGGATTGGATCATGATGTGTGGAAATTGTTACTTATGCATGAACCGGATTATGCCGACATTGCCACTCCCTATGGTTTCGGATTACAACTTTCCGGTCATAGCCATGGTGGACAGGTACGTTTTCCCTGGATCGGGGCACTGACAACTCCACGAGGTTCACACAAGTATGTTCAAGGGTTGTATTACACGGATGTCCAGGGGGTATATTACACCACCCAGACACAGATGCCTGTGTATGTGAATCGTGGTTTTGGCATGACTCAACTGCCCATTCGTTTTCTGTGCAGACCAGAATTAACGGTTTTTGAGCTTAAAGGATCAACCACATAAAAGAATATAAGATGAATATAAAACATAAAGGATTCAACATGAATGGAGGTTATCCAGATGGAAAGAATTGCGATTGTATCCGACATTCATGGCAACATGACTGCCTGGGAAGCAGTGTTAGAAGATATCCGAAGTCGTGGCGTGGTGCGAATCTTTTGTCTTGGTGACCTCGTGGGCAAGGGGCCAGAACCGGTAAAGGTTGTGGATCAGGTGAGAGCAACGTGTGAACTTGTTATCCGTGGCAATTGGGATGAACTGGTTGCGGTTAACCAGGACAACGAGAATTTCACGTGGCAAGCAGAACGGCTGGGTGAGGAACGATTGGCGTACTTGGCGGGCCTACCCTTCAGCCATCAATTTCAACTGAGCGGTCGCACCATCCGTCTGGTCCATGCTTCACCTCAAAGTGTATACCATCGTGTACAGCCGTGGGACGCGATAGAAAAGAGGTTGGCAATGTTTGATCCTCCGGCTGATGAGCCTGAGCAAGGTGTTGCAGATGTTGTAGGTTATGGGGATGTGCATAACGCATACTTGCAGTATATGAACGGCAAGTTACTGTTTAATGCAGGCAGTGTTGGTAATCCACTCGATCTTCCCCAGGCTTCCTACTGTATTCTGGAGGGTGAAGACAGCAACGATAACAATACCCCGTTCAATGTTCAATTTGTGCGGGTACCTTATGATATTGAGCGAGAAGTACAGGTTGCACAGTCGGCGAATGTTCCTGCATTGGATTTCTATATTCGTGAGATTCGTACAGGTATCTATCGCGGGCTGCAGGAGTAGTCAGCATCTGGGCTCTATAGCGTCAGGAATTGGGATGATGCAATATATTAATACTAAAATGCGAATACTAAAGTTCGTGGATCAGTTCAAATGGTATTACGCCGGATCATCATCAGAGCATGCTTGTCTTACCGGACTAGAGCCCGTTTAGGCAAAAGGAGCGATTGTCATGCTTACCCGAAAAATGCTGGTTCAAGGTCTGCCGGCTTTGTGGACAGAGCGTCTTGTCCTGCGATCATTACGTCAAAGTGATTACAGCACATTATCGGAACTTTTTTCCGATCCTCAAGTCATAAGATATGTGAATAGGGAAGCCAGCCCACGCCAATCAGGGCGAGACGGTTATTGAACCAGATACGGAGCAGCAGCGCCAAGCTGGATTCGTTACATTATGGGATCTGCTGGAGAGGCAAGGAACAAGTGATTGGGATCACCTCATTCCAGCACTGGAATGATCAGAATGGTACCGCACAGATTGGTTACATCCTGAACAGGTCCTGTTGGGGCAGGGTGTGGCTACCGAGGCGGTACAGCGACTGTTGCAGTTTGGATTTGACGATCTTCATTTGTGGAGGGTGGAGGCACGGTGTTATGAGGCCAATGTATCTTCACAACGGGTGTTAAGCAAAATAGGGATGTCCTATGAGCGGAGTCTTCCCTCCTTCGGACTGCATGATGAGGATGACGAGGAATCAGAATCCCTGATGGATGTTAAAGTGTACAGTATGTACCGGGAACAATACGCCCGCCCGCTTCAGGAAAAATACCTGCAAACCCTGGTATCTGACAAGCCGCAATGACATAGAGTAAGAGTAGTCAAACGTGAATGAATCGAACTTCAATCATTTGTTACACAATTGAAATATAGCTGCAATTGAACTCTAACAGACAGGGGTAAACTTATCTCATGACCCCTTTTTGATAATAGATAATGCTGTTGGGACCCGCGCGAGCGGGTTCATTTTTTGAATTTTTACATAGTCACTCCGATGACAGAATAACCTTCCGATCGCTGTTATACCCGGATTTTTTGATTCCCTTTTGAAAAGGGGCAAATCCGGGGATAGCGTATTCTTCCGATGCAGCTTTCTTTCAGAAAGCTTTTAGGCGACCGCTTCGCTTCTTCAAGTTATTTCTGTCCTCTCCGTTATCGTGTAAATGTTCAGTTGACCTTATATAATATTTTTAATTTAGAATTAAACCCAAAACCCCCACAGCGTGAACAAGCGCGCTGTGGGGGTTTCTATGTGGTCTGATATTTTTTACAGTGGTACAATCTGCATCTGTTTCTGCTTGAAGTACACCCAGTCGGTGAATCCGATCTCCTTGAGACGTGTACGAACGTCATCCAGCTCGTCTGCCACCCGCTGCGGTTTATGAGCGTCCGATCCAAAGGTCACCTTCACTCCATAATGATGGGCCCGTTCCAAAATGGCATCCGAGGGATACCAGCCACCGCTGAGTTTGGTTTTGCCAGATGTGTTAATTTCAATCGCTACGTTGGATTCTGCAATGACCTGCAACGTTTCATCAATGGCCTGATCAGCGATAATTTCGGAGAAAGGTGGATAATTTCCTTTCATCGCATCAATGTGTCCAAGAATCTGGAACATACCGCTGCGAGCTGATTGCCGGATTAATGAATAATAACTCTCTTTCACTTCAACTTTGCGAGCATTGCTCAGTCCATTCCACCGGGTTTTGTTGAAGATACTCACATCCTCGGTATGATGAACCGAACCAATAATATAGTCAAAAGGATACTGTCCCAGTGTGGTACGGTACAATTCTGCATAAGCAGGGAAGTAGTCGGATTCAATGCCGAGCAGCACATCGATTTTACCAGCGTACTCTTCTTTCAAAGCAAGGACTTCTTCCACATAATGCTGCAATTCCGACTTGCCCATTGCGATCCGGGGAAATGCCTGCTCAAGCTCACTGCCAAAGTATGGCGTATGATCCGAGATACCGATGGCCTGAAGTCCTGCTTTAATACCCGCCTCTATATAATCGCGGATGTTGCCGTCTGCGTGACCACAACGAAAATGATGTGTATGAAGATCAAATTTCATATGGAATCCTTCCTTTCTCATGGCTCATTGTCATTCTGAACTGATGAATTGGGTTTCCGGCATACCTTTGAGGTCACTTATGAATTGCTGCATTGCTGAGTTAAGGTATCGACTGGACTTATAGATGACACCAACAGGGTGACTGACCTCCAGCTCACTTAAGGGTATCATTCGCAATGTACCTTGACGCAACTCATGCGCAACAGATTGTTTGGAAATGACAGCTGCCCCGAGATCAATCTCGACCATCCGTTTCACTTCTTCGCTGCTCGACAACTCCATTACAATATTAGGTTCAATATTATGTTTCTTGAAGATGGTTTCTGTAAACCGTCGGCCTACTGTATCAGGGGATAGCAGAATCAATGGTGTACTCCGGAGCACATCCACTGCAGCATGTTTTTTCTTCGCCAGCGGATGGGAAGGAGATACCACGAGTTCAAATGTGTCATAGTACAGCACAGATGTATTCAGGTTGGGATTACGCTCCGTGAGATAACCGATACCAATATCAACCAGACCGTTTTCGACCTGGGTATAAATCTGTGATGAAGGAAGGGATTGGATACTGGTTTTGATCAGCGGGAATTGATCTTGGAAATAGGATAACACCCTTGGCAAGATCTGAATAGCAATGGAAGTTGTTGTGCCTAACACGATACGTCCCTGAGGCGTTTCATCGAGATCGGACAATTTTTGTTTCAACTCATCAACGATATCGAGCATCCGTTCAGCGTGCTCCAGAAATACCTGTCCACGGTCTGTCAGGGTAACGGGTTGGTTCCGATCCACAAGAACGGTGCTGAATTCGTCCTCCAGACTTTTGATCTGGGCCGAGACGGCAGGCTGGGTCAGGTTCAGAAGTTCTCCGCTTTGCGGAAGCTCATCGTTTTGGAAATGGTAATTAGTGTCTCCAGTTGGCTTATGTTCATAGGTGACCTCCTTGCAGGCAAAGTATCTTGATTATGTAGTGTTTGGTGCGATGAAATCCCGTAACTGGTTATTGTTCCGTTATCTTAAATTATAGGTGATTCAGGACAGCAGAGCAATGAAGGTAATTATCAGGATCAAAAGTAGTTCAAGAGACTGTGAAAAAAACGCGAATACAAGAATTTGATTTTTTTAACAGTTGTGAGAAGCAGTAATAAAGTCCTAAATGCCTTTTGCCACGCACAATGAACGAAAATCTTTCTTCAAAAGAAGTAAAAAGCTCTGTTTATTCGCTAGAATCAGCTATAAACATTTGCCCCACGGATGACGATAAATTATAGTACACATGGTTTAACGAATTCTTAATGAATTCTTGTACGTGATAAAGTATAATAAATTTAATGAATATGGGACTTTTGGTGTGTGACCAATAACCCAGTGTGAGGGGGACATAGACAGTGAAAGCGGAAGTGATTAATCCTTTCCTGGAATCGGCACGGAACGTATTCGAACAGCTCATCCAGGTTTCGCCTTCCACCGGGAGTCTTGGCGTGAAAAATGTAGAGTACATTGCAGACCATGTCTGGATCGTGATCGGAATGACGGGACAACTTAGCGGAAACATTGTATTTGGAATCAATGAACAAGTTGCATTGAAAATTGTATCTGCGATGATGGGCGGTTTTGTCATTACAGAAATGGATGAAATGAGCAAAAGTGCGATTTCGGAACTGGGTAATATGATCAGTGGTAATGCCAGTACCATCCTGTCGAACCAGGGGTTGTGGTCGATATTACACCTCCACAAGTGATGAAGTCCGAACATCTGACTACATTTAGTGCAACGAAAGCACTGAGCATTCCTTTGCTGATGGACGGCATTGGTGAGATGGATATTCAGGTCATGATCTCGTAGAATAGAACCATACGCCATCAAAAGGCAATATGTGTTCAATACGGGAGGACATCACGGATGCTGAAAGATCAGGTAGTGTTTATCACAGGTGCATCGAGTGGTATCGGTGCGCTGTGTGCGCAGATGCTGATAGAAGAAGGAGCCATCCCGATTCTGGCTGCCCGTTCACAGGACAAGTTGGAAGAGATTGGTGCCTCGCTGAAAGGGTCGCATGAATTACTCACGCTTGATGTTACGGATAGTGAGCAGGTTCAGGCAGCTGTGGAGGCGATATTGCATAAATACGGACGAATTGACATTTTGCTGAACAACGCAGGTTACGGGAAATTCGCAGCGATGACAGAGATGTCTGTACAGGAATTCGATGAGATGATGGACGTTAATTACATGGGCATTGTCCGCTGCACCAAAGCAGTGCTTCCACAAATGTTGGAACGGGGCAAAGGTCAGATTGTGAACGTGGCCTCCATGGCTGGCAAAATCGGTACAGCCAAATCCGCTTCCTATACAGCTACAAAACATGCTGTACTCGGATTTAGTAATGCGCTGCGTCAAGAGCTTCGCAAGACTGGCGTCATGGTGACAACGATTAATCCTGGTCCGATTGATACACCATTTTTCCATCGGGCTGACCCATCTGGCAATTATGTGAATAATGTACGTTGGATGATGTTGAAACCGGAAGACGTTGCGGGTCATATGATTCGGGCGATGAAAAAGCGCAAGGAAGAAGTGAATCTGCCAAGACTTGCTTCTGCTGGCATATGGTTGTACCAGCTATTTCCTCGTCTTGCAGATCGATTGTCGCACGGTGTAATGAATCAGAAGTAAATGTGATACGAGGCATCATATACGGAATGAAAGAAAGGCTCCGCCGAGGGGCTTTTCTTTTTTTGGCGTGTATACATACAATTCTGGAATAAGATTTGGTACACGGGCTTTTTTCGCATATAATGAAAGGTAATGTGATGACAGGCTTCGGTTTTAGTAAGTACAAGCAGGGCTAGCATCAAAATGAATAAAATTAAAAGGATGGACATACATGACGAATCAAACATTTGCTTCAATTGGCGTGGAACAGGATCTGGAGGCCGTTTTGGCGAAACATGGCATAAACGAACCCTCACCTGTACAGGCTCAGACGATCCCGGTTATTTTGGAAGGTCGAGATGTCGTATCCAAATCCCAGACGGGAACAGGAAAAACGCTGGCATATCTGCTGCCACTGTTACAATCCATCAAAATGGATATCAAAGGTACGCAGAAACTCATTATTGCACCTACACAAGAGCTGGCGATGCAGATTGTACGTGAGGCACAGCGCTACGGGGAAGAACGCAAGATCGGCGTATTAGGTCTGATTGGTGGCGCAGCGGCTAAACGTCAGATCGAGAAGCTGCGTGAGCATCCACAATTGGTTGTGGGTACACCGGGACGACTGAAAGAATTGATTACACTCAAAAAACTGAAAATGCACAACGTCTCTACAATTGTTATCGATGAAGCGGACCAAGTGTTCCAACTTGGCGGCGTAAGTGACGTGAACTTTGTACTCAAGAGCGCATTGCGGGATCGTCAGTTGATCTTCCTGTCAGCAACAATTGATGAGAATACGGCCGGACTCGCGAAGCGTGAGATGAAAGAGCCTGTTCAGATCGGAATTGAACCGGATCGAGCTACGGCTGCGGGCCTGGAGCATTATTATTTTGTAGAAGAAAACCGGAACAAAATTGACATGCTGCGTCGTCTGGTCAGACAGTACAATCCGGATCGGGCGATCGTATTTGTGAATGCAACCGAAGATATTGGTGAAGTTGAAGCAAAAATGAATCATTTGGGCTTGTCCGCTGCTGCGCTGTATGGGGATGCTGACAAAGTGACCCGCAGTAACGTATTGTCTGCCTTCCGTAATGGCAAACTTCAGTTGCTGATTGCCAGCGAAGTCGCTGCCAGAGGACTGGATATCGAAGGCTTGCCAATGGTCATTAACTATGACCCTGCCTTTGACTCGGAGCACTATGTTCACCGTGCAGGTCGTACAGGCCGGATGGGACGCTCGGGGATCGTTTTGTCCATTGTGGATGAAACACAGATCTTTATTATGCGTAAATTCGCACGCGAACTCGGAATCGAACTGTCAGAACGTGTACTCTTTGGTGGTAAAGTACTGGAGGCTGATCCGCGTCCGGACACGCGGCCTGAGGGACATTCGTTCTCCAGAAAACCAGGACAATCCAGAGATCGCAAACCAGGTCAGGGCAGCCGCAATGGCGGTACCCGGGCTACAATCTCCAATTCGCGTCCAGCGGGTAACAAACCAACTGGCAATACTGGCCGCACGGAGCGCGATCAGGATCGTAAAAACAAGGGAGCACCCAAGTGGAGTAAAGACAAAACGCCACGCTCCGAAGAATAGAATCTGACGAAAGGGGTGCAGGGATAGATGGAAAATGTTCAAACGCCTGTTCTGCAAATCAGCGGTTTAAGCGGAGGCTATAGTGCCAAACGGCCGGTCCTTCACGGCATCGATCTGGAAGTCGGACGTGGAGAGATGGTCGGACTAATCGGCTTAAACGGTGCTGGCAAAAGTACAACCATGAAACATATCCTCGGCTTGATGACACCTCAACAGGGCGAAGTACGAGTGATGGGCAAGAAGCGGGACGAGGATGCGCAGATCTACCAATCGGCCATGGCATTTGTACCGGAATCACCCGAACTTTATGATGAGATGACGGTGATGGAGCATCTGGAGTTTACGGCAAGAGCGTACAATGTGTCGGAGTCTGATTTCAAACAACGTACGGAGAAACTGCTGGAACTGTTCCGTATGAATGAGAAAAGTACAAGTCTGTCGACTCACCTGTCCAAGGGGATGAGACAAAAGGTCATGATCATGTGTGCTTTTGTGGCAGGACCACCACTGTACATCATTGATGAGCCTTTCCTGGGACTGGACCCGCTGGGTATTCGCTCTTTGCTTGATTTTATGCTGGAGATGAAAGCTTCGGGATCATCCATCCTGCTCAGTTCACACATTCTGTCCACGATTGAAAATTACTGTGACCGTTTTATCGTTCTGCACCGTGGGCAGGTTATTGCTCAAGGGACGCTGAATGAACTGCGCTCCCAATTCGGGGAATCGGATGCCACGCTGGAGCACATGTTCTATTCCCTCGTACAAGGCAGGGATTGAGCATGGATCTCAAGCTGCTATGGAAGCAAAGACGCACAGGATTCTGGAACGGAATTCTTCCTTATCTGGGATATGTAATCCAGAGCGGTGTAGCTATGGTTTTTTTATTTCTCGTCATTGCGTTCTCCGCCTGGTATACATCGTTTGTCCAGAACATTCCGGCGGAATTTCCGATTCGCTGGATTGCATTGTTGCTGCTGGCACCACTGGTGCTGTTTAGCAGTTATCGTACATATCTGCTTCCGGCAGATATCGTGTTCCTGCGACCACAGGAATACCGGATGCAGGAATATTTGAAGAACAGCTTTGCCCGGGGCATCATCTATAAAACTCTGGGCTTGCTGCTTGTGTTTGTTACATTGTGGCCTCTCTATGTTAGAGCAGATCTGGATGCACGGCCATTTGGCTGGTTCATTGTATTTCTGCTGCTGTGGAAAGGGTTGTCCAGTTATGGAGCATGGCAAGAGCTAAGAATGGTACAGGTCGGGGCATCAAGAGGATATCGTCTCTTGCGTTGGGCTCTGGCAGTGCTGGCGGTTGGCGCATGGCTATGGCAGCCACCGCAGCGGAGCATATGGTTCCTGTTGTTGCTGGCTGTCGTCTACATCGTCGCCTTGCGTATACCAGTGAAACATCGGGTAGCGTGGGAAAGACTGATTCAGGTGGAGCAGGGTCAGGCTGGCAGGGTTATGCGGACACTTGGCTGGTTTGTGGATGTACCTTCATCCGGACAGAAAGTAAGTTCGCGTCGCTGGCTTAGCAAATGGGGGAGCGGTCTTCCCTGGAATGCAGGGAAAGCTTACCGATATCTGATTACCAAAACGTTTATTCGAACCGAAGTGTTCTCAATCGTGTTACGCCTAGTTGTATTGGGCATGTTACTATCCTGGTGGACAGCAGGCAGCTACTTTGGTGTAGGTGTGTATCTGTTCTTCCTGTTGCTTGCAGGTGTTCAGTTAGGTGCGCTGCGTCGCAGTCATAGTGAATCGTTCTGGATTATGATCTATCCGATCTCGGGTGAGAGTCGTCGCTCTCAGGTGTTGGGATTCATATTCCATCTACATGCACTGGCTGCGTTGCTCATGTGGTTGCCTATGCTGGCTGCCGGAGCAAGCGGACTGACTGTCACCGGAGTAGCACTTATTTTGGGTATACTGGTGATTGTGATCATGCGGCGTTCGCAAGGTAACAAGTGGTTGAAGGAAGAAGAAGACGAGTAAACAAGAGACCGTACCTTCGTACCTCTCGCCAGCCAAGATGGTGGTTCGAGGTGGAGGGTGACTTCTACTTAAGTTAACAAAGAAGGGTATTCCGGGCTGTGTCCCGGAATACCCTTCTTACTGCTGCAATCAGATCACTTGGTTCTCGCGCAAGTGTGTATTGGTACTAACAGAGGAACGATTTAGTGATAATCACGAGCAAGATGAACAGAACGAGAATGGCACCTGTGTTAGTAAATCCTCCGTAACCGCCGCATCCATAACCGCCTCTTGTATCTTCAACTCCAGACATGGTCATTCCCCTTTCAAGTGGTTGTTTGGCACGCCCTTGCGTACATCGTATATTATGTACCTTGGGGGTAGGCTGATTGGGCCGATGCCCGGTAAAGCCAGAAATTAAAGCTTTTGGGCTGATAAAACACAAAAGAACCCTTTGTATATCCAGAGACATGAAACGTCGCCGTTTTACAAAGGGTTCTTATATCATTCAGGGTACAGGTCTGTGTTAACTAAGTCGTCCGCAGATCCTGAACTCCACGATAGATGGTTTCATACAGATCTTCCAATCCGGATTCTTCAATACAGGAGAAGGCGATTCGCAGATCCGATTCACCCAGCGCGATTGTACCCACACCATATTTGTGCAGCAAATGGCTTCGAAGTTCTTCAGCGCCAACTTCTTTTAGCTTCAGGCACATGAAGTAACCGGAGTTGAACGGATAATAGTCCCATGCATCTCCATACTTGCCGCTATCGAGAATGGCTTTTACCTTATTGGCGCGGCCTTTCATAATCTCAAACTTCTCCTGTTTCTGTGCTTCAAACTCCGTTGCTTTGAGCGCATCCAGTACAAAAGTCTGGGAAGGATGCGGGCCACTGGAGATCGTTGCCCGGATAATACCGAGTGTTTTTGTTCCAATGCGTGCAGAACGGCTACATCTTCATGGGCATACGTAATGAATCCAACGCGGAAGCCCCATACGAACTCCTCCTTGGTTGCACCATCCACTTTTACAGTCAACACACGTGGATGAATGTTGGCAAGTTTGCCAAACAGGGATTCATGAATGGAATCTTCGAAGAACAGTCCGAAGTAGGCATCATCTGTTACAGCAACCACGTTAACGCCGGCTTCAGCTGCCTGACGAATCGTGTTCACAATTGCATCTGCTTCTTCGGCTCCAGGCGTATAACCTGTAGGGTTATTCGGGAAGTTGAGCAGCACGATCGCTTTACCTTTGTCCTTTTGATCAAGCAAAGCCTGAAGCAGACCCTCACTGTTGAAGTTCAACTGATCATCGAACAGGGGATAATGAACCAACTGGCCATGACGACGAATTCCGAAGGTCAGCTCGTAATTTTCCCAGTTTTTATCTGGATATATGACAGCGTCCCCTTCATCGGCGAACAGGTCGGCTACGATACTTAGTCCATGGGTTAATGCATTGGTTACAATTGGATTGCCAAACGTTTTGCCTTTCAGGGAAGGCGTTTCCTTCAGCATCTTGTCTCTCCAGACGGTCCGCAATTCAGGTTTGCCTGCAGGTGGAGCGTAAGGATACAGATCCTTTGGCTGGAATGCAGACAGCTTCTCCTGAATAACCTGAAGATGCATCGGCACACCACCCTCCAGGGCGATACCAATCGTGGCATTATGGGTCTTGGCCAAGCTTGCTGCTTCAGCAGATTGACTCAAGATCCCCTCTTTAGGAAAATAAATTTCTTTGCCAAGCTGTGACAGCATGGAGTAGACGTGACTGCTGCCTGTCTGAATACTTTCGTTCAACTGTTCAGCCAGTGGATTCATTCTTTTCATCCTTCCAAGTCTTTGTGATTCAACTGCCTAACATTATATCACCTTGACATGCCCCCGTCACGGAAATTACGCAATATGACAGTTATATCGCTTTACCGCGTTGTTGCAGAAGGTTTTTGGGTGGGTTATCGTTGAATTCAACCTTGGAGTAATCCTCAAGAAATGAAACTTATTGCTGATGAAAAGGACAGTATTTCCGCATCATTTCAGCAGTTTCAGTATCTCTTCCTTCATTGCGCTGTTCTAACTGACCACTGATATGATCGAATCTTTCACTCGAGAGGTTTTGTCCGAATTTGAATTTGGCACTGATCCGTTCAGGAATAATTCGGACTACGGCTACAGCTTTGAGGTTTCCTGTGTAACGCGAGTCAGTAGCGTCAATGGGTACATATCCGCCTTGCGGCTGGAGTTTCTCCATAAATCGTTGCAGTACCTTACCTTTGATGTCCAGATCTTTAACCGGTTCAGCCTCACCGAAGGCCATGACACTTTTGAAGAAAGAAGTCGCCGGACAAGCAAGCTCAGGATCACTGAAATAAGATGGAATCAGGGAGAACTCTTCAGCTACTGTGAAACTGACCGACGAATCCTGTTTGATCTGTTTCATCTTCTCACCAGCCAGACTGCCGTGAAAATAAAAGCAACCGTCCATATATACGAAATTCAGCGGTGTAACCCGTGGTTGTCCGTCCGGACTGACCGTTCCCAGAAACCCGAAGGAGCACTGATCCAGAAATGCGGTAATCTCCTGTTCTTCATCTACTGTGAATTCTTTCCGTCTCATGTGTATTCCCCCATCATTGAAATGTATAATAGAACGCCATATCTTATGGATAACAATAGTTCATACATTGACAATGAAATAGATCCAATTTACATTCACTTTAGTAGGCCAATTCGTCGGGGATCACATAATGAAGAAAAATGAAGAGAGGTGCATGATGGAATTGTGGCTGCCCATGGATACCTATGAACTTCAGCATCGATACAAGTATGAGGCACTGTACCATGCGTTACGTGATGCCATTCATGCAGGCACATTGGTAGGAGGCACGCGGCTTCCTTCCACCCGTGAGTTGGCAAGGCAATATGAGATGTCACGTGGTTCGGTAGCTCAGGTATACGACATGCTGCTTGCAGATGGTTATGTCCATGCACATCGGGGAAGAGGTACATTTGTAACCGAAACATTATCCACTCAGGAAAATAAAAAACAGGAAGCCGTTCTCAAGTTGTCTGCCTGGGGCGAACGAGTACAGCGGTTGAATACGCAACATGAAGTCCTGCGGACTCAGATGTATTCAACGAAGCCGTCCGTCATTAATTTTCAAATGCAGCGCATGCCTGCAGAACATTTCCCGTTAGGGGAGTGGAAGAGTGCACTCGCTGCGGTTCATCGCAGTGGTTGGCGAGAATCGAGCGGTGTAGCCGGTGATCCGGAGCTGCGTGAGGCCATCGCCTCCCATCTCAGATGGACACGTGGTATCCAGGCTGAACCCTCTCAGATTGTATTGTTCAGTGGTTCAATGCAAGGCATCACCCTGCTATCTCAATTGCTGATAACGGAGAATACAGCAGTTGTATTAGAGAATCCGGGGTATCCGGGTATCGCTCATGCCGTCAAGTCCTGTGGTGGGCATATCATCCCGGCAGAGGTGGATGCTGCAGGCATTATTCCTCAGCCTTGGGAGGCACAGACGTTATTTGTCACCCCTACCCGGCAGTTTCCAACAGGGGCCGTGCTGGGGTTGGACAGAAGACGTGCCTTGCTTGCGTGGGCCTCAAAGCGTAATTCGGTCATTATTGAAGATGATTATGACAGTGAATTCCGATGGGGCGGAAGACCAATTGAACCCCTCAAAGTGCTTGATCGTGAACAGCGCGTCATCTACGTTGGTTCATTCTCACAAACGATGGTTGTTTCGTTCCGACTTGGCTATGCCGTACTGCCACCTGGTCTGGTAGAACCTCTCCTTGCCGCCAAGGCGTTGTATGAACCGGTACCTCCCGCACTGCTGGAGCAGCGCGCACTGGCGAAGTTTATGACCCGAGGAGGTTACCTGAGGCACTTACGACGGTTAACCCGGTTATACGGGGAACGGCATGATTTTTTTGTGCGAGAGATGGAACTACAGTTGCCTGAAGCATTCACGATGCAACTTGGTGATGCAGGACTGCATATCTATGCTACCTGGAATGGCGATGTGGACAGTTATCAGCGATTTAAAAAGCTTGCCGAGGAGGATGGCATATTGTTCCGTGATGCAGAGCGATATCGGCTGACTTCAGGTCATCCGGCGGCCTGTTTTGCTTTTGCACATCTGGAGAAAGAAGAGATGACAGAGGGAATCCGGCGAATGCGGCTAGCCTGGGAGAAGTGCACATTTTCGTTTCGGTGAATTCCGCTGTATAATGGGATAAGACATTTCGCTCCTGTAGGAGCAGAGATCATATATGAGCAAGTTGTATTGAATCATGCAAGATACTGAAATACATATGGCCTTGATTGAAGAAGTGAGATTCAGATCAGAATGATGCCATATGCAGAGAGATTAACTATCAAGGGGAGTGGCGACATGCTGCAGGCATCGCCGTCATCATTTGTTATTTTGCCCGCTGTCGCCAAAATTGTCTGTGAACCGGGCTGGAAGTGGCAGAAACGGGAAAAACCGATGCAAAACTATGATTTATTTTATGTATGGAGTGGTGAAGGAACGCTTGTACTGAATGACCAGTCGTATGAAGTTGGCAAGGGTAGTTGTTTTCTGTTCAGGCCAGGAGATCATCCTACTGCAACACATAATAAGCAAAAACCGTTGGTACTTACGTATATTCACTTTGATGTGGACGTGCCTGTTGCTGATGTTCCCCAGTCCTATCGCGAGGTACAGGAAACGGTGGAGTTTGAGCACTTGCTGGCACGTTATGTAAGACTGTTCTTATCGGATGTGTACGGACGTGATGAAGAGAGCCGATTGATTCTGAAGCAATTGATGATTCATTTGCTGCGCGCCGATACGGAAGAACCTGTGGAGAAAAAGGTAAGCAATCAGTTGTCTGATGTCATCCAGGAGGTCGCCAATTATGTGCGTCAGCATCCGGGGATTACGCATCGGGTGGAAGATCTGGCTGCGCGGGCTGGCTTATCGCCCCGATACTTCTCGATCAAGTTCAAGGAACTGGTGGGATCATCGGTGCAATCTTATATTATCCGCATGCGTATTGAACGGGCGGAACATCTGCTGGTGCATACCGGCATGAATGTGACCGAAGTGGCGGATGCTCTGGGTTACCGGGATATTTTCTTCTTCAGTCGTCAGTTCAAGCAATATACCGGCAAAAGCCCGTCCGAGATTCGTTAAAATTCTGATGAGAAAAACAGGAAACCGTTTCAAGTCTGGAACGCAAGGGTAATTATCTAGCATTCCAGATGACCAAAAGGGGAACTTGTGATGAACGGAAAACGTCGGGTCCGCAACCGGGGATGCTCTACGAAGGGATGCAATATTTTCCGGAACCGTCTGCGTCGTTTCAAACCGGCAGAGGACTTGCAAGATGTGTGGTTTTGAGGAGAACTCAGCAGACCAATAACGACGGAGCGAAGCTTCGTATTGCATGTATACATGGATGAATATGAATGCATAAAGAGGATGGCGCAATACCTGGTTACAGGTGCTGCGCCATCCTCTTTATTTGCGTATGGACTCATTAGTTCTTCGGTTTCAAACGACCAAGCAATGCGCCCATTTTGACCGAATCGCCTGGCTGTAAGCCCGGGTTTGGTTCGAATGTGCCGCTCTGCGTCAGCAGAACAACGGTGGAACCGAATTCAAAATAGGCCAGATCATCGCCCTGTGCCCAGGTACTTGTGTCCGTATCAGCATACTGTATGCTACTCACGTTCATCGCACCTACTTTGACAACCGCCACTTCACCGTAATCGTGTGCGATATACGTAATGAGTCGTTCATTTCGACTAAGCACGGATCTCATATGGGTCAGGCCAAAGTCATTCACGGGATAAACTTTGCCCTTGATGTGTTCGCTCTCTATTTTGCGGCCGCTGACAGGTGCATGAATGCGGTGATAGTCGCGAGGGCTGAGATAGAGGACGAACCCGTACCCGTGCTTGTACTTCTCCAGATGGGGAGAATGGTTTAATAATTCAGCAAGTGTATAATTTTGTCCCTTAACATTCAGGAGTGTCCCTGCAGATATTGGACCGGCTGCCGTAATCTTGGCATCTACCGGGCTGATCAGTGCATGCTCTGAAAGTTCCAACGGGCGCATGCCCGGCTTTAATTTGCGGGTAAAGAAATCGTTCAGTGAACGGTATTCCTTCCAGTCTTTCTCGGCCTCCTGAACAGGGATGTCGTAGGTCCGGACAAAATAAGGGATAAATGCCTTACTTCCCCGGCTTTTGGAAAAGGCTCCCACAGTCCGGGAGATCCATTTGCGCGAAGAAAGCTCGGTCATTAATCGCAACAGCGTTTTTGCCATGAATATCCCCCTTAGGGTTAATGCGAACTTCAAGGCCGGCAAGACCGGCCGTTCTGCATAATATTGACACAGAATGCACACGAAATCAATATAGTCTCCTATCGTATGTCTGCGGTTGTCTCGGTATCATCGAATTTTGTTCCAGCAGCAGACGCCCATAAGCCATCGGTTTGCTGTACGTTGTCTTCCAGTGTTCCGACATTCCCGCCTTGCGAAATCCGTAACGCTGATCCCGTCCATTGCATTCAATAAAATAGATCTGGCCGCTGCGCGTTATCCCGAGATCAAGGCCCAGATCAGCCAGATGTGGCAGACTGGCCGCCAGGTTCTGGGCAATTCGAAGTGCAACGAGTCCGATTCTGTATTCCAGTCGAGCCAGGTCGAAGCCAGATTCTCCTAATCCAAGGGCCTCTGCGAGCTTCATGACTTTACCGCCCTGGGCGATATTGCTGACAAATGTATGGGCAGGAGCCGCTTTGGCAAACATGCCTGTTATTCCCCAAAGACCGTCGCTGCCACGTTGTACAGATACCCGCAAATCTACCGGCCTGCCCTCATAACGTACCAGTGGGATACGCTCTTCAATGAGGTAGGCATGGCGAAAGATCCGCCTTAGGGTGGCGGAAGGAAGCTGTCCTTTGCTCAACCGGAAGGTAGCCCACCCTTTGCGTGCAGCCTTCGTCTCACAGGTTAGTTTCCACTGTCCATCTCGCTCAAAGACTCGCATAATACCATGACCGATGCTGCCGCTGCATGGTTTGATGACGAGGTCATCATACTGTTCCATCATATAGGCCAGAGACTCTGGCGTAGCTTTAACTGCATGGGGTAGGTGTTCTCGCAAGGCGAGGTCCTGATGAAGCATGTCATGAATGTGATCTTTACGATACCGGTTGCGAACGTTGAATACCTGGATACCCTGCAACATCAGCTTGGTAATCTGATGCTGTTCCGTCCGGCGAAGCTGGAGTGATCGGTTATGAATGACGGAGGGCAGTGGCATGCGCTCACGAACATATCTGCCTTCTTTTTTAACATAGGCAAGACATGTTTTTTGATCCGAATCGATATCTTCCAGCCTCAAAAAGCAGGGGGTTAATCCATAACTGGCCGCTGCCTGTTCATAATTCGCGAGTGATTCCTGACCGGTCCTTCCGGCCGGTATCCCCGGTACATGCGTGAATCGAACATAATGCCGATCGTTTCTTGGAGCATGACCGTTCCTCCTTCGATGTTATCGCGACCATGGATCGTCCATTCATGGAATGCCGGCCTGTCACCGATGGCTCAGACATCGCGATAACGCAGACCGGTGTATAAGATGAATCGCCAAGCACTAGTGCTTGCTCAGGGCGTGTCTAAAACTCCAAAGGAAGCAGGTTTTGCCGAATTTTCGTTCCAAGCAAGGAAGTTTTCTGCAGGCATGCCGGGGCACGTCAAGGGAAAGTGACGCAGCAGGGGCGAAAAGACGGTGAAAGATGCACTTCAGCGAGTTTTCAGACACGACCTAGACATAATATCCTATGACATGACTGGGACGGGGGCGTGGACAGCCGCCTTTCCTCTGCAGCCCTGACACGCCTATTTCCACGGAGATCATCGAACGTTCCTGTCTTGACGCCTGTACATTCGTGCTCTGGAATCCGCAAAAGTCATAAATGAAGTGGCAGATGCCCATATGGAAGCATATGATGCCGGAGACGAACGTTAGAGGAAGGAGCAAGCTGCATGAGTAAAAATGGCAAAAAGAAGGTCCCGACGCCGAAACTGCGGCATGTGAGCCCGAAATTTAAGGAATTGGAACTGACTGATCGCCGGGCAGACAAGATGAACTCAGGTTTCACTGTGAATAGGGAAGAACGCTTGAATACGAATAAAAGGGATTCGAGAGCTGTTCAGGAGTCGGAAGAATTCCTATTCGAATCAACGGAGCTACCTGCTTCAACAAACGAGCTGGAAGAGCTAGAGATCGAAGCCAAAATCAAGTCGGAACCCGTAGAGTCTGATCGCAAGGAAGTTGAGACACAAGATAGCTCGGAAAAGCAGATTCAGGTTAGCAGCGTGGCTCCGGTTGCTCTGGAAGAAGAGCAGGACATCAACAAGCAGGAGATAACAAGCAAGGATCGGCTGCAAATCTTGAACCAAAACCAGATGCCGGGTCATACCGGACACTACATCTACACGGACGACTTGAGTGAATTTGCTGTTACGGAGAGCAAGTTGGCTCCTTTCTCTGTGGATGCTTCCAAGCTGAAACCGGATGCGGTCGGCAGTGAAGCATTGCAGGATTATGCGGTGACCAGCATTCACATTGCAGACGGGGCCATTGTTTCGGCGAAACTAGCGGAAGCGTCTGTATCTGAGGAGCACCTGATTGACGGCTCTGTGTCTGGTCATAAAATACGAAATGCTTCTATTGCCGGTGAGAAAATCAGAGATGGCAGTATTACTTCTCAGAAGCTTGGCAACCAGGTCATCGATTCGGCCAAAATTGCCGACGGTTCCATCAGCACAAGACATCTCAGCCGCATGCTGGTAACGGAAGAATTAATCAAGAATCATGCCGTAACTGGAGACAAGATCGCGATTAGCGGCGTGGATACAAGGCATCTCACGGGAGGAGCTGTGAATACCTCCAAACTGGCTGACGATGCAGTGACTACATCCAAAATTCGGGAAGCTGCTGTCACAGGCAGCAAAATCGAAGAACACTCCATCGAGTCTCACCATATTCAGGCAGGTGCTGTTAAACAGACACATCTGGCAGAAGGGTCTGTCGGTCGTTCACAACTATTAAATGGCAGTATTGGAAGTGACCAGATAGAGGATGGATCCATACAAACAAGACATTTAGCTGAGGGTTCATTAACTGGAAGACATCTACTGGACGGTTCAATCGGATCAAGTCAGATTCGTGCTCATTCCGTTGGCAAGGAGCAGATTGGCAATGGAGAAGTGGGCAATGAGCATTTGACGGAAGGTGCAGTAACCAGCAGCAAACTGGCAGACCAGTCTGTGGGAACAGCAAAATTGCTGGAGCAGTCTATTACGGCATCCAAGATCTCTGATCAGAGCGTCATTTCTTCCAAAATTGCGGATGAAGCCGTACAAGGTAAACATCTTGCCAAGGGGTCCATTCGTGCGGAACACATTGCGAATCGGGGAATCACACCGGTACATGTGGACAATTCCGCAATTCACTCCATTCACATTGCAAGTGGAAGCATCGAGGCAACTCATCTATCTGCCGGAAGTGTGTCTGGAGATGCTCTCGCAGACGACGTGGTGTGTGAGCGGCATCTTGCAGAGTCGGCCGTGGGTACGTATGAATTGCAGGATGCTGCCGTTACAGACGTTAAACTCGCGGATGGAAGTGTGACAACAGAAAAGCTTGGAACGGCATCGGTAAGTAGCAGAGCGCTTGCCCCGGGAAGTGTTATATCCTCGCATCTTGCGAGTGGTGGAGTCACAGGTACACATCTGGCTCCAGGCAGCGTGGGTTCCGAGGCCCTGAGACCTTATGCAGTGAAATCAGAACATCTGACAGAACATGCCGTAGGTGTACCTCATCTCCAGCCGGGCAGTGTTGAAACGGATGCGATTGCACGGGCCGCGGTCACAACTGACAAATTGGCTCTTGATAGTGTAACTTCAGCCCAGCTGGCTGGCGGGTCCATTTTTCCGCCTCATCTAACAGATCATGCGGTTACTTCCCCAAGCTCTCACCAGAAAGTGTTGCCACAGATAAACTGGCGGATTTTGCTGTCACGTCGGCTAAACTGGCAGACGGTAGCGTGACTTCTTCCAAGATTCTGGCAGAGAGTATTAACGCCAAACATATTCCAGCAGGAACCATTCGTGGGTATCACCTGAAGCAGCATTCCGTTTCACTGGAACATTTGTCGGAAGAGATACGCTCACCGGAATTATTTGCTAATGGCAGTATTACCGGCAACAAACTTCGGCATGGCTCCATAAGTGCGGACCATTTGACAGCAGACTCGGTATCCGGAACAGAACTGCAACAGGCTGCTGTAGGTAGCGAGCACTTGCAGCCATCCGCTGTACAATCCGTCCATCTGGCTGAAGGCAGCGTGAAATCTGATCATTTGGGGACTCAAGTAGTGAGCTCACAGCATCTGAAGCCAGACATCATTCATGAGGAGCATATTGCTGAACAGGTGGTCACATCGCATCACTTGGCACCCGGATCTGTCGAAACAGACCATCTGGCACCTTTATCCATTACAGCAGCTCACCTTCAGCCAGGTTTGATCAGTGGTTTGCATCTTCAGGCAGAGTCGACAAGTGCTGTTCACCTGCAGCAAGGAGCTGTGCATTCCCGTCATATTCAAGATGGTGAGATTCTTCCTCATCATATCCATGAACGCAGCATCGGAACATCTCATCTGGAAGAAGAAGCGGTAAGTACGATTATTTTGCAGGATGAATCTGTAACACGCTCCAAACTAGCAACGGGTAGTGTGGATGGCAGCAAATTAGCCGCAGGAAGCGTATCGGCTAATCACATTGCCAATGAAAGTGTGCAAACCCGTCATATCCAAGAAGGAGCAATCCTTGCTGATCATATTCAAGAGTGCAGTATTGGCTCAGTTCATCTGGATGAGGAGTCTGTAAGTGCGATTCATTTGCAAAATGGATCTGTAACAAGTGCCAAACTGGCGGATGGCAGTATAAACGGCAGCAAATTGCTTGAAGGAACCGTATCGGGTGCTCATATTGCGTCCGAAAGTGTGCAAACCGGGCATATTCAGGCAGGGGCCATTCATGCTGACCATATTCAGGAGCGGAGCATCGGCACAACCCATCTGGAGGAGGAAGCAGTAAGTGCGATTCACCTGCAAAATGGGTCTGTCATCAGTGCCAAACTGGCCGACGGCAGTGTAACCGGCAGTAAGTTGATCGAAGATGCGGTGTCAGGAATCCATATCGCCTCTGAAAGTGTGCAATCCCGCCATATCCAGGCAGGAGTAATCCTTGCTGACCATATTCAGGAGCACAGTATTGGCATGCTTCACTTGGAACAGGAAGCAGTAACTGCCATTCATCTGCAAAATGGATCTGTAACAAGTACCAAGTTGGCCGACGGCAGTGTAACCGGCAGCAAGTTGCTTGAAGGAGCAGTATCAGAGATCCACATTGCAGACGATAGTGTGCAATCCAGTAAGATTCAGGCAGGAGCCATTCATGCTGACCATATTCAAGAGCGGAGCATCGGCACAGCACATTTGGAAGAGGAGTCTGTAAGTGCCATTCATTTGCAAAATGGATCTGTAACGAGTGCCAAACTGGCGGATGGTAGTATAACTGGTAGCAAGTTACTCGAAGGTACGGTATCCGGGATTCATATCGCATCGGAAAGTGTGCAATCCGGGCATATTCAGGCAGGAGCCATTCAAGCTGATCATATTCAGGAGCGAAGCATCGGCACAGCCCATCTGGAAGAGGAAGCAGTAAGTGCGGTTCATCTGCAAAATGGGTCCGTCACAAGTGCCAAATTGGCTGACGGTAGCATTAGCGGCAGCAAATTGCTCGAAGATGCTGTATTGGGGAGCCATATCGCATCGGAAAGTGTGCAAACTCGCCATATCCAGGCAGGAGCGATCCTTGCTGATCATATTCAGGAGCATAGCATTGGTACGTCCCATCTGGAGGAGGAAGCAATAAGTGAGATTCATCTGCAAGATGGGTCCGTAACGAGTGCCAAACTGGCGGATGGCAGTGTGAGCAGTGACAAACTGCTTGAAGATGCGGTGTCGGATGTCCATATTGCCAATGGAAGTGTGCAATCCCGTCATATCCAAGAGAAAGCCATACATGCTGACCATATTCAAGAGCGAAGCATTGGGATCTCCCACCTCAAAGCCGAATCGGTAAGTGCGATTCACCTGCACAATGGTTCCATAACAAGTGCCAAAATGGCTGACGGCAGTGTAAACGGTAATAAATTGCTTGAAGGTGCGGTATCGGCTGTCCACATAGCAGACAAAAGTGTGCAAACTCGTCATATTCAGGATGGAACCATACATGCTGATCATATTCAAGAACGCAGTATTCGCACAACTCATCTGGAAGAGGAAGCAGTAAGCGGGGTTCATCTGCAAAATGGGTCCGTCACAAGTGCCAAATTGGCCGATGGCAGCGTGAACGGCAGCAAACTGAGTGAGCAGAGTATTACCTCTAATCACTTGAATGCGGGGATTGTAGGTCCAGCGCATTTGAGCGAAGAGATATGGAATGCGATTCGTCAGTTCAGTGGAGAAACGCTGGAGCAACTGGCAGCTATCAAAAGACAAGAGGGATTGCTTCAACCAGAAAATGAAGGTGTACAGCAATCACAGCAGGTAATCGTCGAGGCATTACCGAGTGCTGGTCTGGAGCAACAACAAGAGCTGATATCCCAAACAGATCAGCTTGGCGAACCACCGGCAGCTTTGTTCACGACAGAGCAGACAGATCAGGCGGATCAGGCAGATCAGGCTCAGCAACCACAGCTTGAACGGTCACAGGAGATCGCTGAAATTACGGAGCTTATGTTAAGTAAACAATCGATTACACAGGAGCATCTGTGTGATGATGCCGTGGGCAGCAGCCAGTTGCAATCGGGGGCAGTTCAGGCCAACCATCTGGCCTTCCAGCCCGTTCGCAGCGTAAGTAAACAACCGGTTGTGCAACAATTCGGAATGGAAGCTTTTGTACTGCCAGAGAGTGAAGTAAGCACAGAGGTAACGGTTGTTTTTGAAGAGTCATTTGCTTCAGAACATTATGTGATTGTGGGCATGAGCAATGATCGGGGATTCCAAATCTCCCTGCTCTCGCAGAGTGAGGACGAAGCGGTACTTGAGGTGTCACGTACGGCAGATTGCAAGCATACGTACGGGTTGTTGTCATGGATTGCTGCGGGACCTTCGCAAGAATAGTGCCGGTTGTTGTATCTGTAATACAAAAATGACAAAAGCGGTGTCCAGAGTTGTCCGGGACACCGCTTTTGGTTGATATAAGCTTAATCCGTTCGGACGGTGAGGGGTGTCTGAACGTTTCGTTACCATTAGGATGAGTACATTATAAGTTCAACCACAATAAAATAAGATTTTACAGGCCTACAGCTTGATACGCTTTGGTAATGGCAGTAGCTTCAGCAGAATTCGCTCCGTACAGATCTTTGGCTGCTTGGATGGTAGCTGTTTTGGCAGCGGCAAATTTGGACGTTGGTGTCAGGTAGTTCACCAGTGTGCTGTAGAAAATTTGAATCGCTTTATCCCGGCCGATTCCGGTAACAGTCACACCATTATGTGTTCCGCCTTGAGCAGCAAGGTAATAGGCTTTGTTGATGATACCGCTGTTGATATGAACACCGCCGTTGTCCTGTGTGCCTGTGTAGCGATCGCTGTATTTGTCAGGTTGACCATACAATGTAGGGTTGGAGAGGGATCGCAGCGCATCTCCTGGAATGTTAGGTGTGTAGATATCATCACCGAGCAGCCAGTTTTTGTTTTGGATCGTATTACCGAAAATATCGGCAAAGGCTTCGTTGAGTGCACCTGGTTCATTGCGATATTCCAGATTGGCTGTATATTCAATAACACCATGTGTCAATTCATGCCCCACAACATCCAGATCACCAGACAGGGATCGGAAAGTCGTTCCATCTCCGTCACCAAAGACAATCTGTGCCCCGTTCCAGAAGGCGTTATTGTAATTGGAGCCGTAGTGCACGGTTGATCTGATCAACAATCCGTTACCATTAATACCGTTACGGTTGAATTTGTTTTTGTAGAAATCATACGTAGCAGCCGCATGAGCGTGAGCATCTACACCTGCACGATCGGTCCATACATTATCCGAATCTGTGAGCAAGCTACCAGGCAGTGAGGAGCCATTGTTCGCCGTGTACGTTTGGATGCCATTGCCGCGAGTGGTGTCTTTCAGTTGGAAGGTGCTGCCGGATTGGGTGGTTGTCAGGGTTTTGGTATCTCCAAGCACACCTGTACCTGTTCCGGTGGCGAAGTTAATGAGGTCAAACTGGGATACGATACTGCCATCCACTGCGTTAATGAAATATTTGGTCCGTAGAGGGCTGGTTCCAGTACGTTTACTTCCGTAATGTAAACCAGATACGTCTGACCATCTTCTTCATGATGATAGATGTTCAATTCAGCTTGAGGTGTGATTTCCGCGGCACCAAGCTCTCCAATCCGGGAGGTTGCTTCTTCGGTTGCAATACGGATCGCGTCTTCTCCGCTGATCTCGGCTACACCATCATTCGGAATGGCCTGTTCTTCAATCGGTGGAAGATCGCCAAGTGCGGAGCTCACGGCTCCGGTTTTGTCCAGGTGGACCGTCTGTTCTGCACCATAAACCGGGATACCTTTAATATACTGTTTCAGGCGGAAGTGTCTTACACCAGATGTATCTGTGTTTCTTTTGACAATTTTGAGCTGGGATTTCACATCGGAATTCAGGAATTGTTCCTGCTGTCCAAGATAATTAAAGATGGTGTCATCTGTTCCACTGTTCAATGGAATACCCTCCTCAGAGGCATAAGGGGCCTGAAGTGGAATGGATTGATCAGACACTGGAGCTGCAGTAGCAGAGGATACGGAAGCGAGCAAAAGAGCTCCTCCAAGAATTGTTGGCATAACTTTAGCGAATTTCATAGTAAACTCTCCCATTATTAAACTTATTTTTTGGTTGGAAAATGTTCATGCCAGTCTCGGTTGGAATTCCGTCTGCAACTTGGGCAGCGCGGAGCGTGGGGCTGAACCTGAAGCGTGGAATGAGACAAGAAACGATTGGAACAAAATTGGCTTGGCCTTAGCTCGGGAAGTGTTAAGCACGACACCAAACGAAAAGGATAACCGTTTATTCAGTTCAGCCCGAAGGTTTAATCGTCTATTGTGTTCCTCTTTCAGAAAGCCGGGGTTGTCCAATTGCGCAGGTAGAAGATACGTTCACGGAAAACTGGGGTGTTCAATCCGGGTTTGCGTAAATGACAAAGGCAGTGTGTTCTGAACGGCATCACTCCTCTCAAGAGTAAAATGTATCTGCTTAACAGGTTCTGCGAATGAGGTCATAATCTAATCAACCTAAGGTCAATAAATTGATTTAAAAAATATATGGGAACTTATGTTCACCACAAGGTTATTTTTGTAAATAAAACTGCTTGGAACGTATATTATCACAATGTAAAACTTTGGAAAAGATACAAATTTAGATTTTTGCTAAAATTGTGTCTGAAGTAGGGGAGAGGTAGCGTTTTTCACATATTTTGACGTATTTTGTCTAAAAGCAAGGCCTGTACCCTCGTGATCACAGAGAGAACCTGCTTAGTGCAAGGACAAACGCCGTTTCCACTGCTCCACGAATACATAGAATAACGTGTACTCCCTTGGCATGCCGATGATCGAATGCGGGAGGTGAAACTGTTGCGCAAAACCCGTACCACAGCACGTTATGCAACCCGATCCAATGTGACACGAAGAAAAACAGTGCTGAAGAAACGAAGATGGAAGTCTGGACACAAAAAGGGTACAAAGGCCTATACGTTCGTTATTCCATCCAAACAGCTGATGTCACAGGCTGAGGATAGAGTAGAGAATGGAGCGGAAAATGGCATGAGTGATGCTCCTTCACACAGGGATGTTTCTCAGCGACCGATACTCTCGGTCATTATCCCTGCTATGAATGAGGAGAAAAAGATTGGTGCAGTTGTACGTGAAGCGCTGCGGATATGCCATGATGCTGAAGTGCTTGTCGTTGTGAATGGTTCAACAGATGGTACGGCTAACGCAGCCAAACGGGCTGGAGCACGAGTGCTCACGTATGCAGAAGCGCTGGGGCATGATGGAGGACGAAAAGTAGGCGCAGCGGAGGCGCGCGGTGAGGTATTGTTATTTACTGATGCCGATATCGCAATTCCCGCAGAGCACCTTGCACCTTACGTGAAGGCTGTGCTGAAGGGAACGGATGTGGCGCTTAACGACTACCATGGGCCGGTCACTCATCATCCCGTTCATCCGGTAGTGGAGGCCAAACACATGTTAAACACCATACTTGCAAGATCCGATCTCCGGGGGCATCCATGACAGCTATTCCACATGCAATAAGCCGAAAAGGACTTGAGGTCATAGGGATATCCTCACTGGAAGTTCCGCCACTCGCACAAGCCAAGGCAGTGATCGGCGGACTTCGGGTACGCGCTGTTCATCACGTACCTGTGGGTAGAATGAATGCAGTACGAATCAAAAAGCGAAGCGGATCTGATCCGCTAAGTCAAGTGGTACTCAATGATCATATGGCAGCGATCAAGTGGATTACGGATACGCTCGGTCCCCGCGGAGGTTATACCGATCTGAAACGTGTTCGCAACCTGGCGAGTTAAGCATGTCGCATCGGATGATGCAGCATGCTGGAGGTGAGGAAATGAAGGGACGTTCAGGGGTTGCCCGCCGCAGGCGGACAACAAGTAGACAAACGACAGCAGGAAGAACAGTAATGAACAAGCGTCATAGGAACAAGAAGCATGTAGATATTCAAAAAACAAGAAGAAGCCGAGTAAAGTCTGGCCAAGTAGATCTGCACTTGATGTGGAAAGCGGGGCAAGTTGCAGGAAGCGAGGCAAAGGCAAACAACACAGTATCAGAAAAACACGCACGTCTCGTGTGGAATGCACACGCGGCGAACGTTGGGGAGCTAAACAACTTCGAGCTAGCTCTGAAGGCAGGTAAGGCATTTATGCAGGGTTATACTCAGGCCTCGGGACATTCATTCCAGATCGTGCCGCTACCTCTTCGTCATTCGGCTGCTGCCGTTGTCTGTGCCTGTAATGAGGAACACACACTGGGGCAGGTGTTATTGCAACTAAAGCGGTTGCCTCTGACGGATATTATTGTGGTACTGAATGGAACGACAGATGACAGTTTGAAGCAGGTACTAAGGCAGCCGGGACTTACAGTAATCTATGAACCGGATCGGGCAGGACATGATGTGGGCCGGGCACTTGGAGCCAAGATGACGGATGCGGAGACGGTACTTTTTGTGGATGGAGATATGGTCGTCTCGGCTGAACAGCTTGCACCCTTTCTGTTCGCGGTTGATCAGGGACAGGATGTGGCGTTGAATAATCTAACGTCTTTGCTTCCTGCGTTTGCCGGGCAGGATGAGGTAAGCCGGATCAAAGCATATCTGAACCGAACATTAGGCAGGGCAGATCTTGGTTCCAATTCCATGACAGCCGTGCCTCATGCATTATCTCGTCGTATGATTCAGACCGTGAAGCCAGCATCACTGGCCGTTCCACCTAAGGCACAAAGTCTAGCTATTCAGCATGGAATGAACGTCTCGGCACCAAGTCAGGTGGATGTTATTCGTTCCAATCGGTTGCGTCCTGGTAACACGGGAAGTGGGAATGATGTCGCCAAATTGATCATCGGAGATCATCTGGAGGCACTGGCTACATTGCTGGGTACAGGTTGGAATCCAGCCCAGGCACATACACTCTCCCGTGTAGAAGTGGCTTACAGGAGGAACGCCTAATGACACTGACGAGTATGATTATCCCAACTTACAATGGTCTGGATCTGATCAGGCCCTGCATCGATGCCATACGTCAATACTCGGGCGATCCTGCGTCATATGAAATTATCGTGGTAGATAACGGTTCGACGGATGGAACGGCTGAATATTGTGCGCTGGAGCGAATTCGATTTGTAAGGTTCCCGGACAATCGGGGGTTTCCGGCAGCGTGTAACGCTGGACTTCGTGCAGCTTGCGGGGATGAGCTGTTGCTGTTGAACAATGATGTTACGGTCACGCCCCGTTGGTTGGAGAACCTGCGAACGGCTCTGTACAGTGACGCAAGTATTGGGATCACGGGTCCTGTTACGAATTATGCAAGCGGCATCCAGCAGATTGAACTGCAGTTTCGGGATATGGAACATTTTCAGGAGTTGGCCAATTCCAATAATATTGCGGATTCTTCAAGGTGGAGGAAGTACGCCGGATCGTTGGTCTGTGCATGCTGATGAAACGAGATGTCGTGGAATCGGTTGGACTGCTTGACGAGGCATATTCTCCGGGACACTATGAGGATGACGATTATTGTTATAGAGCAAGATTGCAGGGATATCGCCTGCTGGTATGTGGAGATGTTCTCGTGCATCATCAGGGAAGTGCCAGCTTCCAGAAGACAGATCCGGTAGCGTGGAAACAGCTGCTTGAGCGTAATCGTTCGATTTTTATGAACAAATGGCATGTCGATCCGCTTGAATATATGGACATATCCGATGAAGGAGGGAACGTGGAATGAAAGGTGTAATTCTTGCCGGCGGAACAGGAACTAGACTGTATCCGCTGACCCGGCTCATTAACAAACATCTGCTTCCAGTCGGTAAACATCCGATGATTATGTATGGCATCGACAGGCTCCGCCAGGCAGGCATTGATGAACTATTGATTGTGATCAACAAACATTCCGCCGGCTTATACACAGAGTATCTTGGTGGCGGAGCGGATCATGGGGTGAAGTTGACTTATCGCATTCAGGAAAAGGCAGGCGGGATTGCAGAAGCATTGGACCTGGCAACTTCCTTTATTCTTCCTGGCGAAAAATTTGTAGTGCTTCTCGGTGATAATCTCTTCAGCGATGATCTGAAGCCTTATGTGGACCGTTACATGCAGCAGCCTGCTGGTACAGCGCGAGTTCTGCTCAAAGAGGTGGATGATGCACGACGTTACGGGGTGCCTGTTTTTGATCCAAAGCATCCAGAGCGAATCTCGTACATTGAGGAGAAGCCAAGCCAGCCGAAAACCTCTTATTGTGTGACGGGCATATACATGTATGACGATCATGTATTTAACCTGATTCGCAACATTGCGCCGTCTGCGCGCGGAGAACTTGAAATTACGGATGTGAATAATCACTACGCATCTGCTGGAGGGCTGGAATACGACATTTTGCAGAAATACTGGAGTGATGCAGGTACATTTGAATCCCTTCAGGAAGCAGCTGTCCGTATGAAAGGACAATTGCCCTAAAATATATGCGACTGATGCTGCCGCTGTGCGGTGCCCCATGGGAGCAGAACACTCTGCGCCGGAGCTGGAAGGATGCTCCGGCGCTTTGCGCAGCGACAATCCTCGTGCATGCCAAAGGAGGGAATGGCGTGAGAGTAGTGACACGCAACGGGGCTGCTAGGGCCACCGTGTCAGGTAAACCCCGGGGCATCCACCCGGCCGTATTTATGGGCAGTGGCACTCCGGCAGCAGCAGATACAGGGTCTGCTGGAGTCAGAGGTGTGAAGTCAGGGAAACGTAGTACCCTGACCAAAGCGGGTACATCTGCCGGCGCATCGCATAAGGTCCGTGCAAGGAAAGCGAGCAGCACAGGCAGTGTTGTTGGCAGAGCAGGCAAAGCTGGCTCTGCGAGCGCGAGCAAAGCGGCAAAAGCCAGCCGCACCGGCAAAGGCAAAGCCGGTCTGCGCCAGGCCACTGCTTGGCGTAGGCCTGCATCAGCACGGGGCCGGCGTGCCGCTGCCCGCGCCAAGCAGCGCACGGCGATGCGCCGTGCGCCCATGCCAGCACCGCAAGCCAGCACGCCACAGGCGATGCCTGCCAGCGGTGCTGGCCCCGCACCGCGCCAGGCGACACACCCGAAGGGTGTCGCCCCCGCGGGGGAGGCGCTGCCGGCGCGAAGGCGGGCAGCGCGAAGGGTTTGCCGCCTCCGCCCGCGGAGCACGCAGTGCAGGCGGAGGCCGTGCCCGGCGGCTACGCCGAGGGCTACCGCGACGGCGTATTCGCCGGCGGGGAGGCGCTGGTGGCGCAGCACATCCCGCCGGATCACATTCTGCCTGCCGTGGCGGCAGCAGATCTGATCGCGGCGGGATTCCGCCAATACGCGCCCAGCCTGACCCGGCTGTCCAGCCCGCATGAGATGGCTGGACACATCACGGCGGCGCTGGATGCGCAGCGCCCCTTGTCTGTCGTTCGCCTCGGAGATGGCGAACTGCTCACGCTGGCAGCCGATACGGTGCTGCCAGGCCAGGAAGTGCAGGAGCTGGCACCGTTTCTGCCCTATGCAGGGGTGCCATGCTCAACCCCGACATCCGCGCGATGCTTGCGGAAGCCATACAGGCCGCCGACTGGGTTGGCGTGCCGATCTCGCGGGCGCCGACATTCCAGGGGCTGTTATTCCCGGTATTGCGCTACTTCGGGATCGACTGGTCCCGGCTGAAATTGACCAGTTCCACGATCAATTACAGTCTGCATCAGTCCGGCCTGGTGTTGCCCTTGCTGCAAGGACGGCGGGTTCTGCTCATAGGCAGCCAGGCACCAGAGCTTGCGGCACTGCTGCATAACCGGGGGATTCATGTCACAGGCATCATTGGTTCTGTGGCAGGAGTTATGGATATACCGAGGGTGATGCAACAAACCGCAGAACATGCTTTTGATATCGCGTTGGTGGCGGCGGGAATTCCGGCGGTCATTCTGTGTCGGCGAATTGCAGGTGAACTCGGCAAGGTCGCTCTGGATTTTGGACATTTGGCTGACAAACTGGTAACAGGAGAGCTTCAACTCTAGTGGCGTCCGGGGGCCGGTCATGTGCGTGTTGGCCTCAAGGACAAGTGGAAATGGAGGGAGCAACATGAGCACACCCGATCAACAGCGCGGGGAAGAACGTCATAGCCGCAGCAACAAGGTTAAGGCTCGAAACGTCGTCCGTCGAAAGGGTCACAGTCATCTGAACATCATTCCAAATATCAGCACTCACAGTGACAACAGCCGCAGTGAAAACAACCGGAATGGCAGCATAAGCAATGAAAAAAGAGGCCCGTCGTGCCACACAGCACGATGTCTCGCGATCTGACATGGCAGTCCTGCATGCAGCAGGTCGCCGCTCAATGCGGAAATCCAGACGTAAAGGCAAAAGCAGGCGCACAGCCAAAGGCGCGAGGCTCTACAAACAGGGGTATACCAGAGGATACAACGAAGGTGTCCGCCAGGGACAGAGCTCGTTTGGTCTTGTTTTTGAAGGAGTTAGCATTATTATCCCCACGTACAATCAGCGGGAGTATGTGCTGAAATGTGTGTCCAGTATCGAAAAGCATACCCCTGCCCCTTTCGAAATCATTGTCGTGGATAATGCCTCCAAGGATGGAACTGCCGAGGCCATGCTCCGCAAAGGCGGCATGGTGAGGGTGGCTGCCCTGGATAAGAACCGGGGTTTGCCGGAGGTGTCAATCATGGGCTGATGATGGCGAGAGGTCGACATATCATCGTGCTGAACAACGATACGCTCGTTACTCCAGGCTGGCTGGATAACATGATGACTTGTCTTGCCAGTGATCCGAAGATTGGTGTGGTGGGTCCGGTGACCAACTATATTGGCGGGGATCAGCAGATTCAGGTTCCGTACCGTGAGGTAGAAGAGATGTGGTCTTTTGCAGCCACACATAATCGTCCGGATGCAGACAAACATCGAATAACCGATCGCCTGGTCGGGTTCTGCTGGTTGTTCTCACGGGAGCTGCTGGAACGGGTAGGTTATCTGGACGAAGGGTACGCGGTGGGCAATTTCGAAGATGATGACTGGATCATCCGGGTGAAGCTGGCAGGATACCAGCTTGCAGTAGCCGGGGATGCTTTTATCCACCACTTCGGAAGTGTCAGTATGAAAGCCTTGGGTGAGCAAGACTTTGCTGTAGTGAATAAGGATAACGAGCAGTTTTATAGCCAAAAGTGGGGAGATCCCCATGCGCTGGTTGCCGAAACCTCCCGCTTGGCTAGACAACAAACCTCTGGTACCCCATCCGGTCAACAAGAGGATGGTGACACAAACCCAATGGATCCGCGTCAGCTAATCTCAACGCAGGGTAGCCAAGATCCAGCATTACAGTTCAGACACAGTTATGACTTCTACCCGGAAGGTTCGTTCCTGTCCGATGCCAAAGGTGATGTCTATACTTTAACCGGCGGTCGGCGGCGTAAGCTGAACATCCCTGTACCGCGTGGAATATCACCTGTTCAGGTTGCCAAGCCGGACCTGCTCGCCATTCCTGCCGGAGAAGCACTGATATCAGCGGGGGACGTGCAAGGATGGCCGAGGGAATCACAACAGGTGCATATGACAGCGGTTCATGGTTCTCACAATGGCTGGGCAGAAGGAAGTATTGTTGCCGCAGTGGATGCACCCGAGATTCGATATCAGATCAGCGGAGACAAGCGGAGACGATTTGTTTCGGTCTATGCGGCAGAACGTTGGGGTGTACATTCTGGGCATATTGTCAGCGTGTCTGCAGACCAACTGGATTCGATGGAAGAAGGATGGCCCATTATTGCCCCACCTCAGCTCTTGAACCCAGATCTGTAATGTCAGGCGATCTGTTTATCCAGATTAGCAGTATGATGCGGAATGGAAAATGTAGCGGTACCCTGTGTAATCGCTCTGATTCATTCCGCATCCGAATATTACATATGAGTTGTTAGCTAGACTACTGAAGCAGAGCGATTCAATCCTGTAAAATAAGCCATCTTTCAAATTTATAATTTAATCTTTCTATTTGGTTATAGGTTTATTCTATTAGCAGATCCATTGACGCAGGAAGGGCACAGGAGTACATTTAGAGCCATAATTCTTATTTAACAGATGGGAATTGAAGGTCTAGGGCGTTCATAGTTAATCACCCAGACCTTGATCTTAAAACCAATCAGGAGGTATGTCGATGTCATCATCAACCAAAAAAGTCGTGCTGTGGAGCAAAACAGGCTGTCATTTCTGCGGGGAAGTGAAAGCATTTCTGACAGAGCGAAACCAGCCTTTTGAGAACATTGAAGTGCAGGGAAATGATGTGCTGCGTGATGTGCTTGAAGCAAAATATGGCATTCGGCATGTACCCGTCATTGAAGTGGGAGGGGACGGCAAATTTGAAGCCTTGCTGGAACCTGATCTGGAGAAGCTGGCGGAACTTCTGGCACGAACGGACGAAGCGACAGCAGTCTAACGGGAGTTAATATATACCTTTGAAGCAAGCCGTTCCGGCTGTTGCATGATGCAAGATCGCATTTGTACAGCAGCTGGAACGTTCATAAGTTATGGCTCACTTGGGATGTAAATGGTCTTATTTACATCTTCAATGTTCATATAGAAAAAATCTATTAGTCACGCTGTTGACCCTTTTACGGGGCAGTGATAAGATTTGTGAAATTAAAACAAACCAAACTCATAGGAATAGTTAACTTTTAAGTTATTTCGCATACGTAATCAGTTCAGTTGGCCCTTGATCATTCTTTTGAAGATTCTAATCCAAGGAAGGCGGAGTGCATATGACAGCGAAACGCAGTTTGAAATTTGGAGCCATTATTCATGGGGTTGGAGGAAGCAACACCACATGGAGACACCCGGAGGTTCTGTCGGATGCCAGCGTTAACTTTGGATTCTACAAACGTCAGGCACTGAAAGCGGAGGAAGGCAAGTTCGATCTTGTTTTTATCGCAGACGGTCTATATATTACCGAGAAATCCATTCCGCATTTCCTGAATCGCTTCGAACCAATCAGTATCCTCTCCGCTTTGGCTGCCGTTACTTCACGCATTGGACTGGTGGGTACCCTCTCAACATCCTATAGTGATCCGTTCACCGTAGCCAGACAGTTCGGTTCCCTCGATCAGATCAGCGATGGCCGTGCAGGCTGGAACGTTGTGACTTCTCCGCTGGAAGGTACAGCGAAGAACTATAGTAAGAGCAGTCACCCTTCGCATCCGGAACGTTATCGCATTGCCGCAGAATATTTACAGGTAACCAAAGGGTTGTGGGACTCTTGGGAAGATGATGCCTTTGTAAGAGACAAAGAGAGCGGCGTATTCTTCGATCCATCCAAGCTGCACACGCTTAATCATGAAGGAGAGTTTTTCTCCGTACAAGGGCCGCTCAACATTGCCCGTTCACGGCAAGGACAGCCGGTGATATTCCAGGCAGGTTCATCAGAAGATGGCAAAACGCTGGCGGCGCAAGAAGCGGATGCTGTCTTTACCGGACACGATACGATTGAAGATGCACAGGCATTCTATAAGGATGTCAAAACACGGGCGGCCTCCTATGGACGTTCTGCACAGGATATTGTTATTCTGCCAGGCATCAATCCCATTGTTGGACAGACCGAAGAGGAAGCGGAACAGAAATATCAGGAGATTGCGAGCCTGGTTACCATTGATAAAGCGCTGGATTATCTGGGACGTTTCTTCGAACACCATGATTTCTCCCAATATCCGCTGGATGAACCGTTCCCGGAGCTGAATGGCATTGGAAGCAACAGTTTCCGCAGTGGAACCGACAAGATCAAGAAGGATGCCAAAGAGCAGGGATTGACCTTGCGTGAAGTGGCTCTGCGGGCAGCAACACCACGCAGCAAATTCCTGGGCACACCAGAGCAGGTCGCTGACAAGATTCAGGAATGGTTTGAGACGGAAGCAGCAGATGGTTTCATTATTGCTTCTGAGCTGCCAAGTGGATTGTCTGATTTTGTGGAACTGGTTGTTCCAATTCTGCAAGAACGCGGTCTGTATCGTACGGACTATGAACACGATACATTGCGGGGGAATCTTGGGGTACAGATTCCGGTTAACCGTTATACGGCTGCGAAGAAGCAAGTTGTATCTGATTTGGCATGACGGATAGGGAGCGAACGAGTATCTGATTTTGTCTGCTGTTTTCTCCAACCGTAAAAAAAGCAATTACTACGATTCACACTATCTTAAAACCGACTTAACTCATAGGATATATAGAGTATTGGTATAAACATCAATTTAATGACACCTGTATACACAGAGGGGGAAGCGATATGAACAGGTCTATCTCATGGATGAAATATATGGCATTGGCAGCAGTATTGGTGATGGTATTATCCGGTTGCGGAGCGGCGGGAGGCAGTACGAACGGTGCAGCACAGGCTTCGGGCGGGGATCAGGCCGGGCAAGCTGAAGGAGGCAACCTGACTTTTGCACTCGCGACTTCACCGGATACGCTTGACCCTCATCGCAGTGGGCTTGCCGTAACAGTACGTGCCATCCGAACGATCTACGACAATCTGGTCGTGCAGCTGCCTGATGGTTCCATCAAACCTTGGCTCGCCACGGAATGGAGCGTATCCGAGGACGGCAAGAGTTATACGTTCAAGCTGCGTGAAGGCGTGAAGTTCCATGATGGTACACCTTTTAATGCGGAAGCCGTGAAATACAATCTGGACCGGGTGATTGATCCGGCCACCAAAGCTGCCAATTCTCTGGCCCTGATTAGACCGTATAGCTCCTCCGAAGTCATTGATGAATATACCATCAAGGTAAATCTGGAATCACCATCGCAAGCCTTTCTCGGTAACTTAAGCCAGGCGCTTCTGGGGATCGTATCCCCAACAGCTGCTCAAAAATATGGTGACCAGCTGGGTAAAAATCCGGTGGGAACAGGTCCGTATACCTTTGTGAAATGGGATGAAAATGCGGATATCGTCGTTGCCAAAAACAAGGATTACAACTGGGGACCTGAGACGGTTGAAAATAAAGCCGCGCCCCATGTGGATACGATCACATTCAAGATTGTACCGGAAGAAGCGACGCGCATCGGAAGTGTACAGAGTAATCAGGTACTCGCTGCCGAGACGGTTCCACCGCAGAATATCGCTGCATTAAAAAACGATCCGAACCAGCAATTGTTACAGGCCAATACGGTTGGACTGCCGTACACACTCTTCTTCAATCTGCGCAAAGCGCCTTGGGATGATGTGAAAGTAAGGCAGGCAGTACAATCCGCTGTAGATGTTGAATCGATTGTCAAAACATTGTATCTGGGCAACTACGAACGTGCGTGGTCTGCACTGTCTCCTGGAATTCTGGGTTATGATGCATCGCTGGAAGGAAGCATCAACCCGGACATCAATAAAGCCAATCAGCTGCTCGATGAACAAGGCTGGGTGAAAGGCGCTGACGGTATTCGTGCCAAAGAGGGCCAGAAACTGACCCTGCGTTATGTCGATGGTTCGCCCAATCGCGAGAAACGTAATGACATCGCCGCCATTATCCAGCAGCAGTTGAAACAGGTTGGTATCGCTGTTGAAGTAGAAATTACAAAAGACGTGGCAACGGTTATCTATCAGAACTGGGATTATGATCTCTATGGCAACAGTCAGGTCAATTCTGATCCAAATGCCTTGTACGCTTTCTATCATACGAGTGCAGAGGGCCAGCGTCCGACCTTATCCGGTTTGTCTGATCCAAAGATCGATGAACTGTTAGAGCAGGGAGCCGTGGAGAGTGACGCGGATAAACGTGTCGAGATCTACAATCAGATTCAACAATATCTGATTGAGCAAGCGGTAATTCTGCCGATCTATGTATTCCCGTACACCGTCGCAGCATCCAAAAAGGTCGAAGGCATCAAGTTTGATTCACTGGGGTATCCACTCTTTAACGACGTTCGCATTCAGCCCTAACAGGAACGACCAATCCAGATTCAGGAAGGAGATATCCCGGTATGGTTCAAACGATACTGTCACGACTCGCAACATCGCTTCTGGTTATTTTCGGAGCTTCGGTGCTGGTGTACTGCATCATGTATCTCCTGCCGGGTGATCCAGTTCTACTCATGCTGGACCCGTCCTCGGCTACCCCGGAGATGATCGAGAATCTGCGGGTTCAGCTTGGACTGGATCAGCCGTTTTACATCCAGTTTGCGAACTATTTTGGTGATATGCTGCGTGGGGATTTCGGTAAATCGATGATCAATTCGGATCCGGTTTTGCCAAAAATACTGGAACATTTTCCAGCGACACTGGCTTTGACCGCACTCAGTTCAATCATTGCCATCACGATTGGAATTACACTTGGTGTACTGTCTGCGATCCATCGCAATGGCGTGATTGATTTCGTCGCCCGGCTCGTTGGACTGTTCGGCATTTCCATGCCAACCTTCTGGACGGGGATACTGCTCATCCTGTTATTTTCAGTACAGCTTGGCTGGTTCCCGGCGATGGGTTCCGACGGATTCAGCTCACTGGTTCTTCCGGCTGCCACACTGGGTCTTGTGGGTGCAGGATTTATTGTACGGATGGTGCGTAACAGCATGCTGGAAGTGATCAATGAACCGTTTATCGTGGCATTACGGGCCAAAGGACTTTCGGAACGTGCCATCATGTATGGTCATGCACTGCGTAATGCGCTTATTCCTGCAGTAACGGTAATCGGCATGCTGATCGGTGATCTGCTTGCTGGAACCGTGGTGGTGGAGACCGTTTTCTCCAGACAAGGAATCGGCCGGATTATTGCAGATGCGCTAATGGCCAAGGATCTGCCAGTGGTGCAAGGTGTCGTCTTTTTTACCTCAATTATCTATGTCGTCTTGAACTTGCTGGTGGATATCTCGTATTCGTACATTGATCCCCGGGTTCGGCGTGCAGTCCGCACATGATATTGGATGGAACAGTCAGAAGTGTCCTGACGCGGAGTATGAAAGGAGGAGTTGGTGCTCATGAGCATGAAACCTTTGGCTGGTGACAAAAAAGCATGGGCGGGCAGTGTAGGACGTATCCGTCTGTGGAATCGCCGCCCTTGGCGTTATCGCGTTTCATTCGCGGTATCCCGATTATTCTTTTATGCAGCATTGCTGGTGGTGGTATTTACCGTGGCATGTGCGATTGTGCCAGGCTGGATTGCCCCCTATGATCCAACTCAGATGATGACGGATGCCATCCTGCAGGCTCCCTCTGCTGCGCACCTGTTCGGGACGGACTATTTTGGCAGAGATATCTTCAGCGTGGTTGTGCATGGGAGCAGAGATTCATTGCTCATTGGATTCGCCTCGGTACTTGTAGGCGGGATTGTTGGCAGTGCTCTTGGTATTATCTCCGGTTATGCCGGAGGTATTGTTGATACCATCACCATGCGGGCTGTTGATATTCTGATGGCTGTACCCGGCGTACTGCTTGCATTATCTGTTGCAGCTGCTCTCGGGCCAGGACTGATGAATATTGCACTGGCTGTTGCGGTTTCCTCCATTCCGGGCTACGCACGGGTGATGCGTGGGCAGGTCATATCAGTTAAAGGTCTGCCTTTCATTACAGCGACACGTTCACTGGGCGGTTCCAATACACGTATTTTCTGGAAACATGTACTGCCACATTCGTTGTCACCCTTGCTGGTCATGGCTACGCTGGGCGTAGGGACATCAATTCTAACGGGCTCCGGACTCAGTTTTCTGGGACTTGGGGTGTTGAAGGAAATACCGGATTGGGGCGCATTGCTCTCACAAGGAAGAGGTTATCTGACGGTTGCCTGGTGGATCTGTACGTTCCCGGGTCTGGCGATCACTTTGTTTGTACTGGCGGTTAATCTGATTGGAGACGATATTCGCGATCGGCTGGACCCCAAAGTAAAAGGAGCGGCCTGACCGCTACCCCAAGGAGGAATACTTTATGTCACATGTTGTCATTATTGCCGGATCACCTTCCAAACGTTCACGTTTGACAGGTCTGACGGATTACAGCAGCCAAAAATTAACGGAGGCAGGCATCACCGTTGAAGTCATTCATGTTGTGGATCTTCCCGCTGAGGATCTGGTGCAAGCCCGGTTTGACAGCTCATTCATTCGTGATGCACTTGCTGTCGTGGAAGCGGCGGATGCAGTTATTGTGGCTACGCCGGTATATAAGGCATCTTACTCGGGAGTGCTCAAACTGTTCCTGGATCTGATTCCACAAGAAGGGTTACGGGGTAAGTTGACACTTCCACTCTTTATTGGTGGGTCCATTGCTCATCTGCTCGCCATTGATTATGCATTGAAGCCTGTACTGGCAGCCCTTGGTGGAAGACATATCTTGGGTGGCGTGTATGCTGTGGATCAGGGAATCGAACGATTGGATGATGGGAAATTTGTGCTTTCGGCGGATATTACTACACGTCTGGATCGCTCGCTGGATGAATTGATATTGACACTGGAAAAGGATGGGATTACGATATCATAAAACCAAGTAAATGTATTGGATAAATCAATATAAGATCAAACGTCTGCGGACGTGGATACGGAGGCGCTCATGAATATCGAGAATATTGAAGCATTTGTATATATCAATCATTATGGAAGCTTCAATAAGGCTGCCGAAGTACTCTTCTTGTCCCAACCTTCGGTCACAGCTCGCATTCAGTCACTGGAAAGGGAGCTGGGCTGCAAGTTGTTTGATCGGCTTGGCAAGCAAATCGTGCTGACAGAGGAAGGTCGGAAATTCCTGCCATATGCGCAGCAAGTGCTGCAAGTGATTCAGAAGGGCAAGCAGAAGATTCAGCAACGGCGATCAACACCGGATGCGCTTCGGCTCGGTAGTACAGTATCGGTATCTAACTATGTTATTCCCGATTTTCTACCCAAGATCAAGGAAGCTTACCCCGAAATTAACATCAAATTGACGACAGCAACGACGGATCAGCTGATTGCCAAACTGCTTGGTCAAGAGATCGATCTTGCTTTTGTGCGCAAGGTCATGCATCCTGCGATCCGTACGGTTGCTTTTTATGAAGATCCGATCCAGCTCTATGTGTACAAAGGGCATCCATTCATTGAGAGCGGGCATGTCAGCATGGAAGCCATCCGGAATGAGCAACTGGTCTTTTTTGAATGTGGTTCACTGGACTGGCTTCGCATTCACCGGGCTTTCGACTCGCTGGAACATCCGCCGAATATTACATATCATGTCGATAATTCGGAGACGGCTAAGAAGCTGGTTATGCAAGGGGCAGGTATTGCCTTTCTCCCGGGACTCACGGTGAAGAAGGAAGTGCAGAATCAGGAGCTGTTCCCCATTCAGGTACATGAGGTAGCAGGTGTATCGTTGCAGATCAGCGTTGTCACGTTAAAGGAAGAATATTCGCCATTGGCAGAGCCCTTCGGGGAACTGCTGCGGCAGTTATAGATTGTTTGTAAGATTCAAGAACAGCGGTTCAGCACAATCAAGGAGGAGAAGGATATGAGTATTCGTGTTGGCATTTTGGATCAGACCCCTATCTATGAAGGGGAAACGGCAGTGGATGCTTTTCGGCATACAATTGAGCTGGCACAGCGGGCAGAGCAGCTTGGATTCCATCGGTTCTGGGTATCGGAGCACCATGATTCCGGGCATGTTGCAGGTTCCTCCCCGGAGGTACTCATCTCCCACTTGCTTGCGCATACAAAGCGGATTCGGCTGGGGTCTGGCGGAGTAATGCTCCAGCATTATAGTCCATACAAAGTCGCCGAGAATTTCAATATCCTCGCAGCGCTCGGACCCGGAAGAGTTGACCTGGGAATCGGTCGTGCACCAGGTGGATTACCCCGTTCAACACAGGCGTTACAGGAAGGTATTCAGGAAGCTGCATCTCTGCAAGAGAAAATTGTTCAGGTGAAACGATACATCCACAATGAGCCGCTTGAAGATCCATCACATCCACTTGCAGGTCTCAGCGCTTCGCCTGTGTCGGACATTCCAGCGGAACTGTATGTGCTTGGAGCAAGTGTCGATAGTGCAAGCATGGCTGCGGAACTGGGACTCCCATATGTCTTTTCACTGTTCATTAACAGTAATATAGAGGTAGCGCTTCAAGCGATCCGTGTATATCGTGAACAATTTGATCGTTCCCAGGGACGGGAGCCTTACGCTGCATTAGCCATATCGTTAATTGTGGCCGAGAGTGAGGAAGAAGCGGAAGGACTTGCGAGTGAGCATATGCTGGTGAAGATTCATCTGGAGAGTGGAAAGGTGCTGACCGTTGGTTCTGTGGAGCAGGCGGAAGAATTCGGACGTCAATCAAACGAAACCTATCGGATCGAAATTCTGGAGCCAAGTGTGACCCGGGGTACAAAAGAAACCGTAGGTCAGGCACTGTTGAAGTTCCAGCAGGATTTTGCCGTGGAAGAGTTCATTGTGACTACAGCTACACGGGACTTTGCCAAGCGAATTCGTTCATTCGAATTGTTGCGTGAGATTCTGGCAGAGCAGGGACTCAGTGAATTTGCACTGGAATCCAAGGAACAGGAAGCTGCAATCGGATAGAAGTAGGCAGTTAATATAGCAGTGAATATATATGAATGGGAGGCCATGTGATGAAAAGTGATCTGGAACAGCCTAAACAACAGGCTGAGCAACAAGTACAGGGCCCCGAGCATGAACTTCACGGTGAACGGGCGGAAGAATTTGCGGAACGTTTAATCACCATTCGGCGACATCTGCATCGCAACCCGGAATTGTCCGGCGAGGAAAAGGAGACGACAGCAGCCATTCGCAGTTGGCTGGAAGAGGAAGGCGTCCGTATTGCAGACGAATATGCGCTGAGGACAGGGCTTGTCGCTGAAGTAGGCCAAGGGGACGGACCTGTTGTTGCCCTAAGAGCAGATATTGATGCGCTGCCCATTCAGGAAGAGACAAAGCTGGAATTTGCCTCCCAGGTAGATGGAAAGATGCACGCTTGCGGACATGACGCACACACGGCAATTCTGATTGGTGCTGCACGATTACTGAAACAGCGCGAGTCCAGTTTGCCGGGAAAAGTACGGTTGATATTCCAGCCCTCGGAGGAAAAAGCAACGGGTGCTCGGCAAGTGATCCAGAGCGGCGCATTGTCCGATGTTCGGGCGGTATTCGGATTACATAACAAGCCTGATCTCCAGGTAGGTACGGTGGGCATTCGGGAAGGCGCATTGATGGCAGCAGCAGACGGTTTTGTTGTCAAAGTGGAAGGTGTAGGTACCCATGCAGCCGTGCCTGAAGCCGGCATTGATCCAATCGTGGTTGCCGCACATATTGTTACGGCATTACAGGCCATTGTGAGTCGTAATGTAGGAGCACAGGAGAGTGCCGTAATCAGTGTCACCAAGCTACACAGCGGCACAGCCTGGAACGTTATTCCGGATGAAGCGATACTCGATGGCACGGTACGTACCTTTGATGAGAAAGTGCGTGCACGGATTCGCGAGCGTTTCAATCAGGTGGTAGCGGGTGTTGCGGCGGCCTATGGCACACGTGCTACGGTTCGCTGGATTCAGGGACCACCTGCCGTGGTCAACGATGAGTCTCTCGCATCTGCGGCGGAGCAAGTTGCAAGTGAGATTGGATTGAATAGTGTTAGACCGCTACCTTCTCCAGCAGGTGAGGACTTCTCTTTTATCAAAAAGAAGTTCCCGGCCTGTTCCTCTTCCTGGGCACCTCTGGCCCGCATGAGTGGCATCACCCTGGCTTTGATGTGGATGAACAGGCATTGCCGCTCGGAGCACATCTTCTGGCTGCACTGGCTGAGAAAGCACTGCACAATGTGCAAGCACATCAAGAGTGATGAGTATAGTGAATCACTGGGTCATATCCAGATCGAAACGGTTCCGTTCGACGGCAACCGTTTTTCGTATTTATTTGATAAGAGCGGTCTCGGGACGACGAGTCGTTGAATCTTAATATATGGTGTAGTTATGGCTAGGGTTGGCGCAAAAGCGTCAGCTCTGTTTGGGTTTTCTTACAGGAAGGGCAGCTAAAGGTATTGTTAAATTTTATTTTTTTTAATGGAAATATTTGTTGACGCTCCCCAAAAGGATGTGCTATATTTTTCTCGACCTTTAATCGTAATAATTACTATTAGATAAAAAAAGAAGAACAGGAGTAGTCGCTGCGATGAAACAGGAGATCGATTTTATCAAGTTCAGTCCCACTCAAAACATGACGATTCTGGTTAAAACGGATCATGCAGCAGAGAAATACAATCATATTGCAACTCGTCTAATGTCGTATGATAACGTTTACGCTGAACAAGTGGGATTCATTGAACCAACGAGGAGACCGGAAGCTGTGGCCCGTCTGGAAATGGCCGGAGGAGAGTTCTGTGGCAATGCCTGCATGGCACTTGCAGCACACCTCGCATCTGAAGCAGGACTGGTACAACAGGAGTCTATGGATATCATGCTGGAGGTTTCCGGAACCGATCAATTGATCATGTGCCATGTGAAGAAGCAGCAGAACGAATACAACTGTCAGGTAACCATGCCGGTTCCGAAGCAGATTGAGCAGCGAACAATCCGTTACGAAGGCATCGAGCTCGATATGGTGATCATCCGGTACGCTGAGTTCATCCATATCGTGATTGAAGTCGATGACTTCGACGATACGATGAAGAGAAGGGCACAGACCCTTGCAAGGTTACTGGGATTAACCCTGGGAGATAAGCTGATCGGTATCTTGTTATATCAATCACACTCGGAAGAAATGGCCCCACTCATCTATGTTCCGGAGCTGGATAGTCTGATCTGGGAGAGAGGATGTGGATCGGGTACGGCCTCCGTGGGAGCCTATCTCGCATGGAGCCAGCAGAGGCAGATTACGCAGTATATCAAGCAGCCCGGTGGTGCGATTAAAGTAGCGGCCCAGTGGGATGGCGCAGAACTTGGGAGCATTACGATTGAGGGATCGGTTGGCATCGTGGCTCAAGGCAAAGCCTTCATAGATGCTCCAGCAGAATGGAGCGTTATAAACGCATGAGGTACATGACATGATCGAGACAACGTATTGGGGGAAAAGAAATGATCACATTGGTTCATTTTCAGACATGTTTGAGTGAATTTGCAGAGAAATTTGATAAGCTCGCGAGCAAGTATGATCATACGATTCAGCATAGTTCGGAGCTGGAAGCTGTGATCAATGACTACTCCCGCTTTGTGACCGATCAGGAGAATAAGGCAGCCTGGGAACAGTTGGAGCATTCCGAGCTGGAAGAGCTTGATTCGCTTGTGTGGCAGTTAAGAAATAAATCCGCCCAGTGTGTGGCGATCATGGAGAAATATCGTGCATTAAAGTTAGAGAACGGGGATGTGCAGATTGCCGATTATTTCAAAAACATAGAAGAGTGTATCGATAAAGAATTTGGCAGCTTCCATGTCACCTCCGATTCCAGAGTGTTGTTGGTAGGCTCCGGTTCATTCCCAATGACACCATTACTCATCGCCAAGCGAACAGGTGCACAGGTTGTCGGGATCGATATTGATGAAGAGTCCATTACACTCGGGCGAAAAGTGGTGGAGACATTGGGCACGGGTTTGAAGATTCGTTTGGAGTCAACCTTGCTGGAGGATCTGGATTATACCAGGGAAGCAACCCATATCATTTTCAGCTCTACGGTGGCCCCTAAATATGAGCTGCTTGATCAACTGCATGCCCTGACGAATGCACAGGTGGTTGTAGCCATGAGATACGGTGATCAGTTGAAGTCGTTGTTCAATTATCCGATGGAAGAGACGGACAGCAGCAAGTGGAAGCTGGTGGACCAAATCCTGCGCCCGGATGATGTGTTTGATATTGCGTTGTATCAAAAAGCATAGGTATGCATGTGCATCCAAGTGCGTCCAAATGGATTACAGATTGAACTTTGAATTAAGGAGGCTTATATGAGCAATCTTCAGCGAATTCTGTTACTTGGAACCGGGCCTGCATCCATTCAGCTTGCGGTAACGCTCAAAGATCATCTCAACTGCTTAATAGGCATTGCGGGGAGACAATCGGTTCGTTCAGCGTCCGTATTCTCAGCCCTCGAACAGAGCAATCAACGTATTCAGGTCAGCATTCAAAATGAGAAACATCAATCGCTCGCAGGTGAGTGTTTCGTTGATCATGTGTTCAAGGGATATGACACCATTGAGGGGGAATGGGATACACTCATTTTGGCGGTTACCACCGATGCTTATATCGATGTATTGGAAAAAATGAAAAATGAATTCATCAAACAACTGAAATGTATCATTTTAATTTCTCCAACGTTTGGGTCGAATCGACTCGTGACCCATTATATGAGAGAGCGGAATGCAGCGCCGGAAGTGATCAGTTTCTCTACCTACCTCGGAGATACCCGTTGGATGCACGAACATCCGTCCAATCATGTGATTACTACAGGGGTGAAGAAAAAGGTCTATATCGGTTCCACTCGTTACCCGTCTGAACAGGTCAGTATGTTACGCCAAGTTTATGAACGTTTGGGTATTGCGCTGGAAGTGATGCGATCTCCACTGGAGGCGGAAACGAGAAATATCTCGTTGTACGTTCATCCGCCCTTGTTCATGAATGACTTCTCATTAGAAGCCATCTTTGGAGCTCCAGATACTCAGAAATACGTATACAAGATGTATCCTGAAGGTCCGATTACACAAGTTTTGATACGGGAAATGCGGGCACAGTGGCAGGAGATTATGAATATTACGGACCGACTTGATATTCAGAAAGTGAACCTGCTTCAATTCATGACGGATGACAACTATCCGGTTCGATTAGAGAGTATATCACGCCAGGATATCGAGAATTTCAATCAACTGCAGGTCATTCATCAAGAGTATTTATTATACATACGGTACACCTCCTTATTGATTGATCCATTCTCGGAACCCGATTCGGCAGGGAAATATTTTGACTTTTCAGCAGTCCCATTCCGCAAAACGTTCATGAACCGCGAAGGGGAGCTAGATATTCCCCGTATGCCCAAGGAAGATTACTATCGCATTAAAATCATCCAGGGCATTGCCAGACATCTCGATGTGAGCTGTCCAACCATTGATCAATTTATCGCCAGATATGAGGCAAAAATTCAGGAAGTAGCTGACGCACACCCGAATCAACGCTTGTCCGATGCCTTTGTCATCCAATCCTTTGACGAGGATATCCGCATGATTTGCACCGGCCTTTGACTTTGAGTAATTGGGTTAATTACATCTCAAATTAATCAAGTTGAACCTGATGTTTACATCATAACGAAGAGTGCAGAACCAATCTGAAGAAGCGAAGCGGTCGCCTTTATCCCCGGATTTTCTCTTTGGAAAAGAGATCAAAAAATCTGGGGATAACAGTGATCGGAAGATGGTACTGCAATCGGAGTTGCCCGATGTAACCTACGAGGTCTGCTTGTAATTTCATCATCAGGAGGAAATATAGTGAATAAAGGTAGTACTTTTAAATGGTTATTATTGCTGGTATCTGCCATTGCGCTGCTCGTCGGATGCGGACAGCAGAGCCCAAAGAGAAAGATGGCGCCCAGACGGAGTCCGCCAATAGTCAGGTGCAAACGGAGCTCATCTATGCTTCTGCCAAAGATATTAATGATATGAACCCCCATCTGTATACAGGTTCCATGCCTGCGCAAGGGATGATATATGAGTCTCTGGTAGAAAACACGCCTGACGGAATCAAGCCATTGCTGGCTGAATCATGGGATATTTCCGAGGATGGGAAGACCTATACCTTTCATCTGCGACAAGATGTGAAATTCCATGATGGAGAGCCGTTCAACGCAGAGGCGGTTAAACAAAATATCGATGCAGTACAGGCGAATGCCGAAAAACATGCCTGGATCAAGCTGTCTACCAAAATCACAAGTGTAAATGTTTTAGATGAGCACACGGTGGAGCTGACGCTGTCGGAAGCCTATTATCCGGCACTGGTGGAATTGTCCATGACAAGACCTTACGTCTTCATATCACCCAAGGATTTCAAGGATGGCGGAACCAAAGACGGAGTAAGTGGTTTCCACGGTACAGGACCTTACAAGCTTACTGCTCATAAAGTCGAAGAGAATGCCACGTTTGAAGCCAATGAAGACTATTGGGGTGGTGCACCTGCAATCAAGAAGATCACATCCAAGGTCCTTCCGGCAGGTGAAACAACATTCCTGGCATTGCAAAAGGGAGAGATCAACTTTGTGTTCACCGATGACCGGGGAGCAGATAGTATCGATGTCGAAGCCATGGACCAATTGGCTGAATCCGGTGGTTATCAAGTGGTTCGAAGTGAAGCGATGAATACTAATATGATCGTAGCCAATAGCAGTCGCGAGAATAGTCCGGTTCAGGAAACGGCAGTGCGGGAAGCGCTATGGGGTGGCATTGATCGCGAAACGATCAGTAAGGATATTTTTAACGGAACGCAGACTGTAGCGGACACGCTATTTTCAGCCAATGTCAATTACGCCAAGGTAGACCTGAAGAAACGGGATTATGATCCGGAAATGGCTAAAAATCTTTTGGACCAAGCTGGCTGGACATTGGCGGATGGTAAAGAGGTGAGAACGAAGAACGGTCAGCCTTTAGCCATGAAACTATACTATGACAGCAACTCGTCTTCACAGAAAATACAGGCTGAATTGATCCAGTATTCGATGAAAGAATTGGGTGTTCAGCTTGAGATTGTGGGCGAAGAATCCACTTCCATTGCGAATCGGAGAGCCACCGGGGAATATGACCTGCTCTTTAATCAAACCTGGGGACTGGCCTATGATCCACAAAGTACCATTGCGGCATTTACGTCCGATTCGGCATACAAGCATACGACAAGCGGAATTTCCAAAGCAGATGAATTGTACAAAAAAATCGATGCGGTCATGGTTTCCACGGATGAGGCTTCACGCCAATCCCTGTATGCCGACATTATGAAGATCGTCCATGATGAAGCAGTCTTCATCCCAATTACCAATGGACGTGTCACCGTAGTCGCTCCTGAAAATCTCGATGGAATCTCATTCAAGCAGACCCAATATGAACTACCTTTTGAAAAAATGAATTTTAAATAGAGCGGAGATGGATATGGGAAGTTATATCGTCAAAAGGATTCTGTTAACCATCCCTTTACTGATTATCATTTCATTGATAACGTTTGTTCTGATTAATCTATCTCCCTTGGACCCGGCGGTTGTTGTGTTACAGGCACAGGAAGTTCCGCAGATCACAGAGGAATTAATTGCCCAGACCAACAAGGCATTGGGGTTCGATCAGCCGTTCATGATCCAGTATGTGAACTGGATTATGGCTGTTGTGCAGTTGGACTTTGGCAATTCTTATGTATCTGGTGAACCCGTATGGTCATTGATGGGGCCGGCTTTTATGAACACATTGAAGTTAACGCTTGTCTCATCGGTATTCATTATTGCGCTGTCCATTCTGCTGGGTGTGATCTGTGCCATGAGAGAAGGCAAGTTGCTGGATCGATCGGTCAGAGGCGTATCATTTTTCCTTACCGCCATGCCATCCTACTGGCTTGCAGCCATGATGATCTGGTATTTTTCCGTCAAGCTGGACCTGTTACCTACCAGCGGCATGGACTCGTATCGAAGCTACATTCTACCGGTGATTGTAATCACGGTGAGTTATACAGGCATTTATTTCCGAACGGTTCGAAGTTCCATGCTGAGCAATATGAATGAGGACTATGTATTATATGCAAGGGCAAGCGGTCTGAGCGAAAAGAAAGTAACCCTGCATATTCTGAGAAATTCATTACAGGTGGCTGTGTCCATCTTTTGCATGGCGATCCCGATCGTGCTGGGCAGTACGGTGGTCATTGAAAATGTATTTGCCTGGCCGGGGCTCGGAAGGCTCAGTGTAAAATCCATTTTAAGCAGGGATTTTCCGATTATTCAGGCGTATGTTCTGATGTTGGCTGTAACCTTTGTCTTGTTTAATACGTTATCCGACATCATTAATGCGGCGATGAATCCCCGGTTGAGAAAGGAATTCTGATGCGAATACTGAAAAATCTGAGCAAAGACAAGCTTGCGATGACCTCTTTGGTAGTGATTATGGTCACGATTATGGCGGGCGTACTGGCTCCGCTTATTGCGCCGCATGATCCTGGACAAGTGAACATGAAGCTTCGGTATGCCTCCTCATCCTGGGATTATCTATTAGGCAATGATCATCTGGGTAGATGTGTATTATCTCGGCTTATCTATGGCATCCGTCCAAGTGTGTTATGGGTTCTGGTTGCGCTGAGCCTTTCTGTTCTGATCGGGGCCATTGTTGGATTCATCGCAGGTTACTTCAAGGGGAAAGTGGATGCGTGGATCATGAGAGTCTGTGACATTATGCTTTCTTTCCCCGGATACGTAATGACACTGGCGGTGGTTGGCATTCTGGGTGCAGGACTGGAGAATATTTTGATTGCCTTTGTGTGGATGAAATGGGCCTGGTTTGCCCGCGTTATTCGAACATCTGTGATGCAATTCTCTGATATGGATTATGTAAAATTCGCTAAAGCCTCCGGCACGCCTAATCTGAGAATTATAACCAAACATATTGTTCCGGTTACCTTTGCCGATATTGCTGTCATTGCCAGCGGTTCCATGTGTTCGATGATGTTGCAGATCTCCGGCCTTTCCTTTCTGGGGCTTGGAATCCAGGCTCCGCATGCGGAGTGGGGCATGATGCTCAATGAGGCGAGGGAAGTCATGTTCTCCAGACCTGAATTGATGTTGGCACCAGGCCTGGCCATTGTGGTGGTGGTGTCTGCCTTTAATTTTTTATCGGATGCGCTTCAAGTGGCTTTGGACCCCAAATTGATGACCTCTCAAGGTAAGTCTGACAAGTCTTACGAAAGTGAGGTGAGAAAGGCCGCTTATGAATATAGTCGAGGTTAAACATTTAAAAGTATGGGACAGCAATACAGGCAAAGTGATTATTCATGACAGTTCATTTGAAGTCAAACAGGGAAGCTGTATGGCCATCGTGGGGAAAGTGGTAGTGGGAAGTCCGTTACGTGCAGGGCTATCATGCGACTGAACAAGCCATGGATTCGCCAATCGGGCACAATGTTATTTCAGGGCGAAGACCTGAACCAGCTTTCGGAACCGGAGATGCGGCGTAAGCGGGGCAAGCATCTGTGTATGATTTTGCAGAATGGCATGAGTGCATTTGATCCTTCCTGTGTCATTGGTGTGCATATCCGGGAGACGCTTCAGCAGCATTTTGGCTGGAACACCCGCGTGATTGAACAGAAAATCATCCATGCCATGGAAAACGTCATGCTCAGAAACCCACGCGAGATTCTGAATCAATATCCACATCAACTGTCTGGTGGGATGCTGCAACGAATCATGATTGCACTGGCGTTGGTGCTTGAGCCCGATCTGATTATTGCGGATGAGCCGACAACGGCACTGGATACGATCTCTCAATATGAAGTGGTGGAGCAATTGATTCAATTACGTGAACGCATGGGCTGTTCCATGATGTTCATCTCCCATGATCTCGGCGTCGTCCAGAAGATTGCAGATGACGTGATGGTTATGAAAGACGGCAAGATCGTTGAGCGTGGCAGCATGCATTCTGTTTTGACAGAGCCGAAGCATGCCTATACGCAGTATCTGGTCTCTACCCGGCTGGAGCTAAGCAATCATTTTAAGGCGTTGATGCAGGGGACTCCTAGATGCTAAAGGTGGAAGGTATCGAAAAATCATATAACCAAGGCGGACTGTTCTCCAAGCACAAACAACAAGTTTTGAAACAGGTTACCTTTGAATGCCAGCAGGGCGAGTGTCTCGGTATCATCGGTGAAAGCGGAAGCGGTAAATCTACGTTGGGCCGTCTGATTCTGGGCATTGAACGCCCGGATCGTGGAACGATCTCGCTCGATGGTAAAGACGTACAGGATCGACGTGTACGGATGGGTAACATCAGCGCCGTTTTTCAAAATTATACATCCTCCATCAATCCGTTTCTTACCGTGGAAGCTGCCATTATGGAACCGATGCAAGCACAGCAAAAGCTGCGAAAGGATCAGGGTAACTCAGAAAAGGTGGATCTGTTGCTGAACCAAGTTGGATTGGACCCTTCTTATAGATCCAAATATCCGCATGAACTATCCGGCGGGGAGGCTCAGAGAGTGTGCATCGCCAGGGCCATCTCCACCGCCCCCAAATGCATCGTGTTTGATGAAGCGATCAGTTCACTGGACGTGTCTGTTCAGATTCAGGTGTTGCAATTGTTGAAAGAGCTGAAAGAAATCTACAAGCTGAGCTATGTTTTTATCACGCATGATATACAGGCGGCAGCTTATATCTGTGACAGGGTAATCATTTTCAGAGAGGGACAGGTTGTAGAAATCGTTCCGACCAAGCAACTTAAGGACGTACAGTCCGATTATGCGAAGCGATTATTGAAGCATTTAATACCATTTTAGGAGGAGCCCCATTGTGAGTGGAGCGATGTCTTGGCCTTTTCTACGTTTGTACATATTGGTTCTTCTATATTTCAGTGCCAATGCCATTCTTAACGTGATCATCCCATTACAAGGGAGTCCTTGGGTGCGAGCGGTACAACGATTGGACTGATCATGGGCGCTTATATGTTTACAACGATGTTCTTCAGACCCTGGGCAGGTCGGATTATTCAAAAGCACGGACCGATCAAAATATTACGTCTGATTCTGATTATCAATGGATTTGCGCTGATTTTATATACCTTTACGGGACTTGGAGGTTATTTGCTTGCTCGTATTCTTCAGGGGGTATCGACAGCGTTTTTCTCCATGGCCCTGCAGATTGGCATTATTGATGCACTTCCGGAGAAAGATCGGTCACAGGGAATTTCGTATTATTCGTTGTTCAGTTACATACCAGGGATCGTGGGGCCTGTGCTCGCATTGGGGATATGGCAGGCGGGAGGCATGGATTATTTTACAGTGGTTCTGATCGGCATTGCCGTCTGTACGGGCGTCTTCGGATATACCGCCAAAATGGAACCAAACAAGGAGAAACCTGCTGAGAATCCATCGGAGCAGAATGTGAGCATGTGGGAATCATTTGGGCAGTTGGTGAAGAATCCGTATTTATTTCGCTGTAGTGTGTTAATGCTCGCTGCCTCGGTTGTATTTGGCGCGATTACAACCTTCATTCCGCTGTATGCGAGCCAAGTACCAAACGGGAATGCCGGCGTATATCTGATGCTTCAGGCAGGAACGGTGGTACTGGCTCGAATTATGCTTAGGAAAAGGATTCCTTCCGATGGCAGTTGGCATTCTCCCTTCATGATGGGCACCATGTTTCTGCTCGCCGTAGCTGCGCAATGTGTCAGTTTTGCCGTGACAGGCGGGGTGGTCTTTTTCTATGTGGGTGCTGTATTCATGGGAATCGGTCAGGCGATCCTGTATCCGACACTCACGACCTATTTATCTTTTGTCTTGCCTAAGCTGAATCGGAACGTCCTGATCGGGTTATTTATCGCGATGGCGGATCTGGGTATTTCTCTGGGTGGTGTGATTATGGGACCCGTTGCTGACTTCTCTTCCTATTCATTTATGTACATGATCTGTGCTATCCTAGGAGCGGTAATGATCGTTTTTGCCTATGAACGGCGTAGACCCGTTACAGGTACATCTGTGAGTTGACTGCCAGAAGAGAAAGTGGTGACGAACGTTTGAAGTCTTCAATGACGGCAACATCCAATGGAAAATTAAATCCGGTATCCTTTTCCTTTATCCGGTTTTATATACTGGCCTTTTTATTTTTTGCGGCGAATTCTGCTTTGACGATTATTCTGCCTTTGCGAAGCGAGGCCGCCGGATTGAATCAGGCTGAGATTGGTCTGATGATGGGGGCATACATGTTCACCTGTATGCTCTTGAGACCTTTTGCAGCACAGCTGCTGGGCAAGCATGGGCCGCTTCGTGTGATGCAATGGCTATTACTTTTACATGCCGGGACGTTGCTGCTGTTTGTTGTTTTTGGTGTGGAGACGTATCTGTGGTTGCGAGCCCTGCAAGGGGTGGCTACGGCCTTTTTCTCCATGACGATGCAGGCAGGCATTGTGGAAAAGCTGGAGGACAAAGACCGGGCACAAGGGCTGTCCATGTACACCCTGTTTACGATGGTTCCTTCTCTGGTCATTCCGATCCTCGCCATACAAATCTGGGAAAATGCCAGTGATCTAGCGTTTACGCTGCTGATGATCGGACTGGCGGCGCTGCCACTTCTGATTGGATATAATGTGGATCTGCCCCGGAGTACCGTGCAGAACAAATCGTATACCTTGGGTGATATGTGTCGTTCATTCGGCGGCATCTGGCGCAGTACGCCACTGCTGATCAGTAGTGTGGTGATGCTGTTTGCGTCCTGCGTTTTTGGGGCAACAGCGACCTTCCTTCCCTTGTATATGGTATCCACCGGAACGGCGAGTGCTGGGGTATTTCTGACGATTCAGGGATTGGTTGTGATCCTGTGCAGGTTTATTTTACGTAAAAAATTCCGTCCGACGGTAGCTGGAATACCTGGCTGATGGCAGGATTAATGCTGTGTGCAGCACTGGGAACCCAGTTACTCAGCCTGATGGAGATCATCGGGCCATTGGTGTATCTCTCCGCGGTGTTCAGCGGTTTTGCCTTGGCACTGTTGTACCCGACATTAACCACATATCTGTCTTTTGTGCTGCCTGCGGATTCCAGATATGTACTCATGGGGATCTTCATGTCCTCGTATGACCTTGGATTCTCTCTGGGAGGACTGGCGATGGGGCTCATTGTACAGGTGAGTTCGTATTCGACCATGTTTATGATCTGCACGTTGCTGTCTATTGCAGCGATGGTACTGGTGTTGGTGTTCAGGCAACGGATGGAAGCGGGCAATAAGGCCAGATCTGTGGTGACTATATAAATTGAACTAAAGAACATTTACACGGATCACTCCGATGACAGAACAACCTTCCGATCGCTGTTATCCCCAGATTTTTTGATTCCTTTTTATAAGGTTAAATCCGGGGATAGCGTATGCTTCCGATGTAGCTTTCTTGCAGAAAGCTTGTAGCTCCGCTTCTTCAGGTTTTTTCTGTCCTCTCCGTTTCGTGTAAATGTTCAGTTCAATCTATATAGTTTTGTTGAATATGTCCCGGTACAGGCGTACTTCTAATTTATATTGATAGTTCCGCTGTCTAGCCTATCCCGCATGTAGTGCGAATATTTACAGAGGAGGTTTATGACTCACTTCTTGCCAAAACGTATCATCAGGATGCGAAAGTGTAAGGTGCGGTCATCAACCTTTTTTGCAGGTTGAATCAAAAATAGTTTGACAACGACCGTCCAACAGGATTATAGTCATTGTTGTTAATCGTAATAATTACTATTAAAGTCTGGATTACGCAGACTGCACATATAAGGAGTAGATTTCTATGACACAAAAGCAAGTTCCGGTAACCGTACTGAGTGGTTACCTCGGTTCAGGGAAAACGACGGTTTTGAATCATGTGTTGAACAACAGACAAGGGCTTAAGGTTGCCGTGATCGTTAACGACATGAGCGAGGTCAATATTGATGCTGCGCTGGTTAAGGGGAGGCAACCTTGTCTCGAACTGAAGAGAAGTTGGTGGAGTTGTCCAACGGCTGTATCTGTTGCACCTTGCGGGATGATCTGATGCAAGAGATTGAGAAGCTGGTGAACGAAGGCAAGTATGACTATATTTTGATCGAATCCACCGGAATCAGTGAACCTGTTCCCGTTGCACAGACCTTTACATACGCCGATGAGGAGTCGGGTATTGATCTGACTCGTCTGGCCCGATTGGATTGTCTGGTAACGGTGGTGGATGCCAATCGATTCTGGCATGATTTTGGATCAGGACAGAGTCTTCTGGATCGTAATCAAGCGACCGGAGATGAGGACACTCGTGACGTTGTAGACTTGTTGATCGATCAGATTGAGACATGTGATGTGTTGTTGCTTAACAAATGTGATCTGGTCGATGACACCGAGCTGAACAAGCTCGAAGGGGTCATCCGCAAGTTACAGCCTAACGCCAAGATCATTCGGACTGAGAACGGACAGGTGAATCCGTCTGAGATTCTGAACACAGACCGCTTTGATTTTGAGAAGGTGAGCATGTCCGCTGGATGGATTCAGGAACTGGAGAAGGAGTCGCATACACCGGAAACCGAGGAATATGGCATTGGTTCCTTTGTATATCGCCGCAGAAAGCCGTTCCATCCTTCCCGTCTGGCTGAATTCATGAGTTACTGGCCGGAAGAAGTGGTACGTGCCAAAGGTTTGGTATGGCTCGCGGCCGAAGGGGATGTTGCTGCAAGCCTGAGTCAGGCGGGACCATCCATTCAATTCGGTCCTGCGGGACATTGGATCGCTGCATTGCCGGAAGCGGACAAAGAAGAGATTTTACGTAACGAGCCGGATGTTCTGGAGAAATGGGATGCCCAGTGGGGAGATCGTCAGACGGAACTTGTCATGATTGGGATCGACATGGAACGTGCCAGTATTGAAGATGAGCTGGATCAGTGTCTACTCAGTGACGAAGAAATGCTGGGCGACTGGGGTCATTTTGACAATCCCCTGCCATGGCCTGTGGAAGCCGTTTAACTCGGAAGATGATGTCATAATCATAAATTCAATGGATAAGGAGCTGTAATTCATGGCTAAAAAATCAAAAGTGGTACGTGAGAAGCAACGTCAGGCGATCGTGGCAAAATATGCGGACCTGCGCCGGGAACTGAAGGAAAAAGGGGATTACGAGGCATTGCAGAAATTGCCGCGGAATGCATCTCCGACTCGTTTGAAGAACCGTTGTGAAGTGACAGGTCGCCCGCGGGGTTATCTACGCAAGTTCAAGGTATCTCGAATTAAGTTCCGTGAATTGGCTCATCAAGGTCAGATTCCTGGTGTAACTAAATCCAGCTGGTAAAATGATCAAGGGTTGCGTATTTTGCTGAAAGGATGTGCATCTTCATGCTGGACTTGTTTACGTTACGGAGAATTGAGTCCGTAATGAACGGATATATTCACGAGAAGGTACCTGCGCCACTGCGTACGATGGTGAAGCTGACATATGAGATGAATGACAATGAATTGATCCTGACCGAAGAAAGACCCGCCGAGGAACGGTATCAATGGGATAAGATGCATATTGCCCGATTTTACTGGGAAGAAAATCAGTGGAAAGTGTATGCCAGAGATGAACAGAGCAGCTGGAATCCGGTAGATGATATTACACCTTGTTCCGATTTTGAGAATGTGCTCGAGCAGGTGGAACGGGATGAAGCTGGACTGTTCTGGCGCACATGAGCGAGTTCAAAGATAACCACATCCAGTGGCTATCTTTGGGCTTTTTTGTGTCCAAGAATCACTGAAGCAAAGAGAGATGCGATTTTTTGATCTTCCTTTCTTAATGGGCAAAAGAATAAATGAAATCTGTTTTACAATAAAAATTTATTGTAAAACGATAAATATTATGATAAATTCATATCACTTAAAACAAGTGAGGTGCTTTTTGTGAAGCGAGGTACAACCATTTTTTTAAAATTGGCAGTGTTTCTTATTGGTGTTCCCGTTCTTGCCTTATGTATATTCGGTATACCCTGGTTAGCAAACAATCCGGTGAATCCGAATTATGCAGGTGCACTATACCCCATAGTGATTATTATGTATGTGTCAGTTATTCCGTTTATTGTTGCACTGTACCAAGCATTCCGTCTGTTGAGCTACATCGACAAAAATGAAGCGTTCTCTCTAATGTCAGTGAAATCCTTAAAAACAATAAAATATTGTGCTATTGTAATCAGTAGTCTCTATTTTGTGATGTTGCCATTTGTGTATGTTGTAGCAGAGAAAGATGATGCCCCAGGCCTCATTCTTATGGGGATGGTTCCTATTTTTGCTTCATTGGTCATCGCAGTGTTTTCCGCTGTGCTCCAAAGATTGTTACAGGAAGCGATTGATATCAAATCAGAAAATGACCTAGTGGTCTGAGGTGAATATATGGCCATTATAATCAATATTGATGTGATGTTGGCAAAGCGGAAAATGACGGTTACCGAGCTTGCAGAGAGAGTTGAGATCACGATCGCCAATATTTCCATATTAAAAACAGGAAAAGCAAAAGCGATCCGTTTATCCACTCTGGATGCCATCTGTAAAGCACTGGATTGTCAGCCTGGAGATATATTGGAATATAAAGCTGACGAGGACGAAGATACAAATGAGCATTTGTGAAAAATGACCGAAGAAGACTCTGCATGTTGTATGCAGAGTCTTCTTTTGCGTCAGCTTGTTCAAGGAACATCTGACTATAACGAATGATTGTGCATTATTCGAAATTGCATGGGTGTTACGTTTTCCTGGGTTTTAAAACATCGGATGAAGTAGCTTGACTGAGAGAACCCCGTTTCCAGTGTAATTTGTTTAATGGAAAGGTTGGTTGTCGCGAGCAGTTGTTTCGCATGTAGTAGCCTGGATTCCAAGAGGAATTCCGGGAAAGAGATTCCAAACGTCTGACTGAACTTTCGGCTAAAGTATGTTGTACTGTATCCGGCAATCCCGGCAGCGTGGTCTAGTGTAATGTGCTCGTTACTATGGGAACGAATATAATTCCCTGCTTCACGAATTCGCTCGGAAGTGTGATTTAACGAAACATTGATTTGGCTCGCTGCGGATTGCAATCGGGTCAGAAGTTCATATAGAGTAGCTGCCACACTGTGCTCGTCCTCCACCTGATAGCCTCTGCCTAGCTCCAGTAATCGATCCATGAGCGCGGTAACCACCGGAAAGTTGGAACATTGAAATAGCCAGGGCTCGTCAACGCCTTTTCCATTTAACAGCTCTTCGAGACGAATACCGTAGAAGTGAATCCAACGAATACTCCAAGGATCATCCAAATCTGAGTAGTAGGTTTGTCTGAGACCGGGGCCGTAGAGGAATCCCTGACCTCGTGTTAGCTCATAACGAGTGGTTCCCGTGTCCAGGAATCCTTTACCGTCCAGGACAAGGTGCAAATTGTAGCATTGATCTAAGTTGATATCTTTCGTTCGATATTCCCGATTCACATGATGCTTCGGAAAATCACTGTACCCTCCAATAAAATCGGGAAAACATACATGTCTGGGGAAAACCGGCTTGGGGAGAAAGATGTGTTCTTTCACGTGCATCCTCCATTTAAACGCAATATTTTTATGTAGTGAACTGAAATAGATTCAGCCCACTGTTATTTGAATATTCAGCAATGACAATATTTTATTATAAGTCGCATAATCTTGTCATTTATTATATGTGAAGGTTCCAATAGAATGGAGGCAATATGGCAGGTTAAGGGGGCAATTAAAGGTGGCAAAATCAATCCAATTGGATGAATTAAAAATGGGGGTCTGTTATTACCCTGAGCACTGGTCGGAAGCGTTGTGGGAGGACGATTTCCGTAGAATGAAAGAGATGAATATCACAGTTATTCGGATGGCTGAATTTGCATGGTCCATCTTTGAACCGGAAGAAAGTCAGTTCGATTTTAGTTTTTTCCAGAAGGCACTGGATCTGGCGCATCAATACGGTTTAAGCGTTATTTTGGGAACACCTACTGCAACTCCACCAGCATGGTTAACATCCAAATATCCTGAAGTATTAAACGCAAATAAGGACGGGGTATTGTATCAACACGGTATGCGACGCCATACCAACTACAGCAGCCCAATCTACAGACAGCAATGTGAGAAAATCGTGCGTAATATGGTGATTGCCTATAAAGATCATCCTGCTCTCATTGGATGGCAGATCGATAACGAATTCAATTGTCATATGGATGTTTTCTATGCTGAGGCTGACCATGTCGCCTTCCGTGAATGGCTTAAGAATCGTTATGAATCGTTGGAGAACCTGAACCAGGCTTGGGGAACCGTTTTCTGGAGTCAGACCTATTCCGACTGGGAGCAAGTTCACCTTACCCGAAATATGGTCAGCCAATCGCCAAATCCTCACCTGGCATTAGATGAAAAGAGATTCATCTCAGCAAATACCATTTCATTTGCCAAACTTCAGGTGGAGATCATTCGGGAACTGGATCCGAAACATTGGATCACAACGAACGGTACGTTTGGACACTTGGATAATCATGAAATGACAGAAGACCTGTTGGATTTCTTCTCCTATGATTCGTATCCGCAGTTTGCCACGATCTTCCCAGGGACAGACGATAACTCATTACAAGATCGGGCCTGGAGCATGAAACTGTCGAACGTGCGCAATATGTCACCGAACTTCTGCGTCATGGAACAACAGTCTGGGCCAGGAGGCTGGGTCGACAGTATAGGCATGGGTACGCCAAGACCGGGACAGATCCGATTATGGTCGTATCAATCTGTTCTTCATGGAACAGATCTGCTCGTCTACTTCCGCTGGCGGACGGCAACATTTGGCACCGAGATGTACTGGCATGGCATCAATGATTACCATAATCAGCCCAACAGAAGGGTACGCGAGGTTGCACAAGTAGGGGAAGAGTTTGCCAAGATCGGGCGTGTTATTGCGGGCACTACATATCAAGCCGATGTTGCCATCCTGCAGGATTACGATAATATCTGGGACGGGGAGTTGGACGAGTGGCACGGTCCGCTTCAGCAACAGAGTGTACGCTCCTGGTATAAGCAGCTCCAGTATCGTCATATTCCGACGGACATGGTTACACTGCAACCAACGACAACACTGGAAGAGTTATCCGAATATAAGGTGATCATCTATGCTCACCCGGCCATCATGACAGACGAGACAGCAGAACTTCTCCAAGCCTATGTCAGTCAAGGAGGCACTCTGTTTTTCGGTGCTCGCACCGGATATAAGGATCTCAAGGGGCATTGTTACATGAGACCGTTCCCTGGGGCTGTCGCTGAGTTGTGTGGTGTAACCGTAGAGGACTTTACCTTAATCAAAGGAACCATTTCCGCAGCTGAGCTGCAATGGAAAGGGGCGAGTGAGCGACTTCAGGAGGGAACGTCAACGGCCGGATTTAACGAAGTTCTTCATGTGGAGCATCCTGACGTACAGGTCGTAGCCGAGTATGCATCCGAATATTATGCAGGTAGTCCTGCATTGACCAAACGTGCAGTAGGTCAGGGACAAGTATGGTATTATGGAGCGGCTTACATTGAACCGGTCGTAGATGCTCTCCTGGATGAAATAGGGCTATCTTCACCTGTGGATGACCTGGTAGAGGTACCGTCCGAAGTTGAGCTTGGTATCCGTTCCGGTAAGGATAAAGCTTATTTATTTTTACTCAACTACTCGGATCAACAAGTACCCATTAAGCTTAAGAAGCAAGCAAAAGAGTTACTGTCAGGTACAACACTTCAGAATGAGATCAACATGCCCGCGTATGGTGTGTTCATTTTTGAGATCGATTTGCCACATTAAGCAATCCATTCATCCATATATGCGTTATATATAGAAAGAAACACCAAAGACGCCTTGCAGCCATTGCAAGGCGTTTTGTATATGCATGATGTGATGTGTAACATATATTTAGCATGAACTTATTTCGTATAACTATGCTTCGTACAAAATTTCACCTGTCCGGGATACATCATATCCCTCGAATGATTGCAGTTCCTGCCTGAACTCCGGCGATTGGAGAATCCGCAGTACAGATTTTGTCCAGGCTTCATTACCTTGCTTCCTCAGCATGACTAGATCATAACGTTCCTGAACGAGCGGGATAAAATCAACCTGTCCCACAAGTCGCGCAGCCTTCTCAATGCCAACTCCGACATCAGCTTCGCCTGAACTGACTTTGGCCGCCACGCCCATGTGACTGGTTTCTTCGACTTGATATCCGATCAGACCTGCGACAGGAATTCCATGCAGTCGAAGTTGCTCATCCAGCAATACTCGCGCGCCAGAACCTATCTCCCGGTTAGCGAGTCGAAGTTCAGACTTGCTCAGATCGGTCCAATTCTGCAAGTTCTGCGGATTACCACGCTGTACATACAGTCCGGCAGGTCGTGATAGCAGGTTCACCACAACATAAGATCGTCCCGTCAGAATTTTGCGAATATACGGCAGATTATACTCACCGGTATCTCCGTCGAGCAGATGGGTGCTGACCAGATCGGACTCACCGCGATACATCGAGATAAGCCCATCCAGACTACCCATGAACGAGCGTAGCGGACGAAAGTCCCGAGTTTGTTTTTCCATATGGCGCATTAGGATATCCAGACTGACATCCTGACCTGTTATGACCAGATGCCGTGGTACAGCAGTCATTGCATGAGCAGAACTCGCTGGAGTAATCGCATGCGCAGACCCTACAGGTGTAGTCAATTGTAAGGAAGTTCCCTGAAAATCACCCTGACCTGGATGAGTTCCTGATGCCGAGGTCTGATGAGGAGTCGGGATACGCTGACCTGAGGACTGAAGTTGTTTGGAGCGACGTTTATATGCCTCCAGATCGGTTGCATCAATTCGCATTTGTTTACCCACACGGTATGCGACGAGGTCTCCTTTTGATCAGGTCATAGACCGTCAGTTTCGATATTTTGAGCAGCTTGGATATTTCTTCGGTAGTGTAGGATTGCTCCTCCGTCATAAGTGAAGATCCTCCTTCAAAGGTATAGAGCAATTATGGTTTTGTTATGAATGTTTATTGTACTATATCATTAATTGAGGGATGCCATAAACCTGAGAACACGCAATAAACGCATAGGACAGATAACAAAAATCAAATGTGATCTTAATCACCTTCCCATTTTTTTTGTCTTGTGTATAATTAGATATAATCAATTATAACTAGTTATAACCAAAGATAACGTTGGGGGAGAAATGAATGAGAAAGAGAATCGGATATGTGTTGGGAAGTATGTCACTGGGACTGGCTCTTGTATTGGCTGGTTGTGGCGCAAGCACGGGCACTACGGATACATCCACGGGTGCAGAACAAACGACCTCAACGCCAGCGGCATCAGGTGAAAGTTCGTCAGCAGGAAATACTGATCCGCAGGAAACGGTAGATCTGACAATCTCTGCGGCGGCCAGTCTGACCGATGCGATGAAAGAGATTGAAACCAATTATGAGCTAGCTAATCCTTATATAGAACTTAATTTTAACTTTGGCGCCTCGGGTGCCTTGCAACAGCAGATTGAACAGGGTGCCCCGGCTGATGTTTTTGTATCGGCGGCAACAAAAAATATGAATGCGCTAGTGGATGAAAGCCTGATTGCATCGGGCGATCAGAAGAATTTGCTACAGAATTCACTGGTGGCCATAGTGCCAGCAGATGGGACCCACACAGTAACCAGTGAAACGGATCTCACCAGCGACTCCATCAAGACGGTAGCCATTGGGATTCCAGAAAGTGTTCCTGCGGGAACCTATGCCAAGGAAGCTCTGACCAATGCCAAGCTGTGGGATGAACTGGAAAGCAAGCTTGTGCAGGGGAAAGACGTTAGACAGGTTCTTCAATATGTAGAGACAGGTAACGCTGATGCAGGATTTGTATATAAAACGGATGCTCTTACTTCGGATCAGGTGAAAATTGCGTTTGAGGTGGACAAGAAAAGTTACACTCCCGCCAATTATCCAATAGGCATTATTGAAGGAACCAAACACCGTACAGAGGCCGAACAATTTTATGCGTATTTACAAACCCCTGAAGTGCTCGATATCTTTGCGAAATACGGATTCACAATTCCGGAATGAATGTGAACGCCATAGACTGGTCCGTATTCTGGTCACCGGTGCGCTTGTCACTTCAGGTTGCGCTGTTATCCAGCGTGGTGGCCACTGTGCTCGGAGTTGCGATAGCCTGGAAGATGTCACGTTCTTCATTTCGGGGAAAGATCCTGCTGGAAACGGCATTTATGCTGCCGCTAGTCCTTCCCCAACGGTGGTTGGATTTCTGTTACTTGTCATACTGGGGCGTAAAAGTCTGTTTGGACAATGGATTGAAGCCATATTCTCCGCTCCGGTTATATTCACCTGGTGGGCTGCGGTGATTGCTTCGGTGGTGGTTGCTTTTCCACTTGTGTATCAGACGATGAAATCGGGATTCAGTGGTGTGGATCGGGATCTGGAAGATGCGGGTCGTTCGATTGGGGCGGATGAGTGGCAGGTTTTTCGTTACATCTCCCTGCCGCTCGCAGGCAGAGCATTGATGACCGCCTTCATCCTGGGCTTTGCCCGCGCACTCGGGGAATTCGGAGCCACACTGATGATTGCAGGGAATATTCCAGGCAAAACACAAACGGTACCCACGGCAATCTATGTCGCTGTGGATTCGGGCAATCAGACCATGGCTTGGGCATGGACTATTTCCATTATCATCATCTCGTTTATCATGTTACTGATGACCAGACAGCAGCGAGATGGAAAAAATGACTAATTTGATATGTGTTAATATTATATATAAAATGATGAAAAACTCGTTTTGAGGAAAGAACTTTTTTCCTTAACGCGGGTTTTTATTACCAATTTCATATGTACCAATATCAATATCCTGCCAAATTGGTCTTAATGGAAATGTAAAGCTGTTTTAACATAAAAAAATAAAAATTTTCCCAAAATTTAATCGTTCAGTACTCGCTTTCAGTGGGCTTGTTCCTGTAAGATAGAAGTAATGGATTCCAGCCAAGTACTGAAATAAGGAGAGACGACGATGAACACTAAATCTGATTGCGGCGTTTCGTTGCAAATCGATGACTATCTGGATCTTTTGCATTTTGCCATCCAAATTCAGGATCAGGAATGGCAACAATCCCTTATCCGCCAACTCAAAATATTTCAGACGGCGACGGAGCAGCAACGCACACCTGAAGAGGAATTATGGACACGGTTTGATTACATCAACAGCAAACTGACAGGTCTGTGCCACCAGATTCATGCCGCTCATTCCATGGACGAACGCAAGAAGTTCGAGGAACGGATCGGTCTCTTACAATTACAGCGAGTGGAAGTTGCACGTAAAATTAAATGGGCGAGTCGCAGATAGATGAGTAGTGTATACACCAAGTGATGCACCGCCAAAATGGTATAATCAGTAAGAGTCATACAAGAAGAAGTCATCCACCAATCGATATTGGGGATGGCTTTTTCTTGTACTATAGAGAAATCCTATAACCATATCAGGATGTCCTATTAGTTTAGTTATTGCCCTAAGATGACTTGTAATGATATTCTTTGTTCAACCTAATTCCGACTATACAAGTAAGAATGGTTTGTTAATAGGGTAGAGGAATGGGAGTACACATCATATTCGCTGTGATAACAGCCTGTGGAGGAGATTGGGAATGGTTAAAAAACGGGGATTCAAAAATTCCGGACAGCACTGCTGTTCATTACAATGCTGGCGGTACTGGCTGGATGCAGCACAGGAACTGCAAGTAATGATTCAGAATCTGCTTCGGCAGCAGGCGACACCAAAGTGAAAAAGATCATTGTAGGAACAGGTACACAATTCCCGAATGTCTGCTTCATTGATGAGAATGGCAAGTTAACAGGTTATGATGTGGAACTGATCCGGGAGATCGACAAACGTTTGCCTGAATATGAATTCGAATTCAGCACGATGGATTTCAAAAACCTGCTGCTGAGTCTGGAAACGAAAAAATTGACCTGATCGCTCACCAGATGGAAGTGAATGATGAGAGACAGGCCAAGTTCCTGTTTAATGATGAAGCCTATAATATTTTTCCAAATAAAATTGTCGTAAGTCAGAAAAATGAGGAAGTAAAATCGATTGAGGATCTCAAAGGGAAAAAACTGATTGTTGGTGCTACAAGTAATGCGGCTGTACTTGCTGAGAAATGGAATGCAGCGAATGGCAACGGGATTGATATCGTTTATTCCGGAGCGGGTGAGGATACCATTACCCAGATCAAAACAGGCCGGGTGGATGCCACCATCAGCACGCAGTTTGCCATTGATTATCAGAATAAGGCGGTTGATGCTCAGTTGAAAACGGTAGGAGATGCCCTCTCCAACTCCAAAGTGTACTTCATTCTGAACAAAGATGAGCAGGAGCTCAAAACCAAAGTGGACGAAGCGCTCAAAGCGATCAAAGAAGATGGAACGTTAGGCAAACTGAGCACTGAGTGGCTTGGAGCTGACTATACGGTTGAAGAGTAGTCTGAGAAAGGTGTGCAGCGGTAATGGGAAAATCATTTGATCTGTCATTGGTTCTGGATTTCATCCCGGAACTGCTACGATATTTGCATATAACACTGATTGTACTGGGTGGTTCCATCGTGCTCGGACTGGTGGGCGGCGTGCTTCTGGCCGTTCCCCGGCTGTATCGGATTCCGGTACTAAGCCAGTTGGCTACCCTGTACGTCTCATTCATGCGGGGCACACCGATCCTGATCAAATTGTTCCTGGTGTATTACGGACTTCCCGAGCTGCTCAAACCCATTGGCATCGACCTGTCGAGAACCGACCCGTTGTTATTTGTCATTGTGACCTATGCGCTTAGTGATGCGGCATCCTTTGCCGAGATCTTTCGCGGAGCGGTGCGCAGTGTGGATAAAGGCCAGACGGAAGCAGCCTATGCTGCAGGTATGACCACATTCCAGTCTTTTCGGCGGATTGTTGTTCCACAGGCACTGATTGTTGCTTTTCCGAACATGGCCAATACGTTAATCGGTTCATTGAAGGATACTTCTTTGGCCTTCTCCATTGGTGTCATGGATATGGTGGGCAGAGGGCAGACGTTAATTTCGGCTACATCGCACGCACTTGAGGTGTATATCAGTCTGTCTGTGGTCTATTATGTCATTGTCATTGTGCTTGAAAAAGGATTTGCCTTTGCAGAACGCAGACTCCAGCGTCATGAACGCAAGAGAGTTGTACGCAAACCGGCAATTCGAGCCGAACGCCTGAAACGAATAGCGGGGTGAGCATATGTCGATTGATCTCCAGTTTATCTATACATCTTTTTTCAAATCCTGAAGGCATTGCCACTGACACTTGTCATTACGATTGTTCCGTTGATTGCAGGCTTCGGAATCGGTCTGGCTACAGCTCTGATCCGTATCTATCGCGTGCGGTGGATTCACCGTATTGCTGACTTCTACGTTTCTTTCCTGCGTGGAACACCGATGCTGATGCATCTATTCCTCATCTATTACGGCATTCCGATGATTATCGATAAGCTGTCGGAACGTTACGGTTGGGCTTTTCAATCCTCGTCGATTCCCATTCTCGTATTTGTACTGATTGCTTTCTCGCTCACTGCGGGCGCCTATATGTCCGAGATTATCCGTTCAGGCATTCTTGCTGTGGATATCGGCCAGATGGAGGCGGCTCACGCTGTAGGCATGAGCACATTCCAGGCTTTAAGGCGTATCATCATCCCTCAAGCGATCGGGGCTGTATTGCCTAACCTGTGCAGTATGTTTGTTGGGTTCCTGCATGGATCAACACTCGCTTTTACCGTGTCTCAGATGGATATACTCGGTAAAGCGGATGTGGTGGCATCCGTCAGTCTGAAGTTTCTGGAGGCCTTTATCGCCGCAGCGTTTATCTACTGGGGGCTGACCATCATTGCCGAGCGGATCACTGCTCTGCTTGAGCGTCGGGTTGCCGTGTACAGCAAAGGAGGCGTGTCATGATTACACTAACAAACATACACAAAACTTTTGGCAAGCAGGAAGTATTGAAGGGAATTGATCTGACCGTGGAACAGGGCGATGTCGTAGCGATCCTTGGACCGAGCGGCTCAGGTAAAACAACGCTGCTGCGCTGCGTCAATTTTCTGGAACGTGCCGATGAGGGCGAGGTTCAGATCAGTGGATTAAGCGTCGATTGCAAGCATGCACGCAAACATGACATTGTGCAGTTGAGACGAAAAACGGCGATGGTGTTCCAGCATTATAATCTGTTCAAACACAAGACAGTGCTGGATAACGTCACCGAGGGATTAATTATTGCCCAGAAAATGTCCAAAGCCGATGCCCGCACGCGTGCCTTGCGCGTGCTTGAACAAGTCGGACTGTCTGCCAAAATCAATGAGTATCCAAGTATGTTGTCAGGTGGACAACAGCAACGGGTGGGCATCGCCAGAGCGCTGGCACTGAATCCCGAAGTGATTTTGTTTGATGAACCGACATCAGCGCTGGACCCCGAGCTTGTGGGTGAGGTGTTGTCTGTCATCCGCTCCATTGCTCAGGAGGGGATCACCATGATTGTAGTCACCCATGAAATGGGGTTTGCCCGTGAGGTGGCAAATCGGGTTGTTTTCATGGATGGAGGTTCCGTTGTGGAGGAAGGAACCCCGGAGGAGGTGTTTGTACGTCCCAAGCAGGAACGTACTCGCCAATTCCTCAGTCGATATTCTTCCGACTGGAGTTATGTCATCTGACGATATAGGCGCAAGCTGTAGTAACTGACGATCCCGGCCCGGCATATGCTGTAACAGGCAAATGCTGATAGGCCGGGTTTTTCTATGGGTGAAGCAGGCCGTGACGGTAAGGAGGAGGACCATGCAGAGCAAAATCGATGAAATCATCACACATATTGCACACTCTCACCAGCAGATCGCACGTGTGCTGGATGCCAAACGCCAAGTCGCTGTACGCATGTCTGAAATCATCAATCATTTGCCAGATATCGAACCGGAGTTGGATGGCGTTGACGGTCTGCTGGATAGCTCTGGGCAAATCAACAAAAGCATTATCTCTTACTTGGGGGCCTTGCAGATCTGGAAGAGGCTGTAGCCGAAACGCTGACCCAAGTCATGCGGGAGATCGCGGTTCAAGAAGAAGAATAAGCCCGGAAGGCGGGTGAAGGAACATGAGTAGAGAACAGAGCCTCATTCTGATGCTGGACGCAGCAGCCAAAATGCAGTGGAATATTGCCCTGATTCTGGAGGCAAAAGCGATTGAGGCCGAGAAGGTACGGAACTGGACGCTGAATCATTTGAATGGGGATACCTTTCTGACGCATGGGGATCAGGTAGGCGAGCCGCTTAAAATGCATGATCAGCTAGTGGAATTGCTGGAAGGATTAACCCGGATGGAGACCGGACTGTGCAACAATCTCAAAGCGGTGATGGTACAGAACGATAGCGAAGATGGCGGCGGTATGGACGGTGGCATGTTTGGCGGCATGGATCTGGGAGACATGGGAAAATGAGTCTGATGCGGCGTGAGCAGGAAGCCAAACTGGCGCTCATTGAATCCATTGCACACAGTCAGCAGGCGCTGGCACGCATTCTGGACAGTGTAGCCAGTGTAACCGCTCATTCGGAAGTATCCGCCCGCAGTCTGGCCGAGAACATTCGTTTGCTGAGTCGCTATCAGGCAGAAATGTCTCGTATGGTTACGGGAATCAGGCTGGCCCGAATCCAGCATGGGGAGCCTGGCTTGCCGTGGCTCAAAGACCCCGGGTGTGCAATTCGTATCGTTCGGGACATACAGGAGGAATGTTGACATGTTAAAGAAGAAGAAAATACGACTGAGAACCAAAAGAGCTTTGTTAATCCGTGGAGCCCGTCTGCGCAAAATTCGCAAACTGCGTGCGCTCAGAGCCAAACGTGTTCTTCACAAACGCCCACTTAAAGGACGCAGTGCGTGGCTCAAAAAAGAAACGTGCGGTACGGCGGCACCGGAGTCCAAAGCCCGTACAACCAGTCGTCCCGGCTACCCCTACCGATCCGAACCCGGACGGTGCGTACAGCCAGGGATACAACGAGGCGTACAACGAGGGATTCAACGCGGGTTTCGCCAAGGGATTCGAGGACGGACATCAGCTGGCGTACAAAGCACAGTAACCGAGTAGACAGGATTATTCCTGCATGGAATGATATCTGTATAACAGTTAGCCCGGGGGACAGATCCCTCCGGGCTATTTGCATCGCCGCAAAAGCGGACATGCCCGTACAGGCGGATGTGGAGGGCAAGCGCCAATTTTGCGCCTTGCAGGACACCCGTCCATGATGCATCTGACCCCGAGGCATATCCTTTAGAGGGAAGACCAATCTCGGGGAGAGTCTGGAAGTGAGATCTCCTGAAGGAAGACAGGGTGAAGAATGTGGCAAAACGAAAGCACCGTCCGCTGACCGAAGCGGAAACGGCTTACCGCGGCGGATATGCAGAAGGCCGCAGATTTGGCGGCTGTCAAGCCATGATGGAGCGGGTGCAGATGTTTGAACCGACCCTGCGGGATATGAAAGTGTTATATATCCCGCAAGGATTCGATGCCATCGATGAAGGTGTCACCTTGGCTCTGCAGCAATCTGTACGTGAATGCGTTGTTGGATCGCCAGCAGCGATGTTGCAGGAAGCCAGTCAGCATCGGCCCGATGTTGTGCTCGTCATGAATGGTCTGCATGTATTTCCCGCAGATCATGTGGAGCAGGTGAATGGCATACGTGCACTCGGTATCCGAACTGCCGTGTGGTTTGTGGATGATCCGTACTTCACCGAAGATACAACGTCCCTTTGCCAGCACTATGATGTCGTGTTCACGCATGAAGAGGCCGCGGTGCCCTTCTACCTGGCACATGGAGCGAACCAGGTCATCTATATGCCACTCGCGGTGAATCCAGGCATGTTTCAACCGCGGCGCGCGGCACCGCAGCATCAACACGACATTTGTTTTATCGGTACCGGATTCTGGAACCGGATTGCTTTGTTCGACGAGCTGGCCCCTTTTCTGGCGGACAAAAAGGTATTCATTGCGGGTAGCCAGTGGAATCGGTTGGCACGCTTTGATGTACTAGGCCGTTTCATCCACGAAGGATGGATCGCTCCTGGAGAGACAGTGGATTATTACAATGGCGCCAAGATTGTCATTAACATTCACCGGACTTGCGAGAATGGGGAAGACAATCGCAACACACATCATCTTGAAGGTCACTCGATTAATCCACGCACGTATGAGATCAGCGCCTGCGGCACAATGCAGATTACGGATGCACGTGCAGATTTACCCCGTTATTATAAGCCGGGATATGACATCGAGACGTTCACCAACGCAGCAGAACTTCAGCGCAAGATCCACTATTATCTGAAGCATGAAGAAGAACGACAGGCGATGGCGTGGCGGGGACTTCTCACCACGATGAACCAGCACACATTCACTCGCCGCATCGGTCAGTTGCTGGAACATTTGTAATTCCCATCTGAAGTGCAGCACCAACGAGAACCCTATCCCAAAAAATAAAGGAGTGGCGGTATGTCTCTCAAACACCGTAAAACCAAAAGGTTCATGCACCCGTACTGAGCCTGGCTGATCAAGCACGCAAAAATGGGCAACATGCCGGATATGACGCAGGTAAGGAAGAAGGATATCTGCGCGGTCGGGCCAACTATATTGTGAATTGCGCACAGGAACCGTTGCCTTTCCGACAGCTTCACGTGCTATATGTATCCTCGGGTAAAGGCTTCCCTTACTCCCCGTTGGATGAGGCCATTATGGCCACGCTACAGGGTATGGTAGCTCAAGTAACCCTCTCTGATCCGCGTCAACCGGTATCTGAAATTGCGCTGCAGACGCGTCCTGATCTTGTGCTTGTGCTGGATGGAATGGATATCCCCATCGAACATATCGATGCGATTCGCCAAGCGGGCATTCAGACGGCGATCTGGCTCACGGATGACCCGTACTATACAGATATGACGCTGGATATTGTGACACATTTTGACCATGTCTTCACGTTGGAACTGAACTGTATCGATCTATATCGACAAATCGGCTGCGCGTCAGTTCACTACCTCCCTTTTGCCGCATTCACTAATCATTACTTTCCGATTACAACTCCTTCTCCGTTAAAACGGGATGTCAGCTTTATCGGCTCGGCCTACTGGAACCGGGTATACTTCTTCAATCCAATCATGCCTCAGTTGATGTCACACAATACGGTATTTAACGGAATCTGGTGGGACCGTCTGCCTGACTATACTGCCTATGGCGAGAAGATTGAGCTCGGGCGCTGGATGAGTCCGCCGGAGACCAATGATGTGTACAATGGCACCAAAATTGTCATCAACCTGCACCGATCCCACGAAGATGATTCCGTCAATAATAATCACCTCAAAATCCCTCCAGCCTCACCGAACCCGAGAACGTTTGAAATTGCCGCGTCCACGACGCTGCAGCTGACCGACGCCCGGGATGACATTGCGCGTTTCTACAAACCGGGTGTGGAGATTGAGACATATTCCTCGCCACAGGAGTTACTCGACAAAGTGGAATATTATCTTACTCATGAAAAGGAACGCCGTGAGATTGCACTTCGTGGACTCGAACGTACACTGAAAGACCACACGTATGGCAAAAGAATTAATGAAATGTTAACTATCATATTCCCTTAATTCTGGCCGGGAGGAGGTGTGCACAGTACCCTGTATCGGATACCCGTGTACAGGGTCCGTGCGGCCATGGCAACGAAACCAAAGATGATGTTATTTTCACATGTGTGCAATACTCGCAGCATTACAGGCGCCGAGAAGCTGCTGCTTCATTTTATGAGAGAGATCGGTGCGATCTTTGAATGTGTGCTCGTAGTCCCTCAGGAGGGGAAGCTTGCGGGGCTTGCGCGGAGATTCGGCATTCAGGTCAAAATATGCACTCTGCCGATGCTTCACGGTGTGTACACACCTTACCTGGGCATTGCAGATGATGCGGAGCATCTTCGCCATACACCAGCGTATCAGGAAGCGGTCTCCCTCATACGGGAGACTGCTCCCGATATGGTGTTAACGAACACCTGCGTTAATGTGATGCCGGCTGTAGCGGCAAAGTCCCTTCAGATTCCGGTCATCTGGAAGATTACCGAGATCATTCATACGAATGAACATACAACCGAGGCGATCCAGATGATTGGGCGTTACGCGGATTGGATTATCGGTATATCCGAGACAGCGGTAGCCCCATTTCAAGAAGCCGGCATGGGTGACAAAGTGACCATCATTTCCCCAACTTGGGAACCCGCGCTACCCGCACCGGACCGCTGGGTTCATCTGCGTGAACGCAAGCGTAAGGAGCTCGGTTTCAAATCATCCCAGACCTGTATCGGTTATATTTCTTCATTTATATATGATGCCAAAGGGTTGAAACCTTTTGTGGATATGGCCTTGAGGATCTGTGAAACGCATTCGCGCTGTCGCTTCTGGATCATCGGGGCACCATCGGATAAAAAGTATTACGACGAGTGTGTATCACGGGTGAGAAAATCCGGGTATTCACGCCGGTTTACCTTCACCACATTTGAAGAGAACGTATCTCTAGCGTATACCGCGATGGATATCCTGGTCATCCCAAGCATGGTCAAGGAAGGATTTGGCATGACCGCACTGGAGGGGCTCTATTTTGCCAAACCGGTCATCGCTTTTGCCCAGGGTGGACTGAAGGAATTAATGGAATCCGTAGGCAGTGATACATTTTTGGCCCCGCCGGGCGATACCGAAGCGCTTGTCACTTTGGCAACAACCTTGCTGAATGATGCAGAGCTGGCCTCCAATACGGGGTGGCGCAATCGGACAGAAGCGGAAAGGCTCTACGGCGTTGAAACCTACCGAACGAAACTGCATACGATGGTGACACAGTGGTTATTGCGTTTTCCCGGATGGTTTGCTTATATCCAACCTCCGAATGGACCTGTGTATACCCATGGGGAGGGAGGACTACGCACTGTACTGGTTCTGGAGCCGACTACGGTTCGGGCACTGTTATTCCCACTGACCGTCATACAGGCGTTGCCACATTCCTCATTACCTCCAATCGCATTGGGTCACGATGCTCCTGTTGCCTCAGGTACTGGCACAGCTGCAAAGCCGATTCAACAGAGGGGCAAAACGCGGAAACGTCGTCGCAAGCCACTTGCACCTCATTCTCGCCGAGACCGTGAGGGGCTGAAACGTACTTCCGGAACTGGCAGACGTAAGGGGAGAACCCGTACAACGAAGGGACCGCGTCCACATATGGGGAAATCGGCTAGTCGCAGACGCAAATCTGCCAAGGCAGGACGTAGCCGAGCAGGGCGCAAGGGTTCCAATACAAGATGAAGGCAGGGATTACGATGAAGATCATGACGGTGCTGGGTACGAGACCTGAGATCATACGGCTCAGCCTGATCATCTCCAAGCTGGACCAGTACGCGTCCAAACATATTCTGGTGCACACGGGACAGAACTTCACGGAAAGTCTCAGCGGTCTCTTTTTCAAGGAAATGGGCCTGCGCGCACCGGATTACGTTCTTCAGGATGAAGCGGCCTCTCTGGGACGACAGCTATCCTCGATGTTTACGCAGATGGAAGATCTGATACTGCAGGAGAAGCCCGATAAATTGCTGCTGCTTGGCGATACCAATAGCGCATTATGTGCAATATTGGCTGAGCGCATGGGTGTTCCTGTTATTCATATGGAAGCAGGCAATCGTTGCTTCGACCTGGATGTGCCTGAAGAGAAAAATCGTAAGGTTATTGATGCCATCTCCACCGTTAATATGCCTTACACGGAACAGAGCAAGAAACATTTGGTCAGCGAAGGGGTACCAAGCAGGCGCATCGTGCTAACGGGCAATCCCATCTATGAAGTCATGCAGCACTACGACGCGCAAGTAAGTTCGAGCAAAATACTCAAAAAGCTCAAGCTGAAATCCGGGCAATACTTCTTGGTTACTGCCCATCGAGCCGAGAATGTGGATCATGCCCTCATTTGCTGGAGATTATGAAAGGACTGAACCAGGTCGCAGAGGAACACGGGTTGCGTGTGATCTGCAGTATTCATCCGCGTACCGCGATCCGGATTGCGGAGCATCTGCAACTGGAGATGAACCCGCTGGTGGAGTTTCACGAACCGTTTGGATTCTTCGACTTTGTAATGCTTGAACGTCATGCACGCTGTGCACTTACGGATAGCGGTACCGTGCAGGAGGAGTGTTGCATTATGGGCGTGCCGACCGTAACGATGCGTCGAACTACCGAGCGACCGGAAACGGTCGATTGCGGCAGCAATGTAGTCTCCGGTCTGGATGCCGCGCGCATCGCTGATTGCGTGAGAGTCATGACAAAGATGTCTAGCGACTGGGATTGCCCGCAAGGTTACAAAGCCACAGATGTATCCAGTAAAGTGGTTAAATTTCTGCTTGGAGGAAAATGCATGTTTGAAAATAAGCGTATACTCGTGACTGGCGGTACGGGATCATGGGGTTATGAACTTGTGGCTCAACTACTGCCCCAGCAGCCCAAAGAAATTATTGTATATTCCCGGAACGAGTCCAGCCAAGTGGCTATGAGTCGTGAATTTGAAGACCCGCGTCTTCATTTCCGGATTGGAGATATTCGTGACAAGGATGCCTTGACGGCGGCTTGCCAGCATGTAGACTATGTATTTCATCTGGCAGCGCTCAAGCATGTTCCGGTGTGTGAAGACCAACCGTACGAAGCACTCAAAACCAATGTGATTGGTACACAAAACGTAATTGAGGCTGCTATTGAGAACAAGGTGGAAAAAGTAATCTATATCTCGACTGACAAGGCTGCCAATCCGTCCAACTTCTATGGCATGACAAAAGCGATCGGCGAGAAATTAATTGTATATGCAAACTTGTTACACAGCGATACCAAGTTTGTTACGGTACGGGGTGGGAATGTACTGGGAACAAACGGAAGTGTGGTACATCTGTTCAAGAATCAGATCCGCCAGAAAGGGCAGGTCTCCATCACGGATATGAGTATGACTCGATTCTTTCTTACGCTGAAGGATGCAATTACCTTGCTGTTCAAAGCTTCGGTGGAAAGTGTCGGCGGAGAGATCTTTGTCATGACGATGCCTACCTGCAAAATCGTTGATCTCGCAGAAGTGCTGATTGAGGATTCCGGTGTGGAGAATGTGAGCATTGTGGAACGTGGCATTCGTCCAGGGGAGAAAATCCATGAAATATTGATGAGTGAATTCGAGAGCATGACCACCGTTGTCTACGATGAGCAGTACCTGGTCATTCTTCCTACCCTGGGTATACCGGGTCTGCGTGAACATTATACCAATTGTCCCCCGGTCTCCTTTAACAGTTTCAGTTCTGAACACCAACTCATGACCAAAGAGGAGATTCGTGAAATTCTGAAACGCGGAGGATTCTTGTCATGAAACTGCTGATACTTGGTGGAAACGGAATGGCCGGCCATATTTTGGTCGACTATTTCCGCCGTCAAGGTGTACACAGCGTCTTCTACACATCTCGGGATGTAACGGACCCCAATGGTCTGCTCCTGGATGTGAACGACAGCTTCATGGTTGATCGATTGGTAGAAGCTGTGCACCCGGATGTGATTATTAATGCTGTAGGTGTGTTGAACAACTTCGCAGATGAGGACAAAATTACTGCATATCATATTAACGGTTTCCTGCCACATCGTCTGCGGCGGGTTGCAGATACGATTGGTGCACGCCTGATTCATATCAGCACGGACTGTGTGTTCAGCGGGGAACGGGGAGCATACCGGGAAGATGATGTTACGGATGGGACTTCAGCTTACGCCATCACCAAAGCCCTAGGCGAAGTTCAGGATGAAGGTCATCTGACGATCCGTACGTCCATCATTGGACCCGAGATTCGCCAGGGCGGCATTGGTCTGATGCAATGGTTTATGTCCAGCACAGGTGAAGTCGGGGGTATACCCGCGTATTCTGGAACGGTGTGACCACACTTGAGCTGGCCAAATGGGTAGACCATTACCTGGCCTCATCGGTTAGTGGTCTGATCCACCTAGCTCATCCGGCACCTGTCAGCAAGCATGACCTGCTTGTATTGTTCAAGCAGACCTGGGATAAGCAGGATGTGACGATTGTGCGTGATGACAGTGTAGTGCAGGACCGTACGCTGGTGTCCACTCGCGAGGATGTGAAGACAGACCTGCCGGATTATTCTACAATGCTGAAGGAGTTGGCATTATGGATGGAGCAGAGCTGAGAGGCAAGAACGTACTGATTACAGGCGCCTCCGGTTTTACCGGGCGACATGCCGTATCTTATTTTCGGGAAGCGGGTGCAGTGGTTGCAGCGGTAGTCCGGAGGCCGGATGTGTATTCATTTGGTAAAGATGCACAAGTCCATGTCTGTGATCTGAACGATAAACAGCAAGTACGTCATCTGATCGGCGAGGTGCAGCCCGACTATGTGCTGCATCTCGCTGGCAAAAATTCAGTGCCTGATTCGTGGTCTGATCCGCTACTGGTCCTGGAGACCAATGTGATGGCCGTGCTGTATTTGCTGGATGCGCTTCGTAGTTGTCCGACAGCACGAACCGTTATTGTAGGATCGCGGTTAAAATATACGCCGGAACCTGGCCGGATTCCCGGCCTCCGCATCCATACAGCCTCAGTAAAGCGCTGGAAGAGATGGTGTCGTTGTCGTGGATGTCGCTCTTTGGACAACAGATCATGCTGGCGGAGCCAGGCAATCTGATTGGTGCGGGTCCTTCCACAGGCATCTGTTCACTGCTTGCACGCCATGTTGTTGCCTGTGAGCAGGCGGGCAAAACCGAGGCATTCCGTCTGTCCGGACGGGACAATACCCGTGACTTTCTGGATGTGCGGGATGCCGTCAGAGCATATGCGACCCTCCTGGTACACGGGTCCAGCGGTACAGTATACCCGGTGGTGTCTGGAGTCGAGCGCAGTCTTGGTGAAATTGCAGATCTGCTGTTGTCCATGACAGAAGCGGAAGTCCCTGTTCGCTGGGATGGGGCATCTTCTGGTCCGGATGGTTCGGGAAAACAGGAGGAATTATCACTGCTGCGCAAGCTTGGCTGGCAGCCGATGATTCCATTTGCCACATCGCTTCAGGATATCCTGAGTGATGTTCGTGTCCAGCAAGGGAGGACGACAAGTTGAATCCGAGAGTATCCATTGTCATTCCATTTTACAACTGCCCTTATGTGCCTCAGGCAATTCAAAGTGCGCTGAACCAGACGTATCCCGATGTGGAGATCGTTGTGGTGAATGACGGTTCAACCCGGCATGCAGAGTTGCTTCAACCCTATCTTCCTTATATTAATGTGCTTGGCAAAAGCAATGGCGGGACGGCTTCGGCACTTAATCATGGCATCCGTCATGCCTCTGGTGATTATGTAGCCTGGCTCAGTTCGGATGATTATCTGTACCCGGATAAAATTCGTTATCAGCTGGAGTTTATGCAGCGTGAGAATGTGCTCGTCTCACATACCAACTTTCACTATATCAACGAGCATTCGGCAGTTACCAGAATGCATGGTGGGCCTGAACCGATGTCGGATATGGATTTACTACGACGGTTTGTTAACGGCAATCCGGTGAATGGCTGCACGGTCATGATCCGCAAGGATCTCTTTAGCGGAGTGGGGCTGTTCGATGAACTTCTTCCCTACACCCATGATCTGGATCTCTGGATGCGTATTGTACTGAACGGTCATCGGTTCCCATACCTGAATGAACCGCTTACTGCCTATCGTTGGCATGGTGGAATGGGATCGGTACGTCATGCGGATGTCATCGGCAGAGAGGCATCCATGGTATGGTCCAGATATCGGGAACCTCTGTTGCAGCGAATAGCGACGCTTGGCGGGTAGCGTAGGAGGGCAGTTATGAAAGCCAAAAGATGGCTGATTAACGCCCTCTTTGCGCAGCATTTTACCTAAGACAGTAAAAGGAGGGAAGGCCCGAATGGAGCCAAAAGTATCGATCGTCATTCCTTTTTACAATTGTGCTTATATCGAGCAGGCTGTTCACAGTGCCATTCACCAGACGTATCAACATATTGAAGTCATCGTGGTGGATGATGGGTCAACCGAGTACGTGGAGAAGCTACAACCATTCATGGATTCCATCCGCTATATTCACAAAGAAAACGGTGGAACCGCGACAGCATTGAATGAGGGCATCAAACATGCAACAGGGGATTACTTTGTCTGGCTCAGCTCGGATGATGTGATGCTGCTGGATCGGGTGGAGAAACAACTGAAGTTTATGCGAGAGGTCAAGGCTTCATTCTGCCATGGTGCCTACCATTATGTGAATGAGAAGAGTGAATGGTTGGATACGGTGCATCCGGAAGTGGGAAGTCGTCTGGAGATGTTGCAGGTACTGCTGGAAGGTTGTCCGATCAACGGCTGTACTGTCATGTTAGAGATGGAAGCATTTGAGCGGTTTGGACTGTTCGATACTGATTTTCGCTACACCCATGACTATGAGATGTGGATGAGGCTGTTTCCAATGTATGAGCTGTTCTACTACAATGAACCTCTGATGTGCTACCGATTGCATGAGTCAATGGGAACCAAACGTCACTTCAAGGCACTGGTTGCCGAGATGGAAAAAGTTCAAGAGAAGCATAGACCTATTTTACTCAATTTGCTTCAGGTTGGCGGGTACTGGAAGTAGATGGATTTGGCAATGATGGCTGAATGGAACAGATGTTAAATGGACAGGAGAGCACCCTTATGAAGCACTTTTTAAGTGTTATAAGTGGAAGCTCTTTTTTTGCTCTATGGACAGATTCGTGGACAGAAAGGGTGAATGATTGCTGAAGTCACTGTATAATGAAATGATTCATACACGGAAGGGACTGGACTATGCGCAGATATCAATATCTTAAACCCAAGTATTAATAAACTAATGGAGGTAAGAGTATTGATTACAGAGTTACACACAGAACGGTTATATTTGCGAAAAATGGACGTAGCGGATTCGGCCAGCTTGTTTAAAATTTGGTCTGACCCAGATGTGACTAGATTTATGAATATCACTCATTTTACAGATGAAAATCAAGCTATAGCCATGATTAATCTTCTGAATGATCTTTCTCAGGAAAATAAGGCCATTCGGTTCTCTATCTTTGCGCAAGAGTCCAACGAAATCATAGGTTCATGTGGTTATAATTCACTGGATTTTGACAATCTTAAAGCAGAAATTGGATATGACATTGCCAGATCACACTGGGGAAAGGTTATGCTACGGAAGCGATCTCTTCTTTGTTAGTTCACGCATTCTCGACTATGAAGCTGAATCGAATTGAAGCAAAGGTTGACCCCGATAATGTGAATTCTATCAAGCTATTACAAAAGCTTAATTTCACATACGAAGGCACCCTCAGAGCATACGAGAGGGTAGGTGAAACGTTCAGTGATCTGAATATGTATTCCAAGTTGGCGACAGATTAATAAGATCTGTAATAGCGTGTTCTCGGTCCATTAGAACACATATGAAGCGAGCAAGGGTGTCCTCAGTCATTCATATGACAGATGGGACACCCCTTGTTTGATATTTCGGCATGTTATATAAAGACGGCATATCATTGGACAACTCAATCTTTTGAATTCATGATCGCCATGGATGCAGGATCGGGAAATACATATCCTTTAGGCAGCTTTTTCATCAATTCATTCATTACAGTGTAATCCACGTCGATGTGAGGTGTGGAAACTGGAGTCGAAAACCAGCGGTTGTACAGATCACTCGGTACAAGTAACGTCATATCGTATGTCCTCCTCTGTAGATGGCTTCTTGGTAGACTTGAAATGTACGCAATCCCATCACTTCCAGTGAACGGTGTTGTTCAGCCCAGGCTTTCGCCGCCGCACCCACTGTTCTCCGGGTAAGATTATCCTCAAGTAGTGCATCCAACAGTTCACGGAGCGAGTCGACATCCTGCGGAGGAACAACCCATCCCGTACGTCCAGGTTCAACCATCTCGGGCATGCCGGCTGTGCCACTGACGATAACAGGTACACCCGCCAGTTGCGCTTCGGTAACGGAGAACGGCTGGGTGTCCTGCAGGCTGGGCTGGACATAGATATCTGCATGGCGCAGGAAGGAAGGAATATTGTCCAACTTGCCCCAGAACACAACATCCGCTCCAATACCCGTTGACGCGGCCTGTGCTCGCAATTCATCGGTTAGATTGCCTTCTCCTGCGATCCAGCAGACCCAATCAGAACGTTTGTTTTTCAGACTGGCTAAGGCCTTGATTAACACATGAACACCCTTGATGTATTCAAGTCGTCCGGTAAAGGCAATGACTTTCTTGCCCGCAGGTGGTCGCTGGCGGAACTTCACAGCTGCTGAGGCACGGTAGGCTGGGAGATCTACAGCATAGGGAATCTGTCTGAACTTTGATTCAGGAACGGCAAGCTCTGTAAGCGTACTCTTGATCCAGTGGCTTGACACGAGAATGAGCTCGGACTGTGCTGCACTTCTCTCTTCCAATGAGAGAAAATAACGTCCACGCTTGGATTGCAAATATGAAGGGAGAGTAAGCTGTGGGTTGGAATTTTGAGCATCGTAAAAGGCTTCGCGTGCAAGAGCGCCATGATAGCTTGTAACCAGTGGGATATTGCGGTTCAAAATGCGTTTTATGGCTACGGCAGCTACCGGATCTTGCGCATGAATAACGTCATAGTGGTCCACTCCCAGATAAGCGGCCGCCATCTCGAAGGCATATCTATTCAGTTCATAATAAGCGAGAAGAGGATCGGCAGTGAATTGTGGCAGATCAGTGGGATTGAGTTTGGCTTGCAGCATGGGCCACACCTTATCCTTGGAGAAAGCGCGGTTCAGATTACGAACATATACTTCGTTATTGGCACCATTTGTGCCCATGATATCAACCTCTACACCAAGTGCGATTAACCTGTCGGCCAGTTGTTTAACATATGTCCATATGCCTCCCATATGTGTAAGCTCCCAATACGTAACGAGCAGAACTTTCATAGCTACCTCCTTGTCACGGCCTGCACCGGCCGAGCTTCTATCCTTTTATTCTATGAAAAAAGAGGACCGGAAGGTCGGGCATTTCCGTGTAATTGGTCGAAAATGGGTGAATGCAAATGGCAATGGACGAGAGGAAGCATATCCTATGTACAGGAAGGTTCATGTGCTCCGAAGGAGGGATCTACAGTGGCGGTATATTTACTTGAGATTCATGAGAATCTGTTACAGACATTTGTTCCCGTCAAGTACATGGATGTGGAGTTGGCCTATGTGGGCGGCGAGGAAGGGACGGATGTATTTGTTGGTGGAGCCAGTATTCACGGAGAACTGTACCGACACCTTTTTCACCTAATGTCAAATTCGGGGGAGCGGGCTGTAATCAGGTCATTCATAATCTGGATGTGTCATCCGAGCCTTATGAACTGAGGATCATCAGCAACAGCTCTTCACCGAAGCATCTGGTTATTCGAATATATTGCAGAAGTATTCACGGTCAGACATTGGGCATACTGTCAGAATATCAGATGATGAAGCTTGCAGATTGATATGGACATCATTGCATAGTCATGATTAACCAACGTGTGGAGCAGGGAAGGTGCCTGTTCCATTTTTTTGTGGTGGATCCATAATAGAAATGCCTGAAAAAATAGCTTGACAGCAAAGGTATTTTCATTAGAATTAGATCAGTATTAAACGAAAGTTTAAAACGACGATTTAAAACGATAGTTTGAAATTAGTCGTCAATATAGGCTGAGTGAGACGCATGGATAAGCCTGCGATCTCCTGGCTGGAAAAGAGTGTGGAGAACGTGAAAGAACAAACAGCAGTATCCCAGGAGCCCGCAGAGTTTTCAATCAAAACGATTATACTGCCACTCCTGGCTATTATCGTCGGTATGATCATGGTTATTCTGGACAGCACGGTGGTGAATGTAGCCATTCCGAATCTCGTTCAATATTTCGAGACGGATCTTAAAACCATCCAATGGACGGTTACGGGTTATACCCTGGCTTTGTCTGCGGTTATTCCACTGGCAGGCTGGTTAACAGACCGCTTTGGTGCCAAAAGAGTATTTTTGTTCACGATTGCCATGTTTACCTTGGGTTCTGTATTATGCTCGATTGCCCAATCACCTGAGCAATTAATCATTTACCGTGTCATTCAGGGCCTTGGTGGAGGCATGGTTGCTCCTATTGGTATGGCAATGGTCTTCCGTCTGGCCCTCCTGAGCGAAGAGGTTCCATCATGGGGATGCTGGGAATTCCGATGCTGCTTGCCCCTGCATTGGGTCCGGTCTTGTCCGGGTGGTTTATTGAATCACTGAGCTGGCACTGGATCTTCCTGATTAACTTGCCCATTGGTATTGCAGCTTTCATTCTATGTATCAAGTTTTTGCCGGATACAGATCGTGGACGCACACCTGCACTGGATCTACTCGGCATGATTCTGGCGCCAATTGCGTTCTCGATGCTGGCTTACGGTGTGAGTGAGGGTGGAACGAGCTGGACGTCTGCAACAACTTTGACGGGTGTCATTGTGGGTGGTGTAGCGCTCATTATGTTCATTATTGTGGAGCTTCGTCATCAAAATCCATTGCTCGAACTCCGGGTATTCAAATCATCTGATTTCTCACGGGGAATTATTCTCGCATGGGTGTCACAAGTGGCGCTGTTCGGTGCGATGATCCTGATCCCGCTTTATTTGCAGCAGATCAAAGGATACACTGCACTGGAAACAGGATTGATTCTACTGCCACAGGCGTTGGCTTCCGGAGTGGGTATGCCTCTTGGTGGTCGGTTGTTTGATAAAATCGGTGCTAGACCTCTGGCCTTTGTGGGTCTGGGTATTATCTCGGGAGCATTGTTTATTCTGTCCTCCATTACGGCAGAGACAGGTCTTGGCCTGATTATAACAGCTCTGGTTATGATGGGTCTGGGTATGGGCCTGTCCATGATGCCACTCAATACGCATGTATTAAATGCTGCACCGCGTAAGTTGGTTGGACGGGTTACACCGCTCACGGCGGCTGCACAGCAAGTGGTCGTGTCCTTTGCGGTTGCAGGGCTTACAGGCTTCCTTACTTCAAGAATCGCAGACAATACAACGAGTACAGAGCCGACCGCTATCGTTCATGGTTTGGTGGCTGGTTTCAATGATACGTTTTTCCTGGCCGCTTGTATTGCATTGTTCGGATGTTTGCTCAGTCTGATTCTGCGCAAACCTAAACCGATGCAGGAAGAAGAACTTCAAAATGGCGACAAGCCTGATCCCGCGATGATGATGGGACACTAAGACTCTATAAAAACCATACTAAGGCAGTTCAGAGAAATTTTGCTGAACTGCCTTTTTTGCTATGATCAATGGAAAATTCGCAGTGCTGTCATCATTTCACGGAAAGAAATGGCATATCGATCTGGTGAAAAAGACAAGCTCATATGCTGTCTGCCCTGAATGCGAATATACTCACGCAGTTTCTTGTTATTCATCAGGTCCCTTGCTTCGGCTACAGCGGCCTCTACATTTCCAATTGGATAAAACTTTCCAGTCTTATTATGTGTGATAAATGAACGCACACCATCCGAATCCGTGCTGAGCACCGGGCAGCCACAACTGATGGCTTCAGCAACGGCATAACCGAATCCTTCAAGCAGGGAAGTGGATAACATGATGCCCCTGAAGCGGCAATCATGGAATAATATGCAGGCATCTGAGAATGAGGAACATTGATAAAAATGCCAATCCGATCCTCAAGCCCGTATTCTGCCAGCATGTGCCGGAACATGACTTCATCTTCTGGATTAGCCAAAGTTGGATCGTGGAACAACCATAGTCTGGCTTCCGGATTTTTTTGACGATTTCACTCGATATGATTAAATATTCACGCCAGTTTTTGTTGTGTTCAAGTCGTCCTACCCAAGCCAGCACCGGATAGGGTGGGGTATCCACCAAGATTGGTGCGAAGGTGTCGGTATCCAGCATATTAGGAATAACAAACCGATGAAGCCAAGGACAGATATGAATGAACATATCCAGCAGATGGTCTGTGGGAGGTATAACGGCAGCATCACAATGAGCTTGGAGGTAAGGGACACCCATCTGTATCGTTTCCAGAGCCTGATCGCGTGTTCCGAGTCCCTGCGCTTCAAAAATAATACGTCCCGTATAACCTAGTCCTCTCAAGCGTCCGGGCATAGCGATGTCTGAAGTGGCAATGATGGCATCATAATGATGAGTATGAATGATATGATGGATATCCTCGTCACTGGACGCGGTGAAAATGGGCGTATCACTGTTGTTCTGCAATCCCGAGCCTGTGTTGAGATACAATAGGTGCGATTCAATGCCATGACGTTTCAGAACAGCGGTGCGCAGTCGATTTAACGTATCCACGCCACCGCTTGGAATATAAAACGTGAATAATACTTTCACACGATTCACCCTCTGACTTTTGGTCAGGAGCACATTCTCCTGTACTCTATGTTACGTTGGCTCTAAGTGCAGGGTGTGGGTGTTAACCGGATTGTTCACATTTTTGACAAAAATTTTTAAGCTGTCTTTTAAGTGTCATTAAGCTGAGGCTAGGATAGCTCACGTAAGATACAAGGAACTTCCCGTGTCTATCATCTATTACATAAGTTCAACATAACATTTACACGATAAACGGAGAGGCAGAAATAACTTGAAGAAGCGAAGCGTTCGCCTAAAAGCTTTCTGAAAAGAAAGCTACATCGGAAGCATACGCTATCCCCGGATTTTTCCTTCTGATGAAGGAATCAAAAAATATGGGGATAACAGTGATCGGAAGGTTATTACTGCCATCGGAGTGCAAGTGTAAATATTTTCAGTTGAATTTATATAACGAACGATGGTGCACGGGTATTTTAACGGGAAAGGATGAATGATGTGCTCGAAGTGAAACAGGTCAGCAAAGTTTACGAAGGGCAACGCGGCGTACATCAACTGGATTTCACCATGGAACGTGGTGAGATTGTTGGCTTTCTCGGGCCCAATGGTGCCGGAAAAACAACAACGATGCGTATGATTACGGGTTATGTGCATCCAACCGCGGGTTCCATCATGGTGGATGGGGTATCGGTGCATGAGCAGGGTCAGCGTGTTCGTTCCAAGATTGGGTATCTGCCTGAAACTCCGCCACTGTATCCCGATATGACGGTGCAGTCCTATCTTAAATTCGTAGCCAATTTACGAGATGTCCCGGCACGTGAGGTTAAGCTGCGGGTCAGTGAGATGGTTAGCAGACTGGGGCTTCAGGGTCGGGAAAGGCAAATGGTACGTGGGTTATCCAAAGGATACAAACAACGCCTTGGGCTGGCAGGAGCCATTATTCACAAGCCGGATCTGCTGGTTCTGGATGAGCCAACATCGGGCCTTGATCCAAACCAGATTATCGAGATCAGAGATCTGATTCGAGAACTGGGGAGAACCATACAGTGCTGCTCAGTACGCATATTTTGCCTGAAGTGAGCACGCTCTGTAATCGAATGTTGATCATCAATCAGGGACAACTCGTGCTGGATGGTTCACCTCAGCATTTCGGATCAGCAATGGGGGATCAGTTCAAGGTGTCGATTGAAGTGAAGGCCACTACGGAGCAATTACATAATGTGCTGACCCCATGGGAGAAGGTGCAGAGTGAAGTCATTCAAACATCGGATGCGAATACCGCCAAAGATACTTCACTTAATTCAGATTCAGCGAATACGGTTAAAATGCTGCTTACTGGAGAAAACTCGGAAGATTTCCGGGAGGAGCTGTTCTACCTTTTGTCAGGTGCAGGATTACCGATACTGGAGATGAAGAAGGAGAACCTAAGTCTGGAGCAAATCTTCCTGAAGCTGACCACAACCGAGGCCACAGACACAGACGCAAATTCGGCAGATGTGGATAAGGTTGCTGGGGCAGAGATGGATCAGGATGTAACTTCGGACATCGACTCGTCGAGTATATCGGGAACAACAGTTAGTACAGCAGCAGATGCTTCGCCCCATTCTCGCAAAGGGGAGGACTCCAAATGAGACGAATGATGGCGGTATGCAATAAAGAGCTGCAAGCTTATTTTCTGTCACCCACGTCCTATTTTGCTTTTGCCGTATATGTACTGATGACCAGTCTGCTGTTCTATTCAAGCTTTGTATATTACCAGCCGAGCATTGTCGATTATCGTCTCGTGTTGGGCGATACGTTGTCCATGCTGCTGTTTGTTGTGCCCTTGTTAACGATGCGACTCGTTGCAGAGGAATTCAGACAGGGAACGGATGAATTGTTGCTGACTTCTCCGGCACGAGTAACAGAAATTATTTTTGGTAAATATCTTGCTTCTCTGGCCATTCTGGTTGTGCTCATCCTGTGCAGTCTGGTGTACCCTTTCATCATGTCATTTTATGGGACATTGGATATGACGACGGTATGGATGTCTGCGCTGGGGTTATTTTTCCTGGGCGGAAGCATGATGGCGATTGGACTGTTCGCTTCCACGTTATCTCAACATCAGATGGTGTCTGCGGTGGCGGGTTTTATTATTTTGCTCGTTTTGTGGATGCTTGATTCATTCGCAGGTAATACAGGTTCTGCTTTGCAACAGTGGCTGGACCCGTTTGCACTGACTAACCGGTTCGACAGCTTCATGAAAGGCGTACTTAGTGGACCGGATATCTTGTATTATGTCACCCTTTCGGGTGTGTTTCTGCTGTTAAGCATTCAAATTGTGGAACGGAAGCGGTGGAGGTGAGAAGATGAAAAAATGGTTAAGTCATACCAACAGTACCGTGCTGTCCGTAGCGGTGATTGGCATCTTTATTTTGCTAACACTGTTCCTGAATTCCCTTGGCGGCTTCCAGCTCGATCTGACCTCGAACAAACAATACACGTTATCTGACCAGTCCCTTACTGCGATCAAAAATGTGAAGGATGACGTCAACATTCTGGTGTTAACGGTCGAAAATGCCAACAACACCGTCCTGAACCGTGAGGTCACGGATATGGTCGAGGAATACACGAAACGTAACAGCAAGTTGAAAATAAAACAATATAATCTGACGCAGGAACCTGCGCTTGCATCCAAATACGGCATAACAGGCAGCTCCATTGTGCTGGAGCAGGGAGATCAACACAAAGTGATTGATATCGCCAGTTTGTTCACCGCGACAGGTGACGGCAGTGATGGATCATATCAGTTCACAGGTGAGGAAAAACTTACGCAGGCGCTCATGAATATGTCATCCACCGAAATGCACAAAATGGTCTTTTTGACCGGACATGAAGAGCTGAGTCTCGCTCAAATGACTACGCTGAAATCCTCCTTGGAACAAAATAATGTGCAGACGGAAGAGTTGCAGCTGAATCAGGCCGGGAAAGTTCCGGAAGATGCAGATGTGCTTGCCATTATTGGTCCACAACGCGATCTCAGTGATACGGAAATGAAAGCCATTCGCACCTATCTGAGTAATGGAGGTAAGCTGTTATTATCCCTCGGATTTGTGGAAGATATGAAATCCAGTTGGAAAAACATCGATGCTCTGATGGCTGACTATGGCGTCGTTGATGAGCATGCGGTCATGGTGGATAATCAGCAAGCCAGTACGATGGGGCCACTCTGGGTGGTGCCGGAGTATGGTACACATGCAATTACGGACAAACTTGCTGCAAGCCAATTGTATCCGATGTTGTCGCTGTCGATTGCGTTGACCAGCAAAGAACAGGATAAATATACCCTTTCACCGTTAATTCATTCTTCGAATGACAGTTATGGGGAGACAAATATCGGCGGCTTATTGCAAAATGAAACAAGCAATGATGCCGAAGAGGACATTCAGGGACCAGTGGAACTGGGGTATGCAGCCGATACAACGGATGGTAAACCGAAGGCGGTTATTCTGGGCTCGTCCATTTTCATGCAGGATTCGGAAATTGCAAATGGCGGCAATCGGGACTTTATTTTGAATACGGTAAACTATCTGAGTGAGAAAGAAAATGGATTGACGATTCGCCCAAGGGTACAAGCCGGGTATGAGATGGCATACCTGAATGGCGAACAGGCCAGAACGATTTTCTTCGTGGCTATTGTAGCGTTCCCGCTCATCTTTGTTATCATCGGTGTACTCTTATGGTGGAGGCGCAGACGGGTATGAGAAAATGGGTCCCAACGATTCTGGTAGTCATCGTACTGATTGTGGGCTGGGTGTACGCGGCCAGTCAAAATTATTTTCGAGAAGAAGAAGCGGTACAAGCCAAATTGCTCGGTATTCAATCCGGGGATATCCAATCCATCACGATACATGATACTACGGAGGAGACATCTGGTGCAGCAGGATCTTCGACTTTGTCGCTTGAAAATGGCGTATGGCAGATGGTTGAGCCAAAAGCCTATCCTCTGAACGGTTACAGTGTCAGCAGTTGGTTAGATGCTCTGAGTGGTGCGAATCAGGAACTGGTGGTGGAAGAAGCGCCGACGGATCTGGATAAGTATGGATTAGGAACAGATGCTACACGTATGGATATCAAACTCAAAGATAATCGGGAGATCAAACTGGCTATTGGTGGCCAGCTTCCAGCAGATGATGCACGTTATGTGCGTGTTGATTCGGGTCCTGTGGTTGCCGTGCAGACAGAGGCGATTACCAGCGTGGCTTTGTCTCGTCGTGATTTGTTGGACACGACACCTTTTAACATGGATGAGACAAATGTTGGGTCTCTGGAGTGGGAAGGTGAAGCAGCTACCTGGATGTTAACATCGACATCGGAGAACGATGCGGCAGAGCAGACTTGGACACTGAATGGAAAAACGATTGAAGCCACAGATGCCGTATCTCTTATCGGCAAAATCAAAAACTTGTCGACAGCAGATGATGTGCGCAAAGCGTCCGAGCTGAAGAATTCGGTTCCCCGATTCACCCTGTCTGTTGAACAGACGGTCAATGGGCAACAAGTTCGAGATGTGTATCGAGGAATTACGGTGCCATCCGAATCGGATCAGATCTGGGTCATTACGCCGGATGGTCAATGGGCATATGCCATGGAGGCGACGAGTCTAACGGAAGCCGAGAAATTCCCGGATACAATTAAAGCATCCACAACTTCTTCGGAAGAGTCATCAAGTTCGGCAAATGAAGCAACGACATCCTCATCAACAGACGGGAAATGAGTGGGGCGGAAGATAAGTGATATTATTGTGTTGAGATGCAAATATTATGATGCAAATATTATTTCGAGGCAGTGCTGCGAACAAGCAGCACTGTTTTTTTATTTTATATAGCAAGAAATTCACGGTCCACAGATCAAAAACTATAAACAAAGACCAGAACCAGAAGACCCGAATCTATAGGGTAAGGTACCATATCCTTTCAGCATATCGGTACGTACAGAAGCACATCCTATCTTTGTGACCAAAACCAACAAACATTGGAGGATGAGTACATGCCAGCAGTCAAAAAGGCAACAGCTATTACGTTATCATTATCTACTGCGATCTTTGTAATGGCCGGTTTGACAGGTTGTGGCACGAATCGGGATACCAACAATATGCATACACAAAGTGTTCGTCAGCAAGCCAACGGCATTAACCGTTATGGTGTGGAAACAAATGGCATGGATGGCATCCGTGCGAAAAGTTATCGCATGCATAATGTCACTGACCTGAAATCCAGTGAAGAGCTGGCAAAACGCATCACGGAGATGAAGGAAGTTAAATCTGCCCGTGTCATGTTAACGGATCGTAATGCTTATGTGGCCGTTCGTTTGGCAGATGGTCACGCAGGCAAGTTGGAAAGCAAGTCCAATGGTCGTACGAGCATGCTGAATGGAACGATGCGTAATCATGCCAGTGATACCATGCGTGGGGGAAACATGAATCACGATATGGGTGGTATGCGTGTGAATGGCGGTACGGGCACAATGTCTCCGTACAGCACTAGCGGAATTGCTCCAGGACTGAACACGAATTCAGCAACGGATCGCAGCCATATGGGGAATGACCGCAGCATCTATGGAACCATGGGCACAGGTACAATTGGTATGATGCGTGGTCTGACAAATAGTGGCAAAGCACGTGGGACGGACGATGGGCATTATGGTATGAAAAGTGAAGGACAACGTGTAGATAGCACGGATGATAACACATCAGCTGAGATTAAAGGTAAGATTTCAGCAAAAATCAAGCAGTTTGCACCAAACATCGAGAATGTATATGTATCAGCCAATCCGGATTTTGTGGAGCAAGTGGAGAACTACGCCACAGATATTCGTAATGGTAAGCCAGTCAGTGGCATGATCGATACATTCCAATCGATGGTAGAGCGTATTTTCCCAACCAACGGTACGGATACCAATCACCGTGATGGCATCCTTGACGATGGCCTGATGAATCGTAATCACAATGGTGGGGTCATGAATCGAATGAATCGGTAGTTTTTTGACTGAACAAGTGTGCCTTTGCGCAGATGGTAACATCAGCTGCAGGGGCATGTTTGTTTTACATAATCTCAAATACATAGACAACTGCATACGTTCACTTTGGACAATGAATCACATGTTTTACTGCCCATTTTTCTTATAAAACTGAACCAACGCCCTTGACCTGACATAAGATGAGTTGACTGTATCCCCTTAACCTTGTTACACCAACACAACCCGAGCAAGGAGGGGTGAACATTGAAGGGTATCGATCATAAAAGCAAATTTTTGTTAACCCACCGTGAACGCGAAGTATTCGAATTACTGGTTCAAGACAAAACAACGCGTGACATCGCAGGGCAGTTATTCATCAGCGAGAAAACGGTGCGTAACCATATTTCGAATGTGATGCAGAAACTCAATGTTAAGGGTCGTTCGCAGGCAGTTGTCGAGCTGATTAAGCTTGGAGAACTGAAGATTTAGTTGCGAATTACAGTTAGGATTACGTAGCAGCATGAAAGCCTTTCTCTATTCTTTGTCATGAAGAATGGGGCAAGGCTTTTTGCTGCAATGGACCATAAAATAAGGGAGTTAACAATAAATTGAGGGGAGATCCGAAACGTAACATCGCTTGTTTTCATTATTTTAGTAGACCATAATGATTACATATACGAAACAGATAAGGCAGTAGGTAAGGCTTGAAATTGAAACAATGGTAGAAAGGACGATCTAAATGGACCGTTTCTTAAATGAATTTGAAGATCATTTTCGTGCGGGTTTTCTGCCCGATCTGGAACAAATGCTGGCTAAGGTGCAGCATGAAAAAGTATATGCTTGTGCTTTTGGAACGGACAGTGATTGGGTTACCCTGTTTTTGGCGGTAAATACAGAGGAATCCCTTGCTGGGCATATTGTGAGTATGAAAGAGCAAGGGCTATGTGATAGTGAGGAGGACGAGATCTATTACAGATGGGGTTGCTCCGAATATCAATATGGCGAGGAGACGCACTTTAAGCATATCAGCCGATTGTTGTATGCAACAGAAGATGTCCAGAAGTATAAGGATGAGATCATTCGAATCATCGCCAAAGTTGTGAATGAGACAGCAGATGACGTTTTCGCCCGATATGGACAAACCAAAGCAGACATTACGTTTTTCGTTTCTCTCACAGATGATGATCTGGCGGAGGAGATTGAAAATCAATCGGTCCATCAAATGACTGTACCCGGCTTAGCCAGCAAATTCTTAAAACGATATGATGGCATCAATTAGAACGAGTTAACTCGAATCAAAACGAATTGAATCTTAGTACCGCGAAAGTCTTTCCTATTCTTTCATTCAAAGAAGGGAAGAGGCTTTTTTGTTTTAGCGTGAAAAAATGAAACAACCGAATCCATAATAATTTATCACTTATTGGTTCCTATTCGTTTGATGAGCATCCTCCATCTTTTCTTCGATAAAGGCTGATAAAAGAGCTGCTCCAGCTGCTCAAACTGTGCTTCGTTCAGATGAAGATGGATCGCTCTTTTCGCAATTTTTGCGGCAGGTTGGGAAGCGGATTTCCTTCCTCCGGCTTTTCGTTTGATTGGAATATGAAATTGCAGCAAGTCTTCGAGCTGATTCCAACCTTCCCAACTCAACCGACCTCCGCGTTTCCAGTCGATAGCATAGAGGGCATAATAGGCGTGTCCTTCTGTTTGTTTGGAAGCCATAATCCAGATGGAAGGAATGAGCTTTTCCCGTTGTCTTCGATTCATTAGAATTGCACCCTCTCGATTCTCAATATAAAGGACATCCACTATGGGTATCAAGCAGGTGAGGGGCTATACACGCTCAGCACCATTGCAAAAGTCATGTTAAATTCCTCTTGATTTGCAGGATCGTCTTGATTAAAATGAAGTTATAAAAATGATTTTCTTAATTTATTAAAAATAAATAAAAATAATTTTCATAAAGTGAGGACCTCATGGCAGCCATATTACGTGCGTTGCAGCAAGAACTGAATAACCTTCCGTCTCAGGAGCGACGTATCGCCGAAGTCATTATGCAATCTCCATCGGACATTCCCGGCTGGACGATTAGTCATCTGGCAGAGCAGAGTGGCACAAGTGCGGCAACGGTGACCCGCTTTTGCAAGTCGTTTCATTTTAAAGGTTTCCCGGACTTCAAAATGAAGCTCGCCGCAGAATTGTCCCACGCATCTGATGAAACGGCGTATCAGGATATTGTAGCGGGCAATTCACTATCCAAAATTGTTGAAGCTATCGAAGCCAACCACCTTGCGTCTATTTCAGATACCACCCGTTTACTGGATTTGGGCAGATTGGAGCAAGCCGTTCAATTATTGTGCCAGGCTCGCCGTATCGATCTGTACGGTGTGGCGACCTCTTCGATTGTTACACAGGATTTCTATCAGAAACTGGTGCGGATTGGCAAGAGCTGTACGGCTTTTTCCGACTCACATATGCAGATTACATCCGCATCTTCGCTCGCCGAGGGAGATGTGGCGATGGCCGTATCCTATTCAGGCGAAACACCGGAGACCATCGATGCCCTGCATTGTGCCAAAGAGGCCGGAGCTTCTACGATTTCACTGACTTCCTATGGAAGTAACACACTCGCAACGGTATCGGATATCCCATTGTTCACCTCTTCTCTGGAAGAAGGCATGAGGCGTGGAGATATGGCTTCACGTATTGCACTGCTGCATGTGGTCGATATTTTGTTCACAGGCATGGTAAGTGCCGACTTCGACCGTTTTATCCCCAGACTGGAACAATCCTATCATAATGTGCAATCTTATCGAGTCCAACACAACGGAGGTGCCTGACAGATGAAGATGAATATACGAATTTTTGAAAATGAAGAAGACTTGAACGCCACGGGTTCTGGCCTCATTGCCAGCTTGTTGCAGACCAAACCACGGGCTGTACTGGGGCTCGCGACAGGAAGTTCTCCTGTGGGCATATATAAACAGCTTATCACGTTGTACCAGAAGGGGCTTGTCAGCTTCTCACAGGCTTCTTCTTTTAATCTCGATGAGTATGTTGGACTTCCAACAGAACATCGCGAGAGTTACCGCAGTTTCATGAACGAACAATTATTCAAACATATCGATATAGATATTGCTAGAACGCAAGTGCCTGATGGTCAGGCTGCCGATCTGGAACAGGAATGTAATTCCTATGAACAACGGCTGGACGATCGTGGACCTGTAGATCTGCAACTGCTTGGCATTGGACATAATGGTCATATTGGCTTCAATGAACCGGGAACTGAACTTACAGGACGAACACATGTTGTGGATCTGAAAGACGAGACTCGAAAGGCAAACGCACGCTTCTTTGACAGCATTGATGAAGTTCCGGCTCAGGCCATTACAATGGGTGTTGGTACCATTTTGAAAGCCAAACAAATTCTGCTCATTGCCCGTGGCGAGGAAAAAGCCGAGATTATTCGCGAAGCATTCATGGGCCCAATCACAACGGCATGTCCTGCATCGCTTTTGCAATGTCATCCAAATGTGGTGGTATTGCTGGACCGTGCAGCAGGGAGGCTGGTGAGATGACCGAGGTGAATAGCCATGAACCTAGGAGCCAGCGTGATGAAAATATTTCTCTTCTTCGGGGCAAGCTGCTCCTTGCAGATGAGATATTGGAAGACGGTGTATTAGCTTGGAGGGATGGGAAAATTATCTATGCTGGGATACCGGAAGGCCTTCCTGAACAGATTCGGAGCGAGGCTTTGCCGCTGTCAGTACCGGAACGTGGTCTCATTGTGCCTGGATTCATTGATATCCATGTGCATGGTGGGAACGGAGAAGACTTTATGGACGCAAGCCCTGAGGTGTTGGACAAGATCACTTCTTTCCATAGTACGCAGGGAACAACAGCGATGCTTGCGACTTCCATGACAGCTCCAAAAGAGCGACTGGATAACGTACTTGCTGAGGTCAATCGGTACCGTTCCGGTGAAATGCCTTATGCTCAGCTTGAAGGTGTACACCTGGAAGGTCCGTTTTTAGTCCGAAATGGCCTGGTGCGCAAAATCCGGAACATATCATACTGCCTGATGTATCTTGGCTCGAAGCATGGGAGAAGCAATATCCTGGCCTGATCCGTCAAGTTACGTTGGCACCGGAACGTGAAGGCGCGCTGGAAGTCGTTTCATGGCTGCGAGAACAACGGATTACAGCGGCACTTGGCCATACAGATGCGACCTATGAAGAGGTGGAGCGGGCAGTGGAAGCCGGACTGCATCATGCGGTACATACATTCAATGCCATGACACCGTTGCATCATCGGTTACCCGGGGCTGCCGGAGCCGTGCTGAGTGATCCACGTATCAGTGCCGAGGTGATTGCCGACGGCATTCATGTTCACCCTGCGGCGATCTCAATCCTCGCTCAGCTGAAGCAACATGATGATCAACTCGTGTTGATCACAGATGCCATGTCTGCGGCGGGATTGGATGACGGGGAATACAAGATCGGTGACCTGCCCGTAATCGTGAAGCATGGCGAGGCCAGACTGAAGGACGGCGGCGCACTGGCGGGAAGCACGCTGACAATGATTCGTGGTTTCCGTTACCTGGTACAGGAAGTGGGCCTGAGTCTGAACGCTGCATCACGTGCAGCAAGCCTGACACCGGCACGCCTGCTGGGCATTGATCATCGGACAGGTTCCCTGGCTCAAGGAAAACAGGCAGATATCGTTTTGCTGAATGCGGTGCTGGATATTGAGAGTGTGTGGGTTAAGGGCAGACGGATTGGCGAGTCATATTAGATTTAGAAAATTAGTATCGTGCTAATAACTCTCATTTGTGATGCATCAGTCTTAGGAGTTAAAACTTGGCTTTTATCTGTGGAGAGGCAACACCTTGCACAATATGTTAAAATAGATCTCAAAAAGACGGGATCTGCGGATCACGCATAACGGAGGCGTGAAACATGGAACGTAACGCTATGCTCGAACATGATCCGTTCATCACAGTGTTGGCGGAGAAGTTGCACATACACGGATATTATGCCTTTTATGGCGAGCATTACAATGAGACCGATATGGAGCTGTACCGCAGGCATCTGTTCACATCATTCAGCAACATCGTATGGGTAGAGCTGGACGCACGCAAAAAGTATATGATTGTCGATCATCGTGGACGTAACACGGTCATGAAACTGATCGAAGGTATGCTGAACACACGTAGAACGCTGCGAGCGAATCAAGCAATGGCAGGTACGGACACCTCTGGAGTCCAGCAGGAAATCGCACATTTATCCAAGCTTGTGCACATGTTGAAGTTCACAACATTCCGCACATAAGCGAAGTGTGATATGTAGGCTGTAATAAGCGGCGTGAGTAGGAAGAGTAGAGTATAATATGTGGCTCTCATAAGCGATGAGTAACAACGAAAAATGAAAATAAACACCAAGACATGACAACGAGTGCATCTCATAAGTAGTAATCTCCGAAGGGTCGCTCAGTTCTAACGAACCTGCGAAGCCTTATTTCAATGATTTGGCTGTCATACAAAATGTAACGAATCTTAGACACGCTATTTAATGTAAATGAGCGATATTACGTTACAAAATCATGCTTACACTCCAAATAAGTTGTCTACGATTCGTTAGATTTTCAAACCTGCGAAATTTCAAGTAATAAGGCTTGTGAGGTTCTTTAGACGACAGTTGGCAATTTCCATGAAAGCTATGTGTTGGGTTTAGATAGTAAACGAGTAAACGAAAGAGAGAGTCCTGTCATAGCTGACGGAACTCTCTTTATTTAATTGTATAACTACTCTTCATGTAGCAACAACATATTCACTTTTGAATAGTTTGATGGGAATGCAAGCTTCTGAAGCTCATTCATGTAGTAATCCATATCTGACTAATGGGCACATTCAATAGAATTAAGATGACTAAGCTCCCTGCAGATCACAAAGTTACTTACTGAATCCTACATATATTACTCCACAGATCCACCCAACCATTCCTCCAACAGGAACAATTAAGTGAGTTGCTTGATAGATGATCGTATCTAGGAAAGATAGAGCGTGGAGAAGTCAATGTTTCACTTGATACCATTGAGAGGATAGCTGTTGCATTAAAAGTCGATGCCTTTGAACTTTTTGCAGGACATAATTATCTTTTAGATGAGGATAAGAGAGATATTCTTGAAAAGATAAATATGTTATTAACTCTTCAAGATAATGAAGAGTTAATAACATATTTGAGATATTAAGAACCATTAGGTCTTATAAGACTTAGGTAATTGATATATTTTAATTATTTATACGCAATTTATTTGATCCAAAGAACCTTAGGTGAAGCTGCTCCTAAGGTTCTTTGGTCAAATCTTCTGATTTTAAATTCATTCAATCCTGTAGTAGCATATTAAAAGTATATAATAATATGTATAAATATATAAAAAGAACATTTGTTTGGAAGGTAAGAAGAGAAAACTGTCGAAAGATGAAGAAAGCTTGTTTTAAAGGGGGATCATATGGGGGGACTAAACAACACACAGCCGCTGGACAGATGGCGGGATATTTATTTCAACCTGAGAGAGCGCTATATTGGTTAGCTAATAGTCCTGAGGGAGCACAGATTGGCATTGAAACTGAGGATGATATCGTCATTAAGGCTAGCTCAGATGAAATCACTGCTCGGGAGCAAGATAAGCATTCAACATCGGATAACATACCATTTGGTGATAGTAGTAAAGATCTTTGGAATACTCTTGGAATATGGTGCAAGGCAATAAAGTCTAACGAAGTTGATGTGAGAATATGTAAATTTCATCTGGTAACCAATAAAAACCTACCCGATGGTTTTGCCAAAAGATTGGGTAGTGCGATGACGGATCAAGAGGCTAAAATATGTATGGGGGAGTTAAGAGATAAACTTTCCACCTTACCTAAATCTACAAAGGAGATAGCCGAGCAAGTATGCAACACAGGGGACATGCAATTGCTTGAACTAATAAAAAACATAGTCGTGTCAGACAGTAGCGATGGTGCTTATGGAGATGAGTTAAAAAAGCAAATTCGTTCACTATTATTAGTTCCTTCTGATGTACCGTTTGACGAAGTTTATAATGCTTTACTCGGTTGGATTCACTCGTGTGCTTTAAATTCATGGAGAAATCGAGAGCCTGCTTGGTTAAAAGAGAGTTATTTACTCTTTATTACCATAGATTGTTAACAAGGTATAAAATTCGACCATTTATTGAAACGGCCAAAAGCTTAATGCCAGTCTCACCTGGTGAGAGAAGTCATTATATGAATGAAATGTTTGTAAGGCAATTATACCTTCTTTCGTTTGAGCAGAGCGATGATCTGTTAATAGATGCAATTGATGATTACTTATGTAATATAACTGAACGGACAAGATTTAGTAGGGAGGGTAATCTCACTAAAGAGGACTTCGAAATTTTTGATGATGCCTTAAGCACTCGGTGGAGCTTAATACATTCTGTAAAGAAACAAGAGTTTAAGATAAAAAAAGGAGTACTGAAGATGTGCAAAGTTTAGGAGAACTCATCGGGCTTGAAGTATTATCCGACACGCTTGATCATAAAGAGAACTTAGCTGGGGTTGCTACTGAACAATTATATTTGACACGAGGAAGTTATCATCACTTGGCAAATCAAATGAAAGTTGGTTGGCACCCAGATTATAAGCAAATTTTGGGAGGGGAAAATGAAAGTACTAAATGAATATGAGGTTGTACAAAATCCAGCTCTAGGTTCGCTATTACTTTACACATTTGTTAGTGAATATTTCATGACTAAAGATGAGGGGCCGACTCTTCCGCATCTAATGTTAGTACTTCCGATATTACTTAATAAAGACTTCGTGGAGAAGATTTATAAGAGGAATAAGAAAGGAGGGCTATATAATGCACTGAATGATGACATGACACTATTTATTGGAGTCCAGAATAGAATGCAATCAATGAGCGATTTAACATTTAGATCTATAAATCTATGCCTTTCTGCAAATATTGTTGTATTAGTTAAGGACAAATACAAGTTTTTACCTTTACGAAATAAAGTACCTTACTATAAACACAACGAAGATATACATAAAATGTTAGCTGCTGCTAAGAGATTAGGTTATTGGTTCGCCACAAATGAATTAAATCAATTATGCGCGTTACTAAAAGTGAGGTTTTAGAGGTGGATTTTAAAATTGAGCAAATAGTTCTTTGGCCTAAAAATAGTGCAAAAGAACCTAGAAAACTTATCTTCAAACTAGACAAAGTAAATATAATTACTGGAGACAGCCAGAAAGGTAAATCTTCAATCATTCCAATAATCGACTATTGTCTAGGTGGTAGCAAGTGTACGATTCCTGTTGGTGTTATTCGTGAGAAGACAGAGTGGTTTGGGCTGGTTATCGTTGTTGAATCAAAGAGAATATTAATTGCTCGTAAGGAACCTGGCATCTATGCTCAGAGTTCAGAGGTCTATTTTGATGAAGGTTTAAAAGATTTTGAGGAACTGCCGAGACCCTATGGCAAATCGAATGTAACCTTTTAAGAAACAAATTAAATGAAATCTCTGGCATGCCTCAACTAACACTAGCAGATAGTGATTCTCCTGGTAAAAAAGCGAGTTTTAGAGATTTTTCTGCTTTTCAATTTCAACCTCAACATATTGTAGCTAATCCATATACACTGTTTTTTAAAGCTGACACCGCTGAACACCAAGAAAGGTTAAAGAATATTTTCCCACTAGTTCTCGGAGCAATTGACAAAAGAACATTACTTCTAAAACAAGAGCTCAAGTTGCTAGAACAAGAGTTGCAAAAAAAGCAAAGAATTTTCAGTGAAATGAAACGTATCTCAAACAACTGGATTCTTCAATTAAGAGATTATTATTCAAAAGCTAGAGAATATGGTTTGCTTCATAATGTACCTGATCCTTTAGAAAGTTGGACAGCATACAAATATATTGAATATCTTAAAGGAATATTAGGTTCCCAACCATTAGGAATAATACAGGTGGAGGAAAATGCAACGGAGAGAGCGGTTGTAGAATTAAATACTCTTACAGCCCAGGAAATTGAAGTCTCAAGAGAAATAGGGACTCAAAGAACTCAATTATATAAGTTGACAAATCTATACAAATCAGAGAAGCAGTTTCAAGGGACATTAAAAATACAGGAAGAGAGATTAGAGCCGGTAGGATGGTTAACAGATTTAATTGGTGAGCAGCAAACCTGCGTATTTTGCGGCGCCATAAATGATAAGGCTCAAGAAGAGCTTCAACATTTAAGAGGACATTTGGAAAAAATAAATGCCTCATCTAATTTTATCGACAGTTCATATAGTATTTTGGATAAAGAAATTGTAAATCGGAAAACGATGCTTTCGGAACTAGAAGTTGCATTAAATAATGTCAGGAAACAGAAGGAATTACTTCAAGTGAAGTCGGATGAAATACGGAAAATTCGACAGACAGAGAATGAGGTGTATAGATTTTTAGGTAAATTAGAAAAGGCATTAGAAGATTACGCTCTTGTAAATGAAGATGATACACTCAAAATTGAAATTTTCCTGCTAGAGGAGAAGGTCGAAGCTATCAGATCAAAAATAGATCCTAAAAAACTTAAACAAAAACTTGATAATGAAATTGGTAGGGTTTCACAAGGTATAATGCGATATGCAAGACTTTTAGGTGTTGAGAAACCCGATGATCCTGTATCTCTAGACACTGTTAATTTGACATTGCGGAAGAAGTCAAGTGGGAGAGAGGACTTTTGTGGGAGATTGGGAGTGGAGCGAACTGGATGGGGTATCATATCGCCACTTTGCTTGCTCTACATGATCACTTTGCTGGGCTTGATTGGAATGCCGTTCCTCAGTTTTTAGTAATTGATCAACCAAGTCAGGTTTACTTTCCTGATAAACTACAAAAATTATCAGACACACAATATTTACCCGAGGATATATTGAAGGTGCAGAAAATATTTATTTCTTTTGAAAATCATTTTAGCTTACGAAAAGAAAATCCAACCCAAATTATCCTTATTGAACATGCTGACGAAATCACATGGAAGTCACATGAGCATATTGTCCATGTTGTCAAAAGGTGGAGAGATGATGATTCTTCTGAAGATAATGCTCTTATTCCCAAAGATTGGTTGATGTAAGTGTTATCTTAGTTAATTATATTCTAGATGGAAATCTGGAGATTGCGTGTTTCAAAGCTTTCTTGTTAGCAAAATAAATTAATCTAGTTGTAAGGCACAGACATTATTCAATAATTTAATCTTTACTTATTCAAATCAAATAGTGATAAAAATTTAGATCATAATAAGACACCTAGTGAAACCTAGGTGTCTTATTATGTAGCATAAAGAGTGGGTGCTCCTTTCATCCTTCAAGCAAAAAAATTCCAGTACGGATTACGTGATATGATTTTTGGTACCAAATGGATACATAATTAAAAAAGCAGAGAGATAGCTGCTGTACATTTACTCATGAGGTTTTGTATTTAAATATACGATACACAAAAGTATGGAAGACTACTGATTAGATGGGTTAATTTTAGATTTAGTTTTTAATGTTAGATTCTCAACAAATTCCTTGGGACTGAGTACTTTACAAGGGATCGAAAAATCTGGAATAGAAAATCGCACTTTTTTTGGTCTCCTTGTCTGCTGTAATATAGTATTCCGATCTAGAGGCGAACTTCATATGGTCTCCATCATTGTATATGTTAGAAAAACTTGTTTTCCTCGTTACAGTCTCAGCATACTCTGTACAAAACTCCAACATCCTATAACCATATGTCATTTTATCTATTAAGTGCTCACTATCCACACTAGCAATTTGCATAAATATCTTTAGGGACTCAAGGAAATTCTCTTTAGTTAATGGTTTAATAGATAATCTATCTATTAATTCGATTTCTGGAGAAGATTCGATCTCTGGAGATGTGTCTCTTCTTTCTTTAAGCATATTCATTAATTGCTTATAGAGTTCAGGGTTTGAATTAAATCGATTCATTGCTGACATAACAATTTCAGGCAATTTTTCCTGATTATCCGACTTTATATAAACTTCAATTCCTTGATTTAATATATTTGATAAGTCCTCTTCTGATAATCTGTCTTGTATATTAAACGAGGATACTTCATCAAACATGCGCCTTATATCTTGTTTAACTATCATATAGTCATCTTCATAGAAACCGATCATGTATCCATCTGTCAAATCTGAAATGAACTTTAGATCTCTTTCCACAAGGTGCATTATTTTTGGACTTAATTTTTTCTGAAGATCAGATAGGTGCGCGTACGAGAAAGGAACCCTATGAGACAGTTTATATGTACTAATGCAATGGGAAAATTCCGATTTGGGATCATTTTGAATGTCCTTCATAGCATTATAATCAAGATAAATGTATTTTTTGTTCAATAGTTAATTCCTCCAAAGCTCAGTATCTTCAGCTAATTAAAATGAAATTATATGGTCTTATTGTAACAGTAGTTGATGTTAAAGTGAATATTTCCCAGTGCTTATGAATAGATTAGAGAATTTTTTGATGTTTCTAGGAATCCAACCAGATGTTCGGATTCGAATGGTTAATGAGAAGGAAAAAGAAATATCTATGCAATCAAAAAATGCTGCTTTTAGCATCGAGTTTAGTTGCAACTTAGAAATGTTATATCGATTAGAAGTTAAAACATATGTACTATCGTGCACAATACTCAAATTCTTTCTTTATCTTAACTATGTGGTTATTAGTTTAACTCTCAAAATTATATGTCCAATAGACTCAATATCAGAGAGATTAATTTCCCTCAAAAAAACATTCATTTGATTAGTAAATATATTATCCAATAAACCCAACAGATAAATTTGAGTATAGAAGTTACATCACACAAACCCATATCCAATCCTTTAAGAAGCCGTGATAAAGCTATTACATAACGATCGAGACAAAATTCAAAGAGTCGGCCAGTAGTCAATGTTTTTTATTCTCTCTATTTTACTAATGCGCGTTAAGTATCCATCATAAAAAGCAGCCATGAAAAAAACAAAGAGACAAAGAAAAAAGAAATAAATAAGTCAAAAAAACGACCCGAAGGCCGTCCTTTTGTTCTCCCCATTACACTAACCAATCAATAGTTAGGCTCAATCCTAAAATCAGTCATGCGAGAAGCTGCAACGTAGTGAAGGGGACGAAATCGATTCTGAAGAAGCGGAGCGTTCGCCTTTATCCCCGGATTTCTCCCTTTAGAAAGGGAATCAAGGAAATCCGGGGATAACAGCGATCAAAAGAACGATTCGGCCCCGGAACGTCCACTCAGCACGCTCTCATGAACTGCTTTTAAACACGATGATTACAAACTCTTCAGAAACTGCACAATCGTCAACAACCCTTTATCAAAGTTCTCCAGGTTGAAGTGCTCATTCGGTGCATGCAGATTCTCATCCGGCAAACCAAAGCCCATCATAACAGCAGGGATTTCGAGTACACGTGAGAGCTTCTCAACAATCGGAATGGAGCCGCCATCTTTGGTAAAGAGGGCACGAACGCCATACACGTGCTCATACGCATCTGCCGCTTTTTGCAGAATTGGATTGGAAGGATCAGTGTTGAAAGCAAAAGCTTTTTCAATCTGTTTCACATGCAGCGTTGCACCCGGTTGAACGTGAGCGCGCAGATGTGCTTCGATACGATCCAATACATGTTGTGGATCTTGATCCGCCACGAGGCGGCAGGTGATTTTGGCATGAGCTTCCTTCGGAATAACCGTTTTGCTACCTTCGCCTTGGAAACCACCCCATACGCCGTTTAGTTCCAATGTTGGACGAGCGCCAACACGTTCCACGAACGAGTAACCTTCTTCGCCGTACAATTGCTCCAGTCCGAGGTCTTGACGAAGTTGTTCTTCATTGAAGCCCTGTTTCACAAATTCTTCTCTCATCTCAGGAGATAGTGGCAGAACGCCGTCGTAGAAACCATCTACACTCACACGGCCTTGCTCATCATGCAACGAAGCGAGCAGGGATACGAGTGCGTGCAGTGCGTTAGGTACACCACCACCAAATGAACCGGAGTGCAAGTCGGTATTGGCTGTGTTCAGATCTACGTGAAGCGAGCAGAGGCCGCGCAGGCCAGTGGAGATCGCCGGTTTACCTTTTTCAAGCAGGGACGTATCCGAGATCAGTACCATGTCTGCACGCAGCTTGTCTGTATGTTCATTAAGATAGATGGGCAAGTTCGGGCTGGAGATTTCCTCTTCGCCTTCGATACAGAACTTGATGTTAACCGGAAGTTCTTTGTTTTCGGCAAGAATGGCTTCTACTGCCTTGATATGTAGGAAAATCTGTCCTTTGTCATCCGTCGCACCACGGGCGAACAGCTTCCCATCACGAACGGTAGGTTCGAAAGGAGGTGTCTCCCACAGGTTAAGCGGATCAACTGGTTGTACATCATAGTGTCCATAGATCAGCGCTGTCGGTTTGCCGGGTGCATGCAGGTGATCTGCATAGACAATCGGATGTCCAGCCGTTTGAATGACCTCTACGTTTTCCATGCCTGCACGTGTGAGCGCATCTGCTGCCCATTGTGCTGCACGATTAACATCCTCTTTATGCTCGGAAATGGCGGAAATACTTGGAATGGACAACCATTCATTCAGTTCTGCCAGGTGTTTTTCTCTATTTTGTTCAAAATAAGTCTGTTCTTTCATTAAAAAGGCCTCCTTCATGTTTGCTTTATCTCATTGTAATCCATTTTGTCATGTTAATAAAACATTGGTTAAAAAAATGATCGGTTACAGATCGTTTCATTCACCTGAGGATTGTGCGTATAATACAAGAAAAGGATTTCATCCATATATTCTCAGGGGAGTTGAGGAAGTTTCCATGACAGTCAGACCCGATGCAAGCAGGCAGGTGAGCAGCGATGGAACCGACTAGGAGCGATCGAATATTTGGCAGATTCAAGCGATTATCCGATCTGAAGGCTGGAAGGCATAAAGGACGATTTTATCGAAACAGCCTGATGCTGATTTTACTCATTGCCAGCATTCCCGGGCTAATCACAGGTATCGTCATGTATCAACAGGTGGTTGGCCGAATGGAGACCGAGTTCAATCAGATGCATCAGAACCAGATCGAGAACCGTGCACGCAATGTGGATGACCAGCTGGCTTATCTGGAGATGAACTTATCCCATTGGGCTTTTGAACCGAGGTTTGGCAATGCACTGCGAACACTGGATTTTGTGTATTATTTTAATGAAACGCAGGAGATTGTGACTACCTTATACGTATTACAAGGTTCCCATCCACTGATCAAGTCAGCACAGCTGTATTTGCAGGAACCAAAGCCAATCTTGTTTAATCGGGATTATACCGAGTTGAACGATGAAGCCAAAGTACAAGCCTATGATCGATACCTTTCCATGGGTAACCACGTGTACTGGACAGACTGGGTTTCCAGCATCAACAGAGATACCGAACCTTCGACTAACGATAGTCCACTGCATACGGATGCAGGCAATGCACTTGTTCTAGTACATAAGATACCAGGCGAGAGCATTAATCCGTTTGGTGCACTGATCATCACGCTGGATAACGAGAAAGTTGCCAGTTTATTGAAAACGCTTACTCCTTATGACGAAGGTTTGACGTTCCTCATGGATCAGGAAGGTAACACACTGGTTACCGGAAATCCGGGAACGGCGGGAGAGACTTCTGCTTTTGAGCAGCAGCTAAAAGAAGAAGTAGCCCTGCATGCGGGCAGCCGCTCATTCCTGTTCCGATATGAGGATCAGACCTATTCTGTCTCATACGGTTCATTGAGTCGGATCGATTCAGACTGGACTTACGTCTCCGCAGCACCTTTGACCTCAGTCACTTCGCCAGTTAAACTGGTGTCCAAAATCATCGTCATTGCGAGTATAGGCAGTCTCATCCTGGGATTATTGTTATCCTGGTTTGCTTCACGCCGCATATATTCACCTGTAGCGCGGATGCTGCATCTGCTTACGCCTGGCAGAAACGAAACCACACCAACGGATGCCAAGCTGGATGAGTTTGAGCTGCTGGAGCAACAGTGGAACGAACTGACCTCCCGCAGTGTTACGGCACATCGCCAGTTGCAGGAGCAGCTTCCCCATCTGCGCGACAGCTTTGTCCTACAACTTGTACAGGGGCATCTATATGCCTATAACGAGCAGGATCTCCAGCAGCGCATGCGTCATCTTGGATTTGAGCTGGAGGGCCAGCAGTATTTGCTGGTGCAGATGTATTTTACGGGGTATGAGCAGCTGCAAGGCAGATTTGGGAGCCAGGACACGGGATTAGTCACCTTTGCAGCCGTGAATATCACTCAGGAAGTGGCAAAGAATTATTTTAGACAGATCAGTGTCATGAATTTTCATGACCTGTCTTCCGCCATGCTTGTGATTGCTCCCCAGGACGAACCTGTGAAATCACAAGCGATGTTATGGGGGCAGGAGCTTGTGGAGGTCATTGGAAGAACACTCAAACTGAAGGTGACTTTGATGATCAGTCGCCCAGCAGCTTCACTTCAGGAACTGCCCGGACGATTCGTTGAGATGGAACAGGCCGTGGCTTATCGCAGTGTGGAGGAAGGAAGTCAGATTCTCGATCTGGAGGATGAGGCGTGTTTCCGCAGAAATGAAGCAGCTTCCTATCCACTTGGGCTGGAACGGGAGTTGTTACAGGCGGTCAGGCTGGGCAAACAAGCCGAAGCAGAACGTGTGCTGGAACAATTCATGAGTGAGATTACGCGGACGGGCAGTACCGAATTTCAGGTGCAACAGATGATGCTTCAATTGCTCGGCAGTATTCAGCACATGATGTTGCAAACGGGTGTCACACCTTATAAGCTGTTTGGTGGTTACAACATGTATGAGCAACTATCCGGTATTCGTGAACCTGTACAGATGAGGCAGTGGATGATGAATGAGGTATTCATACCGTATATACAAGAGGTTGAGGTACGATCGCAGGAACCGCTGAAACTGGTGGTGGAACGAACGATGTTGTATATCGATACACATTACCGTAGCGACATTTCGCTGGAAAACTGTGCTGACGAGGAGCAGATGACACCCTATGCACTGAGTAAGGCTTTCAAACAGGTTTCAGGCATTAATTTTATTGATTATCTGACACGTGTGAGAATGGATGCGGCGAAGCAATTGTTACGTGAGACAACGATGAAAATCAATGATGTTGCGGCGGCTGTGGGATATCAGCACAGTTATTTTAATCGGATCTTCAAGAAACAGGAGGGAGTTACCCCGAGTCAGTATCGCGATCAATGGTTTGGACAATAACCTTTTATATCTTTGTCATTTCAGACTGGCATCCAGCTTTAGTGGATGTCGGTTTTCTTTTTTACCGTGATACAAAGAAGGATAAACCCGCAAAAATGTGCAATTCTACCTGCTACGTTATGTTCAGTTTCTTGTGGAAATGGCGTTATAGCGGGCTTTCCGACCATCATGCCGTAGCAATGCAAAAAATGAAGGTTGCTGGAAAAAGATCGGCTGTATAGTCTGAATAACAGGCCGATTGATAACGCTTACATATTTGAGGGAGGGAGACATGATGAACGGGAAGACGGACTGGAATACCAACGGTACTGCAACTGCTCAAGCGGATATGGCAACAATGCCATTAAAACAGGAGTCCAATTGGAAAAGACAGATTAAACGAAACAAATGGTTATATGTGCTTGTGCTTCCCGGCTTTTTGTACTTTGTCATCTTTAAATACTTGCCCATGTGGGGGATCATCATTGCCTTTCAGGACTACCAGCCTTTCCTGGGCATCCGGGAGAGTAACTGGGTGGGGTTAGAGAACTTTACGAACTTTTTCTCCAACCCGGACTTCTTCCGACTATTACGCAATACATTGGTCCTTGCCCTGTATGATCTTATCTTCTTTTTCCCGGCACCGATCATTATCGCATTGTTATTAAATGAAATTCGAGTCGCTTTCTTCAAAAGAACGATTCAAACGCTGGTTTATGTACCCCATTTTGTATCCATGGTGATTATCGCCAGTATCACGTATGTGTTCCTGACCCCCAAGGCGGGGTGTTATACGACCTGATCGCCTGGATTACAGGCAAGCCCATTGATGTACTCTCCAGTCCAGGTTCGTTCCGTCCGCTCATTATTGTGCAGATGATGTGGAAGGAGATGGGATGGGGCACGATCATTTTCCTTGCTGCCCTCGCAGGTGTAGATACGGAACAATATGAAGCCTCCATTGTGGATGGTGCAGGACGGTTACGGCGGATGTGGCATATCACACTTCCAGCCATTCGTACGACCATAGTCATTTTGCTCATTCTCAGACTGGGGAACTTCCTCGATACCGGATTTGAGCAGATCTATCTGATGACCAACTCTCTCAACCGGGATGTCGCTGACGTCTTTGATACGTATGTGTACACGGTGGGGATCACGCAAGGTGCATTCAGTTACAGTACCGCTGTTGGACTATTCAAGTCTGTGGTGGGGATTATCCTGGTGCTCGGCAGTAATAAACTTGCGAAAAAATTCGGTCACCCCGGAATTTATTAAGGAGGAGCGCCCATGAACAGCCGTCTATACAACAGCCCTGCCGGCAAGGTTTTTGATATCTTCAATTACGTCATGCTGGGGATTCTGGGCATATTAACCGTCCTTCCTTTCCTGTATATTATAGGGAATTCTTTCGCAACAGAAGCCGAGATCACCGAACGCAGTTTCTTCCTCATTCCGAAGGTGTTTTCCTTCAGCGCGTATGAGTATATCTTTTCCTCGTCCACGATCTTTCGCAGTATTGGTGTTTCCATTTTCATCACGGTGGCAGGTACACTGGTCAATCTGTTCTTCACATTAACGATGGCCTATCCACTATCCAGAAGTGACTTCTGGGGCCGTAATGTCATGATGAATATGGTGATCTTCTCGATGTTATTCGGCGGTGGTATGATCCCAACGTATCTCGTCATTCGTGGACTGGGACTGCTTGATTCCTACTGGGCCCTTATGCTTCCTGGCGCGATCAGCGCTTTTAACTTAATTGTTGTCAAAAACTTTTTCAGCAAATGCCGCCTGGGCTGGAGGAAGCGGCCCACATCGACGGCTGTTCGGATCTTGGGGTGCTGTGGCGAATTGTTCTGCCTTTATCCAAACCGGTCATCGCCACGTTTGCCTTATTCTACGCCGTAGGACATTGGAACAATTTTTTCTCAGCACTGCTGTACATTTCCGATAGTGACAAATGGCCGCTACAAGTCATGTTGAGACAGATCGTATTGCTCTCGCAGGCCAGTGTCGGAGATATGGCGAACATGGACCCCAATTTTGTACAGCCACCAGAGCAGTCGATCAAAATGGCGGTAATCGTTGTAGGTACAATTCCGATTTTGCTGGTGTATCCGTTTTTGCAGAAGCATTTTGCCAAAGGTGTCATGTTAGGTTCAATCAAAGGCTAAAGCCAAGGGGAGAACGTATGGGACAAAAAACGGGATTCAAAAAAGGTGCACTGTTACTCTCTGCGTCACTGGTACTAAGTACAATTCTGGGAGCATGCTCCACGGACAAAGCAGGTTCAGGAACCGCTGGTGGTGGCACAGACGAAATTACCATTATGCTGCCGAACTTTGAAGCGGAGAATCCGCCGGAGAACAGCCCGGTCATCCAGAAACTTGAGGAATTGACCAAGGTGGATGTGAACCTGCAGTGGGTGCCAAGCAGCTCGTACGAAGACAAATTCAACATCACATTGGCCTCGGGAAAGCTTCCTCAGATTATGGTGGTGTTAGGGAAGTCCCCAAGTTTCATTAATGCGGCCCGAACCGGGGCTTTCTGGGAGCTGGGTCCTTATCTGAAAGACTATCCGAATCTGAGTCAAATGAATGAAATCATCACCAACAATGCGTCAATCGATGGCAAAACCTATGGGATCTACCGGGCACGGGCCCTGGGACGTAATGGGGTTACAATCCGCAAAGATTGGCTGGAGAATCTGGGGCTGGAAGAGCCGAAGACGATTGATGAATTTTACAATGTGTTGAAAGCGTTCACGAAGGATGATCCGGACGGTAACGGCAAAGATGATACGTACGGTCTGGTTGCCAGCAAATTCACGGGCCCGTGGGATAACATGCAGGTATGGTTTGGTGCGCCCAACAAATGGGGAGATGATGGCAGTGGAGGTCTGATCCCGGCGCATGAGACACCAGAATACATGGAAGCCCTGAAATTTTTCCGGCAAATTTATAGTGAGGGTCTGGTCAACAAGGACTTTGCCGTGATGGATGCAACGAAACTGCCTGATCCATTTGTGAATGGGCAAGCCGGTGTCATGGTGGATGTAGCAGATAATGCCCAGCGCATGGATCAGAAAATACTCGATAAAGACCCTAATGCGACAGGACGTGTGGATGTGCTGCAAGCGATGGAAGGTCCAAAGGGATTACGTGATATGCCAACGTCCGGTTACTCTGGCCTGATTGCGATCTCCAAAAGCAGTGTCAAAACGGAAGAAGACCTGAAGAAGGTACTGAGCTTTCTGGATCAGCTGAATGAACCGGAATTGCAGGCATTGTTGTACAACGGACTGGAAGGCAAGCAGTATGAGAAAAAGAAGACTACATCATACCGAGCACTGACAAGCTTGCGCTCCGCGACCTACAGGGTTTAAACCAGATTTTGATGTTTGTGCCGGAAGACAGAACGCTTCGTGTACAACAGACACCTGTCCGTGAAAAGGTTGCACAGGTGCAGAAAGCCAACGAAGAGATTGTCATCGCCAATCCTGGCGAACCGCTGATCTCTGATGTTTACGCCCAGAAAGGACCGCAGCTGGACAATATCATTAACGATGCGCGGATCAAATATATCGTAGGTCAGATTGATGAGAAAGGATTCGAAGATGCTGTTGCCCTGTGGAAGAACAACGGCGGAGATGATTATGTGAAAGAAGTTAATGAACTGTACGCTGCACTGAAGTAGTCGTATAAGCCAGAGCCCGGTAGCCGTGCTTTCAGTGTAGCGGAAACAGCCGGGCTTTTCTTATCGCTTTGTTGGCTTGATCCGTGAACAAAATTTCATCCAACTTTCTGGAAATTATGACTTCCTGAATATGGTTTTTGATGTATAATCAAAGCAAAAAAACCTATTTGAACTGAAATGAACGGTATTGGTAAAGCTGGTTACCATACACTCTTGAACATGCAGGGAGGAAGGCAACATGTGGAACGGGGATGCTTTTGAAAATCCCGAGGCGCAGTACAGGGTCCATCCCTTTTGGTTCTGGAATGGGGATATGGAAGAAGAGCAGATTAAGCGGCAGGTGGCTGAGATGGCCACGCAAGGTGTAGGCGGATTCTTCATCTGTCCGCGTCAGGGACTACAGATTCCCTATCTCTCTGAAGCATGGTTCGATAAGGTGCGGGTTGCAGTGCAGGCAGCTGCCGACCATGGCATGCAGGTATGGTTATATGACGAATATCCATATCCGAGCGGGATGGCTGGCGGAGAAGTGACCCTTGATTTCCCTGGAGCGAAGCAGCGACAGCTCATACATCACCAGCTGGTGGTTCAGGGCGGAGAAGCTGTGGATCTGGAGTTGCCATGGGGACGAGTGTTGGTTGCCAAGGCGATTCCCAAGGATGCACAGGGCAAACGGTTGTGGCAGGAATCCATTGACTTGCGCAGTAAAATCGGCAATATCCAGACCGATCAAGTCTATCAGGAGACAGGACTCACCTCGTATAATCGTAAGCGGTTTTTCACCTACCGAACAGCATTCCGCTTGTTGTGGGATGTTCCCGCAGGTGATTGGGAGATGGTTGTTTTCCAGGAAAAAGAGATCGACGATTTCAAATATTACGGCAACTTCGTTGATCCTTGCCACAAGGAAGCGATGAGCCGATTTATTGAACTGACACATGAGCGTTATAAGTCAGCGGTTGGAGATCAATTTGAAAGCGTGATCAAAGGTATGTTCTCGGATGAAATCGCACCGCTGGGCCGTATCCCTGGTCACCACAGCTTCCCCGTTATTTCAGTGAGCGTTGTGGTTATAGTCTGATCGATTCGCTACCGGCTCTGCTATATGGCGATGTTCCGGACGCGCATCGGATTCGGTATGACTATTACCAGTCACTCCATCTGCTTCTCAGGGAGTCCTATCACAAACAGGTGCATGACTGGTGTGAGGAAGCAGGAATCCAGTATGCGGCTGAGGTGCCTGGCGTACGGATGACCACCCAGTTGTTCAGCCATATGCCAGGCGGTGATTCGGCACATGAGAAAATCGGACGGTCCTTATCGTGGATTCTGGAACGATATGGCCAAAAGATGCGTGACAATCCCAAGATGGTCAGTTCGCTTGCCCGGCAGTTGGGCCGAGGCCGCAATCTGATTGAATGTTTTCACAGTGTAGGCTGGTCCATGACGCTACAGGATGCCAAGTGGATGATTGATCGCATGGCTGCCATGGGCACCAATTTCTATAACTTTCACGCCTTTTTCTATACGATTGGTGGGCTTGCGAAGCATGACGCACCACCGTCTCAATTTTTGCAGAATCCCTACTGGAAGCATTTCCGGCAGTTGGGGGATTACACCGGACGGTTGAGTTATCTCATGAGCACCGGAACAGCAGACATTCGTATCGCCGTACTTGACCCAACGACGACATTCTGGAGTCTGATGGGTAATCCGCTGCATGGATTTGAGTATAGCGGCGAAGACGAATTAGAACGGGCGCAACTGGAGCGTCTGACGAAGGACTGGATGCGGATTACTACCCATTTACTCGAAAACAGACGAGATTATGATCACCTTGACCCCGAATTGTTGGCTGAAGCTGACTTAACGGATGGCACCATTCGGATCGGCGTTGCCCGTTATGACGTATTAATTCTCCCACCGATGCTGAATCTGGAGGCCGCGGCCTGGGAACAGGTGAAGAGATTCGTTCAGCAGGGAGGAACTGTTATTTCTGTTGGGATGCCTCCGCATATTGCGATTCAGCCGGGAAGTCCGGAGGAGAGGAAGCTGCCCAGTTCTTTGGTGCGGGCGAGCAGCCTCAAGAAGTGTACTGGGGCCGTAACGTGACAACAGATCATGATAACCGTGAAACCATGTGGCATCAGGGTGAGGGGAATGCCTTTTTCTACCCGCAGGAACGGGGCAGGGAGATGACTTTTCGCTGGAGCTAATCTCTCTCCTGCTCGATCAGGTATTGCCCGAACCCATCTGTTGGATAATGGAGGAGGAAAGTGCATCTCTGCTGATGCACACCCGTCAATTGTCGGCTGGGGAGCACATGGTTTTCTTGACCAATCAGGAGGGGCAGAATCTGAAGGGGCAATTGAAGGTGGTCGCCAGACAGCTGTGGGATGGAGAGGAGCTGGCAGAGAACGCTTGTCTGGTGGCAGAACAACTCGATCTGGAGACAGGGCAGCTTCAGGCATTGCCGTATACGAGCAGTGGCGGGGAATGGTGCATTGCGCTAACGCTCGCGCCTTACGAAGCGCATGCTCTACGCCTTACTTTACAACCTGCGAAGGAAGAGGCATTAACAATGAAGGTGGATGTAGCAGACAAAACGGGTTCGGCGTTTGTAACGGATGTATCGGCAGGAGCGAATCAGGCCCGTAAGATCAGAGTTCCTTCAGAAGGGCCATGGCGAATGGAAACGGTGCAGTCTAACATCCTGCGAATGGGACAATTCCATCTTCTCGCCTCCAATGATCACGGTGTAATTCTGGAAAGCCAGCATGTAGCTGTGAAACCGTTTATTGATCAGGCGGCAGAATTATCGGAACAGCAGCATCTGCCAATCCAGTTTAATCAGGTATTTGGCACACCGAAAAAGGCATCCGTTGCTTACCCGATCGAGTGCCGTTATACGACCACATTTGAGCTGAGAACGGCATTGCCTGCATGCCTTTTATTCATGGACAGAGCGGCGATCTCGGGCACTTGGTCCATGGAAATTAATGGGCAACCACTTGGAAAAGAACAGTTCGATCCAATCGAAATAACCGACCACAATAACATCGCTTGTGATATTACGGAGCTGCTGCACAGCGGTCTCAACGAAATGACGGTGAGTGTGCAGGTAACGAAAGATGAGGATGGTATCGTTGATCCCTTGTATCTACAGGGAAGATTCGGCGTGGAGTTCCATCATGAAGGCATGGCTTCGCTTGTACGGGAGTCGGATACGGCCCTTCGTATCGGACCCGAACCGCAGCCACTGTATCCCCATTTTTCCGGGGAAATGAGTTATAAACGCACGTTCTGGTTGGATGAGCCAGGGGAAGATATGACCACGTTTGAACTGGAATTCAGCGATTGGCGGGTACAGGATGTGGTGGAAGTGCGGGTAAACGGGCATAGCCTGGGTGTACGATGCTGGTCTCCGTATCGCTGGAAGGAGAGGTCTCCTGGTTGCGTCCGGGAGATAACGACATTGAAGTTCGGATTACCAACACATTGATTGGCCTGCTGGAAGGTACGTATTTTGATTCGGAACATCATCGATTACAGGATGCCGGTCATGTACCTGTTGCAGAATTCGGATAAAGGAGTGGAAGTAGGGCATGGGACATCGTATTCAGTTTGACCGTTATCCAGGTGGTGTGATGAAAGCGTTAACGCTCAGTTATGACGATGGAGTGGTGCATGATCGCAGACTGGTGGAAATCTGTAATCGGTATGGACTGCGGGGAACATTTAATCTGAACTCCGGTACGCTAGGCAATCCAGGCCGTATTGATCCGGAGGAAGTCGCTGAATTATATGAGGGGCATGAAGTAGCCGTTCACACGGTTACTCACCCTACGTTGCCTTATGTTCCGAATGAATTGTTGACGGAAGAGATTATCGAAGACCGAAAAGCATTGGAGCAGCTCGTCGGTTATCCGGTACGAGGCATGGCTTATCCCAACGGAGGGTACGACCGTGCGTTAAGTACCAAGCTGGAGTGGCTTGGCATCGATTATGCCCGTACCGTTGAATCTCATGGCAGATACACGTTGCCAGACCGGCCGCTTGAATGGCATCCGACCTGTCATCATAACCATGATCTGGCGGGGCATGCCGAACGTTTTATCCAACATTCCAAAACAGGTACACCACTGTTACTCTACGTCTGGGGTCACAGTTATGAGTTCAATGACAATGACAATTGGGAGATCATCGAACAGTTCGGTGAGCAGATTGGTGGCAGGAATGACATCTGGTACGCCACGAACATCGAAGTGATCTCCTATTGGAAGGCCGTGCAACGACTGGAGTGTTCGGCCGATCGATCCATCATCCATAATCCGTCTGCCATCCCGGTTTGGTTCACGGCAGATCAGCAGGTTGTTGAAGTTCAGGGCGGAGAGACATTGCGGCTAAGCGAACGAATCAAGGTATAAGGAAGGGAGCTGACGATCATTCGTTATTTTCATGAGAACGAGGCGATTGCAGGCAAGGTTTATGATTCAATTCCGGATATATTAACAACGGTGGCTCAGCGTTATATTGGCGATCATCCGAAACATTCCTTTTTGTTCAGAGCTTATCATCAGGGTGGTTTTCGTAGACTTGGGGACTATCGCTACGACCTGAATCTGCATGAGAAATGCGCAGAGGTGCGTGCAGGACAGTACGTGTATGTATGGGGCAAGTTATGGAGCGAGCAGAATGCAACGTTAAATACGGGTTTGAACTGTTATAGTCCGGTGACAATCTATGTGAACGGTGAAGAGGTATTCAAGTCTGAGCTGTTGCAGGAATTATTTCCCGAGCGAAGAACCCAGATTCCGATTTCCGTTCACTATGGCTGGAATGATGTGTTGCTATGTTTTGTCAAAACAGAAGTGGGATTCGGCGGTATCTACGGAACAGCCTCGTTCAAAAATTTCCCGCTGCACTTCCTCACTCCTGGGGCAGATCGTCAGGGTCAGGAAGGCTGGTTATATTCGGAACCCATTGATGAACCTGTATTATCTCTTCCTCGTGACGGTATGACGGAAGAAGAAACAGGTCTTGCCTGGTATCCGCGCAGGGACTGGACAGACGAGGAGCAGAGCGCAGGTTCATTTGCTCGAATCTTTGGTACGGAACAACCGGCTGTTGCCTATGCGTGGTCCAGAATGGATGTAACCTTGCCAGGATCAACGCCAGTTATTTTAAAAGGCCGTCATGATGGAGCTTTGACTCTGTATGTGGATGGTACGGAAGTATACTCTGCTGGAGATAGCGGTAACTTTCACGTTGAACTCCCGCGCCGTTATGGTTCATCCGATCTGGTCGCGAAAGGTGAAATTCAGGCAGTCGGCGGCTCATGGGGATTCACGTTGGAAGATGCCGAGCGTTCGGGTTCCACAGGCTGGAGACTGAAACCGCCTCATCCGGTTGCGGGATGCTCTGACCCTTGGCTGTACACAGGTGTATTTGCTCCCGGTGCTGAACCATCCCACGCCGACATCGTGCGAACAGATACCGTATTTGATAATGGCGCACAAGGTGTGTATTGGCGGGTAGATCTTCCCGACACGCATGTTCGTCCTTACCTGGAAAATACACATTACGGAAAGTGGAATTATCCGCTTGGCGTTACCCTGCTTGGACTTCTCCAGACGGGACAGGAATTGGGACGGGATGATTACATTCAGTATGTACGGCAACATATTGAACTGAGTACTTCATTTGACCGCTATGGTCTGTGGGATCGGGAGGGTACGGTGCGGCAGGAATCAATAATCAGCTGTCTGCGATAGACAGTCTGGATGATTGCGGTTCGTTTGGATCTACGTTGCTTGCTGCGATGGAATTCGGTGATATTCGTGGGGGAAGAGATACCGCGGATCGAATTGCGGGCTACATTACGGATGAGCAGGAACGTCTGGAGGATGGCGCCTTTTACCGGGTACGAGGCAGTGGGGAGATGCGTCAGGAGACGATGTGGTGTGATGACTTGTACATGAGTACACCTTTTCTGATGCGTTATGGTCAGTTGACAGGTGAGGCGACGTATTGGGATGATGCGGTCAATCAGTTCCTGATGTTCCGTAAATACCTCTACCTTCCCGATCAACAGATCATGTCCCATGTGTATGATTTTGTGCGTGGTCGGGCGACTGGTATTCCATGGGGACGAGGGAACGGCTGGGTGCTTTTCTCATTAACCGAATTGTTATCCATCCTGCCACATGATCATGTGAAACGACCGGAACTGCTACGTTTCTACCGTGATTTAAGTCAAGGTTATCTGGCGCTGCAAGGGGAAATGGACTATGGCATCAGGTGCTGAACCGCCCGGATTCGTATGAGGAAACCTCCTGCACATCCATGTTTATCTACGCTTATGCCCGTGGTATTCGGGAGGGCTGGCTGGAACAGCCAGAGCCTTATCTGGAGGCAGTGCGCAAAGGATGGGAAGGCATGATGCGTTTGTCGATTGACTATAGAGGTAATGTATACGGGGTATGTCGGGGTTCGGGGTACTCGTTTACCGCCTTGTATTATCGCGATGATCTGGGATGGAATCTGAATGATACCCATGGGATCGGCATTGTGCTCTTGGCTGGCATTGAAGCGCATAAAATGAATCAGCAGCTCCGTGAGGCGCATATCGATTCTTCGGTTACAGCCGCGCAGCGCTGATGTTTGACGCAACGAAACGAATGTATGTGGATAGCCTTCTATTGGTAGATTACCAGCTAAAGAAAGCGGCAATGCCCTCAGGCTTGCCGCTTTTAGTTTTATTCCAATCCCGAATCTGATCTGCATAATAGCAATATATAAATACACTTACCTTCACCCAATAATATGAATAACTCCGTTTTTAGCACGCATTAAAATAGCTCTAGTTGCTCCGGTCCTTCTTCCTTCTCCGGTTCAGTACGGTCAGGAAAAGGCTTCACTGGCAGGTCCAGCAGGTCCATCATCATCTGGGCATTCGCCGCTGCATCGCCTCCGGAGTTGTTATTAAAAATAACATAGACATCCTTGCTCTGCTCCTGCAATTGCTCCAGATATCCTTTCCATTCCAACAATTCTTCCTTGTTGTAACGGTACAGGTAACGGGTCTCGCGCCAATTGGGCGCACCATTCTGATGCCAGCCGGACACGTTGCGTCCGTGCATGCGAACCAGTGTCATCTCCGAATCCGTCGCCTGTGGAACGATGGGAATGGAACCTGGACCCGCCTGAGGTTCGTCACAGACGCTGTGAACCCAGCCTTGTTCTTTCAGGAACGCAAGTGTGCGCTCTCGCATGTCACCTTCATACCAGCTACGATGACGGAATTCGAGGGCACACGGAATACCCTCCATTCTCAGTTTCACTTCACGAAGCTCTTTCACGTTGTCTTTATTGCACTCAAACCAAGGTGGATATTGAAACAAGGCTGCCTGCATCTTGCCAGCTTCAATGACGGGCTCCAGTGATTCCCGAAAAGCCTTATACATCTCCGACGTGCTGGTGAAGTAGGGCTTGCCCGCAGATGTCCGGTCATACCCTGGTAGGCTTTGATGATAAAAGCAAAGGATTCGGGCGTCTCTGCAGCCCACCGTGCCATTCGATCCCGCGGCTGAACGGCGTAGAAGGAACTATCCACCTCCACGGTGGAGAAGTACTGACCGTATAGACTGAGCTTGTCTTTGGCTTTGGTACGGTTTGGATAAAGATCTTCCTGATCCCCCCATCCGGTAAGTCCGATGCGAATCATAAGAACACCTCCTGTTGCTTATACTTAACCGATTTGCAGGCATATGTCTAACATTATATCGTGTGCATTTTGGCTCTTCAATGTTGGAAACTTACTGGAATTTTTGAGTTTGCAGAATAAAGACGTTACAATACATTAAAGCTAGTTGAAATGATCAGGCTTGTACAACAGTGACTATAGATAGAGAGCCAGTGACCAAGTGGAGGGCGAGAATGGATGACGGAATGGTATGAAAAGAGTTTTGGAGAAGATTATCTTCTCGTATACAAGCACCGGGATGTGCAGGGTGCCTATCAGGAAGTACATAAAATGATCAATTGGTTGAAGCTTGAGCCCAATGCTGAAGTACTGGATCTATGCTGCGGTATGGGACGGCACTCCATGGCACTTGCTGACGCAGGTTTACGAGTGACCGGAGTTGATCTGTCCGATGTGCTTTTGCGCGAAGCACGCCTAATGGACACTGAACACCGAGTATCTTGGTGTCACGCAGACATGCGTGAACTCCCGCTGAAAGGTGGCTTTGATGCCGTAGTCAATCTGTTCACATCGTTTGGTTATTTCCTGGAGGACGGAGAACAACTGAAAGTATTACGTGCCATTCATCGGATGCTTCGCCCGGGTGGCAGCTTTATAATTGATTTTATGAATACGGCTTATGTGACTCGTCATCTGGTACCGCACTCCGTCCGAGAGGATGAGGGGCAGCGGATTGAGGAGTATCGCAAGATTGAGGAAGGGTTTGTGCAAAAGGAAATTCGCATTACGGATACCACATCCGGACATGAACCGCGGGTATATCAGGAGCGTGTGAAGTTGTACACACGGGATCAACTGAGTCAGATGTTAAGTGCCGCCGGACTCCGGGTAGATCAGGTACATGGCGGCTATGACGAAGAGAAATATGACGAGCAGACTTCTCCACGCATGATTTTTGTGGGTCGTCGTCCTGTGGAGTGAACAGAGACAGTCTGGAAGGGGATAACATGAAGCGCACAGAAGAGATGTCCATGACAGAGGGCATACACCGGGTCAAGATCAGCATGTCGTTTCCCTTGCGATGGGTGAACAGTTATGTGTTATCAGAATCGGGTGGGAAGATAACCATTATAGATCCGGGACCGCGGAATTCGGAAACAGAACAGGAGTGGAGTGAAGCGCTGGCAGATCTTGGCCTGACCTTTAGTGATATTCGTCAAATTGTACTCACCCACCATCACCCCGATCATCTTGGGTTGTCGGGTTGGATGCAACAGATGACGGGGGCACCCGTTCGAATGTCCACACGCTCCTGCCAAGAGGCTGATTATATGTGGGGACCTGATTCACGCATCAATACAATATTACCTGATTATTATGGTCGTCATGGTATGCCGGAAGACAAGACTGAGCAGATACATGAACATATGAAGGCATTTGCTTCACAGATCACGCCACTTCCGAATGTCACACCCGTTGAAGATGGCGAGTGGCTCGATATGGGCGGGAGACGTTGGATTGCTGTGGAGACGGGTGGACATGCCCCAGGCCATTTATCCTTTTATGCGCCGGAGTCCATGGAGATTCTGTGCGGAGATGCAGTTTTGCCACAGATTTCACCGAACATCAGTCTGCAACCCGGCAGTGACCCTCAGCCATTATTGTCTTATATGGAAGGATTGCAACGTCTTGGTGAACTGAACGTCAAGCAGGCGTATCCCGGACATCGGAATCCTTTTGCCCAGTTCAACGAACGGACAGTACAATTGCTGGCTCATCACGAGGAACGTCTTCAGAAGATGACGGAGCGAATTCAGGAGTCACCGGCGAATGCTTATGACATCTGTGTGCACATGTTTGGCAATCGGCTGGGTACCCATCAACTGCGGTTTGCCATGAGTGAGACGTTGGCCCATTTGCAGGAGTTACTTCGACGCGAAGTAGTGAAGCAAGAGCAGCAACCGGGTGGCACGTTCTATTTTCAAATCTAAACGGAATGATGATATCGATATGAAATGATAATACGATCTTATATAGAGGCTCGGGACAGGAAATTCACCTGTTCTGGGCCTTTTTAGCCTCTCTTAACGGTTCATTCATCTATTTTTAAGCCAGCGCGCCTATGATACATCTATGAACTTCGCTAGGGCGTGTCTTAAGACATACCCTGAAGAAAGTAGGGAAGAGCGATGACCAGAAGAAAACGGAATCAATGGAGAAAATGGCAAGCTTCAGCGGCAGCAACGTTGACTGTGGCTGCACTCTTTCAATATGTAAGAACTTCGGATGCCTTTGATGTGGCCTATGCAGCAGCAAATGGCACAGATACAAGTGTTACTGCTTCAAGCCAAGTGGATACGCATGATGATGTGATGGATGAATGGATCAACAGTACAACGGACAGCAACAACTGGAACACGCAGGACAATGACAATAATGATAGTCAATATAATGGAACATCTGATAGCACACAAGCAGCTCTGCCAGATCAGAGCACGAGTAACAAGGGGAATTATTCAGATTCTCAGCGTGTCGGACAAAATAACCAGGGTACAGACTCCGGATACAGCAGTGGCAACTATCAGTCACGCACAGGTTCATCATGAGCCGCACGGAGCAAGTTGCTCGTCCGCTCCGATTTCAATTCCGTGCGATGAACACGGATGTTGAAGTGCAACTGTCCGCTGGGCGGGAAGAAGCTGAACATGCAGCAACCTTGGTGAAGAATTGGTTTGAGACGCAGGAGCAGCGCTTCAGCCGATTTGTGGCAGACAGTGAACTAAATCGTCTGAATGGTTCGACCGGATGGATCCCCATCTCCGCTGCGATGGATGAAGTTTTGAGTCTGGCCTATGGATATATTGGACTGACTGAAGGGATTTTTCAACCAGGTATATCGCAGGCTCTTCAGGCTTCGGGATATGATATAAGTTTCGAGAAAGTGCAACAACGACAACCGCAACGTCCGTTGCTTGAACGCATATTGCGAACTAAAACGCCTGAATGTTCAGGGATGAAAGAAGATCGATATGACCACAGTCGTCCGAGCTGGATTCAGCGGGAAGGTAGCCGGATGGTTCATTTGGACCCCGGAGCTGAGTTGGACCTGGGAGGCATTGTTAAGGGCTGGGCAGTGGAGCGTATCGCAGACTGGTTACAGCGAACGTTGCATATTCCGGCAGGTTTGATTAATGCGGGTGGAGATATTCAAGTATGGGGTTCACCAGACCATTCCCAGTGGACCTTGCAAGTAGCAGATCCTTTGCAGAATCAGGGTGCTGTGTCGGGAGTGATCCGTTTACAGCGAGGAGCTGTTGCCACTTCGGGTATTTCCCGCAGACAATGGCAGAATACGGATGGAAGCTTTGCACACCACCTCATTGACCCCGGACGATGGAACCGGCGGATACGGATGTGTTACAGTGTACCGTCCTGGGACAGCATGCGTCACAATGCGAGATCATTGCCAAGACGGTCTGCATTTTGGGTAGTGCCGAGGCAGTGGGCTGGTTAAATCGACATTACGATCGGCATGACGTCCTGTGGATGACACGGGATGGGAGTATTTATTTTAGAGGGAATACGTATACGCTCGCTGAACACTGGCCCGGTTTTGATCCGGATCATCGCTTCAGTCTGATATAAAAAGAGGACAAGTCTAACAGATATGGGGGAGCCGGTTATGGCACAATGGATTGTAGATTACCTGCCGACGTGGAATATCATTCGAATTAGTGGAATTGCTGCTTATGTGCTGCTCTTTACAGGTGTGTTTCTGGGCATTGCGCAAGGGATGCCTATGGCCAAAGGCAAACCAAAAGCAACCATGTTCAAATGGCATACTCGAACGACCTGGCTCGCCTTCGGACTTGGACTCGTGCACGCATTAACGTTATATATTGATCATTACAGCCCATTTACCTGGGGAGAACTTCTGATTCCTTTTACCGCCTCCGTGCATCCGATTGGCAGTGGTCTGGGAACGTTAGCCTTCTACGGATTAGTGATTGTCCTGTTATCCAGTGATCTGCGAAACAAGCTGGGCCGTAAATGGTGGTTCATGTTTCACCTCTTGTCCTATCCGGTGTTCATTGGTTTGCTGGTTCACGGCATGGTTACCGGAACGGATTCTGGCAATATCATCATGCGGATGATGTATGTATTTACCGGACTCAGCATTCTCGGTATCACGGTGTTGCGTGGCATGTTGAGAGAACGCAAAGGCCCGGAAATTACGATTGGACCGAAACGGGCAACATCTGGTTCACCTTCCGAGCAGAATTGGGTTGAAGGTTTTGGTTTGGTGGGAACGGTACGACCTAAACATCTGAAATAATAACATGTGGATTATCCAATATGTATCGTTACACATGCAAAAGAAGCGGCCATCAGGCCGCTTTTTCCATGAACAGTTATTTTATTAAACGGTTATTTCACGAAGCATCCATACACATGTCCAATGTTCCACATGACTTCAGATATGAAACGAGTTACGCATTATACAGCGTCATCACTGACAGGTTTTTCTCCCAGTGCTTCTTCAAGCTCGGATTGTTTGCGATGGGCGATCCGACTGCTCGCTGCCGATGCAATCGCACCGACAATATCATCGAAGAACGTGTGAACAGGGCCCAGGCTCTTGTCATTCAGTCGTTCAAGCACCCCTGGTTTTAGCTTGTCCACATAACCATAATTCGTAAATCCAATGCTGCCATATACATTGACGATGGAGAATGCCAAAATCTCATCCACGCCGTACAGTCCTTCATCGTTCTCAATCATCTCCTGCAAAGGAGATATGAGCTGCCCCTGTTCTGCCAGAATATCAAGCTGAATCCCGGTCAGAACGGCGTTCTGTACCTCACGTTTACGGAGAACCATCTCCACATTTTCGATACATTCTTCCATCGTAAGACCTGGATAATATTTTTTCTGCAATAACATGACCAGCTCTGCGATCTCAGGGATCGTGACGCCCCGCTTATGCAGCCATTCCCTTGTTGCCTCCGCCACTTTGCGGCTATTCAGGCTGTAAGGGATTTTTCTTGCTCAGGATGTTCCATGGGCGATTCCTCCTCTGAAGTTAGCAATGTCCCTACTCTTGCTTCCTAATACGTTATTAACCTGTTTTACGTTTCTTTAAGATAATATATAAGTTTTCAGCAAAGCGATTATCTTTTAGTTATTTTTTGGACAAAGGCTCGTATACATGGTAGTACAAACTGTAAAAATGATGAGGGGGAACGTGATCATGAGAAAGATCCAATCTTTGCGTACGGTATCGGCAGCAGCGCTGCTGAGTATTCCTATGGTATTGTCAGGCTGCGGCATGTTTGGAGCACAGTCTTCCGAAGCTGTTGATCCACCACCGCCCATTCAGGAAGCAGCCATGATTCAGGCAGCCGAAGGAAATGGTGCACTCGCAACGCTCCCATTAACGACGGTATATCTGCAAGACCAGCAGGGGCTGCTCGCTCCGGTATCCCTGACACTTCCTTCTGGAACAGATGCCAGCAGTCCAAAGACAGCTCTGGATACACTTGTCACAGGCGGGGCCTATGCGGGTATGTTGCCGGAAGGATTCCAGGGCGTTCTCCCACAGGGAACGGTTGTGCAGAATGTAACGATTCACGCGGATGACAAGCTGGCGGTCGTGGAGTTCTCGGGTAATTTTGCCAAGTATGATGCGAAGGAAGAACGGAAAATGCTAGAAGCTGTCACGTGGACATTGACGGGAACTCCTGATGTGGAGAATGTGCAGATCTGGGTAGATGGCAAAAAGTTAACACAAATGCCGGTGAACAGCACCCCGTTGCCTGAACCGCTGAATCGGGCTGTGGGAATCAATCTGGATCTGGGTGATGCGTTTGTGGCGAATAGCAGCCCGGTCACGGTCTATTTCTCAGCAGCTTCACCAGCAGGCATTCAATATTATGTTCCAGTTACACGTCTCGTTACCCCTGGTGAAGATCGGGTGCAGGCAGCATTGAATGAGTTGATCAAGGGGCCTGACAAAGGCGGGGAACTGGAAGAGGTCATGACAGGCGGAACGGAGCTGCAATCGGTCAAAACGGCAGAGGATGGCACGGTCACGGTTGCCTTGAAAGATGATATGTTTGCCGAAGGGGATATCGTGCCAAGCGAGCTTTTACAGTCTGTCGTATTAACCACTGCGGAGAACACAGCCAGCAAGGATGCCAAAGTACAGATCGAGTGGAACGGCCAAAAAACGGTCATGGGTGACGACAACAGGGATTACAGTGCGCCGGTTTCCAAGCCTGAATATATCAACGAAATTCCGATTTAATGAACGCAGAATGCTTAAGGATGCTTTTAACCGAACTCTTTGGTAAAATATAAGGGATTCGTAAAAATACGTGTTCAAAAAGATCGGTTTTAAGTACCGAGAAGATGGGATGAAGCTAGAAATGGAGTAGCGGAGCGTAGGCAAACTACGTGAGCAACTACAATGTTTCCGAAGGAAACATACTTCGTAAGCTTATGCTTATTAGGCTGAATTCCATATTCGATGCTGATGATGCCTTAAGGCATTTTTCGTAATCAAAAGCGAGCTTTTTGAACAATCTCTAAAAGTGTGAATAAGTTCAACATTACAGGATGCTTAAGTCGTAGGAGGCAGAAAATATGAGATCAAACGGACGAACCAGCGAACAGCTGCGCCCGCTGAATTTAACAGTGAACACGAATAAATACGCCGAGGGCTCTGTACTGATTGAAGTTGGAGATACAAAGGTGATCTGTACAGCTACAGTAGAGGAACGTGTACCTCCCTTTATGAAAGGGCAGGGTAAAGGCTGGGTAACAGCTGAATATTCCATGCTGCCACGTGCAACACATACCCGGAACCAACGTGAAGCCAATCGCGGCAAATTAACTGGACGCACCATGGAAATCCAGCGTCTGATTGGTCGGGCACTTCGCTCGGTAGTTAATCTGCAGGCTCTTGGTGAGCGTACCATTACCTTGGACTGTGATGTCATTCAAGCTGACGGAGGCACACGCACAACGTCCATTACCGGTGCGTTTGTAGCGCTGGCGCTTGCCGTGAACAAGATCTCCCAACAGCACAAACTGCAAGTGTTCCCGATTACGGATTTCATTGCCGCAGTAAGTGTGGGTGTTGTGGGTGAACAGCCTGTACTGGATCTGAACTATGATGAAGATTCCAAAGCCAAGGTGGATATGAACCTGGTGATGACAGGTGGCGGTAAATACGTCGAGCTTCAGGGAACAGGTGAGGAAGCTCCATTTGATCGCCGTGAGTTGAACGCGATGTTGGAACTGGGCGAGCAGGGGATTTTGGAAATGATCGAGCGTCAAAAAGAAGTGCTTGGACCGATTGCGCTCAAGATCGGCGCGCGTGGATTAGGGAAGCTTAAGATGAGTTTGGACAGCCCAATCCTCATTGTTGCAACCCGCAATGCGGGTAAAGTCCGTGAATTCGCTCATGCTTTCGCACCGCTTGGCAAAGAGGTTAAGAGCATGTTTGACTACCCGGAGCTGCCGGATGTGGTGGAAGATGGTGTAACGTTTGCGGAGAATGCCTGGAAGAAAGCCAAGGCGGTTGGTGATGCGCTTGGATTGCCTGTTCTGGCAGACGATTCAGGACTTTGCGTAGATCTGTTGGACGGGGAGCCGGGAGTATATTCAGCGAGATATGCAGGCGAAGGAGCAACGGATGCACAGAATAATGCGAAGTTGCTGGAGACGCTGGAATCGTTGAAATCCGGTGAGGACACCGAGCAGCCGCTACTAAGTCCGGCTCGTTTTGTCTGTGCATTGGTACTGTACGATCCGACAACAGGTGATAAGTATGAATCGGAAGGCACTGCGGAAGGTTGGATCACGGCCCAAGCTGCAGGTGCTGGCGGTTTTGGATATGACCCACTCTTTTATGTACCTGAATACGAGATGACGATGGCAGAGCTGACGCTTGAGCAAAAACAGGCGATTAGCCACCGTGGTCATGCGCTGAGAGCACTTGTATCCAGACTTGAAGGCTGAGAAATAACATTAAAGCGTTAATGGAAGGACAGAAGCATTCCAATGGAATGGTTCACCCGCCATTAACGCTTTTTTGATGTAATGGGGGATGGAGGGGTGAGCGTGTTTGGTAAGCTCCATCCATATACCTAATGCTAAGGGTTATTTCTGTGACTGTTATATAGAACGTATGTTCTTGTACCTACATACAAATTGGTTTACATTGCACGATTGGGAATCTCATTGGGACTGGAGTTGGAAGAAGTTGCAAGCCTTGTGTGGTATGGGTTAACATTCAAATTAACGAATCATATATGAACCTTAAACGGAGGGATTTGCTCATGCAAGAAGTGAAGCTTGTTGTATCCTACGATGATTATGAGGACGGCATTCGTATGGAAAAATTAATCAAGGAACTGGCGGCTAAACCGGAGGCCAGCTCATTGGAAAGTCTGGTCATCGGAGATTGGGGACAGGCTTATGAAAATTCGCCTGATGAGTTCATGGGTGCGCTCGTCGAGTCGGCTCCAAGCTTTCCGTCATTGAAGAAACTGTTTATTGGAGAAATGGGATTCGAAGAATGTGAAGTATCATGGATTATCCAGACGAATCTCACACCGTTGTTGTGTGCTTTTCCAGAGTTAAAATCATTCTCTGTAATGGGTAGTAGCGATCTTAGTCTGGAACCACTCCAGCATGCCAAGCTTGAAGAACTGATTATTATTTGTGGTGGTCTCCCGAAAGAAGTGTTATCTTCAATCACCCACGCTGAATTGCCTGAATTGCGTAAACTGGAACTGTACTTGGGTGTGGATAATTATGGTTTTGATGGATCACTTGAAGATGTACTCCTTTGCTAGAAAAAGGATTATTTCCAAAGCTGGTTTACTTGGGGCTGAAAGACAGTGAAATTCAGGATGAGATTGCCAAAGCAGCAGCTCAAGCACCTATTCTGGATCAACTTGAAATACTGGATCTATCGCAAGGAACGTTGTCCGATGAAGGGGCTGAGGCCTTGCTTGCCAGTGAGAAAATCAAGAAACTGAAACATCTCGATCTAAGTTACCATTACATGACCAATGAAATGATCCTTCGCTGGAACCAATCGGGTATATCTGTAGATGTTAGCGACCAGCAACAGAGTGATGAGGATGACTGGCGTTACCCGTCGTTAACGGAATAGATGATGTCAGGTGTAAAGGAAATGAATGAAAGCCTGCACCAACCAATAGATGTACCTGATCTAACGCAAGATCAGCCCTTTTTATTGATCGGAAACCCTGATAACCGACGAACACAAGGGCTGCAAGAGGCTAGGCATAGATTGGGTCTGAAACCTGCGGTTGTACTGCCATATGCTCAATTGCTGCATAATTGGAGACATGGACGAACCATCGCTGATACAGTAGATTTCTATCTGCCTGTACCCCTGATTCGGATTGATGCTCCTGGCGAGGAGTGGGAAGTGGAGCGTGAACTACTGTTCCTTGGGGCTATGAACGATACGTCAACATTAACGGGTGGAATGGGTACAGAAGCATTCTCCGCAGAGCAGGTACTTGCGCTGGAACAGGAGTGGGGAAGGATCTATGCCCCTGCTCAGTGGTTCCGCGGCTGGAAAGCATGTCTGGATCGAATCGGCCGTGAGATTCGTGAAATATGGCCTGAAGGCCGATTTATGAATGATCCCGCCGATATCCAATTGATGTTTGACAAGAGAGTATGTCAGCAACATCTATCTTCACATGGAGTTGATGTACCTCCGGCGCTGCAATTTTCGCAGCCAATCCGTAATTATATGGACCTGCGTAGCTCAATGAAGGCTGCCGAGATGAACCGTGTATTTGTGAAGCTTGCGTGCGGCTCCGGGGCTTCAGGAGTTGTTGCCTATCAAGTCAATCCCCGAACGGGTGATGAGATCGCTGTAACAACGATGGGGATCGAACAGAGACAGGGCAAGACAATTTTCTTCAATGAAGGACGTCTACGCAAGTATACCCGCAGTGAAGAGATTGCTACGCTGATGAACTGGTTATGTGCAGAAGGTGCACAGATTGAACGGTGGATGCCCAAAGCCACGCTTGATCAACGGGCCTACGATATTCGCCAACTGGTTGCGGGTGGACAGGCAGGTCATGCGATTATGCGGCTGAGCCGTACGCCAATTACCAATCTGCATCTGCGCAATGAACGTATGCTGCCTGCTGAAGCAGGGCTGGATGAACAGCGGATGTCGCTGGTTCGGTCGGCAGCGCAAGCAGCTATGTCTGCATTCCCCAACTCGTGGTCAGCCGGGATTGATGTGATGCTTACGAGTGGTTCGAATCCGCGTGCCTATGTGCTGGATGTGAATCCGTTTGGAGATCTGTTATACAGGGTCGAGCATCATGGCCTCGGAACCTATGAGTGGGAAATGGAGCTTTTACGAAAGGAGCCTATTCAATATGCCTGATATGAACACCATTGTGGGCTCCCATGATCTGTTAATGATTACGCTGGATACGTTACGATATGACGTAGCCAAGCTGGAAGAGAAAAATTGTCCTAATCTGTGTGGTTCGGGTCCGTGGGAGAAACGTCATACCCCGGGCAGTTTTACATATGCAGCGCACCATGCTTTTTTTGGTGGTTTTATGCCGACTCCTGCCAATACAGATAAGGCATCTCATGTAAGGCTATTTCATTCCCGGAATACTGGGCTCAAGACACATCCGCACACCTGGTTGTTTGATACACCGGATATCGTATCCGGGTTCGCAGCTGAAGGTTACCGCACCATCTGTATTGGCGGCGTCATCTTTTTTACGAAAAAACCCGCTTGCGAAAGTATTGCCCGGTTATTTCCAACAGAGCTACTGGCGAATGAACTTTGGGGTAACCAACCCGAAATCAACAGAGCATCAGGTACAGCATGCATTAAAACTGCTTGAACAGACATCGCCGGATGAAAAGATATTTATGTTTTTGAACGTGTCTGCCATTCATGGTCCCAATCGTTACTTTGTAGAAGGAGCCAAGGAGGACTCGGTGGAGACTCAGCGAGCTGCACTTCGATATGTAGATGAGGCTCTTGGTCCATTGTTCGAGGCGATGAGGAAACGCGCCCGGCCTGCGTATTGCCTGGCTTTTTCCGATCATGGTACAGCTTACGGTGAAGACGGGTATCAAGGACACCGGCTTGCGCATGATGTCGTCTGGACGGTGCCTTACCGTGAATTTTTAGTATAGTGTGTATTGATCTTATGAGGACAACAACCGGAGACAGGAGGAAACCGATGGAGAAACATTTACAACATACAACAACAGGCCATTCCACGCAGTCCGGATCCAATATAGCTAAAGGCCTCAAAGAAGTACTGGCATTCCCTTATCGTTCTTACTTATACTCGTACCCGCACAAGACCGCCTATCGGGAGCTTGACCCACCACTGCCGTTAGGGCCACTGTGGGAACGAGAAAATACCGATACGTATTTTTTATATATGCATATTCCCTTTTGCGCTGCTCGTTGCGGATTCTGTAATCTGTTCACACTGCCGGATCGACGGGATGATACGCATGAACGCTATGTAGATGCGCTGGAACGTCAGGCGAAGCAGTGGGCACCCATTACATCTCGAAGGCCGTATTCGAGGTTTGCGATTGGTGGAGGAACGCCTACATTATTAAATGAGGTTCAGTTGAATCGTCTGTTTGATATTGCTGAACATGTGATGGGGCTGGACCCTGCGCAAGCATCGATTTCGGTGGAAACGTCGCCAGATACCGTTACGGAAGCCAAGTTATCCATTATGAAGGAACGAAGTGTGGATCGTGTTAGTATGGGCATCCAGAGTTTTATTGAAGCTGAAGCATCTGCCATCTATCGTCCACAAAAACCGCAGGAGGTCGAACGAGCGCTTGAGAAGCTTACTCGGTATGATTTCCCATTGTTAAATCTGGATCTGATCTATGGTTTGCCAGGGCAAACGGTGGAATCGTGGATCTATTCATTGGAAAGAGTTCTGGCCTACGAACCAGGCGAAATCTTTATCTATCCCTTGTATACACGGGAAAATACAATCGTGAAGCCCGATGATATCCGCCGTCAGGGACCTGACATCCGGATGGAACTGTATAAAGCTGCACGTGAGACTTTAAAAAGTAAAGGTTATGTGCAATATTCGATGCGCAGATTTGCCAAGGAACATTCGTCCTCCAAAGTGCTTCTGCCTTATAGCTGTCAGGAGGAGGGCATGGTTGGTCTGGGATGTGGCGCACGCTCTTATACGAGTGAGGTACATTATGCTTCCAAGTATGGCGTGAGTTACAAGGCCACACAAAGCATCATTGCCGATTATGTGGCAACTGAGCGCTACGATGTGGCAGATTATGGCATCGTGTTAAGCCGTGAGGAACAGAGACGTCGCTTTATCCTGAAAGCCTTGCTGCATCGCGAGGGATTGACGTTGTCTGACTACCAACAGCGCTTCGGTACCGATGTGATGTCCGACTATGTCTGGTTGGCTGAACTGTTGACAGAGGGCATGGCGGAGTTAGAGAGCGATGAGGGCAAGCAGGTACTGCGTCTGACAGAAGAAGGACTGGGTTACTCCGATGCGATTGGAGATTGGCTTATATCTGCCGAAATTCGTGAACAGATGGAAGGGTTTGTTTTCTCATGAGAGCGACTTTGTATTATCGGGGAAGTTGTCTTCCTGTAATTACGATTGTCCATACTGCCCTTTTAGCAAAACCGTGGATTCCAAAGAGACGTTGGAAGTGGATGAACAACAATTGCGTCAATTTGTGAATTGGGTGAGGGAGCAGGAGAGTGCCGGGCATCAATTTTCGATTTTCTTCAATCCTTACGGTGAAGCTTTGGTGCGTCGTTGGTACCGGGAAGCGATGGTTGAGCTGTCACATATGCCACATGTGGATAAAGTTGCAATTCAAACCAACCTGTCCGTCAAACTGGATTGGGCGAGGGAGCTGGATGCGAATAAAGCAGCCTTTTGGGCGACGTATCATCCTCGTGAGACAAAAGAGGCTTCTTTTGTAAAACAATGTCTGACCTTGCGTCAGATGGGACTTGCTTTTAGTGTCGGTACTGTCGGACTCCGTAGTGCTTTCCCCGCAATTGAGTCCATGAGACAGGCTTTGCCGGATGATGTGTATATGTGGGTAAATGCCTTCAAAGATCGACCCAAGTATTACACGCCGGAAGAGATTCAGTTTTTACGTGGGCTTGATCCGCTTTTTGAAGGTAATCTGCAGGATTATGAGAGCTTGGGCAAACGATGTGCTGCCGGTTCGGAAGTGTTTTATGTACAAGGGTCAGGGCATGTGAAGAGGTGTTACAAGGATCGCCGGATCATCGGACATCTATATCGCGATGGTTTGCAGGCTTTGGCCGCTGATCGGCCTTGTCGCATGAAAAAATGTGGCTGTTACATCGGTTATATCCATATGGAGGATTCCCCATTCAGAGAAACCTTTGGTAGCGGGCTGCTTGAACGAAATCCGGTATTGATCAATCGGTAATTTTGAATTGAAATGCGCTGAAAACGATAAAGACTTTACACCAGTAGGTACTGCTGGGTAAAGTCTTTTTTATTTTAGTCTAACGATTCAAAATGTGTAATTTAGGATAAAAGAGATGTAGTATATTGTCGGTTGGTTGTGTATAAAAACCTAAATTATAGTATGGGTAGATACTATAGACCTATATTTGATTGCGCAATATGCTAACCTGTTTCAATTATTCTCATATTTATCCATTTTTAATTGAATAAAAAGGAGGGAGAGTTTTAGCATTTAGACTGACTACATAATTCATGATTGAAATACATTGAAACGTATGGGGGAAATGAAATGAAAAGAGTATCCATTAGTAGGAAGTTGCTTTTAGGTTTTGGTTCTGTACTGCTGTTATTGGTGGCCGTTGTAATCATCTCATATACTCAGTTTGTCTCGGTTGAGAAAACGTTTACAGATTTAATCCGGGAGCGAACCGCGAAACTGCTCATTATCAAAAATATGATCATTGATGTGAAATCCCAGCAGGTTGCTTTACGGAATTTTGTGACGGAAGAGAATGATCAAAGCGAGCAACAATTCAAGTCTTTTTATGAAGATTACCGTAAAACAAGCGAAGAATTAAGATCAGGGATACAAACCCCAACGATGATTGATTATCTGGATCGTTCAGACCGCAGTGCGGAGGAATATTATGCCTTTGGACAGAGTGTCATCGAGTTGAAGAGACAAGGGGAAACTGGCGAAATCACAAGGATGCTGTTAGAGACAGGTCCAACGATTATATCCGGATTTGAAGAAACGGTAACGGCCATGGAACAACATCAACAAAACTCGTTGGACACCGGCATTGTTAATGCCAATCAACTCATTCAAACAGTGCTTCGTTTAATCATAATTATTGGTATTGTCTCGATCGTTTTAGGCGTGGTAATTGCTTTGATCATGGGGAGAATCATATCCAAACCGGTTGCACATGTTGCAAGGGCTGCAAGCCAAATTGCTGATGGGGACCTGACGGGTGAGGCGATTGTTGTTCGTAATCGGGATGAGATCGGAGAACTGGCGGAATCCTTCAACAAAATGATGGAAAACTTGCGTCATTTAATCCATCAGGTGGGTCATAATGCGGATCGGGTAGCTGCTTCATCTGAGGAATTAACAGCAAGTACAGAGCAAACGGCGACAGCGACCGAACAGGTAGCTACGACGATGGAAGAGATTGCTACGGGTATGGATACGCAAGTGAGTATGGTTGGAGACGGATTTCATACGATTAGTGAATTGTCCACAGGCTTCCAGCAGATGACAGAGAATACACAAAATATGTCGGATGAAGCAACCAATGCGTCAGCAAAAACCATAACTGGTAATGATGCAGTTCAATCGGCTGTTGAGCAGATGAACTCGATTCATCAGACTGTACGTGTACTTGCTACGGTTATTGAAGAACTGGGTAATCATTCCGATGAGATTGGATCTATGGTTGAAAGTATCTCCGAAATATCGGCACAAACCAATCTGCTGTCTCTTAATGCGGCTATTGAAGCGGCAAGAGCAGGTGAGCATGGGCGTGGATTCGAGGTGGTTGCTACCGAGGTGCGCAAGCTGTCTGATCAATCTGCGAAATCGGCGGAACAGATCAGTGTACTCGTAGCTGCGATACGCAAAGGGATGAATAATGCATCACAATCCATGGGAGAAGTAAACGCTGAGGTTCAGGAAGGTATAGAACTTGTCCGTAAAGCGGGAGGTACCTTTGAGGAGATTCGTGAAGCTGTCAGCAATGTCGCAGGTCAGACTCAGGAGGTATCTGCATCCATTGAACAAATGGCGGCGGGTGTGGAGCAGATCAATGTGTCCATGAAAACCATCATGGAAGTAACAGAGAATGCAGCTGCCGGAACAGAGGAAGTCAGTGCAACGTCAGAGGAACAACTGTCTGCCATGCAGGAAATCGCTTCGGCGGCTAATGACCTTTCCTCTATGGCTGAAGAGTTACAGGAGTCCGTCAGTCGATTTAAGGTGTAATCATGGGTATACTTCTGGGTGAAGTTCAATATTTATGAACGATCATATCGTGTATGTAAAACAAGTGGGTGCCCAAGAGAACAACAGTTATGCTGTTCTCCTGGCACCCTTTTTGGTGAAGTAGCGATCAGTGGGTCATTTTAACGAATAGCGACTTTATATGTCCGCAACCAGGTATTGATCTGAGTCAGATATGCAAATAACTGTGGCCCTGACATTAACTGTCCGAACCAGGGAGGTTGGAAGCTGCATCCGGTGAAGACGCAAGATTGCGGATCTGAGTTTTGTCGATCAAAGGCAAAATAGGTGATGTGGGATCATCCAGGATATCAAGTACCTGCTGTTTGACCGCGGCCAGATATTGCGGATTATGTGTTTTCGGGTATGGACTCTTTTTGCGATATAACACATCGTCAGGCAGGACACCTTCGAGCGCTTTACGCAGAATACCTTTTTCCCGCCCGCCGGTTATTTTCATTTCCCACGGGATGTTAAACACATACTGGATCAGACGATGGTCACAGTAAGGTACCCGTACTTCCAATCCTGCCCCCATGCTCATCCGGTCTTTGCGATCCAGAAGTGTAGGCATGAAACGTGTGATGTTCAGATAGGACATCACACGCATTTGTGCTGCTTTACCTGTTTCCCCATCCAACAGAGGCACTTCAGCCACTGCATCCGAATAGCGGTCTGCCAAATAATCGAGTGGCCGAATCCATTCCCGAATGTCCGGGGATAACAACGCGGCTCGCATATCAGGCGCTACAGACCACGGAAACGTACCGGAGTTCAACATATCTTCTCGATGGAACCAGGGGTAACCGCCAAACACTTCATCCGCTGCTTCGCCTGAAATGGCAACCGTGGCTCCTTTTTTGATTTCTTTACAGAACAAATAGAGCGAGGAGTCTACATCTGCCATACCTGGCAGATCCCTTACTAGCATGGCCTGTGTCAGTGCATGAACCAGTTCTCCGTTCTCAATCTCAATCCAGTGATGGTCGGTCTTGAGTTCATCCACCATTCGCTTAATCCAGGGACCATCTGCACCCGGCTGAAAGGAATGCGCCTGGAAATGCTTGGCGTTATCCACATAATCGACAGAATACGTGCTGACTTGGCCTTGCCCGGTCCGGTTGTAATAATCCACGGCTAATGCAGACAAGGCACTGGAGTCCAGTCCTCCTGATAAAGAGAGCATACCGGAACATCCGAAGCCAACTGGCGCTCCAGTGTATCTTGCAAGAGAGTTCGCACCTCGGCTGCCGTCTCTTCCAGGTTATGTTCGTGATTCTGGCTTTCCAGTTTCCAGTAGGCATAGGTTCGGATCCCGTTTCGGTTATAGATCAGCGCGTGCGCAGGCTTGAGTTCGCTTAGTGAAGAGTATACGCCGTGTCCTGGTGTCCGTGCAGGACCTACGATAAACACTTCGGCCAATCCTTCCGGGCCAACAGCGGCTTCCACATCGGGGTGAATGAGCAGAGCTTTGGGCTCTGATCCAAATACGAGTGTGTCTTTGGCATTACTGTAGAACAGAGGTTTCACGCCAAGGCGATCTCGTGCGATAAAAACCTGTTCGCGTCCCCCATCCCATATGGCAAAAGCAAAAATACCGTTAAACCGGTCAACACATGCCGGTCCCCACTCAATATAAGAGGCGAGCAACACTTCCGTATCACATTGCGTGCGGAACTGATGCCCTCGCTGGAGTAATTCCTTTTTCAACTCGGGTGCATTGTATAGTTCTCCGTTATACACGACGGTATAGGAGGTATCTCCCTGTAACGCATGCATGGGCTGTGCGCCGTTCTCGGGGTCCATTACACTAAGACGCCGATGTCCAAAGGCACAAGGATTGGAGATCCATGTACCTGAAGCGTCGGGCCCCCGGTTCGACAAGCTATCCGTCATACGGACCAGCAGCTCTGATTCCTGGGTCAAATCCCGATTCCACTGTATGAAGCCGGTAATACCGCACATGGTTTGTTCATCCTTTCTTGGTCGAGTCATTCATCCGTATGGCTGCTTAGTTACTGGCAACCAGCAAATGTTGTCTTTTTCGTCAGAGGTCGTAACAAATATATGCCGAAAGCAGGCATAAAATGTCTGTCCTCTTCGGAAACTAGTTCTAGGGACAACGGCCTCAACATGCCTGTGAAGGAGAGAACATGCAATGGACAGTATGAAGTATTATGTGTCTGTCATGGGCCGCTCCGTTATTCCGGATCCGTCGGTAACATCGTATGAATGGATCATTCAGGCAACGCCGCAGGAAGCGGAGCAATTACTGGGACTGCTGAGCCTCATGCAGGAAAAGGAGGAAGAGGCCTTTCCTGGCATGGTATTCCCATGGCCAGATACACCGGAGGAGTCCGTAAACCGAGCTTATGAAACGGTATTACAACAGGTATATCGGGAGATTTACCGATTGGGTACACCAGAGACACGATACCAGATTGAACAAAGTACATGATAAGCACAAAGGAAAAGGAGCGATGACGAATGTATGCCATTCAAGATGCCAAAATACGCAGATTAACCGAGGTAGATGGATTGTCTTGTGCAGAGGTTGAAGTGCAGCCTGGGAATGCCGGAGATCCGTCGTTACTTGTATACGTGGCCTCAACACAGCCCGGAAATTCGCTGGAAGTTGTTCGAATTGTACGCAATCACTCCGATTCAGCGATCGACTGGTATAACAATAATATGCATACCGCGTTTGAAGAGGCGACAGAAACCGCATTTGAGAACAGCGAAGGCATTACTGCCGAAGAAGATAAGGCTCGGTTTCAGAGTGAGCTGTTTGCTTTTGGTTTGCTGGGTCCAACACTTCAGCGGTACCTGGTTGGGCAGGCTTAAGAGGGAATGCCACAGCAACAGATGTGGTGTTAGCGGGATAGAGTTCGATGTTGAGCATACGTAGACAGTGACCTACTGCTGTTGCTATAACTTCATCTGTAATGGGAAAACCCCGCCGTTGTTGAACGGCGGGGTTTGTTATGTGAGATCAGTTCAGGTGGAGATATGATCAAGCATACTCGCGCAACACTTGAATCCCTTTGACCACGTTGTACACAAAGCTTAATCCGTAGATTACAAAGAATAGAATGACAAACCCGACGGCGGAACCCAGACTATGCGCAGTCACGAAGAAATAAAATAGCGGAATAGCGGCGAGAAACGGGAATACATGTGAGAATAAGGCACGTTTCGCATGTCCCTCAATGTAATCATCCTTGGCAACAATCCATATAATGATCGGAAATAGGAACGGGGCAAAGAAAATACTAAAGTAGGATAGCGCTGATAAAAGTTGTCTCATGACGATTCTCTCCTTCAATGGATCATTGAATGTATGTATGCAAAAGATTACCCAGCAATTCTGACATTGAAAATGTCTGATGTTAATCTTACTCTAAATGTATCAATCTCCTCAATATAACCCGGTTCAAGCTATCATATTCTCAAAGGGGCTGAAGTATGAGAATAATACGGTAAAGTACATTTATCGCCTTTGATTACGAATGATGCCTAGTGGCATCATCAACATCGAATATGGAATTCAGCCTAATAAGCATAAGCTTACGAAGTATGTTTCCTTCGGAAACATTGTAGTTGCTCACGTAGTTTGCCTACGCTCCGCTACTCCATTTCTAGCTTCATTCCATCTTCTCGGTACTGAAAACCGGACTTTCTGAACCTGTATTTAAGTATAATTATTAATTTTTTTATAAAACTATTGAAAAATATAGAAATCAGAGTATAATAAGAACCGCGCCGAAAATTTATTATACATATTTGTCTCAGTAGCTCAGCTGGATAGAGCAACGCCCTTCTAAGGCGTCGGTCGGGGGTTCGAATCCCTCCTGGGACGTAAAGAACAAGAAGCTTCCTTCGGGAAGCTTCTTGTTTTTCGTTCAAGGGAAGAGAACCCCAATGGTTCGTTGGGCGCATCTGCTTCGTTAGCACTACATCGCAGTCTCGACTGTAAGGAGAGTATCCCTCCTGGGACGTATTAAAAAGAAACTTCCTTCCGGAAGTTTTTTGCGTGCAGAGGAAGTCTTTTATTGGTTATACCTATAAACAATATAGAATTTATATATTTAAAGAATAAACAATTCTATGCCACAATGAGGATATCAATAACGAAAGCGATGGTGGTATTCATGAAATCATTAAATCAATGGCAACCAGATGAGTATGACAACAAACTGGCTTTTGTGTCCGGATATGGCAAAAATCTGATCTCTTGGCTTCAACCCCAAAAAGGGGAATACATTCTTGATCTGGGTTGTGGGACGGGGGATTTGACGTATGAAATATCTCTGGCCGAAGCTGAAGTTATTGGTATGGATGCATCGCCGGACATGATTCGCCGTGCGAGGGAGAAATTCCCTGAACTTGAGTTCGTGGAAGGAGACGGTCATCAGTTTGAGACGGATAGACTGTATGATGCCGTCTTCTCCAATGCAGCCCTGCACTGGATGCGAAGTCCGCGATTAGTGGTGGATAGTATATGGAACTCTTTGAAGCCTGGAGGGCGTTTTGTAGCAGAATTTGGTGGTAAAGGGAACGTGCAGACCATTGTGAATGCATTAGAGCAGGTTATGGAGCGAAACACGGGCATTCGTGCATCGGAACGCAATCCTTGGTATTTTCCTTCGATCGGAGAATATAGCCATATTTTAGAGCAACGTGGATTTGTGGTGCGTCATGCCTATCACTATGACCGTCCTACCAGATTGGAAGATGGTGAGCAAGGTATAGTAGGCTGGTTGACTCATTTTGGAGGGGACTATTTTGAGGGTCTCAGTCATGAAGAGATACAACAAATATGCAAGGAAACCAGTCAGATCGTGAAGCCTCACCTTTGGAAAGATGATGCTCTCTATGCCGATTACAAGCGCCTGCGTATTGAAGCCGTGAAGCCAGAATAACTAGAATTTTGCGATATGTAGCAATTTTTATTGATGTTAAACGAATTATCGCGATCCTTTGTATACTAACCACGCTTCCCCTATACACCAGGAATCTCTTTCGGATAAAGAGGCTCTTGGTCTTTTTTTGATGCATTATTTTAAAAATGAAATATTCAAACGACAAATAATTACAAATGGATATTTTTATCGTACTCAAGACCCATATAAGTAATTTCTATATCATATTTGTAAGTATTTAGAAGGAAAATGTGGTATTTTGATAGAATAATTTACCAAGGGTCAATCTTCTTGCAGATAGGTGGTGAAATTGGAGTGTGTATTGCAGTACGCACAAACAGCAGGAACCCATCATTTGGTGAGGTATTCACATTTAAAAGGAGGGGCAAAGCCTTGAGTAAACGATTAATATCCACGTTATTAAGTGTTCTGATGGTCTTTTCCATTATTCTCCCCGCGGCTGGAGCCGCTCCCGCAGATTCAGGTATTCAACTTGAGAATTTACCAAGTACGGCCGAAGCCAAACAATGGAGAGAGATTCTTGCAGGACGGGAAGCAAAACTTGCCGCAGATCCATTTTTGGATAAAAGCTTGGAAGGTCTGGGTGGAGAGAACACCCGAGTGATCGTTGAGCTTTCCAATAAACCTGTTGCAGTAGCGCAAGGTGAATCAACCCTCTCCGGAAAATCTTTTACCTCCTCTATGGAAACAAAGGCTGTGACTCAAGTTGAGCAACAACAACAGTCATTTGTACATAGCCTCACTCAGAAGAAAATCAAACATGAAGTATTGGAAGAATATGCATATGCCCTGAATGGTGTAGCGATTGAGCTTAAAGGAAACCAGGTGGGACAATTGCTTCAAATACCTGGCGTGGTCAGTGTATATCCTGACCTTGAAGTTACAATAGCGCCAGAGACAGATGAAGTGAACCCGTACATGAAAGACACAGCGCCTTTTATTGGTGCACCTGAAGTATGGGATCTGGGTTACAAAGGAAATGGCATCAAAGTCGGAGTCATTGATACAGGCATTGACTATGAACATCCTAATTTGCAGGAAGCTTACAAAGGCGGATGGGACTTTGTTGGAAACGACAATGACCCGTATGAAGCAACATATCAGGAATGGAAAGCTTCGGGCGAACCTGAGTTCAATGCTACTGGAAGCGCCTATTACACCTCCCACGGTACGCACGTAGCAGGTACGATTGCTGCTCGTGAAGCAGGGGACTACGGCATTGTTGGTGTTGCTCCAGAAGCGGATATTTATGCTTACCGTGTACTTGGACCGTATGGTAGTGGTCAAACCTCATGGGTACTGGGCGGAATTGATCGTTCTGTTGAAGATGGCATGGACGTAATCAATCTCTCGTTAGGTAACGCAGCCAACGACCCGAGTTATATCACTTCTGTTGCCCTGAACAATGCGATGTTGTCTGGTGTGACAGCGGTTGTAGCAAGTGGTAACAGTGGACCTAACCGTTATACACTCGGTTCTCCGGGTGCGTCTGCAATGGCCATTACGGTAGGTAACTCTACAGGACCTAGCCAGCTGATTACAGCCGATACTCATTTCTGGATCGGTGAGGAAGGCGAAGAGACCCTACCTGAACAACAACCTCTGCCAGAGGTTGAACCATCTCCTGAACTGGGGACGGCACCTGGAACAGATACACCTGAAGTTTCAGAGCAAGGTGTACCCGCAACTGCTATTGAAGAAAGTGCAGCAGCTGTAGAAGATGCGGTTTCTGACGAAGCTGGAGTTCCGAATGTAGAAGAAGCTACAACGGAAGAAAATACTCCATCTGGATCACCTTCTGCACCGGTGGAAGCTTCTCCAGAAGCTGCTCCTGTGGAAGAAGAGTCTGTAATTGCTCCGACTGAAGCTCCACTGGCTATTACAGAGTCGGTTTACCGTCTGGATCTGATGGGATGGAGCCTGTCAGCAGACCCTGAAACTGTTTTGACAGGAAAATATGAGCTTGAATTTGCAGCACTGGGTAAGCCAACTGATTTTGAAGGCAAGGATTTTACAGGTAAAGTGGCATTAATACAGCGTGGTGAACTCGCATTTGTAGAGAAAATCGCCAATGCAAAAGCGGCTGGAGCCGTGGCTGTTATTGTATATAACAACATTCCGGGCCCAATCGGTGTAAGTCTGGGCGATAACTTTGAGCTCATTCCAACACTGAGCATGTCCAAGGAAGATGGAGATGTGATCAAGGCTGAACTGGACGCAGGCCAAACCGTTGAAGTGAGTTTTAGTGACTTTGAACGTTCCCAAACTCCGGGCGATGAAATGAATTCATCGAGTTCACGTGGACCTGCAAAAGTAACACTGGATATCAAACCGGATATTGTTGCACCGGGTACAAGCATTCTGTCTACGATTCCCGCCTACGGCAAGGATGAGCCAGATGCAGATTACGCACAAGCTTATGATCGTAAATCAGGTACAAGTATGGCTACACCTCATGTAGCAGGTCTGATTGCGCTGTTGATTGAGAAACATCCGGACTGGACGCCATTTGATATCAAAGTTGCGCTCATGAACAATAGTAAGGTGCTGGATACAACCAAGTTTGATGTATTTGATCAAGGTGCTGGCCGCATTCAGGCTGTAAACACCATCGATCCTGCTGCTTTTGTCAAAGTGCTTGATGTAACTCAATACACAGAAAGTGGCTCTGTTGTTGAAAAAGAAAATATTACTGGAAGCATCAACTACGGTAATTTCCTGAGCACAGATGAAAAGACGATTACCAAAACGATTAAAGTTGAAGCGCTGAATGGTAGTGGAGGGGATTACACCGTAAATGTGAATCCAACTCGTAATGTTGCTGGTGTATCCGTTGCGGTAGACAAGAGTTCCTTCACACTGAATGGTGAGGAAGAACTTGCAGTAACAATCACCGTACCACGAGGGGTTACTGCGACTACAGAAGCACAAGGATACATCGAGTTGTCGAACGGAACCAATACCTTTACGGTGCCATATGTTGCTCATTTCAACGTTACGTTGACTGGAGTTAAATATATTGAAACCGTAAAAGGCACTGAAAAAATCCATTCCACTATCCATTGAAGGCTGATGGTACGTTGGATACCCTTAATGTAGCGATGGAATTCTATAATCCAATGACATTTGCCCTGATTGAGATCTATGATGGTCTTAATCCGGAAGGCGGATATTATCAAGATGGTTATATCGGCTCCATCTTTGGTAACTATTTTAACTTCAATGCCAATGCAAGATACAACCTTGCTTGGGACGGCTCATATGCAGATTACACAACCGATGAAGTGACTGAGATTCCGGATGGTTTATATACGGTAGACATCACTACCATTGGTACGGACGGCAAAACCTATAAGGAAGACACTTCGCCATTTTTGGTGAAAAAGACAGCTCCGGCTGTAACTGCACCAGAAGCGTTAGAGTTCAAAGAGGATGAGTCTGCTGTTCTTAATGGTAGCGTGGAGGACTTGTACTTCCGTGTAGCTCCTGCGCTTGCCAGCGGATGGGACATCACGTTTGATCCGGCAGCTTCCCTGGAAGCAACGTATGTTGTGAAAAAGAGGATGGATCGCTTTATAAAGAAGGAGTCTTTGAAGTACAAGCTGATGGCAGCTTCAGCCTTCCTTTGGAGGGGATTGAAGCAGGCGAGTATGCTGTTGACCTTACAGTAAAAGACCAACAGGGGCTTTCGGGTACAGCCAATACGGCACTGAAATTGGAAGCCGTGGAGACCGAACCTGAAACTCCGGCAACTAAGGCCCCAGGTACACCTGTATTGTCTCACAATAACTGGGTAGGCAACGGCTTACCAGAGGGCGCGTATATCGTTACAATGAACCTGTGGTGGGGCGAGAACGCAACTAGCTACAAGTTATATGAGGATGGGGTTTTGGTTGATACGCAAAAGTTGACTTACAACGCGCCTTGGGCGCAGTTTGCTCAGACGAAGATCACGGGCAAAGCCAATGGCACGTATACGTACGTGGCTGAGCTGACTAACGACAAGGGAACAACGCGTAGTCAGACGTTGACTGTTCGGGTTACCAACGCAACGCCAGGCAAAGCGGTTCTTTCTCACGACAACTGGGATGGCGATGGCAATTATAAGGTGACTATGAACCTGTGGTGGGGAACCAACGCTACAGAGTATCGTCTCTATGAAAATGATAAGTTGATCGATACGCAAGAACTCCGTTCGGCTACACCTTATGCGCAAAGTGCTGTGACTACACTGTCCGGGAAAGCATCGGGCACGTATACGTATCGGGCAGAGTTAATTAACGCAACCGGAGTTACCAGCACAGACACAATTAAGGTAAAGGTGAAGTAAGTTCATTCCTCATTGAAATTGATTAAATTAATGAAGGAATTGTTCTATGCATAAACGGCCTCCATCCTGATTTGCAGGATGGGGGCCGTTTTGTTTGTATATAAATGAATTATATGACTAACCGATCATCCTATTTTTGCTGGCCTGAATCCCTGCGATTAACAAAGCGATGGCCAGAATGACCTGTATTAGCAACGGCAGGGTCCATCCTTTTGTCCAGTCATGAAGCATACCGAACAATAAAGGTCCCACTGCTGCGAGCATATATCCGAAGGACTGAGCCATACCGGACAGGCTGGCAGCTTGTCTGGCATCTTTTGTGCGAAGGACGAAGAACATCGTTACCATGCCAAATGAAGCTCCAGCACCTATTCCTGCCAACGTGACACCGATGGAAACGAGCGAAGCGATGCCACTTAACAATAAAGCATACCCGACAATTAAAGAAGAGCACGTTATCGCGGTTAGAACACGCTGATCTCGCGTTCGGCCGGCGAGGATTGGAACGATAAAGGTAGCCGGTACACTAACCATCTGCATCAGGGAGAGCATCCACCCTGCTGAGGTGGGGCTGAATCCTTGCTCAGCGAGAATCTCGGGAAGCCAGGTAATCGTTGTATAGAATATTAGAGATTGTAGACCCATAAATAAAGTAATGAACCAGGCCAGAGAAGAGGTCCGTAGACGTACAGGCGTCCCTTCACTCTGTGTGGCTATGAATAACATTCGCTGGCGTCCTGCGGCGATCTGGGGAGCCACAAGAGAAGCGCCAATATGGACAACAGGGCCCACATACCTAACGAAGCACGCCAACCCATAGATGTGGCTCCTGCTACGGGCACACTGACACCTGAGGCGATGGCGCCAAATATGTTCATGGATACAGAGTATAATCCGGTGACGATACCTACCCGCAATGGAAAATCACGTTTGATCAAACTTGGCAAAAGCACGTTGCTTAATGCAATGCCGCATCCCAATATTGCGGTTCCTGTATATAAGGAGAGAACGGAAGGCAACAAGCGTAAGGCCACCCCAATGGTTACGATGATAATAGCCAATAGCAGAGCAGATTCGAGTCCTAAACGTTTGGCAAGACGCGGTGCAAAAGGAGAGACTGCTGCAAAGGCGAGCAAAGGAAGTGAGGTCAGAAGCCCGACCATCGTATGGCCGATACCTGTATCTGAGCGGATCATCTCCACGACGGGACCCGTTGCGGTAATCGGTGATCTCATGGTAGCGGCGATGACGATAATGCCTGCTAATAACAGGCCGATTCTTTTGGATGTCGAAGAATGTTCTTCCTCGGCATGGATAGATGAGTGTTGCTGTATTGAAGATGACATTGATAAAATCTCCTGTTTCCTAAGAAGTTGATATGTATGGATTGTTACATAATCCACTCCGTAAGCATAACATTCTATGTCAATATTGAGCAATGAAATGAAAAAACACCCAATGGACCGTGGGTGCCTCGACTAGCCGGTGAACTCTAACGAATCCACGAGGTCTTATAATGGGTAAAATCGCTATTTTCAGATTCTAACGAACCTCAGCGACGTTAATCTGGCTATGAAGTGTAAATAAGTGAGTTAATCCCCAGATTTGGTGAGATAAGCTCTCTAAGATTCGTTAGAATTCAGTGATGCTGAATTTGGATCAAATAAAGTGTCCCGCGTTCGTTAGAACATCGATTCTTCAACGTGTTGCTTATAGAGTGAGCAAATGCGGACGCTCCAATGCAGCGACATAGAGCATATAACGAAGTGAATGCTCCGACGAACCGTTGGGGTTCTCATCCCCAGAACGCAAAAAGAAACTTCCCGAAGGAAGTTTTCTTTTTATACGTCCCAGGAGGGATACTCTCCTTGCAGTCGAGACTGCGAAGTAGTGCTAACGAAGTGAATGCTCCGACGAACCGTTGGGGTTCTCATCCCCAGAACGCAAAAAACTTCCCGAAGGAAGTTTCTTTTTAATACGTCCCAGGAGGGATACTCTCCTTACAGTCGAGACTGCGAAGTGTTGCTAACGAAGCAAATGCTCCGACGAACCGTTGGGGTTCTCATCCCCAGAACGCAAAAAAACTTCCCGAAGGAAGTTTTCTTTTTATACGTCCCAGGAGGGATACTCTCCTTACAGTCGAGACTGCGAAGTAGTGCTAACGAAGCGAATGCTCCGACGAACCGTTGGGGTTCTCATCCCCAGAACGCAAAAAAACTTCCCGAAGGAAGTTTTCTTTTTATACGTCCCAGGAGGGATTCGAACCCCCGACCGACGCCTTAGAAGGGCGTTGCTCTATCCAGCTGAGCTACTGAGACATGAATTTTTTCAAGCAAAATTGATTTTATCATATGCATACAGGAATATCAAGCATTTTATTTTAAACTGTTTTTCGTATATGATATTTGGCGGCAGTAACGTTTTTTTCATTATATTTAAGGTTATGTTAGAATATCAGGAGAACTCAAAAATAGATCAACAATCGTTTTAATATATACATCTATTTAGGTTGATTCCAACTGGATATTCAGGATATAGAGGAGGTGCTCCCATTAAGGAATCCACGACCCCGGAAACCGAGCATAACAACAATATTGTGCTGTTTCCTAAGACGCTGGACTATTACCAGATTCAATTGACAGTTATGCTTGAAAATGAACGGTATGGTGAAGCGATGAAATTGCTTCACTTTTTGCTGCAATGTCAGGGACAGGAAGAGCGCCACTATGATGAATGGCGGGCCCTGCTTGAATGGCTTCAGGCTGCGTTTCCTCAATATGAAGAAACCTCGCCTCCCGTTCTTGAAGAACGAGAAGAGGAAGAAGAGATTAGTGAGGAGGACATGGCACGGCAGCATGCCCGAATGAAGCTTGAACAGGATGATGGTTATGCAGATAAGATGCTTCGCACAGTAATGGAGGAGCCGCTGTCTGAACAGACGATGCTGGCTTTGGAGCAGCTGGCCTATCTTGATCTGCCGAAGATTGACGAGGCACTTACGAGTTGGTTAAAAGATAAGTCGCTTCACCCTCTGCTTCAATTCCGGGTGCTGCAAACCTTGCGTCGCCGAGGTGTTCAAGGTATGATCCTGTTTACGAGAGGCGAAGAGCAGGTTGAAGTCGAGATCGACACCGTGCCTCTTAGACCAGAGGAATTCCCAATCCAAATCGTTCAGATTCTGGAACGAGTGGCAGATCAGACGGAGGTTCATGAACCTACGCTCTTTTATTTTGCCCAGGAACTGTGGATACAATATGTCATGGCGGTGTATGGAACCCGTGATTATGTATCGATGCTGGAAGAAAATGATTCCATGACAGATATATGGGCAGCAGCTCTACATATGACCGTTGCAGACAGTCTGGGTGGTTCTCATGATGAGGAAAATACCCGCTCAATGTATGCTGTGACAGGCGCGATGCGCTTTCGACTGGAGCAGGCTTATCGTTCCATGAAACAATTTGTATCTGCCGGTTTGGACGGTTAATCGAGGCCGGAAACGTTTTCCTTAAACCGTATCAAGGGATTCCCCTTGAAAAAGAATCTAATCTTGTTTATACTAAAATGGTTATTTTGTACGTGATTGCCTACGTGAACATGTGAATTTTGGAGGGAAAGTATACAATGAAAGCAACTTGGGAAAAGATAGAGAAGAACCTTGGGGTTCTTGAGGTTGAAGTGGATGCAGATCGTGTAACTGCAGCACTCGACAAAGCTTTTAATAAAGTGGTTAAACAAGCAAACGTACCTGGATTCCGTAAAGGTAAAGTACCACGTTCCATCTTCGAAGCACGTTTTGGTGTAGAGAGCCTTTATCAAGAAGCAATCGACATTTTGCTTCCTGAAGCTTATACAGAAGCAATCGACCAAACGGATATTTTCCCGGTTGATCGTCCTGACGTAGATGTTGAACAATTCGCTAAAGGACAAACATTTAAGTTTAAAGCAAAAGTAACTGTGAAACCTGAAGTTACTCTTGGTGAGTACAAAGGAATCGAAGTTGCTGTAGCAAAAGGTGAAGTAACTGACGCAGAAGTGGCTGAAGAACTTGAGCGTCTTCAACAACGTCACGCTGAACTCGTTGTAATCGACGAAGGTTCCGCTGCTAACGGCGACGTTGCAGTAATCGACTTCGACGGTTCCGTTGATGGTGTACCTTTCGAAGGTGGACAAGCTGAGCGTTATTCCTTGGAACTGGGTTCCAACACATTCATCCCTGGATTTGAAGAGCAAGTTGTGGGTCTTTCCACAGGCGACTTCAAAGACGTAGAAGTGACTTTCCCAGAGAGCTACCATGCAGCAGAACTTGCTGGCAAACAAGCGGTATTCAAAGTGAAAATTCACGAAATCAAACGCAAACAACTTCCTGCATTGGATGATGAGTTTGCTAAAGATGTTAGCGAATTTGACACACTTGAAGAGTACAAAGCTGACCTGAAAACACAATTGGAATCCCGTAAAGCTGACGAAGCCAAAGCTGCACAAGAAAATGCAGTTGTAGAAAAAGTGGCTGAGAACGCTGAAGTGGACATTCCTGCTGCAATGGTTGAGAGCGAAGTACAAAACATGATGCGTGATTTCGACAACCGTCTGCGTAACCAAGGTATGAACCTTGAAATGTTCCTGAGCTTCTCTGGCCAGACTCAGGCTGACCTGAGAGGACAAATGCAAGAAGATGCTTCCAAACGTGTTCGCAACAACCTGGTGCTTGAAGCTGTAGGTAAAGCGGAAAACATTGAAGTATCTGACGAAGAAGTGAATCAAGAACTCGAGAAAATGGCTGAATCTTACAAGCGTCCTGCTGATGAGATCCGTGGCATCCTCGAAGGTAATGGTTCCCTGGACAGCCTTCGCGATGAAGTAAAACTGCGTAAAACGATTGACGTTCTTGTTGAGAACAGCACAGTTGTTGAACCAGTTGAAGCTCCAGCTGAAGAAGTTGTTGCAGAAGCTGACGAAAAATAAGACAAGCTGTTATCAACTTGTCAGTTGAATAAACGATAAGGCACGTGAATTATTGCGTGCCTTATTTTTAAATTGTGACATCCATTTTATAGAAAATGAAGTAATTATATGGATGAACACTAATTTTATTGATCCGTGTACACTTTTTACATACCTATGTACTTCATGCAAATAAAAAACGGCAAGACGGCATAGGATGGCTTCAATTTGCACATACATAGAAAACATGGTTAAATATGATCAGGCTAAAAAAGTAAACAAACGGATGTCTGACCCCTCTTGTGAAAAATGACATTGTCACAGGAAAGTGTTAGAATGAATTTGGGTTTGCTTTACAGGTGGCCTATGTCTAATTACATGTAGAAAAGAGGTTGGTCTCATGAGTCTGGTGCCAATGGTTATAGAACAAACCAATCGAGGCGAGCGGTCTTACGATATATATTCACGTTTGCTGAAAGATCGCATTATCTTTCTAACCAGTGCGATTGATGACGATGTAGCCAATCTTGTCATAGCACAGCTTTTGTTTTTGGCAGCCGACGATCCTGAGAAGGATATCAGCTTGTACATTAACTCACCTGGTGGTTCTGTCACCGCAGGGATGGGTATATACGATACGATGCAATTTATCAAGCCGGATGTATCTACCATTTGCGTAGGGATGGCAGCAAGCATGGGCTCGTTATTGCTGACAGCCGGTGCACCTGGCAAGAGATATGCGCTGACAAACAGCGAAGTAATGATTCATCAGCCGCTTGGCGGCATTCAAGGACAGGCTGCGGATATTAAGATACACGCAGAATGGATTATTAAAACACGTCAGAAACTGAATCAAATATACGTCGATCGTACGGGTCAGCCTCTTGAGAAAATTGAGCGGGATACCGACCGTGACTTCTTCATGAGCGCTGAAGAAGCTAAGACGTACGGCATTATTGACCAGGTGCTCAGTAGACCGATCAATTCCTAAAGGGGTGGTTTCATGTTTAAATTTAACGATGAGAAAGGGCAATTGAAATGCTCTTTTTGCGGTAAATCTCAGGAGCAGGTACGCAAGTTGGTCGCTGGACCAGGCGTGTACATTTGTGATGAATGTATCGAACTTTGCACCGAAATCGTTGAGGAAGAACTTGGTCATGATGAAGAAGTAGACCTGAAAGATATTCCGAAACCAAAAGAAATTCGTAATATTCTGGATCAATATGTTATTGGGCAGGAACAAGCGAAAAAATCATTGTCTGTTGCCGTGTATAATCACTACAAACGGATCAACACACAAAGCAAGATTGAAGACGTTGAATTGTCAAAGAGTAACATTTTGCTGTTAGGACCAACAGGTTCTGGTAAAACGTTGCTTGCGCAAACGATGGCGAAAATTTTGAATGTTCCTTTTGCTATTGCGGATGCTACGTCATTAACAGAAGCGGGTTATGTAGGTGAGGATGTAGAGAACATCCTGCTCAAACTGATTCAAGCTGCTGATTATGATGTGGAAAAAGCAGAGCGTGGCATTATTTATATCGATGAGATTGATAAAGTAGCGCGTAAATCCGAAAACCCATCCATTACTCGTGATGTATCGGGCGAAGGTGTGCAACAGGCTCTCTTGAAAATTCTTGAAGGAACTGTGGCTTCTGTACCACCGCAAGGTGGTCGTAAACACCCTCATCAAGAATTCATTCAGATCGATACAACGAACATCCTGTTCATTTGCGGCGGTGCCTTTGATGGTCTGGAGCAAATGATCAAACGCCGGATCGGTAAAAAAGTCATTGGCTTTAATACCGTTTCTGAGCAAAAAGATCTGAAACCAGGTGAATACCTGGGTATGGTATTGCCGGAAGATTTGCTGAAATTTGGTCTGATTCCGGAATTTGTAGGCCGTCTGCCAGTCATCTCCACTTTGGAGCCGCTGGATGAAGATACGCTGGTACGGATTCTTTCCGAACCAAAAAACGCACTTACCAAACAGTACCAAAAACTGCTTGAGCTGGATAATGTGAATCTGGTATTTGAACCAGCTGCATTGCTCGCGATTGCAAAAGAAGCAATTAAACGTAACACAGGTGCACGTGGATTGCGTGCCATCATTGAAGGTATCATGCTGGAAATCATGTATGAAGTGCCTTCACGTGAAGATGTTACGAACTGTGTCATTACCGAAGAAGTTGTTGAGAAAAGAGTCGTGCCTGAACTAAGCCAATCGAAGGACGATAAGCAGGAAGAGAGCGCCTAATAAAAGGCCTGAATCCCGTTGAACTCTGAAATATAGACTTGTCAGTTCTCCACTTTGGCAGAAGGCGAATTCATGTCTCTGTCAGGGTGGAGCTTTGACGTTGTGGGGAGAGAAATCACTCATGTATTTAAGACAGGATACACGTCCCGTGAAAGTGGGAAACGTAACGATCGGTGGCAGTAACGAAGTCATTATCCAAAGTATGTGTACAACCAAAACGGCAGATGTTGAAGCAACGGTTGCAGAGATTCTGCGACTGGAAGAAGCGGGTTGTCAAGTGGTACGTGTAACGGTGAATAATGAGGAAGCTGCCGCAGCCATCAAGGAAATTAAAAAACGCATTCATATACCGCTCGTAGCGGACATTCATTTCAACTATAAGTTGGCTTTACTTGCGATTGAAAACGGCATCGATAAAGTTCGGATTAATCCAGGTAACATCGGTAAACGTGCAAAAGTGGAAGAAGTGGTTAAGGCTTGTAAAGACCGCGGCATTCCGATTCGGATTGGAGTAAATGCGGGGTCTTTGGAAAACCATCTCCTTGAGAAGTATGGGTATCCTACGGCAGATGCTATGGTAGAAAGTGCATTGTATCACATTGGTATTTTGGAAGAGCTTGATTTCCATGATATCATCGTGTCTCTCAAAGCATCGGATGTGCCGATGGCGATTGAGGCATATACCAAAGCAGCTCAAATCATTCCGTATCCGTTGCATCTCGGGATTACCGAAGCAGGTACACTGTTCTCCGGTACGATCAAAAGCTCCGCAGGTATGGGAGCCTTGTTGTCGATGGGTATTGGTTCAACGATGCGGATCTCACTGAGTGCGGACCCGGTAGAAGAAATCAAGGTTGCTCGTGATCTGCTCAAAACATTTGGACTCATTACAAATGCAGCCACATTGATCTCCTGCCCAACGTGTGGACGTTTGGATATCGACCTGTTCTCCATTGCCAACGAAGTGGAAGAGTATATCTCCAAACTGAAGGTGCCGATTAAAGTATCGGTGTTGGGTTGTGCGGTTAATGGTCCAGGTGAGGCCAAAGAAGCGGATATCGGGATTGCCGGTGCTCGTGGTGAAGGTCTCTTGTTCCGTCACGGCAAGATGATCCGTAAAGTGCCTGAAGAAATCATGGTTGAGGAATTAAAAAAGAGATCGACAAAATCGTCGAAGCCTACGAAGAGACAGGTGTTATTCCTGGTCGTTCGCACTGATTGATTCATATCTTGTTACAACAAAAGCTCGCCAGCGATGGCGGGCTTTTTATTTTCTCGCATACAAATTCCGCATCGCCCGTTTACGTCGCGTCGAAAAGGCTATACTACCAAGTATTAGCATGATCTCATATGAGAATAGCGACAAAATAGGAGGATGTGAAGACATGGAATTTGGTATGGTCATCATGTTGATTCAGTTATTTTTTGGAGTGGTGATTGGTTTGTATTTCTGGAACCTGCTGCGTGGCCAGAAAACGAACCGCAGTGCCGTTGAGCGTGAATCTCGCAAGGAACTGGAGAAGCTGCGCAAGCTGCGTTCGATCTCACTCACCAAGCCGCTGTCGGAGAAGACGCGTCCAGCTACCATTAACGATATTGTTGGGCAAAAAGACGGGCTACGTGCCCTTAAAGCTGCATTATGCAGTGCGAATCCGCAACATGTTATCATTTATGGCCCTCCCGGAGTCGGGAAGACAGCTGCCGCAAGGGTTGTGTTGGAAGAGGCTAAGAAGAATCCATCTTCTCCTTTCAAGCCAGACGCCAAATTCACGGAGCTGGATGCAACAACAGCCCGTTTTGATGAACGTGGTATTGCGGACCCCTTAATTGGTTCGGTTCATGATCCGATATATCAGGGAGCAGGAGCTATGGGCGTTGCTGGTATTCCCCAACCAAAACCGGGCGCTGTGACGAAAGCGCATGGGGGAATGCTTTTTATTGATGAAATTGGTGAATTACATTCGATTCAGATGAATAAGCTGTTGAAAGTGTTGGAGGATCGCAAGGTGTTTTTGGAGAGTGCGTACTATAACTCGGAAGACACGCATACTCCTGCTTATATCCACGATATTTTTCAAAATGGGCTGCCGGCCGATTTCCGCCTTGTTGGAGCGACGACACGTTCGCCTCATGAACTGCCACCAGCTTTGCGTTCACGCTGCATGGAAGTTTATTTCCGTCCTTTGTTGCCTGAGGAGATTGGGCGAATTGCAGAGGATGCTGTTCAGAAAATAGGGTTCAGTCCATGTCCGGATGCCGTTGATGTGGTCAAGCGATATGCAACCAATGGACGTGAAGCGGTCAATATCATCCAGCTGGCTGCTGGACTTGCGCTGACAGAGAAGCGTGAGACGCTTCAGGCGTCTGATGTGGAGTGGGTGGCGGGTAGCAGCCAGATTCAGCCACGGCCTGATCGGAAGGTTCCTACACAGCCGCAGGTGGGGTTTGTTAACGGCTTGGCGGTATACGGACCGAATATGGGAACCATTTTGGAGATCGAAGTGTCTGCTGTTCCGGCTCTTAAAGATCAAGGCCGAATCAACATTACAGGCGTTGTGGATGAGGAAGAGATTGGAGGCGGTTCGCGTACACTCCGGCGAAAAAGTATGGCCAAAGGCTCGGTTGAAAATGTGTTAACCGTATTAAAAGCCATGGGTATTCGTCCGAATGATTACGATTTACACGTGAATTTCCCAGGTGGGACGCCTATTGATGGTCCATCTGCCGGGATTGCGATGGCGACTGCCATTACATCAGCCATTCAGGGACGCCCTGTGGATCATGAGACAGCGATGACTGGCGAGATCAGTATTCATGGTCGGGTTAAGCCTATTGGTGGCGTGCTGGCCAAGGTGGAGGCTGCCTTTCAGGCAGGGGCGAAGACCGTTATTATTCCCGCGGAGAACTGGCAGTCCATTTTTGAGAATCTGGATGGCTTGCGCGTTATCCCGGTAGATACGGTACAGGACGTATTCCGTGAAGTGTTTGCCTGGGTTCCGGAATCACAACAGATGGAACAAACGAAGCTTGCAGAGGAGACAATTGCACCTGCACCGGAGATTTTTCCACCAGCATCCGCTTCCTATTTGCGTGCGGACGTGCCTCGTCCAGGACAGGTTACAGATTCGGGAAGCTGCTAAGCGCTTCCCTTCATTGGTTTTTTATGTGAACATTTGATAGAATAATGAATGACTACAACCTGAGAGCCATTGGAGGTGCGAAAGCGATGGGACCGAGCAAAGCGAAAGGTCGTCGTTTTCCTTTACTGCCTTTAAGAGGACTTCTCGTCTACCCGAGTATGGTACTGCATCTCGATGTGGGCCGGGAGAAATCGGTCAAGGCTTTAGAAAAAGCGATGGTAGAAGAACATCTGATTCTCCTATGTTCCCAAGCCGAAGTAAATATTGAAGAACCAACACAAGAGGACATTTTCAGAATCGGAACCGTGGCCAAGGTCAGACAGATGCTGAAGCTTCCGAACGGTACGATTCGTGTACTCGTGGAAGGCTTGGAACGGGCTGAAATTATTGAATATACGGACAACGAGGAATATTATGAAGTACTGGCTAAAGAGCTGCCTGAAGAGGAGAATACCCATCCGGAGACGGATGCCTTGATGCGTACCGTTCTGAACCAGTTCGAGAATTATATTAATCTGTCCAAAAAAGTGACACCAGAGACACTCGCAGCGGTGTCTGACATCGAAGAACCAGGGCGTCTGGCCGATGTCATCACGAGTCACCTGTCCTTGAAGATCAAGGACAAACAGGAAATTCTGGAGACCATCGACGTTCGGGAACGTCTGGAGAAATTGCTGGATATCCTGAACAATGAGCGCGAGGTGCTGGAGCTTGAACGCAAGATTAGCCAACGTGTGAAGAAACAGATGGAGAAAACGCAGAAGGAATATTATTTGCGCGAGCAGATGAAAGCGATCCAGAAAGAACTGGGTGAAAAAGAAGGCCGTGCGGGTGAGGTCGAGGAACTTCGCACTCAGATGGAAGAACTCGGCTTGCCGGACAAGGTGAAAGAAAAGGTCGAGAAAGAAATTGATCGACTGGAGAAAATGCCTGCAAGTTCAGCCGAGGGCGGAGTCATTCGCAACTACGTGGATTGGCTGCTTGGCCTTCCTTGGAGTCAGATGACAGCGGATGACCTGGATATCCAAAAAGCCGAAGATGTGCTCAATGCAGATCATTACGGATTGGAAAAACCCAAAGAGCGTGTGCTTGAATATCTGGCTGTCCAGAAGCTCGTCAAGAAGCTCAAAGGGCCAATTCTCTGTCTGGTTGGACCTCCAGGGGTCGGTAAAACATCACTTGCCCGTTCGATCGCCAGATCGCTGGGTCGGGAGTTTGTAAGAATATCTCTTGGCGGCGTGCGTGATGAAGCCGAGATTCGTGGTCACCGACGCACCTATGTAGGCGCCATGCCTGGGCGTATCATCCAGGGGATGAAAACGGCAGGTTCACTGAATCCGGTATTCCTGCTGGACGAGATTGATAAGATGGCTTCAGATTTCCGCGGAGATCCTTCCGCAGCGTTACTTGAGGTGCTTGATCCGGAACAGAATAATACGTTTAGTGATCACTTTGTAGAATTGCCGTTTGACTTATCCAACGTTATGTTTATAACAACTGCCAACACGGTGCACAATATTCCGCGTCCATTGCTGGATCGGATGGAAATGCTCAACATCCCTGGTTACACGGAGCTGGAGAAGCTGCAAATTGCGAAAAACTATTTGTTGCCCAAACAGAAGCAGGACCATGGTCTGGAAGAAGAGCAATTGGAAATCCCGGATGACGCGTTGTTGCGTGTAATTCGTGAATATACACGGGAGTCAGGTGTACGTAATCTGGAACAGCAGATGGCTTCGTTGTGCAGGAAAGCTGCGAAGAACATCGTATCTGGTGTGGAAGGTCAGATTAACATCTCATCAGATGAGATCAAAGACTACCTTGGACCTGGCAAGTTCCGTTATGGTATGGCCGAACTGGAAGATCAGATTGGTACCGTAACGGGTCTGGCGTGGACTGAAGTAGGTGGAGATACACTTGTCATTGAAGTGACTGTTGTGCCTGGAACAGGTAAATTGACTCTCACAGGTAAACTGGGGGATGTCATGAAGGAATCGGCACAAGCCGCATTCAGTTACACCCGTTCCAAAGCTACACAGCTTGGAATTTCGCCTGATTTCCATGAGAAAAACGATATTCATATCCACGTTCCGGAAGGAGCGATTCCGAAGGATGGTCCATCTGCCGGGATTACGATGGCAACAGCGTTAATCTCTGCCTTGACGAACAAACATGTGTCCAAGGATATCGCGATGACTGGTGAAATAACACTGCGTGGACGTGTGCTGCCGATTGGTGGTCTGAAAGAGAAATCACTGGCAGCCCATCGTGCCGGCTATAAAAAATATTATTGCCTAAGGATAACGAACGGGACCTGCGTGACATTCCAGACAGCATCAAGGAAGATGTGGAGTTTGTCCCTGTAGCCCATATGGATCAGGTATTGCAGCATGCACTTGTTGAGCAGACAGGAATTCACCTGTAATCCACGTATCCGAAAGGTTCGTATGAAGATTAGACCGTTCTGCGGAGGCTTCGGCGTCCGCTGGAACGGTTTTTTTGGTATGATAGAACAATCCATGGCATAATACCTTCAACAGGTGATGCATAGCACAGGCGTTCAAGAGAGGAAAGATACAATATGAAAGTAAATCAATCTGAATTTATTATCAGTGCCGTTCGGCCTGAACAATACCCCGAGGACGGTCTGCCAGAGATTGCTTTGGCGGGACGCTCCAATGTGGGAAAATCTTCCCTGATCAACCGTTTGATCAATCGTAAAAATTTGGCTCGGACGAGCTCAACACCGGGTAAGACACAGCAACTCAACTATTATAAAATTAATCAGGATCTCTACTTCGTCGATTTCCCAGGATATGGCTACGCTAAAGTTTCCAAAGAGCAACGCTTTGCCTGGGGCAAAATGATGGAGAAATACTTGCTAGGACGCGAAGAATTGAAACTGGTTATGCAGATGGTGGATATGAGACATGAGCCATCGAAGGATGACAAGATGATGAATGAGTGGCTTCGTCATAACGGATTGCCTCTGGTTGTCGTAGCGACCAAGATGGACAAGATTCCAAAAACACGCAGAGCCAAACACATCAAAGTCATTAAGGAATCACTGGGCCTTCGTTCAGGAGATTTGTTTGTGCCGTTTTCATCCGAAGAGGGATTGGGGAAAGAAGAGTTATGGGACATCATAACCCGCCATGCTCAGATAGATAAGTATGCACCAGTGCCGGATGCAGAGGGTGCTTCTGATGAGGAAGAAACCAACGAAATTAACGGATAACCGAGATAGTATATCGTTTTAGTGCAGGAAAGTGAGCATGCTAAGTGAATCTTTGATGAGATCCAGATTAATCCGGTTTTTTATGGAATTTCGTGAGAATTCATCATCTGGGTCTGGAGAAAAATAGTGTTAGGGTAGTGTATAATGAGCATAGGTGCATATTGCCAACAGTACCAAAAATACCGGCCTTGCCGGCCTGAAGAATTTTGAGATGACTGCTATATGTGCAGGAAGACAAAACAATCGGGAAAGAATTGAGGGATTTGTATGGCTCAGCGGTTAGCCACAGAGTATGTTAAGGCCACTATGAAATTGTCAGAACCCCAGATGCATCAGTTTTTGCGCATGACAGAAGACGGCAGGCTTCATCATCGGGTTAAGGTGTTGGACAATGGTTGTCAGGAGGTTGTGCTGGGGGATGTAAGTGGAGAAGAAGTGCATTTCCTTTTGACCGCATAGAAGGGTTTTATATCTGTGAGTTATCTTGCCGCCTGGTGAATCTGCATTTGACCAACGTTGTCCGGAAGCTCTTTGTGACTTTCAAAGGTGACGGGGTCGTGCATCGGATCTATAAAGGGTTCACCATGACGTATGTTTATGCTCAAGGCACTGTCCGTAAAATTGTGGAGAAAACCGGGGAGAACACCCGAGTGATCTATGAATACAAAAATACGTTGCTTGAATTGCAACATCTGTTCCAGGCAAGAGATGTAGAACGCGAAATCAACCGTGTGTATGCCGAGATCGATTCACTGCTGGACACTAGAAAAGATGCGACTGTTGATCAGCTCCATCAGATTGATGAGACCCTTGCTCGTCATCAAAAACGGTTGTTTGAGCTTGAAGCCTATTAACTTAAAGTTGTATGTTTATAAACGTATATGAATGTAATGAATTCCCTTGTATCTTCCGGGCAGTGGCACTCGCCAATGTGGAGGTTTCAGGGGATTTTTTAATGTGAGATCGAATATTCCGATTAGAAAATATTTATTTTACAATCTTCTGGAAAAGGGTTGATTTCACTCTGATTCAATGTTATTTTTAATCTCGTTGAAAACAATATAGGAACCAGGATTCACTCAGGACATTATATGTTGCGAGAGATTTTCCCTCGGGAAGTGAATGACGTAGGTCCTAGCGGATGAAATTTTTCAAACATTTTATTCCTAGGAAGGGGGAACCGAAGGATGGAATATTCAACTTTCGGAAGACACGTTGCTGTTGATACTTGGGGTGTCGACTTTAATCTACTGAACAATGCAGAGTATCTGGAAGCCCAAATGGTTGAAGCAGCAGAGGCATGTGGCGCGACAGTGATGTCCGTACAGTCCAAGCAGTTTGATCCACAGGGAGCGACCGTACTTGTACTATTGTCTGAGAGCCATCTCTCCATTCATACGTATCCTGAGAGAGGTTTTGCAGCGATTGATTGTTACACTTGTGGGGAGACTGTAGATCCACAGCTTGCTATTGACTACCTGGTATCCGTATTAAAGCCTGAAAAAACGTATGCAAAGAAATTGGTACGTGGTTTGGGCGAATTGCAAGTTGAAACACCAGACATGAACAACCAGACTGAACGGGTTTAAATAAAAAGTATATTGCATACACAATGTTCACATATCGGGATGTACACATAACCTCCCAAACTCTAATAGTCATGGAATAATTCCATGGCTATTTGTTTTAATATGCATATCGTTATGAATATTCATAATCGACACTTTTTAACGCATAACGGTGAACTTTGGTGAGACACTACAATAAATGACAGTGCATATGATGATGAACATGGTGATTTCATAAACATTTCATAAAAATGACCCGGTCACGGCTATGATGTGTGATATAATTAACCATGTCAATCATAAATGGATAGACATATGCAGTAAGCACTTTGATTGGAAATTTATTAGGCAGGTGAACTTGCAATGCACATCGTTGTCGTTGGTTTGAATTATCGCACGGCGCCTGTAGAGGTTAGGGAACGATTCACATTTGCAGAAAAGGACTTGTCTGAAGCGCTGCAGCAGCTCAAGCTGACCAAGAGTGTATTGGAAGGTGTAATCGTAGCCACATGTAACCGTACCGAGTTGTATGTTGTGGTGGACCGTCTTCACATGTGTGGTTATTTTATTCGAACATTCATGGAACAATGGTTTAATGTACCACGGGAAGAATTTACGCAACACTTATATATATATGAAGATGATCAAGCCATGCGCCATTTGTTCCGTGTCATCTGCGGACTAGATTCCATGGTCATTGGTGAGACTCAGATTCTTGGACAGGTGAAACAGGCTTTTCTTAAAGCGCAGGAAGAGAAATCAACAGGTACATGGTTTAATAAGTTATTTAAGCAGGCAGTTACATTGGGCAAACGGGCACATTCGGAGACTTCCATTGGGGAAAGCGCCGTATCTGTCAGTTATGCTGCTGTTGAACTCGGTAAGAGGATTTTTGGCATGTTCACAGACAAGAAGGTGCTCATTCTGGGTGCCGGCAAGATGAGTGAACTAACCGTGAAACATCTCTATGCCAACGGGGCATCCGAGGTCATCGTGGCGAATCGTACGCTTGCAAGAGCAGAAGAATTGGCAGCCAAGTTCCGGGGTACACCTTGTACGATGGAACAGGCATTAGATCGACTTAATGAAGTTGATATTGTGATTAGTTCCACTGGAGCTGAACGTTATGTCATGGATGCAGCAGTGGTACGGGAGAGCATGAAGCGTCGTCAATCTCGTCCATTGTTCCTGATTGATATTGCGGTTCCACGCGATATTGATCCGGCGATTGGTGAATTATCCAATGTATTTCTCTATGACATTGATGATCTGGAAGGAATCGTGGAGAGCAACCTGGAGATGCGTAAGGTGGAAGCTGCCAAGATTGAGAGAATGATCGAGCTTGAGATGGAGGATTATTACCATTGGCTCAAAACGTTGGGTGTTCGTCCCGTTATTCGCGCTTTGCAGGAAAAAGGTGTCTCCATTCATGAAGAAACGATGGATAGCCTGTTTAATAAACTGCCTGAGCTCGATGAACATCAACGTAAAGTCATTCGTCGTTTGACCAAGAGTATTGTGAACCAAATGACGACAGATCCGATTAATCGGATTAAGGAAATGGCAGGCACGAAGCAAGGTGATGAAGCTCTGCGCATGTTTACTCAGATCTTCGCTCTGGAAGATGCAGTAGAGGTGGCCGCTGAAAAAGTGAGTCAGAGTGATGCTACAGCTCTGGCGAAACCAGCTGCTCACCTTAACGAAAACCGGCAAGACCCCGTGCCGGCTTATGCTCCGGCAGGCGTATAAGGCGGGTGGGCAGCTTGACCCTTGCTGAACAAGTCTATGAAGCTCTAATCTATATGTATGCCCTGAGCCTACTGTTCTATTTCTCGGACTGCATTCGACGCAATGCGGGGGCGAAGCGGACAGGCACAGGGTTTCTTGTCGTTGTTTGGGGACTGCAGGTGACGCATGTCATATTGCGCATGTGGACTGAAGGCCATTTCCCCATCTACACCACCTTTGATTTTTTGTTTATATTTTCATTCAGTATTGTGCTGATGTCTCTTGTCATGACTCGCATTCAGCGTTCCGAATTTGTGATTTTGTTGCTGAATGTTGTAGGTTTTTCCGTTACGGTATTAAACCGACTATGGTTTACGGCCGGAGAGATATCACTGCATAACTGGCAAACGGTACATGGATTACTCATTATGCATATTACCTTGGCGAATCTTGGTTTTGCGGCGTTAACCGTTGCTACGGTATTTGCCTTGTTATATCTGTTCTTGCACCGTAAGTTGAAGAAAAAAGTGGAATGATACGATGCGACGGCTGCCAAGCCTGGAAGTGATCGGTAAGTATATGGATGGTGCTACGTTGATAGGAACACCGCTCCTTGGTGTTTCTGTGATGCTTGCCGTATTATCCATTGTGGCGGAAAGACGCTGGATTCTACTCTTGGATCTCAAAGTTATTTCGACAGGTCTTGCTATAGCCATCTACGTGGGTTACTTCGTATCCAAGAGAAGGAAACAGTTCTCTACAATTATCATGGCAAGATGGACACTGATCGGGTATGGATTTGTCATTATAAGTTTTTTATCCAATGCGTATTCAGCGTTTCATCGTTGGACGGGAGAGTGAAGGGGATGGACCGTTACACGCCGATATTTGTGAATACTTCAGGCAAGAAGTGCTGCGTGGTTGGTGGTGGACGTGTTGCCGAACGTAAAATTAAGGGATTGCTGCATGCTGAGGCACAGATTACGGTCATTAGTCCGGAGCTTACTCCCGTATTACAACAACTGCATCATGAATCCCGAATTCAATGGATAGACCGGTCCTACCGCAATGGAGATTTGCGGGGGCCTTTCTCGTATATGCAGCGACTGACCATTCAGAGGTCAATTCAACTGTGGTTCGGGATGCTGAGGCTGCGGGCGTATTGGTGAATGACGCAATGTGTTCGGAGCACAGCAGCTTTATTACACCAAGCGTGGTAAGGCGCGGGAGATTAAGCATAGCGATATCCACAGCAGGAGCGGGACCGGCAGCAGCTGCGGAGATACGTGCCACACTCGAACGACAGTTCGGTGATGAGTATGAGACGTACCTTGAGTTTTTGCACCAGATGAGGACCGAGGTGAAGTCACGCGTATCATCTTCAAGTCTCAGAAGTGCGTTGCTTCGGCAATTAACTGAAATGCACATATTAGAAGATATTCGTACAGGCCATTTTCGGTGGTGGACCGAAGAAGAAATCGGGGACTGGATATCCCGTAATCAGGAGGAAGTGTAGATATGCGTACAATTAAAGTTGGAAGTAGACAGAGCGCGCTTGCGCTAACCCAGACAGGCCATGTCATTCAGGATTTACGTGATATTTGTGAGCGGGAAGGATTAGCTTTTGACTTTGAAGTACATAAGATTGTTACCAAGGGAGATCTCATTCTGGATGTAACGTTGTCAAAAGTCGGAGGCAAAGGTTTGTTTGTCAAAGAGATTGAACAGGCGATGCTTGATCGTACGATTGATATGGCTGTGCATAGCATGAAGGATATGCCCTCCGAGTTACCCGAAGGATTAATCAATGGTGCTATTCCCCGTCGTGCAGATCCACGGGATGCGCTGATCTCCAATGGTGGACTTACTCTGGATCAACTGCCAGAAGGAGCTAGAGTCGGAACAAGCAGTCTGCGCCGGTCGAGTCAATTAAAGGCCTACCGTCCAGATTTGCAATTGGAATCGATTCGCGGCAATATTGATTCCCGTCTGCGGAAGCTGGAGACCGAAGGATTCGATGCGATTATTCTGGCAGCTGCAGGATTGTACCGTATGGGCTGGGAAGACCGGATCACAGAATACCTGACGGAAACAGCTTGCCTTCCGGCAGTGGGTCAAGGCGCGCTTGGTATCGAATGTCGTGAAGACGATGAGGAACTATTGCACTTGCTGCAGCTGTATAACGATCCGGAGACAGCATTTCCTGTACAGGCGGAACGCCGTTTTCTCAGTGTATTGAATGGGGGCTGTCAGGTTCCAATTGGTGCTCATGCGGTATGGCTACCTCAGGAAGATGCGGATTCCCTGAATGGTGAAAACACGTTACAATTAACAGGTATGGTCGGCACGCCGGATGGTGGACTGATTCTTAAGGAAGCTCTGATCGGCAAAGACCCGGTTCGTCTGGGTGAAGAAGTGGCTTGGAGATTGATTGAACGGGGAGCAGAGCAGATACTGGCAGAAGTTAGGGGATGAAGACATGGTGGGAAAGGTCTTTTTGGTAGGAGCAGGTCCTGGGGATGCAAAGCTGATTACGGTAAAAGGGTGGGAATCCATCGGTAAAGCCGATGCTGTAGTCTATGATCGTTTGGCAAGTCCGAGATTGTTGAAACAAATGAAACCCGGCGCAGTCAAGATTTACGTGGGCAAGCGCCCGGATCGGCATACGATGAAACAGGAAGAGATCAATCAACTGTTGGTTGATCTTGCTCTTGAAGGCAAGGTTGTGGTTCGGCTTAAGGGTGGGGATCCAACGATCTTTGGACGCGTGGGCGAAGAGGCAGGTTTGCTGTACAAAAACGGGATTCCGTTTGAGATTGTGCCTGGGGTAACCGCTGCAATAAGTGTACCTGCGTATGCCGGAATTCCTGTGACTCACCGTGACTATGCATCTTCCATCTCTATTATTACGGGGCACGAGAGTCCGGACAAGCTTGATCGCAGTATCCATTGGGATAAAGTGACGAATGCAACGGGTACACTGGTATTTATGATGGGGGTTGCCAAAATTGGATATATCAGCGAACAATTGATTCGTCATGGTCGTCCAGCGCAAACACCGGTCGCTCTGATTCGTTGGGGAACACGAGCGGAACAGGATACCCTTACAGGTACCCTTGAGGATATAGAAGCGAAAGTGATCGCAGCCAATTTCCAACCACCAGCTGTTATTGTGGTGGGGGATGTCGTCAATCAAAGGGAACAATTGAAATGGGCAGAAGCGCTGCCGCTGTTTGGCAAACGAATTCTGGTAACCCGTGCTCGCAGTCAGGCGAGTGAACTGGTGAATCGCATTGAGGAACTCGGCGGGGAACCGTATGAGTTTCCGGTTATTGAGACGGTCATGCCGTCCAGTGAATCTGCGCAGCAAAGTGTCAAAGACGCCTTCAGTGCTTTAAATACCTATGACTGGGTGTTTTTCACAAGTGTGAACGGCGTGGAGTTTTTCTTCCGCCATCTGGAACAGGAAGGCAAGGATATTCGCTCGATTCATCAAGCGAGAATTGCTGCCGTAGGACCTTCCACAGCAGATGCTTTGCGCAAACATGGCATCGTTGCAGAGGTTGTCAAAGGTCCCTTCCAGGCCGAAGGTATGCTTGAGGCTTTTGAAAGCGAATTGAAGGAAGGTCAGAGAGTATTGCTTCCGCACGGTGATCTTGCACGTACATGGTTACGTGATCAGTTGAGAGAACGAGGACTTCAGGTCACCGAAGCCATCACCTACGATACGATCCTCGCTGGTGAGAATGATGATGAACTGCTCAAGCTGCTTGAAGAAGGTGGTATTCATGCGGTGACCTTTACAAGTTCGTCCACAGTTACCAACTTCATGAGTATGTTGAAACGTATGGGGTTGCAAGATCCACTGCCTTTATTGAAAGATGTGGAGGTTGCGTGTATCGGACCTGTTACAGCGAAGACGGCAGAAGCCGCTGGACTAAAGGTTACACTGATGGCAGAGGAAGCAACGATGGATAGCTTGATCACAGTGCTATGCGACTGGAAACGGACAGGCACCAAAGAAGGCGCTCTTCGAAATTAATACACATGTAATCATGTCAACATATGAAGCGTGCTGAATTCGATAGGATACCAGCGCGCTTCCCTTTTGCTCTATTTAACTTTCAGGGAGGTTTTACTCGTATGAGTTTTCCAATTGTACGGCATCGCCGTTTACGTCAATCCGCAGGTATTCGCAATATGGTCAGAGAGACCCATCTGACCGTGGATGATTTTATTCAACCAATCTATGTTACGTATGGAGAAAATGTAAAATCTGAAATTAAATCCATGCCTGGCGTATTCCGCTTTTCGCTGGATCGTCTTCAGGAGGAAGTAACGGAAATTGCCGAGCTGGGAATTCCAGCCGTGTTATTGTTCGGTATTCCGGAGACCAAGGACAGTGTGGGTTCATCTGGCTTCGCTGAAGATGGCATCGTGCAGGAAGCGACGAGATTGATCAAATCCTGGTATCCAGAACTGCTGGTTGTTGCGGATACTTGTCTGTGTGAATTCACGGATCACGGTCACTGCGGTATGGTACACACCGTGGAGATTGACGGTCATATCTGCGGAGATGTATTAAATGACGAATCATTGGATCTGCTCGTGCAAACTGCAGTGTCACAAGCCAAAGCAGGAGCGGACATTATTGCACCATCCAACATGATGGATGGATTTGTACAAGCGATCCGTGCCGGGCTGGATGAGAATGGATTCAGTCACATTCCGATTATGTCTTACTCTGTTAAATATGCATCTGCATTCTATGGCCCGTTCCGCGAGGCGGCAGATTCCACGCCACAATTCGGAGACCGCAAGTCGTATCAGATGGACCCGGCGAACGCGCGTGAAGCCTTGCGTGAAGCAGAGACGGATGTGCTCGAAGGAGCGGACATGTTGATGGTAAAACCATCCCTTTCCTATCTGGATGTTATGCGCACCATCAAGGATCAATTTGATCTTCCGCTTGTTGCCTATAATGTAAGTGGCGAGTATGCCATGGTGAAGGCGGCGGCGATTCAAGGCTGGATCGATGAGAAAAAAGTCGCCATGGAAATCCTGCTCAGCATGAAACGCGCAGGTGCAGATATGATCATTACCTACTACGGAAAAGACGCTTCACGCTGGTTGGCTGAGAAATAAAATAAATTACATTAAGGAGGATATTCATGACTGCACAACAAGGTAATCGTCGAAATGATGAGCGCTCACGCAGCGCGTTTGAGGAAGCGAAGCAGTACATACCCGGGGTGTGAACAGCCCTGTACGCGCATTCAAATCGGTGGGACTTACTCCGATCTATGCAGAACGCGGCGAAGGGTCCAAAATCTACGATATTGATGGCAATGTTTTTATTGACTATGTGGGATCGTGGGGCCCACTCATTATGGGACATGCACACCCTGACGTTGTAGAAGCTTTGCGTGAGACAGCCCTCAAAGGAACAAGTTTTGGTGCCCCTACCTTGCTGGAGACCGAGATGGCAAAACTCGTCTGTGAGCGTGTACCTTCTATCGATATCGTGCGGATGGTTAATTCCGGTACGGAAGCAACGATGAGTGCCATTCGACTGGCACGCGGAGTAACCGGACGCAGTAAAATTCTGAAGTTTGAAGGATCATATCATGGACATGCCGACAGCTTGCTGATCAAGGCGGGTTCAGGTGTTGCAACACTGGGTCTACCGGATAGTCCAGGTGTACCTGAAGGTGTAGCTGTGAATACAATTACGGTACCTTACAACGATCTGGAGTCCGTTAAGCTTGCTTTTGAACGTTATGGTGAAGAACTGGCCGCTGTTATTGTGGAACCTGTGGCAGGTAACATGGGGGTTGTACCTCCGGCTTCCGGTTTCCTTGAAGGCCTGCGCAGTTTGACGACCCAATATGGCAGCCTGCTTATTTTTGACGAAGTCATGACCGGTTTCCGCGTAGGGTTGAACTGTGCTCAGGGACGGTATGGGGTTACACCTGACCTGACTTGTCTGGGTAAAGTGATCGGTGGCGGACTCCCGGTTGGTGCTTATGGTGGCCGTCGCGATCTGATGGAACAGATTGCTCCAACAGGACCGATCTATCAGGCGGGTACACTTAGTGGGAACCCGCTGGCTATGGCCGCAGGATATACGACGCTCAAATTGTTAACACCAGAGGTCTATGACCGTCTGGAGACATTGTCTGCACGTCTGCAAGCCGGATTCGAGAAAAATGCAGCTGAGACGGGTGTTGCGATAACCATCAACCGTGTGGGTTCCATGGTTTGTCCATTCTTCAGTGCCGTTCCCGTAACTAATTATGATATTGCCAAAGAAAGCAATCTGGATCAATTCCGTCGTTATTTTGCGGCCATGATTGATCAAGGTGTGAGTGTTGCTCCTTCGCAATACGAAGGCATGTTTGTCTCTGGTGTGCACACAGAGCAGGATATTGACGATACGATTGAGGCGAATCGTAAAGCTCTTCAATCGCTATGACCATCAAAAGTTGGAAACGCCGCGGGGAATGGCTTGAGCTGATGCCAGGGAAAGCTGTAACAGGCAGTTCAGACAAACCGATGGCTGCAGAGCAATGGCTATTGTCTGAGCTTCAGTTTCCGGAGAAACTGCTTCGTCAGCTGAAAACTAACCGAGGAATACAACTTGCAGGGGACCGGCTTCGGCTGGCCCTTTTTGCGTCCCAGCCAATCGATGTCGAGCCACGCTGGGCTGATGTGGATGTATTGTATGAGGATGATTTCTGTCTGGTTATGCACAAACCGGCAGGCATGAAACTACATCCAGATGGAAGCCGTACCGATCAGGCCATCACGCTGGATCATGTGGTTGCCTCCTATTATGAAATGAACGGAATACAGGCGAGTGTACGCCATGTTCATCGACTGGATGAGGATACAACCGGACCTGTCCTATATGCCAAAAATGCTTTTGCCCTCGCCAAACTGGATGAAGCGATGCGTCGCAAAGAGATTGGCCGCCATTATGTAGCCATTGCAGGTGGACAAATCCCCTTGAACTCCACAAAATTGATGCTCCCATTGGCAAGGACAGACATCACAAACAGCGCAGGCGTGTCTCGGAAGGTGGACAGGAAGCTGTTACCCATGTGGAGATCGTCGAAGTGTGGGAACGAGCAACCCTTGTACGATTAAAGCTGGATACAGGACGTACACACCAAATTCGTGTACACCTGAGCTACGCGGGACACCCGCTCATTGGTGATGCCTTGTATGGAGGTAGAGCGGATGCCATTGGTCGGCAGGCGCTTCATGGAGAGGTGCTGAAGTTTAGCCACCCGCTAACTGGAGCTATGATTGAAGTGGATGCCCCTTGGCCATCTGATTTCACACAATTGGCAGAGCGTGAGGTGGCTTACTAATACACTATTTAAGTTCGACTAACTATTTACAAGAAAACGGAAAGGACAGAAACAACCAGAAGAAGCAAAGCGTTCGCCTAAAAGCTTTCTGAAAGAAAGCTGCTTCGAAGCATAAGCTATCCCCGGATTTTCCCTTTTATAAAAAGGAATGAAAAAATCTGGGGATAACAGCGATCAGAGGGTTGTTCTGTCATTGGAGTGACAGTGTAAATAACCATGAGTTGAACATATATAGCAAGGTTTTTCAAAAGGTGGCATGCTCATCTCATTCAAGGCATATAGATGGGGTAACGAAGGATTTGGACCATGGATCAGTCCCATGAGAAGGATCATGGTGAACATATGCCGAAAGGAGGACGCCACCTTTGTTGAATCAACCTTATGGTTTACGGTTCGATATTTATGAGCGCGTTCATTTATCTGAGGGAGTCCCTGCGATTGAGGAATTGGAGGAGATTGAACTTTACCCGCGCATTCAAGTCATAGGGCAGGATGATCATGCCACGTTAAGAGGACATCTTTTACTTACAGGTGCGTACAGAGGAGAAAATGAGGCTTCAGAGGAGCTCAAACATTTTATTCCCGTAGAGATCACAGTGCCGCTGAACCGTGTCAGATCGATTGAGGATATTTCCATCGAGATCGAAAATTTTGACGTGGATCTGTTATCCAATCGCAGTCTGAACATTACAGGCGTATTGTCGCTGCGAGGCATCGAGGGCTTTCCTGTTGAAGAGCCACAAGTGTGGTCAGCAGATGAGTTTACAGTTGTTCATTCACCTGATGCTCAGCAATCCAACCGTTCCGATGAAGCAGCACAGACAGGCAGCGACCCCAACACATTTGCACAAGAGTACCTGCTCCAGCGGAGTGAGGAAGAGAGACTTGCGAATGCAGCAGAACTTGCATATGGTGCCCCGGAATTCGCTGACCTGTCTACAAGGGAAGAGACATTAAGGAATAGCGAAGAATGGCAGCAAGAATATGCGGATTCGTCATCGGCCGAGCCAATTCAATCTGAGGAGCAAAGTGCGGAGTACGCTAACGAAAACAGACAACCTGATGTAAACGAAGATCCCGCCTCTCTGACAGAGAATGGGGATGAATTGGCATCTCATGAGCAATACAGCGAACCTTCTCCGATCTCGTCATTTATGGCTGAGACCGCAGATCGGTTAGCTTCTTACCCTGAGTCGGAACCATTGCTGCCTCTGGAAGATGAGTCTTCGGGTTGGTCCGAGCCTTCCGTGGATGCATTGCCTGCGAACTCGAGAAGTGCAGATCAAGCAGTCACAGAGCCTACTGCTCAATCATCTAATGAGTTGGCAGCACCGGATGTACCGGACGCACCAGAGGTATGGCACTTCGAATCAGCGAGATCTGTACCTCAGCAGGAGAATCAGGCAGTTGCCGATGTCCCGAGCGAATCACAGGCGGAGAACTGGCAAGGTGTATTTGCTTCGTCTGAACCACCAGGCAACGCTGAGGAAGACCGACCGTCTTTTGAAGCGACTGGGGTAGACGAGTTCGTACAGAACGAAGCATTTGTTCCTGAACCTGTGGCTGAGACGGAAGACAAGCCGGAGCTGAAGGTTGCTTTTGGCAGCAAAAAGAATCCGCACCACGGCAAGAAGAGGGCGTAGGTATCTCTTCCTTGTTATCCTCGGGCAGAGCGGCACGCGATGCTGAAGTGGAGCGAGGCGATGAGGTTCCTGCGGGTGTGGTACAGGAAGAAACATATCCAGCTGATGATGTGGAATGGAAGAACCTGTTCCTGGGAACGATTGTCGACCAGACCCCATTCCGCAAGGTGAAACTGTGCATCGTTCAGCGAGAAGACACACTGGATGCCATTGCAGATCGATATCAATTGAGCACGAGGGAACTTCAGTTGTATAACCGATTATCTGAACAAGTTGTGGAAGAAGGTCAGATATTGTACATCCCTTAATCCGTAGTTAAAGCCTTCGTTACAACCCGTGATCCCCTTGAGGATTGCGGGTTTTTGCATAATTCGCCCTAAACCTGCATTCCAGCGCTCTTTATCCGCTGTTGTCAGGTTGACTATCGCGCACGAGCAAGGTATGATGTGTGTAGGTTTTTTGAAGAACAACGTGGAACGGGAGTAGTAGACAGTATGACCTTTCAGAGAGTGGAATTGCAGCGCTGTGAGATTCCGCAGGAACCAACTGATCGAAGTCGCCCGGGAGTTGCCTGTTTGAATACAAGAGATGAATGAGATCTATCGTCATTTATTTCTGAGGTAGGATGGGCCGGTAGCAGCCGTTATCTGCTTGAAGTGTCACGTCATGTACAGAGGGTGAAGTCTATCTTGCTGTAGGCGTGAAACAAAGGTGGTACCGCGAAAGCTAACCTTTCGTCCTTTGATGGATGAAAGGTTTTTTTGTTTTTTTGGCGAAGATGATGAAGTAACGGAGGAATGACACATGTCTGAGGAAAAAAATCAGCTGCAACAGAAATGCCGACCACTTATGATCCTAAGGCGGCAGAGGACAAATGGTACTCCACCTGGATGGAGCGCGGATATTTCAAAGCCGGTCAACGTAAGGATGCCGAGCCGTATACGATTGTAATTCCACCCCGAATGTAACCGGGATGCTGCACATTGGGCATGCGCTCGATTTTACACTGCAGGATATTCTGATCCGTACCAAACGGATGCAAGGTTACGACGCACTGTGGCTTCCGGGTTCCGACCATGCAGGTATTGCTACCCAAACCAAAGTGGAGCAGAAGCTGCGTGAAGAAGGTCTGACTCGTTATGATCTGGGACGCGAGAAGTTTTTGGAAAAGGTATGGGACTGGAAAGATCAATATGCCACTACCATTCGTCAACAATGGGGCAAAATGGGATTGTCGCTTGATTACTCACGTGAACGTTTTACGCTGGATGAAGGTCTGTCCCAAGCGGTTCGCAAAGTATTTGTTCAACTGTATGAAAAAGGCCTTATTTACCGAGGCAAACGCATCATTAACTGGGACCCGGTGAACCGGACAGCTCTGTCCGACATTGAAGTTGAATATAAAGAGGTTCAGGGTCACTTGTACCATCTGCGTTACCCGCTCAAAGACGGAAGTGGCTACGTTACAGTGGCAACAACACGTCCTGAAACGATGCTGGGTGATACAGCGGTTGCTGTTCATCCGAAGGATGAGCGCTATGCAGATATGATTGGTAAAGTACTTGTACTGCCTATCATTGGACGAGAAATTCCAATTATCGCTGATGATTATGTGGATAAAGAGTTTGGAAGTGGTGCAGTTAAAATCACGCCTGCGCATGATCCAAATGACTTTGAAGTAGGTCTTCGTCATGATCTGCCTCAAATTACGGTAATGGATGAGAGCGGCACAATGAATGCTGAGGCTGGCAAGTATCAGGGACTGGATCGCAGTGACTGCCGCAAGCAGATTGTTGCTGACTTGAAAGAGCAGGGCGTATTGATCAATATCGAGGATCACACGCATCAGGTTGGACACAGTGAGCGTACCGGAGCTGTTGTTGAGCCGTATCTGTCTACACAGTGGTTCGTTGAGATGAAGCCACTTGCAGAGAGAGCGATTAAGAAACAACAGAGTGGTGAAGGAGTTAATTTTGTTCCAGATCGTTTTGAGAAAACCTATCTGAACTGGATCGAAAACGTTCGTGACTGGTGTATTTCCCGTCAACTGTGGTGGGGACATCGTATTCCTGCTTGGTATGATGAAGAAACGGGTGAAATCATTGTATCTGCTGAAGATCCAACAACGCTGCCAGAGTATGCTGGACGCAAGCTCAGACAGGACGAAGACGTACTCGATACTTGGTTTAGCTCCGGCTTATGGCCATTCTCCACACTAGGCTGGCCGGAAGATACGGAAGACCTGAAACGTTATTATCCGACAAGTGTACTTGTGACAGGGTATGACATCATATATTTCTGGGTTGCACGTATGATTTTCACTGCATTGGAATTCACCGATGAGATTCCGTTCAAGGATGTGCTGATGCATGGTCTTGTTCGTGATGCAGATGGACGCAAAATGTCCAAATCACTGGGCAACGGTGTAGATCCGCTGGATGTGATTGAGAAATACGGCGCAGATGCAATGCGTTACATGATCTCAACCAGCAGCACGCCAGGTCAGGATCTCCGTTTCCGTTGGGAACGGGTGGAACAGGCTCGGAATTTCGCCAACAAGATCTGGAATGCTTCGCGCTTTGCATTGATGAATCTGGAAGGATTCACTTATGAAGAACGTGACATTAGCGGAGAGCTTGGTACAGCGGATTATTGGATTTTGCACCGTCTGAACGAAACTTCCCGCGATATTACGCGTCTAATCGAAGCGTATGAATTTGGGGAAACGGGTCGTGTGTTGTATAACTTTATCTGGGATGACCTGTGTGACTGGTACATTGAGTTTGCTAAGCTGTCCTTCTATGGGGAAGATCCGGTTGCCAAGAAGAAAACACAATCAGTACTTGCTTATGTTCTGGATCAGACGATGCGCCTGATTCATCCGTTTATGCCATACATCTCCGAAGAGATCTGGCAGCATCTCCCACATGAAGGTGAGACCATTACGCTGGCAGCATGGCCGGTATATGATCCTGCTCTTGAGAACCCAGAGGCTGTTGCCGAGATGAACCTGCTCATGGATACCATTCGTGCAGTTCGAAACATTCGTGCAGAAGTGAACGTGCCGATGAGCAAAAAGATCGAGTTGATGGTCAAAGCAAATAGTGCTGAGACGTCCAGCATCATTGCGCGTAACAGTCACTACATCAAACGTTTCTGTAATACGTCCGAGTTCGATAGTGGGCTGGATCTAAACTCACCGGATAAGGCAATGACTGCGATCATTACGGGGGCAGAACTATACTTGCCGCTCGCAGGTCTCATTGATATCGAGCAGGAAGTGGCTCGTTTGGAGAAAGAGTTGGAGAACCTTGAGGGCGAAGTTCTCCGTGTAGAGAAAAAGCTGGCGAACGAAGGCTTTGTTGCCAAAGCTCCTGCCAAAGTTATTGAGGAAGAGCGCGCCAAGCAAGCAGATTATTCCGATAAACGGGATAAAGTGATTGCACGAATCAAGGAACTTAAAGGTTAATATATTTGGGTCGGATGGAGAGCGATTATGCCATCCGGCCGCTTTTTTCACTCAAACTCGGGACCGAAGGTGAATCAGATGACGGAATTAGACGGGACAGATGCAGCAGCTCCTTTACTTACGTATAACGAGGCCGTGGACTGGATCAATGGCCTTATTCCTTTTGGCATCCGACCTGGATTGGAACGAATCGAGAGTCTGATGTCCATGTTAGGCAATCCACACCAACGTCTCAAATTTATTCATGTCGCGGGAACGAACGGCAAAGGTTCGACTTGCGCTTTTTTGACGTCAGTGCTTCTTCAGGCTGGATATGATGTGGGTACCTTTACGTCGCCTTATATCACCAAGTTTACAAACCGTTTTCAATACAACGGTGAGGATATTCCTGAAGAAATCCTGCTTAAGCTCTCGAATCGATTACAACCACTGGTCATGGAAATGGCCTCCACTCCGCTTGGATCACCCACGATGTTTGAGGTGTCCACGGCTCTCGCGCTTCTGTACTATGCAGAGGAGTGTTACCCTGACGTTGTGGTATGGGAGACGGGGCTAGGGGAAGGATGGACGTAACGAATATTGTCGCACCTGTTGTGTCCGTCATCACCAACATTGGTATGGATCATACGGATGTGCTTGGAGATACGATTGAGCAGATTGCTGGAGAAAAGGCAGGTATTATCAAGCCGGGAGTACCGGTTGTGACTTGCGCGACTCAACCCGAAGCTGTGAAGGTGATTCAGGAGAAAGCACAGCAGCTTCAATCAAGCGTGTATTTGGCTGGAGATCAATTCTCTTATCATAGACTGGACAGCAATGAGAACGGACAATCTTTTCATTTTACAGGCCCGTTTCGTGATCTGGACGTTCGCATACGCATGCAGGGCTCACATCAATGTGACAATGCAGCGGCCGCACTTATGGTGCTTGAATTGCTCAGACAATACATGGCATTTATGCTGGATGACAACGATATTGCACTTGGACTGGAGAATGCTTTCTGGGCAGGGAGATTCGAAAAAGTCGTCGATGAACCTCGAATTGTGCTCGATGGAGCACATAATCCGGAAGGGGCAGAGTCACTGGCCAAGAGCATTATGGATGTCTATCCGCACAACAAGTTAATTTTGATGATGGGTATGTTGGCAAATAAGCATCACGAAGCGTATTTGCAGCATATACTGCCACTAGTGGATACGCTGATCCTGACCGAGCCAGATTTCCGACGCAAAATGGATGCAGCCGAATTGCTGCAGATTGTCGAACGGGTACGTCCCGCCATTGCGAAGCAGGAACTGGAAATCATCGTCGAGCCCGAATGGGCAAAGGCACTTGATCTATTGAAGTCACGGACGGAAGCGGAAGATCTGGGGGTGGTCTCCGGCACACTGTACCTGATTGCGGATGTGCGGGCAGCCCTTTTGCATCAAACCGATTCTGAAAAAGGTTGGTGAAAGTTTTGTTAAATACATCGGAACACGTTCATTTTATAGGGATTGGCGGATATGGCATGAGTGCCATCGCAAGAGTTATGTTGGAAATGGGATACACCGTTACCGGATCGGATGTCGCTTCACAGGAGTTGACCGAGAAGTTGGCAGCCAAGGGAGCGAAAATATATATCGGACATACGGCAGAGCACGTCACTGGAGCAGATCTTGTTGTCTACTCTACGGCAGCGCCTGCTGATAATGTGGAACGGGTAGCAGCTGCAGAGCTGAACATTCCGATTCTGCATCGTTCCCAGATGCTTGCACGTTTGTTGAACGAACGTAAAGGTGTGGCTGTTGCTGGAGCTCACGGTAAAACAACCACCTCATCCATGATTGCACTTGTTATGGATAAATGTGATACGGACCCGACATATATCATTGGCGGAGAAATCATGAATGTGGGTACCAATGCCAAAGCAGGCCAAGGAGACTGGGTTGTCGCTGAGGCGGATGAGAGCGATGGCTCATTTTTGCAGTACCATCCATGGCTCGGTATTGTAACGAATATTGAGGCAGATCATCTGGAGAATTATAACAGTGATTTTGAGGAGCTCAAAAAGGCTTATGTGCAGTTCCTGAGCCAGATTCGTCCGGAAGGAACAGCGATTGTGTGTTCTGACGACGAGAATGTTCAAGCGATTTTGCCAGAACTCAAGTCACGGATTACAACTTATGGTATTGATCGTGCTGCGGATTATACGGCAACGGATATTGTATTGGGCGATCGCCGTATCTCCTTTACGATGAATCATCAGGGTGCTGCTATGGGCACGGTGGAATTATCAGTGCCGGGTAAGCATAACGTTTATAATGCGATGGCTACTGTGATTACCTGTCTGGAAGCAGGCATTCCATTTGAGAAGATTGTGGCAGCTATCATTCAGTTCCACGGAGCCAAACGCAGATTCCAGGTATTGGGCGAGGCGCGCGATATGCTGATCATTGATGATTATGCTCATCACCCGACTGAGATTGAAGCTACCATTAGTGCCGCCAAAGCAACGGGCAAACGTATTATTGCGGTATTCCAGCCACAGCGTTATACGCGTACGTTCTTCCTGCTGGATGCGTTCAGTCGTGCTTTCGCGGAAGCGGATGAGGTGCTTATTACGGATATCTATTCTCCTGCAGGCGAAAAACAGATCGAAGGCGTAACCTCAGCCAGACTGGTTGAACTGATCGTTCAAAACAGTAATGCTTCTGCACGTTACCTCCCTACAAAAGAAGAAGTTGTAGCTGATCTGCAGCATCGTTTGCAGCCAGGAGATCTTGTGATTACGATGGGTGCAGGTGATATTTGGAAAGTCGGCGATACACTTGCCAAAGGTTTGAAATAAATCAAATGAGAAATCGCCTGTCTTCGATACGAAGCAGGCGTTTTTTTGCGTTATATGGAATGTTTTCTCCAGTCTCTGCATATAGCTGATATAAATGGGACAAAGGAGAGGGTACGGGTGAGCAATGCTAGAATGACGTTTCGCTTCGGGGATCATGAGTCGGACAAGCCTGAAAACAAGAGGATATCCGCGTCCAGTCCATTGGTGACGTTAAGTGAAGAATTACCGCATAATCAACCGCTAACGCCTAAGCAGATGGATACAACCCCATCATGGACGCCTGAGGATATCCCCGGAGACTGGGGAGAGACGGTGCTGACAAGCTCTACTGTACCTGAACCTGACGAGCGGGTGAGCCATGATTCGAACTTGAACTTGGATGAGGCCCATTATTTTGGGAACCGTACCGGTTACGGTTATGTTAATCACACCGATAATCCGGAGGAAGAGCGTCGTGATCTGTCCAATACACATGATGATCAAGGCCACGACTGGCTTGCAGATTCAGAGAACTATTCCTATAAACGCAATCGCCCTCCAAGGGGATGGAAAATGATTGGTTCTGTCACTGGGGCACTTGTTACCGGAGCGCTTTTCGGCATGGTTATTCTTTCATTTTTCAATAAAGAAGGAGCCGTCAAGCCAGGCGATCTTCTGCCCGTCAATCAGGCAGTTTCCACTGTGACGGGTCAGGAGGGGCTGCAGGTACAGAACAGCAGGTTCAGACAGCGGCGACTGGCAGCACGTATTATGCACTTCAATACGGCGTATTCAGTTCTCCTGAACGAGCTGAGCAAGCCAAGCTTGAGCTGGCTCAGGCAGGTATAGCCGCGGGTTCTGATCCTGAAGATGGCAATCGAGTATATGCAGGCATTTCAGCTGATCGTGAAGAGGCCAAGCTACTTAGCTCCAGGCTAAAAGCCCAGGGAGTTGAACTGTACGTCAAGGAGATCGTGAACCCTGAGATCAATCCGGCTATATTCGGTGGCAAGCAAGAGGATGTGCAGCTTTTCTTCACAAACAGTTCTGCACTGGTTGAACAATTATCTACCTTGTCCATTCAGCAACTGGGTCAGTCTGCTCCGGCAGCAGTCTCTACAGAAACAATGACCGCGATTCAAAATAAGCACGAGTCATGGCTGACGGGATTGAATAGTCTTACACCTGGTCTGACCACAGATGTACAACCTATTATTGGCGGAATGGAGAAATCAATGAACAGCGCAATTACGGCTATCGCGGAGTACAACAAAAACCCGGATGATGTGCACATGTGGTCCGTGCAGTCCGATCTGATGGAATATGTACTGCAGCAGAAAAAATGGCTCGAAGCGATAAAGCAGTAACATGCTCTTTCCCATAACAACGCTTGGAAATACCCATCCGGCAAGGAACTGGAAATAGTTCCCCTTGCCGGATTTGTGTTTGTATTGACGTACAAAACCCCGTATAATAATGTGGGTGTCAAAAAATGGCGAGGGAAGATTACCGATGAAAAAACTTCGGCATGTTATTGCTGTTTCTGCTGCTCGGCTGGATGGCCGGAGCGTGGATCGCCAAGGCACTGCAGCCTGTTAAGGCAGTAGCCTTTCTTACGAAAGCCACGACCATACGTTGGTCGCCGCAGGCTGATCTGGATATTATCAGTTATGATATTTCACTTCAATTTCAAATGAGCCTTCTGAGTCTGATCGGTATGATTGCCGCTGTGTGGCTGTATCGCAGACTGTAGGAGAATGACGAGTTATGACGAAAAAAATTAAACCAGTGACATCTATTATCGTGATCCGGACAGGATGTTGCCGTGGCATAAGGAGCCGTTCATTTTGGATAACACTCAACAGCGCCCTATTATTCTGGCCTCCACATCGCCTCGGCGCAAAGAACTGATCGCATCACTCCACCTAGCGTTTGATGTAATACCAAGTCATGCCAATGAAGATACACCACCAGAGTGGACACCTGAACAGACGGTACAGGAGCTTGCTTTGCGCAAGGCGCTTGCCGTGTATCGCGGGCTTGAAGGCCGCGAGCAGGAAGCCATTATTGTAGGTAGTGACACCGTTGTTGTTCTGGATGGTGAGATTTTAGGCAAACCCGTAGACGAAGCGGATGCTGAACGTATGTTATCCCGGCTGCAGGGCCGTGTACATCGGGTGTTTACGGGCGTCGCTTGTATTGATGCGGGCAATGGACAGTCGTTAGTTCATTACCGCCAGACCGATGTAACGATGAAAGAACTGTCGGATGCGACCATTCGTGCTTATGTGCAGACAGGTGAGCCTTCAGACAAAGCAGGATCATATGCCATTCAGGGCATTGGTGCTTCACTGATCGACCGCATTGAAGGATGTTATTTTAATGTGGTTGGCTTGCCGCTATCCTTGCTAAGTGATATGTTGGACGGGTTCGGCGTACATGTGTTGCCACGAACATGAATGAAGCAAAATGTTGTGAAATGAAAAGAGGGAACATATGGAGTCGCCTCAATACATGATGCGCGACATCCCCCAGGAAGAACGCCCGAGAGAACGCATGATGGAATACGGGGCGGGCGCCTTAAGCCATGCTGAATTGTTGGCAATTTTACTTCGAACAGGCACAAGACAGGAATCGGCGGTGCATATGGCACAGCGGATTCTGACCGAGGCGGGTGGAATTCGCTCGTTAATGGATCTGAGTCTGGAAGAATTGACTGCGATGAAAGGGATCGGCAATGCCAAGGCTGTGCAATTGAAAGCTGGCATTGAGCTGGGGCATCGGATTGCCAAGAGCAGACTCACACAGTCGACTTCAATTCGTACACCGCGTGATGCAGCTGATATCCTGATCGAACAATTGCGTTATTTGCAAAAAGAACATTTTGTGTGTCTCTTTCTGAATAGCAAAAATCATATTATTGCCCAGGAAACACTCTCCATGGGCAGCCTTAACGCTTCGATTGTACATCCGCGTGAAGTGTTCCGGGCTGCCATCAAATGCAGCAGCGCATCGATTGTGTGCGCACACAACCATCCGAGTGGTGATCCTACGCCCAGTCCGGAGGATATCCAAATAACCAAGAGACTGATTGAAGCAGGCGCTATTGTTGGCATTGACGTGCTTGATCATATTATTATCGGAGATGGAACGTACGTAAGTTTGAAGGAGAAGGGCTTAGTATAATATAATGGTTGGCGTTGATGTTTTCCTATGAATGTTAACGGCGTTGTCCGTAAAAGATAGGTTCACTTTACTAATGCAAAAAAACAAATGCGAATATTAGCTCCACGTGTTGCGTGGGAATGAAATTATCACGCTCTGGATCAGAATAGAGCGGCTATATGAGGCAGAAAAGGAGATTATGTTATGTTTGGTGGTTTTACGAAAGATTTGGGTATTGACTTGGGGACAGCAAATACGTTGGTTTATGTACGAGGAAAAGGAATTGTGGTGCGCGAACCTTCGGTTGTCGCTATACGGACAGATACAAAAAGCATTGAGGCAGTAGGTGAAGCCGCCAAAAAAATGATTGGTCGTACACCAGGTAACATTCGTGCCATTCGTCCAATGAAAGATGGCGTTATTGCCGATTTTGATACAACGGCAACGATGATCAAATATTTCATCCGTGAGGCGCAGAAACAACGCTCCATGTTCCAACGTCATCCAAACGTGATGGTATGTGTACCATCCGGGATCACGGCAGTAGAACAACGTGCGGTTGAAGATGCAACAAAACAGGCTGGAGCACGTGAAGCCTATACAATTGAAGAGCCTTTTGCAGCTGCAATTGGTGCAGATCTTCCTGTATGGGAACCAACAGGTAGTATGGTTGTAGATATTGGTGGCGGTACAACGGAAGTGGCTGTTATCTCTCTTGGTGGTATTGTGACGAGCCGTTCGGTTCGTGTAGCAGGTGACGAGATGGACGAATCCGTTATCCAGTACATCAAACGTCAATACAATCTGATGATCGGTGAGCGTACATCGGAGCAATTGAAGATGGACATCGGATCAGCAATGCCTTTGGAACAAGTAGAAACGATGGAAATTCGTGGACGTGACCTTGTAACAGGTCTGCCGAAGACAATTACGATTACTTCGGACGAGATCAGTGAAGCGCTGGCTGATACCGTGAATGCAATTGTTGAAGCGGTAAAAGTAACACTGGAAAAATGCCCGCCTGAACTTGCAGCTGATATCATGGATCGGGGTATCGTTCTTACAGGTGGTGGGGCATTGCTTCGCAACCTGGACAAGCTTCTGGCTGGTGAGACAGGAATGCCTGTCATTGTGGCTGAGAACCCGCTGGATTGTGTAGCAATCGGAACAGGTAAAGCGCTAGAGAATATTCATTTGTTCAAAAGCAGAAGCAGTTCGGCAGTTCGTTCCAAACGTTAATTGGTATTTGCCTAACTTGGCATAGCGACCAAGTGGCAAGGTATCTTTATAGAGGACCCGGTTAACCCCGGGGATGAGCTATTACCCGCTTAACAGGGGAGGATCGGCTGATATTCTCGCAGGGACTACAGGTCTGACAGTCTCCCCGCCGGGCATGGCTCGGAAGAGAATATGGATGTTAGAGGGTGTTCGAACTGTTTAAACTGCTAGGCAACAAAAGACTTTTTGTTTTGCTGGTGGGCCTTGTTACATTTATCGCGTTAATGGGCTTTACGCTCAGTCCGCGAACCACTCTATCCTGGCCGGAGAAATTCCTGAAGGATTCAGTTGGATTTGTACAATACGTATTTTACAAGCCCGCTTCCTATGTAGCGGGCTTTTTCAAAGATGTAGCGAACATGCGTACGGTATATGAAGAGAATGAAGAGCTTCGTATCGCAATGGGTCACTATACCCGTGATCGGCTGAAGTACAATGATATGGAGCAAGTGAATGAGCAGCTTCAGAAAGCGCTCAATTTCACCGAAGAACAGAAAAATCGTTATAATTACGGTTCACGAATTGCTCAGGTTATCAGTGCCAATTCGGATCCAAATAGTAGAACCATTAACATTGATATCGGTGAAAATGCGGGAATTAAGCCGGGGATGGCCGTTACCTCCCAGGAAGGGCTGGTCGGCGTAATCAGTCATGTTAGCTCATATACATCAACGGTTAATCTGTTAACGTCCATGGACGCCAACGATCCGACATCCAATGCCATTGCAGCAACAGCAGTAGGTAAAGAGAAGGTGTTTGGTATGATTGAGAGCTACGATCCGAAGACGGGCATGCTCAAGATGACCAAAATCTCGGAGGATTCAAACATCAAAAAGGGTGATGAGATCATCTCTTCGGGGATCATCAATAACTTTCCCAAGTATATGCGGATTGGTGAAGTAGAAAAGGTTGAAGTTGGGGAGTACGGTTTAACTCGGACTGCGATTATCAAACCATATGCTAGCTTCCTTGACTGGAAAGAGCTGATTGTCATTATCCCGCCTGAGGTAAAAGAATAATGGTAACGCGCAAGCAAGTTTTGTTTCTGTTACTATTCGTTTTGTTCATTGCGGAAGGTACAATTTTGCCGTTGCTCATCCCTTCTGGCTGGCAGATGCGTATTTCTGCCAATCTGGTCTATATCGTAATTTTGTTTATTGCTGTATATCATCATCGACACACGGCACTAGTGCTCGGTATATTTTTTGGACTATTGCATGACGTCGTATTCTACGGCGAGATGATTGGACCTTATGGATTCTCGATGGGATTATCGGCATACATGATGGGACTCATTTTTCAAGCACCGCGTGCACCACTGCCGGTTATGGTATCGGTTGTCATTTTGGGAAGTCTGCTTAATGACACCATGCTATTCTTCCTGTACAAGCTCTTCCAACTTAACCACGTGACCTTTGACTGGGCGTTGATTGAATACATGATTCCTAATTTGTTCATTCATTTTGTGTTTGCCTTGATCATATATGTCCCGCTTCGGAAACAATTGGAGCGGATCGGCAAGAGACGGAGCAAGACAGAAGAAGCTTCCTAAATACATTTATGGAGCGCAAAGCAGGAACTTGGGGCCCCGGGCACGAAATGTAATGAGATGGGAGGGACAGGCTTATGACGGTAAAATCGAATCACGTAACGATTAAAGGCATCCGAGACGGCCTGGTTTTCCTGTTGGACGATCAATGTGAATTCGAGGAATTGCTCTATGAGCTCCGCTATAAGCTGGAACACAGCCATCAAAATATTTTGACCGGACCGATTGTTCATGTGGATATCAAGTTGGGTGCCCGCGAAGTGACAGAGGACCAGAAAGAAGCAATTCTCGATATATTGAAGCAAAAAGGGAATCTTCTTATCCGATCCATCGACTCACCTGCACTCCAACCGGAGGTTAAAGGACCGCCGCCGATTGTAACCATGTGTGGTATGGTGCGTTCAGGTCAGGTGCTTCATCATGAAGGAAATCTCCTGTTTCTTGGGGATATCAATCCGGGGGCACAGTGACGTGTACCGGAGATATATATGTGTTGGGTTCACTCAGAGGTATGGCTCATGCCGGAATTGGCGGGGACGAGGAAGCGATCATTGCCGCTTCGGTATTTGCACCGACGCAGCTACGGATTGCGGATATAATCAGTCGTCCTCCCGATGAATGGGAGAGCCGAGAGACCGGAATGGAATTTGCTTACTTACAGGACAATCAGATGCAGATAGACAAAATGAGCAATATCGTTCGGTTACGCCGAGATTTTAATGTGTTTAAAGGAGTGTAGCTCATGGGAGAGGCGATCGTGATCACTTCGGGTAAAGGCGGCGTGGGTAAAACAACCACCTCGGCAAACATCGGGACAGCGCTGGCGCTGCTCGGCAAAAAGGTTTGTCTGGTAGATACCGATATCGGCCTTCGTAATTTGGATGTCGTGATGGGACTCGAAAACCGTATTATTTACGATCTGTGCGACGTTGCGGACGGCCGCTGCCGTCTGAATCAGGCTTTGGTCAAAGACAAGCGTTTCGAAGAATTATATATGTTGCCTGCGGCGCAGACGAGAGACAAAAACTCAGTGTCGCCAGAGCAGGTCAAGGATATTATCCTTGAATTGAAAAAAGATTTTGAATACGTCATTATTGATTGCCCAGCCGGCATAGAGCAGGGTTTCAAAAATGCGGTAGCAGGAGCAGATCAGGCCATCGTGGTCACTACACCGGAAAATGCTGCAGTACGTGATGCGGATCGTGTCATTGGCCTGCTGGAGAGCTCACACATTCAATCACCAAAGCTGGTGGTGAATCGAATTCGCAATAATATGGTTAAATCGGGTGACATGTTAGATATCGATGGTATTTTACAAGTACTTAATATTGACCTGATTGGCATCGTGCCTGATGATGAACTGGTCATCAAAGCTGCCAATTCAGGAGAACCTACGGTCATGAATCCGGATTCACTTGCGGCGATTGCGTATCGGAATATCGCACGACGCATTCTGGGAGATACGGTTCCATTGATGCAGCTGGAGCAGAAAAAGGGAGCTTTCACTCGTTTCAAAAGTTCTTCGGAATGGGTTAACTCATTAAACGAACTTATTCATAAAGCAATTACATGACAGCCGTGGCTCATAGCCCGGCTTTTTTGTTACCTGCTGGCAGGCTTGTTCATATTATCAAGCGCCTCTTCATAGGATGTAGTAAACAAGCCTCGGCGGGAGGACATTCCATGAACACGAAACTCAGAATCAAGCAGAGACGAGAAGAACGCATCCGGCGACTGATGGATGGTGCCACTGTGGAGGTCCTACAGGAGCAGAAATTAGGTTCACTGTTGGACAAGAATGAGAACATACACCCAAAACCATTTACGCCTAGTGAGGGGATACAGGAAAGAGATCCGGAATGGTTGTGGAAAAAGAGAATGGTCATTTCGTTCCAGGGGGCATTCGAGATTCAACCTGTTCAAGTCACTTCTCAAACGGACGGTTATTAGCGCTTTGATATTTGGCGGAGTATGGGGTCTGTTTCAGTTGGATACATCGTGGACGACATCACCCAAAACAGTAATTGCCGATGCACTCCATCGGGATATGGATTTTGCCTCAGCAGCGGTCTGGTATGAACGGCATTTTGGAGGAACACCTTCGTTTCTTCCAGTTCTCGGACATACGACGGATGCCGTGAACGGATTGAAAGTAAGGCAGTTACTGGGCAAACCGATCTCAGGCACAGTCGTGCAGCCATTTGCGCTAAGCATGAAGGGAATTGAGATCGTTCCGGATGCCGCGGGTGCAGAACTTATACAGGTCGCAAGTTCGGATGCAGGGCGTGTCATGGAGGTTATCGGGGATGCAGCCAGTGGATTCACAGTTGTCATCCAACATACAGGCAATGTCACGGCAATATACGGTCGGTTGAACGAAAGTGAAGTGAACGTGAATGATTGGGTGGAAGCGGGGAATCCAGTGGGGAGTCTCAAGGCTACGGGTGGTGAACAACCGGCCACGCTCTATTTTGCAGTCAAAGAGGGGAGGAGTACGTAGACCCGGCGGAAGTCGTTGCCCTTGATTAGGGTGTGGGGAGTCCGCATTACGTTTCATCCTTTTTTGTAATTATCATGATGGCCTCCCTTCTGACTGGACATTTTATTGAGCTTATTACGTTGTTTGCCATCGTATTCATTCATGAATGTGGACATGCTGCGGCTGCAGCCCTTCTGGGCTATCGTGTCTTGTCAATCCAGATGCTCCCTTTTGGAGGAGTAGCGGTTATCGAAGATGGAGGTACTATAACGGCCTACCGGGAAATCATGATTGCTCTGGCAGGTCCATTACAAAACATGCTGATGGTTGGTGTGGTTTTGCTGTTGCAGTATGGCAATCTGGGCGATCCGGTTTTTCTCAATTATATCATTCAGGGGAATCTGCTTATCGCCCTCTTCAATCTGCTGCCTGTACTTCCTCTGGACGGAGGTAAAATTGTTCAGGCACTTGTCAGTCTGTGGGCACCCTACTATACAACATTAATGTGGACTTACAGAATTAGCATTCTGTGTAGCGTAGGGGTTATTTTATATGCTATCAGCCGATGGTTTACTGGGGACTACGGCTTACCGCTCAACATTCTGTTAATCGGACTTTTTTTGTTTTATTCCAACGTAACGGATTACCGAAATGTGCCCTATCGCTTCATCCGTTTTCTCATGAATCGTGAGGGTGTGTTCGCTCGTCATGCGGCTACCGGCAGTTTGGCGCAGCCAATAATCTCATTTCCGGCGAAACCTTTGGACACTATTTTGCGTCTATTAAAGAGAAAGATACCATATGGTATACGTGATGAACAGACAGGGTCGAATTATGGCCGTCTTGCCTGAGCAACGGATTATCGGTTCCTATTTTCAACAAAATGGTGATAAATTGTAGTGTTCTGGTGGACCTGTTCTGAAATGGGTTAATACATGTACAATGAGAATTGAAAAGATATTGAAATGGATGTGGATGAATTGAATTGTCTTCTAGAGGTGAAGCCATGAAACAAATGATAGTACATAATGAACATAACCTCATGCAAATGGCGCTTCTGGAAGAAGGCAAAGCTGTGGAATTTACGGCAGAGCGTACACGCGAGCGTGGACTGCTGGGTTCCTTTTTCAAGGGACGGGTCGTGAATGTGTTACCGGGTATGCAGGCTGCTTTTGTGGATATTGGTCAGAAAAAGAATGCGTTTCTCTATGTGGACGATGTGTTGCATCCCCATCTGGAGAAACAGCCCAAGGTGAAGCCTTCCATCTCGGAGTTGCTTCGTCCGGGTCAGGAAGTCATTGTTCAGGTTCTGAAAGAACCGGTAGGAGGCAAGGGAGCCCGGGTGACGACTCATTATTCACTCCCGGGCCGTTGGCTTGTCTACATGCCTGTTGCTGACTATGTAGCGGTATCCAAGAAAATTGCCCGTGAAGGGGATCGTTCCCGTCTTAAGGCACTTGGGGAGCAACTGAGGCGGGATGAAGAAGGACTTATTATTCGAACCGTATCTGGAGAAGAGCAGCATGAAGCCATTAAGTCGGACTTGGAAACATTACGCGCGCAGTGGTATCTAATTCGCGAAAAAGCGGACAGTTTGCCTTCACCAAGCCTCTTGCATCGGGATCATAGCATGGTACAGCGAATCATCAGAGATGTGTATACCCCAGGGAGTGACGAAGTCATCACTGATAGTGAAGGACAAGCCCGTGAGGTAAAAGCATTGCTGGAAGAGATTAGTCCTGGTCATCAACCCAAAGTACAGGTGTATCGGGGAACAGAATCCATCTTTGCTGCCTATGGTGTGCAGGAACAGTTGAATAAGGATTTTGCCCGGAAAGTGTGGTTGCCCGGAGGCGGATACATTGTCATTGATCATACTGAAGCTCTGACTGTAGTGGATGTGAACACAGGCAAATATACGGGAGCTGGCGGTGACAGTCTGGAAGAGACCGTGACAGAGACCAACATACAGGCAGCAGTGGAGATTGCCCGTCTTATGCGCCTGCGGGATATCGGTGGCATGATTATTGTCGACTTCATTGATATGGAGGAAGCCTCGAATCGGCATGAAGTCGCGGCCACCTTGGAGGGTGAGCTCAAGAAGGATCGGACCAAAGCGTTTGTAATGGGTTGGACCAAGCTGGGCTTGCTGGAACTTACCCGTAAGAAAGTGCGGGAAGAAAGTACGTTACCCTATGTGGAGCCGTGTTCTTCCTGCCATGGTACGGGAAAAAGATATATTTCACCTTTGCATTGATTTTTGATATATTGCGTGATATAATCTTCAAGCGTGTGTTTAGCCTAATGGTCTTGCACATGCTGTAACCGCACTGGCCGGGTATAAGAACAGTTCCGCAAGGACACTGTCACCTGAGAACGGGCGAGTCTGAGACATGAGGAGGTGCAAGGCAAATGTACGCAATTATTGAAACAGGCGGCAAACAGTACAAAGTCCAAGAGGGCGATGTTCTGTTCATCGAGAAATTGACTGCGAACGATGGCGAAAGCGTAACGTTCGACCGTGTCCTGGCTGTATCTAACGATCAAGGTTTGACAGCAGGTACACCATTGATTTCCGGAGCTACTGTAACGGCTAAAGTGGAGAAACATGGCAAAGGACAAAAGGTTATCGTATACAAATACAAACCTAAAAAGAACTACCATGTGAAGCAAGGTCACCGTCAACCGTACACTAAAGTAACTATCGAAAAAATCAAAGCGTAAAGAAGGTGCGATAAGTGATTATCGTTCAAATCTTTCGTGATGAGGACGGGAACATCGAACGATTTTCCATCGAAGGGCATGCTAATTTTGCCAAGCGGGAGAAGACATCGTATGTGCCGGAGTATCCGCTGTCACAGTGGGTACGGTGAACTCGATTGAAACATTGACCGGTGTCGAAATGGATGCCAAGATGAAGAATGGCTTTTTAAGTGGTTCTTTACCTTTGTTAGATAGAGGGAAACTTGGTCCCAGGTACAATTGTTACTCGAATCCATGGTAGTTATGCTCTCTAATATTGCAGAGTCATACGGGAAGTATATTAAAATACAGCAACTCAAATAAGCAAAGAAGGAGGACAACCAATCATGTTGAAATTAAATCTTCAGTTATTCGCATCGAAAAAAGGTGTAGGTTCCACGAAGAACGGACGTGACAGTAATGCTCAACGTCTGGGTGTTAAACGTGCTGATGGTCAAACTGTAACTGGTGGTAGCATTCTCGTTCGCCAACGCGGAACGAAAATTCACCCAGGAACTAACGTTGGCATCGGTAAAGATGACACTTTGTTCGCGAAAATCGACGGCGTTGTAAAATTCGAACGTTGGGGACGCGATCGCAAAAAAGTAAGCATCTATCCTGTTAATGTTGCTCCTGTAGCAGCAGCAGTAGAAGCGTAATATCGGCATTCCGCCTAAGGAGCCTTCGGCATTTTTGCCGAAGGTTTTTTGTATTCAACGGTTATTCGATAATGAACTGGCAGAAAAGACATGTTATACTTGGTTACGGTGGGTGTAGACCAACCGAGTTTTGTAGAACGGGGAGAAGCCATGAAATCTTGGAAAAGAGTGCCGTGGATTGCGGCATGTTCACTTCTGATTCCTTTGGTTTTCGTTATGTTGTATCCGGCGATGATCTCAAGCGTCGTGTGCGCATTGTGGTCCGTCGCAGTATTGCTCATTTCTGTGAATGCGATGAAGAAACAGGCGGAGGCGGAACGCAGAGCCATCATACAATCCATGGAAAAAACAGCAATTGCTTCATTAAATCATCATCGACACGACTGGATGAACGACCTTCAGGTGTTATATGGATATCTTCGGCTGGGCAAACTTGATAAATCCTTGCAATGTGTGGAAAGAATAAAAGAGCGGGTTACAGAAGAAAGCCGAATCTCCAGATTAGGCATTCCTTCCCTCGTATTTTATCTTCAGTCTTTTCGCGCCAGTGGAATTGCGCTGGACTTGCATGTGGAAATAGAAGATGAGTTGCAGCTTAGTGCTCTGGTCTCTCCCGAGGATGGCGAGTCACTTACCGGGGCGATTGCGGATGCAATCAGGGCCTATCAATATGGCGGCGGCCGGTCTTCTTGGGGAGAGGTTCGCAAACTGACCTTGAACTTCGGACAGGATCATGGAGATGTGGTTGTCCGACTGGATGGGGATCAAACACCCGATCCGGAAACACTGCGGCAGCTTACTGCCGTACTCAAAGGAAAAAAGTCAGAACGGAGCAGTTTCCGTCTGAGGATACGTTTATACAATTCAGAATGCCGTGTGGAATATAGGAAGAAGGGGTTAACCAATGTTTGTAGATAAAGCGAAGATTTATGTAAAAGCCGGAGACGGAGGGGACGGAATTATTTCGTTCCGTCGTGAGAAGTATGTACCAAACGGCGGACCTGCCGGGGGCGATGGAGGCAGAGGAGCTGACATCATTTTCCGCGTGGATGAAGGTTTGCGTACATTGATGGATTTCCGTTACCAGCGTCACTTCAAGGCCCCACGTGGTGAGAAGGGACGTAATAAAAGTCAGCATGGTGCAAACGCGGAGAACATGATTGTGCGCATTCCACCAGGAACTATCATCTTGGATGAAGACAGTGGAGAAGTACTGGCGGATATGACACGTCACGGTCAACAGGTTGTTATTGCTCGTGGTGGTCGGGGCGGACGAGGTAACATCCGATTTGCTACACCGAACAATCCTGCACCTGAACTTGCTGAGAACGGTGAAGAAGGACAAGAGCGTTACATCGTACTCGAACTGAAAGTTATGGCAGATGTTGGTCTGGTTGGTTTCCCGAGTGTTGGGAAATCCACATTGCTTTCGGTCGTTTCGTCAGCCAAGCCAAAGATCGGTGCATACCATTTCACAACCATTACACCGAATCTGGGTGTAGTCGGTGTAGGAGAAGGCCGAAGCTTCGTCATGGCCGATCTGCCCGGACTGATTGAAGGTGCGCATGAAGGTGTCGGACTGGGACATGAGTTCCTGCGTCATGTCGAGCGTACTCGTATTATTGTTCATGTCGTAGATATGTCGGGTTCGGAAGGACGCGATCCTTTTGAAGACTGGCAGAAAATCAATGACGAATTGAAGTTGTACAATCCGCTTCTCGCCGAGAGAACGCAAATTGTAGCAGCTAACAAGATGGATATGCCAGACTCTGAAGCGAACCTGGAGCAATTTTTACAGCAAGTTCGTGAAGTTCAACCTGATATTGAAGTGATGCCAATTTCATCCTTGACCCGGAAAGGGATTCAAGAACTTCTGTATCGTGCAGCTGATCTGCTGGATCAGGTTCCAGACGAGCGAGTGGTTGAAGAGGTAGCAGATGTATCTGAGCGTAAAGTATACAGTCTGGACAAAAAGAAGACGATGGTTTCAAAATTGTGCGTGAGAACGAAATGTTCGTTGTCGAAAGTGCCAAGATTGACCGCATGATGAAACGGATGCAATTGAACTCACATGAAGCTATACTGAAGCTCGCACGTACACTTCGTTATATGGGTGTGGACGCTGAGTTGCGTAAGCGCGGAGCTGTAGAAGGCACCATCGTGCGTATTGGAGACTTTGAATTCGAATTTGTGGAAGGCAGCAGTTACTACTAAGTAGCCGTCTTCCGTGGAGAGACAGATCGATATAGGAACGCAGAGAAGTGGGAAGTTGACCCGCAACTCTGCGTTTTTTTGTTTTTCCTGACATGAGAGAGGGATAAACTTGTATACTGTGAGGAACGTATTTCAAAAAATAGGCGTGTCATGTATTGCCCTTTTGTCATAGATCCTATATAATGTCCACTATATGAATACATGAGTCTTTGAGGAGAGGACGTTCTGTGAACGAACGCTATTACTTAGTACGGGAAGATATTTTACCAGAGGCAGTGGTGAAGACCATGCAGGTAAAAGAACTGCTGGCTTCTGGTGATGTTAAAACAGTGCATGAGGCGGTTGAACAGGTCGGATTAAGCCGGAGTGCCTTTTACAAGTACAAGGATGGAATTCATCTGATCAACCAGCTTGAGCGCGAGAGAATTGTAACGATCTCCATTGATCTGGAGCATCAGTCGGGTATCTTGTCACGTGTGCTTGGACATGTAGCTGGTTATGGAGCTAATGTACTCACGATTAATCAGAGTATCCCGCTTCAAGGAAGAGCCAATGTTGTCATTTCGGTGGAAACGACACATCTTCATGGCGAAATTGGTGAAATGCTGGATCGAATGCAAGATATGCCTGGCGTAAGACGTACACGTATTGTAGGCCAAGGGTAATTAGGCTTTAACATACAGGACTGACAGACAAGAATAGACATTAGGGGTAGATCGTTAGTGAAACCAGTAAAAGTCGGATTGTTGGGTCTGGGAACTGTTGGAACGGGAGTCGTTCGCATTGTGGAAGGGAATCAGGAGGATCTGAGCAGTCAGGTTGGATCGCCGATTGTCATCGAGAAGATCGCAGTGAAAAATACAGAGAAAGAACGTGTTATTGCTGTAGACCGTGCCAAGCTTACGGAAGATCCTTGGGAAGTCATTCGTCATCCGGATATTGATGTCATCGTTGAAGTCATGGGCGGCATTGATCAGACGAAGGAGTATATTCTTGAAGCGTTGGAACGTGGGAAGCATATCGTAACAGCAAACAAAGATCTCATGGCACTGCATGGTACAGAGATTTTGGCGAAGGCACAGGAAAAACAATGTGACGTGTTCTATGAGGCGAGTGTTGCTGGAGGGATTCCGATCATTCGTACGCTGATTGAAGGTTTCTCTTCTGACCGGATTACTCGCATTATGGGGATTGTGAACGGAACAACGAACTTTATTCTGACCAAAATGAGTCAGGAAGGTGCATCCTATGAAGAAGTACTGGCTGAAGCACAGGCTCTGGGATACGCTGAATCCGATCCAACTTCCGATGTGGAGGGACTTGACGCAGCTCGCAAAATGGCGATCTTGAGTACGCTAGGTTTCCGCACCAATGTGGAGTTGAAGGATGTAACCGTTAAAGGAATATCCTCCGTAACTCGTGAAGACATTATGTATGCCAAAAGATTGGGCTATGAGATGAAGTTACTTGGTATTGCGGACCGTATTGGCGATGAGATCACAATTAGCGTTCAGCCGACGATGGTTAGACAAAATCACCCGATTGCTTCAGTCAACGGTGTGTTCAACGCAGTATATGTACACGGTGAAGCTGTAGGGGAGACGATGTTCTACGGTGCAGGTGCAGGAGAACTCCCAACGGCAACTTCGGTTGTAGCTGACATTGTGGCGGTTACCAAAAATCTTAAACTTGGCGTGAACGGTCTCAAGGCCATTGTGCCTTATAAGACAAAGCGACTGCAAAGCGACGAGCAAATCGTGTCGAAAAACTTTATTTTACTACACGTAGACGATAAAGCCGGTGTATTGGCACAAATCACACAAATTTTCGCAGAGTATGATGTCAGTCTGGCGTCGGTTGTTCAACAGCCGAATGAGCACAACCCGGATGCCGAGATCATTATCGTTACACATAATGCAAGTAAGGCAAGCATGGATAAGGTGTTAAAACATTTTGAATCACTCAGCGTCATTCGCCGCATTAAGAGTGTCTACCGGGTCGAAGGATAAATGTCACTATCCCATACGGCATCTCAATTATTTCAGTTATAACGTACAAGTTAATCATATCCGGTTCAACAGGTCATCATTTCAGATTATTAAAACATAAAGGAGTTTACCCACAATGAGATATCAAGGACTTTTGCAAACGTACAGAGAACACCTTCCAGTTAATGAAACTACACCCCTGCTTACGCTTCAGGAAGGAAATACACCGTTGATTCATGCAGAGAATCTGTCTGAGGAACTCGGTTTGAATGTTTATTTCAAGTATGAAGGTTTGAACCCTACGGGATCTTTCAAAGACCGCGGTATGGTTATGGCTGTTGCCAAAGCTATGGAAGAGGGTAGCCGTACGATCATGTGTGCATCCACAGGTAATACATCAGCAGCTGCAGCAGCCTACGCCGCACGTGGTGGCCTCAATTGTATCGTGCTGATCCCGAATAACAACATTGCACTGGGTAAACTGGCCCAAGCCATGATCTATGGAGCTAAGGTGATCGCGATTAATGGTAACTTTGACCGTGCACTGGAGATTGTGCGTGAGATCACAGCCAAACATCCGATCACGCTTGTAAACTCTGTGAATCCGTTCCGGATTGAAGGACAGAAGACAGCAGCGTTTGAAGTAATTGAACAACTTGGCGAAGCGCCTGACGTTCTGGCAATTCCAGTCGGCAATGCGGGGAATATCTCGGCGTATTGGAAAGGTTTCAAAGAATATAAAGAGGCAGGTAAATCCAACACGCTTCCACGTATGGTTGGTTTCGAAGCAGAAGGTGCGATGGCCATTGTAAAAGGTGAGCCGATCCTTGAACCTGAAACAGTAGCAACAGCGATTCGAATCGGTAATCCGGCGAGCTGGAAAACGGCAGTAGCTGCAGCTGAGGAATCTGGTGGACAAATCAACTATGTAACGGATGAACAAATCCTGACAGCGTATCGTACGCTTGCTTCTCGGGAAGGAATTTTTGCTGAACCTGCTTCTGCGGCTTCCCTTGCCGGTGTATACAAACTGAAGAGTGAAGGGTACTTTAAAGGCGGAGAGACTGTAGTTTGTGTACTGACAGGTAATGGTCTGAAAGATCCTAATATTGCGATCAAAACAGTAGCGACTGAGCCACTTGTTGTTGAAGATACGGAAGAAGCAGTAATGGCGGCCATTGCACAGTTGGAGCAGCAATCTGTATGAGTTTGCGTGAAAAGGTAACCGTAAAAATACCTGCAAGCACAGCCAATCTCGGTCCGGGGTTTGACACCCTGGGCATGGCATTGTCTTTGTACGCCTGGTTGGAAATGAAACCTGCCGAGCAGACGACATTTCATCTTCACGGCGATCATTTGACAGGACTGCCTACGGATAAATCGAATTTGATCTATGAAGTCGCACAGATGGTATTTGATGAAGCTGGGGTATCCGTACCTGAATTGGAGATTTCCATGTATTCCGATATTCCGCTTACGCGGGGACTTGGGAGTAGTGCATCAGCCATCGTTGGTGCACTGGCGGCAGCGAATGCATTAATTGGTGCTCCTTTATCCGATGCGAAACTCCTGGATATGGCCACATCCCTCGAGAAGCATCCTGACAATGTGGGAGCATCTCTGTATGGCGGTATTATTACGGCTGCATGGAATGGTCAACAGGTAGATCATATACGTATTGAACCACACCAGGATTTGCAGGCTTTGGTTATTGTACCTGAATTCCAGCTGTCTACTTCAAAAGCTAGGAATGTGATTCCTGAGCAATTTGGCATGTCTGATGTGGTGCATAACATTAGCAGATCCTCACTGCTCGTTGCTGCTTTGGCGAGTGGGCGACTGGATATGATTCAGAAGGCGATGTCAGATCGAATTCACCAACCGTACCGGGCATCATTGGTGCCAGGCATGGCTGAAATATTGGAACATGCTGTGTATCATGGAGCGTTGGGAGCTGCTCTGAGCGGAGCTGGACCGACCGTATTGACTTTGGTGGATCGTCATGACACCCGAAAAGCGGAATTGGAAAAATATTTGCTGGAGACCATGAAGCGGGAAGGCATATCTGCTACTGCACTGTGGCTCGATCCGGATTTGGACGGTGTAACCGTATTGCCTGATCAAGACGAACGTCCTTTTCTGGACAGAATCAAAGGGGAAGTTAATGTATGAAACGAATTGCAGTGTTACCTGAAGGCTCAGTTTCCCATGAAGCGATAGATTTCCTTTTTAACAGTGAACCATTAGATTTGCTTCATTCCAAGCTGATTTCGGACGTGTTTAGAGCAACGGATAGCGGGACTACACAATACAGTGTCATTCCGATTGAAAATACCATTGAGGGTTCCGTTAGTCTGCATATGGACTGGCTTGTGAATGAAGTCGACATTCCAATGCAAGCGGAGTGGGTATACCCATCCATCCAGAATGTCATTGGACATGGCTCGGAATTTAAGACGGAGAGCGGCGAGTATGATTTCAGTAAAATTACCAAGATCATGTCTCATCCTGTGGCTATTCCGCAGTGTCAGAATTTTATTCGGCTGCATTCGCCTGGGGCGAACCTTGAAGGTGTGAACAGTACAGCCGAAGCTGTCGAAATTGTGAAAAAATCCGGGTAAGGGATGGGTAGCCATCGGTACCAAGCTTGCTGCTCAGAAGCATGGTCTGGACATTATGGCTGAACGGGTTACAGATCATGACAACAACTATACCCGTTTTGTGCTCATCGGCCATGAACCTGTGAACATTCCACGTGAACCGGATCATGTAAAAACCAGCTTGCTGGTGACGTTGCCAGAAGATGCACCGGGTGCGTTGCATCAGGTATTGTCGGCATTTGCCTGGCGGAAGCTGAATTTGACCCGACTTGAATCTCGTCCAACGAAGAAACAATTGGGCAGTTACTATTTCTACATTGACGTTGTGGAAACGGTGGATTCGGTATTGCTCACCGCAGCCATGGGGGAGATTGAGGCGTTGAATTGTCAGGTGCGCGTTCTTGGTAGCTATCCTTGTTATACATATCCTTCGAGGTAATCGACCTTTATGCTGGTTGTGATTGTTAGAAGGTTGTCATAATTCTGGGTAGAGTGAACAAGTAAGAGCTTGTCATTTTGGTGTACAATGGACGGGTTAATAAACGTTTCGGAGTACAGTGAATGGATATTTTATGGAGGTGCAGTCATCGGTGGCAGAACAATGGATCTATTTGGATGGTCAGTATGTGACCAAGGAGAACGCAACCGTTTCGGTATATGATCATGGATTTTTGTATGGAGACGGGATTTTCGAAGGTATTCGGATCTATAACGGAAATATTTTCAGATGTAAGGCCCACTTGGATCGTTTGTATGATTCGGCCAAATCCATCAGTTTGAACATCCCGCTGTCCATTGATGAGATGCTGGAAGTGATGGCTGAAACGGTGCGCCGCAATGATATGCGTAATGGTTATATTCGTCTTATTGTATCGCGTGGCCCTGGTAATCTGGGGTTGGACCCGCTTCGTTGCCCCAAGGCATCCGTAATTATCATTGTGGAGCAATTGGCGATCTATCCGGAGGAAGCGTATCTTACTGGATTGAAAGCAGTGTCTGTATCCCAACGCCGGAATATCCCGGACGCCTTGAATCCAAAAATTAAATCATTGAACTATCTGAATAACATCCTGGTTAAAATCCAGTCTAACTATTCAGGTGCCGGAGAAGCTATTATGTTGAATTCCCAAGGTTACGTTACTGAGGGTTCAAGTGATAACATCTTCATCATCAAAAATGGTGTAGTGTATACGCCGCCTTGTTATCTCGGAGCACTTGAAGGGATTACACGTCAAGCCATTATCGATCTATGTGGCGAACTGGAGCTTGAATTAAAAGAAGTGCCATTCACCCTGCATGATGTGTATATCGCAGACGAAGTCTTTTTCACCGGGACAGCTGCAGAAGTTATCGCTGCATATGAAGTGGATGGAAGAACAATTGGTACGGGTGTAGCAGGTCCGGTAACGCTGAGACTGCTGGAAGCATTCCGTCAGATTGTTGACAAAGATGGTTATAAAGTGTGGGAATCTTAAGTTAGAATTGCATAGCATAGGGAACAGGAAATCCTCCTTGTCCGAAAAAATTCAGCATACCTGGTGTATGGGGATTTTAGCGACAGGAGGATTTTTTGTTTAGTTGATGTCATTAGCCCGGTTTCTGCATAGGATGTAGTAACGGTATGGGCGAATGTACTGCCCAAGTATGACGTCTAGGAGGTTAGTTCCCTGTGAAAATACACATGGTGAAAAAAGGCGACACATTATATCTGCTGTCCCAAAAATACAATGTAGCGCTGGACAAATTGATCGCGGCTAATCCGCAAATCACAAATCCCGACAAGCTGGATATTGGCATGAAGATCAAAATCCCTGCAGAGCCAGTAACACCGAAGCCGGAGGGTGTGCTCCACAGTCACAAGGTGCAGCAAGGAGATTCGTTATGGAAGTTGGCACAAGCCTGGGGAGTTCCTTTAAAAGATATGATCAATGCCAATCCACAGTTGAAAAATCCGAACGCTCTGCTGGTGGGGGAGACAGTTTATATTCCATCTATGCACGCACAAGGAAACAGTACATCTAATTCGGGTGCTGGCAACATTGCTGCTCAAGAAAAGTTGTCACCTGAAGGTAAGGAATACACGGGAGTCAAAGAACCGGAACCACCGGCGCCAGTTATGCCAACTCCTCCTGCTCCGGTAGCAGAGGTTCCTGTTCCGGTCCCGGTTCCTGCTCCACCACCAGCCAATACGGAGAAGCCGAATGTGAAGCCTGAACTGGAGGTACTGCCGCAGTTACCGGAGCTTCCTGAAGTGAAACCTGAAAAGGAAACGCACAAAAGAAGAGGTTAAACCCGAAGTTCATGTAAAACCGGTAGCAGAATCCAAGAAATACACAATGCCTAATCTTTCGCCTGAAATTATGCCTTTGCCTGTAATGCCTAATACTAAGTCTCCAACTGAGGTTGCACCGGAAACGAAAAAGCCTTGTGGTTGTGGTAATAAGTTGCATCATGCTCCAGCCGAGCACCCTTATGTTCAAATCCCGGTTCCTGTACAAGAGGTGTATGGTGCTCAGCAAGACATGTACACGGCAGGAGCGAGTAACAATGCGTCGTTTCCAGGGATTCCGGAAGTTAGTCCATATAGTGGCAGTGATCTGCCTAACAGTCCGTGGACTGGCGCGGAGCAGGGTTATAACCACAATAACGTTATGCCGAATCTGTCCGCAGAAATACAAAACAACTCATTTCCGATTGCGCCAGCTGGCGAAGTGAATAGTCCATTCCCAACGTATGCAGCACCTAGTCATATGAATCATCAGCCGCCTTTCATATCTCCATACTCAATGCTTCCGTACCCTCCATGCGGATGTGGCTCACATACACATATGCCTCAGTATACTTATCCTTCTCATGGTTATCAGGATCCGGCTTGGAATATGTATGGTCCTTCGTACGGTATGCCGCCTGAAATGTCCACATCAACGATGCCAAACCAGCCTATTGAGTATGCTTATCAGAATCCGTATCCTACTCAGAACATGGTTCCGCCGTCCCCGCTTGGAGCATTTGGTGAAATGTATCCTCCTCAAGAGCAAGGCAAGGGTGGTAAAAAGGGGGCGTGAAGACGCTAACTTAAGTCAGGTAGCAATTGAAGAGGTTGGATCAGATTCGGAAGGGAAGTCCAAACAAGCAGGGAATAAGCCGGCAGCTGCAAAACGCAGAACAAGCAAGGCTCCTCTGAAGAATAAATCCAAGGTATCCGTGTCCGGGAAAACATCCAGAGAGGGTGCAGCTACTTCCAACCAACGGAAATCCGATAAAAAGCGTCGTAATCCATGGATACAAAACTAACCTGGGGATTGCGATTAATGAATAAGTGAGGTACCTGTTATATAAGCGGGAAGCCAGCTCTGTAATAGAGAACTGGCTTCCCGCTTACCTGAGTGAACATTGAGTTGCACATAACGAAGATATAGTTGCTTAGGAAATGATAAAAAGCATTTTATTAAGAAATTATTGTAAACCCTTTCATAAATGTGTTAAAATATTTGTACCCTATGAGCATGACCTAATATGATAGGACAAGATAGGGTACGGATATGATAACTTTAGCTAATGCAAAACTACTAAAGAAAAGAAATGAAAAAAACTGTTGCATTACATTCAGCCGTATGATATATTATTTAAGTCGCCGCTGAAACACACGGCTGACACGGGAAACACAAGAAATAACGAAATAAGTTTGATCTTTGAAAACTGAACAACGAGTGAGTAAAACATTCTGCTTGCAGAATGAACGCGAAAGTTTGAAACAAGCCTTGGCTTGAATCGACTGGAGCACAAATGAGATTTTTAATCTCGTCAGATTCAAAATGAGCTTATCGCTCTTTTCAATACTTTATTGGAGAGTTTGATCCTGGCTCAGGACGAACGCTGGCGGCATGCCTAATACATGCAAGTCGAGCGGACTTGAAGAGAAGCTTGCTTCTCTGATGGTTAGCGGCGGACGGGTGAGTAACACGTAGGCAACCTGCCCTCAAGTTTGGGACAACTACCGGAAACGGTAGCTAATACCGAATAGTTGTTTCCTTCGCCTGAAGGAAACTGGAAAGACGGAGCAATCTGTCACTTGGGGATGGGCCTGCGGCGCATTAGCTAGTTGGTGGGGTAACGGCTCACCAAGGCGACGATGCGTAGCCGACCTGAGAGGGTGATCGGCCACACTGGGACTGAGACACGGCCCAGACTCCTACGGGAGGCAGCAGTAGGGAATCTTCCGCAATGGGCGAAAGCCTGACGGAGCAATGCCGCGTGAGTGATGAAGGTTTTCGGATCGTAAAGCTCTGTTGCCAGGGAAGAACGCTTGGGAGAGTAACTGCTCTCAAGGTGACGGTACCTGAGAAGAAAGCCCCGGCTAACTACGTGCCAGCAGCCGCGGTAATACGTAGGGGGCAAGCGTTGTCCGGAATTATTGGGCGTAAAGCGCGCGCAGGCGGTCATTTAAGTCTGGTGTTTAATCCCGGGGCTCAACCCCGGATCGCACTGGAAACTGGGTGACTTGAGTGCAGAAGAGGAGAGTGGAATTCCACGTGTAGCGGTGAAATGCGTAGATATGTGGAGGAACACCAGTGGCGAAGGCGACTCTCTGGGCTGTAACTGACGCTGAGGCGCGAAAGCGTGGGGAGCAAACAGGATTAGATACCCTGGTAGTCCACGCCGTAAACGATGAGTGCTAGGTGTTAGGGGTTTCGATACCCTTGGTGCCGAAGTTAACACATTAAGCACTCCGCCTGGGGAGTACGGTCGCAAGACTGAAACTCAAAGGAATTGACGGGGACCCGCACAAGCAGTGGAGTATGTGGTTTAATTCGAAGCAACGCGAAGAACCTTACCAGGTCTTGACATCTGAATGACCGGTACAGAGATGTACCTTTTCTTCGGAACATTCAAGACAGGTGGTGCATGGTTGTCGTCAGCTCGTGTCGTGAGATGTTGGGTTAAGTCCCGCAACGAGCGCAACCCTTATATTTAGTTGCCAGCACTTCGGGTGGGCACTCTAGATAGACTGCCGGTGACAAACCGGAGGAAGGTGGGGATGACGTCAAATCATCATGCCCCTTATGACCTGGGCTACACACGTACTACAATGGCCGGTACAACGGGCTGCGAAATCGCGAGATGGAGCCAATCCCAACAAAGCCGGTCTCAGTTCGGATTGCAGGCTGCAACTCGCCTGCATGAAGTCGGAATTGCTAGTAATCGCGGATCAGCATGCCGCGGTGAATACGTTCCCGGGTCTTGTACACACCGCCCGTCACACCACGAGAGTTTATAACACCCGAAGTCGGTGGGGTAACCGCAAGGAGCCAGCCGCCGAAGGTGGGATAGATGATTGGGGTGAAGTCGTAACAAGGTAGCCGTATCGGAAGGTGCGGCTGGATCACCTCCTTTCTATGGAGAATCGTTTCCTGCAACGGAAACATTCAAATACAAAATCTAGCCAGGTCGGCTAGTTACTCACTCGTTGCTCAGTTTTGAGGGCTCAAACTCTCAAAACAGCTTGCTTTTGCATGGAGCTTGTTCTTTGAAAACTAGATATCGAAACGAAACAAACGCGAATTAGAACATTCCTTTAAGCTGATCTTGTGTAAACGAGTGAAGTGTATAAAGGTAGTTAAATTGCTTTTGTGATGGTATTGGATGGGAGCGACTTTTGGCTTTGCGCAAGCAAAACAAGGGAAGCGAGCAGTCAAAACCGGAACAAAATGGTTAAGCTACTAAGAGCACACGGAGGATGCCTAGGCGCTAGGAGCCGATGAAGGACGTGGCGAACAACGAAACTGCCTCGGGGAGCTGTAAGCAAGCTTTGATCCGGGGTGTCCGAATGGGGAAACCCAGCTGGGGTAATTTCCAGTTACTCACAACTGAATACATAGGTTGTGTAGAGGCATACCAGGGGAACTGAAACATCTAAGTACCCTGAGGAAGAGAAAACAATAGTGATTCCGTCAGTAGCGGCGAGCGAACGCGGAGAAGCCCAAACCAGAGAGCTTGCTCTTTGGGGTTGTGGGACGTCTCACATGGAGTTACAAAGGAACCGGTTAAGCGAAGAGGTCTGGAAAGGCCCGCCAAAGAAGGTAAAAGCCCTGTAATTGAAAGTCTGTTCCCTCCGAGACGGATCCCGAGTAGTGCGGGGCACGTGAAACCCCGTATGAATCCGGCAGGACCATCTGCCAAGGCTAAATACTTCCTAGCGACCGATAGTGAAGCAGTACCGTGAGGAAAGGTGAAAAGCACCCCGGAAGGGGAGTGAAATAGAACCTGAAACCGTGTGCTTACAAAAAGTCAGAGCCCGTTTTAGGGGTGATGGCGTGCCTTTTGTAGAATGAACCGGCGAGTTACGTTCCCGTGCAAGGTTAAGGTGAAGAGCCGGAGCCGCAGCGAAAGCGAGTCTGAATAGGGCGAATGAGTACGTGGACGTAGACCCGAAACCGGGTGATCTACCCCTGTCCAGGGTGAAGGTGCGGTAACACGCACTGGAGGCCCGAACCCACGCATGTTGAAAAATGCGGGGATGAGGTGGGGGTAGCGGAGAAATTCCAATCGAACTCGGAGATAGCTGGTTCTCCCCGAAATAGCTTTAGGGCTAGCCTCGGAAAACAGAGTCGTGGAGGTAGAGCACTGATTGGGTGCGGGGCCCGCAAGGGTTACCAAGCTCAGTCAAACTCCGAATGCCATAGACTTACTTCCGGGAGTCAGACAGTGAGTGCTAAGATCCATTGTCAAAAGGGAAACAGCCCAGACCATCAGCTAAGGTCCCCAAGTGTGTGTTAAGTGGGAAAGGATGTGGAGTTGCACAGACAACCAGGATGTTGGCTTAGAAGCAGCCACCATTGAAAGAGTGCGTAATAGCTCACTGGTCGAGTGACTCTGCGCCGAAAATGTAACGGGGCTAAACACACCACCGAAGCTATGGCTTGATGCTTTGCATCAGGGGTAGGGGAGCGTTGTATAAGGGTTGAAGGTGTACCGTAAGGAGCGCTGGACATTATACAAGTGAGAATGCCGGTATGAGTAACGAAAAGATCAGTGAGAATCTGATCCGCCGAAAGCCTAAGGGTTCCTGAGGAAGGCTCGTCCGCTCAGGGTAAGTCGGGACCTAAGGCGAGGCCGAAAGGCGTAGTCGAAGGACAACAGGTCGAAATTCCTGTACCACCGTAAGCCGTTATGAGCAATGGGGGGACGCAGTAGGGTAGTGACGCGGACTGATGGATGTCCGTCTAAGCAGTAAGGCTGATGTGTAGGCAAATCCGCACATTGTAAGGCTGAGCTGTGATGGGGAGCGAAAATTGTAGTAGCGAAGGTCATGATCTCACACTGCCAAGAAAAGCCTCTAGCCAGGTGATGGTGCCCGTACCGCAAACCGACACAGGTAGGCGAGAAGAGTATTCTAAGGCGCGCGGAAGAACTCTCGTTAAGGAACTCGGCAAAATGACCCCGTAACTTCGGGAGAAGGGGTGCCCCGGTAGTGTGAATAGCACGAGGGGGCCGCAGTGAAAAGGCCCAAGCGACTGTTTAGCAAAAACACAGGTCTGTGCGAAGCCGTAAGGCGAAGTATACGGGCTGACGCCTGCCCGGTGCTGGAAGGTTAAGGGGAGTGGTTAGGGAGTAATCCCGAAGCTGTGAACCGAAGCCCCAGTAAACGGCGGCCGTAACTATAACGGTCCTAAGGTAGCGAAATTCCTTGTCAGGTAAATTCTGACCCGCACGAATGGCGTAACGACTTGGGCGCTGTCTCAACGAGAGATCCGGTGAAATTTTAATACCTGTGAAGATGCAGGTTACCCGCGACAAGACGGAAAGACCCCATGGAGCTTTACTGCAGCTTGATATTGAATTTGGGTACGATCTGTACAGGATAGGTGGGAGCCTTTGAAACGTGAGCGCCAGCTTGCGTGGAGGCAACGTTGGGATACCACCCTGATCGTATCTAGGTTCTAACCTGGTACCGTAATCCGGTGCGGGGACAGTGTCAGGTGGGCAGTTTGACTGGGGCGGTCGCCTCCTAAAGAGTAACGGAGGCGCCCAAAGGTTCCCTCAGAATGGTTGGAAATCATTCGAAGAGTGCAAAGGCATAAGGGAGCTTGACTGCGAGACCTACAAGTCGAGCAGGGACGAAAGTCGGGCTTAGTGATCCGGTGGTACCGCATGGAAGGGCCATCGCTCAACGGATAAAAGCTACCCTGGGGATAACAGGCTTATCTCCCCAAGAGTCCACATCGACGGGGAGGTTTGGCACCTCGATGTCGGCTCATCGCATCCTGGGGCTGAAGTAGGTCCCAAGGGTTGGGCTGTTCGCCCATTAAAGCGGTACGCGAGCTGGGTTCAGAACGTCGTGAGACAGTTCGGTCCCTATCTGTCGTGGGCGTAGGAAATTTGAGAGGAGCTGTCCTTAGTACGAGAGGACCGGGATGGACGTACCGCTGGTGTACCAGTTGTTCCGCCAGGAGCACCGCTGGGTAGCTATGTACGGACGGGATAAACGCTGAAAGCATCTAAGCGTGAAGCCCCCTCAAGATGAGATTTCCCAGTATGTAAGACCCCTTGAAGACGACGAGGTAGATAGGCTGGGGGTGGAAGTGCAGCAATGCATGGAGCTGACCAGTACTAATCGGTCGAGGGCTTATCCAATAGCAAGTTCTAAATCGCGTGTTTCGTTTCGAATCTAGTTTTCAGAGAACGATCTCTGAAATGTTAGCTAAGCTATGCGTTTGGTGGCGATGGCGGAGGGTTCCACACGTACCCATCCCGAACACGACCGTTAAGCCCTCTAGCGCCGATGGTACTTGGACCGCAGGGTCCTGGGAGAGTAGGACGCCGCCAAGCGAACTCTTTCATCATACATAGAAAACAGGCTCTGCATGTTGATGTTGTACGATGAATTGCATTTGCACTGCAAATGCATATATTCCCTGATAGCTCAGTTGGTAGAGCACTCGACTGTTAATCGAGTTGTCACAGGTTCGAGCCCTGTTCGGGGAGCCATTAAGGCCCGTTGGTCAAGGGGTTAAGACACCTCCCTTTCACGGAGGTAACAGGGGTTCGAATCCCCTACGGGTCATATAGATGGAGGCTTAGCTCAGCTGGGAGAGCATCTGCCTTACAAGCAGAGGGTCGGGGGTTCGATCCCCTCAGCCTCCACCATATGAACTTTAATAACGACGCGGGGTGGAGCAGCCCGGTAGCTCGTCGGGCTCATAACCCGAAGGCCGCAGGTTCAAATCCTGCCCCCGCAATTATACTTTCCTTTGCGAAAGTGATCTGGAACCGTGGTGTAGTTGGCCTAACATGCCTGCCTGTCACGCAGGAGATCGCGGGTTCGAATCCCGTCGGTTCCGCCATTTTTATATTAATAATACCGTGTGCGGAAGTGGCTCAGCGGTAGAGCATCGCCTTGCCAAGGCGAGGGTCGCGGGTTCGATTCCCGTCTTCCGCTCCAATATTTGCGCCCTTAGCTCAGCTGGATAGAGCGTTTGACTACGAATCAAAAGGCCGGGAGTTCGAATCTCTCAGGGCGCGCCATTATAACTTCAAATTTGCCGGCGTGGCGGAATGGCAGACGCGCTCGACTCAAAATCGAGTGGGAAACCGTGGAGGTTCGAGTCCTCTCGCCGGTATATATAACGGGATGTAGCTCAGCTTGGTAGAGCACCTGGTTTGGGACCAGGGGTCGCATGTTCAAATCGTGTCATCCCGATCTCTAAAAAGCACTATCTAATTATAGATAGTGCTTTTTTATATTTATCTATATAGGATTCTATAAATGCAGGTTCCGGTATTCACTATGACAAGTTCTCTAACCTAACACATGAGTGTTCCTTCTTCAGACGATAAGCTAGTTGTGCATAAAGCCTCAATCTTTAGGTCACAATAGGTTTAAAAAGTGATAGAAGGGGTTCATGTGAACACGTTTAACTTTAGAAAACAATTCAAGAGACGGTGGCGACGGTGGAAACGAACAGTATGGATGACGGCGGCTTTGCTTGCAGTTACGATATTGGCTTACAGCGGGTTGTCTATCTCATCGGCCATAGAGCGTTTGTTGACAACTAATTTTAGTGAGGCAACCAGTGTGATGGGCCCTGTTACGCAGGAAACAAGATCTGAACAGGAGATTCAGGCGTTAGTAGAGCAACTTGATTCTGATCCGGATCATTTAACAAGTGTGGTTTTGGAAACACAGTACATCTGCGGAGTGGAGACAGAGCAGTTAGGCAAGATGGCTAGACCGCAGTTGAAGATGCTCCTGGCTCAACATCCGGAATGGGATGCTACCGTTGGAACATCAGATGAGTTGCATTTGAAGCAACGTGTAGATGACCTTTCACCGCTTTGTAAACAGCAGGCTTATATCAGCATAGATGCTGTAGGGAACCTTAATTTGTACGAAGGTAAGCCTACAGATGAGAAGGTTATTCGTACGTTCTTTCAGTTGGATGTTGGGACGTTGGAGAGTTCTTTGCCTGAAGGCGTACTGGAGCAATTGCAGCAGGGTATTCGGATTCAGGACAAGGATGAGTATGATAGCGTGATCTCTACGTTCAGTGACTATGCCGTGGATGAAGGTCATCATTTAATCCGCAATGGCGGGTAATCCAAACGTCCTCACCTACAGTATTAAGATTGTTACGTACTGAAACGATGATGGCAATAGCAATAACAATGGTGGTTTAGGGAATCAAGCGATAGACCCAAAAATATGTGGAATATGATGAAGGACATCGAAGAGATGTCCTTTTTGTCGTTTGAACTGAAATAGTTGGAAATACGAATAAACATGTAAAAAATCCGCGAATAAAGACGAGTAATCAGTTAGACAAAGTTTTTCCTGCCGCAGGGTCTATCTTTTGTTATAATGAAATGAACGATACATATGTTCGCTTTTGTGAGGGAGAGATGGTTTTGCGTTTTTTGGGAATTGACCCGGGGATTGCGATTGTTGGTTTTGGTTTTGTGGATAAAATCGGCAGTAAGGTGGTACCCGTACAATATGGATGTATTCAGACGGAAGCTCATACCCCTGAAGAGGAACGGTTGCTTCACGTATATGAAGGTATGGTGCAATTGATTGATAAATACAAACCGGACGCAGTAGCGCTGGAGAAACTTTTTTCAATCGGAACGTTACAACAGCGATGTCTGTCAGTCAGGCTAGAGGCGTCATGGTACTCGCTGCCGCACAGAAGGGTTTGCCTATTGCAGAGTATACGCCAATGCAGATCAAGCAGGCCGTTGTGGGGTACGGTAAAGCGGAGAAGAAGCAAGTACAGGAGATGGTCAAAATGTTCTTGCGTCTTCAGGTCGTTCCTAAGCCGGATGACGTAGCGGATGCATTGGCTGTAGCCGTGTGCCACGCACACTCTTATACATTAAATTCCAAGTTGAATGAGGTATTGCGAAAATGATTGATTTTCTAAGAGGACAGTTCATTCATGTAGAGAATGATTATATTGTGCTGGATGTTCATGGTGTAGGGTATCGCGTATTCTGTCCAAATCCATTTGCGTTTGCGAAGCAAGAAGGCGAAATTACCGTGTACACGCACCATCATGTGCGTGAGGATGCGATGTTGCTGTTTGGATTTGTTACACGGGATGAGCAACGTTTGTTCCGTAAACTGATTGAAGTATCCGGTATCGGTCCAAAAGTAGCTCTGGGCATACTTGCTGGAGGTACACCAGAACATGTGGTTACGGCGATTTACCAGGAGAATCTTACGTTCTTGACCAAATTGCCAGGCATCGGCAAGAAGACTGCACAACGCATGATTCTGGATCTCAAGGATAAGCTGGATAGCTTCGGCGCGGCAGCGTATGCAACAGGGTTGTTCGCTCCTCCATCGGAAGAGTCGGGAAGTGGTTCAGCCTGGGATGAGGCACGTGAAGGTCTCAAAGCACTTGGGTATACTGACAGTGAGCTTGATAAAGTATGGCTCAAATTGAAAAAGGATGTTACTACAGCAGATTCCGTTGATGTGTTGATGAAAAAGGCGCTGCAAATGCTGTTTACGGGATAATACAAATTGCATATTATAATATAGCTGTAGCCTGCAAAAAAAGGTAGGGATGAACATGGATGATCGGATTATTTCCGCGAACCTGATGATGGAGGACCAAAATGTTGAATTGAGTCTTCGTCCCCGGTATCTGAATGAATATATCGGGCAGAATCAGGTGAAGGAAAATTTAAAGATATATATTGAAGCTGCCAAATTCCGTAATGAGGCATTGGATCACGTTTTGTTATATGGCCCACCTGGACTGGGTAAAACAACACTTGCCAACATTATTGCCAACGAATTGGGTGTTAATTTACGAACTACGTCAGGACCGGCTATTGAACGCCCGGGTGATCTTGCAGCATTGTTAACCAATCTGCAGGAAGGCGATGTCTTGTTTATTGATGAGATTCATCGTTTGCATCGTACAGTTGAAGAAGTCATGTACCCCGCTATGGAAGATTCCGCATTGGACATTATGATTGGTAAAGGTCCAAGTGCACGTTCCGTTCGGCTGGATCTGCCACCATTCACTCTGATTGGGGCTACAACGCGTGCTGGCTTGCTGTCTGCTCCACTTCGAGACCGATTTGGTGTTATCAGTCGCTTGGAATTCTATACGGTTGATGAGCTGGCTTATATCGTCTCACGCTCTACCGAAATTTTGGGTGTGGAGATTGTGGGAGATGCTGCGCAAGAGATTGCATTGCGCTCACGTGGGACACCGAGGATCGCGAACCGTTTGTTAAAACGAGTACGCGACTTTGCACAGGTGCGTGGTGATGGGATTATAACGCAGACACTGGCGGAAGAAGCACTGCAACGTCTCCAGATTGATCCGCGTGGCCTGGATGAGATTGATCACAAGATGCTCAAATCGATGATCAATAGCTTCCGGGAGGCCCGGTAGGGCTGGATACAATTGCTGCTACGATTGGTGAAGAAAGTCAGACGATAGAGGATGTCTATGAACCGTATCTGCTTCAGATTGGTATGATTCAGCGTACACCAAGGGGCAGGATCGTAACAGATCTCGCCTATCATCATTTGGGTCTACCTGTTCCTCCAAGAGACGGTAAATAATCAAATCTGTTGAACATTCATCATAAACATTGAAATAATCACGTGTTAACCCGATATAAAGTGAAAGAAATGCATGGAGAGGAGTCTGATTGTGGGAAAAGCAATACGAACGAAGAAGTGGAGTCGTCGATTGAAGGTACTGGCGGCAGCTCTTTTGACAGTGGGTTGTCTGCAAGTGCCTGCATATGCAGCAGGAAATGATGGACAGACGATCCGGGTAGCCATGTTTGCGAATCTGGGCAGTACGTATAAATCAACTACACCACTCATTACGCTTGAATCGACAGGACAATGGAGCATCCAATCGGAGAGCGGCGCAAATGTAAACCTTCCGGCAGGACAAGTCCGTTTCAGTGCAGATGGATTCCGAGTAAAGGTGTTGGAAACAGCGGACTTTAAGGCAGCATCTGCAGCAGCAAAATTGTTGCAGGCAACCGCAGATAAACCGTTGCTGTTCACAACGTCTGTGAATGGAAATGCCATTTACCAGCTCTACACAGGCAACTATGCAACGGAGGCACTGGCAGGACAAGCTGTTACACGAGTACAAAAGGTAGCAGCAGCTCAATTGGCTGGTCAAAAGCCAGCTGTAACAGGAAGTAAACGCCTGTCTGCTGGAACCTATGGTTCGATTCAGGAAGCAGAGGCAGCACAAGCCAACCTTTTATCAGCAGGAGTTAGTAGTGTCTATCCAGTCCTTCAACTGAGTGGAGGAAGCCAAGCATACACGGTATGGGTGGGTGAAGCTTCAACGGATGCGGAATTAACCGCATTGAAGAACAGTGTGGAAGCCAAAGCTCCAGGGGTAAGCCTTTCACCTGTCAACAATAGTGCAGGACTCATCATCCGCCAAGATGCAGGATTAAGTACGGATGCAATCAAAACAGCTCCGCATTACACCATTGCAGGTACTGAATCCAAAGCATTGGTACAAGGGAATGGCAATGGGATCAAAGTAGTGGAACGTTCTCAGCGAACGTATCGTGGAGATATGGAAATCAGCATCGTAAGTGGTGATCTGGCGTTGGTCAACGTCGTTCCACTGGAGCAATACCTGTACTCTGTCGTAGGGGCAGAGGTGTATTCCTCCTGGCCTGCTGAAGCTCTGAAAGTTCAAGCTGTAGCTGCTCGATCCTACGCGCTTCAACAGGGTGAACGATTCAAAATTGCGAATGTCGTGGATACAACGCTCAGCCAAGCCTATAACGGGATTGGTTCGGAGAACGATAAAGTAACCAGTGCAGTGGATGCAACTGCTGGAGAAGTGGTCAAGAGCGGTGGGAAAATCATTGAAGCTGTATTCTCCTCCAATGCTGGCGGCCAGACGGCTCATCCTTCTGAGGTATGGAACGGCGGAGCAGGTGTGTTCACCAATGTGGTTAGCTCGGGAGATACATCAGCCCAGGCAGGATTACATACGTGGTACCATGTGCTGCTCAGTTCAGGCGTTAGCGGGTACATTCGTGAGGATAACATCAAAGAATTAACGACCAAGACCAATGCAGGACTGGCAAAAGTAACGGTAACGGCTCAGAACACCAATGTGCGTGCCGTTCCGTTAATTCAATCCACCGTTGAACCTGTAGCCAAAATGAATCCAGGCAACGAAGCTGTTGTACTGGCAAAAGTGCCTCAATCCAATGACTATGCCTGGGTGAGAGGACCTTTCACGTCAGCTCAGTTGGTTAAATCCCTTCAGGGTAAAACAACGGCGTCTGTTCCTGCTTCAATCTCAACCTTGGAAGTGACCAAGCGTGGACCTTCCGGAAGAGCACTTGAAGTCACTGCCAACGGACAGGCAATGACGGTGAAATATGCCGATACATACCGCTCTGCACTCGGTGGATTACCGAGCACTTTATTTGATATTGCAGGGACCGGAAGTTATACTGTATTAGGCGCTGACGGCAAAACAGCCAGTAAAACCGGCTCAAATGGTGCCTCTGTATTGTCTTCTTCTGGCGCAGGAACATCATCCGGTAATGCACTTGTCGTTATGAGTGGTGATGGTCAAGCGAGAGCGGTAACGCAGGGTCAGACCTTCATGTTCATCGGTCAGGGCAATGGCCACGGTTTGGGCTTGTCCCAATGGGGAGCCAAAGGCATGGCAGATGAAGGGTATGATTACCAGGCAATATTGAAACACTATTATCAAAATGCGACTATTGTTAAGGAATGAAACTAAATGAATGTGAACTTATATGATTTTGAATTACCAGAGCAATTGATAGCACAGACGCCGTTGCTTGATCGCACGGCATCCCGTTTGCTTACCTTGAACAAAGATAGTGGTGAGATTAATCATCAAACGTTTCCCGATATTATCGATTTTCTGAATCCCGGCGATACATTGATTCTGAATGATACACGTGTTCTACCAGCCCGTCTGTTCGGTACAAAAGAAGATACCGGAGCAAAAGCGGAAGTGTTATTGCTTAAAAATGTGGAAGGCGACAAGTGGGAAGCACTGGTTAAGCCGGGTAAAAAGCTGAAAGCCGGTTCGGTCATTGTATTCGGTGAGGAACTGAAGGCAATCATTGAAGAAGAGGGCGAGATGGGGGCACGTACACTTACGTTTACGTATGATGGAATCTTTCAGGAGATTCTGGACCGTCTGGGTGAGATGCCGTTGCCACCTTATATCAAGGAGACATTGGATGACCGCGAACGGTATCAGACCGTGTATGCCAAGCATGAAGGATCGGCGGCTGCACCTACAGCGGGACTGCACTTTACGGATGAATTGTTGGATCAGATTCGTGCCAAAGGTGTTAATGTGGCCTTCATCACGCTTCATGTAGGACTGGGAACATTCAGACCGATGTCGGTTGACGTTGTTGAAGATCATGTCATGCATGAAGAGTATTACTCCTTGTCACAAGAAACGGCAGATCTGATTAACCAGACCAAAGAGAATGGACACCGTGTTTTTGCGGTTGGGACAACGAGTTGCCGGACTTTGGAAACGGTAGGCAGCAAATTTGAAAATGGAATACTGCAAGCGAGCAGCGGATGGACCAGCATTTTCATCTATCCGGGCTATTCCTTCAAAGTGATTGATGGGATGCTTACGAATTTTCATCTCCCGAAATCCACGTTGGTTATGTTGGTTAGTGCACTAGCAGGCAGGGAACATATTATGCAGGCATATGAGGAAGCCATCCAAGAGAAATACCGGTTCTTCAGCTTCGGCGATGCCATGTTGATATATTAGTATAACGGTATAACGATTAACTTTTAGAGGATGATTAAAACCAATGGCAGCAATTACGTATGAACATATCAAAACTTGCAAACAATCCGGTGCACGTCTGGGACGTGTACATACACCTCACGGTATTATTGAGACACCAACCTTTATGCCTGTAGGTACACAGGCGACTGTCAAAACAATGAGCCCTGAAGAATTGAAAGAAATGGATGCTCAGATTATTTTGAGTAATACCTATCACCTGTTTCTGAGACCAGGACATGAAATCATCCGTGAAGCTGGCGGATTGCACAAATTCATGAACTGGGATCGTCCAATTCTGACGGACAGCGGCGGATTCCAAGTGTTTTCTCTTAGCGAGATGCGCAAGATTACGGAAGAAGGCGTTAACTTCCGTTCTCATCTGAATGGAGACAAAAAGTTCCTTTCTCCTGAAGTGGCGATGGAAATCCAGAATGCACTTGGCTCCGATATTATGATGGCGTTTGACGAATGCCCACCGTATCCGGCTGAATATGAATATGTAAAAAAATCACTCGAAAGAACAAGCCGCTGGGCAGAACGTTGTCTCGAAAGTCACGCTCGTCCGCATGACCAAGGTCTGTTTGCCATCGTACAGGGAGGCATGCATGAAGATCTTCGCCGTCAGAGCGCCGCAGATTTGACTTCCATGGATTTCCCGGGGTATGCTATTGGTGGACTGAGTGTTGGAGAACCGAAACATTTGATGTATGGTGTATTGGATTATACGTTACCTTTGTTGCCGTCCAATAAACCACGATATTTGATGGGGGTAGGTTCGCCCGATGCGTTGATTGAGGGATCTATTCGTGGAGTGGACATGTTCGATTGTGTTCTGCCTACTCGGATTGCCCGTAACGGAACAACGATGACCAGTCAAGGACGTCTGGTAGTTCGTAATGCCAAGTTTGCAACTGATTTTGGACCATTAGATCCTGAATGTGATTGCTACACTTGTCGCAACTATTCCAGAGCTTATCTGCGTCATTTGATCAAAGCAGATGAAACATTTGGCTTGCGTTTGACAACGATCCATAATCTTCATTTCTTGCAGAATTTGATGCGTAATGTACGTAAAGCCATTATGGAAGATCGTTTGCTTGATTTCCGGGATGAATTTTTCGATCAATATGGTCTTCATGACAATGACAAAGGTTTCTGATTGAGGTTTTAAGGGAACCGGCTTAACAAGCAATATCTGTATGTATAGTCGATAAGGGGGAGTTTGAATGTTTCAGGGAATGACTCTAGCAGGAACACAAGCAGGCGGAGGCATTGTATCTTTGATTGTACCTCTGGTACTCATGGTTGCAATTTTCTACTTCTTGATGATTCGTCCACAGAACAAAAAGCAAAAGCAACGGAATTCGATGCTTAGCCAATTGAAAAAGGGCGATAAAATTGTAACGATTGGTGGCCTTCACGGTACGATCGCTGAGATTACGGACGATGTGGTTGTATTGCGTGTAAACGATGTAACTAAGCTTACATTTGACCGTAATGCAATCAGCACGGCTGTAGCTCGTGATACGGCTGTTGAATAGTTACTGTAACATAGAATAACGAGGGTGCGTTTGTGGCGTATTCCCTAGTAGAGAACCGGATCTCCTTGGAGACCCGGTTCTCTTTTTGATTTATGAGGGAAGGTTGATGTTCTTTACCAGTCAGTTAGGAGCGATGCGTATTAACACCGAACATGCCACCGAGAGCTGAAATGAAGAAAGCGCTAAGCAGTTGTAAACTATCTTTCCAATTAAACGAAGCATCCAGCGCGAGAAATCCGATCAACAGCACAAGGAGTCCATATACGATTCCGGTAATTCCTCCGTAGTACCATCCTTTTTCACCAGATCGTTTGCCTGCGACAAAACCACCGACCAATAATGACAAGCCATGAACAACATAGGTATACAACGAGAGGTCCTGTTCCCGCATTCCGCTCATCCAGAGAAACAAGGAGAGAATTAATGCCCCGATAAACATCCATACAAAAGCCTGACAGAGGCCTGACAGAATCGGATTGGACACTCGAAACGAAACCAAGCGGCGGATCAATTGCATGAAGCAACCCCTTGTACAAGTTATAAGTTAATACAGTGTATGGTCAAGCCTTCGGACTTATGAACTGTTTTCCATTAAATGAACGGATTATTTCTGCATGAGCATGTAAGGTTCAGGTCAAAATAGGGATTGCACTACCCAGCAAACTGTTAAAAACTCAGTTTCGAAGGAGGACCCCTGTTGTGAACTTCCCAGATGTCGGATCACATATCTTTCGAACCATTCTCATGTACTTTCTGGTGTACTGTGCAATGAGGGTTATGGGTAAACGTGAGATTGGTAAGCTATCCATGTTTGATCTTGTTGTCTCCATTATGCTTGCTGAAATGGCTGCTTTTGTCATTGAAGATATTGATAAACCGCTCTCTCATGGGATTGCCCCCATGCTTACCTTGATTATTGTACAGATCGGAATGGCCTTTATAGGTCTTAAAAGTCGGCGTCTTCGCCTGATAATTGATGGCAAACCTACTGTTTTGATCTCCAAAGGTGTTCTTCACCGGGATGAGATGCGGAAGCAACGATATAATCTGGATGATCTATTGCAACAACTCCGTGAACAGAATGTAGACAGTATCGGTGAGGTTGATTTCGCTATTTTGGAGACAACAGGCAAGCTGACCGTTTTTCCCAAGGATGAGAATACTTCTAACGATAGCAATTCTTCTGGTTCTGACTCAGAAGATTCTTCTTCCAGTAAATCCAAAACGGGAAAAAACCAGATTGACGGATCTCCAAATATTAAATTTCCAAATATTAAATATGAAGGTCTGCCACTACCCTTAATTATGGACGGAAAGGTCCAGGATCAGAATCTGGAGATCATTCAGAAAACGAGATTTTGGCTGAAAAATCAAATTCAACATAACGGAATTCTGGATTTTAAGGATGTATTTATATGCTCCATTGATCACAATGGGAAGATATATGTCAGTCCAAAAGATGATAAAAAATGAAAATCATTTGCCTGAGCGGCGCTTGAACCATGAACCAATCAAAGGAGCACGGGACAGATCATGAAAGTCAATCATTTTGGTCCAGCCCATGACGATGAAATACACGATAAGCCCGACAAAAGGAGCGAGAAGCATCCTGACCCAAAAAGGCAATATCATGGCAGTCTCTTCGTATACGAGTAGGGTCGCTGCTCCCATGATAAACATTCCTGCACCCGTCTTGACCCAATCCATCATTTTGAAGCGGAACTGTAGCAGGCTACGTACGCTTTGGGCATGTAACAGGGTAACTACCGTAGAATTCACACAGATGGCGATGACTGCACCGAAGATGCCATATTCAGGCCGAGAAGCAAGCGTTAAAATCAACGTGATTTTGATAACAGCACCGATAAACGTATTCAGCAATGCTTTACCCGGACGGTCAAGAGCTTGTAATGCAGCTTGAAGAGGAGCTTGAATATAAATGAACAAAGCAAAAGGAGCCATTAGTTTCAGCATGCTTCCGATCGATGCATCATTATACAGAACAAGACACATCGGTTCGGCAAGCACATACATAAACACAGAAAACGGAGCACCTGTCACAAGTGCCAAACGTAAGGCCTGATGCATTCTTTTGTGAATCAGTGCGCGATCTCCCTGAGCAGAAGCTTCGGACAGTGAAGGCACAAGTGATGTCGCGAGCGAAGAGGTTAGTGCCCCCGGCAGCAGCAGCAAAGGAATAATCATACCTTGTAATGCACCATATTGTGCTGTAGCGAGCCCTTTGGATATGCCTGCCAGAGCCAGACTCTGGGCAGTAACGATGGTTTCGGCCAAATAGGATAAGGAGCCAACCAATCGGCCTGCTGTAACAGGAATAGAGATTGCAAGCAAACGCCGGATTAATCCGGGCTGTGGAGTACCCGTTTCTTTCAGAACTGAAGGTATTGGGTTTAAAGGTTTGGCTGAAGGTTTGGTTGTGAGATTGGACCTGTTCTGTTGCTTAGCGAGCGGTAACTCTTTCTTCTGCCTGTTATACTTCCACAAGAGTACAAGCATACCGCCGAATTCTCCAACGAGCGCGCCCAGCATGGCACCAGCAGCAGCTTGGGCAATACCGTGGGGGAGGAGAAGCCAGGCAAACCAAATGACACAGACGATACGAATGATGGTTTCAACAATGGATGAAATGGCAGTAGGCATCATGTTTTGCTTACCTTGGAAATACCCTCTGTAGACAGCAGATACGGCGATAATGGCAATCATGGGGCTCATACTAACGAACGTATGGTACACCCGCTCATCTGTGAGCACGTACTTGGTAACCCAGGGCGCAAATAGAATGCATAAAAACATGAATACAACACCCAGGGTCAACGTAAAGCTTAAGCTTACTTGCAGGATTCGCTGGGGGAATAACGATTGGCACCGGTATCAGCTTCGGCTACGAGCTTGGCTACGGCGAGCGGAATACCACCCGTAATTAATGTCACCAGTACGATAAAAAAGGGATAGCTCAATTGGTAGATGCCAACACCTTCTGCACCAATGACTCGTGGCAGCGCAATGCGCGGAATGAAACCAAGTATTCGATTAATTATGCCTGCCGCGAGCAGGATCATGGCCCCCTGGATAAATGTCTGTTTCTTCAAGACTACCCCTCTTTCCCGGTTGAAAGTACAGGCTATCAACATAAACGGGACAAAGCCGTTGTTCTTCATCCTATGCCAGTCCTTTATCTTCTCATGACAACTTGGACACGATTAACAAAAAGAACCATAATCAGCAAGAAGGAATATGATCAGGCGAAGTCGAATCATGTAATATTGATGCCGCATAAAGGCTTGGATGTATGAAGGAGGCTCCCCGTTGGAAGAAATGAATGATGTGGAGTTGGAACAGTCAATAGAGATGCTCTGCCGTAGCAAAGCGGAGGAATTAAGGCTTGTCGGTTACGAATATGTCACCAGCAAAGATGTCTGGAATTGCGTCAGTCATAAATATGAAAAACAGGGCATTCCACCGCTTCACCAGCTGGTGAACGACATTTTGTCACTGAAAGCAACAAGCTTTATGAACTTTATGACCGTGTCTGCATACCGGGGGTCCTCTTTCTAGACGAAAGGGATCTTTTTGTTGAAAATTGACTGCTTTTTACGGCATCGCTATAATAGGAATATTGAGAACGAAAGGGGATCTAGGAACGGCATGAAAAGAATTATCAGTTTCATTCTGGTCGTGCTTGTCACCACAGGGGTAATGGTGGGAACAAGCCCGGAACTGCTCAAAAATATACGCTTGGGCCTTGATTTAAAGGGAGGCTACGAGATCTTATATGAAGCAGAGCCGCTCGAAGCAGGTCAACAAGTCACCAAAGCATCTTTGGTGCAAACGGCCAAAAGTCTTGAAAGCCGCGCCAACGCGCTCGGAACAAGCGAACCGGAGGTAACCACTGAAGGAAGCAACCGGATTCGATTGAAGTTGGCAGGGGTTACGGATGAGGCTGAAGTTAGAGCCAAAATGAAAGAACCGGCTGTTTTGACCTTCCGTAGTAAAGCTGAGAACGACAAGGAAGGCGAATACACCAAAATTGAACTTCGCGGAAATGAATTTGTTGAGAATGCAGCCAAAGTTGTTTTTACAAGTTTGAATCAGCCGATGATTGACATTCAAGTGAAAGACAAAGCTAAGTTTTCCGAGATTACCAAACGTTTGATCGGACAACCTCTTGCTATCTATCTGGATGATCAACTACTTTCTGCACCAACAGTTCAACAACAGTTGACAGATGGATCTGCCCAAATCTCAGGTGCCTATTCACGTGACGAAGCAAACCAGCTTCGTGACACCATTAACCTGGGTGCATTGCCACTGAAACTTACAGAGAAGTATTCACAAAGTGTTGGTGCAACACTTGGTAAGCTTTCTCTGGATCAGACCATTAAAGCGGGATTGATTGGTTCCGTTATTATTCTAGTGTTCATGATTGGGCTTTATCGCATTCCTGGTATTATCGCGAGTTTTGCCTTGATCACACATACGTGGCTGGTACTTGCAATCTTCTATTTAGGAGAATTCGTGCTTACCCTTCCAGGTATTGCGGCGTTTATCCTGGGTATAGGGATGGCGGTGGATGCCAATATCATCACGTACGAACGGATTAAAGAAGAGATGCGCAGTGGTAAGTCGATCTTGTCTTCGGTTAAAGCGGGTGGTAAACATTCCTTCCGAACAATCATTGACTCCAACATCACAACCATTATTGCTGCGGCTGTTATGTTCTTCTTGGGAACAGGTGCGGTTAAAGGTTTTGCACTCGTGCTGATTTTTGATATTGTCACCAGTATTATCACGAATATTTTCTTCTCCCGCTTCCTGTTGACCCTGCTTGTACGGGGTAACGTGTTGAAGAAGCCTAAGTACTTCGGAGTGAAGGAGAGTGAAATTCGTGCGCTTTAATTGGAATTTTGATTATGTTAAAGGTAGTAAGATTGCCTATATCTTCTCGATTATTCTGACGATTACGGGGATTGTCAGCATTCTGGCTTTGGGTTTGAATTATGCGGTTGATTTCCGTGCTGGATCAAATGTGGATATCTCGGTATCCAAAGCAATCACAGCGGAGCAGATTAAACCTATCGTTAAGGACATCGGTGTTGATGAGGGTGATGTTACCATTACACCGGGGCTGACCGTGTAAATGTTCGTTTCTCGAACGTATTGGATGAAAATCAAGAAAGTAAGTTCAAAGAAGAATTTGCTAAACTGGATGCATCAGCTTCCTATGAAGTAAATACCGTTGATCCAGAGATGGCCAAAGAATTGGAGCGCAACGCGATCTACGCGGTACTCATTGCAAGTATCGGGATCATGATCTATGTTGCGATCCGGTTTGAGTGGCGCTTTGGTTTGGCTGCGGTTATCGCACTCTTCCATGACGCATTTGTTGTAATAAGTGTGTTCTCTATCTTCCGTTTGGAAGTCGATCTGACCTTTATTACTGCAGTATTAACCATTGTCGGGTTCTCGATCAACGATACGATCGTTATCTTTGACCGAATTCGTGAGAATCTGCGTTTTGCCAAAAAGACAACCAAAGCCGACTTGCGTGAGGTAGTCAACCGCAGTTTGGCTCAAACGATGACACGTTCCCTGAATACAACATTCACCGTGTTTGCAGCTTCAATCTGTTTGTTCATATTTGGTGGAGAATCCATTCGCATGTTCTCGCTTGCTATGGTTATCGGAACACTGTTCGGCGCATATTCTTCAATCTATATCGCCGCTCCACTATGGCTGATGCTCAAAGGTAAACAAGTGGAAAAGCCAAAAACAGTAGCTAAAGAATCTAACTAAACATCTTATTGTGAAGCCGCGTCTGCTAGGCGCGGTTTTGCAACTTTATGTACAGAATTAAGGGGGAATATTCATGACCAGAGAACATATCCCATCTGCTCAGGCTGCCACATGGAGCGGTATTGCCGGTAATATGGGACTTGCGGTGATCAAAGCGGGAGTCGGTTATATGGCAAACAGCAAATCATTGCTCGCTGACGGCTTGTATTCTGCTTCTGAAGCTGGTTCTGCCCTGGCTGGTCTCTTTCCCTCCAAGTCTGTACGCGATAAGAGCAAGGCTCGCAGGGGACGGTTTAAAGAACATTCAAGTGTTGCTAGACCCGGAATCTCAGTATTGTTATCTGTGCTAATCCTTATGGGTGGATTACAGCTTGCCATCTCCGCATTGGGTAGTCTCTCCGGAAGTGATCCGGAAGCACCCGGCAAGTCGGTACTTTTGGTGGCTGTTGCAGCTCTGGCTGTGAAAGAAGCGATTTTTCAATTTCAGTACAGATATTTCCGTAAACGAAATCAGTCTCAGGCGCTGGCTTATGCACAGCAACATCGCCGTGCACTCTATTGCTCGCTCACCGTATTAATCGGTATTATCGGTTCGATGGCTGGTGAAGAGACGGGCTTGAGCATGTTGCTCTACCTGGACCCCACGGCTGCGTTGATTGCTTCCTGTTTTGTGCTTCACAAGGGTTACCGAATGATTGTGGACACGGTGTATGGTTCACTTGTTCAGGAACTGGAACAGGAAGAAGCGTCCGATTTCAAAGAGACTGTACAGCGGGTGTATGGCATCATTACCATTGAACATTTGGTTGCACGTGAACAGGAACATGACGTTACGATTGAGCTGGTCATTAGTGTGAATCCAAGAATCTCAATACTGGAAGCACAGGAGATTGCGAATCGGGCCAAGACACTACTGCTAACCCGGTTCAGTCATGTGAAAGAAGTACAGATTCAAGCGATACCTTATGATCCAGGTTATCCTTATAAATCCAATCATGAACTGCCCGATCACGAAGCGACATTAATTCAGTAGTGAAGCGCGGGTCCAGTAGATCAGGAAAGGAGCGTTATCATTGCTTTATTCGCAATACCGGTGGAATACACCGAATATCGATTTGGAGGCGGCTGCGGGACTCTCGCAGGCGCTTTCCGTTTCACCCCTTGTTGGACGTTTGCTTGTGAGTCGAGGAGTGCACAATGAGAAGGAGGCCGAACGTTTTTTGCATCCTGACCTTAATCAGATGCATGATCCCTATCTGCTCCTCGGCATGAATGAAGCTGTGCCACGTATCAAGCTGGCATTGGAACGGGAAGAACATATTTTGATCTACGGGGATTATGACGCTGATGGCGTATCCAGCACATCGCTCATGATCCATTTGATGCGTCATCTTGGGGCTTCGTACGATATATATATCCCTCATCGCTCGAATGAAGGGTATGGATTGCACAACCATGCGTTGGATTGGGCCCATCAACAAGGCGTTTCATTGATTATTACCGTGGACACCGGAATCAGTGCTGTTGAACAGATTGCCTATGCGGCAACGCTGGGCATCGAAGTCATTGTGACAGATCACCATGAGCCGCCTGAAATTTTGCCCGAAGCCTTTACACTTATTAATCCGAAACTTCCGGGATGCCCGTATCCTTTTAAAGGTTTGGCAGGAGCAGGAGTAGCCTTGAAGCTCGCTCAGGCATTAATCGGGGAAGTGCCCGGTGAATGGATGGAGATTGCCGCCATCGGTACCGTTGCCGATCTGATGCCTTTGGAAGGGGAGAACCGGGTTATCGTCAGTTATGGAATAGAATCGATGCGTGGTTCACGTCTTCCCGGTGTAAGTGCATTGCTGGAAATCAGTGGTGTGGATCAGAGTCAGGTGACTTCAATTAATATTGCCTTTGCCATGGCACCTCGTATTAATGCCAGTGGACGTTTGGATCATGCTGGGAGAGCCGTATCACTTCTCACCACCGAGAATCTGGATGAAGCTCATACGCTTGCGGGCCAGCTTGATCTATTGAATCGGGAACGGCAGCAAGTCGTAGAGGGCATATTACAAGAAGCAACAGCACAGTTGGAACAAAAGATACAGCTTCGTTCAGGATCCGTTCCAGATGTAATCGTATTGGCTGGGGAGGGCTGGAACGTCGGAGTGGTTGGTATCGTGGCTTCCAAATTGCTGGAGCGTTATTACCGACCTACACTTATCCTTGGGATCGATCCAGAGAGCGGTGTCTGCAAGGGCTCTGCGCGCTCCATTGAGGGCTTGGATATCTATGAGGCACTCACAGTCAATAAACACACTATGGACCATTATGGGGGACATCCTGCTGCAGCAGGTATGACCTTGCATCGGGATCAGCTGGAAGACCTTGAGGCTGGTTTGAATAAGTTTGCTGCATCTGTATTGACTGAAGAGGACTTTGTACCTCAACGTCTCGCGGATGATGAATGCAGAATCAGTGATGTTCCGCTGAAAGTGATCCAGGAGATCGACAGATTGCAGCCTTTTGGGATGAGCAATCCTTCGCCGCGGTTTGTATTGAGAAGTGTGACTGTGAAGGAAACCAGAACAATGGGACGAGAGAAACGCCATCTGAAACTGGTTCTGGAACAGGATGGTCAGCAACTGGAAACCGTCGCTTTTGGCAAGGGAGCGTTAGCAGAGTTTCTTCTCCCAGGTTCCGTTATTGATGTGATGGGAGAACTGTCTATCAATGAATGGAATGGGGTGAGAAAACCTCAATTGATGCTTCAAGACATTCATGTTCCTCAGGTCCAAGTGTTTGATTTGCGCGGTAATGCCGAGCCATTAAATGCGATGAAACATTTCTTGAGCTCACTTGAGGTACATCTTCGATATAAATCTGGTTCTGTTGGTGCTATTGTTCGGAAAGAAACAGACGTTTCCGAGGGAAATTCATTGTATGAACCTTGCCTTTGGGTATATGATAGAAAGGTCGGGTTATTTCCGTGTAATGCTGCTGCACAGCATTATGGACAGGAACAAGTCCGGACGTTATTTGTGTTTGATACGCCGGAAACCCCGGAACAACTTAATGCCATGCTGGCTTTGTTCAGTGGAGCTGAGAATATCATCCTTCTGCACGGATCAGGCAACCGCCGAGATCGCCTTCAGATGCCTTCCAGAGAACTCTTTAAGCGTATTTATATGCAGGTGTTGAAATGGAAAGCTGAACCCGTGGAGGAACAAGAGATTACTCCTGTGCTCAGTCGTCAGTGTGGTTGTTCGCCGCGCATGATTACGATGATGTTGGATGTATTCGAAGAGTTATCCTTCATTACCCGTGATAACGGCAAAATTGCGTTTGTGGATAACCCGCCTAAGCGTGAACTAACCGCTTCACGTCACTATCAGGCGCTCGAAAATATGGCCGAGATAGAACAGGTGATGCTGGATGCAGCCACACCGCAACTGACACAATGGATGATATCCCGGATGAAGGGCGTATCTTAGATGGAAGTTTGTGTATTTATTTTAGGAGGAGATTATTTTGGATTTTAAAGATTATATTCGTGTCATTCCTGACTTTCCACAACCGGGAATCAGCTTTAAGGACATTACAACATTGTTGAAGGATGGAGAAATGTACCGCAATGCGATCAATGAACTGAAAGTGATGGTTTCTGATCTTAAAATTGACGTTATTGCTGGACCTGAAGCACGTGGATTCGTTGTGGGCGCCCCTCTGGCATACGCTCTTGGTGTCGGTTTTGCTCCGATTCGCAAAAGTGGAAAACTGCCTGGAGAGACGATTGAAGTTGGTTATGATCTCGAGTATGGCAAGGATACACTCGCAATGCACACAGATGCGATTGAAAAAGGTCAAAATGTCCTGATCGCAGATGATTTGCTCGCAACGGGTGGAACGATTGCAACTTCCATCAACTTGATTGAACAATTGGGTGGGAACGTTGTTGGTGCAGCCTTCCTGATCGAGCTGTCTGATCTGAATGGTCGTGCTAAATTGCCAGAGAAAATCGATGTATTCACATTGATGAACTACTAAGTTTAAAATCTCCACTTGGAGTGTTGTGATTAAAACCTGAATTGCTTTTCCCTTTTCCCGGGAAATAATATACAGCATTAATGATTATCAAAAAGCCTGTTCTTCCAACCTAAAGGTTAGGGAGAACAGGCTTTTTGATGTGTATACGATGAAAATTAATCGGGCGTTTTTTCAGTAATAGGCTGTTTTTGCGAATCGTCATTTAACCAACCCAGGACTTCAAACAGTTTGAACAACAAGCTCATCAGGATTCCGACGATGGTTGCCAATGCCATCCCTTTCAGATGAACGCCGTAGAAGGTAACTTCTGTACCACTCAGTCCGATGACCAATACAAGTGTAGTAAGCAGCAGATTGGTCGGTTTGGCAAAATCGACTTTCTGTTCAACCAGAATACGCAGACCGGATGCAGCAATAACTCCGAACAGAAGCAGGGATACCCCACCCATAACAGGCACAGGAATGTTAGCTACAAGCGCAGAGAATGTTCCTGAGAAGGAGAGTACAATTGCAATGACTGCTGCGCCACCAATGACATATGTGGAGTATACGCGAGTCAGTGCCATAACACCGATGTTCTCACCATAGGTTGTATTGGGAGTAGATCCTACAAACCCGGACAAAATGGTGGAGACCCCATTACCAAGTAGGGAACGATGAAGGCCAGGGTCTTTCGAAAGATCTTTACCCACAATGCTGCTCGTTACAAGCAAATGTCCAATATGTTCTACAATAACCACGAGTGCTACAGGTAAAATGGTGAAGACAACAGACCAGTCAAATGTAGGAGTGGTTACGGTTGGCAGTGAGAGAAAATCAGCGTTTCCAATAGCCTGTTTATCAACCAGACCCATAGAATAGCCAAGGATATAACCCACTACAATACCGATTAGAATATGAATGATTTTGGGGAATCCACGGAACGTTACGGCTCCAATGACAGTGATACCGAGTGTGGCCATGGATAAAATAATGGGTTTGGCTTGAGGCACCCAGTTGGGGTTAGCAGCAGGATCAGAATTAATCAAACCAGCCATTTGCGCTGCAACAGGTACAAGCTCCAGGCCGATCAGAGCAACGATGGCACCCATAACTGCTGGTGGGAATACAACGTTGATCCATCCTGTCCCGGCATATTTGATAATTAAAGCCACTAGGCAGAAAACAAGTCCAGTTATAATAAAAGCACCAAGTGCCATGGAATAACCGTTCTCTGGATGTGTTTTCAATACCGAAGTGACAGGAGCAATAAAGGCAAAACTGGACCCAAGGTATGCGGGGATCTTTCCTTTACACATCAGTATGTACAACAATGTTCCAATTCCGTTCATCAGCAGGATCATACTTGGATCAACACCGAACAGGTTTGGTACAAGCACCGTGCTGCCAAACATGGCGAACAAATGCTGAAGGCTAAGCAGTGAACCTGAGCCAAGTGGCATCTTTTGATTAACCTGAATTTCGCGTTGCAATGAATTTCATCTCCTTTTCCGAAACACAAACTTTCAATAGATTACAGAGTTTCTCTTAATTAATCAATAACATTTTTGACGTAGCAGAGAGATGGAATTTATATTTTCATGAATTTTCCTTCTATTTCAGCAAATAACGGCAATAATACATAAGAAATACATCCAGTCCCCTGTGAGTCATAGGGAAATGGGTTAGAAGTAATTCAGATCACGAATATAAAAATTGGATAAGCGCTCTTATTCGTCAGCAGTTGACGGGAAACGGGCGAAGCGTCATAATTATAGGAAATTACTTTTACGGGGAACCTGTGTTGCAGCACTGTCACGGGTTCCATTTGGTATAGAAAGGACACGGAACAGATCAGAATGGGCATAGAGCAATTACTCGAGAAGGCCGGGGCATATATCAAAGAACCCGATCTGGTGCGCATACGAGAAGCTTACGAATTTGCTGATCAGGCCCACCATGGACAGACGCGAAAATCGGGAGAACCGTATATTCTGCATCCGCTTGCGGTTGCCGACATTGTTGTGAACATGCAGATGGACACCATCTCCATAATAGCAGCGCTTCTTCATGATGTAGTAGAGGATACTACGGTCTCACTTGAAGAGATCCGCAATCATTTCGGCAATACGTGTGCCATGCTTGTTGACGGCTTGACGAAGCTGGAACGTATTCAGTTTCGCTCCAAGGAAGAACAGCAGAACGAGAACTACCGCAAAATGTTCATCGCCATGGCGCAGGACATCCGTGTCATCGTGATTAAATTGGCTGACCGTCTGCATAATATGCGGACACTCAAGTTTCAGTCGGAAGAAAGCCAGCGCCGGATCTCATATGAGACGCTGGAAATTTTCTGTCCGATTGCGAACCGTTTGGGTATCTCTGCGATCAAATGGGAAATGGAGGACATCGCCCTCCGTTATTTGAATCCGCAGCAGTACTATCGAATTGCAAACCTGATGCACAAAAAGCGTGCGGAACGTGAGCAATATATTGATACGGTTATGGATGGGATTACGAACAAACTCGATGAGATGGGAATTCAGGCAGACCTTTCGGGCCGCCCGAAACATATCTACAGCGTGTTCAAAAAATGACCACCAAAAATAAGCAGTTTAACGAAATTTATGATCTGCTTGCCATTCGTATTATTGTGGATAATATCAAGGATTGTTATGCTACCCTGGGAATTATACACACGTTATGGAAACCGATGCCTGGACGCTTTAAAGACTACATTGCGATGCCGAAGGCGAATATGTATCAATCGCTCCATACAACGGTAGTTGGTCCCAATGGCGAACCAACGGAAGTACAGATCCGGACATGGGATATGCACCGGACTGCTGAATTTGGTATTGCTGCCCACTGGGCCTACAAAGAAGGCGCTGCGAACGGAAATCATTTTGAAGATAAGATTACGTTTTTCCGTGAAATTCTTGAACTTCAAAACGAAGCACAGGATGCTTCGGAATTCGTCGAGTCACTCAAAATGGATTTCTTCTCCGATCTGGTATTTGTATTTACGCCAAAAGGAGAAGTCATCGAATTGCCAATTGGCTCTGTTCCTTTGGATTTTGCTTATCGAATCCATACGGAGGTAGGTAATCGCACCATTGGAGCCAAAGTGAACGGTCGAATTGTTCCGCTCGATTACCATCTGAAGACAGGCGATATCATCGAAATTTTGACGTCCAAACATTCTTACGGACCGAGCCAGGACTGGTTGAAGATTGCGAAATCTTCTCATGCACGTGCGAAGATCAAGCAATGGTTCAAGAAGGAACGCCGTGAAGAAAACGTTGAAAAAGGTCGAGAGAGCTGTGAGCGTGAACTGAAACGCATGGGGCTTGATCCTTCTGCGTGGATGACGGATGACAAGTTGATGGAAGCTGCCAAAAAATATGCGTTTAACGATATTGATGACATGCTTGCGGCTGTTGGATTCGGTGGGATTACTGCTGCACAGATTGTAACCAAAGCAACCGAAAAACTGCGTAAAGAGCAGGAAGAGTCCAGTTTGCTGGAATTAAATTCCGAGATGCGCGAGCTGAAACCTGCACCTGAGCGGAGAAATCGACCAACCAACGGTATTCGTGTCAAAGGCATCGATAATCTGCTTGTTCGTTTCGCACGATGCTGTAATCCTGTACCTGGGGATGACATTATCGGATATGTTACACGCGGACGCGGCGTTTCCGTTCACCGTAGTGACTGTCCAAATATCCCGACAAGTGCAGACGGAGAAGAAGCAGCACGTGTGATTGAGGTCGAGTGGGAAGAGAATATCGAAGCGAGTTACAGTGTGGATATTGAGATTACAGGTCATGATCGGAATGGCTTGCTCAACGAGGTACTTCAGGCTGTATCCGAAAGTAAAACCAATATATCTGCCGTTACAGGACGGACAGACAAAAATAAATTAGCATTGGTGCACGTCACAATACTGATTCGTAATACGGATCATCTGCAATCCGTTGTAGAACGGATCAAACGGGTGAAAGATGTTTACTCGGTGCATCGGATTATGCAGTAAGGAGCCTGTAAGATGAGGGTGCTTGTACAACGCTGTAAAGAGGCTCAGGTGACCGTGGGAGACGAGCTGACAGGTAAGATCGAATCCGGATTAATGCTGCTCGTAGGCATTACCCATGAGGACACCGAGAAGGATGCCCAGTATCTGGCTGACAAAGTTAGTGGGTTGCGGATATTTGAGGATGATCAGGAGAAGATGAATCTCAGCCTGCTTGATGTAGGCGGTGCTGTATTGTCTGTTTCCCAGTTCACCCTGTACGGTGATTGTCGCAAAGGAAAGCGTCCGAGCTTTGCGGCTGCGGCCCGACCTGAAGCGGCGGAACGGTTATATGAAACGTTTAATCAACTACTACGGGATAAAGGTATTCAGGTTGAAACCGGGCGTTTCGGAGCGATGATGGATGTAACATTTACCAACTGGGGACCCGTGACTTTGATGCTTGAAAGTCCGGTTCGTCAGGAACCACGTGCATAATTTCATGGGGTTCAGGCCATAATGAGGGATAATTCGTTGATGACTATTTCATGATCAAAGGAGTATCCATCCAATTATGCGCCAATCTGCGAAAGAAACACGTACCCGTTCAGAACCTTTGTTACTCCCTGGCAACCTGTATGAATCATTGCACCTTGCCCGTTCGGCTGCTGATTATGTTGCAACGATCTGGGCACTTCAGGATTCGGACAAAGGGAAGCAGAGTCATCTTCCGCGATCTTGAATGTTTACACAGGTATATAAATATCCGATATTCTGGATTATACAGATTCTGAAAAAGTCCTGATTCCTTCCCGAATCAGGACTTTTTTCGTGAGTAGAACTTTTAAGTATTTGTTTGACGACTTCGTTACAAAATGAAATTACATCAAATTGTTATAAATTGCTCTGGTGAGGGTAATAACAAAACGAGGCACAACGAAGTGCCAATGTACTGCAAGACCCGATTTTATAAAGAAAGTTCGAACACGGAAAGGAGAACATACGTTATGAGTAAAGTTGCTTTTTTATTGGCGAATGACTTTGAAGATTCGGAGATGCAGGTTCCGTATGACGAAGTAAAAAAGCTGGACATGAAGTGGAGATTATCGGGTTAAAAGCCGGTGAGACCCTTAAAGGTAAAGGAGGAAAGGCCTCCTACACTACAGATAAGGCAATCGCTGAGGCATCCGCTTCAGATTATGATGCAGTCGTGATTCCAGGTGGATCATCCCCTGAGAATTTGCGAAGTGATGCGCACATCTTGAAGTTTGTCACCGAGATCAACAGTGCGAAGAAAACAATCGCAGCGATCTGTCATGGTCCGCAAATTTTGGCTAGTGCCGGTCTGTTGAAAGGCCGCACCATTACATCCTATCCACCACTTAAGGATGACATGGTAAACGCAGGAGCAGAGTTCAAGGATCATGAGGCGGTTGTGGATGGAAACTATATTACATCCCGTACGCCTGAAGATGAGCCAGCGTTTGTACGTGAACTGCTAAAAGTTATATAACTTCAGCTAGTGCAACTGACATATATTGATGTATCTTAACTACGTTACATCGTGGGGTTACGAAACTTCACGTTGCATTTCATTCCGAAAAAGGAGGGTTTGACATGACAAAACATATTCAGGCGTATTTTCGAACCGAAGACGAGGCAGAGGGAGCAAGAACTTCACTTCAGACGTTCCGTACAGAGCATTTGGAAGTAGGTCAACTCGATAGTGCGGTAGGTAGAGACACGCGTGTTATGGTACCACTGGTGCCATATAATACGGCGGGTGGCGTAGGCACTAACGGAGCAATGGGTGTAGGTGCAGCCCCAGGCGTTCCAGCCAGTGAAAATGTGATCCCCGTGGTAGCCAATGTGGATCGTGATGCAGAACGGGATACTCGTGACAGAGTGAATGAGGATGGAGACATGCTGAATGCTGCGGATGTGTCTTCGGCCGATTATGATGATCTGCATTATGTTCTGTCTGCCAAAGTAAGGGATGAGGATTATGACGAGATTGTTCATAAGCTTCGTTCCAACCATGCCTATGTGGAAGAGTTGAACTAACGTGTAGATACTTCTTGGCCCTTGCACTGCTTGACTACAGAGTCGGGTAATGTGCAAGGGTTTTTCAATTATAAATATATTAAAAAACACAATTATAAAGCGCTATCATTTTTGTAATATTACTGTAATATTAGTTACATAAGCCTTTAACATAGTGGGCTTATAATAACACACATGACCCCCTTTTTTATATATCCTTTGAGCCTGCACACCGTGTGCAGGCTATTTTTTTGAGCTGAGAATGTGTATGTTTTGGGCAGAGCTTACCCCTTTATTCAATTTTTGCTAGAATAGAGAGATGGGTTTATATATTCTACAGCGAATTGTTTTCATAGTTGGGCTACATTGGACGGTAAATCTAGCTCCAGCGATTGGGTTCAGGCGAATCCAATCCTATGACAAAGAGTATGAGGAATTCATCGCCAGAGTGATCCGTCATATTCCAGATGAACATATACTCGCTGAAACGGCCCCGCCTTTTTATATAAGTACGGGGCAGCCGTTTCTGCTTGATCGATGGAATTTGAAAGTTATATAGAATGCCTCGTTTGAGAAATGACACCTACAATGCTAAAGCAACAGAGTTCTCATGCGAATGGCTAGAGACAGATTTAAGGGGGAATTAGTTTTGAGTAAGGTTGGAAGAAATGATTTATGCCCATGCGGTAGTGGGAAAAAATATAAGAAATGTTGTCTGAACAAGGAGTCCTCTGCAGTAGAATCCATACTGGGGATAATATCAACGGAGCAACCGGTTCGGGAAGCCTCCATTCAGCCTGAGAGCAAACTGACCTTGACCAAGCTGAAAAAAATGGTGGCAAGCGATTTGAAATGGGAGCATCCGGCTCACGAACAGCTGGCCCTGCAGACTATTGAGAACATGAGGAAACAATACGAGCCAGAGGTAATTTTGGAAGCTCTGGTGTTATGGAACGGCTACTCCCGTCAGACCCGCCCTACTGTGAAGAAGACAGGCTCGTTCTCTGCTGCAATTGAGTATTTGCTGTCCGAGGAATACGGCTTCAATGTCTCAAAGGCTGAGCTGGCTGATAAATATGAGGTAACGACAGGCACGATCTCCCGGAAGGTTAAGGAGATGAATAGTTACATCGAAGAATACGGCATGGGCGGTGAAACGGATGAGCTATTGATGCTGAACGGCCCAGGCACATCGAAAGACAAAGCACAGGCTCTGCTGGATAAGGCGAGGGAAGCCAGTTCTTCCAAACGGAGAGTACAGCTGGCGGAAACAGCGCTGGAGATGTATCCTGACAGTTCTGATGCGTATCTCATTTTGGCTGAGGAATCCGACAATGAGAGTGATGCACGATCTTACCTCAAGGAAGGAATCGCTGCTGGCAAACGTGAACTGGGCGAACTGTTTTTTGAGGAGAACAAAGGGGACTTCTGGGGGCTTCATGAGACTCGTCCCTATATCCGGATATGCAAAAGCTATGCCGAATCCTGCTGGTTTGGCGGAGATACGAAAGAAGCAGCACAGATCCTGGAGCATATGCTAGAGCTTAATACGGAAGATAATACCGGAGCACGTTACCTGCTCGCTGCTGTGTATTTGTACAGCAACCAATTGGATCAGGCAGAGCAATTGCTGGAGGAGTATGGAAAAGGTGACGCTGCAACGGCCTTTGCCTATGACCAGATCATACTGGAGTATAAGAAAAACGGAATCACCTCCCAGCTTAAAATGCTATACCGTGTGGCCCGAGGTGTGAACAAACATGTGCCTGATTACCTGTTGGGTTTGAAACGGCTGCCGCATAACCTCCCTGACTTTGTCGGAATGGGCGACTCAGACGAAGCGATTGCATATGTCATTATGCATTCCCGTTTATGGGCGAGCGCGCCGGATCTGTTGAAGTGGATGCTGAAACAATAGAGGAATAAGAAGCGAATAGAAGTTGGAATTCATAGATGAATCCAGCTTCTATTATCCGTGATTTCTGTGACTCCCCCATCCGGTGCAGCGTGTGAGCAAATTTTTTAGAGCTATCTTTTTGTGTTAACCCTTGACTTTAGCACTGCGGTTCATTACAATCAGAAAATAATACGTTGACTATAGTCAATACAAGTCGATTTTTGAACTATATTACTGATTTGATGACGGGACCAAGTACTCCGTGCCCACATGACCAGAGAGGAATCCCAAGGCTGTAAGGATTCTCTTGATGAGCGGACGAATGACTTCCCCGAGAACAGACGGCGAACATAACAGAAATGATCTGTTGACTAGTAGCCGGCCTGCGCAGGACGTGCGTTACACGTAGAGCGGAATATCTGCTTGATCAGGGTGCCCTAGGCAATCCTGAATCACCAGAGATCACCTGAACGGCTAAAGTGTCAGGTTTCCGGAATGTGGGTGGTACCACGGGTGAATGTATATTACACAATCTCTCGTCCCTTTGTTTGCTGTATACACAGCGACAGGGCGAGGGATTTTTTTGTTATATAAGTTGATTTAAAAGAAATACACGAAAACGGAGAGGGCAGAAAAAACTGTAAAAGCGAAGCATTCGCCTAAAAGCTTTCTGAAAGAAAGCTACTTCGAAGCATATGCTATCACCGGATTTCCACATTATAAAATTAATTCAAAAAATCTGGGGATAACAGCGATTGTAAGGTTGTTCTGCCCGCGCAGTGATCACGTGTAGAATTTTTTAACTTTTAGAGAAAAAATCAATGCTGGAGGGATCAAGATGGCTTTTCAAAAACCGACTGGAACGCAGGACTTACTGCCTGGAGTTGTCGAGAAATGGCAGTACGTAGAAGAAAAAGCACGAGATCTGTGTCGACGGTTTAATTACCGTGAGATTCGTACACCGATCTTCGAACAGACTTCTTTATTTGTACGCGGTGTAGGAGAGACTACCGATATCGTTGAGAAAGAAATGTATACCTTTGATGACAAAGGCAATCGCAGCATGACTCTTCGTCCAGAGGGAACAGCGGGGGTTGTCCGTGCGTATGTAGAGAATAAAATTTACGGCGAACCGGATGTAAGCAAGCTGTATTATATCGGTCCGATGTTTCGGTACGAGCGTCCGCAGGCGGGCCGGCAGCGTCAGTTCCACCAGTTTGGTGTAGAAGCCATCGGTGCGCTGGACCCGGCGATTGATGCCGAAGTAATTGCACTGGGCTACCAGTTGTGTGTAGAGCTCGGTTTGAAGGATGTCAAAGTGGAGATCAACTCTGTTGGTAACTCGACCAGCCGTGCAGAATATCGTGAGACGTTACTTGGATTCCTTAGACCGATGAAAGACAGCCTGTGCAAGGACTGTCAGTCCCGGATGGAGCGTAATCCGCTACGTGTGCTCGACTGCAAAGTCGATCAGGAAAAATTCGTTGGGGCACCGTCCATACTGGATAGCTTGGATGAAGAGTCTTTGAATCACTTTGCCAAGCTGCAGGCATACCTGGATGATTTCGGAGTGGATTATGCTGTGAACAATCGTCTGGTACGGGGCTTGGATTATTACACGCTGACTGCGTTTGAATTAAAAGCCCAAGGTATTGGAGCGATTGATACGGTTGGCGGCGGTGGTCGATACAATGGTCTTGTTGGTGATATCGGCGGACCTGATCAGCCGGGCATCGGCTTCGGTATTGGTCTGGAGCGTATTCAACTGATTCTGGAGCACCAAAATATTGAGGTTACTACGCTGGCTCCACTTGATGTGTACTTTGTTGCTCTGGGAGAGGCTGCTGATCGTGAAGTAAACCGACTGTTGTTCAAACTTCGTCAGTCTGGACTGTCTGGGGAACGTGATTATCTGGGCCGCAAGATGAAAGCACAGATGAAATCAGCTGACCGTTTCAAATCCCGCTATACTGCCATCCTTGGTGATGACGAGCTGGAGCGTGGTGAGATCGCCCTCAAGTCGATGGATACGGGTGAGCAACAAACCGTGAAGCTTGATGATCTGGTAACAGCAATTCGCGAAGGCAAATAAGCACGAATTGTTACATTAAGTCTTAAACATTCAAGTAAAACAATTGATCCGGCAAAATTACTGAGGTTCACCGACGATTCCAATTAACCGGAAGTTGGCGAGCCAGAGGTAACATGCCTTTTCGAATACATGGTCTACACGTAACCGGACTGTTGAAGAGCAGGTACTAACTGCCCATACAGAACGGAAATTCACATAATGAGGAGTTTGGTTATGAAAAGAAGTCATCATTGCGGCGCATTAACACCCGCACACATCGGTGAAACAGTAACATTGAACGGTTGGGTTCAGACCCGTCGTGACTTGGGGGCGTACTCTTCATCGATCTGCGTGACCGCAGCGGGATTGTACAAGTTGTCTTTAACCCGGCTTATTCCGGTGAAGCTCTGCAAATCGCAGATCGCGTACGTAGCGAGTATGTTATCGCTGTAACAGGTAAAGTTGTTAAACGTGATGCAGAAACAGTTAATAAAAACCTGCCTACTGGCGAAATTGAAGTTCAAATCACTGAAATCGAAGTGCTGAACGCGGCAAAAACACCTCCATTCTTCATTGAAGATGGTGTCGAAGTTGATGAATCCCTTCGTTTGAAATATCGTTACCTGGACCTGCGTCGTCCGGAAATGTTCGAAACACTGAAACTGCGTTCCAAAGCATCCAAAGTGTTCCGTGACTACCTGGATGGAGAAGAGTTCGTTGAAGTGGAAACACCGATCCTGACAAAGAGCTCCCCGGAAGGTGCGCGTGATTATCTCGTACCGAGCCGTGTGCATGAAGGTGAATTCTTCGCCCTGCCGCAATCACCGCAAATTTACAAACAATTGCTGATGGTCGGCGGACTTGAGCGTTATTATCAGATCGCTCGTTGTTTCCGGGATGAGGATCTGCGTGCAGACCGTCAACCAGAATTCACTCAAGTCGACATCGAGACTTCTTTCCTGCAACAGGATGACCTGCTGCCAATGATGGAAGAACTGATGGCCAAATTGCTGCGTGAAACCAAAGGCATTGAGCTGGAACTGCCTTTCCAACGGATTACGTATGCAGATGCAATGGGTAAATACGGTTCAGACAAACCAGATCTGCGCTTTGGTATGGAACTGGTTGAAATGAACGATATCGTAGCAAACAGTGGTGTAAAAGTATTTGCTTCTGTCATCGAAAAAGGTGGAGAAGTGAAAGTGCTGAACGCTAAAGGCTGTGGCACATGGAGTCGTAAAGAGATCGATGATCTTGGACCATTTGCTGCACGTTACGGTGCGAAAGGTCTGGCTTGGATTCAAGTGAAAGACGGCGAGTTCAAAGGGCCAATCGTGAAGTTCTTCACGCCTGAAGAAATCGAAGCTGTCAAAGAACGTACAGGTGCTGAGGATGGCGACTTGTTGCTCTTCTCCGCAGACACGAAAAAAGTGGTTGCTGACGTTCTGGGCGCTTTGCGTCTGAAAATCGGCCGTCAACTTGGATTGATCGATGACAGCAAATTCAAATTTGCTTGGGTTGTGGACTTCCCACTCCTCGGATATGATGAAGATGCGAAACGTTATGTGGCAGAACACCATCCGTTCACACGTCCAAAAGATGAAGATGTACATCTCTTCGACACTGATCCGGGTGCAATCCGCGCTCAAGCCTATGACCTTGTTCTCAATGGTTATGAAGTAGGTGGCGGTTCGATGCGTATCTACAAACGTGATGTTCAGGAGAAAATGTTTGCTGCCCTTGGACTCTCACCAGAAGTAGCGAATGAGAAATTCGGTTATCTGTTGGAAGCATTCGAATATGGAACTCCACCGCATGGTGGTATTGCCTTTGGTCTGGACCGCCTCGTGATGTTGCTGGCGGGCCGCACGAATCTGCGTGAAACGATTGCCTTCCCGAAAACGGCAAGTGCAACGGATCTGCTCATGAATGCACCTTCCGAAGTGGATGACTCGCAATTGGAACAACTTCATATCCGCGTAGCCCGTAAACCGGTAGCGGAAAAGAAATAAAGGAGGCATCGATTCTCAATGCTCCATCAATTTTCAAGAACAGAACTTGCGATCGGACCTGAAGGTCTGGACGCATTGAAGAATAGTACAGTCGCTGTGCTCGGTATTGGCGGCGTAGGTGGAATTGCTGTAGAAGCTCTTGCCCGTAGCGGTGTTGGGCGCATCATCCTGATTGATAAAGACGTAGTGGACATCACCAATATTAACCGCCAGATTCATGCTCTGACCACGACAGTGGGACAGAAAAAGCGGACCTGATGGTGGAACGTGTGAAACTGATCAATCCGGAATGTGATGCAATTGCATTAAATATGTTTTACACGGAAGAAACGTATGAGGAATTGTTCAAATATGAACTGGATTATGTGCTGGATGCATCCGACACGATTATCTACAAAATCCATCTCATTAAAGAGTGCCTGAAACGTAAAATACCGATGATTTCCAGCATGGGTGCGGCGAATAAAATGGACCCTACGAAATTCCAGGTTGCGGATATTTCGAAAACGACCATGGACCCTATTGCCCGTGTTGTGCGTACCACACTTCGTAAAGACGGCATCAAAAAAGGTGTAAAAGTGGTCTTCTCGACTGAAAAGCCGATGAAACCGCGTGAGGACGTAACACAAAAAATCGTTCCCGAGAATGCTCCGGAAATTCGCAAGGCTAAACAGCCACCTGCGAGTAACTCATTTGTACCTCCGGTAGCCGGACTGATTATGGTCAGTGTTGCGATTAAGGATTTGTTAGAAATTGCAGAGAACAAGCAGCAGTAACTTGCTGCCAACTGAAGAAGCGTGGATGCTGATAAGGCATCTGCGCTTTTTGGTGTGATCATACTTCGCAAGACGGAGCGGATGGGACGTCAATCGTCTATGATAGACGAACTGCATACCCGGAGAAATGTCAGAGTTACGTCATGTACTTCAAAGTCAAAACCGTGTATGATATTCACTGCTGCGCGAAATGATGATACATACATAAAGATTTTGCGGCCATATAAGCTGAATAAGATTTACACAAGAACGAAGAGGACAGAAGAAACCTGAAGAAGCAGAGCGTTCGCCTAAAAGCTTTCTGAAAGAAAGCTACATCGGAAGCATACGCTATCACCGGATTCGTACATTTAAAAAATTTAAACAAAAAATCTGGGGATAACAGCGATCGGAAGGTTGTTCTGTCCGCGTAGTGGTGGAGTGTAAATACTCAGTTATTCAGCCTATATAGAGAGAGGGGAATAGAACAAAATGAAACACGGATGGATGACCAAACGTCTTGGCATGGAGCCAGGAGACCAGTGGAAAAAGGAAGTTGTGGCGGGAGCCATTTCCTATTTTGCCGTGGTCTATATCGTTATGGTCAATGCTACAATTCTTTCCGATGCCGGAATGCCATTGCAGGCAGCTATGGTTGGAACCTTGCTGACATCTATTTCAGGCTGTTTGCTCATGGCATTTGGCGGAAAGTCACCGATTATCGTGGTACCCGGAATGGGGATTAATGCATTTTTCACGTATACACTCGTACATTCCATGAAATTAAGCTGGCAAGAAGCACTGGCCGTTGTAACCGTTACAGGTATACTGTTTGCCATTGTTGCGTTTACGTCACTATACAAAATGATCAGCGAAGCAATTCCAAAAAATTTGCAGCATGGCATTACGGTCGGGATAGGTTTGTTTCTGACATTTATCGGTTTGCAAAAAAGTGGAATCGTTATCGCACACCAGACCACGTTTGTTGCGATTGGGCATTTCAATGATCCAAATGTCATTACAGCCTGCGTTACGCTGGTGCTTGCCTTAATTTTATTTATACGGAACGTACAGGGTGGACTTCTGATCAGTATTCTGGTCGGGACAGGTCTTGCCTATGTACTTGGAGCAGTGAACCCGGGTGAATCCGTATCAGCGATGGATGCGCTGCGTCAATACGGTGGATTGTTTGGCGAATTGTCTTTGATGAAGCTGGCTGATGTCGCATTCTGGATCGCGGTATTTTTGCTACTGTTAATTGTGGTGTTCGAAAATATCGGATTAATTACCGCTCAGACACAGATGATTGGTCGTCCAGAGCGGTTCAAAGGAAGTCTGCGCGCCCTATCCATTAGCACCGTGTTGGCAGGTGTATTCGGAAGTAGTCCTCCAGTTGCCGCAGCAGAGACTACAGCCGGAATTGCCGCAGGCGGACGCACAGGCTTGACTCCACTCGTTACAGCTGTGTTATTCGGGGCTACTTTCTTCTTCATCCCACTACTCGGTTACATTCCGGACAGTGCCATTGCTCCCATTTTGATCATTATTGGTGGCCTGATGGTGCAAGGTGTGAAAGATATGGATTTTGGTGACTTCACAGAGGCATTCCCAGCATTTCTAATCATGGTCATGATTCCATTTACATATAGCATTGTGGACGGTATGGCGTTTGGGTTTATTGCCTATCCATTAGCGAAGCTGGCAGCAGGTCAAGGTAAACAGGTGCCTGTGGTCATGTATGGCATTTCGATCCTCTTTTTAGCCAATTTTGTGTTACATGGTATCTTGTAAAGCTATGTTAACTAACAAAAGGCAACGTCATGTAATTTCATACGTATGATCTCTGGTGAGCAGATGGAGAACGGGAGGAACGGGAATGGAAGAACAGCAACAAGCAGGGCATAATGAACCGAAGGTAGGAAAAAAGGGATTTAAGGATTTCGTCAAGCTTATTGCTTCCACGAACCCGCCAAAACTGATCCTGATTCTGGCCCTCATTTTAACCCTGATTCAAACGACGGCCGGACTGATTGTGCCACTGATGACCAAAGGTCTGATTGATGGACTTACCACTTCGGCACTGAACAAATCTGTTATTTTGTTATTGCTTGGGGCATTTGTGATTCAGGCGATTGCCTCAGGTATCAGCATTTATATGTTAAATTACGCAGGACAACGCGTGGTCGCAACGCTTCGCACGAAGATGTGGAACAAGGTATTGTCGCTGCGAATGCCGTATTTCGATCGCAACCGCACTGGCGATACCATGAGCCGAATTACGAATGATACAAGCCAGATCATGACGTTGATCGCGGATTATCTGGTTTCTTTTGTGTCAAACATCGTTGCCGTTGTGGGTGGCGTGGCGTTACTGTTCTATTTGGACTGGGTGATGTCGCTCATTATTCTGAGTCTGGTGCCACTTACGCTGTTGATCCTGTTGCCGGTGGGTAAGAAGATGTACAAGATCTCCAAGAAACAACAGGACGAGATGGCAGGTCTTACGTCTGTACTTAGTCAGGTTATCGGTGAGATCCGCTTGGTGAAGGCCTACGGAACAGAGAAACAGGAATCAGAAGCAGGAGATTCCCGGATTCGTAAAATGTTTGCTTTTGGCTTGCAGGAAGCACGTATCCTCGCTCTGATCGGTCCCTTGTTTACATTTGTCATGACTGCCGTGTTGGTCGTTATTCTGGGTGTGGGGGAATGCGTGTAGCGTCTGGACTGTTGTCGCCTGGTGAACTGGTTGCGTTCATATTGCTGTTGTTCCAGGTCATTATGCCAATGGGGCAATTCACGACGTTATACTCCCGTTTGCAAAAAGTTGTAGGTGCAACGGAGCGCATACAAGCCATCCTTGCCGATGAGGAAGAACCACATCACAGTACCAAGGTAGCGCCAAAAGGAAATGAGACGATTACATTCCATGATGTGCACTTTTCCTATGTCACAGGTGAGGAAGTGCTGCACGGGATCAATCTGACGGTTCCCACGCGCAAGGTGACAGCCATTGTAGGTCCAAGCGGTAGCGGAAAATCAACACTGTTCTCTTTGATGGAGCAGTTCTATATGCCCGATTCAGGCCATATTTCATATGGGGGACAAGCCATAACAGATTATTCTTTGGCCTCCTGGCGTAGCAAGATTGGGTATGTATCTCAGGAAAGTCCACTTATGGCGGGTACGATCAAAGACAACATCACGTACGGATTAGGTCGTGAGGCCACGATGGATGAGATCCGGCGAGCTGCTGAGATGGCCTATTCTGCCGACTTTATCGACAAGCTGCCACAGGGTTATGACACGGAAGTGGGCGAGAGAGGAATTAAGTTATCCGGGGGCCAACGTCAGCGGATTGCTATTGCTCGTGCCTTACTGCGCAGTCCGGATATTCTTATGTTGGATGAAGCCACATCCAGTTTGGACAGTACCTCGGAATATGAAGTACAACAGGCTTTGTCCAACCTGATGGAAGGCAGAACCACGATTGTGATAGCACATCGGTTGTCCACAGTAGTGGACTCCGATCAGATTGTTGTATTGGAGCATGGACATGTTACCGGAACAGGAACTCATAAGGAATTAATTAGCAATCACCCGGTATACCGTGAATTAGCTCAAAAACAGTTTGTGGCACAGGAAGGAAATGCAGCTACGGTACAAAACGAAGAGTAATTCTCATTAATGCAGGGTCTCCGTTATACCCATGAGGTATTTAACGGGGATCTTTTTTCTAGTTCTATAAATTCATAATATTTACAATAAGACCAACATACTCTATATTATAGATACCGACCGTTGGTATGTATAAGGAGGGACTTATGGCCAGAAATAAATACCCTGAGCAGACACTGGACCTGATTCTGACAGTCTCAACTCAAATGTTTACCGAAAAGGGATATGAAAAGACCAGTATTCAAGACATTATAGATGAATTAGGTATGTCCAAAGGTGCAATATATCATCATTTCAAATCCAAGGAGGATATCCTTAGTGCAGTGATGGAGAAGGAGCTTGGGCGGGCAGAAGAGATGTTTATGGAACTCATCCAGAACACGCATGCTCCGGATGCCAGACAGAAGCTCATCAGTATTTTGGAAAATATTATCGTTGATCCTGGAATCCAGTCCAACTCAATTGATCAGGTTCTAAGCACTCAGATCAAGAATCCACAGTTTGTACTTGGTGGAATCAGGAAGGGGTTCTGAAGGATGCTCGAATTATTGCCGACATTATGGAACAGGGCAAGGAGGATGGGTCCATTTCAGTCGAATTTCCTTTGGAGTGTGCCGAAATATTCATGTTGCTCGTCAACATTTGGATTAATCCCTTACTTTTTGGCCGAGATCAGGGACAGACATTGGAGAGACTCAAGTTTCTACAGCACATGATGAAGCTCTTGGGAGCAGATATCGTTAGCGAACAGCTCATTCAGCGAATTACGAATCGGCATGCCAGCACGGGGGCTATGCGGAGGCGGAATAAACATACACCTATTGTTTGAAATGGAGAGGAAAAGATGTTGAAAAGTAGTGAGCTTGCCATATGCAAGACCATAGACATTGATCAATCCATTCAAGATATACAGCTAAATTGGTTGTCAGGAGATATCAGAGTTCTTCCGAGTGTGGATGAACTGATTCACGTCATGCAATATGCGGATGCGTGCTTTTCCAAGCGAAGGCTGCTGCAGGTTAACATACGAGGGGATACCTTAAGCATTGTGGACGGAAGAAAAAGGAGAGGCCTCGTTGGAATAAATATCGGTAGAACAGCATTGGAGATTCAGCTTCCTGCTCGGGTTTTTGATCGTATTTTACTAAACTCCACAGGAGGACAACTCCGGTTGAATCGGCTTTTGGCTACTCGCTGTCAATGTAAGATCACCTCAGGTAGTGTAGATCTATCAGGGAGGATGGAGGAGCTTGAACTGAGCGCAGTGGCATCCGTAGTGAAAGCGCAACACCTTAGTGCAGATAAGCTCAATCTTCAATCCAGTTCAGCCAAGATCGACATTTTGGGGAGTTTCGTCACTTGCAAATTAACACAACAGGCAGAGGATTAAATATGGACTGTCTCAAGATGCCAGAGAGATTGCATTCCGTATCAACAGGGGCAAAGGCAGTGGTTTCCATTCCAGATAACGAAGGTTTTCAAATTATACTTAAAGAAAGATCAGGAGTGTTTAAAAGTGAATTTGATCTGACTCCCCTTCATGAGGACAGCAACGATCTAATACACAAAAGTGGAAAAAGTGAATTCCATGTGGATATTCGAGGAGGAGCTTTTCATCTAAAATCCAGGAAATGAGACACCGATCGTGTACTGAAAATAAAGGGGGCAGATATAATGGCTGGTTGGATCGTAGGAATTAGCTTTTCCTCCATCGTACTGCTAATTGGGATTTACGGCGCATTGAACGGCAGGCGCGGGCAGGCCAGAAACAAGTGGGCCTGGTGGTTTATTTTGTTTGGTTGTTGTGCGCTTGTCAGTGCCATCATTAATTATCAATTCAGATGAGCCTCATATATTACAAAAGTAAGCCTACAAAACGGATGTGGCTTTCAATTGCTCTATGTGATATAGTAAGTATCCTTTTGTATTGCCAGATCTAGGTGATGCAGAGCAAAACATATTCTTAGGAGGTAACTGAAACATGTCAGACAGCTTTCAAAGTGCCTATCAAGAAGAAGAGTACAGGTTAGAGCGAACGATGGAGGAAGTGGACAGTCAGCTGGAACGACTGCAGAACATTCCGGTGTATACCGGCCACGACTTCACAGAACAAGTGCTGGAAGCTGGACGCGAAGAGCGCCGCACTGCCTTGTCCAAGAGCGCGCAGCAACCCTATTTCGGACGCTTGGATTTCGAAGAACAGGGCAGTGGTGCACGGAAACCGCTGTATATTGGCAAAATCGGCGTAGACCGCGAAGAGGTGGGAGAGCATCCGCTCGTCATCGACTGGCGTGCTCCTGTCGCCAGCCTGTTTTACTCATTTACCGGAGGCGAAGCCTCCGCTACGTATGAAGCCCCGGAAGGGCTTATTGAAGGTCTGGTATACCTGAAACGAAACGTTGTCATTCGACAGCGGATATTGGAACGTGTGGCGGATACATATAACCGTGACAGCGACCAGCCAGCGGTATCTGATGAATTCCTCGTTTATCGTCTGGGAGAGAACAAGGATAACAAACTGCGTGATATCGTATCTACGATTCAGGCGGAGCAGGATCTGATCATTCGTGCGGCTCGAAATACCGCATTAATCATTCAAGGTGTAGCCGGATCCGGGAAAACAACGGTTGCCCTGCATCGGCTTGCCTTTTTGCTGTATCAGTATAAGGAGCAGGTATCTGCAGAGAAAATGGTTATTTTTGCACCCAACCACATGTTCCTGGATTACATCTCGGATGTGCTCCCGGAACTCGGAGTAGGGGATATTCAGCAGCGGACATTCCCGGATTGGGCGATGAATCTGTTGGGGCTGGAAATGCCTTTGGCGAATACGTCGGATACATTGAACACATGGTTTGAAACACCTGATGCACGACCTGAGTTGAATGATGATGTACCTGGACGTTACAAAGGATCGATCCGTTTCATGGAGCTTATTCGAGAGTGGCTCTCGGGGATGGAAGCGGATTCCGTACCAGATATGGACTTCAGTCCATGGGATGGTAAGGTGCTCAGCAAGACGGAGATCGAGAACTGGTTCGGTGAGGAATACAAACATTATCCGTTGGCCAAACGCAAAGAACGGGTCATGGCGCGAGTTCACCGCTGGATTGAGATGGAACTTAAGAAACCGATGCCAGAAGCTGTGCGCAAAGAACGCAAGAAAAAGCGTCTACTCGTGAGAAAGCCTATGCCAAAAAATGGCCTCAATACGAGCCGCTTACGTTATACAAACAGCTGTTCAAAGCTGCAAAGGGTGGTTCTGTGCCAGCCTCGCTCAGCGGGCTTATTCCAAAACTAGTCATGAAACAAACGGCAGCAGATCTGAAGCAGGATATCGTCCGTGAAGAGGATCTGCCTGCATTGGTATACATTCATACATTGGTCCATGATATTGAGGGTTCGGAGCGGTTCGATCATGTCGTGATTGATGAAGCACAGGACTTTTCTCCTTTTCATGTGGCGTTATTGGATCAGTTCGTCAAAGGGCATTCCTTCACTATACTGGGTGACTTGTCTCAAGGCATTCATGAGTACCGTGGTGTTCATGCGTGGGAAGAGATGAGTTCTCTGTTTCCTGAGGAACAGAATGCATACTTTGCATTGACCCGAAGTTATCGTTCGACGATGGAAATTATCGATTATGCCAATACGATTCTGGAACGTGGCGTCAAGAGCGGAATTACGGCGATTCCTGTTTTCCGGAGTGGTGATCCGGTTCGGACGCTGGCTTATGGAGGCGAAGGGCGGACGGCGAGTCTGGAGCAGGCTTTGAAGGTGTTAACGGTCAAAGACTACCGAACAGTCTCCATCCTGACCCGTACACTGCATGAAGCAGAGGAACTTCATCGTGAACTTCAGGACGGAGGCTGGGATCTAAACCTGATCGATGGTGGCAAAAAGCAGTACACGGGTGGACACTCCGTTTTACCGGTCTACTTGTCCAAAGGGTTGGAGTTTGATGCCGTTATTGTGGCAGACGTAGACCAGAAGCATTATTTGCCAAATGCGGGTGATGCAAAGCTGTTGTACGTTGGTTGTACACGGGCCTTGCACGAATTGTGGTTGTTCCATGACGGTGTACTGCCGATCTATGCGGCTGCAACACATAATCCCGATGGCGAACCCGTAACCATTCAGGGTTGGCCAGAGCTTGGTTAGATAAAGTTTGCTTATACAAGAAAAGGCATGGCGTTCATGGGAAAATCCCATAAGCGCATGCCTTTTTTGCTTTTGTGCGAGAATTGCTTAATCTTCCAACGAAGAACGACGGGGAGTTCAAGTTTATGTTACGCTATTTCTCATTTTGGATGAGCGACGGTTCACCAGGAATATACCAACACCAATGAATAAACCGCCTGCTAATGCAAACCACTGAACGTGCTCTCCCAGCAAAATCCAACTCGATAGTACACCAAAGAACGGTGCCAGAAACAGATACGAACTGGTTTGGGCTGGGTCACTATTCTGCAGCAGATAAAACCAGAGTGAAAACTGAATGATGGAGCAAACAAGCGTTAACCAGAGCAGCGCCATAACCGAGGTGGTATTGACCATAAAGTGAGGTTGTTCAGTCCATACGCTCAGCAGAAGCAACGCAGCACCTCCAGCAAGCATCTGATAGGCTGTTAAGACAAAAGTATCATAGCCATTACCCCAGCGTTTGATGAGCAATGTGGACACGGCAAAGGAAATCGCTCCACCAAATCCAATCCAGGTTCCGGGGCTAAAGCTCATCTGCCACCCAAAAGTTAACATTATCCCGATGAAACCGAGTATAACACCGATCCACTGACTGAAACGGTAGGTCACTCTATATAAGAGAGCACTGAGGATAATGACCAGTAGCGGATTGGTAAACGTAATAATGGCGGATTCACCGGATGTAATCCAGTTCATGCTGTAGTAGGCGCAGCCCATCACTCCTGCGGATTGGAACAGACCAATGAGGGTTATTTTCAACCAAGACTGCCATCCAGTAGGCAAAGGACGTTTACGAAGGAACAAGGCCATCAATCCACCAGCCAGTACATAACGTATGCCCATGAGCAGGAAAGGTGGGGCATATAACATGCCGATCTTGCCAACTGGAAAAGAAGTACCCATGATTAGCGTTGTCAAAATGATCAATAGTGTATATTTCAATGGTTTTATGATCCGGGTATCTTTAACATGAATGGAGCTCATAACGTCTGTCCGCTATCTACAGTAATTAGCTGCCCGGTCATGGATTGCTGTTCAAGCGCAGCACAGATCATGTGTGCGATATCTTCAGGTGAGGCAATATGTTGTAATAACACTTCTCCACCAAGACGATACATTCGCTCCTCGTTTCCAGCCCACCACCTTGTCGCAACTGCGCCAGGGACGATAGCATTCACCCGAATGTGTGGTGAGAGTGCGTGCGCAAGTGATAAGGTCAGACCATGAACTGCCGCTTTGGAGACGGCGTAAGGAAGGGATGAGCCCGAACCCGTACTGCCTGCGATACTGCCCAGATTTACGACAGAACCAGCGCCAGCCTGTCTCATACCTTCCGTCACTGCACGAGCGCAATGAAACATGCCTTTCACATTCACATCAACCAGCTCATTCCAGACGTCATCTGTAACAGACTCCAGATCGTGCATGGGGATATGACGCGTGATTCCGGCGTTATTTACAAGTGCAGTGATCGGGCCATAGGTTTCAGTTATTGTAGTGACCATCCGCCGGACATCAAGATCATTGGCAACATTGGCTTGAACGGCGAATGCATGGCCTCCCGTATCCAAAATGTGTTGAACAGTCTCTCTTGCTGCCTCTTGTGAGCGGGAATAGTTAACAGCGACCAAGGCTCCGCGTTCAGCGAGCATCTCACTTACAGCACGTCCTATACCTGTTCCACCACCTGTGATCAGAGCAACTCTATTTTTCCAGTATGTCATGCTGAACACTCCTTATCATCATCCAGTCAGATGACTGGTTTGGGATCTACATGAATTGTAGTCCGGTTTACATATGAAGTATAATGATTGGTAATGAAACGGATATCATTTTGAATGATGTCAGAGTGGGGGGACCATGGAGAGCGGGGATCTTAGAATATTTCAGTGTGTTGCACAGGAAGGGAATCTGACCAAAGCTGCTTCTAAACTGGGGTATGTTCAATCGAACGTAACGGCACGAATCCGGCATCTGGAAGCAGAAGTAGGTACAACGTTGTTCATTCGTCATAACCGAGGCATGACGTTATCTCCAGCCGGAGAAATGTTGCTGACCTATGCAGATAAAATTATCGGTTTGCTGAATGATGCTTCCAAGGCGCTTCGGGCGACGAGCACACCATCGGGTCCAATGCGAATAGGGTCTACACAAACCGCTGCGGCCGTGCGACTACCTGAACTTTTCGTCAGATATTATAAACAGTATCCAGATGTCTCCTTGTCACTGGTTACTGGAAATTCGCAGATGCTTATGGATCAGGTTATTGGGTATGAATTGGAGGGAGCATTTATAGGCTGTCCCTGTGATCATCCTGATATCGTTTCTATTCCCGTATTTGATGAGGAACTATTTGTTGTCTATTCTGGTATGGGTCCTACGGATGAAGATCTTAAGAGTAAACCCATTCTTGTCTACAGCATGGGGTGTTCCTATCGTCAGATTTTGGAGGAATGGTTAGAGGTGGGTGGTGTTACCCGCCCAGTAATTATGGAATTTGGAACCCTTGAAGCGATTATTAGTGGGGTTACATCCGGCATGGGAATTTCCTTGTTACCAGAGATTGTGGTTAGGCAGCAGATCAAAAATGGATTACTGCGCACGCATACACTCCCCGTAGGTATGAATCGCATGATGACTCATTTTATTACTCGCAAGGATGCCTTTGTCAGTAGTGCACTTCATGCATTTATGGCTATGTTACCGCGAGAGTATGATATGATAGAGAGTGGAGAACCATCAGAAGTGTAATTGTAATCAAGGCAAGGCAATCCGTTAAGGAAGTGATGAGCAATGGATTTATTTTCGTTTCAACAAGAGTCAAAACCACAAGCTAGATTGCTCGCGGACCGCTTGCGGCCAGAGCATCTGGATGAATATATTGGACAGGAACATATTATTGGACCGGGGAAATTACTCCGGCGCGCCATCGAGGCTGATCAGATTTCGTCAATCTTGTTATACGGCCCGCCTGGATGTGGCAAGACTACCTTGGCACATATTATTTCCCAGCAAACGCAAGGACAGTTCGTTCGACTGAATGCAGTGGAAGCTTCCGTCAAGGATGTGCGTGAAGTCATCGAACAGGCGCAAACGAACAAACAGCTGTATGGAACCAAAACCATTCTATTCCTCGACGAGGTACACCGGTTTAACAGTTCACGTCAGGATGCGCTATTGCCAGCGGTAGAGAAGGGCACGATTATTTTTATCGGAGCAACAACAGAGAATCCCTTTCATTATGTCAATGGGGCCTTGATGAGCCGTTCTACTCTGTTTCAGCTAGAATCGCTAAACAAGGATCATTCCCTAATTGCGATGCGCAGAGCATTGAGCGATGCGGACAAAGGTCTGGGGTTCATGGAGCTGCAGGCGGACGATGAGGCGCTTGAACATATTGCAACGATGGCCAACGGAGATATTCGGCGTGCGCTTAATGCGCTTGAACTGGCTGCGTTGACCACGCCACCGGAGAAGGATGGGTCCATTCATATCACGCTTGGTGTAGCTGAAGAGTCTATTCGGCGCCCCATTGTGAAGGCGGATGAATCGACACAGTATGATGTGCTGTCTGCATTTCACAAGAGTATTCGGGGTTCCAGTGATGCGGCGCTGTTCTGGTTTCTATACGCGGTGGAGAAGCTCGGCATGGACCCGATGACCTTCATTCGGCGTCTGATTGCAGCGAGCAGTGAAGATATTGGACTTGCGAACCCGCAAGCCATGACTCAGGCGATTGGAGCACTTGATGCGTACCGGAATAACGGCTGGCCCGAAGCCAAGCTGAACATTGCACAAGCGATTCTGTTTGCGGTCGAAAGTCCAAAATCCAATGCGGTGTACACCGCCATTTCCAAAGCCATGAACGCCATTGATGAGGTAAAATCGGCAGAAGTTCCGCTTCACTTGCGAGATACGCATTACTCGGGTGCCGTGAAGCTTGGACATGAGGGTTATCAATATCCACACAACTATCCGGGGCATTACGTGAAACAAGAATATTTGCCGAAGCAGCTCTCACGGAGAGTATTCTATGAGGCCACGGAGCAGGGGAACGAATCGAAGATTAGGTTAAACCAACAGCGGCGTAGGGATTTGTAAGATCAGTCAGATCACTCGGGAGATGCACATAACATGAAAGAGCTTTTGTATATAGGGGCAGGTGGATTTCTCGGAACAGTGACCCGATATTCCATACAGTTGGCGATACCAACTGTCCATGGGGGTCCCTTGGGCAGTGCTGTTAATCAATGCGATGGGCAGTCTTTTTTAGGGTGGTTCTTTACCATAGCTGTTCCAGGCAAAATAACACCACAACTTCGACTGGCGATTGGCACAGGTTTTACTGGCGCATTTACAACATTCTCCACGTTTACACTGGATATTGTTCGTTTATCCGAAGAGGGCGAATGGATCAGTGCCGCTATTTATATGATCGTAAGTCTGTTGGCAGGGTTGTTGCTCTGTGCGCTGGGAATGAGCCTTGGACATCGCATGTTGGGAGCACAAAGACAAGAGGGTGCTGCCTCATGATCCTGTGGATTGGGTTGGCAGGTGTGCTGGGTGCGGTACTGCGTTTCAGTCTGGGAAAATGGGTCTCTGGCTTGCTGGGAACGGCTTTTCCATGGGGAACATGGATCATCAACATCAGTGGTTCACTGCTGCTTGGGCTGTTATACGGGTGGCATCAATCTGCAATGATCTCAGATGGAATCTGGGTGATCTGGGGAACCGGGTTCTGCGGTGCGTACACCACGTTCTCCACCTTTGGCTATGAAACGTTAGGACTTATGGGTCGACAACGATACGTAAGAGCGGCGCTCTACGTCGTCAGTTCGGTTGTAGTTGGGGTGTTGGCCTGCTTGGCAGGAGTCTGGTTGACTGCATAACGAACTAATTTTATTTTTTGCAAAGAAAAGCAGGAAAAAAGCCATCCTTCATGGTATACATGAAAGACGGCTTTTTTAATAGGGATACACGGTATTGTGTATAATCCGCATTTTAATGGACAAGCTCTATTATTGCATTGCAGGTACAGGTACTTTTTGCACCTGATCGATCGTACCCCCACCCAGGCAGACCTCTCCGTCGTAGAAAACAACGGCTTGTCCTGGCGTAATGGCTTTTTGCTGCTGATCAAATTGTACATCTACACTTCCATCTTCCTGCCAGGTCAATGTAACACCTTGATCCGGCTGACGATAGCGGAATTTGGCAGTACAACGGAATGGCACATTAGGCATGTGCTCTTCACCAGCAATCCAGTTCACACCCGTTGCGATTAGACCCGTGGAGTACAAGCTTGCATGGGCATCGCCCTGAACAACAAGCAGTTGATTCTTCTCCAGATTCTTGTCTGCAACGAACCAGGGTTCACCATTGCCGGAACCGCCAATGCCAAGACCTTGGCGTTGTCCAAGTGTGTAGTACATCAGACCATCATGACGACCTTTGACTTCACCAGTTGCGATATCAACCATGTCTCCACCTTTGGCAGGCAGATAGTTACTCAGGAACTCTTTGAAATTACGCTCACCGATGAAGCAGACACCTGTGCTGTCTTTTTCTTGGCAGTATACAAACCAGCCGCTTCTGCGATTTTGCGTACTTCCGGTTTGGGCAGATGACCAATCGGGAACATGGCTTTGGACAGCTGGTTCTGATTGAGTGCGTTAAGGAAATACGTTTGATCCTTATTGTTATCCACACCACGAAGCAACTTGAGTGTGCCATCTTCTTCAATCAGACGAGCATAGTGTCCTGTAGCTACATAATCTGCGCCGAGATCCAGAGCTTTGTTCAGGAATTCACCAAATTTGATCTCACGATTACACATGACATCCGGATTTGGCGTGCGGCCCGACTTATATTCATCAAGGAAATAGGTAAATACTTTATCAAAATACTCTTTCTCGAAGTTGACAGTGTAGTAAGGAATGCCGATCTGTTCACATACGCGGCGTACATCCTCTGAATCTTCTTCAGCGGTACAGTGGCCGAACTCGTCGGTGTCATCCCAGTTTTTCATGAAAATGCCGATGACATCGTACCCTTGCTCTTTCAGCAGCAGTGCGGTAACGGAAGAATCGACACCTCCGGACATGCCAACGACGACCCGTGTATTTTCAATTGTTTTGGACATCGTTATCACCATTTCTATATATAAATGTGTTTCGTTTCTTATTCTAGCATAACCGGACTCAAGATACGATACACCCGGCCAATTTTGGATAGTGTCCACCACAGACGCACATTTTGGAATATCGTCAATCTTTCTTTTCCATAAAGCATGCAGATATGTTAACATTAGCTGAGGGTTATGATCGGAATACGGAGAATTAGAAGGTTAAAGATTAGTTCTATGAATCTCTGCTGTGGACAGATCGTAAAACAAAAGGTCGTGGACCACAGGATAAAATATAAAGTTTCCAATCGTTTCTGAAAATTGAAAGAGGTGACTCCTTTGAAAATATCGACAAAAGGCCGTTACGGCCTCACAATCATGATGGAGCTTGCTGCCAGAACAGGCGAAGGCCCTACATCACTTAAAAGCATTGCCGAGCGCAACCAGCTCTCGGAGCATTACCTGGAGCAGCTGATTGCTCCACTACGTAATGCAGGACTGGTGAAGAGCATTAGAGGTGCTTACGGCGGTTATATCCTTGCGGGTGATCCTGCAACCGTGACTGCAGGCGATGTAATCCGTGTACTGGAAGGGCCAATCTCTCCAGTAGACTTCACGGAGGAAGATGATCCGGCGAAACGTGATCTGTGGTTGCGTATTCGTGACGGGATTGCGGAAGTGTTGGATTCCACCACACTGAAAGACCTGATTACCTTCCAGGATCAGGACAAAAAGATAGCTACATGTTTTACATTTAAGGTCACTAATTCGCATCACAGAAGACACAATAAAGCCCCCAACTTGGGGGCTTTAGACATGCCAATGGGTACTTTGTTCTTCATTTTTTCTACAGAATACTTTAATTGAGCAGGGACTATGTATTCAAAGCCGCAGATTTACAAGTTGGTCAAGTTGGAGCCTAACTGTCTATCTTGTGAATCAGCGACTTTTTAAGGTTTCTATATCAGCTTCCATGCGTAACTGACGGCGATTCAAAATATCAATGCTGTGCTGATGGGTATTCAATTCGGTAGTTACTTTGCGTTCAGAGGCGGATTGGGAAGCGTCAAGACGTTTCGTAACGGTCAATGTTTCCAGAACAGCTTGTTGAAGAAGCGGAATGTTTTTAGTTTGTTCCTCTATGGTGTCCAGTCTGCTATCCATGGTATTCAGTCTGTCTTCCATCTTTTCAAGACGTACGTCGATACTGTCGAATCGTTTGTCCATTTGTTGAAGCTGATTCAGAATCTGCCCGAGAATGGGATCACTCATGTCTCTCTCTCCTTTTTGAAATGGATATATAACATTATACACGAAGATGTGACAACAGAGCATCCGTTTCAGTTTCCAATTTTGACAGTTTGCCATGAGATAGAAATTTAACATATAACGGGGTGAAGATAAATGAAACGAATTTATTTGGATCACGCCGCATCGACACCTATGCATCCACAAGTCGCAGAAGCGATGATGAACGTCATGACAGGACAATTTGGCAATGCATCAAGTATCCATGCCTTTGGGCGTGAGGCCAAACGGACTGTCAGCGGAGCAAGGGATGTCATTGCGGCGTCTTTGGGCTGTTTCCCGGACGAATTGGTATTCACCGGAGGCGGCACGGAGAGCGACAATCTGGCAATCTTTGGAGTAGTCTCATCCAGGCAGGATAAGGGGAAACACGTCATTACGACTGCAATTGAGCACCATGCTGTCTTGCATACGTGTCAGGAATTGGAGCGGCAAGGTTATGAAGTAACCTATCTATCTGTGGATCGTTATGGACGAATAAATTTGGATGAGTTGCAAGAGGCCATTCGACCGGATACGGTGTTAATCACCATGATGTATGCCAACAATGAAGTAGGCACGATTCAGCCGATCCGCGAGGTAGGTGAGCTTGCCCGTCAGCATAATATCCTTTTCCATACCGATGCAGTTCAGGCTCTGGGCAGCCAGAATATTTCCTGTAAGGAACTGCCTGTGGACCTGATCAGCTTCTCAGCGCATAAAATCAATGGACCTCAGGGCGTGGGTGCACTCTATGTCCGGCGAGGAATTGTGCTGGAAGCAAGAGCTCACGGTGGGTTGCAAGAGCGTCAGCGTCGCGCTGGTACGGAAAATATCGCAGGTATTACCGGATTTGCAGAGGCGCTCAAGATTGCATCAGCACAAACGGAGGCGCATCGGCAGCATGATTTGGAATTGCGTAAACTTTTGTTGGAACAGCTTGAAATTCATGTGGGGACGGAGCACTTTCACGTGAATGGACACCTGGAGCATACGCTGCCAAACATCCTGAATATCAGCTTTCCGGAAGTGTCCACAGAGACGATGTTAATGAATCTGGATATGGAAGGGATTGCTGTTGCAAGCGGTTCTGCCTGCACTTCAGGTTCACTTGAAGTCTCTCATGTGCTCAAAGCGATGAAATTGCCTGAAACATTTTTACACTCTGCGATTCGATTTAGCTGGGGATTGGGTAATACTACGGAAGAAATCATGATAACCGCCGAAAAAATTGGAACCATTCTTGGACGTCTGCGTAATAGACCCTAAGGGGAACTTTACACATGGAACAGAAGGAGGGAAGAAGTTCCATTTCATCGGTTGGATAGAAGCGGTTTTGATGATCGGCGTCTGATTGCCACTCATCAACTTTGGGCATACCTAGCAATAGCGCCGCGCCTATTTAATGATAAGAAGATGAGGGGGACCCAGCGATGAAGCTTCAGGAAATGATCGGACTTGCCGTTTTTGATGTTGAGGACGGGAAGCAGGTCGGTAAAATCCAGGATTTCATTGTGAATGATGATTGGGAGATCGAAGGCATTGAGCTTGAGAACAAAGGTCTGTTTACCAATCATGTCAAAATCGTGCAGTGGCAAGATATCGTTGCCTACGGCGAAGATGCCGTCATGATCCGTAATCAACAGGCTGTCCGTAAGACGGGAGCCGACGACATAAAATACACGTACCTCCTCGGTCGGTCTAAATTGAAGGAGATGTCCGTGCTCACCGAAGAAGGTTTGCTGCTTGGGCGTGTCTCCGATGTTTATTTTGACCAAGAGTTGGGAAATACAATAATAGGGATTGAAATTACGGACGGTTTTGTGTCCGATCTGATCGAGGGCCGCAAATGGCTGCCATGTACAAGCGATATGTCCATCGGGGAAAGTGCCATTATGGTGCCGTCTCTGAGTGAACAACGCTTGGAAAATGCCATTCATTCTGTTAATGGATAGGTGAATGAATATGAAATGTCCAAACTGTAGTTCCAAAGATATCGGGAAAATTGGTTCCCACCAGTTTTATTGCTGGGGATGCTTTATTGAATTAACGGTGAACGGTGAGAAAATGTCTGTATATCAGGTGGAAGAAGACGGTACGCTGAGCTCCCTGGATGATTTGTTCTTCGGGGACGAGCTGCCACAAGACTTCCCTCATATTCACGCTTCTTCTTAATAAGCAGAATAACTTCCTCTATATGCGGTTTCATGACAATGTCTGTCATGGGAGGCTGTCGTTAATTGTTGGCAGATGTATATAGATGCGGTTACATAGTGGTTCGGCTGGTGTATGTATGATTATATGCTAACCTGTACTGCAAAATGCGCTTCCTTCTCTGATGAAGGAGGCGTTTTTTGGGTTTAAGAAAAAAGTTAGGATTGCTCTTTCCACTTCTGCGCTGTGTTAATAAATATTACCTTTCCTACATATACTGACTCTCAGAGCCAGTCCAAAAGGAGAGATGCAAGTGGAGCAATTAACCAAAAACAAGCTGTTCCGTTACGCGATCTGGCTGCTGCTCGGATTGATCATTTTATATTTTATTTGGCTGCTGCGGCCTTTACTGCTTCACATATATGCGTTCCTGAAAACAGTGTTGGCACCCTTTATCGTAGCCCTTATCATATCCTATGTACTCAATCCGATTGTCAGCATGCTGGGAGGGCGCAAGGTGCCGCGTACGATTGCGGTACTCCTCATATATGCCTTTTTCCTGACCTGTCTCGGTGTCATTCTGATGAATGTCATTCCGGTATTGATTGAACAGCTGGGGAACTCAACGAGCATATGCCGGAACTGTCCATGCGTGCACAGAGCCTGATGAACAATATGGATCACAAATTAATGCCGCCAAGTGTGCGAACAGGCATGAACAGTTGGTTTTTTCAGATGGAGGATCGACTAACTCAGGGAATTACCGTGTTAATGGATAATATCGGGGCGACCATTAATGTGTTATTCAATGTGTTTATCGTGCCATTTCTGATCTTTTATATGTTAAAAGACTTTGAGGTGTTTGAGCGCACCATTGTGGCGTATCTTCCGCGTTCACGTCGTAAAGCGATTGTCTCGGTGATGAAAGAGATCGATACTGCACTGGGGAACTACATTCGGGGACAGTTTATTGTCTGTGTCATTGTTGGTATCTTTGCCTATATTGGTTATATCGTCATTGATATGCCGTATGCCCTGCTGCTTGCAAGCATCGTAGCTGTGTTCAACATTGTGCCCTATTTGGGGCCGTTCCTTGGAGCTGCTCCTGCTGTGGTCATGGCATCAACTGTATCGTTTAAAATGGTGCTGCTTGTTGTTATTGTGAATACACTGTGCCAGGTGCTGGAGAGCAACGTTATTTCTCCTCAAGTGGTGGGGCGTACGTTGCATCTGCACCCACTGTCGATTATATTTGCACTGCTCGTCGGAGGTGAACTGGCAGGCATTGTAGGTTTAATTCTGGCAGTACCTGTTTTTGCCGTACTGAAGGTGATTGTGCAACACTTTTTCGCCTATTACATCAAACGAAGGACCGACTAAATAGTAGACCTAAAACATCAACTGGCCCGCGTTGACACCCGCTTGTGCTACCGATATAATGAGTGTGTATGTTTAGAACATGAAATCGATGATGAAATAAAGTACGCCGAGGGTTCCTTTCCTCAGAGAATAGACTTCTTCAGATCAGGGTGAGCCTGAACTGATGGCTGGAAGAGTCTTGAAAGATGAAGCGGCGGAAAGCTAATTTCGGAGTGCAGGACAACCCTGCCGGGAGCGACCGTTACTTCGCATGAACGAGGAGATTGTTTGTTTGTCCGGGCAGCAAGGGATGAACAGCAATAACCAGGGTGGTACCGCGATAACATCGTCCCTGATTATTCAGGGGCGTTTTTTGTGTTTATTTTTACAAAATCAATGTTGACCAACCGGAGCGAATACGCAACGGACTATTATAATTTAATGGGGGCATCCAGTATGAAAGCCAGTGAAATCCGGTCCAAATGGATAGAGTTTTTTGCAAGTAAAGGTCACAAAATCGAGCCGAGCGCATCGCTCGTACCTCACAACGATCCTTCCCTTCTGTGGATCAATGCGGGTATGGCACCGCTCAAACCATATTTTGATGGACGTGAGAAGCCGGAGAACCCGCGCCTTGCGAACTCCCAAAAATGTATCCGTACCAATGATATCGAGAATGTTGGCAAAACGCGTCGTCACCATACGTTCTTCGAAATGCTCGGCAACTTCTCTATTGGAGATTACTTCAAGGAAGAGACCGTAACATGGGCGTGGGAATTCTTGACCAGCAAAGAGTGGATCGGATTCGATCCGGAGCGTCTGTCCGTAACGGTATATCCGGAAGATGAAGAAGCATTCAAACTGTGGAACGAAAAAGTGGGGCTACCTGCTGAGCGTATCATTAAATTGGATGAAAACTTCTGGGATATCGGCGAAGGCCCATGTGGACCTTGTACCGAGATCTTCTATGACCGCGGCGAAGCTTATGGCAACGACATGAGTGATCCTGAAATGTATCCAGGTGGGGAAAACGAACGTTATCTGGAAGTATGGAATCTGGTATTCTCCCAGTTCAACCATAACAAAGATGGCAGCTACACACCGCTTCCTAACAAAAACATTGATACAGGTGCAGGTTTGGAGCGTTTTGCTTCCATTCTGCAAAATGTGGATTCCAACTTCGACACAGACCTGTTCCAACCGATGATTCAAAGAACAGCCGCTCTTGCGGGTGTGAAATATAACGACAGCGTAGAGATTGATGTTGCACTGAAAGTCATTGCCGATCATATCCGTACGGTTGCCTTTGCAGTAGGTGATGGCGTTCTGCCAAGTAATGAAGGACGTGGATATGTCATCCGTCGCTTGCTTCGTCGTGCAGTTCGATATGGAAAAGTGCTTGGACTTGACCGTCCATTCTTGTATGAACTGACTACAACCGTTGGTGAAGTGATGGGAATGTACTACCCTGAGGTAGTGGACAAACAGGAATTCATCGCCAAAGTGATTAAAACCGAAGAAGAGCGTTTCCACGAGACACTCACAGATGGTCTGGCTATTCTGGCTGATATCAGCGGCACAGCCAAATCCGAAGGACGCACGGTTATTAGCGGACCTGAAGCTTTCAAACTATATGATACGTACGGTTTCCCGTTTGACCTGACTGAAGATTATGCCGCAGAGCATGGTCTGACTGTGGATCGTGAAGGTTTTGATGCTTCCATGCAGAAACAACGTGAGCTTGGACGTGCTGGGCGTCAAGAGAACGAGAGCATGAAAGTTCAAGGTGGACCACTTGCTGACCTGGAGGTTAAAAGCGAGTTTGTTGGTTATACTGACCTGTTGACGGAAGCAAAAGTGGTAGCCATCGTAGCTGGTGACGCCCTTGTTGAAACTGTAGGCGAAGGCCAAACGTGTCAGGTTGTTCTGGACAAGACTCCGTTCTACGCGGAAAGTGGCGGTCAAGTGAGTGATCAGGGCTTGCTGCGCGGTGCTGGTGGAACAGCGAAAGTACAAGGTTTGTTCAAAGCTCCACTCGGACAACATGTACATCTGGTGACTGTGGAGTCCGGTGAACTGCGTGTAGGTGATGTGATCAACGCCGAAGTAGACTCAGCGAAACGTGGCGACATTATCAAAAACCATACGGCAACCCACTTGCTGCACAAGGCACTCAAAGATGTGCTCGGCACACACGTAAACCAGGCCGGATCGCTCGTAGAGCCACAGCGTCTGCGGTTTGACTTCTCTCACTTCGGCAGCATCACACCGGAAGAGTTGACAGAGATTGAACGTCAGGTGAATGAACAGATCTGGAATCGTCTGAACGTGAACATCGAGCTGAAAGCTATTGATGAAGCCAAAGAAATGGGCGCGATGGCCCTGTTTGGCGAAAAATATGGAGATATTGTACGTGTCGTTCAAGTTGGAGACTACAGTTTGGAACTTTGTGGCGGCTGTCACGTAAATAATACTTCAGAGATTGGAATCTTCAAACTGGTGAGCGAGAGCGGAATCGGCTCCGGCGTTCGTCGGATCGAAGCTGTAACTGGCCGCGGCGCATATCTGTATGTGGAAAGCCAGTTGGAACTGCTCAAACAATCAGCAGCACTGCTCAAAGCAAATGTGGCTGATGTACCTAAACGGATTGAAGGTCTGAATCAACAACTGAAAGAAGCAGCCAGAGAGACTGAATCCCTGCAAAGCAAGCTGAGTGCCATGGAAGCTGGTCAATTGACGGATCAAGTGGTACAAGCAGGAAATACACAATTGCTGGCAGCACGCGTAGATGCTCCGAACATGGATGCGCTGCGTACAGTGGCAGATGAGTTGAAAGTAAAATTGCCTAACGCGGTACTCGTATTGGGTGCTCCAGCGGACGGCAAAGTGAATTTTGTTGTAGCTGTACCTGCTGAACAAGTAAAACAAGGACTGCACGCTGGTAAAATCGTCAAAGAAGTCGCAGCAGTATGCGGCGGCGGTGGCGGTGGACGTCCAGATATGGCGCAAGCCGGAGGCAAGGATGCGACCAAGCTGGATGAAGCGCTGAAACTGGCGGTTTCGCTGGTTAGCGGGCATACTGCATAAATCGAACGAGGGCTTTCAAAGGCCAAAATATAGTTCGAAAGGTTCTGTTCGTTATACGGAGGTTGGATCGGGATGCTTCTTCCCGTCCAACTTTTGTACCTGAGAGCGAGTGGAATCGACTGATGCAATATGCTGAAGCCAGTAAAGGACAAGCAAAAAACACAATTGCCTTATCCTTTGTTTACTTGTGGCAGTCAGAATATGTTATTATATAAACAGAAATCAATTCGGCAGGACATGGTCCCCATGTTCATGCAGGAGCGAGGTGTCATCAATGGACTCCATGGATAAGACGGTTAAATTTAATGTGAAAGGTGACGAACAGGAAGCATCATCCAAAGAGATTCTTCTCACAGTATATGATGCATTGGTCGATAAGGAGTATAATCCGATCAACCAGATTGTTGGGTATCTGATTTCCGGAGACCCGGCATACATTCCTCGTCACAACAACGCACGTAGTCTGGTCCGTAAAAGGAGCGCGATGAGCTGATTGAAGAGCTTGTACGTTCCTATCTGGCCAATCACCGGTAATGTACGCCGCTTCCGCTGTGTTGCAGCCATGCAGGCAGCGGGAAATGAACCGACAGAAGACAGCCTGAAGCTTGAGAAGGCGATGTTGAATCGACCTGAGCAGGCCCCAGGATGGGAGAGCATGGATGAAAATATTAGGTTTGGACTATGGGGACCGAAGAATCGGAGTTGCCGCGAGTGACGCCTTCGGTTGGACTGCCCAGGGATTGGAAGTGCTAGAACGCCGCCGTGATGAAGGCGAGTTCGCTCGGATTGCCGAACTTGTGCGTGAGCATGAGATTAGTGAGATCGTAGTCGGACTTCCCAAAAACATGAACGGCACCGTAGGACCGCGCGGTGAGATATGCATTGCTTTTGCCGAACGCCTGCGGGATGAACTGAATTTACCTGTTCACCTTTGGGATGAACGGCTGACAACCATGGCAGCAGAACGTACGCTGATTGAAGCGGATGTCAGTCGGAAAAAACGCAAGCAGGTTGTGGACAAAATGGCCGCAAGCTTGATTTTGCAAAATTATTTGGATGCCAATAGTAGAAGGTGAGGGGATCAACAATGGCTGAAGATCAACTGGGTATGGAAGAAGAAGCGGAAATTATTTACATTGCGGATGACGAGGGTAATGAAGAGGAATTTGAAGTCATCATGAAGTTTGAAGTAGATGGTTCGGAGGCCAAGTACATGATGGTTGCTCCGGTTGAACCTGAAGATGGCGAAACGGATGTATATGCATTCCGTTATGAAGAAGAGGGCGACGATATTAAACTTTTCGTCATCCAAGATGATGCCGAATGGGATATCGTCGAGGAGACGTTTAATACATTTCTTGCTGAAGATGAAGAGGAAGCGAACTAAATGACGGAATATAGCCGCAAAGACCTGAAATGGACAGATTCACTGCGTCTGGCATTCGGTGCTCATGTTGAGCTCGAGGAAGAGAACGGTAAATCACAACCGTATGACTTGTTGGCTGAGTTCGAAGTGAACGGTCAGCAGTACGCGGTGCTCCGCAGTTCGTTGCGACCTTATGACGAGGTTGAACTTCTGCGAGTATCGCCTGGAAGTGAAGACCAGATCATGCCAGAGTTAGTTACGATCGACGATGATGATGAGTGGGAGAACATCTCGGAACTGTATGATGAATGTACTCTCCCCATTGACGAAGATTAAATCAGCTTCAAATTGAAAAAACCGGGAGGGCGGAGAAGTCCGCTCTTTTTGGTTGTGTAAAGGAGTTGTTTCTTTTTTGAAAGGGAAAGCAATTGTAGTCATACTGCTTATCATTGTAGTTCTTGCCGGAGGCGCAGGCGGTTACGTATGGAGTATGATGCGTCCTGTGGAAGCTTCTACAGAACCGATCGTATTCGAGATTAAGAGCGGATCGGGAACTTCGAAAATCGCGGATCAGCTTCAAGAAGAAGGCCTTATTCGAAGCGGGTTAACCTTTAAAGGGTATTTAAAGTGGAAGAAACTAGGTTCTAATTTCATGGCGGGTACATATTCTATGAATCCTGGCGTGACATATGATGAGATTGTTAGCAAGCTGAGTAGTGGGGAAGTTGTACCTGAGGAAATGGTGAAATTTACGATTCCGGAGGGTTATAACGTTTTGCAAATGGCGGGTAAGCTTTCTTATGAGCATGTTGTAGATCGGGATGAATTCATCAAGCTGGCCAATGATCCTTCGGCCTTTGATGTAGATATCATCAAAGATATTCCAGTGGATGAAGAACTTCGCTACGTATTGGAAGGGTATCTGTTCCCGGAGACGTATGAGCTGAAAAAGGGAAGTTCCACGCATGATGTGATGCAACGGATGCTGGAAGAATTCCAGACCAAGATTAATTCCATTCCTGATTTGGAAGCCAAGCTTCAGGAAAAGAACCTTTCCCTGCATGAACTGCTGACGATTGCGTCACTTGTGGAGAAAGAAGTTGTGGTGGATGAGGAACGTGCTCTGGTTGCAGGTGTAATCTACAATCGGATCAAACAGGATATGAAGCTGGAGATTGATGCTACTGTGCAATATCTGCTCGACAAACCGAAGGAACGATTGTTTTTCAAGGATCTAAAGGTGAAAAGTCCGTATAATACGTATCTGAATAAAGGCTTGCCACCAGGTCCAATTGCCAGTCCAAGTCTTCCGTCCATTGAAGCAGCGCTAAATCCGGAAGCTTCGGAGTATCTGTTCTATGTGACAAAAAAGGATGGCTCGTCTGGACATCTATTTGCCAAAACGTATAAGGAACACCAGCAAAATATAGCCAAAAGTAAGGCTGCGCAATAAGCGGAGGGGATTATATGAGTAAGAAACATGAACTGCTTGTTACAGCAGCGAATGTGAAAGAGGCAGAAGTGCTGCTCCAGGCGGGAGCAGATGCTCTGGTTATTGGAGATGATCGATTCGGCATGCGTCTTCCAGGCAGCTTTAGCGTGGAAGAGACAGCAGAGGTGGTTGCCATTGCAGCCAAACATCAGGCGCGTGTGTATGTATCCATGACTAATCTGATGTCCAACGAATTGTTAAAAGAATTGCCTGAATATGTTCAAGCACTTGGCAGAATCGGTATTGATGGTGTGGAGTTTAATGATCCATCCGTGCTGGCTACCATGAAGGAATACGCTCCACATGTGAAGCTGCACTGGAATGCGGAGATGACTTCAACGAACTATGCGACAGCCAACTATTGGGGAACTAAGGGAGCGAGTCGTGTTGTGCTTGCCCGTGAGTTGAATATGGACGAGTTGACCGAAATGGTTCCTTTTTGAAGGTGGAAGCTCAGGTTCAGGTGCATGGTATGACGAATATTTATCATTCCAAGCGCAGTCTGGTGCAAAGTTACATGGCTCATCAAGGGCGGCCGGTTGAGGGACATCTGGGCAAAGAACGGGGATTGTTCCTGATCGAGGCTGAACGCCGGGATGAGAAGTTTCCGATCTATGAGGACATTAACGGCACGCACATTATGAGTTCTGAGGATATATGTATCCTCGAAGATCTTCATCTGTTGATGGAAGCGGGTGTGCACAGTTTCAAAATTGAAGGTATGTTAAAATCACTTACCTACAATGAAGCTGTTGTACGTGCATATCGGACAGCGATTGACAGTTATGTAGCCGATGCTGATGCATATGCGTTCTCTGAAGAGTGGCTCGCTGAGGTACGGAAGTTACAGGACCCTGAACGTGAATTGTCGTTTGGATTTTTCTATAAAGAACAAGTGTATTAATAGACGAGGTGAACAGAATGGAAACAGTGGCGGTACAGCGGAAGTTCTCGGGTAAACGTAACCGTCTGGACAAACCGGAGTTGCTAGCTCCGGCGGGTAATCTGGAAAAACTGAAATTTGCGATCCATTACGGTGCAGATGCCGTTTATATCGGTGGACAGGCCTATGGACTGCGTTCCAACGCGGATAACTTCAGCTTTGAAGAGATGCGTGAAGGTGTGGAGTTTGCCAAAAAGTATGGAGCCAAAGTGTTCGTAGCGACGAACATCTATGCACATAATGAGGATGTTGAGGGTATCGAAACATACCTGCAAAACCTCTATAATGCGGGAATCTCTGCGATCATCGTAGCCGATCCAGCTATTATTGAAGTAGCCCTTCGTGCTGTGCCAGGCCTTGAGGTACATCTAAGTACTCAACAATCCACACTCAACTGGCAAGCCGTGAAGTTCTGGAAAGATGAAGGACTTCCACGTGTTGTTCTCGGACGTGAGACCAGCTTTGAAGAGATTGAAGAAATCAAGGCCAATGTGGATATCGAAATTGAAGCCTTTATTCACGGGGCGATGTGTTCCTCGTATTCCGGACGTTGTGTACTATCCAATCACTTTACGGATCGGGACTCCAACCGGGGTGGCTGTTGCCAGTCTTGTCGCTGGAAGTATGATCTGTTCGAGGATGCGAGAGAAGATACGGTGTGGGTCAGCGAAGAGGACATGCAGATGAAGGCACCTGCGCCATTCAAACTGGGTGAGAATCAGCTTCCTCTGTTCCAGGAACAGGATAATTCATTCTCCATGGGATCTAAGGATCTGTGCATGATTGGCCATATTCCCGAGTTGATTGATGTGGGCGTGGACAGTTTCAAGATCGAAGGACGTATGAAATCGATCCACTACGTGGCAACTGTGGTTAACGTATACCGTCAAGCCATTGACGCCTATATGGCAGACCCGGAGAATTATGTTCTGAAACCTGAATGGGTTGAAGAAATGAACAAAGCGGCGAATCGCCCGCTGAATACCGGATTTTTCTATGATACACCAGACCATGAAGATCATATCTATGAACCGGAAGAAAAGGCTGTACCTTTTGACTTCGCTGGATTGGTCATGGGGTATGATGCTGAAACAGGAATGGCAACCATTCAACAGCGCAATCACTTCAAACCAGGACAGGAAATCGAATTTTTCGGTCCGGGAGGTCACTTTTTCAAACAGGTGGTCGGTGAAATACAGGATGAAGAAGGCAATGTTCTAGATGCTGCTCGTCACCCGTTGCAACTGATTAAAATGAAGGTAGATCAACCGGTTTCGTACTTCGATATGATGAGAAAAAAGAAATAGGCTCAAATACCTATAATGTGTCAATATTGTATTATGATTTAACAAAATAGTGTTATGAAATTTACATGGGGACCTCCGTTTATCGGCAGATGGGGGTCTTTTTTTTATAGAAAAATAGGAATAAAGTTGTAAAATATTTCTGGAAAGTGAAAGGGGAACGAAGAAAGCTGTCGAATACTACATATTTATAGGGGAGAGAAAGAAAAATCCAACAAGTAAATTACTGGCAGGTGAATGGGATTGGTTCAAAAGAAGCAGAACGACAGTGGGGAGCAAGTGACAAAAGCCGAGCAGGTTAATCCTGAGAAGGTTCAGAAAGTGAAGAAAGAAAAAGTAGTCAAAAGCAAAACAACAGGCAGTGGCAAAAGAATGTTTAAGATTGACCGCAGCAAGCTCAAGCTGGGCTGGATCAAGACCGATTGGGTGAAGAAACAATTAAAAAACCGGGATTGGAAAAACTTTGGGGGGCTTCTTTCGAACAGATTAAGAAGGCAAATCCGGTTAAATCCGTAGGGGTTAAACTGTTCTTGATCTTCTTTGCGGGAATTATGATTTTTGTAGTAAGTTTAGGTCTATTATCCTATTCAAAAGCCAAAGGTACGATAGAGAAAAATGCCTCACGTGCCAATCAGGAGACCATTGATCAGACCAAACAAAAAATGGACATTATTTTGGAGAGGTTTGTGGATACATCCACACAGATTTTCTTTGATCCGGAAATGCAGTCCTTGCTACAAAAGATGTCAGATCAAAATCTGACTGCGTATGATACATTCATAAACTCAAGTTCAATCAACAAGCAATTGTCCAATGTTGCATTTACAAATAAATCTATGGAAGCGATTTATTTGGTACCTACGGACGATACAAAGTCCATTATGGGTACAGGCAGCAACAGTTCATCCATGGGCAACATTCGCCAGGAAGCATGGTACAGTGAGTTGATTGAGGCGGGCGGTTATCGCTGGCTTCCAACAGAGGTCAAGGAAGATGGCTCAACCCCAACGTTTAAAATCGCACGTTCCATGAAAAACTTGCAGGGGACTACTCAGTCGTATGTTCTGGTTATTGAACTGAAACTGGAAGTTTTGGAGGAACAACTGAAATCGCTTGATCTGGGGCCAGGAGCTATTCTTCAACTGATTGCTCCGGATAATAAAGTGGTTGCATCCTCGATCTCGGATCGTACGGGACAAGATACAGAGCTTGCATTTGTCAAAGAGTTGACCGAACCAGCAGGTAGCACGAATACGGAGTATACGGTAGATGGCAAATCTACGGAAATGCTGGCTGTATACAGTACGATGGATACATCCAATTGGAAACTGGTTGGTATGATACCTACCTCTGTTTTGGTTCAGGATGCAAAGGGTATTCTGACCCTAACCCTGTGGATGGCGCTGATTGATGCGGGGATTGCAGTATTGATTGGAATCTGGATGGTGCGTATGATCGCTCGTCCACTCGGAAAATTGAAAGACCTGATGCAGGAAGGTGCGAAAGGTAATCTTAAAGTTCGTACACCATACAGCTCCAAAGATGAAATTGGTCAGCTCTCATCTGCCTTCAATCTGATGATGGAGCAGATTACTAAGCTGGTTGAACAAACCAATCGTTCTGCGCAGGAAGTATTGGATACAGCCTCTGAGCTGAGCAGTGCATCCAAGAAAACGGCTGTATCTGCTTCGGAGATCGCCGTAGCTACAGAGGAGATCGCAGGCGGTGCAGGCAGCTTGGCAACTGAAGCGGAACGTGGTAATGAATTAACTGACAATATCTCTCGTCAGATGCAGAGTGTAATCGCTGCTAATGAACAGATGGGTGATTCTGCTCGTCATGTAGAGAAGTCCAGTCAGACAGGAACACAACATCTGAATCAGTTGATGACCAAAACCCAGAAGACAGAAGAAATGATTGGTGCACTGGTGAATAAGGTTGATTCGCTGAAAGAGAGCACGTCCTCTGTTCTGAAAGTGCTTGAAGTGCTGCAAAACATAACGAAACAGACAAATATCCTTTCCCTGAATGCGACCATTGAAGCAGCACGTGCCGGTGCAGCCGGACGCGGATTCATGGTGGTGGCAGATGAGGTTCGTCAGCTTGCGGCTCAATCCAGACAATCCATTGAGATGGTTGGAGAGATCACAGACAAAATCATGACTGAAATGAATGAGACCGTGGATGCTTTGTCTGCAGCTTATCCATTATTCAAGGAACAGATGGATGCGGTTAAAGATACCAACGTCATCTTTGCTTCCGTACAGGAACAGATGGGTGCATTTGTGGAACGTCTGGGCATGGTGACAGGTTCTATTGGAGAATTAAACAAATCCCAAGGTACATTGTCTGAAGCTATGAGTAATGTCAGCGCTGTAGCTGAAGAATCTTCTGCAACGTCTCAAGAAGTAGCTTCCTTGAGCAGTGAACAGCAAAATATCAGTAACCAGCTGGTCAATCTGTCTGGCAAACTGGAGAATGTGTCCACTGAACTGAAAGAAACCTTGTCACGCTTTACGGTGTAACAAGCCAAGGTTGAAATGAGGAGAACCTGTCCCGCACATGGGACAGGTTTTCTTTTGTTTACCGGATAATTCCAAGTCATATCAGCAATAATATGGTCAAAACGACAAAAGGTGAGATTGGGATGCATCTCCTTGCGAAACGGCGAATCTATATAACTTGTATTCTTCTAACTCTTGTCTTTGGATTGCTTATATTACGATTGGGATGGGTCCAGATCGTTCAGGTGAATCAGACGATGCCTGGATTTCACCGCACGGTACGTGAAATGTCTGTATTGCAGCGTGAACGCGGGGTGATGCTTGACCCGGGGCGGGGACAATTTACGGATTACAAAGGTGAAGCGTTGACTGGTAAGCTGCAATGGGGACTGGTTCTTTTTCCACAGGCAGGTCCATTAGAGAAATTACGCAAGCATGGGACATTAGAAGGCTCCAAGATGACAGAGTTAGCAGCTATATTACATACCGATCTAGATCAATTGAAGAAGGAATGGATTCAGGAAAGTATTCCTCATTTCTGGACAGCAGGTACACATCAGCCTGTTCATTTGACCGCTGCTCAGGTGGAGCGCCTACGTAGTTTGCATCTGCAAGGTGCTGGCATCTATCCGATGATGACAAGGTATCTACAGGGGCATACAGGGATGCAGTGGATGGGTTATCTGGCTGAACAGCCTGAGTCCTCCAAAGTTCTAAATGGGCATCAGGATGAAGTAAAACAGCCATTTGCTATGAAATCAGGGGCAGCTGGGCTGGAGAGGACACTTGAACCGCTGTTAAGGGGAATTGGCCCTACGCTTGTATCACGCATGGTCTCAGGTGGTGGAGAGATTATCCCTGATATTCAGCCGCACGTCATTGCACCGGCCAATAGCCATTATCCTTTACGTGTAGAAACCACAGTGGATGCTGAGTTACAGCGTGGGTTGGAGGAGTTGACACAAGAATCTGGATTACAAGAAGGGGCCATTGTTGTGTTAGATGCCGCTAACGCAGATGTTCGCGCCATGATCTCCCGCCCTTTCTATCAGCCACAACATGTGAACCCTAAAGAATCGTCCTGGGGGAATCGTGCAGTACAGGGAGCCGTACCGGGTTCCATTTTCAAAATTGTCACTGCGGCTGCTGCTTTGGAGTATCATGCGGTTTCTAACGGAGAAGAATTCCATTGCGGTGGTGAGTACGGAAGATATGGGCTGTCTTGCTGGAAGGAGCATGGTCATGGAGACCTGAATCTGGAGCAAGGATTCGCTGAGTCTTGTAACATCGTATTCGCGGAAACGGCGCGCAGGCTTAGTATGGAACAACTGGAGAACACGGCTGATCGTCTGGGGCTCGCGCGTCCGATTGGCTGGGAGGGAAGCAGATGGCAGGAATGCCCGTGTTACGACACTTTGATCATGAGGATCACGGGCGTGTGAGAACAGAGGCTGTTTCTTCTGCTGATGAAGGTGCGAAAATACAGACAGCAATCGGTCAGCGCGATGTCTTGGTCACACCGCTGCAAGCTGCCAATCTGATCGTTACACTGTTACATGATGGAAAGGTTAGTGCCCCACGTCTCGTTAAGCGCATCCGTTATGCGGATGGTGGCACCATGCTGGAGATGCCCTTGCATGATTCACCTTCAGCATCAGGACAGATTGCTCCCGCAACAGCGCATAAACTGTTATCCTGGATGAATAAGGTAGTCCGTGAGGGAACAGGAAAATCCCTGCAGCGTGCACGGTGGCATGTTGCAGGGAAATCAGGTACAGCTCAGGTACAGAAACATGGAGAGAAGCGCAACAATCAATGGTTCATTGGTTATGGACCGGTAGAACAACCCCAATATGCTGTAGCCGTTCTTGTTCAAAATGTCTCTCCTGACAGCCAACATCAGGCGACGGCTCTCTTCAGGAAGGTGATGGACTATTTGGCTGAGTCCTCATGATCCTTCGCAGAAACGGGACGTTGTACAGTAGACTCGGCAGAATTCGCTGAGGCCTTGTTAACGGGTGGGTCCATCACTAATGGAGAGGATTCAAATTCATCTTTTGGCAGGTGAATCCACTTCTGCAGGTACCCTTGTTGTAACAGTTCTTTCAGTAGGATGAGAAGCACTGGAGATAACACTACACCAGCCAGGCCAAAGATCGAAAGGAGATCAGCATAAACGAAAGCATCAAGTACGCCGAAGATACACCAATCGAGTTACCCGATATTTTCGGTTCCAGCAATTGTCGTGTCAGCATCGTCACTGCCAGAATCACAATCAGGCCAATCGCCAGGCTACTATTGCCAATAATGAATAGGTAGACGATCCATGGAATAAACACAACAGGAACGCCAAGCAATGGTACCAGATCAAAAACCGCACAAACTGCTGCAATGGTAAACGCGTTAGAGGTTCCCAAAATCAACAAACCTGCATAAATCAATACAAACGTAATGAGCATCATGATCATCTGTGCCTTCAGATACGAGCGGATCGTCTTGAACACGTGATTACGCATGAATTCAATAGCTAACTTTAATGTTTTGGGCGTTTTCGCACGGGCGAACTTGCGCCAGGATTCAATCTCGATACTGAGGAAAAATGCCAGAATAATCGCAATTCCGAAATTCGTAATAAACGAAGAGAATGAACTGAGGAAACCTACGACGAATTGCGCTCCGCTAGTTACCCATTTGGACAGGAACCCGGTCAGTGTTGCAAAATAATCATTCGCTTTTTCCATAACTCCATCAGGGAGAGCGTCTGACTTGTCCTGAATGAACAACACCAGATTGGTGAATTCACGTTGTATCATTTCAATGTATACGGGGAAATTATCTTGAAGATTGGAAATTTGTGAAATGATAATTAAACCTACACCAAAAAAAGCAGCGACAATCAATGCAAGAAACAACAAGACGGAGATGGCGGCTCCCAGTGTCTTGGGTAATCCTTTGCGATGTAAAAATTTGGCCAGCGGTTCAATCATCCAATACACAATGAATGATAGAAAGACCGGTGCAGCCACTTGGTATAATTGACTGAAACCGTACATGATCACATACACGGTTAATACGAGCAACGCGATGTCAAAGACAGTTCGCCCGTATTTTTTGTAAAGCGGTAACATGGACATGGCTCCTTTGATGGCAATAATTAGATTGTATTTATTGTACACGATAGCTATCTTTTTGGGAAAACAGGATTCAAGAAAAGTCTGAACTATGATAAAATTAAAGGCGGTTTATTTTAGATAGTGCCATTGTGCACCGTAATTCAGCATGAGAAGTGGGGAGCTTGTATCATGACAACGATACTTCATAGTATTTTACTGTGGTTATTGTATCTTTCATCTTTTTACGCCTTTATTCCAAGTTTGATTAGCAGGCTTTTTGGTTTTCGTGTATTTCGACGGGGAAGAAGTGATACACAATTTGCATTAACGTTTGACGATGGGCCAGATCCACATTATACGCCGAGACTGCTCGATCTGCTTCGTCAGCATCAAGCAAAAGCCACATTTTTTGTCGTTGGAGAACATGCTTCGAGTCATCCTGAACTCATACAGCGCATACATGAGGAAGGTCATCTTATTGGCATTCATAATTATATTCACAAGACGAACTGGCTCATGCGGCCACGTACCGTTCGAGATCAGATTCAGCGAACAGGTCAGATTATTCATGAAGTAACCGGCGTGAAGACTTGTTATTATCGTCCACCGTGGGGGATTATGAACTTGTTTGATTTTTTCAGCAAGAAAGAACGAAAGATTGTACTGTGGTCTTCCATGTTTGAAGACTGGAGAAGCCGAGTAGGTGCCCAGAGATTGACCGAACGGATGCTGAAGGAACTGAGAGGCGGAGAGGTCATGCTGCTGCATGATCGAGGAACGACCCTTGGTGCAGATGCACACGCGCCGGAGCAGATGCTTCAGGCGCTGGAAGTCGTATTACAGGAAGCTGAACGGCTAGGCCTGCAAAGTGTACGCGTTGATACGTTGATGGGAGGTATCACAGTGAGCGAATCTCAGAACAAAACGCAATTACAGACACCATTGAAGCTATGGAAACGAACCGTTGTTGCCTTATGGCTGGGCTGGGAGAAGTTGTTCCACTGGGTATATCATCTACGGACGGCTTCGCCAGAGGACCCAATGCTGCACTTCAGATCACGAGTATATCACGGAGCGCGGGTGGAGATGGATGATGGCCATGTTATTCAAAATGGAGATCCGGTGATAGAACTACATTTTGACAATCAGAAGTTGTTTGAACTTGGAGTGAAATCACGTTCCAGTATGCATTTGGCTATTCGCATGATTCGGACCATGGAACAGCAATTGCCGGATCTGGCACGCATGGTGGCACTCGAACCGGAGTTACGCTCTGCCAAGGCGATATACGGTGTGAGCATGATTAACAGAGGCCCAGAAAAATTCGGATTTACCATACAAGAATTGCCTCCTGGACCGTTCAGTGCTGCATCCAAAGTATACTTGAAGCTGCTGTTAAGTGTAATCCACCCGGCAGGAACCAAACGTCTGAAACAGCGAACAGAACAATTGGTACCCAAGATGATTGCCATGCCGCTGGATCTACTGTTGGAACGTTACGGTCAACATACGATGCAGGTGGCAGCAACGGTAGAAGAATCCAGAGATGAATCGTTGTTAATTGAACAAGAGATACTGCCAGAGCGGAACTAAACGGACTGATCACACCAACAAGCAAAAGAAAAGGGTTGCCCTTCGCCAGATTTGGCAGAAGAGCAACCCTTTATTTATTAGTGAATTAGATACTCAGTACGCCACCGTTGCTTGCATTGGTAACCAGTTTGGAATAACGAGCCAGGTAACCGGTTTTTACTTTCGGTTCAAAGCCTTTCCAACCAGCGCGACGACGTTCAAACTCTTCGTCACTGATGTGCAATTCGATGATACGGTTGTTCAGATCCAGCTCGATGATGTCTCCTTCTTCAACAAAGGCGATTGGACCACCTTCAGCTGCTTCCGGAGAGATATGTCCGATACTGATTCCGCGGGATGCACCAGAGAAGCGTCCATCGGTGATCAGACCAACTTTGGCACCCAATCCCATACCTACGATCTGGGAAGTAGGAGCCAGCATCTCAGGCATACCTGGTCCGCCTTTTGGTCCTTCATAACGGATAACAACAACATGTCCTTCTTTTACTTTGCCGTTAGCAATACCTTCCAGCGCTTGTTCCTGGGAGTCAAAGCAGATGGCAGGACCTTTGTGGTATCCGCCAACCGAAGCATCAACTGCACCAACTTTGATGATAGCGCCTTGTGGTGCAAGGTTACCAAACAATACAGCCAGGCCGCCTTTTTCGGAATGCGGGTTATCCAGATGGTGGATGACATTTGTATCCTGGATTTCTTTTCCTTCAACGTTCTCACGGATCGTTTTACCCGTAACTGTAATGCAGTCTCCATGAATTGCACCTGGTTTCTTGAGCAATTCGTTCAGCACTGCGCTTACGCCACCTGCATTGTGAACGTCTTCGATGTGAAGATCGGAAGCAGGTGCAAGTTTCGCCAGATGCGGAACGCGGTTAGCTACTTCATTGATGCGCTCGATTGGATACTCGATGCCTGCTTCATGAGCCAGTGCCAGCGTGTGCAGTACTGTATTCGTAGATCCACCCATCGCCATATCCAGTGCAAACGCGTTATCGATCGCTTCTACAGTAACGATATCACGTGGTTTCAGATCCATTTTAATAAGTTCCATCAGTTGTTTAGCAGATTGTTTAACAAACTCACGACGCTCAGGAGCAACAGCCAGGATGGTTCCGTTACCTGGCATAGCCAGTCCCATCGCTTCAGCCAGACAGTTCATGGAGTTTGCCGTAAACATACCGGAACATGATCCACATGTTGGACAGCCAAACTGTTCAAGTTCAAGCAAGCTCTTATCATCGATTTTACCTGCTTGATAAGCGCCTACGCCTTCAAATACAGAGGTCAAGGACAGAGCTTTACCATTGCTGTCACGACCGGCTTTCATCGGTCCACCGCTGACAAACACGGTAGGGATATTACAGCGGAGTGCACCCATCATCATGCCGGGTGTAATTTTATCGCAGTTCGGGATACATACCATGCCGTCGAACCAGTGTGCAGATACAACGGTTTCCACGGAATCCGCGATAATGTCACGGCTTGGCAGCGAGTAACGCATACCAATGTGTCCCATGGCAATACCATCATCTACTCCGATGGTGTTGAATTCGAATGGAACGCCACCGGCTTCACGAATAGCATCCTTTACAATTTTACCGAATTCCTGAAGGTGGACGTGCCCGGGCACGATATCGATGTATGAGTTACATACGGCAATAAACGGCTTGCCGAAATCCTCTTCTTTAACGCCCGCTGCGCGGAGCAAACTCCGGTGTGGTGCACGGTCAAAACCTTTTTTGATCATATCGGAACGCATCTTCTTGGCTGACATGGTGTATTCCCCCAAATATATAATATTGAGCAACATGAATGGAAAAGTAAATGGCAGTGCATCTGTCGTTTAATTTCATCCGTACTCTAAAAAAAGGACCGGCATGCCGGTGTCGAGCTCCCCGTAGTTTGTGAAATTCTTTGCTGCTTTAAACCCGTGAACACCCGGTTTTTCTATTGAGTCTATCACAACCGTCGTCATATTTCTACAATCAATAGAAAGAAGCCTTAAACCATTTTCATGGAATTAGACTTCTTGATTTTACGGGAAAGCTATGATCATGTTTCGATGTGGCAAGCGGAATTCATTAGTTGCTTCCGCCTTTGCGTCCAATCTCACGATAGAATTCCTTATTATGAGTTTCGGAGGTTGCTTCGCCGCCCTTGCGACCAATCTGCTTGTAAAAGTCAGTGTCATGGGCATCTGAAGTCGCTTCTCCACCCTTTTTCCAATCATCTGGTAGAAGCTTCGATCATGGTTCTTGGAAGTCGCTTTGCCACCTAATCTGCCAGCTTCCTCACGGCTCATCTTGCGTTCTGACGTCGGTTGACGTGCCATTACAAATCACTCCTTACAACGATAAGTTGTTTTTTGTAGCGCGTATCCCTAATTTACCACCTTATTTCCAGCCTGAAACAACACACCAGGATAGAACGGATGGTGAAGAGACACGTCAGAGCATTAGGCCGATCGTTTAAACACCTCATGTCGATTGAAAGAAAATCGGGATATATCCGGTTCAATTAAGGGTTTGAACGTGTGACGTACAGCCGGCAGAGCCAGTGTGACTGCGAAGAGTACGGCAATGACCAGTATGACTGGAATATACGCCGAGCTTCCCATATAACTGTAGACTCCGGACCAGATCGCGAGACGAACGAGAAACCCATGCAGCAGAAATACATAGAGTGTACGTCGTCCAAGGTCCGTCAGTCTGGAAGTCAAGGAAGGTACCCAGGCCAAGAACAGTGCTGCCGATGCGATCTCCAATAGGTAGACTCCAAGTCGGAAGATGCCGGCATACCATTCGTGGTGACCCAGTTCGGCGTACGTCATGCTGCCGAGTAACCATCCGGATGATATGTTCAAACCACCATACCCAATCCACACCAACAGTGCAGCAGAGAGGATGGCTGCGGTTTTTCGCCCCCAACCGGATAATAAATGTGAACGGATGGTTGCTCCATAGTCATAACCGATGACAAAGAACGGCAGAAATACAAACGTACGGCTGAAGCTGAGCCAGAATCCGTCGATAGGCAAATACCCCGCAATTACACCGAGCGTAATCGATCCAATCAGCCGATATATCGGTTTCCAGGAAATCGTCAGACGAAGCAACAGTCGCCAACAGAAATGACTCGCGAGAAACCATAACAGCAAGTAAGGTGCAAAGAAGGATAGCCGCATATGGGGTGTGTGGAATACGGTAAAGTCCATCAATGCGTATAAGGACTGAAACAGTACATACTGTAGTGCAATCTGCTTCAGGACGTTTCGCCCAGATGCACCTTGGAGTGAGTGTGTCGCAAAATACCCGGTTACCCATACAAATAGTGGCATGTGAAACGTATATATCCACAGGAACAGAGCTTCAGCTCCTGCAAAACGTGTAATGAGTGGTTCAAGTGCATTACCAGCAAGGACACAGACGATAAGTATAAAGCGCAGATTGTAAAAGAAAGATTCCTGATCATCCCGGATCAGTGTCTGATTTTTCATGGTGCAGCCCCCTTATAGACCCTGGTTGCCAGGTCATTTGCATCTGTAATAAGGGTAATATGGATGTGCATTATCTATTGTGATTTAATTCACATCGGTAAGCGTTATCTTTTCTCAAAGCTGTGACAACAAAATGAACGCTCCGGGATTGACAACGGTTGCATAGAGGATGACAATAGAAAAAGAAGATGAGGGAATGTAATTATAAGGAGGAAGAAATCATGTCAACGAGTCCCTATCCAAGCCCGGAAATTATTACGTTTGGGGAGAGTATGGGTTTGCTGACTGCCAAGGATACAAGAGGGCTGGAATATGCAGCCACACTGGACAAGTCTTTCGGGGGTGCTGAGAGCAATCTGGCTATTGGCGTATCCCGCCTGGGGCATACCAGTGGTTGGTTTGGACGCTTGGGCAATGATCCGATCGGCAACATGATTCTGAAAGCCATTCGCGGTGAAGGCGTAGATGTATCCCGGGTAAGGTTAAGTGATCACGAGCCCACTGGTTTGATGATTCGTGAGAACGCTTCCGGGAAAGCCTCGGTGCATTATTATAGGAAGCTATCTGCTGCAAGTGCGATCACACCTGATGATCTGGATCCCGACTATATTGCCGGGGCGAAGATATTGCATGTTACGGGTATAACGGCAGCGATAAGCCCGTCCGGACTTGCAACCGTAGAGGCTGCCATACATATTGCCAAACAGGCAGGGGTGAAAGTAAGCTTTGATCCAAATCTGCGTCTCAAACTATGGTCTGCGGAAGAGGCCCGTCCAGTTTTACTGCGTTTAGCTGAACTGGCGGACTACTTTTTACCGGGTCTGGACGAGATGAAACTTCTATATAACGAAGAAAATGATCAAAAAGTACTTGAGCGTTTATCTGCCATGAATGCTGTGTGCATCGTGAAGGGTGGCCCTGATTTGACCTACGTATTGGCGAATGGTACCCTAACGGAAGTTCCGTACTTCAAGGCGGATTATGTTCTGGATACGGTAGGTGCAGGAGATGGATTCTGCGCGGGATTTTTGTCGGGTTTATTAAAAGGATACTCCCCGCAGGAAGCAACCCGTCTCGGCAATTTGACCGGTTCCATGGTTATACAGGCTGTTGGCGATTGGGAGGCGCTCCCGACGTGGGGGCAGGTCGAGGCCAAGCTGAACAACGTTGCCCATGTTGAGCGTTAGTCGCTGCTGAAATCATATATGGCTCATCTTCGTTCTTAAATGTAAGGCTTGTATACACAACCACCACATTGACAAGGGAGAGAATGAAATGAAGAAGCTTCAGCTGTTGCAAAAGATTACGGACAATGGGGTTGTGGCAGTTCTGCGTGCAGATTCTGCGGATCAAGTCATTGCCATGGCCGAGCAAGCGATTGCGGGTGGCATTAAAGTTATCGAGATTACGATGACAGTACCCAGTGCACTCAAAGCCATTGAAAAATTAAGCCGTGTATACCATTGGAACACACAAGATCCAGAGAAATTCGCGATTATTGGTGCGGGAACGGTGCTTGAACCGCAAACGGCGAGAGCGGCTATCATGTCGGGTGCCGAGTTTGTAGTCGGACCTTCCCTGAACCCGGATACGGTTCAGATCTGCAACCTGTATCGAATTCCGATTCTGCCTGGTGTGATGACGATTGCTGATGTTCAACGCGCATTGGAACTCGGCGTGGACATTGTGAAGTTGTTCCCGGGTAATCTGTATGATCCTTCGATTATCAAAACGATGAAGGGCCCTATGCCGCAGGCGAATTTTATGCCAACTGGCGGGGTATCCTTGTCTAATCTGGGAGATTGGATCAAAGGTGGAGCAGTGGCTGTAGGTATCGGCTCCGACTTGACATCGGAAGCTGTGAAGACGGGTGACCTGAGTCATGTCCGTCGCAAAGCGGAACAATATATGGATGCTTACCGCAAGGCCAAGGCTGAATAATATTTTTTAATTCGTAGAAGGGGAGCCTGATGGACAAAGGCTCCCAATTCTGTGAGCCGCGGCACCTGCGGAAGTGAAGAAAGGTGATTAATGTTGAGAAATCGGTATAATACAGGGCGCAAGAAGAGGGGCATCGGGAAATTCCTGCTCGTACTTCTGGCGCTCATTGTCATTGGATGTGGATTTGTTGCGTGGAAATTATTCACACCATACGGTCCACAGGAAACAGCCCAAGCGGCTATGGAAACAGCCAATAAGGTGACCGTGAGCGAACAAGAGAACTGGATTGATTTTGTGCCAGATAAACCGACTGGGAAAAGTGTACTTTTCTACCCTGGTGGACTGGTAAAACCGGAAAGTTACGCACCACTTGCCCATGAGCTGGCTGCTGCCGGTCATCACACGATTATTGCCAAAATGCCAGTTAATCTGGCAGTGCTCAAGCCAAACTTGGCAGATGAGATTCTGGCCGCATATCCGGACGAACAATTTGTTATGGGTGGACATTCTCTCGGCGGGTCGATGGCTGCACGTTATGTAGCATCGCATCCTGATGCTCTACAGGGCATCTTCTTTCTGGCATCCTACCCGGATGAAAAAGGAAGCGTAAAGTCACTTGGAATACCTGCTTTATCCATTCTGGGAACTAAAGATGAGGTCGTGAATGCCACGAAGTATCAAAGTGGACGGATGTATCTTCCAGAAGACACGGTATATTACACCATTGAAGGTGGTAACCACGCCCAGTTCGGTGATTATGGTCATCAAAAAGGAGATGGCGAGCCGGAAGTGAGTGGAGAAGAACAGCTGAATCAGACGGTCAAGACAGTTCTGGGTTGGTTAAGTACGATTAAGTAGGTTTTGATTATTCTGCATTAAGGGCTGTATGCATTTACATTTATAGCATAACTTGATGGAGGTGATATGGATGACCATGCTTCAAGTGAATGGAGCGCAGATCCCATGTAAAGGTATCCTGTTTGATAAAGATGGAACACTGCTGGAATTCCTCCAGCTATGGGGGCCGTGGGCAGAGACGTTGCTGAGTCAGTTACAATCACGTATGAATGAGCTTGGAGCTTCATTTACGGTTGAACGGGAGCACGTCCTGGGCACCATTCATAATGCAGAAGGTCACATTGTTGGATATGATCCGCAAGGCCCGCTGGCCATTGCGACTGTGGATGAGTGCACGGGATTGCTTGCCGGGCAGCTATATGCAGCAGGCATGCCATGGAATGAAGCGATCACAACGATACGCCAATTTTCAAGTGTGGCTATGAGATCGGTAAGAGAGCGCAAATCCGCTGAACCAATGTCAGGATTGCTGGATTTCTTGCAGAAATGCAGGGCAGCAGACATACCACTGGCGGTCGTCACTTCAGACAGCACAGCGGCAGCAGAAACACATCTGGATTGGATGGGGATACGTTCCTTTTTCACATCCATTGTGGGCTGTGATCGGGTGACCCAGGGCAAACCGGATAGAGAAGCAGCACTCTTGGCTTGCCGTGAATTACATATCGATCCTGCCGAGGCCGTTGTAATTGGAGACAGTAATGGGGATATGCAGATGGGTCGTCACGCAGAGGTATCCTATACGCTTGGTTACTGTCCACAGTTAGATCAAGGATCTCATCTGGTTGATGCCCATGCCATTATTCGTCATTATAATGAGCTTAGCGTAATTATATAAGTCACCCTTGCTTGGTTGAAGGATATAAATTGAACTCAACATTTACACAAAACGGAGTGGCCAGTGTAAATATTCTTTAGTTCAACTTATATAGTAAGTAAAAGGAGGAGAGAGGATGAACGCAACAGAACAACTGGCTGCCTGGATTCAGGAAAGCTCCCGGATTGTTTTTTTCGGAGGGGCCGGGACTTCAACGGAAAGCGGGATTCCCGACTTCCGCTCGGCTGCGGGTCTGTATCAGACAGAGCAGCATTCGCCTTATACACCAGAAGAATTGTTAAGCCGGCATTTTTTTGATCAACATGCCGATATTTTTTATGATTTTTATCGTGGCAAAATGCTTCATCCAGATGCGGAACCGAATGGGTGTCATCGACTATTGGCCCGTCTGGAGCAGGAAGGAAAACTTCAGGCAGTGATCACGCAAAATATCGACGGACTACATCAGAAGGCAGGCAACAGCACTGTCTTGGAGCTTCATGGCTCAGTTCATCGTAATGCCTGCATGGATTGCAAACAGTTTTATACGCTGAATGATATTATACAATCCCAAGATACCGTACCTCGCTGTACCGCATGTGGTGGTGTAATCAAGCCGGATGTAGTGCTGTACGAGGAAGAGCTGGACCAGACGACATTGTATCGCTCTATTGATGCATTGTCTTCTGCCGATCTGTTACTCGTGGGCGGCACGTCACTGACGGTATATCCAGCCGCCCAGTTAATTACGTATTTTCAAGGAAAACATACCGTTCTTCTTAACGCCACACCTACCGCTTACGACCGCAGGGCTGATTTGCTGATTACAGAGCCGATTGGTGAGGTAATGAATATTGTGGACCAGCTTCTTGGTTGAACGTATGGACTGAATAACCGCATTCTCCGGCATAGATCGGATACAAGAGGCGGAACCTGGGGAAAGAAGGGATTCATAATGGTCTACGTAGCAAGCGATACTCGCTATGAAACGATGAAATATAACCGCGTTGGACGTTCTGGTTTGAAACTGCCAGCGATTTCACTGGGGCTGTGGCATAATTTTGGCGGTATCAATAACGCTGAGAATGGCCGTAATATGATTACCCGATCATTTGATCTGGGTATTACACATTTTGATCTTGCCAACAATTATGGCCCACCGGCAGGTTCGGCAGAGCAGTTATTTGGACAGGTACTGGCCCAGGATCTGAAACCTTATCGTGATGAACTGGTGATCTCCACCAAAGCGGGTTATTATATGTGGCCCGGGCCGTATGGCGAGTGGGGTTCACGCAAAAATCTGGTATCCAGTCTGAATCAGAGCTTGAAGCGTATGGGTCTGGATTATGTGGATATTTTCTATTCACATCGTTATGATCCCGAAACGCCTTTGGAAGAAACGATGATGGCACTGGATCATATTGTTCGCTCGGGCAAAGCCCTTTATGTAGGGATCTCCAACTATCCCGCAGAGCAAACAAGACAGGCTGCCGAAATTTTGAAAAGTCTGGGTACGCCCCTGTTAATCCATCAACCGAAATACTCGCTGCTGGACCGCTGGATTGAAGATGGTTTGCAGGACGTGCTGGATGAGTATGGAACAGGCAGTATTGCATTCTGTCCATTGGCACAAGGTGTGCTCACGAACAAATACTTGAATGGTATCCCGGAAGACTCACGTGCCAAAGGACCGTCGGTATTCCTGAATGAAAACAACATCTCTCCAGAGACGCTTCGCAAAGTGCGTGCGCTGAACCAGATTGCAGCAGCCCGCGGTCAGAGTTTGGCCCAATTTTCACTCTCATGGGTGCTGCGTAATGGCAGGGTAACTTCCGCGCTGATTGGCGCAAGTCGTCCTTCCCAGATTGAAGAGAATGTGGCTGCGCTCAGTCAACTGGATTTCTCTACAGAGGAATTGGAACGGATTGAATCCATCCTGTCTCCGGAGCCTGATGACAAATAAATAAAGTGCAAAAGGTGCATCTTAGCCATAATGGCGGAATGCACCTTTTTTGTCTTACGTGGCTCCGTCAGTTAAGTTGCTTACCGTTTGTTTTGTTGAGCATTCTTCTGTAACCCCTGATTTAGTGGGCGGGACAGTATTTTCTCTCGATACAAGCTAGGCGCTTCACCGTGAAATCGTTTGAACTGTTTGGAAAAATACAGCGCGTCTGGCAGTCCCACTGAGGCAGATACCTGTTCGATGGACAGATCCGGGCGTTCTCTCAGGAGTTGGCGCGACTTGTCGATCCGCAGTTTTAGCAGATACGTGACTGGGGACAGTCCGGTTTCCTGTTTGAAAATACGGGATAGATAGGCCCGATTGTATCCAAGACTCGCGGACATTTGTTCAATGGAGACAGGATAGGCATATTGGGTGGACATATACTGAATCATCTGTTTCACCGTACGTCGGATGGAGGATTCACCGGGAATTAAGGTTTGGCCCTGCGAAAGGTGATTCTGTGCTTCGGCTAGAATCATATATAACGTACCCAGTGATGTGAAATGGGAGCTTTCTTTGCGCTCGGCAAAAGCATCTTGCATCACGGATAACCAATCGGATATTCCACACGAGGGTCCGGCATGAAAAACGGACTTCTCCGGGCGGAATCCCGCCTCCTCGGCATGCTGGGCAGCCTGGCTGCCCGTGAAGGCGATCCAGCGGTATTGCCATGGATTGCGGGCATGAGACTGGTAGCTTACCAGTTGCCCGGGGTGAATGAGAAAACAGTCACCTGCGGATAACTCGTAGGTGTGCAGTTCGGTACGGAACGTACCCGCTCCTTTTTCTACATAATGCAGCAGATAATAATCAAACAGTTTGGGTCCGAGGGCGTGACCGGGAAGTGTCTGGCTTGCTCCCGCAAACAGGACATGCAGTGTGCCTTGCTCGTAATAGACCGGATTGGAGGCAACCGAATAACTGAGTGCTCCACTTTTACCGGAAGGTGATTCCTGTATTTTTTCGATAGTAGATGCAAGAGGGTCTTTCTTGCCGTTGGATTGATCTGCCATGGTTGTTTCCTTCTTTCTGGGATGCTCCGATCATTATACGCCTTAAGGTCACATTTATCCATATGAAACACACATGGTTGCATTACAAGAGGCACCGCTTTCTTATATAATAACATTAAGAAAACCACAACAACGAGGCGAGGTGCACCAGCAGTGAACGTAACTGAATTGAAACAAAAGTTTATTGAGAAGTACGGAGAGAGTGGAGCGGACATCCGTGTATTTCATGCCCCTGGGCGTGTGAATCTGATCGGTGAGCACATTGACTATAACGGTGGATACGTGCTTCCGGCAGCACTTGAATTCGGAACAACATTGATTATTCGTGAGCGTCAGGACAACAAGTTGCAACTGGCTTCCACGAACATGTCTTACGAAGGGGTACTAGACACTTCCTCCATCGGTAAGGAAAAAACCGGAGAATGGACCGACTATCCTGTTGGTGTCATGGTTGAATTGCAAGGCAAAGGCGTAAATGTAACAAAAGGCTACGACTTCCTGTACCACGGGGAGATTCCGAACGGGGCAGGACTTTCATCATCTGCATCTCTGGAGGTACTCACCGGATTTGCGATTCAGTCTCTGGAGGGTGTATCGGATATTGATACGGTTCAACTGGCGCTTCTGTCCCAGAAAGCGGAAAATGAGTTCGTAGGCGTCAACTGTGGAATCATGGATCAGTTCGCTGTTGCAAACGGTGCTCAGGATCACGCGATCCTGCTGATGTGTGACACACTGGAGTACGAAAAGGTTCCTTTCCGTACAGGCTCCTACAAATTGGTCATCGGTAACACAAACAAACGCCGCGGTCTGGTAGATTCGGCATACAATGAACGTCGCTCCCAATGCGAGCAGGCACTTGCCATCTTAAAGGAACAGCTGCCTGCACTGAATTACCTGGCTCAATTGACGCCAGAGCAGTTCGTAACACTACAGGATCAGATCAAGGATGAGAAAGTAAGACAACGTGCACAACATGTTGTGGAAGAGAACGCTCGCGTGCTCGCATCGGTCGAAGCATTGCAGGGTAACGATCTGGAAACCTTTGGCAAGCTGATGAACGCTTCTCATGAATCGCTTCGCGATTTGTATGAAGTTAGCTGTGATGAGCTGGATGTTATGGTTGAAGAAGCTCAGCGGATTCCAGGCACGCTTGGTGCACGGATGACTGGCGCAGGATTTGGCGGTTGTACCGTATCACTTGTGCATGAAGATGATGTCGAGCGTTTTGTAAGCGAAGTGGGCGCTGCATATGAAGCGCGTACCAGTCTCAAAGGTGATTTTTATGTATGCGGCGTAGGTGACGGTGTTAAAGAATTGAAGGAGGCGAAGTAAAATGGCAATTTTGGTGACTGGTGGAGCAGGGTATATTGGATCTCATACGGTAGCAGCATTGTTGGAACGTGGGGAAGAGGTTGTAGTACTGGATAACTTGCAGACAGGGCATCGTGAGGCGTTGCTCGGCGGTAAGTTGTATGAAGGGGATCTGCGTGACAAAGAAATTCTGGCGAAGCTGTTCGCTGAGAATTCAATCGATGCAGTTATTCACTTTGCGGCCAACTCACTCGTAGGTGAGAGTATGAAAGACCCGGTTAAATATTATGACAACAACGTGTTTGGTACACTCTGTCTCTTGGAAGCGATGAATGCAGCGAATGTACGCCGCATCGTCTTCTCTTCTACGGCAGCTACCTACGGTGAGCCTGAGAAAGTGCCAATCGAAGAAAGCGATCGTACAGAGCCAACCAACGTATACGGCGAAACCAAGCTGATGATGGAGCGCATGATGTCATGGTTCGATAAAGTTCAGGATATCAAATACGTTTCCCTGCGTTACTTCAATGCAGCCGGTGCTCATGACAGCGGTAAAATTGGTGAAGATCACCAACCAGAGAGTCACTTGATTCCACTTGTACTGCAAACAGCATTGAAACAACGCCCGCACATCGCCGTGTTTGGTGACGACTATGCAACAGAAGATGGCACATGTATCCGTGACTATATCCACGTAAGCGACTTGGCTGATGCACATCTGCGTGCAGTAGATTATCTTCGCAAAGGTGAGAACAGTAATGTGTTCAACCTGGGTAACGGCACAGGATTCTCGGTAAAACAAGTGATCGAAACAGCCAAAAAAGTGACTGGCCTCGATATTCCGGTTGTACAGGAACCACGTCGTGCTGGTGACCCGGCTGTGCTGGTAGCTTCATCTGCAAAAGCGAGATCTGTCCTGGGTTGGAATCCGAAATGGACCAATCTGGAAGATGTCATTCAAAGCGCTTGGAGCTGGCACCAATCACGTCCTGACGGCTACGGAAAAAACTAGGAGGCGAACACCTTATGTCACAGACTCATATTGCAGCAGGTGCCACAGAGCGGACACCGGAGCAGCAGGAAGCACTGCATGCCATTGAACGTCTGGTTGCATTTGCCTTGCAGAAACAATTAATCGAGGAAGCGGATTGGGATTATAGCCGCAACCTCTTGCTGGAACAATTCGGATTCTCAGAGCCTTATGCCGGCGAGTTGGACACAACTGTGCCCGATGGTCCACAGGCTATGCTGGATACGTTGATTGATTATGGATTTTCCATTGGACTCATTCCTGAAAATAGCGATACATTCCGTGATTTGCTGGATGCCAAAATCATGGGCCATCTGATGGCACGCCCATCCGAAGTGGTACGCGCATTCCGCCACACGGAGCAGACGGAAGGTATTGAGGCAGCTACATCTCAATTCTATGACTTGTCAATTAACTCCAACTATATTCGGATGGATCGGATCTCGAAGAACGTCTACTGGACACAGGACACGGCCTATGGAGACATGGAGATTACTATCAACCTGTCAAAACCGGAGAAAAGTCCAAAGGAAATTGCCATGGCGAAGTTGCTTCCGCCACCGGTATATCCAAAATGCCAACTGTGTCGTGAAAATGTAGGTTATGCCGGTCGGGTGAATCACCCGGCTCGCCAGAATCTGAGAGTTATTCCGCTGGAGCTTAACAACGAGCCTTGGTTGTTCCAATACTCGCCGTATGTGTACTACAACGAGCACTGCATCATTTTCCATCATGATCATGTGCCGATGAAACTGACCAAAGATACGCTGCGCAGACTGCTTGCCTTTGTCGGGGAGTACCCGCATTACTTTATCGGATCTAATGCGGATCTGCCAATCGTAGGTGGATCGATTCTGACACATGACCATTTCCAAGGTGGTCGTCATACGTTCGCCATTCAAAATGCACAGCCTGAAGCGGTCTTCCGTCATGCGGATGCACCCGGACTTACACTGAGTCTTGTAAAATGGCCAATGTCTGTGATGCGTCTGGCTTCACACGATCCTGCAGAGCTGCTTGAAGCCGGTAACGCTGTATATGAAGCGTGGAAGGTCTACAGTGATTCGGCTGTGGATATTGAAGCATTCAGTGAAGTAGACGGCGAACAGGTACCACACAATACGGTAACACCAATCGTTCGTCGTAGTGCAGACGGTGGCTACGAGATGGATCTTGTATTGCGTAACAATCGTACAAATGATGTGCATCCTGAAGGGATTTTCCATCCTCACCGTGAGATGCACCATCTGAAAAAAGAAAACATTGGTCTGATCGAAGTGATGGGGCTTGCCATCCTGCCAGGTCGTTTGAAAGAAGAACTGGACAGTATCGCGGATATCCTCGCTGGAGATGCCAAACTTGCTGAAGCCGCCAAAGCTTCTGATCATGTGTTGAACAAACATTTGGGCTGGGCGGAAGAATTGATTGAACGGTTTGGTCCTAACCTGGACAAAGAACAATCCGTTGCCATTGTCCAACAGGAAGTTGGCTTGAAATTTGCCGAGATTCTGGAACATGCAGGTGTCTACAAATATGATGAAGCAGGACGCCAGGCTTTCCGTCGTTTTGTAAGCAGCATGGGATACACTGAATAGTAGTCTACAAACCAAGAACACCCGCCCAATCATGAGCGGGTGTTCTTGTCGTCTAGTCGTTCTTGTCTTTTGTGCGCATTGGAATGAACTTCTGTGGCAGTTATAATGGAGAGAAGTCCTAGAGTACCGCAATGAATTGAGGGAATGGGGGTAATGATTTGGAAAAGAAGGCATTGAATATTCCGTTGATTACAGATGCTGAGGAACTGCAAGGCATGGTGGGTGAACCGCATGAACATGTGCGTAACAAGGCAATTTCATTTGTGGATTCACATGTTCAGAACTTTCTATCAATGTCACCATTATTTTTCCTCTCCACCTCCGATCGTGATGGGAAAAGTGATGTGTCACCACGGGGCGATGGAGCGGGATTCGTAAAAGTGTATGATACATACCGGCTCGTCTATCCCGAACGCCCAGGCAATCGGCGGATAGATTCCTTGTTGAACATTTTGTCTAACCCAGGTATTGGTATGCTTTTTTGATTCCGGGTCTAAATGAAGTACTGCGCATTAATGGTACAGCATCGATCACCAAGGACGAAGAGTTTATCGCCAGTATGGGTTGGAGTGGAAAAACGATTGGTGCGGCTGTCATTGTAGATGTGGAAGAGTGTTTTATTCATTGTCCCCGGGCATTCAAACAGGCTGGATTATGGTCACCTGAAACATGGGTAGCACCTGAAGATTTGCCTTCTACTAGCGAGATGTTTCGAGCCCATTTGGAGATTAACGGGTTGTTATAAAGTGAGTGGCTATCGATTTGTTTTTCTATAAACGGGGTACTATAATTGGAGTTGCACTAAAAATTCTAAACTCCATTGGAGGCGACAATAGATATGAGATCTTTCCAATTTTATAATCCAACCCGTCTGATTTTTGGTAAAGGACAACTGGAAGCATTAAAGACAGAAGTGCCGAAATACGGTAAACGGGTTCTGCTTGTATATGGTGGCGGCAGTATCAAACGCAGTGGGCTGTATGATCAAGTGATCGGATTGCTTCAGGAAGCTGGAGCAGAAGTGACTGAACTGGCAGGTGTCGAACCTAACCCGCGTCTTTCTACAGTGCATAAAGGGGTAGACCTGTGTAAAACAAATAACATCGATCTGATCCTCGCAGTAGGTGGCGGTAGTGTACTGGATTGTTCCAAAGCCATTGCAGTAGGTGCAAAATATGATGGCGATATGTGGGATTTTGCTCAGCGCAAAGCTGTTGCACAAGACGCTCTTCCGCTTGGTACCGTATTGACGATGGCAGCAACCGGGTCGGAGATGAACTCCGGTTCGGTTATTACGAATCAGGATACACAAGAAAAATTGGGCTGGGGTAGCGCTTATTCATTCCCTGCGTTCTCCATCCTGGATCCGGTGAATACATACACGGTTCCACTGGACCAAACGGTATACGGTATGGTGGATATGATGTCCCACGTATTGGAGCATTACTTCCATCTGGATGCCAACACACCGGTTCAACTCGGCTTCTGTGAGACAATTCTGCGTACCGTTATGGAAGCAGCACCTCGTCTGGTTGAAGATCTGGAGAACTATGAACTGCGCGAAACGATTCTGTATTGCGGAACAATGGCACTGAATGGCGTGCTGAATATGGGTCTCGCAGGAGACTGGGCAACACATAATATCGAACACGCGGTATCCGCAGTATATGATATCCCACACGGCGGTGGACTGGCGATCTTGTTCCCGCACTGGATGAAACATAACCTGGATGTCAATGTGGACCGATTCAAACGTCTGGCAATTAATGTGTTCGAAGTGAATCCTGAAGGCAAGTCGGACAGACAGATTGCCGAAGAAGGTATTGATGCGCTCAGCAAATTCTGGACATCCATTGGTGCTCCTAACCGTTTGGCAGATTACGATATCGATGATAGCCAGATCGACGTAATGGCTGATAAAGCTATGCTGTTTGGTCCATTCGGTAACTTCAAGAAACTGCAACGGGAAGATGTTGTATCCATCTACAAGGCATCTCTGTAATTTTACAATCACTGACAAGTGAACGGACACATCCTGTTGTCCAATAACCGCAAGTCTCCTTCATGGGGGCTTGCGGTTTTTCTATGTCTTGCATGCGAACGTGAATGATGGAGGAACATGAAGCAAGAAGAACAGAATGTCGTGATAATACCCATTATCGGCTCCAGAATACATTTGAGGAAAGATTTTGAAACATTTTGGTGTTAACTACGTATTTATTTACATGTGGAATGCTCAGTTAGGATGAATTTGCGGCAGAGGAGAGGAGGAACAGGGGATGGAGACAATTTATTGGGGGTGTCTAATCGGAGGAGCAATATTTGCGGTTGTCAGCCTTGTGCTGGGTGACTTGATTGACGGCTTGCTGGACGGAGCCTTCGAAATGCCAGGTCTTGATTTTTTCAAACCCGTTGTGCTAGCTGGTTCCATTACAACCTTCGGTGGGGCAGGCATTATGCTAACACGTTATAGTTCATTAAGTGCGATGTCGGGTCTAATATTATCCCTGCTTATAGGTATTGCTGCAGCCATGCTGGTATTCTTCGCATATATCAAACCGATGCGTAACAGCGATGTCTCGATTGCATTTTCAATGAAAGAGTTATCTGGAAAAATTGGGGAAATTACCATTCCGGTGCCGGAAAAAGGTTTTGGCGAAGTGATGATTCGCTTCGCATCCGGTAGTACGATTCAAACGGCATCCAGTTTTGAACACCTCCCCATTGCGGCGGGAGCCCGTGTTGTTGTAGTGGATGTTGTAGATGGCGTACTGCGTGTGTCGGAATGGGATGAAAACGTACTTAAAGATTTATAAGTATTCTTACTACCTAAGTAGTTTAAGCACTCATCATGAATGAATAAGGGGAGAGATGTGGAATGGATAATTTGAATTTGAATTGGGATGTATTGCTGATTCCTATAGTTGTAGTCGGTGTCATTCTAATTTTAGGTTTGGCTTTCTGGGCGAGATACAAAACGGTTGGACCGGATGAAGCGATGATCGTTACGGGATCATTCCTGGGTAGCAAAAATATCTCCGATGATGATTCTGGCCGAAAAATTAAGATTGTTCGTGGTGGCGGTGCATTTATCCTGCCTGTATTCCAGCAATCTGAGTTTATCTCCTTGTTGTCCCACAAGCTGGATGTCTCCACACCTGAAGTGTACACGGAGCAAGGGGTTCCGGTTATTGCTGACGGCGTAGCGATTATCAAGGTTGGAGGCGCTGTAGAGGATGTTGCTACGGCAGCTGAGCAATTCATCGGTAAACCTGTAGAAGCGCTGAGAAGCGAAGCACAGGAAGTACTGGAGGGGCATTTGCGGGCCATCCTCGGTACAATGACGGTGGAAGAAGTATATCGGAACCGGGATCGGTTTGCGCAAGAGGTTCAAGGCGTAGCAGCTAGAGATCTGAAGAAAATGGGACTGCAAATTGTTTCATTTACCATCAAGGATGTTCGTGACAAACAGGGCTACCTGGATGCGCTCGGTAAACCGAGAATTGCTGCTGTGAAGCGTGATGCCGAGATTGCTGAAGCGGAAGCCATGCGTGATGCACGTATTCAGAAGGCAAATGCGGAAGAGCAGGGTCAAAAGGCAGAGTTGCTGCGTGATACCAATATCGCCGAGGCAGCGAAAGAGAAAGAACTGAAAGTAGCCACGTTTAAACGGGATCAGGATACAGCCAAAGCGGAAGCTGATCAGGCGTACCATATCCATGAAGCTCGTGCGAGACAGACCGTGGTAGAAGAAGAAATGAAGGTTGAACTCGTTCGTAAAGAACGTGAGATCGATCTCCAAGAAAAAGAAATCGTCGTACGTGAGAAACAATATGATGCTGAAGTGAAGAAAAAGGCAGAAGCGGATCGTTATGCGGTAGAGCAGGCTGCCGAAGCAGATAAAGCCAAAAGAATGCGTGAAGCCGATGCTGTACAGTATTCCATCGAAACACATGCCAAAGCAACAGCTGAACAGAAGCGACTTGAAGGTCAGGCCATGGCGGATGCAGAACTTGCCAAAGGTACAGCAGATGCAGAAGTTATTCGTTTGCGTGGTCTTGCAGAAGCAGAAGCGAAGGAAAAACTGGCCGAAGCGTTCCAGAAGTTTGGCGAAGCAGCTGTACTCGATATCATTGTCAAAATGCTGCCTGAACTGGCTGGTAAAATTGCAGAGCCAATTGCATCTATTGATAAACTGACGGTGGTAGATACAGGTAAAGGTGAAGGTGCAGCACGAGTGAGTAACTATGTTACTGAACTTATGGCGACCGCTCCAGAGATGCTCAAAAGTGTATCCGGCATTGATGTAGAGCAGCTGATTAAAGGCCTTACGAAGTCTAAAACACCTGCGCCAGTTGCCATTCAACAGAGCGAGGCTGTTACAACTCCTTCTATAATCGACAAGATTGTGGAAAGAGCTGGAGTTGACGAGTAAGAAGCACTTCGAATCTTGCATGGTTGCTCTATTGACCTTAAGACGAATTTTTGTTACTTTTTAAGCGAGACGTCCGGCGCGGTTTGCCCGCTCCGGGTGTCTTTTCGTTCGTAACAGGGTGTGACTTAATCACACCTAAGATGGTGTGAAAAAGAGGTGCAAACAATGAGCAGCCTGCATGTAGATAAAGCGCTAAATAATAATGTAATCATTGCACAGCATCCAGAACACGGGGAAGTCGTTGTTATTGGTAAAGGCATTGGCTTTAACCGAAAACCGAGTGATCACATTCCATTGATGGCTGTGGAGAAAATGTTCATTTTGAAAAACCAGCAGGAGCAAGAGCAGTACAAACAGCTTCTTCCACAGGTGGATGAAGCACTGATCGAGATTATTAACGAAGTTATTACGTATATTGCAGAGCGTACGGACGTTCCTCTGAATGAACATATCCATATTGCATTAACCGATCACATTTCTTTCGCGTTAAAACGCAAGGAGCAGGGCATTATCATACAAAATCCATTTTTATATGAAACCCGCGAGATTTATCCTGAAGAATATCGAATGGGAGAATACGCTGTTCGTCTGATCAAAGAGAAAATGGGTGTAGATTTGGGGATGGACGAGATTGGTTTTGTTGCCCTCCATATCTATAGCGCAATGACCAATCAAAATATATCCCAGGTACGTGAACATTCACAATTGATCACTGATTTGGTGAACCTGGTGTCTGATCAACTCGATTATTCGTTTGAAACGGAATCGCTCGATTACTCTCGTTTGCTGACTCATCTTCGTTTCGCCCTTGAGCGTGTTCGGCGTGGAGACAAAGTGGAGGAGCTTCATAAGTTGGATTCCCTGCTCAAGTTGGAGTATCCCGAAATGTACTCGCTTGCATGGAAACTGACCAAAGTAATGGAGAAAAGACTGAAACTGCCAGTTTATCCTGCGGAGGTAGGTTATTTGACCATTCATCTGCAAAGGCTGAATCAGCGGAAGGAAGAAGAGAATAAGTGAGATCATTCCAGTGATGGAATGCGGAATTTATTTTTTGGTGTAAAGGCTTGCAATAGATTAGAACTGGTGCTACAATGGTTTCCGTAATCAAGCAACTGAATAAACATAAGCGACGTGTTACTGACTCGATCAGGCATGAGTTAATTAAAGTGTGATTGTTCTTTCCTTGTACAGGGTATGCTATACCCCAAGGTTGGCACAGTTTACTTTATTAATTCATGCCTTTTTTTGTGTTCCCTTGCTTGCATCACAACATATAAATTAGACGAAAGGGAGAAACGACGCGATGTTTAAAAAGCTTTTTGGTGTATTGCAAAGAGTAGGTAAAGCTCTCATGCTGCCTGTAGCCATTCTACCTGCGGCAGGTTTGCTGCTCGGAATTGGTAACATGCTGGTTAATCCAGATTTCTTGCAATATGTAACGGCGCTCGACACCCTTGGGTGAACTCGATCGCAACAATTATGATGAACGCAGGTCAGATCGTATTCGATAATCTGGCATTGCTGTTCGCCGTCGGTGTAGCCGTCGGATTGGCCGGTGGCGAAGGGGTTGCAGGTCTCGCAGCGATCATCGGTTATCTGGTCATGAACGTCACACTGGGTAGCGCAGTAGGGGTTACTCCGGCCATGATCGGTGAAGTACCGGGTTATGCCAGCATCTTGGGTATCCCAACATTAAGTACAGGCGTGTTCGGAGGTATAATCATAGGTATTGCCGCCGCGCTATGTTACAATCGGTTTTTCAAAATCGAACTGCCGTCTTACCTCGGTTTCTTTGCAGGTAAACGATTTGTACCGATTATCACATCGGTAGTATCCCTTGTAATCGGGTTGCTTCTTGTGATTATCTGGCCTCCGATTCAAAATGGACTGAATTCCATATCTCACTTCATGGTAGATACAAGTCCGACCTTGTCGGCGTTCATCTTTGGAGTTGTGGAACGGTCATTAATTCCGTTCGGTTTGCATCACATTTTCTACTCCCCATTCTGGTTTGAGTTTGGTGAGTATGTGAATAAAGCCGGAGATGTTATTCGTGGGGATCAGAAGATTTTCTTCAGCCAGTTACGTGATGGCGTTGCTCTCACAGCAGGAACATTCCAAGTTGGTAAATTCCCGTTCATGATGTTCGGTTTGCCAGCGGCCGCACTTGCGATGTACCATGAAGCAAGACCGGAACACAAAAAGTATGTTGCAGGTATCATGGGTTCAGCTGCGCTGACCTCGTTCCTGACAGGTATCACAGAACCACTTGAATTCTCGTTCCTGTTTGTAGCACCAATCCTGTTTGCAGTACACTGTATCTTTGCAGGTTTGTCTTTCATGACCATGCAAATTCTGGGTGTCAAGATCGGTATGACCTTCTCCGGTGGGTTCATTGACTTCCTGATCTTCGGGATTATTCCGAACCGTACACCTTGGTGGGACGTGATTATTGTCGGATTGATTCTTGCGGTGATCTATTACTTCGGTTTCCGGTTTATCATTCGCAAATTCAATCTCAAAACACCTGGACGAGAGGATGCAACGCCTGAAACCGAATCTGGCGGAGGCTCTGGTTCAACGGATGACCTGCCCCATAACATTCTCGAAGCTTTTGGTGGCAAGGAAAATATCAAACATCTGGACGCTTGTATTACTCGTTTGCGGATTGAAGTTAATGAGAAATCCAATGTGAAAAAAGATCGTTTGAAACAATTGGGTGCATCTGGTGTACTTGAAGTGGGTAATAATGTTCAAGCCATCTTCGGTACACGTTCTGACACGATCAAATCTCAAATGCAGGATATTATTGCAGGAAGAACACCAGCACCAACGCCAGCAGCTGCCAAACCAACTCCTGAAGAGGAGAAGGCACAAGGTGAGCAAGGCGAGCGCATCGTTGCTGAGGATATCGTCATGCCAGTCAATGGTGAATTGCTGGACATTACAAACGTACCTGATCCGGTCTTTGCTGAGAAAATGACAGGTGATGGGTTCGCAATTTTGCCACATGATGGTACGATAACTTCTCCTGTGTATGGTAAAGTGTTTAATGTATTTCCAAGCAAACATGCCGTGGGCATCATGTCCGATGGTGGCAAGGAAGTGCTTGTTCATATAGGTGTTAATACGGTGAAGCTGAAAGGTCAAGGCTTTAACGTACTGGTACAGGAAGGTGATCTGGTATCGGCAGGTCAGCCGATTATGGAAGTTGATCTGGAGTATGTCAAAGCAAACGCTCCTTCGATCATTTCACCAGTTATTTTCACTAACCTGCCAGAGGGCTCCACAGTAACTTTGAAGAAGAGTGGAGTGCTGAAAGTTGGCGAACAGCCAATCATTGAGATAAAATAAGAAGTGTTACGACGATGGCAAGCAAGTGTAAATATATGCAATGCCTAAACCAAACTACTGAAAGTGAGATGATTGTAATGCAACAAACATTCAGAATTACAGACGAAGATGGTATCCACGCACGTCCGGCGACAGCCCTGGTTAATACAGCAAACAAATTCAAAGGTGCAGAATCCTTTGCAGAAGCTAACGGTAAAAAAGTAACTTTGAAATCCATTCTGGGTGTTCTTTCCCTCGGATTGGAACAAGGCGACACCATCAGCATCATCGTTGAAGGCGAAGGCGAAGCTGAAGCTCTTCAAGCTTTGACTGACGTTATGGTTAACGAAGGGTTGGGCGAAATTAATGCTTAATGTCTCCGGGATCGCGGCTTCGGCGGGTATTGCTATCGCCAAGGCGTTTATCTTGGAGCATCCTGATTACTCTGTAGAAAAACGCCAAATCAACGACGTTGACGCAGAGATCGCAAAACTCGACTCAGCTCTGGGTAAATCCCAGGCTGAGCTTGAGGCGATCAAAGAGCGTACTTTACAAGAGCTTGGCGAGAAAAAAGCTGAGATTTTTGCTTCGCATTTGCTCATTCTGAATGACCCGGAACTGATTGATCCGGTTAAAGCTAGAATTGCAGATGACATGATCAATGCAGAATTTGCTTTGAACGAAACGGCATCGCAATTTATCTCCATGTTCGAGAACATGAAGAGTGCTTACCTGCAGGAACGTGCTGCAGATATGCGTGACGTTACCAAACGTGTGCTAAATCACTTGCTTGGTATCGACTTCATGAGTCCAGCTGAGATCAATGAAGAAGTGATCGTGCTTGCGGAGGATCTAACACCTTCCGACACGGCTCAATTGAACCGCCAATTTGTTAAAGGTTTTGCAACTAACATTGGTGGACGTACTTCTCACTCGGCGATTATGGCTCGCTCTCTTGAAATTCCGGCTGTTGTTGGAACCAAGGACATCTTGGCTCAAGCGAAACAAGGCGATATGATCATTGTTGACGGTCTGGATGGTCACGTACTGGTTAACCCTACTGAGGAAGTTATTGCTGAATACCGTGCCAAACAGGAACAGTATGATGCACAACGTGCAGAGTGGAGAAAACTTCGTGATGAGCCAACGGTAACGGTGGACAACGTTCATGTTGAACTTGCAGCTAACATTGGTACACCGAATGATGTAACAGGTGTTCTGGAGAACGGCGGCGAGGCTGTAGGCCTGTACCGTACCGAGTTCCTTTACATGGGCAGAGACAAGCTTCCTTCCGAAGACATTCAGTATAATGCTTACAAAGCGGTACTGGAAAAAATGGAAGGCAAACCTGTCGTTGTTCGTACACTCGACATCGGTGGAGACAAAGAGCTTCCGTATCTGGATCTGCCAAAAGAAATGAATCCATTCCTCGGCTTCCGCGCAGTTCGTTTGTGTCTGGACCGTTTGGATATCTTCCGTACACAATTGCGTGCATTGCTGCGTGCAAGCGTACATGGAAACCTGCGTGTCATGTTCCCAATGATCGCAACACTAGGTGAATTCCGTGAAGCAAAAGCTGTCTTGCTCGAAGAGAAAGAAAAGCTGGTTGCTGAAGGTATTGCTGTTTCTGACAGCATTCAACTCGGAATCATGGTGGAAATTCCTTCGACTGCAGTTCTGGCGGATCAATTTGCCAAAGAAGTGGATTTCTTCAGTATCGGAACCAACGATCTGATTCAATACACAATGGCTGCTGACCGTATGAACGAAAGAGTAGCGTATCTATACCAACCTTACAACCCAGCCATTTTGCGTTTGGTTAAAATGGTTATCGATGCAGCGCATCGTGAAGGCAAATGGGTTGGCATGTGTGGTGAGATGGCAGGAGACGAAACAGCAATTCCATTGTTGCTTGGTCTTGGATTGGATGAGTTCAGCATGAGCGCAACTTCCATTCTGCCAGCTCGTAGTCAGATCACCAAACTGTCCCGTGCGGATATGCAGGAACTGGCTGCTAAAGCTCTGGATATGCAAACGGCTGAACAAGTCGTTGAATTGGTTCAAAGCATTAAAGCGTAATTTTGCCGGGGTTTCCTCCGGATTTTGAGGTTTTTCTTTTTCCGATAATGAGCTGCATTGATGCAGCGATTCTGCCGGTATCCGCGATTCATTGTGGATATCGGCTTTTTTTGTTATAAACAGGACAATGTGATTCGGACACTGGTATACATCGGAGCATAACTTGCCTGCGTTTGAGACACTCTCTAGCAGGAGGATGGTGAGCTGTAAGAGTGACATCAGTAGACCGGGAAGGCAACACAACACAAAAAGCTCTTGCTGATTGGAACATCAGCAAGAGCTTTTCATGTTAACAATGATTTGATTAACTGCAAGCGCAGTTCAATACAGGTTTGCGGGCAGCGGTGGTCTCATCAAGACGAGTGACCGGTGTTCCGTAAGGTGCGTTGAGTACCAATTCAGGTGTCTCTTCCGCTTCTTTGGCAATCCGTATCATCGTATCAATGAACCCATCCAGCGTTTCTTTGCTCTCGGTTTCTGTTGGCTCGATCATGATGCATTCCTCCACGTTGAGCGGGAAGTACACCGTAGGCGGGTGATATCCAAAATCAAGTAATCGTTTGGCAACATCCAGTGTACGCACACCATACTGCTTCAATCCCCGACCAGACATGACGAATTCATGTTTGCATACACCTGGATACGGTATCTCATAGTAAGGTGCGAGACGGGCCATCATATAATTAGCATTCAGTACCGCGCATTCAGAGACACGGCGCAAGCCTTCCGGACCATAGGTGCGAATGTAGGCATAGGCACGTACCAGAATACCGAAGTTACCGTAGTAGGCTTTCACTCGGCCAATGGATTGATCGCCTTCACGATCAAATGCATACATACCGTCATCATTTTTGATCACCATTGGTTTAGGCAGGAACGGAATCAAACGACTCTTCACACCGACTGGTCCAGCACCTGGTCCACCACCACCATGAGGTGTACTCATCGTTTTGTGCAAGTTCAGGTGCACCACGTCAAAGCCCATATCACCCGGACGGGTAATGCCCATAATGGCATTGGAGTTCGCGCCATCGTAGTATAACAAGCCACCAGCCTGATGTACGATGGATGCAATCTCCTGAATGTCTTTCTCGAACAAACCAAGTGTATTCGGGTTTGTCAGCATCAATGCTGCCGTATCCGAACCGACTGCTGCACGGAGTGCATCCAGATCGACCAGTCCGTCTGCACGAGACGGAATCGTCACAGTTTCAAATCCTGCAACGGTTGCACTTGCCGGGTTGGTACCATGCGAAGAATCGGGCACGATGACTTTGGTACGTTGTTCGCCACGACCTTCGTGGTAGGCACGAATCATCATAAGTCCAGTCCATTCTCCATGGGCACCCGCAGCTGGTTGCAGAGTCACAGCATCCATACCTGTCAAACCTGCAAGGTCGTTTTGCAACGTATATAACAGTTCAAGTGCACCTTGAATGCTGGATTCGTGCTGGTACGGATGGATTTTGGCGAATCCATTATAACGGGCAACATCCTCATTAATCTTTGGATTGTATTTCATCGTACAAGAGCCCAGTGGATAGAATCCGTTATCTACGCCGAAGTTCCGGCGGGACAACGCAGTATAGTGTCGAATAACATCTACCTCAAACACTTCCGGCAGTGCTGCTGCTTCCGAACGGAGCATTTCCCGGGAATCAACGTATCGGCAGCCTGACGAGGAACATCACATTCTGGCAAGGAATAAGCGACACGTCCAGGGCTGCTGAGTTCAAAAATCAATGATTGTTCCGGAGCAGGAGATAAGGTCTGTGCACTGAATGTTGTATCTGTCTCAGATTGAGCCGAAGTGGAGAAAGAGGTACCTGTTACCGATTGTCCTTGTACCGATGTTGTCGTTGTTGTCGTCGTTTCCTGAGTCACAGCGATCCCTCCAATGCTCGTGCGAATTCGTCAATCTCTTCCTTAGTGCGCCGTTCGGTAACAGCAATCAGCATATGTCCGGTAAGCTCCGGATAATCACGTCCGAGTTCGTAGCCACCAATAAAGCCTGCATCCAGCAGTTTCAACTGAAGAGCATCCACGTCTGTTCCTTCAGGAAGTTTAATCACGAATTCATTAAATGTTGGTGCATTAAAAGTAAGGCTAACTCCAGGAATCGCAGTTAATGTATTCAGGGTGTAATGACTCTTTTGCAAATTCAGATCCGCGACATCGATCATGCCCTGTTTACCCATGATGGACATGTACACAGATGCGCTGAGTGCAAGCAAAGCCTGGTTGGAACAGATGTTGGATGTCGCCTTTTCGCGGCGGATGTGCTGTTCACGTGCTTGCAGTGTGAGTACAAAACCACGCTTGCCGTTGCGATCGGTGGTCTGGCCTACAATTCGGCCAGGAATTCGGCGCATATGAGGCTGGGATACGGCGAAATATCCGCATGTCGGGCCGCCGAGTGAAGCGGCGATGCCAAGGGGTTGCGCATCACCTACAACGATGTCAGCACCCAGCTTGCCTGGGGCTTCCAGCAGACCCAGCGATAGCGGGTTGGCACTTACAACGAGCAGGCCCTTGTGCGCATGCACGAGGTCGGCCGCTTGTTTTACATTTTCCACAGCACCAAAGAAGTTCGGACTCTGGATCATGACAGCAGCGGTATCGTCCGATATGGCGGCTTGCAGGGCATCCCAGTCAGTGACTCCATCTTTATAACCAATCTCGACAATCTCCAGACGGAGTCCGTGCGCATATGCCTGTAAAACCTGACGGGCTTCCGGATGAACGGTACGGGATACGATGAGCTGTTTGCGACGCGTTGCTGCTGCGGCCAAGTTTCCTGCTTCCGCAAAGGCTGTTGCACCGTCATACATACTGGCATTGGCCACAGCCATACCGGTTAATTCACAGATGTAGGATTGAAATTCGAAAATGGCCTGTAGTTCACCTTGGCTGATCTCAGGCTGATAAGGTGTGTAGGCAGTGTAGAACTCGGAACGGGAAATGACATGATTGATGACGGAAGGAACATGATGATCGTATATGCCTGCGCCGAGGAAGCTGGCGTGTGTTTCGAAATTGGCGTTGGCACCAGCTTGTTTGGACATGTGACGTGTCAGCGCATATTCATCAAGTTTGGAGGATACGGGCAGCTCGCCCTGATAACGAATCTCCTGCGGAATGTCCTGAAACAGTTCCTCCAGCGTATCCACACCGATGGTTGCGAGCATGGCGCTCTGATCTTGCTCGGTCATGGGAATGTAACGGTGCTTGCTCATGCTTGATCAGCTCCTTGAGTAGGTGTCTTTGACGTACGTGTCCGTTTATGAAAAGGGGTCTTCACAACCTCGGCTTTTAGTTTCTTGCCGCGGATCTCAATCTCAAGCGGGGTTCCCAGCGCAGCGTATTTACTGTCGATGAGAGCAAGCCCCAGATTACGCTTCAATGTAGGTGATTGTGTGCCTGTAGTAACTTCGCCAATCTGTACGCCTTCGGCGTAAATCGGATAGTGAGGGCGGGGAATACCACGCTCCAGCACTTCGATGCCGACCAGTTTGCGGGCAGGCCCGTCATTTTTTTGCTGTAACAAGGCTTCGTATCCGATAAAAGGTCCGGCATTCAGCTTCACAAACATGCCTACGCCAGCTTCGAGCGGAGAGATGGTTGCCGACAATTCCTGTCCATACAGGGGGAGCCTTGCTTCAAAGCGCAGTGTATCCCGGGCACCAAGTCCGGTTGGTACGAGTCCGTGACCTTCTCCGGCTTGCATTAATCCATTCCAGACCACAGCGGCCTGATCTGCAGGTACATATAGTTCAAAGCCGTCCTCACCGGTATAACCTGTACGGGACAACAGTAATTTAACGCCGCATACCTCTGCCTGCTGTACAAAACGGAAAGGCTCAATCGAGGATACATCCGTATCTGTAACTTTCCCGATAATGTCTACAGCCAGTGGACCTTGCAAGGCGAGCAGCGCCGTCTGCTCCGAATCGTTGGTCATGCTTACGCCAGGGATCAGGTGCTCTTGCAGCCACGCCCAATCCTTGTCGATGTTAGAGGCGTTAACAACGAGCATGTAATGCTGATCTTCCAGCTTATACACGAGCAGATCATCCACCACACCGCCATCTGGGTAACACATCAGGGTGTACTGGGCTTGACCGGGAATCAGCGTGGTCACATCATTGGTCGTCATTTGTTGCAAAAAACTTCAGCCTGCTCACCCTGTACTGTGAATTCGCCCATATGGGATACATCAAACAGTCCAGCACGCTCACGCACCGCTTCATGTTCTTTCTGGATTCCGCTAAATTGCACTGGAAGCTCCCAGCCTCCAAAATCAATGCACCGTACGCCTTCGTATTGCTGATACAGTGGGAAGAGTGGTGTTCTAAGCAAATCGGACATCAAATCACCTCGTCATGGGCCGTCAACCGGCCGGATATACAATCGTGGATCAATGAACCAGGGTATTTTTACATTTTTCCGCTAGATATTTTCATCACATAAGTATGGTAAGGTAGCTATGACAGCGCCGTTCTACATCCTGTTTTTCGTTTTTTGGGAAAAAGGAAAAGGACAGGCCAAAGAATCGGCATGCCAAGTAGCACGCTGTATTCTAAGGCTCTGTCCCTTGTACCTGAGAGTTACCCCGCTGCGTTGTGCAGCAGGTTTCCCCTTGGGTGATCATAACGCCCGCACAGGGCGAATAGATGCTCTCCAGAGTTGCGTCCCGTAAAAGTCCTTTTGCCTGAGAGATTCACCCCCGCTTATCGGTGGTTTACTCCTTCGGCGTTACCTCATGTACATCCCGAATCGGGTGTCACGGGTAATCTCTCCCTTTACATTCATCCGCGGGTATAACATAGTCCAATAAACACATTTACTCCTCTCATTAAAACGTGAATCCACTACCGATGTCAAGAACGATGTCATAGATTATAATTAAAAACCGAATATTTAATTTGGTTTCAATGTTATTGTTCGTGTATTTAAAAAGACTGCGCTTACTATTCTAATATTCACCAGTATATGAAGAAAGAGTGTAATCGGGTTACAGGATTTAGAGGTGATCAATAAATAAATTGTGAGGTATCTTGACATTTGAATCAAAAATATCATACGCTATGTTCTGGGAAAAAGGTTAAGGTCAAAGAACGCATGCACTCATTTAATGAAAAGCGAGGCGGATATCGATGAGCGAATTGAAAAGTGATTTCCTGTACAGTGAAGAGCACGAATGGGTGCAAACCGTAGGGGAGGATACTGTACGTATTGGCATTACCGAGTTCGCGCAGCATCAGCTGGGTGACATTGTGTTTGTGGAATTGCCTGACCTTGAAACCAATGTAAAAGCAGAGGACAGCATTGGAACGATTGAATCGGTCAAAACGGTTTCGGACTTGTTCTCTCCCGTCACAGGTTCCATTATTGCAGTCAATGATTCGTTGCAGGACTCCCTGAACTTGTGAACAGCTCTCCTTACGAGGAAGGTTGGATGATTGAGATTCGTGTTGAGGGAGATCTGACAGCAGCATTGTCTACATTGATGAATGCAGACGCGTATCGTAAACATACGGAAGAATAGTATCAACGAACTTGTACTTATTAACATATATTTTATAACCAAATGAAATGAGTTTCATATTGTTTCGACCTGTGTGAGCCGGATGCTTGCACAGGTTTTTTGTGCTTTCCAAGAATGGTTTTGAATGTAGATTTGAGCAGATTGTGGATGTAAATCATCTGATTGGACCAAGCTATAGGTTAGAAAATGATTCTGGAAATGATAAAAGTCATAGGCGAGAAAAACCTTGTGTACCAATGGGTTCAGCCATTATGCATCGATTAAAACGATTACATAACCTAATGTTGTCATCATTGTTCATGACGAGAGTACGCTTTCATTTCATTGAACAGGAGAGCATTCTCGCTTAGGATTACAGCAGGGGAGAAATGATACCCCTTTCATAAATCATAATCACTTGATCCAAGGAGGATAATACAATGAGTAATTTGGACCAATCGTCCAATTCCAAAGGTGGGCTACGGGTAGGTGTGCAGCGTTTTGGCCGTTTCCTGAGTGGTATGGTCATGCCGAATATGGGAGCGTTCATCGCCTGGGGATTAATTACGGCCATGTTCATTCCAACAGGCTGGTTCCCTAACGAGACACTGGCACAGCTAGTCGATCCGATGATCAAATATTTGCTGCCACTGTTAATCGGTTACACCGGGGGTACGATGGTGCATGGTCAGCGTGGTGGTGTCGTGGGTGCCATTATGACCATTGGGGTCATCGTGGGTAGTGATATCCCGATGTTCCTAGGTGCCATGATTGCCGGACCACTGGCAGCATGGATCATCAAAAAGTTTGATAAATCGATCGAAGGTAAAGTTAGAGCCGGATTTGAAATGCTGGTTAACAACTTCTCAGCCGGTATTATTGGCGGGATCTTGGGGATTTTTGCGCTACTGGGCATCGGGCCTGCTGTAGAAGCAATTAGCAAAGTATTATCTGCCGGGGTACAAGGCTTAATGAATCTTGGTTTGCTGCCGCTGGTCAACCTAATCATTGAACCAGGTAAAGTATTGTTCCTGAACAATGCAATCAACCACGGGATTCTAACACCAATTGCAACAGATCAAGCGAGAGAATTAGGGCAATCCGTATTATACATGCTTGAATCGAACCCGGGTCCGGGACTTGGTATCTTGCTTGCTTACTGTTTCTTCGGACGCGGAATGGCCAAATCTTCTGCACCAGGTGCCGTTATCATTCATTTCTTCGGGGGAATTCATGAGATCTACTTCCCTTACATTTTGATGAGACCAATTCTGATTCTTGCCGCAATTGCGGGTGGCGTCGCAGGTACATTAACATTTATGCTCACCGGAGCAGGACTTGTTTCAGCACCATCACCGGGTAGTATTATCGCGTATTTCCTCTTAACACCAAAAGGTGGATACCTGCCAATGCTTGCAGGGGTGCTTGTAGCAGCCGTCGTTTCCTTCCTAGTAGCAGCAGTGTTGCTGAAAACGGGTAAACAAAAGGACGAAGATCTGGAGTCCGCATCCAGTCGGATGAAAGACATGAAGAGTCAAGGAACCGTGCCAAACGCTGGCATTACGGCTAATCATCGTGAAGCAGACAGAGCCGCAGATATGGCTTCTTCTACAGTCAAAACAGACGTGAAGAAAATTGTCTTCTCCTGTGATGCAGGGATGGGGTCGAGTGCCATGGGTGCTTCCATTCTACGCAAGAAGATGAAGGCAGAGGGGATTGACGTTACGGTGACCAATACGGCTATCAGTGATATCCCGCCGGATGCAGATGTGGTCATCACACAACAAATATTAACCGATCGTGCCCGCTCCGTTGCGCCGAACGCAGAACATATATCCATCGACAACTTCCTAAAAAGCCCGGAATACGATGCGCTCGTTGAACGTCTAAAGTAATTGCACGCATTTGTTTTCCCTGAGCCGGAGGCTGAGATATGAGTATTACCAAAAGACAACGTGAAATCGTGGAGTTTCTGCTGGAGCATCCACATGAAGTCACTGCCGGCGAAATCGCCGTTGAAGTAAAGGTCAGTACCCGAACAGTTCACCGGGAGCTGCAAATGATTGAACAATGGCTTGAACCTTTGGGCATGAGGCTGGAAAAAATCAGGAACCGGTATCCGAATCGATGCCGGTTCCGATGATCTGGCTGTATTGCGCCAGCAACTAGAGGGTAAAGAATATGTAGAGTTTACGCCGGAAGAGCGTAAGCTCTTCATGCTTTGCATCCTGCTGGATGAACCGGAGCCTGTAAAGTTACTCGCCTTGGCTTCGGATCTGAAAGTGACCGTATCCACCGTAACCACTGATCTGGACGATCTGGAGTCACGAATTCGTCAGGCGGGACTGAAGCTGGTTCGCAGACGTGGATATGGCGTCAAGATTAACGGAAGTGAGACGATTCATCGCACAGCCATAGCTGCACTTGCTCTCGAATTTCTGGATGAGTCCGACCTATTCGGAAGACAGCCAGAACAGGGAGGATCCATCGTAAACCAAAAACTGTTGGATATGATTGGGCACGGTGATGTGCTTACGGTCGAGAATGCGTTATGGCAACCAGATATCGAATGGCTGGAGAACATCCCGGAACGGCAATACATGAAGCTTCTGATTCAATTATCCGTAGCGGTTGTACGTATTCGTAAAGGCTTTGGCATTGGCCGTATACCTCCCCTGGAGAACAAGGGAGATGAAGTCGCAGAGCAGGATGAAATGAAGGTTCCACCTTATATGGCTTCCCGCTTGTGTGGTGTGTTATCCACCCAGCTGGGGCTGACATTCTCCCAAGATGAGCAAGCTTATTTTCACAGACTATTAGTTGAGACAGAGCAGCGGATTCACTCTTCGCGGCTGTTGCCAATTGACGACTTGATTTTACTGGACAGGGTACATTCACTGATTGATCAGATGCAGGTGAGAACACATTACGCCTTTCATGAGGATCGTTTGCTTCGTGAAGGTCTGCTTGGTCATATGCAACCTGTAATGGAGCGAATTGAAGGACAACAGATGATTCGTAATCCGCTTTTGCAGCAGATTCGCAAGGATTATGATTCCCTCTTTGAAGAGGTCAAACAATCCGTGCATCAAGCTTGGCCAGGTACAGACGTTCCGGATGAGGAAATTGGTTTCCTGGTCATGCACTTTGGAGCTTCCATCGAGAGGTTACGTGCATTGAAACGGGAGATCAGGGCGATCATCGTGTGTACAAGCGGAATTGGATCATCACGCATGCTTTCCAGCAGATTATCCAAGGAGATTCCCGAGATTCGGATTATGGATAGCGTGTCCTGGTACGAGGCTGCACGGATACCTACAGATCAATATGATCTTGTCTTATCTACTGTTGATCTGCCGATGGATGAGCATCAGTATTACAAAGTGAGTCCACTGCTTACGGCAGAAGAGAGCGAACGTCTGCGTCATTTTATCCGAACAACAACGTTACAACGACAGCATAATAAGCCCCGTGAAGCAGAGGTTCAGACCACAAGTCGTTACTCGGACCCTGATGGAATGGAAGCTATTTTAGTTGAAATCGTCCGAATTATTGGCAAGTTTCAGGTGTACCCGCTGGATAATCAGGACATCGGGTTCTATAAAACGGTGTATGCGATGTGCAACGTACTCCATGGATCTGGTGTGCTAAAGGAACCGGGGGAGATCGCAAAACGGTTGGAGGCACGTGAGGCAGTGGGGAGTCAGAAGATTCCCGGCACAAGACTTGCGCTGTTTCATACACGCAGTGAGGGGATCTACAGGCCGTCCATTAGCTTGTTTCAGCTCACTGAGCCACTCCTTCGTACGCCGGATGATCCGGCAGGAGTTACCCATGTCCTCTTGATGCTCGGTCCCAGAGAATTATCCAAGGAAAGCCTGGAGGTTCTCAGTGAGATCAGCGCACTGTTATTGCAGGAAGAAATGATTACATTGCTGGAAAAGGGAATTAGGGATGAACTCATTCATTACCTGTCCCAGGAACTTGTTGGATTTTATCGCAGTAAAACCGAAATTGGAGGTCAACCATTATGAGTATGTTAACAACAGATAAAGTCATCATGAATGCGACGGCTCAGGACAAATACGAAGCGATTCGCATGGCAGGACAGATTCTGAAGGATGCGGGACATATTACCGCTGATTACATTGAGAAGATGATTGAACGGGAAGAGATTGTCTCGACCTATGTAGGGAACGGCCTGGCTATTCCGCACGGTACGAAGGAATCCAAAGCTTTCATTTTATCCACAGGTATCTCTGTCATTCAGTATCCACAGGGTGTTGATTTTGGCGAAGAAAAGGCTTATATGGTCATTGGTATCGCGGCTCAAGGCGGGGAACATATGGAGATCCTGACTAGCATCGCGGTGATCTGTGCTGAAGATGAGAATATGGAGGCCCTGCGTCTGGCGAAAACAGCCGAAGAAGTTATCGCTATTCTGGAAAGTGAAATGGAGCTATGAAGGCCCTACACTTTGGCGCAGGTAACATTGGACGCGGATTTATCGGCTTGATTCTGTCCCGTGCGGGCTATGAGGTGGTTTTCTCCGACGTGAATCAGAACTTGGTTACAGCTCTCCAGCAACGGGGGCAATATACGGTGGAACTGGCTAACGAGAGCAAGGATCAGGAGACCGTCACAGGCGTAAATGCAATCGATGGAACCCAACTGGAGACGGTTGCCCAAACCGTTGTGGAAGCTGATCTGATTACAACCGCAGTGGGTGTGGGTGTGCTGAAACATATTGCACCAGGTATTGCAAAGGGACTTGAGAAAAGACTGAATTCAGGTCCTGTTCAAAACCCACTTCACATTATTGCTTGTGAGAACGCCATTGGAGCCAGTACGCAATTGAAAGAGCATGTATATGCTCTGCTCAATGAAGAAGTGCGTTCCCTTGCAGATCAGTACGTTTATTTTCCAGATTCAGCCGTAGACCGGATAGTGCCTATTCAGCATCATGAAGACCCGTTGCATGTACAGGTGGAGCCTTTTTACGAGTGGGTGGTGGATCGTTCCCAGATGGCTCCTGCATTCAAACCGGTTGAGGGCATTCTATATGTCGATGATCTGGAGCCGTATATCGAACGGAAGCTGTTCACTGTTAATACCGGACACTGCGTTGCAGCATATATCGGTAATGTACACGGGTACGACACGATTCAGAAGGCTATTGCCGACGAGAAGGTGAAATCGATTGTATACGGTGCTTTGCAGGAAACCGGAAAAGTTCTGGTGAAGCGTTTTGCATTCAACCCGGAAGAACATGAGCAGTATATTGTCAAAATATTGGGACGGTTTGTCAACCCGTATCTCACCGATGAGGTTACTCGAGTTGGTCGTTCCCCGCTGCGCAAGTTGTCTCCGAATGATCGTCTGGTTCGCCCGGCCCTTCAGGCATATGCGGATGGAACTGATACGACTTATCTGGCTATGGGTATGGCAGCAGCCTGCAAGTTCGATGTCTCCGATGATCCGGAAGCAGTTGAACTGCAGGACATGATCCGCCAGAAGGGGATTTCGGCTGCACTGCATCATTATACGTCCATGGATGAGCATCATCCGGTGCTTCAACAGGCTGTTGCCCAGTATAACCAAATGTAAGAGCAGTGGTAGCGAGGCTAACAGTCTAGATAATGCATAATAGAAGAAGAGCCATACAGTTGTTAACTGTGTGGCTCTTCTTTTGTTGGAGTTTATTGGCATAGTCATCCAAACAGCGTTGACATATGCACGATTTTCGGCGCTGCTCTGGCGGAATGCGGTCGAATACACCTTCGGGGAAAGTAGCCCGGTTACACCAGCATTCCGAATGAGGATGTCCTACGGCATAGGAACAGCGATTAGCTTCCCCGCATAATGGGCAGACAAGAACATCGATATGGATGTGCTCTTGATCGTCTTGTTCTGCAGACATTCAGTTCTTCCTCCCTGTGCAATAGCTACGAGCTGAAGTTAAACATACTGGTCCCCAGTATAACAGAAATGTGCCGGTGATTATGGATTTCGCTCTGTATATATGACTTCCAGTTCACCACATCTGTTTCTCCCATCGGCTATTCTTCAGGCGGTAATTCGATCTGTAGGCCTTCCACATGTTTGCGTCCCATCAACTTACGCTTCTTTCGATTTTCCTTTGTTTCTAGCACAATGTCCAAGTCATAATCGTCACCCGGATAAAGCTCATCGGCTGATATATGCAGGGTCAGGCGTTTCTTATGGATTTTGACTTTGCGTCCTCGCAGCATGACCCCGATATTTCCACGGCTATCCTCCACATCACAGACGATGCCCGACTGATTAAGATAGGCCGCATACACCCGATCCCCTTTGCGAAAAGTTTTGGCAGGAGCAGGAGAATCCGACTCTCTAGTTGTTGTCTTTTTGTGGGGACCGATTGAATCCTTTGACTGTTTCGACTGGTTCCGCTTGGATAACTCTGCTGGGCCGTCTGCTTCTGCAACGGAACGATCAGGCGTCAGGGCCGGATTTTCCAAAGGAGGTGATGTGAACACGAATGTACGATCTCTTGAAATACTTTGATTGGACAGGGACTTGGATCGCTCGATAATTCGCTGTGGCATGCCCAGCTTTAATGCGATGGAATAAGCATAGCTCTCACCAGCTTCTCCGATACGTAATCGATACAGCGGCTGGAGAGAAACGGTGTCAAATTCCATACGGGCATTTTCGAATCCTGGCGTGGCAGCTGCAAAATGTTTAATTTCACCAAAATGTGTTGTCGCTACAACTGTTGCTCCGCGGCTGTGAAGTTCCTCCAGCATGGCGATGGATAGTCCAACACCTTCACCGGGATCTGTGCCGGAAGCCATCTCATCAATGAGCACCAGAGTTGACGCATTGGCCTGTTCCAGTATGCCAATCATATTGCGAATATGTGCAGAGAATGTACTGAGTGCTTGTTCCAAACTCTGCCCGTCACCAATATCAACTGCTACCTCGTTATAAACAGCCATCTCGGCACCTTCCTCCACCGGAATAAGCAAACCCGATTGCATCATCAGGGTTAGCAAACCAAGTGTTTTGAGTGCGACCGTTTTACCCCCGGTATTCGGGCCCGTAATAATGAGCGACGAGTACGTTCTGCCGATTGCAAAATCAAGGGGAACCATGGAAGAACCCATGAACGGATGACGTGCACGTTGAAGGCTAATGTGGCCCTGAGTATTGACTCGAACGGTACGTCCGTCCATGGTGGCCGCATATTTGGCTTTGGCAAACAGGAAGTCCAATACACCTACCGTTTCGGTGTTCAGTGCGATTTCACGGTTATACGATTCGGCCAGGGAGGTTAAATCACCGAGAATTCTCATCTCCTCTCGGGACTCCTCCGCTTGTAGAGCGGCCAATTCCATCTGTAAACTTACTAATTCAACAGGTTCGATATATACGGTTTGCCCGCTCCCGGATTCATCCAGTACACTGCCTTTCACCTGTTTACGGAACTCTTTCTTAATGGGCAGAACCGTTCTTCCTACCCGTTGGCTGATGACATGTTCCTGCATAATGGAGCGATGTTTACTCACCAGAGAATCAAGTTTTCGTTTCATGCGTTCCGCATTGACCGTTATTTTTTTACGAATACGAATGAGTTCCTTGCTCGCCTGATCCTGAATGCGTCCACTATGGATGCAGCGCTCAATCTCACTCAGCAAAGGTTCGATCAGAATCATGGATGCTGCATAACGACTGACGGTGGGAGCGGCCCCAGATTTGCCCTCCATGTACTTCATGAGTTGTGCACAGCTCCGCAGGAACTGAGCGAGATGACTGAAGTCGCGTTCACTGAATAGATAACCGGTGCCAAGCAGATCCATAATGGTTTCCATTCCGTCGAGTGAAGGGAGGGGAATACTGGCCCCGAAGCGAATCAACGCAGCCGCTTCTGCAGTTTCTTCCAGGCGAATCTGAATAAGGTGAGCATCTACCATCGGTTTTAGTTCTCTCGCATAACGTTTGCCCAGGTAAGACAGGGCGCAGTCTGCAACGTTTTTTTGAATTTGTGGATAACCCAGACTGTTTAATGTGTTTTCATTCATGCGTAATCTCTCCTTGAATTTGAATTGGAATTTCAGTTGATGCGCTGAAACATATTCCTGGAAAACGCAAAAGGGCGGAGAATGAACAAACGTCATTCTCCGCCCTAAACATATGGGAAAGCAAAGTCCACTACAGGTCTATATTAAAAAATCCGCGCTGAACTCAGCGCGGAAATAGACCCGGACAATTACAATCCCGGAGGCGATTTATGATATCCGCTGTTCTTAACTAAGTACAGGGATCTGGCGCATCATGAAATACACGTATGCCATATGGGCACAAGCGCAATGAAAGGCCAAACTCCTGAATATGAAACTTGGTTAGTTAAGAACATTCACCGACATTAAAAATCTCTCCTTTGATTGAGGAATATGCAACCAATATAAACTGGAAATTGGTTTGAAGTCAACCTTTAGAATAAATGAGTGGACTTGAATAAGAATGGGTTTTAAAATAACAATAGTAAAATAATCCAATGAAAGCGATTTAATTTAATGAACATATGTATAAAGGAGGATGCTCTTCTTGCCTAAGTATTTACTGCGTTTGCTCTGTTTTACCCTGATCCTCGGAGCCCTTCCGGTCATTGTTATTGGTTCGGTCTCGTATACGATTGCATCACGTGACATTGAACAGAAAGTGCGTGAGAGCAATCTTCAGATATTACATCAGACCCAAATGAGGGTAGAACAAGTTCTGCGCAGCCTGCAATTATCATCCATCCAGTATGTTAATTCGCCCCTGGTACTACAAGCGATGAAGAAACCACTAGACAGCAGCGAGTTTCAGGAGATTCGTGATCTGACATCCGGTTTTAACAACTTGCAAGCGGTTACGAACATTGACCAAGCCTATCTGGTTAATCTGGATGAAGATTGGGTCGTGTCCATGCGTTCTTTTGGCAAATTGGATGATTTCAGCATTCGAGACCGAATTGGCTCCTACCTAAGTTATACCAACAGCCTGTTCTGGGTCACTCAGAATGCCAGTTCAGCCAAAGAAAGTGTACCTGTGTCAGCAGGTATGGGTGAACTAACACCCGAACAGGCACCCACCCTTATATCATCGGATAATGTGGTCAGTATGGTATTCAAAATCCCGATGATACCAACCAATGTGAAACCAAAGGGATTTCTTGTAATTGATATCGCCGATACGGAACTGAGTACCTACTTGAGCCGAAATACGAATTCTGGAGATATGTACGTTCTGGATCGGGAGCAGAAGTATTTTCTGAACGATATGCAGCAAGGCGGGAAATATGACGCGCTGAATAAGGAAATTCAGGAAATGGTACAAACGACGGCCCAGTCAGAGGGTTTCTTCAGTGCGGAGGTGGAAGGTAATCAAGTGGCGGTTAGTTATAGGCAATCTCCGCTCAATGGCTGGTTATACGTGTCCGTTGTATCTCTTGAACAGATTACGGCCCAGTCACAGAAAATTGCATTGGTTACCGGTATCGCTACACTGGTCATGTTATGTGTAACGGGATTGTTCGCCATATACGGCAGTCGGCGGATGTACTCACCGATCTCCAGACTGCTGCAATTTACGAAGGGGTTGGATTCCCCAGTTGCTCCGTCAGGACGCCGACAGGATGAATTTATCTATATTGAGGAGCAATTGTCAACCTTGTTCAGCTCGGAGAAAACGATGCGTGAGCAGATGAAGGGGCAGCATGTGCACCTCCAGGAGTTTTTTATGACCAAACTGCTCACAGGCAAAATCTCGGAAGAGGATTTCAGATATCAGGGAGAATTGTACGATTTCCCGACAGGGTGGGCAAATCTTGGCGTACTCATGCTCCAGATCGATACCTTGGAAGGGACACGATATGAGGAACAGGATCGCGATCTGCTGCTGTTTGCTGTCAACAATATGGTAGGTGAGCTACTCCCTTCGGCAGTTCGGTTCACCCCGGTCATGCTGGATGATGCTCAGGTCACCGTACTTGCCTCCGAACTCACGGATGAGGTGAAGCTGAAGGAATGGATGCATACCCAGGCAGACTGGATTCGCGAACGTGTCGTGACTTATCTGAATCTGCCCGTAAGTATCGGTATCAGTCGTTCCTACGCTTGTATCGGCGATACGCCAAGAGCTGTTCAAGAGAGCCGAGAGGCTCTGCAGGGCCGGGTAAGTCTGGGCAGCCGTATTATTTTGCATTACGAGGATATTCAGCCACGTGGTCAGATGGAGGCCGCGTTGTATACCCAGTTACGTATGATTGAGGATCAGCTTGCGTCTGCGCTCAAGCAAGGAGATGAGGAGAAGACGGACGCCTACTTTAAGCAATATTTGGGGCTGCTTGCAGACAAAAAGCTCCATTTCAGTGAATACCCCGTCATTATGGTTCAGTTATTGTCTCGTGTATATCAGCTTGTGCAGGAGCAGGGCGGGGATGTAGCCGAAGTACTTGGTGAAAAAGCATCCATGTCACATTTGCTGAAGTTGTCCACATTGGACGAAATGACCAATTGGTTCCGCAAGCGGCTGTTCCTGCCCGTCATTCGTTTCTGGCGAGAACAGGAAGAATCTCAATACATGAATATTGCGAGACGCATGATTCGCTTGATCGAGGAACGTTATGATCGTGAATTGTCGCTGGAAGCCTGTGCCGCGGAGCTTAATTTTCACCCTGTCTACCTAAGTCGGGTATTCAAGAAGGAAGCGGGAGTTAATTTTACAGAATATCTCGCAGAGTATCGTATGGAAAAAGCGAAGACCTGGCTGCAAACAACAAATCTTAAAATATCAGAGATTGCCGAGAAATTAAACTATACCAATCCAACCGCATTTATCCGTACGTTTCGCAAAATCACAGGAACAACCCCCGGCAAGTACCGGGAGCAGCAGCGATAAAACAACCTGCTCTGCCCGCCATGGCAGGCAGGCTTTTTTATGTTCGGATGAAGGAAGAAGACCACTTTCCTCTATGAAGTTAAGACAGGAATATGGAGGTTGAAAGCAGTCCATTGCGCCTTTAAGTTCTGTGAGGGAAATGGACTAAACCCTTGCTACATAAGGAAAAACAAAAGGCTAAAACGAGACGATAGCCAGTCATTCGTTTATCCTCCACAATGAAGACATGAATTCAGGAAGTGATATTTTGTAATCGTTTCCAATGTGGGGAGGAAGACAATATGAAAGCCGAAACGGCGGCTCGAACACGGCCCGCTACCCGCAGTGACAAAAACCTGCTGTGGAGGGACATTATCAAAAACCGGTGGCTGTATATCATGTTAATACCGGGTGTGCTTTACTTTGTTATTTTCAAATACATACCCATGTATGGCATCACGATGGCTTTTCAGGATTACACGCCTTACAAGGGCATCTTGGGAAGTGACTGGGTAGGGTTCAAACATTTTCAGCGTTTCTTCGGAGAACCGCAGTTCTGGACATTATTTCGGAATACCTTTTTACTTGCCATTTATAACATTGTATTCTTTTTCCCACTGCCGATTGTACTGGCACTCATGATGAATGAAGTTCGCCGTGAACGGTTCAAACGATTTGTACAAACGCTTGTTTACGTTCCACACTTTGTTTCCTGGGTTGTTGTTGTCGGTGTGTTCTACATGCTGTTCACAACCGAGGGTGGTGCGATTAATGAATTGCTCTATAACCTGACTGGACAAAAAGTGGCGTTCCTGCTTGAACCCGGATGGTTCCGAACGATGATTGTTGGACAATCCATCTGGAAAGAAGTTGGTTGGGGCACAATTATCTTCCTGGCGGCGCTTTCCGGTGTGGATACACAGCTCTATGAAGCTGCACGGATTGATGGTGCCAATCGTTGGCGCCAAACCTGGCACATTACGCTGCCTGCGATTCGCAGTACAATCGTCATTTTGCTCATTCTGCGTCTGGGCAATTTCCTGGATACAGGCTTTGAACAGATCTTCCTGATGCTGACTCCGACAAACCGGGATGTGGGCGAGGTATTTGATACCTACGTGTACACGAAGGGTCTTACCCAGGCACAGTACAGTTATAGTGCTGCTGTCGGGTTGTTCAAATCGGTTGTCGGACTGGCGCTTGTCCTTGGTGCCAATACGCTGGCCAAAAATTCGGGGAGGAAGGCGTCTACTAACCTTTGGGGGCAGACGTTCTTCACCAGACAGGAGTGAACATTAAGATGCAACAGGATAAAACGTGGGGCAACCGGATCTTTGATTTTGTGAATCACGGCTTGCTGCTGTTGATTGGTATCGTAACGGTCATCCCGTTCATTTATATTTTGGCTGTCTCATTTACCAGTCCGCATGAAGTGGCTAAGGGAGGATTCATTCTTTTTCCAAAAGAGTTCTCTCTGGCTGCGTACCGTTACATTTTCTCTACAGATACCTTGATTCGCAGTCTGGGTGTATCGGTCTATATTACCGTGATCGGTACCTTCATTAACCTGCTTTTTACGTCACTTATGGCGTATCCGCTCTCCAGAAGATATTTGCGTGGACGCCAGCCTATTTTGCTCGGTGTATTGTTCACGATGCTCTTCAGTGGGGGATGATTCCAACATACTTTGTCGTGAAATCCTTGCACCTGACGGATACGTTATGGTCGCTGATGTTGCCTACTGCTATTAGTGCTTTTAACTTGATCGTACTCAAAAACTTCTTCCAGGCTATTCCCGACGAACTGGAGGATGCAGCCAAAATTGATGGATGTAACGATGTCGGCGTATTGTTCCGGATTGTACTGCCGTTGTCCATGCCAGCCATGGCGACATTTTCACTTTTACGCGGTGGCCCACTGGAACAGTTTCTTCAGCGCTGTTATCTATATCAACGATAGTGAGAAGTGGCCTGTCCAAGTCTGGCTGCGTGAGATTGTCATTCTGGCACAGAGCCGAATCGGAGACACGAGTATTGAAGAGACCGAGATCCAGCCTCTTACCATTCGCATGGCGGTTATCGTATTCTCCACAATCCCGATTATGCTGGTGTATCCATTCCTGCAAAAGCACTTTGCAAAAGGAGTGATGCTGGGTTCGGTGAAAGGTTGAGTCGGCAGATGGTTCAAAGTCAGTTCAATATGACTGCATAAAAAAGGGAGGTTTTTATGTTATGAAAGCAACAAAAAAGAAAGCCGTAGCTGTCTTGAGCACACTGGCACTGGTGACAGGTTTGCTGGCAGGATGCGGATCAGATGAGGGTCAGGCTGCCGAGGGCGGCGTACAAAATGTGTCCATAGCCATTGCACAGGTGGGTGATGTGCCAAGCAAAGGCAATGAAGTTCAGCAAAAGATTGAAGCGTATACCAATACCAAACTGGATATCCAGTGGATTCCGGCTTCGGCCTACAATGACAAAATTAACGTGATGATCGCTTCAAGCGATATGCCGAAAATTGTGAAGGTGCAATATAACCCAACGGTGACCAGCGCGATGCGCAATGACGTGTTCTGGGAAGTGGGGCCTTTGCTCAAAGACTACAAAAATCTGTCGGCACAGAACGAGCGTTTTTTTGACAACATCAAGGTAGAGGGCAAAATCTACGGGGTTCCTGTATTCTCCGATATTGCGCGGGCTACAGTGATCTATCGCAAGGACTGGTTCGAGAAGCTGAATCTCAAGGTGCCAACGACACCGGATGAATGGTATGAAACGATCAAGACACTGGCCACCTCCGATCCGGATGGAGACGGTCAGGATAATACGTTTGGGCTGATGCTTTTCAAAAAATATAATGAGGACCAATATTCCTTCACAACGCGCCTTGGCGTAAGTTTTGGAGCTCCTAACAAGTGGAAGGTCGAGGATGATGGCAGCTTCACGCCGGAATTCATGACACCGGAATATATACAGGTGCTGGATCTGCTGAAACGTTTGTATGATGAGAAACTGCTAAATCAGGACTTTGCGGTATTCGATTCTACGGAAGCGGAGAAAAAGTATGATTCCGGTGTTGTGGGTATCCGTGTTGGTGTTGCTCAGAATGGAAAAAGTCAACAAGAGCGTTTATCCAAAAACAATCCGGATGGTGTGGTAGACATCGCTGGTTTGCTTGGACCGAACGGAGATCGTGTTGCAGGGCAGACGGGTAACTCGGGAATTCTGGCATTCCCTAAATCAACGGTGAAATCGGAAGAAGAACTCAAGAACCTGCTCTCCTTCCTGGATAAACTGATGGACCCTGAGATGGCGACCCTGTTGATGCGTGGTATGGAAGACAAACATTACACCAAAGTGGGCGAAGATCAGGTGGAGATGAGTGACTTCGATGCATTCCAGCGTGAAGTGAAGCCTTACCGTGACAACCTGCCTTATGTCGAAGGATATAACGTACCGAAGTTGAAGGATACCGAACTGGGTGAAAAAGGTACGGCACTTGCCAAGGAACTGGCGGAGCACGCTGTGCCAAACCCTGCGCTGACGTTATACTCTCCAACGTATGGTGACCGCGGGGCAGACCTGGATCAGGTAATTGCAGATGCGCAAACCAAATACATTATGGGCAAGATCGATCAAAGTGGCTGGGAAAAGGAAATCGAGAATTGGGGCAATGCTGGTGGAAACAAGATTCGTGAGGAATATGCCGAAGATTATAAAAAACAGGCTCAATAAAGAGCCGGAAGCGGAGGCTTGATCATGAAAGAAACACTGCAATTCACATCGGTGCGCATGGCACAGCAGTTCATGGAAAGTTATCGCAACCATGAGCTGTACTCCACTTGGCATTATGAGAATGGCTGTCTGCTGAAAGCACTGGAGGAGCTGTATACGCACACGGGGAGCAAAAGTATTTTGACTACATCCGTGAGCTCATGGATCATTTCGTTCAGGAAGATGGCTCCATTCGCTCCTATACGGTTGAGGAATATAACCTTGATCAGATCAATCAGGGGAAATCGCTGTTCCTGTTGCATGAGAAAACGGGAGAAGAGAAGTATCGCAAAGCTGCGGAGTTGCTTATGACTCAGCTTAAGGGACAGCCACATACGAGTGAAGGCGGATTCTGGCACAAAAAGATTTACCCTTTCCAGATGTGGCTGGATGGATTGTACATGGCGACTCCGTATCTGACCCAGTATGGCGCAGTGACGGGTGAAGAGAAGTGGTTTGACAAGGCGGCTCTGCAGCTTTTGTTGGTGGAGCGACGAACACGTGATCCACGTAGCGGTCTCTTGTACCATGCCTGGGATGAGAGCAAAGAGCAGCGCTGGAGTTCGGGAGAGACCGGATGTTCTCCACATGTCTGGAGTCGGGCGATGGGCTGGTATGTGATGGCGGTTGTGGATACATTGGATCACCTCCTGTAGATCATCCGCAGCGCGGGCAGATTGTGGGTATCTTCGAACGGGTAGCAAACGCACTAGTGCATGTGCAGGATCAGCAGACCGGACTATGGCCACATTTGTTGGATCAACCGGGACGTGAGCGGAACTATCTGGAGGCTTCCGGGACCTCAATGTTTGTCTATGCATTGGCCAAAGGTGTGCGTAAAGGATATCTGAGTGGCAAGTTCAAAGCGGTTGCGGAAAAAGGGTATCAGGGTCTGCTACAGCATCTGCTGCAAACGGACCGTGAAGGCGTACTTTCCTTGACGCAGTGTAATGGCGGAGCCGGTCTCGGAGGAAGCCCGTATCGTGACGGGTCCTATGAGTATTATGTGACCGAGTCCATTCGGATCAATGATCCGAAGTCGGTCGCTCCGTTCATTTTGGCTGGAGTGGAGATTGAACTCTACAAGTCCAACTAACATGTACATGAGAACGGAGAGGACAGAAATAATCTGAGGAAGCGAAGCGTTCGCCTAAAAGCTTTCTGAAAGAAAGCTGCATCGGAAGCATAGGCTTATCCCCGGATTTTCCCTTTGTTTAGAAGGGAATCAAAAAATCTGGGGATAACAGCGATCTGAAGGTTGTTCTGTCATCGGAGTGGTCTGTGTACATAACCTTATCCAAAAGGAGAGATGGTTCATGAGTCCAAAAGGTCCAATGTCCCGTTTAGGCGGAATTGTTGTAATTGGTGCAATGTCCGCTGGATTGCTTGCAGGTTGCGGGGAGAAAAAGCGCCTGCTGCAGGGGAAGGTAAACTTCCCATTTCCATCTCTTTAATGCAGGTAGGTGATATACCGGCCAAGGAGAACGGGATTGAACAGAAGATTGAGGAATATACCAATACGGATGTCAATGTACAGTGGATTCCGCAATCTGCTTTTGATGATAAGGTGAATGTTATGGTTGCTTCAGGCGAGATGCCAACCATTATGCGTGTGAATTATGTGCCGACAACATTTAATGCCGCTAAAACGGGACTGTTCTGGGAACTGGGGCCTTACTTGAAGGATTATAAAAACCTGTCTGCCCAATCCGAAGCTTATTTTAACAATATCAAAATTGAAGGCAAGGTCTACGGTATTCCGAACTTCCGGGATATTGGACGGACTGCGATCGTATATCGCAAAGACTGGTTCGATACATTGAAGTTGGATATACCCAAAACGCTGGATGACTGGTATGAAGTGATGCGCTCTATTCGTAAAGATGATCCTGACGGGAATGGTAAGGAAGATACGTACGGTGCACTGCTCTTCAAAAAGTATAATGAGGGCGTCTCTTCCCCACTGACGCGGATCGCTGTAAGTATTGGCGGTGTTAACAAATGGGGTGTGGATGATGCGGGGAAACTGACCCCGGAGTTCTTGACCACCGAATATGTGGACACAATGAAACTCTTCAAGCGACTGTTCAGCGAGGGACTTATTAATAGTGATTTCCCTGCCCTGGACCCTTCTGATGCGGACAAAAAAATGGATTCGGGCCTGGTTGGCATGAAGCTGAATGGTGTGGCTCAGAACGGAAAGTCCTCTCAGCAACGGCTTACGCCTAATGCTCCGGATGGTGAGATTGATGTGGCTCCGTTCCAGGGAACCGACGGCATTCGTATCGCCGGGGAGCCAGGAAACTACGGAATGCTGGTCATCCCGAAAGCATCCGTTACGGATGAGGAGCAATTAAAGAAGGTTCTTACCTTCTTGGATCAGTTGATGGATGAGGAATTGAGCACGTTGCAGCTCCGTGGATTGCTTGATGTGCACTACACCAAGACTGCGGATGGGAAAACCGAACTCAAAGATTTTGACGCTTATCAGCGTGAAGTGAAGCCATATCGGGATAATTTGTTAAGCATCGAAGGTTATAACGTGCCTGAACTGGTCGATGTTCCCATTGGTATGAAAGGTACAAAGATGGCGCGTGAGAATGAGCAGTACGCCATTGCCAATCCGGCACTTACATTATCTTCGGCGATCTATACCGAACGTGGTCAGGAGCTGGATCAGATGATCTGGGATGCACAGACCAAGTACATTATGGGTAAAATCGATGATGCAGGTTGGGAGCAGGAAATCGCAAGCTGGAGAAAAGCCGGTGGTGATCAACTGATCACGGAATTGGAAGCATCCTATAAGGAATTGAACGGAAAATAAAGCTGGCTGAAATAAAAAAGGTTGATCAAATGGAATGATATGGTTTATTCTATGAGTGAGTTCATTTTTCCAATATTATAAGAAAGACCACACCCTTAAAGCATAAGGCTATGAATCTGCGGATTCATGGCCTTTTTTTGTGTTTTAGGCGAATGAAGTGGGTCTATGGAAGGAGGGACGCACGCCTTGACGTGATGGGGATGGACGAAAAATAATACCAATAGCCTAGTACAACATGGTAGAATATTGATTATTATGACAAATTTAGGTTTTGTTTATGAAGAGAAGTGACTAGGTTGACCAAGTAAAGCATCCCCATACTAAGGTACATAGGAGCGTGAGTAGATTGAAGAAACGAATTGAAGGTCATGAGAAGAAGAAAAAACGGAATGTTTGGATCGTCGGGTTGGTAACGACAGCTGTATTGGCAGCAACACTATTACCGATTGGCCCCGTACATTTGACGTCAACAGCGAAGGCTGCATCGGGAACAAGTGACACTGCCCTTAGCAAGTTCAAGGATATCAAGGGTCACTGGGCTCAAGCGACAATTGCCAAAGCTTATGAAAAAATCTGATCTCTGGTTACCAGGACGGAACGTTTCGTCCCAATGGCAAAATCACGCGTGGGGAATATGCGACAATACTCGCCCGCGCGACTGGACTGGAGAAGGTGGAGGGGCAGAATCCCTTTGCTGATCTCAAGGGCCATTGGTCTGAATCGGCGGTTAGCCAGCTTGTAGGACAAGGGTTCATTAACGCGGGCGATTACGCCAAAGGGTTCAATCCAAATGCGGAGTTAACGCGTTACGAGATGATGAAATGGATTGCCAATGGACTGATTAAGTCCGGTAGCAGCTTTCAGGATGCTTTTAACGATACAAAAAATACGCTGCTCCCCACACCGGAAGTGAACCGCGGCACCATTCGTGCCGAGCAGATTCCGTATCTTGCCCTTGTTCGTGGGACAGGCATTGTCGGTGGATTCCAGGATGGTACATTAAAACCTGCGGATTCTACCACTCGTGCAGAAGTATCAGCCATTTTACTGCGTTATATGGACGTAGAGGGCACGGATGCCGGGAAGTATAGTGACCTGAATGAAATGAGAGAGGTCGGCACGACGGGTACGAATTTAACGACGATTAGTAATTATTTTTATACTAAGAACTCAGTCAAAGTAAGTGATATATCAAAAGAAGAAATTAATTTATCCAATAAATCTGGTGTAGTTACACTCCATAGATATATCGTCGTGGATGTTACCGAGGGTAAAGCAAAAGGTATCTATGCACCATTATTTATTGGTTCAGAAACACACCTTTTCAAAGGTAATTACATGGCTTTTGCAGATATATCTTTTACATCAAAAATTGAGAAATCCAATCTAATCACATTTAATGGAGGCTTATACAATGGTTTTTTACAGTTTAATCGATTGGACCTTAAGCAAGCATCCAAGAATGGCCTAGTTACTATTCCAGAAAGTTCAAGGGATTTGATAAAAAAAGATGTGAAGAAGAGATTTTGGATTACATCCGTTTTAGATGGTGAAAATGGAGCATATTCCTTTAATCAAAAAAGTGAAAATATACTAAAAATTCAGAATATGTAAATCAAACTTAATGGTGGTGGAGATATTTTTGTGTGCCCATGTTGAGAAGAAATCCTTAATTTTTATCTCAATTTTTCTTATTTATATGCTATTTTTTCATTTCACATCCTCAATTGTAGCTTCAAGTTCAGATTCGTATGGACCTAAAAAGCAAAAAATATCTAATACTGTACAATCTGAAAAAAGAATAGCGAATCCAGGTGTTTACTGGTATCAACTTGATAATGGTAATTTCAGGGCAGACCATACTTCTGGACCAACTCTCTCGGAGAACCTTAATGCTAATTCATGTTCTAAACCATACCCAGCTGAGAGGGATATACCTAACGAAGTTGATTTTTCCAGATGGCCAGCTGAACAATGGCCAGAGTTCCAATCCCAAAGAATTTCACAGCGAATGGTAGAAAATATTCGGATTAAGAGTGTAGATTATCAAACAAGCAATAAGCAGTTATTCTATACTGGGGTTGGTACTACGGTTATAAGAGAAGGTAGTACCATAGTAAAAATCATTACCAAAACAGGAGGTTCACACCAAGTAACGGAGTGGAATGATTATGAGAACGGTGGTAGAACAAATCAAGGTTGTCTCAAGCAAGTGGTAGCCTACCATACGCCCATGGATATCATCTGGGAAGGTGATCTGGTTGAAGAGAAAGAGATCGATGTAACACCGGATTCGGTTATGACTATTGGACAAACAAAGCAGATGAAAGCCGAAGTTAGCACAAGACATTATGGCGAAACAGATTTTAATGGGGGCATCGACGTATCGCGAAGGGAAGCGGAGATCAAATGGTTTTCTTCTGACGAGACGATTGCGAGTATAGAGCTCAAAACAGGGATGTTAACGGCCGAAAGTCCGGGCACGGTCACTGTGCGTGCGATCTGGAACAATGGTACATATCTGATCTCGGATACTGCCACCATAACAGTCACGTCTGAGCCAGGACTTGTTGTGAATCTGCCGAATGCATGTAAGGCTAATACGACACCTTTACAGGCAGAAGCAGTTTTAACCAAACCGGATCGCTCTGTTCATAAACTGACGGCTCATCCCAAATTGACGTGGCAGAGCTCGAATCCGACTATAGCCACGATTGGTGCTGATGGCAAAATCACAACAAAAGGGATCGTGGGTAGCACTACTATCAAAGCCCATTTTCTTGATTCAGCCCAGCAACTGGATGAACAAGGAACTCAGGTGCTTGAGGTGAAGGACTGCACGGATAATGGAGAAGGTGGTAATGATGGCGATCCGGGGGCGACCCTGCGAACGCTTGCCCTGTGACAATCAGCCCACCGAGTAGAGGCACGGTTATTGAAGCATCGGTAATGGACCCGTCTGTTCGAGGTGTGTTGAAGGCAGACGATCGGGGATCTGAGAAGTTCGATGTTACCCGTGGTATTCCAACTTCGGAAGATCTCTATGCCAATGTCTTGGCCAAGGAATATCTGTTTCAGCACCGTTGGGTTAACATGACAGGAACGGTGACTTACACCGTTAAAGTGAAAAGGGTTTATCATAAAACCTGGACGATCCCGGGAAGAGCGTCTAGTGGTGAGGGGGATCCAGGGACACCTCCTCAGCCCAGAGAACGTGATGTGCCTGGGGATAAAACGATGCAAGTAACAAGGACATATAGCTATTGGCAGATCGATAACCTGGAGGTATACAAGTTAAATGAGGCCAAGGTATCTAACTATGCGCTAGGCGGTTATGGTGACACCGTGACCCTGACGCCCAATGCATATACAGCACCGACTTTGCAATCGGCTATGGATACTGCGGTTACCAATCATGTGAAACCTGCGCCATGTCGAGAAATTGATCTTGGTATCAAAGGGGTTCCGGGTGGTTCTACTGAACCCTCTACGCCAGATGAAACGTCATTGTTTCAATCTGAAGCTGAAGCGGAGGTTAGAGAGAACACCGTTAATAACGACAAGGTAACCTTTAATGGAGCGACAATTATGGATCCTGCTCCTGTGACCAAAACCGCTCCGCAACCGGGAAGTATCCCCCAGCCTGGTATGATTGGGGATATTGTTCTGTACCAGAACCGTCTGACGATCAAAAACACATTGATGAACAAAGCTAACCAGCCAACCACGGGTGAGATAACGTATGGACTGCTCCCTGGCAATGTTAACGGAGGGCGGGATCAGAAGTTCCCCATTCTGGGCATCAACTCGGTGACAGTACATACTCCAGTTGTGAACTATGCCTGGGTGTCAGATGATCAGCCGCATAACCAGAAGACTACGCCTGATCCGACCAGAGCTGCACTTATTTTAGAGCGTCCGTTTATTGTACGCATCCCAACTTCAGGGCAGCATCTGGATGTAGCGAGTTACCCTGGTTATGGAAACCATGATTATGCGAAATATTTCCGGATCAAACAGGTTCGTTTCCCATTCGATGTCTATAACGGTGCCAGAAGTCAGTATATTCCGGCCATGACATGGGTGGATATTCCGGTAAATCAGTTGGACACCCCTTTTATCTTCCTGTATGGGTAGATGAAGGGAATTACCAGATTGAGTTTCGTAATATCGCCGAAAATGCACCGGCAAACTTCACAGAACAACAGGATGCCAATACGAATCTGACCCATCATGTCGCAGCAGATACCGTTGCTGTAGAGGTTATCGGAAGGTTGTATGATTTTCACATTACCGATATTTCAGACTACAACTGGGAGAATGTGTTCCGCAAGCGGATGGGCAGCCCGGAACCAACGGGTGTGAGCTATTGGACCGGAGGAAACGGTATTGACGGAGATCCCCGAGGTAACTTGGCTCCCTATGTACTGCCTATTCGTCCCGGCAGTCATCCGGTACAGGGTTTCCGAAATGCTGCAGTGAAGACAGGTTACCATTTCAAGTTTGATCTGAAGACCAAGGGCAATATGTTTGGGAAACAGGATGGTATTCGAATTACACCGACGTTCTCTTTTGTGAGTAAGGATGGCACGACCCGGCAAGAAGTGGATTTATACTACCATCGAGGACAGGAACGACTCATTCGTATCGGATCGGCACAAGATTTAGAAAAACGCTTTGTTGTCCTGAACTCACGGTTGCGGAATGTACCCGGTACGGAGTTAGGTGATACAGCGCGCTACCAGTATACTTATGAACTGTCGGAGGAGGAACGCAATCAGGGTACACTGGCGGAACATATGGTTCGTTTCGTGGATCAGACCTCTCATCTTAAAACGTGGGTAGGTCGCTATGACTGGATGATTCTTCCTTCACAGATCCGCACGCTCATTGGCCCCAAAACAGATATTCCCTCCAGTGTTAATGTGGATCGGGCGAATGCAGCGATTCAGCACTGGTATGGGGAATATAGCTTGCCAGCAGATGTATATGCAGTGTCCAAAGGAACCGATCTCGAGTCGCTTGCCAGACAAAACCGGTTGGATGAGAAGGCAACGGTATTTCTGAGGGGCGGTTACATTGTGGTTAACTTCAATATCGAAACATTGCGCAGTGGCAATACGAATGCACCCCATCTGCAATATATTCATGCACCGTTGATGAATCAATGGCAAATGGAAGGTTTTGATAACAGCCCGGTAGATGGTCAGGGGAGAAGTTGGCCGATGCAAGATGGGGACGTGGTTTTGTACCACGCGGATCAATCCAGCCGAAATGATTTCCAATCCCAGGTACCACATTAGAGAGGTATCGTTTTACCCATAAAGAAGGCAGGCGTAATGTGAATCTACATGACGTTTGTCTTCTTTTTGTGTAATTTGGATTATGGTCGGGCAGCAGAACGGGTATAAAGGGTAAAGAGCACTCGTACCATCCATATTCATCAATTTTCTCAACGAGAGGGGAACAACACACATGATTGAAGAGGATAAGCAGGAACTATTGATTTTAGAAGATACATACAAAGGAAGAGATTTAGGCGTCACATTAGAAGCACAAACCTGTCACTTCAAAGTCTGGTCACCGTTAGCTGTTCAGATGGAACTACTTCTGTACCCACCTTTGACAGGGGGAGCCCGGAGGAAGAGCCCAATCAACGGAAACAGCAGGCGTTACCTATGCAAAAGAAAGAACAAGGCATCTGGGTTCTGGAACTGGAGGGTGATTTAAACAGCTACCGTTACATGTACAAGCCTACTTTTGAAGACGGACATTCAACCCATGCTGTAGATCCCTACGCACGAGCAGTGACCATGAATGGAGAAATGGGTGTAATCGTGAGACTGGAGCAGACACATCCGAATGGATGGAGTGAGGATATTCGCCCGCAATTGACCAGTCCTGTAGATGCAGTCCTGTACGAACTGCATGTACGTGATTTTTCCATTCACCCATCATCGGGTATAACGAATAAAGGTAAATACATGGCTTTCACCGAGATGGGTCTGCGTGATTCGGAGGGCAACACACTGGGGATCGATCATTTGGTTGAACTAGGAATTACCCATGTTCATCTGCTCCCCGTATTTGATTTTGCGACGGTGGATGAATCCAGGGTGGATGGTGATACGTCTGATGCCTCCAACTATAACTGGGGATATGATCCACTTCATTACAATGTCCCGGAAGGGTCCTATGCATCACGTGCAGATGATCCGGAGACACGGATTCGTGAGTTCAAATCAATGGTGCTTGCCCTTCATAACAAGGGAATAGGTGTCATTATGGATGTGGTATATAATCATACGTTTGATACGGCAGGCAGCTCTTTTGAAAAACTTGTACCAGGGTACTACTATCGTCAAAACGCTGATGGAACCTATAGCAATGGCTCAGGTACGGGCAATGAGGTAGCTACTGAACGCACCATGGTTCGTAAGTTTATCATCGACTCGGTCCGTTATTGGGCAGAGGAGTACCATGTTGATGGTTTTCGATTTGATCTCATGGGCCTGATCGACACAACTACGATGAAACAGCTTGCAGCGGAATTGCACACAGATGTGTCACCTTCCATATTGTTATATGGTGAACCATGGGGCGCGCTGGATTCGCCGCTTGGGGATGATATGACCCTAAAAGGAACGCAGCGCGGAGCGGGTTTTGCTGTGTTTAACGATAATTTCCGCGGAGTGATCAAGGGAGACAGCGATGGCATGGGTACGGGATTTGCGACGGGTGCGGACGGAAAAGAAGACGAATTGTGGACTGGCGTCCGGGGAGCCATTCAAGATTTTACGGATGGTCCATCCGAGACGATTAACTATGTAACAGTGCATGATAATCTCAACCTGTGGGACAAAGTCGCACGTACACAAGGACTCCACGATACCTTGAATTTCCTCACCTATGACGAGGATGGAAGTATTCGTGGATGCCAGAGTGTGGAGGAGGCCGTAGAGAAGGCTAAGCCTTACCTGCAGATTGATCCGGAACACATTCTGGAGAATGAGACCGTTAGGCGTAGTCTGCTTGCCAATGCTATCGTTTTAACCTCCCAGGGTGTTCCCCTTATCGCGGCTGGAGATGAGCTGCTTCGCAGCAAATATGGGGACGCCAACAGCCACCAGAGTGGAGACGTGGTCAATGCCATACATTGGGAACAGAAGAAGCTGTTCAAGCTGGTATTTGATTATTATCGTGGGCTGATCCGTCTTCGGCGAGAACATCCAGCTTTTCGGCTTCGTACCCGGGAAGAGATCGAGAAGCATGTTCGTCTAATCGAAAAAGGTAATGGGCTGCTAGCGTATGAACTGAACGGTACAGCAACCAGCGATTCATGGGAACGCATTGTTGTCATATACAACGCGGCAAAAGAAAACCGTGACATCGCTGTTCCCACAGGGACATGGAATGTGATTGTAGAGAAAGGGCAAGCAGGCGTTGATACGATACGCAGCGTACAGGACGGAGAGGTAAATGTGAATGCACTATCTATAACAGTGATGTATTCCAATTCCTAATGAACGCAAAGCTTACCAAGAATTTAAGCTGCCAACAGACCATCAGTAAAATCGCTAACAAGGCCACGGTCAAGATCCCAATCAAATCTAATCAAATAAATTGAGATAAAATAAATCCTCCTTTCCCGTAAGAAAGGAGGATTTGTTGATGCATCAGAGCCATTGGCTTGGTCTCAGGACTATACATCGTCATATATCGACCTTCTTTATGTTGTGCATCAGTTGGGCATTTTTAATCTCAACCCAATGACATCCTGCATTATATTCTTGTATATTTCAAACTTTTTTGTCAGGACAGGTACAAATGCTGTCAATCTATGGCGCTTGTTTTCATATCTATATTTTGAAAGCGATTGCTAATTGAATACGCAAATTGGACCGATATGATGAGTACAGACAACCCCGGGTTGACAAATCACGTCCCGTTCCGTAACATCGGGACAACACGAAAACAATGGATATAAAGGCGGTGGGAACGATGCCGGAATGGACTTCTTTTCGTTACGAAGGCAACGATCTTGGCTTAACATATACTCGTGCTGCAAGTACTTTTAAATTGTGGGCACCTACGGCACAACAGGTTTATATATTGATTTTTGACGATGAAGGGCATTACAACGATACTGGTAAAGTACAAGATCATGAAAATGGGCAGGAACATACTCTGACGCGCGATGCGGACGGAATATGGAGTCTGAAGCTCAGCGGCGATTGGGCAGGACATTATTATATGTACCGCATTATCCATGATGAGCAGCGGATTGAAGTGGTTGTTGATCCTTATGCCAGAGCGGTAACGGCTAATGGGCAACGAACGGCTATTATAGATCCGGAGACCACCAATCCGGTTGATTGGGACCTGGATGTCAAACCTGCTTTTCTACGTCCTGTCGATGCCGTGTTATATGAGTTGCATGTCCGTGACTTCTCCTCGGATCCACATGCAGATATTCCGTATAAGGGAAAATATCTGGCATTCACGGCATCTGGTCTGACGGATAGAGCAGGCAATAGTATTGGGGTAGACCATCTTGCCGAACTGGGAGTCACTCATGTACATCTTCTGCCTGTGGCAGATTATCAGACGGTGAATGAACTCGCTACAGCAGATGTGGGTTCAAATGTCAGAGCACCATACAACTGGGGGTATGATCCCCAGCATTATAACGTTCCCGAAGGTTCGTATGCGACAGATCCACGTGATCCGGCAGTTCGCATCCGGGAGTTCAAATCCCTGGTTCAATCGCTGCACAGACAAGGCATTCGCGTTGTTCTTGATGTTGTCTATAATCACACGTATAGCGTGGAAGAGGGACCTTTTGAACGGATTGTACCAGGTTATTATTACCGTTATCGGGAGGATGGCACCCTCAGTAATGGTTCTGGTGTAGGCAATGAATTGGCGACAGAACGTCCAATGGTGCGAAAATATATTTTGGATTCTCTCCGATATTGGGCAGAAGAATATCATGTGGACGGATTTCGATTTGACCTCATGGCCCTGATTGATACGGAAACGATGAATGAATTGACACGCGAATTGAGGGAGCAGATCGATCCGGCGTTTCTGATCTATGGGGAACCCTGGATGGGTGGAGATTCACCTTTGGACCGTAAAACCTTAAAAGGAACCCAGCGAGGTCAGGGGTTTGCAGTATTTAATGATCACTTTCGCAGTGCAATCAAGGGCGATAGTGATGGCAGCGGCAGAGGATTTGTCACGGGTGCCGGAGGGCAGGAATATGAGCTTATTAGAGGATTAGCCGGAGCACTGGATGATTTCACATCTTCACCTGTAGAAGTTGTCAATTATGTAACTGCCCATGACAATCTTAATCTGTGGGACAAAATTGCAACAACAATGAACCTTAGACATGAATTAGGATTTCCCGTATGGAAGGACGGACAGCCCGTAGGTGGTGGGAGTGCTGAGTCCGCTGTAAAAGCAGCAGATCCTTATCGGTATGTGGATGCAGATGATGTTTTGAATCATGAGATGGTTCGTCGCTCTTTACTGTCTTCCGGGATTCTGCTTACATCTCAGGGAATTCCGTTTCTGCATTCAGGGGATGAGATGCTCAGATCCAAAGCAGGTGATCATAACAGTTATCGGAGCGGGGATGCGGTGAACGCCATCACATGGGCCAACAAATCACGGTTCAGACCAGTGTTCGACTACTATCGTGGTCTTATTCATTTGCGGCGCACACATCCCGCTTTTCGTATGATTGATGCTGAACAGGTTCGTAATCACCTTCGTGTTATTCGTGCGGATGGCAATGTAGTTGCCTTTATACTTCATGATGGTGCGAATCAGGACACCTGGAATCAGATTATGGTCATCTATAACGGAACGGAGCACCAACAGCATGTCCACCTGGGGGAAGGGGACTGGCATGTTGTAGTCAATGATCATCAGGCAGGCACAGACTTGATCGAGACTGTTCGTGGTACTGTTCAGGTAGAACGATGGTCCTTAATGGTACTGTATGACACAGAGCATGCTGGAGGCGCTGAACCATCAACAGTGGAGATTAGTTTTCCTCGCCAGGTATATAGTCCGAAGGAGACCACTCAACTGCGAGCGATCGTAAGGGACAGTATTGGCAATGTGGTGGAAAAAGCTCCAGTTACCTGGACTTCTTCTGATCCGGATATTATTCAGATCCAGCCTGATGGAACAATCCATGCACTGGAACGGGGGAAACTTCGATTACAGTCCACTGTGGGGACATAACGGCAAGCTGTATGTTACAAGTGGATTATCGTCATGCTGAACGAATCGAAATTGTGGGCGAACCAGTCATGTACATGACTCGAATCAGTCGCTTCCGTGCCTTGGTTCTGGATCAATTTGGTCAGCCGCTTCAGGATTCGAATATACGCTGGAGCTCTTCTCATCCAGAACTTGCAGCGGTGAGTGCAGCAGGGATCGTACGTGCGATGACACCTGGAGTAACCCATATTATTGCTGAAGCTGGAGGAATCCGAGCAACGCTTGCCGTGACGATTCATAAACAGATTTCGCGAACCGTCACGCTTCGATACGAACGGGAAGACCAGCATTATGAAGGTTGGGATGTCTGGGTATGGGGCACAGGTATGGAGGACGGAGCAGTACGGCTGGAACAAGTCGGAAATGCCGCCGAAGCCCGCTTCCGCGTTGCTCCGGGTCTGCATCACCTGGGATTGATCATTCGATTGAACGAATGGGAAGCTAAAGATACGTGTGGAGACCGTTATGTGGACATTGTACCTGAAGATGGGGATGTGCACATTATTGTCCGTAGCGGATCAGACGAGATGCAGATCATTCGTGAAAGCGAAAAAACGGAGGATCGTGATAGCGCATAGTTTCCTAATTTATAACGTCGAACGTAGTTCGTCAAAACCTTGATAAATCAGCAGTTGGAAGAGATTCCGACTGCTTTTTTGGTCTGATTATAAGCCGCATAACTTGCCAAAAAATAATTAATTGTCCTGTTTCGTGTTTGAGATCCTCTTTCATTGGGGTAAATATAGATATGGCCCACGATTCGGCCAAAGGAAAAAGACCATTATGGTCTATAAGCGACGCTTTAGCGCTTTCCAACAAATATAATGTAGTGATCCCTTGAAGGAGGATGTTCAATCATGAAATCCAACGGAAAAATGGCTCAACTTACAGCAACGCCAAGAACGGAAAAGAAAGGTGCAGCACTGCGCCTGTTAAGACAAGGCGGACGAGTTCCCGCAGTCGTTTACGGCCCGGGACTTGAAGGTGCTTCAATACATGTAGATGAAAAAGAAATGCTGAAAGTGGCACGCACAGGCCGCTCCGAAATGTTCAACCTGAATGTTGAGGGCGGTAAAACGGTTCCGGTGCTGATCAAGGATCAGCAAGAGCGTAACGGACGTTTGCTGCATGTAGACTTCCTGCAAATTTCCAAGAACAAGCCGATCAGCGTAAGTGTATCGATCGACTTCCAGGGTACAGCGGCTGGCTCAAAAGCTGGCGGTGTATTCCAGACACAAGAAACACAATTGGAAGTAGAAGGATTGCCTGCGGATCTGCCAACGTCCATTGAGGTGGATGTTAGCGGATTGGATATTGGCGATCGCTTGACTGCTGCGGATATCAAACTGGACAAAGGTTTGACACTCGTAACTTCACCTGATTCGATTATCGCGTCCGTCATGCCGCCCCAAGCGGCTGAGGAAGAGCCAACAGCTTCTGCTGAGGAAGCTGAACCAGCAGCTGAAGAAAAAGCTACCGAAGAATAAGCTACAGAAGAATAAGCGAAGCTCAGGGATCTCATCAGATCCCATGCTTAGCCTAAGCCCAGTCCTAGTGACTGGGCTTTTAAATTTCCAGGACAAGAGAGATTGTGCTATTCGCATGGAGAATGAGAATGTACTACAATACATGTTAAAGGGTAAGAAAGTAGGTTTATTTCAATGTTTGATCCAACGGTGTATGACAATCTGAAAGTCGGGTTTGAGAATTATCTCTATGATATGGATAACCTGGACGAACGTATTCAGATTACAGGGCGTAAAGATCGCCTGGAGATGGCAGTGATGTCCAGAGAGTTCACATTACAATTCTGTCTCAGGGATCGCCCGGAAGTAACAGGGGAAGTTGTATTAAGCAGTTCCCTTGAGGAGCTTGCAGCGGAGATCCTGGAGACGCCTGGTGCGAATCCGGGTTGCCGTTTGGAACTACGGTTTAGTATGGTTGTGAAGGAACCTGAGAAGCAGTGCCCGGTTATTCGTCCGATATTACAGAAGAGCTGGCCTGAGCAGAGGATGTGCCAGAACATCCGATATATATTTGATGAACAGCCAATCATGTATAACGTCACGGCTCACGTTTATTTTGACCGCAGTGTGAATGAAGACCAGATGGGGGACATTCCTGAACTCTGTGAGCATATGGCAAATGTGATGGATCAATTATTACAGTTACATAACCAGTAATTCCGAGAAAAGCCTTGTCTCTTTGTAGAGATCAGGGCTTTTTTTGTATTATTTTTAGAAAATTGTATAGGCTTTCAGGCTTAGGTTTAAGGGCTTTTGGGTTAATGTTTTACGCAAGCAAGTAAGAGAATGTATATTAAAAGGGGGTAAGAGTGCAATTGGACTATACAAAAATGGTGAAATTGCGAAAATGATATTGGGACTAAAGATTTAGTTCTGTACTAAAGGAACTAGTTTTCCTTGCCGATAAAATATCGAAGGGGAGAAACTACATGACAGAGAAATTAATTCGTCTGCTGCGTATACTTCAGGCTATACAAGCAAATCCTGGAATTTCGGCCAAGGAGTTGGCGCTGAAATGCGGTACGACTGTACGCACGATTTATCGTGATCTCCGGATTTTGGATAGGGTCGCCCCGATTATGAATGAAGGATACGGCAAGGGTTACCGATTTATTGGTGAGTTTGCGATGTATCCATTAGATTTTACTGAACAGGAAGCGATGGTCTTCTCCATGCTTCCGTCCGTAGTTGATACCTCCAAGTTACCTGCTGAGTTTGATTCAGCGTTTGACAAGGTCATGTCGGCTCATACCAAATTAAAATCAAGAAACAGTGACATTGTAGAGAATATTGCGGGAATTATTCGGATGGGCACGCCAGCTTATCGCGAGGAAGGAAAAGACCCTAATTTGCTGATTCCCATTATTGAATCTATTCTAAGCCAGCAAACCATTCGTACTCAATATCATACGCTGACAAGAAATGAGATCACAGTCCGGGATATCGATCCCTATTATCTCATTCCACGTGATCAACGTTTTTATTTGATCGGATACTGCCATTTGCTGCAAAAAGTTCGATTGTTTCGAATTAGCCGTTTTTTGGATGTGACACGAACAAATGCCGGTTTCGACAAGGGTGATTTCAACATAACACAGTACATGAAGAACACATGGTCTATTGACCCTGGCGACGAAAATATCCATTTCAAGGTAAGATTCTCTGAGAAAGTGGCCCCCTACATAAAAGAAGAAGAAATGTTTGTTCGCCCGCGAATGACGAATATGTCGGATGGGGGATTGTTATTTGAAGTGACACTGAATAGCAGCAGAGAATTTTTGAAATGGTTGTATCAATTTGGGCCCGAGGCGGAGGTACTTGAACCTCGTGAGTTTCGTAGAGAGATACGCAGGCAACTTGTCGAGTGGGTGGAACGTTATGAAACCGATATATCTTTAAAATTTTAATCATGGAGAAATACAGGAAAAGGAGCAGGTAATATGAGCACCAAATTATTCGCAGCTATGTATGGGATGGACCACTACCATGGAGTACAGGTTTTACAAGTGGGGGATACCGTGTATCTCGTCAAAGATCCAGATAATCTTTTGGATCATCAAGCGATTAAGGTTGTTATTCCCCCGATCGGAGCCGTAGGTTATATCGTTAATGATCCACTTGTCGTACCTCATGGATGTTGGATCGGGACGGCATTCTACGATGTATTTCATCAACTCACGTGTGCCAAAGTACGATTCATGATGAGAGATATGGTTATTATGGAGTTAATTGAGATGAGTCACATTCCTGTTCCGCAGATGGATTCTTTGATTAAGGGATGGCAATTTCGTGAAAAAGCTTGATCATCCTAACAGAAGAAAGGCTCATTTACGGATGAGCCTGGTATAGGTCGCTTCCAGATGCATGGCTGTTCTTGCCCAACTGAAGTGTGCCCTTGCGCTGTCTCGGCCAGCCTTCCCTAACATCTCGGCAAAAGTGGGATTGCTTGCAAGTTTGTATAGGTAAGAGGTGAAACGTTGGGGACGCTTATAAGCGGTGACAAGGTATCCATTGATACCTGATTCAATAATCTCACGAATACCTCCGTTATCCGAAGCAATGACGGGTAATCCTGAAGCCATCGCCTCAACATTAACCAGGCCAAAAGCTTCATGTTCTTGAGACGGACAGACCAGACAATCGACTGCCCGATACAATTGATCGATATGCTCATGGTTTATCTGACCACGGAAGGAAACATGGACTTTTTGTTTTTGGGCAAGTTCGCGAAGTTTACGCATGTAATACGGAGGTCCTTTGCCTGCAACAACCAGTTGAACAGGCATCTGTTGCTGAAGGAGAGCAGTTGCACGAATTAATACGTCTACACCTTTTCCAGGAATCAGCCTGCCGACATACAGAATAGAGAAAGGTTTAGTTACTCCAAATTGTGTACGCAGATGAATCTGTTCTTCGCTGGATTCAACAGGCCTGAAGCGGCTTAGATCTGCACCCAGTGGAACAACACTCATCCGGTGTTTTACCAACGGAAATCTGCGGCCTAACCTTTGTCTCAGGGATTGACTATTGACGGCAATCCAATCAGCTTTTTCATTAATGTGAGTTTGGAAGGCCCGGGCTGAGCAAACGTTAATGAGTGAAGATAGAGTACAACAGGTGTGCGTGGAAAAGCTCGTTTGATGGTCGCCATACTTCGTGGCCTGTTATCCACTTGAATTACATCATAGGGTTGTTGGGATAACAAACGTATGACTGCTTTGGTATACATGACAGGACTCGTTGCAGGGACACGTTGAATGGTGATCCCATCGATCTGTTCTGTGGCGGCGAGACCTTGCATTTGACGACTTATAATGGTCACCTGATGGCGTTGGGCTAGTTCACGAGCGATGCCCAGGATACAGATTTCCACGGAACCATTACCGGGCAAAGGCAATTTCTCGGGTGCAACCATAGCTATTTTCATGATCCGGCTCCTCCTTGTCCGACATCTGTAACAATCTTCGTCATATATCTTATGAGAAGTTAAAGCATTTGGCTCCTGCGAAATGGTAGATGAACCACCCATATAAGCATGCAGGAATAATCTGCTGCATGGCATTAAGCGAGATATTCAGCTTTTGTGATATACTGTACGAGAACAATTGATTTCGTTACATGTATAAAAGCAGGAGGAAAAAATGTTACATTCTACGCTGGGGCGCTTCCGGCTAATGTTGTGGTTGCAGGGCATTTCGTACGTGTTGCTACTGTTTGTTGCTTTTCCGTTGAGGGATGCCGGGGTTATGCCGCAGGCTGTCACATGGTTTGGGAATCTGTACGGTTTTTTGTTTTTAATGTACTTGTTATTTATGGTGACTATGTACACCTCACAGAAGTGGCGTCTGCGCCGTCCGATTGCTCTGTTCTTTGTTTCTTTCATTCCACTGGGGAATATGATCTACGATGTTGTCGTATTTCGTAAGCTGTGTCGTCAACGAAATAAAGCTTGACTTTATTTAACGTTATGAAATATGATGAGTACAGGTTAAACAACCCGTTCCAACTAAAACTACATATTCCTGTTAAAGGGGAGTAGCTTTTACAGTAAAGTCGTCAATTCGGGATTATATCCCCGGCTTTATTGGCAGCAATTTTGTTGTTAGCGAGACCTTTACCAAGTTTTCATGCTCGGTAAAGGTCTCTTTTTGTGGATATAAAAGGACCTTACCAGTGATGGTAAAGGTCCTTTTTTTGTACATCATAAGAATATTAAGGAGGAGTCAATGTTGGATGTTTCATTATTATTAGAATATGGGTGGGTGCTTGCTGTCTTAGTGGTCCTTGAAGGATTACTCGCAGCAGATAATGCATTGGTACTCGCAATCATGGTTAAACACTTGCCTGAAGATAAGCGCAAAAAAGCGTTGTTCTATGGTTTGATGGGTGCATTTGTTTTCCGTTTAGGTTCGTTGTTCCTGATCTCTTTCCTCGTCGATGTATGGCAGGTGCAAGCGATCGGTGCCCTGTATCTCCTGTATATCTCCATTAACCACATCGTTAAAAAGATACTGGGTAGTCGCAATAAGACAGATGAAGCAGCTGATTCAACGCCTAAGAAACCGAAAAAACAATCCGGTTTCTGGATGACCGTTTTCAAGGTCGAAGTAGCGGATATCGCATTTGCAGTTGATTCCATTCTGGCTGCTGTTGCTTTGGCCGTGGCGTTGCCACCAAGTGGATTGCCTGCAATTGGCGGACTCGACGGAGGACAGTTTATCGTTATCTTCCTCGGTGGATTCATCGGGCTTGTGATTATGCGTTTTGCAGCCTCATACTTTGTGAAATTGCTTCATTCCCGTCCAGGACTTGAAGTTGCGGCATTTGTAATCGTAGGTTGGGTAGGGGTTAAGCTGGCAGTTATTACACTCGCACACCCTTCATTGGGTGTTCTGGATGAGCATTTCCCGGAAAATAAAATTTGGAAATTCGGATTCTATATTGTACTGATCACCATTGCGGTATGTGGCTGGTTCCTGTCTTCCAAAGTTCCTGAAAAAGAAGACGAAAATCCGGTTGATGAGTTGGAAAAACAAGCAGGACTGTAATAATCATGTTACGCTAACAACATCATTATTATTTGGAAAACAGGAGATTGTCCTAGGACAATCTCCTGTTTTTGTTTACATATGCAATATGCAACATGGTCCAATTTCCAAGAAAAGGGTTGACACATGAATTCTAGTCCCTTTAATATAAGACTAACATTAACGAAGGGAGGCCGAGAGACATGATGCTTGGTTATGATTTGATTCAAACAGGGCGCAACGTAGACACAATAGCATATCCGGCTCATCGTTTCATTGGCCTTATACGGTCGACATAGGGGATAGGCATATCGTTTAGCGGTTTTTATAATCGATATGCGTTCTTCGCTTATATTATAGCGATGGATGACAGACACACAGCATGTTTATGCTGCTCTGTTCTCCGTTATTGTCATTCAGTAGAAGTCATGGGCGATTAGCCTATGGCTTTTTTTAGTTTTATTTTACAGATAAATCAGCAAACCGAATTTGCTGAACGTACAGGAAGGAATAATACACTTTTATGAATACAGAATTTAATTTATTTACTAATCCAAATGAAATCGCAGGTGGCTACCGGCATGAAGTAAAATTGTCTGCAGGCAACCTAACCGTATATGCGGCGCAACAGCTCTTCTCCTCGCTCGATTACAAGGTATTCGAGATGGCAAACAATAATCTGCAGATTCCGGGAATCTCTTATATGAGTTACACGCCAGACGTACACGTCGGTGTAGGTACGTGCATTGGAACGACAGCCGTGTGGGATGCGCAGAGCGGATACGTTTCTCCTTCCATTGTTGGCAGTGACATTGGCTGTGGCATGCGAGTGCATATGACAAACTTGCACAAGGACGAATTGAAAGACATCAAGCTCCGCCGTAAACTCGTCAAGGCCATTGAGAAAGTATTGCCGATGGAGGCAAACCAGCGAGGTCATTACTCGGATATAAGACTGGAGCATATTGTTCGTAAAGGGCTGCATGGTTTACCCAAAAAGTATATTCCGGACAGCTATACACCGAAAAAATCAACCTCGATGACACATGTGGAAAGCAGCAAGTTTAGTTACGATGAGGATGTGTTAAACCACGTTCCTGATATGACGTGGCATCGTTCGCATCGTCAGCTTGGAACACTGGGTGGGGAAATCATTTTGCCGAGATCCAGGCGATTGAGATCGCTGAAGAGAATCGTGAAATCGCCGAAGCTTGGGGATTGTATGATGGACAGGTCGTGGTCATGATTCATTCCGGCTCTCGTGCATGGGGTGGTTATGTAAGTCAGACGAGTTCGTCAGCGATTGCCAAAGTCATGCAGCGGTTTAACCTGGGTACATCCGATCCCAGACTGGTATTTGCTCCACTGGAGCATGCGGAAGGTCGTCATTATGTGAACATGATGTATTCTGCATTAAATTACGCTGTTGTCAATCGTCATCTGATTGCGTATGCTATTCGCGAAGCATTCCGGGATGTGTTTGGCTCCAAATGTGAATTTCGTACGTTATACGATCTGATGCACAACTATGCCTGGGAGGAATCTCATGTAGACCAAGGCTCCGTTTTTGTGCATCGCAAAGGGGCAACACGTGCGTTGCCGGCAGGTCACCCGGACAATCCAAAGCCTTATCTGGCAACAGGACATCCGGCGCTTATTCCCGGTTCCATGGGAACTGCTTCATATATCATGGTAGGTCAGCCGCAGGGGGCTGATAATTATTATTCAATATGTCACGGTGCGGGTCGCATCCGTTCACGGACGGCAACGAAACGATTGATTAGCGTGGAAGATTTTGCAACGGCACTGGGTGTGGGTACAGAAGATGAGATCGTGGTAAACCAACGCTCACTTGAATCCATTATTGATGAATCACCTCAGGCTTATAAAAATGTAGATGAAATTATAGACAGTGTTACCGGCGCAGGCCTGGCTCAAGTTGTAGCCAAATGCAAACCGCTTGTAGCGGTAAAGGGAGCGAAATAATGACAATAAACGAAAAACAAACAGATCCAACCCAGGCGATCTATACCTATGACGAACAACATGATACCCGAATTCGAGTGGAAGGGTACGCCATCTATTCAAGGCTGATTCGTGGAATCAGTGAGGCGCTCCTCCAGCGCTATGGAGTTGAGTACAAGCTTTATGCCAGTTCTGACCCGAACAATGAATACTGGGAGTTACTCCGGGAAGACTTGCAAAATGGCAGTGACGAAGTGGAATTGGTAGCCCGCATATTCGAGGATCTGGAGCTTCAGACGTTGCATTACGACGATGATGGAGATGTACCCACTTATGGTGTGCATTACTCCATTCGCAATAACGTATTTGCTTATCCGAAATGGGGCGTAGCACTTGTGCGGGTTCCGTTTTTCCGAGAGAACGGGATCTACAGTGAAGACTTTGTCTTTGCCGTCGGTGATGAGGAGATGAAGCAATTTCTGGGAAGTGTCCGGGAACGGGAACGTCAGCAAAATATGAAAAAAGTAACGGTCTACACCGATGCCCGGAATGGTAGCGATCGCCATGTGGAATCCATCACTCGTTCCGTGGGAAGAGAGGATGTTGTTCTCTCGGCACAGATCAAGCAGGATATTTTCCGCTCGCTGGATCAGTTTTTCGAAGCGGATCGTTCTTTTTACCGAGATTATGATATCCCGTACAAACGGGGCATTTTATTGTATGGGCATCCAGGGAATGGTAAGACCACGTTGGTAAAATCCATTGCGGGAAGTATCCCGGGCCCGGCTGCGTATTGGCAGATTACAGAGTATACCAACAGTGAATCGGTGCGTGAAGTGTTCGAGGCTGCCAAGCGGTTGGCACCCATGGTACTGATCATTGAGGATATCGATTCGATGCCGGATGAAGTCCGTTCCTTTTCCTGAATACACTGGATGGAGCTACGTCCAAAGAAGGCATCTTCCTGATCGGGACAACGAATTATCCGGAGAAAATAGATCCGGGCCTCATGAACCGTGCTGGACGGTTTGACCGAGCTTACGAAATTCCGCTGCCAGATGAAGCGCTGCGCCTGCAATACTTGCGCCAACGAGGCTTCACCGTATTTGCGGGTGAAGAAGGAACAATTGAAGCTGCTCGTCTGACCGACACGTTTTCTCTTGCGCAGCTGGGTGAGTTGTATGTGAGCGTTGCGCTCGAATGGCATCAGAATGGACAGACAGACATTGTAAAAGTCATTCAGTCGATGCGTGGCGAGCTGGATAAGAGCCATAAACATACTTGGCTGGCGCAGCCAGGTAAGGGCCGTGCAGGCTTTTATTGATCAGACCTAACCCATCCATCCTATAATATGACGCAATTTTATAAATAATCCTACCTCAATTGGTGATACTAACCTTGTCTGCTCTAACATACAATGACTTTCGGGAGGTACATAACGCAGCCCTGAGCTAGTGAGATGCCGGAAAGTAACGCGATCTGTTCCATACCTGACTAAGGCTTGTTTTGCAGAGGAAGATGCATGGGGACAAAAGGTAATATGCAAAAATTTTTATGCCAATTGTTTAAATGCTTCTGTAGCGGTTAATAGTAGACAGACAACAACAAAAACTTTAATTAGAGGTGAATGATATGGGTTGGTTATGGTCATTAATTATCGGTGGTATCATTGGATGGTTGGCAGGTTTGATCGTTGGTCGTGACATTCCAGGTGGTGTTATTGGTAACATCATTGCTGGTTTCATCGGTGGATGGTTAGGTGGAGTAATCTTGGGCGATATGGGTCCTGAGATGGGCGGATTCCATATTGTACCAGCATTGATTGGTGCGATCGTTCTTGTAGCCATCGTAAGCTTGATCTTCCGTTCGATGGGACGTAGTCGCGGGTAACCATTTCAAGATAATTTCTTGAATAAGTTGTCAGCCATATGCATTATCAATGAAGAGGTTGATTGAGAGCCATAACCATGGCTTTCAATCAACCTCTTGTTGTTTTAGAATATATGAAGATATGCATATTAGCTATCTATATAAATTGGACTAAACATTTACACGAGAACGTAGAGGGCAGAAATAACCTGAAGAAGTGGAGCTAAAAGCTTTCTGCAAGAAAGCTGCTTCGAAAGCATACACTCGCCTTTATCACCAGATTTTCTCCTTGTAAAGCCAAATATAAAAAATCTGGGGATAACAGAGATCAGAAGGTTGTTCTGTCATCGGAGTGGTAAGTGTAAAAGGTAGTTTAGATAAGAGGGGATGAACGGAATGGAAAAAGCTACATTCGCCGGCGGATGTTTCTGGTGTATGGTTACACCGTTTGAAGAACAACCGGGCATTCATGGCATTATATCAGGTTATGCTGGCGGCCACGTCGAAAATCCAACATATGAGCAGGTCAAAACCGGGGAGACCGGTCATGTCGAAGTGGTTGAAATTACATTTGATCCCGATGTATTTCCTTATGAACGACTGCTGGAGCTATACTGGCCGCAGATTGATCCCACGGATGACGGAGGTCAGTTCCAGGATCGAGGGACACAGTACCGTACGGCAATCTTTGTGCATAATGAACGTCAACGTGAGCTTGCTGAACAGTCCAAACAGGAACTGGCAGCCAGCGGACGATTCAGTCAACCGATTGTTACGGAAATTCGCGATGCAGCTGTATTCTATCCGGCTGAAGACTATCATCAGGATTACCACAAGAAAAACGAAAAACATTATAAGGAAGACCGTGCGTTATCCGGACGGGACGAATTTATAGACGAGAATTGGAAATAGGATGATTCTATCCTGCCGATGAATAAGCCGGGAGAGCTCCTTATGGAACTCTCCCGGCTTATTATTAGATCGAGTATTTAGTTCGGTTCATTGGTATACGATAAAGAGCCGGAAAGACTCTTTTGTTATTTTGCAGAATTGGACTTCAGTACATATTTGGACAATGTCTCATTGTTCATGGAATAGATGACATCATCCACATAAGTAGAGACACCTTCTAATGAAGGAACCGAGGCACTGGTCATGTAGATATGCACGTCTTCCAGCGTCTGTGGATCAAGAATGTATCCTGTTTTGGAAAAATCAAGCTGATACTGACCATCCTGTGTCTGGTCGACATGCATCAATGCAGGCTGTGCGTCCTTGAATGTACGCTCGGTCACTTTACCTTTCATCGTGTACAATTCCAGCTTCTGCCCTGTAAAGACTGTATAACCGTTTCCAGCCGTCTGAATGTAGGCATCACCAGCAATGGCACGTCCCCAAGCAAGCTTGCCATCGATGCCAAAGCCCATCAGTCGGTTACCTGTGTTCTCAAAATTGGCGCGCATAATGATGGAACCATCGTCCAGAATGGCCAGGGATTCACCGCCACCATCTCCTAATGTATTTGCATTGGCAGGGAATTGGTAGAAGGACAGACGATTCAACGTACGATCATAGATCTCCACTTTGGGATTCGCAGCTTGCTGCCAGAAGTTGCCTACCTTGGTTTGTTTACTGGCATCCACTACAATTCGACCATGATCAGCCTTAAGCACGTTACCGATGATGGTTTTTTCAGTAATCAGCTTGCCCTTTTTGTCATATAACGAGATGGCGGAGCGAACCGAACCATTCGATTGCACGCCCTGACTTGAAGCAACCATCAGCGTATCGTTATCCAATAGGGATATGCTTGCAGGTGAATTCACCGTTTTGACCCAGTTGGTTTTACCAGATGTATTGAATGAGTACAATTTTTTGGTTTTGTCCGAATATTCCATATACACATAAGCTGTACCGTTGCTGGCATATACCGAATCGGAGTAGGTGGTATAAGGACCACTTTTCTCATGGAATATCGTATTCCACTTCAATTGTCCAGTTGTAGCATCGAATGCTTGGAGAGAGTCCAGTTGCCAGTCCAGTGTTGTTTTGCTGCTTGTTTTCGTTACGGGCTGGGAGGCATGTACATATACAAGATTTTTGGATGGCACGGCATGGATTCCCTTGATCAGGACATCTTTTTCCGTATTGGCCTCAGATAACATCAGGGAAGATGACGTCCACGCCGGTTTGGGCATGGATTCGGTAGAGGCAGCGGCGTAACTCGTTGTATTCATGGTGAAGAGGAGCATGCCGCTAAGAATTAGGGCAGCCCATGTTTTGGACTTGTGTTTGGTCAATGTATGCAAGTGATAAACCACCTTTCTTCTTCGGTTCAAAATAGAACCGATTGTTGAATTTTACCATTAAAGTCAAGCTGAATTCAACCGAACACACTGTAACCTTTTATCATTGGTTTGTCGAAATAACCATGTTTGGTGAAGTGTAACAGTTACAGGGAATTCATCTTCTTTCGATGAAGGTGGAAGTCTGATATATTTAGTGCGGTGACAAGCCATTTCTGCGTAAGACGTTGGATAGAACATAGGAAATGAACAAGGAGAACAGCTATGAACTGGAGTGAAAATGTGACCCTATGGGTCATAGGAATTATTGTCTTATTACTACTGCTGGCCTGGATTATTCGGCGTGTTATCGGGCGCGGACAACGGATACGAAGTGAAGCCAATCCTCGTAAGATCACAATAAAGGACATCGACAAGATGGAGGATGGTTCGGAATTTGAATTATATCTCTATCATTTATTCGAAGAGCTCGGGTACGATGAGGTGCATAAGACAACGAGCAGCCGGGATTTTGGGGCAGATCTGGTGTTTGTTGATAGACTAGGCAGACGAAGTGTGATACAAGCGAAGCGATATGGTGCGAACCATCCCGTAGGATTGAGTGCAGTGCAGGAGATATATACATCCATGCGTTATTATGAAGCCGACCGGTCAATTGTATTAACGTCCGCTCGTTACACCGAAGCCTGTCGGACGCTTGCAGCAGTTAATGGAGTGAAGCTGCTGGACCGGGAAGACCTGATGGAATTAATTCTGTTATTCAAAGCCAGAAGAGTGGAAGAAGCACTGGAACTGATCGAAGAAGATGATCACGAACCAATCGAGACGTGGCAGTCCCGGCGAAAGCGGCAATCCCGCTAGGTTGCTTTGTATTACTGTGCTCTAACGTAGATTTTTTTAAATATAATCAAAAGTAGTAATGTAGTCAGGATTAACGTTTTAAACTGTGGAGACTCCCTCAAAAAAACGGATGACTGGGACAAATGCAGATTTTAAAACGATTATAACCAATCGCTAGGTAGATACAGGCGACTGGTTATTTTTCTGGATAGGTATTTCGAGCTCTTGTTTGTTCATCTGTTAGTTGTAGTATTCCGAATATTTGATTCATCCCCCTGGTATCGACAATGTTCACCTCAAGGCCGTGACATTTAAAATTGTGGTTAGGATTTTTCCTAACCTCATCTTTTGAAGTTCATACATAGCTAATTTATAATTTATTTCTTCCATATGTTTCAAACTTTCTTCGATTTTCTTTTGTAATTCATTTTTATGTTTCTTTAACATTTCCTCTCTTTCTAAATAGGTGGAGTTCCCCATCTCATAAGATTCCTTGTAGTCTTTAATTTTAGAAAGCGGCATTCCTGTTTCTTTGAGACAAAGAATAAAAGAAATCCAATCGATTTGTTGTTCGGTATAAACTCTATTCCCTTTTTCGTCGCGCGAAATATTCGGTAATATCCCTTGCTCTTCATAAAATCGAAGTGTCTTTGCAGTTATATTATAATTCTCCACCACATATTTCATTGAAAAAAACATCTGATCGCCTCCATAGTTACAGTTACTGTAACTGTTATTTTATCACAATAGAAAATTATTAAAAGTAAATCGTTTTAAATTGCGTGTCAAATTCCTACTTTACTTCCCCTTAGGTTAACCTGATATTCTTGAGTAGAACTTGTGATTGGGATGAATGAGATAGGGTTACCTTCATCTGTTCCATACATAAGCACTTAGAAATCAAAATATAAAGGAGAACGTACAATGAGTAAATTTAATAACTTGTTTGAACCTTTTACATTCAATAAAGGGATTACATTAAAGAATAGAGTGGTTATGTCTCCGATGACGACATGGTCAAGCAATGATGATTACACGATTTCCGATGAGGAAGTTGCATATTATAAAAAAGAGTGAATGGTGTAGGTTTAGTTATCACGGGCTGTACTCATGTCATACCCAATGGTATTGGATTTACACATGAATTCGCTGCATATAATGATTCATTTATCCCTAGTCTAAAAAAATTGGCAGATGCTGCTAAGAGTGGAGGAGCTCCAGCAATTCTTCAATTGTTCCATGCTGGAGATAAAGCGATTGCTGAATTAGTTCCTAATGGTGACGTGGTTAGTCCGAGCGGTGTTGCTCTGACTGAAGCAGTACCCCTAGAGAACTCACACATGAAGAAATTCTGGAAATTATACATGCGTTCGGTGAAACTACAAGACGTGCAATTGAAGCTGGTTTTGATGGTGTTGAACTCCATGGAGCCCACGGTTTTTTAATTCAAAGCTTTTTATCTCCATTCTTCAACAAACGTCAAGACCAATGGGGGGATCACTGGAAAAACGTCTGAGTTTTCCAATAGCTGTTATTCGAGAGGTGAAAAAAGCTATTGAGAGATATTCGACAAAACCATTTATTTTAGGTTACCGCATTTCCCCAGAGGAACATCAACAAGATGCCCTTAGAATGAATGATACGTACGCACTGATTGATAAACTGATTGAAGAAAATGTTGATTATGTTCATGGTTCCTTGGTACAAGCCCTTACGTCAAAACCAAAATATAACCAAGATAACAAAAAAACGTATCTTGAGCTGATTGTTGAACATGCTAACAATCGGATTTTTGTAATTGCAGCGGGTGCCTTGGAAAGCCCAGAGGATGTCTCTGAAAGCATGGAGAGAGGACTCTCTTTGGCGGTAATTGGACGTGTATTAATCTCCGATCCAGAGTGGGTTGAAAAAGTTCAACAAGGAAGAGAATTGGAAATTCAAAACGTGATTAAATCATCTAACGTTAGAGATCTTGTGTTGCCAGCGAAACTATGGGGTGTCATACAAAATGCAGGTCCATGGTTTAAAGTTGAACAATAAAGAAGATGAAAGATCAAAAAAGGCCGCTAATAATAGCTGCCTTTTTTGATTTCAAGAACAGTTGTACTAATTTATCCGCTTCAACAAAAAAAGCTTCACCTTCACTTGCATAGCTGCACATGATATATTGAGTGTATATCAACCAAAGGAGTGTGTGATCCATTATGGCACGTACACAAACACAAAAAGCATTACGCAAAGCAGAGCGGTCAGGTCAATGGTGCTCGGAACAGAGCCGAAGAGTTAACGGAGATTATGGTGCGTTATCCCAGCATGTACGGCTCATGCCTACGAAGCAGGAAAAATTGCAAAAGGTTAAACACAAGAAGCAGATCATCCAGGATGGTAGTGCTTCTTTTTATTTTGTCTGTGAGGCGCCGATTGCTGGATAAGTAAGACGATAAAATTCTTTCTTTGGTTGGAAAGTAATCATGTGGACTGTTAAAATCATTCTAATGAATTGGACTATAAATCCTTGTATATCTAATGAAGGGAAGAACCTATACATATGACAACAGCGCTGCACATGAATAAAAAAATCGTTCGGCGTTTTTTACTGCAAACGCAAGCTTTACTTGGACGTTGGCCCGCAGTTTCCTTACCTTCAGGACCGGACCAAGTTTTAAGTTTGATTCGCTCCCTCGGTTGCGTGCAGATCGATCCTGTGGCTGCTGTAACTGGAAACCAGCATTTGGTGCTGGGGGCTCGTGATCCTGGTTATACTGCTGACAGCTTAAATACGCTGCTGAGTGATCACAAGGTGTTTGAATATTTTGCAAATGCTGCCTGTGTCATTCCAATCGAGGATTATGCTCTCTTTGAACCTGTGCGTGCCCGATTAAGGGAGCGTCTGGCTCCGTCCCTGCAAGGTCTGGAGAAAACAGTGCAGCATGTGTTACAACGTTTGAAGGAAGAAGGACCTTTACCTTCCAGAGCCTTCCGTGCTGTTGAGCGGGTAAGTGGTTATTGGGACAGTGCAGATGTGCCAAAGACAAAGGATACTACACTTGCTCTGAATTTACTGTTAGACTCCGCTGTGATTCGTGTGGTGGCGAGGCAGGGGAATGAACGTTATTTTCATATTACCGAATCCAGATTGCAGCAACAGGGACTTCCGAAAGAAGATATGGATGTGTTGACCCAGAGACAGGCTCTGCTGGATAAATACATTCATGCGTATCGTGTCGTAGATGCCCGTGATCCCCGACTCGGTTGGCTGAAATCTACAGCGGCTGAACGACGCGCCGATATTGCTGCCCGTGTGTCAGATGGGCGAATGATCCCGCTTAAGGTGGAGGACGTGGTGACGCCTTATTATATACGTGCTGAAGATGAGGATTTGCTGCTGCACATGGAAAGGGAAGAGCCACACTATGATCCATCAGGCCCGGTCCGTTTCTTGCCACCGCTGGACAACCTATTATGGAGAAGAGAACGTATTGTTGATTTATTCGATTTTCATTATAAATGGGAGATTTATACCCCAGAGGTGAAAAGAACCTACGGTTATTATGCCATGCCTATTCTTCACGGTGATCGGTTGATTGGACGTATGGACCCACGACTTGATCGCAAAACCGGAGTACTTACCGTTCGTTTGTTATCGATGGAAGAGACTGCTCCACCTGTGGAGGAATGGATCACGGATTTTCGGGAGGGACTTCAATTCTTTGCGTCCATGCATGGAGCACGTTCCATTACTATCGAGAAGACGGTACCAAAAGAGCTGAAAAAGCTGCTTAAATCGATTTGATTAGGAGATATACGAAAGAATGTATGGATACGGAAAATTGGAATTGTTGAGGGGATTTTAAAAAGGACAAAAAGGAGGAGCCAGAGGGCCCCTCCTTCATTGATTTTAAAATCATATTTTTAACATGATATCCGCAAGTTAGCTCTAACGAAAACCTAAGCTCACGTCCACGCAAAAACTTCTTTAGTTCACCAGATGAGGCACTTCAACGTTTGGATCAACATCTGCTTCATAATCCACACCATCGGTTTCAAAACCGAACAGCTGGAAGAATTCGCGACGGTAACCTTCCAGATCAGACAGATCGTAGATGTTCTCTGTGGTCAACTCATTCCAAAGCTTCGCCACTTCTTCCTGAACGTCAGCTCTCATCTCCCAATCGTCAATGCGAATGCGACCTTCTGCATCGGTTGGAACTTCCTCCTGCATACAGGCGATCAGCGAACAGACGATGCAATTGCTCGATGCATCCCTCATGCAAGCCTTTTTCTTTCATGACTTTGTACAATGCTGAGATGTACAGCGGCACCACTGGAATCGCGGAGCTGGATTGAGTCACCAGCGCTTTGGCTACAGTTACGTAAGCACGTCCACCTTTGGCACTCAGACGATCATTCAGCTTATGTGCAGTTGCTTCCAAATGATTCTTGGCTTGACCGATGGAACCATCACGATAAATGGCATGCGTAAGTTCAGGACCGATATAGGAGAAAGCGATCGTTGTTGCATCGTCAGCAAGCACACCGCCTTGTTGCAGGGCATCCATCCACAGTTCCCAATCGTCTCCACCCATAACGGTTACCGTTTGACGAATTTCCTCTTCGGTTGCCGGCTCAAGAGTAACGGAGCTGATTTCGCCTGTGTGGAAGTTTACCGTTTTGTTCGTGTAGGATTGTCCGATTGGCTTCAGCACAGAGTTGAATACTTCCCCTGTGTTCGGATCGGTACGGCGTGCGGAGGCTACGCTGTATACAACCAGATCGACTTGACCGAGTTCACTGCGAATCAGTTCAACGGCTTTGTCTCGTGTTTCGTTTGCAAATGCATCACCTGTAATGCTGTACGATTTCAGGCCTGCTTCCTCAGCGGCTTTTTCGAATGCAGCGGAGTTGTACCAACCTGCTGACGCCGTACGTTTTTCTGTAGAACTGCTCGGACGGTAAATGCCGACTGTATTCGCTCCCGCTCCAAAAGCAGAAACGACGCGTGACGCCAGACCGTATCCGGTGGAAGCACCGATCACGAGTACATTACGCGGTCCTTTCAGCTCAGGCTGGGATTTCACATAATCGATCTGTTCCTGCACTTGGGCAGCGCAACCTACAGGATGGGAAGTGGTACAAATAAAACCACGTGTTCTTGGTTTAATAATCATTTATTTGCATCCTTTCATATTCAGCTCATGTTTCAGCATTTCGATAAAATGCTCTTACACATACTTTCTTATTGTAAAACAATTACCTCGGAAACGGAAACCGTTTCGTTTGATTTCGCCGGAAGGGTGGCGTTATATCTCTAATTTTGCGATGATGTGAATAGAATGTACTCGCTTGTTAGGATAGAAAGGACAGGGATACCATGCTGAAGGAACGGATTGAACTGCTAAGCAAAAGAAAACAAATCTCCCGTAAAGACCTTGTGGAAGGTCTGGTCACGCAGGCCCACTTTGCCAATATCCTGGCTGATCGTTATCCGCTACCTGAGGACTTGGCAGAAGCCATCGCCGGGCGTCTTGGGGTATCCCCTTCCTATATTCTAAAAGCTGCGGCTCAGGACGAGGAAACACTCGAACGTGCAGAGGTTATTTTCGAACAAATGTCTGTTCCAGCTTCGGCGATATTCGAAGTTACGGTGCATGCACTGGCAGATCGGGATGACACGCTGACCGTAGAGTTGACAACGGCCTTGATGAAGGCGGTCTATTATCAACAATTAAACGATGCAACAGCTCATGAGTATATACATACGTCCTACCTCAATTTTTACCTGGAGAAATACGGTCGTCCAGACGATATTGATCTGCCGCGTCCGTTAGTCAAAGCACTTTTATTCTATAAAATACAATATTATCGCTCCAAAATGGCCTTTGTGGATGTATTAACTCATGCAACCAGGCTCAGTGAGCTGGCGCTTCCTGGCAGTGAATTCTGGTTGTCTGTGCAAAATATCAAGATGGAAGCCTACATTCAGGTCAAACAGTATGAAGAGGCAAAACAGGTATTCGAGCTTACGATGCGTCATGTCTATGATCAGCGGATGTTCCATCGGTTGTCCGGGTTATATGTGGCATATAGTGGCTATTGTTTTGCGATGGGGCTGGTTCAGGAGGCGCTCTCGGCATTAACCATGGCGGAGGCGCACCTCGTGTATGCGGGCAATCAGGAGATCTGGTGACGGCGATTGCCAACAATCGGATTGTCATGCTGACAATGACAGGTGAACTGGATCAAGCTCAGGCTGAGATTGAACGATTTGAATCGCTATTGCAGCAGGAAACGGAAGAAACTCAGCTCGCGATGAAGCCGCTTGTCAGTGTGTATCGATGCGAAGTGGCTCTGGCACGTAAGAACTGGGGCGTGCTTGCGCAGAGTGTAGATCAACTCTTGAAATGTGCAACAACACAGGACCAGCAGATGAGCGCAACCTTCTACCAGAGCCATCTGGCTCTTGCGCATGGAGATCGCGAAGTTTTCATGGAGCGGGCGCTGGCCTGTCTGCCTTATTTTGAATCCGCGCAGCATGTCATGCGGCTTGAACCGTTATATGAGGGGATGGCCGTAGTATCCGAGGATCAGCGGAAATACAAGGAAGCAGCCATGTATTATCGGAAACTGGTCTATCTGTTACGCAAAAAATAGAGTGGAAATCGGCTTGGAAGAGCCTGATTATGGCATGATTTGGTGCATTGCCAAAGCACTTGGCACAAAATATAGCTGCCAATCGTGAAATGAAGATCGGATTAGCAGATCTTTTTTTGCGAAATTAGCATTATTCCTTACCAAAGAAACGATTATCCCGTAATTCAATTGCCGGATTTTTCGTTTTTTTGTATGCCGCCAGAAGGGTATTCAAGGACAAGTCACGGTGTTTATAATTTAACTATAATCATAAATAAAAACAAATAAAACAAATGAGGTGCTTGATATGGGATGGTTCGGTAAAAAGAACAAACAGGAAGATGCAATTGCTAAAGCGGATAAAATGATGAATAAAGGACTCACTGGCATGATGATGAAAGGTTTTGTATCAAAGGAACATCGGGAGGCGATCAACCAAAGTCTGGATTCGGCAAAGCAGGCACAGTTGGCGGCAAGTGGTTCTCTGCCTTTAACTGCTACGGCTACGGTGGTGACGATCACCGATACAGGCAAACTGATTAACTTTGATCCGATTGTTGTGCTTGTATTGGATGTGACAGAGACAAACGGCAACCAGTATCAGCGAACATTGGAGACATTGGTGTCCAAAATGCAGATTCCACGAGTAGGCGATCGGGTGGGATTAGGTCAGAATCCAGCGAATCCGTCCGAACTGATCTACATGGGTCTAGTGTCCATCTAGAAGGTATTTGGTTATAGACAGCGATACTCTATTTAAATAATGCGTATAACAACGATTAATAGATATATTATTAGAGGTTTTGATAGAGATATTAAGAGAAGGATTAAGAGAGGGTGGGTCATATGGTAGGTTTCCTGAGATTGATTGGCGTATTAACGGTGTTCGGAGTGGGGTTCTCCCCATTTCTGGCACAGCAGCTGTGGAACGATCCATTTATGATTATGCAGGCATGGTGGTATACTCCGGCAATCTTTGCCGGGTTTGCACTGATCTTTGTTCCTGCGATTTTGAGCAATATTTTTGGCGTAGGTCGAGTGAAGACAGGTTTACCAGCAGTTGGGGTCATTAAAACTATACAACAGACAGGTACGTATATTAATGAACAGCCTGAGGTTCGATTGGGTCTGACGGTGTCGCGTAAGGGGCGTGAGAAATACGATACGGAGATGAAAGCAGTCATTCCATTGACCTCCCTAGCACAGTTCCAACCGGGCAGTTTCATTCCGTTAGTCGTTTCTGTAAAGGATGAGCGCAAGGTAGGACTTGATCTGAAAGGGCGGTTGTCGCAAGAAGATATGCAGCAATTACTGGATGAGAAGATGGTACAGCAGGGGGTATCACCTGAAATGATGGATATTGCGAGAACAGGTGAAAAAGCGATGGCCAAGATTCTCGATGTCACCCCACTTGGAAGTGGAGGCAGTAATAAGATCAAGCTTCAGCTCAAACTCAGCATAACAAAGACGAACGGTGAAACCTTCAATGTGACAACGCAAAAAGAGATTTTGTCATCTGCGCTGCCCCAGGTGCAGCAAGGTCATATCATTAACGTCATTTATTCAAGGCAGGACCCAACAAAATTGGTACTGGCGTTGAATATACAGGAAGGACAATTAAGTGACTTGTTCTCCTCCTGATGATGTAGACAAAAGGAGGACCTACAGATCATGTTTATGACGTGTAGGTCCTCCCTATTGCATTTGGTATGTACGAGAGATGCAAGCAACGGACTACTTTCAGACAATACCAAGGCGCATGCGATAAGAAAAGAGTACTTTTCTTGATTCTCCGTTAAATACACGATTAGCCAGCGTTCTGAACTCGTCAGCAGCTGTTAATAGATCATCCGCCCCAAGCTTCAACGCCGTTTGCAGCCCGCCTTGGCTTAGGGCGAGATTGACGTATCGATCGGCAGTGAATGTCTCGTGGTGATGAAACACGATTTCCCGCACATATCGGAACAGACCGGACTCCTGAATCTGCTGCAAATGCCCATCTTTGCTCCATTTGTGTGCCTGGCTATCCTGGGGAGCCAGACTGGCTGCTCGTTGATCTGCTTCTTGATTCAGCTGCAGATAGGCTTGTTCTAACTGCCAGTCTACCATTGGCGGCCAGTCGCAATCGTAGGCAGCAAATATGCCCCCTGTGCGAAGTACACGTGCAAACTCGCGTAGTGTGGGTTGCGGCTCCATCCAGTGAAATGATTGGGAGCAGGTAAGCACATCAACACTGCCATCTGGTAGTCCGAGGTCGTGAGACAAGCCGAACACAAACCGCAGGTTATCCGGCTTCCCGGCAGATTCCCACTTGGATTCTGCTACAGACCTCATGTCATCGCTGGGTTCAAAGCCGATAATGCGTTCTGCCTCATTAAGCCAGATCCACGAGGATAAGCCGGTGCCACAGCCAACATCTGCGACCATACGCGGTGTGCTGCCAAGATATGTCGTTAGAATATCCACGACTTCAGTGGGAGCGGCTGGTCGGTTCTGATCGTATAACGTACCAAAACCTTTGAAACGTTCCACATTGTTGCGTCTAATGTCTTGCATGAATAAACCTCCTTCGGTCAGATGGATGACGGAGAGTCAGCTGTGATCAAAAGTTGTATAGGCCTATATTATATCATTCATTGTTGGGAAGTTTGTTCATGACGTTCTGTAAATGTTCAACGGCTTTGATATGACGTCTGAGCAATTCCTGTCCAACATGAACAGGCTCGATTACGGTCAGCTCGGAACCAAACGACAGCAGGAAGGAGTAGAGCCATTCCCCTACATTCAGTTCGAGAGACACACGGAGCCTGCCATCAGGCTCTTTTTTTATGAGGGACGGTTCGAAAAAATCATACACTCGGTATGCAATGTTGCTGGAGAACGAGAGTGTAAGAGGAGTCAGAACAGGAGCTGCTTCTGATTCAGGGTCGTTTGATCCGGCAGTAACAGAGTGATCGTGTTTTCTCGCCAGAAAAGTCAACTGGGTGATCCGTTTCATCTTGAATGTCTCGAATTCTTTACGATCAGGATCATCATGAATATAGCCTTTGAAGTACCATGTACTATTTTTGAAAATAAGCTTCTGTGGCTCCACAGTCGGAATGCTCTTCTCGCCATCCGAATTAACATAATGAAACGTAATCAGTTGATTCGTTAATATGGCTTGTTTCACCTGATTGAACAGTTCTCTCTCTTGCAGGGGGATGCTGCCCCATGGTGAGAAATTGAATTCGATCCAATCCAGTTTATGATCAAACAGAGCGGTCAGCCGTTGCAGCATATGGGCACTATTAAGGTGTGGGATCGCACTGATGCTGTATAGCCCCATCAAAATTTCGTTCTGGTCTTCTTCCGACAACAGGGACTTGTCCATGACATAGTTGTCCATCAGATGGATACCGCCATGTTTGCCGGTTGTCGTATAGACGGGAATGCCCGCAGCGCTCAATCGGTCAATATCGCGGTACACCGTGCGTACAGAAATCTCGAACATACGGGCGAGTTCGGGTGCAGTGGCTTTCTTTTTCTCCAATAACAAAAGCAACATTCGAAATAGTCGGTTATTTTCCATGCTCTGATTATACCATGACAATAGGTGTCAGGGTATGGATGGTACACTGGTTATATAGTCTTGTTGAGATATGAAGGAGGAACTGGTCATGACAATGAAAGAAGGATTTTACTGGGGTGGCGCTACGGCTGCCAATCAATTCGAAGGTGGATGGAACCAGGGTGGCAAGGGGCCAAGCACGTCTGACATGATGACAGGAGGAACCCACACGATTCCACGCCGGATTACACCTGTATTGGAAGAGGGCACGTATTATCCGAGCCATGAAGCGGTTGATTTTTACGGACATTACAAAGAAGATATTGCCATGATGGCAGAGATGGGCTTCAAAATGTTCCGCATGTCCATCAACTGGTCCCGAATCTATCCGAACGGTTACGATCTGGAGCCAAACGAAGAGGGATTACAGTTCTACGATAATGTTTTTGCCGAGTTGAAAAAGTACAATATTGAGCCGCTCGTAACGATCTCCCATTACGAAACGCCATTCGGTCTGACACAGAAGTATAACGGCTGGGCTTCCCGTGAAGTCATTGACTGTTATATCCGTTATTGTACAACTCTCTTCAACCGCTACAAAGATCAAGTGAAATACTGGCTGACATTTAACGAGATCAACTGTCTGACGATGCCGATGGGTGCTTATATGGCTGCAGGTATTCTGTTTGAAGGTAAAGAGACACTGGTCGACGGAGTGGATGATCCACAGACTCGTTTCCAGGCATTACATCACCAATTCATTGCGAGTGCCAAAGCGGTGAAGCTGGGACATGAGATTAACCCTGATTTCCAGATCGGCTGTATGGTTGCTTTCATGACCACCTATCCAAACACATGTAACCCGGACGACATGTTGCTTGCACAGAAGAAAGACCAAATCTCCAATATGATCTGCGGTGATGTACAGGTTCGTGGAGCATATCCTGGATTCGCCAAACGTTTCTTCGCCGAAGAAGGTATCCAAATTGAGATGCAACCGGGAGACGAACAGACCCTGCGTGAAGGCTGCGTAGACTTCTATTCCTTCAGTTATTATATGTCTTTGGTTGAGAGTGCGGACGAGTCCCTCGAGAGAGCAGAAGGTAATCTGCTGGGCGGTATCAAAAATCCATATCTCGAAGCTTCCGACTGGGGTTGGCAGATTGATCCAAAAGGACTGCGTTACACACTGAATCATCTGTATGATCGTTATCAGATTCCATTGATGGTGGTTGAGAACGGTCTGGGTGCTGTCGATGTGGTAGAGGAAGACGGCACCATTCAAGATGACTATCGCATTGATTATTTGAAAGGTCACATTGAGCAGATGAAAGAAGCGGTAGCTGACGGCGTAGATCTGATTGCCTACACCATGTGGGGATGTATCGACCTGGTTAGTGCATCCACTGGAGAGATGAAGAAGCGTTATGGCTTCATTCATGTCAACAAGGACAACGACGGTAACGGAGACTTAAGCAGAACACCGAAGAAGAGTTTCCACTGGTACAAAAAAGTCATCGAATCCAATGGTGAAGAGTTATAAATTGGTGTAAAAAAACTGATCCGTCTATTCGCTTAAATGGGACAAGCGGATCCATGTATCCTGAACGAGTTCAGGACTACTATATATGAATATAAAAATACCCGGCTATCCTTCAGTTAAGGAAGGCCGGGTATTTCTTTGTGTAGTACAATAGCGGGCCGCCTAGGCTAGCCTTCTGCTTTGCAGTTGGGACATGCGCTCCAAATGCCGCCGATAAAACCATATGCATGTAGAGAGCCAGCAACCACTCAAGAAGTATCCGCCTACGATATCACTTGGATAATGCACCCCAAGTAGATACGACTTATACCAATGGTCAGTATAAATACGGCGCTGGCCACAATCATCAGCACACGTCCGGTGACGGTGGGTACATGTTTCCAGATTAGAAATGCCAGTCCACCGTACAGGCTAAATGCTGCCATGGAATGCCCACTGGGGAAGCTGTAACCACTCACTTCAATGATCCGGTTAATGGTAGGTCTGGCACGCTGGAATACCAGCTTGAGCAATGCATTTAACAGGGTTGAACCTGCGAGCACACAAGCCAGGAAGAGCAGTTCGCGTTTGTGTCGCAGGTAAACGTATAACACAATCATGGCGATGATGGTAATGAAGACCACTGGCATTTCGCTGCCGATCCAGGTAAAAAGGTGCATGAATTGTGTCATACCAGGGGATTCCAACCCCTGAATCCAGCCGATTAAGGTATCATCAAATCGATGAATCTGGTTGTCGCTGATGGACAGGGCGATGCTTATAAAGGCGATCATGCATAACGCTGCAACGAGCAGCGAGAATGAAATATTCTTTTTCCAGTTGTGCATCAAATGTTGAGTTCCTCCGTGATAGTTGATTTCGTATGTTGTGTCCTTGCGTATGTCGGACATAACGATATTTATATTATGCTATAATTTTACAATAAATATAGCAGCAATAAAAATATGTAACCTTAACAACGCTTATTTAAGCAGAGAATGTAGGAGGGGAGCAGTCGGAATGAAACGATGGTTGGTGATGTGCATGTTGATCTTACTGTTGGTTACGTCTGGGTTAGCTCTATTTCCCGGAGAGAAAGTGTATGCTTGCAGTTGTGTCGAGAGTGATGTTCAAAAGAGATTGGAAACGTATACCACGGTATTTACAGGAAAAGTAGTGAAGAAAGGCGGATCGCAGCTATACCGGTATAATGGCGTAAGAGAGTATACCTTTGATGTAGATTCTGCATGGAAGGGAGTCAGTGCCAAAAAGATGAAAATTGTGGGGAAGGACGGTGGGTCTGACTCCTGTGGCATTCAATTTGAAAAGAATCAGTCCTACCTGATCTTTGCCAGTCTAGATGAACGAGACAACAGGCTGCATACGAATCTGTGCAGTGGCAATGTTCCTGTTGAACAAGCCGGGGACGATCTGAAATTGCTTGGCGCGGGCAAGGTTGTAAGTAAAGAAGATTTTGGAGAAACAAATGATGGGCGAAGTGAATATTACCTGCTTATTTTATACGGTGGAGTCATTTTATTGGCAGCGTTGGCAATCGTGTGGATATGGAAACGAAAGAAAAGAATCTGATTGCAGGTCTAATGAAATTTGAAAGTTGGATTGTATAACATAAGGTTTGTATGACAAAAAAGAAACTAATCCCCGTACAGAGTGTTAAGGTACATTAACGTTCTATACGGGGATTTTCAGGATTGGCGTCAAAATTGTATCCAATTGGAGCAGGGACTATCGATCTTATGAAACTAGTTTAGCTGCAACATGTATTCATAAGCTGTGACGCCAAATACCCGTTTGAAATGACGATTCAGATGGGTCAGATCCACGAATCCGCAATCGGCAACAGCAGTATATACGTCCTTGTGTGTTTCGATGGATTGACGGGCACGCTCTACCTTGCAGTTTAAGAAAAACTGGTAAGGGGATATGCCGGCTTGTGCCTTGAATTCACGGATAAATTGAAACTTGGACATGCCAAATTCGGAGCTCAGGTTGTCCAGCTTGAGTACATCTTCGGTGCTGCAAAACATGATTTCCTTGGCTTTGCGGACCAGGTTGTCCTGAGGCAACCAGAGCTTGGTGTCCATTTCCTTCTGAGCCAGAAGGTGAACCAGATCGAAGACCCGTTCGCTGCACTCGGCTTCGTTCTGTCTGAGTTGAACGGCGTCGTTCAGCATCAGGATCTTACGTGCAAGCTCGGGATCATAGACGATGGGACTTCCAAAACGCAATTCCTTTTTGCCTATAATCTCCTCTACCAATTCAGGCTTCAAATACAGCATCACATAGTCAATGCCAGCCTTATCATAGGAGCTTCCATCATGAGACTGTTCGCGGTTAAACAACATCACACCATTTTGGTGAGAAGCCTGATATTGTCCGTCGAGGTTGTATTGTTGAATGCCGCGCAGCGTTACGCCAACTGCATACTCTTCGTGGCAATGTTTTTTATATGCAAAATCAGTAAAGCTGGCGGATAGTGCCAGCACGTCTTGCGACTTTTTATAGTTAAACCGTTCCATGCAGCACACCTCCCAAGCTTTAGATCAATCCGGATACTATAATGGCTGAGTATAACAAAAAAAGAGCCATGAGAATACTCAGTAATTTTTGGTGCCGATTCAGCATCGTTTTGAAAACCGTACCAAAAACAACCCAACTGGAATAAGCCAGAAAACCAATGAACGTAATGAGCAACACAAACAGAAACGATGAGAAGGAACTTTGATAAAAGGGCAATACATAACTTGGAATGACCGTGAAAGTAAACAAGACCACCTTTGGATTCACAAATTGCATGATGAAACCGTTCCAGAATCCGGTAACTTGTTTCGGTGCATCCTCGGTGGTACCCATCTTGTAGATCTGGTACGCCAGATACACCATGTACAGACCGCCGACGATCTGCATCACCTTCAGAATTCCGGGTAACACTCCCGCAAGAAGCTGATTAAGAAAAGCTGAAGCGGTAAGCAGCAGACCAAATGCCAACGTAGCTCCCCAGACATAACGCATTGTTTTTCGTGCGCCAACGATCTGTGTAGAAGAAAGAATTACGATATTGCTGGGGCCAGGGGTGAATGTAACAACGATGCAGTAGATTAAAAAAGATGCAAGATTCATAATGATGATGCTCTCCTCTGGTTGTAGTCTAGTTCCATGATCATACGTCCAGAGGGAGAAACCATATAGTACATTATTGCAGCAGATACACCGTTAGCAACAGGAGCTTGCTTATAAAAGATAAGGGGTGGTTTTCTTTTAGAATGATTGCGTTTACAATTTAGACGATGTACAAGGTGATCAGACCACTTGAGGAAGTGAACGGAATGAAAAAAATGCTGCTGGTATACATTTTACTAATCTCAGCCTTTGCATTGTATGTGTTGAGATTCGAATACACCAGTCAGGTAAACAGTTCATGGGAGGACCGGGGGCTGCGCGGCGATATCGGAGAAACGTATATCATGATTACATTCCAGTCCGGGCTGGAGTATTGGAAAAGCCCGCTCAAAGGTTTCGAGGATGCCGCGGATGCGCTTGGCGTGACCGTAGAATATCACGGTGCTACCCGGTATGATGCGAAGGAGCAGACCATGGTGATCGAGCAGGCTATCGCTCGCAAACCCGCGGGCATTGCCATATCTGCAATCGATCCTCAATCGTTAGTTCCAGCGATTAACAAGGCAATCGACGCAGATATTCCTGTTGTATTATTTGATGCGGATGCACCTGATAGCCAGGCCTATTCTTTTCTTGGGACAGATAATTACAAGTCGGGTGTAATGGCCGCTGATAAAATGGCTGAACTGCTGGGTCGTGAGGGAGAGGTTGCGGTATTAACCATGCCTGGACAACAAAATCATGAAGAGAGGACAAAGGGTTTCCGCGATACGATCAAGGAGAGATACCCTTCCATGCAGATCGTTGAAGTTGCAGACGGACACGGTGATGCGATGGTATCCAGAGACGAAACACTGAGAATGATGAAGGAACACCCGGAGCTGGCGGGTATTTTTGTGACTGAAGCTACCGGAGGAGCAGGAGCGGGTGAAGCCGTTCAGACTGCCGGGGACAGACATCCATTGCAGATTATTTCGTTTGATACGAATAAGGATACATTGGACATGATCAAGAACGGTACGATCTCAGCTACCATTGCACAGGGAACCTGGAATATGGGATATTGGTCACTCCAATATTTGTTCCATCTGCATCACCAGTTAACGGTTCCTGCCCCATCCTCATCCGGTGAAAATGCACCGCTTCCCGTGATGGTGGACACAGGGATCTCTGTGGTGACACGCTCGGATGTGGATGATTACTATGCCAAATAACAAGGGAGATTTCAAGAGTCCAAGGCTTTGGAGCAGGAGAGCAATTCTCTCCACTTTCAGGAACGGGATTCGGCGTTTACGCTTGCGTAATATGCCCCTTCGCTACCAGCTGATGCTGCTTTTTCTATTATTCGCCATTGTACCTTCCGTAGGACTTGGGTTGCTTGTGAACTGGACGGTGGAGCGCGTAGTTGAGCGACAGGTTGAAGGGCATACCATGCAACTGATTGGCAAAGTGAATGAAGCTCTGAACAGCAAAATGGAGAATTTGCAGAACATGACCTATCTGATTGCATTTGACCCGGATATTGATGCTTTTATGGACGACAAAGTGCCACTGAATGATGATGCAGGCATCGAACCGATGACCATGGACACCAATGCCGAAACGGAGCAAAATCGGTTATATGGCATCAAACAAACCTTGCAGGGGTTCACAACGTTGTATCCTGAAATCGCCGGGATTGTTCTTGTCAATGGAAGTGGTGACTATATTAGCAACGAGATGTATCCCCGGGCGGAACAGAGCCTGATCCAGGAAAAATGGTATCAAAAAGCTTCGGCCAATCCGGGCATTTTCATGGTATTGGGTCAGCCAAAGAGCGTAATCTCACGACACATGTACGGTACAAGGACGATGAGATTGTATCGGTTGCACGTTCCATAACGGATGAGGCGTCAGGACGTGTGCGGGGCGTTATTATGATTGATCTTAAACTAAGGTCCGTCTCTCAGGCTGCCCGTAATGTAACCTTGGGGAAATCCGGTTATGTGATGGTGACGGATGCAGAGGGTCAAAGTGTATACAAGCCTGAGCATCCGCTAATAGAACACATTCCCACAGACTGGTTCCCCTCCGGTGAGAGTGGAACGTTTACCGCCGATACAGAAGGTGGAACGTTATTATTCATGTACCAGTCGTCTACCTTTACGGGTTGGAGAACGGTAGGGGTATTTCCCACAAGAGACTCGATCTCGGAAGTGCGCCAGATCCAGTTTTATGTGGTTAGCTTTGTATTTGTGGTGTGTTTGTTTGGCCTGAGCGCCTCTTTATGGTTCTCCCGTTCTATTGCTCAGCCCATTTTCCGGCTCATGTCCTATATGCGCAGGGCGGAGACCGGCAATCTCAGACCAGGCCGCTGGAGCGATCGCGCTGACGAGATTGGCATGCTTGGCAACAGTTATAACCGAATGCTGGCACAGATTAGACAACTGATATCACTAAATGAATTGCGGGAGCGGCAGAAGCGCGACGCTGAAATGCGAAGTTTGCAGGAGCATATCAAACCACACTTTTTGTACAATACCTTGGATACGATTCATTGGATGGCACGCAAAGAGGGTGCAGAAGATGTATCCGGCATGGTTGGTGCGTTATCTCGATTATTTCGCATAGGGCTTAGTAAAGGACAGGATTACATTCCGCTGCACTCCGAGATTGAGCATATGACCAGCTATCTGCAAATTCAGCAGACACGATACCGCGATCGTCTTCAGTATACATTGAATATTCCAGAGGATCTGCGGGACCTTTTTGTGTTAAAGCTACTGCTTCAGCCCCTGATAGAGAATGCAATCTATCATGGAATCAAGGGCAGGCGTGGGCCGGGACACATTCGGGTGGAGGCCAGATTGGAACATAACAGACTGCTGCTGACCGTTCAGGATAATGGAGCAGGCATGTCCAACGAACGACTGGCCGAGATGCAGCAGCTGCTCGAAGCTCCTTTGGCCAGTTTGGAAGCGTCTTCGCCTGGGATGACAGGCAAAAGTTATGGAATGTTGAATGTGCAGGCCCGTCTCCGGCTGTCCTTTGGTGATGAATACGGTATTATGCTGGAGAGCCAGGAAGGGGAAGGAACTAGTGTGACCATTATTCATCCGTTGATGCGAGAGCTCCCGGCAACCAAGCAAATCAATAACGAAGAGAGGCAGGAGAGTGAATGGGAAAATTCATGAAGTCGACCGTGACAACTTCCACTGGGATAGATGAGACATTCGAATCAACCAAGGTAATGGAGATTACGCCGGATAGCCATGTGGCGAAGAAATACCGCGTGCTCATCGCTGATGATGAACCGATCATTCGTGAGGGGATTCGGGATGCTATTGACTGGACAACTCTCGGGATGGAGGTTGTTGGTGAAGCGGAAGATGGCGAGGAAGCGCTGGAACGGGCGGCTGACTTGGGTGTGGATATTGTTCTCGTTGATATGAATATGCCATTCCTGAACGGAATCGAACTAATCCGTGCCCTTCAGCAGAAGTGCCCGGGCTGTCGTTACCTGATCATTTCGGGACATGATGAATTTGCATATGCGCAGGAGGCGGTTCGTCTTGGGGTAGAGGATTACATCTTAAAACCTGTGCAAGCAGAACAATTATATGCGGCACTTGAGCGATTGCATCAGCGACTTACTGAAGAACACCAGAGGACGGCATATGTACAACAGGCAGCTCATCAGATTGAACGTAATATCCCGCTGCTTCGCCAGCGATTTATGCTGGAGTGGTTGGAGGGGCAGGCTGAAGGGAGGGATCTGACGGAGCAGCTTGTGTTTTTGCGGTTACCCGCCGTCCCACCTGTGCAGATTGGGGTCGTACGCTGGCCTGCCGCTGAAGCTCGTCAGACGATACTGAGAGAAAATGATCGTCAGTTGTTTCTGTATGCAGTGGAAAATATAATTAGTGAACTACTGGGGGACGTGCCACATGTCCTGTTTCGGGACGTAAGCGGGTTGATCGGCATATGTCTGTGGCAGGAAGCCCCTGAAGAAATAGAGTCCCTTCTGGAACAGCAGATCAGTTCTTGCCTGAATATTGCCATTCATGCTCATGTGGAGACACATGCAGGGACACTGGAAGAAACGCCGGATACGTACCGTCATTGCCGGGAACGGGTATACGGGGAAGTGCAGTTGTCGCCTCTGGTTCGCCGGGCAAGACAACTTATTCACGAAGAATATGCCGAGCGGGAACTGACCCTGGAATCGCTCGCTTCCCGTCTACAAGTATCTGCCGTATATCTTAGTCGTGTGTTGAAGAAAGAGCTGAATGATTCCTTTGTCACGCTTGTCACCCATGCTCGCATTCGCAAGGCTATACAGCTGTTGGACTCAACAACACTTCCGATCCACACCATAGCTGAGCGTGTAGGTTATGACACCCAGCATTATTTCAGCACCGCGTTTAAGAAAACAATGGGCATTTCGCCAGTGCAGTATAGAAAGAACGGGGAACGGCTTATCATCCTTCTGCGAATTAAATATAATATGTAGCATATGAGGCCAATCAAAAGACTTACCTCAACAGAAATAACCGCAATACTTGATCATTAAGACGTATGATGAAAGAGCTGGATGTGTTCTACTTCGTGTGAAGCGAAGTGGAGCATGTCTTTTTTGACTCTGTTATGGTATCTCATGGGTCACACTTGAACTTTAAGCGTTTCCATCAAAAGTTAAATTTTTATAAAAAAGGTTCAAAACGTGCAAAGACCTTACGGCTTCTCCAATGCTACCATTGGTCTCAGACAGGAACACAAAGCAACAGAATGTACCACATGCATTGTAAGCGTTATCTTAGAACTCATTCAGAACCGTATGACGTGAGGAAAGGGGAACTTCATATGAAAAAAGGAGCAATGCTCATCTGGCTTCTGGTGATGACCTTGATGCTCTCGGCCTGCAATCTGGCAGAGAGTGGGCCAGGCAGCAAAGAAAAGGGATATGTCGGTATATCGATGCCAACCAAATCATCAGAGCGATGGGTGGGAGACGGGGAGAACATGGTCCGTCTGTTTCAGGAGCAGGGGTACAAAACCGATCTTCAGTATGCTGAGGACGTGGTTGAAAATCAGATTTCACAGATTGAAAACATGATCACCAAAGGTGTGGATGTGATGGTCATCGCGTCCGTGGATGGCAACACATTAACGGATGTAATCAAGAAAGCGCATGACGAAGGGATACAAGTGATCTCGTATGATCGGCTCATTCGCAATACGCCTTACTTAACCTATTACGCCACGTTCGACAATTTTAAGGTGGGTGTGCTTCAAGCCTCCTACATCGAACAAAAACTTGGGCTCAAGGATGGAAAAGGACCGTATAACATTGAGCTGTTTGGTGGCTCTCCTGATGATAATAACGCCTATTTCTTCTTCGACGGTGCGATGTCTGTGCTGAAGCCGTACATCGATTCCGGCAAGCTGGTCGTGCGCAGCAAGCAGATGACGATGGCCCAGATTGCGACCTTGCGCTGGGACGGTGCATTGGCCCAGTCACGGATGGATAACCTGCTGAGTGCGTATTACTCGGGTGATCATCTGGATGCAGTATTATCTCCTTATGATGGAATCAGTATTGGTATCATCTCATCCTTGAAAGGGATTGGATACGGTACTTCGAACAAGCCGCTGCCCGTTATTACAGGACAGGATGCCGAACTTGCCTCGATCAAGTCGATTGTGGCCGGGGAACAGACGCAGACCGTGTTCAAGGATACGCGGAAGTTAGCCGAGAAGACGGTAGAGATGGCCAATAGCATTTTGCAAGGAAAACAGGCGGAAGTTAATGATACAAAATCATATAACAACGGAATTGAGGTTGTTCCGGCATATCTCTTGGATCCCATCTCCGTGGATCGTACAAATGTGGAGCAGGATATCGTTGGTACACAGTATTACACAAAGGAAGAAATCGGACTGAAATAATAAATGAAAGGAGCACATTCCATGGCCGGAATCATTCTGGAAATGAAAAACATCACCAAAACCTTTCCTGGCGTCAAAGCGCTGGAAAATGTCAATCTGAAAGTCCGTGAAGGCGAAATTCATTCCATATGTGGTGAAAATGGCGCAGGTAAATCTACGTTGATGAAGGTGCTGAGTGGTGTATATCCACATGGCACGTATGAAGGCGACATTTTATTTCAGGGCAAAAATTGTGAGTTCAAGGATATCAAGCAGAGCGAGGATCTGGGAATCGTTATTATCCATCAGGAGTTGGCCCTGATTCCCTACCTTTCGATCGCGGAAAATATATATCTGGGCAATGAGCGTGCCAGCAGAGGAATTGTCAACTGGAAGGAAACTTTTGTAGGTACAAGGGAGCTGCTCTCGAAGGTGGGATTGAGCGAAAATCCAAACACGCTGGTATCCAGCATCGGGGTAGGCAAGCAGCAACTGGTCGAAATTGCGAAAGCGCTCTCCAAAAAGGTTCGACTGCTTATTTTGGATGAGCCAACCGCTGCGCTGAACGAGGACGACAGTGAAAATCTGCTGCAATTGATGCTGGAATTCAAGAAACAGGGCATCGCCTGTATCCTGATCTCACACAAGCTGAATGAGGTATCCAAGGTATCCGATTCGGTGACTATTTTACGGGATGGCAAGACGATTGAGACGTTGGATATGAAGAAGGAAAAAGTGACGGAGGACCGGATTATTAGCGGAATGGTTGGACGTGATCTCACCAGCCGTTATCCGGAGCGTCATGCAACCATTGGTGAAGTTATCCTTGAAGTAAAGGACTGGACGGTATATCACGAACATCATGCCGAGCGGAAAGTACTGGATCAGATCCATATGAATATCAGACGTGGTGAGATTGTAGGCATTGCTGGGCTGATGGGCGCTGGGCGTACCGAACTTGCCATGAGTATCTTTGGCAAATCCTATGGCCGAAATATTTCGGGTCAACTCATTAAGAATGGTAAACCAATCCACAACAATACCGTCACGGAGGCCATTCAGAACGGCTTTGCTTATGTGACAGAAGACCGCAAGGAATACGGACTCATTCTGATGGATGACATCAAGCGTAATATTTCCTTAACGGGTCTGAGCAAGCTGACGCGAAACGCAGTAGTGAACGAGCGTGAAGAAGTACTGGTAGCGGAAAAGATGAAGAAAAGCATGAACATCAAAGCACCAAGTATTTTGCAGAAGACCGGTAATCTAAGTGGAGGCAACCAGCAAAAAGTGGTGCTCAGCAAATGGATTTTTGCCGGACCAGATATCCTTATCCTGGATGAACCTACCCGCGGTATTGATGTGGGAGCAAAATTCGAAATCTATACGATCATTCATCGGCTTGCTGCTGAAGGCAAGGGCGTACTGGTAATCTCATCCGAGCTTCCGGAGGTTCTTGGCCTGTGTGACCGGATCTATGTGATGAATGCCGGGCGAATCACCGGTGAAGTCAGCCGGGAGCAAGCATCGCAGGAAACGTTGATGAGATATATGACCAAGTCTGGAGGCGGCAAGCATGGAAATGATAACAAAACTGTTCAAAAATAATATCCGTCAATACGGCATGATTATTGCCTTGGTAGTGATTATGCTCTTGTTCGAGGTACTTACAGGCGGGCTGTTGCTCAAGCCGATTAATATTACAAATTTGATTTTGCAGAACAGCTACATTTTGGTGCTGGCGATCGGAATGGTGCTGGTCATCATTACCGGGCATATTGATCTGTCTGTTGGTTCCATTGCAGCCTTTGTGGGTGCCGTTGCCGCGATTATGATGGTTGATTGGCAGCTTCCGGCTTGGCTTGCAGTCATCGCTTCCTTGCTGGTTGGTGCTTTGATCGGTGCATGGCAAGGCTTCTGGATCGCGTATGTGCGAATTCCGGCATTTATCGTAACGTTGGCAGGGATGTTGCTGTTCCGCGGCTTAACGATGATTGTGCTGGAGGGGCAATCGATCTCTCCTTTCCCGGGTGGATTCCAGAAAATAAGCTCGGGTTTCCTGGCAGATATTCAATTCTCAGGCTTCGGTCTGGTATCGATCATTGTTGGTCTTGTGCTCACCGTCTGGTACATTGTCAATGAGCTGCGTGAACGCCGTTCCCAGCGAAAATATGGATTCGAGGTTGTGTCACAGGGACTGTTCTTGCTCAAGTTGATTGTGGTGGCTGTTGTGACGAATCTATTTACGTTTGTACTCGCAAGTTATGCAGGTATTCCGAATATTCTGGTCCTGCTCTTTGTCCTGATCGTTGTGTATTCCTTCGTTATGAATCGTACTGTCATGGGACGACATGTGTATGCGCTTGGAGGTAATGAGAAGGCCGCAGGTCTGTCCGGTGTCAAAACAAAAAAGGTAACCTTCTGGGTTTTCGTGAACATGGGTACGCTTGCCGCGGTATCCGGGTTAATCTTCGCCGCACGTCTGAATGCGGCTACGCCAAGAGCGGGCACCAACTTTGAGCTGGATGCCATTGCGGCCTGTTTCATCGGTGGTGCTTCCGCTTCAGGGGGCATAGGTACGGTATTTGGTGCTATCATCGGTGGTTTGGTTATGGGTGTGCTGAATAACGGGATGTCCCTGATTGGTCTCGGTATTGACTGGCAACAGGGGATTAAGGGATTGGTACTACTGCTCGCTGTAGCGTTTGATATCTATAATAAAAATAAAAGATCAGCGTAACACTGGATAAAATGAAAAAACAGACCTTGATCTCAGGATCAGGTCTGTTTTGCTGTATGCACCTTAGTTACATCAAGGCATCGAGGAAACGTGTGGCGATCCCAAAATAGATAAACAGGGACAAGATATCATTTAATGTGGTGATTAATGGGCCAGAGGCAACAGCCGGGTCGACTTTGAAACGACTAAGTAGAAGCGGGATGCAGGTACCGGTCAGTGTACCAATGACAAGAGTGAGGAACAGAGACACCCCAATAATGGCGCCTAGCAGCCAGTCCCCTTGCCAGAAATAAGCGATGACAGTAATCAGCAATCCACAGACCAAGCCAATCATGGTGCCTACCTTGATCTCCCGACCAATCAGTGCGAGTACGGTGGCTTTGTCGAGCTTGCGTCCGATCAGTCCGCGTACCACAACAGCCAGAGACTGCGTTCCTGTGTTACCTGTCATACCTGCGATCATCGGCATGAAAAATGCCAATGCCACAACCTGATTGAGTGTATCCTCGAAGAAATCCACAATACTTCCCGAGATTAGACCAATCAGCAGCAATAGAATGAGCCAGGGAAGCCTGCGTCTGACGGCCACGAGTGGTTTGGTATCAAAGTCGATATCCTTGCTGCCACCCCCATCTTAGCCAAATCTTCACTGGCTTCGTCCATAATAATATCGATGACATCATCCATCTGAATGATACCGCATAATCTGTGATTTTCATCTACCACCGGAAGTGCAATGAACTCATAACGCTGTAGAAGCTGTGCTGCTTCTTCCTGGTCCATATCAACCGTTGCATGGATCACCCGCCGGGTCATCAGTTCTTCAACCTGGGTCTTATCGTCAGCCAAGGCAAGGGATCGATAACTCACGACACCGACCAGTTTGCCTTCATTATCGGTTACATAGAGATAACTAGAGGCTGAGATATGCATGGTACCTTGCGATTGTCGTAAGGCTTCCTTGGCTGTCTCATGAGCGAGCAGGGTCCGATATTGATCTGTCATGATGCGTCCTGCCGTTTCCGGCGGATAATTAAGCACGGATCGGATAATGGCAGAGTGGTCCAGATTCATATTGGACAGCAATTCTTCTCTGCGTTTGGCAGGCAAATCGTGCATGAACCGGATCAGGTCACTTTTGTCCATCTGCTGCATGACTTCAAGTGTTCGTTCCGGCCCAAGTCGTTCAAACAGTTGAATCTGTTCGTGCAGCTTCAAGGTCTCGGCGAGTTCCGCCAGAGCATCAGGTTTGAACAGGAGCAGAAACCGATTGGTTTCTTCTTCAGGGAACTTTTATATACAAGTGAGAGGTCATAGGGATGCAGTTCTTTCACCAATTTATAGAAGTCGGGAAGGTTCCGGGATTGTACATGTTGTACGAGTTGTTCGGTGATCTCCTCCACGGAGAAATCTTTCTTGGTATGAGGTCCGTTCATATCGACACTCCTTTCTATTCGGTCAGCTTCATATTTTTAAACGAAATAGGTTGGCGGTTAAACAAATGGAGAAAAAAGAGAATATCCAAAATGATATTGTAATCTTGCTCAAACATTCGATATGGGCTTACAAACAGCCGCTGCAAGGATATACTTGTTGTACAGCAACAGACGAGGAGGACATGCGCTAGTGGAAGCAGATATCAGAACACAATTGCTCAGCATGGTTGAGCCGGAGTATCAGAAATTCTCGGCTGCGCTTATTCCCAACATCACGAATGTACTAGGTGTAAGGTTGCCGGCCTTACGAAAAATTGCCAAGCAACTTGCCGCCGGGGACTGGCGCACGTATCTGGAAACGGCAGAGGATGAATATTTTGAAGAAGTGATGTTGCAAGCCATGGTCATTGGACATGTCCAGGCTGATCTGGACGAACTGTTAAAGGCTATTGAAACATTTGTACCGAAGATTGACAACTGGTCGGTGTGTGACAGCTTCTGTGCGGGACTGAAATATACAAAGGTCCATTCGGAGCCCATGTGGGCGTTCTTGCAGCCGTATCTGAGATCAGATCAGGAATATGAAATCCGGTTTGGTGTGGTAATGCTGTTGAATTTTTATCTGAATGAGAGATATATCGATCAGGTTCTAACCGCATTGGATCAGATTAGACACGAGGCGTATTATGTGAAAATGGCAGTTGCTTGGGCCATCTCAATGGCTTATGTGAAACAACCTGAGGTGACTCTGCGTTATCTGAACCATAATACCCTGGACGATTTTACGTATAATAAGGCACTTCAGAAAATCACGGAATCTTATCGCGTTGATCCGGAGAGCAAGCAGATAATCCGCAGTATGAAACGTAAGGTGAAGAAGCAGATTACCTCCTAGTTCTAGCATTAAGCATTCCACCGGGGAGAGGGCGATAAACGGATGAGAAAAAAGTTGATGTACACTACGATGCAGTTGGACGGTCGTCCATGGGTGCTGCTCGCTACGGAACAAGGATTGTGCCGAGTGGTCATGCCCAACGAAACACTGGAGGACTGGAACGGCTGGATACAGAAAGTTGCACCTGGCGTGGAACTGGAAGAGAACGAGGATGCTCTGAAACAAACAGGCATGATGGACTGGTTACAGTCCTATTTTGCAGGGGAACCGATGGCTTATACAGATGCGATCCCACTGGACTTGATCGGAACGAACTTCCAGCAGGAGGTATGGAGAGAGCTAGGGCGTGTGCCTTATGGTGAAATTCGGACCTATGGTGATATAGCTGCTGCGATTGGAAGACCTTCAGCTGTGCGAGCAGTTGGGGCTGCAAATGGGGCCAATCCAATTCCGGTTCTGCTACCCTGCCACCGTATTATTGGGGCTAATCGCAAGCTGACCGGGTTCCGTGGAGGTTTGGAGATGAAGCGCAGACTGCTGGATATCGAACAGATTGAAGGCGTGACCGATGGAGGGCATGCGCGGTTTCATTATTAATGGAAGAGGGAACATAGAAGATTAAGGTGATATGGACAGGGCAGGCACGTATTGTGCCTGTTTTTTTGCATGTATTAAGGTAGCGTAATACAAACGTTCCGCATATGGAACACCAACGTTTTACGTATTTTTGCCCGGTGAAACCGTATGGTACCATGGATCATAGATCAATCGGTATCCGGGGACGTAATGCCGGGTAAGAAAAGAGGGATGATATGATGAAGCAGGCTTATTGGTTAACAAACGTGAATGTGGAGCGGGGTTATGTTTGGGAGGGGAACAGGTGACGGGGACACGGACAAGCCCTGCTCATCTGCGGATTGAAGAGGGAGTGATCGCGGAGATTGTGGAAGGAAACAACCCGCTGTCTAGCGATCTACCACAAGTAGATGGCAAGGGACTTCTGCTGTTGCCTTCGTTCGAGGAGGCACATATTCATCTGGATAAAACGTACTACGATGGGCCGTGGACAGCCGTTAAACGTATCTCCAGTATTTTCGAACGTATTGAAGAAGAAAAGGTTCTGTTGCCCAAGTTGCTACCAGATGCCAAGCATCAAGCGGAGAGTATTCTAACCTTGATCCAGGGATACGGCTCCACTCATGTACGTAGCCATTGTAATATTGAACCTGTCAGTGGGTTGAAAAGACTGGAAGCAACGCGGCAGGCTCTGGAATCATTTTTGGGCAAAATCTCTTCGGAGATCGTGGCTTTCCCGCAGCATGGACTGCTTCGCTCCCATTCAGTGGAGCTTATGGGCCAAGCGATGAAGGAAGGTGCAACACATGTAGGCGGACTTGATCCTCATACGGTGGATGAACAGATCGAGAAATCACTGAACGCCATGGTTGAACTGGCTGTTCAGCACCAGGTGGGCATCGATATACATCTGCATGATGGCGGGCAGGCCGGCAAACAAACACTGCTGGAACTCGCGAATCTGACCGAAGCAGCAGGGCTTCAGGGTAAAGTTACGGTAAGTCATGCGTTCTGGTTCGCCCGCGCGGAGCAGCAGGAAGCAGAAGATATGGCGCAGCGAATGGCTTCGCTTGGGATGAGCATTGCTTCCACGGTGCCCATTGGCAGAACGATGATGCCTCTTCCCATGCTCTACCGTATGGGCGTGAACGTGAAGCTGGCCACAGACAGCCTGACGGATCACTGGTCTCCTTTTGGCAATGGGGATATGCTTGAGAAAGCGGGACGATTCGCAGAACTGTACGGTTATAGTGACGAACTGTCCTTGTCTCAATCTTTGGCATGGGTAACAGGCGGTATTACACCGCTGGATTCACAAGGGGATCAGGTATGGCCGAAGGTAGGCGACACCGCGAGTTTTGTATTGGTGCATGCGAGTTGTTCGGCGGAAGCCGTTGCGCGGCGATCTGCGCGGCAGGCCGTATGGTACAAGGGGCAATTGGTCAGCGGATCAACAGCGGATTGAGGAAAATAGAGCGGGTGAAGCCACGGGAAACCGTGGTTTTTTGGCATGGGAGAAAAAGAGGAAAGAACTGTTCGCATATACCACATTTTGGGTTATGATGGACGTAGTTAATGAAGGGAGTAATTCAAATGAAGATTGAGTATGCAACGGAAGCTGACTATGACTATATCATTGAAAGAGATCGGCATATCCATCAGCCACTTGTGAAAACGAAGATTCGTGAGAAAGAAATACTCATCCTATGGGACGAGGACGAGGGATCCAGAGTTGGATGGATGAGGTACGGTTACTTTTGGGACAACCTCCCCTTCATGAATATGATCTGGATTGATGAACCCTATCGAAACGATGGATTTGGCAAAAAAGTGGTGCATCACTGGGAAAGTTTAATGAAGCAACAAGGCTTTGATACGGTGATGACTTCAACGCAATCAGACGAGCATGCCCAACATTTTTATCGAAAGCTGGGGTATGTTGATGCAGGGGCTCTGTTGCTGGATACACAACCTCTGGAGATTATGTTAATCAAGAAAATCTAGTAAGTAAGCTGCAAGGAGAGAGGATTGTGGGTATGGAGCAAGTGACGTTACGACCTATAACCAAAGAAAATGAACTTGAGTGCATCCACCTTAAACCACGGGAAGATCAGCTTGATTTGGTAGCTAGCAATGCGGATTCATTGATTCATGCAACGAAGGAAATTACGTCCAAGCCATACGGCATTTTGGCAGAGGATCAGATGGTCGGTTTTATTTTATATGATAACGAGATCTACAATGACGGGTATTACTGGATTCTGCGCTTCATGATTGATGAGAAGTACCAGGGGAAGGGTTACGGGAAACTTGCTATTCAAGAAGTGGTTCGTATGTTGCAAGAGAGAAGTGACTGCCAGCAAATCAGGGTTTCCCATGTTCCGCATAACATTGCGGCAAATGCGCTGTATAAGCGTATCGGGTTTCAAGAAACGGGAGAGTTTGAAGACAACGGTGATATCATTTTAAGTTATCAAGTGAAATAACAGGGAGGGGAAGCTTGATGATAAGAGAGGCAGAAGCTAGGGATGCAGCGGTTATCGAAAGACTGTATAAAGAATTATTGCCGAACAACTTAAACACGAAGGTACTGGCAGAACGTATTGAAGAGGTTCGGAATAACCCAAACAGTTTCTTGTTGGTGTATGAACTGGGTGATCAGGTGATCGGCACGGCTCATTTACATATTTGTCTGGATGCTTTGGTGGAAAATAGACCATTCGGCGTAGTTGAGCGGGTTATCATTACGGAACATGTGCAGAGCAAGGGATATGGATCTGAATTGATGAAACATATAGAGCATGTATGTGAGCAGAAAAATTGTGTGAAGGTGTTTCTAACGAGCGGATCATCCAGACATGAAGCACATCACTTTTATACGAAATTGGGATACAACGGAGAATCCAGCAAGGCATTTAAAAAGTATTTATAACTTATAATATTCATCAAGGAAAAGGAAGTAGAAGCAAAGAAATGAAAGATAACAAACATCCGGTTCAAGATGTCCGACTCTTCTTTACCTTGCTCGTGGCTACTCTTTGTTGTCTAGGTATTGTGATGTATTTACGTGCCCAATCAGATACGAATATGTATCGATTTTTAAGTTGGGACATGTTCCTGGCATGGTTACCATTCATCATCTCATCCTGCATTAGATACATATTCAATAAGAAATTAACCACAACGAGCATGATATGTATGGGGCTGATGTGTGGAGTATGGCTCTTTTTTCTGCCCAATGCGGCCTATCTTTTTACGGAGATTCTGCATTCATTCAGATATTTTGATGCTCAAGGGGAGGTTAGATTTTGGGTTAATATTGATTTTTGGTATGGACTCACTCTGACGTTTGCCGTAGCGATCATCGGATTGCTGCTCTCGACTTGTTCGATCATTCAAATCCAGGGCATGTTAAACAAATTAATAAATAAGTACATTAGTATGATGGTTGTCGGTGTTATTTTGCTATTGAGCAGTATAGGGGTCTACATTGGTAGATTTAATCGGTGGAATTCGTGGGATGTATTATCCCGACCTGGGAAGATCTTCGTGGATCTTGTGAATGATTTTAATGCAGCGAACAGCATCATGGTTGAGTTTGTCGCCATTGTATTTACGGTTCAACTTTTTGGATACGTTATTTTATCTTTGCTAACCGCAAGGTCTGGCAGTTAATCTTCGTTTGAAAGGGCAAAGGATCTGAAATGATGAAATCAATAACACAGGAAATTATGGAAGAATTATTGGCTGTGATGGATATGTACCAAAGAATCGCGCGGCAATTGATCGAGCAATTGATATTGGAAACGGATCAGCCTGATCGGACGGCAATTCTCGAAGGGGCGTACCATTTGCTGTCCAATGCGGATGTAATCCATGGAGAAGAAGAATTAACGGGAAACTGGTATTTTGATGTTCACGGTGAGCACTGTATGTTCAAGAATACAGAAACAGGGCAGACATTAGAGGTTTTCCTTGGTAGTCCAGAGGATGTGGGCAACATGGACCCCTACTTTTTTACAATTTTATAAAAACAACGCCAGAGCTTGCATACCTGACTTCGTATTTCGAGAATCCGTTTAAGGACATGTTGGATTTCTTTGAACGTTTGGAAGCAGAGCATGTGTTAATTCATGTTCACGGGGTGGCGTATAGAAAGGTTCATTAATTGCTGTACATGTAATTAGAATTGAGGAGGAATGACGTATGAGTTTAACGGAATGGTCTACAGATATTCTTCAATATGATCTGTCGGATGAATATTCGATTCGCAAAGCTGATTTTGCCGAATGGGGATTATATTGCACGGTTTATTATGATATGCGTTATGTCGGATTTTTCAGGGAAGAAGAGTTCAGTTCTTCCAAGATCAGTGCGTACTGGATTTACAAGGGGAAAGCAAAATAGGTGGCGTGAGAATGGAGCCTAACCGGATGTATCATTTGTTTTTTATCCCGCCATTCCAGCAGTGCTTTGAGGTATTGAAACTTCTGAAGGATAAATTAATGCAGTGGTCCGATCGCACCAAACGCATTCTGACCTTTGAGATTCTTCCAGACCAAGTTGATCTATACGCAAGAGCTGGATTCTGGCCAGTGGAGTTCAGATGTCGCTGGATGCAGCGGCCTACAGATCATTTTGAAGTCGAATGGGACAGCAGGGTAACCGTGAAGAGTCCAGAGATTATTGAAAGTGAAACCGGCACCAGAAAATATGTAAATGAAGATGAAATTGCTCAGTGTGACCTGGAAAGTTTTGCAGGAAGTCTTGAAGCTACACGAAGAAAACATACCACGCTTGCAGATTTTATTCCAAGTGATGATCCTAATTATACCAATGAAATTCTGACTCAAGCCTCCACGCTTGTGTACGATAAGGAAACGGGACAGCTTATTGCCAACTGTCGTCTTTGTCTGCAGGATAATCAGGCTGCCGTATATAGCATAGGGGTTCGGCCGGCATATAGAGGAAGAGGGCTTGCTACACTGATGTTACAGAGAGCTTTGAATGCGCTTAAGGGTCAGTATCCCGTGCTGCGATTGTATGTGATGCAAGGAAATGATGCCGAGTCCGTATATCTGAATCTGGGATTTATTCCGGGTGTACAGGAGATTCAGACGATGTATATTCCTGAGGAGGAGTCACAATGAAGGTTGCCATCTTAACCGATATTCATGGGAACATTTCTGCGCTTCAAGCGGTACTGGCTGATATGGATTCCAGAGGAGATGTTGAGCATACATTTTGTTTGGGGGATATGATCGGCATCGGACCTTACTCCAATGAAGTGATCGAGATGTTGTACAGTCGTAAAAATATGATAGCGATTTCAGGAAATCACGAAGAGGCCGTATTAAGTTTGCTCCAAAATAAGGGTCCATTAGAAGGGCATAAAGGCATAGCCGAACATCACGAATGGATTGGTCAACATTTGAGAGCAGAATCGATCAAGAGAATACAAGCTCTACCGAAATTCGTTGAAAAAGAGGTAGAAGGACATCGGTTCCTTCTAACTCACTATCATATGAGCAACGACAAGTTGGATGTCATCGATAAAGAACCATCTGGAACCAAATTAGACGCGAAGTATCAGGGGACGGCCCATGATTTGGTTTGTTTTGGTCATCATCATATTCTTCATTATTATAGGACAGATCAAAGAGTATATCTGAATCCGGGAGCTTTAGGCTGTAACGATCTTGCCATTGCCAGATATGGGATCGTGGACCTCCAAGAGGGCAAACTGGATGTGAAATTCATTGGCGTTCCATATAACAATAGGGAGTATCTGAAATCGTATGAACGGTTGAACATTCCGGATCGGGCTTTTATTTTGAAGGCATTCCATGGGAATCAGTTGAGAGAGAGCATGTAGACGGCAGTAAACGTTAGTAGCAATGTGCTGCTACTTTGGAAAGGAGAGATGTACATGGGAATGATCATTATGTTGGTGGTGTATCTGTTCCTCGGTATTTATGTTGTGAAAGTTGGAATAGATAACTCAAAAAATAGCCAGCACACCAAAGAAATATTATCAGAGTTAAGGGAAATTAAGGACCTGTTGAAAGAACGAGGGTAAAAAGGTGGGATGACTTTGATTTACGATTTACAATGTGAAGCCAATATGGAGCCTATTGTTGGAATGTTATTTTCCGCAGTAAGAGAGAATAGTGAGCGACTTAAATCGATTACTGAGGGGATGTCGCAAGAAGAGGTAGATTACAAAGGGGAACAGAACCAGTTTAATAGTACAGCTCAATTAATACGACATATTACGTTTGTTGATATGAATTGGGTTTATAGAATAAAGGGGTTGTTCTTCCGCAGCCATTAATAGAGCAATATGGCCCCATGATTGATGAAAATAATAGACTTCCACTGGTTCAAGGTGTCTCACGTGACACACTTATCTCTCAATATGAGGGTGTATTAACCCTTCTGAAAGAAACATGCACACAAGTAGCAGATGCTGACCTAGACCGAGTAGTTACTTTTGGACATCAGAATGAAAAGCAAGCTACGGTACGTTGGGGATTATGGCACATGGCTGACCATAACCGTTATCATCAAGCTCATATGAATCAGTTAAGAAGATGGTTCCAAACACAAACTGATTGCTAATACAAAAAAGGGGTTGAGACTAAGCGCTTGGAAAACAAAATGGTGAATGTCGTTAAAGGACTAATCGAGAATGAAGGTAGAGTGTTGCTTGTCAAGCGCTCATTAGTGGATGAGGTGGGCGCAGGAAGTTGGGAAACCGTAGGGGAAAAGTTCACTTTGGAGAAGAGTTGGAAGTGGCCTTGGTCCGTGAAATTAGAGAGGAAGTTGGCATTAAAGTTCAAATAGATGAATTACTGTTTGCCAATACGTTCTTTACCGATCCGCATAGACAGGTCATTCTTCTAATGTATCTGTGCAGAACCAAAGATCATCAAGTGAATCTTTCAGAAGAACATAGCGAGTACATGTGGGCAACCAGATCTGAATTAAATCATTACCTACCCTTTGCGATCACTTCAGATCTGGAGAAATATAATGTTTTTGACAAAATTGAGTTAACCGATTAGATGAGAAAGTTAACCTAATACACGAATAACAATATCTTGATCATGATTACCAAAACCGGCACCATAGATCGTTAATCCCCCAACGTTGGGGCTTTCCTCGTCAACTGTGAAGCGTAGCGTCCAGAACGGTTCGATAAGCTTAATATCCGCGAGAGTAATGTCTGACATCCGCTCACCATCCATATAGGTACCGGAGGCATCAATACGAATGGTCTTTAATAATCCATACTGATTCACATTACGATGCCACCATTCTGGTGTATATTTCCCGCGCGCTGCTCTGCCAAAGTCGGCAGGGCTTGTCCACGTTCCAAGAGAAACACCATTGAAGGTGAAGCGAATATCCGAAGGCCAATGATCCCGCAATCCCGGAGCTTCAGACGCCAGTTCCATCGATATTTCAATAGCATCGGTTGTCTGGTCGGGAAGTACAAAGTTAGGTGTTTTATATTCTACATAACCTTTCCCAAACCACAGGATAGCGGCGTGTACCCGCTCAGGATCAAGGAAGTAACGTGGATCGTCCCATACGCCGATTTCTTTCTCGAGTGTTCCTAGCCCACAAGTGGGGTGGATATCAAAAGCAGTATAGTGTCCTACGGATATTGTCTGCTCTCTGGTTCGTGAAGTTTGGCTTGCGGATGGCAGCTCGATCTCAATCTGATTTTGCTTGAGGTAACATAATTTGTGCGTTCCTCCGTTAATCCGCACTCGTCTGCTTCCAATTAGACCCGCATCCTCCAGTTTGCGAATATGCATCGTGACAATAGAGGGGCTAAGCTCTAATACTGTCGCAATATCCTTCACATTCATTTCGCGATCTGCAATCATATCCATGATTCTCCATCTGACTTCACTTGCAAGTGCCTCATATAAAGGAAGGAACCGGGGCTCCCCATTTGCTTTGATCATCTGCACAACTCCCTACCCTCAATCTTCTAAAATCACATATGTATTAATTCAATAAAATTAGTTCCAAGATACAATCCAGATTCATTGCAAGTTTATAGCCAATGGTGTTTAATTTTTTTAGTTGCTACAAAGTTGGATTCTTATATTTATGAATTTTAGCATAAGAGGTGGAGTATAGTGAAATACAATAATCCTGTTGTTAAAGGTTTCTATCCAGATCCTAGTGTAATCAAAGTCAACGATACGTACTATATGGTGTGTAGTTCTTTTCAGTACTTTCCGGGCGTACCGCTCTTTGAGAGCAAGGATTTGCTGAATTGGAAGCAGATTGGTCACTGCCTGACTCGTAAAAGCCAGATTCAGCTCGAGACGGTGAACAGCTCCGGGGTGTATTTGCCCCAACCATCAGGCATAATAACGGGCGTTTTTATATGGTTACAACGAATGATACGACACATCAGAATTTCTATGTCTGGACGGACGATATTTACGGAGAATGGTCTGAGCCTATTTATGTGGATCAAGGCGGGATTGATCCCGATTTGTATTTTGAAGATGGAAAAACCTTGTTTATGAGTAATGGGGTGGATGATGAAGGCGTTGGCGGAATTGTTCAGTGCGAGCTTGAAATTGAAACTGGCCGCAAACTGACCCCGAGTCGTTCGATATGGAATGGGACAGGTGGACGATATCTGGAAAGCCCGCATCTCTATAAAATGAACGGTTACTATTACCTGCTTGCAGCCGAAGGCGGCACCGAGTATGGTCACATGGTAACGTATGCCCGGGGAACTTCATCCTCAGGACCGTTCGAAGCCTATGCGCACAATCCAGTTCTGACCAACCGCAATCTGGGAGGTTATGAGTTGCAGGGAGTAGGGCATGGTGATCTGGTTCAGGATGATCGGGGAAACTGGTGGCTCTTTCACTTGGGATTTCGACAGATCGGCAGATGGGCTACGTACCATCATTTGGGCCGAGAAGTATTTCTTACTCCAATTACGTTTGGTGAAGATGGATGGTTTACAGCCGGGCATGAAGGTACAACGCTGACGAGTTTTGAGACTAATCGTATCCCGGACACGGTGATCCAGCAGGACAAGAAGCATTATACGTTTGAAAATACAGACTGGAACCTCGACTGGTGTTACCTTCGTCATCCAAATACAGAGCACTATCAGCTTGAATCAGACAAGCTTACGCTAACAGGAACCGATGTAACGCTGGACGTTCCGGCATCCCCGACGTTCATTGGGTTACGTCAAAAAGACTTTAATGCCACAATTTCAGTCGATGTCAGTCTGACGACTGGAGAAGCTGGGATCACGATCTACATGGATGAGAATCATCATTATGAAGTGGCTATTCGTGGGGAGCAGGACGGCTATAAGGTGATCGAGCGTCTGAATATCGGTGATGTCAAATCGATAGAACATGAAGTGAATCTGGGAAATAAACAGCATGCAACGCTGGTAATCCGTTCAAGCCAGGAACGCTACAGCTTCCTGTTTCAAGTAGATGGTGAAGAGATTCTGCTGGGCACGGCACAGACGAGATACCTATCCTCGGAGGTGGCAGGAGGTTTTACAGGCGTACTTATTGGGTTATACACGAGCGGGCAAGATGCTTCAGCTGAGTTTACAAATTTCAAGTGTGATTATCATTAAGAAGTTAAGGGGAGGGCCTAAGGGTCCTTCTCTTTTTTATGTAAACAACATGATGGAACCCTCCAAGATTATATGGGTTTTTATATTAGTTTTAACAATGATGAGGATAGATACTACTGTACGCCAGACGATGCCATCATATTTGGAAGAACAGGAGCAGATGGTGATCATTTTGCTTTTTTCACGTTTAACAGATCCATTAGTGATTTGGAAGAAGCTCCGGTTATCTTTATCCAACCTACGGCGTTTGGTAATCAAGTAACTTTAGTGGCCAGAAACTTTAAGGATTTTGTAGCATTATTTATTAATCTTAAGGAAGTATATGTTTTGGAGAGATTTCGATTTTATAAGAATAAATTAGATTTTATGAATGACTATAACGATAACTATTTGAAAGATATAAGGATGAGAGAGAGTGATTATAATTTAATTATTGAACTGTTAAAAAAGAATATTAAAGGGATAACTGAAATTGATGATGTGTACGAATACATGATTGAATCCCAAAAACAAATAGAACTAGGGATAAACAATGATGATTTTGCATGATATCTATATGGCATCACTAAATAATCTACATGTAACAAAAGGTTAAAAGAACGTGTTATTTAATTATATAGCTTGATTGAATAACCAAGGAGGAGTTGTATGGAGGATCAATGGAGAATTGCAAAGTATGATCCGGCATGGCGTGATTTGTTTCTCGAAACGGGTTCGAAATTAAGAGAAGCCTTAGGAGAAAAGGCTCTGCGGATCGATCATGTTGGGTCCACTTCAATTGTTGGAATAGATGCCAAACCCATAATAGATATACAATTATCTGTTTCTAATCATGAGAATCTGTTGGACTACAAACGTGAGATCGAAACAGTCGGATTTGTATTCAGAGCAGAAAATCCGGATAAGACTAAACGTTACTTTCGTGAAGAACCCGGAAGCAGAAGGATACATATACACGTTAGACAGGTAGGCAGTTTCTCCGAGCAGATGACCTTGCTGTTTAGAGACTATTTAAGGGAGCATCCAGAAGATTGTTTGAAATATGCAGAAGAAAAGCACAGACTCATGTCATTGTATAAAGATGAGCGTCCCAAATATGTTGAAGGAAAAGGACCAATGGTGTGGAGCATTTTACAGAGAGCACATCGTTGGTCTCAAGAAATCGGATGGCAACCGGCAAAATCTGACGCATGAGCACATCCAATGAATAGAGATGTATTGGAGTGATGAGATGAACATGGGAAGAAAGCTGATGACAACCGTTCTAACCATCATTTGTTTTACTTTGGCTGCAAGTCTCATATCGATGAATGAATCCTACAGTTTTGATTTTTACATTCTTATTTATCCGATATACGCGACTCCCTTGATCCTGTTGATCGGGCTACCTTTATCGATATTGCTAGACTATCTGCTCAGCCAAATACAATTCGTTAATCATGTTTTGTATCTAAGTACGAGGATATTGAGTTATGCCTGTGCTGGAGTTTTGGGCATGTATATTTATTATCTGGTCATGGGCGCAGGAGAAGCAATCTTGGATTTCAAAGAGACGTTAGTTCTGACCTTATTTGGTGTTCTTGCTGCTATTCTATTTGTTCTTATTGATATGGGATTGGAAGTTTTGTTAAAGATGCGAAGAAGAAAGAGTTAAATTATATTGATTCGTCAGGAGGAAAGCAAGATGACAACGCATTGTGCACTTCTAATCATTGACGTACAGGTAGCGATGTTTGATGAAGGAGATCCCGTTTATCAAGGGGAACGATTGCTTCAGAAGATCCAGGTGTTAATTGCCAGGGCCCGTGAAGCAGGGCATTCCATCATATATATCCAACACTGCGAAGGGGCAGGCAGTCCACTGGAACGAGGAACTCCGGGGTGGGCCATTCATCCGTCCATTGCACCTATAGCTGGTGACCTCGTTATCGAAAAAGAGACACCGGATTCGTTTCACAAAACCGATCTGCATCTGAAATTGCAAGATAATGGCGTGAAGGAGTTAGTCCTTACGGGAATGCAGACCGAGGTATGTGTAGACACGACTTGCCGCAGAGCGTACAGTCTGGGATACACGGTCAATCTGGTTCAAGATGCACACAGCACATGGAATTCAAAGACGCTTCAAGCAGAGCAGATTATTGCACATCACAATACGGTACTGAGACTGTTTGCCAACGTGGTGGATACGGAGAATGCGCTGTAATGCTAGGAAAACGTAGGCGATTCTGGTTTTTCATAGGTGCGGCAATCATGTTTCTGTATTTTCTAATCACGAGTAACCCTGATCCAAATAAGCCGATTTCGAGAAATCAAGTGATAAGCACAGAGATGAGCATAGTCGTGTACACCAGGACAGGCGACGGTGGAGCACACACTAGGATTGACAATGTTACGTTAAGTAAAGAAGACATTAGCCGTATAGTCGGCTGGCTGAATGCCGCCCCGGAATCAGCCAAAATACCAGTAGATGATGTCACAGGAAGCATTAGTGCAGGAATTGCTTTGAGATTAAAGCATAACGCTGAAATTAAAATTCAATACAATCGGAAACAGATTATTGTATCCACAAAAAGCAGATTTAATAGAGATTCGAAATATATACTTGATCAAAAGGACTTAAGAGACTTTATGGATCAAAAGTTGAAAGGAACGTATTTTGGTAAAGATACCGTTAGTGTTGAATAAGGGGAGATGTATTGACGATTAACAAAAGAATAATGAATCTATCAGCCTGGCTTGCTGTATTAGCCATCCTATGTATTCCTGGAACTTTACATACTGAAGATGGACCGCTCCGAACAGAGTATGGTTTCCCGCTCCGATTCTTTACGGATTATCATTATGCTAACTCTGAGGGAACAATCTGGTTTATATCTGGCATCTATTTAAATGTACTTCTATATTTGTTCAATGTCCTGTTTATTTATGCAGGTATTCATGTAATCTTATATATAAAAAAGAAATTAACTAAATAAATTTGAACTGAATAGTTGCACGAAACGGAGAGGACAGAAAGGACCTGAAGAAGCGGAGCGTTCGCCTTTATCCCCGGAGTTTCCCATTATAAAATGAATCAAAAAACTCTGGGGATAACAGCGATCGGAAGGTTGTTCTGTCATCGTAGTGGCCAGTGTAAATATTCAATAGTTTAACTTATATAGAATATAAAGATGGAGTGATTACGATGAAACAACTTCCAGTAGAATGGAAGTCAGACAGGCTCATTATTTCGGACGTGAAGGAGTCCGATATTCCTGAACTCGAGTCCATATATGAGACCAGTCGGTACTTGCATCAATGGGATGGACAAGAGCATGATCGGAACTATGTGAAAGAATGTTTTGAAGAAGGCCACCTTCCGCCGGGAGGCAGGCTGGAGAATTATCGAATTCAATCCATTCGCACGAATGAGGGTGACCGCTATATTGGTTTGTTAAGTGTATACCATGGGTATCCCTTGGAAGATTCAATTTATCTTGAATTTCTATATATCCAGAGCGAGATCCAGAAGCAGGGATATGGACAAGAATTAATTCAGGCACTAACTCTGCACTGTTCTGAGCTTGGTTACAAGGAAATTCGAATTAACGTGGCGCTCAAAAATTGGCCTGCATTACGCTTCTGGATTAAATCCGGATTTAATCAGATTAGCGGAATTTATGGTGATCTTGAACATTCGGAGGGTACCTTTGCCAATACAGAATTGATCAAATCTCTCTGAAAAATATAGCCGATAAAGGGGAATATACCAATGGAAACATTCTTTCGTTATAACTGGATGGTGCGTGAGCAATGGTATGTGTGGTGTGAAGATGTACCGCTTGAAGAATTGCTTCGGCCTCGCACGGGCGGAGTAGGCAACATATTACAAACGTTATTTCATATCATTGATGTAGAGTGGAGCTGGCTTCAGTTGCTTCAGGGCAAACCGGATGATGCGGAAGATTTTGCAAACTACCAGAATCTTGAGGCGGTAAGGCAATTGGATCGCAAGTTACGTCCTGATGTGGAGGCATTTGTTACAGCCTGGGATTCGAGTATGGAAAAAAGAGCTTTTATCGATCATCGCTCAGCTGGCAAGGCCAGTACAGATTCATGGGGAGAAGTTATGCGACATGTGATCGCCCATGAAATTCACCATATGGGACAGCTGTCGGTATGGGGCAGAGAATTGGGCAAGCAGCCAGTATCCGCCAATGTGATTGGCAAAGGCCTGATTATACCTGAATAACAGGGGAGGCGGTCATAACATGGAAGGAGGAGAACGATGACGATTCAACTTAGCCAGATGAGTTGGATAGAACTGGATGAGCGTGTTCAGCAGATGATTGAACAGCAGTATCAGATCACTCCCTTGTCACCTGGACTGGAAGCGAGTGTGATGAGAATCGAAATGGGTGATCAGCGGTACGTATTGAAAGTCTGGGACAAGGATTCCAAACCGGATATCGCCAAACAATATCGATTATTGTCCAAGCTTTATCAAAGTGGAATTCGTGTTTCCAAACCCTACGGTTGGGGATTAGACGAGCAAGAGAATCAATTGCTGTTAACGAGCTATGATGGGAAGCCGGTTACCCAATTAACACAAACCAAACTGACACATTTGGCTGAGCGATTAATGGAGGTCCATCGTTATTCGGTGAATGAAGTGGGGACTGGAGAAGATGAAGAATACATATTCAGGTACGATTTTGTTCAATACTTTTTTCCTCAAATTGAATTACATGACGATATAAATGATCTTCTGGAAAACTTGATCCAGCAGGTTCAGATCAGACAGGACCGCTTGATTCATGGCGATTATAATCTGGGAAACATTCTTGAGATGGACAACCATTACACCATCATCGATTGGACTAATGGGCAGTACGGTGATCCAAGGTACGATATGGCATGGTCTGTGTTTCTGATCACCATCTATAATGGGGAAAGTTACGGCGAGATGTATCACGCTCAATTTGCACGTTCTGCAAGTTATACGTACACGCTGGAAGAGGAGCAGGTTTTTGGAGCAATAGCTTGCCTGCGCTGGATTCTGTTAAGGCGCGTTGGGGATGTACCCATGGGGCCAGATGTAATGGAAAGGGTTCACAGCATGGTTTTCCATAATCCATATTTGAATGAACACCTGCTGTAATCATAATACGGGGATATAAAATGACGTCAGTATACGATTAAGTAATAGAAAGACCACTTTTTAAATAAAATAAACAGCCAGTCCTAAACTAGCGATCCTCGCATACCTATGATAGTAGAGGAGCGTGATCGATATGGAGCAGAAAGTGCAAACTTACTTTGACCTGAAGCAGCAGCAAAAAAATATTGAGCAGCAGTTGTCTGTACTACGAGATGAGATTGTTGCGTATTGTGCAGAACAAGGGGTGTATGAGACGCAGGTTGGTGGTTACACCGTGAAAACAGTGCTTCAGAACCGGAAGGAATACGATGATCAGAAGCTGTATGCTTCTCTTCCAGACCCGGACATCTGGCGATTGTTGTCCAAGGTAGACAGCCATAAGCTGAAAAGCCTGATTAAGCTAAACATTCTGTCCGAGGAGCAAATTAACCCGGCATGCACCGTGAAACAGGTGACGTTGTTACAGGTGGACAAGCTGTAACGCTTCATATCCTCTTCGTATATGAGTTGAATTAAACGGAACATCGCGATCACATAACACCTTCCAAGAAATCGTTCTGTTGCGATGAGCAGTGGAACAAACGTGGAGGTGTTTTTGTTTTGCGCACAGGGCCCAGGATCATAATTAGTTAAATATGAGGGGAAGAAGTATAATTTGTTCATTGTAAGCGTATTCAACAAACGATATGATGAATAAAAATGGGCAGGGAGGAATTGTAAATGCCAATAGAAATTCCATCACTACATGCTGCGTACGCTAATACGTTTAAAATAGGTGCTGCTGTACATACCAGAATGTTGCAGTCCGAAGGGGAATTTATCGCCAAACACTTCAATAGCATCACGGCTGAAAATCAGATGAAATTCGAAGAAATTCACCCGGAAGAGGATCGTTATACATTTGAGGCGGCGGATCAAATTGTTGATTTTGCCGTTGCCCAAGGAATTGCGGTTCGCGGACATACTTTGGTCTGGCATAATCAAACATCGAAATGGGTTTTTGAAGATACCTCAGGTGCTCCTGCTTCCAGAGAGCTGTTATTATCTCGCTTGAAGCAACATATCGATACGGTAGTAGGTCGGTATAAGGGGCAAATATATGCATGGGATGTCGTCAATGAAGCTATTGAAGATAAGACCGACCTGTTCATGCGGGACACGAAGTGGTTAGAACTGGTGGGGGAAGATTATTTGCTGCAAGCGTTCAGTATGGCTCATGAAGCTGATCCAAATGCGCTTCTTTTCTATAATGACTACAATGAGACGGATCCGGTCAAACGGGAGAAGATCTACAATCTGGTTCGGTCTTTGCTGGACAAGGGAGCGCCTGTACACGGGATTGGGTTGCAGGGGCATTGGAATATTCATGGTCCTTCGATTGAGGAGATCCGAATGGCTATTGAGCGTTATGCTTCACTGGATGTACAGTTGCATGTTACCGAGCTGGATATGTCCGTGTTTCGTTATGAGGATCGTCGAACGGACCTCATCGCGCCAACTTCGGAGATGGCTGAGCTACAGGAGCGTCGATATGAAGAAATCTTCAATTTGTTCCGTGAGTATAAATCATCCATTACCTCTGTGACGTTCTGGGGAGTAGCGGACAATTACACCTGGCTGGACCATTTCCCGGTTCGTGGGCGCAAAAATTGGCCCTTTGTTTTTGATCAGCAGTTGCAGCCTAAGGAATCATTTTGGCGTATCATTAACCCTATGTCCTGAACATCAGGGAAGTGGAGAGAATCGGTCACGATGTGGCCGATTTTTTGCTTTACTCAATATAGATTATACAGTACGGCTATCTCGTGCATGATTAGTGACGTTGATTTGTGTGGATCATAAAAATATGGTTTTAAATGGAAGTATGTGATAGGGTAGAATAAATGGTGAACCAAATTCTTTCCTGAAATGAGATGAGAAGATGGATTACATCCGAAACTATTTAATTACTTTTGCCGGAAATTTTACATTTAGTTATTATATTTTTGAAGAAGGTACTTTTGCCAAACCGCTGATGTTTGCTACATTCATGCTGTTGCTGATCATGACAATCGATTACATGAAAAGTAGAAACAAATATACATTGGATTAGGGGATGTCCATGTTTTTAAACGATTCTGGAGCATAGGGTCGTTTTTTTATTGTATATAGAACAGCTTCCATTTACATCAAGACCATTGTTCATTACACTTGATGAGTAGCACCTCATTACCTCAGTTTTTCTTAACTCAATTCAGATCATCAGGAGGATATCATTATGCATCAATCCGCACATATTCAGGAAGCAAGAGATTACATATTAAACCGAATCCATACCAAACCAGCCGTAGGCATGATTCTGGGTTCGGGACTGGGGGCGCTCGCGGACGAGATTGAAAATGCGACCGTTATTCCGTATACAGAGATTCCGTATTTTGCTCAATCGGAGGCTATCGGTCATGCCAATGAATTGGTTATTGGTGAACTGATGGGCAAAACGGTTGTAGCGATGAAAGGCCGTCTTCATTATTATGAAGGTTTTACATTGGACGAAGTGACTTTCCCCGTTCGTATCATGAAGGCGCTGGGTGTCGAGCAGTTGCTTATCACCAATGCCTGCGGAGCAATCAACACAAGCTTTGAGCCGGGACAACTGATGCTGATTACAGATCATATTAACCTGGTAGGCAATAACCCGTTGATGGGACCGAATAATGCTGAACTGGGTGTGCGCTTCCCAGACGTATCACAGGTATACAATCGCGAACTGCGCAGTATTGCCCTTAAGGTTGCAGAAGAGCAGAATGTTGGCCTGCAGCAAGGTGTCTATGCATGGTGGAGTGGCCCGGCATATGAGACACCAGCGGAGATTCGCATGATTCGTACGATGGGTGCGGATGCAGTGGGTATGTCTACGGTACCTGAAGCCATTGTTGCCATTCATGGCGGTATGAAGGTACTGGGCATTTCCTGTCTGACCAACATGGCCTGTGGTATTCTGGATCAGCCGTTAAGTCATGATGAAGTTATTGAAGTGGCTGCGCAAGTGAAAACAACCTTTATTGGTTTGGTAAAAGGCATCTTGAAAGAGATCTAATCGCGAGATGATTTCTATCTAGGCCACGATGGATAGGATAGAGTTTTCATCCAACCAAATCGAAAACACAAAAAAACGTATGCTTCACGAGCTGTTACTCGTGAGACATACGTTTTTTTATTTTGCAGAACTATGAACCATCTGAGAATGATCGGCCATGATTGCTGGCGTGGACTCCCTGATAATGGGTTTGGTCACAATGTGCGAGACCTGATAAGGTTGTGAGGGGCTATTAATCCGGGATAACAGCATCTCCGCAGCCTTAATGCCCATCTCATTGCTGTAAATATGAACCGTTGTTAATGCTGGCTCAATAATTCGAGATTGGGGTGCATTATCGAATCCGCATATCACAATATCCTGTGGCACAGCGACATTTCTGTCTTTTAACGCCCTGATCAGATCAACTGCTATAAAGTCATTAGCGCATACGTAAGCGGAAGGTAGGGAGGTCAGCTCTGCCACTCGCTGGTTCAACCATCCTGGCTTGGAGAAACACAGGCGATCATTATCTACGATGCAATGGGAGAGGTCGACCTGCAACCCCGCCTCCAGCATAGCACGCTGATATCCAACCCATCGTTCATTAAAGCTCTTGCAGTGATTGTAATCCCCGACGAATCCGATACTTGTGTAGCCGCTCTCAATTAATTTTTTGGTTAACTGGTAGATGCTATGTTCATTCTCCATGAGTAGCAAATCTGCTTGGAATTCGGGATAACATATGTTGGAAGCGCAATCGATAAAGATGGTGGGAATGCCCAGATCGGTAATCAGCTTTGTATATTCCAGATCAAATAATTCAATGCAAATAATGCCGTCTACTTTGGCTATATCAAAATTGTTGGGAAGTGTAAGTGTATCTTGATCGTCTTCACGCACGATATGAATCGAGAGATTGTATCCCTCCGCACTGATTCTTTTCTCCAAACCGCTGATTAACAATGAACCAAAGTGAGATGTATTAGGCAGGTTTTCAGTTAACAGGGCGATATTGCCCGGAGGCTTGGTTAGAACATGCTCATTGTCCATATAGGCAAACTGTTTATATTTAAGTTCAATTGCTTTTTTAATTACACGATTTCGGGTCTCATCCGGGATGTTTCCGCTATCATTTAATGCTTTGGAAGCCGTATTCCTGGAGATCCCCAAAGCATCAGCGATGTCTTGTATCGTGACTTTTTCCTTTGCCATCTAATGCTTCACCTCTAATCATCAATAGTCATCCATATTCTTCTCTAAGTCAAATGTATAATAGAACGGGACAAATAGCAATCTCTGTTTTACAAATGCACAATTGTGTTTACATTTAGATAAGCGAATTCTATTTTCATAATTGTTCCAGAAGTTTCGTTAATTAGTGTAACAATGATGATCTATTACAGTAATGATATAGAAATATCTATGCTGGTATTAACGATTCAGTGCTATATATATGCAAATTTAATCCTCTTTAGTTACATTAATGCAAAGATAAAATGATCAAATGCACAAATATTTTTTTACAAAACGTATTGACTAAATCCGTTGAAACCTGATAAATTGTAAATTATTAAATAGGCAATTGTAAATATTGAAAGCCCTTACTGAAAACAATTGTCAACTTCTAGAATGAACGGGGGTATCGTGTTGGATAACATAGCCGACAGCAAAAAGGGCGAAGGAAGGGTACTGAAAGTGAGGACGACAAGCGGTCATAGGTTGCAGCAGCTCAAAAAAATTACTTTTTATATATGTTGCTTGCACCAGCCTTAATTTTGACTCTTATCTTCAAGTACATTCCGATGTACGGAGCCATCATTGCGTTTAAGGATTTCAGTCCGATCAAAGGCATCATGGGTAGTGATTGGGTAGGACTGAAGCATTTTGAGAAATTTATAGCTTCACCCAATTTCGATATCATTTTAATGAATACGCTTAAACTCAGCTTTTTGGGATTGATATTCAGTTTCCCGGTGCCCATTTTACTGGCACTCATGCTGAATCAGGTACGCAGAGCTGGCATCAAAAAAAATATTCAATTGTTTCTGTACGCACCCAATTTCATCTCGGTTGTTGTGGTTGTGGGTATGCTGTTCATCTTCCTCTCACCGACAGGGCCAATTAATCAATTAGCCACATGGATTACAGGTCAGCCAATCATGTTCATGTCTGAACCGGAATATTTCCGCTGGATCTACATTTTGTCCGATATCTGGACCGGAGCCGGCTGGGCTTCCATCATATACGTTGCGGCTTTGGCCAATGTTGATCCGGAGCTTCATAATGCGGCTAATCTGGATGGAGCCAATCTCCTTCAGCGTATTCGCCACATTGACCTTCCAACGATTCGTCCGATTATGGCCATCGTCTTTATCCTTGCAGCTGGCGGGATTATGTCCATTGGATTTGAAAAGGCCTATCTGATGCAGACGTCCATGAACCTGCCTTCCTCCGAGATTATTGCCACGTATGTCTACAAGGTGGGGTTACAGTCTGGAGATTACGCTTATTCTGCGGCAGTTGGATTGTTCAACTCGGTTATCAATGTGATTTTGCTGGTGACGGTGAATCTGATTGTGAAGAAATTGAATGAAGGCGAAGGCCTCTATTAGGAAAGGAGTATTATCCATGGTTGTTAAACACACGGGAATGGATCGATTGATCCTCACACTCAATGCCATCTTTCTCACCTGTGCTGTACTGGTTGTGGTTGTTCCCCTGATTTATATTGTTATCGCCTCATTCATGGATCCCACGGTGCTACTGAATCGTGGACTGTCCTTTAATGTATCGGACTGGAGTTTGGACGGATATCAGATGATTTTGTCCAATCCAGCCATGATCCGAGGGTTTGCAAATGCGGTATTGTACTCGGTTTCTTTTGCACTGATCACCGTGACCGTATCCATATTTGCAGGTTATGCATTGTCGGATGATAGGCTCGCGGGACGTGGATTTTTCATGATTATCTTTATCATTACCATGTTCTTCGGCGGGGGATTGATCCCTACCTATCTACTCATACGTAATCTCGGCATGCTCGATACGGTGTGGGCAATCATCATCCCTGGAGCCGTTAACGTCTGGAACATCATCCTTTCCAGAACCTTTTTCAAAGGAGTCCCTCGGGAACTGAAAGAAGCTGCAAACGTGGATGGTGCCTCCGAGATGAAGATTTTCTTCCAGATCGTCATTCCTTTATCAAAGCCCATCATTTTTGTACTTGCACTTTATGCGTTCGTTGGGCAATGGAATTCCTATTTTGATGCAATGATCTATCTCGATAATCCGAACCTGCATCCGTTACAGCTCGTTCTGCGTTCCATTCTGATTCAGAATCAGGCTGCACCGGGCATGATCAGTGATCAGCTTGCGATGGCAGAACTGAAACGGCTCTCCGAGATGATTAAATACTCAGCGATTGTCATTTCGAGTCTGCCACTCATCATCATGTACCCGTTCTTCCAGAAGTATTTCGAAAAAGGTGTCATGGTCGGTTCCCTCAAATAGTGAACAGCCTGCGATACAGTAAGTTGATCCAATCCAACTCATGGAGGTCATTATTATGAAAAAAGTGAACAAGTCCAGAAAAGCCGTTACAACGGCATCCATTTCCATGTTATCTGCAATGCTCTTTCTAACCGCCTGTGGCGGGGTGGAGGCGGCGCGGCTAGTGAGGCGCAATCCCTGATGGCAAGGTGACATTGAATTTTATAACACAGAGCTCTCCGCTGGCTCCCGCTGATCCAAACGACAAGCTGATTAACAAGCGACTCGAAGAGAAAACCAATGTGCATATCAACTGGAAGAACTATACGAGTGATGTGTTTGCAGAAAAAGAAATCTGGCGGTGGCCAGCGGTGATTTGCCGGATGCCATTTTTGATGCAGGTTACGGGGACTATGATCTCCTGAAACTGGCGAAGGACGGGGCAATCATTCCACTTGAGGACATGATTGAACAATATATGCCCAATCTGCAAAAGGTGCTGGAGGAAGCTCCCGAATACAAGAGCATGATCACGGCTCCAGACGGACATATATATTCATTCCCATGGATTGAAGAACTCGGAAGTGGCAAACAACGGATTCAGGCAGTGGATAACTTGCCCTGGATTAATGTGGAATGGCTGAACAAGCTTGGACTGAAGATGCCAACAACAACCGAAGAACTGAAAGAAGTATTGATCGCCTTCAAAACCCAAGATCCTAACGGCAACGGTAAGGCAGACGAAATTCCGTTATCTTTCATTAACAAACCGGGCGGAGAAGATCTGACATTTCTCTTTGCGGCATTTGGACTCGGAGAGAACTGGGATCATACCGTGGTAACCAATGATGGGAAAGTGGTCTTCACGGCAGCTGATGAAGGTTACAAGGAAGCGGTTAAATACATTCATGAGTTGGTTCAGGAAGGTCTCGTGGATGTTGAATCGTACCAGCAGGATTGGAACACGTATCTTGCGAAAGGCAAGGACAACAAGTACGGCATGTACTTCACTTGGGATAAGGCTAACATTACAGGCATGAATGATACGTATGATGTTCTGCCTCCGGTTGCCGGCCCTAACGGAGAGGTCAATGTTACAAGAACAAACGGAATAGGGCTTGATCGTGGTCGCATGGTCATTACCAGCAGCAATAAAAACCTGGAATCCACAGCGAAGTGGGTAGACCAATTGTACGATCCGCTCCAATCCGTGCAGAACAACTGGGGTACCTATGGAGATGAGAGTCAGCAAAATATTTTTGAATTCGATGAAGCCAAAGGGATGCTGAAGCATCTTCCGCTGGAAGGCTCTGCACCTGTGGAGCTCAGACAAAAAACCAGTATCGCAGGACCATTGGCCATTCTCGACAGTTATTATGACAAATACACAACCAAACCGGAAGATGCGGCTTGGCGGATGGAACTTCTTGACAAGGTTATGGTTCCGCATATGAAAGCGGAGAACGTATATCCAAGTGTGTTCTTCTCCATTGATGAACTGGATCGATTGTCCACGATCGAGACCGATCTCTTCGCCTACGTGTTACGTCTGCGTACAGAATGGTATCAGAACGGGAAAATAGATCAGGAATGGGATGCTTACTTGAAAGAGCTGGATCGCCTTGGATTGCAAGAATGGCTACAGATTAAACAAGCGGGATATGACCGTAATAACAAATAAAGAAAAGTACGGAGGAGAAACCATAATGTCGACAATTCTTAAACAAGATTACAGAAATGAATACCACTTTTCACCGAAAGAGAAGTGGATGAACGACCCAAACGGCATGGTGTTTTTCAATGGGGAGTATCACTTGTTTTACCAGTATCATCCATTTGGTACTACATGGGGGCCGATGCATTGGGGTCACGCGGTAACCCGAGATCTCGTCACTTGGGAGGAACTTCCTGTAGCTCTGGCACCGGATGAACATGGCATGATTTTCTCCGGCAGTGCGGTGGTGGACTGGAACAATACTTCTGGATTTTTCGAAGATGAGCCGGGGTTGGTAGCCATTTTTACACATCATCTGGAAGTACCAAATGATCATCCTGTTCAGCGTCAGAGTCTGGCGTATAGCAAAGACAACGGCAGAACCTGGACTAAATACGAGGGCAATCCGGTATTAAAGCATGAGTCCTTTGTTGATTTCCGTGACCCCAAAGTGTTCTGGCATGAGCAGACCAAGGAATGGATTATGATTATCGCTTGTGGTCAAACGGTATGTCTGTACCGATCTCCCAATCTGAAGGATTGGACGCTAGGAAGTGAATTTGGCGAAGGGATCGGTTCACACGATGGCGTGTGGGAATGCCCGGACTTGTTCCCGCTTGCAGTGGATGGAGATTCAGGGCAGGTGAAATGGGTGATGCTCGTTAGCATCGGTGCAGATCCTGCTTTTAAAGAAGGATCCAGAACACAATATTTTACCGGAGATTTTGATGGAAGAACATTTGTCCCAGATGAGGCATCCCATACGATTCGCTGGATTGATCATGGCCGGGATAACTATGCGGGAGTTAGTTGGTCTGACATTCCGGCTGAAGATGGCAGACGCCTGTTTATGGGGTGGATGAGCAACTGGATGTATGCCAATCAGACGCCAACCAATGATTATCGTGGAGCAATGACCATTGCACGGGAGCTGTCTCTGGAGACAAGAGCCGGAGAAGTAATACTGATTCAACGTCCTGCACGTGAACTTAAGCAAGCCCGTACGCCATTATTGTCCCTACAGGATGCTTCGATTCAGCAAGTGAGTGAGCAGTTGAACGCTTTGCAACTAGTGAACTATGAGATCCATGCAGAGTGGACTCCAAATCAGTCGTTCCATTTTGCCTTAAGAAGCGGAGCTGACAACGAAACTCTCGTTGGCGTAGACGCCAACCGAGGGGAAGTGTATATCGATCGTAGTGGATCGGGTATCGGCGATTTTCATGAACATTTCCTGAGCCGTCATACAGCTGAGTTAAAGGCACCGAGTGCGAATCAAAGTTTGCGTATCTTTGTAGATCATTCATCTGTGGAGGTATTTGCAAATGATGGTCAGGCGGTTATTACGGATCTGATCTATCCGGATGTGGATTCCAAGGGCATCTCTGCTCATGCCGAAAATACTGATCTGGTCTTCTCTTCACTTCATATCTATGAGATATCACCAACCAAGGCTAAAGGTTAATTGTAATGAAGGAAAGGAGTCCAGAACGATGCGTATTGGAGCCATAGAAGCGGGTGGAACAAAGTTTGTATGTGGTGTAGGTAATGAGCATGGACAGATTGAAGATCGGATCAGCTTTCCAACAGAACATCCGGAGACCACTCTTGCCAAGGTGATCGACTATTTCAGGGATAAAGATGTGGAAGCAATGGGGGTTGGCTCCTTTGGTCCGATTGATCTGCAACCGGATAGTCCCACCTATGGTTATATTACGACCACACCTAAGCCTGGGTGGGGAAACTGTAATGTGATTGGAACCTTGAAGCATGAATTTCCGGTTCCTTTTGGATGGGATACGGATGTGAATGCTGCCGCGCTCGGTGAAGTGACGTGGGGAGCGGCGCAAGGGCTGGACAACTGTGTATATTACACGATTGGTACAGGCGTTGGTGTTGGACTTGTGGCAGGGGGCCAACGAGTCCATGGATTGTTACATCCCGAGGGTGGACATATTCGCACAAGACGCCATCCAGACGATCACTTTGCCGGATTATGCCCGTATCATGGCGATTGTCTGGAGGGTATGGCTGCAGGACCAGCCATTGAAGCCCGTTGGCAGATCCCTGGCAGTGAATTGCCGGCAGATCATCCGGCGTGGGAGATCGAATCCTTTTACATTGCGGAGTCGATTACAACGGCCATCCTGCTTCATTCGCCGCAGAAAATTATCTTGGGCGGTGGTGTGATGCAGCAAGATCATCTGTTTCCTATGATCCGGGAGCAGGTTGTACGGAATCTGAATGGTTATGTGAATGCTGCCCCAATCACGCAACATATCGACCAATATATTGTCCAGCCTGGATTGGGCCAGCATGCAGGTCTGTGTGGTGCGCTCGCATTGGGTCTGGAAGCATTGCAGCATGCAGCACAAGCGTCACATGCTTCGTAGTTTTCTTAAATAATCTTCATCCCAGAAGGGACGGTTGCGGATTCGCTTATTTGTATAAGCAAGACTGCACCGTCCTTTTTGGGCTTTTTTATTTTTTGCGGAGATAAATAGTTTGGAAAATATATTACGTTCTAAAATCCGCTGTTGCTCATGTGAGCTGCCAAAGGTATGATTTTTAGTGTCCTATCCCTATCGTGGGATAAGACATTCAAAAACTAACGTGTCTCCACTGGAAAGGAATTCAACAAATGAACCCAATAACAATGCGTCAAGCTGTACAGGCAGACCAAGAGCAACTCGCTGATTTGCGAGCGTTGGTACTCTACGATGATCTAACCAGACTGGGAAGGTACGATGATGTGAAAGTACGTGAACGTTTCCGGAATACATTCAATCCTGTCCAGACACAGATTATTGAAGTGGAGGGTTCAATGGTAGGTTGTGTAGCGTTGAAGCCCAAGTCTGAGGCATATCTATTGGAACATTTCTACATACATCCCGATTATCAGGGCCAGAGAATAGGAACTCAGATATTGAACATGCTGCTGGAACAGGATGAAGTTCAGGGAAAAGGGTTATTTTAAATGTTTTGCAGGGAAGTCCTGCTCGGCGATTGTATGAACGATTTGGATTTATATTGGACAGTGAAGATGAGGTCGATGTATTTATGTCGGTCCAATTGAAGGAATAGTATGATCGCGATATGTAATCAAGTTCACTTCATATTTACACGATAATGGAGAGTATAGAAAAAAATCTTAAGAAGCGAAGAGTTGGCTTTTATCTCACAATTACCACCTATGTCGGGATACCAGTCCCGCATGTTTGGGAAGTGGGGGACAGATGTGGTATCATGGCATGTTTGAGGTAAACTGCTATCGTTGTCACACGTCAAAAGCGTCGTTCCAATAAAAAGGGACGGCGCTTTTAGTGTTGTTAACTGCTTGTAATACGAACTTTATTGGATGGCTTATGTAGTAGAGTATCGAGATCGCCATTCAAATTTTTCAGGTTCGGGAGAAATAAAGCAGCTATCGAACAGATGAAAGGAAGAAGACCTAAAGACAGAAATAGGAAGGGAAGGCCATAGACTTCTGCAACCGCTGCACCTGCAAAAGCACCTACGGGCTGTAATCCTCCACCAATCAGGAATCGGATCGAATTAACCCGGCCTTGTAGACAACTGGGCACAAGCGTACCATGTAACGAAGAGCTTAGAGAACCGAAGAAAGGTCCGGCTGCTCCTGCAGCACATAAGGCAATAAGTGCAAATGGGTAACTCGGAAATAGTCCCAATAAAGCGTTGAAAAGCCCAATCACAGCTAAGCTGCACAGCATGACCGTGCGTCTTCTCTTGATTTCACCCATCCACGAGATAATAGTTAGTCCTGCTAGTGTGCCAAATGCCGAAGCCGTGGTCAGAGTGCCCATGGCGGCGGCATCCCGGTGCAGCACTTCGCGGACAAAAGGAATCATCATGGTCCAGATGGCTACAGAGGACATATTGCTGATCGAAACCATTACCATAATCGATAGCATGGCTGGGAATCGCCGATAAAAAGTGAAGCCCTCTCCAATATCTTGGATATAAGCTTTAAGAGAAAAAGATGTTTGTGCTACTGGTTTCTGCATTGTGGGCAGATAGAGCAGTGCCGTGATGGCTGCAATGTAGCAAATAGCGTTGATGCCTAATGTTGGTAACGCTCCAGCTGCAGCCGTTAGAGCTCCGGCAAAGGCTGGTCCCAGCAAAGCAGCGGCATTTCGACAACCATCAATCACTGCGAATGCCCGCAGCAGTTTGTGTTTGCCAGCTACGCCCGGTACAACAGCCATGGCCGTTGGCATGAAGAGGGCGGAGCAGGCCCCGCTGAGTGCTGCGGCGAGAAATAGGTGCCAAAGTTGTAATTGGCCCGCGATACCCATACTTAGCGGCAACAAAAGAGCCAACAGTCGTACTGTAGCCAGTCCGGCCATGAACCGTCCACGATGCAGTCGGTCGGACAGCGGTGATCCAAGTAGCCGGAAGGCTACCTCGGGAATGCTGAAACTTAGTGCCATAGCACCCATGGCTAACTTAGAGGCAGTTAATTCATAAACAAGCCATTCCATGGCCAAAAGACCAAACACATCACCGAGAGAGCTAAGAGTAACAGTAGCCAATAAACCGTAATAACTTCGCTTCAGCATTAAGGTTCCTCCGTATGATAGAATAGTGCAATTTGTGGAGATGGAGATGCTTGAACTCAACCTTCAATGTAAGCTCCAATCTGCCGTGGAAGGTTGTTTAGAGCTTCCAAGCGCAGGCTATATTCGGTGTTTTTGTAATCATAATGCACGATAATCAGCCCGGCTGCTCGCAAGGCTATTAGATGGTAATGCACCGTGCTCTTGGACAGTCCAACCTCACGGACAATTTCAGTGAAGGTCATCTGTTTACCAGCCAGTAGTCTTAAGATGAACAGTCTGGTTTCATCGGACAGTGCCCGGGTTAGACGCAGTAACCCAGGGTCTGGTCGTCCCGGTTCTGTTGGAAGAATATCGCAAGAATAATTAGTGAAGATCATCTCGTCAAAGATCACTGAGGTGACAAATGGACGTGCATGATATTGAGGGATGAGGATTATTTTTTTTAGCGTATGGTTGGGATATATCCTCATGCCCTGTGTAGCTTGTTCATAGACTTCTTGATCATTCGTCCCGTTCAGACTGGAACGTCTCGATTCAGCTTCCAAAAAGAGTCCCTCAATAATTGCCGGATCGATGTGCCCAAAATACTGAGTATCCCATTCTCGTAGCACTTCGGATGTCCGATTGCGCAATTCGGGCAGATTGGAGGGGACAGATAACTTAAAGCGAGCGGCGATGTCATACAATTGTCCTGAGGACAACTCTTCAAGCCAATTCAAAAAGCCATTCACCGAACGTTCCCCTGAACAGCTCCATATATATGGCGCAAGGCTGAAATTGTCTGTGGCTTTCATCGTATCTCGCATTTGTTGAAGTTTGGCTGGTGAGAATCGATCCTGTACATCACGAACCCATCGTTTCCCGGCATCCAGGTTAGTATGATTTTGTTTACTCATAAAAGCGCTCAGGGTGCTTACACATTCATAAATTGGCGCAAAATCAACTTCTACTGTGTAGTTCATAAGAGTTTAGTTCCTTTCTGGATTAGTTCTATATTTATAGAACAAGTAATTAATTTTATATTATACGAACTTATTTGTTGTTTCAACATAAATTTTCCATGTTCGTACCAAACATCCTGATTCCACAAAAAATGTTTCACCAGAAGGAAAGCGAAAAACGTACCACTTATACAAGAGGATTTTTGTCTACACCGATGATGTGAAAATGCGTGAGTGTAAACGAAAACCCATACGAAATAAAGGTATAGACCCATTCATTTAATTCTTGAATGGGTCTATTGAACTTTTCTATTATACTTTCCGATGACGTTACCCTAATATGGATAATAACCTACTTTTTATATAGGAATTATATAGTATGGAGAATGCCAAGATGCCACAATGGAAGAGAAATCTGTATATTCTGTGGTTCGGCCTGTTTTTCAATCATATGGCGTACTCGCTATCCGTTCCGTTCTTTCCTATATTCCTGCAAAATGATCTCGGTATCCAGAGTGGCTTGGAAGCTTGGTCGGGTATCTCCATCTCCATCAGCTTTCTGATCAGCGGATTATGCGCACCCTTCTGGGGATCACTGGCTGATAAATATGGCAGCAAACTGATGCTGGTCCGTTCCGGAGTGGGGCTAGGCATTGCACATCTGGCTAACTTCTTTGTGTATGATCCGTATACGTTTATCGCGGTGAGGGTCTTTCAGGGACTCATGGCTGGTTTTCATCCCGCCTCGATTACACTGATCGGCACCAATACTCCGGAGAAACAGGTGGGTTATGCACTTGGCGTGATCTCTACGGCCAGCGCTGCGGGCGGAATTCTTGGTCCTCTTGCCGGTGGTGTATTGAGTCACTGGATCGGACTGCGGGGATGTTTCATTGCATCCGCTGTAATTACATTGCTCGCGGCTCTGATGGTCCTCGGTGTTAAGGAGTCACGACAAACTCGTACGATCGTTCCAACGAAGATCATAGGGGATTTGAAAAGAGCGGCTTCCACGCCGGGTTTGATGCGAATCTACGGTTTGATTCTCTTAGTCTCGACCTCCGTGCTCATCATCGAACCGGTGCTGACGCTCTATGTGGTCCAGATTGGCGGAGATATTGGCAGTGCAACACTCAGTGCAGGAATTGTCTTCTCGGCGATTGGTGTGGCAACCGTCATTATGGGGCCGCGATGGGGGAAGATTGGTGGAAGGATCGGATACGAGAAAACCCTGTTTATCGGTCTGATCGGCGGTGGGATTGGCAGTCTGCTGCAAATGACAGCAACGAATCTGATTTATTTTGGCAGCCTGCGATTTGTTTATGGTTTGTTCTTTGCGGCAGTCTATCCGGCGCTTAATGCCCTGATCATCAAATATGCTGATCACGATTTTCGTGGGAGGGCTGTCAGTCTGAGTCAGACGGCGAGTCAGTTCGGTATTGTGCTTGGACCGTTAATTGGTGGTTTTCTCGGTGGATGGATCGGCATTCCGTTTATTTTTCTATTTACAGGGATTGTATTGCTTGGAGCGGCTTGGGCAGTCCGGGTAAGTGATGTGAAACAGGCGGATAAACCGGGATTAGGCATGGCAACAGCAGAAGTTAGCGGAAACAGCATAAAGAAATGATGAAACGACTCTCAGAGATAAAAGGATACTCGAACTGAATGGTCATCACCACAACATAGGGAGGAATATATATGTCGCAACGACAATTGAAGTTGGGAGCCAATCTGAACGGAGTGGGTAACAGCATTTCCTTTTGGCGTCACCCGGATATTCCAATTAACGCGAGCGTTAGTCTGGAATTCTACAAGAAGCAGGTGCGTATCGCGGAAAAAGGGAAGTTTGATCTGCTCTTTATTGCAGATGGCCTCTTCATTAACGAGAAGTCCAATCCACATTTTCTCAATCGCTTCGAACCTCTCACGCTTCTGTCCGCACTCGCTGGGGCAACTTCCCATATCGGGCTGGTTGCTACATTGTCTACTTCCTATAGTGAGCCCTTCACGGTTGCGCGGCAATTTGCCTCGTTAGATCAATTAAGCGGTGGAAGAGCCGGATGGAATGTGGTTACTTCACCTCTGGAAGGATCGGCACTTAATTTTGGCAAAGGCGAACATCCGAACCATGCGCTGCGCTACGAGATTGCGGAAGAACATCTGAATGTGGTCAAAGGACTTTGGGATTCCTGGGAGGACGATGCCTTTATCGGAGACAAGGAACAGGGCGTATTTTTCGATCCTGCTAAGCTACATACGCTAAATCACAAGGGAGCGCACTTCTCGGTACAGGGTCCGCTTAATGTGGGGCGTTCGAAGCAGGGGCATCCGGTGATTTTTCAGGCGGGCTCATCTGAATCTGGTAAAGATCTGGCCGCCCGATCGGCAGATGCCGTCTACACGGGACATGAGACGTTGGAGGAAGCAAAGGAGTTCTACCGCGATGTGAAAGCAAGAGCGGTGGCTTATGGACGCAAGGCAGAGGATATCCTGATCTTCCCGGGCATCGGCCCCATTGTGGGTAGAACAGCGGAAGAGGCTGAGCAGAAATATCAGGAAATTGCCGAACTGGTGAGTATTGATCAGGCGTTGAATTATCTGGGACGTTACTTCGATCATTACGACTTCTCCCAGTTCCCGCTGGACGAACCTTTCCCTGAGATTGGGGAGATCGGCAGCAACAGCTTCCGCAGTACAACAGATAAGATTAAGCAGCAGGCACGGGAACAGGGGCTGACCCTGCGCCAAGTCGCGTTGCTGGCATCCACTCCACGTACATCGTTCATTGGTACACCGGATCAGATCGCAGATCAGATTCAGGAATGGTTTGAAGGCGAAGCGGCAGACGGATTCAATGTTCGTACCGTGGTGCCCAATGGTTTGGAAGATTTCGTGGAGCTAGTTGTCCCGGTTCTGCAAGAACGAGGGCTGTTCCGCACGGAGTATGAACATGAGACGCTAAGGGAGAATCTGGGTCTTGAGATTCCGCGTAACCGGTATACGTTAGAGAGCGTGAGATAGAGAAGTTAGAGCGGTAATGACGTTAATATAACGTTGTTGCGGCTCTTTTTTAATGGTTTCTTTTTTGGAGAGTACTGCTATTATAAAATGATAAAGAAAATGATACACAAGCTGCAATTCCAGACTAGTCACAGGAGGAGATTGGGATGATTAGAGGGTTAACGAATGCGGGACTGGGCAACATCGAGTCTGATGAACAATATATCACAGAGGCGGCCAGGCACGGATTCGGATCTGTAGATTTGAATCCGCTCTCATTGATTGAAACGTATGGCAAGGAACGGGCGCAACATCTGCTGGAAAGCAATCAGGTGATCATCGGTTCATCGGGTCTGACGGTAGAGTGGCGGACGACAGATGAACAATTTCGTGAGGGGTTGCAATCTTTGGTCGCTATGGCAGAAGCTTCTGCTTCACTGAATTGTTACAGCTGCTGCACGTATATTTTACCCTCGACGGATCAGCCAGCAGCGCAATTTATGGCGGCGGCTACGAAACGCTTGAGACTCTGCGCAGATATCTTGGATGCTTACGGGATTAAGTTAGGGCTGGAGTTTGTTGGTTGCCATCACTTGCGGACCCAATGGAAAAATCCGTTTATCTGGCGTGTGGAGGATACCCTGGACTGGATCGAGACGATCCATGCACCTAACGTAGGTTTACTGGTGGATTCCTATCACTGGCATACGAATGGTCTACCGATGGAAGATCTGTTGAAGCTGAAGAAAGAACAGGTTGTTCATGTGCATATCAATGATGCTTATGATCTGCCTGTGGAAGAATTGCTGGATTATGAGCGTTTATACCCCGGCGAAGGGGTCATTGATTTGGGTGGATTTCTGAGAAATCTGCAGGCGATTGGTTACAATGGCGTGGTGGCTCAGGAAGTACTGGCACCGGCATCGAATCTAAGTTTGAGTGAAATATTGGCTAAGTCGAAAGCGGGTTTTGACAAGGTATTTGCGGCAATCTAAGTTACTGAAAAAGGAGGGGTGTTCCTAGCTATATTTGTGGCTTATGGAACACCCCTGTTCTTGTTCAATTAATCCAGCACGCCGTGATCTTTCATCAGTTGTCTCGTAACGATCCACAGTCTGTTTTGCATGGCCTCATCTCCTCCAGGATGTGTAGGAACAATAGATGCTCCAGTCCCCACATTGAAATATCCTCCCGAAACCTCGCCATACTTCGAATCCACAGCCAACCGAGTAATGATATCCGCACCCCGGCGCGGGTCGCCAATGTGCAAAAAGGTTGAAATGCGTTCAAGCACACTTGCAAACCATAGCTCTCGTCCAAGACCCGTAACATTAAAGCCAGGATTCAAGGCATTTACGCGAATTCCGGTTCCACGCCATTGTCTGGCTAGTTCACCAGTAAACATAATATTGAGCAGTTTGGTTTTGCCATAGATTGGAGAGGAACCGCGTGCAGTAAAAGGAGTGATATCCGTTAAGTCATCTGGCAATACCAGTGTGCCATGATTCCGCGAAGCTTCAGATGCAACATTGACGACTCGGGCATGGCCCGCCTGAAACAGGGAAGATTGCAATGTGTGCGTTAACAGCCAAGGTGCCAAATAATTCACGGCAATCATCTCGGCAAATCCTTCGGACGTGACTCTCTGTTCAAAAGCATGAAGTCCGGCATTGTTCAGAAGTACGTCTATACGTGGATAAGCGGCTGCAATCTCAAGTCCAACACGTTTTACATCACTCAGTAAGGACAAGTCTCCATAGAAAAATTCAATTTTGGCAGACGGCATGATTTCCTTGATTTTGTACCTGGTAGCCTCGGCACGTTCCTTGCTTCGGGCTGTGAGTATAAGATGTGCCCCGCGTTTGGCGAGTTCCATGGCTGCAAGCTGCCCTAAACCGCTTGTTGCTCCGGTAATTATAATAATGGGATGTTTAGTTTTCATGAGAAGATCTCCTTTTGACACGAATAGATTCGGAATTATATAATGGACATAAATCAACTATAAATATTAATTGATATTTGTCGACTATATTTCGAGAAGTCTACTTTCATGTATCTGGAGAGGGAGTTAACAATAATGAGTGAAAATCCAGTCAAAACCAAAGATAGAACAGCCCTGGAGCTAGCGCTGGGTGAGCAGATTCATGCACTGATCAGTGCTTCGCATGCGCTTAACGTTCGATCTGCCGAGCGTTTTGATGCGAATCTGCAACCTGCCGCTTTTCAACTGGTACGGTGGCTCTACTCCTATGGCCCAACAAGCGCCGCGGCTTTGGCAGAAGCGAATGCAATGGACCGCAGCTCGGTCAGCCGATTAATCAAACAACTCGAAAAGTCGGGATATGTTAGCAAAGAGCAAGACCCCAAGGATCGGCGCGGGGTTTTACTGTCTCTTACGGAACTTGGTCAACAATCGACGGTTGGTGCGCTCAAGGAGAAGGAGTCAGCTTTTTATGACCGTATATCCAGATGGGATGATAAGGAACTGGAGCGTTTCACCGCCATGCTCAGGCAGTTTAACGGATTGGAAGAAAAGTGAGATGAACAATAGTGTGGATTGTATTTGATACCTGAACCATAGGACATGTCACCATTGAGCGAGGTAGACTACAAATTCATTGCAAAAGCGAACATCTGGTGATGTCCGCTCGTGAAGTTCCCAGATCATTTTATAGTTTCCAGGGAAGCTGCGGGATTTTATATCGGAAACCCTGATGGTTTCCTTTTCTCACATATATCCAAGGTGGTGGGACAGGGGTGCCTAGTGCTTTATACAAGACCGTTCCTTCATCGCTTGCGGAATATTCTTCGATACTACTTTGGATATCCTCCCAATGAACCTTACCTTGGTAAGACAGTGTCTGCCCTTGAACGATAACATGAGGTGCACCTGAAATGATTCTCTGCGTTATGTTGAGAACTCCAACCTTTCCTGAGGACAACATTATCAATTCGCTCATGAAAAGTATGATAATCAAAATGACTATACTCACAATCCATCGCTTTTTGCTCATTTTGTGACCTCCACTACCTAGGGATCATTCCCTCATAGTTAATGTCTTTTAATGACATAATCTCGTCAGAGATGGTATTGATTTTGACTGAGTAGGGCTTAATAGCTTGCAGGAATTCATTAATGGTCTTCTTACGATCTTTATGAAATACGCCAGATGTTATGTGATTCTCCTTTAATACGTTATCGTTCATTATGACTTGTTTAGAATAACTAACAGTATTGCTATAATCGATTAGATGCGTAACCCCCGTGAATTTGCCATTAGTTAATGTACCTTTGGAGAATTCGGATGGTTTAATCCCAATATATTTTTCAGAAGAACCGTGTTTCTTTTTATAATCGATAATCGTGTCAAAAAGTCCTTGTCCCCGGTTAACTTTTCGTTGAAATAATCATTTTTGAGAGCAATCGTAGTTGTGTGATCAGTATATCCTAGTGAGACAGTATCTGAAGAGTGAATTGCGTAATATCCTTGAGTCATCTTGCCCTGATTGAATGTTCCATTGTTAATGGTGTTGATGTATCTGTCAAGTATAGGGTAAACCTTACCATCAGAAGTAAGATACTGTACTTCTAACCATTGCGTAATTTCTTTTCCTTTACCATGATATGTATCATTAATCCATGATCCGGTGTAGGTTTTTGTAGTGAATTCACCTGTTCCATGGCCCATATTAGATTCATCGTAATCCTCAAAGGGGACACCTCCACCTTTAACTAATGTATATGTATACTTGCCTTTTCCTTGCCGCTTACCACTCATCCAATCTCCAGAGTAAACTTCGGTTTCTCCCCATCTTGTGGTTCCTTTACCATGAGGTTTCCCGTTTAAAACTTCACCATAGTACGTCGCTCCCTCTGACAATTTTAAGTTTACTTTCTTCGATGCTGCTTCTGTTGGAGTAGCGCTTGATAACAGTCCAATGATAATGGTGATCGTTAATCCAAAGCCTAGATAGAATCTTTTCAAAAGTGTGCAACTCCTTCAATGTATATGGATCTTTGCGTTGTTAGACATCTTCAACATTATCGGTATATGTATCGTATTTTTCCAGTTTAAATATAAAGTGGAGATAGGTCGGATCTTACAAACAACACACTACCCAGTCCACAAAAGATTTTCTTCGGGTGGCATGTAAGACGTTCCATAGCTTTAATTCACGAAACGAAAAGACACGTTACTGTGATAGAATGATTTAGGTTGGGATGATGAAACGGTGGGGGCTTAGAAAATGAACAAAACTGAGCGACAGCTTGCGATTACGCTTGAATTGCAGCGAAGAAAGATGTTAAGAGCAGAAGATTTAGCTGCTCAATTGGAGACGAGTGTACGTACGATATATCGAGATATTCAGGCATTAAGTGAGGCTGGTGTTCCGATCATGGGTGCTCCGGGTCAGGGGTATTCCCTCATGGAAGGATATTTTCTGCCCCCGGTAAGCTTCACCGCAGAAGAAGCCGTATCCCTGCTAATGGGAGCTGATTTTATCGAACAGAGAATGGATACAGAATACGCGATGGAGGCTAAGTCGGCTCAACGAAAAATTGAAGCGATCTTACCAGAATCCGTTCGTAATGAATCAACACGTGTTCGGGAAACGATGCGACTGCTTCATACGGTTGAACCTTTAACCCGAGCACGGGTGAAAACATACCTTAACCAGATACGTAATGCCATTCTGGATCAACGTAAAATCAGCTTTATGTATCTGAAAAAAATGCCAGGAACGGATGGGAATCGGTATAACATGCGTGAGGTTTCACCCTATGGCCTCTCACTGGTTCAGGAGAATTGGATGTTAATTGCACGTTGTGATATGCGACAAGACATCCGTCATTTTCGTTTGTCACGCATGACTGAACTTTCCGTGCTGGAGGATCAATTCCTTTTGCCGCCGGATTTTGATCTAAACAGTTATCGACCTCCTGACGACCGTAACGAACACATATTAATCAGGGCTAAACCTGAAATCGCTGACAAAATTATGGAGGCCCTTCATTTTTATATGGATGCATTTGAGGATCAAGAGGAAGGTGTGATTTTTCATTTTCGTGTCCGCTACCCGGAGGAAATCTTGCATTATTTACTTGGTTGGGGTGGAGATATCGAGGTCTTGGAGCCGGAGTCTTTACGCTTTCGAATGCAGGAAGTAGCCAAAAACATCTTAAAACACTACTGACATACACCTGTCAGTAGTGTTTTTTTATATTTTGATATATCACAGATTAAGAGGAGTGGGTTGAAGGATGAGAAGTACAACGGAAGTATTGAAATCATTGGAAATGACAGACAGAAGATATTGGATTGGCGTTGTGTCTGCTTCTCATGTAAATGTAGCCGTAGAGGGAGGGTTTGCGCAGCTATGCCATGGCAAGTCAGCAATGTTGCGACAGATGTCCGCGGGTGATTGGATGATATACTACTCTCCACGTACAGACATATCAACTGGCAAGCCACTTCAGGCTTTTACCGCTATTGGTCAGATTATCGACGACAGGGTCTACCAATATCAGATGTCGGAATCATTTGTACCCTTTCGCCGAGATCTCCGTTATCTTCTGTGTCGAGAAGTAAAGATCGCAACGTTGTTAGATCAGCTCAGTTATACACGGGGAAATCGCAATTGGGGGTTTCCGTTTCGTAATGGTCACTTTGAAATTGGGGCTGAAGACTTCAGGATGATAGCTTCCTCCATGTTGGAAAATGAGGCACAGTCACTACTGGATATTAGCTTAAGCCATAAATGTTAACCAAACCAAAAGGCCCATAGATTGTCTATGGGCCTTTTTGCTTTATGGATAATCATAAAAAGCTCTGACGATCATTACGGATGTGTGAGACATCCATGAGTAACCGTTGTGTACATGTTATGGATAGTCGGTTTGACATCAACAGACCAATAGTGAGCGTAGGATAACTTAAGAATGCATGACGAGCCGCTAATTATGCGGCATTTTTTTGATTTTCAATTGAAGAACCATAACTCTGAAGGTGATCCTAAAACCATAGTCAGATTTTTGTGGTAATTATCTGCATAAAAACATATTATTTATATATTATTACAAAATGTAACAATTCGGCACTGCAACCGCTGGGGGATTTGAATGGATGCGGAATTATTATCCTAGTTCCAGTATTGGATATTATGCTAATGCAGCGTTAGGTTGGGCTGCCTGGTACAATACTACGGGTGGGCTTACGACTTTCAATTATTATCACACTTCGGTTGCCAAAACAAGTAGAGCGACTCCAATGTATTCTAGCTCTTGTAATAATTTGTCTGGTGTAATGAAAGGGCTTCAGTCTGACTATTATATGCAATTTTTTGATGCTGAATTGATGGCTTCTACATATAATCCAAATGCGTGGAGGTTGCAGGATCACCAAGCAGGATCTAACTCAACAGGATATTTTGATAGTGGATATGTAAATGGCTGGAACTTAAAAGCAGAATAAAGCGTTAAGAATATATACTGACTAAATTAGAGGAGGGCCAACCTGTGAAGAAAAAACATTGGTTTCACTACTCACCATACCACTGGTAGCTGCATCTGTGAGTGGCTACATGTACTTGAATGAACCGTCTATAGTTAGTGCTCAAAGCGATGTTGAAAGCGCAGCACTTAAGGCGACCCAGGGTAAGATTGATTACATTAAAGAATCGTTTGAAGACGGATCATATATCGTTCGCTACCGGGACCGTGTAAATTTGACAGAAATCACTGAGGAATACCGTGATAACCAGCTTCATAATAAATTGATTATTGAAGATGGCGGTAAGAAAATCACTTCGTATGGTCGAGATTTCGAGAAAGGGAAATTGGTTGGGAATACCTGGACCATGCCGGACAACATAGCTGCTGAAAATGAGAAGTTGCTCCAGATCTCGTTGTTGGAGAATGCTAAAGAAGAATTACAGAGTCAGGATTGGACAGTACTGGAAACTGCGGGCACAAAATCCCGTTCTGCTACTGAGAGTAACGAGCAAAAAGCTGTCTCGGAGGATAACCTCCACAAGGAAGTTGTAACCATTGATGTAAATACGGGTTTACCGACGAAACGTGTGATTTATCAGAAAGACAAAAACGGTGAAATTGTAACTAGCTCAACCAAGACAGAAGAGTACAAGTACCTGGATTCCATGCCGATGAAGATCCAGAGCTTTGCTCCGGAAGAATCCGTTGAGATTAAAGAAATACCGGCGCCTGTAATTGAAGATAAGGTGCTTGAAGGTTCATAAGACTTTCAGTCTATTTAATTGTACATAGCCGAAATTAATTGGACTGGTTTTCATCAGAAAGTTGCGGGTACGTCTTCTTAAATCACTTTTTCCTTCTCCATCTCCTATGCATCGATTTCAATGAGGGGCTGTTCAGCTCATCTCAGCCGCTGTATCTCTAATGACGTTTGGGCATTGGATCAGTCTTCTGATAAGCCTTCTCCCCAGAAAAACAAAGTTGCCTTACAACTTTCAATATTAAGGAAGATTGCGTCTAACTTTCTGAAGTGTTTTGATACCATTAAGGTTTAAATTCAAGTGGAAAAGTCAATAAAGGCTCTGTAAGCAACGCTGTACAATCCACCGAAAACCAGTACAATTGAACCTATAAGAACATGAGATAAAGAGAGGTATTTCTCCATGACCGATACAAGTGGGAATCGCAAAGTTGACGGCTATCTTAAGAAACTCAAAACGTGGCAGGAAGAGTCCACGAAGCTGAGAGAGATTATTCGGGATTTTGACCTGCCAGAGGATATGAAATGGATGCACCCTTGTTATATGCTCGATGGGAAGAACATTGTGCTAATCCATGGATTCAAAGAGTACGTGGCGATCCTGTTCTTCAAAGGTGCTCTGCTGAAGGATACACACGGCATTTTGGTCCAGCAAACGGAGAATGTACAGGCAGAACGCCAGCTTCGCTTCACCAGTCTGAAGCAGATTGTAGAGCAGGAGGCTATGATCAAAGCCTATATCCAGCAAGCGATTGAAGTGGAACAGGCGGGATTGCAGGTGGAAATGAAAAAACTGCCGAATATAGCGTTCCTGAGGAACTTCAACAGCAATTCGATGAGAATCTTGCTTTCCGAGTTGCATTTGAAGCACTGACACCCGGACGGCAGCGAGCATATCTCTATTATTTCTCACAACCGAAGCAATCCAAGACAAAAGTGTCACGAATCGAGAAGTACATGCAGCCGATCCTGGAGGGGAAAGGGTTGAATGATTAATTCTAGTTATAAAGGTTTCTCCAATTGACAAATATAACGTCTTCCACTAAGATAATCGTACAAGTAAATAATGAATATAATCAGGATTGTTACTGATCAGCAGGCAAGACCGATTGATATGCAAACATGTATAGGCTATATACGATGTGGGCATTATTAATGGTCTTTTTTTGTTGCTAAATCTTGTTAACGTTTCATTATAAAAGGAGATTCGTATGAAAATCACGCGAATTATTAATAATAATGTCGTCTCTGCGGTCAATGAACGACAACAGGAGATGATGCTTCTGGGAAGTGGCATTGGCTTTCAGAAGAAAAGGGAGACCTCGTGGAGACAAGTAAGATTGAGAAGGAATTTTTCCTGAAATCCAAAAATGTAACAGGTAAATTATATGCCTTGCTCGCCCAGATTCCCATGGAGTATATTCGGGTGTCCGACAGCATTATTCAACATGCCAAGCAGTCCTTAAACAAGGAACTCAATGAAAATATATATCTAACGTTAACGGACCATATAAATTTTGCTGTGGCACGTTACAAGCAGGGTATGAATTTCAATAATGCTTTGTTGTCTGAAATTAAAGCGTTTTATTCCAATGAATTTCGCGTGGCTATGAAAGCCCGGGATATGATTAATGAGGAATTTAATATTACACTGCCTGAAGATGAGGCAGGCTTTATTGCCCTTCATATTGTCAATGCAGAACTTGGATCTGAAATGGAAGAAACCATGAAGATTACACAGTTGATTCATAAAGTCTTGAATATTATTCGATATCAGTTTAATATACATTTTAATGAAAGCTCACTCCATTATTCCAGACTAGTCACACATTTGAAGTTTTTCGCCTATCGCTTGTTTAATCATACGGTTGTGAAAAGCGGTGACAGCGACTTTCTCCATATCATTAAAGAAAAGTATGCGAATGAATATCAATGCAGTCTCCGGATTGCACAGCTGATTCGAGTCGATTATGGAAAAGAATTAACGGAAGATGAATTGGTGTATTTAACGGTTCATATCAAAAGGGTCATTGATGAAGAGAAGGACTGATTCATCAGCCACTATAATGAGTAAACTAGGATTGTTACTGGTGAGGCAGGCAAGACCTAGAGTTCCATCGTGTATAGAGCTTATCTATATTCGATAGAATTCTAGGTCTTTTTTTATACCTAAAAACGTTTGAGGGGGAGCAGTACATGAAACATGAAAGCACAGCCGCCGAGATTTTAAAACTGGTCGGTGGAGAGAAAAATGTAGATAGTGTAACACACTGTGCTACAAGATTGAGATTTAATCTGAAAGATGAGAAGGTTGCGAACAATGAAGCATTAAAAAATGTACAAGGTGTGGTGGGTGTTGCCAGCAGTGGTGGGCAATATCAGGTCATTATCGGTAATGAGGTAAACAATGTGTATAAAGCTTTGACGAAGCTGGGGAACTTTACAACCAATGACGATGCTCCTACTGTGAAAAAGGGAAAACTGACTACGCTTCTGGACACGATCTCCGGAATATTCACACCGATTCTGCCAGCCATGATTGGTTGTGCGATGATCAAAGCTGTTCTTCTTATATTGAAAACATTTGATCTCGTTGATCTGGATGGGCAATTCAATACAATTATGACCTTTATCGGTGATGCAGCGTATTACTTCTTGCCGATGCTGCTTGCCTGGAGTGCGGCTGTTAAGCTTAAAGCTAATGTGGGTTTTGCATTAACCATTGCTGGTGTTCTGTTGCATCCTTCATTAGGGGCGTTGATGTCTGTAGGTGAGCCTGTTGCGTTTTTAGGACTGCCTGTCACTCCGGCGACGTACACTTCGTCAGTTATTCCAATTATTTTAGCGGTATGGGTCTTGTCGTATGTTGAACGCTTTGCCGAGAAGTATTCTCCATCGGTTATCAAATCCATTCTTAAACCATTGATCGTGATTCTTATTATGGCTCCACTAACGCTGATTGTACTGGGTCCAATCGGTGCCATCGCGGGTAACTACCTGGCGTCAGGCGTTTCTTTTGTTAATACACATGCAGGTTGGTTAGTATCTGGTATTATCGGCGGGGCATTCCCGTTCTTGATTATGACAGGTATGCATTATAGTTTGGGACCTGTTGTGCTCACTGCTTATGCTCAGACGAAAACCGATAGTATTGTTGGTCCAGGTATGCTTGTACACAATATTTCTCAAGGTGCAGCTGCGCTTGCGGTCGCTCTCCGAACTAAAAATAAAGCATTTAAACAAGTTGCATATTCTACAAGTGTAACTGCCCTGCTCGGAATTACCGAACCCGCTTTGTTTGGTGTAAATCTACGCTTGAAAAGACCGCTGATCGCTGTAATCGTTGGTGGCGCTGTAGCGGGTATATATGTTGGATTGTTCGGTGTAGCTCGATCGGCTCTAGGTATTGCAGGTATAGCTACCCTGCCGGCATTTATCACGGATCATCCATGGAACCTGGTTCATGCGGCAATTGGTTGTGTGATTGCATTTGTAGTTACATTCATCATGACTCTGATCTTGGGATTTGAAGATGTACCTGAGGATGGAAAGAATCAAGCAACACAAGAAAAATCATCTGCTACGAACGGTCGTACGCCAGTTGCCGGTGTTTCTGAACATGTCCTCACTGCTCCGTTGACTGGTAAAGTTCTGGAGTTATCCACGATTAAGGACGAAGCTTTTGCAACGGGCGCTATGGGAAAAGGGATCGCTATTGAACCTACGGTTGGAAAACTTGTAGCACCAGCAGATGGTGTGGTATCCGCGGTTTTCCCTACGTCCCATGCCATCGGTATTAGTTCAAATGATGGTGCGGAGATTCTCATTCACATCGGGATGAATACGGTGAAGTTGAAAGGCGAGCATTTTAAGGTTCACGTCAAAGAAGGCGATACTGTAAAAGCTGGAGATCTGCTCATTGAGTTTGATACAGATGCCATAGCGGCTAAAGGTTATGATCTGACTACACCGATCATTGTTACGAATTCGGATGATTTTGTAGATGTCATCACAACGGACAAAGCATCCATTACAATCGGTGAAAATCTCATCAAGATTATTTAAGGAGGACTTGTTTATGTCTAACAAAAATGGTTTCCCCGAATCTTTCATGTGGGGCGGTGCAACAGCGGCGAATCAATACGAAGGTGCCTGGAACCTTGATGGTAAAAAAGCGAGTACAGCCGATATGATGACGGGCGGAACCCATACGGTTCCCCGTCGGATTACGATAACGACTGAAGAGGGGGTTCATTACCCTTCTCATGAAGCAGTAGATTTTTATCATCATTACAAGGAAGACATTCGTTTGTTTGCAGAGATGGGTTTCCGTTGTTACAGAATGTCCATTGCATGGTCCAGAATTTTCCCTAACGGAGACGATGCAGCGCCGAATGAAGCAGGACTTCAATTTTACGACAATGTGTTCAATGAATTGAAAAAGTATAATATCGAACCCATCGTTACAATTTCCCATTATGAAGCACCGTTTGCTTTAACTAAGAAATTCAATGCTTGGGCTTCCAGAGAAATGATCGATTGTTACGTGAAATATTGCGACACAATCTTTAATCGTTACAAAGATGTAGTGAAGTACTGGATCACCTTTAACGAGATTAATAGCCTGATTGTTCCGGCAGGTGCCTACTTGGCAGGAGGACTTCTGGTTGATAAAAAAGGCGGCGTATTTAACAATACAGCAGTGGACAGCAAGCAGATGAGATTTCAAGCGTTGCACCATCAATTCGTCGCGAGTGCCAAAGCTGTCAAGCTTGCTCATGAGATTAATCCGGCGTTCCAAGTCGGCTGCATGATTAATTATAGTCATGGTTATGGAAGCACATGTAAACCGGAAGATATGTTAAAGGCTCTGAGAATGGATCAGATCAACAATATGATGAGCAGTGACGTACAAGTTAGAGGGGAATACCCTGACTTTGCGAAGAGATATTTTGAAGAAAACAATATTCAGATTGAGATGGCAGCAGAAGACGAAGCAGTGTTAAAGCAGGGCTGTGTTGATTTCTATAGCTTTAGCTACTATAAATCTCACGTGGTGGGTACCCGTCCAGAGGGTGATGAGACCCAAGGTAACGTCTTTGGTGGATACAAAAATCCATATCTGAAAGCTACAGACTGGGGATGGCAGATTGATCCGGTTGGACTTCGGTACGTGCTGAATCACGTATACGATCGTTATCGCATCCCGATGATGATTGTAGAGAATGGTCTGGGTGCAGTTGATGTGGTTGAAGAGGACGGCACCATTAACGATACGTACCGAATTGAGTTTTTGCGCGCTCACATTGAACAAATGAGAGAGGCTGTCCGTGATGGCGTTAATCTTATCGGTTACACAGCTTGGGGTGCATCGACATCGTTAGTGCATCCACTGGTGAGATGGGAAAACGCTACGGATTTATCTATGTAGATAAGGATAACGAGGGCAAAGGTACCCTGAAAAGAAGCAAAAAGAAAAGCTTCCACTGGTATAAAAAGGTGATCGCATCCAACGGGGCAAGTTTGGAGTTGTAAGTTAAGAAAAAGTAGAACATATCAGAAGCTTACCATTGAATGGATTAGCTAACGGTAAAGATAACAAGATAAAAAGATAATTTCATAAACATAGGAGGCAGTCGAAGTGTCATCGACTGCCTTTATTTATTGGATAGGGTGAAGTAGTTCAAAGTAGTTCAACCAACAAGGTTGAGTACTATGCCTAGCCTGATTTCACACCTGATTTGGATCTCGATCTCGAACTCACCAAACTGAGTTTAGAACATCGTCGACTTCTTTGATTCTTGTGACAGATGGTGCTTGAATTAGATTTCCTTTGACCATGACCACAGAGATGTCTGACAAGGCCTCAATATGTTCCAGCGGATTTTGCTCCATGATAATCAGATCGGCCTGTTTCCCGATATCCACCGTTCCTGTAACATCGTCAACACCGAGGATCTTCGCATTGATTCGGGTCACCATGTCGATGACCTGTTTGTTGTTCAGGTTGGCCTGTCTCATGTAATGGTCCATCTCTCTCCACATATCATAGTGAGTCACGTAAGGCATGGCGGCATCGGTGCCGATACCAATGGTGATGCCGTTTTCGATCGCTTGTTTCACACCTTTGAGCATGGAATCGTAGACGAGTCTTGAATTCTCTTTTACCGTTGCACTTACCTTCGTTACGCTGGTATCCAGTGAAGCGGATGGATAAGCGGCTTGCAGGGTGGGGATGAGTGCGGTGTAGCCATTCAGGGCATTGGGATTATTTTTGTACAAACGAATGATTTCGTCGTCCATCTCCGAACCGTGCTCAATGGTATCGACGCCACCTTGTAACGCGACCCTTACGCCTTCCGTGCTCTCAACATGCGCTGCCACCCGCAAACCAATCTTATGAGCTTCATCGCAGATCGCTGCAACTTCCTCTACCGTCATCTGCAAACGGCCAGCTTCGCCAACCATCTTCGCATCCGTCACGCCACCCGTCACACAGATTTTGATCAGATCCACGCCGTGTTTCACATTGATGCGCACATTTTTTCTGGCTTCCCACGGGGAATCGCCCACCAGAGCGAGGAATGGAGCACCATGTCCGCCCGTGACACTTAGGAAAAACCCGGATACAAGCAGATTAGGGCCGACAAAGTCGCCGTTATTAATCTCATCCCGCAGCTGGACGTCGGTGTAAAAGAATTCCCCACACTGCGCATCGTGGTTACACCCGCATGGAGTGCGGTCAGTGCGTTACGTTTCATGCGTTTTTTCAAAACGTTTCTGCCTAATTTGGTATTTAGGATTCGATCATAGGCAAACTGCAACAAGCCGTCACTGACCGAGAGACTGAACGGTTTACCATCTGCAAAGAGGTGTACGTGGGCATTGATCAGGCCAGGCATTACGTATTTCCCGGAGAGGTCAATTGTTGTGTAGTGAGAAGGGGTGGACACCTCACTTTCTTTGCAGATATCCTGAATGAGACCTTGTTCATTGACGAGAATGGTCATGTTTTTTTGCAGATTGCGTTTCGCGTCTCCGTGGATCAGATTGACATTTTTTAATGCGTAAGCGGTGTTCATGTTGTGTTCCTCCTTAGAATGTGGGTGAGGTGAGTAGTTAGGGTAACGAAGATGCTTGTTTCAATAATGAATTATTTATTCATTATTGAAACAAAAAATAAAGCGACTTAATGTTAGATATTTTTTGCGTGCAAACCAAGTGAATTTGATCTGATCTGCACGCTTTGTCTACAACTCATAAGTGATGAGATGGAGCGTTATTCGTTGAGGCTCTTCATACCGTACAGTCTGTATACATACAACGCTTCGAATATTTGCTTCCGGCTGTCCTCACTCATATCCCGCTTCAACAGATCCAGGTTCATGTCGATCACGTTGTGTGCGAGGATGTTCAGGAAGATCAAATTCTCCTCGGTGCCAATCTCATACCGTTTATATTGATTCTTCAGATAGGCCTTCTTGGTTTCGATCATCAGCTCAACAAGTTCATTCTTGGCGTTGGTGTAGATGGTTCCTTTATTTTTTTCAAAGATGATGACAATCTGATTCCGGTATTTACGTAATACGTCTATCTGTTCCTGCAACAGCGCCGACTTTCGCTCGCTATCCGTTTCCTCGAACAAGGTCTGATTATCAAAGTGAATCGTCTCCACCAGCACATTTTTCAAATAATCCACCAGATCCGGCGGCACGACGGCGTAGAAGAGTTCTTTCTTGTTCTTAAAATAAGTATAGATGTTGCCCACAGAAATATTGATCTCATCCGCGATATCACTCATCTTGGCATCCACATATCCTTTTTCGAAAAAGACTTTGAGCGCCGCGTATTCAATCTCTTTCCTGACTTCGTCTTTCTTGGCTTGCACCATCGGGAACGACTCCTTAATAGTGAATGGTTGGTTCGTTATTAGGATAGACCTTTTTGAGGGGAGTGTCAAATGGGGGATAATTAGATATACTACCTTTTGCACTATCAATACGCTTCTTAATGTTATTAGTGTAAGGAACTCCATCTCAACCTTGCGTCCTATTCAAATTTTAAATTCTACCGTAATCTTCATCCTGCTTGTCATCCGACTCTTTCCGTTTTCCTTCCGGCTTTGTCCAGTATCTTTGAATCCAAGTGTACACTAACTTTCGGTAATCCCATCTTGCAACGATGTGTAAACTAAGCATCTTCTAACTTTTGTCCTTTAACAGTCATTCGAAAATACTCTTTAACATTTCGGTGACAAAATAATAAGTCACCATTTTTTTCTTTTTTTAAAATAATTTAACTAAACGTTTAAAGTCAAGTTATCTAGGGGTTCAATTATAGAGGTTCTTTTTCCCTTTCTTGAGGACTACAGTCTCTTGTGAGAGTTGAAACGAACTATCTCAATAAATACAAGCTTACTAACATATCAAAAAAAGGTATAATGCACCTATATTTAGGGGAATGGAACAAACAGTCGAAGATTGAAAAAAGGGGAGGGGATAATTTTTTGAAATGCTAATAGAATTAACAAAAGTTTTTTGGCTTGTTATCCGTAAATAAATAATTAAGCGATCATAGCAATGGGAGTTTTTCAGTATTTTTTAAAAGGGCTTATTAACAAGTGGTTTAACTCACAAGGTTCATGAGAAACAGCAAGTCTAACTATAACTAATTGGAATAGTTTTAGGAGATGCTTAGAGTTTATTTCCACCAGACATCTCAATTTTCATTATTTTAATTTTTCGAAGATGGAATTTATGTTTCCATTCTACGTTCGGTTCTTTCAGCAGTTTTTAGGATTAATTTGTTTTTGAAAAATTTAATCTAGGAAGTAGGTATAAAAATTCGATATATTCCAATAGGGTATATGCCTAGTTAGAGAGAGATTTGAATCAAAGCCTCGATAATACATACTTCGTAAAAATGTGAAGATTACATAATTAATTTACACAACTTGTATACTGTCTAAATTATAGAGAGGGGATTTTAACAGGGTGGTTATTTTGCAGTATTCTTATATTTTGGCTTCCATATGTTTACCTATTTTTCTGCTTATGTACAACCATCCAATTAGAATTATAAGATGGGGAACTAGAGGGGCTATATTAGCAGTGATATTTTATCTTATCGCTGTTGTACCATTTGTAATTCTCTCACAATTAAAATTTTGGTCCATTCTGCTTATTGTGATACCAATTATTTTCCGAATTATTTCTCTAATACTAACAAAAATTGGATTTTTTAGTTCAGGAAACGAAAAAATGATTGAAAACTTACTATACGCCTGTGTTTCTGCACTTAGCATTATATTTGTAGGAGCTTCTTCAAATACACTTGAGAAACTTTTCTTTCTTATTATAATCTTGCTTGTTCTCTTCTTATCAGATTTTCAAATTATAGAAAAATATAAATATATGGGTGCATTATTTGGCCCAATCATAGCGGCAATACCATCATATGATAATTTTAACGTTTTTTTCACTGTTCTAGCTATATGGTTAGTTATGACAATAACTCTTGACTTCTCGTTGAAAATTTTAAAGATAGTGAAATCAAAACGTATAGAAAAATCTACACTTATCATTTTCTTAACAGTTTCTTTAATCATCGCCAACAATGGTGGGCTAAAATTAGATTGGACTCAGGAGTTTTTGAGAGGTCTGGCATTTTTGGTGATTATGAGTTTATTGTTGGGAAGCTCATTTCTGATTAATAAGAAAATGAAAAGTGAGTATTTGAAACATTTTTTACCAGTAGTTATTTCGAATAGTTTACTAGCATTTTTGGTTTTAATGATAGAACAATTTAATGGCATTAAAATCTTTTTTAGTCCTTTTCTGATTTTTATAATCGGTTTTTGTGTTTTCATTAGCCTAAACAGATTAATCTCACCTCTAGATAAATTAACTAATTCAACATCCTTTGCATTTAACATGAATAATATTAGTGAAATGATGAATCTTGTTTTTGGGAAAAAACTGGGGCAAGCATTATTCAACAATATATTTGGAACAGATTTCAGAAAAATAAAAACTAGTGTTACATTAAGTTTTCTTTTGATTTACATTATAGCTATTTTAATTGCTTTGCAATTAGGCTATCCAACAATGAAATATGCAGTAATATTTCATAATGAAGACATATGGTTAGCAGTTGTGACTGCAAATTCAACCTTTACAGCATTGGTAGTAATAAGTGAAATAATAAGAATTTCAAATAGTGCTTCATTGCAAAGTGGATTAACTAAAGAAGAAGCATTGCACAGCAGTACGGTCATTACTTTAGAATATTTCGTGACTTTTGTGCCATTACTTTTTATTCTTACTAAAGGTTTTGAAAATGTAAGTAGTATTATATTAATTAGTGTTTTTTTATTGGTTTTTTATATGAATATTAATATGATGTTATATCATGACCTTCAGAGATCACGGTACAATCATTTTAGAAAAACTCGTTTAGTAATGGCTGTCTTTTTTCAAATTTTATCTTTTGCATCAGCACCAGTATTATTCTTTATTGAATATAAGGATCAAGGGATGCCATTTATTAATCAATATAATTCGGTTATTTTTTTCTGGAGTTTACTAACGATGTTCTTAGCAAAATTGCTTGGATTTGATACGGAATTAGGTAGTAAGAGAGCTTATAAGCAAAGTTGGGTCAAATTAATCTTTCTTTTTATTTCTCTTAATATAGTTGCCCGATTCCTTCCTCTTATAGTGTATTTAATTGTACATGATGAATCTATGGCAATTTATATAGCTGTACTTATTTTGCTAATGTCAATTTCAATATTTGGTCAAGAATGGGCAATGGTTCTTTTACCTTGGTCAAATGATTCTAAAAAAATATTATTCAAAATTGGAAAGAAATGATTAGAAATATTAAGGTGGAAAATAAGGTTGACCTAAATAGAAAACAAAAAGGGGCAAACAGGACGAGAAAAGAAAAAAATGATATTCTGAAATTTTCATAAGTATTTGCTTAATATACCTATAGATTGTGACACCAAAGGATAGAGGTTAAGTGTAAAAGACAGAATTCGAAGTAGCCTTCGAGAAAGAAAATCTGGAGGCATCTTTCGAAGAAGTAGTTTATAAATAATATTTTCCATTATCGCGACCTATCAGTTTGAAAAAGTCCTTAGCACTACGAGAAATGCTAAAGGTATGTCTTTATTTATCAAAGATCTGGCGCATGGCTACGTAGATTGAAAAATCGAATCTGATTTTTAATGGGATTTAGTGTCCTGCTTATTGATGGATGCTACAACCGTACGCTAAGATTAATTGCTTAATACTATATTTCAATGTTATCGGCCGGGGTGAAGCATTTAACTAATTCTAAACTATGCCTTATATAATTAAAGTTTGGAAATGAATGTTTATCTAAGCAACACAATTCAAAAGGAACTGGGTTATGGTTAGTATTAAGTATTACACAATGTTTCGAATCTCAATAATTTCCCTAATATCATCAATACCCAACGCCTCTGCAATCCGTTCAATATGAGCAAAGTTGATATTCTCTCGTTTCCCAGACTGCAACTCACTTAAAGCGGCGTGGCGAATATCGGCCATACGTGCTAATTCTCGCAGTGAAATGTTATGTTTTTCTGTGAGTTTATGAATATTGACGACGACTTTCTTTGCCATGAGTATCACTCCTAAAATTTCCATATGGTCTTGACGTTACGCATGAGCGTACCATATACTTTTTGTATATCTGGTACTCTTATGCGTACCAATTTTAGGGGTGGTGACATGACAAGTACCAACAGCGAAGACTTAACTTTGCAGTACACACAACTCATCGAACAAGAAAATGATTACGTTAACCAACTGGTCACATGCAACAAACTCATTCTAGACGCCTTGGACATCATCGCGAAGCAGGCAGGTGTCCTAGAGATGGATACCGTGAAACAAGCAGCATATCACCTTTATTCCATGGAACAGGATCTAAACCGAAAGTTATTTGAAGTACGGCTGGAGAAGAGCATATTGGCCCATCAACTAAGCCAGTCTACATAAAACCACCTTAACAAAAGGACAGTGCAGGATCACATAAGATGATCTTGCACTGTCTTTTTACCTTCTCGTCCAAACGTTTTTCGCTCCCAATTAAGCATTGACTTTCCTCGTAATTCCCCTACACTTCAATTATTAAAATACTTTTAAAAACATTCATTGAATGGTTCGAAATGAACGAAAGGAGGCATATAACTTACCATGCTACCCACATCACACAACACTCAACAGGTGAAGCGGATCAACGTTGAACTTGTGAAGAACACGCTACGATCTATAGGCGTAGGCACGAAGGCTTCCATTGCAAACCTGACGAAACTCAGCGTAGCGACATGCGGCACGATCCTTAACGAATTACTCCAAACGGGTGAGATTATCGATCTGGGTCCAGACGAATCGAGTGGAGGAAGACCGGCGAGTCGGTATCAGTTTAATGCGGACTACGCCAGCGTACTGTGCCTGATTATTCGAACAGAGGGCGGCATTCACTCGATCACACATACATATGCCAATCTGAACGGAGAGATGGCGGACGAACAGACGCTCATTTTGGAAGAGATTAATGTAACGGTGGTAGAGGATCTGATTGCAAATCTGATTGAACAACACCACAATGTGCAGGCGATTGGTATCGGCATACCTGGGGTGGCACACAACGGCGTGATTGGGATTTGCGACGTACCGGAGCTGATGTATCAACCATTAGGGCTAAGGCTCAAAGAGCAGTATGAGGACGTAGAAGTAGTCATTGGTAACGACATGAACCTGACTGTCTACGGGCTGTATAACCAGCAGCAATTTGAGGAAGAGAAGAACTTCGCGGTGGTGACGTTTCCGGAGAATCATTTTCCGGGTGCAGGTTTTATCATTGATGGTCGTCCGCTGACTGGGAATACGCAATTTGGGGGCGAGGTGTCCTTCTTGCCTTTTGGCGTGTCACGGGAAGAGCAGCTGCGCATGTTGAAAACGACGGAAGGGTTGCAGGAACTGGTGGTACAGACGCTGGTATCCATCATCGCGATCATTAACCCGGCAGCGATTGTCGTTACTGGCGATACAATGGACCCGGCTATGCGGGATGACCTGTTACAAGGCTGTCTGGATCACCTGATCCCACAGGAGCATATGCCGGAGTTGATCATCCAAAGAGACACTCGGCGAGAATATGTGACAGGACTAGTCGCGGTAACGCTAGAGAGCCTGACCTACCGCATTCAGGTGGTTGAGAAGCAGTGGTAAAGGAAAAAGGAGCTTTTACGAGTATTCTATTTTTAGGAATAAAGCTAACCATGTTACCTATCTCAAATGTACAAATCATTGACACGATAACAGAGAGGGCAGAACCAATCTGAAGAACGCCTTTATCCCTGTATTTTCACCTTTAGGAACGATTCAAAAAAATACAGGGATAACAGCGGTCGGAAGATGGTACTCCAATCGTAGTTATAACGTGCAATCATTTTCCTGAACACACTGGAGGAACTTATTTTGAATCAGCAAGCAGGTACACAAGGCAACAAACGAAAGTTCAACAAGCTGTATGCCATGCAGTTGGCAACGATCTTTCTTGGATTTATCGTATTTGGCATATCGGAAAATATTAAGGGGCCGGCCATTCCGCGCATTCAATTCGACTTCAATCTGGATGAGAAACAGCTCGGGACGTTACTGTCCCTGAATGCACTGGGTTACCTGATCGCCTGCTCCTTCACGGCTATTCTAGTCCGCAAATGGGGTATCAAGGCGGTTAGCATCATATCGTTTGCATCAATGATCCTCTCGGGTGTGTTCATTTACATGTCTCATAACTATCCACTCTTTGCTTCATCATACTTCTTCATGTACATCGGTAACGGCATGCTGGAGATTGCTTTGGCGATTCTGGGTGCGCGGATCTTTGTGAAAAACACAGGTACGATGATGAACCTGTCCCATTTCTTCTATGGGCTGAGTTCAACGGTAGCGCCTTTGCTGGCGACAGGTGTTATGTCTTTGCGCGTATTTGGACACGAGCTGGACTGGCGCGGCATGTATCTGGTCATGTTGTCACTCTGTCTGCTGCCGATCATTGCGGCGCTGCGCAGCAAATTCCCGGGCGATGATCTTCCTCATGAAGATCGGACTTCACTGAAGACATTAACACGTGATCCAGCCATCTGGCTGATGGTGCTCATTCTTTCTTTTGGCGTGGTATCGGAGCTGGCGGTTGGAGGTTGGCTCGTTAACTTTCTGGAAAAAGCCTACACGTGGGACACGGTCAAAGCATCTGGGCTGCTGTCTGCGTTCTTCCTCAGCTTCTCGTTGGGACGTCTGCTGCTTGGTCCATTAACGGACCGGATCGGATTTGTATTGTCACTGATTCTGTTCTCGGCTTTCTCGGCGGTATGTACATTCCTAGCGATTGGGGGCGGAGAGGGACTTGCGATTTTCTTTGCGATATCTGGCGCGGGCATAGCGATGATCTATCCTACTGTGATGGCGTTTATCGCACGCAGATATCCAAACGGCAGTGACACCGCGATTACGTTCACGGTTACCTTGATGGGGGTTGGTAGTGTTATTGGTAACTATGTGATTGGTTGGGTCATTGAAGGCGTGAAGAATATGTACGGTTCATCGACTCAGTTAGGGCTGCTGCGCGGACTTCAGGCGGGATATGGATTCATTGGTTTATGTGCGGTGATCTGTGCGGCATCAGGCGTAGTGTTGTATGTGTATTTGAAAAGACGACAGGAATTGATTTAGATTGTATGATAATTGAAGTTTCTTTGATAACTCTTTCTCATCCAATTATGGAGTGGGAAGGAGTTTTTTTATGCTTCATGACAGATTTTCATGTGTAGACAGGGAACAACGGAGTAATTGCTACGATATATAACTTGGGTTCAACTATTCGTCAAATGATACAAAATAGTGCTATTTTCCTTAATGATCAGAATATTCTGGTAATTAATTATTGTTATAAGCTAAATTACATATTATGATGTATAGGTCTTTTGGTTCAATATTATACAAAAATCAGGAGAAAAGACTTAATCATTAGGAGGCAATATGGATATTTCTAAAAAACTGGGTGTAGCAGCTATGGCAACGATAGCTCTTACGCTAAGCACGGCAATTCACTCCAATGTGTCGGCAGCATCCGATCCGTACAAAGATGTTGCACAGGCATCGCCTTGGGCAAAGGGACTTATTCAAGAAGCTCAAGATAAGATGTTCATGAATGGAGATCGTGAGGGTTACTTCCACCCCTTACAGGAGGTAACTCGTCAAGAAGCGGCAGTCGCGCTTGCCAAATTATTGGGCCTTCAACTAAGTAACAATGTAGTTTCTTCATTTTCAGATGTTGCTCCTGGTTCATGGAGTGAAAGTGCGATTAATGCGGTACAAAAAGCAGGATGGATGAATGGAGATCGTAATGGAACATTTCGTCCTAAAGCAGTAATTACACGAGAAGAATTAGCTTCCATTTTGGCCAGAGCTACACAAGTAGATGCAGTGGCAGTTCAAGAAGATGAGCTTCCAGCTATTAAGGATAGTCAGAAAATATCCGCTTGGGCTAAAAACTCAGTTTCATCCGTTGTTTCATCAGGTTTGATGACAGGAAGTAATGGAAGCTTTCATCCACAGAAACCAGTACTTCGGCAGGAATTGGCAGCTATTTTAGTAAGAATGGATTCTAAGACTACAAGCAATAAACTTCAAACGATCAAGAAAATAGAAAATGGAATGGTGACGATTGGAAATACCAACTATAGTGTGACGGAAGCATTAAAACCACTTTTCTCGGAAAATAATGTAGCTGCACTTGCTAACGCGGAAGTTCGTGTTGAAACCGTAGATGATCGTATCACCAAGGTATTTGAACTAAAACTCCTTACGCCAGGTCAGGGAGCAGAATCGGGTAAAAAGAGTTCTCAGGTAATACCATACTAGATGGCGGACAAGCAGTCATTGAAGGCAATGTAAAAGTTGCAGCTGACTACATAACGATTAAGAATATCAACATTAGCGGCGATTTGGAAATTACGAAGGAACTCGAAAATGACTTTTACGCAGAGAAGATTACGGTAAAAGGTACAACATACGTTAAGGGCGGAGACGATAATACGGTCGTATTCGACCATTCGTCACTCCAAGGAATGAATATTACCAAGGAAGATGTTCGGGTAGAAGCAGTAAACAAAACGGTCGTTAAAGAAGTCCATATTGAGTCGAAGCTCTCCGGATTGTGGGGGATGAATCCATTACATATGAGAGTGTAACTGTAGGAGAAGGTGTTCAAAATGCTTCTTTGTATGCCCACATCCAGAACTTGGAGATCAATACAGGTAATAAAGAAACAACAATTTCTGGAACAGGTCATATCGAATCGGTGACCATTAAAGGTTCTGGCACAATTGCGCTACAAGGTACCGGCGTAATAGGGTCCGTAACGATTACAGATAGTGCCAGCCAAGTGTCACTCCCAGCTAACGGTTCCATTCAACGTCTAGTGCTTCCAGACGGAATAGCACCAGAGAGAGTGATTGCAAACTACGATAAAGTAAAAACACAGATCGCTACGATTAACGGAGCATCGAATCCAGCTTACGTACTCCCAAGTTCAGGAGGCGGTAATTCTTCCAATAGCGGAGGTAATGCGGGGAACTCCGGAGGAGGAACGCCCTCTAATCCGGGTACAACACCAACACCAACGAATCCGAACCCAATAGCATGGTATCCGTACACTTACAAGAGTTATCAAAACCGCACAGAAACTTCGGCTGATGGTTTGATGACCACGAACAAAACGGGTACGGTCTATTACATGGCTGTTCGTTCAGGTGATAATGTACGTCCTACAACTGAACAAGTGAAGAGTGGAATACTTCCTAATAACCTGCCTTCAACACATGGTGCGTTTTCTATAACCGCTAACCAACCTGTAACCTATAAAATTGAAGGCCTGGAACCGACCAAAGCATACAGCATGTATGCCATTTTCAAAAATGGAGAAACGGGTCAGGAAACGCAGCCAATGTTTATCCATTCCGTTATGAATTATATTGCGAACGACATTAGTGTACTTCCTTATGAGAATTCAAACTTAAGTCAGATTAGAATTCAGTTCACTGGTGTACTCACTCCTCCGGCCACAAGTACAACCAATCCGTCTGCCATCATTAAGGATGGTCATCTGCGAAACTATGGCTACGGATTTATTGAGATTAATTCAATAGAATGGGATCTAACCATTCCCGAAATGCCTATTATGAATCTAAATTTTGACCCTGTAACATTGGGAGACGGGACATCCTATCGGTTGGATTGGACCTATGTAAAAAATGCTTTAACGATTAAAAATACAGATGGAAATGGTTCCCGTTCGTTCGGCGGACATGGAAGTTACTCAGGTCCGGAAGTTGTTTCATTAATCACGAAGCAATTATTCATAGAAACGGGCAACATGATCGATCCTTTAAAGGGAGAAGCAGTCATGCGCATTCTTGGAGTGTATCCTTCTCCGTTGAAAGAGGAACTGGAATTGGTTGAATTCAATGGACAACATTATCAGAAAGCTCTGGCAGAAAAAGCAGGCCAATATACGACATTCAGTGATGTCAAACAGATTATTCATGCTACAAACCAGCAATATCCTGCTCCATCCAGCACTGAAGCCAGTGTGATCCGTAATATCAATAGTGCAGCAACCGTTTCTATTATGGAATCTTACCTGAAGAGATATGCATCCACATTAAATATTGATGCAACGGCATACAGCAATATGAATCAGGCTGCTCGAGCAGAAGTTGCCCAAACAATTATTAATAATCGAAGACTTCTGCCTGATAACAAATTCACGAGCCTTGAAGAAATTCGTACTACTTATGAACTTGCATACGTCAAGGCTGCTTCTATACCGATGAGCATTTCTTTTGTGGATACCGATACGGCTGCAGGCTTTATTGGGGGAGATATTAGATGGACTACAGGTACAGATGATAATTCAGTCATTTCTTATGAGATACTCTGGGGAGATGCTGGGCTAAGTCTTTCGAGCATTGCAACAATCGACAAGGATGAAGAGAATAGTTATACCTTACCACAAGGAACGGCTATTCCTTACGGATCGACTCAACTACTTGTACGAGCCGTGCTTCAAGATGGATCTCAAACAGCTCCAATATCCATTGCGATCAAAGATACATTGCCTTCGGCTCCTGAGGAACCAGCAATTAAAATCAATGATGAAAGAAATATACTGATTGATGCGAATTCAAGCATGGAGTTTTCGGTGGACGAAGCTCAATCTTGGATTTCATATAATGATGTAGATCCGCCGATTTTCCCTGGTGATGTATTTGTAAGAGTGCGTGTTAAAGCTGATTCAGCGAATCAAGTTCCAGCAGGGAACTGGTTAACAGTTAGTTTTGTAGATAATGTAAAAATGTATGTTGGTCATAATGATGCCAGTAATACGTTCTATACAGACCACATGACCTCAGCAATGGAGTATTCTGTGAATGACGGGGAAACGTGGACAACGTACAACGAAGAAAATCCACAACAATTTCCTGGGGATCTAACTGTTCTCGTTCGCGAGAGAGGCGGTCAATACTTGGAGGCTGCACCAGCTAAAAGCTTCACATTTACATCGGAAGTTCAGGTTTGGAAGTCAAATAATTCAATTATGGCTTCTTCATCGATACTTGAATACTCCAAGAATAATGGAGAATGGATTCCATTAATCAGCGAACAAACTGTTCCTTTCCAAACAGGAGATTCGGTTCGAGTCCGGGAAGCAGCACAATATCCTTTTCCGGCTGGCGAAGCAACGACATATAATTTCGAATAAATAGAAATATCAAAGGGAGAATCTCTAAACGATTCTACACCCAACAATCACAATAAAGCCCCGCTGATTTTTTAAATCAGCGGGGCTTTACATAACAAATAAATTAGATGAGTTTTTTCATAAGACTATTTCAAAGAATCAACATCAATCTGCGCATCTCATTTCCTTACTTAAACAAGCCTATGACTTGTTCAAAGCCGTTCTTCTTTTCCAACGTTTCAACAGCACATACAATCCAAAAGCACCTAAGAAAACCACCGCTGCCGGCACGATATAAGGCTTAACAATCTCGTCCACGTGCTCCCATTGAGAGCCTAATTTGAAGCCTAAGTAGATGTACAGTGAGGTGATCGGAAGCATGGCCAAGAATGTAAAGATACTGAACTTAAACACATTCATCTTCGCCATACCACAAGGGATGGAGATCACGGTCCGAATGCCGGGTACAAAACGTCCATAGAAAGCTACCCCACTGCCATATTTCTCGAAGAATGTATCGGAAGCGTCCAGATGGTGGGGGCGAATCAAGAAATACTTGCCGTATTTTTCGACCATCGGCCTGCCGCCGTATCGTCCCAACGCATACAACGTCAGAGGTCCAAACGTTCCGCCTACGGTACCAGCGAGTATAGCCAGCCAAAGCTTCATATCCCCAAGATACACCCAATATCCTGCCATGGGCAGCACAAGTTCAGCGGGTACGAATTCAAACGACAAGGCAATAACGAGACCTGCGTATGACAAATCTTTAAAAAAGAGTATAAATTGCGTGATCCATTCTGTCATGCTTTCCCTCCACGAATCTATCTATTTTTTATATTTAATAAACACTCCTCTACAAAGAGTAACAATAGCGAATAGAGCTTGTCAAAACTCACACGCATATCCGATTTAGCCCGTCACGGCGGGATATGTTAGGTCATACATAAGTGATATCTCATTCGACATGTATTGAGCAGGAGGTTGCTTCTCGAACAAGTTGAACTCCATAATTACCCCTAACACCAATATAACGCTCTGAAAATGCTTCCAATTATAGTATGATAAGACTATCACTAGCTTCTTCACCATCCTGTACATAAAGAGAAGGAGATCAGAACATGACCGTAACTTCGATTATCGACCAGATCCATATTATTGAATACGACCCCTCTTACGCTGCCGCACTCGCGGATATGTGGAACCGCAGTAACGAAAGCTGGGGAGGTGGCACCAACCTTAGAACAGAGGAAACGGTTCGCCGCGAGATGGAAAGTTCGTCCAATCTGTATGCATTTCTAGCTGTTCATGAGAAAGAGGTTGTTGGCTTCTGCAGTTTTGCTCATTACCGATATGACGAGAGAGCGCTATATGTACCGCTGCTTAACGTACGCCCCGACTATCACGGATACAAGGTTGGACGCAATCTGATCTTGAATGCTGTGCGCAAGACCGTAGAGGCCGGATGGCCCCGCCTAGATCTGTTCACATGGGCAGGCAATACGAAGGCTGTACCGATGTACAAGAAATGCGGATTCTTCTGGGAGAAAAAGATGATAATGTGCATCTGATGAATTTCATCCCTACCATCTTGCAGACCGAAGCACTCGCTCCTTATTTTGAGGAGTTGGATTGGTATGCAGACAGCACGCGTGAACTCGTCATTGAGCCAGATGGCCGACGGGAACGTGGTTTTGATTTCTTTGACTATACATGGAAAAAGGAGATGTCTCCCTGCGGGCTGAATTTGAAAAGTCGGGTCGCGGGCTGACTGCCCTCGAAACACCGGATTACGAAATCTCAACAGAGGTCGACGATCATGATCTGGTATTCGGTTCCAGCTATAAGGTTCGCTATCGCATTAAGAACAATTCAGCTTCCGAACTGGCGGTTGAGATCAAGGGTGAGGATAACAAAAACATACGATTTGCGCTGGACGTTGCACGAGCAGTGGCTTCGGGAGAAACAATCATCGTGGAAAGTGAGTTTCACCTTGATCCGATTACAGAGGAACAGAATAACAATAAGACCCACCCCGTGGTTGCCAGCACCTGGTTGATCGGCGGTAAGAAAGCGGAGTTCAGGTTGGGTATCGCCCCGAAATTCCCGGCCAAGATCAAGACTATCTTGCCTGTGAAGGAGCTCTATCCAGGTATTCCAGCGGAGTTGGTTCTGAACGTGGAAAATAATGTGGATGCAGAAACGGAGTTCAGTTTGGACCTGCCCGAGGATGAATTCCTTGAATGGGCGGAGCGTTCGGTGCGCTTTACGATTCCTGCCAAAGGCAAAGTGTCGGTGCCAGTGCCTTTCACCTTACGTTCGTATGGTCTCTATTCCCAAGAAGTAGAAGTGACGGCTGTCCCAGTGGGGAGCCATGCGATCTCTTTTACAAGCAAACTTTCTGTACTGATGAAGGGAATCGAAGGGAAATATGGCGGGCAGATTGAGGATCAATGGGTGGCTGTTAATGGCGCATTCTCTCTTCATATGAGCAAACAAGATAATAACATGTGGATTGAATATCCCGGTTCCCGTCATTCATTCTGGTGGACTTATCCGAAGCTGGGTAGGCCGTTTGCCGAAGAGTTATCCAAGAAACAAGCCAAAGAAGTGAATATTTATCCCGAAGGGGAACGTCAGGTTCTTGAAGCACTGTATGACTCGGAGGATTTCCCTGGTTTGCAGATTAAGTCCGTGGTCAAGCTGTCTGCGAATGGAATCGCCGAATTCCACCACGAGGTTGAAAACACACGAGACACCGCCTGGGAAGAAGACCTGTATCTAATGAATAACTTTGGTTTCTACGGAAACCGGTTAATTCTACCTTACCAAGGTCGTTTTGTGGATATGGAAGATGATTATGCAGGTGATCCGAACCATTGGGACAGTTCAAAGATTACGGAAAACTGGCTGTTTTGCAAGGAAGAGTATGGCGCGTGCGGCATCTATTGGGACCCTTCTCTGAAGTTGCTTCGTCCGGAATACACGTTGGGGTTGCAGCATGAGCTTGGACGTTTGGAGGCTGGGGCTGTGGCACAAACCAAGGAAACGGTGTTTGCCCTGAACACGTTTGCTAAATGGTCGGATTTTCGTGCGTTTGCACGGAAGCAGCGTAACCCGGTCATTCCGTTGCTGGACAGTCATCTGGATCTGACACTGAGTGAGGGGAATCCATTTGCCCCGGATGTGCTGCAAGCAACGTTGACTGAACATAAACTGGTTTCGCTTGCGGGCAAGCTGGAGCTGTATGTACAGCAGGGTGGCGAATCGGAGGTTATGGCCAATGTGAAGGAATTCAATCCGGAGCAGAATCTAAACTCCGCCAAGCTGACATTTTCACCAGACGAAGCGGACCGAGATCAACACGTGAGTGGTTGGAAAGTTCGTGGGCTATATCGGGGCGAAGATCGGATTCAGGAGCGAACTGCCCTTTGGTTCCCTCAGAGCGGAACAGAGGTGAAGCGGAAGATTGAAGAAGGTTCATCTGGACCTGTGTACAGCGTAGATAATGGAGTGCTGTCGATCTCCGTTGCTCCTGAATTCGGGAGTGTAATACACTCTCTGAAATATGCAGGAGAAGAATGGCTGGATAGCTCGTACCCTGAACCGGCTCCACGCTCGTGGTGGAATCCGTGGTATGGTGGGCTGGGTGTGGGGGTTCCAGGCATGAATGGTTTCAGCCGCCAGTTGGAACAGAGAGCCGCTTCCTGGACAGAGCACAAGGATCAATACGGCAACGTCTGGAAGGGTATAAAGCTGACTACCCGAATTGAAAAGCATGAAGCGAATCGGGGAATCACGATCAACCAGCATTATCTGATGCTGCCGGGTGTTCCTGTGCTCTGCACGCTGCTTGCCGTGACAAACGAAAGCGGCCTGACGCTGACGAATTACTCGCTTGCGGAAGAACGTTTCCTCCAGCCTTCATCTGTCTTTGCGGAAGGTTGGATTGAGCAACCGGGTAAAGATCGATTCCCGCTAGGCAAGGTGGATGTGGGCCTGCCACTTGATGACCTTTTGCGAGTCGGATCGGTTTCGCGTGAAAACATGCTGCATGCGGTCCATCGTTACCCGAATCAGAGTGCATGGGCTTTTGCCAATAATCAGGTGACGGGTCTAAACGTGAATCATCATCTGACTCTCCAACAGGGAGAAACGGTCTGGACGGAGCCGACATATCTGGTTCTGGGACCAATCCCGCTGAGTTCAGCGGATGTGCATGACCTTCTCAAACTGAATTTTGCAACTTCTACCGATGAAAAGGAGGCTTCACATGCCGATCATTGATATTCACATTCATCTGTCGGACATCGACAGCTTTCACCAAACAGCGATTGATCTGTCCAAAGTGGATTACTCTGCCGCTGGTCTTAAAGCGGAGTTTGATAAAAACGACGTCATTCTGGGCATCGGAATGGGGGTTACGGAGCAGACGAAGGGAGCGTTCCCGGATTCCAGTTCCCCTAACCCGATGGGACTTGACCTGGAAGAGAAGGTTCCGTCATTCCTCATGGAATGTGTGGGGATTAATCCTAATGCGTTAGATGGTAAAAACGCTCAGGACGAGCTGGACCGGATTGAAGCTAGACTCCAATCCCCGGAGGTAGCCGGAATTAAACTCTATGCCGGATACTATCATCATTATGTGTATGACAAAATCTATACTCCGGTCTATGAACTCGCAGCCAAGTACAACTTGCCTGTGGTGATTCATACGGGAGACACTTACTCGATGAATGGGTTACTTAAGTACTCACATCCACTGACGGTGGATGAATTAGCCTTGCAACAGCGCGGTGTGAACTTCATGATCTGTCATCTGGGTGATCCCTGGGTGATGGATGCAGCTGAAGTGGTGGCGAAGAATCCTAACGTGTACGCAGATTTGTCTGGTCTTGTGGTGGGGGATCGGCCCCATTTTGAACGGTTCATGAACGAGCCTTTGTTCATGGATCATTTCCGCCGGGCTTTGGTCTATTCGGATCATTACGAGAAAATGCTGTTTGGCACCGACTGGCCGCTTGCGCCCATCGATCTGTATGCCGAATTTGTCCGTCGACTTGTACCGGAACAGCATCATGATAAAGTCTTCTATGAGAATGCTTTTAGGCTGTTTCCGCGTATTGGACAGCGGATAGCCGACCTGGGTTAGAACCTAAGTGCCTAATTATTAATATCTGAGGGGATGTAGACCATGCATGTTACGGAAGCATGCGATGGTTATACTGAATCCTTGTGTTGTAAGCTCCGGCCACTTTGTTGGCAGGAGCTTATTTTGTTCAGAAAAACATTGTTTAGCCATGATAGACTCCATACTCATCGGTTATCTCCTTCTTGCCTGTATTTGTTTTTACGAATAAAGAGAATTATAATGGTGGATGCACAAAATTTCAGACTTTTTTGGAGGAACATACGTAATGAGATCTTTTCAGTTTTATAATCCGACCCGGCTGATTTTTGGCAAAGGGCAACTTCAAGCACTACAGACCGAAGTTCCAAAATACGGAAAACGTATTTTGCTTGTATATGGTGGTGGAAGCATCAAACGCAGCGGGCTGTACGATCAGGTAATCAGCCAGCTGAATGAAATCGGAGCAGAGGTTACGGAACTGGCCGGTGTAGAACCAAACCCACGTCTGTCTACGGTTCACAAGGGTGTAGAGTTATGCAGAACACATGATATTGATTTGGTTCTTGCGGTTGGCGGCGGCAGTGTACTTGACTGCGGGAAAGCCATCGCAGTAGGAGCCAAATACGAAGGAGACATGTGGGATGTTGTTGTACGTGAAGCAACCCCGGAAGGCGGACTTCCACTGGGTACAATTCTAACGATGGCAGCGACAGGCTCTGAGATGAACAACGGTTCAGTAATAACCAATCAGGACACACAGGAAAAATGGGCATGGTTCAGCGAGTATTCTTTCCCAGCGTTCTCCATTCTTGATCCGGAGTACACATACACCGTACCACTGGATCAGACGGTATACGGCATGGTGGACATGATGTCTCATGTGTTTGAACATTATTTCCATCTGGATACCAATACACCGGTTCAGCTTGGATTCTGTGAGACGATTCTTCGTACCGTTATTGATACGGCCCCTCGTCTGATTAAAGATCCAGAAAACTATGAACTGCGCGAAACCATTCTCTACTGTGGAACAATGGCGCTTAACGATGTCCTGAATATGGGTCTTGCCGGAGATTGGGCTTCTCACAATATTGAACATGCCGTGTCGGCTGTGTATGACATTCCCCATGGGGAGGCCTTGCGATCCTTTTCCCACACTGGATGAAGCATAATCTGGATGTGGATGTAGATCGATTCAAACGTATGGCTGTTAATGTATTTGATATCAACCCTGCTGGAAAGTCGGACAAACAAGTTGCTGAAGAAGGCATTCAAGCGCTGCGTACATTCTGGACTTCAATTGGTGCCCCTAGCCGTCTGGCGGACTATGACATCGACGACAGCCAGATTGATGTGATGGCTGATAAAGCGATGCGATTCGGTCCGTTCGGATTCTTCAAAAACTTGCAGCGTGAAGATGTAGTACAAATTTATCAAGCTGCACTGTAATTGTAAATCTCACAATCACTTTGTATAGTGAGTCATATTAAACAAGGACCTTCCTGTATTACTTAGGAAAGTCCTTGTTTTTATTATGACATCATATCGTGTACTCTCCACCGTTTTTTCTGGACTTCAATGTCATGTGATTCCCTTTTCGAATTAATTCTTCGGTTCAACTACGGCTTCATTGACAGGGGTATCCTTTCGTTTCAGATACAACTTGCTTGGACGATGCAAGAGCACGATAAGCAGGGCGAAGAGATGAATCAGGGTAAACAGGTTACTCTCATTCGGAATGGCAACGAATAGCGCCAGACTCAGAAACGTCACGGTGAGCTTGAACTTTCTTCTGGTGATGAATATAACAGCGAGCAGGCTGGGACCGATGATAAACAACATTCTGGCTGAGATTACGCCAGAGGCGTAAGCCAGATCATCTCCTTTGCGTAAGAAACCCAGATAGGCCTCCATATTCTGGTTGAAGTCAATGAGGAACACGATAAAGGACACAATCACGTAGATCAGTTTCACACTCAATAAAATGCGCACGACATTTAATAGCGTAGGTAATGCTGTTTTTACCATATCACTTCTCCTATTCTCTTCGAACCTATAACCGCAGATTCTTCTGGTTGTATTCTTCCCGAGAGTTTTCCTGCTTCAGATACACCTTGCTGGGCTTGTGGAGCAGCAGCGTAAGCAACATAAAGATGTGCAGCAAGACGAGAAAATTCTGAAAGAAAACAACGCCAAAAAATAAGGCCAGGCTCATAAATGTAATTGTTAGCTTATAACTTCGTTTGGAGATAAATACGATAGTCAGAATTGGGGGAACCAGAACCAAGAGCACACGGAGCCCGATGCTTGTAAAATAGGCGATCTGATCAGATAGCGGAAACGCGAAGTAATCCGCACTATTACGGAATAGATCTGCAATAAGGAATGTCATGGAAATCCCAATGAAGATGGATTGTACGCCTAACAGGGCACGGATAACATTTAATAAAGTAGGCATTTTCGGATTCAATGCGTTTTCCCTCTTCCTGCACGATATGTATTTCATATATTATACGATGTTGATGTCATATTTTGTATTAACCCAAAGTCTTCATTTTCCAATCGTGTGCAGTGGCCTTTGACCTAGTATAACTGGGGAAACAGCTTACAGATTATTTGATATCGACCGATATAAAGTAGATACATAGAATTTGGACTTCATAATGATGAAAATGAAAATGGATGGTGAATGTAATCATGGTATTTAGCAAGGCAAGAGAACGCATGCGCAACATGTCGTTCAGAGTCAAATTACCACTTATGATCAGTCTGTTGGTGTGTATCGTACTGGCGGTAACTGCGGTAGTGTGTTACAGCGTAGCGGCAGTTATTACACTCGATAAAAGCAAAGATGAAATTAAGGCAACCTCGGACCGGGTGGGGGCAGGTTTGTATGCTTCACTAAGTTTGGAAGAACAGTCCACCTTTCTGATTACAACACATCGTACCTTCCGGGATCTGCTAGAGATTCGGAATACGGATGGGCAGGAAGGTGAGAACTTTTTCTCGGAAAACAATGAACTGCTGGATAAGGCAAGTGGTATTCTCGCGGACAGTCTTGCAGGTATGGAAGGTAACAACAGTCTGATTTTGTTGGATCGGAATGGCATTATTGTTGCAGCGAATGATCCGGCAGTTATCAAGGCAGAACGCGGAGATCGGGCATATTTCCAAGAAGCGATTCAGGGTAAAAACGTGATTAGTGAAGGGATTGTAGCCAAGTCCTCAGGACAACTTGGTACGGCTTTTGCCATGCCAATCTACAATGAGAATCAAGAAGTACAGGGAGTGCTCGTATCTGCGGCATCCACCTCGTTCTTCGTTAATCAGCTACAAAATATCAATATTAATGATGAGGGAAAAGTGATCATTCTGGACCGTGTAGGTACGGTCATCTACGATTCAGCGGATGAGAAGTTGGCAGGCCAGAAGATGGAGTCCGGCGAATACCAATCATTGATAGATCTTGCTCCTGGCGCTGAACTACAGCAAGGGGATATTAGCACAGATGAGAAAGTGGCGTATTACTCCAAAATCCCAAGATCCGACTGGACTGTCGTTGTAGAAGATAAAATGAGCGATGTGCAGAAGCCTTTACGTGCGATGGCAAAACAGATGTATATTGTTTTGTTTAGTGCTATTGCGGTTTCCGTCGTAGCGGGTATCCTGATCTCTTTGCTGGTAACCAGACCAATTACAAGACTAACTGTGTTGTTCAGACAGCTTGCGGGCGGCGATCTGACGGTGCAGGCTCAAGGTAAATATAGCGGAGAATTCAAACAATTGGTGGACAGCTTCAATACCATGGCAGCAGGCAATAAACAGTTGATCTCCAGCATGAACCATTCCATCGGCATCCTGAAAACAAGTACATCCGAGCTGGAACAGTCCACTCAGCAAACTTCGACCACGATTGCCGAAACAACGACAACAGCATTTGAGATTTCACGAGCCATGGAGTCCCAGGCGAACGATACGGGAGCCATTGTGGATAAATTCATGAATGTTGGTAACAAGATTGCCAACGTGAATGGGATGTCGCAGGCAGTGAAGTTCAAGGCAGATGAAATTACGGATGCATTCAAAAATAATCATGAAGTTATTGATGCACTCATTGCGGTGAACGGGCAAAACGAGATTGAAGTTGGCAACATCTCCAAAATTACAGTCCAACTCGCTGAAAGCTCCTCGGGCATTCACCAGATTACCGGTACGATTGCCGAAATTGCAAATCAGACGAAATTACTTGCGTTGAATGCTTCGATTGAGGCCGCAAGAGCAGGTGAGCAAGGGCGCGGCTTTGCCGTGGTTGCTTCCGAGATTCGCAAGCTGGCGGAGCAGACAACAGCTCAATCGGAGGATATCAACCGAATTGTGATGCAGACCATTGATCACGTGGAGCAGAATAACCGAAGTGTTCAGGCTATTGAAGCGATTGCGGAACAGCATAAGAGCAGCGTTAGCCAGACCAAGGAGACATTCAATTTTGTCACCGAGAATATGAATGAGATGATGAGCCAGGTTCAGGCTATTGCCACGGAGATCGAATCCATTGAACGTGATAAGGATGACGTCATTGGAGCTGCACAAAACTTGTCCGCTTCCGGTGAAGAGGTATCGGCTTCTGTTGAGGAAGTCACAGCAACAATGCAGGAGCAGTCCGGCATGACGGAACATTTGACAGATATGGTGCAGAGAATCGATGAACTGACCAAACAACTTGCCGAGGAATCATCTCGCTTCAAAACAAAATAGGAATATGAAAAGAAACCCGTCTCTCAAAAGAGAACCGGGTTCCTCGACAAAGTGAACACCTGTACCCATCTAAGGGTACAGGTGTTTTTGTGATGTGCTACTCTCCCCGAACGGAGGTGCATATGCCAGCACTTCCATTTCAATTAAATAAGGGCCTAACCCGCTGAATACAGTAATACGGGCGGGATATGGCTGTTTAATCATTCGCGCATACACTTCGTTGTATTCGGGCTGATCCTCGACTCGGGCCAGATGAGTGGTTACCTTCACAATATGATCGAGTGTAAGTCCGGCTTCTTGAAGGATCACCTCAATATTACGAATGCACTGCTCAGTCTGCTCCTTAATGCCGCCGATAGGCTCAAGCGTCTGTGGATCAACGCCTACCTGACCTGCAACGTAGACCAAATCTCCTGCGCGGACAGCATGGGAGAAAGGAAGCGGGAATTTGGGTGCTGCACTTGCATGTATGATGGTAGACATCGTAGCTGTCATTCCTTTCCTAATGAGTGTGTATATTCGGTGTTATCTGATTCCAGTTTGTAGCCTGCTGATAATGATGAGCGATGGACAACAAGCGGTCTTCTCTCATGTGTGGACCGGCAAGCTGCATGCCGATAGGCAATGGCTTCCCTGAGGTGGTATCAAACCCGATTGGCACGGTGATGGACGGTAGACCTGTATTGGTAAACGGTCCGTTGAAAATCGGGCTGCCTGTCTTGTATCCATGTGGAGCTACATATGGTGTTGACGGAGTCAATAACACATCCACTTCATCGAACATCATCATCATCTCGCTCCGGAATATCGTTCGGATGCGTTGTGCCTGCAAATAATCAACGGCACTCGTCTGGTAGCCGAGCTCAAGCTGTTCCCGCATTGTGTGGCCGTAACGATCAGAGGCTTCCGCGAAGCGTTCCTGATGGAAGGCGGCAGCTTCTGCCCGCATTACCGTACGATGAGCAGCAATGGTTTCTTCCATATAAGAAGGCAGGTCAACTTTCTTCCATTGCATGCCCAGCTTCTCAAGTAAAGCGATTGCCGACTCTACGGCTAACAAGATCGCCGGTTCATCGGTCTGGAAGAAGTTGCTCGGCAGACCGATCACCATTCCTGAAATAGGATGCTCAAGAGCATTTGTTAAATCTGGCTTGCCGTGAGGGAGCGTGAAGGAGTCCAGCTCATCTTGTCCGGCCATCGCTTCCAGAACGATTGCGTTATCTTGTGCGGATCGAGTGAAGGCGCCAATATGATCCAGGCTCCAACTGGCTGTGATGACACCATTACGGCTAACCCTGCCGTAAGTGGGTTTCATACAGGTTAATCCGTTGTAAGCTGCGGGTCTAAGCAGAGATCCAAAGGTCTGTGTTCCGAGTGTGAAGGAGGCCATGCCAGCTGCTACTGCAGCGGCGGAGCCGGAGCTGGAACCGCCCGGGGTATGTTCTAGATTCCACGGGTTGCGTGTTGGCGGTTCTCCTCCCTGAAAGGCGTATTCCGTCGTTGTTGTCTTGCCGAGCAGGATAGCGCCTGCAGCTTGCAACTTATTAATCACAGTTGCATTCGTTCCGGGTACGAAGTCAGGAAAGGTATTTGATCCGGCCGAGGTGCGTATGCCAGCGGTATGGATAATGTCCTTAGCTCCATATGGAATGCCGTGCAGAGGACCGAGATATTCGCCATTCATTAGCTTGTGCTCAGACTCTTTTGCGGCTTGTAAGGCTTGTTCAGTGGTGACTGTAACGAAGGCTTTCACAGCAGGTTCTACTTTCTCAATGCGATTCAAATAGGATTTTGTAAGCTCTACAGGAGATATCAACTTGTTTTTAATCAATTTTGCGGCTTCAGCAATGGTCAGCTCATTCAGTGGTTTCGTAATCATCGCAGAGGCACGCTCCTATACGGGGGATTGGGCCCTATTTCTTCTGGCAACTTGAAGCCACGAATCAGTTTTAAGTCGGCTGTAAATAGGGCAAGCTCCTCGCTGGTAATAACTCCATTCGCATATTTCGCACTTTCTTTACAGCGGTGTGTGAGATAGTCGTCTTGGTTCAGAGTAATCAACCTTTCTCTCTCTATTTGGTGAAGCTTGGATCGATAATATCCTCGTAAGGAAGTTCTTCCTTCAGATTGCCGATGAAGCGCTGCATATCAATTGCGGTCTCGAATGCTGATTCATTGATGAGCCCATCAGCAGGGTATACCTTGCTGTCGATCATGCGTTGTACTGCTTGCTCCACGACTTTCTGGTCCAGATTCGGGAATTCCTTCACTGCAACAGCTTTGGCGCCTTCAGGGTTCGATTGAATGTAGTCCAGTGCTTGCTCAATAGAGGTGACAAAGCGCTGGGTGAGATCAGGATTTTTCTCAATGAAGCTTGCAGTTGTATTCATCGTTGCAAAAGCGAAATCAGGATAGTCCTTCGTGAAATCATGGACAATATGCAGCCCTTCTGCAATGCCTTGATCCAGCTGAGGCTCGTAAACGATAGCAATGTCGGCTTTGCCGGCTAATACAGCACCAAGCTCGGAGCCATTTTGGACCTCAGTGATCGTCACATCCTTGTCGATATCGATGTTGTTGTCAGCGAATAACTTCCGCAGTAAGCTGTTTGAGCTTGTAGGTGCCAAACCAACAACGATGGTTTTACCTTTGAAATCCGCTGTTGAGCTCACGGTTACTCCTTCTCGCGCAACTGCCCATACTGGAGCGCTGCCGGATAGAAGGACCAGTGAACGGGCATCTCCGCCCTTTGCATTAGCAAATGCGACATGCTCCGGACCGTGGAAGGAGAACGCAGACTCACCTGAGATCACCGAAGACAATGCTGTTGGTCCACTTCCGGCAGCCCGGATGGAGGATAGCTCAATGCGATTCTCCTTTAGGAATCCTTGGTTATTCGCTACATACAAGGGAAGGTAGAGCAGGTTGTGATATACCTCCGACACCATAATTCTGTCCACCTGCGTATTTGCTTGCCCCCGCTATTAGATGCACCTGCACCACTCGCGGGTGTTGTGGCATTGCTTCCGCATGCACTGAGCAGTGTGGTCAATATAACCGTCATCGCTGCCAGAATAGCTATCTTTTTGAATGTACGCATTAGTCATCAGGCTCCTTTAATGGTTGTAGGTCGGCTATACGGATGTGGATTTGCTGCTGGTCTTGTTGTCATTCCATGGTAGGAGACGGGATTCGAGATACCCGACACAGGTGTAGAGGAGCATTGCGACCAGCATAAGCATGAATACGCCGACCCATACGGCCGGAAGGTTGAACAGGTTACCTTCGACGAATACCATGTGTCCAAGTCCTTTGTCAGAAGAGATGAATTCTCCACCTACAACAGACACCAATGCCAAACCGATATTGATACGGAAGGCTGAGATGATCCATGGCAGAGAGGAAGGAACGATAATTTTACGGAAAATTTGTGATTTCTTTGCACCGAAGGATTTCATCAGGTTGATCTGGGATTCGTCGATTTGATGAGTCGCTTGGTAGGCGGATAACAGCGCTACGATAAATGTTGCTACGGAGGCCAAAGCAATCTTGGAGAAGATGCCTGAACCAAACCAGATGATAATCATGGGAGCGAGTGCGATCTTCGGAATACCGTTCATCGCTACAATGAACGGATCGAGCACACGGGCAACGGACTTGGAATACCACATGAGCAGTCCTGCCAATGAGCCGATTAAGCTTCCGGCTACGAAGCCGATAACGGTGGCATTCACCGTTGCAAATGCGTCTGTAAGCAGCTGCCCTGAGCTGGCCATCGTGATGGCAGCATCGAGAATGGCGCTTGGTGATCCCATGAGGAATCCATTAACGAGCTTCAAACGAACGGCGGATTCCCATATCACCAGGATGACCGCTACAATAATGAACCGCCACAGCATCGTCATCAGCCATTCCTTGGAGAAAGTGGACTGTCTGCGTTTGCTCTTCGCAACTCCAGTAGGCTTCCCGGCAAGGGTAATTTCAGGTGATGTGCTCTTCATTAGCTGATCCTCCCCATTTGGATATCAAGCTCTGACCAGATCGATTCAAAATACTGCTTGAACTTGTGGTCGGAGCGGGCTTTCAGTGCTGAACCGTACTGCGAAGCGAGCCCAATGTCATACACCTGCTTCACGGTCGTTGGTCGTTTACTCATGACGGCAATACGGTCGGAGATGGCGATCGCTTCCTCGATGTCATGTGTTATAAGGACGCCTGTCTTGCCCTCGGATTTCAGGATGGACAAGATTTCATCTTCCAGAATGAGTCTGGTCTGATAATCAAGTGCGGAGAAGGGTTCATCCAGTAATATAATATCGGGCTGGGTAACGAGGGTACGTATGAGGGCTACACGTTGGCGCATACCGCCTGATAGTGTGGAGGGGTAGGCTCCTGCGAATGAAGCCAGGCCATAACGATCCAGATAATCCATAGCAATATCGCCGCGATCCTTTTTGGACAAGCCCTTCACTTCCAAGCCTAACGTGACATTGTCCAGGATGCTTCTCCAAGGAAGTAACAGGTCCTTCTGCATCATATAACCGACATGCCCGGTGGTCTGATCGATCTCTTCGCCACAGACGATTACCTTGCCATTTGTTGGCTTAAGCAGACCTGCGATAATATTAAAAATCGTACTTTTGCCGCAGCCGCTCGGTCCCACGATACTGAAGAACTCCTGTTTCTTGATTTGCATCGAAACCTCAGCCAGGACCTGAATATCTTCTCCGGTTGCACTGACAAATGATTTGGATACGCCTTGTATCTGTATAGCCATGATAGGTAGCCCCTTTCCTACAGCCTGATGGTTGTTCGTTTCTTGATGTGAATTGATGTTAATTAACATGACATTCGTGAATATATTCCTAATCATATAGACTGTTTGCATAATTGTCATTAGTTACTCTGAACATAAAAATAGAATTAAATCAGTTAAAATGCACAAATGAAGATTGAACATGAATTGAATATGAAAAGAAAACAAAAGAACGTGTCATTATACATGACACGTTCTCGATTTAAGACGTATGATTAGCTTCACTAGGAGCTGGATTAACATTCAAAAGGGACTCAAGCGCGAAGGCAAGTCGGAAGCGCAGGCTCTCCATCGGGTCCTTAATGTTCCTGCCGGTCAGTTTCTCGCATTTTTCCAACCTGTAGATCACTGTATTGCGATGTACGAAGAGCTCTTTGGCTGTATCAACGATCTGGCAATGATTTTCATAGAAGGAGGACAAGGTTTTCATAAGCTCGTTACGCTCATTTGGATCTCGGTCGTTAAAGGGTTTAAAGGTTTCTTGATGAAATTGCAGCATCTCATCGTAAGGAATCATGCGCAGCAGACGGCTTATATCCATGGTTTGATAGGAATGAGCGAAGCGGGTCTTTCGCATCTGATAGCCGGATTGGAGCGCCTTGACTGCTTCTTTATAGGAGAGTCCAATATCCAATACATTGGTGTAGGGATTACCTATTCCGAAGGATAGGCTGAGTTGCGACTCTGTATACAGATTGCTCGCGATCCGCTCAAGCTGCTGAACAACGGTATGTTCGTCCCAAGACGATTCGGCCAAAAAGACGAGTATGCCGAACTGGTCGTTCTTAGTGAACATGACAAAGGAGAGATCCAATCTGGCGAACTCCTGCTTAATCAGCTCATAATTAGCGTCTCGTTCCGAGATGAACCGCTCTTCCCCGGAGGAAGTAGAGTTCTGCTTAGGTATGCCCGCTAAGGATTCATCCTTTTTGGCAACGATGAGAACAGAACTTCCTTTGGCTTGCAGCCCATATTTCTTGCCGCGGTGCAGCGCTTCTTGTTCCGAACGAATGAAGCCTTGAATGAGATCGGAGAAATATTCATTTTTGTAACGGCGGGAGCGTTCCTTGACGGCTTGTTTCTTGGTTAACTCCAGACCGATCACATTGACGGCTTGTTCCAGTGCCAGAGTGGAGAGCTTAGAGCTTGCGGAACTGTCGTATAGTGCGATCAAATAGCCCTCGTGCCGATCCGTGAAGATGGGATGAAGCTCGGCGTGTCGATATTTATCAGCAGTAAGCAGGCAGATCGAGATTGCGGTATGGAAGGAAGGATGCTCATCTATAATTGTCAGTATGGGCGCGGCGAGAGACTGATGATCCATCTGTTGTGCATAATGGGAGCTTGCCGTAATCTGCTTCTTTGAACCAAGCAGAAGTACAGGTGAGGATAGCAACTGAGACAACGTATCTACGATGGATGGTATGCCTTTTCCCTGCATCACCATCGTGGAAAATTGCTTATGAATAGACAAGGCGTAGTGTAGCTCATGGGTTTTGTTCTGAAGGATAGCACTGATTGAATGTTGAAATATTTCACCGAGAGTATTGTCTATCTCGGACAGTTCGATGATTGGGAAGCCCAGCCTGTCGGCTGTCTCAAGCAGTTGCGGAGATAATTCAAGAGAGAAACGCTGTGTCTTGACAGCAAGCGCCGCACAACCAATCGCGTGCATATCTGTAATGAATGTAAGATGAGCATCGGGGCGATCTTTCAGGATATAACCGTTTGTCAGCAGCATATCTCCCGTCTTCAGGAATTGTACAATATCTGGGGCATCCATAATATTAATAGATTGCACCAAGCGATCAAGGCCGCGATGCCCGGCAATAACCTTTGCTTTGGAGAGAATGGGGATAGTTAATAACTGTTGCAGATCCATCTTCAACCCACTCGCTTTCATAATGATATGTTATAAAATCTAACATTAAGTGAGGTGGGCGTAAAGAAGAGTCTGGATAAAGAGGATAAAAGATATCGGATTTTTTAAGCTAATTGTACAAGGTGTTGAGGTAATAAGGTGTTCGTCTATTAATTTGCGTGAAGTAAAATTACATATGATTAGGATGATTAACAGCTGCTTGATTCGGTGATCAGCGGATGCTGTCAATGGGAGGCCGTCTGCTTTAAGTGAAGGGGTTTACGGATACGTGGAGAATGTTACGGAGAACAAGTAGCTTGCAGAAGAGTCATGGGAGATTCGATGTAAATAAATTTCTCATAAATATAAAAACTTTCCAATAATTTAATGCATTATACTAGGGCGTGTCTTCAAACTCAAGCAAGCCACACCATAATGGATGCCAAGGCCAGTTGAATCTTCGGATGGACATCAAGGCAAGGTGATTTTAACAAATGGATAGAGCTGCTTATTCCGTTAAAGGGCGGATATCTGAGAAATGCGTTTTGTATTGCAGAATCTGAATAACATACTCGAAAATAGAACTGATTTAAAGTCATATATAATTTCAGAATTAAAATCCATTTTGATCAATCTTTTCAAGATGGATTTTTTTCATGCTGAAATATAAGTTTAACTGAAAAATGATAAGTCAATTCTTATTTGTTCATATTAAAAATACCTTCCTTATAGTTTCTTGATATTTATTTTCTATATTTGTATTAAATAAAGATAAGGGGTTGTAATAATGGCTAATTACATTTTAGAAACAAGACATTTAGAAAAGAAATTCAAAAACGAAAAAGTGCTGTCAGACATAAACCTGCATGTGAATTATGGAGAAATTTATGGTCTTCTCGGACTAAACGGAGCTGGTAAATCCACACTAATGAAAATAATAAGTGGAATTTTCCAAGAAACAAATGGCGAAGTGCTATTTGAGGATGATAAGTGGAAAAGAGATGATTTAAAAAAGATTGGATCACTCATAGAAGGTCCTGCTATATATGGAAATCTAAGTGCGTACGACAATTTAAAAATCTTTTGTTTACAGGAAGGTATTCCTTCTGAGGAAATTAATGAAGTTTTAAAAAAGTAAATCTCTCTAATACAGGTAAGAAAAAGACAAAAGAGTTCTCTTTAGGAATGAAACAAAGGTTAGGAATTGCTCTAGCTTTAATAAAAAAACCAGTATTTCTAGTTTTGGATGAACCAGCAAATGGATTAGATCCGGCAGGAATAAGAGAATTAAGAAATCTTTTGAACGAGTTAAAGAAAGATGGTGTGACAACCATGATTTCTAGTCATATTTTAAATGAAATACAAATCTTATCAGATACCATTGGTATTATTCATAATGGCAAGTTGGAGTATCAAAATAAATTTAATCACCAAGATAGCCTTGAAGACTTGTTCTTTGAAATTACTTCAGGCAATAGAAAGGACGTATAAGTATGTCTAATTTTATTCAAGCTGAATTATTAAAAATGAAATCATCTTTATCGAAGAAATTACTTTTAGCTATTCCAATTTTCTTTCTAGCCTTTGCTGTTTTTTCAAATATATATGCGGAGCAACAGTCGTCTACAAATGTTTTTTAACAATTGTTTATAATCTTTGGCCTATATTTTTCCTGCCTGTGGGTTTGGCTATGGCATGTGGGATGAATATTAATCAAGAGAAAAAAATTGGTGATTATAAAAACGTTTTGACAAACAACATATCTTTATCCAAAATGTTCTTTTCTAAAGTTGTTGTAATTTTAATTTACCAATGTGTCTCGGCAGTATTGATAGCTGCTGCGTCTATATTGGGTTCATTGCTAATATATAATGAATTGCCAATCATACCCCAAGTAATTATGACAACCGCGTTCATAATAATTGTTGCTTTACCATTAATTCCTTTCAGTTTAATTGTGAGCAAGTATATCGGTGTACTTATGACGACTCTAATAAACCTGATTGGTGCCGTCGGCTCAGTGTTTATCGCTTTAAAATCTTATTTTTGGGTTCTTCCTTGGGGAAGTATGTTAAGGGTACCAGTGGAAACAATGGGAATCCATCCTAATGGTACACCCATTGAAAACTTCAATTTAGTACCAGACTTTCAGGTTTTAGCTATAGCAATGGGAGTTAGTGTGGTATATTTCCTAATTTTAATGTGGTTATCCAATAAGATTTTTAAAAGGAAGATGTATATATGAAATATTTAAATGTTATGCTTTATAAAATGGCAAAATCCTTTTGGTTTCTTATAATGATTTTAGCTCCTATTATATATGGGGTTAGCTTATTTTTATATCTTGAGAGGTATGATTCTCTAAACCATATATTCGTTGACTATACGGTCTATTTTAATAGTGCAATACCATTTGGTATTTCGCTAATGATAAGTCTGTATGTTAGATACGAAGAACAGATAGGACACTTCAATCACCTTTTACAGTTGCGAAGCAGAAAAGAGTGGAGTACGGATTTAATCTTGGTAAGTTTAGGTTCAGTTATGTTCAGTACGTTAGTTAGTTGCATACCATTATGGATGCTTATTGGTAATCATTTCACAGGGGATATTTTATTATATTCTATTTTAACAACGATATTCTCTTTACCCGTTATAATTATTTTATGTTTCATAGCATTAAAAATAAATACAAGTGTATGTCTCGGTATGGGAATCTTTTTCAGTATATTTCTTATCTATTTTGGTGCAAACAGTTTAGGGGATTCCATATGGCAGTACATTCCTTTACTGTATGGCACAAGATATTTACATCTGCTAACCATTGGTGACTATGGAGTTTCCACTTTGGTGTGGGGGCTATACACTAGTGTGAGTGTGATTTTATTCGTAGCATTTGTAATATGGTTTAATAAATGGGAGGAGGACAATTAGTGAATAAGAAAATATTGATTGCGGAAGACGAAGAAGATATGAGACAGATACTCTCGCTTCATCTGACTTCCAAGGGGTATATAGTTTCGGAAGCAAAAGATGGCATAGAAGCGATTGATAAGGCAGAAGCAGATGTTGACTTAATTCTGCTGGATATCATGATGCCAGGGTATGATGGGTTAGAAGTGTGCAAACAAATTCGTAATCAAGTAATTTGCCCAATAATATTCATTAGTGCCGCTTCAGATTATATGAATAAGATGAAGGCATTTTCTTTAGGAGGTGATGATTTTATATCTAAACCTTTCTCCTTGAAGCTGTTAACATATAAGGTTGAAGCCTTATTTAAAATGAGAGAACGTCTTCTGCAAAATCATGATGAAAGTAAACGAAAAAAATATTGATTGACGACCTAGTTGTTGATATAACTTCACGAGAGATTATGTATAGTAAAAAGGTGATCCCCTTTACTAAAAAAGAATTTGATTTATTGGTCTTGTTACTTTCATCGCCAAAGCAGGTTTTTACCAAAGAACATATATATGAGCGTATAAGTGGAATTGATGGACAAGGAGATGCAAGTTCTGTAGTGGAGCATATTAAAAATATAAGAAGTAAATTATCGTTTGCCGGTTTTCCTGAAAATTATCTACAAACCGTTTGGGGAATAGGGTACCAATGGAACAGTCAATAATCAAGGATATAAGAAGGTTATATATCAAAAGCATAATATGGACTATTATAATGAGTGTATTTACAATTATTATTTCAATTTTGGTTATTTTTGCAACTATTGAACGGACAGCTAATCATAGTGAAAAACTAGTCCATAAACAGAGCAAAAGCATGACGGATCATCCATCTGAATATATGAAGTCTTCTAAATTTAATGAGATGAAAGGGAATCTGAAAAAGAATGATATCATCCTAAACAAATTTAGCCCCATTGGTGAGTTCATTGATGGTAGTGAAAAATTCAGTGGTTTATTTCAGGGAGTAAATGTTGTTGATATGTTTAATAGTACTCATTTTTACAAAGATTACTATCATCTCGTCCAGCCAATAGTAATTGAAAATCAAATTAAAGGACTTTGGGTATATTCTTATCAGATAAAAAGTCGGCATTCTGTTTCTGGCTATATTATGTTTGGGTTAATAATTATCCCTTTAATATCACCGATTATTTATTTCATTATATTTTCGAGATCCTTTATTAATAAGCTTTATTATTCCGTAAAAGCTCCTTTGGAGGAGTTATTAAATGCGTCGATTATGATTAAAAATAAAAATTTGGAATTTAACCTTAGTTATAATAGTAATAATGAAATTGGCGAATTAACACAGTCATTTAGACAAATGCAAGGAGAACTAAAGAAGTCTTTATATAAAAATTGGCAACACGACTCAGAGTGGGCAGTTATGATGTCTAGCTTGTCACACGATCTAAAAACACCTGCTACACTCATTGCTTTAAGTACTGAAATGTTAAATAGTGTGGACGATTTAACACCTAATCAACAATTACAGATAGACATTATAAATAGAAACATCTTAAAGGTAAATAATATATTAGAAAGTATGGGACAAGCAAGTAACATCAAGGATCCAACACTGATTTATGATGTTACATCTATTGATGAATTAATCAAAGACGTGGAAAATGATTTTATTCACTTAATGGAAAAGAAAAATATTCAATATGAGCATGATTTAAAAATAAATAATCACGTGGAAATTCCTTACCTAAAGGTCAATCGAATCTTAGAGAATCTTTTTGCCAATGCTATTCAATATACGCCAGAAAATGGTGAAATTCGTTTTTTTGTTAAGGAAAAAGGCAATAACATTCATTTCGCCATTGAGGATTCGGGAGTGGGAATAGAAAAGGAACACCGTGATTTGGTGTTTTCCAAACACTTTAGGGAAGATAGATCAAGATCTAATTCGTTGGGTAACGCTGGTTTAGGTTTGTTTATTACTAAAAAACTTGTTGATGAACTATACGGAAATATTGAAGTTGTAGATCCCTTAGTGTTATCGGGGGCACGTATTGAATTTAATATTCCGTATAAGTAATCTTTCCTTTTAAGGATGCAAACTTAAAAAGTTATAAATCTACAGATCAGATACGAAAGCCTAATTTCTCTCTAAAAGAAGGAGGAATCAGGCTTCTTTATTCTTCATTATTTTCAATATTTCACAAAAGATAAATGGGGACAACAAGTGATAAGCTTTTTAATCAACAGTAAAAAGATAACAAATAGTAGACATTCTCTTGGCGTGATCTACCAGACCACTTCCCCAATTGAAATCCGTCTACAGCCGCTTTCGACGCTGGCAGAAAGCGGTGATTTGGGATGAAGTGTTAAAGCATGTTTCCCTGGATCCTGACGAGGAAAGTGTGATGATTGACGCCACGATTGTGCGAGTTCACCAGCATGGATCAGGCGCAAAAGGGAGCAAATCAAGCAAGCGTTCGGACGTTCCCGACGTGGATTAAGCACGAAAATTCATGCGGTCGTTGACGCGTTAGAAAATCCACTTCGCTTCGACTTGACCGGAGGCGAAGCGCATGACTCCGTCCAAGGTTTCAACATCCTTAAAAGCATGAAACTGACCCGGAAGCAAGTTCTAGCCGACCGAGCGTACGATAAGAATGTCATTCGGACCTTTTTGAAAGAACAACAGGCCATACCGGTGATTCCAGGGAAGAAAAATCGCCGAATAAGAACGCCATTTAGTGGAATGCTTCTTTAATAAAGTAAAGAATTATCGTCGTTTGGCGACTCGCTATGATAAATTAGCGTGTACTTTCAAGTCTTTTTAGGCCTTGACATCCATTATGGTGTAGCTTACTTGAGTTTGAAGACACGCCCTAAATAGATCTAAAGAAAATTTGATCACTATTACTAACTCTATCACTAAAAAGGAGTTCTCAATCCATGAAACGAAAAGGATTAGTATCGCTTTTACTTGCCAGTGTTGTTGCTGGTTCTATTTTAGTAGCATCGACTACGACTGCGGAAAGAGTTGTAGCCCAAACTCCGATGGAAGCAGCAACGGAGTATTTTCAGGCTTACATTGCTAAGGATGTAGAGGGAATGATGTTTTATTCTAAAGATACAAATTATTTGGATGAGAAAAGTCGTGAAGAAGGATATGTGAAGGACTTTAAGACCAATCCAACTACAGGGTATGAAATTGTGGAAAGCAAACAAATCAATACGGATGAAGTTCAACTTTATGTAGTTCAAAAGTATGCAGGACAAGACTACGAACAGTCGGGTTGAGTGGGGATACGATTTTAATTTTATTGTCTTCATAGGTTCCCATAAACCAATTGGGCGCATCTGGCTCGTTTATTGCTTGATGAAAAGTAGGCAGATCCGGATAGATCTCAATAGCGATTTTCTGAGAAGGTCGATGACGATAGGTTGTAATAATTCGATCTACATTTCTTTTCAACTCTTCAAATAAGTCATGGTACACCTTGTTCATACCATCATTCTTGGAGGGAGCCTCGCTTTTATCCACAATTGATATCAATTCGCTAATAGACATGATTGTAATGTCACCCCATTCTTTTAATTCTTTTTTTAGTTTGTTTAAGGCACGATAGAGTCTGTTCTTGACTGCGCTTTGAGGCATCCCGATGATTTCGGATATTTCCAATAAAGTGCAATCGACGAAAAAACGCAATGATATAATTTGCTGATCTAATTCATTCAATCGGGCTAATGCAGCACTAATATCAAGACGGATATCGACATCTCTAGCAATATCGAGGGATATCGATTGGGACTGAAAATCGATTACTTCGTACACCATTTCTTTATTTCGTGATTTCGTGGGATACTCGTTTTTCACAATATTTTGCGCGATTTTGAATAGCCAAGTAAATATACTGGAGTTACACTTAAACAAGTGAAAGTTTTCCATTGCTTTTAAAAAAGCTTGTTGCGTTAAGTCATCGGCAGTTGCCGAATTTGTCTTTACTGCAATATAATTTCGAATTCTATCTCGATATTGATTATAAATGGCTTCGAAATGCTGGATGTGCTCCTGATCCTCCGGAAGAACAGGGATTTTCTTTTTGTCTTGAGCTCGTGACACCAGTAATACCTCCTCCTGAACTTACAATTCATTAGACACCGAAGGGAGGTAAAAAGCCACATCGTTTTAAAATTATATTACACGACGCCACTCCACTTTTTTAAACCCCGAAAAAGCAAAGCGTAAAGGCAATTCGGCTATGTGGTATTAAGTGAGGATTACCAATGGAGCTTAAAAACGTATTGAGCTTTCTGGAAAAGCAAGTTCAGCTCATCTTGATTGGAATCTTTCAATTTATAACCCTCCAATCAATTGAACTAACGGGGAACGTTAGCTCAATAAAACCAACAAAGCAGCTGACCAACGTGATCGGCTGCTTTTGTTCAACTAACATGCGGGTTAGTTAAATTCATACAGAAGAGTAGCAGTTTAAAGTCCGCTTAAAAAAAACGGTTTTTTTTTTTTCATCAATTAATGTGGAATTATGCTATCAAAAGAGTTGATTTAATTGGAAATAAATACAAAAATAACAATTAGCTTTGTAGATGAGGATGTTTTAAGGTACTTTGAACAGATCATAATCGATGTTTTCGCCTTGCTGAAGCCAACGATGAAAGCCCAGGGCGACTACCTGAACATTCGGCGAGTAGTCGTACTAGCGGGAAAAGACTCCTTCCTCAGACCTTGCGTAACCAAGGTGAGAAGGCGAGCAGGGTTTCACCCGAAAAAGATTACTAAGTACCCACTAAATCTTAGATCCAGACAAAGCCGATTCAGCAATGAGAGCAAACCAAACGAAGCGACGGTACGACTAAGTAACATTTTTTTCCTAAGAGATTCAGATACCGAATCTTACGCGGCAGATTGTGTCCGTTATGGATTACATCTTATTCCGATTGGTACATGGGACATGCTTGCTTGTATGCAACAGACTTCGCCTCCTGATGAACCTCATTAGCATTGATAATGAGTACGTTATGAAGTTGTAGTCCTGGTATTCCGAGCAGTATTTTTTAAAACTCAATTAACGAACAAATTGTCTTAACTGGAAAACATTTTTTTGATTGTGTTAATCTGTTTACTAGTGGACTCCATTTAGAGAGAGGGATGTTACTTGAAAAGAAACGTATTATACATTGAAGATAATGAGAAAATAGGGAGTTGGGTAAAAGAAGAATTGGAACAGCGAGGATTTTCAGTTCAGTGGCTGCTTTCTGGGGAAGGGGCCGAAAAAGAAGTAAATCAACATGAAATCGTTATTTTGGATATCATGTTACCCGGTTTAGACGGCTTTACTGTGGGAAAACGATTAAAAAAGGCAGCTCCTGCTGTTCCTATTTTGCTGTTGTCTGCCCGAACATCGATAGATGATAAGGTAGATGGTTTACAATTTGCTGATGACTATGTAACGAAGCCCTTCCATACGGATGAATTAGTTGCAAGATTAGAAGTATTAATTCGTCGAAGCCGTGGAATACATTCCGAACGCATTTCATTAGGAAATCATATCGAAGTGGATCCAGAAGGCCATATGGTATTTGACAAACGCACAGGAAAAGAAGTCATATTGACGGGGAAACAGCATCAAATTTTAATGTACTTCTTACGCCACCCTAATCAAGTTTTACCAAAAGAACAAATATATGAAGCCGTTTGGGAAGAAGCTTATATCACTGGTGATAAAACTTTAATGGTGCATATCCGTCGACTGCGTCAGAAGTTGGAACGTGATCCAGATTCCCCAGAGATAATTGAAACGTTGAAGGGAATAGGCTATCGGGTGAAACTATGAATCAGACTAGATCATTATTTCGTCGTTATCTAAAAGGACATTTTCTGTTTATCTTTTTTCCTCCAATTTTGCTGATTTTCTTATCTACGTTCATTGGGGTTTCTAACAAAGGAGAACATCTGAATACGTTAAATCTATTTTACGTTACCGTACTTTTGTTTGGTTTTATAATTGTCGCATTTGTTGTAATGTCTTGGCTGTTCTTCTTGAGACTTCGTAAACGTCTCACCTATTTACAGGAGGTTATGTCATTTTCAGCTAGTCATAATTCATTTCCTAAACCAATATCTGTTCAAACGGATCGTATGGATGAAATAGACCAGTTAGGAAGTTCTTTTAATTGGATGATTCAGCAGCTTGAAGACAGTCGCAAGCGAGAATATGAAGAGGAATTATTACGACATCGGCTCATTGCGAATTTATCTCACGACTTACGGACGCCACTTACCATTTTGAGAGGACATATCAACAGATTAAATAAAGAATCAATGAGTTTAGAAGGGCAAGACTCATTAGCAGAAATGAACCATACGATTACAAGAGTCGGAGATTTAATGGATGATTTACTTTCCTACACATTGCTTACATCAGGGAAACATCCGTTTCATCCCACTTCAACAGATATTGTACGTTTAGTAAGAGCATCTGTTGCTGCGTGGTATCCTGCATTTGAAGAAAAAGAAATTCAGTTAGATGTTGATTTATCGACAGAGAAGACTTTTATTGGGAAGCAGATCCTAAATGGATGACACGGGTTCTGGATAATTTATTTCAGAATATTCTTCGCCATGCAGCAGAGGGAAATATACAAATATTGTGGTTGATGTAGAAAAAGAACTGATCATTGTTGCAGACAGAGGTCCCGGTATGGATAACTCTTCCTATGAGGGCGGGTCGGGAATTGGTTTATCGACTTCAAATTATATGTTGAAAAAAATGAAGCTGAAAGCTGACTTTACATCAAATGACATTGGCACAAGAGTAGCTATTGGTAGAGCTCAACCTAAAGTTAAACCAGAAGTAAACAGCATGATAACCGAGATGTAACTTTGCTTCTTTATAATGAGAACCATAACAGAAAGGGAGTGTTATGGTTGCTTACCATTAATAATTTAGTCAAACATCGTGGAACTGGGGAAATCCTATCAGGTATCAGTTTTAAAGCTAGACCAGGTAGAGTAACTGGTTTTTTAGGTCCAAATGGGGCAGGTAAAAGCTCTACACTTCGCATACTGCTTGGATTAGATCGTGCCACCTCAGGGAGTGCACTGATTAATGGAAAGCCGTTCGCAGAATTACATAATCCTCTAACAACCGTAGGTGCCGCACTTGATGGATCGGGAGCTCATCGTATGCGAACAGGACGAGCTCATTTGCGTTGGATTGCCCGTGCCGCAGGGTTGCCCCGCTCCCGTGTCGAGGAAGTTCTGGAAATCGTAGGTCTTACGAATGCAGCTGGCAAAAGAGTTGGGAAGTATTCCCTTGGTATGGGGAGAAGGCTTGGAATGGCGGCTGCATTACTTGGTGATCCCCATATATTGATTTTAGATGAGCCCGTAAATGGGCTCGACCCAGAAGGAATTCGCTTTATTCGGACATTTTTACGTGAACGTGCTGAGTCTGGAAACACGGTGTTACTTTCTAGTCATCTAATGGGAGAGCTTGCAGAGACTGTTGATGATGTGGTGATTATTAAGCATGGAAAAATCGTTGTAGATGGAACATTGGAAGAAGTAATAGGTAACCATTCCAACCTAGAGGAAGCCTTTTTGCTCTGACCTCCGAAAATGCAGGTGAAGTTGTATGAGAGCATTTAACTCGGAACTATCTAAATTACTCTCCTGCCCGGCATTTGGCTTGCCTTTCTTATTGGGGCCTTTGCCCCAGCGTTCATTGCTGCCATGGACAGTATGGCACAAAAAGAGGAGATTATAGCTGGAGTTAGCACACGGGTATCGGAAGTTGGCTATATTGGATTGGCTCTTGGTGTACAAGGTGTCATCATTCTTGGTGTGTATGCTGTCAGTAGCGAGTATTTGATGGAGAGCAGTGAATCTGGTGGAGGACAACAGATTACAACGAGTTTAACGGTTGTTTCATCCCGTATTCATTTTTTGCTGGCAAAAGCAGGCGCTGTGACCGTAATCAGCGTACTGCTTTGTATTGTTGCTATAATGACAACTGTGTCAGCCACGCATCTTGTTCTTGGTGAGTATACCCCTGCATTTGAATGGTCTAAACTGCTCGGTGCAGTTTGTTACTGGACATTCACTGCTCTTTTAGCATTTGGGATTACTGTTCTAACTAAGAATGGCACTATTCCGCTTGCTGTGCTCATCATAAATACTTCCGTTGTATCATTTAGTTTCCTGCTTTCTAAGGTTACACAGTTAGCGTTATACTTACCGGATCGGGCTGGCCTTGAAATGTTTATGTTTCTGAGCGACAGATTTCTCACCCCGTTCACTGGCGGCTTAGTCATGTCTGCCTGGGTAGTCGTTCTTTTCATTGCTTCAGCAATTGTATTCCATAGGAGGGACGTTGCAGCATGAGTGTCCCTTCTAGTAGAAAGATAACACAAATTCTTCGTGCTGAACTGGATAAATTAGTTACATTACCATTGATATGGCTCACTCTAATAAGTACATTCATTCTTAATTTACTATTAGCCGCAGCTTTTACTTCTATTGGTCTACAAGGGGCAGCAGGGACGCAAAGTATACTGAATATAGGGCTTGCTTCTATGGGATATCTTCAAGCAGGATTCATTATTCTTGGGATCATAGCTACTTGTTCGGAGTATACCAGTGGACAGATCCGAACGACGTTAGCTACGATACCTTGGCGTGGGATTCAATTATCCATGAAGCATTTGGCATTGGCAATCATAACCGTTCCTGCGGCGTTTATTATTGCTGGATCCGGTATACTATATACTTTTATGATGATGAGAGACACAGCAGTAGAGATTGAAATCGACACACTGATCAAGACATTAGCAGGTGCAACAGGCTATCTGACATTAACCACACTTCTCAGTGCAGCTATAGGTAGTTTACTAAGACGAACCACTCCTGCATTAGTGATACTGCTTGGTTGTTATTTCGTTGTCAGTCCTTTGTCGAGAGATTTTCTACCTAGTACTAAAATATATTTTCCGGATACGGCAGGATATTATATGTATATGCCGCTTTCCTCTGATGAAATAAATATCCTTACACCCACGCAAGGGACAGGTATTTTAATGTTATGGACATTGATCTTTATTACAGTAGCTATTGTATTTTACCGTAAACGAGATGCCTAAGTTTAAGTTCCATCAATTCAAAAATGTAACGGTAGTGATTTTTTTAGGTGGTGGGCAAATGACAACGCAGGCACTATTAACACTTAAGGAAGTTTCCAAAAAATATGGAAATAGAGATGTATTAATTGATGTCTCTCTTACGATGAACAAAGGAGATTGTATAATTTTAAGGGGTAACAATGGATCCGGAAAAAGTACGATGCTCCGAATTGTGGGTGGGCTAATTCCAATAAGTTCAGGAGAAAGGTTACTGAAGCATTCTGATTTAGTTATTGGGTACACCCCTGACCGACTCTCAAAACTAAGGATGACGTCTACTGAGTACCTGACACACATGGGGAGAATATCTGGTGTATCAAAAATAAATCTGAAGACTCGTATTAGGGAGTTGCATGAGTTTTTTAGTCTTGAACAGACTAATACGTTGAAAATGACTCATTTTTCTAAAGGAATGTTGCAAAAAACGAACCTAATGCAAGCAATGATCAAAGCACCGGATATCCTTATACTGGATGAGCCGTTTTCAGGATTAGATAAAGAATCTACAGGGCACTTACTAAGCTCATTAAAGAGAATAAAATCTCAAGGAACTTCAATACTTGCGGCGGTTCATGATCCGTTACTAGCAAGTCAATTGGAGAGTAGGACATACTGGATCAGGCAAGGGCGAATACTGATGGATGATGTAGATGATTCTTCAGCTCATTCGACTGATTTTTTCGAAATGGAAGGTTCAGTGGACCAGGAGACTGTAGATCGTCTTTCAAATTTATTTTCTGACGTTACTTGGAAAACATACGATAATGGTGATCTCCTGTTCACCATTATGAAGAAAGATTATCGTGACTTTTTAATTGAATTTATACATAAAGGTGGAGAGATTAACAGCCTTTCAAGAAAGGAGCTGAATGAATGACTTCACTGGTGTCCTTCTTACATATTTGCTACATGCGTTCTTATCGGTATGGCTCGCCTACATTTGTCTTTTTTCTGGGTATCATATTTGTGTATAGTGTAGTTCCAAATCCCGTGATGGCAAGTTATGCGTTTTCAACGACATTTTTATTTATTATTTCTGCGATTATTTGTTATACGCTCATAGATATTGAAACGGCGAATCAGGAATCTGTAACGATGTTGCACAGTGGAAGTATACTTAAACTGTATATTTCTAAATTGGTATATAGCTGGCTATTTTCTGTCCCGTTGGCGTTATATGCGGTGTTGTTTCCTGCATTATTTCAAAAATTTGATAGAAATCCCAGCCTTGGAGAACTATGCATGTCGTTGATTTATCATGTATCTTCATCCTGGTTAGGTGTCGCACTAGCTTGTTGGTTCAGTTCTAAATTTTTTCGATCCCGAGTAATGTCTTTATTATTGTTAAGTGTTGTCGTTGTCATTACGCTTTCCGTACAGGGAATTAAAAATATTTTGCCTGAAAGCTTAGAAAACGCGATTCTTTTATTGCCTCCATTAAATAGCACAGTAAACGTGCTGGTTGATTATGATGCTGCGACGCTTTATAGTAAACTAACTGTCATTGGAGCATCACTACTATATGGTCTGATTATTGCTGCGTTATTTCTGTTCATGCTTCGTAAACGAAAGCTGGATTCATCTCATTCTTAAGAAAGAATGTAAATTTTGTTTTATGAAGAAGCGATCTCTTTGAATATGAGTAATTATTAATCTATACGCATACTAAAAATCAATTTATTGTATTTGCTATTTCAATTAATGTTTGGTAATCGTATAACGGTTCAAGATTGTTGTTTTTCCTGAAATAAGAGAGTAAGTTAAATCCTCTTTTCTCCAATAGATGGCACTTACATGTTTGTCTCCTTGGTCCCATGTTTGCAAAACTTTTAGTTAATTTTAGACATGTGAACTCTTTCTTCTTCTGAAACTAATTCATAAAATAGAGATCACATAATTCCATTTGGAAATGATTTAGAACCATTTCTATCAAGAACGTGTATGCTAGAACTATAACTATTATGTTTAAAGCTGCTGGATTCAACGTAAAGTTACTTGAGTACTCTGATGAAGAAGGTAATTTTCATTACAAGGAGTGGGATAAGAACAAGGTATATTTTTCTATTCCAAACGTATTGATCATCGAAATATTAATGGTAAATTAGGCTTGTCTCTCTAATTATTGACGCTGAGAAGCCTGTTAAGTGATTCAACTAACGGGAAACGTTAGCTCATAACAACAAGAAAGCAGCTGATCATTGTGATTGGCTGCTTTTATTCAACTACTTACCATTACTCTTCAATACAACTTTTCTTTGTAAATTGCGTCTTAATCTAAGCAACTATTGGCTAGTTTACACAGTCATTAGAGAGGAATGGTCAGAATGAAGAAATACCTTGCTGGATTATTAATTATTTTTTTCCTATGTTTGGGCTTACCAGGACAGGCTTACATGGAGGTGTCTAACCAACAGCCTTTGGCTTTTGAGGATCTCAATCTAGAACAAGCGCTTAAGTCATTCTTGAATAAAAACGACGATGAATCCCTAACAAAAGAGGATTTAGAGTCACTGACCGACGTTTCTTTATCGGGTAAAGGAATTAAGAGTTTGCAGGGTTTGGAGTATGCAGTCAATGTGACGAAGCTCTCTTTAAGCAGAAATCAAATTGCTGATATTTCACCTCTATCCGATGCTGTAAATTTGACAACTTTGGATTTGAGTGGCAATCAAATTGAGGATATTAAGCCCCTTGGGAAGTTAACGAAGTTGACAGATTTATCGGTATCTAGGAACCAATTCAATGATCTTTCAGCGCTAACGGGACTAGTTAATTTGAATACGTTGTCCATAAGTTCTAACAAGATCACAGATCTAAAGTCGCTAGCAGGATTGGTTAATCTTTGGAGACTCGATGCTGCGAATAATAACATCAAAGATCTTACTCCGTTATCTAAATTAACTAACTTACTTTCTCTGGATTTATCATCTAACCAGATCTATGATTTGGAGCCGTTGAGAAATCTTCAAAGTTTGGCTTACCTCTATTTGAACAACAATCGAGTCTGGGATTTAGAGCCGATCCAACAACGTAGTTTTTTTCCGTATTATGATACGGGTGCATTCATTGAACCACTTGCGCTGCAAAATAACTATTTAGATTTAAGCAAGGGATCGAAAACATATAAATTATTTGTGAAACTGGCAGGAAATGAGTTGCCTAGCGGTCAGCGTAAGACACAGCGCTTAGTGATCGGTAGCACGACAGCTTATGTGGGAGAAAGTGCTTATCGTATTATCGCAGCGCCATTTATTAAGACGGGACGTACCTATGTGCCGATCCGCTTCATCTCCGAGAAGCTTGGGGCAACCGTGAATTGGAACCAGAGCACCAAAGAGGTAACGATTCAGAAGGATGGTAAAACGATTCGTTGGGCTGTAGGGAACAGGCAGGTAAAAGTAAACCAGCAAACGGTGATGCAAGATGCTTCTTTACTTCTGAAGAACGGCAGTGCGTTCGTTCCTGTTCGTTTTGTGGCGGAGCAGTTAAATACTTCCGTTGAATATATGGGAAGCAAGCATATGGTCTTGATTTTCAAAAATTAAGTAGCATAATGAAATTACAGAAATAATATTTGAAGATAAGGACGCAATGACCATGCTTTAAAACAAAAGAAAACATGCAGAACAGATTAAACTAACTTAAAAACGAGAGCTCATAAAACCAAGAAAGCAGCTGATCAATATGATCGGCTGCTTTTGTTCAGTTAACGGCAAGGTTACGTTATTGGTAAATCAGCAAAATTATATACTTGACTCTAAAGTACTATAGTGGGTATCATTTCCATATATTGATGATTAGGAGAATAGCCGATGTTAATTTTAGAATTAAAACAATCTCATCATCATGAATAGCGTTAATTCATTCCTAAAAAATTGGGGTGGGTTAACGCTATTCGCGCTTCCCATCCTGTGATATATGAACGCGCAGGACTTAGGTCCAGCGCGTTTTTTTATTTTGGTTACAAAGAAATGGAGGAGTAGAAATGGCAATCATGACAGATACAAGAGGTAACATTTTTTGGAATATATTCGTATCGAGTACGATAAGGTCATTACAAGCACACTGGATGCTCCACTAACACATGCTCTAATTGTGGTGAAGTGCCAAGGAAAGTATCTATTCATGCATAATAAGTGGAGAAACAACTGGGAACTTCCAGGTGGTATTATTGAAGCTGGAGAGAATGCGGAGCAATGTGTAATTAGAGAATTGTTTGAGGAAACCAATCAAAATATGGATACGGTTGAATTCAAAGGGCTAATGAAGTTTAGACTCCAGCCAAGTTTTCATGGACCCGAACGGACGGAGTATGGAGCTCTGTTCATGGGTGAATTGTGCCAACTTGATGATTTTGTTGAAAACGATGAAGCTTCTTCCATTATCCTTTGGGATGGTACATCGGAGATTGGTGATATCGCGGAAATAGATAGGAAGTTAATTGAATTCGTGTAATACATGATTGAACTAACAGTAAACGATATTTAAGGGGAATTAAGGAACAATTTGAGCAACCCTTTCTATACATCATTCGTTAGAGTATGAGAGAGGTGAGATGAAATTATTAATAATAAGTAATAACATCTTAATGTTGGTATTAGCGGTATCCATGACAATAGCTGGGTGTTCATCAACCGAAAAAAATGAGGATAATGTTACTGAACGTGTAGTAACATCTGATTTTATTCTCGAAGTAACAACACCAACAGTTTTAAGTATGGGTGAGACAATTAAAGTAAAAGGAACATTAAAATATACAGGTATTAAACCTGTTGAAGTAACCCATGGAAAACCTATCATTCGTTTTTTCTTTTCCGGTAGTGACGAGGAGCGTAATTATACGGATGTGGGATATGTAACTGAATTTAAATCAGGTCAACTGGTTGAGGTTGAGGATGAATTTATGGTAACCAAGAAAGGAAACAAAATCTCATTGTGGATATGACCGCGGATATCTCATTAACCATGAATCCAATTGAAATTCTTGTGAAGTAATCTGAGTGATAGGGTTTAGAAGTAGGCTTAGTGATGCAAAGAAACCAAAACAAAGAGAGCCAAACGTTTAAGTTAGGCTCTTCTTGGCGATATATTGTGTCTCTGTGTCATTTGAATCCTGGCGCTTTAAAAATATCTTACTTGGTCGATGTAAGAGCACAACTAACAAGGCGAATAGTTGAATAAGTCCAGTTAATAGTCCTTCATTCAGTAGTCCGATAAATAAAGCGATACTCAGGAACGTAACAGTCGATCTGAATTGTCGTTTGGTGATGCAAATGATAGCAAGCAAACTAGGAATGATCAAAAATATGATTCTCCCAGTAATTTCATTAGAGAAATTAATCAAATCATTGCCGTTCACTTGATAACCGGCAAAGGCTTCAGGATTTTGACTGAAAATATAGAGAAATACACTGAAAGAAATAATAAGGTATATGACTTTAATACTCAACAAGATGCGGACTACGTTCAGGATCATGGGTAACTTCATAAGTTTTAATTTTCCTCCTCGACACTTCTAAACGGATACAATGTTCTAACCGTGTTTTTGGTATAACTAAACTTATATCTTTAATTAGGGATTCCGTTTTGTGGATCTCCTAAATTCATATGTGGTTATCTAAGTATACGGTTTACTTGTAATTATTTGTATTAAACTAAAGTCCATATTAATTAATCAAATTTTCACCTCTTTTGTCCCGAAAAATATTCGGAAATAGAGCAGCAGAGGTACAGAGCACTGCACGAATATGAAATGTTTACGAACATAATGCCTAATGAATTCATTAAAATTGATAAAAAACCTCCCGTCCCGCATGACATCTGGGCTTGGGAGGTTTTGATTATAGTGCTAATTCAACGTTTATCGTACAAACCATCCAGTGGGCTGTGGGGCTACGTCTGCGGTATCTCGTAAATCATGGACTTTGACATTACTGCCATAGATCATGGAATCACTGCTCAGTCGGAACGAAGGGAAACTGTGCTCGGATTGCAGACGTAGAGAGGGTTCAAAGTAAATCTGCTGCTGTTTGTTGATTACAAAGGGAAGCGACTCCGCCTCTACGGTAACATCATCGCTATCCGGCTCGTTTAAGATCAGAAGTACCGCAATTCCGTCACAACCGCATCCATCGGTATCATAAAACAATTTGAAATAGCCTGGTCGATCTCCCAGCTTTTCAGTAAGTCTTGCTTCTGCCAGCGGACTGACTTGAATGATCATGACGTTGTTCACACTCCTCTAATCTCCATTGAATTCGCTTACATTTTAATATATGGACCATGAATACAGATTAGAAGGTAAAATAAAGGAAAAGGAGGATGTCCCATGAGAATTGTAACGTTAGGCGATAAGCGCGTTGAACAAATCACGTAAAATGTCATCGTGGGAGAAGCCCGTCACTGAAACCCATTTCATCGCCATTCCTTATCTGGTATGATAAGCAGGGAAAATAGGGAAAATTAGAGAAAAAGGAAGGTTCCGCTATGACACCGATCACCATATACGACATCGCCAAAGAAGCAAATGTATCTGTAGCGACGGTCTCCCGGGTACTGAATGATACGGCACCTGTGCGTGCAAGCACCCGAGAGAAGATTATGTCCATCATTGAAAAACACCAGTTTCAGCCCAATGCGCAGGCGCGCAGTCTGATCAAGAAAGAGACGGGCACCATTGCCATCATCCTGCCGGACATTACAAATCCCTTCTTCCCGGAAGTGTTCTGGGGTGCGGAGAATGAGGCTCGAGGATTGGGGTATACCTTCTTTCTGTGTAATACCGCAGGTGACTACAACAGGGAATCTGAATATTTGTCCATCCTGCGAGAGAAGCGGGTAGACGGGATTATCTTTCTCGGCGGGCGAATCAACATGCAGGTCTGTCCGGATGACATGGCTCAGGAATTGATTGATATGGGCAAACGTATGCCAATCGTGCTGGTCAATGGCAATATTGCCAAAGGCGGGTTTCACCGGGTATACACGGATGAAGGTGCAGGGGCAGCCCTTGCAGCTGAGCATTTGCTTGAACTGGGGCATCGCGATATGGCCTTTGTTGGCGGCCTGAAAGAGTTGTCCACCACCATGGTCAAGGTCAGAGCTGTGCAGAAGAAACTTCGGGAGCATGGGCTCGAAATACCAAAAGAACGGCAACTGCTCGGCAGCTTCTCCATCGACGACGGCAAACGGGAGATGTCCAAACTACTGGATCGTGACAATCCGCCAACCGCAGTCATCTGTGTCAACGACAACACAGCGATTGGTGCCATTAAGTCAACTATTGAGCATGGGCTCTCGATTCCGAAGGATATATCCATTGTGGGTTATGATGATACACCGCTCGCCAGTGCCGTTATACCGGAACTGACAACCGTATCCCAGAACACGTATCAGCTTGGCAAACAGGCTGTGGATGTGCTGCATGAGCTGATTAACCAAGGCAAACCGAAGAAGCAGATCATTCTGCAACCGGAGTTGATTGTGCGTCAAAGTACAGGACCTGCTGCAAGATAAAGGGCCTGTAATTGGAAAAGAAAGCGTTGACATTTGCTCGAAGGGTGAAATATAATGAGTGCGTGAATGAAACCCCTTTCATAAAGTGGAACGGGTTTTATGTTTCAGCTTAATGAAACCCATTTCATGAAACGGGTTTCAGTGTAGTCATCCATTCATTATATCAAGGGGGCGTAACGTATGAGAAGAAGTTTAAAGGTCATTTCGTTATTGATGCTGGTCATGGTAATGGGTCTGACAGCCTGTAGCAGCGGGAGTAAAAACGGTTCTTCCGGCGAGTCCGGTGGCAAGGTTGATTTGAGCATGACGATCTGGGGCTCGGAGGATGAGAAGAAGATTTATCAGGAACGACTCGACATTGTGAAACAGACGTATCCCGATATTAACGTGAAGCTGAACGTGGTTGCAGGGGATTATGACCAGAAGGTACAGACCATGATCGCCGGAGGAACGGCGCCGGACATCATGATGATTGCCGAGAACTACCAGGCTTACGCCTCCAAGAATCAGATTATACCGCTGGATGACATGATTCAGGCGAACAATGTGAACATGTCCGAGCGTTATTCCGATGATATTGCCAACCTGATGAAGTATGATGGCAAACAATTTGGTTTGCCGGATCGAGCAGGTGCGATGGTTCTCTTTTATAACAAAGATCTGTTCGACAAGGCTGGGGTGGAATACCCAACCAAAGATTGGACGCAGGACGATCTGATGGCGGCAGCTCAGAAGCTGACGGTGAAGGAGAATGGCAAAACGGTTCAATGGGGTTACTACCCAGGTAGCTGGTGGCCGCAATGGATGCAGCTGATCTACCAGAACGGTGGCTCATTGTTCGATGAGAGTGGTAAACCAACCTTCAATACAGAGCCTGTGCGGAAAGCATTACAATTCATGAATGACCTGACCTTCACACACGGTGCGGGACCAACGCCAACCGAGATTGCCGACATGGGGAATATCGGAGCCGATCCGTTGTTCGCTCAAGGCAAGATCGCCATGGAAACGACGGGGTTCTGGAACATCGGTTCACTTGCCAAGGTGGAAGGCATTAATTGGGATATCTCTCCGGTATGGGGCGAAACAAACGCATTCTTTAACGGGTTAACGATTACCAACGCTTCCAAACACAAGGAAGAAGCTTTCAAAGTCATCGAAGCACTGACCACACCGGAAGCACAGATGCCGATGGTCAAAGCCGGTCAGGATGCTCCTGCAACCAAAGCCGGTCTGTCCAGTGATGAATTCCTCAATGCTGAATATGGCGGCAAAAAAATCAACATGGCCGCGTTCAGTGAATCGACGATCTATGCAGAACCGTTCAACCCGCAATGGAACGAAATGATGAAGCTCATTAACGATAAGCTGGGTGTGTACTTCAACAACAAAGCCTCGCTTGATGATACCGTAACTGAAATTCAGAGTGGACTGGAAAGACTCTACAAATAGAGGATTTTTCTGAACATGCACAAATAGCAGCGACAGCAGGACAGGTGGAATCGGCGTGAATGCGGGTTCCATCTGCTCTCTGCGTCATGGGAGGGCTTAACGTGAGAAAAAGGACGGGAAATGGTTCTACATCTTCATCTCGCCTTGGCTGATCGGGTTTCTGGGGCTGACCCTGGGTCCGATCCTGTTTTCCATCTATATGAGCTTCACGAATTGGGATCTGTTCCAGTCCCCTGAATTCATCGGTATCGACAATTACAAAACGTTACTGACCGATGATCCGATCTTCTGGAAATCCGTCGGCAATACATTCTTCTATGCACTGATATCCATTCCGCTGGGCATGTCGATCTCGCTCTGGATTGCCTATTACCTGAACAAGAAAATCAAAGGGATCACCTTCTTCCGTATTCTGTTCTATCTGCCTTCCGTTGTTCCGGTGGTTGCGAGTTCATTGCTCTTCATCCACTTGCTTGCACCGACGGAAGGGTTGATCAACCAGGCACTTGCGATCTTCGGTATTCAGGGTCCCGCCTGGCTTCTTGATCCGAACTGGGTTAAGCCTGCATTGATTCTCATGTCCTTATGGGGTGTAGGTGGTGGCGTGGTATTGCTGCTTGCAGGTATGAAAGGTATTCCACAGGAGCTGTACGAGGCCGCTGCCATTGATGGAGCGAAGAGTACGCAATCGTTCTTCCATATTACATTCCCGATGCTGACTCCCGTCATTTTCTTCAATCTCGTGACTGGTATGATTGGAGCGCTCCAGACCTTCGCGCAGGTATTCATCGTTACTGCCGGCGGACCTGACAATTCAAGTCAGATGGTTGTTCCCTACTTATTCCAGAATGCGTTCCAATTCTACAAAATGGGATATGCATCGGCGATTGCCTGGGTACTATTCATCATCATCATGGCGTTGACACTCGTTGTATTCCGTTCATCGGCGCTATGGGTGCACTACGAGGAGGGAAAAGCCAATGAGTAATCCATCGACTGTGGAGAAGACGATATCCTATATTTTTCTGATTCTGGTCGGGGTGCTGCTTGCTTCGCCTTTCCTGTACATGATCTCCATTGCACTGGCAAGTGACGCAACAACCGTCAAATCAGCTTTTACCTTCGTTCCAATGGAGTTCCAATGGTCGAACTTTTATACGATTTTTACGAATAACAATCTTGGAACATATCTCAAAAATTCGGTCATCATTACCGTCTTTACGATTGTCGGATCGGTATTATCAGCTTCGATCGTATCCTACGGCTTTGCCCGAATCAAGGCAAAAGGCAGCCGTTTCCTGTTTATTGTGTTGCTCAGTACGATGATGATTCCTGGTGAGGTGACGATGGTACCGCAGTTCATCATCTTCCGTCATCTGGACTGGATTAATACATTTTACCCGCTGATCGTACCAAGCTTCTTCGCCGGAGCATTCAACGTATTCCTGATTCGGCAGTTTGTCATGAGTATTCCAAAATCACTGGATGAAGCCGCCATGATCGATGGTATGGGACACCCGGGAATCTACTGGAAGATCATTATGCCACTGACTTATCCGATACTTGCTGCCATTGCGATCTTTTCGTTCTCCTATAACTGGGGCAACTTCATGGGGCCGCTCATCTATATCAATGATCCGGAGAAAATGCCGCTGGCACTCGGAGTGCAGCTGTTGACTACGGTAGGTGGTGGGCAGATGCCGCCATGGAACCTTGTGATGATCGCTTCCCTGTTCCTCACTATTCCGATGGTGCTGGTATATCTGTTCGGACAACGTTATGTCTATGAAGCCAACATTAGCGGCGGAAGCAGCGGAATCAAGTAACCGAAGTGTCTGTAATGTGTGTATGTATTGAACCTGACGTTCAAGGTCAACGAAGTAATCATCGTACATGGAGAAGGGATTGTATAGCCCATGGCGCATAAAGAACAACGCAGCAGGAGCAAACGGAACTATATCATTATGGGTGTAGCCCTGATTGCCCTGCTGGCAGGAGGAGGAATTGTTATCAATCATTTTGCCAATGAATCATCCAAAACACTTGTATTTCAAGAGGAACCGGTACGTCTGAAGCTGGATCAGTCCTATGATCATTTTGAAGGCTGGGGCACGTCACTTGCCTGGTGGGCCAACGATCTGGGCGGATGGAAGGATCAGGCGAAGGTTAGTGAAGTGATGGATCTGGTCTTTGATCCGGAGAAAGGATTAGGTCTGAACATCGTTCGTTACAATATTGGCGGTGAGGAGAATCCGGAGATGAAAGCCCTCCGTCCCGGCGGGGATGTACCTGGCTTCCAGCCTGAACCTGGAGAGTGGGATTGGGAGGCTGATGCAGGTCAGCGGGCTGTATTACAAGGCTCGATGGAGCGTGGCGTGAATATTGCTGAAGCATTCTCCAATTCACCACCTTACTGGATGACGATCAGTGGATCAGTTACCGGAGCCGAGGATGGCAGCAATAATCTTCGTGACGATCAGTATGATGCGTTTGCCGATTATCTGACCGAAGTTGTGAAACATTATCGGGACGAGTGGGGATCACCTTCCGCACACTGAATCCGCTCAATGAACCTTCCTCCGACTGGTGGAAGAAGGGCAATATGCAGGAAGGCAGTCATTTTACCAATGAGAAACAGGCCGAGATTATCAAGAAAGTTGCTGCATCGTTGAAGAGCAAAGGACTGGATGGAACCGTCATTAGTGCCGCAGACGATAACAGCATTGATGAGACGGTGTTTAATTTCAACCTCTATGATCAGGACACGCTGGACGTAATCCAGCAGATCAATACCCACTCCTATAATGGTAGCAAAATGGAAGAGCTGCGCACATTGGCAGAACGCCATGGCAAAAAGCTGTGGATGTCCGAGTACGGAACGGGCGGCAGCGAGCCGCACAGTCATGAGGATATGACCTCGGTGCAAGAGTTGGCAGAGCGAATCATGTTTGATCTGAAAATCATGCAGCCATCCGCTTGGGTATACTGGCAGGCCGTTGAAGATGAAGGCGCCAATAATAACTGGGGATTCATTCACGCCAACTTTAACGGAGAAGAGCAGTATGAGATGACCAAACAGTATTATGGTATGGCCCAGTTTACAAAGTTCATTCGTCCCGGCGCGACGATTATTCCAACGGATGGTGGACGCACACTGGCTGCTTATGACGCGGAACGTCAGAGACTGGTGCTGGTGATTCGTCACGAATTGTCAGCTGGAACAACGGCGTTTGAACTGGAAGGGTACACGTATGGAAAATCAGCCACTGCGCAGGTGTATCAGACTTCACCGGACCGGAACATGGAACAGCTTGAAGACATTCCGGTGTATGCCAACGGACTGGAAGTACCTACCGCAGTTAATTCTATCACAACGGTTGTACTGGAAGGCGTGACGTTGCAGGGGAACTGATGATAGCAATCGGAAAGTTGTTCTGACATCGTAGTGCCAGTATAGATCATCTTTCAGTTCAACGAATTTGGTTCACCTTAAATTAATTACAGGACATATGAACCTATATAAATTGAACTAAACATTTACACCAAACGTAGAGGACAGAAAAAACCTGAAAAAGCGAAGCGTTCGCCTACAAGCTTTCTGCAAGAAAACTACATCGGAAGCATATGCTATCCCCGGATTTTCCCTTTGAGAAAAGGAATTCATAAAATCTGGGGATAACAGCGATCGGAAAGTTGTTCTGTAATCGAAGTGTGCAGTGTAAATAATCTTTAGTTCAATTTATATAAATAAAGAGAAGGAGGGGATCACTTTGACAGAGAAAGCATCCCTTTTGCTGCAGGAACAGGAGAAGAACATCACTAGGGCTGAGAACGGTGTTCTATCTGAATTAACATACGATGCACGCAGCTTTTTCCTAAACGGAGAGCGTGTATTTCTGAACAGTGCCACGATCCATTATTTCCGTATGCCGAAGGAAGAATGGCGTGAGGTTCTGCTGAAGGCGAAGCTGGCAGGCATGAATTGCATCGACACCTACTTTGCATGGAATGTGCATGAACCGGAAGAAGGACAGTGGTCCTTTGAAGGGGACAACGATTGCGGAGCATTTCTGGATTTGTGCGCAGAACTGGGCATGTGGGTCATCGCGCGTCCGGGTCCGTTTATCTGTGCAGAATGGGATTTTGGCGGTTTTCCATACTGGCTTGGTACGAAGGATGGCGTGAAATTCCGGGAAAATAATGAGACGTATTTGCACTATGTGAATTTGTATTTTGACCGGCTTGTGCCGATTATTCGGGAACGCCAGCTGTCCGCTGGAGGCACGGTCATTCTGGTTCAGGTGGAGAATGAATACGGGTATCTGATGGATGACGCTGCTGCAAGTGACCATATGAATACGCTGAGAGATGGATTGTTGCAACGTGGCATTGACGCTACGCTGATCACTTGCGTTGGCGGGGCGGAAGGCACAATTGAAGGGGCTAATTTCTGGTCAGGTGCTGACGGGCATTATGAGAAACTCCGAGCCAAACAGCCGGACACCCCGAAGATGGTCACGGAATTCTGGACCGGATGGTTTGAGAATTGGGGAGGACCTTCAGCCATTCAGAAGACAGCGCCTTTGCTGGAGAGACGCATCATGGAAATCCTGCGTGCCGGGTATACCGGAATCAGTCACTACATGTTCTATGGTGGCACGAACTTTGGTGGATATGGCGGCAGAACGATGGGTAGCAGTGATATTTTCATGATTACGTCCTATGACTATGATGCACCGCTGAATGAATATGGACGGGTGACACCGAAATATGCAGTAACCAAGAATTTATCCTATTTCGTCCATGCTTTCGGGGCCCTTCTGATGGAAACAGAGGAAATTCCAGAAGAACAGATCGTTGTACGTCATCCTGAAGGCATATCTGTACGAGGCAGACAGGCTGGCAACCAGAAGATTTGGTTTCTGGAGAGTCACAAGGATGAACGCGAGACCATGCACATTACGCTGGAGGAAGGCCGGACTCTTCCCGTATCGGTGAATCCGGGTCAGATTGTTCCGTTGCTGGATCGAGTACAGATTGCTGAACACGTATATCTGACTGCGGGTACGATGATTACGGGCAATGAAATGATAAACGGAGAATTAACCCTGTTCATCGTGGCCGCTGCCGGGCAGCGGTCAGTTGTTGAACTGGAAGCTGGGGCACTAAACGTTACGGGCAGTACGGTGCAAGTGCTGGTTGAACATGATTCAGCAAGGAACGTATACCGCTTCGATCTGTTCCATTTCCAAGAGCCGGGAATGATCCGATTGAAAGCAAACGGCACACCGATCCGTTTCGTCATTCTGGATCAAGAGACGATGAATCGAACATGGCGATTGGAAGCAACAGACCAGAAGGGACTTCGTTATGCGATCAGCTTCGATGACGTAGACGTATTGCCATCTGGTCAGGTCAAGGGCATGATTACTGACCCAGATCGCACAATTACGCTGCTTGGTGACTGGACCGATGGAGAACGGACGTTAACAGGTCACGAGTTCTATGCCAGCGAGAAGCCTATTGCAGGTAAACAGCAGCAGCTTCCGTGGACATTACCGAGTGCGCCGGCATTGTCTGATTCTCCTGAGATGTCACGTATTGCGTTAACTGCGAAGGAACGCTCGGCGAGTGGACAACCGGAAGACTTTTCTCGGTATGGACAAGATTTTGGTTATTTATTGTACGAATGTGATTTCGAGAGTCCAACCGAAGGGATCACTAAGCTCATTTTGCCGGATATCCAGGATACTGCCAGAATCATTGTTAATGGTGTTCAGCAGGCATTAGTGCGTCAGGTAGGTGCCGCTGGAGTGCAGTTGCAGGTGGCCAAAGGGAAGAATACACTTCAGATTCTGGTGCAGCATATGGGCAGATTGAACTTCTCCCCGTATTTAGGTGAGAGCAAAGGTCTGGCTGGTGCTGTGTATCTGGGCGGCAAAGTTCGGGATATTCGTCGGGATTGGCGTATGGAGAGTGGACTTGTGCATCTCGATGAGGTGAACTCTATACATGGGGCGCCACTTCTGAGCAGAAGCTTTACGCTGGATGGCATGGATCGGGCGATTCTTGTGGGTGCCTTGAGCAAAGGTCTTCGTATCAATGGCATCGAAGTTCCGATGGAGGGATATCAGGATTGGTTTGCCTTCCAGACGTTAGACATATCTCTGTATATCAAGCCCGGAGAGACGAATACACTGGAAATGCAATATAGCCGTTCATCGCTGAATCGACTGGAACTGATCACGTATCCAAGTCAGGGAGAACTGAAGGATTGGCGTATGGCAGGGACGGATGTATTACTTCCGCAACAATGGGAGAGATACGAGGTAGAACAGGAAGCGCTACATCCTGGACAGGGATCAATCCAGCGTGCAGGACAGTCTGGTATCGCCACAGGTGGCAATTGTACTGCCAATTTGGATCCCCACACCACGAATGGATCGGTTAATCGTGCTACATTGAGCGAGAAGTCTCATCCTGTATCCAATCATACTCCAGTCAGAGGATCGTATGGTCAGCCCGTTTGGTACCGCTGGCGTTTCACCAAGCCTACTCTTTCTGAGCATCATAAAGTGAATCTGATGCTTCGCCTGACCGGGATGAGCAAAGGAACCATTCACCTGAACGGACATCATCTGGGCCGTTACTGGCAGATTGGTCCGCAAGAGGATTACAAGATTCCAGTAGCATGGCTACAGGAAGAGAATGAATTACTTTTGTTCGATGAAGAAGGTAGAACACCAGAACGTGTACGATTCCTGTTGGATGCGCCATCCCGTTATCCGTGGGTTGCGGTGGAGTAGCTCATGTATTGATCTTTAGCTGTCTTATTGATTTAGAGATGCAAGGGAGCGATGACTGGAACGAGATCGTTCGAGTTTGAAGCAGCCTTTTATAGTAATGGACCAGGATTAGAAAATAGCATCACATAACGCAAAAGTTTATTTTTACCGCAGTTTTACCCCTCATTTTCTTAGCCCAATTGACCTGGATTTGTGAATCTTCGGATTCGGTCTTGGGAGTGAGTTCGGCTAAGAGGATGGGGAACTGTGGTAATCAGGTTTGTACGATAAGCATAGGGAACATTTGTAGCATTATTATTTGTAAACGTTTACATATATAAAGAGTGTTCATCCATGATCTGTGAAGGGAGTGATGCTTCATGTAATTGGAATTTGAACAGGTAGTCGTAAGGTGTGTTTATAGAGGTTGACTCCAAGATAACGTGTATTCTGCCATAGGGTATGTTAAGTCTAATTAATTATTCCATTCGATCATGGATAAGGAGATGACCCAATGTTGACGAAGAAGGAAGAGGGAATAGGAGGAATAGGAGTAGGAAAGTCCAAAGGTTTTAAGGCCGGAATGATTCTGCTGCTTGGAACATTGCTTCTATTAACGATGTTATTCCCCAATACAGCCAGAGCAGCGACAAGTGTTTATACGATATCAGCCTTTACGAACACAAGTGAGTCCAATATGTATATCTATGAATCGTATAATGCAACCCACTATGGTTTGCTAAAAGGGCCAGCCTATACACCTCCGGCCAATCTGATCCGCGATCCCAGCATCATGAAGCACACAGATGGTCTATATTACGTCGTTTATACCACGAACTGGTCGGGTAACACCATCGGCATCGCCTCCAGCCCGGATAAGGTAAACTGGACATTTGTCCGTAACATTACATTATCCACACCGACCACAATTGCACACACCTGGGCACCAGAATGGTTCAAAGACAGCAACGGCAGTCTGAACATTATCGTGTCCCTCTCACCAGGCAACTATCAGAATTTCAAACCTTATGTACTCACAGCTTCAGGTAGCAATCTAACATCTACCTCATGGTCTGCACCTACTGAACTGGCAGGCATTGCTCCCAATTATATCGACACTTTTATCGTGAAGACAGGCTCAACCTATCATGCTTTTACCAAAAACGAGACCACCAAATACATTGAATATGCGACATCCACCTCGCTAACGGGTCCTTACAACTTTAAAGGCACAGGGGATTGGGCAGGTTGGGGTTCTTGGGTGGAAGGCCCGGCGCTTGTTCAGTTGGATAATGGTTCATGGCGAATCTACTTTGACGGCTATGCGACACAAAAATATTATTACAGCGACTCTGCTGACAACTTCCAGACTTGGGGTGCCAAACAAGAGATTGCGGGTCTTACCGGACTCGTCCGGCATATGACCGTATTGAAAGAGTCCGGACAACCGGGTGATATCCGCAAGCTGGAGTCCTTCAATGTACCTGGCAGCTTCATTCGTCACTACAACTATCAGGCACGGATTGATGCCAATGTCAGTCCGGCGGAGGATGCACAATTCCGTATCGTTCCAGGTCTGTCAAATGCAACAGGCATTTCGTTTGAGTCCATGAATTATCCGGGTTATTTCCTGCGCAATAATAATGGCAACATTACACTCGTGAAAAATGACGGCAGCGCTACGTTCCGAAATGACGCCACGTTCAAACGTGTAAATGGCCTTGCTAACGCTAGTTGGACATCGTATGCATCGTTTAGTAACCCGAACCTGTATCTGAGACATTACAATAATGTGCTGAAATTGGAAGCTGTCGTTACCGCAATAGATAAGTCAGACGCGACCTTCCGAGAGGTTGCACAATAATAGGTGTTTATTTTCTAAGTTAAACTATACATTTACACGATAACGGAGAGGTCAGAAATAACTTGAAGAAGCGAAGCGTGCGCGTTTATCCCCGGATTTTCCCCTTTTAGAGAATAATTAAAAAAATCTGGGGATAACAGCGATCGGAAAGTTGTTCTGACATCGGAGTGCAAGTGTAAAATGATAAGGAGTGAAGCGGATGAAGTGGTTAAAACGAATGAGCTCGTTGCTGCTGGCAGGAAGTCTGCTAACAGGGAGTTTGGGTTTGGGCACAGAGGTATCTGCCGCAGGAGCTTACACGGCTGTTGCCGATCCATCAAAGCAATATCAGACGATGGAAGGATGGGGGACATCCCTCGCATGGTGGGGCAAGGTGGTTGGAGAATATTCCAATCGCGATGAGTACGTAGAGAAAATGTTCAACGCGAATACCGGACTGGGTCTGAACATCCTGCGGTACAACATTGGAGGCGGGGATAATCCATCTTCTAATATCCTCGAATACCGCAAAGCCGTTCCGGGCTACCAGCCTTCTCCCGGCGTGTATGACTGGAATGCAGATGCGAACCAGCGTTATATGCTGCAAGCTGCCAAAGCTCAAGGCGTGAATGTCATCGAAGCCTTTGCGAATTCCGCACCTTACTGGATGACGATTAGTGGTGGTGTGTCCGGTGCAGCTAATGGAGGGAATAACCTCAAGCCCGATTATTATGATGATTTTGCCGATTATCTGACTGAGGTCGTGAAGCATTTCCGGGATAACTGGGGATCACATTCGATAGCGTAACTCCGCTGAATGAACCGATCTCGACGTGGTGGAAGCAGGGCAATGACCAGGAGGGCATGCACTTTGAACGGGCGGATCAGAACACAATTCTGAGTCAATTACAAGCTTCGTTGAATGCGAAGGGCCTGTCCACAAAGCTGAGCGCACCGGAAGAATACAGTATCGATGATACCAATGTGTCGTTCAACAGCTACAGCAATGCAGTTAAATCAGCGATCACTCAGATCAACACCCATACGTATGGCGGAAGTAATCGTACTGCTTTACGCAACACAGCGACGTCTGCGGGCAAACATCTGTGGACCTCGGAATATGGAGATGGGGATGCAAGTGGACTTACGATGTCACGGACCATCCTCAAAGATATTCGTAATATGGGCGCAAGTGGATGGGTGTATTGGCAAGCCGTGGATAGTGCAGAAGGATGGGGATTCTTCAAGAACGTCTTGAACAATACACAAACGACCAGTTACACCGTGAACCAAAAATATTATGTCATGGGCAACTACAGCAAATTTATTCGTCCTGGATACAAGATTATCGGCATGAGTGATGCCAATACCCTTGCAGCCTATGATACAGTTTCCGGCAAAGTTGTGCTGGTTACAACCAATTCGGAATCGACAGATACAACGGTAACCTATGATCTAAGTCGTTTTACTAACACAGGCACGTCTGCTCAAGTATATCGTACCTCTTCAACAGAGAAGTTGCAGCAACTGACCAATATTTCGGTGCAAAACAAAACCTTTACCGCTACGGCCAAGGCCAACTCGGTCACAACTTACGTCATTTCCGGTGCAACTTACAATGGTGGTACAGGATATGAAGCTGGGGCCATCTACAAATTAATCAACCGTAACAGTGGACTTGCACTTGATGTTAACGGTGCTTCTTCTACGGGTGGGGCAACGATCATTCAGTGGAATGATAATGGAGCAGCCAACCAGCAGTGGAAGCTGGAGTCGGCAGGTAACGGATATTACAACATCCGCAATGTGGGCAGTGGGCTTTTGTTGGATGTGAATTCGAGTTCTACACAAGGCGGAGCCGCTCTGATTCAGTGGCAGGATAACGGGGGCAACAATCAGCAATGGCTGCCAATTGATGTGGGAGGATATGTGGTACTTGCGAATCGAAATAGTGGCCTGACGGTTGACATCAATCAAGGTTCTCTGACCGCGGGCGCCTCCACCATTCAGTGGGCCGACAATGGCGGAGCCAATCAGCAGTGGAGCCTAGTCAAAGTTAATTAGTGTGAGTGGGCATGAATTAACGCTCTTACGTGTCCTTCTTTCTTGGAGGTGCAGTGCTCTAAGCAACACTGCACCCTCTAAGAAAGTAACTATTTTAGACATACATATTATTTATCCACCCGGCAGGTACTTAACGAAAACGGGATAGGGCGAACCTGCTAATATCCTGATCCGTGTGCCCCGTTTGCACCAAGTCGGATAGAATCTGTCCAATGGCACTTGCAAACTTGAAGCCATGACCGGAGAAACCACCTGCGAGCCACACACGTTCATGGGCAGGGTGTCGGTCGATAATAAAATCTTCATCCGAAGTGAATTCATATTTGCATACACTACCACGCTTCAATTCTCCTGCTGCCTGAGGCATATGAAGTTCGAGCAGCCTACGCAGATCGCCCTCGTCCGTTTCTTCCGTACCAAATGGAGCCATTGGACTTCCTGGTGTCCACACCTGACCCGTATCATGACGACCCATCTTCAGACCTGATCCGCCAATGCTTGGAAATCCATAATATGTACCTTCTTTTCCTGCCAGTGTAAAACCGGGGAAGTGTGCCTCCCCGTACAAAGCTTCTGGTGCATCAAACCATCCAACCGTTTTACGCATTGCCTGGATCGGGAGATCCACGAAAGGTTTTAATGTCTGAAACCAGGCGCCAGCGCTCAGGATGATTTGATTGGCATGGTAGGTCTCACCACCTGAAGTTTGAACTGCGACGGAATGTGGTCCGTATTCGATATGCTCTACCCGAGTGTGAGTTAACAAGGTGGCACCATGAGTCTCGGCTGCCTTGCGGTAGGCACGAATACAGGGTTCACTATACAAATAACCCGCACCAGGTTCATACATGCCCTCGTAATGTTCAGGTACTGTAATACCTGGCCAGCGTTTCATTACCTCGGCTGCGTGCAATGTTTCATACCGAATACCTGCATCATCTGCATGGCTCAATCGGTTGCGGAAGGAATGAATCTCCGGATCAACCACATTTAGTACACCGGAAGGAACAAACAGTTGGTCTCCGGTCGTTTCCTCCAGCTCATGCCATAACTTCTGTGCAAGTAATGCCATGGCAATATAGTCAGGCCCTCCACTGTACACATGGCGCATCAGTCTGGTATCCCCATGATGACTTCCTTCCGTATGCGGAGGATCAAAGGCATCAATTAATAAAGTTTTGCATCCACTGCGCGATAGATAATACCCAGCACTCATACCCATGGAGCCGGCTCCAACGATAATAACGTCATATGATTGTGTGATAATAGCACGTCCTTTCCTATGTACCCTTGTATACAGTAATGCCTTAATAGAACATATTAATAGTAAAAGCTTGATGAAGGCAAGTGTAGTAAAATGGACTTCTACAATGAATGTTGCAAAGGAGACCAAGCATGAGTGAGCAATTTAGGTTTGATCTATTTCCATTAATTCAGACAGAACGATTCATCCTCCGGTCGGCAGAGGCTGGGGACAGCCATGATCTGTTGAAGTTATATTCCGATGAAGCTGTGGTGCAATATATGCCATTCACTCCCTTTGAATCCGTGGAGGATGCACAGGGTGAGATGAACTGGTATACGAAGATTTTCAAGGAACACACGGGTTTACGCTGGATGATTGAAGACCGTGAAACTCGTAAAGTGATCGGAACCTGTGGGTTCCTGAACTATGAAGATGTACATAACCGTGCAGAGATTGGATACGACTTGCGTTCCTCTTTCTGGGGCCGCGGTGTGATGACGGAAGTGGCGCGTGCTGTGTTACATTTTGGATTCGCAAGCATGCAGCTCAACAAGATCGAAGCAAAGGTTGAACCAGAGAACGAGGCGTCAATTCGCCTGTTACACAAGCTTGATTTTCAACAGGAAGGTGTACTGCGGCAGCATGAGTTTGAGAAAGGCAGATATATTGACCTTGCGGTGTTCTCCAAGTTACGAAGCGAAATATAGGCAAGCTAGCCCCTAAGGATTCCAATGACTCCATCTCATTCCAGAGCAGCAAGGCTTGTCCCTCGGAATGGGCCCATGCTATATTGGAGTGATGTGAGGAGATGAGGATATGAAGCTGGTGTCCTGGAATGTGAATGGCTTAAGGGCATGTGTGACCAAAGGATTCATGGATTATTATCAGGAGAGTCAGGCGGATATTTTCTGCCTTCAGGAGACCAAATTACAAGCCGGACAGATTGAGATGGACCTGGGGAAGAGGTTTATCAATATTGGAATTATGCGATCAAAAAGGTTATTCCGGTACGGCTGTATTTAGCCGAATCAAGCCTTTATCCGTTCGTTACGGGATGGAGGAGGACAGCGAGCCGGAAGGACGGATGATTACACTGGAGTATGATGAGTTTTATCTGGTGAACGTCTATACCCCTAACGCAAAGCGGGATCTGACCCGGCTGCCTTACCGTCTGGAATGGGAAGACCGATTCCGGGGTACATTCTGCAATTGGAGCAGACCAAGCCGGTTATCGTCTGTGGTGACCTGAATGTGGCTCATCAGGAGATCGATCTGAAGAATCCGAAGCCCAATCTGGGCAACTCGGGATTTACGCTGGAAGAGCGTAGCAAGATGACCGATTTGCTTGCTTCTGGTTATGTGGACAGCTTCCGCCATCTCTATCCGGATCGTACGGATGTATACAGCTGGTGGTCTTATATGCCAAAAGTTAGAGAACGGAACGTCGGCTGGCGCATTGATTATTTTCTAGTATCCAATCAATTGGCACCTAAGGTGGCAGATGCGCATATCGACTGCCACGTGATGGGCAGTGATCATTGCCCGGTGGGTCTTACTTTGCAACTATAGGTAAGGATCATCGTGAGATAGATTGAGGTAAGAGTTTTAGAATACAAGTATAGATGAACTGCAAGTTTCCTGAATGGGAGATTTGCAGTTTTTTTGCGTCACAGGTAGGGGAATGAGACTGGACTTTGGTTGGGGAAAGGACTGGACTCGGGATTGTTTCAATCCCGCTATTTCTTGGGTACGATTGAAGCATACATATATAGATGAACCTTTGGGATAAGGGGTAGAGAAGATGCAGAAGGGGCTACGTAGAGGGTTAAAGGTGCTGGGAGGCATAATGCTTGCCACAGGACTTTTGCTGCTGGCAGGTACAGCGTATGAAGCGTATCAATCCACGCAGGATATGAAGTCCTATCCCCCGCCAGGCAAGTATTATGAAGTGAGTGGTCGCAACATGCACCTCTACACCGCTGGCAAAGGAGAGGTAACCGTGGTGTTTGCCTCAGGTTGGGGTACACCCAATCCGTATGTGGATTTCAGTCCGCTGTATGACAAGTTAAAATCACAGGTGAAAATTGCGGTATATGACCGGTTCGGGTATGGATACAGCGACTATACGGATGAACCTCGTGATGTCGATACCATCTCGGAAGAGATTCACCAATTGCTGCGAACATCCGGTCAACGTCCACCTTACATCATGGTCGGCCACTCCCTGGGTGCGTTGGAGACACTGCGGTTTGCGCAAAGGTATCCTGATGAGGTGGCTGGCATGGTCATGATCGATGGCGGAAGCCCGGAGTATTACAGTCGTACAGACCTGAATACACCAGAATGGATGATGGATGGGTCCCGTTTTCTGGTGAAAACAGGCATTGCACGAACATTGCTGCAGTCGGATTACATGATGGCGTCTCTAGTTATTGACCCCAAACTGGTAACGGAACCGATGAAAAAGGCCGTCACGATATCCACGCTGAGACATGCGTACAATGACAATGTCATGGAAGAAGTTCGGAATTCCAGAACAAATGCAGCGTGTGTGCTTGAGAACAAAACGAAGTTTGGCTTCCCCTGACGATTCTCACAGCCGGTTCGGAGGAGTCGGATGAGGACAGTCAGGCATGGCAGGCCGATCAAGCGGATTTTGCTTCATGGTCAACACACGGAACACAACTGACGGTTCCACACGCGAAACACAGTATCCACAGAAGTCAGCCGGATATTGTTGCCGCCGAAATTATGAAATTAGTGACAACGTCCAGTGACTTATGAGTAAGATGATCCCACAAACACATGATGAACAGGATGAGGAGGAGGGATGGATGAAAAAGTTTAGAGTGATTACCCGGTTCCTCTCCATTCTCGTAGCCAGTTGTCTATTGTCTTTAAGTGTATTATCTGTATCTGTGATATGGGTTAAGAATAACGTTCATGCGGTGCCTGTGATCCAGCCGTTTGAACGTGATTAGCACATGAAATGAAGAAGAAGGAGTGGTAACGGATGGTGAAGAGGAGGAAGCTTTTATTGGCTTGTGCGGCACTGGCTATGGTAGTGGCCTTAAGTGCTTGCAGCAGCGCAGCAGACGAACCGAGTGATACTGAGAAGGTGGACACTGAAGTTTCCTCCGAAACTGGTGAACAAGAGACTAATGAAGGTGCAAGCGAAGCAACAACAAGTGAAGTGACCGAAACGGAGGGTACTACTGCACCAGCAGACTCCGATTCAGATCGTGGTGAGGAAGCGGCTACTGGAACCAATGAGTTGCCGGAGAACTTGCCAAGTGATTTCCCATTGCCGGAAGATGCAACGATTCGTTTAGCCAATTCTGGTGAGAATGAAGGCAAGCAATCGGCCATGGTGATTTTCTCAACTGAACAAGATATGAAAACCGTATCTGAGTTGTATAAAGATTACTTCAACGCCAAAAAGTTGACGGATGCGGGTCAGACAATTGATGACAAAAATATTATCATTCAGGGAACCGATCCGGAGACGCAGGATGTCTGGTCCTTGATTGGAGGAACATTGGCGGGACAGGAAGGCGTCATTGAACTGACGTTGACCTGGACAGAATCATAAGCAGAAGATAAGGGCTACTTTTCTTTCCTGCTTTTTTCTTCCTAAAATAACGAATGAACGCCATAATACCTTGCATACGGAGCCGCATTATTGCTGCACCGCTGCAAGGTATTTTTATTTCGAACTGGAAACCTGACAGGTTACATGGTATGTTATATCATTAGAATAGAGTAATAGACAACTATAGAAGAAGACAGGAGAGGATTGAACATGATTAGAGTGGGTATTGTTGGTTACGGTAACTTGGGTAAAGGTGTAGAGAAAGCCATTTCCCAGAACGAGGATCTGGAACTGATTGCTGTGTTTACACGTCGTAATCCGGAGCAGATGGTCGCTGAAGGTACAGAAGTACGTTTTGAGCATATCTCTGCAGCGGAGCAATACATAGGCAAGATTGATGTTATGATCCTCTGTGGTGGTTCTGCAACCGACCTTCCAGAGCAGACACCAGCCATCGCCAAATTGTTCAATACGGTAGATAGCTTCGATACACATGCGAAGATTCCTGAATTCTACAAAGATGTGAATGCTGCGGCAGAGCAAGGCGGTCACGTAAGTGTCATTTCCACAGGTTGGGACCCAGGCTTGTTCTCCATGAACCGTCTGCTTGCACAGTCCATCCTGCCAGAAGGAAAAGAGTACACGTTCTGGGGTAAAGGTGTGAGTCAAGGTCACTCGGATGCGATTCGTCGTGTTCCAGGCGTTAAAGCGGGTGTGCAGTATACGGTTCCTGTTGAAGAGGTGATCAACCGCATTCGTGCAGGGAAACACCAGAGCTGTCTACACGCGAGAAACATCTGCGTCAATGTTATGTGGTAGCAGAAGATGGTGCTAATCAGGATGAGATCCGTGAGACGATTGTGTCGATGCCTAATTACTTTGCAGATTACGATACAACGGTAACGTTCATTACCGAAGAAGAATTGAAATCCGAGCATGAAGGCATGCCGCATGGTGGATTTGTAATTCGCAGTGGAGTTACAGGTGCCGGTCAAAAGCAAATTATTGAATTTGGTCTGAAACTCGACAGCAATCCTGAATTTACAGCAAGCGTACTTGTGGCTTATGCAAGAGCCGCACAACGCTTGAGCGTGGAAGGACATAAGGGAGCGAAAACGGTATTTGATATTCCACTCGGTCACTTGTCTCCGAAATCGGCTGAAGATCTTCGCCGCGACTTGTTATAATTCTGATTCGTTCCAGTGATTTGTACAACAAACAGCTCGTCCTTGGATGTTTAGGACGAGCTGTTTTTTTGCTGTTGCTGTATACGATTCATACATTCATATGAATTGGCAGGTACTATCTTGCTTGTATCCCTGCTCGTGCTCTTGTGGAAATGGCACCCTACACCCAGTGTGAGGGAAGGTTAAGATGATCCGGCAACTTGGTATTCACATTACCTTTGGCCGCATTGATCTGCGATTGCGTGAGGAAGATGCCACCTCGCAGGTCTGCACCGCCCAGATCCGTATCCCGCAAGTCCGCGCCAATCCAATCGGCATTTCGTATATCTGCATGTTGGAGGTTGGCTGCGATCATTAAAGCCCTCGGAAGCTTGCGCCCCGCAGGTCAGCCCTTTTAAGTTGGCACCAAAAAGTCACTTCCGGTACGTTTTTACTCTTCTTCGACTTCCCTTGTCCTTGAGAGGTAGATGGCACATGCGCGCGTACCATCTCACTTGCCTGAACCAAGAGTTGATTCACAGTGGACCGATAATCGGCGATGTCCAGACGGAGGAGGGCCGCAGGCTCCAGATTGCTCAAGCGCTCAATCTCCTCATATAACTCACCAAATGCCGAGTGAAGGGATGACGTCTCTGGTCTCATCATCATTTCCTTCATATAACTGAGCAACTCGTGAAGTTGTCGCAAGGCAGGCAGACAATCAAACATCTCCTTTGCAGACTCTGGATGATCACGCCAATCTTTGCCCGCGTAGGTCACTTGGGACAGCTTCTGTCCAGCTCCGAAACAGTCGTATACCGTACAACCTTTGAACCCTTTCTGCCGAAGCTGGGTATGGATACCGCAGCGATTGTCCGTACGCAGATTGGGACAGGGTGTGCCGCTGGCTTTATCAAAAGCAAAGTCAGATGACTTGCCGTAGGGCAAGGCAACACAGCACAGCCCAAAACATTGCTCACAGTCTGCGCTCAGATGCGGACTCGCAGTGCTGGCATATGGTTGGTTAGACAATGTAAACACTTCCTTATAATAGTACAAATAGATGGAATTACGTCAGTACCACTTTACCATCCCACCGGAATGCGATCAATTGTATTGTTAACAATTATTCAACAGCGGGCGTGGCGACAGGTACACAGGATCTGCGTTCCACAATTTCTGTATTCACATAGATGTGAGAACCATTTTTCTCGTTGTTCCCCAGGTTAGTCATAATCAGATTGACGGCCGTTTTGGCCATCATATCTTTTTTGACATGTACGGTGGTTAATTCAGGGCTGATTACATTGGCTTCGAAAATGTTGTCAAAACCCATTACCGAAATATCTTCGGGCACCCGGATGCCGATATTTTGCAATGATTTGATCGTGCTGATTGCCATATAATCGTTCTCGCAGAAAATAGCAGTAGGTCGTTCCTCTAGGTGGAGGATCGATTGCTGCAAATGTTCCTGCGCCATCACCAGCATGGGCTGCAGATGGAAGGTTAGTGTCTCAGCAACGGTCAGATGATGTTCGGCCAGCGCGGTGCGAAATCCATCTTCCCGTTTGATGAAGTTTGGGATTCGTGTACCGGATTTCACATATCCGATACGACTGTGCCCCAGCTTAACCAGATGTTGACCTGCCTGATATCCGCCCAATGTATTATTAATAGATACGAAATTTGCATCCACATGTTCAAATGACGTGTCCAGAATGACGACATTGTCATGAATGGATTGAATGGTTTCAATCATGGGCGCAGTCAGGTTGATCCCGAGCAATAAAAGGCCGGCGGACGGTTGTTCCTTTTCTAACGTTTGCAGTTCTTGCTGCAAATCCTGTACGTCAATGGACGAGATGACAAGTGTACTGCCATGTTGCTTGACCTGTTCCGTAATGTGGTGGATCAACTCATTGAAGAACGGGAGTGAATCATAATGCTCTGTGACGATGTCGGAATTTTTGCAGGCAACAAAACGAATAATAGCATTTGTTTTCGGTACTTCTTTTCCTATTTTTACGGTTCTCGGTTTGTAGCCATGTACTTGTGCGATGTTAAGTATATGTTCACGTGTCTGTTCGCTGACACCAGGTTTATTGTTAAATGCCAGAGAGACCGCTGCTTTGGAAACTCCAGCAAGCCTTGCAATATCATCAATCTTCAATAGGGAACCTCCTAAATAGTGTACATTGGTTCAGTATACCATGAATTAAGCGTTTAGTTTAGCTGATTACTAAACTAAACTTAACTAAAATATTTGGGTTGTAAACTAAAATTGTAATTGACTGTTTATGTTTACGGTGCTAACATTCAAATTGAAAACGCATTTATAATCCCTTTTGAATGACTTTTTATATTAATTTAACTAAAATAATATTAATTAATTTAGTTAGAAGGATAGGTGAAATGATGTCTGTTGAGGTTACGACTCACCGCAGGACGTTTGAGAAAGAAGGCAATCCGTTCTTTTATTTGGCGGATACGGTTTGGAGTGCATTTACCAATGCTTCATTGGAAGAATGGGAAGAATACCTCGATTATCGCAGTATGCAGGGATTCAACGTTGTACAGATCAATATTTTGCGCCAATGGGATGCAAGTGGTTCTGATCTGAATATCGAACCTTTTAATCAGCAAGGAGATGGCTCGACGGACTATTTTTCACTTAATGAAGCTTATTTTGACCGTGCACAAGACATGGTTCGTATGGCAACAGAACGTGGATTCACACCCGCACTTGTGCTCCTTTGGTGCAACTATGTACCCGATACCTGGGCCACCATGTTTCAGAAGGATGGCAAGATGCCACTTGAAGCTGTTGAGCCTTATGTGACCTATGCGGTAAATCGATTCTCGGAGTTTAATCCGATGTATCTGGTCAGTGGGGATACCGATTTTCCTTCCGAAGAGGCGAATGCCTACTATCAGATAGCGCTGGAGACTGTAAAACGCATCAGCCCATCCAGTCTGACGACGCTACACATCCAAGGCAGACTACGAGAGATTCCTGAAGTGTTTGCAAACCATGAAGGGCTGGACTTTTACATGTATCAGTCTGGGCATAACTCGGAATTCCAAGCCTATGCGCATGAGATTGCAGATCACTTCTATCATCAGTCGCCTGTACGTCCAGTGATCAACGGTGAGCCTTGTTATGAACAGATTAGTTATAGCCGCAACGTCTATGGGCGCTACTCTGCATTCGATGCTCGCAAGGCTGCATGGCAGAGTTTGCTTGCCGGAGGTGGGGCCGGTGTCACTTATGGGGCACATGGCATCTGGAGCTGGCACAAGAAAGGCAAGTCTTTTGGCATTGTGGAGGGTGAAGGTTTTGATAGCCCTTATGATTGGAGATCAGCTCTAAGGTTCGAAGGTGCGTGGGATTATTCCTTTATCAAGTATCTCTTTGAGCAGTACAAGTTGGTGGGTGTGAAGCCGATGGATATCGTATTAAACAAAACGAAGGAGATTCGTGCGGCAGGCACGGAGGACACGCTCGTGCTGTATGTTCCGGTAAATACCAAGGTACGTCTGGACTTCCCGGTTGAAGAATACGATTTTACGACCATTGATCTCGTACAGCGCCGATTTTCCAAGACAGCAGCTTATCGCGAGAACGAATATGGTGTGATTCCCATGCATGCTTTTGAACATGACGTGGTGATGATTGGTACACGTAAATAAGAGTTACCAGAGAGAGGTGCCAAAGCTGGCACAAATAGAGATTTACATTATAGATGGGGTGAAGGTATGTGGAAAATTGGTATTGTCGGAACAGGGTACTGGTCAGAAAAACACATTAAGGCTTGGCAATTCGTTGCTGATGCCGAGATAACAGGAATTTGCGACAGGCAAGAAGATACATTGAATGAAAAAGCAGAACAATTTAACATCCCGGCAACATTTCGTTATTCGGATGTGACAGTGATGCTAGATAATGCGAATCTCGATGTAATCGATATCATCACGCCACCGGAAACTCATCTGGAACTGGTGAAAATGGCTGCAGCAGCGGGGAAGCATATTATGTGCCAGAAGCCGTTTGCCCGTTCTATTGAGGAAGCTGAAGAGATGGTGCGTATTGCGGAAGAGGCAGGTGTGCGTCTGATGGTGACGGAGAATTGGCGCTGGTTAGAACCTTTTCAGTTGATCAAGCAACTGCTTGAGGAAAGTACTGTGGGACAATTGAATACGATTCGGTATATTCATACGGATTATTATTCTCCGAGATTCGCACCGGAAGAGAAGGTGCCACAGCCTTTTTTAGAGACATGCCACAATTGCTGTTCTATGAGATGGGTGTGCATTGGTTTGACACCTGGCGGTTCTTGTTTGGTGAGCCTGAACGTCTATATGCCGAGACCAGAAAGATTAGTAAATATACGTTGGGGAAGACAGCGGTATGGTCATGCTGGGATACAGGGATTATGTCGGTCTCATGGATATGAGCTGGGCGACCCGTCGTGAACTGAGTGAACCTTTGCCGAGCCAGGTGCTTCCGGATCATAAGGAGCAACTCATCATTGAAGGGGATAAGGCTTCCATTAAGCTATATAAAGACGGAAGGTTGTCCATCATTGATAATGCTGGTGTGGAGACGGTATATGCTGAACGTACAGAGTTAAACTACGAGGACAGTCATCGAAAACTGCAATCCCACTTTATTGAATGTTTGAATACAGGTGCGGAATTCCAGACCAGCGGTTCGGATAATGTTAAAACGCTTCGCTTGGTATTCGATACGTATGAAAGCGCAACCCATCACAACGTGAAGCGGTATGTACAGGAGTAATCATGCCCATTAATGATGTTGTCATGATCCTTATTGCATTTTTCCTGGTGCTTGGCGCTCTGGACAAGGCTTTCGGGAACAGGTTGGGCCTTGGAGCAGCATTCACGGAGGGCATTATGGCGATGGGCACACTCGCCCTGGTGATGGTGGGAATTGTATCACTTGCACCATTCCTAGCGAATATGCTTATGCCGCTGATATCTCCATTATATGAAGCGATCGGTGCCGATCCGGCATCGTTCGCCAATACCATCCTCGCGGTAGATATGGGAGGGTACGCTCTGGCTGGACAGATGGCCCAGAGTGAACAGGCTGGCCTGTTCTCCTGGGTGTTCCTGGGTACCATGTTTGGGCCAACTATCGTGTTTACCATCCCTGTTGCACTGGGCATTCTGGATCGGAAGGATCATCCGTACTTTGCCAAAGGGGTACTGATCGGCATCAGTACCATTCCCGTTGGTTGTTTAGTCGGCGGTCTGGTAGCGGGCATCAATTTTACAGTGATATACCGAAATCTGATGATTCCGATTCTGTTATCTGTAATTATTATGATCGGCTTGCGCTATTTTACGAATCAGACCGTGAGGTTGTTTAAAATATTTGGAAGCGGTATCACCTTGTTGTCCCTGATTGGACTGGTGGCTATAGCTGTAAAAACCCTTACAGGTTGGGCACTAATTCCCAATATGGCACCGCTCTCGGAAGGCATTACAACGGTAGGTACAATTGCGATTGTGCTGGCGGGTGCTTTTCCCATGGTTGCGGTAATCAATAAAGTCTGCCAAACCCCGCTTGAGCGAGCGGGCCGTTTGCTGAATCTGGATGCGCCAACAACCGCCGGACTCGTTGCTTCACTGGCTCACAATATTCCGACCTTTCGAATGGTCAAAAATATGAATCCAAGGGAAAAGTTATTAGTATTGCTTTTGCAGTCAGCGGCTCCTTTGTGCTTGGGGGTCATCTGGGTTTCGTAGCAGGAATGGACAAATCTATGGTAACTGCCATGATTGTGGGCAAATTGACAGGGGGCATCAGTGCGGCGATTGTAGCAGCATGGGCTACACCAATCAAGAACGACATTCAAATATAAATCATTTAACAACGTTATATAAACACTAATTTGTCTGATTAAGAAATTATTGCAAGATATTACGGCATCCATGTAAAGGAGTATATGACATGAATCACGACCAAACAGCAAAGGAAATTCTCAGCGCCGTCGGTGGCAATGATAATATCAATAACGTCATTCATTGTGTAACTCGTCTCCGATTCAACCTGAAAGATATGAAGGCACCCAACAAGGAAGAGATCAAGAAGATTGACGGAGTACTCACTGTTGTGGAGAGTGGTGGCCAGTTCCAGGTGGTCATCGGCAATGAAGTTCCCAAAGTCTATGAGTCCCTGATAGGAATAATGGGAAAAGAACCGATGTCAGCCACTTCAGAACAAAAGGGGCAAGGAGATAAGCATGGTCTGTTCAATCGCTTTGTTGACGTGATATCTGGCGTATTTATGCCGGTAATCGGTGTGCTCGCGGCAGCGGGTATTCTCAAAGGGTTGCTAGCCCTGTTCAGTACGTTGAAATGGCTTACGGAAGACATGAGCACATACAAGATATTGTTTGCAACCGCAGATGCACTGTTCTACTTCTTCCCGATTCTGCTTGGGTTCTCTGCAGGGAAAAAGTTTGGAGGTAATCCATTTATCTCTGCAACCATTGGTGCTGCACTCGTATATCCAACGATGACCGCTGCCGCTACGGCAGGGACAGGTATGTCCTTTCTGGGCATTCCGGTCATTTTAATCAACTATACACAATCGGTTATTCCAATTATTATTGCTTCTTATCTGGCAGCAAATTTCGAGAGATGGGTTACAAAAATATCTCCTTCTCCCATTAGAATGTTTGCCGTACCGCTGGTTACACTGACAGTAATTACCCCGGTTGTTTTTATGGCAGTGGGGCCGGTAGCAACGCTAATCAGTGACTATTTGGCCAAAGGAGCAATGTGGACTTACGGGCTAAGCCCTATTGTTGCCGGATTGCTTCTGGCTGGCCTCTGGCAAACCATTATTATTTTTGGGTTACACTGGGCATTTATTCCCATACTGCTAAATAATTTGGTAACAAACGGATTCGATCCAATCAATGGTATGTTGTATGCTACTACGTTTGCCCAAACCGGGGCAGCATTTGCAATTGCGATCAAAACCCGGGATAAGAAGTTGAAGCCGATTGCGATGTCTGCGACAATTTCAGGCCTCATGGGTGTAACGGAACCCGCCATTTACGGTGTAACATTACCGGCGAAAAAAGCGTTTATTATGGCTTCCATTGCAGGTGGTATCGCAGGATCTGTCGCTGGTTTCATGGGTTCTACTGCGTATGGCTTTGGTGCAGGGTTGTTCGGTATTCCGTTGTTCATTAATCCTAATGGAATTGATACCGGATTCATTGGTTTCATTCTTTCAGTCCTGATCGCCTTTGTATTGGGCTTTATTCTGACGTACATGTTCGGTTACAAAAATGCAGCCACGTCTTCTGCTTCAATGAAGCAGGAAAAAGCAGAACAGGTGCAACCAAAACGTATATCATCGGATTACAAAGAAACTGCTGGTGATGTTTCTGCCACGACTCCAGTTCAGGCAACTACGGAAGTGTATGGGGAGAAGATCGTGTCCAGCCCGCTGACGGGCCAACTGATTCCGTTGACAGAGGTCGGGGATGAGGCGTTCTCTAGTGGAGCCATGGGTCAAGGGGCGGCGATCATTCCGACAAAGGGTGTGGCGTATGCACCGTTCGATGGTGTAGTGGTTACGATTTTCAAGACGAAACATGCCATTGGACTGTTGTCTGAGGATGGCGTGGAGATTTTGATTCATGTGGGTATCAATACCGTGACCCTCAAAGGCAAGCATTTCACTTCATATGTCTCTGATGGCGATACTGTTCGCAAAGGAGACAAGCTGGTGGAGTTCGATCTGGAGGGCATTACAGCCGCAGGGCTGGATATAATGACCTCTGTGATCGTATCGAATACAGCTATTTACACAGACATTCAGGCTAAACAACAAGGTAACATCGAACATGGTGAAGCTTTGATCACTGTAAAATAAAAACGTATGATATGTCAGAGCAATAGCATTTCAATATAATTATGTAACAATACCAATAAGGGCAGTTCTCCGAATTTACGGGGAACTGCCCTTATTCATTCCGTATAGATTAGTGAGAGATGAATTAAACCACACCTTGAGCAATCATGGAATCGGCTACTTTGAGGAAACCGGCGATATTCGCTCCGGCTACGAGGTTACCTTCACAGCCATACTCTTCAGCAGCTTCTACACAACTGGTGTAGATGTTCTTCATGATGTCATGCAGCTTGGCGTCTACTTCTTCAAATGACCAGGACAACCGCATGCTGTTCTGTGACATTTCAAGAGCAGACACGGCTACACCTCCGGCATTAGCCGCTTTGGCTGGACCAAACAGCACGCCTGCGCCGTGGAAGACGTCAATGGCAGCCAGGGTGGAAGGCATATTCGCGCCTTCGCCAATGGCCTTCACGCCACCTTTAACCAGCAGGGCCGCAGCTTCTTCATCGATCTCGTTTTGCGTTGCACATGGAAGAGCAATATCACAAGGGATAGACCAGATGCCTTCACAGCCTTCGGTATATGTAGCATGCGGATGTTCTTTGATGTATTCGCTGATGCGAAGACGATCAACCTCTTTCAGACGTTTCACGGTATCCAGGTTGATGCCTTGTGGATCGTGTATGTAGCCGCCTGAGTCACTACACGCCACGACTGTAGCTCCAAGCTCCTGTGCCTTCTGAATGGCATAGATGGACACATTACCAGAGCCAGAAACAACGACTGTGCTGTCTTGGAAGCTGAGACCCTTGGATTGCAGCATCTCCTTCACAAAGTACACACAGCCGAAGCCAGTCGCTTCCTTACGTGCCAAGCTTCCTCCGTACAGCAGTCCTTTACCTGTCAAAACGCCTGCTTCATGCCCGCCATGAATACGTTTGTATTGGCCGAACATGTAACCGATTTCCTTGCGCCTACACCAATGTCACCTGCCGGTACATCCGTATCGGAACCGATATATTTGTACAGCTCAGTCATGAAGCTTTGCGTGAAACGCATGACTTCCAGATCCGATTTTCCTTTGGGATCGAAGTCAGAACCGCCTTTACCACCGCCAATGGGCAGACCGGTCAAAGCATTTTTGAAGATCTGTTCGAAGCCAAGGAACTTGATGATGCCCGAGTATACAGAAGGATGGAAGCGAAGTCCGCCTTTGTAAGGGCCAATGGCACTGTTAAATTGCACCCGGAATCCACGGTTAACCTGAACTTTGCCCTGATCATCTACCCATGGGACACGGAATGTGATTACACGTTCAGGTTCAACAAGCTGTTCCAGCAGACTATGGTTCCTATACTTGGGGTGTGCTTCAATAACAGGAATAAGGGAATCCAGAATTTCTTTGACAGCCTGATGGAACTCATCTTCATGCGGATTTCTGGCGACAACCGACTCGTAAACGGAATGAACATAATCTTCGGCAGTAACTTGAACGGACTCTGTAGTTTCTTTTGTTATCGTGGACACTTTTTCGATGCACTCCTTTATTGTGTTAAAGTCTGTAGATGCTTATTTGTATAAATTGCATAAAAGTTTGTAGTTAAATATACAGTAAAGCAAATAAAAATACGAGATGAAAATCCATAAAATGTTTTTTATGCCGTAATTAAAATGTTCTATGGATCTACCATATGATGTGAAGAATTAAGTTATTAAATGGAAGATATGACCACAAATGATAATAAACAAGCAAGTTAGACGAATATACTGGATTAAAATATTAGTTTTGGTAAGATGGTAAGAAGGTCTCGTATCCCGGGGTCTTTTTATAATAAAAAGGAGGAAAACAAGATGATGAAGAGAAACATGCCAATCAACATGGAGAACAAGGCTTGCATAGGGGGTGAAATCTATTATGAACCATAGGACTTCCCGCCATAATTGCAGAGAGAAGCTGGTGAGCCAGCTATTTACATTCGGTGAAGAGAAAAGAACATTTCTCGACGCCTATTTCGACGTGCGCGATCCAGAGCGGATACAATTAGAAAAACAATTGTCGGCATATACGGAGTATGTGGAAAAACTGCTCCTGGGCCCTGATGAAGATCTCGATTCGGCTGTATTGATCGGTAGTCATATTGATTTTGAATATATCGATTTTCATACGTCAGATTCGTTCATGATTGTTATGCCAGAAGATACCAATCCTGATGAGGGTCGTATTTCCTTCCTCTCTCCAGTAGGGAGTCAATTACTGCTTGGCAGTAAAGGGGAAGTTAGGTCTGTTCATACACCATCAGGTTCCATGAGAATCCGCATTACGGGGATTGAGCTGAGGAGCGAAACCTTGAACGAGCCGGCCCTAGGGGGTGCAGATCATGCACTTTAAAGAGACAGACTTACCAGGGATTGGACGTAAATACTGGCTGCATACCCGTAGTGGTGAGCACTTGGTCATTGTGATTCATAACGACGAGCGACGTGACCTGTTCCATATGGAGTCAGGGGATACGCCTGAAGAGGTGGGTGATATGGTATCCCTTGTCACCCTGGACGATGATGAAGCCCGCGCGGTAGCCGCTATCGTTGGTGGTATGACCTATAAACCGAAGTTTCAGGATGAGCGTGAAGTGATGCTTGAAGGGCTGTTAATCGAATGGCTACGAATTGAGCCTCACGCAGCAAGTGTAGGCATGACGATCGGTGAACTAGATATCCGTCAGGCTACGGGCGCCGTTATTCTCGCTGTTGTGACCAAGGATAAGGAGAAGCATTTTAATCCAGGTCCGGATTATGCTTTTACCGCTGGAGCTACAATTGTAGTTGCTGGCGAACGAAATCAGATCAAACATCTCAAACAATTGTTGACTGATGGACGGACTTAGCCTATGGATATGCTCATATTCGAAGTGGGAATTGCCGTTGCGCTGATTACACTTACTGGGCTGATATCTTCACGATTACGATTTTCGGTCATTCCTTTCTATATCCTGATTGGTATGGCTGTTGGACCACATGCACCACAGATCGGCATAGTGGATTTACGTTTTATCGAAAGTTCGACCTTTATTGAATTCATGGGCAGGCTTGGTATTTTGTTTTTGCTATTTTATCTGGGTCTGGAGTTCTCGGTCTCCCGTTTATTAAAGTCTGGTAAAGCCATTCTGACCGGAGGCATGTTCTATGTAGGCCTGAATTTTGTCTCTGGATTGCTGTTGGGGTGGTTCATGGATCTGCCCCTTCAGGAGACACTTGTTGTCTGCGGGATCATGACCAGCTCTTCTACAGCCATTGTAGCTAAAGTGCTGGTTGATCTGAAACGAACGGCAAACCCTGAAACAGAGATTATCATGGGCATGATCATGTTCGATGACTTGTTCATCGCGATTCATATCTCCATCCTGACTGGGCTTGTGCTCAGCGGGGCAACTTCATTCTTAAGTGTTCTGCTGGTATCACTGTCTGCCCTGCTGTTTATTGTGCTGTTCCTGATTATTGGCAGGAAAAGCATCAAATATATTGATAAGGCACTGAATATCAAGTCATCAGAGTTGTTTCTGCTTACCGTCATGACACTGCTCTTCCTGGTGGCTGGTTTCTCGGAGACACTGCATGTAGCGGAAGCTATTGGAGCGTTGATGATGGGGCTTGTGCTGGGCGAATCAAGACATGTGAGTCGGATTGAACATCAGATCATGCCTTTCAAAGATTTTTTTGGTGCAATTTTCTTCTTCAGCTTTGGCCTGACCATCGAGCCGGCTTCACTTGGCGGAGCTATTGGGATGACGATTATTGCCGTTATTCTGACGATTGCCAGTAACTATGGTGCAGGTATGATCGCTGGCAGATTGGCTGGAATGAGCCCTAAGGCCTCGTTGAATGTGGGCTTTACCCTGGTCTCCCGGGGCGAATTCTCCATTATCATGGCGAACATCGGCAAGGCCGGAGGGCTGATGGCATCCATCCAATCGTTTGCCGTGTTGTATGTGTTAATTCTGGCTGTGCTGGGTCCTATCCTGACAAAAGAATCTCCGCGGATCTACGCACAGTATGAGCGACTAAGGAAGCGGATGAAACGAAGGGAAACGGGTTGAGTCAAATGACTGTCCTTGAACAGATCGGGTATTCTGACCGTAGTGTTTAATAGGCGTCACACCATTCGGAGAGCGAAATTACTCCGGGGTGTGGCGTTTTTTTATTACTGGGAACCCATCCAATACAGGCTTGTTATTATATCAATTTCACCAAATTATGGTATGTATCCATATCTTGTGCGTGGTCATGAATGTTCAAGTCCACGGGCAGGACTATAGATGTGATTTGGTAGATAGGGATTGAAAATAAACAGTTATTATGTAAAATAATGTTATATTCGAATCTAGCAGTTGAATAGATATTTTACACGAGAACGTAGAGGACAGAAGAGACCTGAAGAAGCGGAGCTAAAAGCTTTCTGGAAGAAAGCTACTTCGTAAGCATGTACTTCACCTTTATCAACAGATTTTTCACCTTTGCAAAATTGAATCAAAAAATCTGGGGATAACAGTGATCGGAAGGTTATTCTGTCATCGGAGTGGCAAGTGTAAATATTCTTTTGTTCAACTTATGTTTCAGTGTAACAGAAGGTAGAATGACGAGGAGGAATAGCTCATGAACAAGAAAAGTAGATTTCAACGGTTAAAATGGGCCGGTACAGGGATGTTGCTCAGTCTCGTATTATTTGCTCTACCTGCATCTGCTGCATGGAATGATACATATCAGGGTTACGCGACGTATACGGGCTCAGGTTACTCGGGAGGTGCGGTGTTGCTTGATCCCATCCCGGCGGACATGAAGATTACTGCACTTAATCCGTTCCAACTCAATTATAACGGTGTCAAAGCCGCTTTAGCGGGAGCCTATCTCGAGGTGCAGGGTCCTAAAGGCAAAACAACCGTCTATGTAACAGACCTCTATCCAGAGGGCGTCAGCGGAGCGCTGGATCTCTCACCGAATGCCTTTAATCTGATCGGTGACCCAAAAGCAGGCAAAATCAATATCAGCTGGAAAGTGGTCAAAGCCCCAATTCAAGGCAACGTCTCCTATCGGATCAAGGAAGGCAGCAGTCAGTGGTGGGCAGCCATTCAGGTTCGTAATCACAAATATCCGGTGCTGAAGTTCGAAGTGAAACAGAAGGATGGTACGTGGCTCAATCTTGAAAAGCAAGACTATAATCATTTCCTCGGAACCGGACTGGGCAAAGAAAAACTAAACGTTCGTATTACCGATATTCGCGGTCAGGTATTAAATGACACGATCCCGGCTCTGCCTAATGATGGGTCAGGCGGTGCATATATCGTACCGGGCAATGTACAGTTTCCCGATTGACAGATATACGGAAGGTGTTATAAAAAGAAGTATGGTCATAGACGTATTCTTAACGAAAAGTCGTACACTGTACGGCTTTTTTTGTATACGAAAAGAGGAGAATGTACCGTATGAAAAAAGTTTGCCTTCATATCAGACAACACATCCCTATTGGAAACAGTATCAGGCCTTTTCCCGGAGGAAGTGAGGTTAGGAAAGCATACAGCTCCTGAGGAAGAATCGTGGGAGTCAAATGGGGTTCATCTGCATATCGATCGCTTGCCTGCGCCGGAGTCTTCAATCAAAATTTTGTTCATTCATGGTGCGGGGGCAATGGCAGGTTGCTCGCTCCGTATGCCCGCATGTTGCAGCGACATGGATACGAGGTGGTATCGCCAGATCTTCCGCCGTATGGGTTAAGTTACGCAATGTCTGGTACACGTATTAACTACGAACTTTGGATAGAGCTACTTGTGTCACTCATCGAACGGGAACACAAAAAAGATGGCAAGCCAATCGTTGTATTGGGAAGTAGCATCGGAGGGATGCTTGCCTATCACACCAGTGCACGCAGCAAGCGCGTTAAGGGTCTGATCGCAACTACATTTGTAGATACGAGTAACCCGGAAATGCGTGATCAGCTTGCGCCGAATCGTCTGGTGAGTCGGGCGGGAAAACGGATGATGGATCTGTTCCCTGGTCTGCTGGATCATGTACGTATTTCGGTCAAACAGGTATCCCGAATGCAACTGATTACTAATAACAAGGACTTAACCCGGCTTATTATGGATGATCCACAAGCGGCAGCTACATGTATTCCGTTGGAATTATTAAGAACATTCCTTAATAAAAAACCGGAGGTAAGCCCGGAACAGTTCAACCAGTGTCCGGCCCTGTTGGTTCACCCTGAACTGGACCCCATGACACCGATCAGGTTCAGCCAATCTTTTTTGATCGTCTGGTGGTGGACAAGGAATGTGTGATCTTGGAAGGGGCAGGCCATTTTCCTATAGAGCAGCCAGGACTGAACCAGTTGGAGGTAGCGGTACTACGATTTTTACAACAAATTCAATGATGACCACAGGCCAGGCTACTACTGCTTCGCATAAGATAGTTTACATATCCTAAGTACGGAAAACACCTCCCATTAAGGGAGGTGTATTTTAATGTTTTTGATATGAACTGCGCTACCTCCAACCTGAATCTGTGTGATTTCATTGGAATTGTCCAAAGTTAATCTGGCTCGGATCTCAGAGGGGCGGTTCATTGTATACCCTTGTCTGATCGTGTACATGTGATGATGAGGATCTGTGAGTTGGTTGTACTTGTATAAATAACAGAGCATTGCACCATTGGATGTGCCTGTTGCGCTCTCTTCCGGTATATCATAAAGCGGTGCAAAATTACGGCATTCTGCCAGAACGTCATTAACATCTGATTCGAGTGTAAACACGTGATAACCTATGGCATGATGAGCCTTGCTTATTTCAGTGATACGCTGGAAGTCAGGATCGATTTTGGTCAGAACATCAACATCTTTAACGCCTATCATGATATCGGGTAGCCCGGTAGACACAATCTGTACAGGTAGCTCGGAATGCAAATCCTCCATAGAAATACGTAACGAGTCGGCAATCTGCTGTCGATCCACGATCTCCCCAAACTCCGGCAACGTCTGAGACAGATAGACTTCTCCATTGACTGCGATATCAACTTTAAGAATTCCGGCCAGTGTCTCCAGTGTATATGTACCAACATTAACGAGCTGCTGTGTCTTCATTAGATAAAATAAAGCAATTGTGGCATGTCCACATAGATCGACTTCATCACTTGGGGTGAAATAACGCACTTTGAAATCAGCCTGATCCGAGGGCATAACAAATGCAGTCTCTGAAAAACCGACTTGTCTGGCAATCTCCTGCATCTGGGTCTCAGACAAATGCACTGCTTTTAAAACAACACCTGCAGGGTTTCCGCCATGAGCCTTGTCCGAAAATGCATGTAATGTACTTACTTCTACTTCCATCGTGTTACCTCGCTTGTTCAGTTATTGGATTAAGATTTAACGTAATCGATAATCGATATTATATCACGATTGTTGAACGGGCTTGTGAATCCCAAATTGTTGTGAATTTGAATGAATAGGTCAAGTGATTGCTGGGAAAGGGTAATGATGGAGGAGAGCATAACGATAATCCAATGGAAAGGCTGGGATCTCTAATGAAAGCAATTGTGATTGAGGAATTTGGTGGAGCGGAACAATTGAAAGAAAAGGAAGTAGCCAAGCCAACATGTGGAGTGAATCAGGTGTTAATCCGAACGCATGCCACGTCGGTGAATCCGGTAGACTTCAAAATCAGACAAGGTGATATGAAAGAAGCAGCGGAGAATTTTCCGTTGATTCTGGGCGGCGATGTTGCCGGTATTGTGGCTGAAGCAGGCTCAAATGTCACGCGGTTCAGAGAAGGTGATCGGGTATTTGCGCGTCCGCGTCAATTCGGAACCTATGCAGAATATGTTGCTGTTGATGCCGACATTATTGCCCGTATACCGGAGAACTTGAGTTTCGAGGAAGCGGCAGCGATCCCCCTGGCTGCGATGACCGCCTGGCAGGCACTTGTGGATCACGGACGTTTAGGCAAAGGGCAGAAGGTACTCATTCATGCTGGTGCAGGTGGTGTGGGAACGTATGCCATTCAGATTGCCAAGTCCCTCGGCGCTGAAGTGGCTTCCACGGCAAGTGAATCAAACGAAGCGTTGCTTCGCTCGTTGGGTGTGGATCATTTTATCAACTATAAAAAAGAAGATTTCTCGGAGATTCTCTCCGGTTATGATGTTGTGCTGGACACCATGGGCGGTGATATTCAGCGTAACAGCTTCAAGGTGTTAAAGTCTGGCGGGCATCTGGTATCCTTGGTGGAACAACCGGATGAGAAGCTTGCCAAGAAAGCCGGAGTAACGGCCAACGTCTTCATGATGGAGCCCAAAGGGGATCAACTGGATCAGCTGGCTGAACTGGCTGCGGAAGGCAAACTCAAATCGGTTATTGATGGAACGTACCCGCTAACTCAACAGGGAGTACGGGAAGCACACGAGAAGAGTGAAACCCATCATTCCCGCGGGAAACTGGTTATTCAGGTGCAATAGAATTCATTAACTGGTAGAAGTATGTGGACTCATGAGTCTGATACAGATTGAACCAGGCCTGTAATGTTTCTGGTGTATAGACATTCAACAGCTTTAACACATGCATCGTAAATTCTAACGGAGCTATTCCAGATGCAGTAACTACATTTCCATCGGTTACTGCTGGCTCCGTTTCATAATATGTTTCTCCAGTATAATCTGGGCATATGATCTTCAGGTATTCTAAATCATTGCTTGTATGGTGTCTTGAATCCAGTATCCCTATTTTTGCAAGTGCAACTGTGGCACCGCAAATCGCCGCAATAACCGTACCCTCTTCTATAGAGGCAGCAACTTTTTTAATAGAGGATCATGGATGGTGTCCATCCAGGTGTTTCCTCCTGGAAGAATAATGACGTCATCACCTTTCAATGTACATTCATCAATAGAAATATGGGGAAGGATGTTCAATCCGCCCATGGTAGTTACCGGATGTTTATCTACACCTACTGTTACGACCTGCAAAGGCGTGATCTCTTTCCTGAAATACCTTCCCGAGTTAAGTTCAGCAGTTAAATAACCTACCTCCCAGTCTGACATCGTATCAAATACATATAGATATACGTTCCTCGTTTGCATCATACACTCTCCTTTTGTTATTTATGATTGATTGGATTACTCTCGTATTATAAAAAAACTTCACTGACAACTATGGTCAGTGAAGTTTATAAATTTGAAAATTAACAGCCCTAAGAACCAATATAGGGACTGCTCCCCAATTGTAGTGGAATAAGATATAATAGGAGAAATTTATTCCATTTTGTGCATGAGGTGATTAGGATGTCCAACGAACTCATTCAAGCCATTCAATTGTTAAAAGAAAAGAAATGGGTGGATCTGACCCATACGTTTGGTCCAGGCTCTCCACATTTTTCAGCTTTTGAGGCAGCACAATTCGATACCCTGTTTGATCACGATCAAGGTTTCTTTGCCCAGAGCTTCAAGTTCCCGGGTCAATACGGGACACATCTTGATGCGCCGATCCACTTCGTTCGGGATACCCGGTATCTGGATGAGTTGGGCTTGAAGGAGCTTGTGCTCCCGCTTGTGGTCATTGACCAGTCTGCCGAAGTAGAGAACAATCCGGATTTCACACTGGATGTGGAGCATATTCTTGAATTTGAAAGAGAGCATGGCGTGATTGAAGCTGGAAGCTTTGTAGCCTTACGTACCGATTGGAGCAAACGCTGGCCTAACCATGAAACATTTGATAACAAGGATGCGGAGGGCAACAGTCATGCACCCGGATGGTCGGTTAGTGCGCTCATGTTTTTATTTGAGGAGAGAAAAGTACAAGCCATTGGGCATGAAACCTTTGACACGGATTCAGCGGTGGATTATCAGAAGAATGGAGCACTTCTGGCAGAATATTATGTACTTGCTCAGGATACATACCAGGTCGAGCTGTTAACAAACCTGGATCAGGTGCCGGCTAAAGGCGCTGTTATTTTCAATATTGTACCCAAAGCGGAGAAAGCATCTGGCTTTCCAGTCCGGTCTTTTGCCATTTTGCCGTAAAACTAGCTAGATCAAAAGCTGAAATAGATAAATCAGGCACAGAACTCAGAATGTTACTCAAGTAGACAGCCGGCTAAATAGTCGGCTTTTTTTCAGTTAAGCTAACGGTCAGGTTAGTTGAACAAGAGTGAATAAAAAATCTGCTAAAATTGATAAATGAGTGGGATTAGGTTATTTGTTAAAAAATCTTTAATCTTTTTTTATATAAAGTTATCGATTCTTATTCTAAATTGTAATCTCCCCACTTGCACATAGTTTGAAGGATTGGTAAAAATCCCTTACCAAGAGGGGTTAAACAATATTCGACTCTTGGTGGAACCTCTTTATAAATTTCACGATGTAGGAGTCCGTCACTTTCTAACTCTCTGAGCTGCTTCGTTAGCATCGATTGCGTAATATCCGGAAAAACACGATTTATCTCCCCAAACCTTCTAGTTTCCTCAGCAATATACCATAAGATCGATAATTTCCACTTCCCTGCAACTATTTTTTGTACTTTATTTAGTCCACAATCAGACGAATACTTGTTGTTGTGATACATATTTTCCCTCCAAAATAAATATACAGGCTCTTAGAAGCGTGTAATAACTCATTAGTATTGTTTTTTATAGTATGTTCTAAAAATGATCGTACTTGTTTAAAGTAAGATACTTTAATAAGATTACGGAGCGAAACAATATGGTAATTATACTTTATATATGATGGAGGAATAAAGGTTGAAATCTTTGGAGATGAAAAAATACAATACGAGTGCGATTATGGCAGCTTTGCTTATATGTGGTTTTTTCGGCTATCTAAGCGAAACTGCCATCAATATTGCAATGACTAATTTGATGGAAGTATTCCAAATCTCGGCTGCGACGGTACAGTGGTTAACGACGGGCTACATGTTGACGATAGGCATTTTAACGCCAATAAGCGCAATGTTGTTGCAGATGTTTTCTACAAGAAAGCTCTTCACAGTTTCGCTCATCAGTTTAATCGTGGGTACATTGATCGCGGCGTTGGCGTTAAATTTTGAAATGTTGATGTTCAGTCGAATTTTACAGGCAGTAGGCATGAGCACCTTGATCCCCCTGTTGTTCAATACAGTTCTCGTCATCTATCCGCAAAATAAACGGGGTGCAGCGATGGGATTAGTCGGGCTTGTTACCATGTTTGCCCCAGCGCTCGGACCGACCTTTGGGGGCTGGTAGTTGGATATTTAACATGGCAGTATATTTTCTGGTTCTCACTTCCATTTTTAGTCGTAGGATTGTTGATGGGGTTGAAGTATTTAGAGAACGTTACTGATGTCAAAAAGCAGCGGATTGATTTACTGTCTGTGTTGTTGTCAACGATTGGATTCGGCGGAGTTGTTTTTGGCTTTAGTCAGGTAGGCGAAGGATCTGAAGGCTGGGGAATCCGGTTGTGATCACTTCAATCATTGTCGGCCTCATTGCACTGGTGCTGTTCGTGTTGCGTCAGAACGTTATGAGTAGTCCGATGATGAATCTGAGCGTGTTCAAGTATCCCATGTACGTTGTTGGGCTGATTCTGGTAGCGTTATGCCCGATGATTTTTATGACGACCCTGATTATCCTGCCGATGTTTCTGCAGACGGGCGCCGGATTGTCTCCGTTCACTGCGGGACTCATGCTTTTGCCGGGTAGTGCGCTTTTCGGTCTCCTCTCCCCGCGCATAGGGCACTTATTCGATAAACATGGGCCAAAATGGCTCGTTATCCCCGGATTCGTGATCGTTTCAGTCATGTTATGGTTCTTCACTACGCTATCTCCTGCTTCTTCAATCGCCTTTATGGTGGCTGTGCATATAGGGCTCTCTATTGGGACAGCCTTGATCTTAATGCCTGCTCAAACGCACGCGCTAAATCAATTGCCGCCAGACTTGTACCCGCACGGTACGGCAGTCATAAACACATTGCCACAGGTTACGGGAGCGATTGGAATTGCTGTAGCTGTCAGTATCCTTATGGACGGTATGGATAAATACCTGCACGGCTTCTCGGCTCTTGCCAAACAGGTCGAGATGGCAAACGCGATGTCGGCAGGAGCATACAACGTATTCGTGTACATGATTATCCTGGCCCTAATTGGCTTGGTCACAGCGTTCTTCATTCGCCGCGGCGTAGTCAACCGTAAAGAGGTGCATTCGCACCATTAATGTTTTGTCAGCGAATCTTATCGGTGCCTATGAAGAACGTTCACACAAAATGGTAGGGAACTTTATTTATCCATAAGTACAAAAAAGTGTACTAAGGCAATTTAAATTGCCCTCTTCCAAAAGATGAGCAATGATTTTATTCTAAAAGATGAATGTAACAAAAACAATCAATACAATTCAATCATATCCAAATAAGCATGGATTTATCAAAAGCATTATGTGAAGAAACATCGAAAAACAAGAGGAGGTTACACTAATGACTACTAAATCTTTTCAAGAAGTTGTACGCTCTCGACAATCTGTGCGTCAATTTCTCTCTACACCCGTTAAGGAAGAAGTGATTCGTGAGGTTCTCGAAGATGCTCAATATACACCGTCTAATTGCAATACGCAGCCTTGGAATGTTCATATTGTTTCAGGTGATAAGAAGGATGAATTGAGTGAAGCTTTGTTACGCGCGAATGAGGAAGGGAATCATACACCAGATTTTACATTTGATATGAACGCCTTTTACGGCCGATATGGCGAACGCAAAAATACGCATGGAAAAGCTTATTATGAATCACAAGGAATAGCACGAGAAGATTACAAAGGTCGCAAGCAGGCAGCTGCACAAAATTATAATTTTTTTAATGCACCCCATGTTGCTTTCTTATTTATGCCTTCATTTGGAGATAATGTGCGTGTCGCATCTGATATTGGAATGTATGGTCAGTCATTTCTACTAGCGCTTGAGGCACGTGGGATAGGCGGTATTCCCCAGACAGCATTAGGCTTTTCTGCTGATACTGTCCGTGAAGTTCTTGGAGTATCGGGCGAACTAAAATTATTATTTGGAATATCATTTGGTTACCCAGACAAAGAAGCACCAGTAAATGGTTTGCGGATGGGTCGTGACTCAATCGAGGACAGTGTGACATTCCATCGATAAACAAAATCTATAAATTGGTTATATAATCAACAATCCCTTCTTCAAACTTAATTGGAGGACTACAGGCTGTGCTGGAACAGATTTCGGTTAAACGTTTCATGTTTAATGTTTAATGGCACAACCAGTGGTAAAGAAAACTTTGATAAATTACTGGACACAGCCATGGAACGGAACATTCCTCTATACGCCATTCAGCAGGGCATGTCCTATAAGGCTGATAAGGAGACGAGTTTACATTTTATAGCTCCAGATCTGGCACACATGGAAGTAGAAGCTTCAGGCAGTTTGCCTGTGTCTGAACACCAGAATCATGATTCCGTTGTCTTTTTGCTGGAAATGGCCGGGGCTTCCTTGTTGTTCACCAGGGATATGGATGCTGCGGCCGAACAGGACCTGCTCTATATGATTCAAGATGGCTCATTGGCGGCCCAGTTTGAACAGAAAGGTGCAGATCTTGGAGTTAATGAGGGGTGCACAAAGGGTACTTATACATCCGTTGCAGATTAATTCAAATGATGCATCAGCTGTGACTTAAACCATAAGAAGATAAATTTTCACCTATATGTGTGCCGGAAATTGCTTTAATTTCCGTTGTTTTTTGCTTTTCGGAACACAAACAGAAGCATAAGTTTGTCAGGAGTCGAAATTGGAAACATAAAGTTGCCGTGGGCCCCCAAATAGATTGATATTCGAGTATATAGCGAGCTAATCTATAGGGGTTCTTTTGCGTTAAGCTAACGGGCAAGTTAGTTCAATCATGTCGACAGTATCTTTTAGAAATTCACAAAGGCAGTAAAGTATGAGAAGTATGTGGAATAAATATACAACTTTATCTTATTTGGAGGTTGTAGAATGGTGTTCCCGACACATATTGTATCTGCAGGTGGAATTGTAGAAGATGGAACTGGAAATATCCTTTTTGTAAAAGCCCATGACGATGGTTGGGTGTATCCTGGTGGGATAACTGAAGTAGGATAAAACCTGATTGATGGTGTCATCCGTGAAATCAAAGAGGAAAGTGGAATAGATGCCACGGTTAGTTATTTGATTAGTGTTATTTCGAATACAGCAATCCATAAGTGGTATGACGGTGTGACTGATGTCCCTACGAAGGTCATGTTTGATTTCGTGTGTAAAGCTGTGAGTCGAGAGTTAGCTACTTCTAATGAAACGAGCGAATGCAGGCGGGTTCCAAAGGAAATCGTTCTGAATTTGATTACTTCACCTGGAATCCGCATGCGATATGAAGCTTATTTGAACTTTAACGGCTCTGTGAATTATATGGAGTATGTCACTGCGTCAACGACAGAATTTAATGTCAAGCTTCAAAGAAGTGTTTAGTTGTACGAGGGATCGTGTATTGAACTAACGGGCAGTTTAGTTTAACCAGGTACTTAGATTGAACTGGGCGCTTTTGTACAGTGTGAAGAAGTGATCAGCTAGTGGAGTTGGCAATGAGCTCAAGCTCGGTTACAACTTCATCAAGCGGCTTCCTGGTGTCGATCTCAACAGTAGCTCCAGCACGTAAGAGAGGCTCAACACTAGCGACGTTTTGTATAATTTCTTCACGTTGTTCGACAGTTTTTCCATAATCGTTCGTCTTACGGGAAGCTATACGTTCAAGGATTACTTCGAGGGGGCACTTAACAACACTACTGCATCAAACATCGGGTAAAACTTCCCCTGATTTGATACACAACCTGAAATGAATAAAGTACCTTCGCTATGTTCAGTGAGCAGCTCATCAATTCGATTCTCGTGCCATAACCACCCAGAACCATCCACATTCTCACTCCAACCATCATAATCGGTGTCGATAACTCTATGCCCCCTATGAGCAAGTTCGCCCAGAACCGTTGATTTACCTGTACCCGACATTCCTGTCACCAGAATTATCGCCTTCTTTTTTGATATTGAGCCCGAAGTATTTGTCATATTTTCACTCCTTTATAAGAAAGTCCCTTGGACTAGATTAACACATAAAGGCAATAAACTGGCAACAGGTAAGTAAGCTTATCAGGAACCAAGTCTAGCTAGGATTTGATTTATTAGAAGCATAAATCTGTGCTTTGGCAAACTTATGGATTAACTCACAACTAACTAATCTAAATAATTCACTTATGTAAATAGCAAGGAGGCGTATTCCGCCTCCTACTTATGTTGTTACTTTTGATCCGAGTGAGGATCTTGATTAAATCTTTGAGAGATTTTTTCTCTGTTTTCTTACGCCGTATCCAGCGCTTGAGTAAACCTTCTTCTTTGCGTTCTTGCAGTGTTTCCTTCAAACCTTGAATCATAAATTCCGATCTTCGTCTGTCATCCCGACTAATCTCGCGTAATTCCTTAATAAATTTGTCGTCCATATCTGCCTCTCGCTTATTCAGGATAATTCCATTATACCGAACGTACGTTCTTTTATCAAGTTTTTCCATTACGAATGATTTTCGAGACCAATATAGTGAAAAGAAGCACAGGAACAATGCACGGCATGTGTGAGAATGGTACTAGAGGGTTAGATAATAATCCGCCTATGAATGACTGTATGAGGTTGAGAAACCAGAGACCGGAAGGAGAAATTCATGATGAAGCAGCGTATAGGCAGATCGTGGTTACTCATTTTGATGCATGGAATGCTGGGAATTGGGGCGATAGTTGGAGGTGTCATTTTAATCATAGACCCATCCGGAGGTATGGTGAATTTGCCCGCATCTTTGTTGGAGAATTCTCCATTTGCCAGTTTTTTGTTTCCGGGAATCATCCTATTGCTGGTACTTGGCGTGATGCCTACAATGATTGCTATTTCGCTCATCTGCTACGTTCATTGGGGGCCGGGTGAGAGACTGAATCTCTATCCTGACCGCTATTGGGCTTGGACTTTTTCATTGTATACGGGGTTTGCTCTCATCATCTGGATTATGGCGCAGGTGTACTGGATTCAGGATGTCTCTATTATTCACTTGGTCTATTTTGGATGGGGAGTGGGTATTCAAGTTGTGACCTTATTGCCTGCTGTACAGCGAATCTATTCTAAATAAATTGCTTGTATATTGAACAAACGGCTGCCGAAAGATTCGTTGAATGATTCTTTTGGCAGCTATTTTTTATGGGCATCGAGATGATACGTGTTGTTGTAGTCATGTTGTCCACATGTTCCTTGGACTGAAAAGGGCTCGGATAAATCTAAATCATATTGACAAAGAACTATTATCCTCGCATACTTACGTAATATACTTTATAAAGTTTATTTATTAACAGAAGAAATAAGCACATATGATGAGTATCGCAAAATCATAAATCCGCATGAAACAGGGAGGTAAGTATGGATGGTATACGTTATTATGGCAGTTATAATATGGGCAGGTACCTATGCCAGTATGGCCTTGTCAAATCAGCCGATGGAAGTGAAGCCTGTGAAGTCAATGGATGATTTGTTTGAGTGAACAAAGTAGCTCTGCCGATTTCGATCCAGTGCCAGCACGATGGAACTCATGTGTTCGAATAAGGCATTATGTTATGATATGGTGTGAAATAACATCCATACCATTGCTTTGGCTCAATTGAACCAAAGTAGAAACGAGAGGGTTATGAAAAAAGCCAACGCTACAATGATGAAATACATCAATTTGAATAATGTGCGTGAAGTCATGCAGCAGATTGAGACGGCGACCAAACCGCAATTAGCTTCACTAACCAATCTTAGTGTTGTTACCATTAATGCGCTGATTCAGGAATTATGTGATGGCGGAGAGTTGTTCCAGGATAAAGTGGTTCCCTCTAACGGTGGTCGTCCTGCTCAGGCTTATCGATATAATTATAACTTCAAGCTTGCTTTGGTTCTTTACATCAAAGAGATGAAAGGCCAGGAGTTGATATCGGCAACGGTCATGAATCTGGAGAATAAGGTTGTGCTGAAGGAAGAGAGCATCTTGCCTGCTTTTGATAAACAGCATATGCTGCAACTTATCGCGCGTTTCGTTGCGGAGTACCCCGCCATTGATATGATCGGCATCGGTATTCCGGGGCAAGCCGTGGATGGGGATATCACGGTGAGCAGTCATGAAGAGCTTATCCATTCACATCTGATACGGGAGATCGAGAGCGAGTTCCAACTGAACGTTCTCGTGGAGAATGATGTTAATGCAGCGATTAGCGGATACTGTACACAGCATGCGGATATGAAGGAACAGAGTGTAGCAGGAATTTATTTTCCGAACCGATACCCGCCGGGTATGGGCATGATGTTGAATGGACAGATGATCCGCGGGAAAAACGGGATGTTTGGTGAGATCAAGTATCTTCCATATTCACCTGATTGGAAACGCGACATGAGCAAAGATGATTTTGTAGTGCAGGTATGTCATATTCTGCAAACGATTAATGCCGTCGTTGCCCCGCACCAGATTGTCATTTATCAGGAACGTGTGGAGAGAGAAGAGCTGGATTTGGCGTGGCAAAAGTACGGGGAGGATCATCCCATGCCGTCGTTGCCGGAGATTGTACATCAGGACTCGTTCCAACATGATTTTGATGCTGGGTTACGAGGAATGGTGCTTCAGGCGTTGAAGTCAGGCATTCTATCAGAAGCGTTATAACCCCACAGGCCATGTCTGTGGCTTTTATTTTATAAGCTAACTCTTGTAGAGGAGGATTCATGATGCGTGAAGAAGAGAGAATCATGCAGGGCATGTTGTTTAGTCCAAGTGATCCGGAATTAAAGACCATCAAAAGGCGGGCCCATAATCTCAGTCAGCGTTACAGTCAGACCTTTGAAGAACAGACTGAGGAAAGGAATCAGATATTGCAACAGCTACTGGGGCAGATCGGTGAAGGTGGATTTATGCAAGGCCCCATCTTCTTTCATTATGGTGTGCATACCCGGATAGGCGATCACTTCTTCGGTAATTACAATCTGACGATACAAGACGATGCGCAAGTGACAATCGGGGACTATACCAGTTTTGGACCCAATGTTACGATTGTTACCCCCATTCACCCCATGATTGCCAGCGAGCGGAGACATATGGTGGACCAGAACGGTGATGTGAAGTCGCTATGTTATGCCAAACCGGTCACGATTGGTAACGATGTATGGATCTCGGCAAACGTCACAGTGTGCGGGGCGTAACGATTGGAGACGGCTGTGTGATCGGAGCAGGTAGCGTGGTGACTCGTGATATTCCACCGCATTCTTTTGCAGCAGGCGTACCGTGCAAAGTTATTCGCAAAATTACGGAAGCGGACAGCATGCGGAATTACCCCGATGTTCTGGCAGATTGCCGTGTGCTGGAAGAATAAAAAAGGCTGCCATCAGGATCAAATAGATGATCCTGGTGACAACCTTTTTTGTAATACGTTTACTTTGAAGCGTTATAGTTGCTCAAGAATTCTTTTACTTTTGCAGGATCAGCTTTCAATTCATTCCCAGTCTGAACGAGCGGGCTTACTGTAGAGTATGCTTTGAGTTTGTTGTTCTTGTAGAAACTCAAAATCTCATCTTGATTAATGGAGTACAGCACAGCTTTTCTCAGGTCACTGCTCTTGGCAACTTCACGATTGGCCGTGTTGAACAACAGATAGGAGACAGCGTTACTTGGAAGACTTTGCAATTTCAGCTTGCTGTCATTTTCGATGATATCATACTTGGTTTCAGGTACACCGTAGTATAAGTGAATTTCACTGCTGCGAAGAGCAGAGGGCGCTGTCTGCATCCGCGATGAACCGGACATTGACCTGAGCAATTTTTGGTGCATATTCAGTGCCTTTGCGGTATCCCGGATTTTTTAAGAATACACCTTCATAGTCATTTTTATAAGACAAAATATAAGGTCCACTAGTATAAAGGGTGTTATTGTATGCTGCGCCTTCAGTCACCGTGTTCTGATCACCGTAAGGAATATCTTTGTTGACGTCAAAGGAAGCTACATCATATGTGTTGATGCTCTCCACCTGTTTTTGGACACGATACCCGCAGATTGGTGAGCCAGGTAGTTCAGTACTTGCGGGAAAGGTTCAGTTGTTGTCAGTTTAACGACCTGATATTTACCTGCACTATTATCTGCTTTGGTTTTGTCAGTCACAAGTTCGGTAATTTTGCTGCCCAATCCTTGTTCCAATGCTTCGAGGATTGTGCCGTTACCGCTGGATTGTTTAATGGATTGTAATGCACTCAGATCCGTTACAACCTCAGCTTCTTTGATGTGTTCATGCAGACTGTACGTCCGGTGATCCGGAACGGAATCTTTATTTTTAGCACGATCCAGGGAGAAGATCACATCATCTGCACCGACACGTTCTCCTGTATCTACAGCTTTTTTGTTATCAATCTTCGCAAAGTTGATATCGTCTCTGAGAATGAAGTAGTAGTCCGAATTACCTTCAGCAATACTGAAATTATGGGACAGTGATCCTTCTGCTGTCAGCTGATCGTCATCTGTCAAGTTAACGAGACGTACATACATATTGGTGTTCAACTGGTTGATGGAGCCGTCGTTTCCTTTGATGGGATCAAGGGAAGTCAGTACGGATGCACTTTGCGTCAGAATCAACGGGTCTGTGGCATTTTTGGAGCTGTCCTTGAACTCAATCGGTTCCCAAGCCATGGCTCGGGATTTGGAGAGACGAACGGTGTCGACATTCAGAATGTCTTTGTTCACAGCCTGACTTTTCAGGGAAATGTACAAAGGTGCGATATACGCCTGATCCGTTACCAAGCGATCTTCCAATTGTTTGTACGTGTCTTTGTACTCATCTGGAGTTTGAGTAGCTGCCTGATCGATGAGTTTATCGAGTTCCGCATCTGCAAGGATACTGTAATCTCCACCTGTTTTGAAAAGGGAACGTACCGCATAATCGGGATTTCCCGTTACCGTTGTCCAGCTGGACAAGGCAATGTCATAATTCCCTGCATCCTGCTGGGATTTGAAGCTGCCGTAATCCGGCTGCAGGTTCAGCTTCACATTGAAGCCGTTTTTGGTCAGTTGGTCGCGGACAATGTTTACATCATTTTCGGAAGAACTCATGGCGAGCAGTTCAATGTCAGCCGGTTTTTGTGCAGTTTCTGTTGTATCCGCTGGTGCGGTCTCCGCCTGGGATTCGGTTTTTGTTTTTACACTGCAGCCGGAAATCACAATGACGAGAATTAATAGCAATGAGATCAGTGTACGTTTTTTCATGGGATTACCCTCCATATCTTGAATGTGTGATGTGTGAATTCTTTTTTCTATATCATTCATTTCAACAAATCATTTAGGCCTTTTCCAGCTTGGGATCAAGCGCATCACGCAGACCATCACCGAGGAAGTTAAACGAAAGAACCAGCAGAATAATAGCCAACCCTGGATAAATCGCCAGATAAGAGTGGGTCTCCAGGTATGTACTGCCGAGCTTCAGAATGTTACCCCATTCCGGAATATGCGGCTCCACGCCGAGTCCCAGATAACTCAAGCTGCTGGTAGCGATAACAGCTCCACCAATCGTGAGTGTGGACTTGATAATCATGGGCGCAAGGGAGTTGGGAATAATGTGTTTGAAAATAATCGTACGATTGTTGTACCCCAGTGCACGTGCAGCTTCCACAAATTCAAAAGTGGATACATAGAGCACACTGGCTCTCATCGTACGGGCGTAAGTTGGAATTGAACCCAGACTCAGCGCCAGAATGAGATTGACCGTATTGGCTCCAAACGCCGCAATAATGGCAATGGCGAGCAGAATTCCCGGAATGGCATAGAGAATATCAAGCAGCCGCATGATGATGTTATCCGTATGCCTTCCGTAGAAACCGGAGAATGCTCCGAGGACTCCGCCGATCAATACAGGAATGATGGTCGACATGCAACCTACGATTAAGGAGATCCGGGCACCAAATACAATCCGGGAAAATAAACATCGTCCGAAGTCGTCCGTTCCCAAGGGATACGCAAGGGAAGGCGGTTGAAGCAGAGCCGAGTAGTTATTTTCCACAGCCATGCTGTAGTCAAAGGTAAAAAAGCTGCAGATCGATATCGAGAACAGAAAAATGATAAAAAACAAACCGGACATGGCAGTCATATTCGGAGCAAGGCGCTCCCACAGATCATTCCAGAAGTTTGATTTTGTTTCCCCTGTCTGCGAATGCGTCCAATGATGGAAATGCCGAGCAATAGTGCAAATACATTACCAGTGATCGAGGTCAGAATCAGTATTACACTGACACCGATCATCCAGCGAGGGAGGATAGAGGTCGCGTTATATCGGGATACGATAATCAGTACGACCAGGTCGATGATCAGAATAAATATGAGCACCGCCATGGCTGGCAGAAAGTGATCAGCCACATAGGGTTTGAAAACATTTAACGCGGATACACCGATGACGAACAGCTGGGTTAACAGCATATACACCGCAAAGGTATACTCCACATTCCTCGCTTTTCGAATCAGATGAAAGGCTGCCGTTACGATAAATATATTGCCTGAAATGATGGCAAGTAGCTGAACCCAAGCTAACCTGCGAGTTAGAACAGAGACCGTACCGGTACGGATCAAGTCTTTTCGAATCCGAAGGGTGATGACACTTTGGACCAGTGTGAAGAATACATAGATCCCAAGTATCGTTAGCAGAAATGGTTTGAACGTCTGCCCGCTCCAGTCGTAACTGTTGAACAGCAACAATGCAGTCAAGAGAAGGGACGTGACCCAAGCGAAGCTCGCCTGACTGTACTCGCGAGAAGACTTAAGCCGGAAACGCATTTCTTGTGTTAAGGAACCCGATTTTGTCATAGTACACCTGCTTTAATATTGTTTCATCTTGGAACGCACTCTTGGATCAATAAAAGCATACAGCAGATCAACCGCTACATTAATAATGGAGATTGTAATCGCTGTGTAGATTACTCCGCCCATGATACTCGGAATATCGGGGATAAATTGTTTATCCACAATGTAACTGCCGAGACCGCTGATATTAAACACTTTCTCCGTCACTGCTGCCCCGCCCAGCATGGCTCCGAATTGAAGTCCAACCACCGTTACAATTGGAATCAATGCATTACGTACAGCGTGTTTCAGCATGACCTGACGTTCGCTTAACCCCTTGGCGCGGGCAGTCATGACATAATCCTCATGAATGACTTCCAGTGTAGAAGACCGGGTCATCCGTGCCACCGCAGCCGTAAGTCCCGTGCCCAGCACAATGGTTGGCATAATGATCGACAGCCAGTTCTGCGGGTTGAAGGTGGCGGGAAGCCACTGCAGTTTGATCGAAAAGTTCAGAATGAAAATAAGTCCTTGCCAGAAATTCGGGATCGATAATCCAATCAGAGCGATAAACATAAATGTATAATCGAACCATGAATTAGGCTTAATCGCTGAGATGATACCGATGGGTAATGCAATGACAAGTGCTAACAGCAGGGAGATGACCGCGAGGGTCAATGTAATCGGAAACTTCCTTGCAATCGTTGCTGTTACGTCTTCATTTCCTGCAAAAGACTTGCCAAGGTCGAAGAGAGCAACTCCCTTAATATTGTTCCAGAGCTGTGTAAGATAAGGCTGATCCAAGCCATACACCTGATTGAATGCTGCAATCTGTTCCTGCGTTGCTGTCTCTCCGAGAATGTTAGCTGCCGGGTTGAACGGAGACAGATACAAAATCGTAAATACGAGTGTTGCTACGCCCAGAATGACAAATACCGTCATCAGTATTCTTTCAAATATGTACTTTAGATAAGGATTTCCATACAAAAACAGGATGCCATACATCAGACAGCCGGGAATAATCGATATCGCGAAAAACCATGGTTTGTCGATAAGGGTGTGGAATGTATCGGCCATTGTAAGACGGTGACTTCCCTGTTCCTGAAGTATGCGAGACGTCCGCTCCTTCAACTCTGCCTGAACACTTTCTTCCAACCATTCCTCGGTCTGACGCTTGAATTCTCCCTCACTGACCTGCTGGTGGAAAAAACGGTGTTTGCGACGCAGCTGTTCTTCCACTTCCAACTTCAGCTTGTTCCGGTAGGAAGAAGCGAGCAGTTCTTGCTCAGCCGTCTGCCTAGCAGCTACCCAGCCGTCATTTTTTCGATTCGAACGCCATATTAGAAACACGACCAGATTGATCGGTAATCCAAGAATGAACAGAACATATCGGTAGGAAGGATGAAGCAGCATTTTGCCATAGATAAAACTTAAATTGTGCACCAACCGCGAGAGTCTGCTGCTTTCTGCAAGATTCAAACCAAGCGTACCTCCTTTCATTCAGGTTTAAATTGCATTATTCCGATTGATATAGTATATATTATTTAGGGTCTAAACAATTGTCAAGGTAATAATTGTATACATATGTGTATGTGAAATACGGATGAGAGCTGGTGATAACATGGAACCTTTATTGAAAGTTAATGATCTATCTGTCTCTTTTCACTCAGGAGAGAGTGAGTTTCAGGCAGTGCGAGAAGTGAGTTTTGAAGTGCGCAAAGGCGAGACATTGGGCATTGTAGGAGAATCGGGCAGCGGAAAAAGTGTAACCGCACGTTCCATTATGAGGCTGCTTGCATCGCCGCCTTCGCAGATGAAAAATGGAGAGATTCTTTTAAAGGGGTCGACTTGGCCAATAAAACGCAGAAAGAGATGGAAAGCATCCGTGGGCGTGATATTGGCATGATCTTTCAAGACCCGATGAGTTCTCTTAATCCGACCATTAAAGTGGGGAAACAGATCTCCGAGAGTCTCATCAAACACCAGAAGGTGTCCAAAAAGGAAGCCAAGAAACAGGCGATTGCCATGATGGAGCGGGTGGGGATAACTCGCAGCGAAATACGCTACAACCAGTATCCGCACGAATTCTCCGGAGGCATGCGCCAGCGGGTCATGATTGGTATTGCACTTGCTTGTCGTCCTGAATTGCTCATTGCCGATGAGCCGACAACCGCACTGGATGTTACAATTCAAGCTCAGATTCTGAATTTGATGAAAGATATGCAGGACCAACTGGGTACATCGATTATTCTGATCACGCATGATCTGGGCGTAGTGGCAGGCATGTGTGATCGGGTTGTTGTTATGAAAGAAGGACAGATTGTGGAAACCGGGACTACAACAGAGATTTTTGCTAATCCCAAACACCCGTATACGATTAGACTTCTGAATGCATTACCACGTCTGGATCAGAAGAAAAAGCCGAAACCGGCATCATTGGTTCCGAGAGATCTTGAGGATGATCAGCCGTTGCTTGAGGTGAAATCACTCAGACAACATTTTAATCTGGGGAAAGGCAATACCTTAAAGGCTGTGAATGATATCAGTTTCCATATTCGTCAAGGAGAGACACTCGGCGTTGTAGGGGAATCCGGCAGCGGAAAATCAACCACGGGGCGTGCGATTCTGCGGTTGCATGAGCCAACAGGTGGAGATGTACTGTTTAAAGGAGTCCCGCTCAATCGTCTGTCAGCTTCAGAGATGAAAACGATGCGCAGACATATGCAGATTATTTTCCAAGACCCCTATGCATCTCTGAATCCCAAAATGAGGATTATGGATATCATTGGAGAAGCGCTTGATATTCATCAACTTGCAGGTACAGCATCTCAGCGGGAGAAGCGGGTGGAGGAACTACTGGAGATGGTGGGTCTTGATCCTACCCATGCGCAGCGTTATCCACATGAATTCTCGGGTGGACAGAGACAGCGGATCGGTATTGCACGAGCTCTGGCTGTGGAACCTGAATTCATCGTATGTGATGAGCCGTTGTCTGCACTGGATGTGTCGATACAGGCTCAGATCGTACAATTGCTTGAAGAGTTACAGCAGCGACTCGGATTGACGTATCTCTTCATCGCGCATGACTTGTCCATGGTTAAACATATCAGTGATCGAGTGGCTGTCATGTATAATGGGAAAATTGTGGAGCTGGCTGAGAGTGAAGAACTCTACTCCAACCCGCAACATGCTTACACCAAGGCATTGCTGTCTGCTATTCCTGTGCCTGACCCAGCGGTAGAAGCGAAGAAAAAGAGACATGTTGTCAAAGAAACAACAAGAGAAAATGTTGAAGTAGAGGACCGTTATAATCTGGAACATTCCAAGTGGGTAGAAGTCACGGATGGACATTGGGTCGCAATATCTAGTTAGTTAGTGCAAGATATAGTCTTTTTCAAATACAAAAGAACCCCGACGATGATCTCCACAGATCGTTATCGGGGTTGAGTTATATCTTCGTATAATGGCAGTAATCAAAAGCGATTATTTGAATTGAACCGATTTTTTGATGGTATCAATCTCGGCTTTGGTCTTATCATCCATGTAAGTGAAGATGAAGTTGAAAGCATATCCTTCAATAATTGTACTATAGTAATCTTGAGTAACGGTTGAACCGTCACCTGGATCCATCGTGATTTGCATCAGATCCATCTCTTTACCACCGATGGTTTCCGTTGTCATTTCTTTATAATCGTAAGGGAACTGGCTATCCACCATGAATTTTTTGGTTGCTTCCAGGTAGTCTTTACCTGTACGAATGCCTTGCAACAAGCTTACTTTCTCAGCAATGGCCATAGCGGATGGGCCAACTTGACCTCCGTCCAATGGGTACTTTGAAGCCATAAGCAGATTCAATGTTTTGGTCTGGGACAGCTCAATTTGTTTTTTCTTCGTTTCATCATCACCAGCAATCGCTTCGGATGAAGCACTTGTCAGCTCATTCATGCCTGCAGCATCCTGGAACTCCCATGCTTCCGGGAATTTCAGAGATACGCCGAAATAGTCATTGGTGTAAGAACCTTTTTCCGTAGTCCCCAGCTCAACGTCTTGGGAATTATCAGTTTCCTTGGACTCTTCGCTTGCTGGTTCTGTGTTCTCTGTTTCTTCTGTATTCGCTGGTTCAGAATCAGTACCCGTCTTTGTTTCTGTCGGGGTAGGCTCTTCTGTTGCGGCTGTGTTATCTGCTTTGTCACCGCAAGCGGCGGCAACCAGCATAATCATAATGAGCATGGCGAATAAAGAAACTTTTTTGGAATTGTCATATTACCCTCCTGAAATGTGTGTGTGTTTGTTTTCTCTCTCTACATGTTACCTGTTTCCTAAATTGTAGCACAAACGTTCTCATATACTACCTATAGGAATCTATAGGGGTCTTCTATACATAAGACATTCGGCTGGCAATTGAAACAGCTTCTGTGCTGGATTGCACACCTAATTTGTTAAAAATCACTTTTTTGTGATGATTCACGGTGCATTCCTTGATCTTTAATTTCAAAGCAATGGCTTTTACCGTGAGGCCTCCGGCTATCATCTCCAGGATGGTTAACTGACGCTCGGTGAACTCCACTGCCGGTTTGTCGCACAGTTCAGCAGTCTGTTGACTCTGATAACAGTTCTGCATATATGCAGGAATCAACTTGGCAATAGCAATCAGTTCACCCTGCATATCCGCGTTAATGGTGGACACATCCAGATAACCAAAATGTTGTGATCCCATGGACAGAGGTGCGGCGTAACAATGCCAGCTTTGAAAATAAGGACTTTCATGCTGCTCGGGCAGCAGCAGTACAGGTTTATTGTTATCCATCGTTTCTGATATGGCGTTAACTCCACAGCTCTTTGCAGTGAAGAACATGCCCGGACGAATGGGGGAATGTTCTACTACAGCTTCAAGATCTGAACTGTAATCCATGGTGAGTAACACACCGTCCGTATCTGTGAGTAGAAAAAGATAAGTGCCCGTTAAATTCTCTTGGATAACCGAGATACTGTTCTGGAATGCATGAATCAGGAAATGATTGTTTTTACGAAGCCTGTCCAGACTGGATTTTGGTAAATAGTCGAACGGAGCCGTTCCTGCTGCATGCGAACAAGTCGGGGACTCTTCGTGTCTTGTAGAAAATCTAATGGCAGGCATGTTGTTCCTCCTTGCTGCACAGTCGTTAGATAGAAAGGTAGTTCTTATATCGAACTTGAGAATGTTCTCATCCAATCGTTTGAATGACGTGTCCTTCCTGGTCCTTGATTTCTGTTCTAACAATCTGAATGATAATATGATCCAATGAAGTTATCTCGAATGTTCCTTCAACCGGGCGAAGGTTCTTTGCCAGCTCCTCAACAATTTGTTTGTTCACCGTCAGGGTAACTTGTCTGTCCGATTCCAATACGGCTGGTTGTTCTCCTGCTTCAAACAGAATATTAATATCAGGTCCGATCAAGGATAGAGAGGCACCTTTCGAAATTCGGCTACGAAGGATGATGCCAACTAATACAGCTTGTTTGGCTCCGAGCTGGAGTTTGGCCGGAATCGCTTTTTGCAGCAATTTTTTGCGAGGAGACTCCCAGCCCAGTTGTTGTATGAATAAAAACGCTGTGCTGGACCCGTCCTGTTCAATTCCATCCTCAACCGCTTGTATAACCGAAGGAATATCTGCGTACGAATTTCTCATCAGATCCGTCACATATTTGGGCATGAACATGGAGGAGGCAGACAGGAATCCACGAGCATTCCAGCTTTGAATCATTTCCAGTTCCCGACCTGTAATGCCTACCATCTGAATAAATTGCACTGAACCATTAGGCGTAGAGATTGCGGGTAGATCCGGGTCTTCTATAAAGGAGAGCGCAGTCAGCAAAGTATCGGACTCCAGGCAGATGGGGCCATTAGCGTCCATGTAATCTCCTGGCTGAAAGATATTTCCACTGTTGAAGACGTATCGTCCTACATTCTGTAACAGATTCAGCGCCCAGGCTGGCGGTTCAGTTTCTTCTTCAGTGCGTGTAAGACGAAATGTGAGTTCGAATCCATACCCGCTTTTGGATGCATCCTGCATCTCTTTTTCATATAATTCAGAGAAACCACAGGTGACAAAATGCCAGTGAGGCATAGGTGTGTTCACTTCATAAACGCTAATGCCATCGAGTGGATCAGGACCACCGAGCATATACGGAAGGGCAGTGCCGTAGTGTTTTGGCTCTTGTTCCCCATACAATTCACGCATGGATTGATCAATCGCATCCCAACCGGCTGTGTTATCTTCATGAGTCATTATTGAATCCTCCTAGACTGTTCTTTCCCCCGAAAAACATTTAAAATTAAGTCTACCTGTTACAGAAGTGGTTTCAAGCGGCTTAAGGATGAATTGTGTTAAATAGGACCACAGGGTTACAAATGGCGATATGGGGAGTGAAATTTCATGAGTATGAAAGGTATCTATTTAAGCGAGTTTGATCAGACAAGCTGGGACTCATTTTCCGAACTGTTTGAAGAACTTGGACAAAAGTTGGACCCCGCGTGGGTAGAACGTGCGCGATTACAAGGAATTCCGGCGGATATAAGTCGGGTGCTTTTGTGTGAAATGGGGAGTACGCTTTTGAATGGATGGCGAAAGATATCCCGGCTTTAGGGGACCAAAGTCCCGCTGTTTACCTGGAAACGGAGGAAGGAGCGCAGGCATTAAGGGCAGCGATTATGCGTATGCCGCGTTGATTTTTTCGATGTTGAGAGTGTGCAAACGATCATATGATCCAGTGAAGTTGATTTTGCAAAATAGATATGTTACGCTTACATTACAAGAGCAAACACAACAGAATATGCAATAACATCTTTTGATGGATTGTAACTGTGAAGACAGGCAAAACCTAAACTGATGGTGAAATGAAGGCTCCTTTTTTGGTGCTATTTTACCTTGAGTTTAGGTTTTTCTTGTTTTCTGCTCTAAATTACACAATGTTTTACCTGGAAAAACCAAAATAAATTTCGAAAAGAGGTTGTTGTTCATGACCACGGCAAAAAAAGGATTCCCCGAAAACTTCCTATGGGGCGGCGCTACAGCTGCCAATCAATTGGAGGGTGCATTCGATAAGGACGGCAAAGGCCTCTCCACAGCGGACATGATCGCTCATGTTCCGAAAGAGAAGCGTACAGGCGGACATGCCATGGAAATTTCCTCTTCCCGAATCGAAGAGATCCTCTCCGGCAAAATCGAAGAACGGTTCCCGAAACGTTTTGGTATCGATTTCTATCATCACTTTAGAGAAGATATTGCATTGTTCGCTGAAATGGGCTTCAAAGTATTCCGTTTGTCCATTCACTGGGCACGTATTTTCCCGAACGGTTATGATCAAGAGCCAAATGAAGCTGGCTTGAAATTCTACGATGAAGTATTTGACGAATTGTTGAAATATGGCATCGAGCCGCTCGTTACACTGTCTCACTATGAGACACCGCTTGGCTTGACGCAAAAATATAATGGCTGGGCTGGCCGTGAAGTAATCCAGCACTATGTTCGATATGCAGAAACGGTATTCAACCGTTATAAAAATAAAGTGAAATACTGGCTGACGTTTAATGAAATTAACGTCATGCTGTTCAGCCCGTACACTGGCGGCGGCATTCTGATCGATAAAGTGGACAACAAACTGCAAACAACTTATCAAGCGCTGCATCATCAATTTGTAGCAAGTGCATTGGTTACGAAGCTTGCTCACGAGATTATCCCTGGTTCCCAAGTGGGTTGTATGCTTGCTCGTATGGAAACCTATGCAGCAACATGTAACCCGGTAGATGTTCGTCTGGCTCAACACGAGAATCAGATCAACCTCTTCTTCACGGACATGCATGCTCGTGGTAAGTACCCGAACTACATGGCTCGTTATTTTGAAGAAAACGACATCGTGATCCAAAAAGAAGCAGGCGATGATGAGATCTTGCTGAACAATACCGTTGATTTCATCTCCTTCAGTTACTACATGTCCGTAACCAAATCTGCATCCGCAGACAAGGAAGAAACATCGGGTAACCTGACTGGCGGCGTGAAAAACCCTTATCTGGAAGCATCCGACTGGGGCTGGGAGATCGATCCGATCGGTCTGCGTGTAACCCTGAACAACTTCTGGGATCGTTACCAGAAACCATTGTTCATCGTAGAAAATGGTCTGGGCGCATATGACCGTGTTGAAGAAGACGGTTCGATCCATGACTCCTATCGAGTGGATTACCTGAAAAAACACATCGAACAAATGAAAGAAGCCATCAAAGATGGCGTGGATCTGATTGGATTTACAGCATGGGGCCCGATTGACCTTGTGAGTATGTCCACTTCCGAAATGTCCAAACGTTATGGTTTCATCTACGTGGATCTGGATGACGAAGGTAACGGAACACTCAAACGTTCCAAAAAGGATTCATTTGACTGGTACAAAAACGTAATCTCCAGCAATGGTGAGCAGCTGTAAAATCTCGTTTCCAGGATTGTTACCGCATAAAAAGCGGGCAAAACCTAACGCGAAAGTTGGCATGGAAGGAATCTAATTTTCCTGATGGCCCTTTCAGTTGGAGATTGTCCGCTTTTTCCTGTCGGCAAAGGATAGAGTATTGCATTTAGACAAAGAATGAAAATATCGTTAATTTAGAGAGGAATGATTGATATGACTACACCATTTCCGAAAGACTTCCTATGGGGCGGCGCTGTAGCAGCCAACCAACTTGAAGGAGCTTATAATACAGATGGCAAAGGTCTGTCTGTTCAAGATGTAATGCCACACGGGATTACAACGCCTAGAACGGAAGCACCTACAGAAGATAACCTGAAACTGATCGGTATCGATTTCTACAACCGTTACAAAGAGGATGTTAAACTGTTTGCTGAAATGGGCTTCAAAGTGTTCCGTACATCCATCGCTTGGTCCCGTATCTTCCCTAAAGGTGATGAATTGGAACCAAACGAGAAAGGTCTGCAATTCTACGATGACCTGTTCGATGAGTGCCACAAATATGGCATTGAACCACTCGTAACGATCTCTCACTATGAGACACCGCTGCATCTGTCCAAAACGTATGATGGCTGGGTTAACCGTAAAATGATCGAGTTCTACGAGCGTTATGTAACAGTGCTTTTCAACCGTTTCAAAGGCAAAGTTAAATACTGGCTGACATTCAATGAGATTAACTCCATCCTGGAGGAGCCATTCATGAGCGGCGGGATCTATACGCCAAAAGCAGAACTGTCCAAACAGGATCTGTACCAAGCGATCCATCATGAATTGGTAGCTAGTGCCCTGGCTGTAAAACTGGGTCATGAAATTATGCCTGAAGCCAAAATCGGTTGTATGGTACTGAGCATGCCTACGTACCCGTTGACTCCGAATCCGGATGATGTGGTTGCAGCGATGCATGCGGAACAGCGCAATGATATCTTTGCTGATATCCATGCACGTGGTTACTATCCAAAATACATTAATCGTTATTTCAAAGCGAATAATATCAATATCAAGTTTGAAGACGGCGATGCTGAAATTTTGAAGCATACCGTAGACTTTATCTCGTTCAGTTATTATGTAAGTATCTGTGAGACAGGTGATCCCGAGAAACGTATCGAAGGAAAAGGAAACTTGTTCGCGGGTGTACAAAACCCGTACCTCAAAGCGAGTGAGTGGGGCTGGCAGATCGATCCGCAAGGACTGCGCGTAACCCTGAACAAATACTGGGACCGTTATCAAAAACCATTGTTTATTGTCGAAAATGGTCTGGGTGCAGTAGATGAGCTAATCACGGACGAAAATGGCAATAAAACGGTGAACGATGATTACCGTATTCAATACTTGAATGACCATCTGGTACAGGTGGGCGAAGCTCTTGAGGATGGCGTAGAAGTGATGGGGTATACGTCATGGGGCTGTATTGACCTGGTAAGTGCTTCGACAGCAGAAATGAAGAAACGTTATGGTTTCATCTATGTAGACCGCAACAATGACGGTTCCGGAACATTGGATCGTTACAAGAAAAAATCATTCCATTGGTACAAGGAAGTTATTAGTACAAATGGCGCAAGTCTTAAGAACAACAACGAGTAAATACTAGTGCTATAAGCAGAGTTGTACAAGCACCTTCTTATGTCACATTAACGCACATTAACCGCTTTCACAAAAACATTGTCATATGGATAATTATATGGTAAGATGGGCCTAAGGCTAATGAATACTGGATTGTTACTGTTCAATCAGGCAAAACCAGAGGCGGGGCATATTTCGTGACCTGCTTTGGTTTTGCCTTTTACTACTTTGACGGTGCAAGGTGATGTGAAGAAATGAAAATTGAGAAGGTGCTGAACAACAACGTAGTTACCGTAATTGATCCGGGAGGAAACGAACTGGTCGTTATGGGACGTGGAATTGCCTTCAAAAAGCATACTGGTGAATCGATTGACGAGAGTCTCGTCGAAAAAATATTCTCGCTTGAAAGTAAGGAAGTATCACAGAAACTTAAAACACTTCTGTCTGATATCCCGGTTGAATATGTCGAGTGCTCGGATGAGATTATCCGTTATGCCGAGACGGTGTTAGGTGAGAAGCTGCATGAAAGCATCTACATTTCACTGACGGATCATATTCATTTTGCCATTGATCGACATCGTCAAGGATTGCAGATCCGTAACGCATTGTTCTGGGAGATCAAGCGCATGTACCGGAAGGAATATGCCATTGGACTCAAGGCGCTACAGATTATTGAGGAAACATTAGGGGTCCTGCTACCCGAAGACGAATGCGCATTCATTGCAATGCATCTGGTTAATGCCCAGATGAACGGTGAGATGAGGGAAACGATCAGTATTACAAACATTGTTAAGGACATACTTAACATCGTAAGACGTAGCTTTGTGATTGAACTTGATGAAGATTCATTGAGTTATTATCGATTTTTAACTCATCTGAAGTTCTTTGCCCAACGTGTGTTGCAAGGAACGGCGATTGAAGATAAAGAAGAAGATAATCCGCTTCATGACTTGGTGAGCAAGCAGTATCCGGAAGCACATGCATGTGCAGTAAGGATCAGTGATTATACGCGTAAGATCTATAATCGGGTGTTGTCCAAGGAAGAAATACTGTATCTGACCATTCATATTGAACGAGTTGTCAGAAATGAACAAACAATTGAATAAAGTTGGGATTGTTACTGCTAAAAAGGCAAAACCTAAACGTTGAATAATGATAAGCTTTTCTGCTTTGTCATTATTCAGTGTTTAGGTTTTTTTAACCTTCATTACACATAAAAGGAGCAAAACACAATGGATAAACAACAATTGTCCAAGGATATTTTGAAGCTTGTTGGTGGCGAAGAGAATATCGATCAAGTCACTCACTGTATGACAAGACTCAGATTTAACCTGAATGACAACCAAAAAGCGGACAAAGCGACGCTGAAAAATACACCAGGCGTTATGGGCGTGATGGAAAACGGTGGACAGTTCCAGGTTATCATTGGTAACGATGTGCCTATCGTGTATAACGCACTCGTTGGCAACATGTCCAAATCACCAACCGCAGATAATGCCTCATCCGGTGCTTCAACTGGAGAAAAGAAAAAGAGAAATCCAATAAGTGCGCTGTTCGACTTCATCTCAGGTATGTTTACACCAATTCTGCCTGCGATTACGGGTGCAGGTATGATCAAAGGGATCGTGGCCATCCTTGTCGCAGTTGGATGGTTGTCCGATACCAGTTCGACCTACATCATTTTGTCTGCAATCGGTGACGGTGCATTCTACTTCCTGCCAATCATTCTGGCGATTAGTGCTGCACGTAAGCTGGGTAGTAATATGTATATTGCTGCGGCGCTTGCTGCGGGTATTATGCACCCGACCATTACAGCATTGCTGGCCGATGGTCACAACTCATCCTTTATGGGGATTACAGTCATAGCGGCAACGTATTCTTCTACAGTTATTCCAATTGTTCTAGCAGTTTGGATTGCTTCATATGTAGAAAAAGCCGTTGATCGTGTTGTACATGCTTCACTTAAGTTACTCATTGTTCCAACAGTTACCCTGTTAATTATGGTTCCACTGACGTTGATGACTGTTGGACCACTGGGTACGGTTCTTGGTAATGGTTTGTCTGGTGGTATTTCATGGTTGTTCGACAATATGTCCATCTTCGCAAGTATTCTGATTGGTGGTACGATGTCACTGCTGATCATTACAGGTATGCACTATGCGTTGCTGCCAATCGTTGTAGGTTCAATGACAACACTGGGTTACGACTTTATTATTCCACTGATGTTTGCAGCTAACTTGGCACAAGGTGGTGCAGCATTTGGTGTAGGTCTCAGATCGAGAAATAGCAAAACCAAATCCCTTGCCTATTCCACAGGTCTTACGGCTATTATGGGGATTACGGAACCAGCGATGTATGGTATCAACATGAAGTTCAAAAAACCGTTTATTGCAGCACTTATCGGTGGAGCTATCGCAGGTGCATTTATGGGGATCTTCAATGTTAAATCGTATGTTATTACAGGACTTGCGGGTCTGCCGAGTATTGCGGCATTTGTCAGTCCAGCAATTAGCACATTGATTTATGCTCTGGTTGGTGGTTTGATTGCCATCGTAGCAGCAGCAATCATTACGTATATCTTGGGCTTCCAAGAAGAAACTGCATCGGAGCCAGTAGCTGCACCAGCAGCTGAGCCGGCAACACCAGCAGCAACAACTTCTGCTGCTGTAACTGAAGAAGCAAAAGCACAAGATGAGCAAGTATTCAGCCCGATCACAGGTGAAGTTAAACCGCTGAGCGAAGTGCCAGACCCTGCGTTCTCTGAAGAGATTATGGGTAAAGGATTCGCGATTCAACCATCTGAAGGCCGCGTGGTTTCTCCGATCAACGGAACCGTGTTCTCGTTATCGAAGAGTGGACATGCCATTGGTCTGGTAAGTGATACAGGCGCAGAGATGTTGATTCATATCGGGATTGATACCGTGAAGTTGAAAGGTCAGTTCTTCTCTCCTAAAGTTCAAGCAGGTGCGAAGGTATCTGTAGGTGATGTACTGATGGAGTTCGACCGGGAACAGATCGAAAAAGCCGGTTATACAACGATTACACCAGTCATTATTACAAACATGCATCAGTATGAGTCCATTGAGTCTGCTGGTCGCACGACGATCAAAGAAAAAGACTTGTTGTTCACTGCTAAAGCTTAACCTTAAAAATGAAACAGCAGCTTCACCGGAATGTAATCCGGTAAAGCTGCTGTTTTTTGCTTATAGCCTTTTACACCACGGGAAGCATGCCCTGGACCAGTTGCACAAAGTGTTGTGCAGGCTTGGACAGATAACGGTTCTGCAGCCAGACCAGCGCCGAGCCAACCGTGGAATGCTGATCCTGGATGCGATATACGTGGAATGGGTGCTCGTGATATAGCTGTAGTACCGTGTGAGGCACGATGGAACTGGCGAAGCCGAGTCGGACCAGTTCCAGCAACATATTAATGTCTGAGCACTCACCCATGATGGAGGGGGTAACCTGATGCTCCCGGAACTTGTCCAAAATTAGCTCGAACATACCGAGTCCTTCTGTGCTTGGAAGCAGTAGAGGGATGCTTGTAAGCTTTTCGAAGTAAGTCCCCATCTCCGCTCCTAGCTCCATTTCTGATGGGTGTTCCAGCGGTGTCGAAGAAATATAGAAGAGTCGCTCCTGTGGCAGGTGCAGCACCTCATAGCGTTCTGTCTGGACGGGCATGCGTACACAGGCGAGTTCAACTTTGCCATCTTCCAGCAGGCGGCATAATTGTGCAGACTCATTTTGCTGAATTTTATAGGTAACCTGTGGATGGGTGGTGCGAAACTGTTGCAGTGCTTGCGGGATCAGGCGATCCGATATGGTATTGATGCCGATGGCGAGTTTGCCCCGTATGCCGTGACGGAAACTTTGCATCTCCATTACAGCTTCCTCCATATATTTGGTCAAGGTAACCGCATAATCATAGAAGCTGCGACCCGCCTGCGTTAGCTCCATCATGCGCCCTTTGCGTTCAAATAGAATTACACCAAGCTCTTCTTCCATTAATTTAAGCTGCTGGCTTAAGGGCGGCTGAGCCATGTGAAGTCTTCGAGCTGCTGCTGTAATCTGTTTCTCCTCAGCAATGGCAATGAAATAGCGACATTGTTTGATATCCAAGTGGTTGTTCTCCTTCGCCTGCGATGTATATGTAATTCGTATGGAAAGCCAACAAAACATGTATTTTTAATATACTACGATCTTATGTTACCATACATTAGATTTGCATACCTGACTAACGGGACTTGGTTTCCATATAAATATTACTGCATGAGAAAGACCTTGAATTGGAGGATGAAACAACGTGGTTAGAACAATACATGATGCCGCTCTAGCGGGCCATACTGATGAGGTCATTCGATTTATCACACAACAGGGCAGCCGGTTGAATGAACGGGATGCATTGGGGCGAACACCTCTGATGGCAGCGGTGCACGGTAACAAGATAGACACGGCAAGGATGCTAGTGGACGCCGGAGCCGACATTAATCTTCGGGATGCACGATTGGACAACCTGCTGTTATACGCGAGTGCTGAGGGTATGTATGACATGGTCGAACTGGCCGTTGAAGCAGGTGCAGATACGAGGTTAACGAATCGTTTTGGCGGTACAGCCCTTATCCCAGCAGCGGATCGGGGCCATGTGGACATTGTGGAGCTTCTGCTGACACGCAGTGATGTGGATGTGAATCATATCAACAACCTGGGGTGGACAGCCTTGCTGGAAGCGGTCATTTTGGGAGATGGTGGGCCGCGTCACCAGCAGATTGTTGCCTTGCTTTTGCAATATGGTGCAGATCCAAAGATCGCGGATCGGGACGGGATTACACCACTTGCACATGCGAGCCGGCATCGGTATGCCGAGATGGAACGACTATTAACCCAAGTCTGAAGAGACTTATACATTTATGATACAGAACAGTGAAAGGATATTCCGAACGAATGAACAGACATCAAGAGCATTTTTTACAAAAGAATATGAAGGACGTATCTTCACTGATTTTGGCAGGTATACAGTGGTTTTTCTTCCTGTTTACCAATACTGTTGTTGTGCCGCTATCCATTGGACATAATTTTCATCTGTCCCCGGATGCGATAGCTGCCTCGATGCAGCACGCATTCATACTTACCGGAGCAGTGTGTATTCTGCAAGCTGTATTCGGTCATCGATATGCGATTATGGATGGTCCGTCAGGATTATGGTGGGGATTGACGCTAAGTTTGACGGTATCTGCTTCATCGGCCGGTATGAGTCTGGAGCGTATTGGCGGTGGACTGGCTGCAGGTTTTCTGTTAGCGGGACTAACGATGGTGATTCTGGGTTGGCTGGGAGCAGCGCAAGTGCTGCAAAAGCTGTTCACACCTATGGTGAAGAGTGCCATGTTGTTTCTAATGACGATTCAATTAACCATGAATTTTTTCAAAGGTATGATAGGATATACGGAGTTTGGCCGCTTCAATCTGCCTGTTGCCGCATTGTCCGTTGTCATTGCATTTTTGGTGGCATGGATTCAATTAAAGGGTAGGGGAAACTGGGGAACTACGCGATCCTGATTGGGATTGTGGCAGGCTGGATCGCTTATAGTCTATTGTTTCCTGGACAACATGGAGGACAGCCTAATCAGGCCCCGGCTGGTCTCGAACTGTTTCCGTGGGGAGAACCCAGATGGGAACCCGGTATTGTCATTACTGCATTTTTCGTGGGACTAGTAAATATGACGAATTCGATCACCACATTAAGTACAGTTGAGAAACTATACCGGACAGAAACAACAAGCCGTCAGTATAGGCATTCCTATGCGCTAACGGGTCTGTTCACGATGTTGTCAGCCTGTGTAGGTGTGCTGCCCTTTGGTTTATTTGCATCATCGATCGGGTTCCTGGAGAGTACTCGCATTCTGCGTCGTGCTGCCTTTATTATTGGAGCGGGGTTGTTATGTATGATGGGTCTTACACCTTCTGTGACAGCATTTTTTGCACAAATACCACCAAGCGTTGGCAGTGCTGTTCTGTTTGTGGCTTATCTTCAGATGTTCGGCACGGCACTAAGAACGCTTGAAGGTACAACGTTTAATTCTAAAACGATCTATCGTGTAGCGTTGCCGGTCCTCACGGGAGTTGCTGTAATGAATATTCCTGCTGAAGCCTTTCAAACCTTGCCCATGTATCTTATTCCGATCATAAGCAATGGTCTCGTCATTGGGGTATTGGTCTCACTCGTTCTTGAAAAAACCGTGAACTGGTCCAAAATGGAACAACCAGCGACAGTTAGTAAAGCGGCATAAAGAGTTTCATCTTGCGACAGTCCAATTTGATTGGGCTGTTTTTTTGTTTTTGTTATCAGGCTATATGGCTATTTCACGATAATTTTGCCTTGTCCTGCAAGCATTCGCATCTCTCTGGAGAGGCGGTCCTGGTTTCCATCCTGCATTTCCAGTTGAACTCCATAGTGCCATGAGGTATTTTTTTCATGACCCCAGCGGAGAGTGCCTTCCATATATAGAGGGTCTTCAAAGAGCAGCATATTCATTCCAATCCGAATATCGTTATTCTCTACAGGAAGGGATAGCGGAAATGACAGCTGACAGCCGGATCGACTGATATCGCAGAGTTCGGCCTGAATGGGTTTGGCTGGTGCGTTAACACCGTTGATGCTGAGAATATAGATCTCAAAGTGAATCGGTTCCTTCAATGTGTAGCGAAAGGGTTCTTTTCTATTGTTAATTGACATGGCTTGGCTTCCTCCATCAGGTTCAAAAAAAGTCAGTTATGCTTATATCGACCATTTGGAGCGAGAAATGAAGAGTTGCGAAAGCAGAGATGGTCCATGGGTTCCTTTTACACGTGTATCAGGCTTGATATAATGATTGAATATATTTCTGAGGTCAGACCTGGATCAGATAGAAGGGACGTGTGAATATGAGAGGAACATTTCAAATGCTTACAGATACGGCAACATTGTGCCTGTATGATCTGGCAGCGTTAAAACATCGTGCCGAGGATACTTCGGACTGGTGGTCCATTCCAGTGGATGAGCTGGCTGAGGTGAATGCAGGTCATTGTCTGTTCCTGAATCTGGGTGCGGATGGAGTGTATGAGGTGGAATGGAGCCTGGAGGATGTAGGGGAGGATTCAGGTCCAGATCACGCAGCGGAACGGGAAAAGGTGTATCATCTGCAAGTTCCGTCTGGGCACATCTATCTGGGAGCGGCGGATGATGTCACTGGGGGTGAATTGGAGCCGGATGAGACGTGTGAAGGGGTTCTGTTTCAGTTAAAGCCCGGAAATTATGCGTGTATCGTCTCCAGAGAAGCCAGTCGGATCACCATTGTCATGACACCAAGTATTCAGGGAAATAACACGCTGGATGAATTAATCCGGATATAGTGTACATATACAAACAGGAGGGATTCATATGCAGGATTGGAACGAGATAACGATGATGAATGCAGATGCCCTGCGTAAACGGATGAGAATACTTGCTGCTTTGGATATCATCTTTTCGGAGGAAGAATGGCTACGCGTTCATCATTATGAAGATAAACTTCAGCCAGGTGTGGCATGGGGAAGCATCAATAACGGCGCAGGTGATCATCTGCATGTATTGTTTACGGATTCGGGCACGTTGATCAAGGGATTTGATCATGAGTCACCTTTAAGTCCGCATGCTCGTGAGGATGGTGAGATCTACCCGGGCATGTATGATGAAGTGCCGGAGACGTTGATGGCTGTTCTGCGAGATCAGGAGGAAACATTGGATATGGAAGATGTGACCTTTTGCCTATGGCAGGAAGGGAACGACTTGTCATGGAAGGTTGGTAACTGGATTCAGCTGGCGATGACCGAGGAAGACAAAGCGGACGCCAGAGGTGGTGCGGAATTTTTACTTGGATATATAGAGAAGAACTCGGAAGATTACGTTGATTGGGCAAAAGGGTACTACGACTTGCAGGATCTGCCGTTGGAAGCCGTAGCTGAAATATATGAAGAAAAACCAGTGACCGCCAGCCTGATTAAGCAGTTGTGTCCTGAGCGAGATGTGGCAGCAGCACTGGATGAGTTACAGCAACGCGGGTACGCCGTGGAACAAACGTAATAGAGTAGCGAAGGGAGGAAAGGTAGATTATGTACACTGTACAACTGGAGCGGATGCGTGAAAAGTTGATCACTCTTCGAAGCCTGGACCCGGATCTGGACCTGTTTGGCGCAGAGAACCATAAATATGAAATGGCGTCTGTGTGGACGCAGAAGGATATCGCGCTATTTGAACAGAAATGGCGAATTGAGTTGCCGGAGGAGTATAAGGCATGGCTTCTTCATATGGGAACGGGTGGTGCAGGACCTTATTATGGTCTGGAAAACCCGGATGACGGTGTATACGCTGTGCTTGGTTATGATGATGAGCTGAATGCAATCTCGGACCCTTTTCAATTCACGGAATCATGGAACTGGAACTATGACTGGTTCGAAGACAGCAAGGAAGAAGAGGAATGGGATGCGCTGGAACACGAATATTTTGATCCAAAGTGGTCGGCAGGTATGCTGCGCATCAGTGATTTTGGTTGTGGCATCTCCATGAATCTGATTGTTAAGGGAGCCTCCTACGGAGAGATATGGGTTGATGACCGGGCTAACCGAAATGGAATATATCCTGATCAGTATTGGGGCAATACGAATCGATTGCATTTTCTGGACTGGTATGAGTTGTGGTTAGATCGTTCAATCCATCAAATGCATGAACAAAAGCAACAATCTGGAGCGAACGAAGTCTGAAGGAGGTTCTACATATGGGCTGGGAATATGGGATTAGAACAACGGAGCCTGCGATTTTACCTGAAGTCGTCGTGAAGCGTTTGGCAAGTTCATTAAAATTTACCGAAGTGTATAGTTTGGAACACCAAGCCAACGGCTTTGTATTGAAACGTGAAGATCCTTCCTGGCCTATAGCTCTTGAAGTGTGCATAGAAGAGGCCTCTGGGTTAGAAGAAATTGTGGATGGGGAGTTGTATATCTACTGTTTGTTCCATATCTGGGGTGAAAAAGGTCGGAGCTGGATGCATCAGATGGAGCGAGAAACCAGGCAGGTTGATGGTGGTTTAATCTGGTTTGAACTCTGATCGGTAAGAGATTTGCCTGAAACATATATAATGAAGACTTTGACTATATTCGTCCTGCATTGGATCGCGCATTTCCATTAACTGACCCGCGAACTGGAGAAGAGATGAAGGCACTTGATCCCTGCTGGGACAATCCCATTACGAAGGATGTATGGGTAGAGATTTTATCAGAGTTGGATCAACAGGCAGTTGCAGAGCCTGAATTCCGAAACTTTTTGAATCAGTTTACAGCTTGGGTGAAAAACCATCTGCAATTGGCTGACGGGATCGAAGTCACCGGCAATTTGTAAGTTAGTTGATCTTGGATTGTTCATGCTTGTGCGTAATTCAGTATATCGGCGGCCGAAGTGCTATGTAATCAAGCTCCCTCATGATGATGGCGGAGCTTTTTTGATAACAAATATTAAAAACCGTTTGCTTCACTCACCCGTCTTATACCACAGAAAGAGAGAGAAGGAGGGATGCGGGGTGGAAACAAAAGCAGAGATGAACCAGAGGATCTATGTGCAGACCGAAGACGAGACGGCATTTGTACGATCCATTATGGAACATCAAGATACGCTCATTTCTATTGCCTACAGCTACCTGCGTAACCAGCAAGATGCGCTGGAAGCGGTACAGGAGATGACGTGCCGAGCTTGGATCAAGCGTCGTACGCTGAACAATGAGAAGGCGTTCAAGTCTTGGATCATTCGGATTCTGATCTATGTCTGCATTGATGAACAGAGGCGCCGCAAGCGGGCAACACCTCTGGCGAAGGAGAATCTGGAGGACAGCATTCCGGCATCTTGGATGATCAGTGTCGATGATAACCGAATTGTTATGGAATCTCTTTTGCAAAAGGTGAAACCGAAATATCGCCATGTATTATTGCTGAAATATTATAACGACATGACACTGACGGATATTGCCTCCATCCTCGGCAAACCGGAAGGGACGATCAAGACCTGGCAGCACAAGGGACTCCAGCAGTTGCGCAAGTTGATGAAGAACAGGAGGGATTGGCATGACCACTAACCGGGAGGAAAAAGCACTTCTTGCAGATGCATATCAGGTGAAGAGAGAGAAGCAGCACTGGAATCCGGCGGACACGACTGCTGCAATTCAACGTGGTCTCGCAAAGGGCAGAACAAAACGATCAGGTAGGACCTTTCGTGTCAAATGGATCACGGCAGTGCTGGTCACGGTTCTGGCTGCAGGTTGGTTTCTTATAGGCCCGCTTGGAAACTATGGGCAACAACCGGCAACATATACTGAGCCTGTAACCCATTGGGGAGTTCTAGAGCCCTTCCGTGGCCTGCTAACTTCGGATATGGACCGTGCTACGATTACTTCAACGCTCAATAATGGTTATGTGCAACTCGTGGATCGGACGGTTACATCGGGCATATATCAGTTTACCGTGAATGCGGTTCTGGCAGATGAGAACAGGATAACGGTATTGTATACCGCTAGAACGGATGCTTCGCAAGAGATGTATTCGATAGTCAATACCAAGATGACGGATGCAAGAACAGGTTATGTCCTTGATAACGGAAATATAGGAGGGGTGCATTTCTCGAATGATAAACATACCATTTATGGCCGGAATACAATTGAGCGAAGTCGAAATAAACCGCTGCCTGAGCAAGTGAATCTACAATTCCAGCTGTCCTCAGTTGTACCAGATGTGGTGAATTATGCAGACAACGGGGAGAAAGAACGAAAATATAAATTTTCCAAAAAATGAATCTTTCTTTTCCTCTTGATCCTAAGTTTTCTATCCCCAAAACGGAAGTCATTAACGTTAATCGGACTTTTACTCTTGGAGGCTATGAGGTCTTATTGTCGGAGGTGGAGATGTCTCCGCTAGTAACTCGGGTCAAATTTGTCCATGCACCTGATCAAGAGATTGATTACAAAACGAAGTTGTCGATCAGCGAGGTCGTTTGGCCTATCGAGATCATTTCGACCTCCAGGAATGGGAAGCAGACCAAGTTATCCATGGTAGGCGGGAGCGGAACGGAAGACGGAATGATGTATTCTTTCAGCAGCAATCTGCTGGACAATCCGGAGTCAATGATATTAATACTTCGTGGCAAACCAGATAAGGTCTACGATGATTTACAAGAAGCCAAGAAGGATGAACTGGAAATCAAAATCAAATAAGATGAACTAACTGGAAATACTCTTATTCAGATTAGGTGGATGTTAGTGAAAGCAGAGAAGGGATGTCCCTGAAGGTCGTAAGCCTTGTGAGACATCCCTTTTTAAATATGAAAACGGCTGATCTTATACAGTTAAAATATCTACTCCCAGAGCTGGAAGGGTCAACTTCTGATCCAACCTCGCGCTGTTCAACAAGCTGCGATAAGGAACGTCCAGCGTAATCTCTCGTTGCTCATTCATCAAATTGATCAGGAAGAGGAAATTTTGCTCCCCTTCGTTCGAATCGACAGCTCGACACCTTCCGGCAACTGGATTTTGGGCGCCAAATCCTTTTCCTTCAATATGCCTTCAAACAGCTGATAGAAATACGATGGCTCGGGCCAAGTGCCGACATAATACACTTCACCTTCACCAAACTTATTGACAGTAACCGCCGGTACACCCTCGTAAAAGTCGTTGTCATACCAGGCGATCGGCTCTGCGCCTCGCAGTTCCAGTAAATCGCACCATTGCTTCGCAGCGAATGTCTTGCCCTCCGCGTTCCGTATCCGATGCTCACTGCTGCCGATGGCATCATATTCACTTACGACAACACCCGCCGCTTCTGCCAGTAGCCCCGGCAGAGGCAGCATCTCACATACATTCCTCATGTTCTTCACACCAGTCCGATTGGTGAGGACAACCGTCCCCCTTTAGCTGCGAATCGCTCCAGTCGTTGTGCTACTTCTTCACTTAACAGGAAGAGGGAAGGGACAACGACCAGCTTGTACCCATCGAGCTCCTCGGTCCAATTGATAACGTCTGTACCTACGCCCATTTTTAGAAATGCATTATGCATTGAGGACAGGTTGTCTATATAGTGCATTCCTCCTTCCGCCTGCGGCTGAAGGGAAAGCGCCGTATGCTGATCATGCGAATGCAGAATCGCAACTTGGGTAACAATGGTCGAGTCGGCCAGCAGTTCTCCTAACTGGTTCACCTCGCGAGTAAGCTCCGCGAACTCCCTGAACCTGCGTCCAGGAACATTGCTGTGGTCGATCAGCCCATGCCAGAATTGTTCGGCTCCGACGGTTGCACTCCGCCAGCGGAAATGGACGACCATATCTGCACCGCGAGCGATTGTCTGCCAGGAGCGAGCTCGGATCAGTCCAGGATACGGGGTGCGCTGAATCGGCATCCAGGCGCCCTGTGCTCCGCTGAGCTGTTCCATTACCCAGAAATTGCGGCGTTTGATACCGCGAACCAAGTCCAACGTAAGCGCTCCGTTCCTCGGAAACCGATCGCCATAATCGCGATACAGCTCATTCGGATAATAATCAACAGAGACGAAGTCCAATTCGTTGTGCATATCATAATAGTCCAGGCTATTCGGATACTGCCACATGTTATGCGTCACAAATTGGCCTGGACAGTTACGGCGTAAAATCTCAAGCTGCCATCCCAGCAGATAGCCTACGCTGTCAGAACAAAATCGTTTGTACTCCAGAAGATAGGAAGGATTCATCGGTTTGCTGGCACCGAGTGGTGTTGTTACCTCAGCCCAGCTGCTGTACTCACCACTCCAGACGACCGTTCCCCACTCCCGGTTCAACTCCTCCAGATTGGAATAACGCTTTTGAAGCCAAGCGACAAATGAACGATTACATGTATCACAATGGCATTCCTGGTAGTGCATCTCGTTATCGATTTGCCAGCCTATGACGGCGGGATGCTTACTATAGCGCTGTGATATCGCTTCCACAAATTTGGAGCCCAGCATTCTCAAGGAAGGGCTGTTGTTGCAACGATGTCCACGCACACCTGGCCGAATGATGTGGCGTTGTTCATCCATGGGCAGCACATCCGGATAACGGGTTGTCATCCAGTTTGGCGGGGTATTGGTGGGGGTGCATAACACAATTTCCATGCCGCGCGAAGCGAATACTTCTATAGCCGCATCCAGCCATTCAAACTGATAATTACCCTCAGTCGGTTCCATTCGGCTCCAGGCGAACTCTGCCATTCGCACAACAGCAACCCCTGTCTGTTGCATAAGTATGGCATCTTTCTCCCATAACTCCGGGGTCCATTGCTCTGGATAATAATCAATTCCTATCTTAATTGTCATCCTGTGATCTCCTTTATTTATCAATATATTGCGATTATATGTTATATTAATTCGAGTGAATATCTTAAATTATTAATATGATATAACAATATTAAGATCAGGAGAGTTAGTCGTATGCCTCATCCCAATCGTAATTTCCCGGTGTTATCTGCCCGAGACAAGCTGCTCCCTTTTTATTTACTTGGCATCGGCCTGCATCATGAACAGGAGCATATCCGCCGAGACCAAGGCATTGAGGATTATCAGTGGATACAATGCCGCAGCGGTGTGGGTAAGCTCAAGCTAAGTGAAACGGAACATATCGTCAAGCCAGGTATGGGCATTCTGTTATTCCCTGGACAGAAGCACGAATACTATGCGCTATCCGACAGTTGGGAAGTCGACTGGATCATTTTCGATGGCAACGGGTCAGCAAACTTGTTTGAAACCGTGGGCATTGTCGACACATGCGTATACACGCTTGCACAGCCTGAATACCTTCTATCCCGAATGCGGGAGCTGCTGCAAGCTGCCTTAACACCACAAGAGCAGACATTAAGCAATTACGCCTGCTCCGCTGTCCTCTATACCTTATTGACAGAGATTATTCAACGCGTATCTGTCGAGGGCAGCGATACCGTCGGGCAGCAGTATGAGCGAATAAAGCCGGTTCTGGACTATATTGAACAGCATTATGCTGAAGAGATTACTTTGCCAACGCTGGCTGGATTGATCTGTGTCACACCAGAATATTTCTGTCATTTGTTTAAGAAGACGACAGGTCTTCGTCCCATCAGCTATGTTAATCAGGTAAGAGTCAACAAGAGCAAGGAACTGCTGCTTGACAATGTGCAGCGCGGGATGGAGGATATTGCTCGTCAAGTCGGTTTCGAATCGACCAGCTATTATGGAGCCATCTTCAAGAAGCTGGAACGACTTACACCTGGCGCCTTCCGACGCAGCTATCAGAAGTCGTGACATATTATTATCCGCAAACGAATGGTTTTTCGTCAGAGGCTTCAGGAACTGATCCGAGGGCAGATCAGTTCCTAGTTGTATCACATAGTACTCGTTAATAGAGCCGCTAATTAGCGGCTCTATTTTGTGTGAAAAAATGGCCTGGTTTTACGTTTTTTCACTATATCTGATCTGCTGTTGCATAAAAATGATAATAATTGTCTTTTTGCAATTTTTGTATTGTCACAGCCAAAGTTACACGATATAATCGAGTTGTATTTGAGGATAATATTATAAAGGATGGTGAAATTTTGAAGAAATTTTCGATGCTTTTACTCGCTGTAACTCTATTGTTGTTAACTGTCTCCACAGCCCCGTCTACATATGGTGCGGCCAGTTATCCAAACACAGGTACGAATGGGTTGACTGGTTTTGCAGGCAGTGCCAAGAATGAAAATGGTGTATCCAAGTCAGCTACGACAGGTGGCAAGAACGGCCAGGTGGTTTACGTTAGTAATCTTAATGACTTGAGAACACATATGGCAGGCTCTACAGCCAAGATTGTCGTCGTTGAACAGAATATTTCTTCCTCCACGCTACAAAAGGTTGAATTCGGAGCGAACAAGACACTTGTAGGTTCCTTTGGCAAACATACATTAACGAATATTCATTTCAGATCCACAAGCAGTTCAAGCAATGTGATTTTTCAGAATCTGACTTTTGAACACGCTTCCAATATTAATGCCAATGATGATATCCAGATGTATATCACTTCAGGCTCCAATTACTGGATTGATCATGTGACGTTTGCTGGTCACAGCTACAGCTCTGGCGGTAGTGATCTGGACAAACTTCTGTATATTGGCGATCGCGCCGACTATATTACGATTAGCAATTCCAAATTTGCGAACCATAAGTATGGCGTCATCTTGGGTCATCCGAATGATGGTAACAGCAGTTACAATGGAGTACCTCATGTGACGATGTCCAATAATTACTTCGAAAATTTATATGTACGTGGTCCTGGACTTTTAAGATATGGTTACTTCCATCTCAAAAACAACTATGCAAACAACTTTAATCAGGCCATCACAATTGGTGAAAAAGCACGGATTTATTCTGAAAACAACTACTTTGGTGCTGGCGCTGAAAAGGGTGGCATCTTAGATGACAAAGGAAAAGGTGAGTTTACGGATACGGGAAGTACACCAGCGCTTAATAGTCCGACTTCTCCTAAAACGAACTGGAGACCAAGCTCCAATTACAGTTATCAGGTAGAGAGTGCCAGCTATGCGCGTGAGTTCGTCACCAAGTATGCAGGTTCCTCCAATACAACACTTGTATTCGGAAAATAAGACCATGTATTCATGTTTATTAGCGTAACCAAGAAGCCTTTCTTGTACGTAACAGCGTATAAGAAGGGCTTTTTATGTTTTTTTTATATGGAAGCACATTAATTAAAAGTAAATATTTAAATTTATATCCGGAATACCGATATACATAATGTAGCGCTGCTTTCATGTTTGTGAAGTAACATTGTACTATGGCGGTGGCCTGAGCGTTGCGTCGAAATATGCACGGTAGAAAACCATAAAGAGGCCGGTGTGAGTGCGAGTATGCCCTACAATCGCAAGTTATTTTATCTAAAGGACGGGGTATGCATGAATCGTATTGACGAAATTATATGGAAACGGAACAAGATCATCAGCATCATTCTATGGGTTGTATTAATTGTAGGATTTTCTGTAGCTTTAATTGAGCCCAAATTATTTATTTCCAACGGTGTTGTGATCTTGTATGGAATATGGCTCGCTTATGCAAACGCCAAAAAGAAGCACATCCATCTAATTCCTTGGGTGAACACTGTGCTGATCTCGTTGTGTGGGGTATTCGCCGGATGGGGAAGTGTTGAACCGCTGCTTGCCATTCTCATCTCTTCGATCCTGCTTATTTATCCAAATAAAAAATTATTTGTCATCGGATTTTCGGTTATGCTTGCGAACAACATTCTTCAACTTGTGATTATTCCTACAACGACTCAGGATCAGTTTGTGACTAATGCAATCAACGTAGGGCTGTTCGCCGTTACGGGCGGAATCATGTTCATGGTGTCCTATCTGAACCAAAAGCTCTTTCATGAAAGTGAAAAAAGATGGAGCGAGGTCGAAGCGTCGCGGACCCGGGTGGAAACGATGCTTGAACGGGTTAAGGAGTCTGTTGGCGGACTATCTCGTTATACGGATCAATTGAAGCAAAAGGTGGATTCAACAGGTTCCATTACCCATGAAGTGACCCTGGGATTCAGTGAAGTTGCCAAAGGCGTTGAGTTCCAGGCGACCAGTGTGGCCGACATTTCGGAATCCTTAGCTGTATCGGATCGGCATATTAAGGACGTTGCGTTGTACTCCCAGCAGATGAAAGAGTTGTCTGCAAGTATGGCAACGAGCACGCAAACAGGAAGCGAACATATGGACCAACTGAATATTCAGATGCAAGAGTTATATGAAACGATCAATACAACTGCAAATGACATGCGAAAGTTCAATGAGGAAAGTGAATCCATGACGCTTATGCTGAACAGCATAGCGGATATCGCAACTCAGACCAACCTGCTCGCGCTTAATGCAGCCATTGAAGCGGCTCGTGCAGGCGATCATGGACGCGGGTTTGCCGTTGTATCAGAGGAAGTACGCAAGCTGGCCGAGAGCTCAGGTCAATCTGCGAATGATATTTCAACCATTCTGTCTCGATTAAAAGGACAGACGCAGGCACTGACAGATCGATTCGAACGTATTCGTCTATCGTTACAACACGGAAGAGACAGTGTGCAAACGGCAGATGAAGTGTTCCGTACAATTAACAGCAACTCTCAGCATGTGTTGAATCAAGCGACAGATATTGAGATGAGTTCGGCTACAATGAAGGAATCTTCCACCAGAGTAGTGAATGAGGTTTCCGAGATTTCGAGTGTAACGGAGCAATCCAGTGCAGCGACAGAAGAGATTCTGGCGAGTATGGAAGAACAACGTAACCTGACACAGAAGATGGTGGAAAGTTTCGGAGAACTGGAACAACTGATTGTGAACCTGAATGACTTAGTCTCGGATCACCAGGCTTCTTCCGTTGAGAATAAACTTTAATACTATATCGTTGAAAGTTCGTCTGTACGTATTTATCGTGCTGGACGGGCTTTTTTTCATCTGCAGTACAGCTTGAAGCCGACATTTTTTTCCTATACAGTGTGTGTAGAGTATGAAGAGAGTAGAACTGAAACTGTACATGGTAGTTAAAAGAAGATGTTACCTCATGGGGAGTAAAAGGTTGAAGAATAAAGGAATGAAAGATAATTTGGACTGTGATGACCGTACATATGAGGTTAGGAATGATAATTGCGCTGCACGCGTACGTTTTTATGATCAGCATTCGTTCAAAGACATGGACTGGCCCGATACAGAGGACGGCAGATATGCCAGAGCTTATCTGGAACCTATGATGCTGGACGGGACCCAAAGCTTTATGTCCAACGTGGAAACGACATTGTTGCTCGCCCGGATTGATGATCTCGTTATTCCGCTGACGGTGAATGATACAGAGTATGATAATGCTTACGTTTGTTCGCCATATACGCATTATGTGAGTTACGCCAAGCAGGAATTGAGCATGTTGCAGAAGCCTGTGTTGGAAAAAGGTCTTTCTGTGCTGCTCAGTCTAATAGGTTGGGGAATGAAGCAATCGCAGATCAACAAAGTTGTGCATGTGAACAACTGGTTGTTGTCCACCAATCTGTATCCAGCCATGTCCGGTGAACAGGCAGAATGTTTGCTTGCAGCGGTACAAGAGCGATACCCTGAGCATGTCATTGTGTTTCGCTCCTTGTGTCCGGGACTTCATCCCGATCTGACAACGAGGCTAACGGAAGTGGGGTGTCGACTAATTCCGAGCCGACAAATCTACCTGTACCAAGCGCATGATCCGAATTTTGGCAACTCGAAGTCACGCTGGCTGTTGAAGCGGGATTTCGAGTTATTGGCCAAGCACGACTACGAATTCGTTTCCGAGTCAGATATGACGGATGCAGATATTCCGCGAATCGTTGAGCTGTACAAGCTGTTATACCTTGAAAAATACTCCTATCACAATCCGCAATTTACCGAGCGGTTCATTGCTGCTGCGATGGCATCAGGAACACTCAGACTCTATGGATTGCAAAAGGAGGGGCGCCTGAACGCGGTGATGGGTTATTTCTGCCGAAATGGAATCATGACAACGCCGCTGTTTGGTTACGACACAGCGGTGCCCCAATCCGTCGGACTATACCGCATGTTATCCGCTTGTCTGATCGCACAGGCTCGCGAGAACGGCCATCTGTTACATGAGAGCGCCGGGGCGGCGCAGTTTAAGCGCAATCGCGGTGCTGTGGCGGATTTTGAGTATTCGGCTGTGTATGAGCGCCACCTTCCATGGGGCAGACGCTGGTGCTGGCTGCTGCTTGATCGATTGTTGAATCGGATAGGTGTGCCGCTGATGCGCCGCATGAAGCTGTAAACAAACATAATAACGTTTTTGCGCTGCCCGATGCAGGTGTGAGCTTGCAACTGGTTTGACTGCACACATACACACCCCACCGGTCATCCTGATATGTACACTTAGTGCTTAGTTACACTCGCCTAATTAGACATGCTCTGCGAGTTGTACCTCGAAGCCATCGGGATCTGTAATGTAAATAAAGCGCAGATGCGGATTGGGCTGGATGGGGCCACGTACAATCGGAATATTCAGTTCTTTCAGTCGTTCCATGGCTTCATCCAGCGAGTTCACCTCATAACCGATCGACACGCCGGCCTCTGGTTTAAGAATGGATTCACTGCCCTCAATCAGTTCCAGTTTGGTTTCATTCTCCATGCCCAGCATGGCAATCTGCCGTCCACGGCTTTCGAATCTGCGCTGAATTGGAAGTCCAAGCATGTCGTGGTAGAACCCGAGTGAAGCTTCCAAATTACTGACCCTCAGCGTGATCCAGTTTAATTTGATCAACATGGGTGAATCTCTCCTTTTTCTTGCATGATATGTGTTTTTGTTACGTTCATTATACGATAGGTGTCAGAAGGAGCCTACTCTTTATCAGTAAACAATAAAATAGCTGCCGAAATATTCGGCAGCCAGATGGTGTAATCTCCTGTAGTTCCAGTAGTTCTAACGAATTATTGAATCAGATCAATGGCCGTTTGTGGTACAAATGCTTCGACACCGTTATAAACAATGACACCCTCCAAAGTTGTCTTTTTGCCGTTCACTAGTGCAATATTTTTGTAGATTTGCAGTTCCAGCTTGGTAGTGCCTTTTGTTACGAGGATCTTCGGATTTTTAGCGTCAGTCAGGTCCATTTTGTACGTCGCGCCTTTGGCTGTAAATGCCTGTTTGGCAGGTACAAACAATTGTTTGCTCACGCTGTCGAGATCCAGATCCAGTACTCGTGCCATATATTTGGCGACATCCGTGTTGTCGATTACACCGAATGGACGGTCATTGTTCGGAGCATACGTGTACAGCACGACATCTCCACCTGTATGACCACCGGTTGTCCAGCCAATCCCTGCACGTTTGCTGATCATTGGACCGATTGCATAGTTAAGACTGCCTGGCTCGGCCGATTTAATGGTCGCAATCTCTTCGGAAGTCAGATCGGTAATACCATAATATTGTTTCATCACTGCTTTGATGTTTGTGCGCTTCGCATTCAGCTTCGCTTCAACGCCCTCGCCTGTCAGTTTGGCCTTTTTCAAAGGTCCGATAAATGTGGACAACGGCTCTTTGTCATAAGTGCCGGAAGTTGCGTTGTTACCAATGGTGAGTCCACCATTACCGTGGTCCGTAACAGCCACAACGGCAGTCTCTTCATCTGCTTTGGCAAAATCCATGGCTACTTTTACGGCATCATCAAAAGCCAGCACGTCACTGATAATACCAATCGGATCATTGGCGTGAGCTGCCCAATCCACTTTACTGCCTTCAACCATCAGGAAGAAGCCATCTTTGTCTTTGGACAGAACTTCAATGGCTTTGGATGTCATCTCGGCAAGGCTTGGCTGCTTCGCAGGATCACGGTCCATATTATAAGCCATGCCTGCGGGTGCAAACATACCCCACAGTTTGTTCGAATCGGATGCTTTCATTGCAGCTGGTGTAGTGACGTAATCGTAACCCAGGGCTTTGATGGACGAAATCAGATTCTCGCCGTCTTTACGTCCGGCTGGCTCAAGATATTTGCTACCTCCACCCAACACAACATTCATGCCATTGTAGACTTGTTGCTTGCTGAGTGCATCATAGTTTTTGCGGTCCGGATAGTGAGAGGAGAAGTCCGCTGGTGTGGCGTGCATAATCTCGGATGTAGCGATAATGCCAGTTGCTTTACCCGCCAGTTTGGAAGCTTCCAGTACGGAAGCGATCGGTTTTCTTTCGTCTCCAGGCGCAATAGCCTTTTGTCCAGGCATGGTAGCCTTGTCCGGCAGTACACCGACAAATCCGGTATGAGATTTATAACCTGTAGCAAAAGCGGTTCCGGCAGGGGCCGAGTCGGCAATCGGCGCATCGGCGGAGTGAGTCCGAACCATGCCGCTTGCCATGGAGTCCAGTGTCAGGGACGAGCCCTTATACCAACGAGCCAGAGCGGTAGCATCGTTAGCCATACCATCAGGAATCAGAATAATCACATTTTTAATCGGTGATGCAGATGTCGTTGAGGTGGTGTCTTCCACAGCCCACGCTGCACTGCTACCTCCGAGTGTAGCCGTAACAATTGTTGTCACCGCGAGCATCATTTTGGCTGCACGGACATTAAACCGGTTTAACATGAATGCATCCTCCTAGAATATATGTATAGTTTGGTATCTCAAACCAAGTGTATACAACAATTGCTAAACTACCGTATGAAATGGGTTAACTATATGTAAAATTTACGATTAGTGAAGGATGCTGGAATTCAGGTGAACTGAACAAAATGAAGAGTCGACGAATTAAGAGACAGTATTATAGATCATCATGTTGTATGTTGAGTTTAAACCCGCATGAGAATGCAGTTTTTTATGTTGCCCTGTCAGAAGTCCTATGAAGACGATTAGAAAAAGATATTGCGAACGCTTACATTATGTGCTAACATCACCATAACAACAGGATTGTAACCGTGTTTAGGGCAATACCTGTGTCAGTTCATTCGTTGGTTCTTTGTTCATCAAACGATTGATTGCGTTTACATTTTCATATGGAATGAACCTCATTCCTCAGGGTTGTTACTGATTGCAGGCAAAACCTGAATTGAGGGCAGTAGACCACGCTAATGCGATGTCTGTTTGCCTTCGGTTCAGGTTTTTTTATATAAAAAAATGCCTGGTGGCATGACCGCAAGCGCCGTAGCAGATATTTCGAGCAGAAAGGAGCGAGCGTAAGAGACCATTTTTCCTAAATAGAGATATAGACTCATCCAGACATTGGAATCTGATTCTTAGATACGCATCTCTAATGGACATTCCAATGAACTTATCCCATCACACACTATTCGACAGCGAGGAGATTTATGACATGAAAACCATTAAACGTTCGATTGCTGTAGCAACAATTCTGGGGTTATGTATATCCGGTTTACCGGCATATGCAGCAGGCAATACAGCATCCTCTTCTTCAGCAGCGATGGACAAGTTGATCCAATCCGAGCTTATTCGCGGCAGCGGTCAAGGTGTTAATGCAGCTTATCTGAACAAAAAGGCTACACGCATTCAGGCCGCAGTACTTTACTTGCGTTTGTCCGGATTGGAGAAAGAAGCACTCGCCTATCAGGGATCGGAAACGTATGACGATGCGGCTCAGGCAGGCAAAGTATTGCAACCGGTCGTTGGTTACTTGAAGCAGCATCCGTATGTGTCTGAGATCGTAACAGGAACGGAGAAGTTTGAACCTAATGCACCACTTACAGCGGAAGGTTATGCCGAAATGCTGCTGAAGGTGCTTGGATATGAAGCAGGTACGGATTATGAGCAGGGATCGGCTTCCACCTATGCGGCTGGAAAAGGAATCAAGGCACTTCAAGGGAAGGGCCCAAGTCAACTTACCAATCGCCTGATGGCAGAGGCAACCGCGCAAGCATTGCAGATGCCGCTCAAGAATGGCAGTGGAACTTTGGAACAGAACTGGTTAAAACATAAAGAAGCTGGAGTGTTCAAACCTCAAACGGTGCAACAGACCAAGTATGGCGCGATTGAAGGCAAAACCTATGAGCAATATGGCACGCTCGGCTGGCTTGGTGTTCCTTACGCGGCACCTCCGGTAGGGGAACTGCGCTGGAAAGCCCCGCAAGAACCGGAATCATGGACAGGGACCAGATCGGCTAAGGAATTTGCAGCGAACAGCTTGCAGATCTCCGGCAAGACTACAGCGGGGAGCGAAGATTCGTTGTATCTCAATATCTGGCGTCCCGACACAACCAGTTCGAAACTTCCGGTTATGGTGTTCCTGCACGGTGGCGGGAATATGACCGGATCAGGCAAAGATTTTCAGGGTGAACAGCTTGCACGAAGCACCAACAGCATCATTATCTCGGTGAACTACCGTCTGGGAGCTCTCGGATTCTTCGAGAATGCAGCGTTGAAAACAGGCAATGCCTTGGATGATTCCGGTAACTATGGTCTGCTTGACGCATTCCGTGCACTAGAGTGGGTACAGGATAATATCGAAGGTTTTGGCGGAGATACAGGCAATGTTACATTAGCCGGACAATCTGCTGGTGCACGTGATGTACTGGCAACCCTGATCTCTCCACTTAGCAAAGGACTGTATCAAAAAGCAGTTGCTTTCAGCGGAGGTTTGACGACAGCATCACCGGAAGAAGGCGAGCAAAAATCCGAGGATGTACTTGTGAAGCTACTCGTGCAAGAGGGGAAAGCGGCTAATGCAGAAGAAGCAAAAGTATGGATTGGCAAGCAATCTCAGGCACAGCTGGAGAGCTACCTGCGTGCACTGCCTGCGGACAAGTTGGTCACAGCTTTTGGTGCAACCGCAATCCGTATGGACCCATTCCCGCATCTGTTCCGTGACGGCACAGTGATTCCAAAAGAAGGGTTTGACGCGATCAATAGCGGCAATTATACGAAAGTTCCTGTATTGCTCGGCAGCTTGGAAACGGAGTTCTCTGGCTTTGCCTTCGGTGATCCGAACTTCGCTCCATCCATCGCAGATGAGACTCTGTTTACCGATAAAACCAAGGCGGAACAATATGCTGCTGCGTTGAAATACGGTAGCGAAGCTTATGCAGGCTTTAATGCAGAGCGTGTAGCGGAACAATTGACAAGTGAAGCAGGTCAGCCGCCGGTATATGCGTATCGTTTTGCATGGGGCACACAACCTGGAGTCATCTCTGAGCGTTTGCTCACGTTACTGGGCGCACCACATGGTGCGGATATGGACTTCTACACAGGACACGCAGACGGAATTGCTGCCTATTTCCCTGATGGGTACTTTAGCGATACAAACAAACCAGGACGTGATCAGTTATCCGCCGCGATGGCAGCATACCTGAAGCAGTTCCTGTACACAGGCAATCCAGGTACGGGTGGATCACCTGATCTCTCGGCATGGACACCTTGGACGAAAGATGCCCAAGCCCCAATCATGCGTCTGGATGCAAGTAATACAACGGCAGAGATTGGCATGTCCACACAATATAATCAAGGCAAAGACGCCGTTATGACAAAGATGAAAAAAGAATTGCCTGAAGAAACGTATAAACTGCTGACGGAAAAAGTGTTCGCAGGTCGTTTTTTCTGGGAATAAGGATCACCGGATAGGAAGGTATATATAGATAAATTGAAAGTCAAGGGAGCATGCTCTCTTGGCTTTTTATACTGTTCGTTATGCTTAAATATGGTATTGTTGTAAATATAAATTAATAGAATGTAGGGAAGGGGAAGCGTACATTATGGATGGAGCTAGTAATTTTGGTATTGCTGGGATTATAACGCTATTAATTTTCTTTATTATGATTGGTCTTGTATTATATCTGGTTTTCTATCTTGTGATGAAGAGGTCTGGCGTCAAAGAGGAAGTATCCGCATTAAGGATGGAAGTACGAGTGTTACAAGAGGAAGTAGAGCGGAACAGGCGGGAATTGGAAAATATGAAGCGTCGATAACCTTTGCAGCATTATATGTGGGTACGTGGAATAGCGCGTACAACAGTATGAGAGGACAGGGGCTCTACGCCCCTTCCTGCTCAATACAACGTGAAACCATTCATTTCACCCTTTGCATACCAAGGGCGCTCGATCTATTTCTTGGCAAAAAAACTAAGTGTTCCAGTGCTTTCATCTGCACTCACAAACAGGCTTCGTCCGTTAACACGATGAATTCCTCTGGGGATTCTCCGGCTGTAGGAATCAGACCCAGATAGTCCGGATTGACCGGATCAGCAAGATCAAAGAACAAAATGGCATCTGCCCGTTCGGAAGCTACCGCGGCATATGTTGTGCCGTCTACAGTAGCAACGGTCAGATTCTCCACTTCACTTCCCTTGTTGGGACTGCGATCATCCGGATACAAGCCGACCATAGCTGTTGCCTCGTCAATGAGGTTCTGGCTATCGTACATCCGCTGGCCTTGCAGATCCCAGACAGCAATATTACGTCCGCCTGCTTTTACACCATCCTCAAATTCATTCTTGCCCAAGTCCCCTTCATTAGCTGTCAGCAGGTATTTACCATCTGCCGAGAAAGCAATCCCATCCGGTTCATAACGAGCTGTCAATGTCTCTTTAAACTGAACGATACCATCATCTTTCAGATCCGCTTGATGTGAAGTGGTACCCAGAGCGAAGATTGAGCTGATTTTTTTGTCTCCAGATCTACAATGGCAACAACATTGTTTTCCTGTAACGTGATGGCTGCTGTTTTACTATCTGGACTAATGGCAACATACTCTGGTTGTGGATCATGCGGATAGATGGCACCTTCTACATTGTCCAGAGATACTGGCAAGTTGGTGATTTCACCCTCCAATACGTTCCCGCCAGCAAAAGATACTACCATAATGCTACCCGGACGTTTGGTGTTGGCATAGTCAATTTCATCGGCAGCTTTATTCAGCTCTTCATCCTCTATCGCGATAACCGCATGCAGACCGTCAGGTGACAGTGCAATGGAGTCAGGACCAATGCCGAGTTCATACGTTTTGACGGTTTTGTAGGTTGTCAGATCCACAATGGCAAGCAATCCTTTGTTTGCTTCGCTATCTGTATCCCCTGTACGAATAACAGCAAGACCGTATTTGCCATCTTTGGACACGGTTACGCTCGTGACTTCAGCTTTGGTGGAGAGGTCATGGAAGCTTACCGTCTTCAATACGTTGATGTTTTTCAAGTCAGTAATGTCCAGCACGGAAATGCTGCCATTGTCTGCTTCGGTTACGAGCAGGCGCTGTCCATCTGGCGTAGAGGCTGATATTTCTGCTTTGCCACCGGGCATCTGAAACGATGCGGTCTGTTCAAAACCGGTTTTATTTTGGTTTAGGATCAGTTGATCCGTAATTAATTTTAGCGTTTGGGAAGATACATACGTTGTACCTTTGGTGATGTAACTTTTACTGTCCAAAGAAGTTTTCACACCGTTGATGGTGGCTGAAGACGTCCCTACAGGAAGTTGTATTTTAGTATCTGCGATCTGGATATCTACACTGCGACTGCTACCGTTCCATGTGACCGTACCCTGCATATTTTGGATGGCTGTACGCAGTACGATATGATCGTTGGCAGGTTTAGTTACGTCAGCGGCATGAATCATGGATGTGTAGCTGGTTGCTCCTGCGGTAAGAATGGCAGTCATCGACAGAACAGCAAGCCATTGATTTCTCTTTTTCAATGTTCCAGATCCCCTTTATCGTTTCGTGTGTAATGAGTTGTGCAATTGTTTTAGTATAGGGAGCTTATGTTAAGGAAAGGTAAGAGAAGTCTGCAATTTGTGTAAAATATGATGTTTTCCAGATATGAATGCAAATAAAAAGCCTATTGGCAGAATGATTTCTGTCCAATAGGCTTTACTTTACGTTAGTGTGGGGCAGAGCCCAGGAGATCTATACCTTTTGCTGGGTTAGAACCAGCGACTCAAGTCAGGATAACCGGTAGTCGCCCAAGCGCCATCCACGATCAGACTGGAACCCGATACATAACCCGCATCCTCACTCGCGAGGAACAGGGCAGGACCTGTCATTTCCTCCGGCTGTGCAGCCCGTTTCATAGGAATGCGCTCCATATAAGCTTCTTTAATATCTGCATTGGAGAGCAGTTCCGCAGTTAAAGGTGTATCGATCAGGCCCGGAAGAATGGCATTCACGCGAATACCGTTGCGAGCCATTTCAAGCGCTCCGTTCTTGGTTAGCATTTCGACGCCAGCTTTGGCAGAAGCATAGGCCGATCCGGCATACATAGGTACCTGGGAGTTGAGAGAAGCTACGTTCACAATGGCTCCGCCACCATGTTTGGACATCTCAATCGCTTCGTGTTTCATGCTCAGGAAGACTCCCTTCATACATAGGTCCACGGTAAAGTCCCAGTCCTTCTCGGAGAGTTCAGTGATTACGCCTGCCCGGGATGCACCAGCCACATTAAAGGCCAGATCCAGCTTTCCGAACTGTTTAACCGCGGCTTGAACCATGTCCTCCACATCTGCTTCAACGGTCACATTGGCTTTAACTCCGACAAAACGTTCCCCAAGTTCGCCCTGAATGGCTTCCAAACGTTCCGTATTCAGGTCTGCGGCAAGCACAGAAGCCCCTTCTTGGACAAGTCGTCTGGCAATGGCGTAACCGATACCGGATGCACCGCCTGTAACAATCGCTACTTTACCCGCAAAACGGTTCTCAAACGTATTCATATGTAACACTCCTTTGTCTAATGAGATAACATGATTTCGCTTACATTTATCTTCCGTTCAAAGTATACTTAATTTTATGATTCATGTATATTTAACAAAAATGTAGTTAACTTAAATAAAATTAATGATAGAAGGATAGAGGTTGTCTATGAATTTGGAGCAAATGCAATATGTACTTGAAGTGGAAAAAACAAAATCGATTACGCTGGCTGCTTCGGCCCTGTCGGTAACACAATCCACCATCAGTCAGGCTATAACACGTCTGGAGAATGAGCTTGGCATGCCATTATTCAGTCGTTCCCGTAATGGTGCGTTTATGCTGGAGCAGGCCAAGCCAATTTTGGATAAAATGAAATCCGTCGTGGACATGGTACAAACGATCAGAGAGGATGCCCAATATATTGGGGAGTCCATCCGTGGAGAACTGCGATTGTCAGCCATACCCGGCGGTGTACCCGGTATTATACCTACGATCGCGAGTATGAAGAAGCAATATCCTGATTTGAAATTTGAACTTTCCGAGAGTGCTGCACGCAATATTATCAGAGATGTCCGTAACAAACAGGTGGATCTCGGCCTGATTGCCCTCTACCAAGACGATATGGAGCAGCACTTGGCAGGACTACACTTTGTACCGATTGATGAGGGCGTCATGCGTGCGTGCGTGAATCTTACGAACCGGTTGGCGGGTCAAAAATCAATCTCCTTGCACGAGCTGAAGAATGAGACGCTTGTGTTATTTAATGATGAGCTGGTGGATGATTTCATAGGTGAACTTTCACAAAGGGTGGGAGAAGTGGATGTACTTTTTCGAACCAACAATTCTGAAGTGGTCAATGCTGCGCTTGCTCAATTAAATGCTGTGACGATTGGGCATGAATACTCCTTCACACATGACAGAAGTGTACTGCATTATGACTTTACTACCCTTGAGATTGAGGGCATACAACGTGTTATTTCAATTGGCTGGGTCATGAGGGAGAGCAAATCCTCCAACCATATTATTCGACGTTTTCTGGATCGGTTTCAGTATAAAGGGTAACGATCTTGTCATGGGTCTGTTCGAACGGGAGAAAATACGCTAGAATTATAATTGAGAATCATTATCAATTAATTCAGGCTATCTTTACTGACGAGTCTGATCAAGTTATAGGCGAGGTGAATACCCATGCGCACGGATGAGGCATTAGGCGTAGTATATCAGCATTACCTGACCCAGGAACCTTACAGTCAGCAAGATGAACACACGTATCAGCTCTCTCCCAAGGCGGGTAGCGGTAAGGTCAAAAGAGTGACAACATACAGTGGCATTGAGATTTTATATTCCCAGGTTGAATATCATCAGCCTTATCCAACGTATTTTGCATCCGAAACGCCCATTGTGGAATTGCAATTTGCCTTGTCAGGAGAGCGACATGTGGATATATCCGGTCAGGATTATTCATTATCGATAGGGCAAGGGGCCCTTATTTTTATGCATGATTTCGAAGCGTGGTTTCATCCTCCGGCAAGGGAGTTGTATACGTCCTTTTCGCTGGGGATTCCTGTTTCTCTGTTCAATTATGCGGCGGCGCAACTGGGCGGTTTCAAGTCGATTGCGTTTAATCAGGTGTTAGGGCGAAAAGTGTTCAAGCCGATTGTATTTCAATTGGATAACCGGATACGAACGATGATTGACAGTCTGATTGTAGAATTAAACAACAGTTATCGATCCTCCTTAATGATGGAAGCGACAGCCTTGGAAATCTTGAATCAATTTATGTTCCAACTGTTTGATCTGGCGCCAATCCCCGCGGGATTCTCCAGAGAGGACATCCGGAAGTTACATAGGGCACGGGAGATTATGGAGGCCTGTATGGTAGATCCTCCATCCTTGCTAGCATTGTCCAGACAAGTGGGTCTTAATGATTTTAAATTAAAAAAAGGATTCAAGGCACTTTTCGGAAGCACGGTCTTTGAATATTTGCGTCAGGTTCGTCTCGACAACGCCATGAAGTTGCTGCGCAATCAAAATAACAACGTCACCGAGGCCGCGATTGCGGTCGGTTACAGCAATGTCAGTGCCTTTTCACAGCAATTTTATCGCAAATTCGGCGTGAAGCCTTCCGAGATGAAAAAGATTTATTAAATAAGATGAACTGAAAGATTATACGAGAACGAAGAGTGCAGAACCAGTCTGGAGAAGCGGAGCGTTCGCCTTTATCAACGGATTTCTCCCTTTATATAGAAGGGAATCACGGAAATCCGGTGATAAAGGCGAACGGAAGATGGTACTGTAATCGTAGTGGTCTTGTGTAAAGTTTTAAGGGTTCATCTTTTAAAAATAAGATTAATAAATCCGGCTTGCCGTGAATTGTTCCGTATAGAGGCAGTGGGGATTCTCTCAGCCTTGTATACTCCAGGTACAGTGGATACTGTACTGAAATATAGAGGAGTGTATGAGCATGAACCGAATCAGAGGAAGTATTTTTTTAGCGTATTTGCAGCCATGCTGGGTCTGATGCTGATTGCACCCATCATGCCACCGCTTATTCGCGAGTTGGGCATGAAAGAAAGCCATTCCGGTCTTATTATCTCGCTTGGGTCCATTATGATGGCTGTTATGGCTCCGGTATGGGGCAGATGGAGTGATATAAGAGGGAGAAAACCAATCATATTGATTGGATTCATAGGCATGTCTGTGAGCTGTGCATTATTTGCACTGGCATTGTACGGGGATTAAATGCATGGATCGGAGGGGGCTCCTGTTAACCCTTCTGATTGTGACGCGCAGTCTGATCGGTATGTTTATTCCGGCTGTACTTTCTTCTGCCCAGGCCTATATGGGTGATGTGACAGAAGGGGAAGAGCGGGGAAGCGGGATGGCGATTATCAGCGCTGCGAATGGACTTGGCCTTGTATTTGGACCTGCGATTGCAGGAGCTTTTACCCTTATCGGTCTGCTCTGGCCGCTTTATTTTGGCATTTTTATAGCGATCGCTGCTTTTATTATCGCCTTGTTGTTAATCCCGGCAGCCAAACCGGTCCTTCAGGCAAAACCGCCTAAAGTCAACCCGTTCCAACGTGGTTTACGAATGTACCTTGCTGCAGGCTTGGTTACGATGATGGGCATCATGACATTGCAGGTTGTCGGAGGATTTTATTTTCAGGATCAACTGGCTCTATCCCCAGCGGCGACGGCCCGAATGGTTTCGTTTGGACTCATGTTCTCTGGAGCAGCGATGTTGATCATGCAGGTCATTCAGATGAAGTGGTTGAAATGGCAGCCACGCCCAATGATTTTGCTCGGGTCCCTTTTCCTGATCGCAAGCATGATTCTGTTTTTGGTCTTCCATGTGTTATCCATGTATTATTTCTCATTCTTCCTGTTTGGTATGGGTTCGGGTCTAATGATGCCGGGGTTCATGGCAGGTGCTTCGCTGGCAGTTAGCAAAGAACAGCAGGGGGTGCAGCGGGATTGGTAGCAGCGATTCAGGGGATATCCGCCGTCATTACGCCTTTACTTACAACGACACTCTATCAAGTGGACAAACATGTTCCATTTATGCTCGTAGCTGTTCTGGTTGTCTTGTTGGCAATCATGATGCTGGGAATGCGGAAGAATCAATCCAATACTGTAGCGGACGCTATTCATTCGTTATAGTCAGACAAAGTCAGAAGGTCAAAAAAGGTCAAAATAAAAGAAAAAAGGATCTATTTTAAAATAGTGAACCATGATGAAAGAAAATCGGTTTTTTCGTCTTTTACGGACTTTGAGCCTTATTTGCAAGGGTATTATAATAATCAATGTAAGCAACACCAATAAACCAACCACACAAAAGGAGCTGATTTTCATGTTTGATCTGATTCCGTTTCGTAAACGAAATGAAGACCCGTTCGGACACATGTTGAAATCCTTCAATGACATGGTTGAGAACTCATTCCTCTCCTTTTGGAACTGGCTCCCAGCCATTTCGCACTGACATTCGTGAGGAAGAAGACAAATACTGGGTAGAAGCTGAGCTTCCGGGCATTGCCAAAGAGAATATAGACATTCAGGTTGAAGGTAAAGAATTGATCATTCGTGCCAAACGCCATGACATGGTTGAACAGAAGGATGACTCCAATCGGATCATTCGGCAGGAGCGTCGTTCAGGTGAATTTATCCGGCGTTTCTATGTGGATCATATTGATGAGGAGAACATTAAGGCCAGATTGGAAGATGGTGTGCTGAAGCTTGAAATTCCGAAACGTCCTGGGGATGATCAATCTCGCAGACGAATTCAGATTAACTAATATACAGAGAAAAGATTTGTTCCCTAAGCTGGCAAAAAGCATGCAGGAGACATCCATAAGGATGTTTTCTGCATGCTTTATTTTTCATATGAATTGGACGAAATGAGACATAACTGAATATCCATTTTGCTGGTCCAATTTATTTCTCTGCTGCTGCTTGCATCAGGGCATATATCTTACGTGTGGTATTCACATTTCTTACTGTCATATAAGCATAGATTTTGGAACCCACAAGCTTGTTCATGCCACTTTTGGATGCATCTTCTCTGCTGACTGAATACAAAATGGCTCCAGGAACATAGATTTGTGTGCCGATTTCCGGTTTGATAGGCAGTTGGTCCAGCGCGGAGGGCTCATTGACCTCATCCCAGAGGAACATCACATCACTTTTGGCTGTGTCATCATTAACCCATTCTTCTGGCAGCGCCTGAATAACGCTATGGATTTCATCCATATTCCGCACCATTACCCTGATCTGTAAGCCAAAATCGGCGGCGATGGCCTGCTCTAACACATGGGATATCTCCACATTTGCATTGGCACGTTCCTGATGATCGGCAAAAATAATATTGCCAGAGTTAATGTAGGTAACAACATCCAGCATACCTGCTTGTTCAAACGTTTCTTTCAGCTGCTTCATATTGATTTTATTGTTCCCGCCTACATTAATGCCTCGTAGCAAAGCCACATAGATCATATGGGCGCCCCTCCAATTCCTTCAATTTACCGTTTTAACATAATGACAGATATTCGAAAAGATGTGCAGTATACTCATCTCCCAACAGATCTTGCAATAAAGGTTCCACATGCTCCAGATACTCGGGCTTGGTTTCATAGGTTTCTTCATCTTTTACTTCTCCGGCATAGGTGCGCGCCGCCTCAATCAGGATGGCTAGTGCACTGAAAAAGTCTGACAGCGAATCAGCAACACGGTTTGGTTCTCCACCTGTAAAAGCGGCATATACGGGAGAGTTTGGTGCTTCCACATCTACAATTAACGGATCATCGTTAAAGTTTGCGATGACGACGTGATTTTTTGGCCAAGTGGAGGACTCCTCATAAGGTTCATTCATGCCAACCCAGCGGAACCCCAGTTGCTGACGAAGCAGATGTTCAGGTGCGACAAAGGAAATAAGTGCGGCATCACCGATTTCGACGGCGGCATTTTTCATTTTGAGTGTACCTTCCGCATCCGCATCCATCATTTCATAATGACTGTACAGATACTGAAGTTCTGGAGAAAGAGGTATTCGTGTATCCACTTCCGGCTGGTGATGTTGTTCGCGTGGACGCAGATCATGATTTTTGAAAAGTCCATAAGCTTCATTATATAAATCCTGCTGTTCCACAAAACGGCTCAAGGCCGCATCCAGTTGTTGCATGATGTCTGAGTCCTCCTAATAACATTGATATAATAACAGGCCGATTCGTTTGATTCTTGGCTATAAGCATTATACTATATCAAAGATAAATTCAAAAAAACATTTGAATACGTTTACATTCATGAGAGGACATGATATACTTTCACTCAAATAAGGATTGTTACTGCTTCGGGCAGGCAAAACCTGAACATCACTATGCGTGGACTTTGTTCCATTCATAATGTTGTTCGGGTTTTTTTGCATTCTACGGTCCATATTAAGGATAGAAAAACAGAGGACGTACTTATTCCAACCCAACTAACATCATGCTGTACAGAAGAAAGGGGAGCATTATGAACAAGAGAAAATGGTTAAACGGTTTTGCCGCAGGTTGTCTCAGTATCATCCTGGTGATTAGTGGATGCGCATCCAAAGCGCCACAAACCGCGAGTGACACACCAAATCAGGCGACAGAACAGACAGAGAATGAAACCCAGGAACCTGCAAACAGCCAAGCTGCCAAAGGCAGAACAGTGATTACAACCGACGGTGAAGTGGATGATATGAACTCCGTGATTCGTTTCCTCTTGTATTCCAATGAGATGGATCTCGCCGGAATTGTACTGACCAGTTCCGTGTATCATTATGCTGGAGATGAGGAAGCAGGGATCCAACCATTCCGCTGGACAGGCACACAGTGGGTATACGACATGATCGATGCCTATGGCGAGATCTACCCGAACTTGTCCAAACATGCGGATGGGTACCCGGAGCCGGAACAGCTTCGAGCGATGACGAAGATCGGTAATATTTCCGATAAAGGGGAGATGGAGAAGGAAACCGAAGGTTCCGAGTTCCTCGAAACTCTTTTCCTCGACGATGACTCCCGAGACCTGATTGTTCAGACATGGGGTGGCACCAATACCACAGCCAGAGCGCTGAAATCGATTGAGGAACAGTACAAGGACACAGCTGAGTGGGATACGATTCGCAAAAAAGTCAGCGACAAACTGGTCCTCTACATCATCCTCGATCAGGATGACAGCTACAATGACTATATTGCGAAGAATTGGCCGGATATCCGCATTCTCAACGACCAATCGAACTTCTGGCATTTTGCCTATGCATGGAAGATGCATGCCGAAGAAGTGAACAGTAAGCTTCATGGAGACTGGATGGTCAAGAATATTCTGAACGGACATGGCAAGCTGATGGATATGTATGCATCGATGGGTGATGGCAAAATGATCGAGGGCGAACTAGCCGAAGAACAACGGGGAAGTGCTGAATATCTGAAGAACAATCCGCAATATGACAAGTACGATTTTATATCTGAGGGTGACTCTCCTTCCTTCTTTTATCTGATCGATAATGGGCTGCGCAGTATGGAAGACCCTTCCTATGGCGGTTGGGGTGGACGCTTTGGCGTTGTGAACGACAAGCTGTTTAGAAACAATGTGCTTGATTACGATCCCTACACCAAACGCTATGAAGCCGAATACTCTCTGATGAGATGGTTTGACGATATTCAGGATGATTTTGCAGCACGTGCAGACTGGGCAGTTGCAGACACTTACGAAGGTGCCAACCATAATCCGTCATTAACGATTAAGGAAGGGCTGGATCTAAGTGTTAGTCCCGGGGAGGAAGTTACTCTTCACGCGGAAGGCACAGACCCGGATGGAGATCAACTGACGTATACGTGGTGGAGATATTTCGAAGCGGACACGTATGAGGATTCCAAAGTAACACCGAACAAAGTTCAGCCTGAAATGGCGGGTGATCTGCAGCTTGGATTACATCGTGAACTTGCCAAAGATGAGCAGGTGGATACAATAAAATTGCAGGGCAGTGACACCGAAGCGGTGACATTTACCGTTCCTGACGATGCCAAATCGGGTGATACCCTTCATATTGTTGCCGAAGTACAGGATGATGGAGAGCATCAGTTGAAGCATTATCAACGTGTGATCCTAACCGTGAAATAAAGAAATAGAGGGAAGTCCCAAAAGTCATCAACATGGCTGGCAGGACGCCCCCTCTTATTTGTGTAGTCTGATCGTAATTGATCCTTTAACGCTGGATGCCTGACCAGAAGACATTCCAGGTGATCGTCAAAGCTTGTTCATAGGATTGCCGTGTCTCATACACGAGCTGCACATCCAATCCATCCATCACGGTGACAAAAGCTACGGTGGCTTCTTCCGGACTCAGGCGTATATCGGAATGTCTGGTAAATACGGCTGCCAGCTCTTCCTTCAGTGTCCCGAGGTACGTTCGATACTGGGCCAGCACAAAATCATGCACCTCCAGCGGTGTGATAAAGGACAGGATATACATAAAAGCAACGTTTGGATGAGTCAGAAAGCGATTTTTGTGTTCATGCAAAAAGGCATATAACTGCTGATCCAGAGTTTGGGTAACAGACTCGCTGAAAAATTGGCGTACAAACTGTTGTTCCTCCTGCACAACTTCCTCATATAACTCCAGCAATAACGCTTTTTTGGATGAATAGTGATAAGCCAGGGATTGCTTGCGAATGCCTGCCTCTTCGGCAATCTGCGCCATCTTGGTCCCCTCGTAACCCAGACGATTAAAATGTTGAATGGCAATTTCCTTGATTCGTTTTTTACTCAATGTCTACCTCCAGTTGGCGAGCTGTAAACCTCTGCTGTTTTTGGGAGTATACCAAATATAACAAGATATATACCACAAAAATGCCTACAGAGATAGCATACACCACCGTATAGGAAAATGCAGAAGCCACTACGCCCAGGATCAACGAGCCACCGCCAATCCCGAGGTCAAAAAAATTAAAGAAGGAAGCCATCGCATTTTCATGCTCATGTTCTTCTACAAGATTCACACACCAGGTCTGAATGGCCGGGAATATGGCACCAAAGCCAAAGCCGTATAACGCGCCGGCGATCAGGAATTGCACATCACTCTGGGCGATAATCAGAACCAGTAGCCCCGCGATTGCAAACACGGCAGAAGGTAACAACACGGAACCTGGTCCCCATCGATCAAACATTTTCCCCGAGAACAGTCGAACGGCGAAGCTGGCGATGGCGACGATGAAGAAAAACCAGGCTATATTCTCGAACCCTCTTTCGGCGGCGAATAAAGCCACAAAGGACATGATTGAACCCGCTGCAATACCAACGAGCATAATGAGAAGGGAAGGGAAGAGTACCTTCTTTTCAATCAGTTTCACCGAAGGGACATGAGTTTGCATAGACTCGCTACTACCTCCTGTTTTCGGCTTTCTGGATACAAACACTGTCATCAGGAGAGCTAACAGCAAAATGCACATACCTCCCATAAACAGGCTCTGGTAGTCGTACCTAAACAACAGGCTTGTTCCAATCAATGGACCGATGGATATAGCGACCGTCTCCCCTACGCCGAAATACCCCATACCTTCTCCCCGGCGATCTCTTGGTATGTTTTCAGTGGCAATCGTTGCAAAATATGTTGTTGCCAAACCAAATCCGAATCCGTGGATTACTCGGAATACAAGAATCATCCAAATACCTGACGACAGGTAGTATGCGCCTGTCATTAATGCACAGATAGTGATACCAATAATCAATAGATATTTTTTATCTATTCGAGCTGCCAAAACAGAAGTGAAGGGTCGAATCAAGATGGCAGAAAACATAAATACGCCGGTAACAAGCCCAATTTGGGAGGCTTCGCCACCAAGGATTGAGACAAACAAAGGCAAGGTGGGAAGCAACATTTCAAATGCCATAAACAATAATGCGTTGGCTAACATGATAAATAGGAATGATCTTCCCCAGAGTTGCTGAGGTATAGAGCTATGTGTTGAAGTACTCATGGTTTTCCTCCGTAATGTTGATCTTTGTCGCGCGACATGTTGAACTGATTTTACCTGACGTTGGTCAGATTGTAAAGCGTGTTTTCAGAGCAGGGGTTCATGACTTTTTGGTGGATGAGAGAAGTTATTAAACATTTTTAATCCATATCCCAACATTTTCCGGTATAATAATCAGATAAAATGATTCAAGTGAATACTACCTCGGAGAGGTGATATGCAATGACGGTTGATATACTTGTAAGAAATAATGTTAAGGTACTTGGCTCGGGTAGCCAAACGATTGTATTTGCTCATGGTTTTGGATGCGATCAGGATATGTGGCGTTACATTATTCCAGGTTTTATGGAGAACTACCGTGTGGTGTTGTTTGATTATGTTGGATCTGGCGAATCTCAAATTAACTATTATGATGCTGTCAAATATAGCAACCTTCAAGGATACGCCCAGGATGTGCTGGAAATTATGGAAGCGCTTGAGCTAAAGGACACCATATTTGTCGGGCATTCCGTCAGCAGTATGATTGGTATGCTGGCATCAATTCAGAACCCCAAATATTTCAAACAAATCATTATGTTGGGGCCCTCCCACGTTACGTGAATGATCTGCCGAATTATTATGGGGGTTTTGATCGGAATGATATCGATGAATTGCTTGAGATGATGCAGATGAATTTTATTGGGTGGGCGAGTTATCTGGCACCCATTGTGATGAACAATCCGGAACGGAAAGAGTTGACGGAAGAGTTGGAGAAAAGCTTCTGCTCCAGAGATCCGCATATTGCGAGACAATTTGCCGAAGTGACGTTTTTATCAGACTGTCGAATTGATCTGGAGCAGGCAACTGTGCCAACATTGATTCTTCAGTGCTCCGATGACAGCATTGCCCCGGTAGAAGTAGGGGATTATTTACACGCTCATCTGAAGAATAGCAGGTTGCAGCAGATGACGGCTAAAGGACATTATCCGCATCTAAGTCAACCGGAAGAAACCATCCGAATGATTAAGGATTATTTAACGAGCGCATAAAACGCGGAAGAAAGGCAGTTATTCCATGGATATACAATTAGATCTGGCTCCCTGTGGATACTTCTCTATCTCTGATTCGGGCGTCGTCCAGTCGATTAATCAAACTTTGCTTACGATGCTTGGCTATGAACGTCATGAGCTGATAGGGCAACATATTGAATCGACCATGTCGGTGAGCAACAAGGTGTTTTTCCATACGTATTTCTATCCCTATATCCAGTTATATGGACATGTGGACGAGATGTACTTCACGTTCCGTACCCGTGATCAGCAGGCTGTTCCTGTTCTGCTTAACGGTGTTCGTCAGACCCGTAACGGGGAAAGCGTGGTGGATTGTGTTGTTGTTGTCATGCGTAAGCGAATCGAACATGAGAAGGATATTTTGCATACCAAAACGAAGCTACAGGAGCTGTATCAAGCGACGCAAGAAGCGAACAAGGAGCTTGAACGACTGCATGAGGAATATAAAATTAAAGAGCAGGCGTTAATCAAAGTGAATGATCAGTTGGAGACACTGGCCTCCACCGACTTGTTGACAGGATTGAAGAACCGCAGGTTTTTCCAGGAAAAAATGGTTGAAAGCTTGATATTATTCCGTGAAAAACAACGTAATTTCTCTCTTTTGGTTGTGGACATTGATCATTTCAAAAGCATTAATGATACCTACGGACATCCGATCGGAGATCTGGTACTCGGCAATCTGGCAGGGCTGCTGCAATCGTTGTCGCGAAGTACGGATGTGGTTGCACGTTATGGCGGGGAAGAATTTGTGATCATTCTTCCAAATTGTGAAGAGGAGCAAGCGATCGGTATTGCAGAACGATATCGTTCACAGGTTGCTTTAGCCGACTGGGGTGAATATAACATTACTGTGAGTATCGGTGCGGCCACTGTAATAGAGGAAGATACGGAAAAGTCTTTGTTCCAAAGAGCGGACAACGCCCTGTATGCCTCCAAAACCGGAGGACGAAACCGGGTGACACATGCAGCTCAGATGGTAAAAAGTTAAAGATTGGATTGCATCAAAAAAGCGAAAAGGAGCCTGTGCAATGTGAGGGAGATGATCCCACATAGCACAGGCTCCTTTTATTTGTATGGAAATAGGCAGGGCTAATTCCGCTTGAGTAACATCAGATTAACTTTATCGCGGAGCAAGGTAACCATACGCCTTAGCCGGAGAGTTGGCCTGAGGACGAAAATCTTCGCTCAGTTCATTCATAAATGCCGGGTTCACATATATGGAGTGTGCATCATTGCCAGATCCCTTGATGTAGGCGGCGATGCCGGAGTAGGCTTTATTTTTCCAAACCCACAGGGCATCTTGCTGCTCACCTGGTGAGTAATAGACATTATGGTCAAACACATTGCCGGTATTGCTAGTGTATTCGTTGTATATCAGTACTTCCGAGCTGCCCGATACGAGAATGTTATGCATGAACGTATTGTTCTTTGTCCGTGACTGCATGAATAACTGTCCATTGCCAGCATTCAGGGTATCATTCCCCACAAGTGTATTGTACATAATCTTGCTATCCTCGGTAGCTCCTCGTTCCTCGTCATAACCTCCCATGGCAATACCCGTCAATCTGTTGGAATAAATTAGGTTATCCCGCAAGGTAATGTTGCTGGTTGAACGTCCGGCATGCTCTGAGGCAATTTCAATTCCGATATCGCTCCGATATACCCGGTTCTGGTCGATGATATGATCTTTCCCGCCATCTACATAGATGCCACCGGCCGAGTTGGTATCATTGGGCAGGTCTGTTCCATAGGAGGGATTGTTATTGGACGTAATATCGTATACTTCGTTGCCTCGTACAATGCCGTTCCGAGCCTGATCGTACGTGTCGTCCTCGGACGTACCTTCGTACCCGATCAGATCAATACCAATGTTGTCGGTATCATGGATGACATTATTCTGTATGGCAAAGGTATCAACATTGCCGTTGACTGCAAGTGACTCGCTTGAACCAAGTGTGAGATCATACAATTCATTATCCTTGATGATGATATTGCGTAATGCTTGAGGGTGCTCTGTGCCATAAATGGCAATACCGTGGGCATCCCTGCCCCGCAAATCGGTACCTTCAGGAGGTGCATAACTAGCAATCGCGTGTATGGTGTTGCCTAACAGCTGAATATGCTCACCTGCTCCGTGGACATAGATCCCGGTTGGAACTTGGCCCCCAAGTTTGGTTGTAAAATTACGAATTTCGAGATTCTGAATCGTGATATAACTGGCATTTTCAATTTCAATCAACCCTTCAATACCCCGGACAGATAAACCTTTACCATCAATGATAACCTGCTCCTGAGGATAACTTGAAAATAGGGTTGGATTAGCGGAAGAATTACCGCTCCTGGTGATTTTGACTTTCTGATGATAGACACCTTCACGCAAATAGATCGTGCTTCCTGGCGAAGCGTGGTCGGCTGCGTGCTGCAACGTTTTCCACGGAGATTGAATGGTTCCTTTATTCGAGTCGTTTCCTTGGGGGATATGTAATGGATGACCTGAGGATCAGACTTTTGAACAGAAACGGGTTCCTTCATGGCAGATGTATGATTCTGACAACCGGATACAAGCACCATCAGAATCGGAATCATAAGTATAACTACGCGAATCAAATCGTTTCCCCTTGAATTTAGCTTTGAAGATAGATTATAGCAGATTTGAACGGGTTAATAACCCATGATATGCTCTTATAAAATCAGCGAGGAGACTGCTCATGAATACATTAACGATAGCTGAATTAGTAGATCGGGAGAATCACGCATGGGAAGAACTCAAGGAACTCCTGGATAGTGGGCAAAATACATATGTGTATGTTCCAGCAAAACAAGAGACTGGAGAGGATACCCTCTATCGTCTGCAAATAAGCACCAAATCCTATTTGGGGGCTGTTGCTTATGAGACAGAAGGTATTGTACTGGACCATGGCTGGATCACGCTGCTTGGTGCGGGTGGTGACAGTACATCGGGGAGTCTCACCAGTTGGAATGGTGTGAGTGAGCAACCTTGGGTAGATGTACTGGAAGGTATGATGGTCGTTGCATATGATGCGGCAGGTGGTTTCTTCGGACTGGATACAGGCAAGTATGGCCGCACGGGACACATTTATTATTTTGCACCGGATACACTCGAATGGGAATCGACAGAACTGGCATATTCAGGTTTCATCAACTGGCTGGCGAATGGTGATCTGGAGCAGTTCTATCAGACCTTTCGCTGGAAAGGCTGGCAGGAAGATATGTCTCAACTACAGACAGGGCAAGTATTCGCGTATTATCCACCACTTTGGACGCAGGAAGGTGACGGCGAGAGCAGCAGTAAAGCCCCAATTAGCATAATGGAGGCCTGGAAGTTCGCACTGGACGGAAAATAGTTGGCATGCTGCTGTAGGAGGAAATAAGAAAAGTAACCTGTAAGTTCAAGTTCATTGAGTGATCCACTTTGAAAAAACGGCATTTCTGTTCCAAACTAAAAAAGGCTCGCGCTTGGTGCGGGCCTTTTTGGTTCTGAACTTTAAACATCAATTGTCCAATGTAACAGGTTTAATGCTTGAGCGTGAAGCTCTGCTATGCCAGACGGTCAACCCGAGTGAAACAACGCAGACGAGCAACAGACAAGCATACACCACATGATAAGCTTCCTCGACCGAGACTCCCGGAATGCTGTGTAGCAGCAGCCCACACACGGCTACAGACACCGAACCACCGAAGAACTGAATCAGTTGTAACATGCCCATACCGGAACCTATTTGCGCTTTGGGCAGCACTCGTGACGCTTCATTATTCAGTGAAGCCATGGAGGCTGACAGTGCCGGTGAGAAAAAGAGATAACCACTGGTAATGATCAGTGCGGATTGATCCAGTCCGAGCATGAATAGGGCAAGTACCGCTGCGAGCAGGATGTGTCCGATGATCATAAATCGCATATTACCATAACGGTCGATCCAACGTCCGACGAAGCGGGTGCAGAATGCTGCAACAATGGCTCCAGGAGCAATCAGCAAACCAATGGCGAGCGAAGAGCGCCCATATAAATCAGCAAGCACAAGCGGCATCAAAAACAGATTGCCCAGATTCACGACCAGCACGCAGAATCCGATAAGGATTAAGCGGGTATACCCTGGTGTTTGGAACACTTGTGGATTCACAAAAGGAAGACTCGCTTTCCGAATATACAGGAGGTGTGCAACAAGTGAAATAACGCCCACGGCAAACCATAACCAGGATTGCTGGGTGATCGCGACGAGAAGTGTAGTGGCATTAATGACGGTTAGAATGGCGCCAATAACATCAAATGGCTGATCCGTTTTGACGGATTCACGTGGGAGAAAATAGAGTAATACAGGCAGGGCGAGCAGGACAAGCACGGTTATGGCAAAAAGTCCGTTCCAGCCCCAGTACTCGCTAATGAGTCCGCCTACAATGGGGCCAAGTCCAAAAGCCATGGCGCTACCTGATGAGATCAGTGCGATGGCAGCTCCGCGTCGTTCCACCGGAATGTAACGACTCGCAATGACGAGGCCCAGACCGGCCATCACCCCTGCACCCGCAGATTGCAGAATACGTGTCAGCAACAGGATCGCGAAGTTATGCGCGAACAATCCGAGCAATGAAGATAACCCCAGGATTAGGAGTCCAACCGTTAACAGTTTGCGTACCGGAATACGGTCTGACAATCGACTGTAAATCACCGTCGACAGGGCGTAACCAATCGAATAGCTTGAGATAACCCAAGACCCCAGATCTGATGTAATCTTAAGATCATGAATAATGACTGGCAAAGAAACATTGAACATGGTGGTGTTCATCACAACGATGAACAAGCAACACGTCCAGAGTGGCATGACAATTTTATCTTTCACGGTACCATTCCTGTCTTGGGTATGAATATGAATTCGGATTGAGCTTTGATGAAAATGTGATGAAAAGCAATATATCATTTTACACTTCATTTTAATATATGGCAATAATGTCATACTGTATATTGCGCAGTATAAGTGAGATTTAAGAGACGTGGAGTCGGAATTTATAGACTAGTTCCCTGAAATTGGGTAATATGATGGTTGGATTACATAATCATGTTTTGAAGAGATTTTGAAGGAGACTACAGTATGACTCACTTATTATTAATGTCCCACAGCGTATTTCCGACTCTGGATATGAAGCGAACCGCGCAGTTTTATGAAGAAAAGATGGGCTTCCGGTTGGTCGAATATCTTGATGCCGCGGAACCCCATATCTGCCTGTATCGTGATCTTACCGAGATTATTTTAACCCAAAGCAATGGACAGAAGGTCATTCCCAACAGAGAATTATATGGGTATGGATATGATGCCTATTTTATTACCAAGAACCAGGAAGAGCTTCAACAGGAATTGATCAACGCCGATGTGAAAATCGTACGTGTCCTTAATCACACAGACTATAATAACAAGGAGTTTGTGATCGAGGATATTGATGGACGATGGATCGCTTTTGGCATTAAACAGGGATAATTAGATACAGAAACAGGCGCTCCGATAAGGGGCGCCTGTTTGTGCATACGATATCTGCAGAACTTATGCTGCAGTGACTTGTTTGCCGCGATTGCGAATCCACTTGATGACATCCATCAGTATGACGGCAGCAAGAGCAAGTCCGCCTGCAATCAGGAACTCATTCCAGCCGAATGTATCCGGGATGGCGAAGATGCCGCGAACACCTGGAATCAGTGTGATTGCATAGAGACAGAGACATACCAGAATAGAGCCAAGCACGAATTTATTGGTCATGAAGCCCACCTGGAAGATGGTTTGTGTATTGGAACGTGCTGCAAAAGTTTGCAGACTGCGTGCCAGAATCAAGGTTGTGAAGGCCATAGCTACGCTCATTTCCTCCGAGATGCCAAGCCCGATATATTGGGACACAATAACAGCTGCACCGATCAGGACACCACGTGTAATCACAGCCTGCAGGGTTCCACCTGCGAAGATGCCCTCGTTAATATCACGCGGTTTACGCCGCATGACATCGGGCTCGGGTTTTTCGGTACCCAAGGCAATGGCAGGCAAGGAGTCGTTCACCAGATTGATGAACAGCAGTTGAAGGGCTGTAAACGGATTAACCCAACCGACCACTAGGGCAAACAAAATGGCGATAATCGCGCCGAGGTTACCGGCGAACAGGTAGGCGATGGCTTTTTTGATGTTATCAAACACCATCCGCCCAACACTAACTGCATTCACGATGGAGACAAAGTTATCATCCGTCAGAATCATGGCAGCCGCATCCTTGGCGACATCTGTTCCGCTACCCATCGCTACACCGATGTCGGCTTGTTTCAGCGCAGGCGCGTCGTTAACCCCATCTCCGGTCATGGCTGCAACTTTGCCTTTACGCTGCCATGCACGCACAATCCGGATTTTATTCTCAGGTGATACTCTGGCGTATACCGAGATGTGTTCAAGTTGTTGATCCAGTTCTTCATCGGACATTTTGTCCAGTTCGGCTCCGGTAATGGCGAGGTCATCCGGTTCGGCAAGGCCGATATCCACACCGATGGCCTGAGCCGTCGTTTTGTGATCTCCAGTGATCATGATGGTGCGAATGCCCGCTTTTTTGGACTCTTCAATAGAGCCGTATACCGCTTCACGCGGTGGGTCAATCATCGCTGTCAGGCCAACCAGTGTCAGATCATGCTCGTCATCAATGGTGACCTGGTTTTTGTCATCGAATTTTTTGTACGCATAGGCCAGCACACGGAAGGCGCGTTTGGAGAATGCCTCATTTTTCTCTTCAAACTGTGTGCGAATCTCGGGTGTGAGTGGCTGAACTTCTCCGTTGATAAACACATGGCTACAGCGACTGAACAGCACATCCGGTCCACCTTTGGTCAGCAAAGCCGTCTGTCCCTCGAAGGTATGCACCGTACTCATGAGCTTTCGATCCGAGTCAAAAGGAAGCTCAGCTTCACGCGGGAACTGGTCACGGATTTCATTGTAATCCTTGTTCACCCGGTTGCTGAAGGCAATGAGGGCCACTTCGGTTGGATCACCCAGTTCCTTGCCTTCTTGGTTAATATTCGAATCATTGCAGAGCACCGCAATATGTAACAAACGTCGTTCCTCTTCCGACCACTGATCGGGATCATCGGGGAATTCGTCTTTGGTGCCATGGGGAATGTAATAATCGACGACAGTCATCTTATTCTGAGTTAGTGTTCCTGTTTTATCTGTACAGATGATACTGGCAGAACCGAGCGCCTCCACGGCAGGCAGTCTGCGAATGATCGCATGTTGTTTGGCCATCTTATTTGTTCCAAGTGACAATACGATAGTCACAATGGAGGATAACGCCTCAGGAATGGCAGCAACCGCAACAGCTACGGCAAACATCAGTGCATTTACGATGGATGGCCCGATATTCTCCGTACCTTCGGTCAACCATACACGACCGGCTTCAATGCCAAAGATGAGAATCGACAAGCCGAGGATGAAAAAGCCCAGTTTTTTGCTGAAAGATTCCAACTTGCGCTGTAATGGCGTGTTTTTGGCTTCGGCATTTTCAATCAGTTCGGCAATTTTACCGATTTCGGTTTTGAGAGCCGTACCTGTAATGACAAGCATGCCCCGTCCATATACGACGAGTGAGCCACTGAAGGCCATATTGCGACGATCTCCAATAGGAGCTTCATCCGGGATGGTATCGGCGTGTTTCTCCGCAGCTTCCGATTCTCCGGTCAGCATGCCTTCGTTGATTTTCAAACTTCCTGATTCCAGGATACGCCCGTCTGCCGGGACATAATCACCTGCATCCAGCATAACAATATCACCGGGAACGAGTTCTCTTGCTGGAATGGTCTTTTTCTGCCCGTCACGAATGACCTTGGCTTCAGGAGCAGACATTTGTTTCAGCGCGTCGAGCGAGCTCTCGGCTTTTTTGGTCTGAACTACGCTGATTACCGCATTGAGCAAAATAACCAGGAATATGATCAACGATTCAATCAGGTGTCCAAGTACAACCTGTACAGCGGCTGCAATCAGCAGCACGATGACCATCGGATCTTTGAAATTTTCGAGGAACAATTTCCAGACTGGTGTTGCATCTTTACCTTTTAACTCGTTATATCCTTCCGTTTCAAGTCTCTTGGCAGCTTCGGATGTTGTGAGTCCCTTGGAGGAACTCTGCACATCCTGAAGGGTTTCCTCCGCACTGTGTCTGTAATGTTGCAATTGACCAGCTCCTTGAATATTAGATTTCTCTGTGTATTACCCTTACGGGCAAAATCTAGAATCGTTTCATTTCCGTATTTTTTAAAATTATGGATTTATACGTTTTTAGCTGTACACAGTATTTTTCATAATGATCCGAGATATGCCTTTTTTGAATGTTATTATTTCCAGTTTGGATGATGGTCTAGAGAACTATATTTAGATGTTGGTCAGAAAGTGTGTGCACCATCACACTAGCTCATATCAGGGTCTGTTACGCTATTCCATAACGAACTGCGTTTAATCTAAGTTTGGAGGGGAATCCATATGTTTTGTTATCAATGCGAACAGACGCCGAGTGGCGGGTGTACTGTGGTAGGGGTATGCGGCAAAAACGAAACAATCGCAAGTTTGCAGGATACGATGATTTTTGCGTTAAAAGGCATTGCTGCTTATGCGACACATGCACGCCAGTTGGGATATTCTGATCCTGAGGTGGATCGGATTACACATGAGGCATTATATATGACATTAACGAACTCGAATTTTAATGTACAGGAACATCTGGAGATGGCGATGAAGGTAGGTAATGCAGCAATCCGCATTATGGATGTGTTGGATCGTGCGCACACGGACCGCTTTGGTGTACCGCAACCGATTACGGTTAGCCAGAACCAGATTGAAGGACAGTGCATTGTGGTGACGGGACATAATCTGTATGCATTGGAGGAGTTGCTGCGTCAAACTGAAGGGAAAGGAATCAACATCTATACCCACTCGGAAATGTTGCCTGCGCACGGTTATCCTGCGCTGAAGAAATACGCCCATCTCAAGGGTAATATCGGCAAAGCCTGGTACGATCAAAGAAGACTCTTCGAACAATTCCCGGGTGCTATTCTCGCAACAACGAACTGTGTTATGCCGATCAAAGGCACATATGCAGACCGCTTTTTCTCATACGAAGTGGCGGGTCTGGAGGGTGTTGCCAAAATTACAGAGGATGACTTCTCACCTCTAATTGAACGCGCATTGTCACTGCCTGCGGCTAATGTACAGTCCGAGCAAGTCTTAACGACAGGATACCATCATGAGACCGTGATTGGACTTGCGCCCGAGATTATTCAGGCGGTAAAAGACGGTCATATTCGTCGATTTTTCGTTATTGCAGGTTGTGATGCACCAGGCAAAGGTGGCAACTACTATCGTGAACTCGCGACATCCTTGCCAAATGATACTGTAATTCTGACGACTTCCTGTGGTAAGTTCCGCTTCAACGATGTGGATTATGGTACGGTTGGAGACACGGGTATACCGCGTTATATCGACTTAGGTCAATGCAATAATTCCGGTTCTACGGTGAAAATTGCTATGGCTTTGGCGGATGCTTTTGGCTGTACCGTGAACGATTTGCCTGTCAGCATCGTCCTGTCCTGGTTTGAGCAAAAAGCAGTTGCGATCCTGCTCGGTCTGTTCAGCCTCGGCATTCAGGACATTCGGATAGGACCGAAACCGCCTGAGTTCATATCGGAAGGTGTCTTGGATGTACTCGTGGATATGTTTGGTCTCAAGTTGATTACAACGGCAGAAGAAGATATGAACGCGATGTTGGCACTGTCATAGGATCAATCAAATTTATAGAAGATATGTTAGAGCCTGCGCTTTTGCAGGCTTTTTTGCTACGTAAACAATGTCATAGGTCAATATACCTTGTATAAATGAACATGCAATGTCAGGGAAATTAGTTTTTTTATCCTATTGAAGTTTTTTCATGGAAATGTGTATATAGATAGAGGCATATTAGATCATAACACATCACAAAACACGGGTTTACCGTAATATGAGGAGATTGTACATAATGCATGACACACAGATTGAAGATTGGTTGAAACTCGCAGGTGGCAAGGAGAACATCAAGCTTGTAGAACATGATAAGGGCACAACGACGCTGGTAATAAAGGACAGTACTCAATTGAACATGTCTATTCTTGCTTTCTCAGATGTTGTGGCAGATATTCGGATAACGGGTGAGCAGTGCCATCTGGCAATAAGAGATGAATCTTCACTTATCTACAATACGTTACTGGGTATGGGTGTTGCGGAATCGACAGGGACAGGGTTGCAGGAAGCAGGGCACACGAAGAAGAACAGATTCTCAATCTTACATTTTGTATCCGATGTGTTCAGGCCCTTGATGCCTGCAATTCTCGGAGCCGCTGTTATTAAAATTATAGTCGCCATTATTGCGTTAATGGATACGTACAGTTCTGCGGACTCTTCAGCATTGATGGACAGCCAGACCTTTACGATCTTCAGGATCATTGGAGACGGTGTATTTTATGTACTGCCTATATTGGTAGCAATCAGCACAGCGTATCGGTTGAAGAGCAACATCTATGTTGCTGCAACGATTGGCGGACTCATGTTTTATCCGGAGATGACGATGCTGATGTCAGGGGAAAAAGAGGTGCATTTCCTGGGTTTGCCACTGGTGTCCCAGCCTGCTTTTTACTCTACGCCCATCTGGGTCATTCTAACGATCTGTGTAGCCGCCTTCTTGGAAAGAGTTGTTGAACGATATAGTCCAAAATTTTCCAAAGGGATGGTTGCTCCATTCCTGACGTTACTGATTCTTGTTCCGCTAGTATTGATGATTCTTGGTCCAGTCGGCACCTGGATTGATGAACATCTGCCGGAGGCATTGGATTCACTAGTAGCTAATGCTCCAGTGTTGTCGGTGATGTTACTGGGAGCAGTCTTCTCGCTGATGTTAATTACGGGATTACACTACTGGATAATTGCCATCATCATTAATGAAATGGTTATGAATGGTGGTTCTATGGTGATTGCTGCCATGTTAGTGGCGATTGTAGGACAAGCAGGGGCTGCGCTTGCAAACGCTTTGCATTCGAAAGAGCCAGCATCCAGAAGACTTGCTTTCTGGGCAACGGGAACAGCCCTCCTTGGAGTTGTAGAGCCTGCATTGTATGCGGTCAACATGAGAAAAAGATCCTCTTTCTACGCGGCATTGCTGGGTGGAGCTGCGGGTGGACTGTATGTAGGACTGTTATCTGTCAAGGCATTTGCTATGGTAGGGAATCCGAGCTTGGTCAGCCTCCCGCTCTTCATCGAAGAGGGTAGCCTGAATCTGTTACACACATGCATTGGTGTGGTTATTGCTTTCGGTGTCTCAGGTGGACTGACGTATTGGATGGCAAGAAAAGGACAGAAACGGGGACAGGGGTCACCGAAGGCCAGCATTGAGTAATACGTAAAACGTAGCATTGAAGAAATATCATTAAAGTTGTAAGAAAGAGCTTGTACCTGATGGTGCGGGCTTTTTTTGTGTTTTTCTGATTAATGTAAGTATGAGATGTATAATCGCTGTCCACCATTTTATTCAAGCCATAGCTTGTTGGTTATGGAGTTGTCATGTATTTTGATATAGTGAAACCTATAAATCTGGATTACTAATCCCTTTGAAAGGATAACCTATGTCTGACAACATGGAATGGATTGCTCAATGGAAGTCAACGAATGCACTAAGCAACGCATGGATAACAAAAGGCGAGCTGCATCACTTTCCCAGTCACACCTTGATATTTATCATTGATGGAAAAGCGATCTGGAATATAAATGGACACCGAGTTCACGTCTCCTATGGAGAATTAATTGCGCTTGAAGAGAACTCTGTAATGGAGGTCATTGAAGGTGGCAACCTGGATCTGGCAGGCTGGCATGTTCAGTTCGATACATATTCGGTGCTGCATGATCGACGGGAAGCTGAGAAGTTTGAATGGCGGTTACCGTCAGGAGAGGCGTATCAGAAAGTGCAACTGTCCGGTGGAGGTCTGGCAAGTATCATTAAGCATTGGAGTGAAGTGTATACACAGGATCAGAGTGCAGAAAGGGTTGGCCATCAGCATTTGTTATATGAGTTGTTAAGTAATCTATATCGGAAACAGCCGGATAACGAGTTGAAGCCAGAACACGGTATACTTCTCTCCATTGACTACATGCAGCAGCATTATGATCAGGTCATTACACGTACACAGTTAGCTCAGATTGCCGGAATCAGTCCATGGCATTACTCCCGCAAATTTAGCGAGCGATATGGTAAGCCACCTCTGGATTATCTGGCACACTACCGGATCTACCGTGCGCAGGAAGAATTGATATTAACAGCTGCAACCTCACAGGATATTGCCAAAAAGACTGGATTTGAAGATGCTCATTATTTTAGCCGACGCTTCAAACAACTGACTGGCGTATCACCTAAGATATATAGGCAGACGATGACGCAGCGCAAGATCGTATCACTTTCTCCAATCTGTGCAGAAATTATGATTCATCTGGGTGTCATCCCCCATGCCGTAGTGGTCACCCCGATCCTGTTGTCCCCACATCATCATGAACAATTTACAGCGTATGGAGTAGAGATGCTGGAGGTAACACAGTATGAGGTGGAGATAGAACTTGTTCGACAAATTCAACCGGAGATGTTGATAGGAAACGTATTGACGGAAGAGGTCAAAAGGAGCTGCGCACAATTGCACCGATTCTAACTGGACTTCATCAAGATGTAGAACCAATGCTCGATCAATTGGCAGTCTGGTTTCTTAAAGAAGAAGAAGCTTATAGACTGCATCAGCAGATGAAACACGAAGTCAGCGTAGCTAAGCAACAGTTGCAACCCATCATCCAATCCGCGGCCACAGTCATGTTGCTGAGGGTAGAAGCGTTTGGTTATCGATATCTGGGTGGGCATTCACACGGGGTATCACACTTGTTATATGAACAGCTTGGATTAACACTGCCGCAAGCACTGGATTCAGGTACAGCCTGGTTTAATCCTTGTTCGCTTGAACTACTGACACAAGCCAATCCCGATTATGTGTTTGTGGAGAAGCGGATCATGCAGCACTTCAGCGCTGAAGAGAATATGAGGAAACTATGGGAGAGTCCGCAATGGAACGAGCTGAAGGCTGTGAAAAATAATCGGGTATTTTACGTAGATACTCACCTGTGGGTAGACGGTCACGGAATTACGGGTCACACTCTGATTCTAAATCAGATCGTTCGCCATCTTACGGAACCTTTTCATGAGAGAGCACAATAATCCAACCGAATACGCACGATATGCTATGGAAGCAACACTTCTTATTTGATACTATTTGATAATAATTATCATTATCAATGTACATAAGGGGCGAAGTATATCATGTCACGAAGATTTAAAGGGTTAGCCATCATGCTGTTGGTGATCAGTATGATGCTGGCGGCATGTTCCGGTGGAACTACTGAAGAGAACGCTACAGCTGGAACAGCAGGTACTCCAACTGAAGGAGCAACGAATACAACAGAAGAAACAGCGACTGAAAGTGGGACTAAGGTGGTGAAGGATCAGTTTGGAGAAGTAACGATTCCAACTCATCCTCAAAATCTGGTTGTGTTTGATTCGATCTATGCCGAGTATCTGATTGAAATGGGTGTTACACCTCAAATCGTTTTGTTAACTCCAGAAGTTGAAGCGGAATACCGCCCTGATTATTTGAAAGAACATGGAGTCCAGATCATTGAAGTTGAGCAATATCAATATAATTATGAGCAGTTGCTTGCGTTGTCACCGGATATGATCCTTGCAGCTGGCGAAGGTATGGAACAGGGCGTATATGATGAATTGTCCAAAATTGCTCCTACGGTGGCACTGGATGCCAACAGTGAAATGAAACGTGCTATGCCAAAGCTGGCTGCCATATTTGACAAGACCGAAGAATCTGCCAAAGTATTGGCTGAATTTGATGAGAAAGCCTCACAAGCGAAAGAGAAAATTGCGGCAGCCCTGGGAGACAAGACCGTATTGGTTCTCCGGGTAGAGCACAATCGTTACCGTTTCATGGGTCCCAAAGGAGGAAGCAGCAGTGTTTTCTTCTATGATATCCTGGGTCTGAATAGCCCTGAAGCGATCAAAGACTCTACAGATTGGTTTAGCCAGTTCTCACTGGAGTTTTTGCCTGAGATGAATCCGGATTATATTTTTCTGGAAGATAGAACCCTCGTAGGTTATGACACGAAGAAATCCATGGAAGATCTGAAAGCAAGCCAGGTGTGGTCGAATCTGGAGGCTGTGAAGAATGATCATGTCTTCCCGTTGAAGACAAGCCAATTCGTATCCGGTGTGGGTCCGATTGGATCTGTAAAATTGATGGACTATGTTGTTGAAAAGTTGGTGCCTTAAATGACAACGGAGACACAATTAGACATCTACGATATTACGATCATTGGTGGTGGGCCTGCTGGCATGTATGCCTCATTTTATAGTGGTATGAGAGCCATGCGTACCAAGATCATCGAAGCCAAGCAGGAACTGGGTGGATTCATGCGTACGTACCCGGAGAAGCTGATCTGGGATGTGGGCGGGATTGATCCGATTCGCTGTGAGAAGCTGATTGAATCGCTGGAGAGACAGGCGAGAACGTTCGATCCAACGATTGTATTTGGGCAGGAAATAGCCGAGCTTGAACGACGTGAGGATGGTGTATTTGTACTCATTTCCAAAACAGGCGAACGTCATTACACACGTACCATCCTGTTATGTGCGGGCAGAGGCATGACCCAGGTGCAAAAGCTGGATGTCGAGGGTGCCAATCGGTATGAGCTGACAAATCTGCACTATACCGTAACTGATCTATCTCGATTTGCCGGGAAGCGTGTTCTGATCTCAGGCGGCGGCGATTCCGCAGTCGACTGGGCGAATGAAATAGGCAAGATCGCAAGTGAAGTTACAGTAGCACACAGACGTCATGAATTTACCGGACATGAGTCGCCTGTTGCTCAGATGAAAGCTCAAGCCAACGTCATGACGCCATATACTATCTCTCGCTTATACGGTAAAGGTGATAAAATCGATCGTGTCGAGTTGGCCCATTTAGAAACCGATGAGATCACACATGTCGAAGTGGATGAAGTTGTTGTAAGCCATGGGTATGATCGTGATTTTGGTAACCTCGTGCAATGGGGGCTAGCGCGTGAAGACTACGGCGTATCTGTTGATCAGCGCATGCGTACCAACATTCCAGGCATATTCGGAGCAGGTGACTTTATCACTTATGGAAGCAAAGTCAGGCTGATCGCAGGTGCTTTTAACGATGCGGTGCTCGCCGTCAACAGCGCCAAGACGTATCTGGAACCTGCTGCTTCCGATATGGCAGGTGTATCCTCTCACAATGCCCGGTTCTATGAGAAAAACAAAGCACTATTGTAAAATAAGAAGAACCTGTGCGAAGGGGATAAGCATAGCAAAAGCCAGTCAAACATCGAGAATATCTCGTGTTCGACTGGCTTTTTTATCTGCATTTTATATTGAAAATGGGTCTATACATTCATGTTATAGACTGGATTCATAGACCGATTTTCTCATTATGGGCACTAAAATTTTCTAATTTATAGTTAATAGTCTATGCCCCTTGTGATGGATACACATAGTATGGGGAGAAATATCACGGAGGTGAGTTCATTGTTAAATCGTCATGGAAAACGCATTTGTAGACGTAAATTTAAACAAAGCATGCATTGTCGTGTTAAGGTTAAGGTGGTAAAGGTTAGACCTAAGGTTGTTGTTAATGCACCGCAAGGCGCTCAAGGAACTTCTGGACCAATAGGACCGATAGGTCCAAAAGGGGCAACTGGCGCTCAAGGGATACCGGGACCACAAGGACCGATAGGTCTCAGAGGAGCGACCGGTGCTCAAGGGATACCGGGACCACAAGGACTGCAAGGGATTCCGGGTATACAAGGGCCAGTGGGGCCAGCAGGCGCGCTCGGAGCAGTGGGTCCGGTAGGTCCCGTAGGTCCCGTAGGTCCAGTAGGAGCAGTAGGAGCAACAGGTCCGGCCGGTCCAGTTGGGGCCGGAATATCCGATTTCCTAAGTGTTTTCCGAGCAGACCCTGGCACAGGCACAGACACAGTACCTGGCAACTCACCAATAACTTTAACCGGGGTTTTGGCTAATGTTGGAGGTGCATTCACTTTTGTGCCGCCGTCCTCAACGATAACAATCAATGAAACAGGAAGTTACTTGATCTCTTTTAGCATTCATAATCAGGGCAATGCGGATTTCAACCTCACGGTAAATGGAACGCCCATAACACCTGTGCCATTCACAGGTAATGGAGGTGGACCTATATCTGCTGAAGTTATTGTTACGGTTACAACGGTTCCGACGACGATCCAGCTGGTAAATGCGAATGCAACTCCTGCACAGTTGCATAACAATCTAAATACCACTGTGACCATTCTAAAACTGACTCCTTAATTCGGATTCTCAATATAGTCTATGTCAGCATAAAAATAAAAGTTTATGTGTTTTATCCAGTCAATAAGTCTATTTATTCAAAAAGATAGTCTGATTTATCGGGGGCTTGAGAGTGGCGGGACGATGACATTAAAGGGCATCGCCGCTACTCTCTCCGTTTTCGAAGCTAAGCTCCCCAAGTCTGGGTAAAAGAATCACGGTGCTAGTAGCTACCGAAGGTATGGGGGCACTAAGATTACGACCGTCTTTATGTTCAAGCTGAACAAGATACTTAAGCAAGTGGATAGTTACTTTTTAGCTCTGCATAAGGACGGATACGATTTTTTCATCCAAATTGATGAGGATGGCTATTCGGATGGAATGTTTGAAGAGTATGTCTTTGGTTATGGGGCACTGTACTTGCTTGCCAATTCAGTGAATGTAGATGGACAGATCCCATCGCCGGATTTTGGCAGTACTCGTAGATTGAAAATAAAACCAACATAAGTTGTCCATGTTGTTGATTAACATCTGGGGAATAAACAGATCCATACTTAGCTATCGGTTATCCCACAAAAGCCTGTCCATTTGCTGATTGAAAGAGCTTTCATTTCATCCGTATACTAAAGGTGTTAGCAGGTTGGGTGTCATAATGAGGCATTCATCGTAATAGGAAAGGATGATATGAAATGGGCAGATTAACTGGAAAAGTTGCAATTATAACCGGTGCCGCAAGTGGAATGGGATTGGCAGGTATTCAATTATTTGCAAGAGAAGGAGCCAAGGTAGTGGCTACCGATGTGGCGATCGAAGCTTTGGAGGAACAGGTTAAACAGATCGTAGCTGGTGGCTGGGAAGCCATTGCGTTGAAGCTGGATGTATCCAGTCCAGAGTCCTGGAACGCTGTTGTGGAAGAAACCGTATCGAAATTCGGAAAAATAGATATTCTGGTCAACAATGCCGGAATTCATATGGCCAAAGGCATTTTGGAAGCTGAGCTAGAGGATTGGGACAAGGTTATGTCCATTAATGGTACAGGTGTATGGCTCGGCATGAAGGCAGTCATTCCTTATATGCAGAAGAATGGACAAGGTTCCATCGTTAATACCTCTTCCATAGCAGCAATCATTGGTGGAATCGCGGATGCTCAGGGCGCGGCTTATAGTGCTTCCAAGGGATCTGTACGTTCATTGACAAAACACGGTGCACAATGGTTCGCCAAAGATAATATCCGTGTGAACTCCGTACACCCGGGTGCTGTGTTTACGGGTATGGTGGAGAAAGCAGGCATCAAATCCCAGGTGGAGATGGGGAGAATTACAAAAATCTTGCTCCACTGCCTCCACATGCTGGTGAATCTATGGATATTGCTTACGCCTACCTGTTTTTGGCATCTGATGAATCCAAATTCATTACAGGTGTTGAGTTGCCTGTAGATGGTGGATGGATCAGCAACTAATTAAAATAAACGTTTTGACATATTAAAGAGGTACTGTCTCTCAAGCTTCAAGGGAGACAGTACCTCTTTTAAGAGCAGATCCCACTACAGAGTCATGGCATAACTTTATCTTGATGGACTTGTTGCAGAATGGAGATTAGACCGATAAATCTCTTGGGAACGGTTCATGCGTGTGAATTCCAACAGTTGTTCAGCCATATAGGAGGCGCTGTATTTGAAGTTGCTTTTCACCCAACTCGTAACTAAACCAAGAACGGCATTAGCCTGATAACAGGCGAGAAGTTCCTTATCCAACCGTGGATCAGGTGACAGATCGGTCACATCCTCCAGATACAAGTTCTTAAGTGTTATATAGAGTGTATCCCTGAAATCCAGTAGCACGTTAGAATTAACCAGCAATGTATAGAAGGAGGCATGAGCCAGCACATGGTCGAAAATTTGAATTGCTGAGGCGTTAAGGTCCTTAATATCGAAATCTCGGAAATGCTGATAGGGTGCTCGATAGGCTAATTTTAAATCGTCAATCACGTCATTTAACAATTCATCAAACAGGTCTTCTTTGTATACATAATGCTTGTAAAATGTGCTGCGGTTCAAATCGGCGGATTTGACAATATCGGTGATGGTTATACTGGCCAATGGCTTACGGGACATCCATTCCAGAAGGGCTGACTTCAGAGCATGTTTGGATTTGTGTACTCTTCGATCGGTGTCAGATACAGATGGAGACTTAAACATATACACAACCTCCCTTACTTATCAATGATACAGTGCACAGGCAGCAGATTACGCTTACTACAATACAAAAATGTGAATATATGGTGACTTTGGTGTCGTAAACTGTCCGTATCACTGTGTTCTACCTTATAATAAACCAAAACGGACGAGGAGATGGACTCCAGATGAAAAAACAAATATGGATCATTGCAGGTATTGCAGCTGTGATTGTAATCGGAACCTATCTGTTTGCAAGTAATACGGGCAAGGAAGAGGCGGGTGCAGCCAATGCGCCCAACATCCGAAAATTGGTGGAAGATATCAGCACAGGAAAAGAGACACCCGAATCTGCCTCCATCAATGCCAAACAGTTAATCGTAACCGATCAAGATAAAAAGACCACTACATACGATTTGCCTGAAAATGAATTTTTCCTTTCCATTGCACCCTATGTGGATCAGACCCATCCCTGTGCAATTCATAGCTTGACCGGTTGTCAGGGGAAATGAGCAATAAGGAATTCAGTGTTACCATTCACGATTCTCAAGGCAACACTTTTATGAAAGATGAAGTGATGAAGTCTGGTGCAAACGGATTTATGGATTTTTGGGTGCCTAGAGACAGAACCTATCTGATTCGTATTGTTCGAGATGGAAAGGTTGCGGAAACGCAATTGTCTACATACGAAAATGATAATACATGCATCACTACGATGCAGTTGAGTTAATGCAAACAGCAAACAGTAGAAGGGAAGGATGGCTTTTGAGCTCTCCATTTCCTTTTTATTTCATAAAAGAATTGGAATAAGGTACTTTGCATTGACAAAAATCAATTCCTACGGCATAATCCAATAGTGATAATGATAATTGTTATCATATAAATACATATTAACAGGGGAGAAAAGAGATATGAAAAAAGGGTTGAATGGACTGTTGATTATGCTGGCCTTTGTGCTGGTTTTGGCGGGCTGTGGTAAAACCACGACTACAACAGATACAAGTCAAGGTAGTGGCTCGGGTAGTGCTCCGGCTGAAGAGACAGCAGGTCCTGTTACTGTGAAGCATAAACGTGGAGAGCTTAAGCTGGACAAGCCAGCAGAACGTGTCGTTACGCTTGAATGGACATATACGGAAGATGTTGTTGCCCTGGGTGTTCAACCAGTAGGTAACGCAGATAACGCTAACTATAAAGTGTGGGTAACATCCGAAGCAGCACTGGATGACAGTGTAACGGATATCGGAACACGCAGTGAACCAAATCTGGAAGCTATTGCTGCATTGAAGCCAGATCTCATCATTGCTAATGCAGATAATAACACAGCGGTCTACGATCAGCTGAATGCAATTGCTCCAACGATTGAATATGATCCGTATGATGGTGACGGCTATGATTATGACAAGATGACAGAGATCTTTAATAACATTGCAACAGCTCTCGGTAAAGAAGACAAAGCAAAAGAAGTTCTGAGTAATCTCGATCAGCACTATGTAGAAGCCAAAGAAAAACTGGCTGCTGCGGGGAAAGAAAACTTTAACTTTGCACTGACACAAGCGTTCACATATCAAAATGCAGTCAGCCTGCGTATGTTTACCGATAACTCGGTTGTGATTGGTACTTTGGACAAAATCGGACTGGTTAACGACTGGCAGCCGGACAAAGTTGAGAACTATGGCTTCTCTACAGTAGGCATTGAATCCTTAACCGATGTGAAGGACAGTAACTTCATTTATATTACACAACCAGACGATGACGTCTTTGGCACAGCCATGAAAGATAACTCGGTATGGAACGGACTGAACTTTGTGAAGGAAAAACGCACATATCAACTCGATAGCACAACATGGACATTTGGTGGACCGATCTCCTCCAAAGTATTGGTTGATGGCGTAGTAGAGGCGATTACCAAATGAGTTCGGTTCAAGGATCTAAGCCAGCTATGAATTGGCGCACAATAAGCATATATGGGGGCGGTCTAACCGCTCTCATCGTGCTTTTTTGTAAGTCTATGTTATGGAGAAGCTTCCATTCCTTTGCATGTCGTTTGGGACGCTCTTACAGGCAGACAGGATTCATTAGAGCATAATATGGTCTGGGACTTGCGCATGCCGCGTACAGTGATTGGTATTCTTGCGGGTGGCGCACTGGCTGTTGCGGGCGCTTTGCTGCAAACGATTACTCGTAATCCACTGGCTGCTTCAGATACGCTGGGCATTAATGCGGGAGCATACTTTGTGGTGGTGCTGGGAGCTATCGCTTTTCCAAGTCTATTAAGTCAGTCGCCTTTTCTTTTCGCAGCCCTAGGTGGTTTGCTGGCAGCATTTGCGGCTTATTTCATGGGCGGCGGACGAACATCAAGCCCGGTTCGACTTGCGTTGTCCGGTATGATTGTATCGATGGTCCTTGGTTCATTTACGAGTGCATTACATATTTTTTCTCCATGGAGACACAAGGGTTGTTCCTTTGGGGTTCAGGAACACTTGTCCAGAATGACTGGAGTGGTGTGTTTTATGCTTTGCCTTGGGTGGTTGGTATTACCCTCCTCGCGTTAGTCCTGTCCAGACAGTGGGATATGCTGGAGTTGGATGAATCAACGGCTTCTTCCTTGGGACAAAAGGTTGCATTGGCTCGTGCAGGAGGGTTAATTCTCGCTGTATTGCTGGCCGCCGTGATTGTCAGTGTAATCGGACCGATTGGCTTCGTGGGACTGGTTGCACCTCATCTGGTTCGATTGAGTGGTGTACGTTCCAATCGATTACTTTTACCCGGTGTGTTCATATGGGGCGCAGCGCTACTGGTTGGAGCAGATGTCCTCGCCAAGATGGTGCATAACTCCAGCATGGAACTGCCAACGGGTGCCGTTATGGCGATCATTGGTGCACCGTGGCTCATCTGGCTTGTTCTTACACGCATGAAGGCTGCGAACGGATCAGGCATGTCTACTTCAATGAGCACAGGAGGAGCTGCGCGTCGCTTTGCATTTGGCCCGATGGCTGTATTATTCTCAGTCATAACGGTCGTGCTTATCTTGCTCAGTACGATGTTTGGTGGTATGCGAATTCCTCTGGCTGATTGGTTACCAAGTCTGTTCCAATCGGATGGACTGTTCTCCGCGCTGATTCAGCTTCGGATTCCGCGTACACTTGTTGCCGCGGGTGCAGGAGCTGCACTGGCAATTAGCGGTGTGCTCATTCAGATGGCGGTACGTAACCCGCTGGCAGATGCTTCAATTGTGGGTGTGTCCTCAGGTGCAGGGCTTGGAGCAATGATGGTCATCATCTTATGGCCGGGTCTTCCGATATACTTGCTGCCAATTGCGGCAATCATCGGTGCAGCCATTGCTGCAGTGGTTGTGTTCTCCCTCGCCTGGAAGAAAGGACTGAACCCTTCGGCGGTTGTGTTGCTGGGGATTGCGATGTCTGCCATTGCTGGAGCAGGTATTCAGATTCTGATTGTCCGTGGTGCGGTATACGGTAGCAGCGGATATATCTGGCTGACAGGAAGCACCTATGCTCGTACCTGGGAACAGGTGAGGGTTATCGGATTATTTTTAGTTATTCTGGTACCGGTGGCTTGGTGGCTGGCACGCAGATTCGAACTGCTGGTATTTGACGACAACAGTGCATCCGGGCTTGGTCTCGGAGTACGTCGCACACGATTATTGGCCATGACAGTTGGTGTATTACTTGCAGCAGGTGCGGTTGCTTGTGTAGGAACCGTTGGTTTTATCGGGCTGATTGCACCACATATGGTACGGCTACTGACGGGGAATAAGTTAAGACGATCCATGTTCCTATCCGCATTAGCGGGTGCAGTCATGCTGGTGCTCGCCGATACTATCGGTAGAACCGTCATGGCACCGACAGAGATTCCATCAGGCATACTCATTGCGATCATCGGAACACCGTACTTCCTGTATCTGATGTATCGTTCTAATTGGCGCAAGTCTGTATAAATCGTTGAAACAAGAAGCCTGCTCCCCGAGCAGGCTTCTTGCTATCACGTGGTACCATTCAGCTGCGATCTTAAATCACCCAATGAATGTTTAGTCCTCTGAAAATGAAAAAATCCCCTTCACGTCTACGAGAAGTAGAGATCACGTTTTCAAACGTGAAACTCTTACTCCCTGTGGACCTTGAGGGGATTTTTGCTTGAGCACATTCGAATCGTACTCCCGTTAGCTGGATTTCAGAATCCCGCTGTCATCGACGGATTGTACGGCTTGCTGCAATATTTCATTATCCTGAACAAGCGCGAAGCGCACATACCCTTCACCTGAAGGACCAAAGGCACTGCCTGGGGTTGCAATGACACCCGCATGTGTGACCAGATCCATGGCAAATTGCTCTGAGCTGTCGTAGTGCGCCGGAATCCGGCTCCAGACGAACATCGTTGCTTCAGGTTTGGCAATCGGCCAACCGAGATTGCTGAAGCCCTCACAGAGGATGTCTCTACGCTGTTCATAAATAGCTCTGACCCGTTCAACCTCGGATTGATCACCGGTAATGGCTGCAATTGCTGCTTTTTGGATCGGTAGGAACATCCCGTAATCCATATTGGATTTCAGCTTTTTCAGCATGGAGACCATGGTTGTATTGCCCACACAGAAGCCGATTCGCGCTCCGGCCAGTCCGTACGTTTTTGACAGGGAATTGAACTCCACACCGACGTCCATGGCGCCAGGGAATGCAAGGAAGCTTCCACATGACTTTCCGTCAAATACGAGTTCACTGTACGCATTATCGTGGAGCACGATAATATCATACTTCTTGGCAAAGGCAATCAGGTCAAGATAGAACTGATCCGGTGCCATCGCGGTTGTTGGATTGTTGGGATAGGAGACCAGCATGAATTTCGCTCGATGAGCGATATCTTCCGGTATATCCTGAAGTTGAATAACATACCCGTTTTCTTCTTTTTGCGGCATATAATACAGTTCTGCACCTGCCAGTAACGGCCCATCCGCGAAGACGGGATAACAGGGGTCAGGGACCAGCACGAGATCACCTTCATCGACAATGGAGAGGGATATATGTGCCAGCCCTTCCTGTGAACCGAGCAAGGAACAGATTTGTGTAGCCGGGTCTAACTCGACCTGATAGCGCTGCTTGTACCAATCGCTTGCAGCTTGCAGCAACTCACTCTGATCATTCACAGCATATATATAATTAGCCGGATCAGCTGCGGCCTCGCATAGTGCAGTTATAATATGCTGCGCAGGTGGGATATTCGGCGTACCCACACTGAGATCAATAACCGGCAGTCCGTTCTCCAGTCTGCGGCGCTTGATCTCCAGCAACCGGGTGAAAATTCCTTCGTTGAAATGATCCATTCGTTTGGCAAAGTTCATGATGATGATTCAGCCTCCAATCCTCTTCGTACGCATATTCATTAATAATAAATGGACAGCGACTAAAAGAGAAGAGTAGGGGAAAGCTTGCGGATCATGACTTTACTTTAAACTGGCTTAGTTCGTCTTGCAGTTTGCCAGATAACTGGTTCAACTGTTTTGACAGATCTGCTACCTGTTCGATACTATCCAGCTGCTCCTGCGTGCTGGCACTTACTTCTTCCGTCGATGCCGAGTTCTCCTCTGTGGTGGAAGAGATAATCTCCAGTGCCTGGAATATCTCATCTTTGTGCTTGTGTACATTGGAGGTATTGTTGGTAATCTGCATCATACGCTGCTGTAGATCTTTCAGGTCTTTGTTAATACTAAAGAATACATGTTTGGTATCTTCTACGGATTTGGCATTCTCCTCCGCAATCTTCATACCGCGCATGGTATGTTCAACCGACAGGGTTGTTTTCTCTTCAATAACATTTACCTTTTTGTTGATTTCCTCTGTTGCCTGAGCCGTCTGTTCTGCAAGTTTGCGGACCTCTTCGGCAACGACGGCAAATCCTCTTCCATGTTCGCCAGCACGTGCAGCTTCAATGGAGGCATTCAGTGCGAGCAGGTTCGTCTGAGAGGCAATCTGTTTGACTGTATCCACAAAACTGGATATTTCATTCCGACTCAGGTCAATCTCCTGGATAATAGAGGACATTGCTTGAGTGGACTGATGGTTTTCCTCGGACCATTTCGATAATTGTTCCACGACCGCAAGTCCTTGGCTGCTCTGATCAGCAGATGTCTGTACAACCGTTCCCATAGCCTGTGCATCGGTAGCAATTTCATCGATTTGGCTGGATAACGCGCCTGTTTTGCGTAAAATATTTTCCGTTTCGATGGACTGATAATTCGTTGCATTGGCAATCTCGTTGATGGCTGTCGTTGTATCATTCATAGTCACAGCTGTTCGAGAGGAGATGGCTTGCAGATCATTCGACGACTGGTTCAGGATTTGCGCCGAGCTGCCGACCATTTGCAGCATGACCTGAATTTTCTGCACCATGGAATTCAAACCTGTGGCGATCTGTCCAATTTCATTATTAGATTTGATATCCAGTTGGACAGTCAGGTCACCTTGTTCAATCTGTTTAATCTTGGCCAGCAGCTGTGGTATGGAGCGTAACAGACGGCGAAGGGTAATATAACAGATAATCACAAGTAGAAGGGTAGCTGCAGCAAAACCGCCAAGCGTAATCCACGTGAATGTTTTTAATTCCGCGAGAACTTCTTCTTCGGATATGGTCAGACCAACGGACCATCCCGTATCCTTGCTGGTAGCGTAGCCGATATAACGACGTTCCCCATTGTCGTTCATAAGCTGTACGCCGTTTTCACCGGCAAGCATTTTCTTGCCGATGTCCCCCATGTCCCCCGTACTGTCCAGGATGTTCTCCTTCAATACCTTCTCTTGATCTGGATGGTACAGAATTTCCCCGCTCTTGGACAGCAACATGGAATAGCTCGTGCTTCCAAGGGAATAACTCTCCATAATTGCCGGAATATCCTTGAATGCAATATCCGCTGCGGCAAAGCCGATCGTGTTGTTGTTGTCGTCTTTGATCGGATAAAAGATACCCATGAGTACATCGCCTGCTGCAATATCAATGTACGGATCGGAGAAATAAAGTCCGTCTGCGGCGGTAACCGGCTTGTAGTATGGACGCGACTGGATATCAAAGTCCGGTGCAGATACGACACCATCATTTTGAATCCAAAAGCCTTTTCCATCCAGACCCGCGACCCAGGCATCGGCAAACGAAGGCTCTGCCTTAACGATAGCGGCGAGTGTCGCCTGTGTTTCCGCAGCGTAGGTAGAACTTGCCGCATCCGCAGCAGATGCTGTTGTTTCTATGTATTGCTGAAATAATGTGTTGGTGGACATTTGCTTGACGAGTGCGCCCTTTTCCTTGAATAGTGCATCAAATTCACTAACAATGGCTTGTGTCTTGGTCTGGAGCATGGATTCCTGCTGTTTCACCAGAATGTTTCGTGTGCTTGCAAACATAAATGTTCCCAGAACGGCAAAGACAACTACGATAATGACCAGCAGCACAATGGACAACGTATTTGCCATACTGGATGTCCGTGCTCCCATTTTCCCCACTTGTTCAACATGTTCGACATATTCCATCTCCCCAGATGATTAATAAAAAGCTCAAAACGCCTTAGTTATATGTCGGCATGATCTATAGTTTTATGTAGATTTCTGTCGAATAATCCTGAAAGCAACGGGAAGGAAAGGCATGAGTATGAGAAGGATGAAAGGGAAGGAATGAAAAAGAAGAAAGGAATGAAAAACGGGAATCGGTGGTGGTTCATCCAGGCGATCTTGTTTATAATGGAATGAATTGGAACTATGGGTGGAAAAGGGGGATTATCTGTGAGTGAGTTATGGCATGCATCAATACAGGGGGTTCCGTGGAATGCCGAAAAGATGCACCAGGCGGTGCATCTGTTACGCCGCAGAGCAACGGTTCATTTTCGCGTTGGCGCGGATACATACGAGGACCTTGCCGAGCTCGATGCCAAAGTATTCTTTGCCCGGCCGGATCTGATCCTACACATATCACATATGGACCCTAAAGGGGTATATTCATCCGGATTTTTGGGGCGACTGGCACAGTTGAAACATGTGTCTGCCTTGCAGCTTGATCTTTCGCAGGCACAGGATTTGACGATTCTGGGTGCGATGGAGCAACTGCAGTTTCTAAGATTGAATTCACCTGCAAAGGCGACTGGGCTCGATTTTATTACACACTACACACGATTGACCTTTCTTGAACTGCGTGGCAAATTCAACGGATTTTCTTCCATTGCAGCATGCCTCCAACTAGATACGCTCATTCTGAACTGCACGGTCGAAAGTGTTGATGTGTTGACGGAACTGCCCATGCTTCAGTATCTGTCCCTGGATCACTGTGAGTTAAAAGGGGGACTGGATGTATTGATACAGTCGACCATCTCAATGTTGAAGCTAAGCTCTGTTCGCAAACTGACGAGTATTCAGGGACTCGAACAGATGCGTGGGGTGGAATATCTGCATCTGTCCTTGCCCAAGCTGGAGCATTTATGCGACTTTTCCCATATGACCTCTCTCAGACAGCTCGAACTGGACTATATGAAATCGTTACGGGATATCAAACATCTATGGACAGCCCGTGCTCTGGAGTCTATTGAACTGAAAGAGATTAATACAGCGCTCAAGGCCGATTCTTTTGCTGGATTAACCGGGCTGGAGCATTTGCGCCAAATCGATTTTCGTTTTATTGATGTTAACAAAGGACGGATTGCAGCTATGCGTGATCAACTGGACAAGGCCGGAAAATCCCATTTGTTATATGAGAATATCCCTGAGCATGAACGCCTGAATTCCATAGGTATTGCGCACTTGTCGCATGTATTAATGTAAACAGGCTTTTGTCCAGCATGTGTATACAGAGCGAACTCCAGTGAACGGACCGATTGAGGCGGGCAGATGTCATTTCTATCTAGGTGTTCGTATCCGTTAAGGCGGGTATGTTGATCTCTTTCACGCAGGCCGCTTTGGACAAGCTGATGATACATCGAACGATGGCGACCATATCCTGCAGGGGAATACGGGTCCCATCATACTCGGCCAGTGCACGTTCCATCCCGTCTTCATACGGAATTTCTGCCGCCAGTTCTCCCGGGTTGATGCATGTCACCGCGATGCGGTCATTCCTCGTATGCTCTCTTAGAGCTTCCGTAATACCCCTTATGGCAAATTTGGAGGCGACAAAAGAAACCTGGCTGCTGCCTGCATTGCTCAAACCGGCTGTTGAACCGATCAGGATGATCTTCCCTGCTTCAGATTGGCGGAGCTGAGGCAGTAAAGCCTGTATACATACAATAGTAGAAGTCACATTCACATGGATCAGCTGACTGATATCTGCGGGTTCATCCCGATCAAACGTGTAGTGCTCTTCAAATCCTTCCTTTTCCCAGATCCCCACGTTATAAATAAGCACATCCAACGTCTCGCCTTGAAGTTGGCTGGCAACTTGCTCCGCGGCCTGAAGCTCGGAAAGATCAGCCTGAATCCATATTCGCTGGACGCCATCCTCCACGGACAGACTTTCCGGCTTGCTGCGAGAGACCACCCAGACCTTATCACCGGACTGTGGCACACCTCTGACAAATGCATCGCCTAATCCTTTGCTTGCACCAAAGACAATTATATTTTTCAAATAAAGCCCTCCTTATCGATTAGAAATTAATAATTTTTACATTAATCTATATCTTACTATAGAGGTGATACATGGAACATGAAGTTTGAATGAGGTATGCTTCATCCTTTTCAAGATTCGGGATGGTTGTTCTCCAACAATACGATATCTTCGCCCCGTTGTTGCCTGAGAGCAATATTGTCCCTCCCCAAGCACACATGACATCCACGATGGTGTTGGCGGTAACGCCATATTCTGTAAGTCCGTATTCCACTTTGGGAGGCATCTGTTGGTAGACATGTCTGGTGACAAGGCCGTCTCGCTCCAACTCGCGCAATTGTTGAATTAACACTTTTTGCGAAATGCCAGGGATGCTGCGCTCTAATACGCTCGTTCTCTTTACTCCGGACATCAATAAACAGATGATTAAGGCTTTCCATTTGCCACCTATAATTTCAAGCGTCGCTTCAATGCCCAGATTGTATTGTTTCATCCTGATTCACCTCAGTTTAAGTTTTACCTGTTTTATAAAGTGTAACTATTTATTTTCTCACGGTTCTAACATTGAAGTCCATACACACTTTGAGGTAACCATCTTACTTCATTGTGTGTATTTTCTTTTGACTGGATGTGACTGATAATGGTCCATATTCAATTAAAGAAACCAACACCCTGGATGGGAAGAAAGGAACTTATGATGAAAACACTTGTTATTCTGGCACATCCCGATATGCAAAGTTCAAGAGTCAATCGTCGCTGGAAGGAGGAGTTGTTGCAGCATACAGATGATATTGTTCTTCACGAATTATATTCGGCCTACCCCGATTGGAAGATTGATGTTTGCCGAGAACAAGAGTTGCTGGAGACGCATGATCATATGATGTTGCAGTTCCCGTTATATTGGTACAGTTACCCACCGCTGCTGAAAAAATGGTTTGATGACGTGTTCACTCATGGATGGGCGTACGGATCGAAAGGAAATCGATTGAAGGGAAAGCGGATGGGACTTGCAATGTCCATAGGGGATAAGCAGGAGAATTATGCGAAAGATGGTTCCATCGGTTACAGCGTAGAGGAACTTGTTGCACCTTTCGTAGCAAGCATGAATCATGTAGGGGTTAAGGCGCTGCCGCATTATGCAGTCTATGGTGCCTCGTTCCAGGCTACGGATGAAGAGATTAACCGAAGTGCTGAAGAATACATGCGTTATATAAAACAGTTCCGGGATTTTTAAAAGTTAAAAGCTGAAACTCTTCATAAGAAATGTACTGAAAAGGACCTGGCTCACATATGGTGAAGTCCAGGTCCTGAGTAATAACCGAAAAATTAATAAACGAATAAAACCACATTTATTCTACGCGGAAATAATCAAAATCTGCATATCCTCCGGTAGACTTCGTTGCATAATTGAATAGTGCAAACCGGTATCCCATAAAGTGTGGCAGTGTGTAAGACATTTGAAGTGTATTGCCAATGGTTGTCCAGTTGCTGCCATTCAGGCTATAGGCAAAGTAGGCTTTGTCAGTTTGGTTCGTAAAATCACAGATGACGCGTAGATAGATTCTGTTCTGGTTTAATGGCACAGTTGCTACTTCAGTCATGATGCCAGAACTGGCATTAGCCATAACGATGGATTTGGTGCTGCCCGTCATTTTTACGCCGACAAAACCATATTTGGCCTGAAAAGCAGCGAGTCCAGCATAATCACCATCCTTCATGCCTGCTGTATCCAAAGCGGTCATCCCCGTACTTTTTGGACCAAAGGTTCGTTGTGTCAGCGTGTTGCGGGCTTCTAACAGGTTTTTGCTGATTTTGCCTGCAGTTAACCGCATGAAACCCGGCCGCTGGAGCAGGGACCAGTTGGCAGCATCAGGGTTATGATTCCACTGCCAGAAAGTAGCGAGACTGGATGTACCGAAAGATGAATTGCTCGTCAGGGAGACGTCATCCACATAAAACGCCATCAGATCATTGGTCGGGTCCGGATTCGAGTTATACGGTGTTTCCACAAAAATAAAGCTTTGAGACAAGTCTGCATTCGACGGAACGGTATACGTACCTTGAATGGTACCCCACTGTCCGCGGGTTAACGTCGCACTGCCCATAATGGTAATTCCGGTATAACTTGCACCGTTCTGGATGCTAAGATTGAACGTTTTGGTTGCAGGACCAGTAGTGTATTTGATCTTTGCCGAAAAGGAGTATGTTCCTCCCGGTACCAGCTTGCCTGTAACCATCTGTTTGGCTCCGCCTGCTGTCTGTTGTCTGCCGCTGACGAGCAGGCTTTTTGTACCGCTGAATGCTTCGGCATTTGTTACGGTGATGTTCGCCGTATTGTTGCTGGTCCACGGCTGAATGCTGCTTTCCTCAAAACCGCCGTTCACTAACAGTTGCGTTACTGAGGGTGTGCCTGATGTGGTTGCGTTGAACTCATCGGACCCGTAGATTTTGGCAGCAGGCTGACCTTCAACGGGCATATTCATGTTAAGTGGAACCTTGCCGTTCACCCCAAACACAGGCCAGTTATCCGACCACGTCACTGGAACGAGATAGGGGATGCGTCCAATAGCCCCGCTATCACGAAACAGCAAGCCGTACCAAGCGCCGGATGCGGTATCCACGATGCCTCCTTGGGCGATTCCCGAGTCTCTGAGTACAACTTTACCTGTGTATGGACCTGTCAATGTGTTTGCACGATAGGCAAGCTGAATGCGACCATCACCCGAAGGCCAGGCAATCAGGAATACATAGTACATACCATTGATCTTCTGAATGTGTGCTCCTTCTGCCTTTACAATCATGTTGGAGCCGGCAACACTGCTTGCGTTTGGAATCAGGACCTGATTGAGCCCGCCGGATTTAACGGCCTTGGCATCAGGTGTCAGCTCAACGATACTGATGTTATCACTGCCATGAACAAGAAAGGTTCGATTCCCGTCAAACAAAAGGGAGGGGTCATGGTAATAACTGTTCAATGTGTAAGGTGTCCATGGCCCTGTTTCAATATTGCTGGTTTGGTAAATATACGTCTTGCCCGTGGAAAGCGAGCCAAAGGCCACATAATATATACCGTTGTTGTACCGCAAACTGCTCGCCCAGGAACCACGCCCATACTCGTTTTGTCCATTGTTCAGATTCTGTATATCCCCGTTTCCAAGCGTATCGTATACATAGTTTACGATGCTCCAGTTGACCAGATCATAAGACTTCATGACCGGGACTCCCGGATTCATATGCATCGTTGTGCTTGTCATATAAAATGCACTGCCCACCCGAATGACGTCACTGTCAGGAACATCCGCGTAAATAACCGGATTGCTGAACGTTGCGGCTGAAGCAGCGGGACTTGTCAAAGGGAATGATGTTATAAGCAAAGGAAGAGCGAGTAGAAGAGCACTGATTTTTTTCCACATATTCTATCCTCCCAATCGATCATGTCCTATGAATTAAAGCGAGTACTCCAGATAATCAATGTAAGCATCCCAAGTGCCATTATCCGTTGTTACGACCAGCTTGATTTCCTGATTGCCTGTAGCGTGAGTGATGCCGGTGAGGGTTTGAACGGTCGGCTCCGTTCCCGTGAAGTAGAAAGAACCAGCGGTTACACCCCGATGACCAGATCAACACGGGCTGTATTATTGTTGTTGGAAGCGCCGCGGACAGAGAATTGATGGGTTGGGAATGCAAAATATTGATTGTATGCTGCATAATCATTGTTCCCGTAAAGAGCGACTCCATTAAAGGGGAACTGATTACGCCAGCGTATTGGCCGCCAAGCGTCATATTCTCGGCTTCGTAACGGGTAACGTTTGGATTGGGATTAGGATTTGGGTTTGGGTTAGGGTTGCCGCCCGAACCTGATGTGAATTGCCAGTAGTCCAGTTTGAACAGATTTCCATTGCCCGAGCCTGTAAACACCAGATACAAACGATGTACCCCTGTAGCGTTGGTAACATTGGTCTCCATCTCGCGCCAAGTTTGCGAACCGCCAGTTGAACTTACGTTAAGTGTTCCAACTAGTGGGCCTGTCGGACTGTCCAGTCGAACCTCGATGTTGCCATTTCCGGTAGAAGCGACATTGGCCTTGAATTTGGAGGCTCCAGCTGAGCCAAAATCAACATTACCCACCGCGATCCAATCCCCATTATGAATGTTAGTGACATTCTGATTGGCTACAGGTCCACCGCTCGCTTGACTCGGTTCAGTGTTAATTCCTGCTTGCCAGCCAATGGTTTCGGCTTCCACCCGGACATACGGGTTGAGGTTAGTGGTCTGAGGTACACCTGTCATATTTCCTTGAACTTCCTGGATTGTTCCATCCGCATTATGTGTCAGTTTGTTGATATGTGTGGAACGGTATCCTTTGCCTTCACCGAGAAATGCTCGACTCACCGTTTGCGCATGGTACGCGACATACCATTCGTTGTTGAATTGAAACACGGCATGGTGGTTATTGCCGCCTACACCGAAGAACGTACCAGGATTTTTCAGAAAGTGTCCTTTATACGTGAAAGGTCCCATGGGGCTGTCGCTGACCATGTATCCGATCTCACCTTTTGGATATGCAGTAGGATGTGTTCCCGCGAAGTTGATGCAGTAGGAGTAATAATATTTGCCGTTATACTTGTGGATGCCGGAATCCTCGAACATATAAGGAGAATCAATAGTCACAGCACTGCCCACCACACTGGTCATGTCGGCACCGAGACGAATGACTCGAGCTGTTTTGGGATTAGCAATGGAAGCAGCGTTGGTATCATTCGGAATGCCGCCTCCAGCATACAAGTAAGCAGAGCCATCATCATCGACAAGGACAGCCGGATCAAAGAGCCAGGTTACGCCGGACATACCCGGTGTACTGTGAGTCAGGAGGGCACGACCAAGTGGATCGGACCACGGTCCAATGGGGGAATCGGCCGTGAGCACGCCAATACCTCCACCCGAGTTGGCAAAATACAGGAAAAACTTTTCTTTGCCAGCAATGGTTTTCTTCGCCATGGCAGGAGCCCAGGACTGGGTAGCCCATTTGGCAATCCCTTGTCCATTATTCGCATTATTCGCGCCCGCTACCGGGATGGAACCATGGTCTGTCCAGTTCACCATGTCAGCTGAAGAGATGACGTTAATTTTCCCGATTGTGCTGTACTGGTTCTCTCGGACAGAGCCGTCGCTGTTGTACAGATATGCATCACCTGTCATATAGACATAGACCCGATTATTATGGACGAGCACATAAGGATCGGCTCCCAGTTTATGATCGATGAGGGGATTGGAATTTCCAGGAAGTTTGGCAACGGCTGCATTGGCTGCATGGCTGGATTCAACGGGCAGGGTGACAAAGATTAGCAGACACGACAACAACAAAACTAGCGGTTTACGAATCATACGTTTCGCCTCCATAAGATTGGATTAGTTGGTGAGCTGAAATTCAGAATAGCTGAAATGGTGAAATGCCAAAAAATGAAGAGATGTTCCTCATGTCACCCCTTCCTGAAATAATGGTTAGGTTGGCTGTTAGGTTAAATCTTCATGTTGTCATATATGGTTTAAGCCAGACGACCTGTGCACCGGGTACGTGGTCACGGCAGCAAGGAGAGGCTATAACCCGAAGTAAGCCTGCATCTGTGGGTGCGATTAGAAAAGCTATAATCTGTCAGGTTTCTTTTTGTAATCGCTTTCAATAGAATGGGTTAGAACTCTGAAATTTGACGAAGAAAGAGATTTGGTCACGTCTAAATGTAATTATTTTTCATATTTTCTTTTAAATGTTTATTAACTTGACGATATCATATCACAATTTTAAGATAATACAATCTTTTTCTATTTTCAGTAGAGAATGAAGAAGAACATTATTATTCTATGTGTTTAACATTGGGCTTGATGGTAAAAATACTATCTCGTATTCTATAAAACTACACTTTCAAGCATAGCTTTGCCCGGCCAACAATTAGATACGAGAAAAAGACGTCTTAAGCTGCGACCGTTTCCCTGGAATCTACCGGGAGAACGGTCATTTCGTTATTTTCTGAAATCGATCCTGGTTACATAACAAAATCTACTCTTACTTGCTGACCAACTTTGACATTGCATAATTTCTTCTCTTTGTTGTACATATCCCAGTTTTTGTATAGCTAAAGCCCTGTGCGTAAAAGGTTGTTAAGTGATAATGGTGGATTGCCCCCTGTGTTTTGTCCACACCGTTGATTGAGTGTTTGAATATTACTATCGAGTGAGCTTATGCCAAATACTGCTAGACTCAGAGGTTCATAAAGGTGGGATGGGAAAATGGCTATTTTGTCAACTGGGCCGATTGAAAACAATCTGGTTTCCGGGGTTAGACCGACCCAACAGGTAACGATTAGATTGGTAAGTCGGGCTGAGGTGGATTCTGTAACAGTATCCATTCAGGGGTATGTGCTAAGCACAACAAGAACGCTGTATGTGAGTGAAGTAATCATTATTGCCCCTAATGAAGCAGTGACCAGAAATTATTTTGCAGATTTAGATGCTTTTGAGTTTGTTTTTGGAACAGATGTGGAAGGCGTGGAGGAAGTAGAGATTTCAGTGTGGGGCAAACAAGCCTCTGGACAATTGGTTGATGCACACCGAGTGGTACAGCACGAAAAAACAGTTAATAACATCTAGCAGATCAAAATCCCCAAAGAGGAGATGTAGCGATGAGCTTTTTATCAACAGGGCCGATTGAAAATAATGCTGTTAGCGGTGTAAGACCGACTCAGACCGTTACTGTCAGAATTGATAACCGTAGTAATGCCACAGCCTCAACCGTACAGATACAAGGGTATTACATGGAAAGTGGAATAAGAGTACTGTACGTCAGTGAGTCTTTTGACATCGTACCCAATCAAGTAATAACCAACAACTATTATGCTAATTTTGATGCCTTCGAGTTCACTTTTTCAACACCAGCGACGGTTAATGATCCTGTTCAAGTATCAGTATGGGGTAAGAGCAGCACAGGCGCATTGGTAACTGCCCATCGTTTGGTTTCTTCCGAATTGCTGGGTGAAATTCCAAGCGTCACGGGAGTCACAGGTGCAACCGGAGTAACGGGAGCGACAGGTACAGCAGGGACAACTGGAGTGACAGGTGCAACAGGCGCACAAGGTACAGCGGGAACAACAGGAGCAACAGGAGCAACAGGCACGCCAGGTACAACAGGAGCAACAGGAGCAACAGGCACGCCAGGTACAACAGGAGCAACAGGAGCGACAGGCACGGCAGGTACAACGGGTGTAACGGGAGCAACAGGCACGGCAGGTACAACCGGAGTAACGGGAGCGACAGGCACAGCAGGTACAACGGGGGTAACGGGAGCGACAGGCACGGCAGGTACAACGGGTGTAACCGGAGCGACAGGTACAGCGGGCACAACGGGAGTAACAGGAGCAACAGGCACAGCAGGTACAACCGGAGTAACCGGAGCAACAGGCACAGCAGGTACAACGGGAGTAACCGGAGCAACAGGCACAGCAGGTACAACGGGTGTAACCGGAGCAACAGGCACAGCAGGTACAACGGGAGTAACGGGAGCAACAGGCGCAGCAGGTACAACGGGAGTAACCGGAGCAACAGGCACAGCAGGTACAACGGGAGTAACCGGAGCAACAGGCACAGCAGGTGCAACCGGAGTAACCGGAGCAACAGGCACAGCAGGTACAACCGGAGTAACGGGAGCAACAGGCGCAGCAGGTACAACCGGAGTAACGGGAGCAACAGGCGCAGCAGGTACAACGGGAGTAACCGGAGCAACAGGCACAGCAGGTACAACGGGAGTAACCGGAGCAACAGGCACAGCAGGTGCAACCGGAGTAACCGGAGCAACAGGCACAGCAGGTACAACCGGAGTAACGGGAGCAACAGGCGCAGCAGGTACAACCGGAGTAACGGGAGCAACAGGCACAGCAGGTACAACGGGAGTAACCGGAGCAACAGGTACAGCAGGTACAACCGGAGCAACCGGGGCTACGGGTGCGACTGGTTCTGGAACAATTATTCCTTATGCATCAGGACTTCCAGTTGTCTTGACTACAGTTTTGGGTGGACTTTTGAATACCTCCAGTTTAGTTGGTTTTGGCAACAGTGCTACCGGAGTAAGTGTTAACGGAGGAATTATTGATCTCACAGGCGCTGCAGGCACATTGCTTAACTTTGCTTTCTCGGCATCTCGTGCAGGAACGATTACTTCACTGGCCGCTTATTTCAGCACGACAGCCGGACTTAGTTTGGTTGGATCTACAGTAACCTTAACTGCACAATTATTCAGATCCACTACACCTAATAACTCCTTTACAGCTGTACCGGGTGCATTGGTAACCTTAGCTCCTCCACTGACCGGCATTTTGGCACTGGGCACAATATCCAGCGGAGTGACAACAGGACTGAGTATTCCGGTATCTGCCGGTGACCGCCTGCTTATGGTGTTCTCAGCATCAGTAACAGCCGGAATTGATGTGGCTACAACCGTAGCCGGATATGCAAGCGGCGGCCTTACCATCACTTAACGGAAAATGGGCTATATAACAAGTTTAAAGACAGGGACCCTTGCCAACATGGTGAGAGGTCCCTGTTTATGTGTGTGCTTTTGTTTTCAAACTCTCTTCAAATGAAAGATAAGGACTATACAAAAACATAAAAAGAGGAGGATTGCTCCTCGCCTCGTACATACCGTGGCCTACTCAAATTCACTCTGTTTTGGTTAGGCTGTCTACGACAAATTTTAGTTGGGCTTCCAACGAAATTGGGTCACTAAACACGAAGCCACGGCTTTCCTCGCGATAAACGTGATTATTCTGGACAGCAGGGAGGTTATCCCAGATAGGACCTTCAAAAACGGAATCCCCACTCTCATCACCTGTCCATCCACTAATAAAGATATAATCTCCTGCATATTGTGGTAACAATTCAAGTGATAACTTGGCCCAACCTTTGCCGCTATCGATGGCTTCCTTCTGAATGATCGGCGGTGCCTTCAGGCCAAACTCGCCATAAATAATATCTCCACCTCTACCAAAGCTCCCGTAGGCATAAAATTCTTTGGCACTTCCCGTATCAAAAATCGAAACCGTGCGATCACCTACCGCTTGCTCCACGAGTGGTTTATATTCAGCGATTTTAGCATCCCACTCTGCAATCCAGGCCTTCGCTTGCTCTTCTCTACCAGTCATCTTGCCAAAATCCATCAATTGCTCCCGTAGAGGTATTCCATATTCAACAGCGACGGTCGGCGCAATTTTGGACAGCTTTTCGATCGTTTCAGGGTCATTCCAAACGACAATTAAATCCGGCTGCAACTCCATGATTTTCTCGTAGGGTACATCGTTACCGATGTTGACAACGTCATCGAGCTTTCCTTCTGTATAACTGTTAAAGGACTCATCACCAGTTCCAACAGGCTTAAGGCCAAGAGCTAGCAAATGACCGGTAAAGGCTCCTGCAACCATTACGACCCTTTGAGGTTTTTGGGGATTTGTATTTCACCGTTAACCGCAGAATAGGTTTGCATCTCCGAGCTTCCGTTTGTGGTGTTACTGATATTACTCTCTGCACCTACAGTTGGACTTTGCGTACTGCCAGTGCTTCCATTCGTGTTTGCTGGCCTGGAACATGCGCTAACTAATAGAGTTAGGCACAACAGTAGGGTAATTCCTACAGGTAGTTTGCTTCTATACATCCGTAAATCTCCTTTTTCGCTATGTTGATAATGATTATCATCTCTGATATCAATATAACGACGGAGTTTACGCGGAGCAATGGATGATCGAAGCCTAAGGATAGGACGATAAGAACCTTTTGTCACTTGTCCAGACTCATCCTTGAATTGCTTTGGTGTGACTCCCGTATGTTTTTTGAACATTCTTATAAAATAGGATACATCAGCATATCCAACGCTTGCAGCGACTTCTTGCAGAGATAACTCGGTTCTTTGCAACAGCATTACTGCTTTGTTCATCCTAATACCGATTAAGTAATCGATTAGACTTGCGCCAGTTTCACGTCGGAAGTACTTGGACAGATAAGGGACGCTGTAATGGAATGTATGAGCGAGGGTTTCCCGCGTCAGCGGCTTGGCGTAGTGCTCCTGCATATAGCGAATAAGCTGAGAAGCAAGGTTAGGCCTAACAATGCTTACCTGCTGTTGATCCATTTGTCTGAGCAACTCATATACAAATTGATAGAATAGTGTTTTGGTATGGAGTCGCTCCAAGCGTCCCGGTTTATTCCACTCGCCCAGCATTCGCTCAGTGATTTCGTAGAGGATGGCAGGATGATATGGAATAAAACCGTACTGGAGGTGGAATGGCAATGGTTGATCCGGTTGTTGAAGTGTATGCTGCTTGCCAGGTAGCGGTAAGGAGGCTTTGTAGAAAATCAGGTAATAATGAAAGGATGCGTTCGTTGGGATGATGTCCAGACGGGTGTTTTTGCCCCCATGAAGCATATAAAATGGTTTGGTAGCATGCTCATTTCCGTCTAAGATCACAGTCGCATTGCCATTCGTTACGTACAGAAAGGCGCTGGCAGGGAACAGGTAAGGACGTACGCACTCGTCGGCCTGTATGACAATATGTCGTACATCCATGATTTTGAGCGATGAACAATTCCAGATGAGTATGTGCTCTTGTACATTCAAGGTTGCTTTCAATAGAGAGTTGTCTTCCTTCCATGAGCTGTTGAAGCCAGCCTTTTATGTGGTGAGGTTATTATATAATAATATTAGTGGCTTTTTGTCACTTTCCAGAACGTTCCCTGGTAGTACCGGATTCTTCTCATAACTTTTGAGTATAAAGGCGAAAAATTTTTGATGTCATGACCTCTCCATAATCTAAAGAAAATCGCCGATTTCTCCATGTGCATGATCTTTATTATGGCGGGATGTGGCACACAGGTCGATAGCGGTTCGTTCACCGGAAACCAGGCACCCGAAACATGGGGTTCGTATTGCACAGCGCATCGGATCGGTGTCCCGTTTCCTCTATAGTCTTCCAAAGGCTATGATCAATGCCAAAACTATAAAAAAGATATTTACGCCAAGCTCCCGGTACTCTTTACGCCGAATATGAAACAGCATTCCAAGCATTGTGACAACAGCCAAAGCGATTGCGGCGATCGGCGTAAGCACCGGAGTGATGTTCAGCGCCCACGGAAAAACAAGGCCAAGCGCTCCGAGTAGCTCCGCGATACCGATCAGAACAACTAGACTTTTTGGCACATCATTAACCCAGGCCCAGGTCTTTTTTGACGACTCGATACGAATGGTTTTCATCCATCCCGAATATACAAAGCCTGCCGCCAATATGATTTGTACGATCCATAACGTTACATTCATCTTTTCTTTTCCCCTTACTTGCTCGATTTTAATATCTGCCTCTATACTAAAGTGAGAAAGCCGAATCAGGAAGTAGGCACTTAAACCTAACCAGGTAACCAAAAGTAAACCTGGGTATGGTCAGAAAGTGAGGAAAAAGAATGATGGTGTATTGCAGATTCGGAACGGCCTTGGATATCCTCACGGGTAAATGGAAATCTTTGATTCTTCTACGCCTGCTGAGCAACGGTACAATGCGGTTCAGCGAATTACAAAAAGCCATTCCAGATATTTCGAAAAAGATGCTGACCCAGCAGTTAAAAGAACTGGAGTATCACGATATTGTGCATCGGGAAGTGTATCCGCAAATTCCGCCAAAGGTCGAATACTCGATTACGGAGTACGGACAGCTCATGAAACCTGTGCTCCAGACAATGAGCAACTGGGGAGCCGGCCATATGCAGCATATGGAGAAGCTGTACGGCGAAGAAGATGAAAAAGGAGCACACCCATCCTAACCTCGGAAAATCGATTCCTTGGGGGATAGGGTGACAAGGGAGAGTTAGTTTTGAATAAACAAAAAATTGTGATCATTGGTGCAGGGATTGTTGGGGCGTGTATGGCCTATCATCTAGCCAAACGAAATCAAAATGTAACCGTTATTGAACGGCATTCAGCCGCGGCGCGTGAAGTCACGGAAAAATCATTTGCCTGGATACATACGACGCATAGAGTGGCTCCTGAATACTGGCATTTGTACGATGCAGCTGTGGGAGAATATCACACACTTCAGCAAGAGTTGTCCGAACTGAACATTCATTGGCATGGCGCGCTAACTTGGGACACTCCGCCTCTAAGGGAGCAACACTTTCAAAAATTAAACCGGGAGCAGCTTGAGGCATTGGAGCCCAATCTGAAGGAATATCCGGATGAAGCCATGTTTGTCAGCGAAGAAGGTGCGGTCGACCCTATTGCGGTAACGGAGCTGTTGTTGAGCAAAGCGCAAGAGTACGGAGCAAAGATTCAGTTCGACACCAACGTTACACAGCTGAAGCAAAAGGGTTCCCGTCTGGTTGGTGTTCATACGTCCAAGGGTTTTGTGGAGTCGGATGTTGTGGTATTGGCGGCAGGAACAGGTACACCCGAACTTTGTAACCCGTTAGGTTGTCACGTGCCGGTAACTTCGTCACCTTCGATTCTGATTCGGATGAAAACTGCTAATAAACTGATACACACATTAATCTCCAATGCGCAATTTGAAGCGCGTCAACTGACAGATTATACGCTGCTGGCTGCGGAAGATTATATCGACGAGTCGGAGGAAAACGGACCACAGGCGGTCGGTAAGCGAGCTTACGACACATTGCGTCGCAGTCTCAAGCACGGAAATCAACTGGAACTGGAGAGCATAAAGGTTGGATGGAGACCCATGCCTGAGGACGGTTATCCGATTGTGGGCTTCCATGATCACATTGATGGACTTTATCTGACGCTAATGCATTCTGCAATTACGCTGGCGCCGCTGATTGCTGATCTGGCTGCAAGTGAAATTATTGATGGCAAATCAAGAAATGAATTAGACCCTTGTCGCCTCTCACGGTTTTAGGATCACTCCACAACGAAAAGTACATCGCTCAAGTCGCGATGTACTTTTCGTTGTATATATTTGTTGGAGTCTTCTACACTTCCCCAGTAGCCACCGGATTCTCCTCATAACTAATCGCTGGCGATTGGCAATTCCATGCTAGCCATTTATCTACCTGTGAAACTAGCTAGCGGATTTGGCACCTTGACTTTCAAGCCACGGGATCAGCTCGGCTGAAAAATTACGTTTTGCTGTGTCCAGTGGAGTTGTTCCATCCCAGGTGGCTATCCAGTTCAGTTCGGCGCCGTGGTCAAGCAGGTATTCGGCTGTTTCTCTTTGACCTCCATGGCAAGCGCACCAGAAGGCAACGGTTACTGCATCGGGAGGAGAAGGGGAGGTGCTTGTTCCCCAAGGATAACGTTCCGGGAGTTGGGCTCCTTGGAAATGTTCTTGTATGGCGTCAATATTTCCAAGGGCGGCCGCATGCCAAAGGGCAAAGATCGCACCGCGCTCAACCAAGCGTCGTGCTGTATCCCATTGTGCAAAAGCAATAGCATCGTCCAGCGGTGTGCCACCGGCAATCACCGCGCCAGGCGCTTCCATGTCTGCGCCAGCATCAAGAAGGGCATCGAGCACTTGTACATCATTGGAGCTTGCAGCCCAATGCAAAGGTGTCTCGATGTTTGGACCAACCAAAGGAGCGTTCACTTCCGCACCAAACTTGGTTAATACTCTCACGGTATCCGCTCCATGAGGGAAGTGCCCCGGCCAATCCGTCACCACGTGCAGCAGCGTTCGAGCGATGCTAGAGTCTGAATCTACGTTGTCAGGCTTTCTTTCCAATATTCTTATCTTTGCCAATCCCGGATTCTCTTCCAGCAGTTGCTGTAACGATGGAATATCTCCTGTGTGAATGGCTTGAATAACGCTCACTGCAAGTTTTTCATCTTCGTAAATAAATTCCATGCTCAAACCTCCTTTCAGGCTTATATCCATATTCATGTATATGGTTCTTATCACATAAGCATCTGAACTGCGCATCTGGCATGATACTCCGCGAGACCTTTAGCAAATTGCTGATCGGGGAATTGTCTGTGAAGCAGCTTCAATCCTCCTGATATCAAGGACAAATGATGGCAAAATCGATAAAATGTCATCCGCTCCGGGTCGAGATTGTTATTTTTTAAGTAGTGATAAAAGTCTCCAAATCGAAACTGGAGAAAGCTATGCTCATATTCGAGATCGAAGAATCCTGCGCCCTCAATATCAATAAGGCATGGTTGCATAGCATGATCTATCCATATATGATCCGGACCTAGCTCTCCATGAATGAAACTATAGAGATCTCTGGGTTGAATTGCTGCTTCCAATTCGTAAAGTTTCTCAAGCAGCCTTTCGTTATTTTTCCTGATATCTGTCATATGTTTGGATGCATAGGATAAGGCTGTTTCGGCATCCAACCGCTGAACTTGGTAGCAAGGCCCAGCCTTTTGGCTGTTATCGTTGGCGTTTCCATAAACGTTTCTTTGGATTCCATGCATATTAGACAACATATCCCTGATCCGTTGAAACAACTCATCCCGATCTTTGTGATTTTTATGCTGGAAATAGACTTCGGCTTTCTGTGCATCCACATACTCAACAAGAGCAAAATCATAAGAGTACCGGTCTTTATCGTTATTCAGATCATATAAGGTCGGCGTTCGGATTCCATGTTGAGCGAGAAAGCGAGTATTCAAAGAGAAAAGTTCGCTGCCATAGGAACTGTGGAAAGTGGGTTCATTCAAGATCTCTTCCTGAAAATAGTTGCTGGAAATATCCCAAACGTACAGCATACAAGTGAAACCATTCGTGCAGTCAATTTTGTAAATGACTTTTTGTGCACCGCCATGAATTCTTGCGCACTGCGTTATGAAGTAACTGGCACCAAATACTTTGTGCACATAATCCTGTAATTCCTCACGAGTAAGATGGTTGTTGGACATCATCGATTTATGCTCCGTTTCAACTGTATTTTTCCGGCCAGCAACCTAAATATATAGAATATTTTCCCAAAAATATAGACTGTTTCTTTTCAATCTGTTAAAGTGTTGATTAAGGTCTGTATATTCATATGTATATTAAAGAAAGGGGTCGGGTACTCACGTTAGTGGGTGATCCGGCCCCTATTTTGCATGCAAGTTGACTCTCTGTTGACTATATATGACTAATGATTTTAAGGAGCTGGGAAGCCATCTTACATTTCAATGAACATCTTTTACTATGGAACAAGGCATCTATTAAAATAATGGATATTCGCCATATAACTATGCAAAGGCAGGAGGGACTTTACTCCTATCGATTCCCTGCGAGCTGTTTCTTATACACGGTGCGTGGCAATGCTGTTATACAGTTGGATGGAGAAGATCATCAGGTCTCGCGATTCCATGTTTTGCATGGTGGGAAGGGCTGTTGCCTGAACATTTTGCCTGTTGAAGAGGTCCTTGAATATTATATGATTTATTACAAAGCCATCATCCCGCTACCTGAGCGTCAGGATATCCTGGTCTTGATGGAGCACCGTAATCCCTTCAAGCTTCAATATGGCTTTACACCTGATCAGCCTGTTTCCTTGTTAAGCAAAGTACAATACATGATGACAGCTTGGGAAGAGCAAGAGGCACTGGAACAGTTCCATGTGAAGTCATTATTTTATCAATTTGTATACGAGTTATTATGGCAAATCCACAATGGGCGCGTGCCAACAATAAAGCCAGACCTGGTTGCACAAATGAAATATTATATGCAGGAACATTACGCTGAACCCATTACAATGGACTTGTTAGCAGAGCTTATGGACAGTAGTCCACGTCACTTATCAAGGCTATTCAAACGCCAGACTGGTCATAGTCCGATTGATTTTGTCATTCAAATCCGGATGAACAAAGCGAAGGAACTACTGCTTGCTACAGATGCTACTTTACAGGAAATTGCCAAGGCTGTTGGTTATCCAGATGGTTATTATCTTGCTAAAATATTTAAAAAATATATGGGTATTGCACCTATTCGTTATCGAAAGCAGCATGAAAGTCCTAATGTACCATCGAATGTGGCACGATTAGGCATTGTACAGGACCTAACTTCCTTATATATTGATAATGATTATCATAATCAGCATATATTTGAGGAGGAATTATTGATGTACAGAAGTAGAAAGACACCCTTGGCTATCACATTATTACTTTGTTTAACCCTATTGCTCAGCGCTTGTTCAACTGGTGGGACAGGAAGTCCTTCAGCCAATGAAGGTTCTCAGAAGCCAACGAATCAGATAGCGGCTAACAACGCTAACAATACAGATACACAATCTCAAATGAAGACCGTAACCACCATAAAAGGTGATATTGAAGTACCGGTTAATCCACAACGAGTGGTTGTCCTGTATCTAATGGGTGATTTGCTTGCTTTAGGCGTAAATCCTGTGGGGATTTCTTCTATAGAAGAAGGAGCGGCTTTTGCGAGCGAACTGGAAGGTGCCACCTCATTAGGAGCATTTAAACCGGACCCGGAAGCAGTAACTGCACTTAATCCCGATCTCATTATTGTTACCAATGAAGAAATATATGAAGGACTTAAAATGATTGCTCCTACAGTATATATTCCTTATGACCTGCCAGTAGAAGAACGTATGAATATGCTTGGAGAAATTCTGGGTAAAGAGGGACAAGCTCAGGAAATGTTAGATAACCTTCACAAAAAGGTTGAGCAAAGCAAGGAAAAACTTGAACAAGCAGGTATTTTGGATAAAACCGTCACAATTATGGAAAGCAACAAAGGTTCCATGGCTGTAATGACAGGCTTGGGTTATGGCCGGGGGTCGCAGATTATTTATCAGTATTTAGGGATGAAAGCACCTGAAGTCTTGCAACGTGAAATTGAAAATGCAAGAAACGATGCGACAAGCAAGGACGTTTCTTATGAAGTATTACCTGAATATGTGGGTGATTATATATTCCGTGCTTCCTTTGAAGGAATGGTTGATCTGTCAGACAATTCAATTTGGAATAACATCCCTGCAGTCAAAGAAGGACGTCTGATTGATATGAGCTTTGGTTTATTCTTCTACAATGATATTTATTCGTTAGACAAACAGCTTGATTTTATTGTGGACAACTTGCTTAAAACCGCGGAATAATTGGAGGGGCTATTTGACCCGTGTAATTGATTGAAAAGCTCTTCATTCGAAAAGGAGACATCATTCTTTGAACTATTATTTTCTGGAATCTCAATATCCACGTAGAGGGTTTATTAGTGGCGGAACAACCTTCACTCCCCAATTAGATATGAATTATTTGGCGATAGAGAATCCGTTGCCAGAGGGGACAACAGCAGAAGTTGAGCTACTGTCTACGGTACGCAACCTGAACGTAGATTATTTTGAGACGATCACAGGAACGAGACATGTATCAGATCATTTTAAAACGCTGTTGGAGGAAACGAATACAAACACACAGTTTATTCCGACAACGGTGTGTTACCACGACGGTCGTGCGGTTGAAAAAACCTATTGGACAGCACATCAGCTTGATCGTTTGGATGTTTTCGATTATGAACGTTCGGAATATGGGCGCAAAGCGGTCATTGCTGCATCTGTACAACAGCCTCCACGTAAGATCGTCAAAGTTGTATCTCAAATCTGCCTTCATGAAGAGCAAATTGACGAGCATGAATTTTTTATGCTGGATTATATAAATATCTTCAAACCCATTGTTTCAAAAGATTTTTACGAAGTATGCCGAACACATAGGCTGAATCTGAACGTTACAGAGGTCGGAAATGTAAGCATCTAAAATGCTACATGAATATAATGAAAACACAGAGAAGCCCGCGCAAAACGTGGGCTCTTTAGTCTTTATTTTTCCTCGTTAGCCACCAGATTCTCCTGTGTATTCTGCTTGGACCGTGCCAGCTGACTTAACTCCCCGATTATGAGTCAGGTTCTACTCTAACGTATAATCCAATGGATATAGTCTTGTATCATTTCTTTGCTTCGTGTTCGATTTATCTTATCCGGCTCTAGATACAAATTGAGAGCCATCCCATTCATAAAGGCATACAGTTTTTCTTGTTCCTTCTCTTCATCGGTTGTGCGCAGAAGTCCTTCATTTTTCAAGTACATGATGCAGTTCTTGATTGCGTTTTGCAGGTCCTCATAATTGGCGTCGAACCCTTTTTGCGTTTTTCCATAGCTTACAAATGCAAACCAAACCTCCATTTCCAATAATGTTTGTTCATCAGTCGGGACTAGTTCGAGCAAGTATTCAACAATTCTTTCTTGAGGCGCCAGTTCTCTTGCATTTAGATTTTTTAGTCGAGTAAGTACCTTTTCCTTAACTAACTCCATTGCAAACGCTAATAGGCTCTCTTGTTTTGAAAAGTAATGTCTTAAAGCGCCTTGTGATAATCCAGCCTCCTTTGCAATCGTTCTTGACGTTGCATGATGAATGCCTTTCTCACTAATGATTTTCCAAGTAGCTTCAGCGATAATATTCTTCATTTTCACATGATCCACGATTTTTGGCATACACACAGAATATCATATTATTTAACTCAACTGAAATAAATAGACGATTAAGATGGAATGTGCTAGAGTTTATTTAACTCAACTGAAATAAAAAAGAAGGGGCAAACGCGATATGCCACTCAAAGGAGTGCAATTGGAATGAATCAGCAATTCAAAGTAATGCTTCCAGCATGGGGAAAGGCAACCGGCTTATTATGTATGATCATTATATTTGCTGCTGTATTGTGGTTAGTGTGGACCGGAAACTTGAATATAAGGTACACGGCTGATCGTGAGGAAGTGATTCCAATATGGCATAGTATGTTGCCGGCATTCCTTGGCATTTTTCTAATCCGTATGATTCCTTATAAAAGTCAATATCATCCGTATTTCCAACAAATGGAGAAACAGCACTTGGTCGTTCAATCGATTGTATTATTGCTATCAGGCGTTTTATTTACGGTTTCTCTGATAACGATAAACCAGCAAGGATTACATTTCCAGCTATATTATTTGGCGTTCAAGTTGACGACACTATTGTTCATCCCGTTGATTTTATTGCTGATTTATCGCAAAATGACTGGCGGGCAACAAGACATTATCTCGGTAAAACCTCGCACTCGCAGACACGTCATCGTACCACTAATCGTTATTGTGGTCTGGTGTTATCTAAGGTTCTATTCCCCAATTGCACAACCAGAAGGAGCAATCGTAGCAACCGATATGACAGAATTACTTCTCTTGATGTTGATTGGTTTTATGATCAATAGCGTATTGGAGGAAGTTTTTTATCGGGTATGGCTGCAGACCCGATTGGAGGCATTGCTTGGAAGATGGCCCGCCATACTACTAGTTTCAATACTATGGTCCATTTGGCATGTCGCCATTCAAGGAAATGGTCAGTGGGATATTGATGTGGCAACAGTAATTGCAAATCATGGGGTTACAGGTCTGTTTCTTGGTTATTTATGGGCCCGCTATCGTAAAATATGGGTGATTATCTTGATTCATGGACTCATGAATGCTTCTCCTCATTTTCTTTTGCAGATCCTGTTTCATTGAGCGAGAAAGGATTGGGTTGGATCAGTCTTCGCATGCAACGATGCCTCTATCTCTCCCGTATTCCCGGGTGACGCTCAGTCACTGAAAATGCACCGCCCCAGGCATCAGCTTGCATGGCGGTGTTTTTGTCTTGAGACACTGTAGACCGGTGCTACGTACCTACTCTTCCCCGGTAGCCACCGGATTTTCCTCATAACTAATCCAGTCACTCCATCCTCCGGGATACAACTTCAGATTCGAGAATTCCGCTTCTTCCAGTGCAATCACGTGCGGACAGGTGACTATGCCTGAACCGGAGTGTAGTAGTATTCCTGTGGAGCTATCGGATACATGAAATACATACATAATTTTCCTGTAACTTAATTTCGTTTGTTCCAATCTCTGAAGGAGGGCCCAGTTTACTAGAAGTATTTTAGTTTTACACGCCTTTCATATGATAAGTATATTGACATGTTGTTTATTTTTATAAGTTTATTCTTGATATTCAGCTCTATAATGTTATTTTTATTGACAAAAAAATATTGTTGTAAATGTATTTATATGTTATTGTGTGTTTGTGTTAGAAAATATTACATAGTATAGAGGGGGAGCGTAATGTTTATTAACCGAACGATTAGGAAATTTGGGGTTTCAGTAGGGATTATAAGTATGTTTACATTTGCTCTACCTTCAGTGGGCTTTAGTATGCCACTGCAACCAACAACCCTTGATAAGGTAGAAGGTGATTATTATGTAACGTCTGCGATTGAGAACATTCGCTGGGGATCACTGCCTAATCGAGACAGCTCTCCGATTCTAACTGTGCCATCAGGAAGTGCTGTAACATTTGATACGGTATCGCATGAGGGATTGATAGAGGATCAAGGGAGAAATCCAGTGGAGTACTTCGGTAAATTCGGTATCTCACCCGATGGAGTGTTGGATGATGCGAAGGCAATTGCGGCTTCTGCGATTAAGCATGATTATGTAAAAGACGGACCTCATATTATCACTGGGCCGGTAGCGATTGAGGGAGCGGAGCCAGGAGATGTTCTTAAAGTAGAAGTCCTTTCGTTGCAGACTCGAGTTCCATATGGTGTCATTTCTAACCGCCATGGTAAAGGTGCTCTTCCTAACGAATTTCCAGAAAACACAGGTCCACAAGAGGGAGCTAGCGCAACAAAACCGGAATTATATAATAATGTATCTATATTTACGCCTATTGAAGAAATCAACGGCAATTGGTATGGGGTATTACCAACAAAAGCTGGCAAGAATGTACGTTTCCCAATTAACCCGTTTCTAGGTGTTATGGGGGTTGCACCAAATACCAGCGAAGTTGTGAGTTCGATCCCACCTATTGAAACAGGAGGGAATATGGATATTAATGAGTTGGGGGTTGGTGCAACTATTTATTATCCGATTCAAGTTAAAGGCGGGCTATTCTATACTGGAGATCCACACTTTGCTCAAGGAGATGGAGAAGTAGCGTTAACTGCATTGGAAGCTTCCTTAAGGGGGACAGTTCGGTTAACGGTGTTAAAGAAAGGTGATCCATCACTACCACACAGTGGAGAATTCACGCAACCCTTTGCTGAAACAGAGGATTATTGGATTCCAATTGGACTGGACCCTGATTTGGATGAAGCCATGAAAGAATCAGTACGTGAATCGATTCAATTCTTATCCGATAAGCTTGATATGGATAGAAGTGTAGCTTATGCGTACCTATCAGCCGCAACGGATTATGAAGTATCTCAGGTCGTAGATCGAACGAAAGGGGTTCATGGACTCATTCGAAAGACCGATTTTCTTGAATATGTTGACGTTGCAATGAATGTAGGGGTACGACAATCAAACCGGTTGTTCATAACGATGAGTTCTACGTACCGATTCGAACCATTTCCGAGCTATTGGGCGGTACAGTAGTATGGGATCATAAGACGCGTACAACGCAAATCAAATTAGGCACGAAAAATATAAGTGCTCAAATTGGTTCAGATGTGTATTCAATTAACGATAAACTAGTGTTCAATAGTAACGTACCAAAGCTTTTAAAAGGCGAAACCGTAGTTCCGGTTTCTGTTATTAATGAAATACTAGGTGCTTATGTAAACTGGACGACGATCGACAAGACGTTAACAGCTAATGTATCGTTAAGTAAAAAGCAATAATAGATTTCATTATTCAACCGTGGTGGACAGATGTCCATCACGGTTTTTTTGTTTTTTTGTTATCATGAATCAAAAAAAGCTGCCACTTTATGTCTGCATCGTACAGAAAGGCGCTTGATGGAAACGAATAAGGAGAGTGTTGACCGCCAGCTTCTATAATAATGTGTCGTATACTCATAATGCTTAACGCTGTCCGATGCCAGACTAACAGCTGTTCTTGTGTATCTATGGTTGCTTTCAATGGAGAGTGTCTTTAATTCGAACAGGATATTTTCTCAAAGGGCCAAACGAAGTTTATAGCCGAGTTTATTAGGTTATGACCAGAAACCCGCGAAAAACGCGGGCTTTTGTTATATCTAAATATGTTATACGGTTAGCAATTCAATATCAGTCCGGTTTCACGGTAGTTATAGGCTGCTTAGTTTTCGATGATAATTCTGTCCAACTTGAGATTAACCGGATGTGCCAACGTATCTCCAACCGGGCACTTGCTCTCCAGGAATTGTACAAATGCTTCAACCTGCTCTTGGGGAGAATCTGTTTTGATACGGAATGTATACCGAATATCGGAATAGCCCGGACGCACCTCTGATTTGTCGAAAAAGCCATCCAGGTCAATATCGCCTTCTACATCCACAAAAAAATCCTTGAGATTCACCCCGAATTTAGGCGCATATACCCTAGCTACGATCGACTGACATGCTCCCAGCGAGGCGAGTAAAGCTTCCACCGGATTCATGCCGGTATCGGTTCCACCCAAGTTTTTGGGCTCGTCGATAATAAACTCGAAGTTTCGAGATGTTACTTTCACTTGAACTCCGTTTTGCAGATGAGCAGATGCTTTAAACGTTTGGAGGGCAGCCATTTTGTAGTCTCCTTTAGTGGGTTTATTGTTACTGATTTTATTCATAGTTTTCCGCTATGATTATATTAGATTGGATAACTTGCGCTGTCAATCCTCAATTTCCCAATATTTTGATTTCGGAAACAGCGCAAAGAAGCATATGCTGGTCTCTAAAGTTGCTTAGGCGGATATTCAGTGTGTTTTGCCGCCGTTTGTATTCGTGATTGGAAATTAGTATTTAATTCGAGATAACTGCTTATTACATTTAGAAGCGGGTGATTACCAAAAAACCACCCCTGTCCCGCAAAATTGAGGGAGAGAGGTGGCTGGATGAACAATATTTAATTCCTTAGATTAATGATTTTTTAATGCTGCGTAAAATTGATGGTTTTTTAATTCAGCGTATCAATGGTACAGCTTCAATTCAGCAATAGACCACCACCACTCAGCATTGTCCGTAGTCAAAGCAATTTTGACATATCGTGCCTTCTGGTTGGTGAATGTCGCTGAGATTAAAGAATCTGTTCCCACAGCTTCTGAAACCGAATTCCAATGCTCGCCATCCGTTGAAGTGACGATTGTAAAACTGCGGGCATAGTCATTGGTACTGCTGCCTGAGTCCATAGTTAACCGGCTGAAATTCTGAATGCTTCCCAGATCGATCTGAATCCACTGGTCTGCTTGTTGTCCGGATGCAGAGGTCCAGCGTGAGTTCAGATCATCATCCAGCAGTGCACCAATGTCTTCAGACGTGGAAGCTGTAGCTGTCCAAGATGTCCGATCCAGTTCGGTAGGCAGCAGATCATCCTGTTCCCCGGGTGTCCATGGTGTCTGATCGGCAGTATAAACTGCGATTTCAGCTACAGACCACCAGTGAGAATCCGTTCCGGTCTGAACTATTTTGATATAGCGGGCCTCATGAGCAGGGAATGCTATGAAGAGCAAGGCATTTTTCCCTTCACCCGTAGCCACAGCTTTACCCCAATCCATGCCATCCAGAGAGGTGTATACTTCATAACCGCGAGCATAATCCTCACTGTTGTGTGCACTATCCAATACAATCCGGTTCACTGTCTCTGAATTGCCCAGATCCAGCTGAAGCCACTCACCGCCTGTTTGTGCCTGACCGGAAGTCCAGCGTGTTTGGTTCGAGCCATCCAGTATCGCCGTTGCAGCTTCCTCATCGGAAGACGCTGTGACGGACCATGCATCTGAAAGCAGACGTTTTTGTTTTCCTGTTCCATAGTGATTAACAAATAGCTCGGAGACCGACCACCATTGATCGGATTCACCCATCTGCATGATCTTCACATAACGAGCCTGCTGCTCAGGGAAGGTGATGGAGAGACGTCCTGACACGCCTTCGCCTCCAGCAATAGAGGTTCCCCAGTTTTGCCCGTCATCGGAAACGAAAATGCGATATTGCCGCGGATAGTCATCCTTCGCGTTCCCCGGGTCCAGCTCTACTGCGTCAAAAGCACTCGTTTCCCCAAGATCAATCGTAATCCACTGTCCGCTCGTTTGCCTTCGCCCGTTCGTCCATAATGTGTCTTTATTTCCATCAAGCATGTGAGCCGTGACATCCGTTCCTTGCGTGGAGGAAGCGGTCACGATCCAGTTTGACCGATCGGACAACGGAGCTGGATTTGGATACTCAGGGGTCTGAGGCAATTTTCCAAATCGGGCGAGCTTGAGTTCCGAGATGGACCACCAACTGTCTGTGGGAGCAGTCAATACAATTTTGATATAACGCGCCGTCTGCATACCCAAATCGACGGACAGGCTTGGAGATGAGCCTATTCCCTGTGCAATTGGCTTGCTCCAGTTTTCATCGTCCTTCGAAACGTAAACTTCATAATCACCTCCGCTGTTGCCGGAGTTCATGAAAAGTGTGTCCATCATCTGCTCGTTGCCCAGATCAATATGGAGCCAGTCTCCTGGCTGTTGCGTTTGTCCAGATGACCAGCGGGTAGTCAAATCTCCGTCAATCATGCGTTCGACTGCTTCCGAACTGGAAGAGGCGGTAATCGTCCATTCGCTGCGATCCAGATAGGTGACGCCTTGTGAAGCATCTGGCTGCTTGACTACTGTATGCTCCAATGGATTTACTTTCACTTGAGCTTTCGCATAGACGGTAGCTGAACCCAAAGCTCCGCTGGCATTATAAAAACGAACCGTTTTGGCGGTGTCTGACGGATTCCAGATTTGCGCCGTGTAGACACCGTCCTTTTCGTATACGGTTGCTGCGGGAGAATCTGCCCAAATATCCATGGTACGTGTTCCTGTGGATGCCATGCTATGCATGAACCAGTAGGCGTTAAAGACTTCGTTTTGCTGCATCTCTTTTGTATCCCACTTCGCAAGAGCAGTCTCCGGGTCCCCGATGGATTGGAAGGGCCAGATGATGTGCTGCCATGTGTGCTCCTGCTGACCACCAAGATCCTTGATCAGACCGTTGTATAGTGCCGCGGTATTCTTCGGATCACGACCATAATAGGTCATCCACTCTGCGGGCGGCAGCCAGTGAATGCCATAAATATGCTCGGCCTCGTTGGAGAAGTACGTGCCATACAGGTAAGCACTGCCGTATACATGCCCTACGGTAGCGTGTTTGTATCCTTCCAGCCAGTTGTCCCCATCGTAGTTGAACCAATATTGCTCGGCCGCTTTTTCCTCGGTGACGAAGCCCCAGATGCCCGCATCGCGATAGGCTTTGTTCCCCGTTACTTCGCCCCACATATATTGTCCGACCCAACTGAACAGAGCTTCGCCGGCAGCTTCCTGATTGTTTCCGCTGCGATTGTCGGCATAACCGCCCGCCCAGGAATGACCAGAATAAGGATCAAAATTACGCATCCATGGGAATTGATCGTCTGTGTGTGAAGGATTGGCATAATCCCGGATCAGCAGTTCAACCATATCGCCATAATCCTGTACAAAAGCTGGATCATACATAGCCAGCACCGCAGATGCAAAGACGTAATAGCCATAGGTAAAATGATGATCCGTCAGCCCGGTATTGACCCCGAACCCGCTTCCATAAGGGAAGATCGTTCCCCATTGCTCCGAGTAATAGAAATAATAGGAGTGCAGACGTTCATTCGGTGAATAAGTGTACCAGTCGGTCAAGATGCTTCTTAACAGGGACAGGTAGTGGTCCCGTCGTTCGTGATCACCAAGCTGATCGCTAATGAGCACACCCAGCGCAAGCGGATGAAGCTTTTTCCCCTGCCAGTAGGGATCTTCACTCATTAAATTGCCTGACGTATCTGCATCAAGCTGATCCAGATAACTGATTAATTGCGCGCGTGAGTATGTCGGATCATCCGGCTCTACAAATTGCGGAATAATGCCGTAGAAACGATCCTGTGTCGTAAAGCTGTTGCCTTCGCTCACTTTCATCATTCCACGAATGGAAGGATAAGCGAGCTCCGTGAGTGGAGTTGTTGCAAGTTTCCACTGGTGCGGGAACAAAGCCATTAATGTGTCGGCGGAAAAGTTGGCACGCTTCGTTTGTGTAACGGAGTTAAAGGTCGTTGTAACTTGTGAAGTGCTCTCGTTATAGTCGTATTCGACCTTCGTATCCGTTACAAAAGCATAGGCGTGTTGGTAATAGTAAGCTAATTCTGATGCAGATGGCAGGGTAGAGAGCGACAAATAATTTTCGCTTGATCCCAGCTTAATCTTAAGTGTATTGCCCAGCTTTATAAATGTGGTTCCTTCAGGTGCATAAAGACCATAGTTTCTAGTAAAAGTTTGCGGCGAAGGCGCTCTGTCCTGATTGGTGACTTCTACACCGATATGATCTCCTGTCCATGATTCCCCATCCTGCAACACAATCTCACGGTTTTGATCATCAAAGAGACGTGTAATGTTCGGTGAACGAATCAGGATGGTGTCCGGGTTCTCAAACGTGTTGTACAGGAAAGGGGAGCCTTTTACAAAGGTTGTATTGACCTTTGCCGTGTCATCATCACTCATGATGATGTTAGCGGAGTAATCCCCGTATCCTGCGATCTTGGTATTAACCTTGGCTGGGTTCATATCGCTTGTTGTCAGGATGAGGTCTGCTTCACCGTCTGCATCCATCGAGTTGCCATCAGCAGAAACGTATCCAGCACCAGGATTCAAAATATGAAGCCCCTGTTTGGTGTATCGATTTTTGAATGGGAGCGTGACCAGACTGTTTCCATCTCCTAAATCCGAGACGAGAATCGATTGCCACCAGTCATTGGATGGAATCGGGGCGGTGATGTCAGCTGTGCGATTTTTAGGGTTTTTCGGCTGCAGCATCGTGATGTCATTAATGGCATAACTGCCAGCGCCGACTTGTACCGAGCTCATCTCCGGGATAGACGGAATGGTGTAGACCGGTTTTTCATCTCCTTGAATATACTCATATACATCAAAGGCATAGAGTGAATAACCGTTGGTTGTACCTCGGCCATGACCTGCGAGCTTGACATATCTGGCTTCTGAATATACAGGAATTTCATCCCGTCCTCCATTGCTGTGTAACTCCCGATACAGCGTAGTCCATTGCTTTGCGTCGTCGGATACCTGAATGTCGTAAGCACGTCCAAACGCATTTTCCCATTGCAGAGAAATTTCTCCGATTTCCTGACGTTGACCAAGGTCCACAACAATCCATTCCTGATCCTTGTATATGGAAGACCAGCGTGTACCTGGATCACCATCTGTCACATTGCGCGCTTCATAATCGCGCTTCTCCATCTTGGCCTTGTCTTCGGCGGAGCGGCTAGGTTCGTCAATCTCTTCCGACGACGCTATAACCGATTTACCAAGAGCAAGGTTGGCGGCAGTCGGTTTTGGAGGTGGATTTGCTCCACCCGTTCCATACACATCGAACGCGTACAGAGAAATACCATAGGCTTGCTGCGCCCGTTCATGACTGAACAAACGTACATATCGTGCATTGACGGAAACCTCCACTTCTGTCAGACCGCCTTGACCCTTCGTTGTGGAGTACACTTGCTTCCAGTTGACTTCGTCATCCGACACTTCAAGATCGAAGGCGGAAGCATAGGCATTTTCCCACTCAATCGAGATGTTGGAGATGGAAGCAACTGCACCCAGATCAACATAGATCCACTGAGGGTCCTGTTGCCACACACTTTCCCATCGGGTATTTTTGTTGCCATCCACGGCATGATCGGCTGTATTCCCATCAAGAGATGAGGAGCTATAAACCGGTCTGTTCAGGGATAAGAGATATGACTCTTCTGCAGCAGCGTTTGCTGCCTTGCTAGGCCATAGCGGCAAGCTGCTGACCAACAATAGCATGGATAACAGCAAGTTCACGCAGATGCTGCGTGTGTTTCGTTTGTGACTCGTTCGTCCCTTCATATCTTCTTCTCCTTTGTTAGTTCCTGCCTTTCAACCAGACAAAACTTTCTCTGTTTCCTAACCACCTGTTATATGTATTGTTCTGTTCTCCCGTGCCACATTTCTGAGGTAGATTTCAGGATGCATACATGGGATATGCGGATGTTCATTTGTTGTATATCGAACATTTTGTGTGGATTATAAAGATTTTTTAAACGTTTTCGTAGAAAAGGAGACATATGTCCTACATGAGGTAAGCGTGGTGTGCAACTATGAAATGCTGAATTGGGATTACGGTCCGATAGCAATAAAATGTTTTCTTTTCGTGTTATAGGAACAAACAACACAGGAATCAACTTGCGAAGAACTTCACTCTATTTTTGGGGGAGAAACGCGACCTAATGACTTTATAAATTACGTGTAATAATGTAATGTCGATATGAGGGAGTGTGAAAAAATGGATATTCAAAAAGCTACGGAAGAAAAGCTTGAACGTAAAATGCAAATGGGAGTTCCGATTGATGAAACTATGCTTGAAGGTCTTATACAAAACTAAATATTGAAGAACAGCGAAAAAAATAAAAATCTCATTGAAAGCTCATTAATTTTTTCAGAGACGTCTCCAAATAGCCAACTTATGAATAAAACTATTTATATTCGAATTCCCATCGAGGGTGTTCTAGCTATAGAACTAATGGATGGAATAAATACACTGGATGAAATATCGAATTTATAAAAAAAGAATCACGATGTTGAGGTAGATATTATTGATTTTGTGGAACCTTTATTAGAGTTAAACCTGATTCATAAATTTAATGATGAAGTCTTGGTTGCTCTTAAGGCAAGTAACAATGGAGGCAGAATTAGAGAGAAGGTTGGTAGATTCTTCTTTAACAAATTGGCAGTTCTCATTTATTTAACTTTTTTATTGCATCTTTAATTATTTTTACGTACAACCCTGAATTTCTTCCGTCTTATCAAGATTATTTTATTTTTAATGAGTCAGTTGGTTTAAGTTGCTTATTCTATTTTTAATATCATGGAACGATTTTGCATGAATCTGCCCATTATTTTGCAGCAGTATCACTCGGGGTGCCAGTCAATTTTAAAATAAGTATAAGATGGTTTTGGATGGTTATTGAAGCCAACATGAACTCTTTGTGGTCGATTGAAAGGAAAAAGATATTTGCCATTTCTAGCGGGTATGGCATGGGACTCAGTGATTCTTTTGCTTGCGCTCGTGTTCCAGTACATCTATCAACAGGATTTAATAATTGTAGGATACATGAGACTGATAGTCCTCATACAAATATATAAGTTTTTATGGCATCTTCTCATTTTCTTCAGAACTGATCTTTATTATGTTTTAATCACTATTACAAATTCTTCGAAGGACAATTGTGATAGTTTTGGCCTTCTTCAATCTGGCTCTATGGATTGTGGGTGCTTACAACCGTTCTAAAGAGTTAAAAAAAGCAACTTGAACTAAAAATACATGAAAGCAGGTGTAAACATTAATACTCATGTCTTAATCTACGACGGGTTTGTAAATTTTGAAATAATGCTGGCAACTTATTTAATGAAAACTCAGGGGAAATTATAACATTGGGTTTAAATTCCGATATGGTCAATTCTTATGAAGGCTTTATTGTTAAACCCCATAAAGATATAAAAGAAATTGATTTTGACGAAGTAGAAATACTGCTTATTCGAGGAGGAGATATTGGCGCATTAGAAGGGAATCATCAGCTAACATCACTTATCAAGAGACTGGACATTAACGGGAAATATATTGGTGCCATTTGCTCAGGAGTTGAACTTGTTAAACAAGCAGGGGTTTTAGAAGGAAAGGAATTTACTGAAAATAGAATAAACAATGACGAAACATACACAGTTAGTCAGAACATAATAACTGCAAAAGCCAACGGATATGTAGATTTTGCGATTGAGCTAGGCAAAATGTTAAATATTTATTCCGACGAAGATGATTATAATGAAACAATCAGATTTTTTAAATATTTTGAGAATAACTAGTTATATGAAATAAGTTCAATCGTTGTTATCTATGTAATGACCACCCTGAACTCTAAACTCAGTTATTAATGGAGTTTCACCATGTACATTTAATTGCTGTGGGTCTACACCAAGATCAAGAATTAAATCTACTTCAGCACTCTTATCAAGTTTGCACAAATTATGTTTAAGTAATACTTTTGGTGGCTCTCACTATTGTGCGTGTCCTATTTTTTAAACGAGGATCACAACCTCCTAGCACATCTAAATAATTAATGTTAAACAACGGTCTGAATCCAAATTTGCGCGACTTTAAAGGAATCAGCCTGCTATACCTTTGTTCGCACTTTCTGCTATATTGAAGGAGGTGTGTCTACCTCTCTCTATTTTCATCACACTAACAGTGGTTGTTGAGTATCGGACTTTATAGTCTTTATATATACTGTTGCTATTCACTACATTGTTCATAGCATCGTACACTTTTTTACATACTGGTACATTTTTAGCTGGTGGTGTTACACGTTTGTTAAAAGAGAAACGTGAACGATCTTCCAGTTTTACCACTTGCTAAGTTCTCGTTCAAGCTCATGTTCGACGGGGCTGTGGATGTATCTGAGATCATATAAACAAGCTCTCGATGAAGATCTTCATGTAATTATTTTAAGAGCGTCTGCGTTGTTTCCTCGTTGACTCCGAACATAGAAAAATACATCGCCGGGGCAGATAAGCCACCTGGCGATGTATTCAACATCGATACACTGTTATACGTCTTTGTGCGCTTCGGCATTATCTATAGCCACCGGATTCTCCTCATAACTAATCCAGTCGCTCCAGCTCCCGGAATACAGCTTCACATTTGAATATCCCGCTTCTTCCAGTGCAATCACGTTCGGGCAAGCCGACACGCCGGAGCCGCAATACACGATAATCGCACCATCCTTGTCCAGCTTACTGAAACGCTCTTCTAACACCCCAGTATCTGTCCAACGTCCATCCCAATCCAACACATCTTTCCAAAAATAATTCACAGCACCCGGAATATGTCCGGCCTTGGCATCAATGGGTTCCTCCAGACCCGCATAGCGGCGAGCATCGCGAGAATCGATGAGCACGGAGCTGCCACTTGCCGAAGCCTGCTGAACATCCTGGGCACTTGCCAGCATGGCTGGCTGCACATTCACATCAAAGGAAGACGGGATCTGAACCGGCACATCCGTTGTAACTGGAAACTTGGCATTTTTCCAAGCGGAGAAACCTTCGTCCATGATATATACCTGCTCATGTCCCATGTAGCGCAGCAGCCACCAAAGACGAGATGCATTCATCCCGCCTTGATCGTCATAAGCAACAATCCGACTATTGGAGCCGATGCCAGCTTTGGATAGACGACTTGCGAGCACAGCCGGATCAGGAAGCGGGTGACGTCCTCCGTGCGCAGAGACAGGAGAGGATAGATCTTGTTCCAAATCGAGATAGACAGCGCCTGGAATATGTCCAGCTTCATAGGCTTGTCTTCCAGCCTCTGGCTGACCGAGCAAGAATCGGCAATCTGCAATGACCACATCCGGTTCATACATTCTGGCGAGCAGCCAGCGCATGGATACAATATTTTTCATCAAAATACACCGCCTTATGAGAGTGGTAGAGTCGTTTATAACTATGCATTACGAATGAATTCGTTATACCGTGGTAGGTTCAACAGGCCCTTTGCCAGCGATAGGAGCATCAGCAGGAATGGGTTGAGGTTTGGTTTTACCATATCGAATGAAGATCCATACCCCGAATATAATGACAACCCCGGCAGACATCTGTAATGCACTGAGGGATTCGCCGAGCAGCATCCAGGCCAGCAATGAAGAAAATACGGGTTCCCCCAGTACGCCCATGGATACCGTTGTGGCATTCATATATTGAAGCAGCCAGTTGAAGAGATAATGTCCAAAGATCGTTGGCACAATGGCGAGCAGCAGGAAGATTCCCCACTCTGACGCAGCGTAACCCCCAAACGGATGGCCCATGATCAGATTATATACCGCCAGCGTGCAAGCAGCCACGAAGAATACCCAGAAGTTATACGAAAATGCACTAAGTCCCGCTCGCAAAAATTGACCCAGCAGCATATGGACAGCGACTGCAATTGTGCCAAGTAAAGACAGGATATCACCTTGCAGTGCAGTACCTGCCAACTGGAAATCTCCTGCGCCAATAACGATTGATCCAAACAGGGCGATGCCCATGCCGATGATCATCATGCGGTTAATTTTGGCTTTGAACAGCCATACCGAACCTGCCAGAATCAGTATAGGCTCCAGCGCAAGAATAACTGTGGAACTGGCAACACTGGTGAGCCGCAGCGAACCCATCCAGAGCAGGAAATGAAGGGCCAGCATCACACCGGATGCAAGCAGCAAGCCCCACTGCCGGAAGCTCAGCCGCATCATCTCATGTCTGTATTTCCAGACAAAAGGCAGCATTAGCAGGTTGGTCAGAAATAGACGGTACATGGCAATGACCGCAACATCTGCGGTAGACCAGCGTACAAAGATCGAAGAAAAAGAAATGGCAATAATGCCGACAAAGAATAACAGATAGATGGATCTGCCGGCACGGTTCAAGCTTGTCATGGGTGTAGCTCCTTCATGATTCTGATGGCGTAAATCACTTCATTATACAGGAGAAGGTAACCGCAGGAAAGATAAAGAGAACAAAGAGATAAGTAGATTGTAACCGGGCTTGTAACTATTCTGTCATTCTCCCGATCCATTTTTCTATTAATCTTCTATATAGAGACATGAAACGAGATAATATACCAATAATCGGGAAAAAATGAAAGTAAGGAAGTGGCATGAAAGTGAGAGTCCAACAAGAGAGAGCGGGAGAACGTGGAAGTATTCCGCCCAGCACAAGTCGCGCTAAAACACATAAACGAAGAAAAATCCGGTATGGAAGGATTAGCATAGCTCTAATGCTCCTGGTACTGTTCGTTACCGGTGTAACATATATATTCCTTGGCATGACGCATTGGATCAAAAGCGTTGTGGCGCCGCCTCCAATGACTGTAATCGAACAGCCCGCCAAGCTCGGCATGATACAAGTTACTCCGGATGCAAAGGAGGAGCCGGTACGGTTCCAGGGTCAGGTTCGCAAATTGGCATACATAACGTTTGATGATGGCCCAACTGAATATACGGAACAACTGCTGGATATTTTGAAGCAGCATGAGGCGAAGGCTACCTTTTTCATGATCGGACGTCAGTTAAACCAGCATCCAGAAGCAGTAAAACGGCTGTTGAAAGAAGGCAGTTACCCTGGACTCCACAGCATAACGCATAACTATAAAAAGCTGTATAAGAGTGGGAGCTCTGCGAACTTTGTGAAAGAGTTCAAGAAAGAGCAGAAGATGGTGCAAGACCTAATTGGTTTTACACCTCATCTTATTCGTGCACCTTATGGCAGCAGTCCACAGATCGGTGAAAAGTTCAGAGGTGACATTGCGGCGGCCGGGTTCAAAATGTGGGACTGGACGACAGATTCACTGGATTGGAATCTTCCCGGTCAGCCGGACAAGATTGTGGCCCGCGTGAGCAAAAGTGTACATCGGGATAAGGAAGTAATTCTGATGCATGAGCGGGAGCAGACGGTTCAGGCTTTGCCACGTATTCTGAAGCTGCTCGAAGATCGAGGTTACGAGTTCGAAGTATACGATCCGGATGCACATTGGATAGCGAATTTTAGCGGAGATACCCGCTTGTAATATAACAACAAAATGATGCAAGAGAGGAAGGGCTTGGGTGCTAACGAGTAAAAAAGTGGCGCTTGCGGCAGTTAGTGTATTGCTAATTCTGCTGGTAAGTGGTTGTGGAGATCCGCAGGAGCCTGCGGCAAATCAGATAAACCAATTGGTGCTCAGCGGTCAGGAGATCGACCAGAGTTTGAACAAACTGAGTAGTCACGAGCAGGAAGATATGAACTTATACAAGTCTATTTTAGACAAAGGCAAGAATAAAAACAGTGATCTCGAAGCACTGCTGGATCAGGCAGCAGATCATATTCATGAACGAAGAACGTTGTTGAAACAGGCGGAAGAGGCCATGAAACAGACCAACGAGAAGACGGTGGCCCTGCGCAGTTCATTGGAAGAACTATCATTTGAAAAAGAAGAAACGTTGGCACAGGCTGAAAAGGTGCTGGATCAATATGAAGCAAGAGCACGTGCATTGGAAAATTTTGTTGCCTCGTATCAGCTGAGTCTGAGTGCAGATGAACAGTTGTATGATCTGATGAGAGAAAGTGCAGAACCTAATCTGGTTAAGATTAAGCGAGCCATTCGGGTACGAAATAGCGAATATGCGAAGCTTGCTGAATTCCGAAAGCAATTTAACCTCCAGACCAAAGCGTTTAACGGAGCCAATGCCAAACTGGTACAGATGGATCAAGCCAGTTAGGTAGAGGACTACAATAATCGTTCAGACATTTTGCATGATTGAGCTGCCTGTCTCCCGTGTAAGTACTAGTATACAGCCAAGCCAATGGATGAGAAGCAACATGGACAAGCATCATTGCGTATAAGCTAACGGAGGTGTTCATATGCGAAAAAGAAATACAATGAAAGTCAGTGCATCATTCCTGGTTTTACTTATGGGATTCTCGCTTGTGGCCTGTGGGAACAGTAATCCTGCTGCACAGCCACCAGTGAATAATACGGAAGAACAGTCACCAGCACCGGAGCAACAACCAAATGAAAGTGCTGCAATAGAAGCAGAAGGTATTCTGACTGGATGGGCTGATCCGCATACCGTTGAGATTCGAGTGAATGAGAAGCCGATGTCATTCCAGGTGAGTGAAGATCTGCAGAAGTCTCTGGATGATATTGATGACGAAGATTCCGTTCGCTTCAAATATGTAGAGAAAACGATTGATGCAACAACGAAACAGTTGGTACTTACAGAGATTGCAAAGATTGAATCGAGTGATGAGAATAACGGTTCCAATGCAGGCGGTACAGTAACGTCCGATCGTCCGAAGACATCAGAGCTGGAAGTGACGGTAGAAGGAATGACCGAAAAACGCCCAGTGACATTGGCACAAGCGAAAGGTTATTCACTTTATGTGTTTGAACCGATGGCTTTTGACGCGGAAGACCATGAATTAACAATGAAGATTGATCCGGATTATGAGATAGAGATTGAGAAGCTGCCGGCGAATTACAATCTGGATGCGCTGAAGATGGATGCCAAGGAAGAGTTGTCCGAGACCGGAGAAGTGAAACAATTAACGGCTGAACAACTCAGTAATGGACCAATGAAGGATGCAAAACTGTACATGATGTCCCAGAATGATAAGAAAACAGAGTACTTTATTGTGAAAGAACTGGACGGCAATGGTTTCGTTTTCCACATCCAAGCACCGATTGGTGAACCTTCGGAAGGTTTCCTGCCAATGGCCTATGCATCCCTCAATTCCATTATGAATGAGTAGAAAAGGGATGAGTCACGTGGTTACGCCGAACGCCGAACGGATAAGTAAATTAAAAGATTACCTAAAAGCGTGTTTCTTCGAGAGAGGAGATACGCTTTTTTTATTAGCTACACTACCATATAGAGTGTACCGTGCCATGTAAAGACAAAGAGCCGGAAGGAACAGTGCCATGCATAGGTTCCTCCGGCTTCTTCACCGTGTTTTATTCAGTTTGCGGGATCGAACCAATAACCTTGATAGGACTGATAGGCATATTCAGGTTAGTATCGTCGATTCCTTACGCCCTCTGAGTTCCTGATAGCTGGCGATTACATTCTGATGAACGGGATGTTCGTTGGGAATTCCCATGCGTTCACGGATAAAGGCGGAGACGCCATCTTCGCGAATCATGTGTTGCAGCTTCATGGCTTCCTCGTCGCGTTTGTCATTGAACAGCATTGCGGCTGCCATAGCAGAAGTTAAATGAGGAATGTCGATTCCGAATTCACTGGCCTGCATCGCTGGGCGAACAAGCCGATCATGAGGCGAGAGCTTGCGAAGGGGGAACGTCCAACTCGGGTGACCTGATCCGTCAGGTTGGGATTGGCGAAGCGTTCCAGTATGGTGTCGATATATTTATTATGCTTCTGTGCGTTGAATCCGTGCTTCTGGATGAGCATCTCACCGGTCTCTTCCATAACATGGCGTACCTTGGCCCGCAGGGTGGAGTTGCTCATAACTTGCCGGATTGTCTTGAATCCTTCGAGATATCCGAAGTATGCGGCAACACAGTGGCTTGTATTCACCGTAAACATTTTACGCTCAATATAAGGTTCAAGGGAGTCCACATAGTGGACACCATCAATTTTCTTAAAACCATCCAGAAGTGCTGGACGATGAACGACCCATTCGTAAAAAGGTTCAACAGTGACCTGCAGCGGGTCCTTGTGGTTTTGGGCCGGAACAATCCGATCCACAGCTGCATTGGGGAAAGAAACATAACGTTCCGCTTTATTACGGGTTTTTTCATCCAGGAATGGATAGATGCGTTTCTTCAGCCGGGTGCTCCCACCTATAGCATTCTCGCAAGCGATAATATGCAGTGGCGCCTGGTTATTGTTTTTCATGCGAAGTTGAATGCCTTTGGCAATAGGCTCTGCGATATCTCCAAGTGCAGATACACCGACGGCGGTTGTGATCAGATCGGCTGAAGCGATCTCTTCAGCAACCAGATTCTGCTCACTTACGTTGATAGCCGTCACGTTGTTGACAATCGTTGTATCCTGTTCGCTGTTGGCAAGTGTAATCGGGTATTCCTGTCTTTGTTGAAGCATGGAGATTTTCTTCGGGTTACGTGCGACAAAGCAGACTTCGTAGTCGGAAGCGGACAACATATGACCGATAAAACCGCGGCCTATATTGCCCGCACCAAAATGTACAGCTTTCATGTGTGAACTCCCCTTTAAGGATTAAATCGCGAAATTCGTGCAGACCTTAGACGGTAGTGACGAGTGGCTTCGAAATCAAATCGTTAAATGAGAGGTCAGTCAAGCAAGACAGCCGTTGGTGAGGCATATCGAATTCCAGTGTTCCTGTGATGGTATTCGAGATGACTACGCAGTGCATACCAGCCGCAGCAGCTGCACGCGCGCCGTTAGGTGAATCCTCAATCGCTACGGCTTCGTCTGCAGTTACTCCAAGGGCTTCAAGCGCTTGAGTGTAGAGTTCTGGGTCAGGCTTCACATTGGCAACATCATCTGCCGTACGAATGACTTCAAAATAATCTTTCAGTTTCAGTTGTTCCAGATGCTGTTCAACCCAATCCCGTTTGGAGCTGGATGCTACAGCGAGTTTCAGTCCGGCTTCACGTGCTTGTTCGAGATATTCCTGAATACCAGGACGAACCTTCTCTTTGTTCATCAATGCAGCGTGCTGCAACTGAACGGATTCCCTGAACGCTTCCCGATCGATCGGAAGATTCAAATCTGTGATGAGGTACTCATACGGATTAAATGTTTTCAGACTGGTACCGATGCATTGTGAATACATCTCCAGGGTTAGATCCACGCCGTGTTCCTTGTAAGCATCACGAAAAGCAATATACCATGCTGTCTCTGTATCAATAATTGTTCCGTCGAAATCAAACACCAGTGCCTTAATCATAAATTTGTTCCTCCTGTTTCAGAATTAGTTTGGGAATAAAAACGAATGAAAATTTTCTGCAAATTCATTTCCGTATATTCATTAACCTGCGGGAAGTTAGTTGACGCAGTAAATCGAAAATGAATATTAATTTGGGAAAAAATATGCGTTTTAAGCTAATAAAACCGTAACATAGGACAAACTGAGGGGTCAAGAGCGTCATGATTGTTTACATTGAAAATTTTCACATATATGATTTGTTTTCAGAAAATGATGAACGTTGCAAACCGTTAACCCCTTTGCATGTAAGCGGTGTACCGAATAAACTGTATTTTCAGCTCAAAAAATAAAACTTTTTTATGAAAATTTGATAATCAGGCCGTTCAACAGCTTTCGACACTTTTATAATAGAAGAAATGGAGCTTCATTGATTGGATTTTATTAGCTTTACGCCAGATCAGGCCATGTGGGAGAATGGAAGAAAGATTCTGAAAGTATATGGACTAAGGGAGGAAGACAAACATGCTGCAAAAGGACCGTTTCAATGGCTGCTTCATCGGGCTTGCAGTGGGGATGCGCTCGGAACTACAGTGGAATTCAGCAGTCCAGGCACGTTCGAACCTGTGACGGATATGGTGGGAGGCGGCGTATTCGGGCTGGAGGCAGGGCAGTGGACAGATGATACATCCATGGCTCTATGTCTGGCAGAAAGTTTGGTACGCAAGGCAGACTTTGATCCTGCGGATCAGATGCGCAGATACGTCAATTGGTACAAGGTCGGGTATATGAGCAGCACAGGCGATTGCTTCGATATCGGCGGGGCCACCCGAAGTGCCTTGGAGAGGTTTGAGATAACTGGGGAAGCCTACAGCGGATCAACTGACCCGATGACGGCTGGCAATGGCTCTATTATGAGGCTTGCGCCTATCGCGATGGCTTATGCCAATCAACCGAACGAGGCGATCCGCTATGCCGGGCTGAGCTCTCGGACAACACATGCTGCAACGGAAAGCGTGGAGGCATGTGAAGTGCTGGCTGCCATACTTGTTGCTGGTCTGCGCGGAGCGAACAAAAACGTCATGCTGATGCCGGAGACATGCCTACAGTGGAGGGAAGAGGTTTCATTTTCACCCGCTATTGAAGAGGTTGTTAGGGGTCCTATCAGAGGAAAGAACCGCCCGAAATTAAGGGCAGTGGTTATGTGGTTCGTTCACTTGAGGCAGCACTATGGGCGTTCCATAAGTCGGCAAGTTTTGAAGAAGGCGCATTGTTAGCTGTGAATCTGGGTGATGATGCGGATACTACAGGTGCGGTGTATGGGCAGATTGCAGGTGCTTATTATGGACTGAGTGGTATTCCGGCACACTGGCGGGACAAGCTTGCTATGCGTGTAACGTTCGAACAACTAACAGATGCCTTGTGGTCGAAGGCGACAGAACATCGTTGATTAAGAGACAGGAGAAGAGAACATCTATGAGCACGACTGGACACACAATACAACCACATGTTTCACAGTCAGGTAAACGAGGGGCGTTTCCATTGTCCCTGTTATGCTTGACTATTGGAGCTTTTGCGATTGGTATGACTGAATTTATTATTATGGGCCTGCTGCCCAATGTAGCAACAGATTTGAATGTAAGCATTCCACAAGCAGGACAACTCATTACGGGATATGCTCTTGGTGTAGCGGTAGGTGCACCAATATTAACCGTGTTTACTCACAAGATTCCACAGAAGAAACTGCTGGTGCTGCTCATGTGCATTTTCATTATCGGTAACGCATTGTCTGTCATTGCTCCTACATATGGGTTGTTAATCTCGGCACGGATATTAACGGCATTTGCCCATGGTACGTTCCTCGGTGTAGGTTCAATCATGGCAACGCGGCTCGTTGCGCCCGAGAGAAGGGCAGGAGCGGTATCGGTTGTTCTAGCGGGACTAACGATTGCTAACATCATTGGCGTTCCGTTTGGTACGTTTATCGGGCAGCAGCTCGGATGGCGGTCATCTTTCGGGGCGATTACGATCTTGGGCATCATTTCGTTGATTGGTATCATTCGTTTCATTCCCGTCCTCCCACAAGGAGCACCGGCAAACCTCGGACAGCAATTTCGGAATTTGGTTCGTCCCCAAGTATTATTGGTTCTGCTTGTTGGAGCGATGGGATGTGGAAGTCTATTCGCCGTGTTTACTTACATCACGCCGATGCTTGTGGACATTAGTGGTTTTGCCGAACAGAATGTGACCTGGATTCTGGTGCTCTTTGGCTTCGGCGTTACCTTGGGGAACATGGTTGGCGGCCGTCTGGCGGACTGGAAGCTGATGCCTTCCCTAATCGTCAATTTTGGGATACTGGCGGTGCTTCTGGCTGCACTTACGCTTACCCTGGAGAACCCTTATCTTGCTGTAATCACTATATTCTTGTGGGGCGTTGCAGCTTTTGGCATCATGCCGGGATTGCAGATTCGAATCATGAATATGACCCGCGAAGCGCCACTGCTGGCGACAACATCAAGTCACTCCGCATTTAACCTGGGGAATGCAGGTGGTGCCTATCTGGGCGGGTATGCAATTACCCACACGGGTCTTGTATCGGTACCTTTGTATGCAGCAGTTATTGCCGGATTGGGTTTGCTAGGACTGCTCTTTAGTCTGTTCATGGATCGTAAACATCATGGGCCAGAGGTTGTTGAGGTAGTAGAGGCAGCGTCGGCAAGCTGAAAATGGAATCGGTTCGCCTCAATTCTTCCGTTGAACACGGAGAGTTGAGGCGTTTTTATATCATGATGAGATCCGAAGCTGGGGAAGCGAATAGAGGGTATGGTGGTGTGCAGAAGTATACTTTTTAAAGTATAAGATATAGTTATTTAAGTTTTTTGATGATGTACAAGTCTTGGGAGATGATATAATAAAATTGTAATTGGAATTCATTGTAAATTATGGATCGTGGATCTTTACTTCCATATTGGGAAAGGCAAAGGATGCAGGTCCGTATTCATGCGTGGAAAGGAGGAACTTTACTCTAAAATGTAAGGGCTTTCAATTGAAGTTTTGTGTGTATCTGAAAGACCTGTTACGAGGTTCGAACACGGTTGAAAATCATATTCCAAAGGAGATTGATATTGATGAAAAAACGTCTGTCCAAGATTCTGAGTCTCTCCATCACAGCAGCACTCCTTGTACCAACGATGGCGTCTGCAGCCGATATGCAGGAAACTCCAGCTACAACCCCCATTCAGGCGGTGATCGATCAGGGAGCGACCGGCACCATGGATAATACGGAACAAAATGCGCTGGCTAACACTCCGGTTGTGCCTGCACCGCCGGGTTATGATGCGTATCGTAACAATATTCCGCACGGCAATACCAATCTGATCTCCTATTATTCCACAACGGTAGGCAATACACGGAAAGCGACGGTGTATACACCGCCAGGATATTCACAAAATAAAAAGTATAACGTCCTGTATCTCTTGCACGGTATCGGTGGAGATGAGCATGAGTGGGTAAACGCCATGAAACCGAAGAACATTCTGGACAACCTGTATTCTGAAGGTAAGCTGTCAGATATGATTGTTGTCATGCCGAATGGCCGTGCCATGAAGGACGATCGTCCAGTTGGTGACATTTTTGCTCCAGACAAGGTGGCTGCGTTTGAACGATTTGAGCAAGACTTGCTCAAGGATCTGATTCCTCATATCGAGGCCAATTATCCGGTGTACAAAGACAAGAATAGTCGTGCGTTGGCCGGTCTGTCCATGGGTGGTGGGCAGTCGCTTAACTTTGGATTGAAAAATCTGAATACCTTCGCCTGGGTAGGGGCCTTCTCTGCTGCACCGAACACGCAATCTGTATCGCAGCTGGTTTCCAACCCGGGACAAGTCGCTAGCCAACTCAAATTGTTGTGGATCTCCTGTGGATCGAGTGACGGTCTGTTATGGGTCAGCCAGAATTTCAAAAACGGCTTGAGCAGCATGAACATTCCGCATACCTGGTATCAGGATGTTGGTGGACACGAACCATCTGTCTGGAACAGCGGCCTGTATCAGTTCTCACAACGAATCTTCAAGTGATTAACCGAATTACTGGGATTCATATTGGATAAGCCGCAGCCTCAGTTCTGTTTTGTACAGAGCTGGGGTTTTTGTTATGAATCAAGTCATCGGAATGGAACATATGAGGTATTTTTATTTTTGGGGAGGGGTTAATGAGAGTGTAAGTAATGGTTTAATTGATTACATAGGTAGTGTTAAGAAGGAGAGGGATATGATGTTTTATTACAAAGGTGCGTTCCGTGAAACGGACAATGTGATCTATTTTAAAAGCGATGTTTCATTAGCCCAGAATGATGTTGTCCTATTTGGTGAAAAGAAGTATTTTATCGAAAGTGTGGAAAAAGAATTTCTCCTGCTTCAGCGGGTGGGCTCCATTGTTTCTGTGAGTCTGTGAAATTTTCGCGAGATCATCCCCTTTTTCAAGTGTACGTGCACTTCTGGGCCTCTGCCTACATACAATAGATCGACCCTGTTCCCACATGTGCTCAGGCCAGATCGTTGTAAAACTGCAGGAGGTGTCATCTGTGCCCGGATTGTTTACCGCAATTGCTCTATTCATTAAAGAGTTAACGTTACTCGTCTCGTATGTCAAAAATAATGCGTTCCCCAGCCACTGGCTGAGGATGATGAAGCCAAACATTTGCGCCTTATGGCTGAAGGCAATGCTCACTCTCGCAATCTGCTCATTGAACACAATCTGCGCCTCGTCGCGCATATCGTCAAAAAGTTCGACAATACGGGTGAAGATCAAGAGGACTTGATTTCCATCGGAACCATTGGTTTGATTAAAGCCATAGAAAGTTTTCAACAAGGCAAAGGTACAAAGCTTGCCACATTTGCCGCTAGATGTATTGAAAACGAGATACTTATGCATCTGCGTTCCCTGAAGAAAACACGCAAAGACGTATCCTTGCATGACCCCATCGGTACGGACAAAGAAGGCAATGAAATTACATTGATCGATATCCTTGGGACAGAAGCTGATGATGTTGTAGATCGGGTACAGCTTAAGATTGAAAAAAGCAAAATTTATCGCAATCTAGATATCCTGGATGACCGGGAGAAGGAAGTTGTAATCGGTCGATTTGGCCTGGAAGCAGGCGGGGAAGAACGAACTCAACGCGAAATTGCCAAGGAACTGGGCATCTCACGCTCATACGTATCACGGATTGAGAAGCGGGCGTTAATGAAGCTGTATCATGAGTTTTATAAGCAAAAATAGTTGCTGAACAACCAGAGGGCGCCTTTAGCGGGAGCCCTTTTTACTGTGAAGATAATTAAAATTGGTCTATATAGTATTGATTATTTGGGATTATAACCTAAATAAAGGAATTTATCTCCCTGTTGAAGAATATCTTGTAAACAGACCAATTTAATATATAAGGAGTAACTCATAATGAAGCAGCTTTTTCAGAAAACTCCACTGTGGTTTTTGTTAATCTGGATCGTAGGATTTATGATGATCGTGTTCAACTCGTTTCAATCAAACTCGGGTACCACTAACTTGCTTGCATTAATCATGATTAATGTTGCTAATGCTATTCGAATTTGGAAAAACGAACGTTCATTAGCAATTACCTTTTTAGTCGTTGCCGCTCTATGCTTGGCTTATATTTTTAAATACTTCTATAGATATGTATAATCAGCATGACATGGCATGAGGATAATAAAGGAATGTACATAGGCTGATGATAGTATGGATCGAATGCAACTCAAGATTATAAAAGCAAAGGGCATGAAATACGAGCGTATCAATAGGACTCCTCTTACAAAGGTGGCCTATTTGCTGTGCAAAAAATATATAAATGAGGGATATGTATTCTGAGCAGATTATTATATGATGAGTAATAATATTTTGCATCGTAGAGAGCATTTGCAGAAAGAGAGTGGTGGTTGATCATGCAGCAAGAAACGTTAACAAGGGGATTAAAGAACAGGCACGTGCAGTTGATGGCGATCGGAGGTGCGATCGGTACAGGTCTGTTTCTCGGGGCAGGCAAAACGATCCAGCTGACAGGGCCATCCATCTTGCTGGCCTACATCATTACGGGTGTAGTGTTGTTCCTGATCATGCGTGCATTGGGGGAGCTGCTGTTAAGCAACTTGCAGTATCATTCCTTTGTCGATTTTGTGCGTGATTACCTGGGAAATATGGCGGCATTTATTACAGGCTGGACCTATTGGTTCTGCTGGATCTCCATTGCCATGGCTGATATTACGGCCGTTGGTTTATATACGCAGTTTTGGTTTCCGAATGTACCTCAGTGGATGCCAGGGTTAATTGCGCTGGTCATTTTGCTAATTATGAACTTGGCAACGGTCAAGTTGTTTGGTGAGATGGAATTCTGGTTTGCCCTGATTAAAGTCGTGGCTATTCTGGCACTCATTGTTGTTGGTTTATATATGATTTTCAAAGGTTTTACAACGGATCAGGGTCCAGCCAGCTTCACCAATCTGTGGAGTCATGGGGGATGGTTTCCGAATGGACTGCATGGCTTTATCATATCGTTCCAGATGGTGGTGTTTGCCTTTGTAGGCATGGAACTGGTAGGACTCACAGCAGGGGAAACGGAGAACCCAGAGAAGGTTATTCCGAGAGCAATTAACCAGATTCCGATCCGGGTACTGCTGTTCTATGTTGGGGCATTGCTGATTATTATGAGTATCTACCCGTGGAACGCCATTGTGCCTACTGAAAGTCCGTTTGTACAAGTGTTTGCCGCTGTGGGTATTGCGGCTGCCGCAGGCATTGTGAACTTCGTGGTACTGACTTCCGCAGCTTCGGCTTGTAACAGTGCCATTTTCAGTACAAGCCGTATGGTGTTCTCCATGGCAAAGGATCGCAACGCACCCGAGTCATTTGCACGACTGAATAACAGGAAGGTTCCTTCCAACGCGCTGTTTTTCTCTACGATTGTTATTTTGATCGCAATTGTTCTAAATTATATCATGCCAGAAGGCGTATTTACGCTGATCACGAGCGTGTCTACCGTGTGTTTTATCTTTGTCTGGGGCATCATGGTGATCTGTCATCTCAGATATCGTCGTACTCAGCCCGAACTGGCGAGTCGCAGCCGCTTCAAACTGCCACTATATCCGTTCTCGAACGTTTTGATTTTAGCTTTTCTGGCATTTGTGCTGGTAGTATTGGCTTTGGCTGAGGATACGCGTGTTGCACTGTTTGTCACGCCGGTGTGGTTTATTCTGGTTGCTGGGATCTACCTTCTCAAAAAGAGAAACTTGAGCAATAGCAGACAGTAGAACTTAGCTTTGATCATAAATATACCCGCCCAATCAGATTGGGCGGGTATTTATATTGTTTATATTCTTGCAGCCTTTTTGCACTCACGAATGCCTGCGTAGATGGCATCACAGATATCGGTAGTGTACAGGCCAGACATCCCTTCAAGTGCCGTATTGGTGAATGCTGCAACACTAAGTTCTTCTTTTGGATCAACAAACCAGGAATGGCCGTAGGTTCCACCCATCCGCCATGTACCCGGGGATTCCGGTGTACCAGCTGCAACAGGATCTTTAAGTACTGTAAAACCAAGGCCAAACCCTCTTCCTGGCCAATACGGCATGACGAGTTCACCGATTTGATTCGTGGCCATCTCGGTGGCAACAGCTTCCGTAAGAATAGGCTGACCCCTTGCCGCAATGTCTCAAGTAAAGTGAGAAAATCTCCGGTACTCCCAACCATACTCGCTCCGCCTGATGGATAAGCCGAAGGTTGATTTGCACGGTTAGGGCAAGCCGGAAACCGGCAGTACCTTCAATAAAAGGAACCTGCTCCAACTCATTATGGAGAAGACGCGGTTCTTCAGAACCATCAGCGTATGCAGCGGTCAACCGATTCGAATCCACTGCAACAAAATCAGTGTCCGTCATGCGAAGTGGATGAGTAACCAGCAATTGAACAGCTTCTCTTAGTGACATTCCGGTTACCTTTTCGATAACCGCTCCGAGTACATCTGTCGCGATGGAATATCTCCACATGTTTCCTGGCACATACAAAAGAGGAACAGAAGCAAGCCTTTGGAGATTCTCCTCCAGACTAATTCCAGATAAATCCATTCCATCCGAAACTCCTGCGCGTTCATAAGTGCCTTGGTCTTCTTGGAAGAACCGATAGGTTAAACCAGCGGTGTGTGTCATCAATTGACGAATTGTTATTTGAGCGTCCTGACCATGGGTAAGCTTGGGCTTGAATGCAGGTAGCCAGCGAGTCACCGGATCATGCAGACTCAGCTTTCCTTGTGAGACCAATGCCAGAGCTGCTGCTGACACAATGGGTTTGGTTACGGAAGCAAGTCGAAACAGAGCGTTTTCTGCCATGGTACGTTTTTGCTCCCTGTCTGCAAAACCAGCAGCCCGGCTGTATATCAGGTCTCCTCCTAATGCAACTTGTACAACCGTTCCTACGATTCTTTTTCGCTTATAGCGCGGTCTATTGCCTGATCCACATAAGTATGCAATGTTGTAATGTGTTCTTTTCCCATTCTTATCTTCCTCTCAACAACTGATGTGATTGATTAATTATTGTGGCTGTGTTTATTATATTAATGATTAATCTTGTATTACATGGATTACTAAAGGTATTATAGTGAATTATCGAATATACTTAAGGTTATTCTTGAATATATCTTATGTATTCAAAGGGGTGTATTATATGGACGAAATAGATCAGCATATTCTGTTTCATTTGGAGAATCAGGCGAGATTATCCATGACCGAATTAGGCAAATTAGTAGGACTATCTCAACCAGCTGTTACTGAACGAGTCAAACGAATGGAAGAAAAGGGCGTTATCGAGGAATATCGTACGGTGATCTCCCCATCCAAATTAGGCAAGCAGAGCACGGCATATGTTCTTTTTCGTACCCGGGATTGTTATCCCTTCCTGGATTTCTGCCGTGCGTCACCTGAAGTTGTGGAATGTTATCGGATAAGCGGGGAGTATAATTACTTGCTGAAAATTCTTACAGACACGATTCAGGGACTTGAAGAGTTCGAGAACAAGTGTGACCCGTACGGCACTTACATGACCTTAATTACGATGTCTTCTCCGATTGCACATAAAAATCTCATGGAAGGACCGAATCTACTGGCACAGGCAGAATAAGACCGCAGTCTATATAACTATAAAATGAAATGCAAAAGAGGAGTTCACATCAAGTGAACTCCTCTTTGTCCTACGTGTAACTCATGCAAAATGCCTGCCTGTTATTTTACTTTGGGAAATCCATATTCATAAGCCCGCATAGCTACGAGCAATGCAGGGATCAGCAAGATAAACAGCGATCCGGCAAGGTATCCTGCTCCAAATACTTCAAGAAGGATGCCCCCGATGATGCCTCCTCCACCAATCGCCAGATTCCATGCTGTAACCAGCATCGATTGGGCGACATCTGCACTTTTGCCTCCGGCTTGAGCAATGGCAGTTTGCAGTAGTGTGGCAGCCCCGCCAAACGTAAGTCCCCAGATCATAATGCCAAGGATAATAATCACAGGTTGATGAATACCGATTCCCATCACGACAGACGCCAGGGCGAATGCTGCCAGGCTGATGATTACTAATCTCCTCAAAAATCGGTCAATGAGCATTCCGGTTAACCAAATTCCCACAATGGAAGTGATACCGAAAATGAGCAAAATCAAGTCTACTCTGTTAGCAAATACCGTCTGGGCAAGGTAAGGAGAAATATAGGTGTAAAGGATATTATGGGCAAGCATCCAGGCCAGAACAACAAACAGAATGGGCCTAACGCCGGGAATTAAAAACACTTTATGCAGGGGAAGACGTTCTCCGGCTGGCTCTCCTGCAAAATCCGGCATTTTCCAGAGAACACATACGATTAAAGCTGCGGTCAGAAGAGATACAATCCCGAAGATGAAGCGCCAGCCGATATAAGAACTAAGAAAACTACCGATGGGGACACCCAGGGCTAACGCCACCGGAGTGCCAACCATAGCCACAGCCATGGCCTTGCCTTTTAACGAATCCGGGACCATCCGACGAGCATAACCTGCTGTCATCCCCCATAACACACCTGCAGAGACCCCGGCCATAAAACGAGCAGCAAGTGTCAGGATATAATCTGAGGATATGGCGGTAACGGTGTTAAAGACAAGAAAGCCGCTAATGCATGCCAGCAGTAAAGGTCTGCGTCTCCATCCACGTGTAGCAGCAGTCAAGGGAATCGCAGCAATAAGTGATCCAATGGCATAAAGAGTCACCAACTGTCCAGTGAGGGCTTCAGTGACCCCCAAGTCTTTTGCAATTTGCGGCAGCAGTCCCGCGGGCAGGCTTTCAGTGAGGATGCATATGAATCCAGCCATGGCTAAAGCAAGTAGCCCAGCCCACGGAAGGCGTTCTGAAGATATGGAAGGCAGCTCCCTTTGCTTGGGGAGGGATGTGTTAATGGCCATGAATAAAAACCTCTTTTCTTTTCGTTTAATTCTATCCAGAACTATGCATATAAGCTTATCTAAATAAATCAAACTTTTGCATACAGGATTAAAGGTAAGAAGGAGGTTTTAAGATGGTATTTATTTTATTTTGTGAGTTTCTCCGTTAATTCAAAAGATACTGTCTGTTCAACCATCCAAGGATGAGTTGGACAGGTTCCATGTACCGTTGGCCTACCAGTAAACCCGTATGTGTTGTATCCCAGAGTCCGGCGTATTCGGCATGTAGCTGCTTGGCAGTTAATTTGCCTCTCTGATCTTCGTCTTCACAGGAAACAGCCTTGATCACCAAGCTGGGGCAACAGATCAGATCACCATTAATGGATACTCCATCGGCTCCACACAGAACTGAAAAGGTAGCAAATGCCTTCGCAGACTCCGTTTGCAGATATTTACGCTGAAAAGCAATGTCTTCTGCCGTCTCATCTATACTGGTCAGTTCATCACGGACAGGTGCAGGCATGATGATCCCAGGTGTGATACGATTGCTTTCCGGGTAGGGGATTAGCTCATGGACTTCCTTGCTCAGACTGGCGTCAATCACAACCAGGCCTGCCAGAGTAACGGTTTCTGCAATCTTTTGACTGAGAATCCCACCCATGCTAAAGCCAATAAGAACAGGAGGTTCGTTGATCCCGGCTAACACTTCACGAATATCCTCCAAATAATCGTCAAACGTAATCTTTGTCATGTCCATGACCCGGCTCTTGTAGTGACTTCTCAGGTTCATGACATAACAAGTCCAACCGTGCTGGACAAAGTGGGGGATATATTTGCTCCACATCCAGCTGCCTGTGTATGCACCGTGAACGAACAGCAGTGGGGGCTTCTTGGTCGTTGTTTCTTCGTCATGAGGCGGGGTTCCTTCGAATATTTCCAAGTATAAATCATGTTCTCCGATCTTCTTTACCTCATGTTCCGGTAATAATTGAGTGTAGTCCATCATACCAAAAACCTCCTCTAAACTATTAGTTTGATATCAAACTAAAAAAATTAGAAGTTGCCATGAATTTTCATTAAAATTCGAAGCAGTTCTTTTTCTCCGCTTCCGTAACGTCTGCATAGAACGCGTCCAGCATGCGCTGAGATATCTCTTCAAAGACAGGCTTTAATTCTTCGCCTTTTGCAGTCAAAGCCACATGAACAACTCGTGAATCTGTTGCATCACGCTCCTTGAGGACGTATCCTGTCCGCACCAATTTGTCCACAAGTGCAGTCACCGTGGATTTATCCTTGCCAATTTTTTTGCGATTTCAGCCATAGTCATCCTGTGATTATTGTACAGGGCATAAATAATATCCCCATGAGACGTAGCGAGATCCTGGATTCCCTGCTCAGCCATCTCGGCTAGGATAAAGCGGTTAACCTTCTCTTTAATTTTGGATATGAGTGAAATAGCGTCTCTTGTTTTCATATGTGTAATATAGTTTGTTATCAAACTAATGTCAAGCTTTGATCCGTGATTTCTTGCATTCACGGCATAAAAAAGAGCAGTGAGAACTTCTTCTCCTGCTCCTTTGTTTTTATTTCATTGTAATACTTCACTGCAATATTATATTACCAACCAACGCCTGGGATTACTTAATCGGATTAGCTTTCATTTCCTGTCCCATTTTCTCAATACCATCCAGAATTTGATATCCATAACCCCAGAACTGGCTGAAATCTGTGACATAGATCTGTTTGTTCTTGATTGCGTTCATACTTTGCAGGGCAGGATTGGCATACAGATTTTGAATCAGCTTGTCGATATCCGGTGAACCGGCATACGCGGACAAAAGAAGATAGTCTGGATTCGCTGTGATCAGTTGCTCAACACTTACCTCACCTTGCACACCATCAAACGTATTTTTCAGCTTCAACAGACCAAGTGCATCAAGCTGATACGTATCGTTCTGCATGCTGCTTACCGTAATGGTGTCTTCTGTAGCGGGTACGATGTAGGCAAAAGTATGCTCAGGCTGATCGGCTACACTTGCCTTAATGGCTTCAACACGAGTCTTCAGACTTTCTGTGAATGTTGCGGCATTTTCTTGAACGTCGAAGATCTGCCCAAGTTGTGCAATATCGCTATACAGGCTATCGAGTGTGCCTTTGTGATTCGTCGTTTGCAGGAACGTGCGGATATTCATTTCATTCAAACCATCGACGGTACCCACGCCCCAGTCTGCATCAGCGAACAGGTCGCCCCGTCCGAGTACCAGATCCGGGCTTGCACCTACAACCAGCTCTTTACCTACATAATCCTTGGACAGTACCGGGATTTTGGCGAAATCATCAGCCACATCGGGTGTAACGGAACCGTATAGAGCAGCAACACCGACCATTTTATCGGTCAGACCTAATTTGATGAGCATCTCAGCCGCAGATTGAGTATTCGCAACCACACGTTCAGGTGCTTTATCAAATACTTGCACTTTTGGTTTCCACTCGCCGCCCTCACCCGAGATTGTGAAGTTCTCAATGGTGAGCGGGTACGTCGTTTTATTTGTACTCAGCAGGAGCTGAAGTTTCTGTCGTATTAGTTGTTGAAGTTGTTTCTTCGGCAGGGGAAGAAGTTGAAGCATTCGAACAGGCTGCAAGCAGCAGTAACAGGAGACTTAGAGCAGCGATGCCAATAGTTCTGGATGTGAATTTCATTAAATGATGAACCCCTTTTCTATGTGTTTTAAATTGACAAAGATAATCATTCTCAATTATAATCCGAGAAAAAGCTTTGTAAATAGCTATATTTAATTTGTTCTACATTTTACGCGAATTGATGGGGGAAGAGATGGCACAGACGGTTCAGGTTCAGACACAACGTAGGGGGAAAAGAGAGTCTCTAATTCATAGTAAATCCGGGTTTGCTTTACTGATCGCAGCTTTAATCATTATCACGATTATTTCTGTAGGTGTTGCAGTCTCCATTGGACAGGTACGAATTCCGCTGGCGGAGTCATATCGTATTCTTTTATACAAATTAACGGGATTTCAGTGGGGGACAACACCCATTGAAGCAGGCTCCTTTACCGATATTATCTGGCAGATTCGCTTTCCTCGTGTGCTGATGGCGATGTTTATCGGTGCAGGCTTGGCCTTGTGCGGTGCTGTTATGCAGGCTGCTGTGCAGAATCCGCTCGCTGACCCTTACATACTGGGTATATCCTCAGGCGCTTCACTTGGAGCAACCTTTGCAATACTCATTGGATTTGGTGCGATTGGGTGGCTTGGTCAGACGGGGGTGGCTTTCTGGGCCTTTGCTGGAGCGATGGGTGCGTCCTTACTGGTCCTGACTTTGGCAGGGATCCGGGGAAAATGACGTCGGTCAAGCTGGTGCTTGCGGGAATGGTGATTAACGCGCTGTGCAGCGCTTTTTCGAACTTTATTATTTATTTTGCCAACAATGCTGAAGGCATCAAAACGGTGACGTTTTGGACCATGGGCAGCCTGGCGGCTTCCGGCTGGAACAAGCTTCCACTCGTAGGTGTCGTCGTGCTGGTAGCGATTCTATTCTTCCTTTTACAGTCCAGAGTTCTTAATACGATGTTATTGGGGGATGAAGCAGCCGTTACACTGGGCATTAATCTGAGTGTGTACCGCAGGGTGTACATGCTGTTAACCGCTTTGGTGACAGGCGTTATGGTGGCGAGCTGTGGCATGATTGGTTTTGTCGGACTCATTATTCCGCATATTGTCAGAGGTCTGGTGGGTTCCGACCATCGTAAAGTGATGCCTGTATCCGTGCTGTTTGGAGCCATTTTCCTCATCTGGACGGATGTTATTGCACGATCCCTCATATCCAGCGTGGAGTTGCCGATCGGGATCATTACAGCCATGATTGGTGCGCCGATGTTTATGTATATGCTCGTCAAAAAAGGCTACGGTTTTGGAGGAAATTAAACATGAAGCTGAACGTAGAAAATGTATCCATCTCTGTGCTGAACACGGACATCATCAAGGATATTTCATTACAGGTAAACGGTAAACAGTTCGTTGGACTGATCGGACCCAATGGCTGTGGCAAGTCAACGCTGCTCAAGAGCATCTATAAAGTGATCAAACCGCAGCAAGGCAAGGTTTTTCTGGACAATACCGATATTCTCAAATCCAGTCCAAAGCTTGTTTCCAGACATATGGGCGTTGTCGGCCAGTTTAATGAATTGAGTTTTGATTTTACGGTACGTGAGATGGTCATGATGGGCCGTACCCCGCACAAAAAACTGCTGGAGACGGATAATGAACGTGACCACGAAATCGTGGAGCAGGCTTTGGAAAAAGTACATCTGACTGGACATGCAGACCGCAATTACGTGTCTCTGTCTGGTGGAGAGAAACAGCGTGTCGTATTGGCGCGTGTCCTGGCACAGCAACCTCAATTCCTGATCCTGGACGAGCCGACGAACCATCTGGACATCAAATACCAACTTCAGATTCTAAATATTGTCCGTGGACTCGGCATCGGCATATTGGCAGCGCTGCATGATCTCGAACTCGCCGCAGAATATTGTGATTATCTCTATGTGGTGAAAAAGGGCCAGATTGTGGTCCACGGCAAACCGGCTGATATCCTGACCCGTGAAATGATTGGTGAGGTATTTGATGTAGACTGTGAAATCTATGAAAATCCGGTTACGGGTGGCTTGGGAATTGCTTATCTGAGTACACGTTGATATGTCTAGTGTTCCAGTGAACTGTCTTTCTAGCTGATTTTCAGCTTGGAAGGCAGTTTTTTTGTGTTTAGCTTTCTTCTCAGAGGAGGTTGGTCAAGTTAGCCTCTGGCTCCAGAACAGGCAGGTCAGGAATGGGGGAGCGTGTATCCTGGGCCTGCGCGCCCATGGCCGTGTAGACACCTAGTCGGGCAAGACGGGTAAGCTGCAAAGCCATATGATGGGGAGAGTATACTTTGTTGTTTTCAAGCCATTTATGAATAATTCCGCTGGTGGAGAAGCTGAGATGATCGAGTAAAATGTCCAGCGGTACCTGAACCTTCTGATCCATCCCGAGTTGGGTAATCCGTTGAAAAAAATAAGCTTTAATCACCTCGTTCAGCCGGGTACTGAAATTGCCGACAGGATTGATCAGTAGCATGACCCGGTAGAACTCATCATGTTCAAAGATGTGCTCAAACAGGACCGCAAAGATCGGGTCAGGCTCGGTAAAAGAAAGGGCCACATCCATGGCAGCAGAACGTTCACTGAGTACATGTTCCAGCAACTCCAATTTCTCGTTGATCATCTTGTCCAGTAAATCCTCTTTGTCTATAAAGTGGGCGTAGAAGGTTGAACGGTTGATGTTCGCTTGTTCAGCAATGTCCACGATACTGATTTCCACGTAATCCTGCTTCTTCATCATTTTCAAAAAAGCTTCAGAGATCATGACACGGGTTCTGTAAATTCTTCGGTCGACACCTCGAGTTTCATTCATTCCATATCACCTCAAAACAACAGATTAGTATTTTTTGTTGGTTAAGCAACATCGTTTAGATCCGCATTTCATGCATCCATGGGAATGCGCTTAAGATGCAGGTACCTTCAAATCAAGCCGGATTGTAGTTTATTTTGGCGTTGCCCGACAGATCAAGCATTTGTGTTTGTTAACCGTCAAATTTGGACTCATTGATTGTTGCGATCCAATGGATATTAGCTATGATAAACAATAAAACATAGCAAATCAATCGGAAAAATAAAATTTAAGTTAGGGGTGACATTTTGAGGGGAGATACTTTCATATCCAGTCTAGAGGATGGACGACGTGTCTGGCTGGAAGGGCAGCAGGTGAAGAATATTTCCGAACATGCGGCTTTTAAAGGCACACTATCCACCATCAGGCAGCTGTTTAATATGCTGGATGATCCTCTTCAACGGGAGCAAGTGGGCTATGTTCCCGAGGGACAGGAGCGATATGCACACAGCTCATTTCTCATACCGCACACAGCAGCAGAATTGAACAAACGCAGTCAGTCCTTTGCAGTCTGGTCTTCCAGCACCAATGGCATGATGAGCCGGTTATCCGACTATGCCCGTTCCATGGTCACCGGTTGGTATGCTGCCCGGCACGAATTATCCGACCTGGACCCGCAATTTGCGGATAAAATCAGCACCTATTACCATGAGGCCAGAGACCGCGACCTCTTTCTGACAACAGCCATTATTGATCCCCAGATTGATCGTTCCAGCGGACTGGATGACCAGCGGATTGCAGAGCGATTCCTGCATGTGGTGAAGGAAACTTCGGAAGGGATTGTGGTTAGAGGAGCCAAAATGATTGCGACTGGTGCACCGTATACGCATGACTTTCTGATCTTTTCGTTCCTGCAATTTCAGACCCGACATCAGAAACATGCGCATGTCTTGATTGTACCCGCCAATTCACCAGGACTGCATATTGTGTGCAGGGAGTCGTTTGCTGATGCCAGAGAACGCAATCATCCGCTCAGTGCACGATACGATGAGATGGATGCGGTCCTTTTTTCGATGATGTCCTGATTCCTTGGGAAAGGGTGCTTCTCTACGGCGATTCTGACAAGGTCCTGAAGCTTCGCGGGAACCGTACAGCCAATGGATTGGCCTTCCACCAAAATGTCGTACGCTTTGTCGCCAAGCTGGAATTTGTCACGGGTGTGGCCTTTGCGGTGGCTGAGTCGATTGGCGTAACCGGATTTCTGCATATACAGGAGAAGCTGGGGGAGCTGCTGACACAAATTGATGTAATCAAGGCGCTGATTATTGCAGCGGAGGCCAAAGCCGTGCCTGATGCGGCAGGTGTACTCGTTCCTGATCTGACGTATGTAGAGACGGCGCGAAGTTTGGGAACCAAATATTATCCACGGGCTGTTGAGATACTTCAACAAGTCGGCGCAGGTGGCTTTGTTCAGACCCCTTCCGGAATTGAGGACTTCTACGGTCCGATTTCCGAATTTATGCATTTGTATTTTGAAGGCGCTGCGGTAAGTGCAGAGAAAAAGTGGAGCTATTCAAGCTGGCTTGGGATCTCATCGGCAGTCCGCTTGGCGCAAGACATCTGTTATATGAAAAATTTTATGCAGGTGATCCGATCCGGGGCTCGCATCCCACTACATTCGACATGACAAATTGTCGTTAACAGGTCCTGTCTGGAAGCTGATTCAAGAGAACAGCAAGGGCAGAGTAGCCACCATTTGAGCAGGAGGAGAGAGAAAAATGGAATTGTTTTGGTTTATCCCGACACATGGGGATGGAAGATTTCTGGGCACTCGAGAAGGTGCCAGGGCAGTGACCTATCATTATTGCAAGCAGGTTGCGCAAGCTGCAGATGAGCTTGGGTTTGCCGGTGCGCTGCTACCTACGGGAAAATCATGTGAAGATGCCTGGGTCGTTGCTTCCTCGCTGGTGTCGGTAACGGACAAGCTGAAGTTTCTGGTCGCTGCACGTCCGGGTCTGATGCTTCCGACCACGGCGGCACGAATGGCGAGTACACTGGATCGCTTCTCCAAAGGAAGACTTTTGATCAATGTTGTAGCCGGAGGGGATCCGATCGAGCTTGAGGGAGACGGGGTGTTCCTGGATCATGATGAACGTTATGCATTGACGGATGAATTTCTAACCATATGGCGCAAGGAACTGGCGGGCGAAGAAGTCGATTTTGAGGGCAAATATTTAAAGGTCAACGGTGGATCGGTTCTGTATCCGACCATTCAGAAGCCTTATCCTCCACTTTATTTTGGAGGCTCCTCTGAAGCTGCCATGGAGGTGGCTGCCGAGCATGTAGACGTATACCTGACGTGGGGTGAGCCACCTGACCAGGTAGAGGCCAAGATCAACCGAATGCGAGAGCTTGCTGCCAGAAAGGGAAGAAGTCTGCGCTTCGGCATCCGACTTCATGTAATCGTTCGTCCAACCGAAGAGGAGGCCTGGCAGGCCGCGAATGACCTGATCGCTCATCTGGATGAAGAGACGATTGCTTCTGCCCAGAAGATCTACGCTCGCATGGATTCCGTCGGTCAACAGCGAATGGCCAGACTGCATAATGGGGATCGTTCCAATCTGGAGATCAGCCCAAATCTGTGGGCAGGCATTGGACTGGTCAGAGGCGGTGCTGGTACAGCGCTTGTAGGTGATCCTGACCAGGTTGCAGCGAGAATTAGGGAGTACGAGGCACTAGGAATTGAGACCTTCATTATGTCGGGGTACCCGCATCTGGAAGAAGCCTACCGTACAGCTGAGCTGTTGTTTCCAAAGCTCAATTATGCGCAATATGGCGACAACGGCGAGCGCTCGTTTATCAGCCCTTTTGGCGAGATCATCGCCAATAATAACATTCCTGCTCATGTGGTAAAAGCGCCTGCGGCTTCCAAATGATAGGGTCTGTTTTTTACGATATCTCCATTGAAAACATCATACATTCTTGCCGATTAGACGAACTAAAGGCACCCTCAAACTTATAGGTTGTAGGTGTCTTTTTTGTTGCATTCCGCTCCGGTAGAGAGGGCCTTGGCCCTTGCCTATAAATCATTCCATTGAAGAGGTGATTCAACATGTCCATGCAATTTGCGTATTGGGTTCCTAATGTAAGTGGTGGTCTGGTTATCTCCAGCATCCCGCAAAAACAGGCTGGTCATTTGAGGATAACGCGAGGTATGCCAAGATCGCAGAAGATGTGGGCTTTGATTATGCGTTATTGCAAACCAGATTTATGGCCAGCTACGGCGCTGATAATCAACTGGAAGCCATTGCTCTTGCCTCCGCACTGGCTGTGGTTACAGATCGCTTAAAACTGATAGCAGCCATATTGCCAGGATTATGGCATCCCGGTCCAGTAGCGAAAGCGATCACGACGATTGATCATATCAGCAAGGGACGAGCTGCCGTAAATATTGTCAGCGGCTGGTTCAAGGGAGAGTTTCATGGATTTGGAGAACCGTGGCTGGACCATAACGAGCGTTATCGTCGCTCGGAAGAGTTCATCCGTGTCATAAAGGAGCTGTGGACGCAAGAAGAAGCCAATCATCAGGGAGACTTTTACCGTATTCATGAAGCGCCACACAAACCCAAACCGGTTGCACTTCCCCTGTATTCCAGGGAGGAAATTCGGCGGCTGCACGTGACATGGCTGCACGAGTCTCGGATTGGTATTTCATGAACGGAAATAACATCGAAGGCTTCCGTACCCAGATTGAGGATGTGACTGGGCGGGCTGCGTCCTACAACCGCAAGCTGCAATTCGGAGTAAATGCTTTTGTCATCGTGAGGGATACGGAAGAAGAAGCATTGGAAGTACTGCGCCAGATTATTCTGCATGCTGACCCCGAGGCCGTGGAGGGCTTCCGCAGTCAGGTTCAATTTGCAGGCAAAGCTTCACCTGAACAGGAGGGGATGTGGGCGAATTCCAACTTCGACGACCTGGTGCAATATAATGACGGGTTCAAAACCGGTTTGATTGGTACCCCGGAGCAGGTGGCAGACCGCATCATTGCGTTGAAAAAGGTTGGAGTAGATCTCATTCTTACTGGCTTTCTTCATTACGATGAGGATATTCGGGCTTTCGGTGAGAAGGTAATCCCGCTGGTTAGAGAGAAGGAGGCTGCACTAAACCGGGTAGCAACTTCCTGATCAAACAATCGATCTTCAATAGACGGAATGGATTGGCATATCTGTATTACTGTTATTGAGGGATGTATCCCTATTCTAATCAGAGGAGAGTTGATGCAATGAGTATTCAAGCAAACACCATTCACACCCAGCCAAACTATGAGCAATTGAGAGTTGAAATTCGGGGGATTGTCGACGAAGTCATTAAACCACGTGCTGAGCTGATCGACCGTGAGGGCCGTTTCCCGCGTGAGAATCTGTCCGCCCTTGCTGAGGCTGGATGGAATGGGGTGCTGATTCCCGAGCGCTTCGGTGGACGGGGACTGGATCATGTTGCCTTTGCGATTGCGGCAGAAGAAATTGCCAAGGGATGCCCTTCGACTTCGCTGGTGTATGTCATGCATGTTGGAGCCGTTCAGACGATAGCTCTCTACGGAGATGAGGATCAGAAGGAGCGCTGGCTGAAGCCGGTACGTAATGGCGCTATTGGTACGTATTCCACAAGTGAGCGTGCTTCGGGAGGTCACTGGTGGTTTAATTTCAGCGAGGCTTCCCGAGACGGCGAGGATTATATTCTGAATGCCGAAAAGTCGTTCACGACAAGCTCGGGACAGGCTGATTTTTATGTGACCCAGACTCGCACGCCAGGAGCACAAACCCCGACAGATGTGAGCTTCTTCCTTGTCGATGGACAATTGGAAGGCATTACGTCCGGCGTGTGGGATGCGCTCGGTGTTCGTGGTAACCATAGCGGACCCATTAAATATGAAGGCGTTCGAATTGCAGCTCAGGATAAGCTTGGAACCGAGGGGCAGGGTCGCGAAATCCTGGAGAGTGGTGTATCCCCGTATATTTAATCGGCCTGGGCTCAACCTGGCTTGGAGTTGCCGAGGCTGCGCTTGAGGCTGCATCCGAATATGTGAAGGGCATGGTTCATCGGGATTTTAACAAGCGCTTAGCCGATTACCAGATCATCCGCCAGCAGTTGGCTGAAGTGAAGGTGCTAATCTCCAGCTTGAAGCCTTGGCAGTTATCACTTGCGCGGCAGCTGGACGAACTTCAGGCACAGGGGAAACCGCAAGTTGAGCTGTTCCTGCCGCTGGTTGAATTCAAAATTCATGCTGCCGAAGTCGCGAATAAAGCGACCAAAGCAGCACTGGATGTTACCGGAGGTTATGGTTATAAAAAAGGCGTGTTTGAACGTCTCTTCCGTGACGCGCGTGCAGGCATTGCCATGGGGCCCTCCAACAACATCGCCAGAGAGTGGATTGGCAAGTCTCTGGTCGGTCTGCCGTTGGAACTGTGGTACGAGGGAGGGATTAATTCACACAGAAACTGAAAAGGAAGCCTGTATATCTTCATTCGAAGATATACAGGCTTCCTTTTTCTATTGCGGCGAGGGACAGGCAGTAGCTATTCAAGCGTGGAGTCCAGCGGACGAGAGTGTCCATCCTGGATAACCTCCTGGAACAGTCTTTTGGATTCCGTGGGCCACGTACCTTGCTTCAGGAGTGCTTCCAGATCGCCTATGGTTACTGGGCGCGCGTGCCGTTTGAGCACATAACCGAGTTGCCCGTTTGGTTCCATCGTGGCCGTTTCCAGATCGGTAATACTTGTAATCCCTTTTTCCCGCAACTGCATCTCCAATTGGTCCACGGAAAAGCGCATATGTTTCAAATTCGGTAGATTCAACTTCCCATCTTCCACGATAACCTTGGATTTTCCGCTCATCATTGGTTCAAACCAATTAAACTTCAACTGTAATTGTTCAACGATCAGAAGCATGAGGATAAATACCGCCGCTGACCCGATCGCTTTGCCTAACTCATGATTCGCAATTGGCTGCACGATCGTTGTTCCGATCGAGATAATAATGACTGTCGTGGCTACACTCATTTGCGAGATGGATTTACGTCCAGCAATCCGTAGCAGAATCATGCCAATCAGTACAAGCAAGATGGATTTCCATATCCAGTCCATTGGTTGTATTCCTTTCTATACCAAATCATGTGTCGTATTCCTTAGCTTGGACGAACAACTTAACTTTCATTCACCCTCCCAATCGTTTACAATAGGGTATTGATGAAGTTAAATAAAGGAGCGGGTCAAAGTGGCAAAACAGAAATACTATGTTGTCTGGGAAGGTAAGAAGCCAGGCGTATATAACACATGGGCAGAATGCAAAGCGCAGACGGATCAGTATACCGGAGCTAAATATAAATCTTATGAGTCTAAAGCGGCCGCAGAAGAAGCGTATCGTGCCGGATGGAAAGGGAACTGGGGTTCAAGTGCCGGCGGAGCGTCGAAGACCAAGTCGGCTGGTAGCGGAAGAAGCGCAGGCATGGAAACATCGGAAGAAGTGGATTATGACAGTATCTCTGTTGATGTGGGGACACGCGGTAACCCCGGACCTGTAGAATACAAAGGGGTAGACACCCGCACCGGTGAGATTATTTTCTCTGTTGGACCGATCTCCAAAGGAACGAACAATCTGGGTGAATTTTTGGCCATTGTACATGCCCTTGCACATCTGAAAAAAGAAGGAAGTACCAAAACGGTGTATACCGACTCGGTCAATGCCATGAAATGGCTTAAGCAGAAAAAAGTAGCCACAACATTACCAAGAGACAACTCCACGGAAGAAATCTGGCTGATGATTGATCGTGCGGAGCAGTGGCTCCAGACAAATACGTATAGCAATAAAGTGTTAAAATGGCAGACCAAACAGTGGGGCGAAATCAAGGCCGATTACGGCCGGAAGTAAGTATATTTTTTTTAGATGAGCCCTTTATTTCTGGTCTATTAGAATCGTTATTTACAATTTCCAGTTTCCGCTCTATAATCATCTGAATATGATTAGTTAAACATATGGAGGAGCCTGTCATCTGCAGGCCCTCTTTATCTTTTGGTCCATTGATTAGCAAGTGCATTCACTAGAATGAGTTATTTGAGTATATATTGCAGGAGGCAGACATGAGTTCCATTTATAGAAGTGAAGAAGGCAAGAGCAGCATCCTTGAAGAGTATGAGATTTATTTGAACGAGTTGGGTGAGGAATTTACGCGGGAGTATGTAGAGACGCGTTTTGGAAAGACGCATGTTTTACTGACGGGTCCTCTAGATGGTAAGCCGTTATTTATTCTCCAAGGCGGTAATTGTGTGAATCCGATGACGTTGTCATGGTTCTCTTCTTTATTTAAAGAATACCGGATTATTGCTCCTGATACGATTGGTCATCCTGGTTATAGTGAGGAAGCGAGTATCTCCACACGGTTTGATAGCTTGGCTTTATGGGTGTCCGATCTGCTGGATCACTATGATATTGAAAAGAGTGCATTTATCGGTCCATCGTTTGGAGGAGGCATTATTCTCAGATTGGCTACCTATATTCCGGAACGCATCTCGTGTGCCGTATTGGTTGCTCCTGCTGGTCTTGCGGTCAACTCCAAAATTAAAACAGCTCAGGATATCACGCTGCCGCTCGTCAAGTATCGTATGACGTCTTCACCATCTTCTTTGCAAAAAATTACGGACAACATGTCGTGCAACTGCATGAAAGAAATGGATAAAAACATTATCGGCAAACTTTTTAAATACGTCAGCATAGATCAGGATCTGCCCAAGCTCACGGAGCGGGAAGAACTGATGAATTATACGTCACCGACCTTGTTATTGGTAGGGGAGAAGGATGTCTTTTTCCCTGCGGATAAGTGTATTGAGCGAGCTCAAAAGATTATTACGAATGTAAAAGCCATCAAGTATGATACAGGACATTTCCCTTCACAGGACGTATTGGTTCAGATGAACGAGGAAATCGGGCGTTTTTTACAGAATAATTATTAATAAAAGCTGCAAATGAAGGATGAAAAATGTTTTTCTCCAGTTTAATAAAGTAATTACATCCATCTGTCGATACTCTATATAAGAGAATGCTTTTCTTCTATAGAATAGTGTGGATAGGGATTAGCAGTGGATCGTAGAAGGCTTGATATCATTAATATTTAAATATTTCGCGTGAAGGTGTTTCAAATTGCATCATTTGGTTTATATGTATAGTTGGCGATGAATTGCTTACTGGTTGAACCAAATGATGCATTTACGCGGAAAGTCTTCCGATTGACAAGGTTGAAAAGAGGTCTGGTTATGAGAAAAGACAATTGCAAAATGGCATTGCAACGCAATGTAATTATAAATGATACATATCAAATAAGACAGGTATTAGCCAGCAGTGAGTTGGCTATTGTATATGCAGGGCGAGATCGTAACACAGGTGCCAAGGTAGCCATTAAGGAATTTTTCCCACAGAGACTGGCTGAACGTCAGGCAGACAAGCGAGGGGTGTTCTGCTCTTCGCGAGGATACGGTGGGCAATATCAGGAGTTACTGGCTGCATTTCTGCTCGAAGGTGAATTGTTATCAAAACTGGATCATCCTCATATTGTTTCGTATTTGGATCATTTTGAAGCGAATGATACGGGGTATCTGGTGATGGAATACTGCACGGGAATCACATTGACCGAGTATTTGAATGAACATAATCATGCTCTTGATGCTGCCTTCATAACGGAGACGCTGCTTCCACTGGTGGATACATTGGATTACATACATAAGCAAGGCATTCTTCACCGGGATGTGAAACCTTCCAACATTATGGTTATGGAGGATGGTACACCCAAACTTCTGGACTTTGGCTCAGCTACCCGTTGGCCAATGCAATCCGGAGAGAAACAGGTGATATTTACATCGGCAGGTTATTCTCCGCTGGAGTTTTATTCGGAGAAATCCAGTCAGGGACCGATGTCGGACATCTATAGTTTGGCAGCTCTGCTCCATTATTGGACATGCGGGCAACCCCTATGGACGTGAAACAGCGGTTGTTCCAGGATGAATTGCCATCTGTTCGCTCACATAATGAGTATGTGAATCCTTGGCTTGCTCGTGTTATTCATTGGGGGTTGACGGTTCGGTCTGAGAAACGCTGTGCCTCTTTAGCATGGGTCAGAAGCTCGCTGCGAGTTCAAGCCTGGGTATGGAAAGTGCGCAAACCAGGTACAGTGGAATGGTCTTTGGCCGAGAATGAACATACGCAGGTCTATGAAGTGGAGTCGAAAAAGCAACATGAGACGGCGTAAGCAGTCATAACCTATGTTCATAAAGTAGAGACGTTTCAATGAAACATAGCCGTTAAATAGGTGTAAACATAAACAAGCCAGTTCTTACCCTCACATATGGGGTGCACTGGCTTGTTTTCTTTTATATTTTCAGAGAGAACTCGCATTAACGTGTTTCGTTTCCACTTAGTTAACACGTAGTTTACTGGGGGTCTCTCTTTGTCCTACATAGATATTGGTACTTGGTTTGATGGCTTTGTAACGAATTTCGATCTCCGTAACACCATCCTCAAACGTAATATACAACTTTTCATTGTACTCCATAGCTTCCGTGTATCTACGCTTCACTGGCGTTCGGCCTCGGACAACCGTACAATTCGTATCGTGCCGTACCAATAACGTTTCTTTCTTACCCGCTTCCAGCCAGATTCGTCCCGCTTCAGGTACTTTGACCCCAATGTCCATGCGATCAAAAAGTTCACTGAGACTTACTTTTCGACGTTCCAATGAGGTTAGAGGCCAATTGGTCACTGGTATATCCTCGCCGTTCGCTGTAGCTAGAAAGTATCCTTCCAGTCTTCCGCGGAATACGGGTTTTGGTTTCAATACGAACCAATACAGTGCGAAAATACCACCAGTAAGAAGCAGGCCCAATCCTGTATAGAGAAGTACCTTTTCACGTAAAGACTGAATTTGCAACGTAATGTCTGTAGTTATACTTGCTCCCTCAGAATCCGTTGCTGTCACCTTAATGGTGGAACTTCCAGTGTGAAGAGAAGACCATCGCAACAGGTTACCTTCAATGACGGCCTCCCCGAGCTTGCGTTCATTTCCACCTTCAGCAAGGACATACGTTAAAGGATCATTATTGGCATCCTTAAAGTAGTTGTTCAGGTCGACATCTGTATTGCTGTCATCTTTGGATAACACCATGGATTCGCCGGTGGATACGGGTGCTTGATTCGTAATGTCTACTTCAACCGGAGTAATTTCGCGATAAAAGTCTGGACCGTCGATCCGTAGTCCCCATGTGTACAGATCCGACTTGGGAAAAGTGTATTTTCCCGTAAATCCGCTACCTGTATTGGTCAAAGGGATACGTTCTGTCTTTCCATCAGATGGAGTTACAATGAGTTCCGCTTCCAGTCCCTTGTACACATCCAAGTCCTGAATGGGTTTAGGGTCCACAGCCTGATCGTAGAGTGATGCCTCAAATGTGATGCTTTTCCCCTTGACTGGCTGCTCCGTTGCCATATTTGCAGTAGCAGCTACGTTGTAATTTCCCAGTAGATTAATCTTCACCAGATCACCACTACGACCTTTAAACTTCAGTTTAAACTGTCCTTTGACCGGACGAATGATCTTCATCAGAGCATATTTATCAGATCGAATGAAGCTGACATTGCTCGACTGATAATAGAGCTGAGCTTCCGAGACAGCATGATCAGAGAGCATGATAATGTTGGCATCCGCCATGCTGGAGTTAGGAATATCCACGGTTACTTCCTGCATTGCTCCAGTTGCAGTCACAGCCGCTACAGACACAAGAACAGATTGAATCTGATCTGCAAAAATACGATTGAAGATTTCAGGCAGATCGTCCGCACTTCCGGTAATGAAGGAAGAACCACCCGTTTCTTTGGCGATGCGCTCCAATTCTGCGGGGTTAACCGTACCGTCGCGGTTTAGTCCCACAGTATAGATGGGATAACCAGCTTGTTGTGCCATCTCAATAACCTTGTCCACATCCTTGGATGAGTCGGCAGGTGTTCTGCTCGTCGATCCTCGTAAATCCGTTTCTCCGTCAGAGAGCAAAATCATAAATGGTTTACGTTTGTCCGTCTGTGATTGTTCAAGCAGGCTAGCACCTCGGCGTAAGCCAAGTCCGAGATCTGTATATCCTGAACGTTTTAAGCCATCCACACGGCTACGAAGATTATTGCGAGCTCCAGAGGATGAAATATCCATCAGTGGTACGGATGAAGTGATCTTGTCATTATAAGCTACAAACCCCAATCGGGTCTTAGGTCCACTAGTCATATCCATAAACATATGTATAACTTCTTCGGCGATGCGATCTTTGTCGGTCTCATTCATGGAGTAGCTAACATCCAGGACAAACATGGCATCGAGTCCTTCATACGTCTGGGTCTTGACGGATGATTCAGCGTATATGCTTCCCATGTCCCATGCTGGAATTAAAAAGCTGATGAACAAGAGAGAGAAAATTGTTTTTTTTAATTTTATTAATATCATACGATGCTTTGAATCTCCTTTCTGTTTTGGGCACTACAATTGTTTTTAGAGGTGAAACTGATTTTTGTTGAAAAACTTTTGTTTTCACTCGATAAAACCCCGTTATGCGTAGTTTTGATAAGTTAAGAATATTGCAACACCGCATACGTTAAGGTGATTTCCTTATGATTAGGGAAAAACTCCACTAGTCTTAAATCATTGAACATCATCCAAATTATAGGATATTCTTTATCATCGGCATGATTCGAAGGGAAGTGAAGCGAAATTCGGAAAATAGTTCTATAGGTATATCGAAGTCACATAAATGAGCTTTTAGACCTATATAGGGGAATATTGACAAAACATATCGCTGATGATTAAGATGAATTCCATAAATCTCCAAAGCAAACGGCATAATCTGGTACATAAGTTCCAGTCATATGTTGACAGCTCGTTCTATTGGACTTGTGATGGCCTGAGAAGATGATTCTCTTAGATCATGACCAAAGACTGATAGTGCGTGCGGAGTGTCAAAAATTGATGGAGGGGGAAGCATTCGCCCAAATGAACCATCATTAGGGGGATGTTGCCTGAATGGATATTATTAATCAAACGAACCGAACGATGCTTTTTGAAGAGATCAATCCTGAGAAAATGGATTTGATTACGATTGTCGGTGACGTAAAAGGGATCGACAGTTTGAATGATGACAAGATCAAGGAGATCAACGAACACTTGCTTGTACGCAACTTCGATGAGTTTTTGGACAAGTTTTCTCCCAGTGTGTATTCCTTTTTCAATGCGGTAAACCAGAAAGTCATGTATACGCTTAAAAAACCGGAAGGGATTCCGGATGAAGCAATCTCTGAGATCAAAATTGATCATAGCAATGACTTCCTGAGAATGCTCTTTACCCTGATCGATACCAAACGTAGTCAGGGGATTACGAATGTAGATTTCAAGTTTGAAAATTTGCTGGATATGATTTCACCGAAAAAGGTTATGGATGACATTCGGCAGGTACGGAAAGAAATTCATTACATGTATGGCCAGCATGAGAAGCTTGATGACGGGGACCCGAAGAAGTTGGATATCGGGGATAAACTTAATGTCATGTTTGAAGATGCCAGCCGGAACTATAACAATGTTATGGCAATGCTGCCACTGGCCATCGAAGATATCAAAACCCGCTTGTTGCTGGGCCGTGCTCAAGAAGAAACTTCTTCCGAAGCGATTCAGGTAGGACAACTCACGATTGGTGAGAGCGGAGAATTGAAAATTATTGAAGCTCCAAAGAGTGATAACAACGAGTTGATGCTCCTGGATGAGTCGACAAGCACAGATTTGACTCAGGTGTTTGCCGAAGATTATGATTCACTCTCCGAGGCACCTTCACCGTATGTACAGGATCTGGTCGTTCGTACATTCTGCCCACTTCCTGCGGTTCAGACGGATGTTGATACGGCAGTTGAAGTACAGAATTACAATACATACCTGGAATTTTACAAGAACGCCAAGGATGACTTTGTGAAAACCGTAAAACCGCTGGTAGAGAAAATTTTGGGTGTCAAAATGTTCTTTGATCAATATGCGACCAAAAACAAAGGCATGCTGCCTTCCATGCTGATTGCCAATGCCAAGCTGGATATGCTTGTTAAGAGCAGTAACATTCCGCGGCTGGAGACCTATCTCAACACAGTCAATGCGAAGAATGATTTTACCGACACCATTTGGTTCGGTATTGTTCCTTCCGTTGAACTGGAGAATACGGGACAAGTTCAAGTCAGTCGTGCCCGTTTCCGTGGTAACGAGAAAGTGGTTAAACAAGACGGAAACAGTATGGAATCCCTGTCCATGCTCCTACAAGTCGTTAAAGACTACAAAGTACAAGTATTCTTCAGCTTTGAATCCGGAGAAGAGACTACATTCAGTAGCATGGCTACTGCGGGCATCGATAAATATATTGATAAATGCTCGGTATTAACTCGCAAGGACTACAGCGAATTCGCCATTCCAAGTGCTCCGAATTTCACCATTATTCCGAAAGAGAAGTCCGGTGTCGTTATCGACAGTCGTATGCTTCAGACAGAGAATGGTGTGGAACTTTCCAAGGAGAAAGAAGACATTTTGAAGCTGTGGATTGAAGGTGTGTATGTCGGTGCGTCTTATGTATCTGCCGGAATTGTGGCTGCATATCAGTGCCCCGAGTATCTACGAGGCGCATTCAAAACCGTGAACCGGGATTATCCAGGTGTGCGTTTTGATATTGAAGCAGGCGATAACAGTCTGCGTGTCGTGACTACGATGACCAAAGAAATCTCCGGATTCACGAACACCATCAAGGATTCGATTAACCGCAAAAACTTTGGATTTATTTTCTCATCGGAAAATGCCCAAATCCAGGATAGCGATATCAAGCGGATCACGGTATACAAAGCGAGAAGCATGGCGATGTCCGAAGATGGCTTTGATTCCTTGTATAAAACACTCGTAAGTACTTACATTGAGCGCTTGCTCCGTTTCCAGACGGGTGATTTCAAGCATGAAAATATCGTCAAATTCTTCAGCAACAATCCGAGCAGTCAGAAGAGCCGGTGGCTGGGAACCCGAGGGTCGATCAATTCGATCATTCAGGAAGGTGACGACATGAGCTTTATCATCGATGAGAAGAGCAATATGTGCCACATTGATCTGGTATTCAACGGCAATGTGAAGAACCTGGAGGTCATGATTACCAAAGGCACCAGCGCGATGAAAGTGTAAGAGACTGGAGTAGTTACAAGTTTTGGATTTTGAATATAATTCTTCAAACAACGAATTGTAGACATTTATTTTGGTGTTAGAGGCAGCCTTTACTGGCTGACCTTATACATATATTCCGGTACCTCTCCCCAGATGGAGAGCATGCCGGGCACATTGTTTTCTAATCTTAAGGAGGTTTTTATTAATGGGTTTTGTATTGAAAGTAGAAGGCGCAGAAACAATCGAATTGGGAATGGATAATATCCGCACAGTAGTGTATGACACAGATACACCGGATGATTCCAACGCTAGATCCACAGATGTAGGTGCAACACTTCGCATCAGTGGCAAAATTATTACAGCAACAGACGGTGACAATGCAGATGACACGATGAAACTTGCTCTGTGGTCCCTCGTTCCAGCTGAAAAAGCAGATTGCTATCGTAAAGTAACCCTGGAAGTGGTTGCAGCGGATCAAGTGGTACGCAAAATTTACATGCCTAACGCGTTCGTTGTGGATTACACAGAGCGTTTCGGAGATACCGAAGGCGTGGGTGAATTCAGCCTGTTCATCAAACAGAAAAAAGACAAAACTGAATTCACTAAAATCGAAGGCGGCTTCCCGGTATAAAAGGGGGCAACTAATGTTCCGGGTCAGTTATGACTGGCCTAGAATAACGCTGTCATGTTAAGGGGCCCTTGTGCCCCTTAATCTTTATTTACGCCCGAATACGGCAGGGAGGCAGGAACGAATACCATGAAAGATTATTATGCCGTGCTTGGTGTAGAACGTGAAGCTTCTCCGGAGCAGATCAAGAAGGCTTATCGTCAATTGGCGAAGAAATTTCACCCGGATGTTAACGGGGAGATCTGCAGGCAGAGGCGCGTTTCAAGCAAGTACATGAGGCCTACAGCACACTCGGAAACCCCGAGCTAAGGGCAACATACAATCAACAACCTCGATCTACGGGGAATCCAGAAGGGGCAAAAGGAACAACATCCAATACTGCACGAGAAAAGAGTGGACATACAAAAAATGGACCTATGAATACCGAGAAGGTATGGTCTGATCCATCACGAATGCAGGAACAGTTTGAACAATTTTTTGGCTATAGCCCCAAAGGCAAGGAAAGCTCAAACAGTGGCAAAGCCGATCCCAATAAAGGAATGGATATGTCCGCCATGTTTGACCGATATTTCGGAGTTCGAAAAAGTAAGCCGGTGACCTGTAATGGATCGTGCCGGTTCAGGCGGAGGTTATGGAAGTGAGACGAGGAAGGTCGGTAATGACTATAGGGCTTGATGCATGCGTCGCCATGATTTCGTTAGCCGTGCTGTATTACATATTCATCATTAACCGGGACATGGGTGCCCAGTGGATAACTGGAATTATTGTAGTCCTCTCCGGGGAGCATACCTATTTTTAAATACATACCTGCCACCAAGGGGGAAAAGAAGAAGCTGTCTTCACGTGTTGTGAAACTCGTGCTGTTGGACGACGACGGTACAAGTGTGAAGGAATGGTACATTCAGGGTGAGACGAGTGTATTGATCGGAAAAAGTTCGAAGAACAGTGAGGCGGACATTGATCTGTCCGATACTCCATATGCTTCCCTCATCAGTCCGCAACATGCTGTGCTGAACAAAGCCTCGGGCCAATGGTTTATCGAGGATATTGACTCGGCTAGCGGCGTAGGTGTACGTAAGGGAAATCAAAGCAGATCATCCAAATTGGAAATCGAAGAACCCAGCCTGATTGAGGCAGGGGACTTAATTTATATTGCCAATACCCGAATTTTGGTGAAATAACGTTGGCGTACCATTATACAAGCTTACGGGGGAATGAAAAGAAATGAGTCTGACAAGATGTGGAAACGGACATATGTTCAGCACGAGACGGCACGGAAACACGTGTCCATATTGCAATCTGGCCGTCGAGTCACCGGCTTCCGGCAATAGTGAAGCAGCGGGAGCAATCCCACGCGCGCCTCGCACAGCAGAGGATGACAGAACGATGCCATACCTGGGGGAAACAACAGGAATTGAACCGGTAACGGGATGGATGGTGTGTATCGAAGGTCCGCAGATGGGCCAGGATTATCGAATTATGGCTGAAAAGAACTTTATTGGACGTTCGGAAGAGATGCATGTTCGAATCCTCGGGGATAACACGATTTCAAGGCGTAATCATGCAGTGATTGTATATGATCCAAAAAACGGAATTTCTATCTGCTGCCCGGCGATGCTTCCGGCCTTGCTTATCACAACAATGAAGCGGTCTATTCTCCGGTGGAACTGGCTGCATATGACGTCATTCAATTGGGACGCAGCAAATTCATTTTCATCCCATTATGTGGTGTGCATTTTGAATGGGAGCAACAGTGAATACCTTCATGATCTTGTGGAACGACAAGGAGCTAACGCCTTATTGGGTTCTGGCAGCAGGCTGTTTGTCGATCTGGTTGTTGTTATTCGTCCGAAGCCGGATTCCGGTAAGGCAACGTGACGATAGGCCAGTGGGTGTTCAGATTGGGAATGGACAGACCATCGGTGCTCGCAGTGAGCAGGATGATTATTTTGCCTGTGCCGTGGAGCCATATGGTGTACTCGCGGTACTTGCCGATGGAATTAGCGGCTTATCTGGTGGGAAAGTAGCCAGTACAACTGCTGTAGAAACATTTATCCGTGAGTTTGAAGAGTTGGAGCGGTTTCCTGATCCGGGAGAGTTTTGGGATGCTTCTGCCCATGCGGCAAACCAGGCGATTCTTCGCAATTTACTTGGCGTTCCTGGAGGAACGACGTTGGTATCTGCCATGATCAAGGGCAGGGAGCTGTATTGGGGCGCAGTAGGGGACAGCATTTTGGCCGTGTTTCGCAAAGGTGAGCTACTTGCTATCAATCATAAACATACGCTGGAAACTCAACTCGAAGAACAGTATATGTCTGGAGAAATATCGGAGCAGGAGGCGTTGGATAATCCGCAGCGCAAAAGGCTGGTCAACTATTTGGGGTACGACCATTTTAAACAAATGGAAATCGCGGACGAGCCGTTTGCACTGCAACCGGCGGACAAGATTGTGTTATGCAGTGACGGGGTGTACAACTCCCTTACTGAAATGGAACTGGAGACTATACTGGCGAAAGACATGGCGCCATTTGATGCAGCCCAGACCATCATTGATTTGATTGAAGAAAAACAGCTCGTGCATCAGGATAATGCCACGATTATCATTTTGGAGCAAGGATGGTAGCGGATCAGGCAACGCACAGGGAAGGGAAATGGGGAGACGGATGAGGAAGGAGAACAGTGAATTCAAGACGGCTTTTGTCTCGGAAGCAGGATCTTTCCTGAAGAATCGGGATTTCTACGGCTGCGTTGAGCTGGAAGATTGGGCCTGTTATGTCATTGCAGATGGCCTGGATACAGACACGGAAGTGAATAGTGCACAGATCACAGTACAGACGATTCTGGAATCCTTTTGGAAAAGCCAACCATGTCCAAACGCAGACTGACAGAATATATCAAGATTGCCCATGAATGGTTGCAGTATGAAAGCCGCCGAGTCAGGCTCAAAGTGGGATTCGTCATTGTAGTGACAGATTATACACGTATGGTGTGGGCATCTGCCGGACACAGCCGGTTGTATCATTTTCGTGGAAATCGGCTTGCACTAAAAAGCAAGGATCATAGCGTTGCTGCCCAGTTGGCAGCCGAAGGCCAGATTGCAGAGGATCGTGTGGATCAACATGATGAACGCGGCAATCTGAATGAATACGCGGGCAAACCTGGCATGATCAGACCGTATGTATCGGATAAGATCAAGCTGGCCGATGGCGATGTGCTTGTGCTCTGTACCCCTGGATTATGGGAAGGGGTTCAGGATGCCGAGATGATCGATGCGGTTGAAGGTGCCAATGACCCGCAGACACTGGCGGATACGCTTGAAGAAGTAATGCTTAGCAAGCAGCGTACCCGTATCGAGAATTATAGTGCGGCAGCCATATATGTGAACAAGATTTTTCATGAAGAGCCCAAGAACCGTAAGAAATGGATTAAGCGGATTGCCATCATGCTGGTTATGCTCCTGATTTTTGGTGGAGCCGGCATATTCTACGCGGTGAAAAGTGCAGCCAAAAAAGCTGAATTGGCCGTAGATATGCTGCAATATGAACAGACCGCAGACCAGTACGTCAAGGAACAAGAGTATGCCAAGGCAGTCTCGGACTACAGCCTGGCGCGCAATAATTCCATCAAAATCAAGGACCCGATACATAAAAAGCTGTTGACTGCGAAGATGGCTGCTGCCCAGACGCTGGTTGATGGGGAAGCTCACCTGAAAGAAGGCGACATTACCAAAGCAACCGCGAGTTACACCAAAGCATTGGAGTTGTCTGAATCCTATAGCATGTTCAACCGGGAAGTTATTCAGGAGCGTCTGGAGCAGATGACCACCTTCCAGCAAGTGCAAGACTGGATCACCGAGGGCGATCTGAAACTCCAGAATGGAGATTACAGCGGAGCGATCATTTTGTATAAAAGGGCCAGAACAGCCGCGACGGAGACAGCTTACAAGGATGCGCTGAAGGAAATTGCTACGCAACTGGAGACGGCCGAGACCAAACGTGCAGATATCAAACGGCAATCCCGGCAGCTTCAAGCAGATACGCTGGAACAGAAGGGTGACCGCTTCAATGAAGCTGGAGACTATAGTGGAGCCAGGGATGCTTATGCTTCGGCACAAGAAATTTATCAGGAGATCGATATGTTGGAACGCGTGCTGGCCATGGAGCGGAAAATAAACAAGCTGGATGAGAAATTGAACCCACCTGTACCGGCGGCTGATCTTACGCAGGATACGGCAGGATTAGATACAGCAAATACATCGGGAATGACCTCGGATATGACCGGCAGTACCGGAAGTATGGGCGCAGGCAATACAGTGGGGAACGGTTCTTCCACTGGTGATGTCACCTCGGCTGGAAATGGCAATGCGGATGCTTCTGGCTCAGGTGCTTCTTCTGGAAAAACGACAAGTAATGCTAGCAGTAATTCTGCCTCCAAGGCTGACGGAAGCACCGACACTACGGAGGCTGACGTGAACGAACAGGAATCATCGGGAGGAGGAGATTCATGATGAAAGACATGATTCGTGACCGTCTTAACAAGATGGAGGATCTGGAACAACGCCGCATGCTCAAAGATCTCATGACAGGCGTTTTTCTTAATCTTGTGGAGTATCAGGAGACGCTGAACAAACAGATTGAGCAACGAGTTTTTGATGAGGTGTTGCCGCAGGAGGAACGTCATGATGTATATGTCACATTATGCGCGCGGGAAGATCTGGACCCCATTCATGAATTTCTGTACCCGATCATTCCTGAGGATGCTGAACCACAGACCGTCTATTTGAGCGAGGCCTCAGAGGCACTGGCGCGTCAGGAAGACATGAAATTGTTCACATTCTACATGGAATGTGGGCAACAGGAACTCCAATCTCTGCTGAACAGTAATCGGACATTTCGCGGGGAGATTGTAACCAATGAAGGCAGACATGCCATAACGGTTCGGTTGAAATCAAGTACTGCGTATATCTCCAAAGTTGAAGAATTGTACCGGGTCTTTCGTAAGAACAGCCTGCCATGGAAATCGATTAATGCACCTTATATTTTCAAATTCGTTGATTGTGTTCTAGTGGGTTCGGATGACGGAGAGGCATGGGACAAACAACATACTGTCAAGGAACTTTCCATCCATCTGGAGGAGTTCGAGTCTTATAAAAGAACCAATATGATTCCGCTGTGGAACATCCAGAAGATTGATATGAAAACGGGTGGATTCCCTGTTCCGGCTTCGGACCGAATCAATTATGAACATGTGTTGCCACTCCGCAAAACCGGAACGGAACACGGATATCTGGTGGATGGAGACGAATCGCATATTCGGTATATCAAAAGATCGGAAGAAGATATCACCATCGTATCACCGCTGGAAAAATCCGATTCATGGACGGTGCTGAAAATAGCCGGTCCTGTCGCAACTCGAATTGGCAGAATGGACTATCCACTGTTTTCCAATAACAAACGGGAAGGGTTTGCCGGTAAATATGCGCGTCAGGAAGGACGTTCTGTGCGGTCCAAAGGGAGATTGCCCGCATGGTTCACGCTTTTCAGGCAGCAGAGGGATTGGAACTGGAAGATGTACAAGTGGTGGCGCCAGGACCCGCTTTGGGCATTACGTACCCACTTAATACATTTGTAAGCGACCATGTCCGTGTTGAGGCAGATAAACATCGAATGATTTTAAGGTTCAGCAGACACGGGAAGCAGCCGTTACAGGCTATTTTTCTGGATGATCTGCTGAGCTTTCTGGTATCCGAAATCCAGCTGGCTTTCCCGGAATACTGCTGCGAAGGGGAATGGGTGTGAGTACAGCATGAATTACATCTGGGATCTGATTATTCGAGCTAAACGTGATGGAACCGATCTGCGCGACGTAACCTTTGTGCCAGCACGTGTATATTCGCCTTATATGGAACTTAGCCAGACAAACCTGAATGCTTCAGGCGTGGAAGGTACGGTTGAAGTCAATCCGTATTATCGCTTTTTTGATATTTTCCGGGACCTGTTCGATATCAATAATGAAGAGCAGGTGGAGTTGCGGGAAGCACTCTTTGATCTGGTTATTCATTTTCTGGCGGATATGGATTTGATGCAGGGTATGAACAAGAGGGAGTATTATATTCGCTTCATTCTGAAGGATATGCATTCGGGTGTATACGGGGATCGGGTTCGGCGGCGACTGGAGCTGTTCGGGCAGGAGGAGCAGGAAGTGATCGCCTGCAATATGCTCCGTTTGTATGATACGGGAGAGGCCGTTCATCTACTGAGGGATACCCTTGTTCGAATGTTCCCGCGTTCAACCCTTTATGCCAATTGTGAGGAGAAGGATGAATTGCTTTTGTATATTGGTCAGGTAGAACGTACAGAAGCGAAGGAGAAGCTGGAACTGATTCTTGAGCTCTTTCTGCCGGTACGTTTCGACACGGAAATATACTGGGGGCATCATTTTGGCATTCTGGATGTGGACTATACGATGATACAGGACGGGATTGCCCTATATTAAGCAGCATCAGCAGTTGTAAGGAGGAAGTATAGATGAACGGCTATTCATACCGATTGTATCCTGACGCCACGAGCAGGGAACGTTCCAGAGGAACCATGCGTTATACGCGCGAAGAATTGATGGACATGACCACATTCCAATTACGGAACATTTGCTACAAGGAACGGTTAATTGAGGGATTGGGCCCTCGGACGGAGCGGGAAGAACTGATTCGGATTATTTTAAAATTTCTGGGAGCGGACGATGTATTGTGGATCGATCAGTCTGTTGAAGGTGGATTCGAGCGCATCCAAAAGGCTATCTCTCGTCATATGACGGCTCCCATGAGCAGTGATGGAGGCATTAGTGTGCCTGCGCGACTGATTCTGTACGAAGGATTGAACGTGGACAAGCTGGATCGATATGTGGTCACGGCACCGGGTGGATTAACCGAATCCAACGTACTTTTAGTCAATGAGAGCATGGAGCTGTGTGGCATCTTCAACCTGGTTAAGGACGACTCCGTATCGGGAACCTTTTATTTGACGGCAGGAAGTGGATCAACCTGGAAGAGATCGGGAAACAGACAATACAGTCTTCTCTTTTTCCGTAAACGCGACTCCGAGTATCTATATGAAACCTATCATTCCAGCAGACCGCTTCCACCGGTTCATATTCAATATACTCAAATCCCACTGGCAGATCTGGACATCCGGGAGCTTGAACCGACAGAAGCAGTGCTTGCAATTGATTTTGGCACCTCCAATACGACGGCAGGCGCCTATTTGCATAACGGTTATATTCAGGCGCCAAGTAGCCAGGATTTGCTGAATGGACGAGTCCGTATGGATGCCATCAACTATGTTGCTTTTCCCGACCCTACATACAAAGATACGGACTGGATCGAGGTCCTGCCTACGGCAATCGGTGTGGCGGAGTGTTCGGATCCAGCGAACATTCGTTACGAGTTCGGCTATGAAGCGCTGCGAAGCATGCGTCGGGGAGGGTACAGCAGCCGGGCGAGTGTTTTCCGCAGTATGAAGCGCTGGGTGAACAACTACAACAAAATGGAAGAAATTGTCGATGTTCATGGCAATGCAGCCATGGTTTCTCGTATGGATCTGCTGCGTGCGTACATGAACTACATCATCCGAACGGCAGAGCATCAGTTCAAGTGCAAGTTTCGGCATGTGCATTTTACCAGTCCCGTGAAGATGAAAACACAGTTTTTGCAGATGTTCGGAGAGATGCTTCCGGATTATCGGATTGAGCAGACGTATGCGCTGGATGAGGGAATGGCTGTGCTCTATAACACCCTTGCTGACGGCATGGAACGTGGTGCTTTCATGGAAGGGCAGACGTACCATGCGCTCGTGATTGATTGTGGAGGTGGAACGACCGATTTGTCTTCCTGTGCCTTTACGATCGAGGACGGACATATGGCGTACAAGCTCGATATCCATACTACCTACGAAAATGGGGATACGAACTTCGGAGGTCACAACATTACCTATCGTATTATGCAATTCATGAAAATTGTATTCGCCGACTACTATAGCGGACGCCGTCAGGTGACGGATATTGATAGTCTAATCGAGGCACCTGGTGCGGATGTGTTCCGTCAGGTGGACGAAGAGGGTGTGAAGTCCGTTTATCAAAAGCTGGAGCAACGCTATGAGGAGGCAGAACATATCATCCCTACTGCGTTTGCACGTCGAGAGAATCGTTCACGGGACGAGTATTTGCGGGTAAGAGGCAACTTCTACTTTCTATGGGAAATCGCAGAAGAGATGAAGCAGCAATTTTTCCGCAAAACCGGCATCTTGCGTAACCGATTCCACTCGGAGATGGAGGGCGACGGGGACAGTGATCTGCAGATCACCACCATGGAGCGTTGGTTCCTCTCGGTAGAACGGAATGGGGAGTTGAAGGATGAATATGAGTTCCCTGATGTGGTGTTCAATATCAAGGAAATTACCCAGCTGATTAAGGCCGATATCTATGAGGTGGTTCGCAAGTTTTTGGATGATTTCTATCGGCAAGGGCGGATGAACCAGTACTCGATTATTAAGTTGACAGGTCAGTCCTGTCGCATTGATGTATTTCGGGAAGCATTGAAAGAGTTCGTTCCAGGCAGAAGCATTGAGTTTCGGCAAAAACCTGCGGAAGGGCGTGTGCCTGATCTTAAACTTGCCTGCCTTCGAGGGGCGATTCGTTATCTGAGTGCCCGCAAAACAGGAAGCGTTCAAGCCGACATCACGCATGATGCCGCTGTAATTCCGTATACCGTAAGTGCCTACACGCATAATGGACGGGAAAAAATGCTGATCAGCAGTCTGGATCGGAGTGATGGTATTCCCGGTAGCATTTCCCGGCCATTCGAGACGGCAGAAGTGGAGTTGTACCTTAGCGGAAGCGATGGCCAGCTGAGACAAAAATTCGTATATGCGAACCGCCCGGATTTCTATAAAGAGGTACTCTACGAAGACATTCGAGATCGATATGGAGATAAAATTCCGCAAGATGATACGGATTCCATCGTGAATGGAGAGACGAAGTTTTTGTCTTTCCGGATGATCGTCATTGGGGCTTCCATGTGTTGCCTGTAGCTCGCAGAAATGAACGGCTGTATCTGGGATCGCAGAAGCTGCTTCCGTTTGAGACAGACTTGTCGGAACTGGACTTCTTTGACGGAATGAAGTGAGGACCACGAGCAGAAAGGGGAACACCGCTCATGTTCACATATTCGTATCCGCATTTTAACAAGGGAAGAATTCTGAAAACATCCATGTTGGAGGGACTACGTGATTTCCCCAGAGACTTCATCGAACTGTACTATCGCGGTTATGCAGATGGCATTCTTGCAGGTGCAGAGGTAGAAGTCTTCCCGGACAAATTGGTCGTCGCTCCTGGGATGGTGCTGTATAAAGGAAGGCTTTATATGCTGACAGAGCCTATGGAACTGGCATACCAAGCTACGGGACGGGTCAATGTGCTGAAGCTTCGGTTTACCGCGGAGGAGACCGTGAGTGACATGACGATAAGCCACTCGGAACTGCTCCTGGATGAAGAGGCAACGTGCACATCGAGTGAGTTGGAGCTGGCTCGATTCAAGCTGAAGGAAGGGGCCCGGCTGCGGCGTGACTACCAGACCTTTGCCGACTTGGCAACGGAGTTCAACACGCTGCATGTCATTCATGTCCCTTATGCAGCCGAGGGGACAAGCACCTTATCCCCGGTTGTCATGAAGGATTATGCCGAGAGGTTGCTTCGAACGGGGACCTCTGATCCCCAGGATCTGGTCTTCGCCATGATGTGTCTCAATGAAGGAACGGTTGGGCGTAGCGTCATCTTGCATCACATTGCCAGTCGATTGGGGCTGGAGTACAGAGAATATGATAATGCGCAAATTCATCGATATCTGGATCGTATACTGGCGAATGCAGGCCGGGGAACGGGACGTTCGGGTATGCCGGTGGGCGGACCACATCGAATGATTGTGGATTGATTCAGCACAAGGAAAGGAAGTTGTTTTTCATATGGAATATCTCGATCGCAAAGTAATTCCCATATTATATAACCATCGTGAAAATGAAGAGAATGATCAAAACAGTGAAATAGAAAAGGTGGTTAAATTAGCACATAAATCCCAGGCTATTGATTCAACAGAGTTGCCAGCGAGGCTCCGTATTGGAAAGGAAAGCGTATTTCTAAAACGAACCGAGTTGTACGATAGTAGGGTAGCCATATCCCTTCCACGTTCATTGCGTTTAATTTCAGAGAAGGAAGCGAGCATGAAGTATCCTTCGTCTCATCGGCCGGAATGGATATATACCAATGATTCAGGGACAGTCAATTTTACGTTTAACAGACTGGAGCATCGAATTTCGGAAGAGGAGCTGACTTCCTTTACCGAAACGATGGCCAATGTCATTCGCGGAACGCAGCCTATCAGACAATGGGAGAAACATGGCGTTCGAATTACTGAAACGGGACAGTTCACGGGCTACTGTCAGTTTTCCGTTCAGGGGTTGAATAATCAGATTTATAACCATATCGGTTTTTCGATTTTAGACCAGTCAGTTCTTGTTTACGGATTTAATTGCACGGATGAAGAAAAGCGCGATTGGCTGGAGCCTGGCGAGACGATTCTAAATTCACTTGCGATCCATTGAAGTTGAAAGGAGATGGGCAACATGAGTCTGACTTATGAGAATCTGATTATTGAACCATATGAACTGGTGCATTTGCAAGAACTGACGATCCGGAAAAAATGAATGAGCACACTCGGCTCGTGTTTAAGGGCATGGTGTCTGAGGAATGGAAGGATCGCTATGTCGATGTTACGGATCAAAATACCCCAATTGAAGTGTGGCAAAAAGATGAGGATGGCAATAAGAAGCCTCTGTTCAAAGGCATTCCACTATCTGTTGAAGTGCAGGTTGTCAGAGGCGTATATACGCTCCACGTGGAGGCCATTTCACATACATACCGGATGGACATTACAAAACGAACGCGTACATTTCAAAATGTCAAAATGAAGTTACCCGATTTGTTAAAGGAACTGGATCAGGATTATCCGGGGCTGGACGTGATTGATGAGGGAACAGGGGGGCCAAGATCGGGAAGGTTGCCGTGCAATATCAAGAAACGGATTGGGCATTTCTCAGGAGACTTGCTTCTCGTTTTCACACCAGCTTGATGCCGGCCGCTCAGTTTGACAGCCCCAAATTTTATTTTGGCGTCTTTGAGCACGGAAACTCAATCGATCTGGACAATACACGTTATACAATCCGCAAAAACATGGCACCATTCATGTACTTTACCGAAAACGATACGTTAAAGGTCAACGAATCAGATTTCATTATATACGAAATCGAGACAGATCAGGTGATGGAGCTTGGACATCATATTACCTTCCGAGGCAGAAGCCTATATGTGACTGAGGCATATACCGAGCTTGTGGGAGGAATAGTGAAGCACCAATATGTACTTAGCCTTCATAGAGGACTAAGACAAAAGACATATTACAATTCGATAATTGCCGGAAGCTCATTACTTGGTCGCATCCTTTCAGTGCATGGTGGTCATGTAAGAGTTCAGCTGGACTGTGATGAAAAACAGGAGGAAGAGGAAGCGTTGTGGCTGTTGTATCAGTCGCCATACATCGCAGAGGGGCAGACAGGTTGGTATGTCATGCCTGAAGTGGGTGATCCGGTGGCCGTATATTTTCCTACGCAAAACGAAGAAGAAGCCTATGCGACAGGAGCACCCCGTCTGGATAACAAGGTAACTGGAACGAACCAATTGAACAAACCGGATCATAAAATTTTCCGTACGCCTTATGGTAAAGAAATCAGACTGACCCCAGATTCCATCTCCATTAGCAGCAAAGAGGGCGAGGTGTTCATTCGTCTCAGCGGGGACGAGGGCATTCAGATCATCGGAAGCCAGCAGATTCGGATGTCTGCTGGGGGCAATATCTCGCTCAAAGCCGGAAAGAAAATTACGTTATCTGCGGATTCACAATTGTTGCTGGAAGGCGGGGAGGGACATTCAAATTGGATGGACAAGCAAAAATGAGTGGATCAGAAGTGAAAGCCAACTAGTATAGGGTGACGTATGGGCAGGAGGGATAATTTCCAATGGATCGCAAGGAATCTATATTACATTTTTATACCCATCAGGTAAAACCTGCGCGGGCCAAACTTATGGATGATTTGCAGCAGACGCTGCATACAAGGTATACGGAATTGACAGCCGAGTTCCTAAGTCATTTCAGGTTGATGATTCAGGAAGTCAGCGACGCCCAAAAGCGTGGGGCGAAAGGGCCGATCGCTTACATTCAATATTCTATGTTGCGAACAGAACTTCTTGGAGGGGCGATGAATGTCCTGGTCGAAGCGTATGATGCTTCATGGTTGCTGGATCGAACACCCATCCGTTCATTCTATTCTTCCCGCTGGGCCTATGAGTGTCTTGAACGGATGCTCAATGGATTAGGAGAAGAACTTCCTCACTATCAAGGAACCGTTACAGCGGTAGAACTGGACCGAATCATGCTACAGGAAGCGGCGTTGGTGAATCGGTATCTTGTACATTTTATACGTCGTAGCTGTCGCGCGCTGGAGGACTTCGAATGGAACTCCCTTATGGATCTGGAACAGATATTCGAAGTACGTGTGGGAGAATACTTGGATGCCAGCGAGTGCGTATTTCGTCTTGATCGAAGGAATAGGAGCATTGAGGAGATTGGTGAAGCATTGGAAGAAAGTGATGGTCTGGAGGTCATGTACGCGCACTTTCAGGGACTGGATATGAGTGAAATAGAATGCAGCGATCTAGATTTTCGTTACAGCCGTTTTGATCGTATCGATCTGCATTCTACCGATTTTCAACGCTGTATCTTGATAGGGACACGTTGGCGCGATTGTAGTCTGGAGAACACCGATTTCACCGGAAGCATTCTATATGGGGCAGATTTCAGCGGGTGTTCTCTGGAAAGAGCTGTTTTCAGGGAGATCATAGGGGAGGTGGGACATCCGGAAGGACTCGCTCAGGGTCCAGAATACGATGCGCTTAACTTCGAGAATTCAAACCTTTCAGGTGCTGACTTCCGAGGAGCACACCTTCGTGGAGCCATATTCCGTGGAGCCAATCTAACAGATACGTTATGGGAGGGTGCTGATGTGGAGGGTGCGATTTTTGACGATGCCCAGAGGAGGCGAGGGTTATCCGATACTTTCGTCTAATGGCCGATCCCAGATGGATACACCGCGTAGAGACTGAGCCTGTTGGTGAACTGCAACGCAGGACCTGGAATCAGGCTTTTCATGATTCGGGCAGTGAGCATACAGCCATTAACCTTTATGTGCGAAGCGGATTCCATGTGGATTATACGGATTATTTGGAACAGCCGGTTCCCTTGGTTTCAGATCAATTGCTTGAAACACTTATTTTGTATTGTCCTCAGCTCAAGCGAAGGGCTACCGTATTAACGGACAAGGAGCGAATGACCCAAGAGACGTATTGGGCCATTCACCCTCCTGCACTGGCAAACGTATTATCTCCTCATACTCGTCGGCGCATGGATGGAAGTCTGGAGCGGATCGTACTGAAGCGAGATTTCCCGGAGGTACCCCTGTTCCAATTGATGGAGCTGCGCGAAACCGTGATCATTGTCAATCTAGCGTTGTCGGAGAGCATTCTGCGGCGAGATGTCGCAGGAGTACAATTCATTCCGTTGGATTTGGAACAAACGAATTAGAAAGGAGAGGTTATGATGGCGCAAAGTCAAGATCATGATGCCCAGATTCATACGGCTGGAGAAGCCTCTAAAAGCTATGTCGTTGCAGGAGCAATACTTAAATGCAATTGCGGGACGCAGCGTACACGATTGAAGATACCATTCAGTCATGGCGTATATATCAAGGGGAAGGCGAAGATGACTGTCGAGGATTATGTTCCAGGTATTCATATTGGATCATTCGGTAACTGTTCCAATCCAGCTAATCCAGCAGTAGCGGCAAGCACGATGGTTGACATCTATGGGGTTAAGAAAGCGCCTTGTGTTCCCGTGCTGACCATGCCTTGGCTTCATGGAAAGGGAGATACCAAGGTGGAAGGGAAAGCTGCACTGCTCAGTCACTGTACGCACAAGTGTCTGTATGGCGGAGATATCGTCATAGAGAATGACGGACAGCAATTGGACTTTTGACGATGAATGAAATTACGGAGAAGAAACTCGACCAGATCGGCTATGAGCAAATACGTCTATATTGGCCTTATCGTGCACAGTGGTTAGAAGGCGTGCAAATTACCCGCCAAGTGAACGAGCATGCGAAACTCTACGTCAGCGGTATAATTCCGGAAGAGGATGGGCCGGGCATTCTTCAAGTTCAGGCTGAAGGGGAATCTATCGTACTCAGACAAGTCGATGAAAATGGTAGATCAGTGAGGAGACTCTTCCATGGCGTAATGACATCGCTCTCGGTTCATTTGTCGGGAGGGGTCTATCGATTCGAACTTGAAGCCTTGTCCAACTCCTATCAAATGGATATGCGAATTGAGGAACGAGCCTTTCAAAACAGAGGGTGGACGTTCAAAGAACTCATTCAATTCATTATGAATTCTTACCGCTATTCGGATGTCATGGATCAGGTTACTGGAAATACCTCATTGAGCGGACTTGTATTACAATATAAAGAGACCGATTGGATGTTCCTACGCAGGCTTGCCTCGCGATTCGGTACAGTGCTGGTCCCCGAAATCACAGCGGCATCACCCAAACTGTATATCGGTTTGCCCGCAGGTAAGTTGTGGAAATGGCCAGAAGACCAAGCTTATCAGGTTCGTAAGGAGCTGGCCGGAATTGATTGGCTTAGCTCCGGAATGGAAGATCGATATATCATTCAGGGTCCCAAGGGATCGCAAGGCGTATTGCAATATACGGTGGAAAGTGTCGAGACCTATGCGTTGGGAGACAAGGTCGAACTTCCGGATGGCAGAGAGCTGACCGTGGTGTATGCCCATTCGCGACTGGAATCCGGGTTGCTCATGACGACATACCGCATGGTACTCGAAGACCATATTCGTGTACCTAGATGCAACCTATCGGACCTGATTGGGTTATCGCTGTACGGCGAGGTGGTCCGCGTGATTCATGATCACATTCAGATCAAATTACCCATGGATGAGGGCCCGATGACGCAAGGCTCCGCCTGCCCCTATCCGGTCGCGCCAGTTTATGCTGCGGAAGGGCATAGCGGATTATACATGATGCCGGAGATCGGGGATCAGGTGGAATTATATTTTCCAAGTAGTCTGGAATCCGGAGCGTACATTCGTCATTCTATCTCTGAGGGTAAACGTTCCACTAACGGAGGGACAGAGCATAAAGTCTGGGGGCATCCTGCCGGAAGCTCTATCGGGATGTCGCCTGAGGAGGTTACACTGCAATCTGGATCCGGGTTGACGATTACCTTGAATGATCAGGGGATCGTATTGAATAGTCCAGGCAATCTGTCCATTCAAGGCAGCAATATCCTGCTTGCGGCCGGACAGATCGAAGCCACAGCACCAGAAGCGATTTGGCTGCTTGGCGGGGGTGGTAGCTTCATTTTGGACGGAGAGGCCAACGTACGAGCAGGTCTATTGCAACAGGAGGGAAGCAACAAAGCACCTGTTCATGTGGCGGATCTGCCTGCGGAGCCGGAGCCACCGCTGATGCCGATTAAGGAGTACGAAGCAGCTCAGGCCGCAGCAGCCGCAGAGGCTGCTGGAGTGACGCAGGCATCAACGACGAACCCGAAAGATGGATCGTTGGCTGGAGCTGCGTTGGCCATCACTGCTATGATTCCGATCCTGGGAGCTCTAGGGGGATTGCTGCCCAGACAGCCTTCGGCGTAGGCATTGCTGCCGTTGCCACGGGTCTGATCGCGAGCGTGCCGAAGATAGGCTCCTTCAAGCCTTCGGCTCTGAATTTGCTGGACCGATTTACGAATGGATTTGCTGAACTGCAACAGCAGGAGAACGAAGCGAAATGGACGATGTTGGGTAAAATGCTGACGGCCGCCAAAGAGCTGACCACATCGACTTCCCCATTGATCTACTCAAGAAATTGCATCAGCAGCATCAGGAAATTAGTGCCACATACTATGATATTCCAGCTTATATTCGAGAGAAATGGACGAAACAACAGGCGGATCAGGAACTGAAAAGTTCGCTGGATTATTACAATAAAGTGATGGAAAACCCGGAGGAATACGATATTCTTTTCGTAGGGCCTCATTTTGCGAATATTACCTTCGATATTGGCAGGCCTCATATCACGGTAGAGGAACTAGGGAGTTATGATTATTGGAAGGCACAAGGGCTAAGTGTTGAGGAGATGAAGTATCTATCATGTAGGCTAAAGGCCCCCATGAGCGATGAAGCCTTTGCTGAACTATGGGATGGATATTATCAATATGATGCGACGCTGAAAGGCCTGGATACTCAAATTAATTTTAAGGGCAAGGGAGGTTCGGCAGGCGGTTCTGTAGGCCTGAGACGGTCCATCCCGCAGGCAAGTGGAACAACGACGCCCAAAGTGAACACGAGCCCGTCTTCGTCCATCGTGCCCAAAGTGAAGACATTTGTCCGAAAGTATTGGGAAGACAGTCAGAAGATGGGGATCGTGTCTGGTGGAGGAGTCATTGGAGCAATAATAAGACGAACAAAACAGGTGAGACGGCTTCAGTGAATGGAAAGACAGCAAACAGTGGGGGCGGATCAACCTCTAAGCCTGTAGAGAACCCACCGAAGTCGAAAACAAGTTCGGGTAGTTCACCTTCTTCGAAAAAGAATGAAGGAAATTCAACGACAACGTCGAAACCAAGCACGACACCAAAGACGAAACCAGAAAAAATGAAACACCGAATGAAGTGAATACGTGGAAGCCGTCTTCAACGAAGAAAAAGGACGAGGTAAAACCACCAGCCGACACGAAACCGCCTAAATCATCCGAATCGGAGAAACCAGAGGAGAATACAAACAAACCGAAGGATAAACTGGAAGGCACTGAGGGGATGGGTAAAGATTTACTGTCTTCCAATGGAAAGTTTAAAGATTCTAAGTTAGAATCGGATTATCAAAAGTATCTTGCTCGTAAATCTAAAGAGGGAAACCACCACGAGATCGGTTGGAGTGGAAAAAGGCCAGAGATTACTGGTTGAATGATTCGCCAATGGCTAGAGGCAATGCATTCAATAAAAAGTCAGTTGTGGAAGAATGGTATCCATGTAATGAAGTACATTTGAGTAATGGAAAACGTTTGGATTCATACGATCCTATAAAAGGCGAGATAGTATCAAGAAAAGCGACTGATTTAGCAGATATTGAGTTATCTACATTTGAGAGTTATTTAAAGGAAATGAAGGTGAAGTACGAGCCGGGAACAATAATTAGAACAGATAAATACGCTGATTTTAAACCTCCAATTGACGGTCAACCACTTAAGGGAAAACAAATACTTGAGATTCCTGCGTCTAATAAGAACTTTTCAGGGATACAAGATTACATTGATTTGGCAAAGAATAAATATGGGATCGAAATCAGATTTAGGGAGGAGTAAATATGATAGATAAACATACCAAATACACTTTTGAGAAGATAAAATTTATTGAAAGGTATAAGAATCTAGCCACAAAGTATCAATTTAATGTTAGTGAAAGTTTCGAAGACTATGAAAGTAACCAAGTAGTAAAAATTATTAGTGAATTAGGGTACGAGTCCTCGTTTAATAAGAAGGAAAAGTTTTTTAAGATTACAGAAACACAGAATAATTATAAGTTTCAATACGTTATTTCTTTAAAATATGGTGTAGCTGAATTTATATGGTCTCTATGGGAAAATTCCGAACTTAAGATTGGTGGGACATGGGGAATATTAAAAGAACAACTAGATGGTCTGGAAAATGATAAAGTAAGGAAGCCGATATTCCGTAATTACGAAGAATTGAAAGAATTATTAGCTGATGCATTTTTAATTTATGAAGACTTTAAACGAGAGTATATGCACTAATGAAAAACGATTGAGAGGTTTGTAGCATGGCGATTTCAATATATTACTCAGCAAAACGAAAGGAATCATTAACAGATGTCGAAGGAGACCTTATAAAGAAATTGATTTCCGAGTATTCGGTACAACAAGAAATTGAAAAATTCAACAATACAGGAGAAGGATACAATTGGACTGGTTTTGATGTATATGATCTGAAAGATTCGTCTGATCCGGAGATTATTTTTGAAGGTTCTACACAGTTACCTGATAACATGGATGATGCAATCTGGGAAGGTGTTCAGCATTGGACTGCTTTACTGTCACAAATACGATGTACTGTTTTGAATACTGAATGGTATGTGGCGGTAGAAGATCATGTTCTCAAATGGGATGAGGAATATTTAGAATACGATTTATCCCCACCCAGTGCCGAATAAGTCGGGCGGCTGATTTCAAGTAGACTTAACCAATGTAATACTTGTATAAAGATTTCTACATTCCGTTGGTACGCACATCAAATGCTTTGATTTTATAACCTAAATAACGCTATTCCGTTACATTGAACAGGTCGATTATGGTCAGATACCACCATAATTGATCTGTTTTTTGTTATGTTCTTGGAAAAAGAATGAAGGAAAAGGAAATTTAACGACAACGTCGAAACCAAGTACGACACCAAAGACGAATCCAGAAAAAAGAAACACCGAATGAAGTGAATACCTGGAAACCACCAACGAAGAAAAAGGACGAAGGTAAACTGCAAGCCGATACGAAACCACCTAAATCATCCGAACCGGAGAAACCGCAGGAGAGTCCGAAAGGTACAGAGGGAACGGGTAATAGTGGCAGTGTTGACAGGACAGCTAACCTTGAAAACATAAAAGATTTTGCAAAAGGTAATAAAAAATTTAATGAGGTTCTTGATGATTATGCTTTAATATATGGGGATATTGTAAAATTAAATAAAGTGTGGTCATGGCAAGATGACTTTGTTGGTAAATTAAATTCAGACCAAAGAAGTATGATTAAACAGAGAGCCTTAGAATTACATTCTGATATTCCTACGATTCAAGTGAAGAAGATTCCAGGATTGAAATTTGGATATGCAGACTTTAAAAGAGCAGGTGCAGTATTGCATGAAGATGTATTACCAAAGGACCTTTGGAAGGCAACAGATGCTGTACAATTCAAATGGTTGAATGATAGATTACCAAATAAAGTACAGCCAGAAGGAACAACTTGGAACATAATGAAGAAAGTGGTTTGATGCAACTTGTACCTTTTGGTATTCATAATATTACAAAGCATAATGGAGGAAGAACAAATGGACACTGGGCAGATGCCCCAAGACATTAATTTGAGAGGTGAAATATGTTGGAAATACAAAAAAAGTATAATTTATCCGCTTCCAGGTAGTAATTTAATTAAGCGTGTAGAAGAAAATTTTGAAATCGAGTTTCCCAAAGATTTTATAGATTTTATATCGAAAAGTAATGGATCTATTCCAATAACTCGATTTTTTGAATTTAAATCGAATAGATATGTGGTTGATCGTTTTCTTTGTTTATTGGACAAGCCAAGCGAGCATGATAAAGGTATGTATGATATTAAGGTTGTTTTCAGTCAATTGGATGAAAGGATACTCTCTGATGGAAATATGACAGGTGCTGAATTAGTACCAATTGCAGCTCTATTTGCAGGAGATTTCGTTTGTTTAGACTATACTGAAAGTAAAATCAATCCAGTTGTTTGTATATGGTATAATGAGGAATCAGATGAGTATGACCCAGTTACAGAAAAGATTGCAGATAATGTTAATCGTTTTCTTGATATGCTAGAAGAATAGGTTCTTCCTATAATGCAATCATATGACAAAAATAATTAAAAAGGCTTATTCCTACTCAAACAATGAGTCAGGAGTGAGTTTTTTAATGTTTATGAAATGGATATATCGAAGACAGCACCCGAAACTCCGAAGCCTACGGTAAAACCTGGTTCTACCGCCGGACCTCAGAAACCAGCAGGCTCAAAACAAAGCTCTGGCGGTGAATATGGAGTCTAAATGGGCGGATGCGTTGAGAGAGATACCTCCGAAAAAAGTTACTGTAAAAATTGAACCAGTTTATTCAGGTACTTCAATGAGACCCGATTCCTTTGAAGTAACTTATCAAATTGAAGGAAATAGGCCAGTACAAAAAACTATTAAAAATCAAGCTGGAGGTTGATTTCGTTGAGCATGGAAAAAGAGATGAATCAAATATATAATCAAATAGCTGAAACAGTTAATGAAATGATCCCGGAAGAATGGGAAAAATTTCATTACTATGCACAAATTTCTGAAACCGGGGGCGGGACATACTTTTTTTATAACACACCTGAGGATGTGGAAAATTTTAAGTATAGTTTAGAAATCCCTCTTTATTATCATGATTATAAAGATCAATATAAAATCAAAGGCAGAGTTCTATTTGAACTGAGTGAAAAACTAAGAAAGAATTTTATAGATAATGAACAAGAACCTTGGTATTCCTTCACATTATCTATTGATAGGAATGGGAAATTCAAGATTCATTATGATTATACAAATTGGTTTGATACGAAATATAGTTTTGATGACCAGCTACTTATTTGGGAATATAAATATTTGGGTAACATACCAGAGGATGAAAAAAGCAGAAAACTAATAGATAGGTATCTAGAAGAGTATCCCGATAATCCAATATAAACCCATTAAAATGAGTGGGAGTATGAGCTTTAAAGTTACTGTCAAATGAGTCAGGTAATTGACTCCATATGATTTAACTCATGTAATAAAAGTCTGAAGATTTCTCCATTCCAGATTATAAGAAAGTTAAATGCTCTAATTTTATATTCTGAAATCTACTTTTTAGTTACATTAAACAGGTTGATTATGGTCTGATACCACCGTAATTGACCTGTTTTTTTGTTTCTTAGTTTTCTTGCGTTTCAAATTTACTCACAACTGTAGATGAGCTTAATTTTGCATATTCCGTAGTAGACATAACAGGAATAGACAAAAGGAGTTTTATGCACATTGTAGTTCGAATGGAGATAACAAGGCAAAAGACTATGCTGATTTCTCGTTAAAGCTACCTAAACCAAAGTATGAGGCCACTCTTGCACCAGATAGGGGTGGGAATATAAGGAAAAGATATAACACCGTCTTCGAAAACGAATGAACCTAATGCAACGACAACACCGAAAAGTAGCACGACATCGAAGACGAAACCAGAAAAAAATGCTACTCATGGAAGAAATCTCTGCCAAATAAGGTGGAGGGTAATTCTGAAGCGATACAAAACCACCCAAGCCACCAAAACCAAAGGTAGAATAGGATACAAAAAATCCGAAGGAAAATACGGAAGGCACTGAGGAGACGGGTAAAGGTAAGAAGTGAGAACTTTCGGATTTGACATAAGAAGTAATGGAAACGAGGCCAATGATTTCACCTGTCCCTAAAAATGGTAGGATAAAGGTGGACATATCTCAATTGATGGGAATGGAACATGGACATATACTAACAAAAATGGAATATCAGTTAGTTATCCTAATGGGTGTCCTGACTTTTCAGCATTTTACCATCTAACTATTAAACCAGCAGTAACAATAGAAATTACTATTCCTAAAAACCCTCAGGCGGACTCCAAGAAGGCGAACTTAGAAGCAGGACTAAATAAGGATTCTGATCCACCAGTTACTGAACTAAATCAACCTCCAACTGGGTACACTTGGCATCATCATGAAGATGGAAAGACAATGGTTCTTGTCGATGAAGATATTCATAGGGAGTTTAGACATATCGGTGGTCAGTCTACAGTTAACGGAAAAAATGATTATAAAGGAGAATTACCATGGCAACGATTTATAACACAAATAAAAAAATTAAATTAAAAAATATTGAGGAATTTGAAGCAAAATATGCTTTCTTGCTTCCGGTTCAATATCGCGATTTTTTGCTTGAGTATAACGGTGGTAATGTAAAGCCAAATGTTTTCAAAATTTCAGATGATGAAGGAGAGACTGCTCTCAACACACTTTATGGGCTAGATATCAATGAATCCTACGATGAGTTATCAAGTGTGTTTGACTCATTATATGGCGAAATCCCAAACGAATTTATATCTATAGGTGATGATTCTGGAGGAAATCAAATTTGTCTGGGAACTAGCGAAGAGTATGCGGGGAAAATATATATTTTCCTTCATGATATAGAACCTACTGAGAAGATGAGCAATATGTTTCTTATATCTGATTCTTTTGATAGCTTTTTAGATAGTTTATATGAAGTTTAATCTTTAGAAAATGACGGATGCAGAAATGCTAATTTCAACTTGAATTATAAGTCGAAATTGGCTTTTTTATTTGTCTGATCCCTGATCTTTCACCAGTAGCTAAAGCAGAAGTGCAAATTGAGTATATGTTAGGTGGAAAAGGCACATACGGAGGAGCAGCGAGAAGAGCTAATTTTGCTCAATCAGATCAAAGGTTAGCTGAACAACTTAATAATTCTCCTGAAATAGCACGCCAATTTGGTATGGAGTCTGGTAAAATTACTGCTAAAGATATAAAGATTTATCGAGATGGAAATAAACTAACATGGCACGAATTAAATGATGTTAAAACAATGCAACTAGTACCTACAAAGATGAATAGTACTTTTGGGCATCTTGGAGGTGTGGGAGAAATGAATGCAGGAGCGTTTGAACCTGGGGGATTTCTAATAAACAATAAAGAGGGAGTACACAATGATAAAGAATGATCCTGTTTTTGGAGTGCTCGAATATAACTATGGTTGGACTAGGAAGACTATGTTTCAATTATTCGGAGGAGAACTTGAAATTACATTGATGATTGATGGAGATGAAGATGGAAGATTTGATGAAAAACAATATTCGGCATATCAATCATTGATACAAGATTGGAAACAAGTGCAATTTAACTTATTACAACCTATTTTGGATTATTACATACAAAAAAGAAGTGAATTGGGTTATGATGTTGCGTTTAATGAGAATTATCCATTAGTTGAAACAACAACTCAACTGATGAAGATGATTACTTTAGAGGGGATTGTTGTTCCGTATGGAGACATTAATGAAGAACGTGACATTGGAGTTCTTTTTAGTTGTACATGGGATTCAGAGAATGGTTTAGGGTTGCGTTTATTAGATGAAGAAATAGCTGATGTAGGATACCAAGATGTTGCAATTTGATACCAGGCTAATTAAATCGTATAGCACAACCATATCCAACGAACCCAACATTAAATGATTCAAACATTTGATTAACATTCAAAAGCTCTTTCTTACTTGATTTATGAGTTGGAGAGAGCTTTTTGCGTGTCGAAAATAACTAATGGCTACTTGACGGGGGTGGTAGCTTCATTTTGGACGGGGAGACCAACGTACGAGCAGGTCTATTGCAACAGGAGGAAGCAACAAAGCGCCTGTTCATGTGGCGGATCTGCCTGCGGAGCCGGAGCCACCGCTGATGCCGATTAAGGAGTACGAAGCAGCTCAGGCCGCAGCTGCCGCAGAGGCTGCTGCAGTGACGCAGGCATCAACGACGAACCCGAAAGATGGATCGTTGGCTGGAGCTGCGTTGGCCATCACTGCTATGATTCCGATCCTGGGAGCTCTAGGGGTATTGCTGCCGTTGCCACGGGTCTCATCGCGAGCGTGCCGAAGATAGACTCCTTCAAGCCTTCGGCTTTGAATTTGCTGGACCGATTTACGAATGGTTTTGCTGAACTGCAACAGCAGGAGAACGAAGCGAAATGGACGATGCTTGGGAAAATGTTGACGGCCGCCAAAGAGTTGACTACATCGACTTCGGTGACTGATTTCTTTAAGAAGCTGGAACAACAGAACAAGGAGATTAGCCTTGCTTATGAGCAGATTCCGAGTTACTTCCGTGAGAAGTGGGCGCATGAAAAAGCCCAACGTGACCTGCAGAAGTCGCTGGAATTTTTAAGAGTGTGGAGAAAGACGATGTTCAACATCAAACCTTCTTTTCGCCCTATTACCAAGAAATTTCATGGGCATTAGACAGGGCTGGCATATATCATAATATTACCGTCGAGGAAGTAAAAGATTACGATTTTTGGTTGCGTCAGGACCTGACATTGGAACAGATGAAATATCTGACACAGTTGATTTACAATCCGATTAGCGATGAGAAATTCGTAGAGATGATCTACGATTATGAAATGAATCGCGATTTAATAGAGAACGGAACGATGATTGGTGGTAATCTAAGGGTAAGGACGCCAGACATTGAAGGAAAGGTCATGCAAGTTGTTGGTAACGGATTAAAAACAGCAGCGACATTTGCAAAGAAGAAATGGACAGACGGTCAGAAAATGAGGATCGCTTCTGGTGGAGGAAGTGATTGGAGCGGGGAAAAGTCGAAAAAAACGGGACAAGCAAGTTCTGGTGGCAAAACAGAAGGTGAAACTGAAACTAAACCTAACCAAGCGGGTAGTGATCAGAAGCCACCAAAACAGAAACCAAAAGATACCGAAACTAAGACGAATCCAGAAAAAATGCTACTCCAAATGAAGTGAATTCATGGAAGAAATCTCTGCCAAATAAGGTTGAGGGTAATTCTGAAGCGGATACTAAACCACCCAAGCCACCAGAACCAGAGGGAGAACAGGATACAAATAAACCGAAGGAAAATACGGAAGGCACTGAGGGGAAGGGAACGGCTAGAATACCTAAGCCAATTGACCCACGTGGAGAACCTATTCAGTTTGTTCCTAATTTTAAACAGGAAGAGATTGCTTTACAGACATATGGAAAATTAAGATCCACTGGTTTAGATGCCGTAGAATTAGAAACCTTTTCACGGAATACAGGACTTAGTTTTGAAGAGGCAAGTCAGTTAAAAACACATGTAATACTGTCAGAACATATTAATTTAGTTGATACTGTTAACGGCAAGTACTATTATAAAGGATACTTTGACCCGGATATTGATATTGCCTATGGATGGAAAAAAGCACTAGAAGGTGAATTGTCAGCAAAGGAAAAAGCATGGTTTAGACAATTAGCCGACCATGAATTGGCAGAAAGTAAAATGATGCAAGAAGGATTGCCGTATCGTGATATTAATTATTTCAAAGATGGTACAACGAACGAAAGTACAAAAGGTGCTCATGAGTTAGCACCACCACAACCCGGCGGATTTCCTGGGTTTAAACCGAAAATTTGAGGTGGAAAAATTGAATTCTAACTTGGAACAAGCCAAAGAAAGAATAAAGAGCATTAACTGGGAAAGTAATGCGATGGATAAACCTTCATATGCAATTTTAGTAACAGAGTTTATTAGAAGAGGTAATATTTTTATGGATTTCAACTCCAAGGAGGATAACAGACGTGCAGTATTTAATGCAGCAGAAATAATTAATTTTGATGTACCTGTTCATATAAAAGAAGAATTTAATAAATTGGTAAACGAAGACATTGATTGGGTTACGGAGTATCTTTGTACTTTTTATCTTGAATGGTCATACGTAGTAGACCAACACGTGCCTATTGCTCTGCAGTTTCACGATCTATATGACCCGATTATTAAGTTGTTTGAGAGAGGTGGAAGGATCAGTTATCATCATAATGAGTTAGTATGTGGGAAACATGCATGGTCGCGTAATTCTGGGGCAATAACTAGGGAACTTTCCCCAAGGGATATTAAAGATGAGGTTCTGGATGCACTCGATAATGAAAAAATTGAATCATAGAGTAATAAATTTTTTCACAAGACGGACTGTAATACGAAGTGCGATAAATTTCAGAGGCTATTCTAACTTGAACAACGGGTAGGAATAGCCTTTTTTATATGCCTAAATTCAAATGGTGAAGGGACAGGATCATTAAGTAGTGGAAAGATAGAGGATCCAACTCCGAATACCAGTAAGAAGACCCAAACATCCGGAGAACCGGATACTACAGGATCAAATACAGGTACAGGGAAAAAGTCGAGCGAGGGTGAAGGAACAAGCTCATCTAGCTCTAACAAGAAAGAGAATCAGATTCCCGACAGTCATAATCAGTGGAAACAAGATTCATCGAAGAAAAAAGGAAAAGGTAAAGATGGTAAAGAGAAAAAAGAGGAGGAAAAACGTAAAAGGGAAGAGGAAGAAAGACAAAAAAGTGAATCAGAGGCTGATGGGACGGGTGATGTTCCTAAGGTAACAAAAGGTTATGATGTAACACCAAAGTATAGTACTTATGATGACAGACTAAAAAGAATACCAGTTAATAAAGGGAATGGAGTGGTGAAAGAGAAGAGTCAAAATTTGTTTCAGAGAAACCTGAAGTGAAGAAATATCTAGATGAAGCGGGCGTTGATGGAGTAGAGTATAAGAATGCAATGCCTGATTTTTCTCCTTTTACAAAGGCTGAGGTGAAAATTCCGAATATGACTAGTGACAGAAGAAAGAACTTTGCAATGGCTGATGAAATATTAGCTAAGGAATGGTCGACTCCTGAGAAAAAGTGGACTGCGGGTGATGTTGCAGATTGGCGAAAGGACAATAATTATACTTGGCATGAACTAAATGACCTTGAGGGTATGCAATTAGTATCCAAGCAAAATTAATGGTATGTACATATAATCATTTAGGTGGAGTTGGGGAACATAGAATCAAAGAGAAGCTAGGAGAGTGACGGCATGGCTAACCTTAACCATGAACTATTTGGTGAAATTTCTTACGATTTATATTGGAGCGGACAACAGAAAATGAAAATGTTTGGAAAAGACAAAGCCATAATTTTAAGTGTTGATGGAAATGAAGAAGGTGAATTCCACGATGCTCAAAAAGAAGCATATACCAATCTTATTGGAAATATGGACGATATCATGACTAAAGTAGAAGAGGCTATCTTTGACTATTATCAAGAAGTATACATGGATTATAGAGAAATGCTGGGAGAGGAAGAAGCTGACAAGATTGCATCAATTATTGAAAATAAAGAAGAGTTAGATCATTTAATTGAACCAACTCAATTGATTATCAGAAGAGTGCGAAAAAATGGAGTTAGAAGAATTGGGTTGCTTTTTAATTGTACTTGGGAAATAGAACATGGGCTTGCTGTGAAAATTGAGGATGAAGAAATAGTTGAGGTAGGCTTTCAAGATATAGTACTATAACAGTATGAAGTACCTACCCAGTGAGAAATGAGCCAATTAATCAATTAGTAACACATCTAACCCTATATTACTTGTATAAGATTGCACATTTTCGGTTGTAAGTACATCAATTGCATAATGTTATAACTAAATAGCGCTATTCCGTTTCATCAAACAGGTTGATTATGGTAAGATTCCACCGTAATTGACCTGTTTTTTCATTTTCTTACCTTTTATCAAATTTACTTGCAAATGTATTAATTAAATCAATCATGAGTATAAAAAAAGATGAATCACAAATTTTATTGGAGTAAGGAAATCAAATAACGATTGAGGAGAAGTCAAAAAAAATGCAAATGGCATATAAACAATCCTCCTGGTGCACATGATGTAGCTTCTGATCAAACCTTCATTTGAATTCCCAGGAGCATATGAATATTATTCGAAAAATGTTCTTGGTCAATAAAAATACAGAAGATGGAGCGAAATAATTGATGGAAAATTTTAATCAGGCAATTAAGTGTATTTCTGCAATAGATTGGGGTTGTATTGGAAATAAGCAAGCAAGATCACATGTTCACTTGAGTAAAGAATACTTAAGAAGAGCATCAATATTTCTTCAATCTTATCCTGGTCCGTGTAGGTATCCTTTTATTATCATTTCAAATTCAATAACTAAGTCACAAGTAAGTGTTGATGAATTACAGATACTAAAGGAGATTGACAATAGTTATGTTAGAGAAATTGCTACCAGTTATTTAGAGTTAAACGCACTCATTGATGAAGGAAATCAAATTGCTATTGATAATAAAGATTTGTTTGAGCCAGTAATAAAGCTCTATGAAAGAGGTGGCTATTTCTTTATAAGGGCAGGTTATTTGAATGTAACTGGTGCTACTAATTTTCTTTCGCTTGCAAATCGAGTTAAAAGGGAACCACTTGATATAAGTGAAGAAACCTTGGATGCACTTGACAATGGACATGCTGATTAATTTATGGATTTGCTCGGATTTTAAACAACTTACAATATTAATACAAGATCGTAAAATACATCAACAAATCCAAGACTAGGCTATTCAAACACCTGGATAAGCTTTTCAAAAGCTTTTTCTCACTTGAATTATGAGTAGGAATGAGCTTCTTCATGCTCAAAATCAAAGGAACACGAAAAAAGATAATATAGGGAGTGAAAAAAATGAGAATGGATGTTAATACGATTGTCGTTCCATTACCAAGCGATGATTTATTAGATGAAGTTGAGCGAGGTTTAGGAGTTTCATTTCCTGAATCTTATAGGAACTTTATTAAGGAACATAATGGAGCTGTACCAATCACAAATATATTTAGTATGAATCAGAAAGAATACATAATAGAAAAATTTCTATGTTTATTGAGTGACAGTGAGTCTGGTCCTATTAATGGATGGTATGATGTTGAAGTTATTATTACACAAATAGGAGATAGATTAACTGATAATGAAGATTTAGTGGGGATGAATGTAGTTCCTATTGCGGTACTTTTTTCAGGAGATTTTATTTGTTTGGACTATAGAGAGAAGAAAGAGCCTGTTGTAGTTATTTGGTTTCATGAAGAGTCAGAGGAGTTTTCTCCTGTGACACAAAAAGTCGCGACCAATATATTAGAATTTTTGAATTGCTGAGTAAATAAAGTTCTCCTAGTTCATGTTAACGAATGTCCCAGTTGTCAGTATCTTGTAGAGAAATTAGGGGTGCGTTTTGAACGTGAATTGTAAAACTTAAAGAAGATCTGTGGAAATATTTGAGTTGAGCGATGTGAGTGGAGAATTAACAGAAGATAGAAGAGAGATCTGTCTAATGAGAGATGACAAAAATCAGTAAGGAAGTGACCTGATGGAATTTGAATATCATGTAACCATGCGTGATCTGAAGCAGAACGAGAAAGAGACCTTTATCAACATCTGTAATGAAGAGAACGTGAAGCCCGTGTTGATCGTCTTGGACAAAGGTGAATATATTAATCAGCCAATGATTACAGGCATTGTACATAGCACGAATTACGAAGAAGTGAAGAATGTTATTGAAGAAGTTGGGGCGAAGTTTCGGGATAACGGATTCACAGTTGTTCGGACGAAGGTGGAAATTCCGGCTAAGGAAGAAACGTATTTTGATCAGCCGATGCTGGCACAGTCCAAGCCTTATTTCGAATGGCACGGAAAGGTATATGTGGATGATGTGGCCGTCTTTAAACAACTGTGCGCGGATTCGGGCGGAAATATCTCACGGAATTCGCTGCATGCAGATGGAAAGGTGAGATTCGTAACGGTTCGTGAATATGAGAGTGCAGAACATTTTTATCGTAGAGTGGGAGAGATACATACCATTTTGCATACGAACAAGATCGAACTGTTAAAACAGCAATATGAACTGTGCATCTATGACAGCCGGGAAGAACTGGATCGTGGATGGATCTAATTGGATGTTGAGTACGATGAATGGAGGAGGAGAACGAGTGTCAGAAAAAACATAAAAATGCACCTCCTAAATGAGGATGAGAGATTCATTGTTGTGTTAGAAGCTCTATTAAAACGCGCTTCTCTAGTGAATAGTCCATTTGTATTAAAAGGAAGCTTATTAACAAGACAGTATTTGGAGAATCCCAATATTCGTTATGTGGATGACATCGACTTTCTGTATACAGGTCGAATTGAGACTGAGGATCAGGCCAATGCAGTATTTACAGACTGGATGATCCAGGTAACGGAGATGGACCTGAATGACGGTATCATATTCCGTAGCTTTCGGGAGAATGCCTTCTGGAGAAGAATAGACTACGCGATGGCGGATGATTTTCCTACGGTGAACACGGAGCTTGCCTTTTATATTGATAATGAACCAAGGAATGAAAATGAGTATGAGGATGAACTGCATCTTGATATATCTTTTAACCTCGACTTGGATGAGAAGCCTGTTACTCTATCCTACCAACCCATGGTTGGTGAAGCTTTTGTCGTTCCTTACACTGTACCACTCTCCATCCAAATTGCATGGAAGCTGCATCAAACGATAGTGAGGCCCAGGTTTAAAGACTTGTATGATTTGCAGCATCTGTTGTCTAACCCGTTATACGATCAGCAGGCGCTCAAGGAGACAATGCAGACCCTGGCCAACGAGTGCAGCATGGACCCAGCTATTACGAGAGAGGATATGAAAAAGATACTGGTTGACGATCTGCATGATGTATTTTCGAGGTTGAATTACGATTATGACTTGCAGTATTATGCCGGAAGCCGTAGTCCTGAAGTGTATTTTATGGAATTTGTATCGGAGCTGCGCCAAACGATGAATCACGTTGGTATTAACAGTGACGCATATGAACATTTACCAAGTTGCCCCACGCATACATAAAGATCTTCATGCACTGAAGAAGCAGACCTAAAAGCTTTCTGTAAGAAAACTGCTTCGGGAGCATTCACTTCGCCTTTATTCGTAGATGAGTTTGAAACGAACACCCCAACTCCGATACAATGTTCTCATAGAGTCTGAGAGAATGGATCAAATACGGTGCAGAAATGGAGAAACCAATATGACTGAATTTATCAACGCTGACGATATTAATGACGTAATTCTGGCTGCGGCAGCAAACGAGCTGGAGCAGATGGTGGACAAAATGTGTGAGCTGATTGGCACGCCATTGGAGCAGACGACAGAACTGGAGCGTCAGGTAATGGCTGCTTTTGGTTTTGGTGCGGTGTATGGCATCACTCATCGGGATCAGCTAGCGGAGCCGCAGGCCCATGCCTTGAGCATTCGGATGCTGATTAAACCATTTAATTATAGTGAACAGCAGGCGGTTGATTTTGCCGATGATCTGATTCGAGTGGCTTCCGATCGTGAGGTTCATCCGGTGATGAATACGATTATCCAACGTGGGATTGATGGACACCGCCAATTCAATCAGGAAGACGATGAAGGATTGGAACGTAACATTCAGGAGATTTTAACCGCGGTTCAATCGCAAAATTAGACGGTTTTATTAGATGTGGGAGATGATTGCATTGGATCTGATGAAATTAAGCAAAGAACTCTCATACGCTCTGCGACATGCACCATGGGAGTATGAGTTGGAACTGGATGAAGAGGGTTGGGTGGAAATCTCGCAATTGCTGGTGGCTTTACATGAAAGTCCGCAGTGGAAGGAAGTCACGCAAGCCGATCTGGAGCAGATGATTCAAGCCTCGGAGAAAAAGAGACATGAAATCCATTCTGGCCGCATCCGGGCATTGTATGGACATTCGACGCCACATAAGATATCCAAGATAGCTGCTGAGCCACCGGAAACCCTTTACCATGGTACACCGGCACGCGCCGTGAATTCTATTATGGAACATGGCTTACAGCCGCGGCAAAGGCAATATGTACATCTGTCCGCAGATATTGATACGGCCAATCAGGTGGGGCGAAGACGTGATGATCAGCCTGTCATTTTGAAAATCAATGCTGCTCAAGCGGCCATAGATGGAATCCTCTTTTACCATGGAAACGAAAATATCTGGCTGGCCGATCACATTCCCGCACGTTATATTCTTGAGCAGTGACCAATGAGTGATGAACTGTTGTGGAAAGCATAAATACCTATCTCGAATTACAGCAGTCGCAATCAACGGGTGAGTGTACGGTCATTCGTACAACGGGAATATCATTGTATTGATCTTTAGCTACACAAAAAAGGGACACATCCAACATTTGTTGGTGTGTCCCTTTCTCATATCCAAAACTTACTTGCCTACAATTGCTTTAATACCTTCGCTAAGTGGCTGAGCCGGACGGCCAAGCAATTTCTCTAAAGTATCACTCTCTACAGCCAATGCGCCTTCAAGGATGGCACTTTGCATATCAACGAGCATCGAAACGACAAAATCCGGTAGACCTGCACCTTTCATGATGTCAGCGTAAGCGGCATCGTCCACGTTTTGCACGTTGATGTCCTGTCCAAGCACTTCACCAACAATGGCAGCCAGTTCAGCTTGCGTGCGTAGTTTGCCGGACAGTTCATATACGGTATTCTCGTGTCCTTCGCTTGCGAGTACAGCTGCTGCAGCATGGGCGTAGTCACTGCGGGTAGCCCAGCCTACTTGGCTGTCATTGGTGGCATGAACCCAAGGTGCACCTTGCGTAGCTGCTTGTACACTGCCTGCTTCATTTTCCAGGTACCAGTTGTTGCGCAGGAAAGAATACGGAATGCCGGATTCACGAATAGCTTTTTCTGTAGCGCGGTGGACTTCCGCCAGGGAAAGGGTATTTTTCTCTGCATTCACAACGCTTGTATAAGCGATGAAACCCACGCCTGCTTTCTTGGCAGCGTCAATGGCAGCCTGATGTTGGCGAATACGCGTTTCATTGTCACCATCAGTCGAGATGAGCAACAGACGGTCTACACCGGCAAAAGCTTTCTCCAACGTCTCCGGTTGATCGAAATCACCGTGACGCACGTCAACGCCTTGAGTGCGGAGTGCTTCAGCTTTTTCCGGATTACGTACACTTACTGCCACATCTTTGGCAGAATCCGTTTTTAACAATGCCTCTACAACCAGTGAACCCAAATGACCTGTTGCGCCAGTAACCAAAATTTTCATTTTCTTTTCCTCCTAGGATATGTGTTGTTGGTTGCATATGGATGTAATCAAAAATGTTATAACAGGTGTGATTACAACGAAAGGGTTAAAAAAGCTCATAATGAGCTTTTTATTCAGAGACATGAATCTGATCCATCATCTGCTGTATGGTTACACGATTCAAGCGCTGTTCCATGGCTGTCTGAGCCTCAATGAGTTCGGCACGCAAGGTGTGTTCAATCATGTTGCCGACCGGACATTTCGGATTCGGATGTTTGTGAAAGTTAAACAATTCCCCATCCTCCACGACCTCAAGCGCTCGATATACATCAAGAAGGGTAATGTCGGCTGGATCTTTCAACAAGGAAGCACCGCCCACACCGGGTCTGACGTCAATCAGACCCGCCTGTTTCAGCTTGGACATAATCCGCCGAATAATCACGGGATTTGTATTCACACTCTGCGCGATAACATCTCCGGTGCATTCATTGGGCATAACAGCGATCAGGGACAGGGTATGAACCGCAATGGAAAAGCGACTGCTGATTTGTCTCATGGGATAATCACCACCGTTGTAACTATAATAGTTACAAAGTGATTGGTTGTCAATTCTTTTATATCATATGTGAATTGATAGTTGCTGTTATCCTGTAATCGTAGATGATCAAACAAATGATAATTGAACTATCACCTATGTCAAATAAATGAGTTGTGGTTCTTTTGAAGCGTTAAAAAAGAAGTAGGTTTCAAACCTTTTAATGTAATAATAGGGCTTGATTCCTATTATTTTCAAGTTAAATGGAACTATATGGTTTTCTTGTTTGCGTACAGAAGAATAAAAATGACAAAAGCTTCGACAAAATAGAAAATTATGTATGAATTGACAAATGTAAAAGCGATTATATAATGTGTGTATCTACAAGATTGTACATTTAGTTACAAATGATTCCAAATAACAAACGGCGGGAGTGGGACAGGCATGTGGTTTTTGGTTCTATGGTTGTTAGGTCTAATTTCAGGGGAGTACACCTATATGTGTTAGGTTTTCCCGGAGAAATGAGCGAGATTAGCAGAGTATTGCTGCTTCATCAGTTTGTGGTTACGTTTGGATTGGTTGGAGTGATTGGTTATGTTGTCAACATTGCCAGAGCGGATCAGACAGCCAAAATGTTAGGATGGCCTGGTGGACCATTTCAGGTTAAATACGGTTTTTCCCAGGTAGGGCTTGGAGTTATGGGGATTATGGCCATCTGGTTCCAGGGGAACTTTTGGGTTGGTGTATTGGTAACGATGTACATATACGGATTAAGTGGTCTTTGGTCACATACTTATGTCATGATTAAAAATCGCAAGGCAGATGGAGACAGTATCGGGAATCTCATTATGGATGTGGTGTATCAAACGTTTATCACGGTTCTCTCCGTATTGGCTGGTGGAATCTGGGTAATGCACTAAGCTGTAATTGATTTTTTGCCTTACACAGCTTGAATCTCAATTAAACGATGAGGTGTGGTCGTGATGGTACAAAAAACCGTTGAACTTTCCGAAACACAAAAGGGAATCTATTTTGATTGTCAGGTGAATGATCCCACTTCGTATAACATCTCAGCTTCAATGCAATTTGATCATCTTCAAATGGAGATATTTCGCCGGGCCATCGAATTGCTTATGTATGAGCAAGTGGTGCTGCGTACTCGAATTGAGATTCAAAATGATGTACCCGTGTTATCCGTTCATGAAGATATGGATTATTCACTTACCTTCTGGGACCTAAGTAGCGAGAATCAGGAGAATCCCAAGGAACAACAGTTAGAAGCATTGGTGGATGAATGCATCGGGACACCTTTTGATCTAGAGAAAGGTCCTCTGTTCCGTATAATGATTGTTCAGATGGATAAAAGCCGATATATTCTGACCTTATGTATTCATCATTTAATATGTGATGGCATGTCGCTTGAACTGATGAAAAACAAACTTATTCAGTCATATACGTGTCTTTTTGAAGATCAGCCTGTGGATGTCAAGCTGGATGAAGGATTCATCTCTTATGTTGAGGCAGAGAACAAGAAACTGCACGAAAACAAGTACTTCAAAGAGCGGGAATACTGGTTAAACAAAATGAAGGGAGCGGAACCTCTTTCTCTAAAGCACGACTTTCCAGCAGGTTCTTTACAAGAAGGAATTGGTCATGAACTGCGATTTGATATTTCGGAATCGTTAATGGCTGATATTACACAGATGTCCAAAGATAATGAAGTAACCGTTTTTATGTTCTTTATGGGTGCCTTTGGCATTCTTATGAGTAAATATGTCGGTACAGACGATATCACCTTTGCCTCCCCATATTCTCATCGTCCCGGTATGGACTTGGAAGAAACGATTGGATGTTTTGTCCATATGTTGCCTATGCGATTCCATATTGACCTCGAATCAACTCTAAAACCTCTGCTGCAACAAGTAGCCACAACCTGGATGGATACGTATAGAAACATCGGATATCCCAATAACCTCATTGTCAGAGACAGCATGTTACAGGCTCAACCCGGATCACCATCGTTGTTTGATATCTCCTTTGTTTATGATTCCTATGAGGAAGATATCCTCGGAACTCGTATTCTGGATCAGGATAAGGTTACGTTTCCAGGAGATCTAATGGTGGTGTTGAGTCGTTTACCGCAAGGAGCTCAGTTGAAGCTGCAATATAAACCGAGCTTGTTCCGTGAAGATTCAATGGAGCGAATGGGCCAACGATTTCTATACTTGCTGAATCAACTAGTAACCAATTCTGATCAAAAAATCAGTGAGTTCAGCCTCCTGATGCAGGATGAGAAAGAAAACCTACTGTACCGATTCAATCAAACTTCTTATTTTCCCTACACTCCACAACATATTATGGATATATTTCACGATAAAGTAGCACGTTTCCCGGAGCGGGTAGCTCTAATGGAAGGAAGCATCATCAGACCTATGCGCAGGTCAACGCAAAAGCGAATCAATTGGCTAGGCAGATCGTTGCGAGTAAGAAGAGTGATAACGCGGCAGTCGGCGTTCAGATGCCACGTTCCTCGGATATGGTCATTGCCCTATTGGCTGTATTAAAAGCCGGATGTGCTTTTGTGCCTGTGGACCCTTCCTATCCTTTGTCCAGAAAGGCCTATATTATGTCGGATGCAGACATATCCATAGTGCTGGCTATGCAGCCCGAAAAAGATGACAAGACTCTGGATGTCCAGTACATCTACGTTGAGGAGATCGGGCCTATACGGGGATGCCTCAAATCTTGAAGAGGCGCTGAATCCGCATAGCCTTGCCTATATCATGTACACATCCGGATCAACAGGCAAGCCAAAAGGAGTCATGGTTGAAAATCATAGCGTAGTCAATACACTGCTTGATCTGGAGCGTCGTTTTCCAATGCAGGCGCAGGATGTTTACTTGCTGAAAACAGCATATACCTTTGATGTGTCCGCCACGGAACTTTTCGGCTGGTTCATGGGTGAAGGCGCACTAAGTATTCTTGAGCCTGGAGCAGAAAAAGACCCTGCTCGTATTGTGTCTACGGTGGCATCACATAAGGTGACGCACATTAACTTTGTTCCAACGTTATTCCGTCTTTTTCTGGAAACGATGGAGCTTCGCTCCGATCTGTCAGCATTGGAAACGCTAAAATGGATGTTTGTTGGCGGAGAGGCAGTCACGCCAGACATCATTGAGAAATTTAACAGGTTAGGCATTAGAGCAAGTCTGGAAAATGTATATGGTCCAACCGAATGCACCATATGGGTTTCTCATTATCCGTTAAGCCATTATGAAGGCTTGGGCAATGTACCGATTGGCTACCCGCTCAATGAGTCCAGATGGTATGTCGTCGGACATCATGATGAGCTTCAGCCGTTAGGTATTCCAGGGGAGCTTTGTCTTAGCGGTGTTGGGCTTGCACGTGGATATCTGAATCTGGAACAGATGACCCGAGAGAAGTTTATCCCTAATCCTTTCTTTCAAGAAGGACAGGACGCAGAACATTTCAGGTACATGTACCGCACAGGGGATCTGGTACGTTCACTCCCAAGCGGTACGATCGAATATCTGGGACGCATTGATTTCCAGGTTAAAATTCAGGGAGCCAGACTGGAGACAGGCGAAATTGAGAATACCCTGTCATCCTATCCGGGTGTCATCCAGACCGTGGTAGTCATGAAATCATTTGAAGGTAGGTCCGGCTTGCTGTATGCCTACTATCTGTCAGAGCAGGAGCTGCCTTCTGTCGAATTGAGAGAGCACCTGTCTCGTTTGTTACCGGCATATATGATACCATCCGTTTTTGTACATAAATCCGAATTTCCATTGAATAGCAGTGGGAAGATTGACCGGAAGGCACTCATGGCAGATATCACGCATGCTCACGCTTCCAGTACGTTCTATACCGCCCCGTCTTCTGAGCTTGAGAAGGTTATAGCCGAAGTGTGGGCCGAAGTGCTCGGTGTTGAGAGAGTAGGGCGCGATGACCATTTCTTTGAATTGGGCGGAAATTCATTTTCTGTCATTCAGGCTCACAATAAACTAAAACATTATACCGATGTGGAGTTCCCTGTTCCTCGTTTTTTCGAATGCCCGACATTGCGTCAATTTGCCGCGCTGGGACCAAAAGATGAGGGAGTTCGGATACCAACTGAAAGGGAACAATTGTTTCAACGAAAAGACGGTATTATGCGTGAGGACATTGCAATTGTGGGCATGGCGGTGAATGTGCCGGGCGCTGAGGATATAAGGGAGTTCTGGAGTAACCTTGTTGAACGACGGGAAAGCATTCACTTTTATAGTGATGATGAATTGAGGGAGCTTGGTGTGGAGGAAGCTCTGCTGCGTTCACCTCGTTATGTCAAGGCAAAAGGACGTGCCAACGGCATCGATGAGTTTGACGCAGGGTTCTTTGACTATACTCCCGGTGAAGCCAAAATGATGTCTCCCCAATTCAGACTTTTGTATCAGGGAATATGGGAAGCGCTGGAGGATGCAGGCTGCAGACCGAATGAAGCGGGTAAGGTGGGTGTGTTCCTTGGCGGGTCCGATGACTTCGAATGGTACCGTCAAGTGCTTTTTAACGATGCTAACTATAGCAGTAAATACGAAGCATTTACCCTCAGCACCAATCATTTTCTCGCTACCCGAATGGCTTATAAGCTTAACTTAAAAGGGCCGGCCTATACTGCTCTGACGGGATGTTCTACTTCACTGGTTACACCTCATCTGGCATGTCAATCCTTGATCGTTGGAGAATGTGATGTGGCCGTGGCTGGTGGGATTACCGTGGAGTTGCCCAATGAAGGGGTTACATATTTGAGGATGGCATGATGTTCTCCACAGATGGACACTGTCGTCCATTTGACGCGGCAGCCAGTGGAACCGTCTTCTCCAATGGTATGGGAATTGTGGTGCTGAAGCGGGTAACCGATGCTCTGCGGGACGGAGATCATATCTACGGGGTCATCAAAGGCTCAGCAATTAACAATGACGGACAAGAGAAACTCAGTTTTCTTGCTCCTAGCGTAAGCGGACAGGCTGAAGTCATTCAGGATGCTTATAAGGTAGCCGGAGTAGACCCGGAAACGGTGAGTTATATCGAAGCACATGGTACGGGAACGTTGCTTGGTGATCCAATTGAAGTAAACTCGTTAACTCGGGCCTTTGCTTCCGACCAAAAGCAATTTTGTTATCTGGGTTCGGTAAAGGGCAATGTGGGACATATGGATACAGCCGCAGGTGTGGTTGGTTTAATCAAGGTAGCGCTCAGTCTTGGACAAGGTTATATCCCTGGAACAGCGAATTATGAGCAGCCTAATCCCAAAATTGATTTTTTGAATACGCCTTTTAAAGTTAATGCACAAGGTGTGGACTGGAAACAGGGCCATGTTGGAGTCATGCGCGCAGGAATCAATTCATTTGGTGTGGGGGCACGAATGCTCACATGGTATTGGAGGAGGCTCCCGAGATGGAGAAGTGCAGTCCGGATGATGACGTAAATATATTGCTTTTTTCCGCCAAAACAGAGTACTCGCTGAACCGCACCGCTGAACGGATTATGGAACATCTGACTCAGCACCCGGAGCAATCTGTATCGAACGCAGCGTGGACCTTGCAGTCAGGTAGATCTGTTTTTGCGTATCGTAAGGCACTCATTCTGGATAAGACATGGAAGGATAATCCGGACAAGCTGATACAGCAGCTGGGGAAAGCACGCGTATACCATTCAGCTCAAGGCAACCGTCCCGTATACTTTATGTTCCCCGGACAAGGCAGTCAGTATCAGGGAATGGGTGCAGAACTATACAGATCTACAGAGCAAGCAGGACTAGCTCCAATCTTTAGAAGTTATATTCAGGAAATATTGGACCTTCTGCCTGCGGAAGAACGAGAAGAAATGCTGTCCGTTGTATACGGAGATCAGCAGCCTGAGCGAATAAACCAGACAGAGTACAGCCAATTCGCACTGTTCATGACAAGTTATGCGCTGGCCAAATCGCTGCTGGATCTGGGCATCAAGCCAGATGGCATGATCGGGCATAGCATTGGTGAATTGGCTGCCGCAGCGGTAGCGGGTGTGTTCGAACTCGGAGATGCTGTCAAGTTAGTTCGACTTCGCGGACGTCTGATGCAGCAACAACAACCCGGGGTCATGCTTGCCGTTATGGCGGATGCACAGCAGGTGAAGTCACAACTGGAGGAAGACATGTGGCTTGCCCTGGTGAATACTACAGGTTCCAGTGTAATTGGTGGGACAGCTGAAGCCATTTCACGGATGGAAGCCAAGGCTGAAGGACTGGGCTGGAAATGCATTCGTGTGAAGACCTCCCATGCATTCCATACGCCAATGATGAATCAGGCTGCCGAGGAATTTAGACGTTATCTAGCAGAGCATTCACTTCATACGCCACAGATCCCATTACTGTCCAACACCAGTGGAACATGGGCGCTTGGAGATGAAATCACACAACCTGACTATTGGTCCCGTCATATTTTACAGCCGGTGTTGTTTGAATCAAACCTGGCTGAAGTGTTGAAGGATGAGCGGGCTGTATTAATTGAAGTAGGTGCAGGACGAACGCTAAGTTCCTTTGCCAGACAGCACAGTCAATCAAGAGATTCCCAGGCGGTACTGAATATGCTGCGTCACGTAAGGGAAACGGAGCAGGATAGTATCTATGTGAACCGCAGACTTGCGGAGTTATGGTGCGAAGGCATTGAACCGGACTGGAAGGTGCTCAAAGGGCAGACGGTACGACGCAAATGCTCTCTGCCTACTTATGTTTTCAACAAACAATCCTATCCTGTCAGTGTTTCTCTTTCTGGGTCATCAGCAGCGGAAGGAATGGGTACCGGGGATGATACGGGGCATGCAGAGCAGGGTAAGGGAAGTGGCTCTACTCTAGTAAAAGGGACAGTTTATACAGGTGATTCCGACCAACTGAAACAGATTGTCCTGGACGCATATCGAACGATTTTTGGCATCGATGATCTAGATGAAGAGGTTAATTTCTTTGCGGTTGGAGGAGATTCTCTCAAAGCAGTCAGCTTGTCTGCATGGATCCGGTCTCATTTTGGAATTCAGCCTGAGGTAGCAGATATTTTCAATCATTCAACGCCTATTCAACTGGCGGAGCATCTCTATGTCATGGCGAAACCAAAAGTGGACCAACAGACCATTCAATCTGCACCCACTATGGATGCGTATCCAATCTCTTCTGCACAGATGCGTATGTTCACACAAGCGATGCTTGATCCAGGCAATACGGCTTACAACCTACCATCTGCAACCATTATTGAAGGTGAATTGGACCGTATAAGAGTTGAGGCTGCTTTGCAGAAGTTGATACAGCATCATGAGGCGCTCAGAACATCGTTTGAGATACGGGGCGGTCAGATCGTTCAGATCATCCAACCTTCGGTTCGCTTAATTATGGGCTATGCAGAGCAGCATGTGGCAGATGACCAAGAGTTGCCTGCGATGATCGAGACATTGATTCGTCCTTTTGATCTGGGGAGTGCTCCGCTTATGCGGGTTGAACTGATTAAGATAGGCGAGCGCAGGCACCTGCTATTCTTTGATATTCACCATATTATCGCAGATGGTACATCTGTCGAAATCATCACTCGTGACTTCAATGATTTATATTTTGGCAAAGAGCATACAGTCCGATTGCAGTATAAAGATTACGCGGTATGGCAGCAGCAGCGTCTCGCTTCAAATGAATACAATTTACATCAAACATACTGGTTGGACCATCTTGGCCCTTCTTTACCTGTGCTGGAGCTCCCACTTGACCATGAACGTCCATCACAGCGATCCATGCAAGGGGACGTCTCCATTTCACGTTGAATCGTTCGGTAACACAAAACTTGCACGAGCTGGCTTCCTCATCGGAAGCATCCATGTATATGGTAATGCTAAGTGTGTGGAATCTTCTTCTCGCACGCCGCTCAGGTCAGCAGGACATTGTGGTAGGAACGCCTGTTGCAGGAAGGATGCAAGAGGAGTGGAAAAAGACGGTAGGCATGTTTGTCAATATGATTGCGATGCGGAATTTTCCAACGTTTGATCGTACGTACACTGATTTTTTACGCGAACTTAAACAACATACTCTGGATGCTTTTGCGTATCAGGAGTATCCGTTTAATGAGCTTGTGGCACAACTGGGCGTGACACGTGAGTTGAACCGAAATCCGGTATTTGATGTTTGTTTTGATTATCAGAACATGGATTTGCATGGACTTGAACTTCATGGTTTGCAATTCAGTTCTTTTCCGGTGGAGACAGGTACGTCTACTTATGATCTGTTAATGACTTGTCAAGAAAACAGGGAGAAGCAGGTGATTGAAGGATATATCGAATACTCGCTGGATCTGTTCCACCGGGACACAGTGGAAGGTATGATGCAGGAGTTTATCGGACTCTGCCAAGAGGTTGTACAACAGCCTAATCTGTCTCTGAGCGAACTGTTTGAGAGAAACGAACGTTCTCATGAGCACCCAGTCCATCGTCTTGCTGGTCCACGTCTGGATTACAATTCTGCGGGGGTCTGCATCGGCTGTTTGAGCTGCAGGCAGAACACACACCAGACAAGAAAGCTCTCCTTGTATCATCCGGAGCCTCTTTTACCTACAGGGAGCTTAATGAAAAAGCTAATACGCTGGCTTGGAAGCTGATTGATCAAGGTGTGCGCCGGGATGAACCTGTAGGCATATTATCCAGACGAGATGAATCGTTGATCATTATGCTATTGGCGGTGCTGAAAGCTGGGGCGGCTTATGTGCCTCTGGACCCTGCTTTTCCGCCGCAGCGCATCGTGAATATGATCGAAGATAGCCGAATGAACGTATTGCTGTGTACGCCTGATGAAGAAGGCACAGTGACTTTTAGCGGAGAGAGATTTGTGTATGATCCAACTGCCCAGGATGTGCGCTCATCCGTTAACCCGGACATAAGCTTCCTGTCTTCGGACCTGTCCTGTGTGATTTTTACCTCAGGATCAACGGGGCGTCCCAAAGGGGTCATGATTACTCATGAGGCGATGGTCAATTTTGTTGAGGACATCAGGCACCGACATATTTTTGCACATGAGACAGATCGCATCATCAGTGTAACGACCATATCTTTTGATATTTTCGGATTTGAAGTGTGGACACCATTATGCACCGGATATTCGCTGTATCTGGCCAATGAGCAGGAGCAGCTTGACCCGGCTCTTGCTTCACGTCGAATACGTGAATATGGTATTACGCACATTCTTAGCACGGTCTCACGCATTAAGGCATTTGTCGAAAATCCGGAATTTGCTCAGGCGCTGGGCAATCTGCGGTGTGTTCTTACCGGAGGGAAAATGTCCCTGTGGGACTCCTCACCGATCTGAAGCGGCTTACGCCTGCTCGAGTCTTTAACATGTATGGACCAACGGAAACTACGATCTGGTCAACGACCAAAGAATTGAATGACACAGCCGCGATTACCATTGGCAAGCCCATTACCAATACAGAGATTTATATTCTGAATGATGAAGGTGAAATACTGCCACCTGGAAGTTATGGAGAGCTGTGCATTGCAGGAAAAGGAATATCCCGCGGTTATCTGCACAATGCAGCCGAGACCGATGCCCGATTCATTGCAAACCCCAATGTTTTGGGAGGCCGTTTATACCGAACTGGCGATCTGGCCCGTATACTGCCGGATGGGGATGTTGAGTTAATGGGACGGTTGGATCAGCAGGTGAAGATTCGTGGCTACCGGATTGAACTGAACGAGATTGAGCAGGCAGCGATGAATTATGAACGTGTAAGAGAAGCTGTCGTTAAGGTAGAAGGGGCCGAGCAACATTCATTGCAATTAATCCTTTTCTACAGTCTGAAGCCTGGGATTGAGCCTTCCGTTATGGAAGATGAAGACGTACAGCTTCGGACCTGGTTAAAGCAGCGGCTTCCACAGTACATGATGCCTTCTCGCTTGATTCGTCTGGAAAATCTGCCTGTGCTGCCTAATGGCAAACTGAATCGCAATGCCCTTCGTCTGGCTGATTTTGAAACGGGAGAGAAGGCTAATCCGGCTCTGGTTTATGGCTCATCGATTCAAGGAATGGAGCAGGCAAAAGTTGATCTGGAGCAGATGCTTATTGCAGCGTGGAAGGAAATATTGAATCTGGATACGGTTAATATCCATGATCACTTTTTGACATCGGAGGCAACTCGCTGGGGCTTATTCTGATTAATAATCGGCTGAATGCCTATCTGGATAAAAGCGTTCCGCTGGTGCAATTGTTTGAGCATTCCTCCATTGCATCACTGGTCAATCATCTGGTGGCGGAGCAGATGCTGCCGACAGTTACACAACAGGTACAAGAGGAGAGCGGGAATATCGCTTCGGTTGGATATCCTGTTACGAACCCGGGCCCGACAGCAGCTCCCAAAGAGTATGTGAGGAGCACAGTTGAAAACAGCAAAGTGGAGCAGAGCAGACCGGAACAGAGTATCCCGTTTGCTTCAGAACACAGTAGCAGAATTTCTTCTTCGACGGATATCGCAGTCATTGGCATGGCAGGGCATTTTCCCGGTTCAAGAAATATTGAGGAGTTCTGGGATAACCTAATGGCAGGTAAGGATGGTATCACCCGTCTGAATGAGGAGGATCTAACCGCTGCGGGTGTACGACCGGAAGACTTCAAACATCCCGATTATGTACGGGCCAAAGGTGTACTGCAAGACACTGAGTATTTTGACTCCGGATTTTTCGAATATCCGCATCAGGAATCCAACATGATGGATCCGCAAATACGGCTGCTGCATCAGTGCTCATGGGAGGCGCTTGAGCATGCCGGGTGTGATCCTTACAGTTATGAGGGAGCTATAGGATTGTTTGCCGGAAGTGGACTGAGCTTGCCATGGATGGTGCAATTTCTAGGTCGTTCCGGTAATTTGCTACAGGCTTTTGAAGCCATGACTTTGAATGAAAAGGACTATATTACAACCCGAGTATCTCACAAATTAAATCTGAGAGGGCCAAGTATGGCCGTACAGACCGCATGTTCGACTTCTTTGGTCGCCATCCACCAAGCTGCTGAATCGCTGATCCGGGGAGAGTGTGATGTGGCACTTGCGGGAGGTGTCTCTATCTCCTATCCGCTCAAAGAAGGTTATCACTGGCATGAAGGCATGATTTATTCAAAGGATGGTCATTGCAGACCGTTTGATGAGCAGGCATCTGGTACTGTGTCTGGTAATGGATGCGGAATGGTTGTGCTCAAGTCACTCCGCGACGCGCAGAGAGATGGAGATCATATCTATGCAGTCATTAAAGGTTCAGCGATTAATAATGATGGCATGGACAAAATTGGATATACGGCACCGAGTGTGGCCGGGCAGGTCAAGGTTATTCAATCAGCCCTCCATCGTTCGGGAGTGTCTCCTAAAGAGATCTCCTATCTGGAGGCGCATGGAACAGGAACCAAATTGGGGGACCCGATTGAAATTGAAGCGCTCAGGCAGTCATGGGGAACAGATCGTAGAAATTATTGTGCTCTAGGTTCTGTGAAAGCCAATATTGGGCATCTTGATGCGGCAGCAGGTGTCGCCGGTTTTATTAAAACCGTACTGACGCTTTATCACAGGGTGGTTCCGCCACAGATTCACATGAATCGGGCAAATCCGATGTTGGAGCTGGAGCATAGTCCCTTCTATATCAACAGGGAGCCACAGCCACTAGAAGACGCGAAGCGTATCTTGCGAGCAGGTGTCAGTTCGTTTGGGATCGGGGGGACCAATGCTCACGTCATTCTGGAGCAGCCGCCCGTCCAAGAGAGCCAAGTCAATTATGAATCTTTGCTTCTGCTGCCCTTCTCGGCCAAGAGTGAATCTGCGCTGGAACGCACGTACGATTCGGTTCTACAGGCGATCCATGCATTGCCGGAGCAGTTGCCCAATGCTGCGTGGACGCTACAGAAGGGAAGAAGCAGATTCATTCATCGTAAAGCGCTAATCGTTGTAGACGGTTATATTCCGCCAAGCGAGCAGTCTGTGGAGTTTGAGACACAGGCAAGTGTGATAAATGGGAAGCCTAAGGTCATGTTTTACCTCAGCGGAAATGCAAATTGGGAAGCGCGCAAGATTCGGGAACTATATGCTTCTGTGTATCGGAGCCAGGTCTCAGAGATATTCAAACAGCACTTTGAAGAGATACTGAACCTCTTTGAGTCCAAGGAACAGTATGCCATTCGCCAAGGCATAGGGCGATCGTTAACCGATTCAAGGCTTGAGCGCATGCAGTGCTTTGTTGTGCAATATGCTCTTTATAAAACCGTGATGCAGCTTGGTGTCAAGCCAGATGCTGTCTGTGGACAAGGCGTTGGCGAACTGGTGGGGTTGGTTATTAGTGATGCACTTGATCCAGTACATGCCGTAGGGCTTTTATACAATATGGAGCATTGGTCACTAGAAGAAGGAGCATTGTCAGATGCTTTGACTGGAAGGATGACAGATGCAACTGTAACAGACCATGCGTCGAGTATTGCACCACTGTTATCTCCAAATTTCCTGTTTACGCTGCTAAATCGCAAAACGCTTTCTGAATCTGATGGGCATACGTTGTGGATCGTTTCGAATCAGCTGCAGGATACAGAACCAATTGTCCCGGATTCATTTTCAGAGTCAAACATCATTGCTCTTACTGGAGATCGTCAGAGCTTGCTTGAGGCAGACGTGTATTTAATGAAAGTACTTGCTTTTTGCTGGTGCTCTGGCATGGAGTTGGATTGGGAAGAGTTAAACGGAACGGGGGTAGGCAAAAAATTTCCCTGCCGACGTATTCCTTTGATCCCATTGTTCATCAACATGATGTTGCGTTGTATCAGCTTGCAGCGGGTTCTATCGCAGCATTAGACCAATCTCCATTTGGGAAAGTCAGGGTTCAACGGACTGATGATGAGATAAGGCATGTATTGTCGCAATTGTGGCAGGAGTTGCTTGGTAATGGAGAAGTCGGCCTTGAAGATGATTTCTTTGAGCTTGGGGTCATTCATTAAAAGCGATTTCCTTGGCGTCGAGGATTAAAGAAATGTTTGGACTGAATTTGGGGCTGGAAGAGGTTTTTGATCATTCTGTGTTTGAACACATGGTCCAATGGATTGCTGAACATCAGGCTACAAGTGACTCTGATTCAGTGAACCCAATCTTGCCTGTACCTAAGAAAGAGAAATACAAGACCACTTCTGCACAGCGAAGAATGTATGTGGTGCATGAGTGGATGAAAGGTGAGAGTACGGCGTACAATCTCGCCAGTTCCTATAGGGTAAGAGGAAAAATTGACCCTACCCAATTCACATTAATAATGGATGCACTGGTAGAGAGACATGAAGCATTCCGTACCAGATTTGAAATGATTGACGGTGAGCTTTTCCAGGTTGTCGAGGATCAGGTTCCAAGCGTGGTGGAGTTGCTGGAATTGGAAACGGCAGGGTTAGAGCAGGTCATGGAATGGATCAAGCCTTTTGATCTGACCAGCGCACCATTGGTTCGTGTTAAGCTCATTCGCCTTTCTCAAGAGGAACACATCTTATTCATAGACATGCATCATATCATTTCGGATCAGAGTTCCATTGCGATCCTGATGCAGGATTTTGCACGCATGTACAGAGGAGAAACATTGCAATCTCTTGACATTCAGTATAAGGATTATGCGGAATGGCGAGATGAAGCTGCGTCACATGGACAATCTGTTGAAGACGCCAAGTTTTGGATACGGGAATTCGAGGACATGCCTGCACCGGTTGAATTGCTTACAGACTTCCCAAGGCATGGCGCGTCATCCTACAGCGGAGACAGACGTTCCATTGAACTTGGTGAGTCGTTAAGCACACAGGTCAATGACTTCTGTACTCAACAAGGGCTTACACCCTACATGTTGTTCATGGCAACTTTGAATCTATTAATCTGGAAGTATACGGGTCAGGGAGACTTGGTCGTTGGTACAGCGGTTGCGGGGCGTGAGAAGCCAGAACTTAATAACGTTATGGGTATGTTCGTGAACATGCTCGCCATTCGCACCAGCATGGACAGAGAATGGTCCACAGAGGCGTATTTGAATGAGATGCGTGGCAAGCTGTTATCTTGTTATGAGCATCAGCATTATCCTTATGAAGCACTTGTGCAACAACTTGGTCTGTTCGGTGATTTAAGCCGCAACCCCTATTTGATGTGGTGTTAAATTACATTAATATGGGAACCGATGATCCTGAAGCCGGGGAACTGATGCTTGAACCATGGGTCGAAGGTAAGGTGGATGCCAAATTTGATCTGACTTGGACACTGGTCGAGCATAAGCAATGTTACACGGTTGAACTTGACTATCGCTCGGATTTGTTTAAAGCGGAGTCCATGGAACTGATGCTGGATAAATTCCGGTATATCCTGTCTCAGATCACAACAGGGGATAATGAACGAATTGGTCAGATTAAGCTCACTACACCGGAGGAAGAGGAATGGCTGCTGTACGGAGTCAACGATAATGCAGCCCAGTATCCGCGAGATGCGACCATTTCCCAATTATTCGAGGAACAAGTTCATGTGCATGCACAGAAGACAGCATTGGTCTGGGAAGACGGTGAATGGAGCTATGCGGATCTGTATGAACGTGTTCAGTGGCTGGCGTGCAGGTTGCTTGGACAAGGGATAAAATCAGGCTCCAGTATTGCTCTCATTCTGGACCGTGGACCGATCCAGATGATCAGTATTCTTGCTACACTCCAAGTGGGTTGCAGTTATGTTCCGATCGACCCGGCTTCGCCGCCATCGAGAATTGAATTTGTTTTGCAAGATTGCGATGCGGCTGTGTTATTGACTGAAACGGCATATGTCTCCACATGGCAATCTGTAGTACCTTGTATCGTGCCGGCAGATGAACTGGCAGCATTTGATTCAGGAGACATGCAGGAGCCCGTTGAACATATGAACAAGACTGCTCTTGACCCGGCTTATATCATTTATACATCAGGGTCAACAGGAACCCCAAAAGGGACTGTGATGAGTCATCGCAATGTGACCAAAGTCATGAAAAATAGCAATTTTGTCACCGTTGTGCCAGAGGATCGTATCCTGCAAATTTCTAACTATGCGTTTGACGGTTCCATTTTTGATATTTTTGCTTCATTAATAAATGGCGCTACTCTTGTATTAATCTCAAAAGAGACCATTTTGGATATGGCTCGTTTGGCGGATGTCATCCGACAGCAACGGATTTCAGTATTTTATATTCCGACATCCTTGTTTAATTTGCTGGTGGATTGGGATGCTGATTGCTTGAAGAGTGTGCGTAGAGTGATGTTTGGTGGTGAAGCTGCATCGGTGAGTCATGCCAACAAAGCGCTTGCATGTGTAGGGCCGGGCAGGCTGTTAAATGGATATGGGCCAACGGAAGCAACCTTTTTGCCTCCTACCACTTATTAATGCAAACAGAGCCTTATACTGGCTCACTGCCCATAGGTTACCCCCTGTCTAACACAGCCTTGTATGTTCTGGATGATGAGCTGAAGCCTGTACCACCCAACGTTCCAGGTGAACTGTATATCAGTGGGGATGCGGTAGGTATTGGATATCTTAACCGTGAGGATCTTACCCGAAAACACTTTCTTGATGATCCCTTCCGCACGGGAGAACGAATGTATCGGACAGGTGACATCGTCAAACGTCTGATTGACGGCAGTCTGATTTTTATTGAACGTTCGGATTTCCAGGTCAAAATTAGAGGTTTTCGCATTGAGTTATCAGAGATAGGCAATTGCATGGAGCGTCTTTCGGGAGTTCGTGATGCCTTTGTCATGACAGCTACAGAATCATCAGGAAGCCTATACATTGCCGCTTTTTATACAACCGATACTGGAGCAGATGCTGAGTATATTCGAAGAGAACTTCACCAGCAACTGCCAGAGTACATGGTGCCTGCACGAATTATTCGACTGGATCATCTTCCGATTAATGCCAATGGCAAAGTGGACCGAAGAGCATTGTTCGAGAATTTGGTTGAAGAGCAGCAGAGGTCTCTGGAAGTGAATTCACCTCGGACAAAAACGGAGCGTGTCATTCTTGCCGCCATGCGACAGATTCTGGGTAATCCGGGCATTGGTGTGGAAGATCACTTCTTTCAAAATGGGGGCATTCGCTCAAAGCAATTGCATTCACTCAAATTTTGTCAAAAGAAGGAATTGCCATCAATGTGAACGAATTATTCCAATATCCGACAGTTAGAGGACTTGCCAAATTGGTAGACATTAATCCTCCGGCGTCAGTTTGGTCCGAAGATAGCCTGCATATTCAGTCCCCGATAGTCATACCACAGGACATAACACTTCATGAGAAACAACTGGACAGCCTGGTCCTGCACGTTTTAAACAGCTGCAATCAGGTTTCATCTTTTATGGCGGGCATGACCCCTATGGGTCGATTCCCACTATCTCCAATTCAACAAGCACATGCTTCTACGACTTCACGAGCAAGCGGATTTACAACAACGCTGGAAGGCGAATTGAATGAACAAGCTGTAAAAAGCCTGATTCTTGGGGTTATATCCCGGCATCAGTTGCTGCACAGCATGATATATGAGGAAGAACAATTGTATTGGCATCCATGTGATATGTCATTAGCGGCGGACATGCTGCAACAGCTTATCCCATATCTTGATATTCGTCATTATGCTTCGGATACGATTGAGCAGTTGGAGTACAAACTGGTTCAGTCTCTGTTACACAAAACGTATACGTTGAAGGAACTACCATGGCGTCTGTGTATTTTGCGTACAGGAGCCACAGAGCATAAGCTGATTTGGAGTTTTGATCACCTTGCGTTTGATGGTATGAGTGCCCAGATCATCAAGCAGCAACTTGAGTCGAAGGCATTATATAGACCGCAAGGTGTAGGGACAGAGAGTGATCTTCTGTACCAAGTACGAAATTATGAGGATTATGTAAGTTTTCTGTCACAAGGCCCCATAGGGGTATCTGAAGATGAAATGAAGAAACAATTTTCACTTCAGGCATGGAATAGATGTAACACCATCGTCATGAACAAGTTGAAGGAAACAGAAACATTGCTGCCTTCAGCGATGACTGTCGAGTTGTCCCTTGCAGGGAAGGAGCCTGCAGATGTTTGGTGGACATGCTTTGAAACTTTTGCCAACATCATTGCGGCTTATCTGAACATAAGCCAATTGCCAATAGCCCTGGTGCATTACGGAAGGGAGTATGGCGAAGAATCCTACTATGATTATGTGGGAGAATTCCTAGATCTCATTCCAGTGCTGGTAGACAGTGAATTCACACAGGAAGATCTGTTGAAACGTCTGGAATTTACGAAGCAACACAGCATTAACTTTATGGCACTTACACATGATTCTTCCCTCTCGGCACAATATGATGGCATACAGGAACAATTGGGAACTGCCTACAGGCAAGTAGAACAGGAGCCGCGTCAGATGATTCTGTTTAATTATCAAGGCTTCATCTCCAGCAGCGAAGCGATCCCAATGTCGTCTCAGTCGTCGGATGACCAAGATTCGAATTCGGCACTTGCCCAATTCGAATGGGTCATTCGCTACGACGAAGAGTGTCTGTACGTACATCTGGCCTGTCAGACTGGTCTGGACATCAAACGTATGAAACAGCTGATTGATGACAAGCTTGGTAGCGATGTGAAAGTGGTAGTTCACAATGAGGCAATGGAGGTGCAACATGTCCAGTAAATCCATACAGCGAGGACCCGAGCTGATTGTGCCAGAACATTATTCAACAGTGGCTGAGATGCTAATCTACATTGCAGATACTCATCCAGAAAAGGGAATGACCTATATCAGCTCTTCAGGTGACGAACAGTTTGAATCCTATCCTGAATTACTGATGCAGGCGCGCAAGTACCTGCAGTCTCTTCAGGAGCAAGGCATTCAACAAGGACAGGTCGTTATTTTGGAAATTGACCAGTCACAGGAATTTTACCGTACCTTTTGGGCTTGTATGCTGGGGGCATTATTGTCGCCCCGGTTAGTCCTCCGGCTGCCTGGGAACCAGGCTCAGCCGGTCTGGAGAAATTCACGAAAGTGTGGGAGGTACTCGGGCGTCCGGTAGTGATCGTCGAGGAAGCCTACATGCCCAAGTATAAGCAGCTTGCGGAAAGTCCGGTATTCAAAGGTCTTATGTTGATTAGCGTGAACCAGCTTCAGGCAGGCCAACAGATGGCTGATCTATGCCCAACCTCTCCTGATGACATTGTGTTTCTGCAATTCTCATCAGGAAGCACGGGAATTCCCAAAGGCGTGCAGTTAACAAATCACAATATTATCGCCAACAGTATTGCATGCAAGACTTTTCTTGGAGCTGAAGAAGGAGATAATGTGTTTACCTGGTTGCCGCATACGCATGATATGGGGATATTTGGACAGCATCTGACACCCGTCCTGAGTGGAGCCAACATCATGGTGATGTCACCTTATACTTTCGTACGGTCCCCTTATCTGTTCTTGCGCAAGATTACGGAGCATCAGGGAAAATGGTTTTGCTGTACCAATTTCGGTTTCGAATGGATGGTTCAGAAGATCCCGGATTCCAAGCTCTCAACGCTTGATCTGTCTTCACTGCGTATGACCTTGAATGGTGCAGAGCCTATATCAACGTCTGTTATCGAGCGATTTGTCAAAAAATTCAGCTCTTGTGGCTATCGTCCCAATATGATGTTTCCTGCGTATGGCATGGCAGAAGCGACAGTAGGTGTATGTACCTCCAGACTGGGAGAAGAGCCACGAATTGAACGTATTTCGCGTTCACGGCTGGTGCAGGAAGGACTGGCTGTGCCAGTCCAGCTGCCTAGCAGTGATAGCCATACTTCGGATGTGATTGAATTTGTCCATGAAGGATATCCCATGACAGGGATTCAGATCCGGATTGCGGATGAACAGGGTGAAGTGCTGGATGAGCGGGTTGTTGGCGAAATCCAGATCCGTGGGGAATCGGTAACTTCCGGATATTACAGTCTCCCTGAGATCAATCGTGAAATGTATGTGGATGGGTGGCTTCGCACTGGAGACTTGGGTTATATGGCTGACGGCTCCCTGGTTGTAAGCGGACGAATCAAGGACATTGTGTTTATTCGGGGACAGAACCATTATGCGCATGATCTTGAAGAAATTTTGTACCAGAATAGCAGCATTCCGAGAGGGAATCTGACGGTAGTCGGGCACTTTAACAGCCTCAAACAAGTAGAGGAGCTGCTTGTATTTGTTAAATACAAATCGGGCACTCCACAGTTTCTGGATGTGCGACAGGATCTGATCCAACGTATGAGGGCTGGATTGGGTATTGAGATCACCCATGTTCTCCCAATCAAGGTTATTCCCAAAACGACGAGTGGCAAGGTCCAGCGGTTCATGCTGAGAAACGAATATGAGCGTGGAGCATTTACCAAGGACATCGAGGCCATTGAAGAACTGATTCGCGAAAACACACAACAGCAAGGACACGAGACGGTTTCCGCATCGTCTTTGGAGTATACCGTACGTAAAGCCTGGGCCGAAATTCTTCAATTGACCGCAGGAAAGATTGAGATGGATACTTCTTTTCTCGCACTTGGAGGCAATTCCATTCTCTCCTATCAATTACTTGACAAGCTGTCTGCACATATGGGACGTGAATTAGGACAAGAACTACTTGTTTTTTGCAGTACAGTACGTGAGATGGTGGAATATCTGCAGGAACTTCCAGCAGAAACGAAGGACTTTGAACAAGCTGAAACCACAGATAATCACCTGAATGTACATCGTGCTATTGCTATTACCGGACTGTCTCTGCGTCTGCCTGATGCCGACACCCAAGAGCAGTTCTGGAGCAATTTGGTTAACGGGTTAGATAGTGTTGACCGGGTTAGCCTAGAGCGTGCAACACGTTCCAAGCAACCCGATTGGGATGACTGGATTGGGGAACTGAAGCAACCGGATACGTTTGATCATGAGTTCTTTGAAATCCCGTCTGAACAAGCTGCATTTATGGATCCGCAGCATCGCAAGCTGCTGGAAGTTGCTCATGAGGCGCTGGAGGATGCGGGTATGCTCGTGGACCATGAGGATAAGCGTGATGTGGGTGTGTATGTAGGGATTAACCCTAGCACATACTTCGATCTGGTTGTTGATTATATGAACCGGAGTTTTGGAAAGGCTGTTCATTCTCACGCTATGGTAGGCAATATGTCCAATATTGCAGCAGCCTCCATTTCACACATGTACAATTTCACAGGACCGGCACTGTCCATAGATACGGCATGTTCTTCCTTTCTGGTAGCACTGACACAAGCTGTGGCGGGCATTCAGGACAAGCGTATCTCTGGGGCAGTTGTAGGTGGAGCGAACATTTTGGCTACACCGCATGTTCATCAACTATCACGCAATGCTGGAATCTGTTCTTCCACTCAACATACGAAGGTATTTGACCGGGAAGCAGATGGTTCAGTCCTGGGGGAAGGTGCTGTTGTTGTATATCTGGAGCCGCTAACAGAGGCAGTTCGCAACAATAAGCATATTTATGGTGTGATTCGCGGGACAGCGGTGAATAACGACGGATATTCCCTGGGCATTATGGCACCCAACCCTCAGGGGCAATATGAGGTACTCCGTGCCGCTTATCGCGATGCCAACCTAAACCCGAGCGAGATTTCTTATATTGAAGCACATGGATCGGGGACAAGGATTGGAGATCCAATTGAGGTGAATGCCTTGCTCCGACTGTTCCGAGAAAAGGGATATACAAGCGACAATTCAATTGGATTAGGTTCAGTCAAAACCAATATTGGTCATTTATTTACAGCCTCCAGTGGAGCCAGTCTTGCCAAGGTTCTGCTCAGTATGCAGCATGGGGAACTGGCACCAAGTCTGCATATGGATAATCCGAATCCGGCCCTCCGACTGGACCAATCGCCGTTCCATATCGTTAGCGAGCGTAGATCATGGGATGTACCTGAAGGAAAAACACGGAAGGCAGGCATCAGTTCGTTTGGCCTGGGAGGTACGAATGCCCACATTGTGCTGGAAGAATGGAAAGCCCCTGTCCGTGCAGATGCCCCGGCACGAGGCCAATTGTTAACGTTCTCTGCGAAATCAGAGCAGGCTTTAAAAAAGCTGATTGATAACACGGAGCAATATGTGAAGAAACATGCGGACCTGGCACTAGAGGATCTTTGTTTTACCCGGAACAGATATAGAAAACATTATCGGTATCGTGCAGCAGTAGCTGTCAGCTCCACCGGAGAGTGGAACATCGAAGAGATGGAATTTGGCTTCAAGCCTAGAAACCGAGCTGCTCGTGTCAATATTGTGGTTGGGGGGCATGAGACTCGCGAAGAAGATGAAGCGGAAGCACGCCAAGTAATCAGGCCAGACATTTCTAATGAAGATACGGTATCTACCTTGAACTACTGGGTGACCTTGCTTGAGACACTTGTACGTCTGGTCCCTTCCATTCAAGAGATTCGAGGAATAGCTTCAGGAGAGGAGCTTGTATCCCGTTTACATCTGGATGGCGAGGAACATCACAACGCTCATGCAAGCCAATCCATTCCAGTGAACAACAGAGTGACGTTAGAGAGTCTGCAAGACACACCTGGCAAGATGGCAAACGCCGACATTGTAATTATGATTGCTGCAGATCAGACAGTGCAGCAGCTTGCATACAGTGGCAAGGAGAGCTTCATCCGCCTGTCTGCCGAGCCGACACTTACCATGGAGGATCAGCTTGCTTTATTGCTGGGACAGCTTTATGTACGTGGTGCTGCGCTGGATTGGGAACAGTTACATCCGAATGGCTCTGGCCAGATTGTACATCTGCCAGCACACCCATTCGAGCCATATGTACATTGGATAGATGTGAATCAGGGAACGGAGGTCATGATATGACAAAAGAAGAAATTGAGCTTTTTATCAAAAGCGAGATTGCTGCAGCGTTGAATCAGGAGCCAGAGGACATCGATGAAGAGATGAATTTTCTGAAAATTGGTGTCTCATCTGTGCAGGCGCTCAAGATCATTAACCGTGCGCGTAAGCATCTTCAAGTTGACATCAGTCCGGTCGCGTTGTTTGAATACAAAACAATTGCCGAGTTCGCCGCCTATCTCAATGAATCTCTTCTTCAAGAGGGGTTGCCGAATGATTGAAGTGGATGTAGAGCAAGAGATCATTCATGAAGCTGAATTGTTTGCTGCCCGTGAAATTCGTCCTTATGCTCAACAGATTCAAGAGCAGCAAGCCATTCCCAGAACATTGATCCGTGCCATGGCTGAAAAAGGTTACTTGGCTGCCTCGATCCCGGCTGAATATGGCGGAATGGGTCTCGGTCCCAAGGCGTACGGGCTGTTGACTGAAGTATTTGGCAAGGCTCTTCCAGCCGTTCGCAGCTTGTTAACGGTACATACTTCACTTGTAAGTGAAACTTTGGTACGTTTCGGAACGCCTGAGCAAAAATCGTCCTGGCTGCCCAAGTTGGTGAAGGGAGAATGGATTGCTGCCTTTGGCCTGACTGAACCGGAAGTTGGTTCGGATGCAAAAAGTGTAAAGACCGAGTGGAGAGAAGAATCGGACTGTTATGTTTTGAATGGAAAAAAGAAGTGGATCACGTTTGGACATTTGGCAGATGTATTTATCATTATTGCCTCGAATCAGGGACGAAGCACTGCTTTTTGGGTCGAACGCCAGTTTGAGGGGTACAGACCAAACCTATTGAAGGTGTCATGGTTGCGGGCGAGACAGGTATAGCTGAGATTGATCTCCATGAGGTGCGTGTACCAAAAAATCACATTATTGGACGTCTGAATGAAGGTTTTGAGTACATCGTAACCGGGGCGCTGGACCAGGGCAGATATAGCATAGCCTGGGCAGGGCTGGCGATTGCGCAGGAAGCACTGGATGCCATGGTGACTTACTCAAGGAAGCGGAAGCAATTTGATCAGAAGCTGAGTCATTTTCAGCTGATTCGCGGCATGATTGGAGATGCGGTGACAAAAGTCCATGCAGCACGAGCATTATGTTTACGTGCAGCCGAGCTGAGAGAAGCCAAGGACCCGCAGGCCGCCATGGAGACAACAATCGCCAAATATTTTACGTCCAAAGTTGCTGTTGAAGTTGCAAGCGATGCGCTACAGGTTCATGGTGCGAACGGAATTAGTAACCAATATCCTGTTGCCAGGTTGTATAAGGAAGCCAAAATTCTGGAGATTATTGAAGGTTCTTCTCAGATGCAGCAGGAGATGATCTCGCATTACGGATTAAAAGCCTATTACAAGCGTGGCGGTAGCGTATGACGTTCTGTGCGCTATTTCCCGGCCAGGGAAGCCAGTATATCGGAATGTGCAGCGAGTTGTTGGACAGTGAGCCGGAGGCGAATCAGATCTTTGCGGAAGCGAGCGAGGTGATCGGATTTGATTTGAAAGCACTGGTTATGGAAGGGACCCTGGATCAATTGACGGTCTCTGAATATGCTCAGCCTGCTGTACTGACGGCAAGCTACGTTCTATTTGACTCATTTGTTCGGCGGACTGGAATCACTCCAGATTATGCAGTAGGTCACAGTTTGGGGGAAATTTCGGCTTTAGTAGCGGCGGGTGCATTGCGATTTGCTGATGGAATCCGTTTTACAGCTCAGCGTGGTGCGTTGATGCATCGCTCCATTCAGGAGCAAAAAGGAAGAGCGGGTATTGTTGTTGATGTAACCCAAGAAACGCTTGAAGAATTAGTCGAGAATATTCGTCAGAACGAGTATGTGACGATCTCCGGTTATAATTCACCGGGACAGTTTGTCGTCGCAGGTACTGCGAAGGGTCTTCAATTGCTGGATGATAAGGTGGATGGCTACGGTGGGGAATTCATTCCTTTTCGCATGATGCCAATGAAGGCAGATGCACCTTATCATAGCGAGTTGATGCAGTTCATTCAGCCTGAGCTTGAAGAGATGCTTGCAGGGATTTCCTTCTCTGCACCGGTGTTTCCCATATGCTCTACAGTACATGGTGAGTTCATTCGCGGAGCCGAGGACATTCCTAAGCTGCTGAGCAGCCAGCTTTTGCAACCCATTCGCTGGAATCAGGCATTGGCACGCGTTCAAAATCTGGGAGCAACGGTATGGATCGATATCGGTCCAGGCCAGAGCGTAAGAAATATGCTGGCTGAGAATAAGACCTTGCCTGCAGCCTATTCGCTGGATGACCCGCAAGATCGATCCAGGTTACTGGAGCGATATGAAGCAGTAAACCAGACAAGTGGGGAGGGGATACGGGATGATCACGGAGATGATGCAGTACAATCAGCGGGTGAAACAATGGCTGCCTGGAGGTGTGCACTATAATTTTCACCTTCCTTGGGAAGAGACGCCGCTCCATTTCAAGCATGCATCCCGAAGCAGAGTGACGGACATGAACGGCAACGAGTATTTGGATCTATATGCCCGCTTTGGTGCCCTCATTGTTGGCCACGGCAACGAGGAGTATAACGAGTGTCTGAAGGATACCATTGACCGTGTTCTTTCCGTAAGTCATTGCGATCTGGATGCAGAGGCTCTGGAACTGATCCATCAATATGTACCTTCAGCAGAGATGATTCGTTTTGGGTTATCAGGAACGGAGATTGTCCAGAATGCACTTCGTCTTGCCCGGGCGTGGACAGGTAAAAATCGCTTTGTACGTTTTGAAGGCCATTATCATGGCAATGCGGACAATATTATGGGTGGCAAGACTGCACGTACAGGTATGCCTGTACCCTCAGACTATCCTGGTGACATGAAAGGAACAAAGGGGAGGGCAAGGGATGCCATGGAATCTCAATCCTACCTCCTGCCATGGAATGACGCAGCCCGTCTGGAGGAACTATTTCGCCAGCATGGAGACGACATTGCAGCAGTAATCATGGAGCCGGTTTGTGTAAATGGAGGCGGAGTCATGCCTGCTCCGGGTTATCTGCAAAAAGTCAGACAGTTATGTGACCAGTACCAGGTCGTGCTCATTTTTGATGAGATTATAACAGGATTCCGTATGGGACTCGGTGGTGCCCAACAGTTATTCGGTGTAACACCCGATCTGACTACACTTGGGAAGGCAATCGCCGGTGGCGGAGTTCCGGTGTCAGCCCTGGTTGGCCGAGCAGATATCATGAAGTTGCTTGTAGACAAAAAGTAATTCATGCGGGTACGTTTAATGGCTATCCATTAGGTACAGCTGCTGTAAAAGCTACGCTGGAAATGTTGGGACGCAATGGAGGACAGGCGATGCACAGCATGAACCGCCACGCTGAGATGATGCATGACATACTCTGCCAGGAAGCAGTGAAGGTGGGTCTGCCTTTAATTGTTCAGGGGCCGTCCGGCTGTGCTTCTTATCACTGCTGCACGGAGCCGCTTACGGATACGGCTGATTATACGTTTGAATTGATGTCTTTTGATATTTTGCTAAATAGCAAGCTTGCTGAGCACGGTATTCTGGTATCTACGCTCTCGCGGATGTATCCGAATATCCTGCTTGATATGCAAGATGTTGCCTGGTTCAGTGAGCGTGTCCCTGCAGCACTTGCAGAAATGAAAGAGCTCTACGACGAGCTGGTCTGATGGTAGCTCAATACGGAGGTGATTAGGTATGCATAATCGACTCATTGCAATCATTGGCGCAGGGGTGATGGGATGCGCCACGGCACTGGATGTCGCGAGGGCTGGTTATCGTGTAATTTTGCAGGATATTTCGGCGTCGGTCATCGAACACGCCCCTGATGTTATACGTCGTGAATATCGTTCAGCTTGTTTCCTGAAGCAAGGGTACGGTCAGGTGCCCTTGGATCAGATCATGGAACGAATCTCGTTCCAGACACAAGATGAAGGTGTGGAAGAGGCAAGTATCATTATTGAAAATGTAACCGAGAACCTGGAGTTGAAAAAGGAAGTTTACGCACGACTATACCACACGGCTCGTCCGGATGCTTTATTTGCGCTAAATACAAGCTGTATTTCCGTGACAAAGCTCGCTTCATTTTTGCCTGACCCAGGTCGAGTCATTGGGGTGCATTTGATGAATCCGGTTCCCGTTAAATCCATGGTGGAGGTGATCAAAGGACATCATACAACGCAGGGTACGGAACATGAGATGGTAGCGTTTTTGGAAACTCTTGATAAAAGTCCAGTTGTCATAGAGGATCTGCCTGGGTTTGTCTCTAATCGCCTCTCGCACTTGTTAATGAATGAAGCGGCGTACATTGTACAGGATGGAATCGCTACACCCGAGCAGGTGGACGCCATTATGAAGAAAGGCTTCAATTATCAGATGGGGCCGCTGGAGACGGCGGATCTGATTGGTCTGGATACGGTCGTGCATTCATTGAAAGTATTGTACGACAGCTATCAGGACCCCAAATTCAGATGCTGTCCGATGTTGCAGAAAATGGTTGATGCAGGACAGTGGGGGCGGAAGACGGGTCAAGGATTCTATGCCTACTAAGATGAAGGGTGGCATGACCATGGAAAAGCTCAAGGATATCAAATGCATCGTTTGGGATCTGGACCACACCATATGGGATGGAGTTTTGCTTGAATCTGCAGATGTGCAACTGAAGCCGGGCTTAAAGGAGGTGATTGAAAAACTGGACCAGCGAGGTATTTTGCATTCTGTTGCCAGTAAAAATGATGCAGAGCTGGCTTGGACGAAACTAAACGAACTGGGCATCGCCGAATATTTTCTATATCCCGAAATTCATTGGGATGCGAAGTCCGTCTCTGTTCAGCGGATTCAGCAGAACATTAATATCGGTATGGATGCCATTCTGTTTGTGGATGATCAACCTTTTGAACTGGAAGAAGTGCAAAGTGTACATGCTGACATTCAGGTACTTCATGCGGATCAATATGAAACCATGCTTGATGACCCAAGGCTGATGCCCCGATTCATTACAGCCGACTCTGCGTGCAGAAGGCAGATGTATCAGGCGGATACGCTCCGTAAACAGGCTGAGGAACAGTATGAAGGACCTTCAGAACAATTTCTGGCTACGCTCGGCATGAAATTTTCCATCTACGAGGCTACTGAGGATGATCTTCAACGTGCAGAGGAACTTACCGTTCGTACCAATCAGCTAAATGCAACGGGAATTACCTACAGTTACGAGGAGTTGCATCAACTGATGACCTCGCAGGACCATATGTTATTGGTGTGTGAACTCGAAGACAAATACGGAACGTATGGCAAAATTGGGCTTGCACTTATTCACATGCAGCAGAAAGTATGGCGACTAAACATGCTTCTGATGTCTTGTAGAGTGATGTCCAGAGGAGCAGGAGTGTACTGCTAACGTATATCATGCGTGAAGCTCAGAAGCAGGGCAAACAGATGCTTGCGGACTTCAGGGATACCGGAAGGAACCGGATGATGAATATCAGCTATCGCTTTGCCGGTTTCAAGCAGCAATCTGCAGATCAGGAAGGAAGAGTACTGTTTTATCATGATTTGCAGCAGGCTGTAGAGTTTCCAGATTACATTGAGGTTTTAGTGCCTGAGGGGCAACATCAATAACAAGGGGAAGGGCAGTGGATTATCGTCAGGAAATTCGGGAGTTTATCGGGAACAACCTCACCATGGATCATGAGGACACTCAAATTAATGATAATGACAATTATTTTGAGCAGCGGTTCGTCAATTCGCTCTTTGCGATGCGTTTGGTGGACTTTGTAGAGCGTAGATTCCAGATTGAGATAGCAAATGAAGATCTGGATTTGGCTAATTTCTGCACGATTAACCGTTTGCATGATCTTATTGAGAGAAAGTTGACTGAGAAGGAGGCGGCACTATGATTACAGCTAATCAGGCATCCATTCGTCCAGTCACAAGTCCGGCAACCAGCCCGTCCAACAAATATATGTATTTGTTTTTGGGAATTTCCTTTGGCACATGTTATGGAATCGCAAGTTTGTTCATGTTCTTTGCGGATTTTATTGTACCCATAACAGGTGAGTTAACCCTGATGCATCCACTTGCGATCGTTGCTCTGTATTCACCTTCCATTGCCGGATTAATTACATGTTATGTGATGGGCGGAACGGAAGCATTAAAAGGAATGTTTATGAAGCTGGTTCCGCGCAGACAGGACCTGTTCTGGATACCGCTCATTATTGGAATTTCCATCATCTTTGCATCAACAATGCACTTTGGTTCCTTGTTATTCGGCATACCGGTCCCTGAGTTGACATATAGTGTACCTGAAATGATCTGGTTGGGAATTCTGAATCTGATCAAGGAGACGGGACTGATTGGTGGGCTGTTTGGCTGGATCGGATTTTTGCTTCCATTCTTGCAAGGAAGTTAAAAAATAATATAACAAGTGGTCTGATTACCGGCCTGTTGTTCGGATTATGGGTGCTTCCGGGATACTTGATTTCCTCTTTTGGCACCTCAACCACTTACATATACTACGTTGTTCAGCTTATGGCATTTATCGTGTTCCAAAGTTATATCTTCAATGCAACCAAAGGTACACTTCTGTTTTATCTGCTTGCATTCTGGCTTGTAGCCACAGGAAGTCAAATTGATTTGTACTACTTTAATCCGCAAGTTCAAATTATGCAATTCTTCTTTTTTGTAATATCGGCTATTGTCATACATGTCATCTTCAAGCGTAAAAATGTGGATACTTCACTTCAGACATTCCCTGCATATGTTCTGGAAAGAAAGTAAGCCTGGTTATGGTGGTGAATAAGTGATGGAACCGATCTATTTGGAGCAGCTACAAAAGGGGAGGAAACAGACAGATAGTCTGTTTTCCTTATCTCGGTGGGAACTCCAACAGTTTTCAGCCCCTAGTGCCTTACCTTCCTGACACGGAAATTTGGGCGTTTACGCCCCGGGTCATGGTCTGAACACCGAAAGACCCCTGGAGCATATGCAGCAACTCGTAGAACTGTATACCAGCAAGCTGCTGGATGTTATACAGCCCGGCAGTCTGTTATTTGGACATAGTCTGGGAGGAATTACAGCCTACTTCGTTGCGCAGCGCTTATGTCAGGAACGTCCAGATGTAGCTAAAACGCTACGGCTTGTGTTATCTGCCTGCAACACGCCTGACGAATGCGGGATGCAGAATTATGATCGGATGTCAGACGGCAATCTGATTGATCATCTGTTTTCCTATGAAGCTCTTCCGCAAGAACTGATACATGAAAAAGAATTATTGAATTATTTTCTGCCCGTCATCCGGGCGGATTTCAGGATGCTGGAATCTGCAGCAACGCTTGAGTATGAGCCGCTCTCATTGCCGGTGTTGTATCTGTGGGGAGAACGAGATCGTACCGTTACCCTTCAATCAGCGTTGAGATGGGGCCGATATTTTAACACACCCATGAAGCTTCAAACCATCAAAGAGGGTGCTCACATGTTCATGATGCATCAACCTTCAACGGTGGCGCATTGTCTGACAAGCTTTATGACTCCAGATAAATAGGAACAACTTGTAGATGAGAGGAGCCATGTTCGTTTATGCTGCTACGAATGCTGAGAAACGATATAACGAGAAAAAAGGGATTACGGCTGCGTTATTTATTTTTGTGCTGCTGGCCGCCTTGCTGGTATCTTCGGGGTCACGAATGATTATGGAACTGACGAGTTCCATCCAATATCTATTTTCTGAATCCAAAACACCACACTTTGTGCAAATGCATGCCGGAGAACTCGATCAGGCCAAAGTGAACACATGGGCTGAAGAAAATGCCATGGTCCAGCAGCATCAGATTGTGGAAATGGTCAACATTGACGGCTCTAATCTGTTTCTCGGAGCAGAGTCCGAAAAGAACAGTGTTATGGACATTGACTTTGTTACACAGAATCAGGGTTTCGACTATTTGTTGAATCTGGACAGTGAGATTATTCAGGTTAATGATGGCGAGATCGCGGTTCCGGTATATTACATGCAGCAAAATAAATTGAGCGTGGGCGACCAGGTTCGGATCGATAATGGTCAATTTGAGCGTTCTTACACCATCGTTGATTTTGTCCGTGATGCTCAGATGAATCCATCGGTTGTGCACTCCAAACGTTTTATTGTGAGTGATGGGAATTTGCAGGAATTGAAGCAGAGCATCGGAGAGATGGAGTATCTCATCGAATTCCGGTTGACGGATCCCGGACTGACGAGTGAATTTACCCAGGCTTACCAAAATGCCGGACTTCCCAACGCGGGTCCAGTCGTAACCTATGGGCTGTTCCAGGTATTGAATGCGATGACCGACGGAGTTATTGCAGCCGTTATTATTTTGGTCAGTCTTGTACTGATTCTGATCGCGATGCTTTGCATCCGATTCACAATGCTTGCGACCATCGAAGAGGATTATCGTGAGATTAGTGTCATGAAGGCGATTGGGATCGCAGAGAAGGATATTAAGAGACTGTATCTGATGAAGTATGTATTTATGGCGGGATTTGCATCCGTGCTTGGTTACATTGCATCACTTGGCGTTAACAGACTATTTGTTTCCAACATCATGTTGTATATGGGAAAAGCACCTGCAACCCTGTTGCATTTCGCGATTCCGTTATTAGCTGCTGGAATAATATTTGCCATGGTTGTTCTGTTCTGTCGAACGGTACTGCGGCGTTTTCGTTCCATCTCCGCGGTGGATGCTCTCCGTACCGGGAGCCTGGGAGATACACAGATCATTCGAAACCGGCTCAGTTTGTCTCGCAATCGCTGGTCTTCCGTACCTGTCTTTCTTGGTCTGAAGGAAGTCATACAGCGAATCAAGATGTTCCGATTATTGTTGTTCGTCTTTGTAGTCAGTTCATTTATCATGATTGTGCCGGTCAATTTCCTGAACACTTTGCAGGCGCCAAGTTTTATTTCTTATATGGGTGTTGGACAAAGTGATATTCGCATTGACTTGAGGCACACAGATGATGTGGAGCAGCGTTATGACAATCTGGTTGCCCAGATCCAAAATGATAAAGACATCAAAACATATTCCCCATTGGTAACAAGCCAGTTCAAGATTAAAAATGCGGAAGGAAGTTACGACAATCTGAGTGTAGAAACTGGGGATTTCAGTATTTTCCCATTGTCTTATGTTAGCGGTAATGCGCCAACAACCGAGAATGAAATTGCGTTATCTGATGCAAACAGTAGCGAGCTGCGCCTGAAGACTGGTGAGCAACTTACCTTGCTGGTTAATGGCAAGGACCAGATGATGACAGTCAGCGGAATATACCAGGACGTTACAAATGGTGGCAAAACGGCGAAGGCCTTATTACCTTACAACAAGGATAGTGTGTTGTGGTATGTGGTCAGTTTGGATCTGAATAATCGCGGCGACATGGCTACCAAAATTGCTGAATATGAGGCGGCTTTCTCGCCAGCCAAAGTAACCGATCTTCAAGGTTATCTGGATCAGACGTTAGGCGGAACCATCCAACAATTGAAATTGGTGACGATGCTGGCCTTGGTCATCGGTGTCTTCATATCTATTTTAATTACAGCACTGTTCCTTCAGATGTTAGTAGCCAAGGACAACAACGACATTGCTGTACTAAGAAGCCTTGGGTTTGCCTTGTCTAAAATCAAGTTCAAGTATGTCGTGATGTCACTTGTCATATTAATCTTAGGGGTTGTTACTGGAACGATATTGTCGAATACGTTGGGTCCGTTGCTGGTTAGTGCCATTATGTCGACGTTCGGTGCTTCCAATATTGTTTTTGTTGTTAACCCGTTACAGGCATATATCTTGTGTCCATTGTTACTTGCAGGCACGATTGTACTAACAGCATGGATTAGCATCCAATCGATCAAGGAAACGAGCATATCCAAAATGATTGTCGAATAGGGAGGATCAACGATGACAACTATACTTGAGGCTAAAGACGTGAATAAATCGGTAGCGATCGGCGAGAATGAAGAACATAACATCTTAAAAGATATCAACCTTCAATTAAAAAAGGAGAATTTGTTTCCATCATGGGGCCATCTGGCTCAGGTAAGTCTACCTTACTGTACAACATAAGTGGTATGGATCAGATTAGTGCTGGAAGTGTCTATTTTAATGGCAAAAAAATATCGGCATTTCAGGAGAGGGATCTGGCAAGTCTACGTTTGACCAAGATGGGGTTCATCTTTCAAAATATTCATCTGCTCAAAAATCTGAATCTATTAGACAATATCGTACTTTCCGCGTATCTGGCCAAGAATAGCAGCAGAGAAACGATTAATACACGGGCGATGTCATTAATGAAAAAAATGGGGATTGATGAGCTGGCCGGGCATAACATCACCCAAGCCTCAGGCGGACAGCTTCAACGGATTGCCATCTGCCGTGCGCTGATTAATAATCCAGATATTTTATTCGGCGATGAACCAACGGGGGCGCTGAATTCCAAATCAACGTATGAGATCATGGATATTCTGGGCGATATTAATGCAACGGGTACAACCATTCTGCTGGTGACCCATGATGTGAAAGTCGCTGCCAGATCGGAACGTGTACTGTTTATGATGGACGGTAAGCTGGTTGCAGACAGAAATATTGGAAAATATGCAAGAGAGCGTCAGGATCTAAAAACAAGGGAAAGTCATTTGGCGCAATGGTTAACTGAAATGGGGTTCTAAAAAAGAACTCCATGACTACAATAGACCGACAGTCGGTCGAACGTATCGGAGGCCAGGATATGAGACTGATAAAAAACCCGGAAGAACGCAGGAATGAGATTTTGGATGCCGCCGAGATTCTGTTTGTAACAAAGGGATATACCAAAGCTACGGTCATGGATATCCTACAGGCGTGCAACATTGCCAAGGGTACATTTTATTATTATTTTCAGTCCAAGGAAGAGGTTATGAACGCCATCGTTATGCGTTTTATTCTGAGCGGGGAGGCATCGGCTAGGCACGTGGTGTCCGATCCCAAACTGAATGCCCATGACAAAATTTTTCGCATCATGATGGCGCAGAATCAGCCAGACGGCAGAAAACATGATCTCATCGAGCAATTGCACAGTGTTCATAATGTGGAGATGCACCAAAAGAGTCTTGTAGAGACGGTAATTCGATTAAGTCCCATCTTGGCCGAGGTGGTAGAGCAGGGCATTCAGGAGGGGTATTTCATACACCTAACCCAAAGGAATCCATCGAATTCCTGCTTGTATCGTCACAATTTTTGCTGGATCGAGGCATCTTTCAATGGGAGGAGGAAGAACTCCAAAAAAGGTTGAAGCATTCACACATATTATGGAACGTGTGCTGGGAGCAGAAAAAGGAAGCTTCGCCTACGTCACTCGTCTTTATTTTCCGAATCAAGGTTAGCCGAGAAAGGAGTATCATCCATGGAACATACCGTTCAAAAATCATTTAAAAAGTTTCTGGTAGTATGGTTCGGTCAGCTCATCTCCATGATTGGGATTGGACTGACAGCCTTCTCCCTGGGGGTGTATGCCTTCGAAAAAACGAATACGGCAACAAGTGTTGCATTGATCACCTTATTCACGTTTCTGCCGAATATCCTGCTTCGACCTATTGGAGGGTACTGGCCGACCGATTCGACCGTCGAACGATGATGATTATCGGCGACCTGGGGTCGGCAGCCGGTTTGATTTTCATTCTGTCGATTATGCTCACAGGTGATATCCAATTATGGCATATCTATGTGGGAGTGGCCTTTAGTTCGGTGTTTTCCGCGCTGCAGAGCCCGGCATATAAGGCCTCTGCTACGGACCTGCTGGATAAGGATCAGTTCTCGAAAGGAAGCGGTCTTGTACAACTGGCTGAATCCTCGAAGTTTCTGTTTTCACCCATCATTGCGGGCATTCTGCTTAGTATAACAACCATTGAAGTCATTCTTGTCATTAATATTCTGACATTCCTGGTTGCCATTCTGGCTGTGCTGGTTATTCGGAAGAGCATGAAGGTGGAGCGAGAGGATCAAGAAGACAAAAACTGGATCACCGATATGCAAGAGGGCTGGAGGAAGTTGTAACCAACAAGGGAGTACTGTTGCTGGTGGTGATTATTTCACTTGTCACCTTTTATCTAGGATTCCTGGAGACACTCATTGGTCCGATGCTTCTGTCATTCACGGATGCAAAGACACTTGGAACGTTTCAGTCTGTTAGCGCCATCGGCATGCTGATTAGCAGCTTGTGCATCGGCATATTTACAATAACAAAGAGATACGCAAGTGTGCTTGTGATGGGTCTGATCTTGTGCGGTTTGTCCTTCTCGCTTCTGGGGATATCCACCAACATTTATTTTATTATCTTCGCAGGTTTTCTGTTCCTGTCATCGCTGCCGTTTGTCAATATGAGCGCAGATGTGCTGGTGCGAAACAATATCGCCAACGAAAAGCAGGGCAGGGTATGGGGAATCATTGGTATTCTGTCACAACTCGGGTTTATTATCGCGTACAGTTTGGCTGGATTTCTGGCCGACCATGTGTTTAATCCGTTGCTGATGGAGGGGGAGCACTGGCTTCGTCTGTTGGTCAAATTATTGGAACTGGGCCAGGCAGAGGTATTGCCTTTCTGTTTATCATCGCGGGTCTGTTTGTTATTCTGATCGCAATAATCACATCCCGTTTGAAAATGATCAAATCTCTGGAGCAGAGCCCAGATATAGCGACTCCATCCGATGTTGGCGGATTGGCGCACGATTAATTCGAATCCAACAGCGTAAGCCCTTGTCCGCAGCAGCGTGTGATGCTTCTTCTGTACGAAGAAGTTATTCACACGATGAGCAGACAAGGGCTTTTTTGTGCTGAGGAGTCAGCAGATGTAATTAGACAAGATGCGTTTGTGTATTGGATTGTCGGTGGAGCTTACCCTTTAACAGCCCCAGAAGTTAGTCCTCCTACAATATACTTTTGCCCAATGAGGAACACAATCAACACAGGCAATGAGGTGAGCACAATATCGGCACTGACCAGATTCCACTGGGCACTGAATTGCCCGAAGAAGTTATATACAGCCAGTGTCATCGGCCACATCTCCACTGTATTCAGCATATAGAGTGGGGCAGTAAACTCATTCCAGACACTCAGGAAATTAAGAACAAATACCGTTACCAGCACCGAGGTTAACAAAGGTACAATGATTCTCAGGAACAGCTTGATCCCATTACATCCGTCCATGATCGCGGCTTCATCCAGCTCCTTCGGGATGTTAGACACAAACGCATACGTAATGAACAGCGAGATTGGAATACCCATAGCCGTGTAGAGCAGAATCATGCCGACATGTGAATTGATCATACCCATGGACTTCATGACTTCCATCAGCGGAATGTAGTTTAGCGGCAGTGTGATACCGAGAATCAGGAAGAAGTACAGAAACTTGCTGAGCTTCGAATGGTTGCGTGATAACGTGAAGGCTGAGAAGGCCACAACAAACACCAGTAGCAGAGAAGAAGCCCCGGAATGCAGCAGACTGTTGAAAAAAGAACCGCCCAAGTGTCCCTGTTCATAGACGATTTTGTAATTTTCGAAGATAAACTTCTCGGGCAGCGTCAGCTTCAGCACTTTGGCCTCGGCGTCCGACTTGAATGAATTCAGTACAATGACCACAAAAGGAATCAGGACCACCAGGCTAAGCAGCCAGGCGAGTGCATTTAACCCGATCGAAGCCAATCTTTTTCTCAATCGCATGTCAGTATTCCACCTTTCGGTTCATCAAACGAATGATGAAAAAGGAGATGATCGCCATGATGACAAACAGAATGGTAGATAGCGCACTCCCCAGTCCCCAATACCCTTTGGCAAAAGAGGAATAGACAGCCGTGTTAATGACATCTGTTGCGTTACCGGGGCCACCGTTGGTTAGCACGTATACGGCATCGAATACTCTCAGCCCATACGTAATATTGAGTACCGTGGCGATGGTAATGGTAGGCATCAGCATCGGAATGGTGATCCGGAACAGCTTTTGCCCAAATCCGGCGCCGTCAATGGACGCTGCCTCGTAATAATCCCGGGGATGGCGAGCAGTCCGGCGATGAACAGCACCATGATGTACCCCATGCCTTTCCACGTGTCCACTGCCATGATGGATGGCATGGCCCAGGTTAGGGAGCCCAGCCAGTTCTGGGCGAGAACATCCAGCCCTAATGAACGCAGGGTTACGTTAACGAACCCGTTGTTTGGGTCGAGCAGACTTTTGAACACAAGCCCAACAATCAGGAACGACAGCACCTGTGGGGAGAAGATGATCATCCGGTGCAGATTCGCGGCCTTTACACCGCTGACCAGCAGCAGGGCCAGAAACAAGCCGAGAACCGTCTTGGCGATGGATGTAACCAGGGTGAAGAGGACTGTGTTTTTGATAAAAAGCAGATAGGTCGGATCACCCGCCAGAATAGTGCGGAAATGCTCCAGACCGATAAAGTTCTTCTCCGAACTATAACTATTCCAGTCAGTGAAGGAATAATAGATGCCCAGCAGGGCGGGAGCAACGATGAACAACAGATATAATACAATCGCTCCAGATGAGAAATACCAGGGATAGATTTTGTTTGCATTCATAACCGGTAACACCTTTCCTTCCTGCCAAAATACATGAGCGGGCAAACGCCCGTTGCATGTAACACTGTTCAGCGTTTATATTTATCTGAAATATGCGCTGTTACTGCCACTTCTCATCTTTCAGCACTTTGGCTTGTTCAGCACGACGTTTATCAATATTTTGCAAAATCTGATCCGGTGTCATTGCGCCAGCGAACATGCCTGACAAGTCCTTGCCAATATCCATCCATTGTGGATCAATATATTTCACAGCGGCCTGCATGACCGTACCTTTTTCATGATTTTTCTCATAATCAATATAGTCCTGTGTCAGCTTAGGTTCGATTTCCGGCCAGCAGATCGTCAGATTGCCTTCACCTTCATCGAACACACGTTGCAGATGATCATGCTCTGTAATCCAGCGGAAGAATTTCAGCACTTCTTCAGGATGTTTACTGTTTTTGTTACCAAACATGGCAGCTGAACCGCCGGGATTCACACCAATCGTCTGATTATCTCCCCACGGCATGACAAAGAACCCCATATTGTCTTTCATTGCCGGATACGCTTCGGAAACTTCCTTTTCCGTCCCTGGAACCCGAAGCAACATAGCAGCTTTTTCCTGACCAAACGCTTCAATTCCCGCTTCTACCGTATTGGACAAGAAGTCTTTGCCGAAATAACCGAGATCCGCAAATTCTTTTAACTGTTCAATGACCGTCTTGAGTTGCGTCATATCTGCGACTTTCATCTCATTGTTATTTAATTTCTCGTAGGTTCCCGCTGTTGTTTGCTCATAGTTAGGTCCCGTTTCGAACAAAGGCAGAACCTGATACCACCCGCTGGCAGGTGCCTGATAGAACGGAATAATGTCTTTATCCTTAATTTTCTGGCTGATCGCCTTGAATTCGGCATAGGATGTAGGAGGCTCTATGCCGAGCTCTTGGAAGATACGTTTGTTATAGTACACATACCAGATTTTCGTTGGCGCAAAAGAAACCCCATACACCTTTTCATTGTGACTGACGGTTGGCAAAATCTCTTCAGACATCCGACCTGTGAATTCCTCATTGGTTAGGTCAATGGCATTTTCCTCCGGTCTTACGTTAGCCGGCATGCTCAGTGGGTCCACATCAACATTGAAAATGTCAGGTGCTTCGCCAGAGGCCAGCTTTACCTTGATCAGGTCACGCCACTGTGCGTCAGGTACGACCTGAAAATCAATTTTGACACCGGTCTCCTGCTCATATTCCTTGGCCATCGTTTGCATGATGCCTGTACGCGGTATACCGGATTGGCTTGTTCCAAACGTGAGAGTCACCTTACCCGAACCTTCCGTACTTTTACCTGAGTTGCACCCGGCAAGCAGCAGAGTGGAGAGCAGGAGCACACTTGCAAGCGAAAATAGAAATCGTTTTCTCATCATTAAACCTCCCGGAATATAAAGAAAATTGTCACTTGCCGAAACGCTTAATGTAAGCGTATTCTTATGTGGATAACTTTACTGTGAACAGCGGATGTGCTCAATAGACAAAAGCGTTCAGTTGGGTGGACATTTTCGAATGGTGTGACAGATATCATCATAGGACGAGGTGTGTGGGAATTGCGATATCGATTTGGAACGCTTCAGCAAAGTCTGTTTGCCTATTACTCTGCGGTATTTATTATCTTTTCGCTGATTGTGGCGGGGCTTCTGTATGTTTTTCTCGCAAGTGACATTCGTCATCGAAGTGAAGAACAACAGAGACAACTGGGGGTGTCAATCGTCAGTAACCTGGATCAGGAAGTGGTGAAAATGAACAACTTCTCCATGAATATCGTGTACTCCAATCTGGTCAAAGAACACTTCAGTCACTACTTGGCACCAGCGGAGGATAGCGAGCAGACAAGGACGAGTGATCCGGCATTGTATAAGGATACAACCACACTAATTGATGTCATTCTCGCGATCATTAGCAGCTCCAATACAGCCAAACAGGCCAATATCTATGATGTAAATGGCAAGATGCTGGGAGCGGGTGCATTCAACGGTCAACTGTCTGTGGATCTGACTAAGCGACCGTGGTACAAGGAAACCTGGGAGCGGAGCGGCTGGCGGGTGATTCAACTGTTAGAGGGGAGCTTTGCCCATGCCAACAGGTGAGGGGAAATCAGATCAATCCTACATTTCCCTTACTCGGGTGTACAAAGATGGCAACTATGTCAGCCAGGGTGTTGTTGAGATTTTGCAGGATGCCGGAACCCTGTTCCAGCATTTGAATGATTTGCAGGCGAGTAACGATGATCTTCGGATCTATGTAGTGGATGAACAAAATACACGGTTGTATCCACTTTCTTCGGTTGATGATGCTTCTCAAGCTAGCCACTTCGATGATGTGGACTTGATTCAGAATCTTTCATTTCCACCGGATACGATGCAGGAGATCACCGATCCGTTGAATCATTCCAAACAGATGATGACGTACATGACGTCACAGGAGACAGGATGGACCGTTGTTGTCATGCAGTCCAAACAGTCCCTTTTCGCGAGTCTCAACCGGATGGCTGTGATGTTTATCGGTGCGACGTTAGCTACTCTCATGCTGATTCTGGTTCTCTCGTATCTAATCTCCAAACGGGTTACATTGCCGCTACATCGCTTGCAGCGCATTATTCAGAAAACGGGTGAGAATGATCTGGTATCGGGTCAGGATTCCGGTCAGTTGTTCAAGCTGGAGCATCCCGGTTCTATCCGGGAGATGGATGAGCTAAATGATACGTTTATCCGGCTGAATCAACAGCTTGTGCAATCGTTTCAGGACAGGCTGGCGATGAAATCTCAGGAGACAGAAGCGAGATTACTGGCGCTGCAATCCCAGATGAACCCGCATTTTCTCTATAACAACATCACGAATATTAGCATCATGGCGGAAGAAAGCATGAATGAGCAGATTGTCGCGTTCTGCGCCAATATTGCGTCTATGCTGCGTTATATTTCTACTCCGGGAAAGAATGGGGTTCCACTGTCTCAAGAATTGGATTATTGTGAGCGATATCTGGAGTGTATGAAGATTAGGTTTGAGGATGATCTACACTACGAGTTTCATATTCCGGAAGAGATGCAGCTTATCCAGGTTCCGATGCTGATGGTACAACCACTACTCGAAAATGCCATGAAATATGGACTGGGTGATACCCCGCCATGGAAACTGAATATTACTGGAGATATGGATGCGGTACAGCAGACCTGGCAGATCCACGTGGAAGACAACGGGCCTGGCATGGAACCCGAAGCACTTGCCAAGATCATGCATTACATCGAACAATCACAGGAGTGGGAGCGTATGCCTGACCTTGAAATTAACGGAATGGGACTCAAGAATATATGGGTCCGATTGAAATTATGGTATGGCACGGCAGCCCGCTTGCAGATTACAAACAAGCCTTCCGGCGGTGTCCAGATTACCATAGGTGGTTCCATTGGAAAGGAGCATGACTGAACCCATGACAATCAAATACAGAACGATTATTGTGGAAGATGAAGCCCTGATTCGCCGGAATGTCTCACGCAAATTCAGAGAGTTGGACACCCGGTTTGAGGTGATTGGTGAAGCGCGGAACGGTCAGGAAGCGTTACAGCTCATTGAACATTCCGTACCTGATCTGGTTGTAACGGATATACAGATGCCGGTAATGAATGGATTGGAACTCGCCAAACATCTGTATTTTGCCTATCCGCATGTGAAAATTGTCATTCTGAGTGGTTATCATGAATTCGAATATGCGCGGCAGGCGATCAGTTACAAGGTGGAGGATTATCTGCTCAAACCATTATCGGAAGAACAGCTTCGGACACTGCTGGATGCGATGGAATTGAAGCTTGGGAGCGCTGTGGATTCGCTTGCCCATGTCAGTGCTGTGCTGGATGAACAGGTGAAGCCGGAGGATATCGCAGAGGCCGTTAAGTTGTATTTGAAGCAGAATTACATGCATGAGATTACACTCCAGGACATGGCAGGACAGATGCATTTTAGTGTGGACTATCTGGGAAAGTGTTTTAAGAAAGTAACGGGCGAGACTCCGCTGAAATATATGACAGGTCTGCGGATTAATGAAGCGAAGCGTATGCTCGTCACGCACGAGAATATGGATATCAAGACCATTGGTGGAGCGGTAGGGTACAGTGATTCCCACTATTTCAGCCGGATTTTCAAAAACAAAACGGGCATGTACCCTAGCGAGTACCGACTGCAATTGCAGGAACGAAAAAAGCCCTGTCCATGGATGATGAGAACCATGTTGACTTGAGCTGATTACTGGGCCAGAGCTTCTTCGGTTATTTTGCGAATATCAAACGGGGAGCGGATACCTTCATCGATCATGTCGGGGAGAATCTGTTCCAGGAAATACTGTACACAGTGGAGGTCGATATTTTTGATTTTGACCAAGGCATAACGGTACATAACGATAAATTCTTTCTCCGTATTGCCACGTTGGAGCTCAGCAAAGGCTTCATATACCTGATCCATCTTGTCTGCGACTTCGAGAATCAGTCCTTCAACCGATTGGTCTTTACCCTCACGCAGCTGTCTGCGAAATATAGGCTGGAACTCTTCAGGAATATTTTCATTAATAAAATGTTCAACCATACCTTCTTCCACCTTTTGCAGCATCGAACGCAGCTCTAGTGAATAATGTTTGACTGGTGTTTTGATATCACCGATGAAGATTTCGCCATAATCATGACTGCTGGTGATCTCATATAATTTCTTCCAATCAATGGTGACTCCATGCTGTTCCTCAATATCTGCGAGCGTTTTGGCGTATTGTACCACTTTCCAGGAATGAGCGGATACGCTGTGTTCTTCGAATTTGAATTTGCCAGGTGTACGAATAATACGTTCAAGATCATTCAGTGACCTGAAGTACGTATGGATTCCCATATAAGCGTTCATCCTTTGCTCGTTGAGTATAAGTGTGAGTATGAGTCGACTATACGCTAGTTATGTCAACTGTGGATTAACGCGGATAGGGACAAAAGTAAAATGAAGTTTTAATTTTCTATAGAAGGACGAGATTATGAAAGGGAACCCTACGAGAGAGTAGCAGCTTATCGACAAACATTAAAAAGCCACGATGTGTGATTGAACGTGAGTTCGGCATCCATCGTGGCTTCAGTGTGGAGATGTTGTGCTCTAGCGCTACATAAGTGCAGTTGAATAAAAAATTATGCTTTTTTACGTACCGGAGAAGTATACCAGTACGCCATTCCAACAAAGAGGGCACCGCCGATAATATTACCAAGCGTTACCGGAATCATGTTATGGAACCAACCTGCCAGAGTGATTGTATCAGGGTGGTTTGGCAGCAACCAAGATAAAGAGAGCAAAGTCATATTGGCAACACTGTGCTCATAACCACTTGCGATAAATGCGTACAGACACCACCAGATAAGAACAAGTTTGGCGATATCTTCTTTGGAGCGAGCTGCCATCCAGATCGCCAGACAGACGAGCCAGTTACAGAGAATGCCTCGGAAGAACAACTCAGACACGGGCGCCGCCATCTTTTTGGCAGAGACGACAAATAGCAGATGTTCCGGTGTGGCCGTTTTGAACAGACCGCTACCGACAATGAGTAGACTTAATAGAATTGCGCCGAGCAGGTTACCAACAAAGACGAGCCCCCAGTTCTTCAGCGTTTCGTTCACTGTGGTTCGGCCAGCCAGCGTACTCATGGTGAAGAACATATTGTTACCTGTAAACAATTCCGATCCGGCAAAGATGACCAGCGTGAGGGCGAGTCCGAAGGACATGCCCATCAACATGGTTTGCAGTGGTGACTGTGCCGCTAGGAGCGGAGCACCGATACTGAAGATCAGTACGATGCCAAGTCCTACGTAGGCACCCGCCATTAAGGCGGCAACCATGTAGCGTGAAAGATTTGAGTTCATCTGATCCCGTTTTTTAACCGCAGCTTCAATAATTCCCTCAACACTTGGTGTATACATCACGGTTTCCCCATTATTTTGCATCAATCTTTGAACGTTTTCAATGGAGCTATATTTCGATCCAAACCTGGCCGTTCTCTACCTTCACCGGATACATCTGCACTTGCCCATTGTCCGGTGCTTGCACAACACCAGTAGTCAGGTCAATTTTCCAATCATACAGCGGATCGTACAGATAATGCCCGGACACAATGCCTTCAGCCAGCGGTCCACCTTTAGGATGGGGTTGTGATTATCTGCAGCGAAGATGGTACCATCCGATGCACGAAAGACAGCAAGCTGATGATCCTTAATTTCAACTACTCTTCCGATTCGTGGCAGGAATTCTTCAACTACTCCGGCAGGGAAGTAGGTGCCTGATTGTTTTGTTGTCATCTTAAACCACTCCTTATCTATATTTAACATTCCGGCAGCATTAATCTTGCGAGCTTACTTATGGACGAGCCGATACTTCGATACCATGGAACATTTTGCTTTGGCCTTCTTCATTGCGAATCGCTTTTTGCCAAGGTTCTTCAACATGCTCAAGTGCAAATTCAATTCGTTGCATCAACGCTTTACGTTCCTCAAGGTTATCCACGACAACCGAACGAATATGCTCCAGACCCATGCGTTCCACCCACTCGGACGTCCGTTCCAGATAGTTACCTGTCTCGCGATAATATTGCATGATGGCTCCGCACAGTTCAATCAACTCGTCATCTGTTTTCACTTTGCATAAGGAATCAGCCAGTCTAGCTTTAATACCGCCGTTACCACCGATGAAGATTTCCCAGCCTCCGTCGTTACCAACGATACCGATATCTTTTGTACATGCCTCTGCACAGTTTCGCGGACAACCGTTGACAGCATATTTAAACTTGGCTGGCAGATCCAGACGTTCGAATTTTCGTTCAATGCGAGCGCCCATGGCCATGGAATCCTGTGTACCGAATCGGCAGAATTGGGAGCCGACACATGTTTTGACCGTACGCAGCGATTTGGCGTATGCATAACCTGAAGGCATATCCAGTTCAGCCCAGACTTTGGTCAGATCTTCTTTTTTGACACCAATCAAGTCGAGACGCTGACCGCCAGTAACTTTGACTGCTTTCACATCATATTTGACTGAAACGTCAGCGATACGTTTGAGGTCCGCTGGTGTAGTCACCCCGCCGTACATCCGAGGTACAACCGTATACGTTCCATCCTTTTGAATATTTGCATTCATCCGTTCGTTAACAAAACGTGATTCTTTCTCATCTTCGTGTGTGTCTGGTGCAATCATGCCAAGGTAGTAGTTGATCGCCGGACGACATTTGGAACAACCTTCAGGTTGACTCCAACCCAGTACATTCATGACCTCTTTGGTCGTTTGTAATCCTTTTGCACGAATCTCGGCTACAATCTCATCCCGTCCCATGGATGTACATCCGCAGATGCCCTGTTTGGCTCCAGTACTGAAGCTGTCTCCAAGTACATATTGCAAAATCTGTTCCACAACCGGTTTACATCCACCGCAAGAGCGGGTTGCACCGGTACAGGCTTTGATTTCATCAACAGTGGTAAGGCCCTGGTTTGTAATTACATCAACAATGGTTCCTTTGGTTACCCCGTTACATCCACAGACGATCTCGTCCTCGGGCATCGTTTCAACAGAGGTTGCTTTCTTATGACCGCCGCAGCCTGTACCCATGAGTGAGCCATACAATTCTTCGGTCATTTCGGTTTGATTTTTAATCAGTTTCTGCAATTCGGCAGAATCCGTAATGTCACCGAAGAGAACAGCGCCGACCATTTTATTATCACGAAGCAGAATTTTTTTGTAAGTCCGTTTCCAGTCATCTTTGTGCGAAATGACGGTGTGCTCTGGGCTGTCGATGAATTCACCGGTTGAAAAGACGTCTACACCCGAAATTTTCAATTTCGTAGATACTACGGAACCTTCATAAGGAGCCGTTTCAACCCCGCAGATATGTTTCGCCAGAATCATACCTTGCTCGAACAATGGGGCAACGAGGCCATAACATACCCCGCGGTGCTCTGTACATTCCCCTACCGAGTACACATTCTCAAGTGAAGTCTGCATATAGTCATTCACGACAATACCCCGGTTCACTTCCATACCGCTTTCGCGGGCTACAGCCGTATTGGGTTTAATGCCTACAGCCATGACCACAAAGTCAACATTCAGAACCGTATCATCTGCAAAACGTATCCCTTCAACGCGTTCGCCACCCAGCAGTTCGGAAGTCCGCGCACCCATCTTGAACCGGATACCCTGACGTTCGAGTTCTGCCTTCAACATGGCTGAAGCTTGTGGATCAAGCTGACGCTCCATCAGATCCTGCATCAAGTGCACTACGGTAACTTCCATGCCAAGTTGTACCAAACCTTTGGCAGCTTCAAGGCCTAGCAGTCCGCCCCCGATAACGGCCGCTCTTTTGTACTGTTTAGCAGCATCGAGCATGACATTGCAATCGGCGATATCACGGAAACCGACAACACCTTCTTTGTCATGTCCAGGTACTGGGAGAATAAAGGAATTGGAGCCAGTCGCAATGATGATTTTGTCATAAGGAACGCGAGTTCCATCTTCAGTCACAACTTCATGGGTATCCGAATCAATTCGGGTTACGGTTGTTCCTGTATGGAGGGTAATACCATAATCCTGATACCAGTGGAGATCATTCAGTACGATGTCATCCAGTGTTTTGCTTCCTTCCAATACATAGGACAACATAATGCGGTTGTAGTTAGGGTAGGGCTCTGTGCCAAAAACGGTAATATCAAATCGCGTAGTTAATTTCAAAATTTGTTCTACAGTACTGATTCCTGCCATTCCGTTACCTATGATAACGAGTTTCTCTTTTTTCCGTTCATGTGTGTATGCCTCCTTGGATAGACGCTGTACATTACCAACAATTTTAGTGGTTTATATTTGAAATTATACAAGTAGTTGACGACAGTTTATGTGATTTAATTCACTAATAAAGATAGAAGAGTCATAAATATAATAGTGTGAGCCCCATCACAGAAATTTATATTTATTTTCATACAAATAAGAAATGCGAACTATTGTTCTTATTTTGTTTTCGTTGTAAAATCGGAACTGGGCCGTATTGTTCCCGATTTCTTCGAAAGGACGTTTTTGCATCATGATGGGAAGATCCCACCTTATTATCGGGACAGGCGTGTCACTTTCTGTTCTGCAGTTGGCCGGTATGCCAGTGACAGCGCCGGCAGTTACGGTTGCACTGATTGGTTCGTTATTGCCTGACATTGATGAGCCGAATTCGCTGCTGGTATCCAGAGCCTTGCCTAACAGTCTGATCAGGTTGTTACAGACGATTCTGTTGCCCACAGCTGTATTTGTGTACTTCTATGTTCATGCCAAACCATGGAACCTGTTGCTTGCGATCCTCATTGCGCTTGTGTCATTCCTGCCTTCACGTTCGCTTCGCAAAGTGTTGATGTTTGCGATTGGACTCGGACTGGTCTTCTATGGTCACGCGTTCGCACCGTGGAACTTGATTGCAGGCAGTTTGTTAATGCTCTGCACCACACTGACTCATAGGGGACTGACACATACCCTGTACGGAACCGCAATATGGGCGGGCTTGTTGTACAGCACGACCCAGCAGCAGGGACCGGAGATCTGGGTAGCGGGAGGCTCGGCATATGCGATGCATCTTTTGGCCGATTCACTAACCAATCGGGGTATTCGTCCGTTACCACCGCTCAAGTGGCGCATACGGGTGAATCTGATGAGTACAGGGACCAAGCGTGGGGCCGTTGTAGAGAATGTCTGCATTGTGCTTACCCTTATTTTGGCCTGGATTGCATTCTCACCGCTATTTCTATAGCCATACCTGTAAACGCCAGCCCGCATATTGTGGGCTGGCGTTTACAGGTATGGATTTCATAATGAATGGATCGTAATAACCTAGCCAATTCAGGATTGAGAAGGAGAATCAGTCAGGTCGTCAATATCGGAAGAACCAAATACAAATAAAACAACAAGAATGACAATGATCAGTAGCTCAGCGAACCCATTTCCGTCAAAGTCAGACATCACTTCAACCTCATTTCTTGGCGTTTAGGAATTGATTCTCTGTTGGAAAGCCCGTATAACGTCATTCAACGTCATATCGCCACCGATTTCATCGAGGAATTGCACCAGTTTGTCTTGATTCGATGGTGTAATATTTTGTAACGTTTTATACTGACCGACCAGTTCAACGACCAGTGTAGCTTCTCGAAACAACGTGACCGCATCCACTCTTAACTTCCCACTTACCAGTAATGCTGCAACGATAAGTTCCAGATTTCTTCCTTTAAGGTTGCCATTGAGAAGGGTGTTTGCGGCATTTGTTTTTTGGAACCTTTATTCGATTTTCCATTCCTTCTCACTGCCATAACAGGTCCCCCGCTGCTTGGTGTTTATTCATCTTCCGTTATTGTATCTTATGTGTAATCCTCTATAATGTTCGGCCTATTAATCTATGTGTCCAATTCATATAGTTGTGGATATAAAAAAAGAGACCTCCCAATATAGTTAGGAGGTCTCTTGTCAAACGGTTACGCGTTATTAATAATGGTATTCATCGTTGTCCGATCCAGACCTTTGACCAGCTTCACGATCAGTTCTTTGGCTGCATCGTAATCGTCTGTATGAATGATGGAAGATGAGGTATGGATATAACGTGCGCAGATACCAATAACTGTTGATGGTACACCAATTCCACTCAGGTGCACTTGACCTGCGTCGGTACCACCTGGTGAGATGAAATACTGCATTTTGATCTGATTGGATGAAGCCGTATCTTGAACATATTCGACCATGCCGCGATGGGTGAACATACCCGGGTCAAAAATACGAAGCAATGCGCCTTCTCCGATATGTCCAAATGACTGTTTGTCACCTGTCATATCATTCGCCGCGCTACAGTCAAGTGCAAAGAAGATATCAGGCTGAATCAGATTGGCCGCCGTACGTGCACCGCGAAGCCCCAGTTCTTCCTGAACCGTTGCACCAGCATAAAGCGTGTTAGGCAGTTTTTCTTTGTGCAGCGCTTCAACCAGTTCAAGTGCAAGTCCAACGCCGTAACGATTATCCCACGCTTTGGCCATAATTTTTTCGGGTTCGCCATCGGCGTGAATTCACAGATCGGTACGATCTGCATACCTGGGTGGATGCCCCAAGATTCTGCTTCCGCACGGTTGTCTGCTCCAATATCGAGATACATGGAATTCAGATCCACAGGTTTATTCCGCTGGGATTCGTCCAGCAAGTGTGTAGGAGTAGAACCTACAACTCCGGTAATCCGACGATCAGGTGTGATGATTTCCAGGCGTTGAGACAGTACAGCCTGACTCCACCATCCACCCAGTGGACGGAATTTGACCATACCCGTTTCCGTAATGCCAGTAGTCATGAAACCGACTTCGTCAAAGTGTCCGGCTACCATAACTTTGGGACCGGATTCCTCCCCGCGTAATACACCAAATAGACTCCCCAGGCGATCCTGGACGAACTCATCGGTATAAGCGGAAAGCTTATCTTTCATCCAGCCGCGAAGCTCACGTTCAAAACCGGATGCGGAAGGAAATTCCGTCAACGTACGAAACATATCCATCGTTTTTTCATTCATGTGTGTCAACAACTCCTCTGTTGGTATGTATTTCAGGTCACAGTAGAACGGCTACCCGCCTGTTGTCCTTTAAGATGTAGTTCAAAAAGTCTTTTATCTTTTTGAACATGCACTTTAATATGCTGAGGACTTGTTATTTAACCACTGGTCACATTACAGTATGAACCTTGCGCAAGTGATTGTCCATGTTTATGTCACGTATTTAAGGCATGTTTTGGGCGCTTACCGTGTCCAAGTTTCATGACTCTATCCGCAGTAGTCGCAGTCCTGATGCCACTTCAATGAATATGAATATAAGGAGGAGATGTCATCATTTTGTGATGTTCTTTTTGTTCAATATTTGTTGGTCTGTTTATAGGAAGGAGCTATATATCCAATGAAGCCTCCAGAAGAGGGCACGGAAAAAGTACTGTTTATCGTTCTTTTTATCTTGCTCGTGATTGTTCTTCTTTATTTATAGAACGTATCTAAAAGTCCTCAGAACCGGCGTATTCCCATCTTGCTTCCACAACATGATCTTGTTGGAAACATATACTGTCTGTCGCCGGATACATAACCTTCCGATTATTAACAAACAATGAATATAGGATTACACACATTGGCATTCAGCCGTAGCTTTGAACCATTTTCACATAGAGGAGGTCTTGTATCTTGCCAGCTCAATCTGCATCCGGAAGCGAAAAAAATCATCGTCCCTGTCCATGGATGAAAAGGAGTACAAAAAAGTCGCGAAAAAACATGAGCCGCCTCGTCCAATCCTGAAAAATTGCCTCAAAGCATTTCTGGTTGGGGGTACCGTCTGTTTGATTGGACAGGCCATTCAAGAGGCTTTTATGGCCGGTTTCGACATGACATCGAAGGAAGCTTCCAGTCCTACGGTGGCGGTCATGATTCTCATATCGGTTATTCTAACGTGTCTCGGCGTTTACGATAAAATGGCTCAATGGGCAGGAGCAGGAACTGCTGTGCCGGTTACCGGCTTTGCCAATTCCATGTGTTCTGCTGCACTGGAACATCGTGCTGAAGGACTGGTGCTCGGTGTAGGGGCCAACATGTTTAAACTTGCTGGTTCCGTTATCGTGTTTGGTGTCGTGGCAGCATTTGTCGTAGGGATTGTTTACGCCTTTTTGGGATTTGGAGGTGGGCACCTGTGAAACGATTGGGTCGCCAGACATGGCAGTTTGAAAATCGTCCGCGGATCATCGGTAAAGCCGCAGTTGTAGGACCAGAAGAAGGCGAGGGTCCACTGTCATCTGATTTCGATTATGTCTACGACAACCTCGAGATCGGCGAGAAAACGTGGGAAAAGGGAGAACGCAAACTGCTCGAACAGGCCTCTCAGCTGGCTTTGGTAAATGCAAATATCACCAAGGAAGAGCTTCAATTTTTTGTTGGTGGAGATCTGATGAACCAGATTATCAGCAGTTCCTTTTCAGCGCGAAAACTGGGTGTGCCTTACCTAGGTGTCTTTGGAGCCTGTTCTACTTCCATGGAAACGTTAGCGTTAGCGTCCATGATTGTTGACTCTGGAGCTGGAGATTATGTCCTTGCAGGAACGGTGAGCCACAACTGTACGGTTGAAAAACAATTTCGGTATCCGACGGAGTATGGCTCCCAGAAGCCGCCTTATGCGCAATATACCGTCACAGGATCAGGGTGTGGTGTGGTCTCCCGCACTGGTGATGGTCCCGTTGTTACCAAAGCCACTATTGGACGCATTATGGATTTGGGCATCAAAGATCCTTTTAATATGGGTTCAGCCATGGCGCCAGCAGCAGCCGACACTATAATCTCTCATTTCAGGGATACGGGATTGGAACCCGGCTATTATGATCTCATTGTGACCGGGGATCTGGCTTCCGTCGGTCTGCCAATTACGAAAGAGCTTTTGCAAAAGAAGGCATTCCCATGGAACAGACGGTTTTTAATGACTGCGGCCTGATGATCTATGATCGGGAGAAACAGCCTTATGTTGTTGCCGGGGAAGTGGCTGTGGATGTTCTGCCACCGTCACCTATGGTCACATTTTGAACCGGATGCAGAAGGGTGATCTTAAACGGGTGCTCGTCGTTGCTACGGGGGCGCTGTTATCTCCGATTTCGTACCAGCAGGGTGAAAGTATTCCTTGTATTGCACATGCCGTAGCTATTGAAAAGGAGGGATAAAGGTAATGCAGTTCTTGTGGGCATTTATCGTTGGCGGTTTGATCTGTGTTGTCGGACAGCTTCTAATGGATGGGGTTAAACTGACGCCAGCTCATACCATGAGTACACTAGTTGTGGCAGGGGCAGTTGCTGATGCACTCGGTCTCTATGATCCGTTGGTCAAGTTTGCAGGAGCAGGTGCTTCTGTACCCATCACAAGTTTTGGCAACTCCTTGGTACATGGGGCATTGACTGAACTTGAGAAAGAGGGATGGATTGGAGTTATTACCGGGATCTTTGATCTGACAGCAGCGGGAATATCGTCAGCGATCATCTTTTCTTTTCTCGCGGCATTGGTGGTTAGACCAAAAGGCTAACATAGAATGAGATCTCCTTGAACATATTGCGATTCAGCAGAGGCTCCGGATAACTTTTATCCGGGGCTTTTTTGTCGTATTCATGCGTGAACTGCGGTGAATCTGACGGGCTGGAAACAAATTGTGAGTTCCTTCGAGTGTACTCGTGACTCTGGATCATGTACAATAAAAGGAAATCTGTATGCTTTTTTAGGAGGTTAGACCACATGCCTGTGCGCAAAGAGTCGATCCAAATCATATCCGCAGTTCGTTCAAATCTGGAATCCTGTATTATGGGGAAATCCTTTGAAATTCAACTTTTACTTACAGCTTTGCTTGCAGGCGGGCACGTTCTGATTGAAGACGTACCGGGAACTGGCAAAACGCAATTAATCAAGGCATTATCGAAATCCATGCGTGGTGAGTACCGGCGTATTCAATGTAATCCTGATATTTTACCTAGTGATATTACGGGCGTATCTGTGTTCCATCCGAAGGATGAGCGTTTTTATTTCCGGCCAGGTCCTGTGATGACCAACATTTTGCTGGCTGATGAGATTAACCGGGCCACAACAAAAACCCAATCGGCTCTGCTCGAAGTGATGGAGGAGCGCAGCGTAACCGTTGATGGCGATACGTATGATCTGCCACATCCATTCATGCTCTGTGCAACTCAGAATCCGATTGATTTTGAAGGTACGTATACGTTGCCGGAAGCACAACTCGACCGGTTTATGTTGAAAATAAGTCTAGGTTATCCCGATAAGGAAATTGAGAAAATTCTATTGAAACAGCATCAGCTCGGTCAGCCTGTAGATCGCCTTGAATCCGTGACTCATATGGACCAGATCTCGGCAATCCAGCAGGAGATTAAAGAGGTCTTTATCGGTGATCCGGTTATGGACTATCTGCTTGATGTTGTTCGCCAAACCCGCTCCCACCCATCTGTATTGCTGGGTGCCAGCCCACGGGCAGCCATATCGTTCATGATGGCCGTAAAAGCCTTTGCTTTCTTACAGGAACGTGATTATGTGCTTCCGGATGATGTGAAAACGATGGCCCCTTATGTGATCTCTCATCGTATTGTGCTTCGTCCCGAATCGAGACTGGACAGTATGAGTTCCGAGGCCGTTTTGAATGCCGTACTCCAGCAAGTACGCGTGCCCGTCTCCATGGGGCAATAGTTCATGAAGCCGCTTTTGAGAACAGTCAATAGAGGGTTACGCCACCCACGCGTATGGAGCATCGCAATGGTGTGGATGTGCTGTCTGGCTTATGTTTTGTTTCAGGGCGGGAAGACATCCCTTATGCTGCTGTCGATGGTGACCCTGCTCTGTGTGTACCTTGCCATTGCTGGATTTAGCGGGGTAAGACGTGCTCAAGGAGTTCGTAGGTTATCTTCTGGTCCAGACCACGAAGAATTGCTGCATGCGGGTGACCAGGTTCAAGTACAGCTGAGTTTGACTATTCCGGGATTCCTCCCGCTTCCCTATGTTGTTGTGCGTGAAATGCTGCATCGGCATAACGGAGAATCGTGGTCGTTCAAGGAAAGTTTGATTCCCAATATGAGAGGTAATGGCGAGTTGTCTTTTCAGACACCGCCACTTGAGCGGGGAAGTATGTTTTTTCAGAAACGGAATGTGCCAGCGAGGACATATTTGGACTGATTGAACATCGGGGAAAGTTTAAGGCCAAAGGTGAGTTTCGCGTACTGCCAAGAACGGTATTTATTCCATATTGGCAGCTCTACGACCGCAAATCACGGTTATCCGGTCCTCAGACGGCGTTAACCCGCTCACGGAGAGAGACCACTCAGATCAATGGTGTACGTGACTACGTATACGGAGATCGACTTTCCCGCATTCACTGGAATGCAACGGCAAAGACAGGGAACTGGAAGTCCAAGGAGTTTGAACATGAGTCTGTGCCCAAAACCATTCTGGTTCTGGATGCGCTGGCATCAAGTTATGAACATGGGGATGCATTTGAAATTGCCGTTTCCACGGCTGCCTCTCTGCTGGAGTATGGTGTCAGGGAACGAATGGGGATGGGGTTATTGACATTGTCAGACCAGACATCCTTCATGGCCCCCAGTGAAAGTCTGATGGAACGACAGAAGATGATGCATCATCTGGTGGATATTCAATATAACGGTCAGGATACCCATCTGTTGCCCGGCGTGGAAAGAATCGCACGTCAACTGCCTCAGGGAGCTTACTTTGTCGTGATTTCTCCCCAGAAGGATGAAAAAATAATGGAACTGTTGCGCTGGGCCGATACGCGGGGCATGACTCCATGTCATATTCTGATCGATACCAGTGAATCCCGCCGAAGTGCCGAGTGGAATGCCATGTTGCGTGGAAGAGGCACGAGGTCATTCACTGTTTCTCACTTGCAGGAGCTTCCAACGGTGATGGGGGAGGTTCTGTATGAGTTCAAAAGGAAATGAAAGTATTTCGGGCAAACGATCCTGGTATCATGCAGCGTCATTGCTCTGGATTTTCCTGATTGGAATGCAGTGGATTTCATTTACGCAGGAATCGTGGTACACGGAGACCACTTCTCTGGTGTTATGGACACTTGCAGCAGTCAGTGTGCTGGAGGTCATTCTGCCCTTTAAAACAATGTATCGGGCGATCATCAAGGCGGTCGTTGTTGGTTACATTTTGCATAAAACGCTGATTGATTACACCGTGTACATCCCTTATGGCTCTTTAACGGACCGAGCGGAGCAATTCATATTACACATGACGCCGTACATCTGGTTCTCCCTGTGTGCATGGGTGATGCTTGAAGCTGCGCTTCGACTCGTGACCACAACACGTCGTATTCTTGTTTTTCTGGGTGTTAACATCATTTCGATGGGGATTCTCGATTCTTTCACCCAGATTCCACTCTGGATTGAAATCGCGTGGGTGATGTTTGCGGGGATGGGATGGCTCGTATGTCAGCATTTCCGTAACTATCAGCTACAGTATCCACAAGGTTGGAAACGAATTATCCGGTATCCTTATAAAGTCCTGGCCAATATTGCCATTATCTTTTCTTTAATTATTGTAGCCAGCGTCAATATGCCGGAGATTCCACCCACCTTGACGGACCCCTATACGGCGTGGCGTAACTATACCGGAACTTCCACAAGTCAGGCTGGTAACGGAAACCTTGATATTCCCGCGGCTACCGAATCGGGATACAGCAGGGAAGACAATCAGCTTGGTGGGGGTTTTAACTTCGACTATACCCCTGTCATGTCTGTCACGACTAATGAGCGCAGTTACTGGCGCGGTGAGACACGTGCAGAGTATACAGGCACAGGCTGGGATGACCGTGGACGGGGTGCAACAGAGAATGTTGAAGCTGGACAGCCTCTGGAGAACCAAGAATCCGGTAATGTGAATACCAAACAAGTGACTCAGAACGTAACGATGCTGAATGACAATGTCTATCCGATTCTCTTTGGTGCTTATTCGATCTCGGAAGTTAGCTCGATTAATGGTGAAGACCGAACGGAACGGATGTTGTGGAATGCCGAACAGGCTGAACTGCATGTGGTGACAGACCGTCAGCAACCACAGTATCCCAAGACATATACTATCGTATCGGAAGCCCCTGTGATTGTGGAAGATGAGCTTCGTACGAAGTCATTTGAAGATCTGTATAACAGTAATCCGGCAGACGATATGTACTTGCAGTTACCTTCCCGTTTCCCTGACCGGGTATCGGATCTGGCAGCCGAGATAACAGCATCTGCGAATACTCCGTATGAAAAAGTGGCATTACTGCAAAACTATTTACAAACTAATTTTGAATACACAAACAATCCGGATTTATCTCGAAAAGTAAGCAGCGACTTTGTGGAAGGTTTTCTGTTCGATATTATGGAAGGCTACTGTGATTACTTCTCCACTGCGCTGGTGATGATGGCGCGCTCGGAGGGCATTCCTGCAAGATGGGTTAAAGGTTATGCGCCTGGACAATTGTCCCTGAATTCGGACATGCAGGCTCCACGTCAACCTGGCGCGGAGATTGAGACGACCTACACCGTTACCAATGCAGATGCACACTCCTGGGCAGAGGTTTACTTTGGTGAGTATGGATGGATTCCTGTTGAAGCAACGCCGGGCTTTGATATGCCGCTGCTGACGGAACAGCCTGATGTACAGCCTGTAGATGAGCCTGAAGAAGAGCCAGAAGAGGAGCCGGTACAAGAGGAAGAGCAGACCCCTGCACCTGAGCAGACATCGTCTGCCATCCCGACTTTTGTTATCTGGGCTGCAGGAGCCATTATTGTATTGTGGGTAGCATATATGTTCTGGCGTAATCGTTTCTCCATGCGATTCTTCCTGCTTCGTCTACGGACAGGTGGACCGCTCACCCCTGAACAGAAGGTAGTGGCAGAGACCGAGCGTTGGATTCAATATGTGAAACGCAAAGGGTTAACCCGGAGCGGAGACGAGACACTTCGTGAATCGGTAGCCCGCTGGAGCCAGGCAAAACCTGCTGCAGAAGCGACATTGTATGAGCTTCTCACGAAGTTTGAACAGACTCGTTACAGTCCGGCGTCCGTAACTGCCGACGACTGGAAGGGCGTCTATCAGACCGCCTTGAAGCTGCGGAAGGAACTGAAAGCGGAACGGGCATAGTTGTTGCCCGTCCCGTTTTTCCTTTTTCCTATGCCATCAGGCGCTGTATGCATTTTCAGGAAAGACGGATTTGTGATATAGTGTGTCGTATGAAACTGAGGTGACTTCTTTGTTTAAAATGTTAATGCCCAAGCTGCGTGTAGACACGGTTTTTGACATTAATCTGGAAGAGCTGTACGCTCAAGGCTACCGTGGAATTATAACTGATCTGGATAACACACTCGTTGGAGCCAAAGCCCCTGACGCTACGCCCGAACTGATTGAATGGTTTGCACGTGTGAAAGAGGCAGGTTTCAAGCTGATGATTGTGTCCAATAACAATTTGAATCGTGTATCCCTGTTTGCGACCCCGCTGGATATCCAGTTTGTGCATAGTGCACGCAAACCATCGAATGTACCGTTTCGTAGAGCAATGAAAATGATGGAGTTATCTCCTGAAAACACGATTGTAGTAGGCGATCAGATGCTTACGGACGTTTATGGAGGGAACCGAATGGGGTTATATACCGTTCTGGTACTGCCAATCTCCATTGGGGACGAAGGTTTTATGACCCGCTTCAATCGACGCGTGGAACGGATTGCTCTAACGAGTTTACGCAGGAAAGGCTTATGGCTTGAGGAGGAAAAGAAGAAATGACAGAACCGCATAACGGCAATCTTGCCGTAAGGTGCAGCGGATGCGGCGTGCATCTGCAAACAGAAAATTCGGAATTACCAGGGTTTATTCCCGAGAAGGCACTGGATCGTGAACCGGTTATATGCCAGCGCTGTTTCCGCATCAAAAACTACAATGAGTCATCATCCGTTACGGTGGATCAGGACGAATTCCTGGCGCTGCTTAGCAAAATCGGGGATAAGGATGCACTTGTCATCCATATCGTTGATTTGTTTGACTTTGATGGCAGCATTATCTCCGGTCTGCAACGTTTTGTAGGCAACAATCCGGTATTGCTTGCTGTGAACAAAACGGACTTGCTTCCAAAAGTAACCAACTGGAACAAGGTTCGCAACTGGGTACAGAAGCAAGCCAAAGAACAGGGTTTGCGTACCGTGGATGTCGTCTTGTGCAGTGCAAAGCAAAATCAGGGCTTCGACCGACTGCTTGAGCTTGTAGGAACGTATCGCGAAGATCGTGACGTGTACGTGGTTGGCGGTACCAATGTGGGCAAATCCACACTGATTAACCGTCTGATCCGTGATTACAGCGATCTGGAGCAGGAACTGACCACATCCCGTTATCCGGGAACCACACTGGATATGGTGAACATTCCGCTGGATGATGGGAAATATATTATTGATACGCCTGGAATCGTGTATCCATGGCGTTTCAGCGAGATTGTTTCACGTAAGGATCTCGCTGCCATCATGCCGGAAAAACCGCTTAAACCGGCTGTGTATCAGTTGAATTCCGGTCAGACGCTGTTCTTTGGCGGCATGGCTCGATTTGACTTTGTGGAAGGTGATCGCCAGTCGTTCACTTGTTTTATCAGCACTGCGCTTGATATTCACCGGACGAAGCTGGAGCGTGCAGATGATCTGTACCGCGACCACCTGGGAGAATTGTTATCTCCGCCAACCCGTGAGAATGCAGCAGAGATGGCTGAATGGACCAGACATGAATTCCGCATCAAACGCGGCAGTCAATCCGATGTTTTCATCTCTGGCTTGGGCTGGATTAAGGTCAATGGCGATATTGGAGCGCTGGTTGCGGTTCATGCTCCAAAAGGCATTCGTGTACAGATCCGCCCATCCTTGATCTAGTAAATTCTCAGAATCTGTACATCAGATGGATCGGAGGCGGACCTATGTCTGAGCAGAACAAATTCAACTCTTCACTTCCTGTGTTGCTTGGTGTTATGGGTGATCCGATTGCTCACTCCAAGTCTCCGGCAATGCACAATGCGGCTCTGCAGGCTGCAGAAGTGAATGGAATGTATATGCCACTGCATGTTCATCCGGATCAACTGGAAGCAGCAGTTTGGGGAATTGTGGCACTTGGCTATCGTGGAGTCAATGTCACCATCCCGCACAAAGAGCAGGTGATGCAGTATCTGGATGTGATCGATGAAAGTGCTCGCCTGATTGGTGCGGTGAATACCATCGTTAATGAAGGTGGAACACTGACAGGGTACAATACGGATGGTATTGGTTATGTCCGATCGCTGAAGGAAGAGGCTGTGCCGGAGCTTGCGGGCAAACGTATTGCTGTCCTGGGAGCAGGAGGAGCGGCGAGAGGCGTTATATACGCACTTGCATTGGAGAAGCCTGAACGCATCCACATTCTGAACCGTACAGCGGACAGGGCTATTGCACTTGCTTCTGATTTACGAGGCCATGGCTTGGGAGAAATCTCGGGCAGTGGTATGGAAGACGCTGCAACGGTACTGGCTACGGCTGATATCGTGATTAACACAACGGCTGCCGGAATGCACCCACATGTTGATGACGTACCGGTTGATCCTGCACTGATCCGTGAAGGAGCAGCGGTGAGTGATCTGATCTACAATCCGCTGGAGACCCGTCTGCTTCGGGAGTCACGGATGCGCGGATGTACGGTTCACGGTGGTCTGGGGATGTTTGTATACCAGGGCGCAGTGGCCTTTGAACATTGGCTTGGCATTCCGGCTCCTGTGGAGACGATGAGACGAGCAGTACTAAACAGTTTTGAAGTGTGAAAATAATAATTGAATGGTCAGGTCCGGACAGTTTTTGCGTTGTCGATCAGGGCCTGCTCAACATAAGGAGTATGGAGTATTCATGTTAAACGGTAAACAAAAGCGCTTTTTGCGGTCACAGGCACATCACCTGACCCCTGTATTTCAGATTGGTAAAGGTGGAACCAATGAGCACCTGTTCCGTCACATCGAAGATGCGATTGAGAAGCGCGAATTGATGAAAGTGCAAGTATTGAACAACAATGACGAGGACAGAAAAGAGATGGCAGAAGAAGTTGCCCGTGAAACGGGAAGTGAGCTTGTACAACTCATCGGTAACACAATCATCCTGTACAAAGAATCTCGCGATAACAAACAAATCGAACTACCTAGATAAGGGAGCGTGACGCAGGTGAAGATCGGCATCATGGGTGGTACGTTTGATCCGATCCACATGGGACACCTCCTGGCAGCTGAAGCGGCAAGGGACTCGCATGCACTGGATGAGATCTGGTTCATGCCTTCCCATGTTCCACCTCACAAACGCGGAGCCGGAGCTTCGGGACAACAACGTCTCGATATGACGGAAGCGGCTGTGAAGGGTGTGCAGCAATATGAGGTGCTGGGTATTGAGATGGAATTGGGCGGAGTGTCTTATACAATTGATACGATGAAGGAACTGTGGCGGCGCCATCCTGAACATGAATTTTATTTCATTATCGGGGCGGATATGGTGAACTATCTTCCCAAATGGGAGCAGATTGAAGAACTTGCCGAACGCCTAACCTTTATCGGGGTTGGTAGGCCGGGTTTCCAGTTACATCTGGATGATCTACCAGACGAGTTACAGGATCGGGTCTTGCTGGCCGAGATGCCCTTGGTGGATATTTCATCAACAGCCGTACGCAGACGTCTTGCCAAAGGTCATTCGGTACGCTTCATGATTCCTGATGAGGTGCACCAATACATTGTAAGGAGCGGTTTATATGGGACTAAGCCGTGAGAAACTAATACAAGCCGTATCCGGGCAAATGCCGGAAAAACGCTGGAAGCATACACTTGGCGTGATGGAGTCGGCAGTGATGTTGGCTGAAAAATACGGTGCTGATCCTGTAAAAGCGGATCTGGCAGCGATATTGCATGATGTGGCGAAGTACTGGCCCGTAGCGGAGATGGAAGCGGTCATCCGCGATAACGGATTAAACAAGGAACTTCTGCAGCATGACAAGCAGCTCTGGCATTCGGAAGTCGGTGCTTTTGTAGCCAAGCGTGATTACGGTGTAGAGGATTCCGAAGTGATTAATGCCATCCGGTGGCATACCTCGGGTCGGGTGGGCATGAGCCTGCTGGACAAGGTGGTATGTCTTGCCGATTATATTGAACCGGGGCGAGATTTCCCGGGAGTGGATCACATTCGCGAACAGGCTGAACATAGTCTGGAGGAAGGATTGATTGCCGGATTCGACTCGACGATCAGCTTGCTGATCTCGCAGCGCCGTGTGATTTATCCTTTAACCGTGTTGTCGCGCAATGACTTGATTGCTCAATTATAGATTATGGAGGTTGGTTCATGACAGTATCATCGAAAGAACTTATGAATATGGCGGTTGCTGCCGCTGACGACAAAAAGGCATCCAATATTGTAGCGTTGGATCTGATTAATGTTTCTCTGGTGGCAGATTATTTTGTTATTTGTCACGGGAATTCCGATACACAGGTACAAGCCATTGCCACTGAGATTCGCAAACAGGCTCATGCAGCCGGAGCGACGATCAAAGGTATCGAAGGTATGGATTCAGCACGTTGGGTATTGATGGACATGGGCGATGTTGTTGTTCATATCTTCCACCGTGACGAGCGTGAATACTACAACATTGAACGACTATGGTCTGATGCCAAAGTGGTGGAAACTGTATGAGTTTGATTGCTGGAACAGTCGTCTCTTTGCCGGTGTCACGTGAAGTGTCTCCGTTTGGCTTCTTTTTGACGACAGGATCGGAAGATGTACTGCTTCACTATACCGAGTTAACGCGTGATATTAAGATTGGTGAGACGCTTGAGGTCTTTGTATTCTTTGATACGGAAGATCGTCTGGCCGTAACGATGAAAAAGCCTTATCTCATGCTTGGCGAAATGGCACGACTGGTTGTGGCTGATGTTCACCCACGACTGGGCTGTTTCCTGGAAATGGGACTTGGACGGCAATTGCTGCTTCCTATTCGTGAATTGCCTGAGCTGGAAGAACTGCGTCCTCAAGTGGGGGATGAAGTCTTTGTAATCATGGAACATGACAAGCAGGGACGTCTGCGTGCCAAATTGGCCGGGGAACGTGAGCTTTCACCATTGTCTTTCCATGCGCCAACTTCATGGTTAAACGAGTGGGTTGAAGCGACGGTATACAAGCCACTGCAGATGGGTACTTTTGTACTTGTAGAAGGCGGTGTACTGGGCTTTGGTGCAATTGGTATGATTCATTCATCTGAACGTAGTCATATGCTACGTCTTGGTGAGAAAGTTAAATGTCGGGTGACACTGGTACGTGAAGACGGACGTGTGAATCTGGCCATGACTCAACTCAAACAAGTTGGACGTAACGAAGATGCAGACAAGCTGCTCGCCTTTATGAAAGAGCGTCCTATGGGCGGCATGCCTTACTCTGATGCAACTCCGCCGGATATCATCAAGCAGCGCTTTGGCATCAGTAAGTCCGCTTTCAAGCGTGCCTTGGGTAAATTGATGAAGGACGGATTGGTGGTCCAAAAGGAAAGCTGGACGTATCTGTCCGAATCTGCTCCTGCGGATCAAAGTGAAAATAAGTAATTCTTTTGATTAAATAGTTGTAATATGGAACTCGGATAAGGCAGGGATAGGCTGGGTAAACACCGGATGCCCCTGCTTTTTCTTTTGTTAGCAGGATTGGAAAATGAAATTGAAAGTGCGGTGCCTGACATGTCTTACCGGAAATTTGCCTACGTCTATGATGAATTAATGGAAGATATGCCTTATCCAGACTGGATAAGGTTTGCAAGAACAGCATGGGAAAAGCATGGAATGCCCAAAAGTGTCGCTGAACTTGGCTGTGGAACGGGCTCCATTACGATCCCGCTCGTGAACTCCGGTTTCGAAGTGACAGGCATTGACCTCTCATCAGATATGCTGTCGGTTGCACGCAGCAAGATGGAGGCTACGCCTCAGGGTCATCGCTTGTACCGTGAGGGCAGTGTCCGTTGGGTGCAGCAGGATATGCGGGAATGGCGAGTTCCGGAACCTGTGGATTCGGTGATATCTTTCTGTGATTGCGTCAATTATCTGCTTGAACAAGAAGATGTCATTCGAACATTCCAGCGGACATACGAGATGCTGAAGCCTGGTGGAACGTTCCTGTTTGATGTGCATCATCCCAATACCCTTATTCGTTATGATGAAGAGCAGCCTTTTGTACTGGATGAGCGCTCCGTGTCGTATATTTGGACTTGTGATCTGGATCAGGATCGCTGTGAGATTGAGCATCATCTCAGTATTTTTTCGCGTGTGGATGATGGTAGCAAGGATATGTACCAGCGCTTTGAAGAAGTTCATGTACAGCGTGCATATAATCCGGACTGGATGAAGCTGGAGTTGTCCAAAGCAGGCTTTAGAGACGTGAAGGTATATGCGGATTTTGAATGGAAAGAGGCCGGAGACAGCGCACAGCGCTTGTTCTACGTGGCTGTGAAGTAAGAGCGAATAATGAGAACTGTCCTTATGTATGTTGCATAAGGGCAGTTTTTTTGTTTGATTTACCATGGAGAATGAATAGCAATATTCTTAAATAGGGTAAAGGAATGCAAGAAAAGATATATCGACGTGACAAAAAGTATTGCCAGTTAAAGTAAAGGAGGCGATAATAGTCGGATAGAAAGCGTTTTCTGAGGAAATAAATCAAATGTCAATGTGAGGTGTAGAAGTGGAAAGTACATATAAAACAAGACTTTCGTCAGAACAGTTGAATGCCATAATAAAGCAGCATTTCTCTGCAAGTATACAGGACTACAAGGAAATGGTGGATGGCTGGGCCAATCATGCATATCTCATTACCCTAAGTGACGCACAGCGGGTGGTACTCAAAATTGCACCGTCGGCTTCGACAAATCTGATGCGCTGTGAACAGGATCTCATGATTGCCGAAGTTGAGGCACTACGCCTCATCACGGAGCTACAGGATGTTCCCGTGCCCCAAGTGCTGGCTTATGATGATTCGTTAACTATGGCTTCAGCGCGTTATTTTATCATGGAGTATATGTCTGGAACACCCTATAATCAGGTTAAGGATCAATATTCTGCGGAAGAGCAGGAAGCCATTGAACACCAGCTGGGTCGGTACAATCGTCGAATTAATGAAATCAAGGGTGAGAAGTTTGGATATTTCTCGGAGCAAAAACAGCGATATTCCACATGGAAAGAAGCATTTATGAATTTGATGGAGGACATTCTTACCGACGGGGAAGAAGCCGGGATTACATTTTCGATCGATTACCCTGAATTGAGAGGTTTGATTGAACAAAAATCAAATGTGCTGGACGATGTCAAAGAACCTGTGCTTGTCAGTTGGGATCTGTGGGACGGCAATGTTCTAGTAGACAAAGGTCGTATCACAGCGATTATTGATTTTGAACGTTCACTGTGGGCAGATCCTTTGATGGAGCATTATTTCAGTCATTTTAACTATACTCCCGGTTTTGTGAAAGGGTATGGGCATGCGATTACAACTGAAAGTGAGCTGAAAAGAAGAAGTCTATATGACTTGTACTTTGATCTGGTGCTGCGCATAGAGTGCGCTTATCGCCAATATGATAATCAGGAACATGTGAATTGGACCATTCATAATCTGGAGGAAGGCATTGAGCGTTTTCGGTTATCCTGAACAGCAACTAGCGTTATGAAGGGTACAAACCGTAGACTTCAAGATGGCGATTATAACGTGTAATATTGACTTTGGTCTTGCTTTTTTATATAATGGTCCCGATATTGTATACATATTTCGATGATAAGGATCAGTAGTAATTCCTGTACATAACAGAGAGCCGGCGGTTGGTGCAAGCCGGTTGACAGTGATTTGCGAACTCGCCTTGGAGAAATGCGGTGATTACACCATTCTGTTTAACCTGCTTGTATAAAGCTTGGGTTCAGGAATGGAAATCCGCATCGGTTAACCGCCGTTACAGGTCCAAAGGGAGTGGATGACGAAGCACGTTCGTCCGCTAACTAGGGTGGTACCACGGGAATTCAACCTCTCGTCCCTAGCGCTGCAAACGCTACGGGATGCTGAGGTTTTTTTGTTGCAATTAAAGCTAAAGCGAATAACCTGAAGGAGGAACAATAGATGAGTGAGAATAACCAGCCAAAACACGGCTATCAGCCACAAGTCATGGAAAAAGTTGGCAGCAATACTGGGATGCAAATAAAACGTTTAAAACGGGTGAGGACCCTGCTAAACCGAAATTTTATGCACTGGATATGTTCCCTTATCCATCCGGTTCAGGTCTGCACGTAGGTCACCCGGAAGGATATACGGCAACGGATATCGTTTCCCGTTACAAACGTATGCGCGGTTACAACGTATTGCACCCAATGGGTTGGGATGCTTTCGGTCTGCCTGCTGAGCAGCATGCACTGGATACAGGTGAACATCCACGAGATATTACATTCCGTAATATTGACAATTTCCGTCGCCAGATCAAATCGCTTGGTTTCTCCTATGACTGGGATCGTGAGATCAGCACAACGGACCCTGAATATTATAAATGGACACAATGGATCTTTATCCAGCTGTACAATAAGGGCCTCGCTTATGTGGATGAAGTTGCAGTTAACTGGTGTGAAGCCCTTGGAACGGTACTTGCTAATGAAGAGGTTATTGATGGCAAGAGTGAACGTGGTGGACATCCGGTTGTACGCAAACCGATGCGTCAGTGGGTCCTGAGAATTACCGAGTATGCAGAGCGTCTGTTGGAAGACCTGGAAGAGCTGGATTGGTCTGAAAGCATCAAGGATATGCAACGTAACTGGATTGGTAAATCGACAGGTGCAGAAGTTGTATTTGCCATTGAAGGTCGCGAGGAAGTCATTAAGGTGTTCACTACCCGTGCGGACACATTGTTTGGTGCGAGCTTTGCAGTACTTGCTCCGGAACATGAATTGGTAGAAGCAATTACAACCGATGACCAACGTGAAGCTATTCAGGCTTATCAGGAGCAGGCTTCTCGTAAGAGTGATCTGGAACGTACAGATTTGGCCAAAGACAAAACAGGTGTTTTCACTGGCGCTTATGCAATCAATCCCGTTAATGGTGCAAAACTGCCGATCTGGATTGCTGATTACGTTCTTGCAGGTTACGGTACAGGCGCGGTTATGGCTGTTCCGGGTCATGATGCACGTGACTGGGAATTTGCGAAGCAGTTCGGTCTGGATATCATCGAGGTTATTCAAGGTGGCGACGTTACACAAGAGGCATATTCGGGTGATGGCGCGCATGTGAATTCCGATTTCCTGAACGGACTGAACAATGAAGAAGCGGTTGCCAAGATGATTGCTTGGCTGGAAGAGAACGGTAAAGGACAAGGGAAAGTAACCTATCGTCTGCGTGATTGGCTGTTCAGCCGTCAGCGTTACTGGGGTGAGCCAATCCCGATTCTGCATCTGGAAGACGGAACGATGAAGACCGTACCGGAGGATCAACTTCCACTGCTGCTGCCTGATATCGACCAGATCAAACCTTCGGGTACTGGAGAATCACCACTGGCGAATGTTACGGAGTGGGTGAATACGGTAGATCCGGAAACGGGAATGAAGGCACGTCGTGAGACCAACACCATGCCACAATGGGCGGGTAGCTGCTGGTATTACCTGCGCTTTATCGATCCGCACAATGACAAGGAACTGATCTCCAAGGAGAAACAGCAGCAGTGGCTGCCAGTTGATCTGTACATTGGCGGAGCAGAGCACGCGGTGCTTCACTTGCTGTACGCTCGTTTCTGGCACAAAGTGCTGTATGATCTGGGTGTTGTGGAGACCAAAGAACCTTTCTACAAACTGGTTAACCAAGGTATGATCCTGGGTACCAATAATGAGAAAATGAGTAAATCCCGTGGTAATGTCATTAACCCGGATGAAATCGTGAATGAATTTGGTGCAGATACATTGCGTCTGTACGAGATGTTCATGGGACCATTGGAAGCGACAAAACCGTGGAATGCAAACGGGGTTGAAGGCATGCACCGCTTCCTGTCACGTGTATGGCGTCTTTTCATTAACGAAGACACAGGAGCTATCAATGACAAGATTACGGTGGACGGTGGAACGGATGAGTTCAAACGGACTGCTCACAAAACGATCAAAAAGTTACGGAAGATCTGGAACACCTGCGCTTCAATACATCCATCAGCCAGCTGATGATTTTCATCAACGATGCATACAAAGCAGATACACTGCCTCGCGAAGCGATGGAGAACTTTGTGCAACTGTTGTCACCACTGGCACCGCATATGGCAGAGGAACTGTGGAGCCGTCTGGGTCATGAAGGTGGAATCTCTTACGTGGCTTGGCCTGAATATGATGAGTCCATGACAGTGGATGCGGAAGTAGAAATCGTTGTTCAGGTAAACGGTAAAATCGTAACTCGTGCTACGATCGCGAAGGATCTGGATGCACAGGGTATGCAGGACTTTACGATGGAGCTGGCACCTGTTAAGCAGGCGCTGGAAGGCAAGACCATTCGTAAGGTCATTGCCGTTCCAGGCAAACTCGTTAATATTGTTGCCGGTTAATCTCACCGGCTCGGAATAGTTCATCCAGCTTTAACAAATCTTCATCATATTTGTCATGTGTCGTGTGGATCAGGCTGTCGAAAACGCCGTCGAGACTTACCTTCAGCAGTGCAAGTGCCTGAGCGGTAATACCGCCAGGTACAGCGACACGAGCCTGAAGCTCTTGCGGGGTGTATCCTCCTTCGGTGAGCAGCTTGCCTGTGCCCAGGAGCATTTCGCCAGCCAGAGCGCAGGCATCTGCCCTTTTGATACCTGTCAGCTTCACCGCACTTTCGATCCACTGTTCCAAAAAGAACGATATGAATGCAGGTCCGCAGCTGGAGAAGTCGGATGTGATTCGTGTACAGGCTTCATCCACTTGGTACGGCCTGCCTATATGACTGAGCAGACTTTCCAACACAGCGCGGTCTTCACTGGTCATTCGTTCGCCATGTATGCAGAGGGATGCTCCACTGCCGACTTGGTGTGTGACGCTGGGAATTACCTTGGAGACTTTGCAAGGAAGTGAAGATTCCAGATGTCGCAGCTGCACGGGACTGGTGATCGAGACAATTATATGATTGGGATTCACGACAGGCAGGATGTCGTCAATGACATGTTTGAATTCAAGCGGCTTCACGCACAGGAAGATGATATTACTTCGGATCACCGTTTCCCGATTGCTCTGGGATTCATGCAGACCGGGGTAACGGAGGGATAACTGACGTACTTTGGACGGGGTTCGATTGCTGGCGGCGATCTGCCGGGGCTCAAGTGCACCCGATTGGATCAGGGCATAGATTAGTAGGCTGCCCATGCTGCCGGTTCCGATAAATCCAACCTTCATTGTTTCAGGCCTCCTTTCATGCTTTACGGTACTGGCGCAGTTCATTCCCTCTATTCTATGCGTGAGGACCTGTTTCACATGACATGAAAAATGCACAACTTGTTTCATCAGGAAAGTTCAACGGTTCGGAAGCACCGCCCGTGTTCGAAATGAATGATTTTGAATTCAGGGAGAGGTGTGGAAGAATGAGATGGAATAAAGGGATGACCATTGCTGCTGCGGTGGTTGGAAGTATACTTATATTATGGTCGGGCAAAAGTGAACAACCACCTAGTGGCTGGGAACCCTTGCAGCTCGGCACCGAGAAGCCGACGATAGAGCAGGAACTCCCTGCTGTACAGTCGGCTACTTCGGTTCAGGGCAATACAGGAACATCTTTGGGAACGGATGTAAGTGGGCTGCAGACTGGAAATGAGGCAAAGGCAGGAGAGTCTAAAGAGCTTGCGAGCGTTGCAGTTGAAGGTGATTCAGTAGTTCAAACTACAAGTCAGACGAACGATATTCCATCGGCTACTGCTACTTTGACTGAACCGGTTGTGCAGGGTACGAATTCGAATCCTTCGGTTACCTCCGAGACGGGCTCGAACAGTAATCCACCTGTAGTTCGTGAGGAAGCTGGCGACAATGGCAAGATTGATGTGAATACCGCTCCTGTCTCCAAGCTTATAGAGCTTCCCGGAATTGGGGAGAAGAAAGCTCAGGCTATTGTGGACTATCGGAATGCACATGGTCCTTTTGCAAAAGTCAGTGATCTGACAAAGGTCAAAGGGATCGGCATGAAGATGCTGGAGAAGATGGCACCGTATGTGCAGATCCGGTAATATTAGAATAAAAAATGTGTTGAGCGGGAGGAAAGCAGCATGAGTACAGTAGAGGTACGCAAGGACTGGGATACGTATTTTATGGACATCGCGTATATGGTTTCCACCCGTTCCCGCTGTTCGCGTCGTCATGTGGGTGCAGTTCTTGTTCAGGGAAAGAAACTGCTGGGAACAGCCTATAATGGTGCACCCACCGGCGTCCCGGATTGTTCTGAAGCAGGTTGTATGATATCGGAAGAGTATGAGTTGGTCGTGACCGATGGGCAAGAAGAAATGGTGAAAAAGCAACGATGCATTCGCACAATCCATGCGGAGCAAAACTTGCTTTTATTCACAGATCGAATCGACCGCGAAGGCTCGTCCGTGTATGTGACCGACGAACCGTGCTGGACATGTGCCAATATGCTGGCGAATAGCGGGATTACAGAAATCGTCTTTCATCGTTCTTATCCTAAAGATACCGGTAAGGTTACAAATATGATGGAACAGAAGGGCATAACGTTCCGCAGGCTGGAGAATTACCAGCCCCCGCGGGAAACGATGATGACTGTGAGCAATTAATGTAAATATGATCGAATACGCGAGGGAGAACCTCCGGCAAGCCTGAATTGGCTTTCCGGGGTTTTTCTGCGTTCAACGGGTGAAATGAAGGAGGGTAGAAATGAAAGGCAGACCATTATTAAGTTTTACGATTTGTTGGTTGTGCGGGAGCGGGATAGCATGTGCGTTAACAGGCTGGACGTTAATCTTGGGGTTAATTGGAGCTCTGGCATGTCTGCCACTTTTACTTCGTTTTATAGATGTGCGTGGATGGTCTGTTTTATTTTTACTCGCTGCCTTTATTGGAGGCGCTGTACATTGGGAGTGGAATGACGCACGCAATCATAGCAGTCTGCCGGAGACCATGCATATCGCTACTCATGAGTTGGACGGATGGTCAGCTGAAATTCAGGGTGAGCTGGTGTCAGATGTACGCATTGATGGAGATCGGGCTGACTTTAAGATTCAGATGTCTTCAATATTACCAATATCGGATTCAGCAGACACAGATCTTGTAGCATCATCTGCATTCAACATAGATGAACAATTAATGGTACAAGTCAGACTGTTGGAGGAAGAAGAACAACAGGTAGCAGCGGGTTGGAAGAGGGGAGATGTAATTACGCTTAATGGTTCTTTTGCCCTTCCTGGCGAAGCCAGGAACTTTGGCGGGTTTGATTATCGCAGTTATTTGCGAACCCTGCATATCCACTGGTTGTTCAAAGTGAAGGGGGCCAGCTCGGTCACAGCTACGCCTCCTGGGGGCTTGGACAATTCAACGTACTACGTTGGACGGATTGGACAAGGCATACGTTGGGTTCAGCGGTCGAGCAGTTATTTCCTGAGCCTCATGCAGGATATATGAAAGGACTGATTATCGGGATGGCTAATGATATCGATCCAGGCACCTATGGTCAGTTTTCACAACTCGGTCTAACGCATATCCTGGCAATCTCCGGAACCCATGTCGCTGTATATGTTGCTTCGTTGCTTCTCATTCTATCTTGGCTAAGGCTTACCAGAGAGACGGCACTCACGATTGTTCTGATCCTGGTGCCAGCTTATGTACTGTTATCCGGTGGTTCACCTTCAGTGATTCGGGCAGGAATGATGTCCATGTGTAGGTCACCACACGAAATGATAATAGCTCCATAGGAAATGATAAAAAAAACAGCGCAAAGCCTTATAAATCAAGGGCGATTCCCACATGAAATGATAAAACGTATATTTAAGAACTAATGTTCCTGTTTTTGAAAAACCATTATCACCATTCATTTTGATAAACGCCGAATTTTGGCGTTTTTGCTTCTTATCATTACCATGGAAATGATAATGGTCAAAGAGTCACTGAAATTCTCACATTTAATGATAAAATATCCATAGTAAATGATAATGAACACTCGAAAAAAGCTTGATACATCAAGCTTTTTCTTTATTTAATGATAAACAGCGATCTGAATTCTCTTATTTGTTGATAAGCAGAAATATCTGATAAATGAACCTTATGTAGATTTAACAAGTCGTCGGTAAGGAAAATGTTGATAAATCTTACAGCGCTATTGACTTTAGGGGGACAACAGCTTACGTTTTGTGTAACAAAGAATGTGGAGGAAAGTAAATGGTGTCTAACAAAGTAATCAATCAGCATACCGTGTCCCAAAGCTATCTTCGTTTTTTTGCTAATAAAAGTGAGCAGACGTATGTATTTGACAAGTTGCAGAATAAAGCCTTCCCTACTCATATTCGTAACGTCGCAAGTGGAAGGTATTTCTACGATTTCCCCGAAGGGATTTCACCAGATGAAGAAGTGGAAATTCCGGATCAATTTATAGAGAAACTTTTCTCTGAAATCGAAGGGAGTACCCAAAGAAGATAAGAAAAATAATCTCATCGTACTATATGTCACATCCCGAAAAAGTATACAGTATGCCCGTTTTTAGCGGGGAAGAAAAATTGGAGATGGCAGAACTAATTGCTCTCCAAATTCTTCGAACGAAAGAATATCGAGCTGGCATTATAGAATTATATGAAAAATTTAATAAGTCTCTGTTGGATGAATTTATAAAGGAAGAAGATCCTGATTTCGATCATAATAGCTATGAGCTAAAATTCAAAGATGAGTTTTCATCAGTACTGCATGCAACGCAACTATTGAATCCAGAGTTCATAGATAGTATGGCTCAGATATTGGAGAAACATATTTGGTTGGTTTTGGTGAATAAAACTGATTTGCCGTTCTATACTTCTGATACTCCGGTTGTAAAGCGAGCTAACATAGAGAATGAATTCATTAGCTACGGGGATATGCTTCAGAAGGAATTGAGATTCATTATCCGCTGAATAGTAAATTTACATTATCTTTGGTAGAGAGAAGTTATTTTAAAGATTTTGAATCAAAGGAGAATTGCTTTATTCCTTTAGACGATGTTGAAACGATAAAATATCAAAACAGTCTTCAAATATCGCAAGCTTATCGTCAGGTATTTTGCGCTGAAAACAAATTTGATATGGCGTTTGATTTTTGTAGAGAGTATCCAGATATCTGCAATGATAATAATCGACAACGTGTAGATGTACATGCTTTTGGACGAAAGTATTGAGATGAAGTCTCTGCTGGAACGAAGGATCGTAGAATGTGGTTTGTTTATTTTGAAAACGAGATTTGGCGGTGTACCTCGGACTGATGATATGGTCGCAGACTGCCACTTTTTTGAAGTATCAAATTTTAAAATTAGGGGACAAAGAGTGTGATATTACCTCCATACCGATTGGAAAAAAGGTCTGTATTTGGTTTTTGAAAATTTCCCAATATTGTGGATACGATGTGATTATATGTGATGAGAATGAAAATGAAGCCATGTTATTAACATTTAATAATGGAAAGTCTCCGATAATTGTAGTAGGAAAATCATTCTTCACATATCCTGATGAATCTCAGGAATTTATGCTACTCCATGAGATCGGGCATGATTTTTATAAGCACAGTAGTACATCGGCAGACGGGCTTGGTTATTCGTCAGAAGAACTGAAAGCGATATACGAAAATGAACGTCTTCTTGGGAAAAAGTTGGATGACGAATTTGAAGCGGATCAATATGCAACAAGGATAGTTGGAAAAGAAGCTGCACTACTTACATTTAAACTGTTCGCAGAAAGGTATCGGAAAAAATTATCTGATACGAGTGACCCTGATACTATTGAGGTTCTACAAATAACATTGGATGAAATAGATGAAAGATCTGAGCGTGTAAGGGAAATAGAGTAACATGAAAAACTAAAGATTGGAGCAGTCCTGGACATTTATGAGAAAATCAGGACTGCTTTTTTCATCGTTATACTTGTGCCCTGTTCATAGATGGACAAATTAAGTTAAGATTGCTCTACCAATATGAGGCTGAAAGGGATGATACGATGAATAAATATAGAGTTGTGCTGACCACTATGTCAAGTATTAACATTGATCACAATGGGAAAATAGTTGAAGATTACTCATTTCCTACAGAACATAGCCACTTAAAACTTCGCAGAATTCGCACTGAGGAAGATATAAAAATCACTGGGGAGAAGTTTGGCTGGTTAATAGAGGTTGATATCGAGGAAGTTGATATAGATCATGCTATTGCAGGAGCACATCAGATATCTGAGCTATTCATTACTATGTTGTGCCTCACCTCGGGGGTAGAGGCATATCCTTCTAAAATCATTCTGTCTTATGATATAACAGAGGGAACAATAGAGCGGGAATTTGTGCAATATTTTTATGATCTCCCGATAACACGACCACAAACTGTTGATATTCAAATATTTGCTAATACTCTGGAGAATGTTGTAGGTATAAACAGTGACAAGAAAGCTCGATTAGCACGTTCAATTGGATGGCTAAGAAAAGGTATTAATGAAAAAGATTCGCTAGATCAATTTCTTAATCTATGGCAGGGTCTTGAAACTTTAAACCCGCTTTTAGCTAAACACTTTAATTGCGAAAACAGTGGTAAAGAGATTGTTGAACAAACATGTGTAAAAACAGGGAATACATTTTATTTGGAAAGAACCACGAAGCAGGGTCTTGAACATTTGGTTGAAGAGACGGGGATAACCAGAACAGAATGGAAAAAACTCACCAATATTCGTAACGGGATTTCACATGGTTACAAAAAGATGGATACTCTTTTAGCTGAAACGTTGCATTACTCTCCCAAAATTGCAGTACTACTTTACAAAGGGATATGTCTTATTGTTGATCTGCCAGTAGATAATGCGGTTGTGAAACATTTAAATAATGTAGCACCTGTAAAGGTGGGGGAACATTATGCTAGTCGGCATCTATTAATAGAGGAGGATGTAAACAAACTGGCTATATCACCAGCTAAGTATCCTTACTTCATTTCACGGGTTAAAATAACTCCTCTAAACAATGGGAATGGGTTTGAGGTGGAACAGAACTTGAAACCAGTTATCGGTTGTAAAAAGTATGGTTCATACGAGATGGATGTTGCTGGACGTGAAGTGAAACTTGAATTGGTATCAGTAGAATAATAATGTATTGATATGCTAAAAAAGAAGTAGCCGATTATTTTAATCGGCTACTTCTTTTAGGCTTTAACCGGTTAATTAATTAAATTGGTGATTTCAAAATCATAAAAAAAGGAACTGTTTTCCATAAAACAATCGATTTCTTGATATAATCGAAATGGAATCGAGGTGATAGGTATGGAAGCAACAAAAGAAGTTAAAATCCTAGATTGTGCTAAATAAAAATATTATGGTAAAGAAAAGGGGCAAACTTTCGTTTTGCTCCATGCGGAAATTATACTACATTCCAATCGTAGCTTGAGGCAAGTAAAACTCGTTAAGACTGATTCAAATTTCGGAACCAAACGCAACGTATTGCTCTAAATGAAAGATAAGTGGGTAAACGAGGTTCTTTAAGCAGATTCTTGATTATCCAGGAATTCGAATCAGATTGATTTTCATCTAAATTTTAAATAAGTGAGGTTTTTTGGTATATTCGTTTCTATGGTCACCAAAATATGGACAATATGTTATCATCATTTGGAATGATGATAACAACAATTAGGGTTCGAATTATTAATAATCAAGCGCAGTTAACTTAAATTTTGAGAAGAGAGGAAAAGGCGAGTAATAAAATTGGACGTCTAGTTTACCCTCAACGTAATCGCTGTCGGTGTCGTTTGATAAGGTTTGAAAGATAAGATCGATTATCATTAGATAAATCTTTGATGCCTCGCTGGTTTAACAACAGTTCCCGTCTTTATTTTTCCCAGAGACCCATTGTAACTACATTTGATTTATGATTATGGAACATTACATCAAATGAAATATGTGCTTTTGGAAGTTTGTATTTTATATTAGGCTCTATGGAGAAATAGTAACTTTCCGAAAAGATATTCCCGTAATTTACAAGAGTACATGTTAATACAATTGAGATAGTATGTTCATTAATATATCCGCCAAAAGAGTAGAAATTTTTTATTTCCCCATCATTAGATAAAGTTTCTGTGATTTTATCCCCTACGTTCAAGGTCATAGCGCTTTTGATCAAAGTGAGTGCTCCTTTTACATATCAATTGATAAGAAGAAGAGACAATCCTAGTGCTGTATAATAAAATAAAATTATCCAAATGAGAGGGAGGGTTAATATAATGAAGAGAGCAAGTCATTATAACTTTGTATTGTATATTTTCGGTGTGATTTTTTTGTACTACCTTTTACAGCATTTATACCTCATTTTCCGAAAATGAATAATGAATGGATAGTTAAAGTTTCTTGCGCAGGATTTTTCTTTTTCATTTTTGATGCTACAAGGAATTTAATTAAAATCTATTTATACATGAATGTTGGTAAGTATGTGAAGTTATGGGTTTTGGAATTTTTTAAATATACTTCTTTAGTTTTAGTCATTTTTTTCTTATTTTTTATGATTTATTTTCAACTTACATATGGATCTCTCAATTCGAAAACTTTTCATCTATATATTTACCTTTCCTGACATTAGGAGCTTCTCTAATTTATGTGGCATTCATAAACTCACTTGAACGTATAAAATGGAATAAAGATGAAACGTTTTTAAGAATAATGGATGGGAGAGAGAGTAAATGAGTATAATTGTAGGTGTAGATTGCGGACTTACTTTTGAGAGAGATACAACTGGAATAAGCCAAATAGCCAACAAAAAAGTTATGGCTTCAGGTAGCACATATGCTGATAAAATCAGCCGATATAGCGAGCTTGTGGCAAAAGATGAATTTTCTCTTTTAGTCATCGATGGAGTGATTTTACCAGGAATAGACAGAATGATTTTAGATACAAAAATCCGGAGAACCTGTGAGATGTTGTTCAATAGAGAGTTGTTTTTAAAATATTTTAGAGCAGGTCAATCTTATACGAACAGGAGTGGCAATGCTTTACGAAGAGGAGGATGCGATACCGCCCTTCAATTTATCAATGAAACAAAAGATACCCATAAAATATTAAATTTCCTAAAGTTATTTCACCCAAGAATATAATTGAAACATCTCCGAATGCGGTTTTAGGCGTTCTTATAGATAAACAAGAGCATCAGAACTTTAATTCAATTATTAGTGGTAACAAAAAATATAAGAGAAAAAATTTGATGTTATGTATAAGTACGCTTCGAGAAATGGAATTTTTGTATCTTATCAGAATCATTTTAGCGCGTCTATAAAGCAGCATCAATTATGGAACGCGCTTAGTGTAAATACACATCACGAGGAACAGGCAGCCTTAATATGTACAATGATAGGGTTAAGCGTTGAAAATAATGAATATGTGGCTATAGGAGATCAAGAAACAGGCTACTTTTTCTTGCCCCCATTTGACGTATGGCAGCAATGGGCAAAACAAACATTGAAAATAAACATAACAACTTTGATTACAAAAAGTATTGTTCCGTATATTGAAATTTGGTCTAATGGCACAAAGATCGTAATTGACGGAATAAACTTAAAAAAGAATTAGCCCGGTTACCCTAAATGAGTATTCAACCATCACAAGTAAATATTTTAATTTTATTTAAGGTTAGATAAGAATGATTGGTTATTTTATTCGTGGCAGAAAAGAAGAAGCGATCATTTTGAATTTACATTATCAAAGAGATACCTTTAAGTGAAGCATACAAGGTAGTATGAATTAAAATTTCATAAAAAGCGATCCCCGCCAGTCGGTTGGTTTCGCTTTTTATGATTGTAGGGACGTTAGCTAATAAACGTTTCAATGATAAGGTCAATTTCTATTCTTCACTATTAAGCTGACGGGCAGTTTAGTAGCAATTTCTCAAAATGAAAAAGTACCAAATTGTAGGTCACCACACGAAATGATAATAGCTCCATAGGAAATGATAATGAACACTAAGAAAAAGTTTGGTAAATCAGGATTTCTCTACTTAATGATAAACATCAAGACGAAAACTCTTAATTGTTGACAAGGGCAACGTCGTTCTAAAAGGATAACTTTAAGATGAGGAATAGTGTTAGTTTGTTGCTGTCTCATTAACCTATTGAGAAACCAAAAAGGCAAATTCTCCTCACAGATAAAGGCACCCATCATATGGCGGGTGCCTTTATCTTCAAATTCAAAATTCTGTTATTATCTTCGGTAACTATCATATTTAACGTCGAATGATATAGCGTCGGTTAATTTATCCCCCATACAGCTTTTAAAAGTTTCTACGAATGCAGCTTTTGCGGCAGGAAGCGCTGCTGCAATCCCCCCGGAGTTAAATCTGCAAGTCCAGCTGCAGCCACCGCAGCTGCAACGCCATTTAAAAAACACTGAGTGACTGCATCTTTTAAAGCTTGTTCTGCATCAGAGGGATAACAATACTCTGCGTAAAGGCGATACCTTCTCCAAAGAACATGTGGATGAAATAATCCTCCGCCAATACCATCTGGAAGATCTAATGAGGCGATTGTTTTATCATCACAAGTATTGTTCATGATATTTACAGTGCCCGGCTGGTTGTTTTCAAGTTCTGATTCAATTTCATCCCACCCGAATTCTTTAACAATAGATTTTAAATCTTTATCAAGTAATTCAACACGGATTTTTTCGCTCAACTTAATCCCTCCAAATTATTAATGTACTTCGCTGGTATTCTGTAATTAATACAGAAAAATTATACGAAGGAAGATTGAAACAATGTAATTTCAGGAAGCTAACCTGGATTTCAGAGCAGTTTTAGTATCCATAAATGTTGAAATGCTAAGGCTTGAAGTGAAAAGAAGTGTAGTAAAGGAGTTGTAATTTAAAATTAACTACATGCTTTTTGGTATTAGAGGTTGAATAATTCGAGGAAAAATACATAAATTATATTTGCATTAGTACAATTTCTGAATGGAGGGAAATATTGTGAAAATTCCTGATAGTAGCAAAGATAAATTAAGTCCACATGCAATAAAGCAACTAAATGATTTAAGAAGTGAGGATCAAATAGTTACTGTATTGATTAAAAAAGAAAAGGTCATTGGAATATCTGCATTAGATTCTGAATTTGAGGAAGCAGGAGCAAAAGTGATTGACCGTTTTGAGAAGATAGATACTGACGTAGTCCAAATACAAGCAAGTAAATTGAAAGAGTTATTAAAAAATCCTGCTGTAAAATCAGTAGCAATGGAAAAAACCTATCACCAACTATTGGACGTTGCTACTAAAGTCATAAGCGGAACATCATCTCCACAACTTAACACCAATTTGAGTGGGGAAGGTGTAACAATAGCCATTGTAGATTCAGGAATTTATCCCCATCCTGATTTGACAACTCCCGAAAATCGAATAGTCGGATTTTATGATGTCTTTGCTGGTAAAGAGGTAGCTCCTTTTGATGATGGTGGACATGGGACTCACTGTGCGGGGTGTGTAGCATCTAATGGGCGAAGTAGCGATAAGAGGTACAGTGGGCTTGCATATAATTCTAAATTAGTCGGAGTCAGAGTGTTTGAAGGACGCACCACTTCGACCACAACCATTATAAAGGGAGTGGACTGGTGTATAGAAAACAAAGATAAATATGGAATAAAAATCATGTCATTGTCATTAGGGGAGAAGCAGATTTGTCCCCGAATTTGACCCTCTTTGCGAAATATTAAGGAAAGCACATAATGAAGGAATTACTGTGTTTGTTGCTGCGGGGAATTCAGGACCTTTTCCTAAATCTATTGAAAGTCCTGGTATAGAGCCAGAGGTTATCACTGTTGGCGCCACAAACGATCAGAATACTATTGATAAACCTGATGATGTAATTGCTAATTTTTCAAGTCGTGGACCGAGTAAATTCGGTCACAAAAAACCTGACATAGTTGCACCAGGTTCCAGTATAATATCACTTCGTGCTCCAAATTCTGAGTATGATCAAAGTCATCCTGAAAGACGGGTTGGTGATGATTATTGTTGGATGAGTGGCACATCGATGGCAACGCCAATTGTAGCAGGTCTGGCAGCTCTGTTATATGAAGCTAAGCCAGAAGCGACACCTGAAGAGATTAAAGAAGCTTTACTAAATGGGGCAAATGACATTTTTGATGACATAGACAGCGCAGGTAGAGGCTATTCAAGTTTGGAGGGAGCGCTTGAATTTTTAAAAACACCGATATCAATTTAAGTGCTGAAAATGTAAGTGTTTTTGCTTAATACGTTAAGTCAAAAATATACCCATAGACTGAACGCCTCGAGAAGGCATCCAGTCTATGGGTGCCCTTCTAATCCGAATATTTTCAGCATAAACATGAACTGGTGTGAACAAAATGAGATCCAAGAAAGTACATAAAATAAATTAATAATAAACTAAACAACAACACAAAATTCTGGGAATGGTGGATCATTTGATAAAGAATCATATTCTTCTAGAACGTCGACTGATTTTTCTATGTTGTACAACAGTAATTAGGTAACTATGTGACCGGTATTTAGTAGATATTCTTTTGTCTTTATTTTGAAGTATAAAATTTAGACTTACATATGTAATGCATATAAAATGCATAGAAAATGATAATTAACATTAAGAAAAAGCTTGATACATCAGGCTTTTTCTTTGCTTAATGATAAACAGTAGTCAGAATTCCCATATTTAATGATAAGTAAATAGTGCTAGTTAGAATGGATTCTTACAAAATCATCCTTACTCACCCTAAGCGAATCGGATATTATTGGTTCTTAAGAACTAAAATTATATAGTCAGGATATATTTTCCTGTGGTAATATATGTATTGTTACAAATCTACTTTTATGGTGGGGGCAGGTTGAATGAGCTTCTGGAAGAAAGCGATTAAAGTTGGTTCAGCGGTAGGGGTGCAATCCTTGATGAAGTACAAAAACAAGCTGAAGATAGACAGAGAAAAATGGGGATTGCGGAAGAGAAGGCATCGAGAGTTCAGGATGATAGAGAATTGGTGAGTAAATTTCAAAATTCATCAGGTATTGAGAAAGTTGCTTATGCTTCTGAACTTGAAAAAGAGGATATCTTGCTAAAAACTCTGAAGGAAAGTTTGAGAGAACTACCAAAACGTTATAGGGGGAAATATGTATGAGCCAGAGAAAAGAAGAGGGTAGAAGATTTAGAAATGCAAGGGAAGATGCTAGTGTAGGGGCAATTGAAAGACGTATTGAAAAAGACTACGGCTTGCCCAGCGGTACTGTACAGATTAACCGTGCAGATGGTGGGAATGCAAGGAGTGATAAAAAGGTTGGGAACCTAAAAAAGGAATTCAGGTCGTAATTTATTTCAACGAATTATTAAAGTGAATGGTGAAGAAAAGAAAGTAGACAGGAGTGAGGGCTAACAATATGGCAAGAGTATCAGTCAGTATAAACTGTCCCAAAGGTCATTTCGTCACTACGGTCAGTAATGACTCAGGCGCCAATGCAGTTAAATCTGGAGGGGTTCATTGTAAAGAGTGCAAAAAAGGGGTGAGTTATAATTTAAGAGGTCAAAACTTAGTATCTGTTAACTTTAACTAAAAATCTTGTGAGCTTTAAAAACAAGTGATGAGTCAGATAAGAGATTAAATGTGTAGGGAACGGCGTAAAGCATAAAAACGAATATTGGCTTAGTTATCAGTTTGTTGTTGAATACGAAGAACCACAATCCAATGCCCCCTTCGTGTGAATAGGAGGCATTGGATTGTGGTTCTTGTTATCGAGCGAAGAAAGATGAAATTTTTTAATCGGACTAGAACCGTTGTTATTCGCTAAAATTTTAGATCTTCAACATTATAATGGGAGGATTTACATATGAACAAAAATTCATCAAAAAAGTGGCTGGTTCTACTGCTAGCATTGGGAATGGTAATTGCACTTTCAGCTTGTGGCTCCAAAGAAGAACAACCAACGGAATCTAAAAATGAAGCAGTAAAGGTAGACGAACCTAAAAAAGTAGAGGGTTATACGGCGGACGATGCGTTTACCTGGTTGGAAGAGTCAGGGCTTGTTACTAGCGAAGCTGAAGATGTAACAACGAAATATGAAGGTTCTGAAGGCTTAGTGAAGGCACTGAAAACAGATGAAGTCGATATCATGGAATTTGAGAAAGATGAAAATGCAGCAAAATATCATAACCCTGATATGAATTCGTATGCAGTAAAAAATATCTATATTTTGATCAAAAAAGGACAGGATAACGCTGAAAACTTCCTTAAAGTTTTAGAATCAGGCAAAGCATTAACAGTACAAACCTCTTACGCTTCCAACGAACAAAAGAAAGTCGCTGATTTGATGGGAAGCGACGCTGATTTCTTACCAGTAGTAGAAGCATACTTTGCCCTACCGAAGGACCAAAAATCATCAACTTGGGATACTTATATGGTGAAAAAATCGTTACTTGGTCCGGAACTATTGCTGATTTAGAAGCTATTGGAGACAGCATAGTTGTGTATGGTGGTGAGGACTACAACGGTGAAGACTGGACGACTATCAGTACAGAGAAGCAAGATATGATGCCGTACACCTTTATCGTTGAGCTGCGGAATGAGAGCATGAAAAATGGTTTGAAAAAAGGAGATAAAGTGAACTTGAAAGCTTCTCTTGATTCCCGTGGTGATAAAGAATTGAAATATAATTGGAAGCTGTATGAAGGTGAAGTAGTAAAGTAAGTTTATAACAAAAAAAGCAATGCTGACATCGTAGCATTGCTTTTTTAGTGCACTTATCCGGGCTCTATGTTTATACAGAGGGTGTCTGCCGTGGGGTGGAATCTGAAGCTATTATTTTCATAAAAGGTAATAAGGATAGATACGCTTGAATCTGATAAAATAGTGATTAAGAGATTTTCCAACACTTAACAAAGGTGAGGTTATTATGTCTTGGAGGGAAACATGTAGTGAGTATGTGCCTATCGGAAAAGGTTCTTACGGAACCGTTTATGAGTTGTTTAACAATGGAGTTTCGAAAGGTCAGGTAGTTAAAGAATTTAACGATGGAGAATTTCAAGATAAACGAAGGTTTTTAAGAGAAATTGATATTTTATTAAAACTCGATGGTCATCCAAATATCATAAATATAATTGAGTATTCTAAGTCTGACGATTTTCCATGGTTTAGAATGCCAAAAGCAACATATACACTCCATCACTATGTTAAAAATTCTGTTGAATCGATAACTGAAGAAGAAGCAATCCATTTAGTCGAGCAGATCTTGAAAGCGCTAGAACACGCTCACCAACATAATATTTTACATCGTGATCTGGCTCCATCGAATATTTTATTGTTTCCTGATATTTCAGGTGAAGTAACATTGAAAGTTGCTGATTTTAGCTTGGGAAGAGATTTCAATTCTGAGTCAGCTCCTCTTACCAAAACTATAGATATGGGATTAGGTCAGGATGGGTTCATTGCACCAGAACAGCATGAACAAACAAGTCAAACAACCGTTCAATCTGATATTTATTCAGTTGGTGCGTTGTTGGCTTTTATGTTAACAAAAAAGACCCGAGGCTATACAAGCCAACGGGAAGAATTAGAAGTATAATCGATAAATGCATGGATACAGAGCCAAAGCGAAGACCACAAGATATCAAAGCTTTAAAAGAGATGTTGATTTACTATAAGAAAATAACCAGTAACAAAGTTAGAAGAAATATAGAAGATATTATAAGTGAGTACAATCGTTATAGGCTTCTCAACTTTGATTATCTGAACGACTTGAGTACACACTTGTTTATTTACGAAGAACACTCACAAGGTGGATGGACCTATAGCTCGTATTTTAAGCCTTTGATTAGTATCCGTAATGATTTGATTACATATTGGTGTCAGAAAGCAGATATGTACTCAGTACACAAATTTGTTCAGAATTATTGTCAACAGTTATCAAGGATTAACAAACAAACAGGCTGGAGTTTCAAGGCAATGGAGAAGCTAGGGGATTTTATTATGGGAGTGTTCAATAATGTTTCTTACATCGACACTAAATTACTCATATTTAGAACGATAATAGAATGTAGATGTGGATTTCCAGAATTGAGCGGGCATTTAAAGGAGCTTATGTCGAAGGAATATGACGTAGATAATTTAACCCATTACTCGATGCTTATTTTAGAAAAAAAGAAACATTGTTGGAATATCGTGATGACTATGAAAATTCAATAAGACATTACAGTTTCATTGAAGCTTTAGAAATACTGTGATGGCGTATCATCAATGATCCACACATGAGGAACGTAGATTGAAGTAGCTGCTACGAGAGCAAAGAATAATTTATATGTATTTTCTCTAAAACAAATCAAGTGAGCAGACTGTTTTTATAATAGAATTAAAAATGCCATTAAAAATTGGGTGAATAAGCTATGGAAATGACATTTGGTAAATATAAAGGTAGATCTGTTGAAGAAGTATTTAGCCTCAATCCTAGTTATTTTAAGTGGATGAATGAGAAGGGACTGACTGAGAAAGATGAATATATTTATTACATAGAAGTAGTGTCCCAAGAGTACCCCGAATCTTTTGAATGGGATGTAGAGGTGCGCACAGGGTACAAATGTTGGTCCTGCAAGGGAGAAATGGATATTTTATTATTATTTAATCCTGAAGTTATCAATGAACTAAGAGAGGGTTACCCAGTAATCAGTGATTTGGCATATAGTAAACCGAGTACAATGATTGAATTAGCAAATCGTTTTGGAGTGAAGCTACAAGAGCGTTTTAGTAAAATGACTGGAGATAAATATGTCATGCATATTTGTCCACATTGTAACTCACACCAGGGGGATTATCATGTGGTAGAGGATAACCATCAGAATACAACAGTAAGTAAGACTATAAAAATAAATTTTGATGTTTCTAAAAAAATCTGGAGAGAAACATAAGTGTAAGAGGATATTTATTGTATTATTACCCCAAAAAGGGGTATCTAACATGAGGGGTAATTGAACAATAACAAATTAGCAGTTATATAAATGTATACTCTCTGCTGAAGTGGATTTATAATTCAGTTTTTATAGTGGGGGAGAATTTATATTAATGAGTTGGACTAATTTAGATAAGTTCTTAAGAGCAGTGCCATGGCTGTACGTGTATCTAATTTACATAGTGGAAGAAGAAACAGTTACGAGATTTTTAATATGTATTGTTTGTGCATTTATGTTTACTATATATGTAATCGTTAATAATAAATCCAATGTGAACAGTTCTGTATGGAGAAAGTATACTTTTGCTCCATTTTGTGTTGTGATATTTTCGTTGACAATATTAAATTAATATAGTTCTTTTTACTTCCTAATCGGTTTAATTACAATAACTTTCTTCAGTTATAAAATATTTGAGTTTCTTGGTGATAAATTTGAGTCATTTCTACATGAAAAATGTGGGATGCCATTAAATTTAACAATGTTATTAAAGTTAGTAGTATGGTTTGTTGGTTTCTTTATGTTTATCATGTTTTTTTCTTGTTTGTTTTTTGGTATGTGAGTCTTTACCCAAATGACGCATTATCTTTAATGATATTAGATTTGCAGTTGGATTTAGAGTCCAGTTTAATGATTTATATTAGTATTACCGCTTTTTCGATAATAATTGCAATATTTATAATAGATTATCTTATTAAAATGATTTTCTATGACTCTAAAATTACTGATGTGAAAGATATGGGGAGACTTGGAATTCAAAAGCTGTTTTTTAAAATTATTATCACTATCGTATTTGCTGATTTGTGCTATTCGCTAGTATATATAACCTTTTCAAGTATGAAGCCAGCTCAGTTTGACACGACATCAGATATGTGGTTACTATACCGCAATTATGTGAAGGTATTTTATTATGCATTTTGTCTTCATTTTGCAATTCCTATGCCTACAGACTCTTTCTATATCAACATGGACACTTTTGTTAGAAAGACACCTTCGATGCACATCATCCAATTTTTTCATTTTTGTATCAACAAAATTATTGATATAACTATGCTGTCCTACATGGCTGGTATTGTACTATCTTCTCTAAATATCAAAAAAATAAATAGTATTTGATGTGAAATTAAAGAGCTCGATTTTTATATTAAGTGGGACTAAAGCCTGTATTCCAAGTGATATGGAACACAGGCTTTTTTATTACGATTCAGTACAATGTGAAATTTATAGAATATTATAAACAAAAATTTCCGTATATAGACGCTATCTTTAGGATTGAATTCTTGTGCAACTAGAAATTTCCATCATTTATGTTTACAACTATGCTTTATTCTGTAAAAATCAAAAGTGAGTACCAAGTATGTTCATTGACAATCGCAGAAGTAGAGTAGAAGCTATGTAACATCATTACACTAAGTTATAGGGAGAAAAGAGATGCCTTTTCAAAGATTACTTAATAAACTTACGGATAGAGATAAGTTAGTGTCGGAGATAGAGACTTTATCCTTAAAAAACCAAAGTTTGCACGAAGAAAATTCAGTTTTGCAAAACAAATTAGCAGCTAAAGCCACTAAAATAAAGCAATTACTTAATGAGAATAAAAAGCTGCAAGCTTACATTCTAAAAAATGAAAAGGAAATGCAGGAATTGAGGCTACTGATCGGAAGAGTGGTTGAAAGTAATGAAATATATAAAGATCAGTACGGAGAAGTAACAAGCTTATCCAATGAGAAACTGATTGATGAATGGGATGTAGATAAAAACTTCTTCGACCATATAGAACAGATCAAAGGAAATCCTTTCAATCAAAATCAAGTGGAAGCAATTCGATATCCATTGGAAAGAAGTTTAAGAATTATAGCCGGAGCTGGAAGTGGGAAAACCGAAACGATATGTGCGAAAACAGCATATTTGACGACGATGGAAAATGTTGAAGCATCCAAGATATGCATGGTTACGTTCACTAGAAAAGCAGCAGAAGAAATGAAAGAACGTGTGAATTTATTTTTGGGGACAGATAATTCGAAGGTGATGATTGGAACTTTTCATGGTGTCTTCAGGTCCTTATTTGAACAACTTCTTAAGATAGTGCCAGCGCTCGCATCTGTTGGAGTCACTGGTCAAAAGAAAAAAGATAGTGATGAAAAGGCAAGCAAATTATTTCAGCACCTCTTAAAAAAGTATTATCTGTTTCAGTTCGATAAAGAAGGAGAAAAAACAATACGTGAAAGGATAAATTATTGGACTAACATTGGCTGTAGCCCCGAAGAAATGATGGCTTATGTAGCTAAATATTACGATGGTCTCGAACCCGAATCAGAATATCCGATTCACAAACGGTTTTATGATTTATATATGGAATTTATCCAAATAAGGACTGAACAGCAGATTGTTTTGTTTGATGATTTTCTTCTTAACCTATATCGAGCCCTACAACAATATGAGTCCGCTCGTAAGTTCATTCAAAATAAATTTGATTACATATTCGTTGATGAATTCCAAGATATCAATCCGTTACAGATGGATATTTTGAAACTTATTTCACCACCTGATGGCAATGGAGCTAAGTTGATTATTGTCGGGGACGATGACCAAAGTATATATGCATTTCGTGGGTCGGACCCTAAATTCATCAAACAATTCCATGAGGTTTATGACACATATACCATTGAATTAATGATGAACTATCGCTCCAAACAGAACATTGTTCAGGCTGGAAATCGAGTGATTGTCTCGAACGCTCACGATAGAATTGAGAAATCAATGACCCCCTTTCACAAAGCTGAAGGTGATGCTTTTGTTTGGGCAGCAGCAGACCAAGTTGATGAAGCAAACTGGATCATTTTAAAAGCTCAAAAGTTAGGCGAAGAGAAGCCTTTTGAATTTAAAGATAAAATAGAGCCTGTAAATTATACTCTTTCCACGATCCTATATCGTTCTGTCGGTCAGTTACAAAGTGTTTACCAAGTGCTTGATAATCGAGGTATACCTTATGTGATTGAAAACAATGCTGATGTAATGGGAATCTTTAATATTCCTGAATTGAAAAGCGCTTTTGATATCTGGTCAGAATTAATGGGAGTAAATCCATCAGTCCAGTCGAGTTGGAAACCGGTATTGCTTAACATAGGCAAGGCTTATTACATCAAGAATCAAGAGTTGAATACATTTCTGGAACAAAACCATTTCTCAAATGTTCAACATTTGCTTCGGGAGTTTGTTGAGTACGTTAAGAATTACAGAAAAGGCAATGATATTACGTTGCTTGAAAATTATTTGAACGGCATTTTCAAGCTCATTAAAAAGAAGCCAGTTAAGGTGTTGGAGTTCATTGAGCCACTTCTACTTTTTCCAAAAAATAAGAAGAATTTATCGAAAGAAGAGACGGATTGGATTAAAAAAGAATGTACAATTTACAAGTCCTGGCGTGATTTGAATGCGTATCATCAAAGACTTAAAGAAAAAAGTGAAAGTATGAAAAATCATTTGAAGCTATATCACAAGGGTGAATACAATGCACTATACTTTTTAACGATCCATAAAAGTAAAGGACTTGCTTTTAATAATGTCTTTGTCATTGGTGTGAATGACGGAGCTTTACCTTCTAGTCGTGCAGTAGCATTGAGCAGCGTTGATATGAATGAATGCAAGGAAAAGGCAGAGCCCCCGACCACACACGAGGAGGAACGGAGATTAATGTATGTAGCTGCAACCAGGGCGAAGAATAATCTCTATGTTACTTTCCCAAAAACGATTCAAGACAAACCAAGTAAGAGGTCTATTTTTATTAAAGAGTTAAAAATGCCGTTAATGAATGGCTAAAACCAATCTATCATGAATTTGGGTCCTTCAGTTTTCACTCGTCAGACAGTGAGGGGAATAATCAGTATGAATAAAAAAATTAAAGTATCACATGCAGTAATTGTGCTGATTTTAGCCATTTCCGTCGGATACGGCATCTCTGCAAAGAAAAAGAGACATCTTCCCATGTATCCAGTTTCTCAGCAGTAACGCCTTTCAAATTTACCGCCAGTGCCATGAAGAAATCATTGATTGATAGCGGTTATGAAGTTCGCAGTGAGCGTTTAAAAATGCTTGATGCGTACGTTGGGATCTATAAGCAAGAAAAGCTTGAAGTTCGGTTCGATATTTACCATACTCGCGATAATGATCAGATTGATTGGGTAGAAGTTCTTGTGGATGCATCAGGATATATCGATCTAAACAATCTTGACGCACCAACGAACCCAAAAGTAGTTGAAGCGACGACGAAAGCGGCATTGCAAGTTTACAAGTTCCCTTTCTTTAGTAAGGACTCAGAAGAGTTTAAAACCTTGGCTGCGTGGGTGGATTTGAATGCTTCAAAAGCAACAAAGCAAGGCAAAATTATTGAAACGAAGATAGGGGACTTATACTTCACAATGTACGGACAACCGTATATGCGATTTTTAGAAATAACAACAAAGTCGAAAGAATAAGATTTGACGACCAAAAACAAACAAAAGCTCAGAGGCACATGCTCTGAGCTTTTGTTTGCACCATATGTGTAGTACTTCATGCTTGTTTTTTTGTCATCAGTTTATAAACATTAAGTTTATTGAAGCCTAAGGTCCTTTCAATGAAGGTAAGAATTCATTTTCAATCCACGGCTCAATATCCGCTGGATTTTTGAATAATCTCCTGGGCTTGTCATTGACGAGCAAATAAAACTCATAATCGTGATCATTCACCTTTATATCAATGACAGCTTCAGCAATCAAAAGCCTTATTTGAAACCGGTGTAATCTTTGATATTCATATCCGTGTTGCTTAGTCCAAGCATTTAGACGTAAAAAATACGATTCAGCTACTTCAATGGATTCTGACCCAAGCTCATTAAGTCTGGTGCAGAAAGCTTCATAAATGGCAGGATCACCTTGGTTTTTCCACCAAGAGAAATTAAGGCGCATAAGCTCATTAACCATTTTGCCTATATCTTTTTCTTTTTATCAATTGATTCTATATTAAAATCCATGTACCTTTCTCCTTTTATGAGTTAGATGAAATTATTTTGATTTTCGGTAACTATTAAAATCAAACTTTCGTATTTATCCTATATTCATCCTAATAATTTTAGTATGTGCTATTTGTTTGGATATATTTCAATCTTCATTACAATAGTTTAAGCATTGTTTGATACTTGCAGAAAAGGGGATTGTATACGTGGAACTTTTACATAAAGCTTTGCATTTTGAGAAAGCCATTCAGAACAAATGGCATGTTATTGTATATCAGCAAGATGAATTTTTGGATGAAGGAGGAATCATTGAACGTCAGACATTGAAAACGGTTGTTATTGGTGGGAATCACTACATCAAAGAAAGTTGTCAGTTTATTGTTAGAAGTTAGCTGAAATGTACCCAACGGACAGTCATAAGAAAGGTACAACATCCTCGAGAACAAAAAAATGAGCCGCAACTGCGGCTCAAATAAATTAGAAATTAAGATGTATTAATGGTTTAATATGTTCAGAAGCTTTACTAAACTGATCCGAAAATTCCTTCGAATTCTCGTATTCGTTTGGCAAGTCAGTCAAGAAGAATTTGATCTGTTTGACCACTTTCATGAGGACTTCAGAATCTGCACGACTACCTTTTAATTGATCTCTTACAAGATAACCGTATTCACCTCTGAATATTAAAAAGTCATTGATAAGAACATTTAGTTCGGGAAAAGTTTTAGTATTTTCTTGTAAGAGAGTTAATTGGTCATTCACTAAAATAATGGAAGTATACACTTCAAACATTTGCTCAACTTCATTATTAGTCTCTATCTCACTGGTTTGAGAAAGTGTATCATCTAATTTTTGTACTCTCGAAACAAAACCAGTATAATACTTCGAATTAACTTCAAGTTCTTTCTTACTGATTGAGTTCTCAATTAAAACAATAGTTGAGGCAGCAATGATCAAGAGAACGACAACAACTATGATGACCTTAGATTGTTTTTTCATCATCATTAATTCAACGTGTGGTTCACGTAAGCATAGTTTGACCACAATTTAATAGGAATTATGGTGTTGGTTGTATATAATCCATATTGTACCCGAGCTTGAGGTGCAACGTTAATTTGATTCCCATTTGCCACAGTGAAGTGGAATTCTGCTGCTGCCCCAGAATTCTTTTTGGAACCGATAACCTGGTTAGCATCTTTCCAACTAATGTTGTTAGACAAACTAGCATTAGTTGGATTTAAGAATGTTAAGGTACCGTTTTTGGGATTGGATAAGTTTTGCTCCGTCCCCGAAGTAAAACCATTGGCAAAGTTCTCTGCTAACTTACCCACCAAACTTACTCCAGGAATTCTATAATCAATCAAATCAAAAATAAACGAATCCACGGAATGTTTCTTCACATTATGACCAGGATTGGTTTGGATCAAATAAAAGTCTCTATCGCTACTTGTCGTCGTTGTTTTCATCTTGGTCTCAATGGCAACAACTGTTGGTGCATAGTAAGGGCTGTATTGAGCGTTAAGAGTATCCAGTCTTGCCCACGCTTGTATCGATGTATACCCTAGACTGCCTTGACTAGCCATTCTTGAGGAAGTAGCCATAACGACCGTACTCCAGCCATTAATGGCTTGATTTCCACTGTCGTAGTAACTGCTATACGCATTTCCTTTGTGGTAGTATTCCCCCATATTTTGAGCTTGTGCAGGTGCGGAGGAGATAGCAGTGAAAATGATCAAAGCTATAACAATTGCGATACTGGATTTGTTCATATTTTTCATTAGAGAGCATCCTCCTCAAAGTTGGCTTGCCCTCTGATGATGTCACGAATTTCTTGCGTCGCAAAGCTATCATCACCAAACATGAGTACAACGGGTCCATCTTCAATGGTGCCCATAGTTACGCTGTAAATTCCTTCCCCGGTTTCGACAATACTTGTGAAACTAACTGTGGATGGAACGAGAGTACCATCATCTTGTTTGATTTCAGTTTCGAAACTTCCAGTTAACAGATGAGTGCCATTTTTTAATTCAAAATGAGAGACCAAAGAACTTAAAATGGATAAGTTATGTTTCTGACCATCCATATTAAGGTCAATACTACCACCGCTTCCAACAAGGTAGTCTCCATCACTTGTAAGTTCTTGATTTACGGTTATTGAATCTTTATTGAAAACTGCCCGCAATTTTTTAGTGAAAGTGGTCGCTTCGCTTTGTGCTGATTTCACATCAATGCCTAATTTTTTGCCGGTTTCAATATTTTCTTTCTTATCAAAGCCAGGTGGGATTTTTTTGGCATTAAAGTCTTCCTGAGTAGTAAATGTAATCGGAGTTGAAGCATCAAATGTAACTGGTTTAGAAGCAGCACCCACCCCTGCAAATAAACTTAAGCTAGTGACGAGGAGAAATAGTCCTCCAAGTGATATTAAAACTTTCTTTTTCCGCAATTAAGTAAACCCCCAACAATGTTTTTGTTATGTACACAACATTAGCGATACTATCACAAATAAAGGGAATAGATCCATCAGTACAATTTTCCAGTTGTTGTTTGGGATCAAGCCTCTTGTGATAAAAAATGCGATACTTTCATATAATAGCTCTCATTTAATTGAAAAGAGAGGTAGATATGAAATGAACATTGTACCTGATATTGAGAAGGATGAAAGTTTGATAAGTTTCGTATTACGTTTTATTTACGCGAATGGGTACACAAACATCAGAGGCTTTGCGAAGGATTGGGATGCGAGCGTTTCGGATATTCGAAATAACATTTTTAACCGGAAGGCACTGGGAGTAGTATCAGCATGGACGGGCATCCCCGTTTCCACATTAGAAAGCCACTCTCATAATAAATGGGGAAAAGCCCCCAAACTTATCAATCGAAATTCGGTTAAATATTGCCCATCTTGCGTCAAAGAACGAGGAGTATATCATCAAAGTATGTGGAATATTGAACCGGTAAGCATTTGCCTGGAACATAATGAACTACTGCTTGATTATTGTGTTCGTTGTAAAGAGAAGATCTCAATGGATCATTTTATCATTGATGTCTGTCCCCACTGTGAAGGAGTATTTTCTTATGCTGAAGGACCAGTGATTTCAGATCCGCTAAGTTTGCAGGCACAGGTATGGATTCAATCTTTGGTACGCTCAGGGATAGCTGAATCTGATCAATTGCCCATTTTAAAAGGCATTAGGGTGAAGGGCTATCTTATGCTGGCTAACCGGCTGAGTCATCTATTACAAGGAAATCAGAGTGTCGCTAACAACAGCTATGTTTTAAATGCATTTAAAAATACAAAAAGTATCGCTCTAACAATGAAAGCGCGTATCATCTTCACACAAATGTATATCATTTGCTGTCTGATTTCCCTGTTAACTTCAAAAATACAATGGGACGCATAAGTGATCTATCACCTAAAATAAGAAACATCAAAATCAAGGCATGTCTTCAACTTCAGTATGACGCCGGACTAAAACCAGTTTTCAAGCATCTCGCTCCTCTGCTATACATCCCTTCTCACGGTATTCAAAAATCCTCTATTCCACGGATGGTAGCGAATACGCTGCAGAAGCATTCCCGTAAAGAATCCAAGGTGGCTTGTGCAGCGAATCATTATATTATTTTGGATCAAGAAGTTCCGGCAGAAGGATTTATACGCCGCTCAGAGGCAGCGAATAGATTGGGGATAAGTGACAAAGTTCAGCTCAATGAATTTATAAACAAGAATTTACTAACTCTGTACCAGTTCAAGAGAAGTCAATATTACATCAATGAAAGGGAGTTTGAACTATTCCTTGAGAATGTTCGAGGAGCGTACCAGGCTGAGAGTCATGGGAGAACCTTGTATGAATTCTTAAGGCAGTTTAGGTCATATAAATTAAAACTTGTGGAACTCGTAGAAATGATTCTACAAGGAAAAATTAAGCCAGTGTGCCCAGTAAAGAATGGGAAACTCACGGATGCGACCTTCTCTAATGAGGAACTGCTATCTTGCCGCATCCTTCTGATCCATCGAAGACGTGAACAAAAAGGATATACAAAAGAACAAGTAGAGCGATTGTTAAAAGTGGATTATACTACTCTCTTAGGTCTGGAACGCTTAGGGATACTTCAGCCGAAAGAGGAATTATACTATACATCTGGAAAGCGAAGAATATCGTATTATGATCCCAAGTGTATAGAACGTATACAGCTGCGATATATGACCATTAATCAAACTTGCTCTGAGTATGGTTTATCCAAAACTGTCATTCAAAAGTGGTTTCAAGAAGGCGCATTACATGATGGCTTTCATGGGTTGACCAAAAAATATATTGTTGATCGGCACGAAATTAAAACTCTTCTAGGACTGTAGATCTCTGTTAAGAGATCTTTTTGTTTATAAACACTGATGTAACCTGTTTTATATGTATAAAATTAAAATAAGAGGATAGAAATATATAAAAATAGCTAATCCACAAATATGAGAGACTTACATCTTTTTCTATTATGGATGTTATTGATAATGTAAGTGACCATCTTTTTAATTTTTAAATTGATGTAATTACATAAGTTATTTCGTTAAAACTTGAATTAACTATCATATTGGAGGGCGACTTATGAATGAAAAATATGATTGGGACATAATCCCTTTCTCCAAATTTAAAAAGATACTTGATGAAATAGAAGATGAATTGTATATCATGTACCCTCATTCGTATAAAAGTCATATGAAGGAAGAATTGCAGCAATTTAGATTGATTCGTCGCAGTGGGAAGAGAGCTTATTATGGGGAGCATGGAAGTAATACTGTCTGCTGTAAACAAAGATATGAGAAGAAGTACTGCAGAAGTCTTTTCTTTTGGATCTTATCCGGAATTACAGCAAAAGGTCGGAAGTAATCTAAGGCAGCAACTTGCTGACAAAGGGATACTGCAGAAAGAGGCAGCGAAAGCACTAGGAATATCAGATTCAGCAATGTCTCAGATTATAAATGGACAAGTCTCTCTTAATATAGAGAGCTTATTAATGATTCAAGCAAAATTGAATATCTCACTTAAAGATATTATCCAAAACATCAAGTGGGATATGGATAACTTTGCAGCTTCCAATCCATTGTCAGTGCCAGCAGAGCAATCTGAATTGATGGATTGGACACCGTTTAGAAAAATTATGGATGACCTCATGAAACAATATTCGGAAGCCGAACTCAAAAGTTTACTTCGTAAGCTAGCCATGTTATCAGATAAAATCGACAAAGATTATATTTCACAACCCATCAAAGAATTAGACTCACTTCTAAAGCAAGATGAGCTTCACCAGGAGGACGAAGACAAGGGATTTAAGGTTGATAATGAGGTCCTGGTATCTTATCAGCATATCATTGAACAACTTCGAAAAGCACTCACTAGTTATCCAGCAGGTATACAAACGACACTGAATGATATTTCAGAATATCTGGATTTCATCATCTACCGGAATAAAAATCATAAACAAGCAGATTAAGAACTGCTTAACTGAAAACATCAAAAGGCGCTGTTTTAGCGCCTTTTTTTTGTATTGGTAAAAATATAATAAAAATTCAAAAGTCGAAAAAGTCGGTTCCGAGACTATGATTAATTTGTGGAAAGCAATCAGATGTGTCCCAACATCAGTCATAATTTTTCCACATATGAATATAGTAGGAGGGTTACGATGTTGCTTCAGCTTTTACCCATTGCAAATGAGGATGAAAGTTTTATGAGTTTGGCACTACGTATGGCAAAAGAGAATGGTCACCAAACGTTGCAAACACTTATAAATAGAGGGGAGAGGTGGTTTGATTACCGTGCGAACTTGAATTATTTCAAAGAAAACACCCTTTGGAATAAGCCGCTTGTCGATCTGTTACAAGTGCACGGGTACTCCAATTTAGAGAGGCATATGCTAAACCAATTTGATGCAGTTTTATTTGGTGGAGTGTCGCCAACACAACGTCAGTTCATGCAGCATTATCATCAAACGAAAACAAAGTATTGCCCCAGATGCTTAGAGGAAGCTTGGTATCATCGGCTCAGCTGGGATGTTGCTCTTTTCGGCGTTTGTTTGAAGCATGAGGTGCAGCTCGTAGAGCATTGTCCTTGCTGTAGCCGTGTCATACGTTTGGATAATCTCATTGGCAGAGGATGTAATTGCGGATTTGGTTATGCAGACTTGATAACTACAGAGACTCCGCCTCCTCGAGTTTTGGCGGCGCAAAAGACCATTCAAGATGCTTTAAATGGCAAGCTCAGCTTAGTCCCTGTTGAAGGTGGACATACATTATCACCACAACAATATTTTGAAGGGCTTCACTTGTTCATGAAGATGCTAGACAACATGCCAGTGCAAGTGCTCCCGTGTCCGGATCTTAATTTAGATGTTCAGCGTCTAAATTACAATCTGGTCAAAGGAGAAAAATGAGCAACCGAATGTTCACTGTTTTATCAACACTTGCACATGAACTGCTCACTGCACCCTCCATGTATTTTAAGGATGTTGTTTATCAAGTGGAGCTTGTAAAAGCAGCACAGCGTACAAAATCCAGTACACGAGCCAAGCGAGAGATCTTTGACAAGCTTATTGACAACGAAAAATTCTATGTACACCGGAAACTTTATCTAGATGTGCATAACGATCACCACAATGAGTTTGTTCGTATGCTTACCGCGACCAAGGAAGACGAGCGAAAATATTGCTCTCTTCTTTACGCCAGGCAAAAATCCTACACTGTGATGATATTCGTCTGCATCAGTTTAAAGAACTTGGGCTTCTAACTTTTAATGAGAAACGCTTTGGTGAGAAGAAAATTACACTCGTAGAGCGAGCCGAGGTCGAAGCCCTAGCCCAAAAGCGGTCACAATTACTCACAACCGGGGAGGTAGGAGAACAACTTGGTATTTCCTTGAAAATGGTGGTCAAACTGGCTCAGTCGAAGCTATTGGTCATGGACCATGGTCCTGAAAAGGATGGCTTTGGCAGACGTGTATTTATGCCAAAAGCAGTGGAAGATCTGCTAGTACGTTTGAACGCGGCTTGTTCTTCGATGAAGGATAAGAAAGGGAAATGGATTCCACTTGCTCAACACGACATTACGGCTTTGTATTACCATGCAAGTTTCAGTGATGTGGTACAAGCGGTTTTGAGTGGTCGAATTCAAGGAGCCAAGACAAGTTCAGTTATTAAGTCATTCAAAGATGTTGTTATTTCATTTTCAGATTTTGCTAAGTTTTACAACTTGAACTCAACGAGCCGAAAGAAAGGAGCATAAAACATGCAAACGATTAGTCTCATCAGAGGAACTCGTTTTCAGAAAGAAGACGTAGTCTTCGAAATACAAAAAGAAACACTGCCAGGTCATTTTATTATCAAGAATTTAGCGGAGAACAAGGAGATCACGATGGATCAAAGTGAATTGATTGCTTTATATGGAAAAGGCATCATTCGCTTTGAAGTCACCGGCTCTTCCACGCAACTTATGGAGCTAGGTCTTCGGGAAAATCGGATCATTGATTTTTCCATGCTGCCGGATGATCATAAGGAAATAGCGCGTACACGGTATCATGCCATTCAGCCATTTTTATCGGAGTCACGCAAGAACATTCAGCCAAAACTTGAGCATCGTGTTAAAGAACTCAAATTAGAAGGAGTGAATATCGAACCTTTGACGCTGCGAAGATGGCTTTACACTTTCTTAGATAGTGGACAAGATATTACGTCCCTTGTGCCAAATACGCTGCAAAGAGGAACCGGGACAAGGCTTTCTCCAGAGATTGAGATGGTTATCGATCACTGCATCGACAACGTGTATGCGAAAAGAGAGCGCATTACAGCCAAGGATTTACATGCAAAAGTTCTTGTGGAGATTGATAAGAAAAACAGGTTTCGAGAAGAGCGAGATAAAATGGAATTACCATCTTATAACACGATCACTAGACGTATTAAAGATAGAGATCCGCATCAGATGATGGAAAAACGAGAAGGGGAGAAATATGCTTTTGACAAGCTAGGCAGTGTAGCCGTTCTTCAGAAGCCGAAACAACCCTTTGATGTTCTCGAAATCGACCATACGAAAATGGATTTGTTTGTAGTAGATGACGAGACAGGACTGCCTTTAGGCAGACCATGGCTTACCCTTGCCGTTGATAAGATGACGGGGGCTATTGCAGGCATCTACGTTGCATTTCATTCTCCATCGTATGTCTCCGTGATGAAATGCTTACTACATGCCATGACACCGAAGACGTATGTAAAAGAGCTGTATCCAGATATCAAAAACGAGTGGAATATGTTTGGGGTGCCTAAAGTGCTGCGAATGGACAACGGCAAAGAATTTCAAAGTCGTTCGCTCAAAGATACATGTGCTCAGCTGGGGATTATACCAGACTACTGTCCTCCCCGTAAGCCTTGGTACAAAGGAACGGTGGAACGCACGTTTCGTACGATGAATCAGCAACTCTTTCACAAAACACCAGGTACGACATTTTCGAATGTCATGCAAAAAAGGATTACAACCCAGAAAAAAACGCAGTTGTGGGTTACCATACTTTTTTGAAGCTTATTCATCGGTGGGTCATCGATGAATATCTGCAGCAGCCGCATCGCGGCGTGAAAGGTATACCCAGTGAACTGTGGCAATCCGGCATTGCCCAATGGGGATCACCGCCGCTACTATACGCTATCCCTGATTGGCACATTATTTTTGGTAAACTTCGAGAAAACGCATGCATACAGCGTGCGGGGATTCAGTACAAGTATATGTTCTATAACTCGGCTGAGCTCCAAAACCTGAAATTTCATTTACTTAAAAAGGAGCTGCCCATGTACGATTTAAATATGACCCGTATGACATGTCAAAAATTTTTGTTTATGACGAACGGGATAAACGGTATCTGGAGGTACCTAATAGCGATCAGGAATACTCCAAAGGTTTAACCGAATTTAGTCATGACTGTATTTTAAAACGGATTCGTCAGGCAAACAGCCAAGCCAATCAGCTTGCCCTCGCTCAAGCTAAGGAGCGTTTTATGGAGGAGGTTGCAAAGGAAATGAAGCTGACCAAAGGGGCTCGGGCAGCTGCACACACTCAGCTTTCTTCTGCTCAAATCATTGAGAAGAAGCAAAAAGAGAGCGTGGATAAGGAAGTGCAAGCCGCTGTGGAGGAGAGAAAGGCGTTTAAGATGCTGGAAAAAGCAAATGATTCAGACTGGGAGGTAATCAGTAAATGAAAACCATTGATCATGACAAGCTTAAATTTATAGATAGCATTCGGGTGATTCATCCAAGATTCAAAAAGGCAATGGATGCAATTGAAGAGATTCACCAGGAATCTCTATATTCCGATGCCCCAAGTTCCCTTCTTATCCATGGGGATACAGGTAGTGGAAAGACAACGTTACTCAAAACGTATATTGGTAGACACATGCATGTGAGCAGCGATGTCGTTGAGGGCATACGTTATTCGACTCAAAATATTCTTCACTTGAGCCTTCCTTCCCCAGTCAAGTACACGATACTAACAGAACGTCTGCTTCAGGAACTGAAAGATCCGTATCCCAATAAAGGGACTGTTGCACAGAAAGGAGATCGCTTAATCAAATTGATCCGAAAAAATCGTGTTGAGTTAATTATGCTCGATGAGTTTCAGCATTTCGTAGATCGTGATCGCCGCAAAGTTATGTTAGGGGTGACGGATTGGTTTAAATCACTTATGGTTCAAACCCAGATACCGGTTATATTTTTGGGCTAAGCGAAGCAACGGAAGTCCTTGACCTGAATCCTCAGCTCAACCGCCGGGTAATTCGAGAAGAGATCCGACCGTTCAGTTTGGAAACGGAAGAGGATCGTACCGAGTTTCAGCGTCTGATGTTTGAACTTGATAAAAAGATAACAACGGTTTTTGAGTCGACCTCCAATTTAGCGGATGAAGAGTGCTGTGAACGATTCATGTACGCGACGAACGGAGCTATGCACTCCATCATGTTACTACTTCGTCAAGCTGCTAAAAACGCTCTGTCTCGAAATGCAGAACGTATTGAGCTGGGCGATTTGGCAAGAGCCTACGAGCGCATCAGTCACATTAATGATGGTAAGGAATTAAATCCATTCGCGATGAGAGACGTACACTTGCTGAGGAAGCAAGCTGAATAAAACAAGCTGAATAAAACAAGCGCCATTGGCGCTTGTTTTACATATGAGATATTCTTTTCTCCTCAACGTAATACTTAAGAGCAGTTCTGATACTAAAATTGAAGTTATAAGAAGTTTGATGGTGAAGTAGATGTCTTAAGTCTAAACGCATAGAATGTTACCCTGGTTCCTCTCATAACACAGACTGTTTATACTTCAAAGGTTTTATTTTTAAAATATAGCAGTCTTTTTATCGTTGTCTGTAAGATGTTATACATATTATACTTAGTAAGTAAAAGAGGAGGAAAAGAAATGCATGAAAGTGAATGGTTACCGAGACTGTTACTAAAATCAGACTTGCTGAATATATGCAATCTGTTCAACTTATCAATTGATGGATTTCGTAAGGACAAGCTTCACACTCGTCCTGTAGAACAACTTCGGTCCTTAGTTTCCTCTGCGTTAGTCCGTGGCATTGGAGCTAAGAAAATGCTACGGGAAAAATACCTATGCATTTGTTCTATGCTGAAGTCGTAGATGATGTAAAAGACAGTTTGCCTCCAGAGTGGAGAGATTTGCCTTTTGATGAGCTTGTGGTTGAACTGAATTTTCATGCTCAGTTAAGGACATATCAGAAATTAGCCTTAGTTTATGAATGGCACAACGAACATTACATGGATAATTTTGAGATGATAAGCAAAAATGCAACTGATAAAAAGCCTGTTTTTCAGGGTGTTGTTAACGTAAATGAAGAAGAACAAGTAGAAAAAGCGTTGTTGCGAATTCGTGCACACAAATCTTATCCAACTGTCGATACGTATGTTAACTTTATTGCCTCAATCGGCGAAACAGAAAAGATGGAGAATATTAAAATAGATCTTCTAGAAAAAGAAAGTCAAGTATCAAAGCTTAATTATGTAGCAAGGTTGGAACCTTTTGATATGTTTCTTGGTATTGTTTCACTATTGCCCGAGCAGGAGCAATTAAGGGAAACTGCTTATTCAATGTATTTGACAGAAAAAGAAAAGAAATTAATTGATAAGTCCCAACTACTTCAAAATGAAACAACAGTCTCAAATCAACAGTTAGTGGATCTGTCCCATGAGTTAGATGAAAAAAACAAACAGTATGATCAACTTGAAAGAGACTTTGAACAACTAACAAAAAAACAAGTGGAAACAGATAAGTCATTTCTTACTATACAGACGGAACTGGAATGTTTAAAGAAAGAAGCTGGGTTACTAAGCCAAAAGAGATTGGATGCAGAGAAGATCAAAGGGCTTTTGAGGAACTTGTACCAGTTTCATCTAATGCAGTGATTATTACAGAACAGCCGGATCCCCGGATAAAAGAAATGTTTAGAAAATCTATATTTTCAAAAAAATTCTTGTTAAAGGAAAAACAAAGTGGAAACATTATCAAACTTAAAAATAAAACATGGTTTATTGATAGGCAAGCATTCACGAACACACAAGAATGGTTACAAATACGGAATTACTTTCTTGAAAACGGATTCTACTTTGAAGAGTACAGTGATTATATAGAGCTATTAAAACAATATATACAAACGATAGATAGAGATACTACGGAGGAATATGCGATATGATGACAATTGAGGTAAATGAAAAAGTAAAGCGCGAACTTAGTGATTGTTATATATTAGGGAGACTTGCAGATGAATCTGATCCAGATCGTTTACCACCCTTAGGTAGGGAACGAAAGGCTGTGACAATTAGCCATCGCAATGAAAATAATGCTGTGTTTTATCTACAAGCAATCAGTGAAGAACCCAAGATACTAAGGGAAATTGGAAAACATGAAAAAGAGTGCTACGTTTCTTTTGATGATTTTAATAGTCGATATTTGCAGAGCATTAAATATTACGACCCGTCAAATACGATGGAGGACAAGGTTCAGCTTTTGCACAAGCACTTAGAAGGGAAACTCATATTATTTAAACCAAAATTAAATTTTAGAAATGATAGTACAACTCATAAATACCATTATAATTTCGAAATTGTTCTTGTATCTGATGATAAAGTTGAAGCCAATAACTATGTGGCTATTCCTCAGGTAAAAAAGGGTGTTCCTGCCGTAAGGTTTGAAAGATCTTTATTAGATAAAGCCCCTATTCAAATACCTTATTATCCGACTCATATGGAGATCCCTGAGTTCATACTTTGTGATGGGTATTTATACTTTATTCCGGAACAAGATGTGTTTATTTCAGGCAATAATATTAACCTTTACTACGCACAGAAACCTCAGGTTATTAAGAAATTAGCAGTAAGTGAGATTGAGAATTTTTGGAGTCACGTAAAAAGCCCATACAGGGAAATAGGGTTTATAGCGGCTTCGTACGCAAGTAATCTAAGAGACCTACTTAACCACAGAGGGACGCATTTGGTTCAAACAGACCCGTTGCCAATAAAAAAAGAAGAAAAATAATAGCTACTAAAACATCTTTATCTGAATCAGATTTTATTTCTAGACTCAAGTACTATGCTTCCGAAGAAAAGCTGGTCTATCAAGAAGAAGAGGCGCTTGTAAATTTCCATACAGCTCTTAAAACAGAAAAAATGGCTGTGCTAGGTGGAATGAGTGGCACTGGAAAAACGCAACTAGCACTTCTTTATGCAAAAGCATTAGGACTTGAAAAAGATGTAAATCTCCTTATTGTACCAATATCACCTTCATATACAGAACCTTCTGATATTCTCGGGTATTTAAACCATCAAATGGGTCTTTATATGGAAAGCGAAACAGGTTTAGTGTCGTTTTTGGAGCGTGCAAGTCAGTATAAAGATGAGCTACATATGGTTCTTTTCGATGAGATGAATTTAGGTCAAGTAGAACATTATTTTTCTCCCTTTATTTCTCTTTTAGAACTGCCAAAAGATCAAAGGAAACTTCGTTTGTTCAGTAAAGAATCAATCTGTCATAATCGAAAGTTGACTGATGGAATTATGATTAATGACAATGTCTTATTTGTTGGAACAGCAAATTTTGATGAAACCACTAAGGATTTTTCTAATCGAATGTTAGATCGAATGAATGTTATTTTCCTTGAAAAGCTTGGATTCGGTGCAGAAGTAGAAAAAGAAATAAATAATTCATTTGACAAAGAAACAACAGTATCACGGAATATTTATCGAACAGATTGGGTAGCAAAGGAATCTCATTTGGAAGAAAGTGAAATATCATTATTAGATCGGCTGCATGAACTAATGAGAGAATATGACTCACAAACAGGCATAAGCTATCGAATTGCTAAAGCAATTGGTCTCTACCTTTCTAACATACCTGAGGTTAGCGAAGGTAATCCGTTTGTAACTAGAAAAACAGCATTTGATTATCAAATTAAACAAAGGATACTTACAAAAATTAGAGGTCATCGAGAACAGATTCAAGAACTGGTTGGAAGTTATGAATTCGGAAGTAACAAGGCGTATCAATTAGGGAGTATAGCGAGACTTCTATTAGAGGAACAAACGGTTTCTAACGGTGAGGATGATTTCAAGACATCTTTAGGCTTTCTTGAGCAGAAGGCTAAGGAATTGACGAGGAACGGATATGCATTATAGTGCTGAATCACTCCCGTTCGTCTTGGAGTTTTTTACCGATCATACACGAGGTAACACAAAGCAAGTAAAAGAGTTCTGGAATCGCGGGGGTGTTTCACCAAAGTCGTTTGAGGACCTCTTACCTGTAAAGGAGGCGGTTCCGATTGGTGTCAGGCTTTATGCGAGAGATGGATACGAGCCAGATCCAGTAGGCAAAATGGTTATAGAGAGCAGTATTTATAGTGATGATGGTGATCCAGTATTTTTAGAAGTTAACTTATCAAATTCATTGGACCAGACCTATATATTTAAACATGAGAGACAACAGGTATTTCCGTGGAGACTTGGTGTATATTACTTTGAAGTACATTATAACGGGAAAATTTATTCATCTGCCATCTTGGTTGTACCCATTCACCTATCTAAAGAGCAGGTCCAGCATATGCATTTGGTTCTCGAGCAGGAAATTGAAGGTATTAGTTATGAACTGGTTTTTACAAGTAAATCTACAGGAAATGAATATGAAATTCTTAATTCAAAATTATATTATGATTATGTATTAAAGTTAATGAATGAAAAGGATCGACTCTATGCTGCTCTTACCAATTTAGAACGGAATTTGAAAACAGAAGTGAGAACAGCATACACGGTAAATACCTATGAGCGAAAGGTTGATTCAAAAAGCTTGCGGTGGAAAGAAATGAGTGCGTCCCCCTATGCTTTGAATAAGAAGAAAACACTCGTTATTGATATCCCTGTAAACCAATGGATTAAGCATATACTTCAATTATGGAAAAACGAACTTAATCACATTGGGGAAGAAATACAGACGGACTGGGAAAAACAGCAACATATTATCAAAAGTAGTGAGGAAGAAAAGAAACAGCACGAGGAAAGAATAAACTCATGGATTTATAATAGAGAAGTCTCTAAAGAGTCAAAAGATTCAGTAAGATCAATTATTTATCGCCTAAATGATGTAATCAAAAAAGCTGATAAGCAAAGGAATATTCTAGCTAAGTGGATGGAAATTATCAAAAATGTGCATGGGCGTATTAGTTATACATTATCCTCCACAGAACTATCCCAAGTCAGTAGATCTCAAAGAAAACCCGAATTAAAAGATATGCACTATCGATTGATTCACGACTTGTATGATCAAAGTAAAAAGTCCCTCATCGGTGAGGAGAGAAGTAATCATTTTATAAGGGTATTAAAGCCCACTTGGAAAGTCTATGAGCAGTTCGTTTTCTTTCAAATGGTGGAGATCCTACGAAGAGTTGGCTTTTCGGTGAGAAGTGTATATAACATAGATGAGTTGCGTGAATTGCCCTCTGGTTTTTGTATGGAACTCGAAAGTGAAGAGTTTATTGTACATGTTTGGTACGATAAGGTGATTTACATGCCTGAAGATGCGAAAGCAAGAGGAGAATTCTTTTTTCTCCTCGCCTAATTCAGCCTGACATTCGCATTGATTTGTATTATAACGAAGAGCAACCCGTCTTCCTTTCTACTCTTGCAATGGATGCAAAACATCGTAGATACAAATCACTACACAATGCCAATTACTCAAGCCATGTATACTCCCAGTTATCGAAGTACAGTACTATTTTTTATAGTGGTAAACATACAGCAGCAAGTTACCGTAGACCTGTTGTTGATCGAGTTTTATGTGTTTATTCAAGAGACCATGATGTAGATATAAAGATAGAAGGGCATCCATTTACTTTTATTCAGCTATTTCCTGAGATTGATCAAGAACAAATCACAGGATTTTTGGAATTATTAGAAGAGGTTTCGTCTTGGATTGAAGAAAACAAAGAATCCTAAAAATGTTTGCAATGATGGTAACTAGGTTTGTTGATTGAAGAAAGCGATTCTCAAAAATTCCTTTGCTCTACACATTTTATGAGGCAATGGCTTTCATGTAAGTCAGGTAAGGTATTTCATTTCGTCTAGCAGACGATAGGAACATATAAAAGTAAAAAGAGCTCTATTCCGCTTCATTGGAATAGAGCTCCTTCTTTATTTGAATACACGAGAGTCTTATTGAATGAATTTAGCTTCTAGAAGTCCTAATTCGCTGTCTTCTTGGTTTTGTTTGAATTCCACTTTCAAGTTTAAAACACCAGTTAAGTCAACATTGATGTTAATGGGAGCTTTAAGATCTGAAGCAACAGCGCCACTTGTGTAAACGAGTTTGTCATCCGCATAGATTTTTAAACTACCGAGATTATCATTCTTGGCGAGGGTGTTCCATTTAGAGGACGGAGCCAGGAAGGCTTCAAAGGTTTTGTAATTGCCATCTAAAAGATATGTATTTACGACATAGTTCGCTTTACCGTAACCATACCCAGTCGAATCACTACCACCAAAAGCGGAACCTGTAAGATAAATGCCGTGATTGAACTGGGTTCCCAAATTGGTTGTAAAGGTGTCCACGGTTTTGGAACCTTGGTTATTAGAGGCATGAGTTTTCATTTGTTCAAGGTAGGTGACAGTGCCTTCTTTAGGCTTACCGACATATACCGAGTAGGATGGAGCATCGTAGCCTACGCTCTTACCAAGAGATTCTGAAACAAAGCGGAGAGGCACATACGTTGCTCCCTTATACACAAACCCTTGTTGACCTTCCGGCATACGTTTCTCCACGCCGTCTACGAAGAATTTTAGCGGTAAAAAACTGACCCCGATATTGGCTGTTGTAGCTGCGTACGAAACTCCTGTAAATAGCACACTCCCCAAAATGATACCACTGCACAAATACTTGAGCTTTGTTAATTTGTTCTTTTTCATTTCAATGACCATCTCCCTATGAATAAGATAATGTAATCCACAGCTTACATTATCTATAAGTGTTATAAAATAGTCAAGTAACACTTATAGAGTGTTAATGTAAAACCTTCCCTCTATTAAGCTTGTCATAAAGAGGGCGGTGAAGGATAAATGAATCTGGTTCAAAAACTGGGAGAACGAATTCGTTTTATTCGTAAGGAACAAGGGCTTAGTCAAGAGGTATTAGCGGAGCGGGCTGGTTTACATACTAACTATCTTGGTGCTGTCGAACGGGGAGAAAAAACGTCACGGTGGAGAGCTTAGAAAAGATATCACACGGTCTAGGAATTACGTTAGATGAGTTATTCCGTTATATTGATCCAATGGACCACAAGGACGATATAGCACATATTGTGGAGTTGCTGAGTACACGAACCGAGGTGGATCGTAAAATGGCACTGACTCTTCTGCTGAGTGTGTTTAATTGGGAAGAAAATAAGTATCAACCATGATAAAGACTGAAATTTAATTAGGAGGAATCGGCTAATGTATCGTCTGTATGATCCGAAAAAGAATGGTTTCGCGCTTGCTGAATTTAATCCGGATGCCAGCACTGAACGTATGCATATTACAATAAAACCTGGTTCACAATTGGCAGCTAATGAAGTGAAGTCAGGGTTTATTGCTAACCAACGTGCTGTTTTGCTGAAAGAGGGTAAGATTGTTTTGAGAAATAACTTCTATGTAGTATTAAGTGACATTTCTTTTAGCTTAAGCGGAAGCGCTGCGATGGTAATGGGCAGACATCCTGGAGCAGGTGCGGATCGTTGGGAGCATATTCAAACTGGAAAATCACTGAGAACGATATCTGATGAACAAGGAAAGCAAGTTGAAGATGAATTGGAATTTGAAGGTTGAAAAATTATATAGTGAACGGTAGACAGGGTCTGCCGTTTATTTTGTTTTGAAAGGTGTGGTAAACTTAAAGAACATATAACATGAAAGGGAACCAGCCATGCATATACTCCAAACCCTCAAGGGACTGATTTATAAATCAAGGATAAACAAATTATTGAATCGCACACAGACATATCTTGAATCACTAGATGGTTCCGTAAAAATAGCTAATAGATTAGTGAACACTTTTGATAAAAGTACTGCATTTATATCCCAGAAAGAACACAAACAATTTATCGATCGCTATATGCAAAATAAGGTTTATTTAGATCAGGGAGATCCCTTTGAAGTCCACAAAAAAATAAAACAAGAGTTTAATAAACTAAGTAAATGGGTGCTAAAAACTTCTAAATACAAGACTATAGTTCAGCTTTATGAGCGAGTTCAACAAGAATCGTATCAAGTCTATATAAGTACGCTGGAGCAATTACAGATTATTCAGGCACATAACTCAAAATATAACAAAAAAATTAATTATGCTCTTAGTAAACTTGGGCAGTTTAAGCAAGATTACATAACGAACTCTCAGAAACTACATTTTACAAAAGAATATGAAGAAGTGTATTGTTTTTTCGTCAAGCAGGTGAAGATGAGCTTAGTGCACATCAAAAAGGGTTTAAAGATATATTCAGCGATAAGGATGCTCAATTTTCCTTATGGAATAAGGAATACATACGAGCTAACCTTCAAACTCATTCATCATTTTTTGACGATATTGATGGTAAATCACTAGATGAGCAGCAACGAATTGCTGTTCTGACCGATGAGGATAACAACTTAGTTTTAGCTGGCGCAGGAAGTGGAAAGACACTCACAATCGCTGGCAAAGTTAAATTCTTGACTCAGATTAAAAAAGTCAGACCGGAGGAAATCCTTCTAATCTCATTTACCAATAAAGCAGCTGGAGAGATGCAGGAACGAATTTCCAAGAAACTACATGTAAATGTAGATGTGAAAACATTCCATAAGCTAGGCAATGGAATCATAGCAAAACATGTTAACATCAAACAAAGCATAAGCGACGAGCTTAGACCTTATGTGCAAACTTTCTTTGACCGTGAGATTTTAACGAGACCAGCGTTACTTCAACATATTGTTCAATTTTTTGGAGTTTATTTTAACATTCCACGCGACCGCTCGGAATTTGAAACGCTAGGTGAATATCATGAATCACAGCGAGGACTTGATTTTGAATCTTTAAAGAGCAAATTACAACGTATGAATAGTACTCACCAGACCTTAAAAGGTGAGACGATGAAGAGTTTAGAAGAGATCATGATTGCAAATTTTTTGTTTTTAAACGGGGTTGAGTACGAATATGAAAAAAATATGAGTATGACACTGCAACGAAAGAGTTTCGACAATATCAACCTGATTTTTATTTAACTAAATATGGACTTTATCTGGAGCATTTTGGTGTCACTGAGCAGATGAGGGCTCCCTGGTTAAAAGGGATTGAAGAGAAGAAATATATTCAAGGTGTTCATTGGAAACGAGGGCTGCATGCCGAGAAAGGTACAATATGCATTGAATCCTTTTCTTATTACAATAAAGATGGCATGTTGCTTTCAAAACTAAGTGAAAATTTACAAGAACATGGTGTTGAATTTAATGAAATTAATGCACTTGACTTGTATGAGCTTCTTTGCTCGAGACAGAATAATCAGCAGTTTGAAGAGTTTGTAAAACTGATTTGCAGTTTTATCAATTTATTCAAATCGAGCGGGTATTCCGGCACTGATTTTGATCGTTTAAAGCATGAAAACCGTGTATCCGAAAATAACCCTTTTCTTCGTAAACGCACGGAATTATTTTTTGAAATTGTTCGTCCTATTTATGAATTTTACCAAGTATCTATAGCTAAAGAACGAAAAATTGATTTTAACGATATGATTAACGAAGCGACCAGAATTGCTCGCTTGCCGGAATCAAACTTCAATTATAGATATATCATCATTGATGAATACCAGGATATTTCGAAAAGTAGATTCGGACTTGTAAAGGCGATTAAAGATAAAACCGGTGCAAAGGTTATGTGTGTAGGAGACGACTGGCAGTCCATTTATCGCTTTGCAGGCAGCGATCTAGATTTGTTTACACGATTTGGGGAGTATTTTGGCGCTTATGAAACTATGAGAATTGAGCGAACCTACAGAAACTCGCAAGAGCTCATAGACATTGCCGGTCAGTTTGTGATGCGAAATAAAAAGCAACTGACTAAAAAACTCAAATCTTCCAAATCAACTCCGCAGCCAATCAAAATACATTCATTCTCAGATAACATGGGAGATGTAGTTGATGCGATCATTGAAGGTATTGTCCAAAAATACGGAGTCAATAGTACTATCATGTTACTGGGAAGAAACAATATGGATATCAAACAACTGGATGGTCATCACGGCTTTAATGTAGATATAAATAAGCATCTGATAAAATCCGAGAAATATCCATCTCTTCAGCTTAGTTTCATGTCTGTACATAAATCTAAGGGATTAGAAGCCCATAATGTGATTGTAATTAATGGTCGAAATGCTGTGTTGGGATTTCCGAATCGTATGTCAGATGATCCTGTCCTTCAATGGGTATTAACAGCACCTGACTCTTTAGCATTTGCGGAAGAAAGGCGCTTGTTTTATGTCGCTTTGACACGAACTGAAAACGAACTATTTATTGTTGTACCAGAGCGTGAAAAATCTGTATTTGTGAATGAATTAATTAAGGATTATAAGGTACCTCTTATTTTATCTGGAAGTCAGACCTCAATTGCCTCTAATCCGAAGTGTTTGACTTGTAATACAGGCATTCTTGTAGAGCGTAAGGGTAAGGGCGGCAAGACATTTCTGGGGTGCAGCAATCACCCAGGATGTCGTCGTACATATAGCGATATAAGGATTATCAAGAATCAGGTTCGTTGTGGAACATGTAAGGGGTATATGGTGGTGCGAAGTAACAGAAGCGGGGCACAATTTTATGGATGTACAAACTTTCCACATTGTCGCACAACAAGGAATACTTGAAATTTTCTTAGTTGATTTTTTTAGTTTCTTAAAGTGAACATAATGAATAAAGCCATAGTATTAAAAATAAATTTGAATGCGGAGAGTAAGTATGCCAAATGATACTGCCAACAATGTTAGAGAAGAAAAAGAAAATGAGTTAAGAAATTTAAATAGAGAAGAAGATGAACTATTCTTTGAAATTCATGGTGATCCGTATGATTATGACGATTACTCTCATTATGAAGATGAAATTAAAAAACCTGAATTTAGACTAGAGGTAGTTCAAAGTAAGATTCGTGACGTTGAAGCGGAATTAAGAGCTATGGATTTAGAAAAAGAAAACGAAGTGAAGAGAAATTATTTTGCGGGATTTGTACCAAGTTCATCAGCAATAGTTAGTGATAGTGAGAGTGATAATGATTTGTTATCACGTGAACCACAGGCAATCATAATAAGTCAGATGATAGCAAACAAACACACATCTTCCCCAATTACAGTAGGGATATCGGGGCAATGGGGGCTGGTAAAAGCACATTTTTAGGTTTCATTGAAAAACAGCTCTCGCAAATAAATAAACTTATCGAAGAAGAAAAAGAAGATTTTCAAGAGAAGTATAATAAAACATATTTGATTAAGTTTAATCCTACTGAATATGATGATCAAAATAAAATATGGTATTCACTGTTAAAAGAGTTATATGTGAAATATGAAAAAGAACACAAAATTACAGGAAGGATCAAGTATGCATTAAGAGATGTTTTGCCTTCATTAAAAAATGAATTGCCTAAATATCTTAATAATGTGTTAATGATTTGTATTGTTGTCATTCTATCCATACACTACTTTGGTATGAATCAATCTTTAATTGAGGGAATCAAGAATAGTGGTTATTGGAAAAGTATTTTATCAATGTCTCTCGCTGTATTTGCTACTGTCAAAGTAGTGATTCCCATATTAAAAAAATTAGCTTGTTTACTAAGCCTCTTTCAGCAAAAATTTTGGATCATATACTATTGCCAAAATATAAACTGAAACTTGGTGTAAGGGAAGAAGTTAAGGAATCTCTCAATGATCTTTTGAAAGTTTGGTTAAAAGAGGATGAGAAGATTGTAATACTTGTTGATGAATTAGACAGATGTTCTGAAAAAACAATTGTTGAATTTTTCTCAGCTTTACAACTATTTATATCTGTTAAGGGCATTGTAAATGTTATTTCGATGAATAGCGAGACAGTAGCATTAGCACTAGCCAGTAAATACAATTTTCATTTTGAGTCATATCAGCCATCAAAAGAGGAAAGAATACAATTCGGTTATGACTATTTAGAAAAATACATTAATGTATCTGTCTTTCTTTCGATTAATCAATCGTATAAATCATTAATAGAGGTTACACTAAACGAAAGAAATGGATTTTTCTCAACTAAAGAAAAGACTTTGATCATTGAAATGTTTTCAATTGCGGCTAACAAAAGGCGACTAACGCCTCGAGAAATAAAGAAAATTATAAACCTTCTGATATTCTCAAAAGAGAAAGTCGCAATAGAAAGTAAAAAATACAAGCTAAAGATAACTTTTGAGGAATATACAAGGTGGTTTCTATTTACTTATTTCAATCCCAAAGATGTAAATTTATTCTATAATAATCTCTTACTCGCGCAATTAAGGAACAAACATCAAATAGTTAAAATTATTCTTCCGAATTTCATAGCCGAATTAAATAATCGAAAAGAATTAATACTTCTTGAATTTGTTGAAGATATGCGAGTAGATGGTATTTTGCTAGCCGAACTGATGTTGAATAGTTTTTCGATGGGAAAAGTAAATAGTTAAGCTGACGCGTTTGCATTGAATTGAGTCATGAAAGTGATAGTAATTTGGATCTTCTCTTCAGTAAAACAAACAAAATATTCTATTCCAGAAACTGAACCAGGTAAGATGCGATAGACGTTTCCTTCACTTTGTTGAAAACAAGCGAGGTTATGGAAGGACAGGTAAAGTTAATTTTAGATGACGAATGTATTTATTAAAGTAGCTAATACATCACGTATAAGTATAATAGGTTATCTCTGGAACTACAGAGATAACCTATTATAAAAGTGTAAAAGTATAGCTTCTATACGATAGTCCAGATTTTAAGCACATCATCTGTGATTAGCTTAGTTCTCTCTCGTATTTTGAATTCGTTCCACGTGTGATCCCCGATTCATAATTGGTGACTATGTCCAACTTGGTTATGCCCAATTCAGCATAATGCTTGATCCCGCGCTTTCGTCCTTCACCTTCAACTTTACGTTGGAATTCATAATTACGAAGTGATGAGTTAAGTGAACTCTTTAACAAAGTCATGTTACCTATACTGTAGATGAGCTTATGACGATATTTCTTGGCTTCTTCCCAATCTTTTATCGATTGTCCGTTCTCGTCGATGATCGGCACATTTCTCCAATGCTCTTCCCACTTCTGAGGGAGTAGGTGCTCTAAAGTGTAAGTGTATTTTAACTCATCTCTATCATAGCGTTTGTCGTTCTTACGCCGGAACAACTCGACCCAAAATAACAATAGTGCTGCGTGCTTATTACTGATGGACATCAGCCCGTTACTTACATCATTATCGGTCACTTCTGCTAATAGAATATCTATTTTAGAGGAATCCGAAATTAATTCTTTACATAGCTTGTTGTAATTTTTCGTTTCTAATTTGCAAACTGTTCTGCGTATAACGAGTGTCTCTAACTTTTTCAGTGACACTGCAAGTTCAGTTTCGTTGCCCTCATACTTGCGATATAGGAAAAGAATATAAGGATGGAACGTAGATACATCACAAACATTAAGAACATGGAAGAGTCGTTTGTTATAATCTGTGAAGCCAAATAAGTCGCTATTTTCAAATACGATAATTTTCTCTCTGTAAAGTTTAGCAAATTCTGAAATGGTTCTTATAAACTTTGTTAACTCATTCTTATCAAGCCTTCTAATATGCTCTTTATATATGTTAGAGAGATCAGACAAGGAGTGTTTCTCGGGATCGAAGAAGCCTTCTATCACAGCAATGGAGTGAAGTAATAATTCAATATTGTCACGCATCATACGTCCAGTTGAGCGAGCCGTATCCCAGAATGTAATCGATTGTTCATCGTTTGCGAATACAGATTCCCAAGAATCCTGGTATAAAGTTTCTACATCTTCTTGGTTACCGAGTAGCTCAAACGCCCGCTGGAAGAGGACATTTTTTACAATGTCGGCACTGCTCAGACGCATGCCTGCGCTATTAATTGTATCAAAAATTGCTTGTTCATCATCATCTTCTGTTAGGTCAATAACAACCAGAATACTGTTAGTAGAGCTCAGTAAGTCGTTGAAAAGTGTTTGCCGATCTTTGAGTGAGACATTAACAAGTCTATTAACGAAGAATATATAACATTTCAGGATATTGCTGTTGCAAGTATGTAAGTCGATAGTATCTGCTACAATCTCGCCTCTAATAACCTGTTGATAATACTTTTTATCAATTTTGGAATGTTCAATCTTAACGAGTAGGTCATCATCAAACATATCTTTTTTGTAGAAAAGACAAGCGTCAAATTTTCCATCTTGCTGACACTTTTCCTGCAAAAATGTGTCAAAACTGTCGAATAGCGCTCGAAGAAGAATACTCAAAGTTGTTAGACGCTGTTGCCCGTCAATTACGAGTACTTGCTTTGTACTTCCACTTTGTATTTCTATTTGTTTAAGAATCAGCGATCCCAAGAAGTGACTTTTGCTACTTTGCAATAGCTCGGAAATGAGCTCTTCCCAATTAGTTTTGTCCCATACATATGCACGTTGGAAGAATGGAATCTTAACCTCCCCTTCATTTGCCAGGAAAGTAAGCGATCGTGCTTCGGCTTTCATATATTACCTCCTAAGTATTTTGTAATATTCAGAATTTTTTGACTTTGTTTGATGATTTAACCTGATGCTATCATAAAACGAGTTGAATACTACTATCAAGTTAATATCTTCTTGCTGATAAATATGAACAACTCAACTAGCAAAGATGATTTGATTGCTAGCTAAACGGTTCTGTTAATCATATGAAATATATTGGCTTAGGCAGGATATTGTTGGAAAATAGCAGATCTGATATAATTTAAAATATCATATTTGCTTAACATATCAATTGTTTGTAGCATACGAGAAGTCAATTGAAAGGGGAGTATATTAATGGCATATAACGTTGAGGCAGAAGAATTTCAATCGTTAGATGAAGAGGAGTTCGAACATGAAGATGATGATGGGGCAATTCGGGTATCCCGTAAAGGAACTCTTTCAAAATTTGTTCGTACAAAAACATCATCGCGAGTAACTAATGGTGCTAAGGATATGTTAATGGCACAATTAGAACAAATAACAATCATGCTAGTGAAACGAGCTGAAGAGGTATGTGCAAGTCAGGGGCGGTCGACAATCTATGATTCTGATTTGCAAACCGCTTATGAAGAATTGATGCAACCACATGAATTCATAGATAAGATCATCCTTGAATTAGATAACCAAAAGGAGCAATTAAAAATTGTCGCTCAAGCCTCTTTGGTGCGGCATATGGAGGTTTAAAAAATGTCATCCAGAACGTTTTTCTTCCGATCAGAATATTCAGTGAAAGACATGTATGAACGAATATATGCTCCAGATTTTATTTCTGTATTCAAAGAATACGCTAATAGTTTAGACGAGGATGATACTGAAAACGTGGAGGCGAATAAAAGTAATTGCTACACAGGTTTATCTCAGGCATATCAACTAGATATTGATCGTTTACATACCGTTATACGACCAGTGTTTGATGAATACGGACGTAAAGGGGATAGAATGAATATAAAGCTTTATCGATCTAAGGTAGCTCCTTTAACAGTAACTGACGAAATTCGAAGTCGTATTAACAGTTTAATTAACCGAAATATAACTGAAATAGATAGTTTCAATCCAAACTTGAAATATGATTTATTTATTGAAGAAGTAGCATATAGAGAAGCATATCTTGATTTAAAATTTCGTATAGAAGACTCAATAATTGTACACGAACCAGTGCCTATTAGGGAAATTAATGCAGAATACGTTGAAGCACGCTACTATTTCGGCTCTGGAATTATAGCGCTTTTTAATCCAAATGGTACAACCCGGCAGTCCAAGGAATTAGTTAAAGTAATTTATCTACTTTTTATACCATACGATCCAAAGATTGAAGAGATATTATTAGACGAGGCTCAATTGATTATGATTCAATTAAGATTAAAGGGTCTCGTGTCCTCCCCAAGATATCGATCTGATGATGATCTTCGATTTATCATTCACGGGCTTAATGAAATAAATTATGAGAATCCTTTGGTGAAGTCCATACAAAGCAATGACTCACTTACAATTAGTGAACTTAACACAACTTGTGTAGTGGAAGGTCACCGAGTGAATTTAAAAATATCCGAGGATGGTAAGTTAATTATTGATACCTTTGTCCTACCGGATGTACTGGATAGGATTATTTTGGATATTGAATGGGTTGTATTGTCCGAAAAATATTATAAAGATATGTCGACTCAAATAGAAGCTCTATATAAAAAAATTTCTCCCGCAGCATTACCTTCGCATCGCACAAAAAGAGTTACGGCAATAAAAGATGACTTATCGAGAGTAGTGAATGAGTACAGAGGAAAGCCAATGGATCACCGGGAAATTAAGTTGGTTAGCACAGTGATATTTAATATTGGATATTTATTGAATGATGAGAAGAAGACCGTGCCTGATGAATTTTTACAATCATCTTCCAGTAATTACTCCAACTTATATGCTTACTACACAAACTACTTTACAGTAATTAAAAGAATGAATCGTTCAAAAAGCGAGACTATTGCACGGAAAACTGTTCAGATTTTGCAGTATTTAGCTGCCCAATCAACCGGAGATGCAGTGGATTTAATTGGTCAATACGAGCATCTTCAGAAGGATGAATAGTATGTTTATTGATGATTTTATATTGTCGAAATCAGAAATAGAATTTCTCGACAATATTTTGAATGAATTTGGAAAACATCAACAGTTTCGAGATATTTCATCGTTGAAAACTCCTTGGACTCAATTGATGAAAATTGAGCCTCGAGATGCTTTAGAACCACTTCGCGTTAAGGGGATTTTGAATGAGCAGGAAATGGAAAAGACTGAAATCGTCATAGATGAAAATGAAAATGAACGTGTGGAAAAAACAAAATTGCTCGTAGGAACAATTGATACTAAGGCGCTTGTATTGTGTTGGATGGTAACCATCTATCACAGCTCAGGGAAAACATTACAACCGGATGACCTCAACAAAATGGAAAGACAATCTGATTACTATCACTTTCCAATAGATATTGGTATGGACACAGTTAAGATTAACTTGATTGTTAAAGATATAGAAGATTCAGATTACCAACAAGGTCAATTTGATTCAATATACGTATCTTTTATTGGAGAACTACCCATTAAAGAGCAAAACTATATAATGTGGTCAGTACCTCTGCAAGAGCAGTCTGCTGCAGTCAGATTTTTTAATTGGTTGAATGAACACAGCAAGCCAATTATATCTAAGTTATATGCTTATATAAACATTCCCTCCGACTTAGAGAAAAACTACCGAGAGGAAGTATATAGACTAATAGGTATGTATTTAGGGGAGCTTGGTTATATCCGAATTAACCAACAAGAATTATTTCGACCTGAAAGTATAGAATACTTATTTCCTGAAAGTATAATCAAAGACTGTTTCATAAATGAAACCGAAAACAAAAAAGTGTTCCAAGTTATAAATGGAGATCGTGTTGAAATGCACTCCTTTCAGAACGGTATAAAATCTTTAGATAGTAAGTTATCATATCATTTAAATCATTTACAAATATGGATTGATAAAAAGGCAGCTAAGCACCGCATATTAACTCAAAAAGTTAAAGCATCTTTAATTAATGAAGTAATTAAAATCGTGCCTATCATTATTACAGTTATATTGTCTGCTTATGCATCACTTAAGTTAATCTTCATAAATAACTCGGCTCTGAAAAATTTCCCTCAAAGTAAGGCTTGGTTTATTACACATATATCAATCAGCGTCTTATCGCTTCTAGTTCTCATATTTTTCGGAATTTTCCCTCAATTGCGTTTGTGGGTTTTTTCTTGGGATCGCAGAATCAAAAAATATGTAAGAAGAAAAAATAGGGAATATGAAGATTAAAGGCACCTGCTAAATAGGTGCCTTTAGCGATGGTTGGTAATGAAACACGTTTTTAATACATAGTTCAACTACTTATTAGGTAAAACAATTAAGGGGAGTAGATTTGTCTAAAGCTAGAAAATTATATAATTTAGTTCATGTAGAACCAAAAGGTTATATATATGTTTTAGGAAATCACCGTTATGGACTGGAATTTCGCCTTAAAAATAAAAAGAAAACAAATAAAAAAAGTGTCGCAGTGATTCAAATGAATGGATCTTCCACAAATTGGACGGATATTACTACACAAGGACACTGGAAAGCGGATTCCACAATTGGAAAAGTGCTTTGTTGGTGCGGAATGCGAGAATTTGATGTTGTTCATTGCTTAAATCTGTGGTCTTATGTTGACAATAATCCATCTAATTTGAGTGGGAAGTCAAATGATATCTTAAACAAAATAGAGAATGATCTTTGGATTAAACAGGTTTTAGAGAAAGTAAATATAATTATACTTGCTTATGGTGATTGCAAAGGAGTAGATGAGTCTACTATTAAAGAGCGCAAAAAGAAACTGAAAGAGATGTTGCTCTCAAATAAAACAAAAATTTTCTGTGTTGGTGGATTGAACGGGAGTGGGAATCCAAAACATGGTAGATCATGGAATAAGAAACCTGAAATGAATAAATTTAGTATAAAAAATATATAAATGGAATGATATCTGGCACAAACGGGAACCAGCTCGGTTTTTCCCACTCCTGGCAAGCCTTCAATACATACACACTTCAGCCCCATTTTTTTATTCCATGTACTATTATATCCTTTGAAAAATTTCTAATGGGCTATTGCAGGATTTGTTCAATTAAATATTAGTAAAGCGTATATAATAGTAAAGTGAAATTTTATTGGATGTTTGTCCAAAAATTCTATAATAGACAAAAAACATTTGAAAGGAAGATATTTATGGCGTTCTTAGGAAATTACATAAATGAAATGTTAATAAACGAAATAATTGAAAGTGAGATTGTTAATGATTTTGTTTTATTCGTGCGAACTGAACTGAATATTGAGGGTACAATAGATCAATATCCAATTGTTCCAAACGTTTATCAAGAAGGCGATGGTGGTTATATAGTACAAGATACCTTTGGAGCTTTATTGTTAACTTCTTCATACAGGAGAATAAACGGGGTTGAGTTATATGTTAGTTCAATAGTTGCTAGAATAAATGATGTTTTTTCTCATCGTATTCATAGATCCCATGATATGGAATTAATCTCTAGAATATATGTATTCAATGCAATCGCTCATGAATATGTACATATAAAACAATTTGAAGAAGGTAGAATAACAGCAGAGACAATGGAAATTCAAAATCAATTGAATTACGAGGAAAGAGAAATTGAAATCGAAGCGGCTAGATTAGCCAAAGAACTGCTAATTCAATATACCAGTATGGAAGGTGCAAGATTAAATCAAATACTTAGTGGAAATATTGATAATGATTCAGCAAGAGAGCTTTCTAATTATTTTTCGGAATGGGAAAATGAAAGTAATTAACTTTACAAACACACACTGAGTTAATGATGAGTTTCATAATCCTTTCTGAGATAAAGACCATATATTGACTTGAGCAATAAAAGTTGTATCACATTGCAGAGGGAGAATAGAAATATGGAATTTATAAGTATAACGGATCAGGAAGTTGAATTGTATAAAGAACGCTTTAATTTAGAGTTAGGGTGGTATATGTCGGTCTGCCCCATGAAGGTAATTGAAAATGATAAAGAGATTGCATTAATTGATTGTTCTGAAGGAATGTACGGTGATGACAGTATACAAATAGAGCAATTTGAAGTGTTTGAGAAAAAACACGGATGGGGAGTAAGGTTATCAATCAAGCAATTCAGGATTTATCAGATTACAGAATTTTTGTTTATGTAAATGATTCTAATAGCAAAGCATTTTGGAGCAAAAAAGGCTTTAAGCCTGTGGATGATGGAACTGGAACAGAAATATATTGTTACGGGTGTAATTGATTTCTCTAGCGATTACAATATGTCTTGACTGTTAGATATAAGATATAAGATAGTGCTCTCATTTCACATCATCAAAGATTAGTGTTGAAAGTTCACCTGGGGGAATATTGCATCTAAACTAACAAAACATTAGCACATTAAGTACAAATAAGCAGCCGATCAAAATAATCGGCTGCTTATTTGTAGGTTTTTAGTGGGTGTCTTGAACGAAAAAACTTGATAAATAAGTTTTTTCTATTTAAGGATATAATTGAACTGAGTTCCCTATTCCTTTTTTCGTTCTCGTTTATTCACTTTTTCATGAGTCCGAAAAAACCAATCCTTAGGTATGTAACCCAGATGGTAAGCTTCCGTTTTAAGGAGCAATTTTATTTGGATATTGATTTGAGTTAATTGATTATACATTTCATCTAACTTTTTCTCATGATCATGATTATTTCCACTTCGTTGAAATCTTTGCGTTTTTAAATAGTGATTAAATGTATTGGCTTCATGTTCTAAAATCTGATAATTCCTTCTTAACGCCTCGATCGCTTTGGCGGTATCTTCAGTAATCTTACCCTTTGGAATAACCACATCAACTGCTGCTTCTATAGAAGGAATGTGTAACTTGTCAGCAAGATATGGTCGATGATTTCCACCTGAGCAAACTGTGTATTTGCCTTCTGGTATTAAATACAAATGCAAATCTATAGGCGATTCATCTTTCCAACCCTTTGTAGCCACGGATTGCCTAAGTCGTTTCATTTTATTATCATTTGCTATATCTCTTGGTCGTAAACCGAGTCCGATAATATCCTTTGTGTGCACCTTCTGAATTCCAATATGACATACCTCATACGTTCCATCCGGGTACTTCTTCATAATTTTTTCAAATGGTAACCAACGTTTTTTTTTAGAAAACCAAGGATAATCAACACCACCTTTTTCATATTTCTTCTAGTATATGATTAATGTGCAGTTGACAGCACATCGTTAGGAGTGTCTTTGAACAGGAGAATTGCTATACAAAGTAATGACTCAGTGGTTTTCTCTACTTTAAACAATGTAATTCTTATTAGAATGATTGTGAGGGTTGTTATTTCTATAGTCACGGCTATGTTCCTGTGCTTAATTAATATACTTCATAGGGCTATTATGGTAAAATAATCTTCTTATTGTTTTTCAAAGATAATGTAGGTTAGCCAATATATTGATCTGGCTCCATAAAATTTAGATGGTTAGGCGGTTTGTAATGAGTCTAGATGACAAAAAAGAATTCTGAATGAAGAGTTAGAAAAGGTAAGAAAAAAACAAATGATCTAGTATGGCAACTTCAGGGCGAACCAGATGAAGAACACTATGAAGAGCCGAATCTGAATGAGAATCCAAACGCTTATCTCGACGAACTAAGTCGAGAAGCTGATCTTATAAAATCAAAAATTAGAAAACTTGAAATACAGGAAGAGAATGAAAACAAAATATCCAATTTCTCTAGCGATTTAGAGCTGGAAGCGGCTCTTATTGACAAGGAAAGTGAAGTGGATTTATTAGATAGAAACTCCAAAGCTAATGTCCTTGCTCGCCTTATTGCTAATAAACAGACGATTGCTCCTTTAGCTATCGGAATCTATGGAAAATGGGGGCGGGGAAGTCTACATTTGTTGGTCTAATTGAGAAGAATTTGAATGAGATTAACCGGAGAATAAATCGAAACATTCCCAACCATGAAATCAAATATAAGAAGTCGTATATTGTTAGGCTTAATCCAACTGAATACGACGATCATAAAATGATTTGGTTTTCAATATTAAAAGAATTGTATATGAAATATGATGCGGAAACAAAGTTTCGTGGACGAATCAAGTTTGCTTGGAACAGTCTGTTTCCATCATTTAAAAACAATAAGGGGATGTATATATTTAGTGTCCTGTTAGTAATCGCATGCACTGTGGCTTACTCATTATGGTTTAGCAACTATGATTCTTTAGTCGATACTATAGAAAACACAGAGCTCTACGTGTATCTTGTTTCAGCTACGTTACTGGTGGGCAGCTTTTATCAATTCATTGTTCCATTCGTTAAGAAGCTCATGTTCATAATTAAACCATTATCTAATAAAATGTTACACCAAATTCTTGTGCCTGACTTTAAAGCAAAGTTAGGGACACGAGAAGAGGTAAAACATTCTCTTGATAAGTTAATAAAAATTTGGTTGAGAGAAGATGAAAATATTGTCCTTATTGTTGACGAACTCGACCGTTGCTCAGAAAAAACAATCGTTGAATTTTTTCTGCACTTCAATTGTTCATATCATCAGACTCAATTATCAAAGTCATTTCAATGAATGAAGAATTGGTTGCATTAGCATTGGCGAACAACAACCAATTTTTCCTGAAAGACCAAGCAACACGAGATGATAAATTAAGCTTTGGGCATGATTATCTCCAGAAATACATTTCAATTCCAGTTTATTTAAATGAACATTCAGATTATAGTACATTTTTAGAAAAACTTCTTAAGCAGACGAATTTTTTGATTCAGAAGAGAAAGTTACAATTATATCAATAATTAATGATATCACAAAAATTAAAGACATTACCCCTAGAGAAGTTAAGCGGATACTAAACTTGTTGGTGTTGTCAAAGGAGAGCGTTATATCTCATTTTGAAGCAATGGAACACAAAGTAACCTTTAATGAATATATAAGATGGTTCTTTGTATTCTATTTTAATCCGGATGAATCTAACTTTTTTGTCGCAAGTATGAAAACGGTTAAGAATCAAAAGAAGTATATGTACATGAGGTTCGAGAGTATGTATGGTTCGTTTATGTCTTCAGTTAAAGAAGATTCTCATAAAAAAATCCGATATTTAAATAAATACGTAAGTGATATGAGAATTGAAGTTATTGTTGCAGCTGATTCACTTATTGATAAAAGTTTAATTCGCTGAGAAACAGCATGACTTAAGAAGTCATGCTGTTTTTTGCATAATAAAGGGAGACCATGTTAAGATGATCTCCCGATTGGGGTTTAATCATTAAGATTATTCTGTTAAATAGATGTTCACCCAAAGATTTTGTGGGTTTAATTATATTTGCCATAAGCTATGTACTGGCAACAAAATTAGCCCAGCGCTAAAATATGATTCTCAAGATATACAAAAAATAAACGATAATGGTGAGTAACTATTGGATTACTCATGTGCCACAACAATTACAGGCAAGATTATGCTAGTCCATATGTGAGGTCGATTCTATCATTTGGAACTGGGGAAAGAATAGACGGTAGTTATTTAACTTAATGATTGATTTATTGAATGGATAAAATCAGGCAATCTTGATCTGATACAGGATTACGAGGGATGCGGGCTTTCCTTAGAATAGTATGCCAGTGTGAGAGGACATCTCCCTGATAAGTTATTGGTTGAACTATTGATTTGTAATTTCCTAAGTTATTCTGTAATTTTATGCTTGATGAATGATACTCCCAGAAGGCTGATGCTACTAAAAAGGCATCCCAAAGATGCTCCTCTGGAGGCTTAAAATCATGTATGCTTATACTCTTCTTATCTTTATGTGATTTTCGTCGTTTTTGCGTCCATTGAATCGACTCTATTTTGTATTGACCATATACGAAGCCTTCAAATAAAAGAATGTTGCATTGATTGCTAGATAACCACTGATTAATATCGGTAGTTGAACGAAGCGAGCCCTTTTTAATCAATGCCCCTAGACCACTAAATATCTGTACACCAATATTTATAGCATTAATTGTTGCTGAAGAGGCAGCAGGATTCCACCAATGAGCACCCTTTCCTTCTTCCAGAAATCTGATAGTTAAATTTGTTGTACACCACATTGGGGCTTCAATACCAACAGCCACTTTTTTAAGTTTTGCAGATCCGCGAGAATTAAATTTATTAATGTAGGAGTATCATCAATGAATGTAGTTTGATTTTCTCTTGCTACTCTATACTTTTCTGAATATTTCCTTCCCGCTTGAAAGAAACTTCCGTCCATTGTGTTTGTTAATCGGTCTATACTACTTATTGCGTTTTTTCGTTTACAGATACACTTTGTAATGCAGTTCGGTTTATGACATTTTATCTCCGGTAAATAATTATCTAGATTTCCAGGGTGCGACTCCAAACGAACCCACCCATAATTTGCTCCAGCGTCGATACCATAGACTACTACATTACTCAAAATATTCCCTTCTTTCATTTACGTAATAGTAAAGATATCTGGTGAGAGTTTACCTTTTATCAGGGTACTTAAAATAGGATTAAGCATAGGTACTCTCTTGTAAGCCTGAAAGTTTTCCCTTTCATTTTCCCTAAATATCATTAAGTCTATTGGAAAGCCGATAGGATTAACACCGAACAAACTAGAACCTGGTTCACTATGTTTTATTAATCTATCCATAACCAACTGTGCCCAAAAATTTAATTGAAAGCCCCTAAGGGGAGTTTAGCTTCTTCGAAAAGCAATTGGGCAATTCCGATTGAATTTTCACTAAGAAGTCCGTCCGAAACAATGGAACGAGGAGAATAATTAGTAACATCGAAGTTGTCAGAGGAATTCCAAACTAAGTGGCGTATAAACCCTATTCCTTTTTCATGACCAAAAATAAACAAGTTAGTGTCGGCTAAGTTATTCTTCAGCAAAAAAGGTTTATATGAATTAATCGCCGTCTTAACAATTTTTTGAACACCATCGGTTGAACGTATCTGGGAATGTAAAGCTAATCGGGCTTCATCCATAGGAGTACGGCAAGTAGCTAGACCGATTTTATCCCGTAAGTTTATGAACTTTATTCGTTTGAACATGAGCCCAATAATTTTAAGTGTTCGGATGATTTACAATTCTTGTTGTATCAGCAACTAAAAAAGCTCCATTCTCAAAACAATATCCGATTAAAGCTGTCATATCTCACTCACCTTTTTCCTTTCATTTTATAATGGATTTTATTAGGAATAAAGAAGAATTATAGTTTTACAGGAGAACTTAGTAAAAGAGGTGATCGGGTTGCGCGATATTGACGAAGTGTTTTTAAATGAAGTAGAAAAACATAAAAAATTATTAATTCATGAGGCACTTCTGATTGAATTATCCAAAAGAGGTTATCAGGATGCCAAATGTAAATTAGGCAAGGCAAAACAAGTATTTTTAATAGATGTTTGCTTCAACTATCTTGGTTTGGGGATAGATTTTATGGATTTGATCAACGAAGCAGGTGCGGGTTTATATGAAGGAATTGAACATATTACTGATTATCAAGGTGATGATATTAATGAGTTTCTAAAACCTTATATTGAAAAAGCAATTCAAAGAGCAATCGATAATGATCCCCACTCGGTAAACAACCAATGAAGCAATATGCTTCATTGGTTGTTTACCATTAAAATGTAAAGCCGTTATCATTCTCACGGTAATGATAACGGCTTTATCATGTTTTCTGGAGACGAAAAACGTTCTTTATCATTAATTCTGCAAATTGTCGCTATTTATCAAAGTGACTGGGAATTTGTCCGGTGCTTATCATTAGGAGTGGTGACAACTTATCATTTATTATGGGAGCGGTGTTGATTTGACGCGGTTTTTCGATATGCGTTTTATCATTTAATCTGGTGGCTTACACCATGATTGGGTTGTATATGGCACGTCGTGGTCTCGCCAGAGACGGTCTTCAGATGATCAGTGCAGCAGCGTTGCTGATGATGTGGTGGGACCCGTACTTTTTGCTAAGCGTGAGCTTCCAGTTATCTTTTCTCGTGACCGCAGGTTTGATGATCTACATGCCATTGATTAACCGGCTGTTCAGCGGCTGGCCGAAATCTCTGGCTGCAACAGCATCCGTAACGGTTACCGCTCAGCTGATCTCGTTTCCAGTAACCATTCTCTATTTCAATCAGTTCTCATTACTTTCATTTGTGGCCAACTTTCTGCTTGTTTCATTGATTAGTGCTATTGTATTACCTCTGGGGACGGTCGCCATGTTATTGTCATTCATATGGGTTCCCTTGGCGAAACCTCTCGCATGGATTGCGATGCAACTGAATCAACTGACATTTATAAGCGTGGAGTGGATGAACAGCCTGCCAGGTTTTGTATTGATCTGGGCAACACCGCCCTTGTTATGGATTGCCGCATATTATGCTGTGTTGTATGCCTTACTCTACCTGTTGCATCGTGGCAATGGTGAGCAGCAAGAAACAGCGTTTGTTGAGGAAGAGACGGCTCCTCTTGTGAGGGGACAACCTTCAGTTTCAATGGGGAATGTGGGCATTCGTTCTTCGATGTCTACCGTGGCACAGGATCAAGGTAAGAATCGTGTAGGTGGAAAAGAAACTTCATTAACGACATTAGGAGCCAGTATTGCCTGGCCGGAGTATACAAGTGCATTTACTGCACGAGGTGCAGGTTATTATGCGCATCAACGAATGAGTAAAGCTCAGCAATGGTTGTGCGGGTTGCTCGCAATCAGCTTTGTTGCTGGATTGTGGTGGGCATATCAGACTCCCAAGCCTGCTGGAACCGGCATTGTGCAGTTTTTGGATATTGGTCAGGGAGACAGCACATTGATTACAACCCCGGAAGGCAAACACATTCTGGTGGATGGCGGGGGAACAGTTAGTTTTGGGAACAACGAACAATCTTGGAAAACAAGGCGTGATCCGTATGAGGTGGGAGCCAAGGTGGTTGTTCCTCTATTGAAAAAGAGAGGCATCCATCAACTGGACACTGTAATTGTAACGCATGCCGATCAGGATCATGCCGGAGGACTACAGGCTGTGCTGGAACAGATTCCAGTTAAACGTTTCATGTTTAATGGCACGACCAGCGGTAAAGAAAACTTTGATAAATTACTGAATACAGCCATGGAACGGAAAATTCCTCTGTACGCCATTCAGCAGGGCATGTCCTATAAGGCTGACAAGCAGACGAGTTTACATTTTATAGCTCCGGATCTGGCACATATCAATGTAAATGTATCAGGCAATTTGCCTGTGTCTGAACATCAGAATCATGATTCCGTTGTCTTTTTGCTGGAAATGGCCGGGACTTCCATGTTGTTCACTGGGGATATGGATGCTGCGGCCGAGCAGGACCTGCTCTATATGATTCAGGATGGCTCGTTGGCTGCCCAGTTTGAACAGAAAGGTGCAGATATTGGAGTTACAGAGGGAGTTGTACAAAGGATACTTACACGACCATTGCAGATTGATTCAAATGATGCTTCAGCGTCGTCGTCTGTATCCATTGACGTTCTAAAGGTCGCTCATCATGGCAGTAAAACATCATCAACCGAAGCCTGGTTCCAATACTGGAATGCCAAAACCGCTGTGATATCTGCTGGAGTTAACAATACATATGGGCATCCCAATCCGGGAGTGATGGAACGTCTGGAAGCTACCGGGTCAGATATTTATCGGACAGATCAGATGGGAGAGGTTCAGATGAGGGTGAAAGATGGGAAGATTGATATCCGGTACAAGTTGATTGGAGTTGAGTGAAGGCAGGCAATCTATTTATCGGTGTGATAAATGAAAAAACGCCGATCTAATACTAACTGGAAGGTTAAAAAGACAAGAGAACCTACAATGATGTAGAGAGTTTGAGCAGAAAAAGTATTGAAGTTACGTGTAAATATCGAGTAGATGATCCCACCTGTGAAGCCTAATAGAACATATGCTGCAATAGCAACGATCAATCTCATATACGTATTATCTTTTTTCTGTATAAAAGTAATCCATCCACTAATATGGAAAGTGGCGTAATTAAGAAAAGTAAAATAGCGAGGTTAATCAATAATCCAACCGCAAATTTATACCCGAATGAATAATAGTAAGTATTCTCTAATCTTTCATCTATAGGGACATAGTGATATATCCCCATTGCAAGTGAAATGAGGACTGCAGTTAATACAGCTGCAAGTATTTTTCCGCGCGGCCTATTGATTCTATGGGATTTTGTCATTCGAATATTGACCTCCATCTTAAATAACTATATTCAACAAGAGATAAACTAAGGGAGTTACTATATTTTAACATACAGAGGTTGAGGAAACAGTTAAACGATTTTATGCTGATTGAGATGATACCAATTAATCACTTCATTTGATTGCAGGTTACAGCACAGCACAAAAAAGCCCGCTTTCCGTTACACTCCACGAGGAGAATATCGGAAAACGGGCCATTTTTTCAAATGGTAGAAGAAATATAAGAACTACTCCACGCCATCCTTAAAGTGTTTGTTCCAGTGTTTATCGCCTTTGTGCAACAGATCTTCTACCGTTTTCTCAAGAGTCATCAACAGCTGTGCTCTGACATCAAGTACGGTTTCTCTGTACAAGCGTTCTTCCGATCCAACGATTTTATCGCCGTATAATGCCTGTGCAGCTACGTACTTCCGATGTTCCTCGACCAGAGTATCAATGGACTCCAATGCATGTTCCACAAAGTGGGAAATACTTTGGTATTCTTTGGGCATTTGTTCTTTTAAAGCTTGAATTTTCGCAAGAGCTGGCATGCTCATCACCTCGTGTTTATGAATGTAAATTTACAATACACTATTTTCATGAAAATTGCATTAAAATCAGCTTAAATTTGGACAAATTTCGACTTTTTTATTTTAGGAGCCAAAAAAGTGCTTAGCTATAATGTATGCCATTGCATTTGAATTGAGTCGTGTAAGTAATGGAATCCCTTTTGGATACGTTTGGTGACTCGTTATGCAATTTCTGTTATTCTAAGAGAAGATTTCAGCGGCCCTAATACATACGCCGTTATTTTGTTATGGCAAATTAAAAAAATACTTAACTTTGCAACAATTTTATTGATGATTACGTCTGTAAGGTTGCAGGGAGAGGGGATCCTTTGTGGTAGAGCCGGAACTCATCAGAGCCGCTCAATCGGGCGATCGCGACGCTCTAATTACCCTATTGCGGGAGATTGAACAACATGTCTATCGGACCGCATATTACATTCTAAATAATGAACAGGACGCTTTGGATGCTGCGCAGGAAGCGTTGATCCGAATTTACACCAAAATCAACTCATACGAAGAAAAGGCCCAATTCAAAACATGGGTACAACGCATCGTTACGAACATCTGTATTGATAAATTCAGAAGAACCAAGCCGTCTGTCTCCATTGACGAACATGACATGGTTTTTCAGGATAATCAGGATGTGGAATACGAGGTCATGTCTACATATGTGGCCCAAGACATTCAGGATGCGATCAACAAGCTTCCCGAGCATCATCGTACCGTTATTGTTCTAAGATATTTGCAGGACTTATCCTACAATGAAATTGCGGATTGTCTCGATCTTCCGTTGAATACGGTGAAATCTTATTTATTTAGAGCCAGACAGCAATTACAGAATCTACTACAGGAATATCAGAAAGGTGGTGTGACAGGATGAAATGCGAAGAGGTGGTGGAATGGATGCACCGCTATCTGGATCATGATCTGGGCGAGGCGGAAACCGCGCAGATGCTACAGCATGTGGCGAAGTGTCCGGAGTGCGCCGAGAATTTTAGTTTACTCAGAGCTCTTTCCAGAGAACTGGAAGAATTACCGCAAGTAAGCCCGAAATTTAGTCTGGTTGATGCGATTATGCCACAGCTTGATGCCATTGACGAAGCACGGAAGGAACAAAGTAGCACCATACAGGAAATGAATCCTGTCCCCGCTGCATTTGAGAATTTACAACGTTCAAGTGAGCGGAAAACGAAGCAAAAATGGCTTAACTCAATGGCAGGACGTATGTCCATGGGTGCAGCGGCAGCAGCAGTTGTTTTGGGATTTGCCATCTGGGGATACCAGCCTGAACAGATTGAGAATGCCGATTCCATGCTGATGAGCTCTGGAGCTTCTCAAGAGAGTGGCAATGTGGATGAGAATCCATTGAGCAAGAGTATTGAAAATTCTGATCCTGCCACGTCGCCCCAACCAAGCAGCAACGATGTGTTTGTGGATCAATCGAATGTTTCACCAACTGAACCAGATAACCAAGGCGTAGAAACAATTCCTGAAGAGAATGGTGGAGATAAGGTACAGGAGCCTGAAGTTCAATCAGATCCGGCACCTCAACAACCGGCTACCGAATCAACACCTGCTCGGAATAAAGGAACTCAGGATAATTCGTCTAAAACTCCTTCGACCGATAATCAGAATAATCAGGTTCAGAACCAAGATTCTGAGCAGAGAATTCAGGGATCAGGAGATTCTCCTAAATCTTCTGCAGATGGGGAAGAGAATGGAGTAACAGAAACGGAAAATGGAGATGCGAAATCCTTCACTTCTCAGGATACAACACCTAATATGACTGAAGATGTTCCGGTTGAAGGTAATACTGTACCTGATTCCAGTGCAGGTGCAGACGCTTCTGGAGGAAACAAAGGATTCGCGGCAGGACCGGATCAGGGAATGACTACAACGGCAGCACCAAAAGAATGGAAATCACCTGACGGCTCCTATGTAGTTATGCTTATTGGTGATCAACTCAGCATATACTCCAAACCTGCCAATGAACCGGATGTTCTAAATTTGGTTGAACAACGCAGTATAGAGGGGACACTGAAGTCAGCGAGTTGGTCCAAGGATGGTACTCTATTTAATTACGAAACGGACAAGGACGGAACAACGGCGAAGAACTCGTTTAATGTACCTGCTGTTTCAGGTGGAGCTCCTGCGAAATAATTAAAAATGGGGAGTGCGCTCCTCTAAACGAAAGAACATTTTCAGTATGACAAGCATATAGTGGAAGTAACAAAACGTCCTATCTCAGTTCAAACAACTGACGTCGTATGACCGCGCACCGGCTTTTTCTAGAACTGCTGGTGTCTGCGTTTATATAGATGTAGGACAGGGGACCTTCATCCATAACTGGATGTAAGGTCCCTTTGTTGTCTTGCGTTTTTTCTGGTAGGATAAGAGGGATAAGGAGGCGCCGTGAATGGATGTAAAAAGTGCAACAAAGGCAATACGTAATGGAGAAACGGCACCGATCTATGTGCTGTACGGAACGGAGAAGTACCAGATACAGCAATTTACGGATATGTTAAAAGAACAGGTTATTGAAGAAGAACATCGTGATTTTGCGATTATTCCATATGATTTGTCTGAAACGGCTGTGGAGGTCGTTATTGAAGAAGCAGAGACTGTACCTTTTCTCGTTCCTCGCAAATTAATTATTGTAAGGGACGCGAGCCTGTTCACCGCAGGTAAAGAATCCAAGATTGAACATCAGGTTGATCGTCTGCTTACATATATGGAAAATCCGGCAGATTACAGTACGATTGTTTTCTTGGCCCAAGGGGATAAGCTGGATGAGCGTAAGAAACTGGTGAAGGCTGTCAAGAAACAGGCAGTAGTTCTTGCTTTTGCTCCACTCAGTGGAGATGAGTTATTGAATTGGATAGTGAAACTGGCGAAGCAGCGGGATGTTTCCTTGGAGACGGGAGCGGCGGAAACGTTGATCAGCTATGCAGGAACAGGTCTTCAGACCCTGTCTGCTGAAGTAGACAAGTTATGTTTGTTTGCGGGTAATGGGGGACAATCAAGCGTGCTGATATCGAGTCACTGGTTGCCCGTAGTACAGAGCAGAATGTATTCTCGCTGGTCGAAGAACTCGCTAATTTGCGACTGGAGAAAGCGTTGGCTCTTTTCTATGAGTTGCTGAAGCAGCGGGAAGAACCGATTAAAATTGCGACTTTAATCGCACGTCAGTTTCGGATCATGATCCAGGTGAAAGAGTTGGGCCAACAAAGTTACTCCCAGCAGCAGATTGCCAGTCAGCTTGGTCTGCATCCGTATGCTGTTAAGATTGCGGGTGAACAAGCTCGTAAATTTCAGCCGGAACGTCTGAGAATGATTTTGAGTCACCTCAGCGAACTGGATTACCAGATGAAAACAGGAGCGGTGGATAAAGTGCTTGGTCTGGAGCTGTTCTTATTGAGACTTGGTGCCTGAATGGACACGTAAACGTAATAGATTACTAGTGTGAATAACAAACAAAGCGACCTTTGCTCCATGATCGTTTAATCATCGGAATAAAGGTCGCTTTTGTTTGTGTCTTATACTTATCGAATCAGATACTAAAAAATCCTGAAAGCCTATGCTGTTCAGGATTTTTCCATTGATCGTATAAGTAACGCTTCTTACGCTTGTGCGGAAAGAGCGTTCAGTTTTTTCGCCAAGCGAGACTTTTTGCGTGCTGCAGCATTTTTATGAACCAGACCTTTAGTTACAGCCTTGTCCAGCTTTTTGGAAGCAGCTTGAATCGCAGCTTTTGCAGTATCAACTTCGTTACTTACCAGAGCAGCATCAGCAGCTTTAACAGCTGTACGGAGTGCAGACTTCTGGGAAGCGTTGAGTGCGCGGCGCTTGTCGCTCGTTTTTACGCGTTTAACAGCGGATTTGATGTTTGGCATTACATTCACCTCCTGTAAGGCATTTGCATGAATACAAACGTTTCACAACTTAAAATATTCTATCACGCTAGCATGTAAAATGCAACAGATATTCCTACGATGTTCGACATGCTGTATAAAGAAACCCTTTTTCCCACACAATATGCTCAAATGCGGTAAGGAGGCAGGGACAGAATGACACTGGATTTGCAAAACTATACAGTTCGTACCGATTTGGCGATCGACTCCAAGGAAATGGCGCAAGGTGGACAGAAACAGACGATCCCCGGACTGCGGGAAGATGTGGAGAAAAAGAGGGCATTACGATTACACGTATTGATGTCCTGACTGAAGAAGCAGCAACGGCTATTGGTCGGGTGAAAGGTCACTATGTCACCTTGGAAGTACCTTCACTACGGAATGGTGATACCGAGTTACAAGAGCGAGTTGCTGCCGAGTTCACACGTGAAATGGAAGATTTTATGGTTAAAGCTGGAATCAACAAAACATCCAAGGTCTTGATTGTTGGCCTGGGCAACTTGAATGTCACCCCGGATTCACTCGGTCCACTTGTTGTGGAAAATCTGATGGTAACCCGTCAGTATTTCGAATTGGTGCCAGATCAGGTAGCGCCAGGGTATCGGGAAGTCAGCGCGATTGCTCCCGGCGTGTTAGGTACAACGGGCATTGAATCCAGTGACATCGTACAGGGGATTGTAGATCGGACCAAGCCGGATGCCATTATTGCGATTGATGCGCTGGCCTCCCGTTCCTTGGAACGTGTAAATACAACGATTCAGGTAGCGGACATTGGTATTCATCCGGGATCCGGTATTGGAAACAAACGGCGTGGCCTGACTCGTGAAATATTAGGTGTGCCTTGCATCGCCATTGGAGTACCAACCGTATGTTATGCGTCCACTATTGTGAACAATGTGATTGAGATGATGCGTTCACACTTTCGCCAGGAAACGGATCAGACCAAACAGATCATGGGTATGCTGGACGACATCGGTGAGCAAGATCGCTTGAGTCTGGTGAAAGAGGTACTTGAGCCACTGGGTCATGACCTCATAGTTACCCCAAAGGAAATCGATGAGTTTATTGAGGGAATTGCCAATGTTATCGCTACAGGACTTAACGCTGCACTCCACGATGCAGTGAATCCGGATAACGTAGCCGCCTATACACATTAAAACTTAAAACTGCTGAGAAGAAGGTCCGAATCTATCGGACTTTCTTTTTTGTTTCTGGAATCTTTCATTTTCCTGTTCTATCAAATTGGGCCGGCTCATAGAGTTGAAGTATAAGAGTTGTCCAGCAGGGAAGGAGACAGCAGAATGAACAAGATATTGGCCTGGAATATTGGGAAGTGGAAAAAAGATGTCTGCACGTGCTGGCCATGGGCCGTACGTTGTTGTTGCTTATGATCATATCTGCCTTGTTTTTTGTCGTACTGGGTCTGGGGGCATGGCAGAGAAACGCTTGAATAATTCACCCGTTTCTTCCATGAAAGGATTTGCGAGTGCCGTATCAAGCCGCTTTTTTGTTGATATGCTCGGTATGGAGATGCCTCATCTCACCCAGAAGGAACAGACCTCTGCCATATCCGGTGAAAATCTCACCTCTTTTGTTTTCCAATTACTAACGAATGTAAATCCTCAAGACCCCAAGAGCCTGATTGCGAGAGAAATGCCGGGCATGGGTTCCAACCAACCTGTTCTGCTCCGTCCTGGATCTGGTAACGAAAAAGCCGAGGCTCCTGAAGATTATCAACCCGGTCCCGGTCTTACGGATACGGCTTCCGCAGGTGGAGGGAAACCCGGTAGTGAACTGCATGTTCCACCAGGCCAGGACAATACGGATCCGCCTGAGTCGAGTGAGCCTGGAGATGGAGAAGGTAAAGAGGATCCCCCAGCGAAGAATGGTGAGAAAGACAATTCAGGCTCACCGACAACAGGCAAAAAATCAATTCTTATCTATCATTCCCATCCACGGGAAGGTTACAATCCACTGCTAGGTACGAAAAGTGATAATCCATCATCAGGCAAATCAACAGGCAATGTATTTCAAGTGGGGACCTACCTCTCAGACAGTTTGGAGAAGCTGGGAATCGGCGTAGAACACGCCAAGGATGATTATCCCACTAAAGTAAAGGATTATAACTGGAACTATTCTTATAAATACTCCCGTCAAACGGTAAAAGCGGCACTCGCTCAAAATGATGATCTGACGTATCTCATAGACATTCATCGTGATTCACAGCGTCATGGCAAAACAACCACCACCATTAATGACTTGGGCTATGCCAAAGTGTATTTCATTATTGGACATGAAAATCCAAATTGGCGGCAGAATGAAGCCTTTGCAGCGAAAATTCACAAGAAACTGGAAGCCAAGTATCCTGGGGTATCCCGTGGTGTGTGGGGCAAGGATGGCGGAGGAGCTAACAATGGAGAGTACAATCAAACCCTTTCACCCAACAGCATTTTGATTGAGATTGGCGGCATCGACAACACAGGAGCTGAGCTCCAACGGACATCGAAGATTCTAGCAGACATGATTGCCCAAGTGTATTGGGAAGATCAGAAGGTGGACAAAGCCAGTGTGGAAACCTCATCGCAGGGTGGATAGGAATTATATATGTAAAGAAGATAAAAATAGTAGAGTGACAGGAGGCAAAGCATATGTCCAGATTCGGTAAAAGACTGTTATCCATGGCTGTATTAATGTTGCTGGGTGTTCTGTTCGGAATGCAGCTGGCTGGCAGCAACTTTCATATGGGCAATCCATCAGGAGGCACGTCAACCGTTGTGACAACTGAGCCAACTTCATCGGTTACCGAATCTGTTCCGACTGCACCTGTCCAAAAGGAAATTAAAGAACCCCCATTTGTACCTGTTCAGTCACCAAGCCAAGTGCTTGGGGCAGATCAAAATAAGGCTCCGGTTGATGTGTTGGCAGACAAAACGGCTGGACTATTGCAAAATCTCTCACATAGTGGAATCAAGTGGGTGGTCTCTCTTTTAGCGGCGTTGCTGAATAAAATACCATAATTTTAAGGTACAATATAACCTCTGGGAGTGCATGATAACACTTTATTATAAAGTTGAGACATCACGGGATTGATGCACTGTGCTTCAACTGTTATAATGAAGTGATTGACACTAGGCTGTTTCTGGGGGTAAGGAATGACTGACATTCGGGCAAGACAACGTAAAATTCGTAACTTTTCTATTATTGCACATATAGATCACGGCAAATCAACACTTGCGGACCGGATCTTGGAGCACACAGGTGCGCTCACTTCACGTGAAATGCAGGAACAAGTTCTGGATAAAATGGACCTTGAACGCGAACGTGGAATAACGATCAAGCTACAAGCAGTAGCCTTGACTTACAAAGCGGATGACGGTGAAGAGTATTTATTGAATCTGATTGATACACCGGGACACGTAGACTTCACATATGAAGTATCACGCAGTCTTGCTGCATGTGAAGGTGCTCTGCTGGTTGTGGATGCGGCTCAGGGAATTGAAGCCCAAACACTTGCCAACGTGTATCTGGCATTGGATAACAACCTTGAAATTTTACCGGTTATCAACAAAATTGACCTTCCAAGCGCTGATCCTGAACGGGTGAAGCAGGAAGTGGAAGATGTTATTGGTTTGGACACAAGTAATGCGGTTTTGGCTTCGGCCAAATCAGGAATCGGAATCAAAGAAATTTTGGAGCAAGTGGTGCAAAGTGTTCCGGCACCGACTGGTGATCCTGACCAGCCTTTGAAAGCGCTGATTTTTGACTCGCACTATGACCCGTACAAAGGTGTAATCGTATATGTGCGTGTTGTTGATGGCAAAATCAAATCCGGTTCCAAAATCAAAATGATGGCAACAGGTAAATCATTTGAAGTCATTGAAGTTGGAGCGTTCAAACCTCGTATGACCATCGTGGACGAGCTGAACGTCGGGGATGTTGGATTTATCGTTGCAGGTATCCGGCATGTTGGCGATACACAAGTCGGGGATACGGTAACGGATGCCAAAAATCCAACACCGGAACCTTTGCCGGGTTATCGTAAAATTAACCCAATGGTGTATTGTGGTCTCTATCCGATCGAAACATCGGACTATGTTGATCTGCGTGAAGCGTTGGAGAAATTGCAGTTGAACGATGCGTCTCTGAGCTTTGAACCGGAAACATCCAGTGCACTCGGTTTTGGATTCCGTTGCGGATTCCTTGGACTGCTACACATGGACGTTATCCAGGAGCGGATCGAGCGGGAGTTTAACATTCCGTTGATCACAACGGCACCAAGTGTAATCTATCACGTCACCTTAACCAATGGTGAAGTGATGAAAATCGACAACCCATCCAACTATCCTGAGGTGGGACGGATTGATTACGTCGAGGAACCGTACGTCAAGGCAGATATTATCGTACCAAATGATTATGTAGGTACCATTATGGAGTTGTGTCAGAATAAACGCGGTGAATATGTAAATATGGAATATTTGGACACAACCCGGGTTACCATTACCTATGAGATTCCGTTGTCCGAGATTGTATATGACTTCTTCGACCAGTTGAAATCCGGTACCAAAGGATATGCATCCCTGGATTATGAGTTGTCCGGTTACCGTCAGTCCAATCTGGCAAAAATGGATATTGTACTCAATGGCGAACAGGTGGATGCTCTGTCCTTCATCGTTCACCGTGACCGTGCCTATAACCGCGGACGCATTGTCTGTGAGAAACTGCGCGAGCTGATTCCACGGCAAATGTTCGAGGTGCCAATTCAGGCATCTGTGGGCACCAAGGTCGTTGCTCGTGAAACAGTAAAAGCCATGCGTAAAAACGTACTTGCCAAGTGTTATGGTGGTGACATCTCGCGGAAACGGAAACTGCTTGAGAAGCAGAAGGAAGGTAAGAAGCGGATGAAGCAAGTTGGTAACGTTGAGGTGCCACAAGAGGCATTCATGGCGGTACTGAAAATTGATGATTAAACAATCTAATTTGAGGTACAGCACAGAATATGTGTATTCAAATTAGATTAAAGAAAATTCATTTTCGGGTACAACACAGATTGTGTGTATCGAAATTGAATTGTAGGACGTTTGCTTGCAAACATGGTTACAACACAGAATATTAAATAACTAAGCTGAAAGGGAAGCCGGATGGCTTTCCTTTTTCAAATAGAGGGGACTTGCCATGACATTGGCAGCACACAGCCGGAAGACAGGTGCGCCCCAAGCGGTGTATCTTCACATTCCCTTTTGCACGAATAAATGTTTTTATTGCGACTTTAACTCCTACGTTCTGAAAGATCAGCCCGTGATGCAATATCTCGAAGCGCTAGAACGGGAGATGGAACATACAGTTAAGGCCAATCCACCGGGTGAGATCAAGACGATATTTGTAGGTGGGGGTACACCAACAGCTCTGAAACCGGATGAGATGGCAGTATTTCTTCGTTCCGTGAAGACGTATTTCCCAAATTGGGCGGACGATATTGAATTTTCGATGGAAGCCAACCCGGGAACCACGGATGCGGAGAAGCTTGCTGCGATGAAAGAAGGCGGCGTCAACCGTGTCAGCTTTGGCGTGCAGGCGTTTCAGAATGATCTGCTGACAGGCATTGGTCGTATTCATAATACGGATGATGTATATCGCAGTTTGGAGAATGCTCGTAAAGCAGGATTGAATAACCTGTCCATTGACCTGATGTTTGGTTTGCCGAACCAGACTGTTGAAATGTTGAATGAGAGTATCGACAAAGCGCTGGAACTGGATCTGCCGCATTACTCCATCTACAGCCTGAAAGTGGAAGAGAATACACTTTTCCATACACTGTATCAGAAGAACCAGTTGCCACTTCCTCATGAAGATGACGAGCTGGAGATGTATCTTCTATTAATGAGACGTATGAAAGAAGCAGGCTATGGACAATACGAGATCAGTAACTTTGCCAAGCCGGGCTTCGAAAGTCGTCACAATATTACGTACTGGCGTAATGAGGACTACTACGGTCTGGGTGCAGGTGCGCATGGATATGTAGGCCGCGAACGGCATATGAATATTAAAGGTATAAATCCTTATGTTGAAGCTTCGCGTGCAGGACTGCCTCGTCTGGATCATTTTGAGATTGCTCGCCCTGAGGCCATGGAAGATTATCTGATGGTTGGACTAAGAATGTTGGAGGGCTTCGGCCTCACGTTTTAGCGAACAGTTCGGAGAGTCCATGGAAGAAGTGTTTGCGAAGCCTTTGGGCAAAATGTTGAACGCAGGGCTGCTTGAGCGGACGGCAGACGGCTTCCGACTGAGCGAGCAGGGTATCCTGTTCGGAAATGACGTTTTTGCGGAGTTTATCGGGTCCATATCGCTGAATTCATAGCTTGAAATTCTATACGCTCTGTTGTATATTTATTCATATTGATTTTACAGAGCGTGTTAATTTAACAACTACGAAGTCAGCTTTCCTCTGGAAAGCTTGGTAATAGGAGGAGAGCAGGATGTCGGTAATATGCAGAAAAGCCGTGCCGGAAGATGTTGAACCACTGTATGAAATGATTAAGGGCTATGCAGAGCGTGGGATCATGCTTCCGCGATCACGGGAAATACTGCACCGACAGCTGGAGCACTTTGTTGTAGCCGAAGTTGATGGTGAAGTGGTGGGTTGCGGATCGCTTTGTCGTCTGGGGAATGATTTGGTGGAAGTCAGATCACTCGGTATCTCGGAAGGACACAAAGGGCTCGGAATTGGCTCCCGATTGCTGGACCGACTGGTAGAAGAAGCGGAGAAACAACAGATTCCTAAGATTATGGCGTTGACATATGAAGTATCCTTCTTCCTCAAAAACGGCTTTGCCGTGGTGGAAAAAGAGATTTTCCCCGAGAAAGTATGGACCGACTGTGTTCATTGCAGCAAGCAGGATTGTTGCGATGAGATCGCGGTATTAAAAGAGCTTAACGTTTCAGCCTAACAACTAAATGGACTGCATGAATTGAGCCGAGTCAGCCTCTGCCCTACATGCAGTCCTTTTTACTTCAAAGTATGTTCAATAAAGTTGTTAGGACTCGTCGACATTGGTCTATACTATAAATAGATGAGCCCACTCATCAAACTCACTTGACAATGTTCACGTCAGTTTGGTATTTTTGTATTACCGCTTAGCACTCATCTAACCGGAGTGCTAACGACATGGGACAGTACAGTCAGAAGGAGGGAATACTCACCATGTTAACAGAGCGTCAACGAATGATTCTGAACGCTATAGTGGATGACTATATCCGTTCAGCTGAGCCCGTAGGGTCCCGGAGCATTTCCAAAAGGGGAGATGTTGGATACAGTCCGGCGACGATCCGTAATGAAATGGCGGACCTCGAAGATATGGGCTTTCTGGAACAGCCGCATACATCGGCTGGACGCATTCCATCCCATAAAGGCTATCGATATTATGTCGATCATTTGGTTCCCTGGAATCAGGTGGAGCCTCAGGAGTTGGATGATCTGAAGTCGTTCTTCGCTGAAAAGTTGAACGTCATGGAGCAAGTTATTCAGCATGCATCCAATATTTTGTCACATATGACGAATTATACTTCGATCCTGCTTGGACCGGAAGTATTCCATACGTCCCTTCGCCACTTCCAATTGCTTCCGCTGAACGAAAGTGAAGCTGTGGCAATCATTGTGACCAATACCGGTCAGGTGGAGAACAAGACGGTCCAGATTCCTCCAGAAATCTCGGTAGCCGAGATGGAGAAAGTGGTCCGACTGTTGAACACCAAGCTGGTTGGTGTGCCAATTTACAAATTGAAATCCCGTCTCTATACTGAACTTGGGCAAGAGATGGAACGGCATATTACACGTTACGAGGAAGTTATGCAGGTGCTGAACAGTGCCTTTGACAACGAACATGATAATCGTTTGTTCCTCAGTGGTGCCACCAACATGTTGACTCAACCGGAGTTTAAAGATATCGAAAAGGTAAAAGATATTCTTGACCTGCTGGAAGAGACACCAACACTCATGAAATTGATGATGCCCGTGCCGGGTGGATCTGGTATTCAAGTGCGAATCGGCACTGAAAATGATCATGAAGCCTTTGCCAACTGCAGCCTGATTACAGCCTCCTATTCATTGGACGGTGAGGCTTTGGGTTCGATTGGTATTCTAGGACCCACGCGGATGGATTACGCACGTGTCATTCATATTCTAAATACACTATCCCGTGACTTGACGGCGATGCTGACACATCGTTTCAAATAAGATTCGGGAATGAACCATTTCATTCGTATAAGGAGGTGAACATCTTGAAAGAGGAGCAATCATTTACAGAAGAACAAGAGGTAACAGCAGCTGAGCAGGAGCCTATTAATGAAGCTGGCGCTGCAGAAGCACAAGCTGAAGAGATGGCTGATCAGGAGCAGGATGAGCTTGCACGTCTGAAGGCAGAAGCTGAGGAGCAACAGCAGCGTTATGTCCGTGCACAGGCTGATTTTGATAACTTCCGTCGTCGTACGCAGAAGGAAAAAGAAGAATTGGCTAAATATGCTTCGATGAAGCTGGTCACCGAACTGGTACCGGTTATTGATAACTTCGAGCGCGCCATGGCTACTGTACCGGAAGGAGCAGAGGTCGAATCTTTCTCAAAAGGCATCCAAATGATTTTCCGTCAATTGGAAACCGTGATGAATAATGAAGGTCTGACGGCTATGGAATCGGTAGGACAACCGTTCAATCCTGAATTCCACCAAGCAATTATGCAAGTGGAGAGCGACGAGTACGAAGAAGGTATCGTTGTTGAGGAAGTCCAAAAAGGCTACATGCTGAAAGATAAAGTGCTTCGTCCAGCTATGGTAAAAGTCAGCTCATAATTTCCTTATAGGAAGGAATGAGTTGGCTCCGTGGTTGAACAATGTGGGCGAAGTTTAATATAAAGGTTTGTACACATAGAGCACGATTAGCAACATGAACATCTAAATAAGGGTCAGATCAGACCCATTCATTTTAAATTGTTGAGGAGGAAATTTTCGGATGAGCAAAGTAATTGGTATTGACTTAGGAACAACAAACTCATGCGTAGCAGTAATGGAAGGCGGCGAGGCTGTCGTAATTCCAAATCCGGAGGGCGCACGTACAACTCCATCCGTAGTTGGTTTCAAAAAAGATGGAGAGCGTGTTGTTGGTGAAACAGCGAAACGTCAAGCGATCACCAATCCGGATCGTACCATCATGTCGATCAAACGTCACATGGGTACTTCCCACAAGGAAACAATCGATAGCAAAGACTACTCTGCACAAGAGATCTCTGCAATCATCCTGCAAAAATTGAAAACTGATGCTGAAGCTTATCTGGGTCAAACGGTAACTCAAGCAGTTATCACTGTACCAGCTTACTTCAATGACAGTCAGCGTCAAGCGACTAAAGATGCGGGTAAAATTGCAGGTTTGGAAGTTCTGCGTATCGTCAACGAGCCTACAGCAGCAGCTTTGGCATACGGTATGGAGAAATCCGAAGACCAAACGATTCTCGTATATGACCTGGGTGGCGGTACGTTCGACGTATCCATTCTTGAACTGGGTGACGGCTTCTTCGAAGTTAAAGCAACGAGCGGGGACAACCAACTGGGCGGGGATGACTTCGACCAAGTAATCATTGATTATCTCGTAAGTGAATTCAAAAAAGATCAAGGCATTGACTTGAGTAAAGATAAAGCAGCGGTTCAACGTTTGAAAGATGCAGCGGAAAAAGCGAAAAAGAACTTTCCGGCGTATTGACTACAACGATCTCCTTGCCGTTCATCACGGTTGCTGATGGCGTTCCTCAGCATTTGGAGTTGAACCTGAGCCGTGCGAAATTTGAAGAAATCTCTGCAGGTCTGGTTGAGCGTACGCTTGAACCAACTCGTCGTGCATTGAGTGATGCGGGTATGACGGCTAACGATATCGACAAGATCGTATTGGTTGGTGGTTCCACACGTATTCCTGCAGTCCAAGAAGCAATCAAAAAACTGACTGGTAAAGAGCCTCACAAAGGCGTTAACCCGGATGAAGTTGTAGCTTTGGGTGCTGCTGTACAAGCGGGCGTACTGACAGGTGACGTGAAAGACGTTGTATTGCTTGACGTAACTCCACTGTCCCTGGGTATCGAAACAGCAGGTGGCGTATTCACTAAAATGATCGAGCGTAACACAACGATCCCTACAAGCAAATCTCAAGTATTCTCCACTTATGCAGACAATCAACCAAGCGTTGAGATTCATGTTCTGCAAGGTGAGCGTGAGATGGCAGCAGGTAACAAATCGCTTGGACGTTTCATGTTGGGTGATATTCCACCAGCTCCACGTGGCGTTCCACAGATCGAAGTTAGCTTCGATATTGATGCCAACGGTATCGTTAACGTATCTGCAACAGATAAAGGTACTAACAAAACTCAAAAAATCACAATCACTTCTTCCAGCGGTTTGAGCGATGCTGAAGTTGAGCAAATGATGAAAGATGCTGAGTTGCACGCTGAAGAAGATAAAAAGCGCAGAGAACTCGTTGAAGCGAAAAACAGTGCAGATCAATTGATCTACTCTGTTGACAAAACGATCAAAGATCTTGGCGAAAAAGCAGATGCTGGCGAAGTTGAAAAAGCGAATGCTGCCAAAGAAAAACTGCAAGGCGTGCTGGCTTCCGACAACCTGGAAGATATCAAAGCTGCTACAGAAGAACTGACAGAGATCGTTCAACAACTGTCCGTGAAACTGTATGAGCAAGCTCAGGCTCAAGAGCAAGAAGCGCAAGGTGCTGAAGAGCAACAAGGTTCTGCTAAACGTGACAACGTCGTAGACGCTGATTACGAAGTTGTGGATGAAGATAAAAAACAAAACTAATTCGTAGTTCTACGCGAATTAAACATCGGTGACGTTCGAATTAGAGGAAAGTCATAGCCGGGGCTCCCGCGCTTTGGCTTTCCTTTTGTCACGATGTGCGATATGGTGAATGATATGGGGGTGGAAGAGTGGCTGAAAAGCGTGATTATTATGAGGTGCTTGGCGTTAGTAAAACGGCTAACGACGATGAGATTAAAAAGGCTTACCGTAAGCTTGCCCGTCAGTATCACCCTGACGTAAACAAGGCTGCTGATGCGGAAGCTAAATTTAAAGAAGTTAAAGAAGCTTACGACGTAGTGAGTGACGGTCAGAAGCGTGCACAATATGATCAATATGGTCATGTCGATCCGAATCAAGGTGGATTCGGTGGTGGCGGTGATTTTGGCGGCGGCGGATTTGGCGACATCTTCGACATGTTCTTTGGCGGCGGTGGCGGTGGACGACGTGATCCAAATGCTCCGCAACGGGGGAATGACCTGCAGTATACGATGACGATTGAGTTCAAGGAAGCTGTATTTGGTAAAGAAACCGATATTACGATTCCGCGTACCGAAGGCTGTGATACCTGTCATGGCTCAGGTGCCAAACCTGGAACGAAACCGGAAACTTGCTCGGTCTGCCAAGGTAGCGGTCAGCAGGAAGTCGTGCAAAATACACCGTTTGGTCGTATGGTTAATCGCCGTGCATGTTCGAACTGTAGTGGTTCGGGCCAAATTATCAAAGAAAAATGTACAACGTGCAGTGGTAGCGGTAAAGTCCGCAAGCAACGCAAAATCCATGTCCGCATTCCAGCGGGTGTAGATGATGGCGCGCAACTGCGTATGACAGGTGAGGGCGAGGAGGCCTGCGTGGCGGACCAGCGGGAGATCTGTATATTGTCATTCGCGTGAAATCACATGATTTCTTCGAGCGTGAAGGTGACGATATTTATTGCGAAATCCCACTTACCTTTGCACAGGCAGCTCTGGGAGATGAAGTTGAAATCCCAACGTTGACTGAAAAAGTGAAGTTGAAAGTACCAGCTGGTACACAAACGGGAACGTATTTCCGCCTCAAAGGCAAAGGTGTACCACGCCTGCGCGGTATGGGGCAAGGGGATCAGCATGTGAAAGTGGTTGTAGTTACACCTAGTAAGCTGAATGACGAGCAGAAAGATCTGCTTCGCCAAATCGCTGCGCTGGATGGAGAGCAAACACATGAGCATGAACAATCTTTCTTTGATAGAGTGAAACGAGCCTTCCGCGGCGACTGAGAATAATATATAGCAAGTCCAAAAGGACACCACAGCGGTTTTTACCGTAGGGTGTCCTTTTTTGTACGCCTTTTTTAGTGTTTCAGTGATTTTGGCAAAATCCATGGATTTATGCTATAAAGAACGACAGCAATTTGTGGGAGCATTTCGGTATATTCTGAGCGAACTTGCGGAAAGATAGCATGGCGAGAATGATATGCATAGCTGATATGCGAGAAATTAGGGAAGCAGGTGAAGCGGATGACCGAGAAAAATATTTTGGCGTACTTTCACAGCCCGGAGCAGGCTCAAGGGGCAGCCAAAAAACTGGAGGCATTGCGAGTGGAGGACCTGTCGATTAATCGATTCAGCCGATATGCGGGTGTAGGACCAAGCGGGGCTTCCTACAAGCCGGGCGTTTCCGGCAGTTTTTCATCATGGGTGCCCGATTCGATGCAAACAAATGCCAGTGCTGGAATCATGGCTGCGGCGGACCCTTCTGCAAGCGGCATGAGTGATGGTGGACAGGGTGGACCTACGGGAAGGGATGTATTACTAACGGTCATCGTAGATGAATCGGTACATCACCGCGCTATGTCTATAATCGAACAAGCCGGTGGAATGATCTAGTTTCAAGAAATATATATTTAGATCAACAATATAAGATTCAATCTAAACATTTACACAATAACGGAGAGGACAGAAAAAACCTGAAGAAGCGAAGCGTTCGCCTAAAAGCTTTCGCAAGAAAGCTACTTCGAAGCATACGCTATCCCCGGATTTTCCCTTTGGAAGAAGGGAGTTAAAAAATCTGGGGATAACAGTGATCGGAAGGTTGTTCTGTCATCGGAGTGTCAGTGTAAATACGATTAAGTTGAACTTATACAATTTGAAGGAGGAGCATTACAATGGCAGAACATGAACGTCCAGGCAAGATTCTAACAAAAACGGAAAAGATGAAACGTATGCAATCCGCGAAAAATGAGGACGTGGAATTCAGCGCTGAAGCTGCGGATCATGAAGATATCGAAGCACTACGCCGCAGTGAAGCGGCTGATCGACGTCAGGGACGGGAGCTTCATGACTGAAGATCGCTCGGCAGTGACCCTCGAAGCTGTTTTTACAAGCTGGACTGAGGCCGAGTCTGCACGCAGAGCCCTGGAATTGTTGCACCCAAACCAATTGAGTATCGAGAGCCTTGGCAATGAAGCGTCTGCATTGGATTCAAACGATGTTAAGGGCTTCGATAATTCCCCTACAGCCGTCGTTGGAGGATTTAGTGGAGAACTGAATGTACTTGCCCTGATTAGTGATGAAACGGAAATGCTGTCCAATGGTCAGGTGTATGATACACCCGAAGAGGATTCGGCAAACAGGCTAAAACAAGAAATTTTGCTGACCGTGTCCGTATCCAACGATTCGCTCCCGCAAGCCGCTGAGATGATCACGCAGAATGGTGGGCGTTTTTGCTAAGTGAGATTCGAATTATGCAAAATGCTGAAGTAAATGAAACAGATATGTATGAATAGATGACAGGATATTCGAGCAGTCAGGCTGCGGATATCCTGTTTTGTTTTTCTTTTACTGGTGTGGCTTTGTGCTCCGGCTAGCTTGTGTAGTACAATAGTTGGGATGTTTGAAAAATGAGGAGGAAAAACCAAGTATGTTATGGCATGAACTAACAATACATACCACAGAAGAAGCTGTGGAGATGATTTCGAATTTTTTACATGAAGCGGGTGCTGGAGGGGTTTCAATTGAAGAGTCCGGTACTTTAAATAAAAAACGGGACACGACATATGGTGAGTTATACGACGTTCCTTTGAATGATATTCCGGAAGGCTTTGCGGTAATCAAAGGGTACTTCTCCGAAGGTACGGACATGGATGCACTACAGTCAGAAGTTAATCCGAGAATCGAGGAACTCTCCGAATTCGGAATTGATACAGGTGAGGTTCGTTATGAGACGCGTACAGTGGATGAAAATGACTGGGCAACAGCCTGGAAACAATATTTCAAGCCGGTACGTGTATCGGAACGTCTGACGATCAAGCCAACGTGGGAAGAGTATACGCCTGAAAGTCCGGATGAGAAAATTATTGAGCTTGATCCAGGCATGGCCTTTGGTACAGGAACACATCCAACGACCTCCCTCTGCTTGCGTACACTGGAAACGGTTATTCAGGGCGGCGAGGAAGTCATTGACGTAGGTACAGGTTCTGGTATTTTGGCTATTGGAGCGATAAAACTTGGGGCAAAACATGTACTGGCGCTTGATCTTGATCCAGTTGCGGTAATCAGTGCCAGGGAGAATGTGGAACTGAATGGGTTGGAGCAACAAATTACAGTTAAAGAGAGTGATCTGTTGTCCGTCCTCGGGAGTCAGGACCCTGCACTTGGTGTACAACTACCGGTTAAGGTTGTCGTGGCGAACATTCTGGCTGAAATCATTTTGTTGTTCGTAGACGATGTCTATAATGCGCTTGAGTCTGGTGGAACCTATATTGTATCAGGCATTTGGAAGAACAAAGAGCAGGTTGTACATGATGCACTGGTAGCCACCGGGTTTGAAGTGAGTGCGATCCATCGTGATGAGGATTGGCTGGCGTTTGTAGCCAGAAAGGGGTAACGTATGGACTTTTGGAATTCGTTCTTTCGTTATCCCATCGATCAGCTTCCGTTTTTCCTGCTGACCATCCTGATCGCATTTACGGTGCATGAATTCTCGCATGCGTATTTTGCCAACAAATTCGGTGATCCAACAGCCAAGCTGTTGGGTCGGGTCACACTGAATCCGGTTGTACACTTTGACTTATTTGGTGTGCTGTTGCTCATTATTGCCGGCTTTGGTTGGGCACGTCCAGTTCCGGTTAATCGTGCTAACTTCGACAAACCTAGATTGATGGGCATCATCGTATCCGCAGCAGGGCCTCTGAGCAATCTGTTGCTCGCGATCATCGGTACAATCATCTATGCTTCACTGGTTGGTTCGGGAGCACTCGGCGGCATTGATAATGAGCGGTTGCTGACAGCAATCACAACGTTTTTCGCTATCTTTAACTTAACCAACTTTTTCCTGTTCCTGTTTAACTTGATTCCGTTGCCCCCGCTTGATGGTTATCGGATTCTGGAAGATGTAGTGCCACCTTCAATCAGTCGCAAGCTGCAAGGGGTGGAGCAATGGTCTATTTTTATCTTCCTATTGATTCTTGTTATACCTCCGTTGCAAAATGTGACGATTCAACCTTTGTATGAGTTTGCGCAAACGATGTATGTGGATCTGGCAAAGCTGGTTATTGAATTATATCGCTAAAAGCGCATCGTGTTTTGGGCTGATATACTGGTCAGAAACACGTAAAAGTTGTATGATCATCTGTGGCGATTGGATTCACGCTTGTCATTAGGCGGGGTGAATTCCAGTCATAACAGGACAGAATGGGTGGATTGACTAATGCAGCGATATTTTGTATCTGCAGAACAGTTTAATGAACACGCTGTGATCATCACAGGTGATGATGCACGCCATATCGGCAAGGTCATGCGTGGTAAACCTGGAGATAAACTGATTGTCAGTGACGGAAACTCCAGAGAAGCACTCGTGGAAATTGAGACCATTGAGGTTGGCCAAGTTACTGCCAATATTGTGGAACCTCTCGAGATGGACCATGAAGCACGGATTCGTGTAACCGTGGCACAGAGTTTGCCCAAGGGTGACAAGATGGAAACAGTCATCCAGAGATGTACTGAGATTGGGGCGGTATCATTTGTACCCTTCCTGTCAGAACGTACGATTGTGCAATATGATGCCAAGAAAGAAGGCAAACGGTTGGAGCGGTGGCGGAAAATTGCCAAGGAAGCTGCCGAACAGAGTCACCGGAATCGTATTCCAACTGTTGAGCAGCCGCTTTCCTGGAAAGGGCTGTTATCTTCTTTTGAGGGCTATAGCCTGGTGTGTTATTGTTATGAGAAAGAAAACGGTAAACAGCTGAGAGATGTACTGAAGCCGTTTGTAGAGCAGCTTGCACCTGATGCAAGTGCAGAAGTATTAATCGTGGTTGGACCGGAAGGTGGATTTTCTGAGAAGGAGACGGCAGAGGCTGATCAGGCAGGTGCTGTATCTGTTGGACTGGGCAAACGCATTTTGCGTGCTGAGACAGCTGGAATGGCAGCACTAACTTGCGTGCTATATGAATCCGGAGAAATGGGAGGAATGTAATTATGCCATCCGTGGCGTTTTACACCTTAGGCTGCAAAGTTAATTTCTATGATACAGAGGCGATTTGGCAATTGTTCAAAAACGAAGGTTACGATCAAGTGGACTTTGATGAACAGACAGCGGATGTATACTTGATAAATACTTGTACAGTAACCAATACCGGCGACAAAAAGAGCCGTCAAATTATTCGTCGTGCCATTCGGCGCAACCCGGAGGCGATTGTGGCCGTTACAGGCTGCTATGCGCAGACTTCTCCGGCAGAGATTCTGGACATCCCAGGGGTGGATCTGGTTATCGGTACACAGGACCGTGACAAGATTTTGCCATATGTTAATGAAATTCAGGAGTCCCGTCAACCGGTTAATGCGGTGCGTAATATTATGAAAACCCGTGTGTTTGAAGAAATGGACGTACCGGATTTTGCTGACCGTACCCGCGCATTCCTGAAGATTCAGGATGGTTGCAATAACTTCTGTACATTCTGCATTATTCCATGGTCTCGTGGTCTCTCACGTAGCCGTGAGGCGAACAGTATTATTCAACAGGCGCATCAACTCGTACACGCCGGATACAAGGAGATTGTTCTGACCGGTATTCATACAGGTGGGTATGGCGATGACATGGAGAACTATGATCTGACCGATCTGCTGTGGGATTTGGATAAGGTAGAGGGGTTGGAGCGTATTCGAATCAGCTCGATTGAAGCCAGTCAGATCGATGACCGCATGCTCGACGTGATCAAACGTTCGGACAAACTTGTTCGTCACTTCCATATTCCGCTGCAAGCGGGTGATGATACGGTGTTGAAACGCATGCGCCGTAAGTATACGACAGAAGAGTTTTACAACAAGATGCTTCGCATTCGGGAAGCAATGCCAGATGTAGCGATTACAACAGACATCATTGTTGGATTTCCAGGTGAGACGGATGAGATGTACCGTAATGGCTATGAGTTGATGCGGAAGATCGGTTTTTCCGAAATGCACGTATTCCTTATTCCAAGCGTACGGGTACGCCAGCAGCACGAATGGAAGATCAGGTGGACGAAGAAGTCAAAAATGCACGTGTGCATGAACTGATTGAGTTGTCCGAGCAGATGCAGCTGGAGTACGCTGAGCAGTTTGTCGGACAGGTACTGGATGTTATTCCCGAAGGTGAAGCCAAAGGCCGCGAGGGAAGTGGAAAGCTGCACGGTTATAGCGACAACTACATTCAACTGGTCTTTGACGGAACCATGGATATGGTCGGTAAAGTGTGCCGAGTCAAAGTGGTTGAAGCCGGCGTCAACGAGAGTCAGGCTACGCTGGTACGTGTGTTGGAAGAGAATCTTAAGTCCGCCGCGATGTAATCGAGGCGTCAGAAACAAGGATTTCATTTCCTTGGGGAGCTTACCCGGGGAGATGAGGTCCTTCTTTTGCAAAAAATAAGATAAAGATATCGAAGTTGATGGGGAGAGCACGATGAACAAAAAAGAAATTTCAGCAGGCGGAGTTGTTTATAGAACAGAGGAAGACGGACGTCTTCAAATTCAGCTTATCGTAGATCGTTATGGTAAAACAACTCTCGCCAAGGGCAAAATGGAAGAGGGAGAAACAATCGAACAGACGGCACTGCGCGAGATTTTGGAAGAGACAGGTATGGTGGGCCGCATTGTAGAGCCGGTTGATATTATTGCTTATACGTACCAACATGCAGATTTTGGCCCGGTGGACAAGGAAGTTCATTATTATCTCGTTGAAGCCGAGAGTGGTGATCTACAGCCTCAGATTGAAGAAATCAAAGGTGTGGATTGGTATGCTCCGGAAGAAGCATGGTCCTTACAGCAGCAGAGCGGATATGATAATAACGATGATATCTTGCGTGTAGCCCTGAACAAGTTAGGCATTAACGTATAACGCATTATTGTTCGAGTCAGTTACCCGCGCGTTCTGTGTGTCAGGATAGGCAGATCATCAAGCCACGGGTGACTTCGCCGCTGGGGCGTGGACCGGTGGTTTTTTGTGCCAAATCGGCAAGTAACAGAATGGCAAAGCAAGCAGTGAACTGGTGATGTTAAAAAGGGTCTGGGCATGCGCAATTTGTGCCCCGTAGTCCGCTGACAGCCAGGCCGAAGCTGCATGCAGCTGGCCGATCAGCGGCATAAACAGCAGCGCTCCCGCAATGTTTAATACAATATGGGAGGCTGCGACAAATTTGCCTGCGGATGCTCCGCCCGCGGCAGCAATCACAGCGGTGATGCAGGTCCCCACATTGGACCCGATCACAATGGCGATGCCGATCTCCACAGGTAATACCCCTGTGGCTGCGAGCGTAATCGCCATGCTAATGACAGCTGCGCTGCTGTGAATGAGCGCTGTCAGACAGGCACCTGCCAGGAAGCCCCACCACAAGCTGTCGGCCGAGCGGTCGAGAAACCATTGAAATACGCCCATGCTCCGCAAGGGTAAGGCAATGGATTGCATTACCTGAATACCTGTCATAACAAGTGCAAATCCTGCGGCTGCGAGGAAGCTGTACTGGATGTTAAACAGAGTCTGGCGCGTGCGTTCAGGAGCGGCCAGATTGCGTTCACCAAGAACAACAAACATGGCCCAGCCCGTTAGCGACAGGACGAGTAGCGGCAGGGAAGCACGTCCAATCTGCAGCCCCACCAGCTCTGTTGTCAGGCATGTCCCTATGTTGGTGCCGAGGATGATGCCGAGTGTGCGTCCATAGGTAATTAATCTGGCATTAGCCAGTCCAATGGTGAGCACGGTGACCGCAGTACTGCTCTGTAACAAGGCCGTTGCGCCCGCACTGAAGGCCATACCTTTCCATGGAGCAGAGGTAGCGCGATTGAGCCAACCTGCCAACATGGGCCCTGCCATACGTTGCAAGGCGGTCTCCATCAGTTTCATGCCACCAAAAAAGATAATAAGCCCATAGAGTAGGGGCAATATCACATCTCTAAACATAGAAACATCATTCCTTCCGTCCGGGTTCCTTAACTCATCCTATGAGTAAGAAAAGACAACCATGACAAGCCTAAAGGAATTCAGAGGGAAGCGACCTAAATTACCCCACCCTAATTCGAAAGATACAGTGGTTCGTGCAAACGTAGTGGAGGGACGAATCTAATCTGCGGAAGCAAGCCGCACATGTGTTGCGGTTATTTCAGACTTTTTTAGTAGGGAAGTCCAAAAAAGAATAAAAACGCTCAAAACCAATCCGTAACCGTAACGTCATTTAAATAAAGCGACCGTAGTAACAATTCGTCACTGAAGCATCTTAACTGTCGCACCCCAATTCGAAAGATACGGTGATTCGTGCAAACGTAGTGGAGGGGACGAAATCGAATCTGAAGAAGCGAAGCGTGCGCCTTTGTCTCCGGATTTTCCCTTTAAAAAAGGGAATCAAAAAATCTGGAGACAACAGCGATCGGAAGATCGATTCGTAACCGAAACGCCACCTACGCGCCGCACCAAACCTATCTTTTAACTAACTATGAAAGAAGTGGATCTACCTTGCCATCAGTTACACTCGAACGCAGTCGCAAAAAGCGGCTTGAACATGCCCATCCATGGATATTTAACAATGAAATTGCCTCTGTTGACGGAAACCCGGAGCCGGGAGATCTGGTCAATGTATTGAATCATCAAGGTCGCTATCTGGCGACAGGATATTACAATCCTGCATCTCAGATCACTGTAAGGGTTGTAGCTTATCAACCCTTGGAGTCCGAACAGATGGATACGGCATTTTTTGCAGCGCGTTTCCGCGATTGCTTGCGTCACCGGGAACGTTTTATCCAGGATGGAGAGGCATACCGTCTCGTTTACGGCGAAGCTGATTTTCTGCCAGGATTGATCGTTGATCGATTCGGCAGCATCCTCGTTGTACAGTTGCTTACACTTGGCATGGATCGTTGCCGTGATGCCATTGTACAGGCACTCATTGAAGTAATGCAGCCGGAAGGCATATATGAGCGCAGTGATGTCTCAATTCGTGAACTCGAAGGTTTGGAGCAGACCAAAGGTCCGCTGTACGGAGAGTGCCCACGGCATGTCACCGTTACAGAAAATGGACTACTCATTAAAGTGGATATTGTGGAGGGGCAGAAGACAGGTTACTTCTTCGACCAACGCGAGAATCGTGCAGCGATCGAACCGCTCATGAAGGGTTGGGGCTACAAGAGTGGAATCACACTTCAAACGACCGAGCAGGATGGCACAGAGCAGCTCCTGCCTGTGAATAAAAGCGGTAAGGTAGTTACATTCCCTTATTGGGATGGTGCCACCGTACTGGAGTGTTTCTCACACACAGGCAGCTTCACGTTAAATGCTTGCAAGTATGGAGCCAAAAAAGTGACTTGTCTTGATATTTCGGAGCATGCCATTGAGAGTGCACGAACAAATGTGGAGCTGAACGGTTTCACCGACCGGGTCGAATTCGTCGTTGCTGATGCATTCCAGTACTTGCGTGAACAAGTGAAGGGGCTGGATGAACGTACCGCACGTGCACGTGCAGGCGAACTGAAAGTGGATACATCCAAAGCGCTGGCAGCTGGCGGTAAAACATTTGATGTCGTCATCCTCGATCCTCCTGCATTTGCCAAAACGAAATCAGCAGTTAAAGGTGCATGCCGTGGATATAAAGATATCAACCTGCAAGGAATGAAACTGGTTAATGAGGGCGGATATTTGGTAACAGCCAGCTGTTCGTATCACATGCGTCCAGATCTCTTCCTAGATACGATTGCCGATGCAGCGGAAGATGCAGGCAAAGTGCTTCGTTTGATCGACTGGAAAGCAGCCGGTAAGGATCACCCGCAAATTTTGGGCGTGGATGAAGGACATTACCTGAAATTTGCTATTTTCGAAGTGCGTAGTAAAAAGAATTAATTGTATGAATTCCCTTCTAATTTAACTGTATAGATTGGACTAAACATCTACACGAGAACGTAGAGGACAGAAATAACCTGAAGAAGCGGAGCTAAAAGCTTTCTGAAGGAAAGCTGCTTCGAAGCATAATCTTCGCCTTTATTCTCGGATTTTTTCACTTTTTAAAAATTGAATCAAAAAATCTGGGAATAACAGCGATCGGAGGGTTGTTCTGTCATCGGAGTGGCAAGTGTAAATAATCTTTAATTTAATCTATAGATCAAGTCAAAAGTCCACAGTGTGATAGCTGCGGGCTTTTTGCTGTGTTAACGGAGATGATCTCCGGTTTTACCGAATAGTGGCAAACATATGTTCCGAACCAAGTCAGATATGTTATACTGGGAATTAAAATCTTGTACGTGTGGTTTGGAGGATTAGACATGTCCGTTCGTTTTGTTATTGGCCGGGCAGGCAGCGGCAAAAGCTCGCTGATTACCCGGGAAATTACATCCCTGCTTCAACAAGAACCGCAAGGCACACCTTTGATTTTACTCGTTCCCGAACAGAGTTCTTTTCGAACAGAGCAGGCATTGGTGTCTTCTGGAGCAATTAAAGGTACCATGCGTGCAGAAGTGCTCGGCTTTCGCCGTTTAGCCTATCGTGTAATGCAGGAAGCAGGTGGTTCTGCTCGTATTCCGATCGGAGCCGAAGGCAAAAAGATGCTGCTCTATAAAGTGATCCAGCGCCGTAAGGAAGAATTGAAGCTGTTTGGTGCATCCGGCAACCAGCTGGGTTTTATAGGGGAATTAAATGACTTATATAGTGAATTTAAACGTTATGAAGTTGATCCATCATTGCTGGAAGAAGGGCTGTTTGGAGGGAATAACTCACCCACTTCGCCAATTCTGGAGGACAAGTTGCATGACTTGAATCTGATATATCGTGACTATGAACAGGAACTGACCAATTTATATATTGATGATGAAGACACGTTGACCGAGCTGACAGATCGTTTGTCGGAAAGTGCATTGCTGCAGGATGCCCAGATCTGGATTGATGGCTTTCAGGGATTCACACCACAGGAGATGAGTGTGATCGGTCGGCTGATGTTGCAGTCCTCTTCCGTGACGATTGCACTGACACTCGATCGCCCTTATGATCACGGCGCACTGCCTGGAGAACTGGAACTGTTTTATCCCACGGCGAGTGCCTACGCGCGTCTCAAAGGGATGGCTGATGAACTGGGTGTACCGAGCGATATAACCGTGCTAGATTTGGAGATTCCACCGAGATACAAGGATCGTCCGGGACTTGCTCATCTGGAGGCTGGTTTCGACCGCCGAATTCGGTGGAAAAGTGATGGCCTTGATTCCGGAATCCGACTGGTTGCAGCGGAGAACCGACGAGCTGAGATGGAGGAGCACTGCGTGAGATGCGGCGTCTGGCGCAAAACGAAGGTGCGCGTTATCGGGATATGGCAGTACTTGTTCGTCAGTTGGATACCTACGCTGATATAGCTGAACCTCTATTCAGGGATTATGACGTACCCGTCTTTCTGGACCGCAGAAGAAATGAACTTCATCATCCATTATCTGAGTTTATCCGTTCCGCACTGGATATTGTTCGGCGCCACTGGCGTTACGAGGATGTATTTCGTTGTGTCAAAACGGATCTGCTGCTTCCGTGTGATGGTTCCATCACTCGTGAAGATATGGACCAGCTTGAGAATTATGTACTGGCTTGTGGTATTCACGGGTATCGCTGGACTGACGGCAAACCATGGAAGTATGTACCAAGCCTATCGCTGGAAGACAACGGTCAGGATGGCCGTAGTCGAGGACGGGACCAGATGCTTTCTTTAATGGAGAGCTGCCGAACGGTCATTACAGATTCCTTGGGTGTTTTTGAGAAACGAATGAAAAAGGCAAAGACAGCCAAAGCCCAGTGCGAGGCACTATACAGAATGCTGGAAGATGCTGAGATCGCATGGAAGCTGGAGAACATGTCTGCTGAAGCTAAGGCACAAGGTGACCCCGAACGGTCGAGAGAACATCGGCAGATGTGGGGAGCTGTGCTGGATCTATTGGATCAGATGGTCGATATGATGGGAAATGAACGGCTGGATATCACGCTGTTTGCCGGGATGATTGAGACCGGATTGACCGAACTGAAGCTGGGTCTTGTACCACCAGCACTGGATCAGGTATTGGTTGGTTCGATGGACCGTACACGTCTCCAGGACATCAAATATGTATTTATCCTTGGTGCAGTTGATGGTGAGTTGCCAGCCGTACCTCAGGATGATGGTGTATTAACGGAACTGGAGAGAGCGTTACTGACGGAACGAGGCGTGGCGCTTGGACCAGGTGCAACCAGGCAGATGCTGGATGAACGTTTTCTAATCTATACGGCACTTACAGCGGCAAGCAGCCAGTTGTGGCTGAGTTACCCGGTTGCTGATGATGAGGGGAAAACACTGCTTCCTTCCGAGATTGTCCGCCATGTAAGGAAGATGTTTGGTTTACAAGAACAGCCATTGCTCGCTCAACCACCGGTTGCGAACTCGGAAGAAGGGCATTGGTCCTATGTCACCCATCCGGGTCAGAGTCTGTCAACGCTCATTGGACAATTGCGCAAATGGCGTCGCGGAGAAGACATCCCTGAAATGTGGTGGGCGGTCTACAATTGGCATGTATCTCGGGAGACAAGCAGACCTCAGCTGGAGCGGTTGTTGGGGTCGATCTTTTATCGTAATAGAGCATTACCACTACGTACAGCTACCAGTCGCAGACTGTATGGCACAGAGGTGAGGACGAGTGTCTCGCGAATGGAGCGTTTCGTTGCTTGTCCGTTCTCCCATTTTGCTTCACACGGGCTGCGCCTCAAAGAACGGCAATTGTACCGTTTGCAGGCTCCTGATATTGGACAGCTGTTTCATGCTGCGCTAAGCCAGCTGGCTATGCGGTTGCGCGAAGAAAATCGTAGTTGGGGCAGTTTGACTCCAGACCAATGCCGTCAGGAAGCCGAGCAAACTGTGGAGCAGATTGCACCACAGCTGCAAGGGGAGATTTTGCTGAGCACCAAGCGATACGGTTATATTTTCCGCAAATTGAAGGACATTGTCAGTCGGGCATCCGTTATTCTCGGTGAACAGTCCAGACGTGGAAGTTTTGAACCGATTGGGCTGGAGCTTGATTTTGGACCGGATAAAACACTGCCGCCACTACGTTTTGAACTGGAGAACGGATGTGTGATGGAGATCGTGGGTCGGATTGACCGTGTGGATGTGGCAGAAGGCGAGAATGGTCTGCTCTTGCGTGTCATTGACTATAAATCAAGCCAGACGGACCTCAAGTTACATGAAGTGTACTATGGTCTGTCATTGCAGATGCTCACCTACCTGGAGGTGCTACTTAGTGCTGCTGAAGAATGGCTTGGGAAACGGCGATGCCGGGAGGAACGTTGTATTTCCATGTGCATAACCCGCTGTTGCAATCCGCAAACGGCATGACATCGGAGCAGGCAGGACAAGAACTGCTGAAACGGTTCAAAATGAAAGGTTTGCTGCTGGCGGATCGGGACGCAATTGCTCAAATGGACAACACCCTGGATAAGGGATATTCAGCTATTATTCCAGTTGCCCTTAAGGCGGACGGAAGCTTTTATAGCAGCGCCGCTGTAGCTACGCCAGAGCAATGGGATACGCTGCTTGCTTCGGTTCGCAGTAATATCCGCGAGATTGGTACCCGGATTACAGATGGGGATGTGGCCATTGAGCCTTATCGTATTCAGCAGGAAGTGGCGTGTACGTTCTGTCCGTATAAGCCTGTTTGTCAGTTTGATGAGAATATAGAAGGAAATGAATACAACCTGTTGTCCAAACCGGGCAAACAGCAAATCTGGGATATGTTATCTCACACCAAGGGAGGGGAAACATCATGACGAATATGCCAAAACCGGAAGGAAGCTTCTGGAGTGATGACCAGTGGAGTGCCATCTCGGAAAGCGGAGAAGACATTCTGGTTGCCGCAGCGGCGGGATCAGGCAAGACAGCCGTACTGGTTGAACGAATTATTCGCAAGATCGCAGATCCCTCCCAAGGATTCAGTGTGGATCGTTTACTTGTAGCGACATTTACCAAAGCCGCCGCCGCCGAGATGAAACAACGGATTCGGGAAGCGTTGGAACGTGCGCTTGAAGAACAGCCTGGAGAAGAGCATCTGCGTAAGCAGCTGTCGTTGCTTGGGCGAGCATCTATCACAACATTGCATTCATTCTGTATGGAAGTCATTCGGCGGTACTATCAGCAAATTCCGTTGAACCCGGCTTTCCGTATCCTGAATGAAAATGAAGCGGAAATCATGCGACAGGAACTGCTCGAAGAACTCTTTGAGGAAAAGTACGGCGAAGAAGATGAAGGAGTACATTCCGCGAATTGGTGGACTGGTTCAGTGGAGAACGAAACGATGATGCCATGCATCGACTGGTGCAACGATTATATGATTTCTCCCGCAGTCATTCCTGGCCGGATCATTGGCTCTCCGAGATGGCATCCGCTTTTCAGGTGGAAAGTGTAGAGGCGCTTGGACATTCAGCATGGGTTCAGAGTATTTTGCGTGATGCGGCTCTTGCTTTAAGTGGTGCAGCAGGACTGCTTCGTCAAGGCATCCATATTTCCATGCAGCCTGAAGGTCCGGCACCTTATGCAGATACGTTAAAAGAAGATCTGGTGATGGTAGAAGAGCTATTGTCTGCGGTCCAGGTTATGCCATGGGAGAGGTTGCCTGAAGTGTTTCAACCCGCTGCATTTGGCAAACTGAAACCCTGCAAAAAAGATCAGACGGACCCTGCTTTACAGGATCAGGTGAAGGAACTTCGGGAGGCTGCGAAAAAGGCAGTTACCGACCTGAAAGGTTCACTGTTCGGAAGAACTGCGTTTTCGTTCTGGCAGGAGCTGGAGCAGGCGGCACCACTCATGCAGGAGTTGTCAAGGTTGGTTAGTACATTTGGAGAACGTTATCGACAGGCCAAACAGGAACGTGGGCAAGTTGACTTCAGTGATCTGGAGCATTACTGTCTTCACATTTTACGACATGAGGATTCAACGCCTGAATTGTCGATGCCTTCCGATGCGGCTATGGAGTACCGTTCGCGATTCGATGAAGTGTTGCTTGATGAATATCAGGACACCAATACGGTTCAAGAAGATATCGTGAAACTGATCTCCAGAGAAAACCCGGGTAACCGATTCATGGTAGGGGATGTCAAACAGAGTATCTATCGTTTCCGGTTGGCCGAGCCAGGTCTGTTTATGAACAAGTATCGCCAATATGGAGCGAGCACACGTGAGGACGGAATGGTGGGAGATCATCTGAGTCGTACAGGTCAACGTATTGATCTTGCGCGGAATTTCCGCAGTCGTGCGGAAGTCGTGCATTCGGTCAATATGATATTCCGGCAACTCATGAACGAAGGTGTAGCAGAGATTGCTTACGATGAACGAGCTCAGCTGGCATATGGGGCTACGTTCCCGTCAGAAACACTTGGTGATGAGGCGTATACACCTGAACTCATGCTGATAGATCGTCAGGGTGGTGGTCCTGATCTGACAGAGAGCACGGATGAGAATGGGGATGTATCGGTCTCCGCAGAACTGGAGAGTGCCGAACTTGAAACAGCCCAGTTGGAAGCAAGGGCGATCGCAAGGCGTATTCGTGAGATGGTTGGGGATACGGACAAACCTGCCCTCCATGTATATGACAAAGCCCTGCAAACGATGCGCCCGGCACGTTACGGTGACATGGTCATCTTGCTGCGTTCGACCTTAATGTGGGCTCCGCTCATGATTGAGGAATTCAGACAGCAGGGAATTCCTGCTGGAGGAGAACAGAGCAAGGGCTATTTTCAGGCTACAGAAGTGGAAATCATGATGTCTCTGCTTCAGCTTGTTGATAATCCAAGGCAGGATATTCCGCTCGCTTCCGTGCTTCGTTCCCCGATTGTAGGACTAGATGAAGAAGAACTGGCACAGATTCGGCTTGGTGACAAAAGACAGTCATTCTATGATGCGGTTATATCGGCTGCTGGAGAGTGGAGCGATTCTTCCACTAATGCCGTACAACAATCCCGGCAGGATAATCATTCTGATACCAATATCGTCCAGTTACAGTGGCCGGAAGCCTGGTCAGAGATGGAACAAGGACAGCGGGAGACAGCCGCTTCTGTCGAGGCAGAGATCCTGGATGATGGATATGAATTCGATGTGCATACAGAAGGAATTCAAGATGCTGGTTTTACTGGACATGCAAGCGAGGATATGGGCGTTACGGAGATTTCAGGCTCGGAGTTGCAGCAGAAGTTAATTCGCTTTATGCGTCAATTGGAGCAGTGGAGACTTGAGGCAAGACAAGGCAGTTTAAGTGAACTGATCTGGCGTATGTATCGGGAAACCGGGTATTTAGACTGGGTTGGTGGTCTTCCCGGAGGACTGCAACGTCAAAGTAATCTTAAGGCATTGTATGATCGCGCACGACAATATGAGGAAACAACTGCGAATCGCGGCTTGTTCCGTTTCCTGACCTATGTCTCAAGATTGCGGGAAAACGGGGAGACCTCGGGACTGTAGCAGGTAGTTCTGGTGAGCAGGACAACGCCGTACGGATCATGACGATTCACCGGAGTAAAGGTTTGGAGTTTCCAATTGTTTTTGTCGGTGGCATATCCAAGATGTTTAATCAACAGGACTTGAACGCACCGTTTCTAATGCATAAGGAACTGGGATTTGGCCCGAGGTTTGTGGATCGTGAGAACCGGGTTGCCTATCCTACATTAGCCAATCTGGCGATTCGTCGTCGTGCGCAATTTGAACTGCTTGCTGAAGAGATGCGTGTGCTGTATGTTGCGTTGACCCGTCCCAAAGAGAAAATGGTTTTGCTAGGTACTGTAAAAGATGCCGCGAAAAAAGCGCTGGCGTGGTCTCAGGTCAAAGATAGCCCTGAATTGGCATTGCCAGACTATTTGCTGGCTGCTGGACGGAGTTACCTGGACTGGATTGGACCATCCCTGATGAGACATCCAGATGCGGCTGTTCTGCGTGAACTTGCTGGAAGCAATGATTCGTTCTCAGTCTGTCTTGCAGATGATCAATCACGCTGGGCGATTTCTATTATTTCCGCCGATCAGGTATCCCGTGATCATGTAGTGGATCAGACACTTGGAGAAGAAGACGTGATGACTGAGGTACGGAAAGAACGAATTGCTGCACTAAAAGCGGTTCAGCCTGTGAAGTTGGTTCCATCCTCAACAGTAGAAGAGCTGACGAAGAGTGCACAAGTCACGGCTAACCAAAACATTGGAGATGAAGGTGAAGCTACAGTAGCTCTTCAACAAGAGGAGACACGGCTGATCAACGAGGTTGATCAACGGCTTTCATGGACGTATCCCTATGAAGCAGCAACTCAAGTAGCAGCCAGTACATCTGTCACGGAGTTGAAAACGTTACTTGCGATGCAGGACATCCAGTCCGTAGAGGTGATGGAGGAACTGGGGAGAAGTCCGAGAAGTTATTGGATTATAACACCTCAGGAATCAATAACATCAAGGATGAAACAAGTCATGCTCATCGTGATGCATCCAGTGAATCTATCAAGCATGAGGCTGGGTTAGGGTCAGATTCAAACCGTACGGTGAACGTTTCGGATGCGGGATCTGCGGGTACGTCTTTCAAACTGCACCTGCGTCGTCCCAAATTCATGGAGGCAACGCAGCTGACAGGGGCAGAACGGGGAACGTGTATCATACGTTGATGCAGCATCTTCCTATAGATGGCTCATCCGTTGATTCACAGCTTATTGAACAGACGATTGAGCGGTTGATTAAGCTTCAGATTTTGCTGCCCCATCATGCTGCGGCAATCGAACCTGAAGAACTGGCCGGATTTTTCAATACAGAACCAGGAAAAGAATTATTTTGTGCAGCGTGGGTGAAACGGGAAATTCCGTTTGTGTATGGACTTCCGGCACATCAGTCTCCAGTGGAATGGCTACATGAACAGGCGGCGAACTCAGATATGCAGATGCTAAATGAAGATAGCAAAATGCAGGCAACGATTGAAAATGAAACCGTGCTTGTACAAGGGATTATCGATTGTCTGTATGAGGTGGACGGCGAGCTTGTCTTGCTTGATTACAAGACGGATCGGGTGTTGGAGCATCGTGGTGGTTTGGATGAACTCACCAAAAAATATCGCTTCCAGCTGGATCTGTATGGACGGGCCATTGAAGATATATTGGGACGGAAAGTTGACCGGAAATGGCTGTACTTTTTTGATGGTGGACATGCAGTGAAATTGTAAAAGAACTGGATCGGAATTTAAAATTATGGATTTCATATGGGAGAGGGGTGTAACGGACGATGCGTATTTTGCATACAGGGGACTGGCATTTGGGAAAAACGTTGGAAGGACGAAGCCGACTGCGTGAACAGGAAGATTTTGTTGATGAACTCGTCAGGGTGGCGGATGAGCAGCAGGCGGATGCCATATTGATGGCCGGAGATGTGTATGATTCGGTGAATCCTCCCGCAGCGGCGGAACAGCTTTTATGAAGCGGCAGCGCGTCTGACGGAGCATGGAAGACCTCTTGTGGTGATTGCAGGAAATCATGATCAGCCAGAACGTGTAGCTTCTGTAACTCCACTTGTGAACAGACAGGGCATCACACTCGTAGGGATGCCTACTTCAGAAGCGGTAACCATTCATGCAAAGCGAACCGGAGAAATTGCACAGATTGCCGCATTACCTTATCCTTCTGAAGCCAGATTGAATGAATTGCTGACAACGGATGGGGACGAGAATGTGCTTCGTCAGGCATACAGTCACCGTGTGGGCATGTTAATGCAGCGTCTGGCAGCTTCTTTTCGCCCGGATACCGTGAACTTGGCCATGAGCCATATCTATGTGCTCGGCGGACTTGAGAGTGATTCGGAACGTCCGATTCAGATCGGTGGGGCCTACACGGTAGACCCTTCGTCTTTATCGACTGGTGCGCAATACACGGCGCTCGGACATCTTCATCGCGCACAGGCTGTCAAAGGAGACGGTGTGATTCGATATAGCGGTTCTCCCTGGCCTACAGCTTCTCCGAAGCGGGGCAGAGCAAGTCTGTCACGATGGTTGATCTGGCACCGGGTGGAGCAGCACAAGTAGAGGAAGTTTTGTTAACGTCCGGGCGTCCGCTTGTGCGTTGGCAGGCGCGTGGTGGTCTGGCAGAAGTATATCGCTGGCTGGATGAGGGACGTGATCCGCAGGCTTTTATTGACATGGAAGTGTGGCTGGACGAGGCGATGTCTCTGAAGGAGATTCAGCAGCTGCGAAAATCACATGAAGGTATCATCCATATTCGCCCGGTGTATCCCGAGATGGCTGCAGCAGGACTTTTGGAGCAACGATCCGAGCTACCTGTACATGAACTGTTCCGTAAATTCTATCAGCGTCAGACCGGTGGCGCACAACCGGAAGACAGCCTGGTACAGCTTTTCCTGGAACTTGTCGATGAAGATGAGCCGGGTGTGCGTGAGGAGGTCGAGGAAAGATGAAGCCTATTCTATTAAAAGTTGCCGGACTGCAAAGTTATCGGGAGATGCAGGAAATTGATTTTACCGTGCTGACGGAGACGGGGCTATTCGGTATATTCGGTCCAACGGGTAGTGGTAAATCTTCCTTGCTCGATGCCATCACACTCGCCATGTACGGAAAAGTGGAACGCGCGGTGAACGGGACGCAAGGCATTATGAATCATGCAGAGGATTCGTTGTCGGTTGCTTTTACATTTGAACTGATGTCGGCGGAAGGCACTCGAAGGTTCCGGGTAGAGCGACGTTTCAAACGAAATAATGAAGTGTCGGTGAGTAACACGATCAGCAAATTCATAGAGACGGTTAATGGCGAAGAACATGTACTTGCCGACAAATTGGCAGATGTGAATCGCTGTGTTGAAGATGTGATCGGTTTGAAGATGGATGATTTTACACGGGCAGTGGTGCTTCCGCAAGGAAAGTTTGCCGAGTTTTTGTCACTCAAAGGCAGTGAACGTCGCCAGATGTTGCAACGATTATTCCATCTGGAGAAGTATGGGGACCAGTTGGCTATCAAATTAAGCCGGCGGGTCAAGGATAATGATATGGTTCACCAATCTCTTGCTGCGGAGCAACAGGGACTGGGCAATGCCAGCAAGGAGACGCTGGAAGAAACGAAACGTCTTCTTCAAGCGGCTGTTCAGCAGTCTGAATTGTCCCGCAAAGCGCTGGATGAAGCTGCAAAGGAAGCTGAACAACTGGGCAAAATTCGTGAGTTAAGTAACGAACGGCAGGCCCGGACGGATGAACAGCAGAAGCTGAAAGCACTGGAACCACAGATAGAGGCAGGCGAACAACGGCTGAAACAATCCGTTGCGGCAGATACAATACTGCCAGCGTTGCAGACGGTTCGAGATGCGGCAGCTACACAGAAGCAGCGGCAGGATACCGCCGAGACAGCTCATCAGCAAGCGTTGGAACATGAGCGTATGGCTGTTCAGGAAGCGGAGAAGGCCGAGACGGCACGCAAGCAAATGACGGAGGAAGAACCGAAACTTTTGCTGCGTCTGGAGCAACTCGAACAAGCAAAAGAGCTGCAACGGGAACGGGACGGGCTTCAGGCCGATTGCTCGCGCCTCGCGCAGCAGCTGGAACAGGGGCAGGGCGAACAGACTGCGCTGGGACAGCAGCTTGAGAAAGAAAAGGAGCTGCAACAGCGCGGACGCAAACGGCGTGAGGAACTACAGGAGAGCCTCAAGCCAAATGAAGTGAAGTCAGAGGAACGCAGGCAACTTCAAGCTGCGCTTGAACTGAAACATCGTGTGGATACTGCCGCGGAGCAGTTGCAGCAAAACAAGGCCGACATGCAAGCCTATAAAAAGTCGGCAGAACAGGGAGCCGACAAGCTGAAGGCGGCGGCTGAGGAAGAAAAACGCCTGAGTGATCAGCGTCAGCATCTGGTAGAACAGGCGTCAGCAGGTCTTGAGGCCTTGCTTGCCTGTGAGCAGGATATTAGCCGCGAACAAAGCCTGCTGGCCCTTGCGGAGGAACAGCTGCGTGGCACGATGCGCGAGCAGGAGCTGCACCGGCTGTCCTCCGCCTTGCGCGCCGAGCTGCGTGACGGCGAGCCATGCCCGGTGTGCGGCTCGCCGCATCACCCACTCCCGGCTGCGCCGCCGGGAGAAGGTTCGCACGCAGGCGATGCGGACCTGGAACTGCTGCGCAGCCTGCACGCGGAGCTGCAGGAGCTGCGCTTTGGGCTGCGCCAGCAGCTGCACGAACGTCGCAGCCTGCTGACGCAGCTTGGCGCTGCGGCCGGCGAAGCTCCGGCCGCAGCCGAGGCCGCGCCTGCGGCAGCGGAGCCAGAGCACGCCGGGTCGCCCGAACACGGGCGCTCCCCGGCAGGCTGGGCATCGCGTGCCGCTGCGCTGCGCGATGCCGCGCGGGTACTGGCTGCCGCAGCAGCGCCGCTCCAGGCCGAAGCCGCCGCGTTGCAGCAGGCGGCTGTGGGCGCGCAGCAGCGCCGCATGGAAGCGTCAGCTGCGCAGGAGGCCGGCCGTGCCGGACTCGCCCAGGCGGAGCGCAAGCTGGCCGAGAGCGAGGCTGCAGCGGCTGCCTTGCAGGGCCGCTGGGCCGCGGAACTGCCGGGCATCGCTCAGGAGGAGGCCAAGGCTCTCTATCAGGCGATGCAGGAGCGCGATGCGCGCGCCGAAGACATCAAGGAACGTCTGAACAAAAGCGTGACGTTCCTTGAGGAAAAAGACCAAATCATTCAATCTCTCCAGCAGAAGCTGGTGGAATTGGATAAACAACTGATTCAGTGGCAAACGGAGTGGCAGGGCAATAGCAAACAGCTGGCCGAGAAGGAAGAGCGCTTGCGCCAGTGGGTTGGAGAGCAGCGGGTAGAAGATCTGATTACTGCGGCTCAGGCTCGTCTGGATGGACTGCGGAAAACAGCTTCGGACTCGGCACAACGCTTCAAAGAAGCGGACACGCTGAAGCAGGAATCAGCCAAGAAAGACGTTATGGCTCAGCAGGCAGCCGCCTCGGCCACAGAACATCTGCAACAGGCACAGGAACGGTGGAAGCAATTGCTGGAACAATCCCCGTTTGACTCGGATGATGCCGTTGTGTCCGCGGCGATTCCTTCCCAGGAAGCAGAGCGACTGGCAGGGGAGATCCAGCAGCACCGTGAACGTGAGCGTGAACTGGCATCCCAATTGCGTGAACTGGAACAAAAGCTGGGTGGTGCTGTTGTATCGGAGGAACAGTGGTTAGCCTGCACCGAACGTTTGCAGCAGGTCCGAATTGAGGACGAGGCTGCCCTTCGTGCTAAAGCACGTGCAGAACGTGATCTGGAGGATGTGGAGCAGCGACATGTTCGCTGGACCGAACTGGAGAACAAGCGGGTGGAGGTAAGCCATCAAGGCGAACTGCTCAGCAAACTGCAATCCGCGTTCAGAGGTAATGCTTTTGTCGAGTATATTGCCGAAGAACAACTGATGCAGGTTAGTCATGCGGCATCTCAGCGTCTGCGCTTCCTGACCAAACAGCGTTATTCACTGGAGGTGGATTCCGGTGGTGGTTTTGTGATTTGTGATGATGCCAACGGGGAGTCAAACGACCGGTATCAACGTTGTCAGGTGGCGAGACATTTTTGACCTCTCTGTCACTGGCTTTGGCACTGTCGGCCCAGATTCAACTGCGAGGTCAGTACCCACTTCAATTCTTCTTCCTGGATGAAGGGTTTGGTACCCTTGACCCTGAACTGTTGGATACCGTCATTACGTCTCTGGAAAAATTGCATGACGACCGATTGGCTGTTGGTGTAATCAGTCATGTGCCTGAACTGCGTGCACGCTTGCCGCGCAAACTTGTAGTGATTCCGGCAGGTGAGGCCGGAAACGGCTCACGGGTGGTCTTGGAGACCCTGTAGAGGGCAATGTGTAAGCAATATAGATCATAGAAGCGCCTCTAATAGTCCAAGCAAAATGAATAATAGAGGTTGTTCAAAAAGTCTGCTTTTGATTACGAATGGTGCCTAGCGGCATCATCAACATCGAATATGGAATTCAGCCGAAATAAGTAGGGGCTTACGAAGGTTGTTTCCTTCGGAAACATTGCGGTTGCTCACGTAGCTCTATCTATGCTCCGCTACTCCATTTCTAGCTTTATCCCGTCTTTTTGGTACTGAAAACCGCCCTTTTTAAACACGCACTATTACGGAATATTATTTTTGTAAAAATATTTCTCTTCTTGCTTTTATAACATAGCGGAGTGAGTTACATCACAGATACAGGTTCATCCCGCTGTTATACTACAGTTAAGCCGACAAACTTTATTTAAGTACCCCGGCGGACATCTGATCAGGACGTTTCCTGAATAGATGTCCGCGCAGCAGACTTCAAGGAAGCCGCTCACGGGGTGCTTCTTTTGTGTTTTTTCGTCAGTAGTGTCAATTCGCCCAGTTCTGAATACCATGAAAAGGTGATCAAGAGCAGAATCAGGGAGGCGTTGGCAAGTGGAAAAGGTGGAAGCGAAGAAATTATGCAAGGAACACATGCACCGTTATGTATGTGTACAGATGAATGACGGTATGCACTACGATGGCATTATGGAAAATGTGGATGACGAAATGATCTACTTGGCTGTTCCCGTTGGACCAGAAGCCATGGTGAATCATGCGAACTGGGCTCCAAATGCAATGCCGGGAGCGAACTATCCGATAGGTCATACTCGCGGATTTTATCCAGGTTACGGCTACCCTACGCCTTATCCGTATTATGGTTATGGCCGTAGACGTTTTAACCGACTGGTGCTCCCGTTATTTGCGCTTACAGCGTTAACCCTTTTACCGTACTATTGAAATTAAAAAAAAGGCATAACTACAGTGATTCATTCTCATGCTTCTTATGAAAATCCTCGAAAATAACAAGCTGAGGATGGATGTTTCATTCATGGTACCGTACAGCATGGAATAGAGAGGTCTTATCACATACAGAGTCTCAGCCCGATGTATCGCGACAGTCATTGCAATACAACTGGCAACATATCGAATATCCAAAAAGGTCATGCCTGTGCAGAAGCGAACTTCTGTAAGGCATGACCTTTTTGAACCTAATTAGTGTAAGGTAGATGATGAACTGATGGCACATAGCGTGTATTTAAACCTGCTTAAATCAGAAGCGGGCCTTAACGTGTCCGTAGCAGAGGCGTACCGCATCCTGAATATGCGAGAACGTTCCCATGTGTGAGCAAATGATCAAGACACCGCAAAAATTTTAATTCTCTATTCGATAAAAATCTTCGCTTCGGGGTGGAATCGCTGCTGTTCTCTTGCCCGCGGTTGGAGGAGCGGAGCATGGTGTGCGAGCGCTGACGAATCTGAGGCATCTTATTCAAGGTTTTGAAGCGCCCTCAGAATTTTAAGGAATCTGATACACGTTATAACCGAATAAAGAGCCGCTTTCAGCATTTTTTTGAGGTTATTTCGGGAAATAACGTGCCTGATGTTCCTTATAATTTCAAATGAGAGCCTGAACATCAAATAAGACGTCCTGTGTTCCTTGGAAAATCGTCCACTACTCCCTCTCCAAGATCAGCCAGCATGGACTTCAAAATGTACTTAACTTAATGCAGATTTCAAATCCTCAAGTAAATCTTCAACATCCTCGATCCCAACGGAGATACGAATCAAACCATCCGTGATCCCCAATTCTTGCCGACGTTCATAGGGAATGGAAGCATGTGTCATTCGGGCAGGGACAGAAATTAAACTTTCCACCGCGCCCAGACTTTCAGCCAATGTGAAATAACGGACTTTGCTTAACACGTCATCTACTTTTTCAGCACTGCCTACATCAAAGGAAACCATACCGCCATATCCTCTCGCTTGCGTGGAAGCGAGCTTATGCTGTGGATGGTCGGGCAACCCGGGATAATAAACTTTGCTCACCGTTGGATGCTGATTCAGAAATGTCACAAGCTGCTCTGTATTGCTTTCTTGCGCTTCCATCCGCAATCCCAATGTTTTAAGACCTCGCATTAACAACCAGGAATCCATGGGTCCCAGGACTGCGCCGATTGCATTTTGGATAAAATGCAGATCTTCTCCAAGTTGCTCGCTGTTAACAACCGCAAGTCCCGCCACGACATCACTATGACCACCGATATATTTCGTTGCAGAATGCAGTACAATATCTGCCCCCAGAGCCAGCGGTGTCTGCCAATAAGGTGTACTAAACGTGTTATCCACGATGAACAACAATTCATGTTGTTTCGACCATTTCGCTACAGAAGCAATATCGGTGACCTTGAGTAACGGATTGGTAGGTGTTTCTACATAGATGGCCTTCGTATTGGATTGCAAAGCTTGCTCTAGTGCTTGTAGTGAGGTGGTATCTACAAAGGTAGACTCGATCCCCAGACGATTCAGCACCTTGGTGAAAATGCGATAGGTCCCGCCGTATACGTCATCCGTTAGAATGACGTGATCTCCAGTTTTCAACAGAGACATTACAGCGTGAATTGCAGCCATTCCCGAACTAAAAGCAAAACCTCGAACGCCATCCTCCAGCTCTTTAATAACTTCTTCCAACGCATGACGGGTAGGGTTGCCTGTACGTGAATACTCGTATCCTTTGTGTACGCCAACCGATTCTTGCTCATACGTGCTTACTTGATAGATCGGTACACTCACTGCTCCAGTGTGTGGATCACCAACAATACCTGCATGAATCAGCTTTGTTTTGGGTCTCATTTCATTGACCTCCATTATAGATATTTTGGCTTAAATACCGTTCGCTGCTATCCGGAAAAATAACGACGATGTTACTTCCCGGAGGTGCATGAACGGCTTCGTTTAATGCGGCTTGCATAGCTGCACCTGAGGAACTTCCTACCAGTATGCCTTCCAACAAGGCCAGATCCTTGACCCGCTCAAAGGCATCTTCATCTGAGATCGTATGAATGGCATCAAAGTAACTCACATCCATAAAAGAAGATAACGTTTCGACCCCTATTCCTTCTGTACGATGTGGTCCCGATGGACCTCCTCCGAGAATCGAACCTTCGGGTTCTACGATACATGTTTTAATTAACGGTTTTTGCTCCTTCAAATAGCGAGACACTCCCATGAAAGTTCCGCCAGACCCGGCTCCGGCGACATATACATCCACCTGCCCGTTCAGATCACGCCAAATCTCAGGGCCCAGATGTTCATAATGTGCGAGTGGGTTATCCGCATTGGAGAACTGACCTGGAATATACGAGTCCGGTATTTCTTTCGCCAGCGATTCCGCCTTGCGTATGGCACCAGTGATTCCTTCGGATGTGGGTGTGTTGACGACCGTAGCACCAAGGGCTTTCATCAACTGCTGCTTCTCAACGCTGAACTTCTGAGGTACCGTGAAAATGACCTTTAAATTAAGGCCTACAGCCGCCATTGCAAGACCAATTCCTGTGTTGCCTGCGGTAGCTTCGATCACCGTTCCACCTGGCTTAACATCTCCTCGTGCCAAGGCCTTCTCCAATAAAAACTTGCCAATCCGGTCCTTCACACTTCCTCCAGGATTCATGAATTCCAGTTTGGCGAACAGGCGGATTCCTTCCGGTAATGGATAACGAGTTAATTCAAGCAGAGGTGTATTACCTATAAGTTCCTGTACATGTTGATAAACGGTCAAATTAACCAATCTCCTTTTGTGTGTCATTAACCATACATATTTGTTTAATTGGGAAAAGTGCGTGATAAAACCATATTTCAATAAAATGGCTTGGTATACATCCAATGTCGTATAGTGTTCGACTTGATGATAGATGGAGAGTTGACCTAGATTACCTGGTTGTGTGTCTAGAGATTGGACGTGGGTTTTTACTTCTAGTATGATAGAAGGGAATACATACACTGGAATGCAAAGGAGGGTATGAACTATGGATTGCTTATTTTGCAAAATTGTAGAGGGCAGCATTCCCTCCAATAAAGTGCTTGAGAATGACCATGTTATCGTTTTTCATGACATCCAGCCCGCTGCACCGACGCATGTTCTTGTCATTCCGAAGAAACATATTGCTTCCATGAATGAAGTTACTGCAGAAGATCTGCCATTGATCGGCGAGATTCATCTGGCTGCTCAAGAAGCGGCGAAGCGTCTTGGCGTGGAGGAGACAGGATATCGCTTAATCAACAATTGTGGTAAAGATGGAGAACAAACCGTTCATCATCTGCATTACCATTTGTTGGGTGGTACCAGACTTGGCGTGTTGACAAGTCTGTCCGATTCTCACAAATAAACGAGCTGATGGGTACTAATATTGAGGATTTAGTCATATGCATTAAATCCACGAATGTGTGACCAAATGCTTATATAATGAATTCATTTCATAATACCTTTGAGTTATAAAATGGATTCAAATAAGTGATCATTACATTGAGGTTGACACCTTTATTACCTTTCGCCTATAATGAAAGATGATGAACCGTGTTATTGCTCTTGGACGGTCTGGTCGGAGGGAGGAAAACTGGTGTCTGAAACTAAAGTTCGCAAAAACGAGACTATTGATGCTGCACTTCGTCGTTTTAAACGCTCCATCGCTAAAGATGGCGTATTGGCTGAGGTGAAGAAACGTAAGCATTATGAGAAGCCAAGCGTAAAGCGCAAGAAAAAGTCCGAGGCTGCTCGTAAGAGAAAGTTTTAGGAGGATTTTAACTACATGAATCTTAGCGAACGATTGAACGAAGATATGAAGCAAGCGATGAAGAGTAAGGACAAGTTCAGACTCTCCAACATTCGGTTGATTCGTTCGACGATCAAGAATCTTGAAATAGATTTGAAAAGAGATTTGGATGACAACGAAGTGCTTGATATCCTGAGTCGTGAAATCAAACAGCGCAAAGATGCCCTCCAAGAATTTGACAAAGCGGGCCGTGAAGATCTCGCGGCAAATGCAAAAGCGGAAATTGAAGTACTCATCCAGTACCTTCCCACACAGCTTACCGAAGAAGAAATTAAAGTTATTGTACAGCAGACCATCCAGGAAACCGGTGCTTCTTCGAAAGCCGAGATGGGGAAAGTCATGGCGGCCCTTATGCCGAAAGTTAAAGGCAAAGCGGACGGCAAACTGGTAAATCAAGCAGTTCAACAATTTCTGCAATAAAGCAAATCAATAAACACCTTCTGACTTGTCAGGAGGTGTTTTTTCCATTTATCAGAAAGTATGATGTCCTTGGGATGACGAAATTTCTTTTTAATGGTTAATATATATTATTATGGATTTTTATTCTTGCAATTGATCGAGTTTTCAAATATAATTTTAAGATTTTGAAACGAAATGTTGCATTGCACGTAATAAATACCATAAGCTGGACAGTATAACATTAATGGAAAAGGGGGACTATTGTGAATGGAAAGCGCCGGAAGAAGCTTACGGGGCCATTGATGCTCTTAATGCTGCTGACGCTGTTGCTTCCTGTCTGGATTGGATCACCGTCAGCGCATGCAGCTGAGAAGAGTGGTGCCGTATATATTATTCCGGTTGATAAACCAATCGAGCAGGGACTTGGCAAATTCATGGAACGCGGGTTCAAACAAGCAGAAGAGATGAATGCTGGCCTGATCGTTCTTGATATCAATACGCCGGGAGGCCGTGTCGACACTGCAGAAGCATTGGGTACCCTGATCAAGGACAGTCCGATTGAGACTGTTGCATTTGTTCGTGGAGATGCTGCTTCAGCCGGGAGTTTTCTGGCTCTGAATGCAGATAAGATCGTAATGTCACCAGGCAGTATGATTGGTGCGGCAGCAATGGTCGACAGTACGGGTAAACATGTTGATGATCCAAAACTTGTTGCATTCTGGAAAAGCAAAATGCAGGGAGCGGCAGAAATCAGTGGTCGTGATGGCAAGATTGCAGCTGGAATGACGGATGTTAACATCGTTGTTGAAATGCCAGAGATCAATAAAACCAAGCAAAAAGGTGAAATTATTGCTCTCTCGGCTGAAGAAGCGCTGAAAGTTGGTTATGCCGACCACATCAGCAACACACCGGAAGAAGCGGCAGCTTGGGCAGGTTACAGTCAGGATGACGTATTTAAGGTAGAACGAACAACAGCGGAGAATATCTCCTCTTTTCTTACCAATCCGGTTGTGATGACTGTGTTATTATTCCTCGGAATCGCGGGTGTAATCATTGAATTGATTGTTCCTGGTTTTGGAGTTCCTGGTATTGTAGGTATCGTGTGTTTCGTGTTGTATTTCTCGGGTAATTACATTGCGGGATTTGCCGGAGCAGAGACATGGGTGCTATTTACCGTCGGACTCATCATGATGATTCTGGAGATGTTTATTCCGAGCTTTGGTATTCTGGGGATTTTGGGATCAATTGCGCTTGTGGCCGGTGTTGTAAGGGCTGCTTATGATACGAGTGATGCATTTGTATCTCTAGGTATCGCTTTTGGAGCAGCACTGGTAGTCATTGCGATCATCTCAATTATCTTTAAGGATCGAGGGATATGGAATCGGTTCATATTGAGTGACAGCATGTCTGCGGATCGGGGTTATTCATCAGCCACAGAACGCAAAGAGCTGGTTGGTCTGCAAGGAATCAGTCTGACACCACTTCGTCCTTCTGGAACAGCGATGTTTGAAGGGGAACGAATTGACGTTGTGACGGACGGAGATTTTATTCCCATCGATACTCCGATTATTGTGATTAAAGCGGAAGGTACCCGGATTGTGGTTCAGCAAGCTTTGCCGGTGTAACTCGCTCTGTTGTCGAAGCGGATTAACGCTTCGGCAATGTACATAACCATTAGCTGAAGCTGCCAGCGTGGTGCATTCTTTAATTTTAGCAGCGGACTTATGAATGCCTTCTCAAATATTTTTATCAAATTCTAATTGCAAATGGAGGAAATTAAACAATGGACACATCTATGATTACGATTTTGCTCATTGCGGTAGTAGGTATTATCGTATTGAGCGTATTCTTCAGCTTTTTCCCGGTTATGCTCTGGGTTTCAGCGATTGCATCCGGCGTACGTGTAAGTATTATTACTCTGGTAGCGATGAGACTGAGACGTGTAACGCCTAGCCGTATCGTTAATCCAATGATTAAAGCAACCAAAGCCGGTCTTAAACTCTCAATGAACCAACTGGAAAGTCACTTCTTGGCCGGTGGTAATGTTGACCGTGTTGTAAACGCTCTGATTGCTGCACAACGTGCCAACATTCCACTCGAATTTGAACGTGCTGCTGCTATTGACCTCGCAGGTCGTGACGTATTACAAGCCGTACAAATGAGCGTTAACCCACGTGTTATCGAAACACCGATTGTCTCTGCGGTAGCCAAAGATGGTATTGAAGTTAAAGTTAGAGCGCGGGTTACGGTTCGTGCCAATATTGACCGTCTTGTCGGTGGTGCTGGTGAAGAAACGATCATCGCCCGTGTTGGTGAAGGTATCGTAAGTACAAACGGTTCCTCCAATTCTCACAAAGACGTCCTGGAAAACCCGGACCTGATCTCCCGTACCGTATTGTCCAAAGGTCTGGATGCAGGTACTGCTTTTGAAATCCTGTCCATTGATATTGCGGACGTTGATGTAGGTAAAAACATTGGTGCCTTCTTGCAAACAGAGCAAGCAGAAGCTGACAAACGTATCGCACAAGCGAAAGCGGAAGAGCGTCGCGCAATGGCCGTAGCCCAAGAGCAAGAGATGAAAGCACGCGTAGTGGAAATGAGAGCACGCGTTGTAGAATCCGAATCCCAAGTACCTTTGGCAATGTCTGAAGCTCTGCGTAGTGGTAAGATTGGTGTTATGGACTATATGAACCTGAAGAATATTGAAGCGGATACTCAAATGCGTAATACCTTGGGAAAACCTGGTGAAGGTTCGAATTCCAACGATCAGGGTGATTCCAAAAACGGAAGATAGGCGGTGAGTGCATATGGGCCTATTTGAATGGATTTTTGATAATCTGTATATTGTGGCCGTCATCGGTTTTGCGCTCTTCTCCTTCTTGGGGAAAGCTGCCAAATCGGCTGATCCGAACAAAAAGCGTCCTGCCAACGGGATGCCTACGTTTGGAGGCAGCGGTGATTCAGGCCGGGATGAACGCTCAAGAGACAACTCATCTCCGCAGCAGCAGTCTTCCGGACCTGCAGACCCACGTTATGATGAACAGTATGACGATCGGTATGATGACGTGCAATATGAGAATCAGTATGATCAGCCGTACTCGGAGCCTGCTGCATCTTCTCGCCCCGCAACTGACTACAGAAGTGAGGGCACGATGAGTGCCATGGAAAATTCACTTGAGGAACAGATGAGAGGCATGGAAGAACAGCAGCGCTTGATTGAAGAACGTTTGAATCGCATCTCTTCTGCGAATCGGCCAGTTGTGTCTGATTCCAGTTGGGATGAGACCAGCATTGATGAATCGGGAGCGTCTCCGCTTCGTCCTGCTGATATTCGCACAGGTGTCCTGTGGGCAGAAGTACTGGGTTCTCCTCGTTCCAAACAGCCGTTTGGTACAAGAGGAAACTGTAAATAAGTTAAGTTGCTGGACGGAAATAAAGCCGTCTCTGGTGAGCATAAAGCCGCCGGAGACGGCTTTTTCTGTGTTCTATCCTTTTTCTCAACATTCGTCCCTAACACGCCCCGGAATTTTCATAAATTCATGAATCTGCGCATAAGTTGAACTGTAGAGGAAGGGGAAGACCTTCGAATGACCCGGATCAGCCGCAAGCTGCGCAGATGGACCAGTGAAGTGTTGGATCTGCCGCAGGATGTGCTTTATGATATGCCACGGTTAACCCTGATCGGCAGTAAGCAACTGTATATAGAGAATCATCGCGGTGTCATCCATTTCACCCCGGATCGCATCGTGCTGGCTCTTTCCCAAGGCCAGTTGGAGATCAAAGGAACTGCCTTGGTGATACGTAACATTTTGCCGGATGAAGTAGCTGTTGAAGGAACGATTCTGGATATTCATATGAATGGAGTGGAGGGGAACGGATGAAGCAGCCCAGTCTGTACAAACTGCGGGGAGCAGTCCGAATCACGGTCACTGGGGGAGACATTGAAACATTGATCAACACGGTGGCAGAGCAGGGGCTGGAAGTGTGGAACCTGCGTGCTTACGATGGACGCGTGGCAGAGATGAACATTCTGCTGCCGCATTTTTCAGGTTGCGTCCTGTGTTGAAACGGACAGGCTGCAGGGTGAAAGTAACCCATCGCAGCGGTTTCCCCTTTTTGCGGCCCGTTTATTGCGGAGGAAGTTCTTTCTTGGGGGTATGCTGTTTTTTGTAGCAGCTTTGTTTGCGTTGTCGTCCATGGTATGGAGTGTGGAGGTCAAGGGTAACGTCACCATTCCCACCGACGAGGTGCTTGCAGCAGCGAAGAAAGAGGGTATATATCCTTTGCAATGGGGGTTCCGTCTGCAAAGCCAAGACAAGCTCTCCAGGCAGCTTGCACTCGCTCTGCCGGATGTAACATGGATTGGCGTGAGCAAAGAGGGGACAACCATTACCATTCAGGTCGTAGAATCGGCGCAACCCAAGCGCGAACCATTGCTGAATCCCAGACATTTGATCAGCAAGTCAGATGCTGTGGTCACTCAAATCTATGCGGAGCAGGGACGCCCTGTTGTTCAAAAGGACATGCGTGTCAAAAAGGGTCAGGTATTGATCTCGGGGATTCTCGGGGATGAGGAGAACACTAAAACCATCGTTGCCAAAGGCGAAGTTCGTGGTCTGGTATGGCGTGAGTATCAGGTAGAGGTTCCGCTGGTGCAAAAACATAACACAATGACAGGTGAGAGCAAAGAACGTTTTTATATGGTGCTGGGGAAATGGGCGATCCAACTGTGGGGGTACGGAAGTACACCGTTCAGTTCATTTGATACCGAAAGTAATCATAAACCATTGACGTGGCGATCTTTTACACTTCCCATGGGTTGGCTGACAGAGAAAGATCTGGAGACCCGAGAGCATGAGCAACAACAGACGATAGAATGGGCCAGAACAAAAGGATTGGAAGGAGCAAGGAACGATATTATCGCCAAAAACGGCAAAGGAACAAAAATTATAAGTGAAAAAATTTTGCATGAGAAGAAAGAGAATGGTAAAGTTTATATGAAAGTCTTATTTGAAGTAGAAGAAAGCATTGCGGAAGAACTTCCGCTAGTCCATAGTCAAGGAGAATGAGGATATTTGTCAGAGCAAACACGCAGCATACAAATCTCCCTCCAGAGTGCGGGAGAGGGCCAATCTCTTTTTGGACCCCAAGATACTTTTCTTAAACTGATTGAATCCGAGATTCCCGCCCAGATTGCATCCCGTGAAGCGGAGATTGTGATATTTGGCAACGCACAGCAGGTGGAATCGCTTGAACAATTATTTGACGTGTTACTGCAATTGATACGCAATGGATATGTGTTAACCGAGAGAGATGTGAAGTATGCGATTGAACTTGCCAAGGATATGCGGGCAGACCAGCTATTGGATCTGTTCAAGGGTGAGATTACAACGACATACCGAGGTAAACCAATCCGTGTTAAAACCATTGGGCAGAAGCACTATGTAACTACAATTAAAAAACGTGATATTGTATTTGGCATTGGTCCTGCCGGTACGGGTAAAACCTACCTTGCTGTTGTACTGGCTGTTGCCGCAATTAAAGAAGGCAGCGTCAAACGCATTGTGCTCACACGGCCTGCTGTTGAAGCGGGAGAGAGTCTTGGTTTTTTGCCAGGTGATCTTCAAGAAAAGGTAGACCCGTATCTGAGACCGCTGTACGATGCCCTGTATGACGTTATGGGACAAGAACAGACCGCTAAGGCACTGGAGCGAGGGTTAATCGAAATCGCGCCACTCGCCTACATGCGGGGGCGTACGCTGGATGACTCCTTCATCATTCTCGATGAAGCACAGAACACAACGCCGGAACAGATGAAGATGTTTCTGACTCGTCTTGGTTTTGGCTCCAAAATGGTCATCACCGGAGACGTGACACAGATTGATTTACCGCGTGGTAAGAAATCCGGGCTTGTGGAAGCGAATACGATCTTGAATGAAGTTAACGAGATTGGATTTGTCTATTTTGCCGAGCAAGATGTTGTACGGCATTCCCTTGTCCAGAAAATTATCGTGGCTTACAACCACGCCGCAGAAAATCAAGCATAGAAAGGGATTGTCTAAAGTGACCTCGAAGGAACCGTCAAAAGGCAAATCTTTTCAGAATAAGGCTACAGGATGGAAGTATAGCGTGTGGGCACGCTATCTTCTGTTTTGTTTCTGGTGATTCTTTTCTACGTCAGTCTGGCTTCCAAGCTGCTCCCTGAGCGGTATGATATTCAGGAAGGTACACGGAGTGAAGTGGATATTGCTGCGCCCATGCAGATTCCGAATAACAAGGCCACACTCAAAGCACAGGAAGAAGCTGCGGAACGGGTACAGCCGATATTTCAGATTGTCCAGTTACGAAACGAAAATTTGATGACTACCCTGCTTGATCGTGTAGATCGATTAAATCAGGATGATCAGATTTCAAGTCAGGACAAGATTGATATTTATCGTGATGAAATTCCGCAGCGTCAGAAAGATTTTGTGACCAACTATATCAATAATAATCGGAAAGCCGGTACATACTCCGAGACTCTTTTGGAAGAGATCAGAAATGTGGTACAGGAGCAAAGCTACCGTATTCCTGAAGAAACTTACATCAAAATCTCGCGTCTGACATCGGATGATATCCAGGAGATGAAACCGGTTGCGAGGGATATTGTTGCTCGGTTAATGACGGATCAGATCAGCGATGCAACTACTGCCCGTGCCAAAGTAGCTGAGATGGTGAGTGTCAGCTCTCTTGGTAAGCGTACGCAACGTGAGGTCGTGCAAGAGCTTGCTCGCCTCGTGGTGACCGCTAACCGCTTCTACGATGAAGAGGGAACGAAGGAAGCGAAAGTGCAGGCGCGTGAGAACACGCAAACTGTCTTTATCAAGCAAGGGGACACATTAGTTGCCAAGGGTGAGATGATCACCCCGGAGATGTATACTTTGCTGGATGAAAATGATTTGCTGAAAAATGAAGTGAACTACTGGCCGCAGCTTGGACTTCTTATGTTTTCCTGCCTGTTGTCGGCAGCCATTCTGATGTATATTCAGCAAGGCAGCGGAACGCATTTCAAATATAATAATGCGCAGCTGTTGATGCTTGTTCTCATTTTTATTATTACGATTGTAGTTATGCATGTGACGGCGATTATCCAGACTAATGAGAGGTCCTATGTTGGCTTCCTTGCACCTGTTGCGGTAGGAGCGATGTTAATTGCCTTGTTACTGGATACCTCGCTTGCCTTTGTATGTTCGATATTGATCGGTATGTTGTCCAGCATCATTTTGAATACCCATCAGGGTCAGCTTTTTGACTTCGAATTAGGTTTCTTCGCTGTATTGGTTTCATTTGTTGCGATCTTTGCAACTCATAAGGCTAGCCAGCGATCAACGATCCTGAAAGGAGCCATTATGGTCTGTCTGTTCGGGTCCATAGCCGTCTTCACCTTGGCTTTGATTGACTCGGGCGATTGGAATCGAACCACGACACTGTATGGCGTTGGGTTTGCATTTGCGGGTGGCGTATTAACTGCCATACTGGTCATTGGGCTGATGCCATTTTTCGAAACTTCATTTGGCATTTTGTCAGCGCTCAAACTGGTGGAACTGTCTAATCCGAACCATCCGCTTCTACGTAAGTTGCTGACGGAGACACCGGGTACCTATCATCACAGCGTTATGGTAGGCAATCTGTCTGAAGCAGCAGCAGAAGCCATAGGAGCTAACGGATTGCTCTGCCGAGTGGGTTCGTATTATCATGATATTGGCAAGACGAAGCGCCCCATCTATTTTATTGAAAATCAGAACAATATGGAGAATCCGCATGATTCAATTGATCCGAAACTGAGCAAATCCATTATCGTAGCCCATGCGCGCGATGGGGTGGAAATGCAGAAGGATTACAAGCTGCCCAGACCTATTCGGGATATTGCGGAACAGCACCACGGCACGACATTTCTCCACTATTTCTATCACAAAGCACTGCGCCAGGCGGAAGAAGCAGGCGTTGAGCCTGATTTCACGGAAGAAGATTTCCGTTACCCTGGGCCAAAGGCTCAGTCCAAGGAATCGGCTATTGTTGGCATTGCCGATAGTGTGGAGGCTGCTGTGAGATCTTTGCGCAAACCGACAGTGGAGCAAGTGGAGTCCATGATTGAGAAGATTATTAAAGGCCGATTGGACGATCATCAATTCAATGATTGTGACCTTACGATGCGTGAACTGGATATCGTCGCCAGAACATTAAAGGAAACGGTGATGGGTATCTTCCACTCCAGGATCGAATATCCGGAGGAGATTAAGAAACCAAAGCCGACTTCACCCGAAGCAGGCTAATTTAATAATAGTTCGTGTTCAAAAAGGTTGGTTTTCAGTACCGAGAAGATGGGATGAAGTTAGAAAGTCTTTTTGAACAACCTCTAATATTAGTAGATAGGAGTTATGAAGGAATGAGTCTTAATCTGGCATGGAATAATGAACAACAGGATAAAGAAATTACAGAACCGATGATTGCAATGCTGGAACAGTTGCTGAACCTTGCAGGAGAAGCGGAAGGTGTTGCAGACGGGGAAGTGGCTCTGACTTTTGTAAACGATGAGCAGATCCATGAGTTGAACCGTGATTATCGCGGCATTGACCGTCCTACGGATGTACTGTCTTTTGCGATGAACGAAACGGTTGATGAAGAGCTTGATATTATCTATGAGCTGGACGAAGATGAAGAAATGGAAGAGATGCCGGATGTTCTTGGTGACATCATCATTTCCGTACCACGGACCATCCTGCAAAGTGAGGAGTATGGACACTCATTTGAACGTGAACTTGGTTTTCTGTTTGTCCATGGTTTTTTACACCTGCTCGGATATGACCATCAGGATGAAGCAAGTGAGGCTGAAATGATGGGTAAACAAGAAGCGGTATTGGCCCAGGCCGGGTTGACACGATAATGAAAAGGCGCTCCTGGGGTCTGGTATTCCGCAATGCTGCGGAAGGAATCGCATATGGGTTGCGGACTCAGCGTAATGTGAGAGTTCACACGGGAGTGGCTATTTTGATGTGTGTAGCCGGCTTTTTTCAGAATCTCAAGAACGGATTGGATGTTTGTGCTGACCGCTGTCTTTTTGGTGCTGGTGACTGAATTGATGAACACGGCTGTAGAGGCAGCGGTTGACTTGGCACACCCCATATCCATCCGCTGGCAAAAGCGGCAAAGGATACCGCGGCCGGGGCAGTTCTGCTGGCTGCGGTATTCGCCGTCATCATCGGTTGTATCGTTTTCATTAAGCCGGTGATGAGCTGGCTGGGTTTGTACTGATTTTGTTTTAACCTTGTTTTGATTTGATTTTAATACTACACAACTTTGTAAAGTTAGACCTTTTTTAAGTTGAACTTATAGACGTTACACGATAACGAAGAGGACAGAAATAAACCTGTAGAAGCGAAGCGTTCGCCTTTATCCCCGGATTTTCACTTTGAAAAAGTGAATCAAAAAATCTGGGGATAACAGCGATCGAAGGGTTATTCTGGACTCGGAGTGGCTAGTGTAAAATTGGCTTTGGTTGAACTTAATTCGTAGGTACTAACTTTATATTGCACCCTAAGGGAGAGAATAATGATGGATAACGGTTTGTTAATGCAAGAAGCAATTAAGGCACGTACGAAGGCGTATACGCCTTACTCCCATTTTGGTGTAGGCGCGGCTTTGCTTGACAGTGAAGGTCATGTGCATCATGGTTGTAATATTGAGAATGCTGCTTATACCCCAGGTAACTGTGCTGAGCGTACAGCGATGTTCAGTGCCATTGCAGGTGGGCAGAAGCCTCGCAGCTTCAAAGCGATTGCCATTGTGGGAGACACGGATGGTCCGATTGCTCCATGTGGCGTATGTCGTCAGGTCATGTACGAACTGTGTGAACCGGATATGAAAGTTATCTTGGGGAACATGAAAGGTGATCTGCAAGAGACCACCGTTGCTGAACTGTTACCTTGGGCTTTTGGGCCTTCTGATCTGAATTCTGCCAAAAAATAAACCAATATTCCAGGCCTAGGCGCCTGAGGAGGAACATATGAAAAAACAAGCATTTAAATCCGGTTTTGTAGCTATTATTGGACGTCCAAACGTAGGTAAATCCACATTGATGAACCAGGTGATCGGACAGAAAATAGCGATCATGTCGGACAAGCCACAAACCACACGTAATAAAATTCATGGTGTGTATACATCCGAACATCAGCAAATCGTATTCTTGGACACACCGGGTATTCACAAACGTCAATCCAAACTTGGCGATTACATGAACCAGACTGCTCTGAACACACTTGGAGAAGTAGAAGCAGCGCTATTCCTGATTGACGCTTCGGAAGGCATGGGTGGCGGTGACCGTTATATTGCGGAACAGTTGAAAAATATTCGTACGCCTGTCATTCTTGTCATGAATAAAATTGACAAAATTGAGCCGGAAGCGCTGCTGCCCTTATTGAGGAGTATCGCAAACTGCATGATTTCGCTGAAATCGTGCCTGTATCTGCCATGCTCGGCAGTAATGTAAGCACACTATTGGAACAGCTGGGCAAGTATTTGCCAGAAGGTCCACAGTACTATCCTGATGACCAGGTTACTGACCATCCGGAGCAGTTTGTATGTGCAGAGTTGATCCGTGAGAAAATTTTGCAGATGACTCGTGAAGAAGTGCCACACTCCATTGCCGTAACGATTGAGGATATGAAAGTGCAAGATAACGGTGTCGTTTATATCTCAGCTGTCATTTTTGTGGAACGGGATTCGCAAAAAGGAATCATTATCGGGAAGCAGGGTGCCCTTCTGAAAGAAGTGGGTAAACGAGCTCGACACGATATTCAGAACTTGCTCGGCTCCAAAATTTTCATGGACCTGTGGGTTAAAGTGAAAAAAGACTGGAGAAATCAGGATAGAGTTCTGCGTGACCTTGGCTTTGGCCGCGACTGATCGTCGGAATTGTATCCAGTAATTGCAACACATAGTTTACCTTGCAAGACTCCATCCTATTTGGTAGATGCAGACGTCATTTCCGAAGAGAGGATGAAATTCCGATGCGAGATTTTTCGTGGAAGGTTTTTGCGATGACGGGGGATGTAGAGTCCTATTTGTTATATACCGAGGCATGTAACTCGTTAGGACAGGAGTCGGATAACGCAAGGGAAGTGATTGAAGATGAAGAAGCCGAAGGATAATTGGCTGATTCGGGAATGGTTAGGTGACGAGGCATGCTATACAGGGTGGAAGGGATTGTCATCCGCAGCATGGACTACGGCGAAGGGAACAAAATCATTACGCTTTGCACCGAAAGCGGCGGGAAAGTAGGAGTACTCGTCCGCGGTGCCAAAAAGCCCAAGAGCCGACATGCTGCACTGGTGCAGCCGTTTACGTATGGTCAATATGTATATTTTCGAAATACAGGTTTAGGCACACTGAACGCTGGAGAAATTGTTGAATCTTATCATGAGTTGCGTGAAGATTTGGTCAAGGCCTCTTATGCCTCTTATGCGTGTGAACTATTGGATCGTGTGCTTCAGGATGAAGAGACGGGGACATTTTGGTTCAAACAGTTAAAGGCGTGTTTGCAGGCGTTGAAGGAAGAGAAAGATCCGGTTGTTATTACAAGTCTGTATGAAATGAAAATATTACAGGCATCTGGATATGGTCCACAGTTTGATGAGTGCATCTCCTGCAACCAGGAGCGACCAGATGAGCAGTTGTTTATGAGTCCCAGACTTGGTGGCGTCTTGTGTCGAGCATGCAAACATTTCGATCCTCCAGCCATGTCAGTAAGTCCAAAGGCTCTGAAGTTGTTGCGTTTGTTCGCGCAGTTGGATCTGCAGCGCTTGGGGAATATATCAGTGAGTGAGTCTACCCGTGATGAGATCAAAAAGTTGATGCGTGCCTTTATGGATCATCAGCTCGGTCTGAATCTTAAATCCCGTTCTTTCCTCGATCAGATGGAGAAGTACGGGATTTGAGGCGTTTTGGTGGAAGCGAAACTATATCTTGACTTCATACTAGATTTTATATATTATGAAATATAATTTCTCTTTATGAGACATGCATTGAACGAGAAAGTAAAAGACTGGATTTATTGCATTCATGGACACAAGTCGTTGTATAACACTTGGTAATCATGAATGAGCGAGCCGGGGATGGTGGGAGCCTGGCTGAATCGGTCTTTGAAACGGCACTCGGGAGCATGAATGGACACGGAAAAGTGGGCTGGAACGAACAGGATCATCCTGTTTGATCTAAGCCAAGTAGGGTGGAACCGCGGGAATAGCTCTCGTCCCTACGTCTGTACAACAGGCGTAGGACGGGGCTATTTATTGTTGTCTTCACCGTCCTAAGCTTGCTAACAAACCATTGAAAAGGAGCATGATTATGAATTTTCAGCAGATGATTCTAACGCTGCAACAATTCTGGGCCGAGCATAACTGTATTATTGTCCAGCCATACGATACGGAAAAAGGGGCAGGTACGATGAACCCGATGACCTTTTTGCGCTCGCTTGGACCCGAACCTTGGAAAGTGGCCTATGTGGAGCCTTCCCGTCGTCCTTCGGACGGACGTTATGGTGAGAACCTAACCGGCTGTACCAGCATCATCAGTTCCAGGTAATCATCAAGCCTTCACCGGACAATATTCAGGAAATTTACCTGGAAAGTCTAAAGCGTCTGGGCATTGATCCGCTCAAACATGATATTCGGTTTGTTGAAGATAACTGGGAGAATCCTTCCCTCGGTTGTGCAGGTCTTGGTTGGGAAGTATGGTTGGATGGAATGGAAATTACACAATTTACGTATTTCCAACAGGTTGGTGGAATCGAGACAAATCCGGTAGCTGTTGAAATTACGTATGGTATGGAGCGTTTGGCTTCTTACATTCAGGATAAAGAGAATGTGTTTGATCTGGAATGGGTGGAAGGTATCACTTATGGTGATGTATTCCGTCAGCCAGAATTCGAACACTCTAAATATACGTTTGAAGTATCTGATGTCAAAATGCTGTTTACACTCTTCAACATGCATGAAGAAGAAGCAAACAAGGCCATGGCGCAGCATCTGGTATTCCCGGCATATGACTATGTGCTGAAATGTTCCCACACGTTCAACCTGTTGGATGCACGTGGAGCTATCAGTGTAACGGAACGTACGGGTTACATCACACGTGTCCGTAATCTGGCTCGCCAAGTCGCTGCAACATATATGGAAGAGCGTGAGAAGCTAGGCTTCCCGCTGATCAAGAAAGGGGAGCCGAGCATGTCTAAGGATCTGTTGTTTGAAATCGGGCTGGAAGAAGTACCTGCACGCTTTATGCGCGCAGCAATCGCACAGCTGCAAGAGCGTGTCGTGAAATGGCTTGACGCATCCCGCATTGCTTATGGTGAAGTGAATGCATATGCTACACCGCGCCGTCTGGCTGTTTTGATTCAAAATGTGGCTGAAAAACAGGAAGATATCGAGGAAGAAGTGAAAGGTCCTTCACGCAAAATTGCCCTGGATGACAGTGGCAATTGGAGCAAGGCTGCACTCGGATTCGCCCGCAGTCAAGGTGTTGAACCGGACCAGTTTACGTTCAAGGAACTGAACGGTGTCGAATATATCTATGCAACGAAGAGTAGCAAAGGTGTGGAAACGGCTTCTGTGGTTGGGGAAGGATTACTTTCTGTATTACATGCCATGACGTTCCCGAAATTCATGCGTTGGGCTTCCTATGATTTCAAATTTGTACGTCCAATCCGCTGGATTGTGGCTATGCTCGGCAGTGATGTTATCGATCTGGAAGTGACAGGTGTTAAATCGGGTAATGTAACTCGCGGACATCGTTTCCTGGGTAAGGAGGCCGTGATCTCCACTCCGTCTTCATACGTGGAAGTGTTGCGTGCAGAACATGTCATTGCTGATATCCAGGAACGTGAACAGATGATTGTATCCCAGATTCAGGCACTGGCTGCTGAGAAGAAATGGGATATCGCGATTAAGGAAGACTTGCTGGAGGAAGTCCTGTTCCTGGTGGAAACACCTACCGTATTGTTCGGGACATTTGACTCCTCATTCTTGAATATTCCACAAGAAGTATTGATTACTTCCATGCGTGAGCATCAGCGTTATTTCCCTGTACTGGACAATGAAGGACAATTGTTGCCATTCTTCGTGACGGTACGTAACGGTGGAAGTGATTCACTGGACGTTATTGCCAAAGGGAATGAGAAAGTACTGCGTGCACGTCTGTCTGATGCCAAGTTCTTCTATGAGGAAGACCAGAAACTTCAGATTAAGGATGCATTGTCGAAGCTGGAAAGTATCGTCTTCCAGGAAGAGCTGGGAACAGTTGGAGATAAAGTACGCCGTATTCGCAAGATTGCCGATGGAATTGCTGCCAAACTGCAAGTATCCGGTGATGTTGCCGAATCCGTTAGCCGCTCAGCAGATATCTGCAAATTCGATCTGGTGACACTGATGGTGGGTGAATTCCCGGAACTGCAAGGTGTGATGGGTGAGGATTACGCTCGTAAAGCTGGCGAAAAAGAAGAAGTGGCTAAAGCGGTATTTGAACACTATCAGCCACGTTTCGCTGGAGATCAATCCCCTGCTTCTCTTGTTGGTGCCATTGTGAGTGCTGCGGACAAAATGGATACAATCGTGGGTTGTTTCTCAATCAACATTATTCCAACGGGTTCTCAGGATCCGTACGCGTTGCGCCGTCAGGCTGCAGGTATTGTACAGATTTTGCTGGATCACAAGCTTCCGCTGACATTGTCAGACGTGTTCGGAGCAGCACTTCAAGTGCATGCCCAGATGAACCTGTTGAAACGTGCAGATGAAGAGATTCGTAAAGATCTGCAAGACTTCTTTGGTCTTCGTGTGAAAAAATTGTTGTCCGAAACCGTTCGCTACGACGTAGTGGATGCCGTAATTTCTTCCGGATTCGATGATATCAGCGCTGTGGTTCCAAAAGGTGAAGCGTTGATGGCGGCTGTTCTGACAGGAGACGCATTCAAAACAACGGTTGAATCGTTCAACCGTGTGGGTAACCTGGCTGCCAAAGCATCCAATGCTTCTGTACATCCAGAACTGTTCACAGAAGATGGAGAGCGTCAGTTACACGAGTCATGGAGCAGAACGAATGCAGAATATCGTCAGGCTTTGACTCAGCATCATGCTGCTGAAGCACTGGCTATTGCATCTGCCTGGAAGGATGGTATTACCTCATTCTTCGATTCGGTTATGGTTATGGCTGAAGATGAAGCTGTTCGGGCGAATCGACTTGCCTTGCTCGCAGCTATTGATCGTGACTTAAAAGGATTTGCTGATTTTTCCAAGTTGGTTTGGTAATTGGACGTATTTCATGAGTCCTTTTCCACAGACTTGGCGCAAAGCTAAAATTCAGTATTAAAGAAGGATATATGAGGGTATAAATATACGGAACGGGTTGTGAAATGTATTTTTTACAACCGCTCCGTATTTTAGCCTTTGATTTCCCTTGTTGTGCCAGAAGGATTTTGCCTGGCCGGGGTCGTATATAACAATATGCAGCTATTTTATGAAACCGGGTGGTCTGGGTTTGAGTGAGTTTAATATACGTCACATTGTTGTGGATGGTGATGCTTGCCCGGTCAAAACCGAGATTGCGCAAACCGCTCGCCTTTTCAACATCCCCGTATTGTTAGTCTCTTCATTTGATCATTTGCTTCAAGGAGGAGAAGGGGTACGAACCGTGCAAGTGGATCGCAGTGATCAGAGCGCAGACCTGTATATTGCTAATCATATTAAGCCATATGATGTGGTTATCACTCAGGACTATGGACTTGCGGCACTTGCGCTCGGCAAACGTTGTTATGTTTTATCCTTTCGTGGTCGTGAGTTCAACGATCGTGACATTGATTTCATGTTGGATTCTCGTCATACTGCGGCCAAAGCACGAAAAAGAGGCCATTACGGGAAAGGCCCAAAGCCTTTCACAGAGCAGGATCGAGAAATGTTTCAACATAAACTGACAAAACTTTTAAAAGATTTGCAGGAGAATGTGTAAGTTTATCGAATTATATTTACGTGTTGAAGAGATGAAGGTGGCCAGAGATGAGTACCGGACAAGGCGGTATACCCGAAAGTATTATTGAATCGGTGTTACAGCAGAATGATATTGTCGATACGGTGAGCCGATTTGTGCATCTGACCAAACAGGGGAAGTATATGAAGGGCCTCTGTCCTTTTCATTCCGAGAAGACGCCTTCGTTCACCGTTACACCTGAGAAACAAATTTTCTACTGCTACGGTTGCGGCACGGGTGGAAATGCCATCAAATTCAGGATGGAAATCGAAGGGTTATCCTTTCCCGAGGCTGTCAAGACGATGGCGGAAGAAAGTCACATCTCTATGGGGGACTGGCAAGGGCGTGAATCTGCTCATGTGAATCCGGAGACGGAACGTCTATTGGAGGCTTATGAGCTTACCGCGAAGCTGTATAATTTTTGTTGAAAAATACAGAGCACGGCAAGTCAGCCATGGAGTATTTACGCTCAAGAGGTTTTGGCGACAAGTTGATCGACCAGTTTCAGATTGGTTTCGCACCAAATCGTTGGGACACACTGGTACAATTTCTCGAGAAACGTAACTATCCGCTTGAAGAGATGGAAAAGGGTGGACTTCTGTCACCGCGAAATGAAGGTCAGGGATATGTGGATCGATTCCGAGACCGGATTATGTTCCCGATTAATGGCAGGAGCGGTAAGCCGATTGCATTTGCAGGACGCATATTGGGAGATGGGCAACCGAAGTATCTAAATTCACCGGAAACCCGGTTATTTAACAAAAGCCGTGTTCTCTATAATCTGCATCATGCCAAAAATGCAATTCGCAAACAAAGACAAGCCATTTTGTTCGAGGGATATGGTGATGTCATCTCCGCATGGGATCAGGACATCCAGAATGGTGTAGCGGCAATGGGCACTGCGCTAACCGAGAATCAGGCACTGATGCTCAAAGGGATGTGTGACGAAGTCATCATATGTTATGACGGCGACAAAGCAGGACAGGCTGCTGCACTCAAAAACTTCCCCATTCTTGAGGAAGCTGGATTGCAGGTCAAAGTGGCTCTCATACCCGAGGGACTTGACCCGGATGACTTTATCCGGAAGCATGGTGGTGATCGGTTCCGAAACCAGATTGTGGATGGTGCCGTGACAACTACAAAATTTAAACTTATAAACTTGAAAAAAGCCATATACTGCTAGAGGGTGGCGGACAAATCGCCTATTCGAAAGAAGCAGTAAAATTGATTGCACCCTTACCTTCTCCAACAGAAAGGGAAGTGTATCTTCGTGAACTGGCTGCAGAAGTGGACGTATCCTTCGAAACATTGAAGCAGGAGTGTAATGAAGAACGGGAGGCAATGAAAAATAACCTCCAGTACGGGGATAATAACCCGAAAAGGTGGAATAATGGTAGGCAACAAAATAGGCAGGTGCCTACACCGAATCTGTTACCGGCTTATCACGCTGCCGAACGCAAACTGATTGCCTGGATGTTGCAGGATGATGAGGCTGCCCAGTACGTGAATGAGCATCTTGGTGAAGCTTTTAACTTGGATGATCATGCAGCTATTGCTGCTTATCTATATGCCTACTATGCGCAAGGCAAACCGTCGGATACAAGCCGTTTTATGTCTTCACTGCATGACGATCGCTTGGAAAAAACGGTCAGTTCAATCTCGATGATGGATGGTCCAGGTGAATGGAGTATTCAAATGCTCGATGATTGCATCAGGGAAGTGCTGAAGTATCCGCGTAAAAAAGAGTACGATTTGAAAAAAGAAGAAATGATTGCTGCAGAGCGGGCAGGTGATTCTGTACGCGCGGCACAGATTGCAATTGAAATGATTGCCCTAGAGAGACAGTGAACGTCTGATGATTAGATGTTTCTAGGGAGGAGGAGTCGAGTTATGGCGAATGATCAGCATACTGAACTAGAAACAGAATTGACACTGGATCAGGTTAAAGATCAATTGATTGAATCAGGTAAGAAAAGAGCTTCGCTGAATTACAAGGAAATTATAGAGAAACTCTCTCCTTTTGAGCAGGATGCAGAGCAAATGGATGAGTTCTATGAGCAACTGAGCGATCTGGGTATCGATGTAGTGAATGAAAATGATGAAGAGGTTACACTTCGTCCTAGTGAAGATTCCGAGAACAACACCAGAGAGGGAGAGGACGAATTTCACTTTGATGATGACCTGAGCTTGCCGCCAGGTATCAAAATCAATGACCCTGTCCGTATGTACCTCAAGGAAATTGGTCGTGTGCCACTGTTGTCGGCAGATGATGAAGTACAACTGGCTAAACGGATTGAGAACGGGGATGAAGAAGCCAAGCGTCGTCTGGCTGAAGCGAACCTTCGACTTGTAGTCAGTATCGCCAAGCGTTACGTTGGACGTGGAATGTTGTTCCTTGATTTGATTCAGGAAGGTAATATGGGTCTGATCAAAGCGGTTGAGAAGTTCGACCACAAAAAAGGATACAAGTTCAGTACGTATGCTACATGGTGGATTCGCCAAGCGATCACTCGTGCTATTGCTGACCAGGCGCGTACCATTCGTATCCCTGTACACATGGTGGAGACGATTAATAAGCTGATCCGGGTATCCCGTCAGCTGTTGCAGGAACTTGGGCGTGAACCGACACCAGAAGAAATCGCTGCTGAGATGGATCTGAGTGTAGAAAAAGTTCGTGAAATTACGAAGATTGCACAGGAACCGGTTTCTCTGGAAACACCAATTGGTGAGGAAGATGATTCCCATCTGGGTGACTTCATTGAGGATCAGGAAGCACTTGCTCCGGCGGATGCTGCTGCGTATGAGTTGCTGAAAGAACAGCTCGAAGATGTATTGGATACACTGACTGAACGTGAAGAGAATGTGCTTCGTCTACGTTTTGGTCTGGACGATGGACGGACGAGAACGCTGGAGGAAGTTGGCAAGGTATTTGGTGTTACGCGTGAGCGTATTCGTCAGATCGAAGCCAAGGCTCTTCGTAAATTGCGCCACCCGAGTCGTAGTAAACGACTCAAGGATTTCCTCGAATAATCGAACTATGGGAGACTTTCCGCAAGACGCTTTAGCGGCGGCGGGGTCTCCTTTATTTTTAATTTAAACGTCTTGATTTCTTGGTTTTGGAAATTCATCCTTGAAATGTTTTATTGGATTTTATTTTATCGCTTTTCCTTGTTCAATGCAAATCAATAAATTAAATGAATGGTGTAGGTGCTTCATGAAACTTTCGAATCGATTACAGCGAATACATGATCAAATTCCCGATGGCAGCCGTATGGCTGATATCGGTTCAGACCACGCGTTGCTGCCAGTAGCTGCTATCCGCAGTGGGAAAGCTGCGAGTGCAGTAGCCGGGGAAGTCAATCCTGGCCCTTATGATGCTGCATGCAAACAAGTCAGTGATGCTGGCCTGAAAGAAAAAATAACGGTACGCCGTGGAGACGGATTGGATGTAATCTCTGCAGGAGAAGTGGATGTCATCACCATTGCAGGCATGGGTGGTGCCCTGATTGCCTCTATTTTGGACCGAGGTTTATCCAAACTGGAAGGAGTCCAGTTACTTATTTTGCAACCAAATGTGGGAGAGGATATCCTCAGACGCTGGTTGTTGGAGCATCACTGGGTGGTTGTAGCAGAACAGTTGCTCGAAGAAGATGGAAAAATTTATGAGATTATAACGGCGATGCCACAATCTGTAAGCCCGATAGCCAATGTAGAGGTGTATCGTGCACGCCCGCTTCAAGGCGGGGCAGAATTAACGGAAGATTTGCTGCTGCGGATGGGACCTTATTTGGTGGATCGTCCATCGAATGTATTTTTTGCCAAGTGGGAAAGTGAGATCATCAAACTGCAAGGGGTTGTAAACTCGATCTCCAAATCCGATCAGGATTCTTCCCGGGACAAGGCGGCCGAGGTAGAGCGTCTTATCGCAAACTTGAAGGAGGTTTTGGCATGTTTGCCAAAGGTCAAACTGTAATTCAACTGATGGAGCAACTCGCTCCCAAACATCTGGCTGTACCGGATGACCGAATTGGTCTCCAGCTCGGCAGTTTGCAAAAGAAATCAGTCACGTGTTAGTGGCTTTGGATGTGACGGATGAAGTGGTGGACGAAGCAATTCGTATTGGTGCCAACCTGATTATCGCTCATCACGCCATCATTTTCCGTCCGGTTAAGTCACTGAGTACAGATACACCTATGGGTAAATTGTATGAAAAGCTGATTAAGCATGATATCGCTGTCTATATCAGTCATACAAACCTGGATGTGGCCGAGGGTGGTATGAATGACTGGATGGCCGAGGCACTTGGCATCGAGAGTAAAGAATCGCTGGAAGATGTACACACAGATCATCTGTACAAGCTGGCTGTGTTTGTACCTCGTACCCATCATGAACAGGTTCTTCAAGCCATTCTGGAAGCCGGAGCGGGGAGTATCGGTCAATACAACAAGTGCAGCTTTAACACGGAAGGTACAGGAACGTTTGTACCTGGTGAAGGGACTCAACCGTTTATCGGTACCCAAGGGCAAATGGAACGTGTGGAAGAAATGCGGATTGAGACCATCGTACCCCAAAGTCTGAGAAGTAAGGTCGTTCAGGCGATGCTTAAGGCTCATCCGTATGAGGAAGTGGCCTATGACCTCTATGCCATGGATTTAAAGGGCCGTACGCTTGGTTTGGGACGCTTGGGACCCCTTAGGGAACCTAAGACATTAGGTGAGCTTGTGGAGGTCGTGAAGACCCAATTCAATGTGCCTCATGTGCGTGTAGTAGGAGATCTGAACAAGCAGATCAAAAAAGCAGCGGTTCTTGGCGGCTCTGGCAGCCGTTATGCGCTCACTGCCCGCTTCAAAGGTGCGGATGTTATTGTGACCGGAGATATTGATTATCACACGGCTCATGATGCGTTAATGGCAGGTATGTGTATCATTGACCCGGGACATAATTCCGAAAAGATTATGAAACCAAAAACAGCGGATTGGCTTCGTTCCCGTTTGGAAGAAAAACGATATGATACGCAAGTCACAGCTTCAGAGGTAAATACGGAAGTATTCCAATTTATCTAAAAAGACCGTTGCTATGTGGTTTCCAGTAATATTAAGCTTGTCTGGGAACCTAAATGCCTGTATACTATGTAATGTTGTTCGGAAAGCTTGACAGACAATCGCTGGTGGCCTTTGTTGCCACGAGAGGAAAGTCCGGGCTCCACAGGGCAGGATGCTGGATAACGTCCAGTCAGCGCGAGTTGAAGGATAGTGCCACAGAAATGGACCGCCGATGGCCGGATTTTCCGGCACAGGCAAGGATGGAACCGAGGTGTAAGAGACCCCGAGGAACGCTGGTGACTTCGTTCCTGGTAAACCCCATCTGGAGCAAGACCTAATGGGACACAGCCGCCTTTTCGGAGGAGGCAACCTTAGCCCGAGGTGTGTCTAGGTTGGTCGCTTGAGCTGTGCAGCAATGCATGGCCTAGATAGATGATTGTCGCTTCTGGTGGGAGGGTAGTTCCCGTATGAACCACGAAGAGCACAGAACCCGGCTTACGGTAAGCTTTCCTAACTGCAACAACAACACCATAGCAACACAATGTAGTCCACCTATCAGTCGAGGACAACTCGTATGAATCATCCGATGGCCTGACTGATCAGAAGGACCCATGAACATCTAAAAAAACATAACTTCTGTTGATAACAGGTTCTATAAAAATAAGGCGGCAGTTCCGAGATTCTCGGGCCTGCCGCCTTATTTTTATTTCTCATATCAAGTTATTTAACCTTCATACACTAATGGAATAGCGAAGCGTTTATGACAGTTCATTACAGTGTAACAACACTGTCCGATGTTAAGGAAGCATGCCAACGTTGGATGGCGCGATCCATTCTTTCCACGGCTTCCGGAAGGAGCTCAGGGTCCGTATGAGTAAAGTTGATTCGCATGCGGTTTAACTCTGGTGTACCTGCATAGAAGGAATCACCTGGCACAATGCACACTTTCTCCTGGATACCGTAAGTGAACAGATTGCTTGCAAGCATGCCTTCAGGCAATTGCAGCCACAAGAACATGCCACCTTGTGGTGAATTCCACGAGATGCCTTCCCAAGCTTTGGCTGCCATAAGAGTCGTCAGTGTTTTCATGCGTTGTTCGTAATCCTCTGAAATATGGCGAATATGCGCATCCAGATCGAAAGATTCAAGTAGTGCATGAAGCGCTCTTTGGTCAATGCTGCTGGAGTGCAAGTCGGCACCTTGTTTGGCTCGTGCTGCCATTTTGACAATATCGGGAGCAGCCAGTATCCAGCCAGCACGAAGGCCAGGTGCTACCGTTTTGGAGAATGTACTGGTGTAGATAACATTGGAAGGGCCGTCATAGGATGCTGCATCCAGTTCTGCGAGAGCAGGGACATCCAATTGCTCCGGATTGAACCGAATTTCACCATAGGGGTCATCTTCCAGAATGAGTACACCATACTTGCGGCACAGATCCACAGCCTGCTGTCTTCTTTCTCGGGACCATACTTTTCCCGTAGGATTGGAGAACGTGGGATTAATGTAGACAAGTTTTGGACGATGCAACTGGAGCTGTTTCTCCAGAGACTCAGGCAACATGCCGTGATCATCACAGGCTACGCCGTGAGATTCAGCCTGATAGGAATGAATGACTTGCAGAGCAGCGAGGTAGGTTGGTGATTCAACCAATACACGGTCACCCGGGTCAAGAAGGATGCGGCAAACCAAGTCAATGGATTGCTGTGAACCCGTAGTGAGAAGCATGTGATCGGGTGAAGCGGGAAGGCCCTTGGATTCAAGACGTTCGGCGATTTTGGCGCGAAGAGGACGGTAACCCTCAGTCTCCGCATATTGAAGAGCGGCTGCTCCGCTCATAAATACTTTTTCATATGCAACGCGGATGGCTTCCAGCGGGAATGAAGTCTGGGCTGGTAATCCACCGGCTAGTGAGATCATTCCAGGTGCCTGAGCGGCCTGGAGCATGTCGCGAACGACAGAGGAAGGGGTGTTTTGTGCCATTTTGGACCAAGGGATACTCATGTTATTCTCATCTCCTGTTATTCACTGTTATACTGATATTATAAACTATAATAGACGGACTACACTATAACAGTAAAATGAAGATCATAACAGTTGGGGGAGCACACATGCATATTGAATTAAAGCGGGGAAGCAGTACCAAATTGTACGTGCAGATTGCGCTAACGATTGCCGATCGCATCCGATCAGGACTCATTGAACCCGGAACCCGACTTCCTTCTGTTCGTAAAATGACCGCGGATTTGGGTGTCAGCCTGGTCACTGTATCCAAAGCGTATGCTGAACTTGAAGCGATTCAATTGATCACCTGCTCCCAAGGGAAAGGTTGTTATGTGAGAGGTACATTGAACGTGGATCAGACGGAGGATATGGACCGAACGCAGCGAAATAATGCCAACAGTGAATCCAGTACGTCATGGAATTGGCAGATGGCACTGGTGGATTATTTACCTCGAGCGCAGCTCTGGAGACATTTTGATACGTCACCTCAAGTGCGGTATGAACTTCATATGTCAGCGATTCAGCCGGAATTGTTGCCTACACGCGAGATTATCGACAGCGCCTACCGACTCTCCTCTGATCACACAGAGCGTATGGCAGCTTACGGATCTTTTCAGGGGGATCGGGAGCTTAGACAGATCTTTGCCGAACATTTTGCCGAGCGTGGACTACAGGCTGCACCTGAACGCATGTTAATTACAAGTGGTGCACAGCAGGGGATCGATCTTGTGGCACGGACTTTTGTCGGACCTGGGGATGTTGTATACATGGAGGCACCAAGCTATACCGGAGCCATTGATGTATTTACGAGTAGAGGCGCGAAGATCATTACGGTCCCAATGGATGACGAAGGCATGCGTATTGATCTGTTGACCCGATTATGTGACACCTATCCGCCCAAGCTGATCTATACGATCCCGACTTATCACAATCCAACAGGTATCACGATGAGTGCAAGAAGACGAGCACAGCTTCTTAATCTCGCGCAAAGCTACCACTGCCTCATTCTCGAGGATGATCCGTTTGCAGATCTTTATTTTCGGGACCCTCCCCGGCTTCCATTAAATCGATGGATGGGACAGGTCATGTCGTATATATCAAAAGCTTCAGCAAGGTGTTGTCTCCCGGTTGCCGTATAGCCTGCGCCATCGCAGACGGAAGCGTATTGACCCGGCTTGTGGCCGCGAAATCTACTGCGGATTTGGGGAGTCCGCTGCTTACACAAAAGGCACTGCAATCTTTTATTCAGAATCAGTACGGTGCCTATGTATCCCGATTGAGGGATGAATTGTATTCTCGCTTGTGCGCAGCTTCTAAAGTGCTGGAAGAGCATGCTACTATGGGCATGCAATGGCGCTTGCCAGAGGGAGGACTGAATCTGTGGCTCCAACTTCCGAGTAACTTGGATATGCGTGAGTTGCATCATCAGTCGCTTGCTGCTGGGGTCTCTTTCCTCCCTGGTTCCGCCTGTTATGTAGGGGAGATGGATACACCAAGTCTGCGTATCTGCTTCACTGTAACAAATGTTGAGCTTTTGTGTGAAGGACTTCGTGTACTGTGCCAAGTCATTGACAGAGTAACACCTGGGCAGGGTGGGACAGTGGCGGACAGGCTACCGCTCATATAATTTTTCGGACTATGGACATACATCCAATCCACTTTCGATCTGTTGCAATAGGTTATAGTATCACCAGAAAGGGAGTTGGTTTTGAAATGAACCATTACTGTCCACCGCTTTGCCCGATTGTCTGTGACCCGATCCAGGTTGTTGAGGATTATTACATCCCACAAATCGTACCTGTAATCCACCCGATTGAAGTGATCAAAAACATCACTGTGTTCCGATTCATCACCACATGTATCCTGTTGTTGTCAAAGAAGAAGACCCTTGTTATGTATCCAGCCATAATCCGAAGAAAAAATCCGTGAAAAAATCAAGTAAAGCCCGCACATCTTCTCGCAAGCGCTAATTGCGGCGGGTGCCCCGGGAATTGGATGTAAACCAAAAGAGCAGCGTACGCCCCGGGGCGCAGCTGCTTTTGTATTTTTTACAGATTATCCTCATTACGATTACTGGGTATACTTTTTCATCGTATTATCCATTTGTTGTCTGACATGTTGCGGCCAGAATTGCAAAGGAGCGCTGTTGCCTGATGCGGCTTGCAGTGCCTTATAGACATCGATTTGCCCATAGCCGAAATACTTGTCGTGACCAGGATCACCGAGGTCAATAACACTTTGGCGCATCAAATCCATCACTTCCGTGTTGGTCAAGTCCGGGTTCAACGAACGAATCAAACCTGCAAGTGCGGCTACATGAGGGCTAGCCATGGACGTTCCAGATAAGGCCGCATACTGATTGTTTGGATAGGTACTGGCGATGCTGGACCCCGGAGCCATCACATCCACATAGTCCCCGTAGTTGGAATAGGAAGCTTTGCTCATATCCGGGTCCGTAGCAGATACGGCAAATACTTCCGGATAAGCAGCTGGGTATCCTGGACGCTCTGTATTATCGTTCCCCGTGGCTGCAATCAGGACGATATCCCGGTCAAAAGCGTATTTGATGGCATCATGAAGAAATTGCGCATCAGCATAATTGCCCAGACTCATGTTGATCACTTTGGCTCCATGATCGGCTGCCCAGATGATGCCTTCGGCAACGGCATACGTGGTACCAGAACCTGAGTTGTCGAGTACTTTAACCGGTAGTACCTTGTTATACCAGCTCATGCCTGCCACGCCTTCATTATTGTTGACAGTAGCGCCGATAATGCCTGCGACGTGTGTCCCATGTCCCACATCATCCATCGGTTGGCTTCCCGGCTCGACCACATTATAACCCTCAAGGAGCTTGCCCTTCAGGTCAGGATGATTCATATCAACCCCCGTGTCGACCACCGCAACGATGACATCTTTATTTCCCTTGGTAATATTCCAACCTCTGTTTGTCTCAATCGCAGGCAGGTTCCACTGATAATCGGAGAACAAAATGTCATTGGGTATCGTTACATCTGTTTGTTCAGTTACAGTATCATTGGTTAAATACATATAGTGGGGTTCCATATAGAGTGGATTCCATTTGCTTTCGAAATAACTGTGCAATTGTTTGTAACTCATGTGTTCTGACCGAAAAACATACGTGTATCCCAGCTTGCGCGCAGATTGCGCTCTCAGATCGGATTTAATGATACGCATATCCCGTTCACCGGGATCCTGGCGAAATCGGATGACGATTTCATTTTCGTAAAAATGACTGGCATTTGCATTATCATGTCCGGTCTTCACTGTGATTTCGTTAAGCGTATCCGGGTGAACAGACTCAATTTTGAATTTACCCTCACGCGGATAAGGGATCATGCGAAGATTTTTGCGCTGATGTTGTTCAACAGCATTTAATACGTTCTGGCTGAACAAGGCAATTACAGCTCTTTTGCCATCTTTGGAGGGTTGCCCCATAACAAAATATTTTTCCTTTCCCAAAGGAAAAGAAGAGGATTCAAAACTTTGACGTTTGTTTACCGCTTTTTTGGCAAGATTGAACGAATGTTGAAGCTTCTGTTGTTCCAACTTGCTTCCTTGTGTGGAGGCCTGATCAAAGGGCTTATTAAAAGAGCCATTGGTATTCATGAGATGAATGGATCTGATATGTTCATGTGAACGTTGGAGATCATTCACATATCGGCTAACCTGCGCAGCATTCATTGTGGCGGTTTTCTCCAGCATGATACTGAGATGTTGCTTGGCATCCATACGGGTCAGAAGATCGGTTGCTTTGACATCCTGCACTTTCAGACGCTGCTTACTCGTGTGCTCTTCATGAGCAGAGTCGGACAGGGCACTTGGCTTAGGTTCTGGACGATTGGATGTTGGAAGCAAGAGCGTCAGGGCGAGTGCTCCTGCACCAGCTGCAAGGGCCCAGTTAATCCATTTCGGTCTGGACATGGTGGATGGAACCTCCTTCGTTCATTTTGGACAATCATTAACAGTGCTTCGTCGTTGTCACTGGTTATATCTATCGTTAGAAAAAGCGGATATTTTTATGCAGGCGAGTTCGAGTCTAACTGCGGATAATAGGCATGTTCAACGGCAGAAGCGGAAAGCATGATTAAGGGATACCGCTCGTCATCTTTTTATGGTAGGATTATAGCTGAGAATTCAAAGGTCAGGGAAAACCACCGTTGGCCGACCTATATGTAAGGACTTATTTAAGGGGGAGCTACCTTTATGTCAGCAGCCAATGTACAGAAAACATGTGAGTCAACTAGGGAAAAGTTAAAACCGGCTATCGATCGGATTGAAAAATTTTTGAATGAGAATGCTTTGCCTGAACTGGATCAGAATCAGACGGAAGAATCAACAGCCTTCTACAAAGGATTTCTTTCAGATCTCCGTCATTTGCTCGTTTTTTCTGAAGTTTCTTACGAAAAACTTGGCGTTGTGCTGCGTCGTGCCAACTTTGATGTCGATTTTGCCGAAAAGGCTCTTTATAATACGTATCATCAATGCGTAAACAGCTTTTTCTATCCCAAAAATGAATGTTATTCCGAAGACGGAAGATACGCTTACACAGGACAAGATGCCATTCGTTTCCGTGACAAGCCAATCCGTGCAGTACGGGATGTCATTCTTGAGGTTTCCAAAACGTACGAAGAATTGCGCGATGATCTGGCATATTATGAAAGTGATTACCTGACTCAGCGCCGTATGCAAAATCAACGGAATCACGCCTAATTAACGTTTAAACCTTAATATGAAATTGGACGAAACCGCCCTTGTGGCGGTTTTTTTGTGTTTTTAGTGAGAATCAGACGAGGTGTGATCATGTCATCATCTGGCATTTTGACGGGGAATATCAGGTTTGTGGCGGGGAGACAATAGTAGTCGAGGTGATAAAAAATGAGCCAAGACAAACCAATTGTCAAATGCAGCGTCTCCAACTGCAACTTTTGGGAGAAAACAACTTCTGCCACGCTGATGCCATCATGATTGACATTGACCAACATGCCACCCGTCGTCTGCATGAGGAATTTGCCGGTGAGACATTTGACTCCGATCACCATGATCACGCACGCACATCCTCTGCAACATGCTGTCACACGTTCAAACCCAAGTGAGCAGTCATCCCTATTCATAACGGAGGTGCTTCCAAATGAAAAATGACGATAATAAAATCCATTCTACTGATCGCCCTGAAACCAAGGGTGACGTTGAAAAACAGCGTATGCGTGTCGATTATCCCAGAAAAGCACATCGGGAAGAATATGGGGCAGAGGTTGCTCCTCCGACTGTTGTAAGAACTGGAGGTACTGAACGGGCAGAGCCTGTACCTGAGAAACATGAGGCAGACCGGGTCATGGAATCAACAGGCAAGGTTGCGGGTTACATGGGACTTGCCTTCGGGATCGCGTCTTTGTTCATGTGGTCAATCGTACTTGGACCGGCCGCAGCCGTACTGGGTTACTATGCATATGTGAATGGTCGTAAGACAGCAGGAGCTTGGTCCATTGGACTAGGTATTGTAGCCACGCTGAGTTATTTTTTCATGATTCCATTTGCTCGCTAACGTGTAAAATGGTTCATTCAAAAGCCTTCTGTTCTCACCCAAATGTGGTGAATTACAGAAGGTTTTTTCGTATATGTGCAAGTTATATGGAGAGATTCATATATTTTTTTGAAAACAATGGAACCTTGCTGTAAAACGATGTAGAATAAGGTCATAATACGCTTAATTATACGGGAGTGGGTATAACTCATGCAGATTGATCCAAGCGGATCGCGGCAGTTGTTGGAACTGCAATTATCCAATGTGAATAACCAAACCAGTGGATCACAATCGGATGCTGGTTCAACAGTGGATTTCGCCAATGTGATGGACGGGCTGTTAGGCACGGGTGCCAATTCGACGAGCAATACAGATTCCACCGCTACGGTCTCCAAAAGATCCAGTGATGGTTTGTTGTGGCTGCAACTCGGAAGCACGTACAATCCGGATTTAAATACGGCAGGATCGTCCTCTGTCTCCAATAACATCGTTGAGTCTTTATTATCTTCATCCATTACAGGAATCGTGGATTCCGGTGCATCTGTACCTACGGATTTTGAATCTTTGATTGCCGAGGCAAGTGCGAAGTATGGTGTTCCTGAATCATTGATCAAGGCGGTCATTGACACAGAGTCCAATTTTAATCCAAATGTGGTGTCCTCTGCCGGTGCCAAAGGGCTCATGCAATTAATGGATGGCACGGCTGCAGGGCTGGGTGTGAGTAATTCATTTGACCCTGCCCAGAACATTGATGCGGGTACGAAGTATCTTTCCCTTCAGCTCCAGCGTTTCGGTGGAGAAGTGAAGATGGCGCTTGCTGCATATAATGCAGGACCAGGCCGTGTTTCACGTCTGGGTGTGTCGAGTGATAGCGAACTGATGAGTGTACTTAACCGTTTGCCTTCCGAAACACAGAATTATATCTCCAAGGTGGAGAAGGCACAGTCGAAGTATGTGATCTAAACTCACAGATAGACATTTGCGATAACAATGATAGGCAGGACAAGATCAAATGTGGGAGCAGTAGCGCTTGAAACGCCTGTTCCCGGTTGGTCTTTTTGTGTTGTATGGGTATCGTGTTACAATGCTCACTGTAGGTTCATGAACGAAGAGATAAGGGAGGTCTAACCTCATTTGAAATATTTTGATTATGCTGCAACCACACCTCCCCATCCTGATGTGATTCGTACGATGGCCGAGATTATGGAAACACAATTCGGTAATCCGTCCTCCATCCATGGGTATGGAGAGCGTGCCCATCAGTTGCTGCGTCGTGCACGATCCGGCTGTGCTGCGGCAATCGGCGTTAAGCCTGAGGAGATTGTATTTACTTCCGGTGCGACCGAGAGCAATAATCTCGCGATAAAAGGTGCGGCATTACGTTATCAGTCACGAGGCAGACACATCATCACTACGGCTACCGAGCATGCCTCGGTGTATGAAAGTTTTATGCAATTGCAACAGTGGGGATGGGAAGTGACATTACTACCTGTGAATTCCGATGGAGTGGTCAACGCTCAGCAGGTTGTAGACGTGATTAGGCCCGACACGGTGCTTGTGAGTCTGATGCATGTAAATAATGAAACAGGAGCCATCCATCCGATTGCAGAGATCGGCAAACAGCTCAAAAGAAAGCACCACGGGTGCTTTTCCATGTCGATGGTGTTCAAGGCTTTGGAAAAATGAAGGCTACACCTGTCGCTTGGGGTGCAGATCTGTACAGTCTGTCTGCTCACAAGATTCGTGGACCGAAGGGAGCAGGTCTCCTGTATGTGCGAAGTGGAGTGGAACTTACGCCACTATTGTCAGGAGGATCACAGGAGCAGGGCCTAAGAGCAGGCACAGAAAACGTGGCCTTGCTGGTAGGCATGGCAAAGGCCATGCGGATGGCAGCAGAAGGGCAGGTTGATTTTGCCCGACGTACAACGGTGCTCCGTGATCGACTGATGGAAACGATACGTGCCATTCCTGAATTTGAATTGAACAGTCGCACAGAGGGGGCACCTCATATTGTACACTTCTCCTATCCCGGGATGAAGGCAGAAGTGGCGCTGCACACCTTGGAGCAACTTGGTGTAACCATCTCGACCCAATCTGCCTGTTCTTCGCGCTCGGCTGAACCGAGTCGGGCTCTACTTGCGATGGGCAGAGATGCAGCTTGTGCTGGTGGCGGATTGCGTATTAGTCTTGGAGATGAACATACAGAAGAAGATGTAGCCTTGCTTGAACAGGCTTTACATCAGATGGTGGCGCAGTTGCGGCCCCTCGAAAGGCGGATGTAATGGATATGAAATATGATATGCTGCTTCTCCGTTTCGGAGAGTTTATGTTAAAAGGGAAAAATCGTGCCCGATTTGAAAAAACGATCATTACACAGGTGAAAGCTTTGCTTAAACCTTATCCAGGAGCGAGCCTTCGCAAAGAATATGGCCGTGTCTATGTGGATCTTGGCGGTGAATCACATACTGAACTGATTAAGGTGCTGAAGCGGGTATTCGGTGTGATGTCAATTAGTCCAGTTAAAGTTACACCATCAGAGCTTGATGAGATTGTGAAAACAGCAGTCGCGTTTATGGACGAAAGGGAAGACGAATTCAAAGAAGGCACCACATTTAAGGTAAATGTAAGGCGGGTATGGAAGGAGTTCCCGAACTCTTCCCATGAAATGAACCATTTGGTCGGTTCCCCGATCCTTCGGAAGTTCCAGCAATTGAGTGTTGATGTTCGCCAACCTGATATTGAGCTGAGAGTGGAAATTCGGGATCAGGGCACCTATATTTTCAACGAAACCATTCCGGCAGTAGGTGGGTTTCCGCTGGGTACGAATGGGAAAGCGATGGTACTGCTATCAGGTGGGATAGACAGCCCGGTGGCAGCCTGGTCTTCCATGCGCCGTGGACTGGAAGTGGAATGTGTACATTTTTACAGTTACCCGTTCACAAGCCAACGTGCCAAAGAGAAAGTCATTGATTTGGCGCGTGCCCTTGCTGATCATGCAGGAACAATCAAGCTGCATCTGGTTCCATTTACGGAGATCCAAACGGCATTTACCCAGCTGGGTCAGGACAACCTGATTATTACCCTGATGAGACGTTCAATGCTGCGAATTGCCTCCAAACTTGCCGAGCGTGAGCGGGCACTAGCACTGATCACCGGGGATAGCCTGGGCCAAGTAGCGAGTCAGACTCTTCCGAGTATGAATGTCATTGGTCGTGCGACAGATCTGCCACTTTTGCGACCACTGGTTATGATGGATAAACAGGAGATCATAACCCTGTCCAAACAGATCGGAACGTATGACATATCTATTTTGCCATATGAGGATTGCTGTACTCTCTTTGTGCCAAAGTCACCTTCAACCAATCCAAATCTTCGAATTGTGGATAAAATTGAATCAACAATGAGCCATCTGTCAGAATGGGTGGATCAAGCGGTGGAACAAACTGAAACGATCACACTGCACGCGGGTGAAACTTCTGTGGTAACGAATCAGACGGGCGACAATGGCATGAAGGATGACTGGTTCTAAACTCAATAAAAATTAGCATGGCTGACATAATAAGGGCTATGTTAACTGCAAAAAAGGACTGTCCGATGAAATATCGTTCAGTCCTTTGCTGTATTCAGATGAAATTTTTAGTTTGAATTAGCCTACGAATAGGAGCGTTGCTGTTCCCCGCCAGATCCCTTGTGGCTGGAACTGCTGGAGCGTTTGCGATAACCTGCAAAGACTACGCCTGCAATAACCACAACGATGAAGAGAATGCGCAATGCCGGATGTTCAGTAAAGTAAGGCAAGAGTCGCCGTTCCTCAGTGATCATATTAGAAGCCGTATACCCCAGAACAATGGCTCCGACATAGATGATCCAAGGAAAATGATTAATTAGCTTGATAAACAGGGTACTGCCCCAGACGATAATCGGTACACTAATCAGGAGTCCAAGGATGACAAGCACGAGATGCTGCTGCGCTGCTCCAGCAACTGCAATCACGTTATCTAATCCCATGGCTGCATCTGCGATCACGATGGTTCGAATAGCGGTCCACAAGGAAGTTCCCGCCTGAACATCATTGTGTTCATCTCCCTGATCCGCCAATAATTTATAGGCAATCCAGATCAGAAGTATGCCTCCCACAAGCAAGAGCCACGGAACTTTAAGCAACCATAAAACAACAACTGTTGCTAAAATTCGAATCAAAAGTGCGCCGCCAGTTCCATATAGAATCGCCTTTTTCTGCACGGAAGGGTGCAAATTTCGAGCTGCGAGACCAATGACGATGGCATTATCCCCAGCCAGAATTAGATCAATAAAGACAACGTTCAGCAAAGCCAGCCAGAATGTGGGACTAAATAGCTCCATGAGATATGTCACTCCTTATATACGGTTCAATCATTAAGAATAGCATGGACAACTCTGACATACAAGTTAATGTGGGGGGATGAGTACATGGATACGCTATGGCTGTTAACTGAAATTTTAATGATCAATCTGGTATTGAGTGGAGATAATGCGGTTGTTATTGCGCTTGCCAGCAAGGATCTGCCACCAATACAACGTAAAAAGGCGGTATGGTGGGGGCTTTTGGTGCGGTAGTGTTACGCTGCGTATTAACCTTTGTAGCGGTATTATTGCTGGGAATTCCCTTTATCCAAGCAGCAGGTGGGCTGTTGCTACTCTGGATTGCAGTAAAGCTGCTGCTTCAAAATGATGATGAAGTACATATTCGAGAAGTTTCTACGACCTGGAAAGCCATTCAAACCATTCTGATTGCCGATTTTGTAATGAGCTTGGATAATGTTTTGGCCATAGCGGCTTTGGCAGATGGAGATTTGGCTTTGATTGTCATTGGTATTGCAATCAGTATCCCCATCGTCGTATGGGGGAGCGGGTTAATTGTTGGTTTGTTGAAGCGATTTCCGATTCTTGTATTCGCCGGTGCAGGCATCTTAGCCTTCACAGCAGGTGAGATGGTGATGAAAGACCCCAAGTTAGGAGAATGGCTGGGAGGTATGGCATCAGAGGTGCATACGCTGCTACCCGTAGCAATGGCTTGTCTTGTGGTTGCGATTGGAGGCGCACATAAATTTGTGCGGAAGAACGCATAGTTTAATTTTGGATAAAAGCTTGAACATATTACCGTCTGAACCGTCGGGTTTAGGCGGTTTTGTGTTGAGAGAATACGCTTGTAAATACAACAACCATTGGGCTGGTCATAAGTTGCACATTTTAGGGTAATACAGGTAAAGGACACACGCAGAGTGCGACATAAAGTATAGTTTTTTGCCGAAACATCGGATACACTAGAAGCAGGATTACAGGTTTGAAAATCAACAGTCAGCATGGAATGCGTATCGTTTATGAAGAAATAAAGTACATAGCCATGATATAAGAGGTGATTGCAGATGAGGATGAGAAATGAAAAAGCGATTGGACTATTTATTGCAGTTGCGGGAATTATTATTCTGCTTGGCAAGTTTGGCGTGTTTGGATTTATTGGTCGCAATTTCTGGCCTTTGCTGATCCTGCTGCCAGGCATCGCCCTTCATGCGTTATATTATGCGCGCATTTCACCATCATGGTCACTCGTTCCTGCCGGCATACTAACGGTGTATGGTGTTTTATTCAGTATAACGAATACATGGGGCGCTGGACTTATGAGCAGGCTGTGGCCAGCATTCTTGCTTGGGATCGCCATAGGGCTACTCGAATATGGAATGGCTGAACGGCGAAGACCGGAATATGTGTTACCTGCAGCTTTGATCCTTGGTGCGGTGTCCATCATATTATTCGGATTTACCTTGCTGCAAACGGGAATAATCTATGTACTTGCTGTCCTTTTGATCTTGGCCGGAGTCTGGTTATTGCTTGGGAGAGGACGTCAAGGGAGAGGCTGGTAACATTCCCAGTGGTCTTTTCGTGCGAAATATCTTGATTTTTACCTATAATAAACTATAATATAAGGGATATAGACATGCGTCGGGATATCACCGACGCTTATTTTGTGAGTAACCTGCGAAATTGCGGGAAGTTTAGTAGATAAGAATTGAAATTGGAAAGGATATGGATACAAACCATGCATTCAAGAGAACACATTCGCAATATTGCGATTATTGCCCACGTCGACCACGGGAAAACTACGCTCGTCGACAAGTTGCTCCAGCAATCCGGTACTTTCCGTGATCACGAAACGGTACAGGAGCGCGCAATGGACTCCAACGATTTGGAGCGTGAACGCGGTATTACGATTTTGGCCAAAAACACGGCTATAACTTATAAAGATTACCTGATCAACATTGTGGATACACCAGGACACGCCGACTTCGGTGGTGAAGTGGAACGTATCATGAAAATGGTTGACGGCGTATTGCTCGTTGTTGATGCATATGAAGGCTGTATGCCACAAACGAAGTTTGTACTTCGTAAAGCACTGGAGCACAACCTGACACCAATCGTTGTTGTTAACAAAATTGACCGTCCAGCGGCTCGCCCGACTGAGGTTATTGATGAAGTATTGGACCTGTTCATTGAACTGGGTGCCAACGATCAACAACTTGAATTCCCTGTTGTATATGCTTCCGCATTGAACGGAACATCCAGCATGGATAATGATCCTGCAAAACAGGATGACAACATGATGGCGATTTACAATACCATCGTTAGTCATATCCCACACCCTACCGAAAATGTTGAAGAACCACTTCAATTCCTCGTTACTTTGATGGACTACAATGAATACCTTGGCCGTATTGCCATTGGTCGTGTTAACCGCGGTGTGATCCGTCAAGGACAATCGGTAACGGTTATTATGCGTGATGGTAAGAGCAAAACTGCACGTATCGAGAAACTGTTCGGTTTCCAGGGTCTCAAACGTATTGAGACGGAAGAAGCAGGAGCAGGCGACATCGTTGCCATTGCAGGAATCAAGGACATCAACATTGGTGAAACCATCGCTGATCCAAACAATCCAGAAGCACTTCCAGTTTTGAAAATTGATGAGCCTACACTGCAAATGACGTTCCTCGTGAACAACAGTCCATTCGCAGGTCGTGAAGGTAAATGGGTAACTTCCCGTAAACTTCGTGAGCGTTTGTTAAAAGAATTGGAAACAGACGTTTCCCTTCGTGTTGACGAAACGGATAGCCCGGATGCATTTGTCGTTTCCGGACGTGGTGAGCTTCACTTAGGTATCCTGATTGAGAACATGCGTCGTGAAGGATATGAGCTTCAAGTATCCAAACCAGAAGTTATCGTTAAAGAAGTAGACGGTAAGAAAATGGAACCTCTTGAGCGCTTGTTGATTGATATCCCTGAAGAAAGCATGGGTTCCGTAATGGAGAGCCTGGGCGCACGTAAAGCAGAGATGGTTAACATGGTCAACACAGGTAGTGGTCAAGTTCGTCTGGAGTTCCTGATTCCAGCACGTGGTTTGATCGGATATAGCACAAACTTCCTGACATTGACTCGTGGTTATGGTGTTATGAATCATGCATTTGACAGCTACGCTCCAGTAGTATCCGGTCAAGTGGGTGGACGTCACCAAGGCGTGCTGATCTCCACTGAAACGGGTACATCTACGTTCTACGGAATGATGGGCGTTGAAGATCGCGGTACGCTCTTCTTGGAGCCAGGTACTGAAATCTACGAAGGTATGATTGTTGGTGAACATACACGTGACAATGATATCGTTGTTAACATCTGCAAAGAAAAACAACTGACTAACGTTCGTTCTTCCGGTAAAGATGATACGGTTAAAATTAAAACTCCGATTATCTTCTCTTTGGAACAGGCGCTTGAATATCTGAATGAAGATGAATATTGTGAGATTACACCAAAATCTATTCGTCTTCGTAAGAAGATCCTGAATAAATCCGAGCGTGAACGTGCAGAAAAACAACGCAAAATGGCTTCGAAAGCCTAATAACAACAAAATAATATATATAAGTTAGCATTTGATGGAACACAGAAGTTAACGATGTTACGCACAGTGGAAGTAGTGAAGGGATCGGAATCGATTCTGCAGAAGCGAAGCGTTCGCCTTTATCCCCGGATTTTACCATTGAAAAATGGATCAAAAAATCTGGGGATAACAGCGATCAAAAGAACGATCCGATACCGGAACGGTCACCTCCGATGTGTGTTTTATTCAGAGTTATCGAAAGGGTTTTACAATAGTTAACTTATATCCTAGCATGAACACGAAAGGAGCTGGCTGTGCATGCAAGCATGGTTCGCATCACACCCGATCGTAGCCTACATCGTCATCTTTGTATTGATTACTTACGTATATAACAAGGTGTTTCGGGTACGTCAGAAATTGCCACTTGGTAAGGAAATCGTTCTCTATATTTTGATGGCGATGGGCACATTCATGCTTCTTATTTTTCAGATCGACAAGCTGCCCATCATTCAATGTTTGTTGGTCGCGGTTGGTTTGATGTTGTTAGTGAGAGTGCGTTATTTTATTGAAGGTCGTCAAAAGAAAAAGCGGAAGCTGCCGCTCGAAACTCATAAATCCTGTCTTGTACAGACCATCCGTTTTCCTTAGGGAAAGCGGTTGTCTTTTATTTAGACAAAAACAGATGTGATAAAGGTGTTGAAGATATGAACTCAAATTCGAACGGACTGCCTCCACGGAGACAGGCACCAACGCAATCCGGTGCTTCTGGATCGAAGAATGGCAAGGGCAAGCAGCCTAAGAAGAAAAAGAGAATGAATGCTTTTGGCAGAATCCTTTTAAGTCTATTGGTTATTGCCATTGTGGTAGGCGGTGGATATGCGTACTGGGTATACAATCAAGTCGTGGATACAGGTATCGATAAACCGGTACCTCCCGGGATGTCAGCCACAACCAAACCGATCACGATGCTGTTATTAGGCACAGATAACCGTCCTGAAACTGGCACATATCTCTCGGATGTTGTTATGGTGGCTTCGTTGAATCCGGAGACCAAGACGGCAACCATTGTATCTTTGCCTCGAGACACGCGTATTCAATTGGATGGGTACAAATCCAACAAGCTGAATTCCTATTATCCAAGATTCAAAGCACAGGAAAAAACCACTGGCAAAAATGCAGAGGATCAGATGAAAGAAATGATGGGCAAGTATTTGGATGTAGATATTAATTATACAACCGTCCTGAATTTTCAGGCATTCCGTGATGCTGTCAATGCCGTGGGTGGCGTGGATGTGACTGTGGATAAAAATATGTGTTATAGAGATACAGCCGATGGTACAGATATCAATCTGGTCGCAGGCGCGCAACATCTCGATGGTAAAGCAGCACTAGATTTTGTTCGTTACCGCAAATCCAATTGTAATCCAAAGACTGATGAATCCAATGACTTTGATCGTAACAAACGTCAAAACCAAGTGCTGAACTCCATGCTGGATCAGATGAAATCTCTTGGGGGCATTACAAAGATCAGCAAAGTAATTGGTGCAGTTGACAAGAACATGACGACAGATGTGGAATCGGAACAAATGAAAAACTTTATCTCGACGTATTGGAACATTTCGACCTCGGATGTGCATTATACTCCGGTTACCGGAGAGTGGAGAAGTCCATATGTGTATATTAATGAGACGGAACTCGCCAATGCCAAGCAGGCTTTACAAGATACTCTTTCAGGTAAAGTAACGGCTTCACCTTCAGGCGAATAACCTTCATTCTTTTGGGATTGGAAGCACGTTAATCGGTATGCTATAATAACATAAACCAAGTACAAGAATTGCATAAAGAAGGTTAGGGGCTGGTTGAATGTCCGAAGCCGTCACACAATTAACTGAATCTCTTTTACAGCAATTCAAGAATGAGACCTTTGTGCTTCTGAGCACAGTGGATGTAGAATCCGGAGGTCCGACTTCAACTGCCATCTCCTGGATTTATGCGGAGAATGCTTCTACTTTTCGTGTAGCGATCGATCATCGTTCACGTTTAGTGAATAACATGATTACTAATCCGCTCATTACGGTGACTGTCTTTGGAGAAGAGACGGTGTACGCAGTGAACGGACGTGCTGCGGTACGACAAGATCCGCTGCAGGACGTTCCATTTAATATGTGCTGTTTCGACATTACAATTGAAGCGGTGAGGAATGCTCTGTTTTACGGCGCTCAATTGTCCTCTGTGCCTCAATACGTCAAAATATATGATCAGCGTGCCGCTGAGAAATTAGATGAGCAGGTTTTTGCTGCCATGAAAAAGCCTAGTGAGAGATCACTGGGCTTTTTGTTGTCTTTTGTCAGATGAATGCAGCTGCTGCATTTGTTGTTTTTGATTCACGTTTTCATCCGGATTTTGACGGACTTTGACGTCTTTCGGGAGTTGAGGGATAATTCGTCCCACCATGTCAGCAAGTTCTGAAGCAAAACCGGAGATGGGGTGCCCTTGACGAATATGTTCACCGATTTCTTTAATTCGTTCAGTGACATCTGCATCAGCAGTAACGATGGAATCTACACCTTCGGGGTCTTTGCGAAGTGCCTCGGCAACAGCGTACTTAATGGTACCAACCCGAGCACGTTCCAGTTCACCATCAACATCGATGCCAACTACGGCTGTATTACCGAGTATGACGCAGTTCGCATCTTCAACACCTTCCACTTGCTTGGCAAGGGCTTTAAGGTGATTGATTCGTTTTTCATTGGGCATCCGGCCACTCTGTGCATCATCCGCAATGTTGGTATCATGGACTTCACCTGTATTCTCATTGAGGCGGTCCAAACGTGAAGGATTCATCCGATCTTCCTGTGCATTGAGCATGTGAGATCCTTTCCCTTGATCTTGCTGAGTTGTTACATTTCCTCCGTAACCTTTCGCATGTGACCCTTGATTCGGCGAAGCGCTGCGTGTGGAACTGTTGCAACCTGTAAGTATAAAGATCAGAAGCAGCGTGCAAACCCATATTTTCATAAATGTTCATCCTTTCTCGGAGTTTTTCAGAATGGTTGACAATTATTTTGCCCTAGTCGAATACATTTATGTATGGGATCATGATTGTCCATGCCGCTGCTGAAAGATCACACTATCCATGCCTTTAACGACGCCGCTTTGGAGGGGATTGAATGAAAAAGATTTTTGTATTGGATACCAACGTGCTTCTGCATGACCCCAATGCCATATTTGCCTTTGAGGAACATGAGGTAATCATTCCCGCGGTTGTACTGGAGGAGATCGACTCCAAAAAAGAAATGCCGATGAAATTGGGCGTAATGCCCGTAATGTATCCAGACTGTTAGACGGATTACGTGAGCTGGGTCACTTGCACAGTGGGGTACCTTTGGCTAATGGAGGTAACCTGAAAGTAGAGCTGAATCATCGGAGTTTCGTGAAAGTTCAGGAAATGTTTGGTGAAGTGTCCAACGATAATCGCATTTTGGCTGTCGCACTGAATTATCAGATTGAGGAGAATGAAAAGGAAGTAGTCGAACGTCAGGTCGTGCTTGTCAGTAAAGATGTGCTGGTGCGTATCAAAGCGGATGTACTTGGTCTGTTTACACAGGATTACTTATCAGATCGGACGGCAGGACTCAGTGAGTTATATCCAGGTTATACGGCCCTTAAAGTTCATCCGTCAGTGATTGATGAGTTTTACACATATCGTTTTTTACCAATCAAACCGTTACAGTTGTCTTATTCGTTGTATCCAAATGAATTTGTCATTCTCAAGGATGAGATGGGAACCAATAAATCGGCTTTGCTTAAAGTCAATACAGAGGGAACAAAGCTGGAGCCGCTTTTCCTCAGTAATGATAATGTCTGGGGTATTAGCGCACGTAACGCACAACAACGCATGGCACTAGAACTCCTTTTGAATGATGACATCCCGCTTGTTACCATCACCGGTAAAGCTGGAACAGGGAAAACCTTGCTGGCACTTGCAGCAGGTCTACTAAAGGTAGAGGATGATCATAAATACAAAAAACTGTTGATTGCTCGTCCTGTCGTTCCAATGGGGAAAGATATCGGTTACTTGCCTGGTGAGAAAGAAGAAAAACTTCGTCCATGGATGCAGCCGATTTATGATAATCTGGAGTTTTTGTTTGACACCAAAAAAGCCGGAGATATCGATAAAATCCTAATGGGGCTTGGCAGTATCCAGGTGGAGGCCTTAACGTATATTCGTGGAAGATCGATACCTGGACAGTTTATTATTATTGATGAAGCTCAGAACCTCTCCCGCCATGAAGTGAAGACCATTGTATCCAGGGTCGGTGAAGGCAGTAAGATTATTTTGATGGGAGACCCCGAACAGATCGACCATCCGTATCTTGATTCTGCCAGTAACGGTCTGACGTATATCGTGGAACGGTTCAAACAAGAGGGAATTAGCGGACACATCATGCTCGAAAAAGGAGAACGGTCCAAGCTGGCACAGCTTGCAGCTGATTTATTGTAATATTTAGGGGAATTATTTCCCGGAAAATGTTGTTATAAAAGCCGGCTCCTGGAGCCGGCTTTTTGCTGAAAAAATAAGTAAGCGTTATTACACAGAACTCGATATGCTCTTATTATGCAAAAATCCGAAAAAGTGTTTTTCGGCAGGGTAGGACAAGAGTACTACTTATTTGTTACAATAATTGCTGCAGGAAAAAACTAGGTGAACAGGGAGGGAAGTTAATGAAGCGTAGACATCAGGTTGTTTTATTTGCAGTATTGCTGCTTTCGTTAACGATCTTGTCACCGAGTTTTGACTTTAGAGGTTCGCAGCTCAATCAGGAACGCGATCAGGAAAAGGATGCCTTTCCTGGGTCTTCGTCCCGTAATGAAGATGCTCAAGCTCCGCTGGAGATTGTAGTGGCCATGTCGGATGAAGAGTTTCAAGCCTTTCAAAAAATAGCTAAAGAAGTTGCTGCTTCCCAGCTGGTAGAGATTAATCTTCGGAATGAGAAGCCGGATACATATAAGCATGTTTTGGAACTTGAATTTTCACTAGGGGAGAATGGTGATGTTGTTCTGCTTGATGGTGAGGAAGTGCAATACTATGCCCAAAAAGGGTACCTGTATCCGTTAAACGGAACAACATTATCGAAGTCGCTAGGAGATACGGTAGTTGGGTTACGGGGAATGACAGAGTGGAATGGTTATCAGTGGGGAATGCCTTTTGATTTTGATCCGTACATTCTGGCTGCACAATCTTCATTTCTGAAGAGAGCTGGTCTGGAGTCATTACCTCGAAATAAAGATCAGTGGGTCAAACTTACTCAACAAGCCATTGCGGAAGGCATCCCTTTAATTACAATGAACATCAATGATATGTACGGGACGAATGCGTGGCTGAATCATTTGGAACCGAGAATGGCACCAGATCAAGTTAAACGAACACAAATAGATTCGCAAACGGGGATCTTCAGCAGGGGATTCAGTTGATGAATCAGATTCAGCCCCTTATTAGGCTTGAGTCTACCAATCCAGGGTTCTTTCCAACTGCTGACCAAAACGACACACCGATGGTTGTATCATTGTTATCTCAATTATTGAATGCGGATCAAGCGAGTACAGTTGATAAAGATTCTTTGGAGCGGATTTCTTTGGAAACCTTGGAAACTGTAAACTCCAGAAGCCTTGTCATTACTGCGGGTTCGGTTGAGGCTGAGGAGGCCAGTAGATGGATTGAAGGAATGACCTCTGCTACGACACAGCTGAAATGGTACCAACAGGTCAACCGGTTGCCCGCAAAGCAACAGGAGCTGGATTTGGAGTCTGAGAAACTCGTTGGACCTTATGACATGACAAAGGGACAATCCTGGTTCTCAACCACCCAAGATGTCCCCGCTGCAACGACCAAAAGTCATGCTCTAATAACTCGTTTTCATAAAAAAGTACAACAATTCCTAAAGGGAGAAATTACAGCGAATCAATACGTAGACAGTATTAGAACGACGAACTAACTTTAAAAGGATATAGCTAGTTTTACTTCCAGTACGCCTTCACTTGTTGAAACATCGGTTGCTTTGACAAACGACAGGATTTTCTGTGGATAGAACCCAAGGTCAAATTCTCTTTCCAGCATTCGGCGAGTCGTATCTGGTAGTTCAAGCTGGTTGAATACAAGTTTGTCCACATGAAAACGAATGGAGTTTTGAGGTTCATTTTCTACCGTATAATGTCCTTCAATGCTTAATTGTAATTGATCCCGCTGACCGGAAGCTATAATCTTATCCTGATTAAACTGAAAGGCAAAATCTTCAAAGATTGAATTTTGGGAACGCAGAAATGCATTAAGCTCATCCTGCCCAATTCGAATCGTATACGTTGTTCCAGTCGTGGATATACCTCCGTTTTGTTTTTGGATAAAATCGGGCAGGTTCTGCATGGCAGATGCCAATGCTTTGAAATATCGTTTCACCTCATAGATGCCGATATTCTCCCAATAAAGGGTTAATTCATCCATCAGTTTCTGAATCGCTGCCGCATCTCCGCTGGTGGCTATTTGGGCATCCACTTCTTTTTGCAAGGTGACTACACGTTCCCGCTGGTTTTGAAGATTAGTCTTCATTTCGGTTAATTCTGTTGTAGTCTGACGAATCTGAGTGGAAGTCTGTTGCAGGGTGTGATAACGGTCCTGATACTTGTCCAGCACAGCCTGATCCCGTCCGATAATAATCTGGTAATAATCATACAGTACAAACAAGTCTTTGAACGACCTGGCTCCCAGGACCGTCATGAGGAGGCTGTCGCGTTCTCCTGTGTAGTAGGACCTCACTACAGCTCCGGCCCGATCTTGCTGAATATGTATCTGCTCTTCCTGTTCCTGAAGCTGGACGGATAATGTCTCGTATTGTTGAGCCAGCTGCTTCTGCCTTTCGGCGATCCGTTCGATTTCGTGATCGATTTCAACGATGGATAGACTTTTTGCAATATCTCACGTGTATCCTCAGGTGAAGACTCTCCATAGGCATGGGCTAAAGGTAGCTGGAGGAATAAAATGATGCATAATATAAAGGCGGCAATGCCGTATTGACGATTCACCGATCCATTCTCCTTTCCACTTCTTAAATGACAATCGTACAGGCTTGTTGTCTTCCAGACAATATATGAAACAAGAACGTGAAATATCCTTAGTGGTTACATAACACCATGAACATTCATTTAATCTGAACACAACAAAAAAGCAACCCGACAGTTATCGGATCACTTTGATGCTGCAGGTGGATTAGAGCGGCAACCCCATTTCGAATACGGTCCAGTAGCTGAACCCCGTGAATGTTACGATCATATAACCCCAGAAGAGCAATATGTACGTTCGCTCGGTAAATTTCAAGTATCCCAAAATGACAAAAAACGCAGTCTGCAGGAAAAAAGCAAAGCCATTTCGACCAGATCTCCCGCAAAAGCCATCAGGCCAATTGCAAGCGTGAAGAACCCGAGTACCCGAAACATGCGTGCCACGGTAAATCCTCCTCTCCTAAGTACGTTCATAGATTGTCTACACAACATTATACCGGGAAAGGAAAAACGTGTAAACAAATTTGGATATGAAAGCGAATTCTTTTTTACTCAATGTAAGTATAGAGGGATATGTTTTACGTATGTCACGTATGAGCAAGCCTGAATGTGGAAATACATTTTAGTATGAAATCAATTCTATGAACTCTATGAGAGGCATAAGAATGAATGAAGCAGCTTTTATACCTAATTCACATACCGGGCTTCCGGTAATGCGGACGGTTATTTTAGGATGTTGTTAGGAGGGTATTATAGCATGACTGCAGTGAGACAGGATGCTTGGAGTACAGAGGACGATTTGATATTGGCTGAGGTTACTTTGCGTCATATTCGGGAAGGCAGTACACAATTGGCCGCTTTTGAAGAGGTGGGCGAAAAAATAGGCAGAACATCTGCCGCATGCGGTTTTCGCTGGAACAGTTGTGTACGTAAAAAGTATGATTCTGCCATCAGTAACGCCAAGGCGCAACGACAAAAACGAAGTTATCTCAGAAAGCAGCCAGCTATGCTCGGACCGCAGGTTGCAGCATTGTCTACACTGGACACTGAAGAACATCTGTACAAATCAGATGGGATCTCAGACGATTCATTATCGATGGATGCAGTAATCCGCTTCCTGCGGCAATGGAAGGAACAGTGCAGGAGAGTAATCGTCAACTCAAGATGCTGGAGAAGGAGCTTCGCGAGAAAGAAGATGAATTGCTTGAACTACGTCTTGAGAATGACCGTCTCTCCAAGGAAGTGAATGAAGTACAGACGGATTACCGTGTGGTGAATGACGACTACAAAGCTTTGATTCAGATTATGGATCGGGCTCGCAGACTCGCATTTTTGTCCGAAGAAGAAGAGGAACTTAAGACACGTTTCAAGATGGATGCCAACGGGAATCTGGAACGAATTGAATAACAAGTTCAGACGTTTGATTTGTGAAAGTCAGGTATGAACCCGCCACACCTCCGTTACACAACGGCAGGTATGACGGGTTTTTAGTTTGGTGTTTTTGTTCTATTATAGATAATAGAAGAGCAACTACTGAAGCGGAGAGGAGTGCATCATATGATCATTGACATCGTAGGAGCGGGGGCACTGGGTCTTTTGTATGGCGGGAAACTGCTGGCGTCAGGTAACCAGGTCAGATTTTGGACGAGAACAACAGCTCAGGCTGACCTCCTCAGCCATAATGGAGTAACCATTGTGGAACGTGGCGAGGAGATACATATTCTACCGGATCAAATACAGGCGAAACCTATAAGTGAGCTGGCTGACACATGGAAGAACACACCAGGAGAATGGTTGCTGCTCATGATTAAGCAGACAAGCATTGATGATTTCATTCATGAGATTAGTCCATTACAAGATCATGTGCTGAATATCGCTTGTTTCCAAAATGGGATGGGCCATCTGGCAAAACTTCAAGCAGCTTTGCCAAAGTCGCTTCTGTGTAGTGCGGTTACAACAGAAGGTGCGAAGCGCACACAAAGTCAGGTAACTCGTGCAGGTACAGGTGAAACCAGGCTGGGGAGGTACAACATACATATAGTAGCTTCTACCTCTATAGAGAAGGAGAGAACATTTACTCTGTCGGGATCGTTGCAGCAGGCAGGATTTGACTGTACAGTGTCGAATGAAATCGATAAGCTGATATACAGGAAACTATTGATTAATTCAGTCATTAACCCGCTTACGGCACTATGGCGAATCCCTAATGGAGAACTGATCGTCAAGGAAGAACGAAAGAGGCTAATGCGCCAGTTATATGATGAAGTATTGTTAATCTACTCTGCAAGTGGAATATGTTTGGGTCAGGATATGTGGGATCAACTTATATCGGTCTGTCGTTCTACTGCCACGAATACTTCCTCCATGCTTGCAGATGTTCTCGCTGGACGTGTTACAGAAGTGAGGTCAATTAACGGTCATATTGTAAGAATGGCACAGAAGTTGGACCTTGTTGCACCTACACATGAAATACTGCTTCATCTGATTGAAGGAATGCAACCGGAAGGAGTGAATTAATGGGACTTTTTATTGTGTTGAGCATATTGCCCTTTTTCCGTTCTTTCTTGTTTATTGGGGAATGTACGTATGGAAAAAGACAAACGGAACGCCATGCGGATGGCAATGGATGTAACCACTTTTTTCTTGTTTTTTCAGTATCGGCGTTATTCAACTTAACATTTGATTCGAATTTTGGTTTTTATCTGACACTATTACTCATACTACTAGCACTTGGATTCATCGGAGGTGCGCAAAATCGACTAAAGGGGAAGGTCGATGGGGGAGAATGTTCCGGGCCGTATGGCGCATGGCCTTCATCATTATGAGTTTCGGGTATGTTTTGTTTACTTTATTTGGATTAATTAGATACTTCATGCAACAGATGTGAGGTTACATAACGCAAAAGGGCTAAAAAATGTGTCGATTTTGTCGAAAACTGAAAAAAACATTACTTTCTGAAAAAGTAATGTAGATTTTTTTGACCGGTGGTTGTATAATCTATAAACATATAAACCATATCAATTTAGGGGGAACGTGTTAGATGAAAAGGAAAAGTCTATTAGTCCTTTTGACGCTGATTTTGGCGTTCGGTACCGTACTTGCAGCGTGCGGATCGAAAAACGAAGGCACAGGTAACACCGATACTGGTTCTGCAAGCGAAGGAAATGGTCTTGCAAAAGATCAAATTCTGAAAATCAACCTGTCAGCTGAACCTCCTACGTTGGACCCGGCTCAAGCAAAAGACAGCCAAACCAACACAGTTCTGAAATTCTTGTATGAAGGTCTTGTACGCATCGATGCTGATGGTAAAGAACAAGCGGGCGTAGCTAAAGACTGGACAATCTCCGAAGATGGTTTGAAATATGTTTTCAACCTGAACCCGGATGCTAAATGGAGCAACGGTGATGCAATCACTGCCGAAGACTTTGTTCGTTCTTGGGAACGTGCTTTGAAACCGGAAACAGCTTCTCCATATGCATACCAATTGTACTATATTAAAGGCGCTGAAGGTTACAACCTCAGCAAAGATGAAACATACAAAGGTACTAAAGTCACAGATTTCTCACAAGTAGGCGTTAAAGCTACTGATGAACACACATTGGAAGTAACGTTGGAAAACCCAACACCTTACTTCTTGGGTCTGACAGCATTCTACACGTACTACCCAGTACATGCATCTGCTGACACAAATGACAAATTCTTCACAGACTACAAAAACATGATCGTTAACGGACCATTTGTAATGGATCAATATTCTAAAGGTCAAAAAATTGTTGTGAAGAAAAACGATGGTTACCATGCAGCTGCCGATATTAAATTGGCTCAAATCGATATGTCTCTGACGAACAGCAGTGCTTCCGAGCTGCAAGCTTACAAATCAGGACAATTGGACTACACTGGTGCACCTAACGGTGAAATTCCATCCGACCAAATTCCTTCTGTAAAAGCGGAATTGCCGGACGAGTTCAAAGCTACTGGTATTGCAAGTACGTACTACTATCAGTTCAACGTAAACGAAGCACCATTTAACAACGTTAAAATCCGTAAAGCATTTGCAATGGCAATTCAACGTCAGCTGATTGTTGACAAAGTTACACAAGGTGGACAAATTCCAGCATTCGGCTTTGTACCTCCAGGTATCCGTGGTGAAAACGGCGAATTCCGTGATGAGCACAAAGACGATTACTTCACAGAAAATGTGGAAGAAGCTAAAGCATTGCTTGCTGAAGGTATGAAAGAAGAAGGTTACACAACATTGCCAGCTGTTACGTTGATCTACAACACTAGTGATGGTCACGCGAAAATCGCTTTGGCGGTTGCTGACATGTGGAAACAAAATCTTGGTGTTGATGTGAAAACAGAAAACCAAGAGTGGGGCGTATTCCTTGAGAACCGTCAAAACCAAAACTTCCAAGTAGCTCGTGCAGGTTGGTCTGCTGACTACAACGATCCATACAACTTCTTGGAAATGTGGACTACTGGAAACACAAACAATGATTCCAAATTCAGCAACGAACAGTATGACAAAGATGTTAAAGACACTGTAAAATCTGCTGATCCAGCTGCACGTATGGCTGCATTTGCTGACGCTGAGAAAATCCTGATTCAAGATGAAATGGGCGTTATGCCAATCTATTACTACACTAACGTATCTTTGACCAAGCCTTACCTGAAAGGCGTACAACTTGATTTCAGTGGAGCTATTGACTTCACGCGTGCATATCTGGAAGAGAAATAAGTTGTTCTGAAGTCTAATATGAATACTTCGGGATATATATGTGGAATTCCATATATATCCCGATTTTTTGTATGTGCACCGATTTTCCTTATAATTCTTGAAATTTCCGATAAATGGATTGGACTTTATTTCTGTCTAATTCTACAATCGATTTGTATACAAAATATTGTTTGTGGAGGTGTGCAAGGGTTGGTTAAGTATGTGTTGAAAAAACTATTATTTATGCTGCTATCGCTTTTCATACTCGCATCTGCAACCTTCTTCCTGATGAAGGCTATTCCGGGTGACCCTTTTACATCCGAGAAAAAAGTATCGCCTGAAATTCGGGTTTTGCTGGAACAGAAGTATGGATTGGACAAACCGATGTATGAACAATACCTGAAGTATATGGGTGGAATCCTTAAGGGAGATTTCGGAGTCTCAATGAAATATCTCAATCGAGATGTAGCCGGAATGATCGGCGAAACATTCACCGCTTCGCTGAAGCTTGGAGTGTTTGCAATTGTTATCTCCATTATCGTGGGTGTTTTGCTGGGGCTTATTGCTGCAGTTTACCATCGTAAACTCATTGATGATATCACGATGATCCTCGCTGTTATAGGTATAGCTGTTCCGAGCTTCTTGCTTGCGTCACTATTGCAGTATCTCTTTGCTACTAAATTAGGCTGGTTTAACGTTATGGGCTTTGATGGTCCATTGGATTACGTTCTTCCGGTTGCAGCGCTATCTGCATCTCCGATTGCTTTTATCGCTCGTTTGACGCGTTCGAGCATGCTTGAAGTCTTACATGCAGATTATATCAAAACAGCTAAAGCCAAAGGTCTGAAATGGCCTGCAATTATGTTTAAACACGTTGTAAGAAACGGTATTCTACCAGTAGTAACTTATGTTGGTCCAATGACAGCGAATATCATCACAGGTTCCGTTGTAATTGAACAGATCTTTAACATCGGGGGAATTGGTAAAGTATTCGTAGAGAGTATCACAAACCGTGATTACACTATGATCATGGGGATTACAATTTTCTATGGTATCCTCCTGATGTTGGCTCGTTTCTTTACGGATATCGCTTACGTGCTGATTGATCCTAGAATTAAGCTGGAAAGCCGGAAGGGGGCATAACGTTGTCTGGCACGAATAATAAAAAGAATGAAACGGCGAACACGAACCTGACTAGTCAGGCAGCGGTAAAACCGCAAGAAAGTGTATCCCTTTTTAAAGATGCCATGTACAGACTTGCAACCAATAAGGCTGCTATGATAAGTCTGGGTGTATTGGTTCTTGTCGTGATTTTCTCTTTGATTGGTCCAACTTCTTTGTTCACAAGTTATAATTATTATTCCAATGATTTGTTGAATGCCAATGCAGCGCCGAGTGCGGAGCACTGGTTCGGTACGGACGAGCTTGGTCGTGACGTGTGGGTAAGAACTTGGGTAGGAGCACGTGTATCCCTTACTGTAGGTTTGGCCGCAGCCTTGATTGACCTTGTTATCGGGGTTATTTATGGAGCGATCATGGGTTTCTACGGTGGACGTGTAGATGGAATTATGAACAAGTTTTCCGAAATCCTCTACTCCTTGCCGTACATGCTTGTTGTAATTTTGTTGCTGGTTGTACTGGAACCAAGTCTGACAACGATTATCATTGCCCTCACCATCACAGGCTGGATCAGCATGTCATGGATTGTGCGTGGTGAGATTATGCAACTCAAAAACAGAGACTTTATTCTTGCTGCAAGGTCCATGGGAGCAAGCACAGGGCGTCAATTGTTCCGTCATTTGCTGCCCAATGCAATAGGACCGATTCTTGTAACATTGACATTGTCTATTCCAAATGCAATCTTTGCTGAAGCGTTCCTGAGCTTCCTTGGATTGGGTGTATCAGCACCAAGATCTTCACTTGGTTCTATGATCAATGATGCACTTACAGGCTGGACGCTATTCCCGTGGCGGATGTGGTTCCCAGCAGGTCTAATGGTTCTTACAATGCTTGCATTTAACTTGCTCGGAGACGGTCTGCGTGACGCACTCGATCCGAAATTACGTAAATAGAAACAGGAGGTGGGATTATGGAGCCGATTTTAACTGTCAAAGACCTGAGTGTGTCGTTCTCAACACGTTCTGGTGAATTTGATGCCGTTAAACATGTGAGTTTTGAACTTGGCAAAGGAGAGACGCTGGGGATCGTAGGTGAATCGGGTAGTGGTAAGAGTGTTACCGCCCAAACCATCATGAAATTGATTCCCTCCCCGCCTTCGAAGGTCAAAAGCGGAGAAATTACTTTTCACGGGCAAGACCTGCTGAATAAGACAGACAAACAAATGGAAGCGATTCGTGGTAAAGATATCGGTATGATCTTCCAAGATCCAATGACTTCTTTGAATCCTACCATTAAAATTGGTAAACAAATTACCGAAGTATTGCGCAAGCATCAGAACATGTCCAAACAAGCGGCGAATAAAGCGGCTTTGGAGATGCTGGAACTTGTAGGTATTAAAAATGCGGCTATTCGCATGAATCATTATCCTCACCAATTCTCTGGTGGTATGCGTCAGCGTGCCATGATTGCGATCGCGCTTGCATGTCGTCCATCCCTTCTGATTGCGGATGAGCCGACAACTGCACTTGACGTTACAATTCAGGCTCAAATTCTGGATGTCATGAAAGACATGCAGCAAAAGCTGGGAACATCGATCATGCTGATTACGCATGACCTTGGTGTCGTAGCGGGTATGTGTGACCGTGTTGTTGTTATGAAGGAAGGCGAAGTTGTTGAAACAGGAACAACTGCTGAAATCTTTAGTAACCCTCAACATCCATACACCATTAAATTGCTGAATGCTTTGCCTCGTCTGGACGAGCCCAAAAGGAAAAACCAGCTCCTGCTGGTATTATCAAAGGCAGCAATAAGCCTCTGGTACAAGTGAAAAACTTGAAACAGTACTTTAATTTGGGTAAAGGTAACATTCTCAAAGCGGTCAATGACGTAAGCTTTGATATCTTTGAAGGTGAAACACTTGGCGTTGTAGGCGAGTCTGGCTGTGGTAAATCCACAACAGGTCGTACCATTCTGCGTCTGTATGAGCCAACTGGCGGAAATGTTAACTTTAACGGAACGGATATCTACAAGTTGTCCCCGCGTAAAATGAAAGAAATGCGTAAAGATATGCAGATGATCTTCCAAGATCCATATGCATCTCTTAACCCGCGTTTCAATGTTATGGATATTATCGGGGAGTCCCTCGATATTCATGGTCTGGCTTCCAGCTCTAAAGAGCGTAAGAGACGAGTGGAGGAACTGCTTGATCTGGTAGGTTTGAATCCAAGTCATGCTCTTCGTTATCCGCATGAATTCTCCGGTGGTCAAAGACAACGGATCGGGATTGCACGTGCACTTGCTGTAGACCCTAAATTCATCATCTGTGATGAGCCATTGTCTGCACTGGATGTATCCATTCAGGCGCAGGTCGTTAAATTGCTTGAAGAACTTCAGCAACGTCTCGGCTTGACATACCTGTTTATCGCGCATGACTTGTCGATGGTTAAACATATCAGTGACCGTGTCGCTGTAATGTACATGGGTAAAGTGGTTGAGCTCGCAGAAAGTGAAGAACTGTATGCGAACCCTGTCCACCCTTATACCAAAACATTGCTTTCAGCAATCCCTGTACCTGATCCGGAAGTGGAAGCGAACAAACGTCGCATCTTGCTGCCGGAAGAGCATATGAGCCCGATTCAAAATGGATCTGGTGGTCCTGCAAATGACCCGTACAACTTGGAAAATGCTCAATTGATTGAGGTTTCCAAAGGTCACTGGGTTGCAGAACCTTACGTATAATAGGAATATTAATGCGATATGCTATTATTGATGTATTAAGAGCCGCCGACTCGTTCGGCGGTTTTTTTCGTATTTTAATCACTTTCTTTTGACGAAGCGGCCTTGAATTCGGTACAATCAAGAAAGGCTCTTTGAAGCAGAATAGGAGGCAGACCTCATGAACGGTATTACCGAGGCACTCCGCAGCGGATCAAGACTTGCAGAAGATTATATCTGTTCAAGAGATGCTGCGCGTGGCCTTTACGAGTATGACATTCGCTGGGAATCAGGACTTCAGGCGCGTGCCGAGTGGCTGGACCAATCGGAAAACACACGTATTGATCGTCGTGATCTGGCAGAGTATTTACGTATATATAATAAGCGGGTGAACGACCATGGAGAGGTTCATGCGTCCATCACACGTCTTGCAGAACAAGATGCACTAGTGGTTACAGGAGGACAGCAGAGCGGTCTGCTCACCGGACCACTGTTCGTCATATACAAAGCCGCCAGTGTTGTGGCAGCTGCGCGTGAAGCGGAAGAAAGACTTCAACGCCCGGTAGTCCCAGTATTTTGGATTGCCGGTGAAGACCATGACTGGGATGAGGTTAACCACACATATCTACCTGATCATCAGGGAGACATGAAGAAGGTCAAGTTACAAGGACGATTCGCAGGAAGGGATTCTGTGAGTAATGTTCATGTGGATACACAGCAGTGGGTGAATGTACTCGAACAGGTGGAACATCTGTTACCTGATACGATACATAAACCAGGACTGATGAAATGCATCACAGAGATCCATCAATCCAGTTCAAATCTGAGTGATGCATTTGCCCGCATGATATCTGCCTTGTTTGCCAGCAGTGGACTTGTTCTAATGGATGCATCGGATCCAGATTTACGCAGGTTGGAACAGCCCGTGTTTGAGCGGTTGATACGCAAAAATGAAGTGCTGCGCAACGCATACACACAAGGTGCTGCGCTGGTACAACAAGCTGGTTATGCTATGCCTGCCGAAGTAGCGGAGGATGGAGCCAATCTGTTCTACATTCATGAAGGTACGCGTCTGCTCTTGTTGTTGAAGGACGGTTTATATAGTGATCGCAAAGGTTTGGTTTCTTTCACAGAGGAACGTTTGCTACAGGAACTGGGAGAACATCCGGAGCGCTTCAGTAACAACGTATTGACACGACCATTAATGCAAGATTCCGTGCTGCCTGTAGCCGCTGTTATTTTGGGGCAAGGTGAAATTGCATATTGGGGTTTGACTCGGGAAGCATTCCGTCAGTTCGGACTGCAAATGCCCATTTTGTTGCCTCGGTTGTCTTTCACCATTATGGAAGATATTCATCACAAACATATGAAACAATATGGACTTTCTTTTCAGGATGTTCAATATCATATGGAAGAAAAGAAGGAGCAGTGGCTCGCACAACAGGAGACGTTCCAGGTAGATGAACAGTTTGACAAGGTTCAGGAAGCGTTTCTTCATCTGTACGGACCTTTGCTAGATGAGATCGCGGAGATTCATCCGGGACTGGAACGAATTGGCGATACCAATTTGAGTAAAATCAACGAGCAAATGCAGTATCTGAAACAGCAGACTCACAAAGCTATCGAAGATAAACATAATGTGAGTCTAAGGCACTGGAACGGCATTCAGAACTCCTTATTCCCAACGGGCAAACCACAGGAACGAGTACATAATGCACTCTTTTACCTGAATCGTTATGGCACCGAGTGGATCGACGAACTGATTAAGGCCTCAAGTGAATTCCTTGGAGAGCATAAGGTTATTGCACTATAGAGCCCTTTATAATAGAAGAAACACATAAACGAGGAGGATATGAAATGACTACACCTGCATTGCAAAACAGTATTGTTAAAGATATGGGACTCGCTTCAGAGGGTCACCTGAAAATTGACTGGGTAGAAGCGCATATGCCGGTACTGAACCGCATTCGTCGCCAATTCGAACAGGACCTGCCCTTCAAAGGTTTGAAGGTTGCCATTTGTCTTCATCTGGAAGCGAAAACAGCTTATTTGGCAAAAGTGATCCAAGCGGGTGGGGCGGAAGTAACGATTACGCACAGCAATCCATTGTCTACACAAGATGATGTTTGCGCAGCATTGGTGGAAGACGGCGTCACGGTGTATGCGAAGTACAATCCGGAGCCTGCGGAATTCAAATCACTGCAACTGCGTGCGCTTGAGGTGAAGCCTGATCTCATTATTGATGATGGTGGAGACTTTGCAACCATTATTGCATCCGAGCGCCCTGACCTCGCAGCAACCATTCGCGGAGGAGCAGAAGAAACGACAACGGGTATTATTCGTTTGAAAGCATTGGCGAAAGAAGGCCAATTAAAGTTTCCGATGGTTGCGGTTAATGACGCATACTGCAAGTATCTGTTTGACAATCGCTACGGTACTGGACAATCTGCATTCGACGGGATTATTCGTACAACTAACTTGGTTATCGCTGGTAAAAACGTAGTGGTAGCAGGTTATGGCTGGTGTGGTAAAGGTGTAGCGATGCGCGCCAAAGGTCTTGGTGCGAATGTGATTGTAACCGAGATCGATCCAATCAAAGCGGTAGAAGCACACATGGATGGGTTCCGTGTTATGACAATGGTGGAAGCCGCCAAATTGGGCGACTTCTTTATTGCAGTTACAGGCAATAAGGATGTTATCACAGGTGAGCATTACGATGTGATGAAGGACGGAGCGATCCTGAGTAATGCAGGTCACTTTGATGTTGAAGTGAATAAACCTGAATTGGCTAAACGTTCCGAATCGATTCGCACAGTTCGTCGCAACATTGAGGAATATCGTTTCAAAGACGGTCGTAAAATGTACCTTCTTGCAGAAGGTCGTCTTGTGAACCTGGGTGCAGCAGATGGTCACCCTGCCGAAATCATGGATACGACGTTTGCTCTGCAGGCGCTTGGTCTGCGTTATGTAAGTGAGAATTATGAAAACTTGGGTAAAAACGTTGTTAATGTACCTTATGATATTGACCAGCAGGTTGCCAGCTATAAACTTGAAAGCCTGAATATTGGCATCGACTCCTTGTCAGCTGAGCAAGAGAAATACCTGGATAGCTGGAAATTTTAAGCACTATCCAATAATTACAAGCTGATGAAATGATTCAATAGGTATAGAATGGTTTATTGATGATATGGCTCATGTGCGGGTAGACATACGATTGCCCGTTTACGGAAGCGTCTTTGATCCTGAGTGACAGGATCAAGGACGTTTTTTTATGCTGAAAAATTAAAAAATCAAGTAATGCAAGAAGGGTTTTGATTTTTTTGTGCGAATCTATTATGCTTAGGTGGTGGAAAGTGGGGCAAAGTGGGAGAAACGGGTGAGGAGTGAGTGGGCCAATGTTTATGGGGAGTTCCAACATAGCATTGATGATAAGGGTCGGGTTATCATTCCGGCTAAATTCCGCGAATCTCTGGGACCGTCTTTCGTTGTCACACGGGGTTTGGACCAGTGTCTTTTCGTGTACCCCATGGAGGAGTGGGGGTCATGGAACAGAAGCTCAAAGCACTGCCATTGATGAAATCTGATGCACGTGCGTTTACCCGTTTTTTTCTCGGGTGCAACCGAATGTGAACTGGACAAACAGGGCAGGGTAAATCTGCCGGGCAATTTAAGAGAGTATGCCAAGCTGGACAAGGATTGTGTTGTTCTTGGCGTGTCGAACCGGGTGGAGATTTGGAGCAAAGGCATATGGGAGAGTTATTTCAATCAATCCGAAGAAGCATTCAACGACATTGCCGAAAAGCTGGTCGATTTTAATTTTGATTTATAAAGTCAGGAGGGTGCAGGTTGTTTCACCACATAACCGTACTCAAAGAAGAGGCAACAGAGGGATTAAACATCAAGCAGGACGGTATATACGTGGACTGCACTTTAGGCGGTGGCGGACATAGCTCCGTGATTGCTTCCAAGCTCGGTCCAGGGGGACGTCTGATCGCACTTGATCAGGATGATTGGGCTTTGGATAATGCTCGCGAGAAGCTCGCTGCTTATGGAGAACGTGTAACATTGGTGAAAACCAATTTTCGAGATCTGGAACAGGTACTCAAGGATCTGGATGTACCAATGAAGGATGGTGCACCACAGGTCGACGGTATTTTGTACGACTTGGGTGTGTCATCTCCGCAATTTGATGAAGGAGAACGTGGTTTCAGCTACAATCACGATGCTCCGCTCGATATGCGAATGGACCAGGATGCAATGCTGACGGCCAAAGAGATTGTGAATGAGTGGCCAGAAGAAGAGATTGCTCGAATTTTGTATCGCTATGGTGAAGAGAAGTTTTCGAGAAGAATTGCCCGTGTTATCGTCGGAAAACGAGCGCAGTCTACCATTGAGACGACAGGTGAACTCGTGGAACTGATCAAGGAAGGCATCCCGGCGGCAGCTCGCCGTACTGGTGGACATCCTGCCAAACGCAGCTTCCAGGCATTACGCATTGCCGTCAATGATGAGTTGGGTGCGTTCGAAGAAGGCTTGCATCAGGCTGTTCGTTGTCTGGCACCAGGAGGACGTGTATCTGTTATTACCTTCCACTCCCTTGAGGATCGGATATGTAAACAGATTTTCAGCAGTTATCTGGAAAAATGTACATGTCCACCCGATTTTCCGTTGTGTGTATGCGGCGGCAAGGGGAGCCTGCGTTTAGTTAACAGAAAACCGTTGATTCCAACGGAAACGGAATTGACCGAAAATTCACGTGCTCGTTCAGCCAAGCTGCGCGTAGCCGAGAAATTGTAGATCAAGAGTGGAGGAGAGAGTCGGAGTATGGCATATACACGTGGTAATCTCGCTGTAAAAGAAAAAGCGTCCCAGGAACGTGTGACCCAGCAACGATACAAAGAAACCACCAAAGTGGTGACCCGTCGTACGGGTCTTCCGGCACGAGAGAAGATTTTGTATCTGATTACCGTGGTTGCAGTTATCCTTGTTGGAGGAGCCTTGATGTCTCGTTATGCTCATATCTATGATCTGAACAAGCAGGCGCAGTCCACTATTTCGGATATCAAGGGGTATGAAAAGACAATTGCAGACCTGCAGGTGGAAAAAGAAACATTGAACAACCAGGTCATCGAAAATGCAAAACAACTTGGTTACGTTGAAGCTTCCGGTAAAGATGTCATTTATGTACCTCGCTCAACAAGTACGAAATCAACTGGTACTGAGTCGTCCTCCAATACAGCAAGCAGTAAGTAAAGAGGTGTTCCGATGATAAAAAGAATAAAGATGCGCACGTTGCTTATAGGGGATGTATTACCCTCTTTTTCTTGTACTCGTAACCCGAATCTTTTTCATTCAAGTTGTGAATGGCGGTGTATGGCAGGAACGAGCGGCCGGATTGGTAGAGCGGGAACAGACGATTAAGGCTGCACGTGGAACGATTACGGATAGAAACGGTAATATTTTGGCTACCGATGCCCCTGCCTATACGGTCTCCGTTAATCCATTATTAATTAATGAACTCGGAATTCAGGATGTTGTTACGGAGAAGCTCTCTGCCCTTCTTGGGAAAAATGAGAGTGAAATGCGTGCTTTGGTCACAGCCAAAAAGGAAGATGGCAAGTTCTATCAGCAACGTGAAGTACGCAGTGAAGGGTATAAGATAAGTCCTGAACTTGCCGCACAAGTCAACGAGTTGCGTGAAGAACTGCAAGAGGAATATAAGGCGCGTAATGCAATTGTGATGGCTCAGGAGTCGAAGCGTTTTTACCCTGAAGAAACACTTGCTTCTCACCTCTTGGGATACATGAGCCGTGATGGGAAAGCTGTCAATGGACTTGAAGTCTCGTATGATGAAGCACTGACAGGTACAGACGGATATTTGAATTATCAGAAGGATGCCAAAGGCATTAAACTTCCGGATTCACAAGATAACTATCTGCCACCTCAGAACGGTAAGAACCTTACGCTGACCATCGATGATACGATCCAGTTCTACATTGAGGATGCAATGAAAGAAGCCGTTGCCAAGTATAATCCACTGAGCATGACGGTCATTGCCGCGGATCCAAACACGATGGAGATTCTAGGGATGGCGAACTGGCCAACCTTTAACCCGAATACGTATGGAAGTACACCTGATCAAAAGAATTTTATCAACCATGCTACGCAATCAATCTATGAGCCGGGTAGTACATTCAAAATAGTTACACTAGCAGGGGCTGTTGAAGAAAAACTCTTTGATCCCAATGCAAGTTTTGAATCCAAACGCATGTATATTGGTGGTTTCCCGATTAGTGATAATGGTCATGCCTATGGTTGGATCTCGTATCTCGAAGGTGTCAAACGGTCAAGTAACATTGCTTTTGTTAACTTGGGTTACAACATGCTTGGCGGTGAACGTCTGCGTCATTACATAGACGAATTCGGTTTCGGCAAAAAGACGGGTATTGATTTGCCAAATGAGGCAGCGTCCCCGATCAAGCCACTGGTTTACAAATCCGAGATTGCCACGGCAGCCTATGGTCATGGTCTTGTACAGGTAACACCAATTCAACAGGTCGCAGCCATCTCTGCGATTGCCAACGGCGGCAAATTGCTGGAGCCACATCTGGTGAAGGAGATCAAGAACCCGAATGATGGGACAACGGAAGTGATCAAACCTAAAGTTGTTCGTCAGGTGATTTCCAAGGAATCTTCCAAACTGGTGAGCGGTTATCTGGAACAAGTGGTTGCAGACCAAACGATTGGTACTGGTCGTAACGCCTATATTGAGGGTTACCGTGTAGCTGGTAAGACAGGTACGGCAAGAAAGGTTGTTAACGGAGCATACAGTAAGTCAAAAGACGTTGTATCGTTTATTGGATTCGCGCCCGTGAATAATCCGAAGATTGCTATACTTGTTGTCATTGACCAACCGGATGGAACCAACATTGGGGGAGGAACCGCAGCTGCCCCGGTGTTCAAAAAGATTGTCAGCCAGACTCTTCAATACATGGGAATACCCAAAGATACAGCCAAAACTCCTGACAAAAAGTCAAAAGAAGTCTCTGTCGTGCAAGCCAAGGCGCCTGACTTGAGTGGCAAGACAGCCAAACAGGCCAGAAGCCAGCTTCTAAGCGCGGGTATTGCTTATGTGACACTTGGTCAAGGTGATAATGTAATTCGGCAGTATCCGGTTGCTGGCGCCTCTATGAATCCAGGCCAACGAATCTATCTGCTAACGGAAGAAAGCAGCAAGATGAAGATTCCCGATCTAACAGGTGAATCTCTCCGTGATGCCCTTGAAGTACTTTCTCTCATGAAGGTGGGGGTTACGGTCAAGGGTGAGGGTTATGTCGTGAAGCAAACCGAGCAGGTCGCAGGTGAGCAGAGAACTGTACAGTTAAACTTGCAAACTGCCAAAGCTGCAGTGACAGGTATAGCCGATGAGGCTCCAATCTCTTCTGATCCGTCGTCAGAAGCTGAAGTGAAGGAACAAGAGGCTTCGGGCGGAGAAGGTAAAACCGACGAAACAGACAAAACAGATAACAACAAGGCTCCTGCCAATGAATCCGAATCCTCTGACGATCCAGCAACAAACGGAGCTTCGCTTCCTTAGGGAGCTCTGACAGCTTGTTCTAACCCCCGGTTGTCCTGAATATTCATGAATGGAACGAATGTCATGATTTTGGGACGAGTGGGGGATCTTTTCGTGAAGGGATCAAGCGTAAATCTGCGGCGCAGGTTGCTATGGAGTTTAATGATTTTAGTTTTGTTATTTTCGGCCCTGATGATCAGGCTTGCTTATGTACAGCTCGGGGAAGGCCCTGAATTGTCAGCAAAAGCAGAAGAATCCTGGCGGCGTAATATTCCTTACTCCGCCAAGCGGGGAGATCCTGGATCGAAATGGAACCTCTCTGGCCTATAATGTGACAACACCGACCATTATGGCCATTCCGGCTCAGGTTAAAGAAGCTGAAACGACAGCTAAAGCGTTGGCCCCATTGCTTGGGATGACGGAAGAAAAAGTGCTTGCAACCATCAAGAAACGAGAACTCATTGTAAGACTACAACCCGGCGGCCGCAAAATTACGATGGAGAAAGCTCAGCGCATCCGTGATTTGAAGCTTCCGGGTATCGTTGTTGCTGAGGACAATAAACGTTTTTATCCTTATGATGATTTGGCTGCCCATATTCTTGGTTTTACGGGCATTGATAATCAGGGCTTAACGGGTGTCGAGAAGAAGTATGATGATAAGCTGAATGGTTTGAATGGCAGTGTGTCCTACTTGTCCGATGCGGCCGGAAGGCTAATGCCGGGCTCATCCGAGAAGTATGTGGAACCGAAGGACGGCCTTAACCTCAAGCTGACCATTGATAAATCCATTCAGTCTATCATGGAGAGAGAACTGGATCAGGCCATGGTGAAGTTCCAGGCGAACTCAGCATTGGCCATAGCGATGAATCCCAAAACGGGTGAAATTTTGGGGATGTCCAGCAGGCCGGGATACGAACCTGCCGATTATCAGCAATATCCCGCGGAGATATACAATCGGAATTTACCGATCTGGATGACCTACGAGCCGGGCTCCACATTTAAGATTATTACCTTGGCAGCAGCGCTTGAAGAGAAAAAGGTCAATCTGCAACAGGATCAATTTTTTGATCCCGGATATGTTGAGGTTGGTGGAGCTCGTCTGCGTTGCTGGAAAAAGGGCGGCCACGGAAGTCAGACCTTCTTACAAGTTGTGGAGAACTCATGTAACCCGGGCTTTGTGGCTTTGGGGCAGAGGCTGGGCAAAGAATCGCTCTTCTCCTATATTAAAGACTTTGGCTTCGGTACCAAAACAGGGATCGACCTCAGTGGAGAAGCCAGTGGGATTCTGTTCAAACTGTCCAGAGTGGGGCCTGTCGAGCTTGCAACGACTGCTTTTGGTCAAGGTGTATCCGTAACACCCATTCAGCAAGTAGCAGCTGTGTCAGCCGCCATCAATGGGGGTAAACTTTACAAGCCTTATGTTACGAAGGCGTGGGTCCATCCGGTCACCGGAGAAGTCATGGAAGAAGCCAAACCGGAACTGGTTCGTCAGGTGATCTCGGAGAATACATCCAAACAAGTACGTGAAGCCCTCGAGAGTGTTGTCGCAAAAGGTACCGGGCGTCCGGCATTCATTGATGGATACCGGGTCGGTGGCAAAACAGGTACAGCCCAGAAGGTTATCAATGGACGTTATTCCTCAACAGAGCATATCGTATCCTTTATCGGATTTGCACCGGCAGATGACCCACAGATTGTGGTCTATACCGCTGTTGATAATCCCAAAGGAATTCAGTTCGGAGGTGTGGTTGCCGCCCCGATTGTGCAGAACATCCTTGAAGATGCTTTGCATTATATGAATGTACCTGTTCGGAAGGATCAGGTCGCCAAAGAATACAAGTATGGTGAAACCAAAATCGTGACAGTTCCAGACCTGACAGGAGCTACTGTTGAAGATCTGTACGAAGACCTGAACATGAATTTTATGCTGGCGAAGTCTGGCAGTGGTAAATACGTGATTAATCAGGCACCCAAACCTGGGGCGAGGGTAGATCAGGGATCAACCATCCGCATTTATATGGGGGATGTACTGAATGATGCACATGATCACACAAAGGATGAATAACAGGGCTTAGGGGTAGTTTGAGGCTTCTAGCGCAACAAAATTCATCCAAGTGCGTTTCATTATTGGGTTGTATTGACGATATTAATAAATACAGACATATGTTAAAACAGAAGTATATTTGGAAAAGTGAGGTTATTCATGTGCTTTTAAAACAATTTGCATCGATGCTGACCACCGCCCGCCTCGTGGGCGAATCAAATACAGAATGCCAAAACCTTCAGACAGATTCCCGGCAGGTAAAACCGGGTGATCTGTTTATCTGTCTTCCGGGACATACGGTAGATGGTCATGATTATGCAGAAAAAGCTGTAAATGCTGGTGCAGTTGCATTGGTGGTTGAACGGCAGCTGGATCTTCCTGTGCCACAATTGCTGGTGAAGGATAGCCGATTTGCGATGGCTGTTCTGGCAGATTTCTTTTTTGACTCGCCAAGCCAGAAGATGAATATGATTGGTGTAACGGGAACGAACGGAAAAACAACGACCACCTATTTGATTGAAAAAATCATGAGTGATTACGGACGCAAGACGGGATTGATCGGTACTATTCAAATGCGGTATGACGGTCGCACCTACCCGATGTCAGGAACGACACCAGAGGCGCTTGATCTGCAGCGTAGTCTGCATGATATGGTTCAGAAGGGTACGGACTGTTGTGTTATGGAAGTTTCTTCTCACGCATTGGAACAAGGGCGAGTAAAGGGAACAAATTTCCGTACTGCGGTATTTACTAACCTGACGCAAGATCATCTGGACTACCACCATTCCATGGAGGAATATCGCGGGGCCAAAGGATTGTTCTTTGCACGTCTGGGTAACGGTTATACAGAAGATGTTTCACAGCGTAAATTCGCTGTCATCAATGCAGATGATCCGGCTGCGGCTTATTTCATCTCTGTGACGGCGGCTGAAGTGATTACATATGGCATGGGTGAAAAGGCGGATGTACGCGCATCCCAAATCTCAATCACGTCTCAGGGAACTTCTTTCCACGTGGATACATTTGCAGGCAGCGCGGATATTCGATTGCGCATGGTAGGCAAATTCAATGTGTACAATGCAATGGCAGCAATCTCTGCAGCGCTGGTGGAAGGTATTCCGCTGGAAGAGATCAAGCGCAGTCTGGAGACGGTTCCGGGCGTGGATGGACGTGTTGAAGGAGTGGACGAAGGACAGCCATTTGCTGTTATTGTCGATTATGCCCATACACCGGATGGACTGGAGAATGTGCTGCGGACGGTGAAAGAATTTGCCGAAGGACGTGTAATTTGCGTGTTTGGCTGTGGTGGTGACAGGGACCGTACCAAACGCCCTCTCATGGGGAAAATTGCTGCGAATTATAGTGATTTTGTACTGGTTACTTCCGATAATCCACGGACAGAAGATCCGGATCTGATTCTCAAAGACATTGAACAGGGCCTGATTGAAGAATCCGTTCCTGCTGAACGTTATACGATGATTGTGGATCGACGCCAGGCGATTCATGAAGCTATTGAAATGGCAAGCCCAGCCGATGTAGTATTGATTGCGGGCAAGGGTCACGAGACCTATCAGATTATCGGCACAACCAAAACCGATTTTGATGACCGAATCATAGCCAAAGAAGCGATAAGGGGCAAATCCAATTGATAAAAAGAACATTGGCACAATTGGCCGAGATGTGTGGAGGAACATTAAGTGACGTTGCCGCTCATGGCAATGTAATGGTTGAAGGGGTGTTTACCGATTCGCGTAAACCTCTGGAAGGCAGTTTGTTTATCCCGCTAGTGGGTGAAAGGTTTGACGGACACGAATTTGTGCAAGCCTGTCTAGAGAAGAGGGCTGCAGGCGCGATCTGGCAAAAGGATCATGGTATTCCGCCACAAGGAGCTGTCATTGTTGTTGACGACACACTTGTCGCACTGCAAGCACTCGCATCTGCTTATCTCACGGAGAATAAAGCGGCTGTAGTCGGCATTACAGGCAGCAATGGCAAGACAACAACAAAGGACATCGTTGATGCCATTCTCTCAACGACTTTTAAAGTGCATAAGACGCAAGGCAACTTCAATAATCACATTGGTTTACCGCTGACTGTACTAAGCATGGACCCGGATACCGAGATTATCATTTTGGAGATGGGTATGAGTGGTCGCGGGGAAATTAACGATTTGTCAGTTATTGCTCAGCCAGATGTAGCGATTATAACCAATATTGGTGAATCTCATCTGCTTCAGCTGGGGTCCAGATTGGAGATTGCCAGAGCCAAAGCCGAGATTGCAACGGGATTGAAGCCTGGCGGGTTACTGATCTACAACGGAGACGAGCCTTTAATTGCACAAGTCCTTGAAGAGCCCGCAACGAAACAACCCGATGGATTGCAGCGGTTTACATTTGGTCTGCAAACCGATAATGATGACTATCCTACCGGACTTATGAATGCGCAGAACGGCGTAGTTTTCACCACCAAACAGTTTGGAGAACATGCATTTACGCTACCTCTGCTGGGAACGCATAATGTCGTTAACTGTCTGGCTGCTTTGGCTGTAGCCCGTCATTTCAAAGTGACGACAGAGCAGATTTCCGCGGGATTGTCTGGCTTGAAACTGACAGGCATGCGTATTGAGGTTACTCAAGGCGTTAGTGGTCTAACCCTGCTGAATGATGCATACAATGCAAGTCCAACCTCCATGAAGGCCGCAATCGATGTACTAGAAGGTCTGAAAGGATACCGCATGAAAGTGGCTGTGCTTGGTGATATGCTTGAACTCGGTCCTCAGGAGCAGGATCTGCATCTTGGAATTGGTGAGTATATTACATCTGCCAAAATGGACATGGTGCTCGTATATGGCCCGCTATCAGCACATATTGCTGAAGGAGCAAGAAAGCATATGCCGGCAGAGGCTGTGCATGCTTTTATAGATAAAGAAGAAATGACCCGTTATCTACTGGAGAAACTACATCCCAGAGACGTTATCTTGTTCAAAGCCTCAAGAGGCATGAAGCTGGAGGACGTGGTCGAAGCATTACAGATAGCACCATTACAGAATCGAGTAGACTAGAGGGGTGAACCCATGGATTTTCAGGTATTACTGTTAACAATCGGTGTTTCATTTATTCTGGCGGTGATTGCCGCACCGCTCCTGATTCCGCTGTTACGTCGAATGAAATTCGGACAGCAGGTTAGGGAAGATGGGCCTCAGAGCCATTTGAAAAAAGCGGAACACCTACAATGGGTGGAGTCGTCATTTTAGTTGCGTTCACATTGGCCTTTTTGAAATTTTCGGCAGTCAAGAATACAGACTTTTATGTCTTGCTCGTGGCTACGCTGGGATTCGGGCTTATAGGTTTCCTTGATGATTACATCAAAATTGTGTTCAAACGTTCGCTGGGACTGACGGCCAGACAAAAAATGCTGGGCCAATTGTTCTTCAGTGCAGTGATGTGTTTCTTGCTGATCCAGAATGGACACAGCACAGCCATCTCTATTCCGGGTACGTCATTCTCGTTTGACTGGACCGGATGGTTCTATTATCCGTTTGTTGTATTCATGATGCTTGCCATTACCAATGCGGTTAACTTTACCGACGGTCTGGATGGTTTGCTGTCAGGGGTAAGTGCGATTGCCTTTGGCGCGTTTGCCATTGTGGCGATGCAAGCCACGTCGATGCCGGCAGCCGTGTGCAGCAGCGATGATCGGAGCCGTACTCGGTTTTCTGGTATACAATGCACATCCGGCCAAAGTGTTTATGGGAGACACCGGTTCTCTGGGTATTGGCGGTGCGATTGGTGCGGTAGCCATTGTAACCAAAACAGAGCTTCTTTTTGTCATCATTGGTGGTATTTTTGTTATCGAGATCTTGTCTGTCATCATTCAAGTGGTATCTTTCAAGACTCGTGGCAAGCGTGTATTCAAAATGAGCCCCATTCACCATCACTTTGAATTAAGTGGTTGGTCAGAATGGCGGGTTGTTATTACTTTTTGGGCGGTAGGCGCAATTCTGGCCGCTCTTGGACTTTATCTCAACAAGGGGTTGTAGATCATGAATCATCCTGAATCATATCGCGGACAACAAGTAGTCGTGCTCGGATTGGCCAAAAGCGGCGTACAGGTCGCCAAAGTGCTGGATCGCGCCGGAGCGAAGGTTACAGTAAATGATAAAAAAGAGAGATCAATGTCCCGAAGCTTCCGAATTGGAGGCTTTGGGAATTTCTGTTGTATGCGGAGGGCATCCGGATGATCTGATTCACAGTGGTGTGAAGCTGGTTGTCAAAAACCCGGGTATCCCATACCATGCAGCTCCTGTGCAGCAAGCTCTGGCATTGGGCATTGAAGTGGTGACCGAAGTAGAGGTTGCTTATCATCTATGTGCTGCACCCATGATCGGGATTACGGGCTCCAACGGTAAAACAACAACAACCACTTGGGTGGGGAAAATGTTGGAACATGCCGGCCTCAACCCGATCGTTGCCGGTAATATCGGAACACCTCTCTGTGAAGCGGCAGAGCAAGCTTCTCCAGATAACTGGATGGTTGTTGAGCTTAGCAGTTTCCAGCTCAAAGGAACGGTTGATTTCCGTCCTCGGATTGCCAGCTTGCTTAACGTTGCTGAGACACATCTGGACTATCACGGGAACATGGATGATTATGTGGCTTCCAAAGCAAAACTGTTCGCCAATCAGCAGCCTGACGACGTAGCCATTCTAAATTGGGATGATGCGGTATGTCGTGGTCTGGTTCCATACATCAAAGGCAGATTGATCCCCTTCTCAGTGACAGAGAAATTGGATACAGGTGTGTATGCAGATCCTCCTTATGTGGATGGAGAAGAGGATGATGTGAAGCGTCAGGTTATCTACGCGGATGAAAACGGAGATCACCACATCATTATCGACATCGAGGATATTGGCCTTCCTGGGCGATTTAATGTGGAAAATGCACTGGCTGCTGTAGCCATTGCCGTAGCGGCAGGAGCTGATCCTGCGGTGCTGGCTGCACCGCTCGCAGACTTCAAGGGAGTTGAACACCGACTTGAATATGTCCTGGAGCATAACGGCTCTGCATACTACAACAACTCCAAAGCAACCAATTCGAAAGCTACGGTTATGGCCCTGAATTCGTTCAAGGAACCGGTCGTATTGATTGCCGGAGGGTTGGATCGTGGGTCAGACATGATGGAGTTGTTACCCTTGTTCCAGGAACGGGTAAAAGCTGTCGTTGCAATTGGAGAGACACGGACAAAAATTGCCAAGGTCGCGGAACTTGCCGGATTAAAGCAAATTAAGGTCGTCGATAATGAGGAGGACGCTGCCCGGACGTTAACCGTTGCTGTGCTGGAAGCATCGAAGCTTGCCAGTGCCGGTGATGTCGTTTTGTTATCCCCGGCATGTGCAAGTTGGGACATGTTTGCTTCCTATGAAGAGCGGGGACGCATTTTTAAAGAGGCGGCGCATAACTTGTAAGTAGGGGTGGAAAAGCCCCTACTTCCATGCAAGGGTGGCCTCCTGATGAAACAGACGCGACCGGCACCAGATATCTGGTTGCTGATTTGTATTTTGGCATTGCTTGCCATCGGCATTATTATGGTATATAGTGCGGGCTCGGTGCTTGCCTTTCATGACTATGGCGATTCATTTTATTTTGTAAAAAGACAGGCCCTGTTTGCGGTGCTTGGGCTTGTGGCCATGTTCGTAACTGCTAACGTAGACTACCGGGTGTGGAGGAAATATGCCAAGCCTATATTGATTGCCTGTTTTATTATGCTCATTGCGGTGCTCATTCCTGGAATCGGTGTGGTTCGCGGTGGTGCACGAAGTTGGCTGGGCATTGGTTCGTTCGGTATTCAGCCCTCAGAATTTATGAAGCTGGGCATGATTCTGTTTCTCGCTCACTGGCTGAGCAAGGAACCGGGCAAAATCAAAACCTTCACAAAGGGGCTTCTTCCACCGCTGGGATTGATCGGTTTGGCTTTTGGGATTATTATGCTGCAACCTGATTTGGGGACTGGCACCGTGATGATGGGCGCATCGATGCTTATTATTTTTACAGCCGGAGCGCGAATGAAACATCTAAGCCTGCTTGCTCTTGGCGGCGTAGCGGGGTTTGCAGCTTTGATTGCAGCAGCTCCCTATCGGTTGCAGCGTATCACAGCGTTTTTGGACCCGTGGTCCGATCCGCTGGGTGCCGGATATCAGATCATTCAATCCTTATACGCGATTGGTCCTGGTGGACTGGCGGGATTGGGACTGGGTATGAGCCGGCAGAAGTACAGTTATGTACCTGAACCGCAAACGGACTTTATTTTTAGTATTTTGGCCGAAGAACTCGGCTTTATAGGTGGAATGATTGTATTATTGTTGTTTCTGGTGCTGGTGTGGAGAGGGATGCGTGTAGCCATGACCGTTCCGGATGCCTTTGGCAGTCTGCTTGGTGTTGGTATCGTAGGTATGGTCGCCGTACAGGTCATTATTAACATTGGTGTTGTCATTGGCATGATGCCTGTTACGGGCATTACATTGCCTCTGATCAGTTACGGTGGATCATCATTGACCCTCATGCTCACAGCACTGGGCATTTTAGTGAATTTATCCCGTTATGCGAGGTGACTATGCGATGCGAGTCGTTCTAAGCGGTGGCGGTACGGGTGGACATATCTATCCGGCCGTTGCCATAGCAAGACAATGCGAGGCGGAGAACCCGGACTCGACATTTCTATACATCGGAGGAACCAGAGGGCTGGAAAGCAAGCTGGTACCCCAAGAAAATATTCCTTTTAAATCCATTGATATTACGGGCTTTCGGCGGAAATTGTCCATCGACAACCTGAAAACGGTCATGCGTTTCATTCAAGGTGTACGCAAGTCCAAAAAATGCTGAAGGAATTCAAACCGGATGTTGTGATTGGTACAGGTGGATATGTGTGTGGACCTGTGGTATATGCAGCAACAAAACTGGGAATTCCGAGTATAATTCATGAACAGAACGCCATTCCTGGTCTGACGAACAAATTTTTGATGCGTTATGTGGACACGGTTGCCGTTAGCTTTGAAGGTTCTGAAAAATCGTTTTCCGGCGCAAAAAGGTGATCTACACTGGTAATCCGCGAGCGACTACGGTAGCACAGGCTAGCCGTGATCGTGGTTTTGCCACGTTAGGTGTACCGATGAACAGCCGTGTTGTTCTTGTGGTTGGTGGCAGTCGCGGGGCAAAAGCAATCAATCAGGCCATGGTGGACATGGCTCCATTGCTGGAACAACTGGACGATGTACACGTAGTTTACGTGACAGGGGATACCTATTTTGATGAAACGCGTGAAGCCATTCGCAGCTCATTGGGTACGATGCCAAACCACCTGCATGTCCTGCCTTACGTGCACAATATGCCTGAGGTGCTTGCCTGCACATCCTTGATTGTAAACCGCGCAGGTGCATCATTCCTTGCGGAGATCACATCACTGGGTATTCCTTCGATCCTGATTCCTTCACCTAACGTGACTAATAATCATCAGGAAGCCAATGCACGCACGCTTGAAGGTGGAGGTGCGTCACTCACGATGCTGGAGAAGGATCTTACAGGCAAAGTCCTGTATGAAGCCATCGCCAAGATTATGAATGATGAATCGGGACGCAAACGAATGGCTGAAGCCTCCCGGAAACTGGGGAAACCCGATGCAGCTGAAGTGCTTGTTCATGAAATTCAGCGTCTTGCTGCACGCCGATAAAGTGTGATTGTGGGCGATTGTCACACACAAGACGGGGCTGACATAAGATACCGTATAAATCGTGACCATCGTTCCATGGCGCCAGAACACGGTCTGTATCAACAGAACATACCGTGCTCATCGGTCTTGAAGCAAAGGAGGAAGCAAACATGCATCAGTGGATATCGTTACTATCCCAGAATAATGTTGGCAGAGTTCTTGAAAACGAACCGCTAGCCAAATACACCACATGGAAGATCGGCGGTCCTGCGGATGCACTGGTCATTCCCGAGAATAAAGAGCAGATGATGAATCTCGTTCAATTGCTTCACAAGGTTCAGATTCCGTGGATGCAACTTGGACGGGGCTCAAACATGCTGGTGTCAGACAAAGGAATACGTGGTGTTGTGGTGAAACCAGGCGATGGTTTTGATTATGCCGAATTTCACGAAGGTGGTGTAACCGCCGGAGCAGCGCATTCTTTTGTTAAACTCAGTGTGGTTGCTGCCAAAAAGGAATGGACCGGTCTGGAATTCGGCAGCGGTATCCCCGGCACTGTCGGTGGAGCCGTATACATGAATGCAGGTGCTCATGGATCGGATGTGTCACGGATATTCAAATTCGCTGAGATTGTACTGGAGACAGGGGAATTGGTACGTTACAGCAAGGAGGACATGGATTTTGCCTACCGCCACTCTGTTCTACATGATCGGAGAGGCATCGTGCTGGAAGCTACATTTGAACTACAGCATGGAGAACGCAAAGTCATTTCGGAAACCATGGCGGCTTACAAAGATCGCCGGCGTTGCACACAGCCACTGCAGATGGCATGTGCAGGTAGTGTATTTCGAAATCCACCGGGTGATCATGCAGCCCGCCTGATTGAAGCAGCAGGGCTGAAAGGAATGACCCAGGGAGGCGCACAGGTATCCACCATGCATGCCAATTTCATTGTTAATACAGGCCAAGCAACAGCAGAGGACGTTATCACCCTAATGCAGCAGATACAGAGCACTATATCATCTCAAAACGGTATTAACCTGGTACCGGAAGTCTTCGTAGTGGGTGAGCGGTAAACCCCGGAGGTGATACATTGGACAAATTGGTGATTGAAGGCGGGAAACCCCTCTCAGGATCCATACGCATCCATGGAGCAAAAAATGCCGCTTTACCGATTATGGCCGCAAGTTTGTTGGCAGATGGAGAAGTTACACTGCATAACGTTCCACACTTGCTGGACATTGAAGTGATGCTGTATATCCTGGAACGGCTTGGATGCACGTGTCGGCATGAACAGGGAACAGTGACGATTAATACCTCGTCTATCCGGTCATATGATGTGCCAGAAGATCTAATGAAGCAGATGCGCTCTTCCATTTTTTTGATGGGACCATTGCTGGCTAAGTTTGGGCAAGTGTCAGTGTATCAGCCAGGCGGTTGTGCCATTGGAGAACGCAAAATTGATCTTCACCTCCGGGGCCTGGAAGCGCTCGGAGCTTTGATTGAAGAGCAGGACCAACAGATTATATGTCATGGGCACAATCTGGTGGGTACAGATATTCATTTGGATTTCCCGAGTGTGGGAGCCACCGAGAATATCATGATGGCAGCCGTTATGGCTAAAGGCACAACAACCATTTGCAACGCGGCAAGAGAACCTGAAATACAGGACCTGCAACACTTTTTGAATGCTATGGGTGCAAGTATTATTGGTGCAGGAACGGATACAATCACGATCAATGGCGTTGAGAAACTGAAACCTTGTTCCTATGAGATTATACCGGATCGAATCGTTGCCGGAACCGTAATGATTGCAGCAGCAGCAACACGAGGCAATGTTACGCTTACACACTGCAATCCTGCTCATCTTACTTCACTTATACATGTATTGAAGCGCACTGGTGTTCAAATCACAGTCTGCAATGATATAATGACGGTGAGCTGTATGAGCCGTCCCAAATCAGTAGACCGTATTGTGACTTCTCCGTATCCTTCGTTTCCGACAGATTTGCAATCGCAAATCATGGTGCTGCTCAGTTTGGCAGACGGATTCAGTGTGATGAAGGAAACGGTATTCGAGGGCCGGTTCAAACATGTGGATGAACTGAATGTGATGGGGGCTGATATTTCAGTCGATCTGAACGCAGCATTTATCCGTGGTGTTCCCCGTCTGTACGGGGCTACAGTAGAAGCAACCGATCTTCGTGCAGGTGCAGCTCTGGTAATTGCTGGTCTGGCTGCTCAAGGCAAAACGGTTGTGGAGCAAGTGCATCATATTGACCGGGGCTACGATCAGATCGAGAAGTTATTCCAAAGTCTTGGAGCATCGGTTGAGCGACAGTCGCCCGTTTCGAAACAGTTGGATTTTGCCAATTAACGTCCTTGGCGTCCCCTTCTTGAAGGAGGGGACCTGAGGCTTTGTGGAGCGCTACTTATGCCTAAAAGTCAAATTCCGGTTCTGAAGAAGAATCGGCCAAAAGGAAACACAAGCCGCAAAATTGTAATTATTCTCTTATTATTATTTATTGTATTGCTCGCTGTATTATTCTTTCGTTCTTCCATGAGTCGGATTTCGGCAATTGAAATTACGGGTAATGTATATACAGCAACTTCAGAACTGCTGGAGAAAAGCGGGCTGAAAGAAGGCGAACAATTTTTTGGGACAAGTACTGCCGAGGTTATTGAGCGTCTCAAGACCATCAAGGCGATTTCCACCGTTACCGTGGACAAGCAATTTCCGGGTATTATCCATATCAAGGTTCAGGAATATGCCACGGTTGCTTATGAGCTTGGTTCTGACGGTACGTTAAAAGCGATATTAGCCAGTGGGACAAGCTTGACGGTTCCGGCAACAATTGGTGTTGCTGTGGAGAAGCCCATATTGACCCAATGGAAGGCTGATGATCCACTCAAAGCCAAACTGAGCCAGACACTGGCTAAAATTCCGAATGAATTGACGACGGATATTTCGGAAATTATTCCGAATCCAACACCTTCATTTCCGGATCAGATTCGGATGTATACCAAAACACAGTTTGAAGTGATTACAACCGTCTCTCTTTATCGGATAAAGTGGAGTATCTGAATCAGGTGATTGAGACCGAACGGCCTGGGAAAATCACCATGCTTGAGGCAGATACCTATGTCCCTTTCATCCCGGATGACCCGGAAGATGATGCTGAACTAGGAGGAACCCCTGATCTTTGCCATTATGAGGCTGGACTGAATATGAAAGCCTAGGCAGGTCGGGGTTTGGCCCCGTCAGAGCAATGAAACTTGTTCTTTCTGAGATGAAGAAAAAATGATACACTTGAACTTATGGCACATGAGTTGCCTCCTTCTTTTTCTTCAATGTTTTATGTCTGGCAACCAGATTTTGACACCCAAAAACATTGTAGAAAAAAGAGGGAAAGCCTGAAGTGTGTTGAATATGTTTTAAGAGTGTTTAAATTCGAACTTAATTTACTATTGGAGTCAGGAGGTGCCACAGACTTGAGCAACAATGACATCATTGTTAGTTTGGACATCGGTACATCCAAAATTCGCGCTATTATTGGGGAAATGAATAATGGAACCTTTAATATTATAGGAGTTGGATCTGCCGACTCGGAGGAATTCGCAAAGGTGTAATCGTAGATATCGATCAGACGGTGCAGTCGATTCGCAACGCAGTGGATCATGCAGAACGTATGGTAGGTATTCAAATATCCGAAGTGTATGTTGGAATCTCGGGAAATCATATCGGACTGATGAGCAGTCACGGCGTCGTGGCTGTGTCTAACGAGGATCGTGAAATCGGAGAAGAAGACATGGAACGGGTGTTGAAAGCAGCCGAAGTCATTGCAGTTCCGCCGGAACGGGAAATTATTGATGTTGTCGCCAAGCAATATGTTGTAGATGGCTTGGAGGGCATACAGGACCCCCGTGGTATGATTGGTGTTCGTTTGGAAGTTGAAGCAACGATCATAACGGGTGCAAAAACCGCGATACATAATCTTTTGCGCTGCGTGGAAAAAGCGGGTCTGAAAGTAAGCGATTTGGTTCTCATGTCGCTTGGAGCGGGTCAACTGGCTTTGTCCAAAGATGAAAAAACGATGGGTTCAGTGCTTGTTGATATTGGAGCAGGTGCAACCACCATCGCCATTTTTGAAGAAGACAGTCTTGTTGCAACATCAACGTTGCCTATAGGTGGGGAATTCGTAACAAATGATATCGCCTATGGCTTACGCACGTTAACGGATCAGGCGGAGAAGGTGAAACTGAAATATGGTTGTGCCTGGTTGGATGATGCTGCTGCGGATGTGATGTTCAAAGTCACCCGAATTGGCAGTAATGTAGACAAGGAGTTTTCACAGGAGGATCTGGCGGCTATTATTGAACCTAGGGTTCAGGAAATATTCCAGATGATATCCCAAGAAGTGAAGCGTCTTGGTTACAACGAGCTTCCTGGAGGTTATATACTAACGGGAGGTACGGTCTCTATGCCGGGGTTCTGCAGGTCGCTCAGCATGAGCTTGCTGCTTCGGTACGAGTTGCAGTTCCGGATTATATTGGTGTGCGTGACCCTGGGTTTACAAGCGGAGTCGGCATATTGCACAGTGTAATTCGCAGTTTGCGCATTCGTCCCTCGATCAATAACGGCGGTGGAAATAACAACAACAACAATAATAACAACAAGAAACCGACCAACCGTCCGAAGCCAAATACGGCACAGGAATCGGAGCAAAAACCCGGTCTGTTCGAACGGCTGAAGAATATGTTCAGCGAATTTATATAACAGGTTGGATCCATTTCATACATTCTTGTAAGCCGTCTGAATGCGCCGGTACTAAAATAAACGCTTTCGTTCGTCGATATATGAAATTGATTCGGTTCAAATCAAAAATTGGACGGGCCATCCATGCACATTGAGGGGAGATGGAATAATATGTTGGAATTTGATTTCGAGATGGAGAGCTTGGCTCAAATTAAAGTCATCGGTGTAGGCGGCGGCGGAAGCAATGCAGTCAACCGTATGATTGAAAATGGTGTACAAGGTGTTGAATTTATTACGGTGAATACGGATGCGCAGGCGTTACACCTGGCGAAATCCGAGCATAAATTGCAAATCGGTGATAAATTGACTCGTGGTCTTGGTGCTGGCGCCAACCCGGATGTAGGTAAAAAAGCAGCGGAAGAGTCCCGCGATCTGATCATGAACACGTTGAAAGGTGCAGACATGGTATTTGTTACAGCCGGTATGGGCGGTGGTACAGGTACAGGTGCGGCTCCGGTTATTGCCGAAATCGCTAAAGAGTGTGGTGCACTTACAGTGGGTGTCGTAACTCGCCCATTTACATTTGAAGGACGCAAGCGTTCCAGCCATGCAGAGCAAGGTATTGAAGCTCTCAAGGAAAAAGTCGACACACTGATCGTTATTCCTAATGATCGTTTGCTCGAAATCGTAGATAAAAAGACACCTATGCTTGAAGCGTTCCGTCAAGCGGATAACGTACTTCGTCAAGCGGTACAAGGTATCTCTGATTTGATCGCTGTACCGGGTCTGATCAACCTTGACTTTGCTGACGTCAAAACGATTATGCATGAACGTGGTTCTGCACTTATGGGGATTGGTGAATCAACAGGTGAGAATCGTGCGGCAGAAGCAGCACGGAAAGCCATTATGAGTCCTTTGCTTGAAACTTCTATTGAAGGTGCTCGCGGCGTAATCATGAACATTACGGGTGGCATTAATCTGTCTCTGTATGAAGTGAACGAAGCGGCAGAGATCGTAACGTCTGCTTCCGACCCGGAAGTAAACATGATCTTTGGTGCCATCATTGACGAAGACCTGAAAGAGGAGATTAAGGTTACAGTTATTGCAACTGGTTTTGAAGATAAACCTGCTCCACCACCACCAGGACGTAAGCCAGCTCCAGCAACAGCGGAGACGACGGATACGCGTTCGCCGAACCTGCGTCCTTTCGGAAATCAGCCGAGCAATGATCAGCTGGACATTCCGACATTTTTACGCAATCGTTCACGCAATAACAACAACGATTAATACGCAAATCAATTTATTGGAAACCCGGTACTCCTTATGGAGCGACCGGTTTTTTCTGTTTATTTAGATATCATAGCATACAGCAATGAACAAATTCTGAACAAAGGGCCTGAGCAATTCCGACAAAAAAGTTGGAACCACACCCCCATGATTAGACAGACTTTGAACAGGGGCTCCGTATACTTGTGAATATGCTCATGAATATCAGGATATCGGGTACCGGTATTTCGATATGTTGCGCGCAGGCAGGTGAAGACTTTGGTTGTTTATGTGGATTTAATTTTTTTGACAAACCTGTGTATTGACGGTGCACTCATCGGAATGACCGCCTGGATGCGCAAGACAAAGCTGGTTTGGTGGCGATGGTTGCTGTCAGCCATTGTGGGTGCATTATACGTGGTCATGATGTTTGTACCGGAGTTTGATTTTATGTTCACCTTTTTGATCAAGTGTGGGTTCTCGCTGGTCATGCTTACGATTGCTTTTGGTTTTAAAGGTCTGCAGGCTTTTGCGAGGACGCTCGGTACCTTCTATGTGATTAATTTTGTCGCTGCCGGAGGTATTCTGGGTGTGCATTACATGCTTCAGAGCTCCGGTGAGTTGTTTAACGGCATTTGGTTCACGGCTTCTGGCGGTATGTCATTTGATCTGAAAATTGCTTTCTGGTTCACGTTTATCGTATTTTTTGCTGTCCTGTTTTTATTCAAAGCTGTGCAGAGTTCAAAACGGAAAACGGATCGCATGACGACCTATTTGGGCAAAGTTGAGGTCTGCATCGATGAGGTAGTCATTTCTTGTACAGGCCTTCTGGATACGGGCAATCAACTTACAGATCCCTTATCGCGCATGCCGGTCATGGTGATGGAGGTTTCGTTATGGCAAGACATGTTACCTGCTTCATGGAAGGGTAGACTCAAGGACGAGGCGCCGGACAACCTTATTCTCGAGCTTGATCAGGAAAGTTTTCAGTGGCAGGATCGACTGCGGCTAGTGCCTTATCGGGGCATTAACAAAGGGACTGCGTTTATGTTGGCCATGAAGCCGGACCGGGTGAAGGTGACGATGGAGGAAACATGTTATGAGACGACAAGAGTACTCATTGGGCTGGATGGAGGTGTTTTGTCGTCGGATGGGAAATACCAGGCCGTGATTCATCCTGAACTTGTGCAAGACGCTGCTTCTGCGCAGTCTACGGCTCTCTCTGCGGGAGCAACAGAAAAGCCGCTGAATGTGGTATAGGAGGAACGTACATGCTTGTGAAATGGAAACTGGTGGCGCAGCTGCAATACTACCGTCTGTTATTTTTATTGGGACTCAAAAGCGAAGAGATCTATTATATTGGGGAAGTGAGGCACTTCCGCCGCCATTGACAAGGGAAGAAGAAGAATTTTTACTGCAAAAATTATCCTCGGGAGACTCGGCCATTCGCGCGATGCTTATTGAGCGCAATCTGCGTCTGGTGGTGTACATCGCACGCAAATTTGAAAACACTGGAATCAATATTGAGGATTTGGTCTCCATTGGAGCCATCGGATTGATTAAGGCAGTTAATACATTTGACCCGGAAAAGAAAATCAAACTGGCAACCTATGCTTCACGTTGTATCGAAAATGAAATTTTGATGTACCTGAGACGTAATAGTAAGATCCGAACTGAAGTTTCTTTTGATGAACCGCTCAACATTGATTGGGATGGAAATGAACTATTATTATCCGATGTATTGGGTACTGAAAACGATACAATCTATCGGAATATTGAAGAGCAGGTAGACCGGAAACTTTTGCACAAGGCACTGGAAAAATTAACGGAGCGCGAGCGAATGATTATGGAGCTTCGTTTTGGCCTGACGGATGGGGAAGAAAAGACTCAAAAAGATGTAGCGGATCTCCTCGGAATCTCCCAATCCTACATCTCTCGACTCGAAAAAAGAATCATTAAAAGACTCCGCAAGGAGTTCAATAAAATGGTCTGAAATACATCTTTGGTCAGAATGGGTATTACTGGCAAGGGTGCCAAGTACGAATAAAAAAGCCTGCCCCGGAGATAATGTACATTAATGTTTCTCCTTGGGAGGTAAATCACGATGACCCGAAACAAAGTCGAGATTTGTGGCGTGGACACCGCAAAATTGCCTGTCCTCACCAACACTGAAATGCGGGAATTGTTTCATTCCCTTCAGCAACACCATGATCGCTCAGCAAGAGAGAAATTAGTGAATGGCAACCTGCGTCTGGTACTCAGTGTCATTCAGCGTTTTAACAATCGGGGGAGTTTGTCGATGATCTGTTCCAGGTTGGTTGCATCGGCCTGATGAAAGCCATTGATAATTTTGATTTATCCCAGAATGTCAAATTTTCAACCTACGCGGTGCCGATGATTATCGGTGAAATCCGTCGATACCTGCGTGATAATAACCCAATTCGGGTATCTCGCTCCTTGAGGGACATTGCTTACAAAGCACTTCAGGTCCGTGACAGCCTGACGAATAAAAACTCCCGGGAACCGACGATATTCGAAATTGCGGAAGTACTGAATGTGCCGAAGGAAGATGTTGTTTTTGCATTGGACGCCATTCAGGACCCGGTCTCGCTCTTCGAACCGATTTATCATGATGGTGGAGATCCGATCTATGTCATGGATCAGATCAGTGATGACAGAAACAAGGATGTCTCGTGGATCGAGGAAATTGCACTGCGTGAAGCGATGCATCGTCTTGGTCAGCGGGAAAAAATGATTTTGTCGATGCGGTTTTTCGAAGGGAAAACCCAGATGGAAGTGGCTGATGAAATTGGCATTTCCCAGGCTCAGGTATCACGACTGGAGAAATCAGCGATACAACAGATGCAGAAACATGTGAAGTCGTAACACGATGCAAGGGCAGAAGGACGATCAATCGGGGCAGTGTATACCGTTGGTCGTCTTTTTGTGTTAAGCCGTTTCCACATTCAATGAAAAACAGGACATTTTTCGCCCCTGAAACATATATTGTATAGAAGCGTGAGGAACGGGCAGAAGAGTAATAACAGGGGCGGGAATGAATGAAAGTAAATACGAGCGAAGTAGCGGCACGAGGCATGAAAATCTCGGACTTTCAGACAAAGGATGTCATTAACATTACAGATGGTAAACGCCTCGGTCAGATCAGTGATTTGGAGCTGGATTTGAAGCAGGGACGAATTGAAGCGATTGTAGTCCCAGGGTACAGCCGTTTTATGGGTCTTTTTGGGGGGAACGGATCTGGTGATTCCCTGGAGAAACATTGTGAAGATTGGTTCAGATGTGATCCTGGTAAAGATGGATGAGGTGAAGGAAAATACGTATGACGAGCGTGATCGCGAAGCGCGCCTGTATGATGAACAGCAGCATAACCGGACAGAGCGTGTGGAACGCATTGAACGATCAGACCGTAATCAGCGTCGAACGATATAAATGAGACAGAATGTGGCTCATTTGGTACACTGGAAGTGGTGAGGTGAGATAATGGAACCCTTTGTATTGGATAAGGAATTACTTGAACGGACCAAGAACCCAAATTCAGATTTCAGTCCTGATCCGTTATTATTATATGTTGAGCCCTGGACACAGCAATTTGAACAGTTGTCAGTCGGTTTTACGACGAGGCATGGTGGAGTCGGAAAAGCTCCGTATGCCACGCTCAATTGTGCTTATCATGTGGGGGATGACCCTGAAGTTGTACTTAACAACCGCAGACTTGTAACCGAGAAGCTTGGCTTTGCAGCAGAAGCATGGACCTGTGGAGAGCAGGTGCATGGCAAACATGTAGCTGTAATTACCGCTGAAGATCGGAGCAGAGGATTATTTGATCGTCAATCTGCGTTGCAGGATACGGATGGATTGGTCACGAATGTGCCTGGTGTGCTGCTGACTTCTTTCTACGCAGACTGTGTTCCGCTTTATTTCTATGACCCAGTGCAGCAAGCGGTAGGTCTTGCTCATGCCGGCTGGAAAGGTACAGTTGCGGGTATCGCTGTATCCATGGTGGAGACGATGGAACGGGAGTATGGCAGCCGCAGGCAGGACATCCGGGCTGCAATCGGTCCCTCGATTGGGGATTGCTGTTATGAAGTGGATGAGGCGGTCATGCAGCATGTACGGGTTTGGTTTGATGATTCCCCGGTTAATGATGAATACAAGGATTCTGCTTCTAAACAAGCATATCGAGCCGTGAATAACGGTAAAACGATGTTAAACTTGAAAGAATGTAATCGACACATTATGATGAAAGCAGGAATAATGCCGGATCATATCGAATGTACAACATGGTGTACAAGTTGTCATCCCGAACTATTTTTCTCCTATCGGAAGGAAAATGGTGTTACAGGGCGGATGGCGAGCTGGATTGGGCTGGAAGAGAGGTGACCCTCTGTGTCATTGGAGGAGCGTATTCAACAGGTAAATCAGAAGATCGAAGACGCATGTCGGCGCAGTAACCGTCATCGTGATGATGTGAATGTGATTGCGGTCACGAAATATGTCTCACTTGAAACAACGGGATCGGTGCTGGATCATGGTCTTGAGCATATTGGAGAAAACCGGTGGCAGGATGCACAGGCCAAATGGGAAGCTTTTGGTCAACAGGGTACCTGGCACTTTATCGGTCATTTGCAGACAAATAAGGTGAAAGACGTGATTGGCAAGTTTCGTTACATACATTCACTGGATCGTTTGTCATTGGCGAAGGAGTTGGATAAAAGCCGCTTCACTTGGCATCCAAGTGGAAACGTTTTTGCAGGTGAATATTTCGGGTGAAGAGAGCAAGTATGGATTACAGCCTGAACAGGCAAGTTCTTTTTGCGTGATATTCGTTCGTTCAACAATCTCAAGGTCGTTGGCCTGATGACCATGGCACCTCATGAGGAAGATCCGGAGCTGACGCGTCCCGTATTTCGTGGCTTGCGTGAGCTGAGAGATCAATTGAATGGACAAGCCCTTACAGCAGAGCCACTGACTGAGCTGTCAATGGGGATGTCCAATGATTTTGAAGTGGCCATTGAAGAAGGTGCAACCTGGGTACGGCTAGGATCGATTCTCGTAGGAAAAGAGGAGGGTTCACGATGGGCGTAATGAATAAATTTATGAATTTCCTCGGACTTCAGGAAGAGGAAGAGATTGTGGAACGTGAACGAATGGCTGCGCAGGAGGAAAATGAGGCTGAACATCAGGAAGCTGAAACCTCCAGTCTCGATAAACGTAGAAACCAAAGGGGGAATAATGTGGTGAGCATTCATTCCCAGAAAAATGTTAAAGTTGTCCTGTATGAACCGCGTTCTTATGACGAGGCTCAGGAAATTGCCGACCATCTGCGTTCGCATCGTACCGTTGTGGTGAACTTGCAACGAATTCGCCAGGACCAAGCGCTGCGCGTTATTGATTTTTTGAGTGGCACGGTATATGCATTGGGTGGCGGTATTTCCAAAATCGGCGGAAACATTTTTCTCTGTACGCCAGATACGGTTGAAATTCAGGGCTCAATTACGGAAATACTGGCTGACAGCGAGCAAGATTATAACAGAATGAGGTGAGCCACTTTTGTATCAGATTGAAAGCGTGTTGTACACGTTATACCAGATTTACTTTTACATGGTCATTGTCTACATATTGATGTCTTGGCTTCCCAATGCGCGGGAAAGCTTCATCGGTGAATGGCTGGGCAAATTAGTGGAGCCATATCTAAGACCATTCCGTCGATTTATCCCCCTTTGTTCGGTGTGCTGGATATTTCCCCGATTGTGGCGCTAATCGTTCTGCAACTCGCGCTTAATGGGCTGATCTCCATACTTCGGTATTTTGTATATTAGGGTAGGGTGATATAGATGAGCGGTGAAATTTACGAACATTTTAGCCATGATGAGCGGGATTTTGTAGATAAGGCTTCGGATTGGGTTGAGCGGGCAGGTAAGTATCATGATATGAAGCTAACTGACTTCCTTGATCCAAGACAGGTTTTTATCTTACAGACTCTTGCCAATCGCCGTAACGATGTTCAGATTCGTCTGGATGGTGGTTACGAGGCTGCTGAACGCAAGCGTGCGCTGGTTGCACCTGATTATATGTATCTGGATGATGAGGATATGGGTATGCAGGTGCTCAGTATCACGTCTGATGATCAGAAAATCTCGGAGCTGGAGCATGGGGACTATATGGGTTCCCTGCTCGGGCTTGGGATGAAACGTGGAAAGATCGGGGATATCCAAGTGCTGGAGGACGGTTGCCATACAGTGGTGGCGGCGGAAACCGGCGCTTTTTTATCGCTTCAACTGAATCAGGTGCATCGGTTACATGTGTTCACAGAGTTACTTCCTTTGGATCAGATGCGATGGTCAGAGAGTAAGCTGGAGACGATGGACATTACGGTCGCTTCTCTTCGTTTGGATGGAATCTGCGCAGATGTGTATCGGCTTAGTCGCAGTAAAGTGCTGGTGCCGATCAAAGCTGGTCGCTGCCGTGTGAACTGGAAAGTTGAGGAAGATCCTTCCAAATCACTAAAAGCGGGTGATGTCGTATCCATTCAGGGATTTGGCCGTTTCAAGGTTATGGAACAGGATGGGATGACCAAAAAGGACGTTGCCGAGTGAAAATCGGCAAATTTGCCTGAGTCTGTTGCAGGAAAATCCGCTTTCTTGTCGAAATGTTTATCATAAAGGTGTAGAAAATACGCGGTGTATCCGATATACATTAAGTCAAAGCTTTACATGAACGTTGGAGGATGCAATTCTGATCCTGCATTCCGTATACGTTGCCAAGGTTAGGCATCAACGATACGGCCCCTTGGGTGGTACCCATATGCTGCAAACCTTCTCTGGACGGGAAGGAACTTTAACAGGAGGTGGACAGCATGCCATTAACGCCGCTGGACATACACAACAAGGAATTTTCCCGACGTTTGCGCGGGTATGACGAGGATGAAGTCAATGAATTCCTGGATCAAGTCATCAAAGATTACGAAGGCGTCATTCGCGAGAACAAAGAGCTGAGCAATCAGTTGCTGTCCGTTCAGGAAAAGCTGGATCATTTTGCCACGATTGAAGAGACACTTAGCAAAACGATCATCATTGCACAGGAAGCTGCTGATGATGTGAAGAACAATGCGAAGAAAGAAGCGCAGTTGATCGTGAAGGAAGCAGAGAAGAATGCAGACCGGATCGTGAATGAATCGCTGGGAAAATCGCGTAAAATTGCTTTGGAAGTGGAAGAACTGAAAAAGCAGGCATCGATTTATCGTGCCCGTTTCCGCACGCTTGTTGAAGCGCAGCTTGAACTGTTGACTCAGGATGGTTGGGAAGTGCTGGAGAGCCGGGAGCAGGAAGTGCGTGACCGTGAGCGGGAGATGAAAGAAATTTATTAGTCTGTCGCCTGGTTGACTTTTGTCTGCAAAGAGGCTATAACTATATTCATAATGAATAGTGATTCCATGACGGGTTCAGTACGTTATGATCTCATCCCTCAGAGAGTTGGTGGTTGGTGCAAACCAATGGATGAGTTATAGCCGAATATCTCCCCGGAGAAGTGACGCTGAAGCGGTGATTGTGATTGCCGTGTGTAAGCCGAACCGTAAGCCGTACGTTATAACGGCACCCTGCGGTAGTATAGCGGGGCATAAGCGCTGTTGATGACAGAGCATACCTAGGCTTGCCTGGATGTGGTTTGTGATGAACAGAATTAGGGTGGTAACGCGAGTATAGCCTCGTCCCTTTCCAGGGACGGGGCTTTTTTGTGTCCAAAAAAGGCGAGCGTTCATGAGGCCCGAAGGGACCTCAAGGAGAGAGCCGCCCCGCCGGGAGAGCGAAGCGCCCGGCACACGGGTTTCGCTAAGGCGAACGCCCATGAGGCCCGAAGGGACCTCAAGGAGAGAGCCTCCCCGCCGGGGAGCGAAGCGCCCGGCAATCAGGGTTCGCTAAGGCGAACGCCCATGAGTCCCGAAGGGACCTCAGGAGAGAGCCTCCCGCCGGGAAAGCGAAGCACCCGGCAACACCCGCCTCGCGGTAAGGCCATGCGGCGTTCACGCAGAGAACAGCCGCAAAATGGCCGCCACTACGCACATCCACCCTCGCCCATAAGCGCCACCGATCCCTACCGACAACCCATCCCGGGTGTCCAGAGGGCGGAGCGCCTATGGGGTCCCCTTGGCAAGGGGGATTTAGGGGGATTGAAACGCTTTTTGTGGACGGTCCACAATCCAACCAAAGAAAGGGAAGATAATCATCATGCAACGAGTTGACGTCAAAGAGAAGGCACGTGCCAGAGAATTACGCGTGTTAGATAAATGGAAAACGGAGAATACATTTAAAAGATCCATCGAAAACCGGGAGGGCAAGCCAAACTTCGTATTTTACGAGGGTCCACCAACAGCGAACGGTAAACCGCATATCGGTCATGTACTGGGACGGGTAATCAAGGATTTTGTTGGACGGTATAACACGATGAAGGGTTACCGTGTTGTTCGTAAAGCAGGCTGGGATACACATGGTCTGCCTGTAGAACTGGGTGTACAGAAGAAGCTAGGTATCTCCCACAAGTGGGAAATCGAAGATTACGGCGTGGAAAAATTCATTAACGAATGTAAAGCGAGTGTATTCGAGTACGAGCAACAATGGCGTGATCTGACAGAAGGCATCGGATATTGGACGGATATGGATAACCCATACATCACTCTTGATAACAACTACATCGAGAGTGTATGGAACATCCTGGCGACGATCCATGAGAAAGGTCTTTTGTATCGTGGTCACCGTGTGAGCCCGTATTGTCCATCTTGTCAGACAACATTGAGTTCCCATGAAGTTGCACAAGGATACAAAGACGTCAAAGACCTGAGTGCTACAGCGAAATTCAAACTGAATGACAGCGGAGAATTTGTACTGGCTTGGACGACAACACCTTGGACACTGCCTTCACACGTTGCACTTGCCGTGAATCCGGATATGGACTACTCCCGTGTTCGTCAAGGTGATGAAGTGTACATCATGGCAACCAATCTGGTTGAAAAAGTGATGAAAGATACCAAAGGTGAGTATGAGATCATCGGTGCACTGAAAGGTGCCGACCTAGTTGGCAAAACGTATGATCCTCCGTTCAACTACGTACAGGCTGAGAAAGCCAACATCATTCTGGGTGCAGGCTTTGTAACGGATGCAAGTGGTACGGGTATCGTACACATGGCTCCTGCCCATGGTGAAGATGACTACCGTGTATGCCGTGAGAATGGGATCAGCTTTGTGAACATGGTGGACTTGGAAGGTAAATTTGTAGCTGAGGTTACTGACTTTGCCGGACGTTTCGTGAAGGATTGTGATATTGATATCGTGCGATATCTGTCTGAAAATGGACGTTTGTTCAGCAAAGAAAAATATGAGCACAGCTATCCGTTCTGCTGGCGTTGTGATACACCGCTTCTGTACTATGCAATGGACAGTTGGTTTATCCAAACGACAGCCATCAAGGACCAATTGATTGCCAACAATAGTGAAGTGGAATGGTACCCAGGTCACGTTCGTGAAGGTCGCTTCGGGAAATTCCTTGAGGATCTGGTGGATTGGAACATCAGCCGTGATCGTTATTGGGGAACACCGCTGAACATCTGGGTGTGCGAGGAGACTGGCGAACAATTTGCTCCACACAGCATTGCAGAATTGCGTGCTCGTGCGGTAGGTGATGTGCCTGAGAATCTTGAATTGCATAAACCATATGTGGATGACGTTAAAGTCATGAGCTCTTGTGGCAAATATGAAATGAAACGTACACCGGAAGTGATCGATGTCTGGTTCGACAGCGGCTCCATGCCGTTTGCCCAGCAACACTATCCATTTGAAAATAAAGAAGTATTCGAACAGCAGTATCCTGCTGATATGATCTGTGAGGGAATTGACCAGACACGTGGCTGGTTCTACAGCTTGCTGGCGGTTTCTACCCTTTTGACAGGCAAAGCGCCTTACAAAGCGGTTATGGCTACAGGACACGTTCTTGATGAGAACGGACAGAAGATGTCCAAATCCAAAGGTAACGTTATCGATCCTTGGGAAGTGATTGAAGAATACGGTACAGATGCATTCCGCTGGGCTTTGTTGTCTGACAGTGCACCGTGGAACAGCAAACGTTTCTCCAAAGGTATCGTAGGCGAAGCCAAATCCAAAATGGTGGATACGCTGGTTAACACCCATGCATTCCTGACGCTTTATGCTACCATTGATGGATTTGATCCACAGGAGCACCCGTTCCAACTGTCCGCACACAAGCTGGATCGCTGGATTCTGTCGAGACTGAACAGCCTGATCCTGGTTGTAGAAAAAGCGTTGCTGGTTAACGACTATCTGAACTCTTCCAAAGCGATTGAAGCATTTGTTGATGAACTGAGTAACTGGTATATCCGTCGTTCCCGTGACCGTTTCTGGGGAAGTGGTCTGACAGAGGATAAACTGGACGCATATCGCACATTAACTGAGGTTCTGGTGACTACTGCGAAGTTGGTTGCTCCGTTCACACCGATGCTGGCAGAAGATATCTATCTGAACCTTGCAACAGGTGAGAGTGTGCACATGGAAGACTATCCGGTAGCCAATGAAGCGATGATTGATGTAGGACTGGAACAGGATATGGAGACGGCTCGCCGCGTGGTTGAACTTGCCCGTAACGTTCGTAACGAAACAGGCATCAAGACACGTCAGCCACTGTCCGAATTGATTGTTTCTCTGGATAAAGGGTTTGACCTGGCAAGTTATGAAGAGATCATTAAGGAAGAGATCAATGTAAAAGGAATCCGTACGGAGCATAATGATGCGGAATTTGTTGACTTTACATTAAAGCTGAACCTGAAAGTTGCAGGTAAGAAATACGGTAAAAACGTAGGATTCCTGCAAAACTTCTTCAAGGGAATGTCGGCTGATGAGACGCGTAAAGTGGTTTCGGAGGGTGTGCTGAACATCGTTTCACCGGAAGGCGAAGAGCTGCAAGTGACGAGCGAAGAATTATTGGTTGATAAACAGGCCAAATCAGGTTTTGCTTCAGCATCAGGTTACGGTCTGACGGTGGCGCTCAATACCGAAATCACGCCAGCATTGGAACAGGAAGGCTGGGTCCGCGAAGTGGTTCGTGCTGTGCAGGATACCCGGAAACGACTGGATCTGCCAATTGAGAAAAGAGTACGTTTGACGCTGGATGTGGATGCATCACTTCAGGAAGCTATTCAGGCGTTTGATGATGTGTTGCGTGAAAATGTTCTCGTAACCGAAGTCACTTTTGGTTCGAATGAGTCGATGGAACGTGTTGAAGCCGGAGGCAAATCGATCGGTATTTACATCGAAGCGTAATTCGGAGCATGTCCCATCCAATTAGGACAGAATTTAGAGTATAAACCAACGAGCCGCAGAGGCAGGGACATATTCCCTGGTTCTGGGCTCGTTTGTTTTTTAAGCAAAAAGGCAATGATTCTATAGTGCAGTCAATCTATATTGATCAAAGGAACTGACCATAACATGAGCGAACATGACAAGCAACCCGCATCCACTTCACAACAATCAACATCTGACAATCTAAATTCGCATGACAAAATTGAAGAGTTACATACCCTGACGAACCGTCTGGCGAATGAACTGGAACGTTCACGAATTGCGCAATACACAGAATTGCTGAACAGGCCATGGAAGCTGATTGGACTTAACCTGTTGTCTGGAGCCGCCCGAGGTGTGGGGATTGCGATTGGGTTTACCTTTTTGCAGCAACGATCATTTACGTTTTGCAGCTACTTGGGGCGCTTAATCTTCCCATTGTTGGAGACTACATCGCTGATATTGTGCGCATTGTCCAGCGTCAGCTTGATATGAACACCTACTAAGCGATTATCAATTAAAGGTGAAAGATATCAAAGTGCATTTAGTACATGTCATCCGTCTCCATATCCGGTTCTAACAGACCCTCGCCTTCACGGTTCTCCAGGTACTGACGATATTGCCGATTGCGCACGATGGAGACGTCATGACCATAGATGTCCGTGGCAACAAAGCTTTCGTACGCTTCAACGCAGCCTTCCACTTCATCGGTTGCTTCAATCGCCATAACATCATAGCTGTCGATATCACGTCCCTCAGCCATGGCTGGTGAGTTCGATGTGCCCCAGCTTTCAACAATCTGCCAGGTGTCTTCACCATCGAAGCCATTTTGGTCATCACGCTCGTCCAGACTGGTTCGACCAAATGCCGGGGCAAGGAATTCTTCCTCTACAGGACGGTTTTCGGAGACAACGGTTTCCGGTTGATGTTTTTGCAGTATTTGGTGTAGGGAACAGCTTCCATGCGTTCATAAGGGATGGGTTGCTGGCAGACCGCACATGTTCCGTAATGTCCTTCTTCGATGGAGTGAAGTGCAGAATCGATTCGTTCCAATTGGAATTCATCATGTTCCAGCAGGGAAATATCTTTCTCACGTTCATACACCTCCGTAGCTATGTCGCCAGGATGGTTATCAATCGGTGATAATTCACCTGTCTGTAGTTTAAGGGAATCTCCAAGGCCATAATGTTCGTTTTCCGACAGTCTATGTTCAATATCACGCTTATCGGACATCAGTTGGGAACGTAAAAATTGCAGTTGTTTGTTAGTAAAATGTGACATGATTTTCCCCTTTCTGCGTTCATGCTGGAATCCGGATTTTGACTCTATTGTAGGATGTGCCATTAAGGGCAAGATTACAGAAGGGAAATGTTATCGTTTTTGCCATAAGCGTTGCTGATATAGCGCGTCGTGGACGATTTCCAAACAGCTGTGCTACAATAAACAAGTCTGGCGTAAGGCTGGTATCGTTTGGAAAAGACAAGAACGGAGTGACAAACAAACGTGGTGTATTATATCCTCGCTTTTATCGTATTTTTATTGGATCAGGGAACCAAGTATCTGATTGCAACCCGGATGGAACTCAGAGAAGAAATTCCGGTCATCGGCAATTTCTTTGTCATCACATCACATCGTAACTCAGGAGCAGCTTTTGGCATTCTGCAAGACCAGCGTTGGTTCTTTATCGTGGTTACGTTGATTGTGGTCGTTGCCTTGATTTGGTATTTGCAAAAGGTAAAAGATACCCCGCACAAATTGCTGCCTGTGGCGCTTAGTTTGGTGCTTGGTGGAGCAATTGGCAACTTCCTTGACCGGGCATTGACCGGAGAAGTTGTAGATTTTGTACAACTTAATTTTGGAAGTTATACGTTTCCCATTTTTAACATCGCCGATTCGGCAATCTGCATCGGTGTAGCGTTAATCATTGTGGAGACGTTGCTTGAAGGACGGCGCGAAAAAGCAGCCGCGAAGATTGAAGGGAATGAACATCATGAGTAATCCGAATAAGGAACAGATTAACGACGAAGAACTAATGAATGGCAATGAACGTATGGAATGGACCGTTGCCGCTGAACATAAAAAAGAACGAATTGACAAATATATTACGGAAGCTGTGGATAACGTATCTCGCTCCCAGGTTCAATTGTGGATCGGAGACGGGATGGTTACGGTAAATGGTGCTGTTGTCAAAGCCAATGCCAAGTTATCCGAAGGGGATCTGGTTGAGTTACAGATTCCTGAACCGGCTGCCGTTGAGATCATTGCCGAAGATATTCCGCTGGAAGTGGTATATGAAGATAGCGACTTGATCGTGATCAATAAACAACGTGGTCTTGTGGTGCATCCAGCACCAGGACATACGTCGGGCACACTCGTCAATGCACTTATGCACCACTGTAAAGACCTCTCGGGTATTAATGGGGAGTTGCGTCCTGGTATTGTGCATCGTATCGATAAGGATACATCGGGTTTGATCATGGCTGCCAAGAACGATCGTGCTCATGCATCACTGGCTGCTCAGTTGAAGGAACATACGGTGAATAGACGGTATATTGCGCTCGTTCATGGTCATCTTAACCATGATCAAGGGACCATTGATGCACCGATTGGACGGGATACCAATGACCGCAAAATGTATACGGTCACAGAACGTAACAGTAAACATGCCATTACGCATTTTACCGTTACTGAGCGGATTAATGATTACACCTTGTTGGAATTGAAACTGGAGACAGGACGTACTCACCAGATTCGGGTTCACATGAAATTTATTGGTCACCCGCTTGTAGGAGATCCAACTTATGGACGGAATAAAGGCATCAAAATGCAAGGACAGGCTCTTCATGCGGCCATTCTTGGATTTGTGCATCCAACAACGGGAGAATACCTTGAATTTTCAGCTCCGATTCCGCAAGATATGGAAGACGTGCTTGCCTCGCTACGCAGTCGTTAACAGCTCCAAGAAAGTACAAATGTTCGGATACTTTGTCCATGGCTTTGATCACGCAAATGCTTCATATTAAAGTGTAGAAATTTGCGTCAAATGAGGAGATGAACAACGTTATGAGTATCGATAAATATCAAGAAACTTACATTCAGACTAATTTTGCCGACCGTATCGGTGGCTCCAACTATGGTAAAGACACGAACATTTATAAATTCGAGAAAATCAAACGTGCCAAAGCTTCGGCCAAAAAAGATTTTCCCGATGTGGAACTGATCGACCTTGGTGTAGGTGAACCGGACGAAATGGCGGATGCAGGCATTGTGGCTGCACTCGCAGAAGAAGCTTCCAGACCTGAGAACCGTGGTTATGCCGACAATGGTATTCCTGAATTCAAGGCTGCTGCTGCTTCTTACCTGAAAAACGTATTTAACGTAGAAGGTATTGATGCAGATACTGAAATCGTACACTCCATTGGCTCCAAACCGGCTTTGGCGATGATGCCTTCATGCTTCATCAATCCGGGTGATGTGACCATCATGACCGTTCCAGGTTATCCGGTTATGGGCACACATACGAAGTATCTGGGTGGAGAAGTGTTCAACATTCAGTTGACGAAAGAGAACAACTTCCTGCCTGATCTGACGGCTATTCAGGAAGACATCGCAAAACGTGCGAAGTTGCTCTACCTGAACTACCCGAACAACCCTACAGGCGCTAGCGCGACGGTCGAGTTCTTCACTGAAGTCGTGGAGTGGGCTAAGAAATACAATGTTGTGGTTGTACATGATGCTCCATACGCAGCATTGACGTATGATGGCAAGAAACCGTTCAGCTTCCTGTCGGTACCTGGAGCGAAGGATGTCGGCGTAGAGCTGCACTCTCTATCCAAGTCATACAACATGACGGGGTGGAGAATCGGATTCGTAGCGGGTAACCCGCTTGTAGTCAAAGCATTCAGTGACGTGAAGGACAACAATGACTCCGGTCAGTTCATCGCGATTCAAAAGGCTGCCGCTTACGGATTGAATCACCCTGAAATTACGGAAAAAATTGCAGAGAAATATTCCCGTCGTCACGACATGCTCGTTGCCGCATTGAACGAACTGGGCTTCCAGGCTGAAAAACCTAAAGGTTCATTCTTCCTGTATGTTGAAGCACCAAAAGGTGTGGTTGGAGGACGTCGCTTCGAATCAGGCGAAGATTTCTCCCAATTCCTGATCCGTGAGAAACTGATCTCATCCGTACCTTGGGATGATGCGGGTAACTTTGTTCGTTTCTCCGTAACCTTTGAAGCGAAGGGTGAAGAAGAAGAGAAACGTGTTATTGCTGAGATCAAACGTCGTCTGAGCGACGTGCAATTCGAATTTTAATTGTAGTACCCTATAGATTAAACATGTGAAAACGAAGAGACCGGTAACGGTCTCTTTTTTTATGCCCATATTAGATTTTTTCATTTACTCCCTTTACAAAATTATACAAGCAACATATGATTAGATCTTTACGTTATTTGTTATATACAGAAGTTGTTTTTGAAGGGAGTTATTACAATTGTTATCATCACGAACGAGTACGGTGTCCTCACCGGCTACAGGAACAGGCAGTACAGTGTCAGGATTATTCAGATTGTTAAGACCCAAACAGTGGACTAAAAATCTGCTGTTATTTGCTGCGTTACTATTCTCTTTTGAGGAGATTCGGACGGAAACCATTCTTGCGACGTTGCTCGGTTTTATTCTATTTAGCCTCGTTGCAGGCTGTGTGTATATTTTAAATGACTTTGTAGACCGGGACAGGGATCGACAGCATCCGGTGAAAAAGTATCGTCCTATGGCTTCTGGGCAGGTGAATCCGAGTCATGCTTTGTTGTTTGGCATTATTCTATTAATCCTTTCCGTAGGAACGGCCTTCATGATGAACCCTCTATTCGGGGTGTTATGTATCGTCTATTTCCTGTTGAATGTATCGTATTCATTTGTGCTGAAACATCTCGTTATCCTGGATATGATGACTATTGCAGCCGGGTTTGTACTTCGTGCCATTGCAGGTGGTGTGTTGATCCATGTGCCATTCACACCGTGGTTTTTGATCTGTACAATGCTGTTGTCGTTATTTCTGGCCATTGGCAAACGCAGAAATGAACTTACGTTGCTTGAGGGAAATACGGGATCACACCGTAAGGTTTTGGATAACTACTCCATTACATTACTGGATCAATTCAATACGATTGTGACGACAGCTACGATTATCAGTTATTCCCTGTTCACATTCACTTCAGATCGAACCATTCATCTCATGTGGACGATTCCATTGGTCATTTACGGCATGTTCCGTTACCTGTATCTGATCCACATGAAGAACCAGGGAGGTTCGCCCGATCGGGTGCTGTTTGAGGACAAGCCCATATTAATTACGGTTATGTTGTATGTGATAAGTGTTGTTACAATCTTTGCTATCTTTGAATAAAGGCTGAGGGGATCAGGGTGAAAAGCACGAAAGTCGCAATTTTTGATATTGATAAAACGATCATACGCAGTGATTCCATGTTTCAATTTGTGCATTACGGTGTTCGCCGTTACCCGTGGCAGGTATGGAGATTACCTGTCATCGCATTACATACCGTGTTATTCAAGGCAGGTTTCATGACGGTTGAACAAGTCAAACGATCCTACTTTCAAGAGATTGAGCGTATGTCTGAAAAAGATCTCGAACATTTCTTTGATACTCGTTTGCGTACGTCCATTTTTGCCGAGGCCAGTGTAGAGATGCAACATCGTAAAGAAGCAGGCTATCATGTCTTACTGGTAACTGCATCTCCGCATGCCTATATGAAATACTTTAATAATTTCCCTGGGTGGATCATGTAATTGGAACTGAACTTGTCCGTCATGAGAATGGTTACACATGCAGAGTTGATGGCAGCAATTGCAAAGGGAAGAGAAGGTACGCCGAATTCAGGCTTATCTGAGTGAGAAGAATATGGTCATTGATTATGACCAGTCATGTTCCTACTCGGACTCCTTATCCGACCTTCCAGTCATGCAGCTAGTGAGTCAACGATACTTTATTAACAAGCGTGTTCCGGACATGGAGGCATTAACGTGGGGAAATAAAATCGCGTCATACTGGTAAATGGTTGATGCTCGTTTCCGCATTTCTGACAGCAACGGGTCAATTGTTCTGGAAATGGGGATTAACCGAGTGGATCTACCTGGGTGTTGGTTTTCTGTGTTATGGACTTGGAGCGATTTTGATGATTAAAGCTTTTGCTCTGGAAAAACTCTCTGTTGCTTATCCTCTGATGTGTGTCAGCTACGTATTTGCCTTAATCTATGGATACTTTTTGCTTGGGGAAGAAATTACGGTGCAGAAGCTGGCAGCAGTTGTGTTGCTTGGAATCGGGGTGACATTAACCAGTGTTGATCGATAGCTGGATGGTTGCCGTATTAATTGTCATGACGTTGTGTGGTGCACTGGGCGGGGCCGGACTGAAAGCTTATGCATCCAGTCGCAATCGTCTGCATGTACTCATGGGACTTGGATTCTACGGAACGGGTGCGTTGCTGAATATTGTATTGCTAAAGTTTCTTCCATTAACCGTAGTGTTGCCTGCGAACGCATTAACATATGTTTGGACTCTCATCATAGCGCGACTGGTATTTAAAGAGATGGTGGGCCCTTTACGCTGGATAGGTGTGGCATGTATTATGGGTGGTCTACTGTTACTGGTATTTTAGAACTTATTTAATCAGGATGTGAAATGAAAGCATGAACTTTTTAGATTACTTATTTTATAATCGCAGAGCCAACTGGACAGCCTTTTACCTGTTTGCAGGATTTGCTTTGTTCTATGGTTTAATGAACGGCTCGTATATTCTGTACATTGAAAATAATGCAGAGATGCTTGGGAAGTATACTCCATTTAATACGATACTGTTTCCAATCAATTTATTCAACTTTGATCCTTCAATGTATTATGGGGACAACAGTTCTTCCGTGATCCATCCGCTGATCTCCTTTCTCGCAGTCACCTTTGCGGCTGTAGCGAAACTGCTGGGAGGCAACTGGTTCTTTCTAATCCTGCAATCGCTGATTAATGCGGGTTCAGTGGTGCTGGCGTATCTGTTCCTGAGTCAAAAAGAAGATAAACCAACCATTGTACCGCTGTTGTTCGCCTTACTGTTTGGTTTAAGCTCCTACCTGATGTATACCGCGTTGATCCCGGATTCGTATCCGTATGTACAGTTCGTTATCCTGTTCTCGGTGGTTTACATGCAGTATACTCGTGAGCGTCAGGACGTACGATATGTACCTAATGCATTGATTGCGTCCATTAACTTCGGACTAACCTCGACCAACATCGTACCGTTTGCTGCTGCCACATTCTTCAATATACATGCATGGCGCAATAAGGCAAATTTGAAAAAATACATCGGCATCATGGCACTGGCGGTTCTGATCATCGTCGTATTAACTGGTATTCAGTATGTTGCATTTGGAGGTCGAAGCTGGGTTAGTAACTGGCTATTGGGCATTCAAAATGGTGGGACTAGCTATGCTACACCATTCCAGTTCGCTGTTCACTGGAAAGCATTGACCATGCTAACCATCAATCCGATGCTGACACCGAAGATGCATTTACTGGACCCGGGCATGGCAGCCTTTGTTACGGATCTATCCCGTTCCAATCCAATCTATGTGCAGATTACAGGTATCTTTATTTTACTTTTGGCACTCATGGGCTTCATTAAGGGCATTCGTGAACGTGAAGTATGGACCCTTGTGCCATATATTATGTTTGCCTTTTTGCTTCATGTAGCCGTGGGCTTTGGATTGGCTGTATTTCAATATGATATGTACCTGTATGCGGGGCATTATCTGTTTGCGTTCTTCCTGTTGGGTGGAGGTTTTGTCATCAGCCTTCGTCCGGGATTGGGGAAAAAAGTGGTTATAGGCATAATTATGTTATGTATTATCGTTACGGCGAGTAACAACATCTATCGCCATGTCGAAACATTAACAACAATCAAGCAATCCTATGATCAATTGGAACAGGAACGCTCAGTGAAATAATCAAAGGGTATCGATTTATATAAGAAAATAAAAAAGGCCATTGGATGGAAAGTCCAATGGTCTTTTCTTATTTAGTATCGAGCAGATGAGTTAAGCAATAATTTTGGTCTTCTTGGCATTCTCGGCTGAACGTTTGGTGAGACTGCTGAGTGGACGTTTCAAAGCGAGAGCAACAATGAGACTCAGCGCAATGAACATACACAACCACAGAATATCCTTGATGGCAGTAGACCACAATATACCGCCGACCGACTCACGCAGCAGACTGATCGCATACGTGAAGGGCATGAACGGATTCAATGCCTGGAAAAAGGGTGATGTCATGCTGATTGGGAACGTACCGCCTGAGCTGGAGAACTGGAACACCATGAAGATGATAGCGATCCCTTTTCCGATATTCCCAAAAACGGACAGCAGGGTGTACGTTATGGTGACAAATACGGCACTCACCAGCATGGCAAACAGGACAAACCACAGTTTATCTGCGACATAGGTACCAAGGATTAAGATATCTCCCAGGGTGACGCATATCGCCTGAAGTAACCCAATGGTCAGAAAGGTAGCGAGACGTCCAAGATACAACTCATATCCCCGGAACCTGCCCTCTGGATTTTCAGCTTCGGCACGAAGCAGAGAAATCAGCAGTGTTGAGCCAACCCACAAGGACAGCACGCCATAAAATGGTGACATGGCCGATCCATAATTCGGAATTGGGTAAAGTTGTTGTTCCTTGATTTGCACCGGACTTGCAAGGAAAGCACTTTCTTCTTCGATATCGCCGCGCAAAAGTTTGGCGAGCTCGGCAAACTGGTTATTACCTTCGACTTCCCTAAGTTTGTCAGCAGCCTTACTGATGGCACTTTCTAATGCTGGCAGATCATCACGTACCAGCGTGGCAACACGATGTACTCCTTTTTCGACCTCCGGAAGCTGGTTCTGGACAAATTCGGATGCTTTGCCTATCTGTTTCTCGGCATTAGGCAGATCATTACGAACAAAATCAGCCGCTTCGTTCAGTTTGTTTCCCAGCTTGGGCAGATCGTTTCGAATTAATGAAGACACGGTGTTCAAAGCTTGGATAAAACCTTCACTTTTGTTCGCGAGTGTCTCTGATATCTCATGGATCTTAGATTGTATTTGAGGCAGGTCGCTCTGGATTTTTGTCAACTCGGTCTGCCCAAACGTAATTCCTTCTTTGGCAGATGCAAGAATGTCCGCAATATCCGGAATTCGATCTTTTGCTCCTTGTAGTGTACTTGCTGAAGTGGAGAGGATGGATCTTAGTTTATCCGCTCCAGCCGATAGAGCCGGTGATATATCACTTTCATAGGTATTTAAGATATTGCCAATCCCGCTGCTAATGTCCTTCGAGAGAGCATTTAACTGAGCGATGACGTCTGTCGGCGGAGTTGTATTGCGACGAATGGCATCACTGATAATCCCAGCCAAGCGGATTTGCAACTGAAGTTTATCTGAAACGGAGTTCAGCTGCGTAATTTTATCAGCAAGTGGATGGCTTGGAAGCAAGTTGTCTATTTTGCCCAGTAGTTCTGCCATACTGTCGACGAGTTTTAACGCAATCCCTAAACGCGAAGCAATCCGGTCGAGATCTTTTGCTGTAGGAAGGTTTTCAAGATCCGAATTTTGCAATTGTGCAAATACGTCTCCAGCAGCGTTAGTAATCTGCTGCACCAGCAGCAGATTTTGGCGGATCGCCGGGCCAATCGCCTGAAACGCTTCTTCACTGGAATCCACGAACTGATTTAATCCCTCTGCAAGCTCAATCCCGTTGCCAGCGATTTGTGATACTTTGTCCAGATCTTGTTCTGCGGCCGTTACGATAGACAGAGCTTTGTTGGTTTTAACCAGCGCCGTTTGGATGACATCTGATACCTGACCAAAGTGTTCATCCACTTCTCGAATGCGTTCTACCGCTTTTTGTATATCCGGTATCCGCCCTTGAATAGCCAGCACTTCGGAAGCCGCATCATTAATTTGTGGCCAATACTCCTGCACCTTGAGCACATACTGTGCCGCTTCATTGATTTCAGGCAGTTTTTTCTCGATATCAACGATCTTTTGAGCATCTTTTACAATCTCAGGCATGGCTTTTTCTACTTCCAGTACCTTTTGACCAGCGGCTTGAATGGCCGGGAGATTTTTCTCCAGTGTGAAAATGCCATTCTCCATCTTGCGCAAAGTTGGAAGCTGGGCATTAATTTCAACCCCGGCTTCCTTCAACTTGCTTAGAACGGCCTCACTGACAGCTTCAGTGAAGTTTTCATTGATTTGTGTTGTTATGGCAGATACACCAGAGCCTGTGATTTTAGGAGCAATGGCATTCACCTTCTCATTAACGGTATAGATCACCTCTGGGCGCTCCAGCTTTCCGTCAACGATACCTGTAATTTTGGATGAAAAGTCTCCGGGAATGAGCAGGCTTGCATAATAATCTCCAGTCTGTACACCCCGACTAGCCTCGGTCCGATCTACAAAAGTCCAGCCCAGCTTTTCATTGTGTTTGAGGCTGGATACCAGTTCGTCTCCGATATTAACATTGGTTCCTTCAACAGTTGCACCCTTGTCCTCGGTTGTCACTGCAATTTTGATCCCCTGGGTGTTACTGTACGGGTCCCATACGGACTTCACGTTGACCCAGTCATACACCCCGGGCAGTAAAATGATAGCCACAATTAAAAATATACCTGTGGGAACCTTCAGAATATGTAACCAGTCTGTTTTGTAAACGTGCCAAATGTGACGCATGACTTCCTCCTAAATGTACATAAATGTAGGGCGTATCTTATTTCTATGACGCATATTTGTGAATCTTATGTATATCGGCATTATGGCAGCATCTATGAACGGGTTCATGTTTATAAACTGTACCCATTTCAATTGGACCTAATGCAGAGCTTTCATATATAGCTTAAATGAGATTCACCGTTTCTTCTAAAAAGAAGTGTTTTGTCTCTACATAAGCATAGTCAAAGGTTTATTTTGGTTATATCAAATTTCTCATTTGCCTATGGATAAATATGCAGAAATGTTGTATAATTATGAATAACCAATGAGATGTATTGTGCATGGATGTTTTTCAGCCTAACTGCTGATTCTAAGAAGAACGTAGCAGAGGGTTTTCACCTGCGATGGTGAGGTGTTGACAGGGGTTGTCTTTCTGTCATAATTCATGAAGACAAACGGACATATTGATTACAGAACCCTGTGAGGTCCTGCAATATGAACGACATGAATAGCACCTTTAAATCAGTCCCGTGAGACTGGCAAGGTAACGTGAACGATACATCGTTTTTTGCTGCGGCAAATGAAGCGATGCATCCCCGAGAGTAAACTTTCTTCAGAGCGGTCTGAAGTTCGGAGACTCCTTGCCAATAAACACGGCAAGGAGTCTTTTTTCTCCTCGTCACGGGGCCATGATGCTGAAGGGAAATCCTGAGGAGGCTGAACGCATGAGCACAGAGACACATGTCATTATGGATGAGACGGCGATCCGCCGCGCACTAACACGGATTGCCCATGAGATATTGGAGAAAAACAAAGGAATCGACGATTGTGTGCTGGTCGGTATCCGCACACGCGGGGTTTACCTCGCAGAACGGATTGCCGCCAAGATTGAAGAAATCGAAGGCGCCAAAGTCCCCTGGGGAGAACTGGATGTGACTCCTTACCGCGATGACCGCTTGGACGAAAATAAAGCGAATCGCAAGGAAAGGTTGATTATGACACCTGAATCACTTTCGATTCATAACAAAAAAGTGATTTTGTTCGATGATGTGCTCTATACCGGACGGACGATTCGCGCAGCGATGGATGCCCTGATGGACTGTGGAAGACCGCAGAACATTCAGCTGGCTGTACTCGCAGACCGCGGACACCGGGAACTTCCAATTCGACCTGATTTTATCGGCAAGAATGTGCCGACTTCCAAATCAGAGGAGATCGAAGTTGCACTCATGGAAACGGACGGACAGGACGAAGTCAAAATCACTCAGAACCGGGGGAGCAAGCATAATGATTACACAGACAGCATTGAGAGACCGAAGCTTGCTTGGACTGAAGGAACTTAGTCGAGGAGAAATCGAGTCCATTCTGAACAGAGCGGCTCACTGGGAAGCGCAGAAAGAGAAACTGGCTCCTGTACTGGAATCACGCTTTGTTGCGAACATGTTCTTCGAGAACAGCACACGTACCCGCTTCTCCTTCGAAATGGCAGAGAAACGCCTGGGTGCACAAGTGCTGAACTTTACGGCAGCCGCATCCAGTGTGGAAAAAGGAGAGTCCATCTACGATACGGTACGAACACTTGAGTCGATGGGCATTGATGCAGGCGTGATCCGGTTGAAACCGGCAGGCGTTCTGCAACAACTGGCTCAGAAAGTGAATGTACCACTCGTGAACGCCGGAGATGGCAACAATGAGCATCCCACACAGGCGTTGCTGGATCTCTACACAATGAGGAAAGCCTTTGGCGAACTGAAGGGCTTGCGTGTCTCCATCATTGGTGACATCCTGCATAGCCGTGTAGCTCGTTCCAACCTGTGGGCACTGCAAAAGTTTGGTGCAGATGTACGCTTCTGTGCTCCGCAAACGATGCAGGCACCGGAACTCGCAGAGCATGCTCCTTATGTCGGTCTTGAAGAAGCGCTGGATGCAGATGTAGTCATGATGCTCCGTGTTCAACTGGAACGTCATCAACATGGCTTAATTACTTCAGCTGAGGATTATCGCGAACACTACGGATTGACGGAAGAACGGGCATCACGCCTAAAACCAAGCACCATTATCATGCACCCTGCTCCTGTGAATCGCAACGTCGAGGTAGATGACGCGGTTGTGGAAAGTGAAGCATCACGGATCTTCCCGCAGATGGCAAATGGCGTTCCCATCCGCATGGCGGTTATGGAACGTGCGATGAAACTGTAACAGGGTCTGGCTGTGGGTCATAGGCTGACGGTACGGTAGTTCTTATAGAGCAATAAGAGAGTACACGATAAAGAAAATCATCCGGCTTGCCTGGTAAGCTGGACAGAACCGAAGCGGAGGGCAATTATGCTACAGATTATAAAAAACGCGAACGTCTTGAACCAAAAAGGGGAACTTGAACGGAAAACCATCATTATAGATGAAGGTAAAATTAAAAAGATCGCTGGTCTGGAAGACCAAGCTGTACTGGATGCCGAAAAATCAGCGCAGAGTGTAACAGACGCATCAGGCAAACTGGTCATTCCGGGATTGATCGATATGCACGTGCATCTGCGTGAACCTGGATTCGAACACAAAGAGACGATCGAGACAGGTGCCCGTTCAGCAGCACAAGGTGGTTTTACAACAATCGCTTGCATGCCAAACACAAGACCAGTAACAGATACAGCGGAAGTTGTGAAGCTGGTACTGGATAAGGCCAAAGAAGCTGATCTGGTTAAAGTGTTGCCTTATGCAGCCATTACAAAAAATGAACTGGGTCGTGAACTTACCGATTTTGCCGCATTAAAAGAAGCAGGCGCTATTGGATTCACAGATGACGGTGTAGGCGTACAAAACGCTCAAATGATGAAAGATGCCATGAGCCTCGCGGCAAGCATGGATATGCCAGTGATCGCACACTGTGAAGATGACTCACTGGTTGTTGGTGGATATGTGACGGAAGGTGAGTTTTCGAAGCGCCACGGCATCAAAGGGATTCCAAATGAATCCGAAGCCATCCACGTTGGCCGTGATATCTTGCTCGCAGAAGCAACAGGAGTTCACTACCATGTCTGTCACGTAAGTACAGAGCAATCGGTTCGTCTGATTCGTCTAGCGAAATCCATCGGCATTAAAATAACTGCTGAGGTATGTCCACACCATCTGGTGTTGTCGGATGAAGATATCCCGGGCATGGATGCCAACTGGAAAATGAACCCGCCACTACGCTCACCACGCGATGTGCAGGCTTGTATTGAAGGCTTGCTAGACGGTACGCTGGATATGATCGTAACTGATCACGCGCCACACAGTGAAGAAGAGAAAGCCAAAGGCATGGAGCTGGCACCTTTCGGAATCGTAGGATTCGAAACCGCCTTCCCACTGCTGTACACCAAGTTTGTGGAAACAGGATTGTGGAGCTTGGACTTCCTGGTGAAACGTATGACAGCTGATCCGGCACGTGTATTCCGACTGGACACAGGCAAACTCGAAGAGGAGCACCAGCCGATATCACGATGATTGACCTGAACGAGGAAAAAGCGGTTGATCCTGCAACGTTTGCAACTAAAGGAAGAAACACCCCATTCACAGGCTGGAAGCTGAAAGGCTGGGCCACACAAACATGGGTGGACGGCAAAAGCGTATGGAGCAACACTGTACAACAATAAAACGGTAACTCAGCAAATTTATAAAGCAGTAATCTTTAACTCTTTATATCAGTAACAGTAATTCTTAACTTTTTTAAAACAACAAATCTTTTTAAATCTAACTCTAAAACTTAATCTACAACTTTTACACCAGTAACATCTTTTCAACTAACTCGAGGCAGATCATTGCCGAGAGTCAAATATACGAAACAAGCAAAGTTGAATGTCATGGTTTTGAACTTGGACACCAACGTAACTGCGGAGCGGACAGAAAAGACCCGAAGAAGCAAAGCGTTCGCCTTTATCACCGGATTACATCATTTGAAAAATGATAAAAAGTAATCCGGGGATAACAGCGATCAAAGGGTTTTCTGTCAGCGGAGCCGCACAATCGTAACGTCCCCCATGTTCAACCCAAATGCCATTCAACGTTGATAAACACAGAGGAGTGAAATGGGATGCAGGCACAGGCAAGATTATTGTTGGAAGACGGCACACTGTTCACCGGGAAAGCATTTGGTGCTGAAGGTGAAACTACAGGTGAGGTCGTTTTTAATACGGGAATTACAGGCTATCAAGAGGTGCTTTCGGATCCTTCCTATTGTGGTCAAATCGTAACCATGACGTATCCGCTGATCGGAAACTACGGCATTACGCGTGATGACTTTGAGTCGATTCGTCCATACGTACATGGTTTCGTTGTGCGTCGTCATGAGCCAACGCCAAGCAACTGGCGTGCGGAATACAGCGTAGACAATCTGCTCAAAGAATACGGCATCGTAGGAATCAGCGAAATTGATACACGCATGTTGACTCGCCGGATTCGTCACCACGGCACAATGAAGGGAATTCTCACAACAGGATCGAAGCCTGTGGAAGAACTGCTGGAGATGATGGGAGACACCACCATTGCCGAGCTGCGTAACCAGGTGCCAATGACTTCTACGGAGCATGTCTACAACAGCCCAGGAACGGCTGAACGTATTGTGCTTGTGGATTACGGTGCTAAAACAGGAATCTTGCGCGAACTCAGCAAACGTAACTGTGACGTTGTTGTTGTTCCACACGATGTAACAGCAGACGAGATTCGTCGCCTGAACCCGGATGGCATTCAACTGTCCAACGGCCCTGGGGACCCGAAAGACGTACCTCACGCAGTTAAGATGATCAGTGAACTGCTTGGCGAATACCCGATCTTCGGTATCTGCCTGGGTCACCAGTTGTTCGCACTTGCAGCAGGAGCAGACACCGAAAAACTTAAGTTCGGACATCGCGGAGGAAACCACCCGGTGAAAGAACTGGAGAGCGGACGTTGCTTCATCACATCCCAGAACCATGGATTTACCGTAAACGAAGAGTCTGTGAAGAGTACAGACCTGGAAGTTACACATATCAACAATAACGATAAGACCATTGAAGGTCTGAAACATAAATCATTCCCGGCATTCTCGGTTCAATATCACCCTGAAGCAGCCCCGGGTCCTTACGACAACAGCTATCTGTTCGACCGCTTCATCGAGATGATTCGTGAGCACAAGATCACTAACCCGCAAAAGCCGCGTCAAGCCGTATTGGCAGCCGCAGTGAAAGGAGCACAATAACATGCCGATTAACAAAGATCTCAAAAAATCCTGGTGATTGGTTCCGGTCCAATCGTCATCGGTCAAGCGGCCGAGTTCGACTATGCCGGTACACAAGCTTGCCAGGCTCTGAAAGAAGAAGGCGTGGAAGTTGTACTTATCAACAGCAACCCGGCGACCATTATGACGGATACAAACATGGCTGACAAAGTCTACATTGAGCCAATTACACTGGATTTTGTAACCCAAATCATTCGTCAGGAGCGTCCAGACGGCTTGCTGCCAACACTGGGTGGTCAGACAGGTCTGAACATGGCGGTAGAACTGGCACGTGCAGGCGTGCTGGAACGTGAAAATGTGAAATTGCTCGGAACACAGCTGACTTCCATCGAGAAAGCGGAAGATCGTGATCTGTTCCGTGACCTGATGCGTGAACTGGAACAGCCTGTACCTGAGAGTGTGATCGTAACGACACTTGAAGAATCACTTGAATTTGCAAATGAGATTGGTTATCCAATCATCGTGCGTCCAGCCTATACGCTGGGCGGAACAGGCGGCGGAATCTGTGCGAACGAAGAAGAGCTACGCGAGACCGTGGTAGCGGGAATTCGTTACAGCCCAATTGGGCAATGTCTGGTCGAGAAGAGCATTGCAGGCATGAAAGAAGTCGAGTATGAGGTTATGCGGGACAAAAACGATAACTGTATCGTTGTCTGCAACATGGAAAACTTCGACCCGGTAGGGGTTCATACAGGCGACAGTATCGTTGTAGCACCAAGCCAAACTCTGTCGGACCGTGAATATCAAATGCTGCGTTCAGCTTCCCTGAAAATCATCCGTGCCCTGAACATCGAGGGTGGATGTAACGTACAGTTTGCACTGGACCCACACAGCTTCCAATACTATGTTATCGAAGTAAATCCACGGGTAAGCCGTTCATCAGCTCTGGCTTCCAAAGCAACGGGTTATCCAATTGCAAAAATGGCTGCCAAAATTGCCATGGGTTACACCTTGGATGAAATCGTGAACCCGGTAACAGGCCAAACGTACGCTTGTTTCGAGCCTACGCTGGATTATATCGTGAGCAAAATTCCTCGCTGGCCGTTCGACAAGTTCATCTCGGCGAACCGTAAACTGGGAACTCAGATGAAAGCAACAGGCGAAGTAATGGCGATTGGCCGGACATTCGAAGAGTCGATTCACAAAGCAGTTCGTTCCCTGGAAATTGGCGTACATCGCCTCTACCTGAAGGATGCCGAAACGCTGGACGAAGCTACCTTGAACGAACGTCTGATCAAAGCAGATGATGAGCGTATCTTCCTGATTGCCGAAGCATTCCGCAGAGGTTATACGTTGCAACAGCTACAGGATTTGACCAAGATTGACTGGTGGTTCCTGGACAAAATCGAAGGTCTGATCGCATTCGAAGATCGCATTCGCGAAGAATCCGAATTGTCTTCCGACATTCTGTATCAAGCGAAACGCCTTGGATTCACAGACCGTGCCATTGCTGAACTGCGTGCGCAAGGTCAACCAGGAGGCACATTAACAACTGAAGCGGAAGTTAGAACTCGTCGGGAAGCAGAGAACCTGCGCCCAGTGTACAAAATGGTAGATACATGTGCTGCTGAGTTCGAAGCAACAACGCCATATTACTACTCAACTTACGAGACAGAGAATGAAGTGATCCCTTCAGACAAGCAAAAAGTTGTGGTACTTGGTTCAGGACCAATCCGGATCGGTCAAGGGATCGAGTTCGACTACTCTACTGTACACGCAGTATGGGCATTGCAAAAAGCAGGATATGAAGCAGTCATTATCAACAATAACCCGGAGACGGTGTCTACGGACTTTAATACATCAGATCGCCTGTACTTTGAACCGCTCTTCTTCGAAGATGTCATGAACGTGATTGAACAGGAGAAACCAGTAGGGGTTATCGTACAGTTCGGTGGTCAAACGGCCATCAACCTGGCAGCACCACTGCGTAATGCAGGTGTAACCATTCTCGGAACGGATCTGGAAAGCATCGATGAGGCGGAGGATCGCAAGAAGTTCGAACGTCTGCTCTCCCGTCTGGAGATTGCACAGCCAAAAGGTAAAACAGTCATTTCCGTTGATGATGCGGTAGAAACAGCTCAAAGTCTGGGCTACCCGGTACTGGTTCGTCCTTCCTATGTACTTGGCGGTCGTGCGATGGAGATTGTATACTCCGATGCTGAATTGCTGACATACATGGAACAGGCGGTTAAAATCAATCCAGAGCATCCGGTCCTGATCGACCGTTATATGATGGGTAAAGAAGTTGAGGTTGACGCCATCTGTGATGGTGAAACGGTATTGATTCCAGGAATCATGGAACATATCGAGCGTGCAGGGGTTCACTCTGGTGACTCCATCGCGGTATATCCTCCTCAACACCTGTCCCAGGATATGAAAGAGAAAATTGTAGAGATTACAATCAAAATTGCGAAAGAACTGAAAACGGTAGGTTTGGTCAACATCCAGTTTGTTATCCATGATGGCCAAGTGTACATTATCGAGGTGAACCCGCGTTCATCCCGTACCGTACCATTCCTGAGCAAAGTAACAAACATTCCGATGGCGAACTTGGCAACACAAGCCATTCTGGGTGTGAAACTAAAAGATCTTGGTTATGTTGACGGGCTATGGCCTGAATCGGATCATGTATCTGTTAAAGTTCCGGTCTTCTCCTTCGCGAAGCTGCGTCGTGTAGAACCAACCCTCGGACCTGAGATGAAGTCTACAGGTGAGGTTATGGGTCGTGACCCGAATTACGCTAAAGCGTTGTTCAAAGGTCTCATCGGCGCTGGAATGAAAATTCCGGCAACCGGAGCGATCGTAGTAACTGTAGCAGACAAAGACAAAGACGAAGCGGTTCCTTTGCTCGAAGGTTTCTACAGACTGGGTTACAAAATCATGGCTACCGGCGGAACAGCAGCTGCGCTTGAAGCAGCGAACATTCCGGTAACGACTGTGAACAAATTAAGTGAAGGTTCGCCGAATATTCTGGATATGATCCGCAGCGGCGAAGCAAACTTTGTCTTCAACACACTCACCAAAGGCAAAACACCGCAGCGTGATGGATTCCGTATCCGTCGTGAAGCGGTAGAAAACGGCATTGTATGTATGACTTCATTGGATACGATTCGTGCGCTGCTGATTATGCTGCAAACGATCAACTTCTCTTCGGAAGCAATGCCTGTCTTTGTAAAATAAATAACTCTCTGATGAAGGACATCAGTCAGCCTGCGGGCTGGCGGGATGTCCTTTATATCGGGCAAAAACGGAAAAAATGAGCAAGTGGAGGGGAGCGCTGGTGATGAATCAAGCGAGTTTCAATGAAATGGCTGGCCGTCTGATGGTGGCACTGGATTATCCTGGAGCGGAAGAAGCGAAAGCATTGGTACAAGCTCTTGAAGGCATTCCCTGTTATCTCAAGGTGGGTATGCAGCTGTTCTACGCAGCAGGACCTGACTTTATTCGGGAGTTGAAATCCAAAGGTTACTCCGTTTTTCTGGATGTGAAAATGCATGACATTCCCAACACCGTTCGTGGCGGTGCTGAAAGTATCACACGTCTTGGGGTAGACATGTTCAATGTACATGCAGCGGGTGGAGCCCTCATGATGCGTGCTGCACGTGAAGGTGCTGAGGCAGCAATCGCTGCCGATCCTTCCCTTAGCAAGCCCGAGATCATTGCAGTCACCCAACTCACCAGTACAAGTCTGGAAACGATGAATAACGAGATTGGCATCCCGGGAAGTGTGGAAGCTGCTGTGGTCCGTTATGCAGGACTGGCCCAAGAGGCTGGACTGGATGGGGTTGTTGCTTCTCCGCTGGAAGTACCTGCAATTCGGGCAGCGTGTGGCAGTGCTTTTCACACCGTTACACCAGGAATTCGTCCAGCCGGTAGTGGTCTGGGAGATCAGACACGCGTCTTGACGCCGGGTGAAGCCATCGCCAGAGGCAGTCATTACATTGTTGTAGGCAGACCCATTACAGGCGCTCCCAATCCGCGTGAAGCGGCAGAAACCATTTTGAAGGAGATGTTGAACGCATGATCGAACTGAATGAGATTCCGAATCATATTGCTTCCCAACTGTTGAAAATTAAAGCCGTGGCGTTACGTCCACAGCAGCCATTTACATGGACATCCGGCATCAAATCACCAATATACTGCGATAACCGCTTAACGATGTCCTATCCGGAGATTCGCAACGATATCGCTGAAGCCTTTGCAACGATTATTCGTAACCAATACCCGGATGCAGAAGTCATTGCAGGTACGGCAACCGCAGGTATCCCGCATGCTGCTTGGGTGGCTCAGAAGCTGGATCTGCCGATGGCCTACATTCGTGATAAAGCGAAAGGACACGGCAAGGAGAACCTGATCGAAGGTCTGATTACCGAAGGACAGAAAGTGGTTGTCATCGAAGATCTGATCTCTACAGGTGGAAGCTCGATCAAAGCAGCCGAAGCTGTACGTGTAGCAGGTGCAACACCGCTCGCCGTACTTGCCATCTTCAGCTACCAGCTGGATAAAGGTGTTAAAGCATTCGAAGACGCAGGAATTCCACTTCAGACGTTGTCCAATTACACGGCTCTGATGGATGTGGCTTTGGCTCAGGGAACGATTCAGGAGAGTGACTTTGAATTGCTCAAATCCTGGCGTGAAGATCCTTCTTCATTTGGTAAATAATATCATTGATACCTCGAAAAAATGTTCATGAATGAACGGTATCAAAATTGTAATGATTGCCGTCATAGCGGCAAAACGATCGAATATGCAAGAGGCATCCCGCACTTTGGGGTGCTTTTTTCGTTTGTTCATCAAAATATTAACTTTTTCACTCTACCGTTGTAAAAAGCTTGTAACTTTTAGTTGTGATCGGTCGTTTATAATTCAGTGTAGGTTGGAACAGATTTCTAATTTTAGGTTTTTTGAAGAAATGATCGGGATATCAAGAAAGGATGAGCGTGATTGCTGGCATGAAGAATTTATTTCTCAGAAAAAGAACTGCCAAGAGCCAGTCAGGCGATGAACATCAACTGGGGGAAACACCGTTGGAGGCATCGACGGAGTCGGGGAAAATACATACATAAGTGAACCAGCGCACCCGACAAGTAAAGTATCTTTATCTGAAAGTGAAATCGCTTCGGATGAAGTGGCTGCAGCTGCTGTCACCACCGTTGATGAACCCCAGAAGAAGATCAAACCAAAGAAGGATATGTTACCTCCATATGATGGACCTGTACTGGAGGTGCGTAACGTGCATCGCAGTTTCCAGACAGGCAGTCGCATTATCCATGTGCTCAAAGGCATTGATATGGAAGTGAATCCGCAACAACTGGTCATGCTGAAGGGGCGATCGGGCTCAGGCAAAACAACACTCCTGAATATGCTCGGTGGACTGGATCAGCCTTCAAGTGGAGACATTCTGTTCTCTGGTCAGCCTCTTCAGGATTGGGGAGACCGGCGGCGGACCGCTTTGCGGCGTAAAGAGATCGGTTTTATTTTCCAGGCATATGCACTCATGCCCTTATTATCTGCTTGGGAAAATGTAGAACTGTCGCTGCGCATGGCGGATGTTCCGCGAGCGGAATGGAAGGACAGGGTTGGTCACTGTCTGGATCTGGTTGGACTATCCAAACGGGTGAAGCACCGACCATTCGAGATGTCCGGGGAGAGCAACAGCGTGTGGCTATAGCCAAGGCCATTGCCCATAGACCCAGATTGTTGCTTGCGGATGAGCCTACAGCGGAATTGGATTCCAAGATGGGCGCTCAGGTCATGGCCGTATTCCGCAATATTATTGAAGTAGAACAAGTAACAATATGTATGACTACACACGATCCTACAATTTTGGAGGTTGCGGACCATGTTTATGAAATGGCGGACGGCAGATTTATCAGGTAAAGGGGCCGCTCCGAAGAGGGGGAAACGCGCAGCACTTATTGTACTTGGTGCGATAATGGTTGCAACGATGTCCGGCTGCTCATTGCTGCCGTCAGAAACAGAAGAAGAAGTGCTCCCGCCTATTACGCCGCCAACGATCTCCAAGAAACCGGAATATGAAGTCCGGACGGAAACGTTGGAGAAAAAGTAAGTGGCAGCGGCAAGATGATGAGTCAGCGGGAAGAGAAGGTGTACTTCACGCTTGATGGCATGCATGTCAAAGAGTTAAATGTTAAACCAGGGGATAAAGTGAAAAAGGGCCAACTTCTCGCGGTGCTCGATGTGGAGAGTGTGGAGAAGGAGATCCGTGGCAAGAAACTTGCTATTCGCAAATCCGAAGTTCAAATGAAGGAAACACTCCGCAAGAAGGATGAGATGGACCCGGTGGAGTTCGAAGAAGCAACGATTGCTTTTGAAGAACTGCGCCAGGAACTTGCTGATCTGGAAGAACAACTGGGCAAAGCCACGTTGACTGCTCCGTTTGGCGGCACCGTTATTGCTGTGCAGGTAGAGAAGGGTGCAGCCGTGAAAGCGTATGATCCGATTGCTACGATTGCGGATACATCCAATCTGGTTGTGGCAGCTACCTTTGCCAAGGAAGATCTGGAGAAGTTCTCTGCGGGTATGAAGGCAGAAGTAGACATTAATGGAGCTGGTAAAGTCGCTGGCAAAATTAAAGTCATGCCTATCGCGGAAGCATCGGGAAGCGGCAGTGGCGAAGGGACGGGTGAAGGCGGTACGCCTCCAACCAAGGAAACGCTGGATAAGTATGTTATCGTTACCCTTGCAAAAATGCCAAAAGGCGTGGAACGTGGCACACCACTATCGGTCTCAATTGTAACGCAGCGTACCGAGAACGCAATTGTAATTCCTGTATCCGCTTTACGCTCCATCGGTTCAAGAACGTATGTACAAGTCGTGGAGAGTGATGGCAGCAAGCGTGAAGTGGACGTTGAAGTTGGACAGCAGACATCGACAGATGTCGAGATTCTGAAAGGTCTGACCGTAGGTCAGAAAGTAGTGGGACGCTAATGGGGCTGCCATTGCTTCGGCTGCTGTTCCGCAAAATGTGGAACACGCGCTGGATGACCTTCAGCACACTGATCGGATTGATTGTGGCGGTAGCGTTCACCGTCAGTATTCCAATGTATGCCGATGGTGCGCTGAAACGGGTTGTCGCGCAGACGCTGCAGGATAACAGTGAAGGGTTGCCAGCTGGTTCATTGCTGATGAGTTATCAGGCACCAGGTGGCGTGAAGACAGACACTCGGGGTCTGGACGAAGTAGATCGTTATATTCGTGAGGATGTTCCTCGCGACATCGGGTTTCCTTTTCATACGTATGTGAATTCGAGATCCATTCGCAGCACAGAGGTAAGCCCGGAAGATCCAACCAAAGTGGATGCCAGCAGGGTACGCAGTATGAGTCTGGGTACGATGAGTGGGCTGGATGCACAGGTGAATTACTCTGCCGGGGTGAAACCTGGAAACCAGGTCAAAGATGACACGATCGAGGCAGTCATGTTGGAAGAGGGCATGTACCGTAACGATCTGCATATCGGTGACATTCTGGAATATCCGGTGTATAGCGGCCTTGATATTACGTTACGTGTGAAGATTACGGGGTCCTTCAAGGCAGATGATCCGAACAGCCCTTACTGGGTACAGGGATTTGACGGCATGATGAATGGACTTTATGTAAATGAATCGGTTTTTAATGATGTTTTACTGAAGGAAAAAGGGATTCCACTTCAAAATTCACGTTGGTATTATGCCTTTGATCTGAAAGAAATTCAAACCAGCCAGTTATCAGGTCTGACTTCCATGCTGGAAAGGCTGGATATCGATCTGTACCAGCGGCTGAAAGATACAAAAGTGGACATCACCTTTGGTGATCTGCTCAAGCAGTTCCGCAGTCAGAGTCTGCAATTGCAGACCATGTTGTTTACCTTGGCAGCACCGATGATTGCGATGGTCTTTTATTTCATTGCGATGAATGCCAGACAGTCATTACAAAAGCAAGAGAGTGATATTGCGGTATTGCGCAGCCGTGGAGCTTCAGCTCGGCAGATCTTCTCTCTTTACCTGCTTGAAGGCATATTTCTGGGCGCTATTGCGCTGGTTATTGGGCCGTTGCTTGGTTGGTTTATGGCCAAGAGTATCGGTTCAGCAAGTGGTTTTCTCTCGTTCGTAGATCGGAAGTCTATTCCGATCGGTGTATCAAAAGAAGCTATTCTCCTGGGCGTAGCAGCGGTCCTTGTTGCGATCATCGCATCACTTATCCCTGCGATAACCTATGCACGGGCAACCATTGTATCTGCCAAACGGCGGCAAGCACGGACAGACCGTGCTCCAGTATGGCAACGCTGGTTCCTAGACGTTGTGTTGCTGGGTCTGGCTGGATATGGATACTACCTGTTCTATGAACGTCAGATGTTGACCTTCCAGACCGGAATGACAACTGATCAGTTGCAGGTACAGCCATTTCTGTTCTTTGTACCTGCACTCGCTATCTTTGCGCTTGGACTATTCTTCCTGCGCTTGTTCCCGTGGATATTAAAGCTCATTCAGTTGATCGGTCGCAAGTTTCTCCCGGTCCCGTTGTATCTGACATTAACACAGCTATCGCGTTCATCTTCTTCATATTATCCGCTGATGATCCTCCTTGTACTGACACTGGGACTTGGGGTGTACAACTCGGCTGCTGCTCGGACGATTGATCTGAATTCCACTGAGCGTACCTTGTACCGTTATGGTTCTGATGTGATTATGCAGACTGTGTGGGAAGGAACACCTGAGGTTAAACCCGGTGGTTCCGGACAGAACGGCGGTACGGGTGGAGGTCAACAAGGTGGTGGCAATGGAGGAGGAGGAGGTTCTGCTGGTGGTGGTTCCGGCGGAGGCAATGGCGGTGGAGGTGCTCCAGGTGGCGGCGGTTCTTCGCAGCCATCCAAAGTCATCTACTCCGAACCTCCATTTGAAGTGTTCCGCAGATTAGACGGGGTTGAACATGCAGCACGAGTGCTGCAGACCAAAGGCAATATTATCGTCTCTGGTAAATCGGGCGGACAGGGGATGCTGGTCGGAATTGATAATGTGGACTTTGCTCAAGTGGCGTGGTTCCGCAACGATCTGTTCCCGGCACATCCCTACAAGTATCTTGACTTGCTTGGTAAATATGAAGGGGCTGTATTGATCTCTTCCAAATTTGCTGACAAGTTCAAACTCAAAACTGGAGATCTCGTCTCCATGGGTGTACAGGGACAGGCGATTGAATTCGTCGTGTTTGGGATCATTCCTTACTGGCCAGCCCAGTATCCGGATCAGATGCCATTCTTCGTGGCGAATCTGGATTATATCTATGATCAGGTGCCTCTGATTCCTTATGAGGTATGGCTGAAAATGGAACCGGATGCCAAAGTAGCTCCACTAATGGAGAAACTTGCAGCAGAAGGCATTGAGTTATCTTCTGTGCGTGACGTCCGCACCGAGTTGGTATCCCAAGGTAAACACCCGTCACGAGGTGGCGTATTCGGGATTCTGAGCCTTGGTTTCCTGGTATCGGTAATTATCTCGTTGATCGGATACGTGCTGTACTGGTTCTTCAACCTGTCCGGACGTGTTGTGCAGTTTGGTGTATTACGAGCCATGGGGTTATCACGCGCACAACTGAGCGGTATGCTGCTGCTGGAGCAGGTGTTCACAGCAGGGCTATCGATCCTGCTAGGTATTGGGATTGGTCAGGTATCCAGTCGTTTATTCCTGCCATTCCTGCAAACGACGGATAATGTATCTGCTCAGGTACCTCCATTCCGGATTGTGTTTGAACAGCAAGATATGTTGCAACTGTATGGGGTCACCGTAGTGATGCTGGTCATTGGTGCAACGATGTTGCTCTGGCAGATTCGCAGATTGCGGGTTCACCAGGCAGTCAAAATGGGAGAGGAGAGGTAAACGTGATCCAATGCGAAGGACTTGTCAAAATTTTTAAATCCAGCGATGTGGAAGTCGTTGCCCTTCAGGGTCTCAACCTGACTGTCAATCAAGGTGAAATGATGGCTATCATCGGTAACAGCGGTAGCGGTAAATCCACGCTGCTGAATATTCTGGGCGGGCTTGATCGTCCTACAGCTGGTACGGCTGTTGTGGGAGACTGGGATTTGCTGAAAATGACAGATGCCCAATTGGTCGAATACAAACGTCATACGGTAGGTTTTATCTGGCAAAATAACGGTCGTAACTTGCTGCCTTATCTCACTGCACTGGAAAATGTGGAGACTCCCATGATTCTGGGAGGCAAGCGTGATCGTGCTTACGCGAAACAGTTGCTCGAGTGGGTAGGCCTTAAGGATCGGATGCATAACAAATTGCATCAATTGTCAGGAGGAGAGCAGCAACGGGTAGCAATTGCGATCTCATTATCCAATCGTCCCAAAATTTTGCTTGCAGATGAACCTACAGGTTCGGTCGATTCCGAGACATGTGATACAATCATGGGCATTTTCCGAAGAATGAACAAGGAACTTGGCGTTACGATTGTCATCGTTACCCATGACTTGACGCTTGCTGGCAAGGTAGACCGGATCGTTGCGATTCGGGACGGCTTGACCAGTACCGAGTTTGTGAAGCGCAACCCGAATCTGGATGATGAGCATAACTTGTCCGAATCGGGTATGCCGGACATTCACGAAGCATTTGTCATTATTGACCGTGCAGGGCGGCTTCAGGTGCCAAAAGAGTATCTGGAGGCCTTATCCATTGATAACCGGGCTACATTGGAATTTGACGGTGAACGTATTGTCATTACACCGCCAAGATAATTAAGAGGGGGAACTGGGAAATGAAGAATAGTATATGGGGAAAACGTGTGCTGGCTGTCATCGCTACTGCGACGCTAGCACTGCCGCTGATTGCTGGCTGTACGGCAAGTGAGGCCAAGGATACGGAGCAGCGTGTATTACGTGTGGCTACGTTGTGGGGAGGACAGGATGACAGTTACTTCCGTCAGCAATTCACCGATGCTTTTGAATTGACACATCCCAATGTAACCATCGAAATTGTAGCTGCTGTTGATCAGAGCAGCATGTATGGTTATGGCAACACGGAAGAACAGCCGGAAGTCCCGGATACGATGGAGAGTCTGAAGAAGATTATGACTGGGGATAACCCGGTTGACGTTATCGTGGCCGATACCGCCACTGTGAAATCATTAATTCAGGAGAATCTGGTGAAACAGCTGGACCCACTGATGCAGGAAGATAAGTTTGATACCAGTGATATCGTGCCTAGTGTACTGGAGGGAATTAAGGACCTTGGGGATCAGAGCATCTATGCATTGACACCAACGTTCTCTTCATCGGCTTTGTTCTATAACAAGGGTATGTTTGAAAAAGCAGGCGTGGAACCGCCAACGGACAACATGACATGGGACGATATTTTCAATCTGGGTACCCGTCTAACGAAAGGTGAAGGTAAAGACCATGTATTTGGTTTCTCCTTCACGACATATCAGGGTGGTTCGCCGTACTACTCCATGCAACAGTACTACAGCTCGTTGCAGCTGAAGACGTTTGATGACAAAGCAGAGAAGATGACAGTAGATTCTCCTCAATGGGAGAAAGTATGGAGCACCATCAGCAAACTTGCGATTGACAAAGTTATTCCTAAAGGTGACGAACCACAAGATCAGAATCCGAGTGGACGATACGATCCGGTACAGGGTGACCTATTCCTGAGCGGCAAGTCAGCCATGGTTATTGGTGATTACAGCTATATTAATCAATTAATTGATGCGAATAAAAATGCGGATAAAATGAAAGACTTTACGAAAGTGGATTGGGATGTTGTAACACCTCCAGTTCACCCGGAAGCTCCTGAAATTGGAGGCAGCATCTACCTGAGCAACCTCATGGCGATTAATAGTGCGGCTCAGAACCCGGATGATGCGTGGGAGCTGATCAAGTACATGAACAGTGAGGACTGGGCTAAGATCAAAGCACGCAGCAGCTATGAGATGGTATCACGTAAGAGCTTCATTAAGCCCAAAGACGGCCTGGATTATAACATTCAAGCATTCTATGCGCTGAAGCCGATTCCGCCAACAAATACCAATCTGGATAAAATGTATCAAAAATCCCCAGGTTTATGGCAAGTAAATGAAAAAGGTATGGAATATTTCAACCAAGTGCTAGAAAACAAAAAGACACCAAAAGAAGCACTTGGTGAGTGGGCAGCTAAAGGAAACGAGATGCTGGAGAAATTGAAAAAGGATCCTAAAGCTACGTTTCAGTGAGATTTGATGAAGTAGTCATATCATGATCAGGATATAGCCGCTGAAGATTTTAATCTTTGGCGGCTATTTTTATGAAAATGGGGTATTCTACAAAAAGCAGGAATAAATGACGACTCCGGAAAGGACGAGCGGTATGCACTGGGTATATTTCAGCAAGTTGTATGCAACCAAATTTCAGGCAGGATGTCTGGCCAAACGTATGGAGCAGGATGGGTGGATTTACGGTCATAATGAACCGGCGGAAGTTGAAGTTTATCGATCACGTAAAGGTCGTTATGGTGTACGTTTTATTCCCTGACTTTACCCCTTGACTTATAGGGTGACGATAGTGTATATTAATTAAGTCGCTGTTTTAATATTTCTTACTGACGCGGGGTGGAGCAGCCCGGTAGCTCGTCGGGCTCATAACCCGAAGGCCGCAGGTTCAAATCCTGCCCCCGCAATTTAGTTTCACTTGGATGATTCACAGCCATCATCTGCACGTTATACATTATGTCTAGGGCCCTTAGCTCAGTTGGTTAGAGCGGTCGGCTCATAACCGATTGGTCACAGGTTCGAGTCCTGTAGGGCCCATACTCTTAAAACCCTTGCCTAGCAAGGGTTTTTTCTGTCTTCATTTAGGTGCTAGAGTCAAAAAGGTAATTTGTTAATAGTGTCTTTCTAATATGCCCTTTTTTTGCGTAATTCAGTGTATGTCCACGCCGTACACCAAATCTCGCATATACTATCCTATCCCACACATAGGAGGTAGATTTCATGAGTCAATTTATTGATGCAAGAACCTCGCAGAATGCGAGTTTGGCTAACTCAATTGCCATACCAATCCTTGTAATTAACACGCCTCAATTATTTGGACAAATCGGTTTGATAACCACTGCTGGCATTGGAGCAAACCCGCGGGTGCAGTTCAAGGGAACTGTGTCTGTACAACTTCCTTTAGCGCTGGTTGGTATCACCATCACAATTGTCAGAGGAACTGCGCCAACAGATCCTGTTATTTATTCTGCAACTTCCACATTTAGTTTGAGCATCCTGGCACCTCAGATTATTACCTTCTCTGCCGATGACTTCAACCCACCAATTACACCTCAATTGACGTACACTGCATTTGTGAGTTCCAACTTGTTGGGTACGATCCGTGTAGGCCCCGAGAACTTCGACGGAGTCTTGTATTCCGACTAATGCTCAGCGGCCTTGCCTAAATGAATTAGATCAATATTCTTCTTGAATGAAGGACATCACAGACCTGCCCTCAAAAGCAGGTTTTTTCTAGTTAAAGGGGAAAACTGAACTTCATCGAGTAGGCAGGGTTCTATGATATAATGCATTACAGAGACTGAATGGTATTCGAACTAAAGTAGTCCGTCAACATCTGAGAATCTTATGAAATTAGTGATAGAAAGCAGGTTTCCATTTTAATGACGTCAAATGAAAGTCAACGTTTTCGTTACAGCGAAGCTCCAGTCTGGGATTGGCAGAGAGCTTATTATGAACAGAAGGGGCTAGAGGCTTGGACAGAGAATCAGGTCCCTCAATATATTACCAGTAATCCGATGATTGCCACGGCGTATGCAGAGATGATTTTTGGCTTTCTTCAGGACCTCGCGAACAAGGGACAGATCACCGAGACCGTGACTATTCTGGAACTTGGGGCGGGTGTAGGGCGTTTGGCACACCAAATCCTGCTTAAACTGATTGAATTAAAGGATTTTGCAGGAATAGATTTACCTCCTTTCAGATATGTATTGACGGATCTCGTAGCGGAGAATGTGCGGGGTTGGAGAGAGCATCCATCCATGCAATCCTTTATTCAACAAGGTATAGTGGATTTTGCGCGTTTTGACGCTGTAGCAGATACGGAGCTAAAACTGGTCGTTGCGGGTACAGTTATTCGGCCGGGTGATCTGAAACAACCGTTGTTGTTGATTGCCAATTACTTTTTTGACAGCATTCCGCAGGAATTAATCTATATTGGGGATGGCGAGATCTACGAGTGCGATCTGCTTGTTCAGTCTCCGGATCGTCGTCATGATCTTGAACCCGCTGAGATGCTGAAGAACATGACGCTGAGTTATGAGTATCGCCGAGCGCCGGAATACAGTGCAGATAACTATCCGTATTCGGAACTGATCACATTGTACAAGGCCGAGCTGGAGGATTCACACATCCTTTTTCCCGCAATTGGCTTGTCCTGTCTCGAACGGTTGAACAGGCTGTCTCAGTCAGGTTATGTGTTGATTACCGCTGATAAAGGGGATCATCGACTGGATAACTGGAAGTTCGCAGAGCCACCTGAATTCGTTCTGCACGGGAGTTTTTCTTTAACGGCTAACTACCATGCGATTCAATATGTCTTGGAACAACAGGGAGCACATACGCGATTCACAACACATCATTATAAAGATCTGAACGTTGGGTGCATGTTAATGGTGGACGAACCGATCAGTTATGTGAACACGCGACTGGCCTACCATCGATTTGTTGAACGTTTTGGGCCGGATGACTTTTTCAGTATGAAACAATGGGTAGACTCTCGAATAGAAAGTATGGAGTTGAAGCATATTTTACCGTTTTGGCGTCTGGGTGGATATGATGCTGAGTTCTTGATTCACAGTGCTACCCACATTTCCAGTCTTCTTCCTGATGCAAGTGATGAGGAAATGCTTGATATTCAGTCTGGTATTCATACGATGTGGTCCTCCTACTATGTGATGGAGCAGCAAGGAGGTCTCGCATTTCTGGCAGGGCAGCTGTTATATGAGATGTATATGTATGAGGATGCAAAACGGTTTCTGGAGATATCATTGGTTGCAGACCCGAGTAATCATAATCCAGCCGTCTTGTACGATTTGGCTGTGTGCTGTTACGAACTTGAACTGGAAGAAGAAACCCTGTCATATACCCGTAAGGTACTAGCTCTGGAACCTGATCATGAAGAGGCAGCAGCGTTGCTCCAGAGTTTCGAGTTGATCTGAACGGAACAATTGAAGTCTTGTCTCCTATATGTATCTTGGATGTAATTGGTAATGTTTATATAGAAATTGAAACCTTTAATTGAACTTCATCGTATTAATGGGATATTCAACCAATTATTTCTATAGTACATAAAGGAGACAGAGCTATGAAGAAAATGTTATCCGTTGCATTATATCCATTTGCTTGGGTGTTGGGGGCACTGAGTATTTTATCTGGAAATGCAGACAGTGTCCTATTGGTGAAAGATATCGCTACAGATCGAAGCTATGATGGGCAGGCTATCTATGATAGTATTGAACGTAGAAATGCCTAACTACATATCATTCAACTGTAAAGGTAATTGTTTCACCTAGCAATAACATGAGAACCAATTACTCTTGAAGCGAAGTACGGTGAGCAGGAGTTCTGTCCGTACAATCTTTAAGCCGGTTTCGTACCTTATTCAGGTATGAACCGGCTTTTATTTATGAATGGGGATGCCAGATGAAGATTATCATTGGACAACCGAGGCTGGAACAGCATTTGCTGCAGCTTGAAGCCGAACTCAAGCAACACCCTGATGCAGATATATTGCTCTTTCCTGAAGGTTATCTGAACCAGAATGTTGAGGAAGCTTGCAGGTTGGCGGCTGAATATGGGACCATGATTGTATCAGGTCATCGCAGATTGGACGAACGTCCAAAGGACCGATCGATTATCATCAGTAAGGCTGGAGAGATTGTATTGGAGAAAGCTAAATATACACCTGCTGAGACGGCTCAGGAACAGGGTTGGGTAATAAGCACTTTATTGTGTGATGAGCTGGTCCTGCAAGGATTTTGCAACGAGAATATAGGGAATGTGGACATTGTGATTCATTCCATTGGTGTGGGCAAGTTCAGTGAAAAACAGTACAGTGAGTGGGTCGAAGAGGCTCGGCAGATCGCCATGAAGCATCAATGTATTGTCATGGGGACAAGCCATGCGGATGGTTCGTACCGTGATAGCGAGATCTCCATTCCAATCGCCTATTGTATAACACCTGCTGGAGAGGTTGTTCTGGCATCCCGAAGTGACACACGTACTCTTACAATCCTTCTAGACAGAGAAAATACAGACCCTTCATCTCAGGAGTCACGACAAAAACAACCGACAATCTCTATCGCTCCATACGGTTAAATCACCGATTATGAATTCCAAATGAATGGGCTAATGAACTTGCCGATTCGCCCGGTCACTTGCGCGGAATACGCATATGTTATGGCATACCTTGAAATTCAAAGGAGGCCAATCAAATGAGTCAAGTTGGATACGGTTGTGGCAATGTTGGTGGATTCGGCGGCGGATGGACTTCCACAAGTGCAATTCTCGTGCTTTTCATCCTGCTCGTGATCATCACAAAATCTTTCTGGCTGTAAGTCACGTATAGAAACGTACAAACAGTGGCTCCGCTGAGACTTCAGCGGGGCTTTTCCTATTTAAAAGAAACAACCTATGCCATTCATGACATTTGACAACTGAAAACAATGTGCTTAAAATCACATAAGAGACTATTAACAGAGATTGAAGGGATAGCAATGCCGTTTATTCGCTTTAAAGGATTCACAGGTCCTCAGCTAGAGGAAGTTGTACCCCAAATTACAGAGCAGATGGCCCTAATTACTCATATTCCAAGGGAGAGAATGAAGGCAGAGCGTCATGATGTACAAGCGCTAACACCTTCTCCGGCTTCTATAGAGATTCTGATGTTTCAACGTGACCAGGAGATTCATAATCGGATTGCATCGTCGGTGCAAGCTATTTTGGAAGAAGCATACATGCCGGATGTGCATATTTTCTTCAATATATTGTCACCTAATTTGTATTATAAAAAAGGCAGGCCGCTGACAGATTATCGATTGGATTGAGATTGTAAGGGACGAGCAGAATGTTGCTCGTCTCTTTGATTTACATATTTTTCGTATGTTTAGCAATGGGCTGGTTCCTGTGAACCCTGCTCAACGATAATGAGCATATCGCAGATACAATAAACAAGGCTCCGCCGATAAGGTATACCCACCGAACGCCCAGTTGATCTGCGACTAGACCAAAGATGACTATGGATACACTCATAACCGTGGATATCAGGAAGCCATGAGTGGCGTATACCTTGGTTAAGGATTCGACAGGTACACTGTTCTGAAGCGCTGTCTGCTGAGCCACATCACGAATCTGATGAACTGGACCCATGAGTATGCATAACACCAAAGCGAGCCATGGCAGGTTGTTTAGACCATAAACGACGGTCAGCAGGCTGAAGAGGAGAGAACCCATGGTCATACTTGCGATTAGATGCTTCTTAATACGTTTGGCCAGCGAAAGAGCCAGAATACCTCCAAGCATGGTTCCAGCAGCGTAACTCGAGTTCATGAGTCCCCACCAACCTTCTCCTCGTCCCAGAGCTTCTTTTGCAAAGGCCAGTGTGACAGCTCCAATCCAGATGGAACCCGCAAGAGCCTGAGCAATGTCCATCAGCGTGAGCAGTCGTAATGATGGAATGTTCCAAAGTATACTCCAGCCTTCCCTCAATACATTCCACGATACAGCAGATTTCTGGGGTTGTTCTACATTCCGTGTGAGCGAGCCCATGGCAATCATGAAGATCAGAACGGCCCAGGACAGGCTTGTAGCTGCCCAGAAGGTCTGTGACGCCCCCAGTTCATCACGGCGAATCCAGTCATGGCGTAACCGACAATGGTTACAGTCTGACTGGAGAAAGATAGTAGGCTATTTGCTTTTATAAGGTCTTCACCTTGAACCAATCGTGGCGTTAAAGTCTTCAGTAACGGAGTTTCCCATCCGTCCAAGAAGGATAGTAGGACCACTCCGAGCAATAGAAGCGGCAGTTGTGAAGTCAAGTGATTCAACGAGATGGCTATACAGGTCATGATTAATGTTTTGGCTATGGAAATGCTGATCAATAGTCTGGAGAATGGGAAACGGTTCACAAGTAATGGCAAAGTGAGATCTGCTATCTTGCGTGCAATGATTTGAATAAGTGGAAACATTGCAGCAGAGAGTACCGATCCAGTGAGACCGTATATATACGTAGTAATGACCATGATATATATGACATTAATAAGCGAGAGCAGCGTTTTGGCGGCCCAGTACGGATAAAATGCGATGTTCATGCCAATGATGTCCTTTCCGAAACGATATATCTATATTACGGGCATTGTCATCATTGCACCACAAACAAAGTTATCATTTTCCCGTCATTTCACCACAAAAAAACTGCCCAACAGGGCAGTCATCTTCTAATGCCTATAGTTCATGCCATAGCGAGTGTGAAGGCGATAAGCAACATCAGCAGGCTGGTCGTTCTGACCATAGTCATATAAGGCCTGCTGGGTTCGGCTTCACCCCGGGAAATCCAGCCATAACGCAGATACCAGCCGAATTTTGGGAAACAGAGATTGATGATACAGAGTACCATGAATATAAAAAAGAGGGTTCTCATACCCATCTTCCTTTCTCACTTACATAACGGATCTCATCTTAACGTTTGCGTCTGGTAAAAAAGACTACAATCAAAATGATAATGATAATAATTAACAGAAATTTCATGTATGTTCCTCCTGATGAGTAGTTAGGTTATTGTGTAATGTTAGTTATCAACTATTACCCAAGAACCACATGACTTGAATAACTGTGTTACAATTAAAATATATTGATTTAATATCAACACATTCCGTTTGGTTAGTTTTCTCTCCTTATAATGTACGATTACAGAATATATAAACATTAATGTGTGTGAGATGAAGGAGGAAGGCATGAGCCAACATAATCAACTCTCATTACAATGGGAATTTATCATCTCGAAAGTGAAATCCTCCGTGACGGTGGTCGATGCTACCTTGCCTGAGCTTCCGCTCATGTATGTAAACGAACACTTTACCCAACTGACAGGATACACGTATGAAGAGTCTGTCGGACACAATTGCCGATTTTTGCAAGGGCAGGATACAGACCCCGAAACGGTAATGCAGATTCGTGATGCATTAAAGAAACAACAATCCATTAAGATTGATATTTTAAATTATACAAAAAGTGGTCAGAAGTTCTGGAACGAACTGAATATTGATCCGATTTTTAATGAATCCGGAGAATGTTTATATTTTGTAGGCATTCAATACGATATTTCAGAACGGAAGTATGCTGAACAGCAGTTGAAGTTTGCAACTTCCATGGCTGAGATGAACAGCAGAGGGCAATTGGAATTCATCGGCAAGTTGAATCACGAGCTTCGTACCCCGCTTAACGGCATTATGGGCATGATCGAACTTGCCAGTATGGGTGAAACTACGGATGAGCAGAAAGAATATCTGGAGCTTGCACGTCAATCAGGTGAGGCGCTGCTCAACATCATTAACAATAGCCTGGATATAGCGAAACTGGGCAGAGGCAAAATGGATGTTGAAAACATTGAGTTTCAACCATTGAAGCTGATTCAACAGATTGTGAAAACACATGAACCTGCGGCACAGAATAAACAAATACGTTTGCTCTGTCATGCTGATCTGAATGTTCCTGATGTGCTTATCGGTGATCCGTTAAGACTTCGGCAGGTACTGGATAATTTGCTGAGTAATGCGATCAAGTTCACGGAACAAGGTGAAGTGCAGTTACAGGTGGATGTGAGGCAACAACTGATGGATACCGTTGTATTGGTATTCTCTGTGCGTGATACGGGAATTGGCATTCCTCAGCATCAGATCGAACAATTGTTTGATGCATTTACCCAGACCGACATCTCCCATGCGCGCCGATTTGGCGGAAGTGGTCTTGGTCTGACCATCTGCAAAGAACTGCTGGAACTGATGAATGGTCAGATTTCGGTGGAGAGTAAAGAAGGGAAAGGCACACAGTTTGAGGTGACACTGCCCTTGCTGCGCCAACAGGCCATTCCCAATGTAGGATAATAATCAATCAGGACAGCCGGGCGGTCTCGGCTGTTTTTTTATTTTTTGGATTGTTTTACGAACGGGCGTTCTGTTATAATGCAAGTGTTGAATGGGGAGACACAGCATGAGTAAGAGACGCACAAGAAGAAAACACAAAGGTAAGCAAGGTTTCAAAAAGCAGGTTCTGACGCTGGTAGCGATGCTGCTGGTAGCCCTCTATGCCTGGGCTGGGGGCGAATGGCCGGAGGAGATACCTAATCCATTCGCAGGGACTACTAAGAGTGTAGACCATACCATTACGTTCCCTTCAGAGCGTTATCCCGAAACGGCCAACCATATTAAAGCAGCTATCAAGGCAGGGCATTCGGATGTATGCACCATTGATCGTAATGGAGCGGAAGGCAATCGGGATTTATCCCTTAAAGGTGTTCCAGTCAAAAAAGGTAAGGATCGTGACGAATGGCCCATGGCGATGTGCGCTGAGGGAGGAACAGGTGCAGATATCCAGTACATTACCCCGAAAGATAATCGTGGTGCAGGTTCATGGGTAGGGAATCAGTTAAGTACATATCCGGATGGAACACGAGTGAAGTTTGTAGTGAAGTAACAACAGGATATGGGTGGACAGAAACAAGGATAGAGTAAGGCTTTTGTTGTGAGGTCAGTGGCAGCGTGGTACAGGAAAAGTAGAAGAGAAAACCAGACGTGCATGCGTCTGGTTTTTTGGTATAAAGTGCTGGCATAAATAGATCTAGTTAACGTATCTATACGGGAACTGGAGTTTCTAGGATTACAGAGCCGACTAAACGAGTTGCATTCCGCTTAAATGATGAGACCGGATGCTTAACAGACGCGTAACGTGTTCAACCTCATCAAACGGTATCCACAGACTGCCGTGAACCGTACGTAAGGAGAGAATGGATGTATCAGCGGTACGCTCGGGAAAACCGGTTACCGTCTGACCGCTTGTATTACGAACCATGATCTGTTGTTTGCGCCGGATGGCAATTTCTACCTCTTTTTTCATAAGTCATTGCTCCTGATTATGAGATGTTAAATCCATATGTCAATGTTTTCAATGGTTAATTTGTCTTCTTTATCTAGTCTATCAGAACTAGGTATAGATTTCCAGAAGAGAAATCAACATTCTTCTAGGTGATTTGTCTTAGCTGTGGACGATCCGTTTTTGAATGGGGATTACGGGGTTATATTAGGGTAAAAGGAGGGGAACGGAATGACACAATTGATTATTGGGCTGGCCAGTACCGAGAACGAGGCTATAATTATGCTGAATCAGGTGAAAGAGGAAGGCATCAAGGATAAATATTTGGGAGCGGTGGCGAAGGAGCAGCTCAATCTGGAGCTGGTAAGCGAGAAGACGGGGCTGCCCAAACCGTTGAAGGGTGCCGGGACAGATGGTGCCTTTGGCGCTCTGAAAGGCATATTGGCTGGGCTGGGGAAGCGAATGGATCAGACAATGTCGATCGGAAATGCAGTGCGTAGACTCGCTGGTAATGAGATTGGGAGTGAGACTGATGATTTGGTGCTTACACTGACTGAAGCGGGGATTTCGGAGGAGGATGCGCGGTATTACGAAGATTGGCTGTTAAAGGACCATATCTTGGTTATTGTGGAGTGCAGTGAGGAAGAAGCGGCTCGTGTTCGACCTATTTTACTTTTTTAGTTTAATTTAAGGCTGATTTTAGGTTTCTTTAATGTTGGGGAGGTATTCTTATCTCACACCTCCCTTAATATAGATTGGTTTACCGGAAGTCCGGGACCGCAACTCGGACTTTCTAGGCACTGTGAGCTGACGCTTGCAGTGCCTGTTTCATTTATATAAGTTGAACTAAAGATTATTTACACTGACACTCCGATGACAGAATAACCTTCTAATCGCTGTTATCCCCAGATTTTTCGATTCCCTTTTCTCAAGGGAAAATCGGGTGATAGCGTATGCTTCCGATGCAGCTTTCTTTCAGAAAGCTTTTAGGCGAGCGCTTCGCTTTTTCAGTTTTTTCTGTCCTCTCCGTTATCGTGTAAATCATTAGTTAAACTTATATAGTTAGATTATTTTTATAAAAAGTGTTGCAAAGTTAATTAGTTCATGGTAAGATATTTCTTGTCGCCAAGAAATACATAATCCTGCCGGGGTGGCGGAATTGGCAGACGCACAGGACTTAAAATCCTGCGGTAGGTGACTACCGTACCGGTTCGATCCCGGTCCTCGGCATCTTAAAGAAAAGATCGTATGACGCTTGTTAATCAAGCTGCATGCGATCTTTTTTATGTTCTTTAATATCAATGTCACTTCATTGTAGACCACATCACCATGCAGCTCATAAACATAAACCCTGCATAATACATATCAGAAGGTACATTTATCTGACTTTTATGAAGAGACGGAACAATGGTGTATACTATCCGTAGGCATATATTACCTTTACCTTGCTGAACGATATAAGTTCAACTACACATTTACACGATACAGCGATCGGAAGGTTATTCTGTCATCGGAATGCTCGTGTAAATAACCATATGTGAACTTATATTGAGTCACAAAATCAATAAAACAATCTTATGGACGGAGGACTCAAGTTTATGTTGAAACAGCTTAAGCCATACAAGGTGTTACAGGATCGCAGAATCGAAGAACTGAAATCGGATGCGTATCTGTTGGAACACCAGAAATCCGGGGCCAAAATTGTACTTTTGTCCAATCAGGACGACAACAAAGTATTCAGTATCGGTTTCCGCACACCTCCGGAAGACAATACAGGGGTAGCCCATATCCTCGAACACTCCGTGCTCTGTGGGTCCAAGAAATTTCCGGCCAAGGATTCTTTTGTTGAGTTGCTGAAAGGTTCATTGAATACATTCCTTAACGCCATGACGTATCCCGATAAGACGATCTATCCGATCGCGAGTCGTAATGATCATGACTTCCATAACCTGATGGATATTTACCTGGATGCAGTATTGAATACAAATATTTATGAGAATGAAAAGATATTTTTGCAGGAAGGCTGGAACTACAACCTGACCTCTGCAGATGATGAGTTAACTTACAACGGAGTTGTATATAACGAGATGAAAGGTGCCTTTTCTTCACCGGAACGAATGGTGCGCAGAGAAGTGTTGAACTCCCTTTTCCCGGATACCACTTACTCCTCTGAGTCTGGGGGTTCCCAGAAGCTATCCTGGATCTGACTTATCAAGGGTTGCTGGATTTCCACACGAGATACTATCATCCTTCCAACAGTTACATCTATCTCTACGGCGATATGGATATGGAAGAGAAGCTGCAATGGCTCGATGAGAACTACCTGAGTGCATATGATCGAATCGAGATTGATTCGGCCATTCAACTTCAACCTGCCTTTGCAGAACGGGTAGACACAGTTAAGACTTACTCTGCGGGAAGTACGGAATCGGAAGTGGATAACAGCTTCTTGACCTATAATGCGGTGATCGGCACAAGTCTGGACAAGGAACTGAACATTTCGTTCCAAATTCTGTTATACGCCCTGCTGAACGCTCCGGGAGCGGTATTGAAACAGGCTTTGCTGGATAAAGGAATTGCGAAGGACGTCTACGGTTCGTATGATGACAGCCTGTATCAGCCTGTGTTCACGGTTGGACTGAAGAAGAGTAATCTGGCGAGCAAAGAGGATTTCCTCGGAACGGTCAAAGAAGTGCTTGAGCGTGTGGTAAAAGAAGGCTTTGATCCTAAAGCGCTCCTTGCAGGAATTAACTCCTATGAGTTCAATCACAGAGAAGCGGACTATGGCAGAATGCCGAAAGGCCTGATCTACGGATTCTCCTCCCTGCAAAGCTGGTTATACGATGAAGAAGCACCTTTCACTCATTTGGAAGCCAATGACGTATTTGCTGAGCTGCGGACAAAAATGAACGAAGGGTACTTCGAACAATTGATCGAGAAGTATTTATTGCAAAACACACATACTTCCTTTGTAGCTCTGACACCGGACAAAGGGCTGAACTCACGCAAAGAAGAAGCGTTGAAAGAACGTCTGAAAACTATTCAGGCCGGTCTTAGCAAGGAAGAAGTCCAGACGTTGATTCAGAAAACGGAGGCACTCGCCGAGTATCAGAATACACCTTCAACCAAAGAGCAGCAGCAGGTCATTCCGACGTTATCGATTGAAGATATTGAACCGAAGGCCTCTACGTTGCATCAAACGGTGAACCAAGTCGACGGCACAACCATTCTCCATCATAACCTCTACACCAACGGAATTGGTTATCTGAGACTGCTGTTTGATATCAAAGAAGTGCCACGTCATCTCCTGCCGTATGCAGGATTGCTTAAGAATGTGCTGGGTTATGTGGACACTCAAAACTACTCGTTCAATGAGCTGTCCAATGAAATTCATATTCATTCAGGCGGTATTCATAGCGGGATTGGATCTTATGCCAACGCACATAAGCATAATGAATTCAAGGCTACCTATGAGTTCAACGCAAAAGTGTTATATGACAAGCTTGGATTTGCCTTTGATATGATCAAAGAAATTGTGTTCACATCCCGATTCGATAATTCGAAGCGATTGTATGAGATCATCTCCCAGATGAAAGGTAACCTGCAACGTAATCTGATCAATAGCGGACACTCTGCTGGAATTGGCCGGTCTTCGTCCAAACATTCAGCGGTTGCGGATTTCAGGGAAGCTGTAAGTGGTATCGCGTTTTACCAGTGGCTTGAGGATCTTCAGGCGAATTTTGAGGCTAAAAAAGAAGAGTTATCTTCTAGCTTGCAAGAGTTGACGGGGTATATTTTCAGACCGGAGAACTTGCTTGTTAGTTACACTGCGGATGATCAGGGATATGAAGGACTGGAGCAACGGGTATCTGATCTGAAAGGGAAGCTGTTCACACATGAGGTTGCCAAGGAAGAGTTTACGTTCCTACCTGCTACTCATAAGGAAGGATTCCGTTCCCCGTCAGAAGTGCAGTACGTGGTGCAAACGGGCAATTATATCGACAAAGGATATCAATACACCGGTTCACTACGGGTTTTGCAGGGCATTCTGTCCTTGGATTACTTGTGGACCAATATCCGCGCCAAAGGTGGAGCTTATGGCTGTATGTCAGGCTTCAGACGGAACGGAGACAGCTACGTTGCATCGTATCGTGATCCGAACCTGGATAAAACGTACAAAGTATACGAAGAAATACCGCAATATTTGAAAGATTTCCGGGCAGACGAGCGGGAAATGACACGTTATATCATTGGTGCGATTCAGGATCTCGATACGCCGAGAACGCCTTATGGTGAGGGGGCATTCTCTCTGGAGTGTTATCTGTCGAATGTGACTGAAGCGGATCTGCAACAGGAACGTGACGAAGTGTTAAGCACAAAGGAAAGCGACATTATCGGTTTTGCTGAGCTTTTATCGGCCATACTTGAACAGCAACAGCGCTGTGTGATCGGTAATGAGAACAAGATTGAGGAACAGAAGCAAATGTTTGACGAAACGCTTGATTTAATTAAAAACTAAGCGTTAGTCTCGCTTATTCCACGATCCAATAAGCGTCAAAGCAAAAGGCACTTTTATGAGCTGGTTTCAACAGCTTATAGAAGTGCCTTTTCTAATGGGTAGGGACTGTCTCCATCCATATGATATGAGATTGTGAGACACGCTGCGTTGTTCAAGTGACAGCGAGCATGTTGTATATTTTCAGGGTCCGCAGATCTTCCTTTGAGATTTTTAATTCATTATATAACTCCTGATTCTCGGGCAGCGGGGTTCTGGAGAATAACATTTTGAGCGCGATAGGCATGAAAGGTCTGAAGGAGACACCAGCCATCAGTCCCCATTTTTTCTCTGATTCCTGAAAAGACGCCAGAATATTAATATATAGGTTCTCCAGCGGTGTGGCCTGATTTTTCAAAATCAGCGTGGTGAGTGTATCATAATGCTCGGTGTGACCCCAATACATATTCTCGCACTCTTGGTAGTTCTCAAAGTCCTTCACATTCATATACATCACGGTGCGATAACGGTTGGCATCCGACTGAGCCATCATGTCAATGACACAACGAATGAGACTGTTGTTACGCCCATCATAGAAGTAGGAATAGAAACGAGTGGAGTTCTTGAAAAAGCTGGACGGGACCGCGTTCATCAGGGGAGATGCATGCCTAGGTTCTTGGTACAAGAGTTGCTCTACCTGGATGTTGAGCGCGTTCGCAATATGATGTAACGTCACCAGATCAAGTGTAATATCTCCGCTCTCATATTTGGATAACGTGCCCTTGCTCTTGAAGATCTGATCCGCAAGCTGTTGGATGGTCAGTCCCCGCCACTTCCGAAAGTTTCGTATTTTTTTGCCAACTTCCTGATTGATATTGTTCATAATCGGTTCTCCTTATGCAATGTTTCTTGAGAGTACGTGAAAATGATGAAAGTCATTCATAAAAATGATGTTATATGAGAAATATATCACTTTTTCACGGAAATACCTATTTTGAAGAAACAATTAACTTCATTTGTTTCGTCAGGATAGATTGTATTGCATTTGATGCAATTCTTGCGTCATGAAATAATAGGTGTAATACGACATGAAACGACAATGAAAAAGTAAAGCAGATAGAGGAGCAGAAGCTATGAAATATAACTTTGATGAGATTATAGACCGCACAGGAACAAATGCCATGAATACGGATGGTTTCCGTCAATATATTTTTAACGCCACAGAGGACATGACTTTTCCATTCAAAGATGAAGAATTCATTCGCATGTGGATTGCAGATATGGAGTTCGCCACACCTCCCGAGATTCTGGATGCAGTTAAGGAGCGTCTGGACCGTAGAATCATGGGTTACTCTCAGGTATTTGATCCGGCATACTATGAAGCTGTCTCGAATTGGATGAAGAGACACTATGATTGGTCCTTCCCGAAGGAGCATTTGGAGACCTCCAACGGAATCATCCCCGCATTATATGAACTGGTGGAATATATCTGTCAATCGGATGAGAAAGTACTGATCGTGACCCCGTCTTATGGTTTCTTCAAGTCAGCTGCAGAGCATAACAATCTTGAACTGGTGTGTTCGGATATGATCAATGAGCAGGGGCATTACTCGATTGATTTTGAGGATTTTGAAGCCAAGGCCAAGGATGAAAAGGTAAGGGTATGTATTTTCTGCAACCCCCATAATCCGTCTGGACGTGTCTGGACAACGGAAGAGTTACAACGTGTGGGTGAGATCTGTCTGAGGAACAATGTATGGATTATTTCGGATGAAATTCACTGTGATCTGCTGCGGACTGGCAAGAGACATACGCCACTCGCGAAGCTGTTCCCGGATACCGATCGAATCATTACATGCATGTCTCCGAGCAAAACATTCAATATGGCTGGCCTGATGTTCTCCAATGTCATCATTCCGAATAAGGCACTTCGAGACATCTGGCAGACATGCCATTATGGTTTCAAAAACCCACTGAGCATCGCTGCCACTCAAGCGGCTTACGAAACGGGTGATGAGTGGCTGAAACAATTAAAAGGTTATCTAGACGCCAATTTCGCCTGCGTAGAACAGGTTGTGAAGCAGCATCTACCACTAGCTGTTTTTCACATTCCGGAAGCAACATATCTGGCCTGGATTGATATCTCGGCATATGCTCCCCAAAATGTAAGTTTACCGTTATTCTTCGCGGAGCAAGCGGGTGTGTTGCTCGAAGATGGTCATATGTTTGTAGCCAATGGTGAGGGTTGTATTCGGTTGAATCTGGCTTGTCCCCGTGCTGTCCTTCAGGAAGGATTACGGAGAATCAGCAGTGTGCTTGTGAAAGAAGTCGAAGAGGTGCCCGTCCAAGTGTAAATTCATCAAGTCATCACGCAACAGCGAGATGACTTTTTTGTATGAGTATACGGATTGCAGTAAGAACAAGGTTTATTTTGAGGTGAACTTATACCCTGATGTGCAATTCTGGTCTGCTGTCCCCGGTTATGTTAAAATGGTGGATAGTCTATGAGTTGCATGACATGCGGCTCTCAGAAGGAAGAGCTCAGTAGTTGGGCTGAAGGAAACTGCATTCACCAGGGGAAAGGAGCCTATACATATGTTTGGAAATGATTGGGACAAGGTGCTTCAGGAAGAGGCGGAAGCCGAATATTTTAACAAGATTCGTTACACTCTCGCCGCCGAGTACAAAACACAGACGGTCTTTCCGCCCAAAGAAGACCTGTTCTCCGCACTGAAGTTGACGCCATATCATCAGGTTAAGGCTGTTATTATTGGTCAGGACCCTTATCACGGAGCGGGACAGGCTCATGGATTAAGCTTTTCGGTTAGACCGGGGGTACGTGTACCGCCTTCTCTGAAAAATATATATAAGGAACTTCAGGCTGATCTGGACCTGCCAATTCCGAATCATGGATCTCTGGTTCATTGGGCACAGCAGGGAGTCCTGCTATTAAATGCCGTTCTCACGGTCCGTGAAGGTCAGCCGAACTCCCATCAGGCACTGGGCTGGCAGACGTTTACGGATGCTGTCATTCGCGCGCTGAATGAACGTTCAGAGCCGATGGTATATATGCTGTGGGGCAGTCATGCCCAGAAGAAAGGTGCTTTTATTAACAGGGACAAGCACCTGGTACTGGAGTCTACACATCCCAGTCCGCTGGCTGCGCATCGCGGATTCCTCGGCAGTCGTCCCTTTTCCAAAGCCAATGACTTCTTGACCTCCAAAGGTATTGAACCGATCGATTGGAAGATACCTGAAAACTAGACAGATGGAGGTGAGAACATTGCGACATTGGATAGGACGAAAAGTAGCGGTATATCGTGCAACAGGCATACGGGAGCCATTGAAGGGAACGCTGGTCGAGTGGGATGAAGAAGCGGAATGTGTACGGATCGGACCGAAACGGATTAAGGTGTCGTTTGACAATATCGCAATGATCAGACCTCTTCCCGAAGAGAGTCTTCCCTTAAAGAAAGCACGTTCTGAAGTGCACAAGGTTGGATATGTGATGAAAAAGGCGATTCAGTTCGAAAATGCGATCTATTTCAAGTCACAGGTTATGATCTGGCGCCGTGCCAAAATAGTAGCGTTATCTACGACGATTCTGCGTCATGACGAGGATCAGGTTGAACTTGCAGATGGTCGTGTTCTTCGTAAAGACAAGCATATGTTTGTCGTACGTTCACGCCGTGGGATACGTTAGCTATACGAAGATTTAATATATATTTCATGCAAAGATCATATGGATTTAATGTTTGGTCTGTATATTAGATAGTAACAACCCCTTCTAAATTGATGTGTATTAAAACGGGAGCCCGGCCGGCTGCAAACGGTCGGGTTTTTTTGTCCATTGATTCTGTTAACCTGTTGTACATACCCATAACATTCATGTTATATATTATTAAAATAGATAAATTGAACTAAACATTTACACGAGAACGTAGAGGGCAGAAATAACCTGAAGAAGCGGAGCGTTCGCCTAAAAGCTTTCTGAAAGAAAGCTACATCGGAAGCATACGATATTCACCTTTGTAAAATTGAATCAAAAAATCTGGGGATAACAGCGATCGGAAGGTTGTTCTGTCATCGAAGTGGCAAGTGTAAATATTCTTTAGTTCATTCTAAAAAGATCATGAGAAGGAGTGAAACCCAATGAAACGTATAGCTGTTTTTGCAGGCTCCAATCCGGGAAATCACCCCGAATATACAGAGAAGGCTGTTCAACTGGGAAAACAAATTGCCGATAGTGGTTATGCACTGGTCTATGGTGGTTCTTGTATGGGTTTGATGGGTGCAGTAGCAGATGCTGCTCTTGAGCAAGGGGAGAGGTAATCGGGGTAATGCCTACCGGATTGTTCCGGGGTGAGGTTGTTCACGGAGGGCTCACACAACTGATTGAAGTGGGAACCATGCATGAACGGAAGGCTACGATGGCTGAATTATCCGATGGATTCATTGCACTCCCCGGCGGCATGGGTACATTTGAAGAACTATTCGAGGTACTGTGCTGGGCACAGATCGGTATTCATCGTAAACCTGTTGGCTTATTAAATGTCAACGGATATTATGGACCGCTAATGAAGATGGTAGAACATAGCGTACAGGAAGGATTCTCCAACACTTCGCATCTCAGTCTGTGGAGTCTGGAAGCTGATCCGGCTGAACTGATCAAACAAATGTCATCCTATATTCCTGCGGAGTTGACTCAGAAGTGGTCACAACTCAACGGGAAATGAGTGCATAAGAAGACGGGCCTGTACCCAATCGTTCCTCGGGAGAATTTTCGATCTGCCCAAGCAAGTTGCGCTATCGGACATAGTCTATAGTGTACTTCGATGAAGAGGGAGTGTCACTGATGAGCGAACTCAAAGGTACAGGTTACGGATATTGCGGAGGCTTCGGTGGTGGAGCATGGACATCAACAGGTGCAATTCTGGTATTGTTCATTCTGTTGGTTATTATCTCTCGCACATTCATTCTGTAATTCGGTCAGTATCCCGGGACGGGGATGACGCTGCAGAGGCAGCGCCCGAATAAAAAATGACCTTTCCAAAGAGACGCTGGTATATGCCGGCGTTTCAGGGGAACGGTTTTTTGACGTTTCCAGCATACGTTGAGTATTTGAAAAAGCAAAAACCTGCCCCTGAATAAGGTCAGAAGCAGGAGAGAGCCTCCTGAGCCATTAGCTGCGCAACAAGCAGCTTACACCACAACAGCAGTTTGATCCGGATTACTTAACGATTTCCAGGCGATATATAGCCCGATGGCGGCTGCAATTAAGGAGAGTATTGCTGCAACAATAGCCAGCTGATCCAGTGTGTTGGGTGAACTGGAGTTAAGAGAACGCTGATTAGCCGTCTTGCCGGATTTGTTTTTGATATGGACAGATGATCTGGAAAGCCTGGAAGCCGACTGTAACTGGGATGTGTGAGGACGCGTAGGTATCGATTTTTTCTTTGAGGGATTCAATAGTCAACCTCCTTATAACGGAGTTCAGTGCTTCCATCGTTCATACTATGTTATGTCGATTCTCAGATTGAGTTCGCAAAAATGAGTGAATCCCCAGCCCGTTAGATGTTGGGCCCGGTCGCTAGTATCAGCGAAGCAGGTAACCCATTATACGCTCTGTTAATACAGGTCTAACAAACGGTGTTTATAGTAAGGATCATAGAGTGAAGCTTGAACACAGGAGGCGCTGGAATGAGGAACATGGAGATTATTGCCCACCGTGGTGCATCTGCCGTATGCCCGGAGAATACGATGAGCGCTTTTGAACGAAGTCTGGAGCTTGGAGCAACAGGCATTGAAACTGATGTGCAGATGACGAGTGATGGCAGACTGGTACTGATTCATGATGAGACGTTAAGCCGAACTGGCGGCACAGAAGGCTGGGTTAAGGATACGACTTACGATCAATTGCGCACACGGGATGCGGGGTCCTGGTTCCATGCTGATTTTGCCGGCGAACGTATTCCTTCTCTGGAGGAGTTATTTAAGCTGGTACAGGGGAAAGGAACCCTGCTTAATCTGGAATTGAAAAATGGTATTGTGAGTTATAAAGGGATGGAAGAGATGGTTATACAGGCGATCCGGGACTGGAATCTGGAGCAACAGGTCGTGCTGTCCAGCTTCAATCATGCATCGCTCGTGAGATGTAAACGTCTTGCCCCGGAGATTCGTACAGCACTTCTATATATGGAAAAGTTGTATCGTCCCTATGATTATGCCGCCAAACTCGAGGCTACCGGCCTTCATCCCTACAAGCTGGCGGTGACACAAGAAGATGTTGCTGCTGCACTGGCACATGGCGTTGTTACCTATCCATTTACGGTGAATGATCCTGCTGAGATGCAGGCCATGATTGACATGGGTGTGCAAGGGATCATTACTGATGTTCCGGATGTCCTGGCATCCTTACTTACGGTACATGCTCGTTAAACGAGTCTGTATTTTACATGTTCTACATATGCAATGATAAGGCTGTGTTCGAGCTATTTGGCTCTTGCGCAGCCTTTTTGCGTGTAAAATTGTGTGCAAATCTTCATATATGCAATAAACATGTCCTATTTGTCCATTGCCAGAGCCCGTGGATTCACTTACAATGGTCTATGGGAATGAGAATCAATATCATTAAAGTTCGGTATTTATAGAGAGGTGATTGTTATGTACATAGGTTTGAGCAGCTCCACTCATAACGAGGGTGGGCGCGTATGAGTTCACAAGCTTCACCAGAAAAACATAATCCGGATTCACCCACAGCGAAGATACACACTCGTCCGTGGGCAGCCACACTTATTCTTACAGGGGAGTTTTGCTACTCGCTCTGGGTATGGCGTTGTCCATTTCATTTGGTGCTGCTGATATTAAGCTTAGTGTAGTCTGGAAGGCTATCTTTGATTTCAATCCTGAGCTGACACCACATCAGATCATATGGGAGATTCGATTACCACGTATCCTTGGAGGAGCAATGGTAGGTGCATGTTTCGCTGTAGCTGGTGCGATCATGCAGGGTATGACTCGTAACCCGCTGGCCGATTCAGGTCTGCTTGGGTTAAATGCGGGAGCTGGATTTGCGCTTGCAGTTTGTTTTGCCTTCTTCCCTGGATTGCCATTTATGTATATCATCATGTATTCCTTCCTTGGGGCAGGGCTTGGTGTCCTGTTGGTGTATGGTTTTGGTGCAGCTTCCAAATCAGGCCTTACACCACTACGCCTTGTACTTGCAGGTGCGGCTGTATCAGCGATGTTGTCGGCACTCAGTGAAGGGATTGCATTATATTTCAGAATTGGACAAGATCTGGCTTTCTGGACAGCCGGTGGTGTAGCCGGAACGAAGTGGTCTCAACTTGAGGTCATGTTCCCATGGGTACTCGCGGCACTGATCGCAGGTCTTCTCATCTCCCGTTCCATTACTCTGCTTAGTCTCGGAGAAGATATTGCGGTGGGCTTGGGGCAACGTACTGGGCTGATCAAGCTCATAGGCCTGATTGTTGTACTGATTCTCGCGGGTACGGCTGTGTCCGTGGTGGGTGCGGTCGGTTTTGTTGGACTCATTATTCCCCATCTCACGCGGAAGCTGGTTGGGGTCGATTATCGCTGGATTATTCCATGTTCCGCTGTGATGGGCAGTCTGTTGCTTGTATTTGCGGATCTGGCTGCACGTATGATTAACCCGCCGTACGAGACGCCAATTGGCGCATTGGTTGCCCTCATCGGGGTACCATTCTTCCTGTATCTGGCGCGTAAAGAAAGGAGGACTCTGTAACTATGGAATCCTCAACAATAGTTGGAGCAGAGCGCAAGAAGAGAACCAAGAGTACGATTGTCCTCATTGTGCTTGCCCTATTAATTATTACGGCTTTTGTGGTGAGCATGAACACAGGTTTTACCAAGCTTTCGCCGCTTGAGGTGATGCGAACCCTGTTTGGTGGAGGCACGGCGAAACAGGAATTGATCCTGTTTGAATTCCGTCTGCCACGTATTGTAATTTCGGTGCTGGTCGGGGCCGGACTTGCGTTATCTGGTTGTATTTTGCAGGGAGTATCTCGGAATGCGTTGGCAGATCCGGGGATCCTCGGGATTAATGCAGGTGCTGGTCTGGTCGTCATGTTATTTGTTTCCTTTTTCCCCACAACGACAGCAGCGCCGGTATTTCTTTTACCAATTCTGGCCCTGATCGGTTCTGGTTTTGCTGCATTTCTGATCTACGTTCTCTCTTATAAAAAGGAGAAGGCATCCTGCCTACGCGTATGCTGCTAACGGGGATCGGGGTAGCGGCGGGAATCAGTTCTGCCATGATCGTGCTTACGTTACGGCTTAGTCCGGAAAAGTATCAATTTGTAGCTACCTGGATGGCAGGCAGCATCTGGGGTTCGAACTGGAAATTTGTAACGGCATTGCTACCGTTTCTTATTATTCTTGTCCCGCTTGTTCTGTATAAGGCACGTGTATTGAACGTACTGAATCTGGGGGACCAGACTGCAAGCGGACTCGGGACTCCGGTTGAGCGTGAGCGACTGATTTTGCTTGCGGCTGCTGTAGGACTTGCCGGCTCATGTGTATCTGTAAGTGGGGGATCGGTTTTGTTGGTCTGATCGGACCGCATTTGGCGCGTCGTCTGGTCGGTCCCAAACATCAATTTCTTTTACCCGCATCTGCACTGATCGGTTCATTGCTCGTACTGGTTGCAGATACGCTGGGTCGTGTCATACTACAGCCTTCGGAGATTCCTGCGGGGATCCTGGTTGCCATTATTGGTGCGCCATACTTCCTGTACCTCTTAAGCAAGACGAAATAGAACGTAATCATCATTGTGTGGTTGCATAAGGAGGACTTCAGTCCATGCTTCGCCGTTTCTTTGCCTATTATAGGCCTTACAAAAAGCTCTTTATTCTTGACTTCAGTTGTGCGATTTTAGTCGCTCTGCTGGAGCTGGCTTTTCCACTGGCGGTCAACCGGGTAGTCGATGATCTGCTGCCAGGCGGCCGCTGGGACTGGATTCTATGGGCGTGTCTGGCATTGCTCGGCATCTACTTCTTGAATTCATTCCTGAACTTCGTGGTTACCTATTGGGGACACAAGCTGGGTATTAACATTGAGACGGATATGCGTAAAAGTCTGTTTAATCATGTGCAGAAGTTATCGTTCCGTTTCTTCGATAATACAAAAACAGGACACCTCGTCTCCCGCATGACTAACGACCTGATGGATATCGGTGAGATTGCCCATCATGGTCCAGAGGACGTATTTATCGCGGTCATGACTCTAATTGGTGCATTTAGCATCATGATGAGCATTAACGGGAATCTGGCGGTGTTAACCTTTATTATCGTACCGCTGATTATCTATCTCTCGCTCTACTTTGGGAGTAAAATGTCCAAGGCATTCAGCCGAATGTTCGGAGATATTGCGGACTTCAACGCCCGTGTTGAGAACAATATCACAGGTATCCGTGTTGTTCAGGCTTTTGCTAATGAAGAGCATGAAAAAGCACAATTCGCTGTAAACAACGGTCGTTTCCGTCAGACCAAACTGATCGCATACAAAATCATGGCCTGGAACTCTTCTGTCAGTTATATGCTGATGAAGCTGGTATCCCTCTTTGTCCTGGTATGCGGAACATGGTTTGTCATTAATGGCAGTATGACCTACGGTCAGTTCATTGCATTCATTATGCTGTCCAATGTGTTCCTGACACCAATTCAGAAGATCAACTCGGTTATCGAGACGTATCCCAAGGGGATTGCAGGCTTCAAACGTTATACGGAGCTGCTTGATATGGAACCGGATGTGGAAGATCGTCCAGGGGCCGTTGCGGTATCCCATTTGCGTGGAGATATTCGTTATGAGCAAGTGACCTTTGGTTATTCGGATCAGGAGCCAGTACTCAAAGGTATCGATTTAAATGTACATGCAGGGGAAACCGTGGCCCTCGTCGGTCCATCGGGTGCAGGTAAAACAACGCTGTGCAGTCTGCTACCACGATTCTATGATGTGCTGGAAGGTCGCATCACGATTGATGGTCAGGAGATACAGGACATGACACTGGACTCCTTGCGCAGCCAGATCGGTATTGTACAACAGGATGTATTCCTTTTCGATGGAACCATTCGGGAGAATATTGCCTACGGCAAGCTGGATGCATCCGAAGAAGAAATCTGGATGGCCGCCAGACGTGCACAGATGGAACCCTTGATTCAATCGATGCCGGAAGGGCTGGATACGTTAATTGGTGAACGCGGCGTGAAGCTGTCCGGTGGACAGAAACAGCGTTTGTCCATTGCCCGTATGTTCCTGAAAAACCCGCCAATTCTGATCCTGGACGAAGCCACTTCTGCTCTGGATACAGAAACGGAAGCGGCGATTCAGCAATCCCTTGCTGAATTGTCCGAGGGCCGGACCACACTGGTTATTGCTCACCGATTGGCTACGATCAAAAATGCAGACCGCATTATTGTCGTTGCTGAACAAGGTATTACGGAGCAGGGACGTCATGAAGAATTACTCGCAGCAGGTGGGGTGTACAGCCGCCTTCACTATGCGCAGTTTGGCGCGTAACCTGTTCGATGTGGATGTAACAATGTAATACGAGAAGTAACGCCATCGTTCTTGACTTGGAAGGAGTCAGGACGGTGGCGTTTTTTCTTTTTCATGATCAAGTGTGGGTCAGGGGTACTGTGCTCTTATCTGCCTGTGATCATGGATATGGAAACGGGTAATATAGTAAAGAGAACGCTTAACGTGTAAGATATGTTCATCATCTTGCAAGATATAGGAGGTACACGATATGCAGTTGAACGATATGCTGAAGATTCTTATAACCTGTCTATTATTTATTCTGATTTGGTGGCTTCTGACTCAAGGGATTCGCAAACTTTCCAGTACTCGTGCGGGGTCTGGTTTTCCACGCTGGAGTGGATGGTCCATTGGACTTTTCATTGTTGGCGCCGTGCCACTCGGTTTTTCGCTATACACAGAGATCTTTGATAAGCGCCTGGATGCTAACATCGGGTTGGGGCTTGCCATGTTTTTTGTATGGGCTTATTGTGTGATCTTGTTGTGTGCGGCGTTGGTGGTATGGGGAAGGTATGTGAACAAGCAGCGTAGAAAGCTGTGAAGGGTTTAATAACCTGTTTACGATGGTTACATCTGTATGCTTGGACATAATGAAAGGCTCATGACCGAATTCGTATAGAGAATTCATCATGAGTCTTTTGGGTTAGTTTATGATTATACTGGAAATTCAGTTCTACAAATACGATAGATGGCCATGGAAGACTACTCAGAGGTTATTGTAAAAGAACCCAAGGTTCATGGATTCTTTTTAAGAACAAAATTAACTGTGTTATGATCTCCTGGGACTAAATCTACTAATACTATGTGTCTTGGATACCCTGTAAAGTCTGCGGCTAGTGCGACTGAACCTGCCATAGTGCGTCTGAGAATGAAGTATCCGTGAGCATCAGTCGTTGTTCTTGTAGGATTACCACTTATTATGACCCCAGGAATAGGTACCCCGTTTTCATCAACCACCTGTCCCCTTACATGTGCAGCCGCTTCTAACACTACGTCGATTTGGATCGTTTCACCTGCTCGGATGCCTAGACGATCTTCCACGTAGGGAACATAGTTGTCACTATCAACCCAAATTGCAATGTTTGCACTATAATCGTAATCAATACCCGTTACGGTATATCTGCCATTTTCATCTGTTTCGACCAGGTATGGGACACTTGTAACTTCAATTTTAGCACCAGCGATGGGCTGGCCAGTCTGGTCTTTTACCGTGCCTATGATTGTGGAAGGCTCATATAACTGGATGTCATGTTTCACCTCATCACCAGGTCTTAGCGTAAAGGTATCGTGTTTATTATATGAAATGTAGGTGATGAAACCATCTGCACTGACGTATAAATACATATCTGTAGAATCTCGTACAACAGCCTCAATATGGTAATTTCCGTTCTCATCTGCTACTGTACTATATTTCGTTATTTCTCCTAGGTGATTGAGTTCATATTCAACATTGGCGTGGGGTACCACATTTCCTCCTCTATCCGTAACCTTTCCATAAACAACAGCCGGTAGGGTGATATCGTTCTCGTAAGTAGAAGGTGATGCCGCTGAACCAGCAGCATGAGATGTTTCAGCATATGTAATGTAAAGTAAGATAGTAAAAATACATAGCATGAATGATTGAATTACCCCTTTTGGACTGTGGATCATACATGGTTTCCCCTCATTAATTATATTACCTCATATAAATGATACGTTTTGTATCAAAAGAAAACAAGAAGAATTTTGGGTGTATTTGTAAATCAAGCACTCAAAGTTGACTCCATTGTTATGCAACAATAACCTGATCTGGGACGTTAGCAATAAGAAGCAGAAAGTGAACATTGTTAGAGGGGGAACTAAGAGGTGTCTAATCTTCGTATCGTTTGTACTATACTCTCGATCTGGATACTAGGTCTTATGGGATGTGCTGGATCAAACGAATGCAAGTCAGAACAGACTATAGCAAATTCACCGACAGAAAAGGGTTTCACTGGTTATGTGGTTGAACGCAAAGACAATTCCATTCTTGTGGTTGATCCTGCATTTCAAAATTACAGTTCCAATGGAGGAAAAAGTCGGTATTATCCGGCAAAATGGTTCTCCAATGCACCTGATCCGCAGATCGGCTCCTATGTTGAAGTCTGGACGGATGGAGGCCCGGAAAATCAACCCTATCCTGGGCAGGCCAGAGCAGAAAAGATAGCGGTATCTTGTCCAAATACTCCAGACGGTGCGCACATGACGGATGCGGATGCGATTCGTAGCGGACTGCATTCACTTGATACAGAGAACATGCATATTCCCGTCATAGAGGACACACGGTTTGATGCAGATACAGGGACATGGACCATTCAGATGCGAGATGCGAATACAGCGAATGAAGAGCAAGTAGTTCATGTGACCGTGAAGGATGAGGAGAAAGTTAAGACACAAGGCGGAGAATAAGGGGTTCATAGCTTTATGATGGTGGAGGAACACGCGTTGCACATGGATATGATTCAAATTGAAAGAAGTGACACGGGTTGGATTCATTGCAAACTATCATAATTTTGAACCGACTGTAAGTTCCCTTACTGTCCATCATGTATTATGATTTTATAAAAAGGGAAAGGACTCTTACGCGCATGGAATTATCAAGGTCTCAGCAATTAGCTCAAGAGCATGTAACCAATTATGCAAAAAGCCGCAAAAATGAGGCGGAGCAAACCATTAGAGAAATCCTTCGTATGTCCAACATCGAGCTGAAGGCATTTGAAAAAGCTATCAATAAACTAAAATCTCATGCAAGTATTGCGCTACACTTTCACCCAGATCGATTAGATCCGAATATGAAAAGCGTGGCTGAGGCACTACTTGAGCAGGGGGTTATAAAAGTCAGTTTGAGACTTTTTTATCGAATGGAAGTGTATCCGCATTTTCAGGCGGTGAACGTGACGTTTGGGAGAATAAAATGTTTGGCGGAGCGTACCAAATAAATGGCTCAACCAATAGCGAACGGCCCAAGTATGGGGCACTCAATGTCATGTTACATCCCGATGGACCTGCTCCGCGTTTTGGATCATGTTATTTCCTTTTATCCACTGAGGTCTCTCAACGTTGCACGTATACATATTTGGATTCTCACCAAGACCCTGAGGAAAAGGGGACGTATGAGGAATTTGACCTCATTTTGGCTGCTCTCTTGAGGGATGTATTTTATAGTAATTTTGCCATTGGTGAAAGAAATCTAACGGTTCAAAAGTTAATCGATCATATGCTCGTCAATCTTGAGAAACGATTCCAAAATCCATCAAACCAAGAGCCAAACGGAAATCTTGATCATTATATCGAAGCTCAGGTTCATGGTGACATTTCCCTTGAAAAGGATGTAGAGATGCTTGTTGCCGACCCATCATTTAAAGGCACACATACAGGACGAATCTTAGAGCAGATTTGTTTAAAGTATTCCATTGATCTCTACTGGCACAGGGGCTTTACACTATTAGTTGATGACGTTCCTATGGATTTTCGAGGTCCTTCGATGCCTTCACTAGCCAAAAGAATTGCAAAAAGTGATTTGATTGATGCAAATATCATTGGTTCTGCAGCTATGGACTTGAAACGAAACCCAAGCCATTGGAGTGATAGAGGAACCTACAAAGAAGTTCTACAAGAATTAAAACTACTTTGGCATGTCTTAGTGAGATATGGAAAGCCAATGGAGTAATAGGAGAGAGATTAAATGGATATTAGGGCGTGTCTTCCCCGCGATAAGTCTGATTTTGAAGCAGTTAGCAAGTTAAATGAATTTAGTAATGAAGAGTTGAAAGGCATTATTCCAGAACTTATGGAGTGGTTGCAAGACGGGAATTGGCCTATCTCTAAGCCGGTAGAGGATCTACTATTGAGACTGGGCGAAGATTTAATTCCTCATGTTAAGGATGTATTGCAAACCCAAGATCCACAGTGGGAATATTTCATTTTGGTCGGATTAATTGATCGATTACCTATATCTCATCTAAGTATGCTACAGACGGATTTGGTAAGGATACTGGAATCTCCTACACCGAGTGAGGTACTTGAGGATTTGGATGAGGTTATCGTAGAGCTTTTGGAAAAGATGGAGGTACATCAAAGAGAGAGCAGTGGAGATGGAAGTTTGGATACATAGAACCTGCTGCTTGATGATCTGAGAAAATGGAATACGCAGCATTGCAATAAAAAATAGCTTTTTATGGAAAATACTAGATGCCTAAGAGGTGAGAAAAGTGATTAAACCGATTTTGAAAGATCTTATCATTACTGGAAATCCGAATATTCATGGCAAGTTACAATTCACGGAAACTGAAGATATTGGAGACGATTTTTACTTGTCAGGGACAGCCTGTATTGGGACGGAAGATTCTGAAGGTGAGGATAATTTTGATTTTACAATCATAACTCCGAAAGCTTTAGAAAAAGAACTTAGAGATGGAACAGATATCGTAATAGGTGCAAGGCACTTTATTGTTAATAAACTGGACTTCGAATTAATATCTCAAACAATAGATCGAATTCTTTTGAAACAGCAAGGAGAAACCTGGGAAGATGTAACTAAAAATCTTGCCCCTTATTTCAGTTGGGAATATACAGATTCTATACGTTTAAATAGTGAGGAAGAGCTCTGGCAGATGATCAACAGACATTCAATTGAAGACGCTGATTAACTTAAAAATCGAAGTTGTCTTACCTTCAGAATCACCTTGCGGGGATTAATGATGGATAGAAGACAGCAAAGCCCTCAATACTGCGTTGACAGTATCGAGGGCTCTATTATTTTTACACATCTCCTGTACAACTTCGATTTAATCCGCAATATTCCCAGCCATCTTCAGGCGACGTGCAATTTCCTTGAAGTCTTCTTGCGATATACCTGGTGCGAATTCTTCCTCGACCGCAGGAGCTTCCGGAATCGGGAATCCTTCAGGTATCCCTTGGATGACTTCAAGAGGTTGTCCATCTTCGGGGTGAGTCCCTTTCCAGATCTGGCCGATCGCATTGAAGTCTTTATCACTATAAGTGTACAGCTTGGTGTGTACCCCTTTTTCTTCGTATTTACGAGCCTCGTTGAAGGCTTTGTTGTTCAGTGAAGGAATAGGGACCAGCTTGGTCACATTTACGCCAGTTGCAATCTCAAGTGCTTTTGCATATGCCACGACATGCACGCCGCCACGTACCAGCAGGAAACCAACCACTTCCCGGGCTGCCGGGTGATCTGTCATCTCATATACTTTCATCTTATGGGTACGAGCGCCACATTCGAGGAAGAAGTTATGCAGCAGATCCTCGACCAGATTGCCGCTGTTGAAGACGTTTGCTCCCGTCCATGGATTGCCCATAGAGTCAAAAGGCATTGCGCCTTGTGCACCTGCCAGATAGTGATACGACAGACGAGCATCTTTCACCGAACCTAGCGGCGTATCGTCGGGTTCTTTGTACTCGGTTGAACCTCTGAGGCACTTGTTAATGCCATGAGACACGAGCTCAACATGACCCAATTCTTCGGCGGTAATACTCATGACGAGGTCATAGAAGGGCTTCAGCTTTTCTTTGGATCGAAAATTAAATGATTGATAGAGGTAGTTGTTCAACGTTGACATTTCTCCGAATTTGCCGCCGAGCAATTCTTGTATGGCTGCCGCAGCATTCGGATCTGGCTTCTCGACATTGGGAATCTCAATCAGGATTTCATCCAAGCGTTTGAACATTCGGGTGTAACCTCCTCAAATTGGTATGGCAGATCGTGTAGAATTTCAGATTGTGAAGTCTCTCTGTCATGGCCTATTACACGTCTATTGGATTTTTCAAACAAAAAATCAACCAAATGGGACTTAAGCATTGTATAACGTTATGTCTCAACTCTTCTTCCATTTATTATTTCCAATACGGTCAAATTTATGTATAATCAAACATTCAAACAAGTCTTCACGTACAAGAGAAATGAGTCAGTAATCCATAAAGGAGTAAGAGATGAACAAGCGTTGGATACAAATAGTTGGGATTGTGATGTTTCTAATGATTCTGATGTACATAAGCAGCGAGCCTGCCACAGCATATGTCGTTACGAACGAGGTTCAGGTGGATGAAGAAACGCGGGAGTTACTTGAAAAGAAATACGGGTTGGATCGTCCTGAGGAGCCGAAGATACAACAACACGTTTTCTCGGGTGACTGGGGAATGAGTTTCCGGACGGAGCCTCCTGATTCGTTTGACCGGCTTGTTCATGTGGTTCCTTTTTCCCTACGGCCACTGGCATGGATCTTTCGTTTATTCGTGTAAAATGAAACCCGGACGGGCAAGATAACAGAAACATATTGTCCCAAGGAGTGAGTAAAATGAGAATGCTCATCGTTACCGTCATGTCGGTAGTCCTGAGTTTGGCCGGAATGACATCAGGCACTGGCTCCGCCATCCCCGATTATGCGAAGTGGGGAATTATTGCGGTCAAAGAAACACAGACCAAGTATAATGTGGATATTTTGGACTATAAGCATATCGGTCGTACCTCTCTAACAGCGGATCAATCACGGGAACAGTTCAAGCTATGGGTTCGTGCGAAAGACGGCAAACAATTCGCAGTTTATGTGAATGTTGATTTTAATCCATCTACACAGCAATTAAAGAAAGTACAATTTTCGGAATCGGATCGACACTGATCCGTTACTGAACTAGGTCATTACAAGTCACGTAGTTATATGAGCAGCATTATTAGAGAAACCAGACTGCCTTAATCATTAAGGTGAAAGTCTGGTTTTTTTATTTTACAAAATCCTTTTTTTACTATTGAATAAAGAACTTATGTTCGCATATAATATGAAATACAAACAAATGTTCTTATCGGAGGGATGATTATGCTAGGGAAATATATTGGCCAGATGGTGGAGCTTGTCTACATGGATCGTGAAGGGCAGATAACGCAGCGACAGATTCGAATTAACAGTGTACGTGGCGGGATGATTAGAGCATCAGCTGGAAAAGAAGGCTCACCCCGAACCTTTCTGGAGCAAGGTATTCTGGCATGGCGTCCTGTTAAGGACCTGAATGGGGAGGTAAAGTATGTTGAACGATTTTGAACGCAAGATTTTACGTATTATGGTGAACTATGCAGGACAACGGCGCAGGATGCCGCGTATGGATGAACTGGAGACCAAGACGGGACGAAGCAGAGCTTACATTCATGAGTCATTGCTGGAGCTTGAACGAACCGGGCACATCGCGTGGGAGAATCGGTCTACTCTCGAAGGGATACAGATTTTGCAGGCATGGGAACAGGTACAACAGCCGATTCGCAAAAGCCAGCCTTCCGGGGAGTCCGTAAAATATTTTACGGACTACTAATTCTAATAAGAAAACGCCAACCCGGATATCCTGATCGGCGCTTACTGTGTCACACATACGACGTGTGCATCTATTTTAGAAATGGGGAAGTTGGTCCAGGTTGTTGGTTGGGTCACCGTCGGCATCGCCGCGAATGTACATTTCGCCATCCTTGCCTTTAAATACATTCACACCGGCAATAGCTCCAGCCTTTACTTCTGCAAGTGCCTGCTGATAATCCAGTACACGTCCTGCTGAAGTCTGAAATGCTGTCAGGTCACCGTCGCCATTTTTCTGTACGGCTGTGAAACTCTCGCGTGTCGTTTGATCCATGATGTCACACTCTCCTTATATGACGAGATAGGAATCTGTTTACCTGATTAGCGTATCCGAATTCCTCGGAAGTATGCACCATATGCTGATAAAGACCTGCCCACGCCGAGGGTCTACAAGCTCTTTCTCATACGAACATGCAGAATATCTGCATCATAAAAAGGTTCTTCCGAAATCACTTCATAGCCCAGTTTTTCATAGAATTTCTGTGCCTGACATTGCGCATCCAGTACAGAATAGGTTAAGCCAAGTTCACGTGCCAGCTCCTCCATCGCGAGCAGAAGCACTCGTCCATAACCAAAAGAACGATGAGATTCAAGCACCGCGATCCGCTGCATTTTGGCCGTATCTTTGCTGTAATAGATCAGACGTCCTGTGGCTACAGCTTGGCCATCCGTACTTAACAATACATGATGCACATCTGGACTGATGACATCATATTGATCAATCTCAATCTCGGCAGGCACCTGTTGCTCGATCACAAAAACGTGATGGCGAATTTCCAGGGCTTGCTTCAGTTGTTCTTCTGTCGATACATAACTAATCTCAGCTGCCAATTCCATTCCTTCTTTCTGCTCTTGCGCGACATATCAGACTGAATTATACAAAAAAATGTTTTTCCTGTATAGTGAAGTCTGGAACATATTGGGAGAGGAGGGGGTAGTGATGGGCATGGCAGGCATCATGGTCATTACATTGTTAATGTCGGCGGGAATGATTGCTCTGTTGTATTACGTGACCAAGAAAGCATACTCACGCAAGTGGGATGAAGAGGAGTAACTAACCTGTTAACCTTCACGGTAATACTTCACTGCTTCCTCGTGGAGAATATACATCTTGAATAACAGATTTGGAGTATACGTCCAGCCAGACGGGTAGAGATTCAACATTCTCATTGGGTTGATTTAACTGTTGGAATTGAACCGTATGTTCATCCCGCTCCAAGCCGCAACCGGTAACGGTTGTAGTGAGGAACACAACACCAGCAAAGAGAAAGAAGCATTTGGTAAATGTATGTTTATTGGAATTGGACCGTTTTGTTGAGTTTCTCATAGGGGATTCACCTCGTTGTAGAAATGGTAATCTTTCCTTTATTGTGCACCATTTCGGGTGAATTATAACCAAATAAATCATTGACAATGAACACGGTTACTTGATATGATATTGTTACTTGATTGGGAAACAATTATATATCATGATCTGTTAGCTCAGCTGGGAGAGCACTATCTTGACAGGGTAGGGGTCAGTGGTTCGAGCCCACTACAGATCATACACGAGAAGTCTTACAATGTAAGGCTTCTTTTCTTTACATGACAGATTGTCAAACCAAGTGCGACAGTTCCTCTGTGAAAGATTCGTGAGCGGTTCTCCAACCCAAGCATTTTCGTGGTCTGTGGTTTATTAGATCTAGTCAACTGGCAAGATCTTCATCCTCGACTTGAGCGAGATCGGTGCCTTTCGGGAAAAACTCTCGAAGCAATCCATTCGCATTCTCATTGGAACCGCGTTGCCAAGACGAATATGGATCAGCAAAATAAACGTGCAGGTCATGGCTTGTTTCCAGATTGGCATAGCATGCAAACTCCTTTCCCCGGTCAGCCGTGGCTGTGAGGAAAGTGCCTGTGGGATACTGTGAGATGGCTACACCAAGCGTAATTTCCATAGACAGAGCAGTGCGATCAGGCATGAGAATGGCGGTATATAGACGGGTTTTGCGTTCAATGAGCGTGGCTATGCATCCTTTACTTTTCCCACGACTAGATACGACGGTATCCAGTTCCCAGTGCCCAAACGTTTCACGAGAACGAACCTCTTGGGGGCGATCCGAAATGGATCTGCCAATGGCAAATTTACTGCGAGTTTCTGACGCTTTCCTTTGTGCAGAAGAACCTGTAACGTGCCTTGAACCAGTCGACCTGCGTAGATCCAGCGATAGATCGTTTTGAAGGATACTGCTGGCAAGCCTTCGGTACGGAAGCGTTGATTGATCTGTTCCGGAGACCACGTTGCCTTCAGTTTTTCCTCCAGTGAAGCAGCTAAGATGCTTGACCATTTACCTGAAGAAACAGAGGATTGACGACGCTTCTCATAAGCGTTCTGAGCTTGTTCTGCCTGATAGGGATACGATGAATTAGCACGATCTAGTTCGCGGCAAATCGTGGACGAATGTCTCCTCAGTTCTTTTGCAATAGCTCTTGAGCTTTTGCCTTGTCTGTGGAGGATTTCTAGCTTGCTGCGTTCGATTATGCTAAGATGTGAATAACTCATGGACTGATTCTCCTTGTGTGAATGCTGGTGTGGTAACTTTCATTCTACACGAATCAGGCTGTGAGCCATTTTTTTATTTCAGGAGGGTGTCGCACTTCATATTACAATCCGTCACATACAAACATGAATGCGATTTGCGATAGTTTCAGTTTCTCTTCCTCTTTTTAAACAAAACTTAAATAAAACATAAATTCAGCGTAAGGTTCTGCTTCTATACTTGGTTCTGAGGTCAACATAGCACAGGAGAAGGAGAGAACATATGAATTATTCAAGTCCATTTACATCAAAGTTAGCCAAAGTAGGAATCGCGGGTGCACTGACCTTCATACTGGCAACAAGTCCACTTGCCAACATTGGGGTTGTTGCTGCGGAAGCTGTCCCACTACCTGTATCTACGAAGGTACATAACACACCGAAAGACTCTTTAGAGCAGGCCCCGATTCAATACCAGATCCAGGCTCGATTAAATGAGAAGGACATGACGATCCAGGGGAGCGAGAAGGTAACGTATCACAACACAAGCAAGGATGCACTCCAGCAGCTGGTCCTTCATACATATGCTGACGCAAACCTCTCCAAGTCAACACAGGCGAGTATGTACCAACAGCATAATGAGAAGATTAGTGAAGAACTTCCGGAGAAGACAGCGGAGGACTTTCTGGGTGGCATCGATATTCAGGCTGTAAGCGCAGATAGCCAATCGCTGGATTTCCATAAGGAAAACCAAGCGTTGACCGTGCAGTTGAAAGAGCCCGTTCAACCAGGCGAATCGGTATCATTCCAACTGGAGTTTCAGTTGAATATACCCTATGGCTCACAGCGAGTTTCCTATTACAAGGATATAATCAATGGTGCACACTGGTTCCCGGTGATGTCTGTATACGATGAGGTTAAACATCAGTGGAATAAGGCACCGTATAGTCAAACATTCGAGAGTGATTATTACACCTCGTCAGACTTTGAAGTTCAATTCAATGTTCCTGATGAGTATCAGGTAGCCATGCCGGGCATGATCACCACTCAAAATAGTACAGAACATGGACGTAAAATTGTGTCCGCTGTAGCAGAGAATACGAGAGAGTTTGTTTTCTTTGCTAGTCCTAATCTTCAAGTGGAACGTGCTACCCGTAACGGTCTGACGGTGGAATATTATTATTTCAACGATGATCCATCTAAGAAAGAGATCGTTGACCGGTACATTAATCAGGCATTCAAGGTCATCGATTTCTATAGTGACAAGTATGGGAAGTATCCCGATCCAGAGTTCCGAATTGTCGAGACGTATGTACAAGGCGTTGCCGTGGAGTATGCGAGGCTCATTCAGATGGGACAGATTCAAAATGGTGCTGTTCCAGAAGAAGACACAACATTTGTTCATGAAATAGCGCATCAGTGGTTCCATGCATTGATCGGTAATAACTCGGAGACAGAATCCTTCCTGGATGAAGGCTTTGCCGATTTCTCTATGGTCTATTTTGCCGAGAAACAGGGAGACAAGCTAAATGGGTTCAGATCCATACAGTTTGATACTGCGCCCGTAGATATGGCGATTGCGTCAACAAACGATGAAGCTGGGGATTTGGCAGGTTTGGTGTATTATCAGAAGGGAAGACAAGCGATCTATCAGCTTTACCGTTCCGTAGGCGAAGAGAAATTTGACGAGTTGATGAGAACATATTTCAAACGCTACGTGCATCAAAATGCAACAATAGAGGGGCTACTTCACACCATTGAAGATGTGCTTGGTAAAGAAGTACGTTCAGAAATGCAGATGGCCCTATATCAGCCTAACTTTGTCTTAAAGCCGGAATACCAATTATCACAGGAAGAGACCGCTTCCTATGTACATGACATGTTACAACAACAGTATCAGGCTGTCATGGGTATGATCCCCAATCTGCCTTATGAAGTGATGAATCGATTGATGGACAAAGTCCTTCAAGGCGAGAAATTAACCATTGTGCTCAGCGATCAGGTGAGTAAGCTTGCAACTAAACAGCAGGAAGATATGGTTAATCAGTTGACCGGATTCCTTGATATGACAGGTGTGAAGTACGACATTATAAGGGATCGCAAGGAACTGAAGCAAAAGATGAAAAAAGAGATCGGCAACAGCAACCTTATTGTCATTGGTAATGCCAAGTCAAACGGATTGGTGCAGGCTTTAAAATTTAACATTATCGATCGGACGAAACAGACGGGTTTCGCTTGGAAGAATACCATGAATCAACCTCTCGCCGCGGGTGCATATGTTATCCAACATCCATATAACCAGAATCGATTGATGCTTCATTATTTCTGGAATGAGGATCATCTGAGTGATGCGGCATTTGAAGCTTTTAAGCTGAAAATACAGGAGTCTATCGGATTCACTAACGATTTTTACCAGTACTATGTATTGGATAACCAAGGCAAGGAGAAATCCAATAAAAAAGTTGCGAATCCCATATCTTCACTTTTTGCGGACTAATAAGTAATTGGTTTTGCAGTTTCTTTGTTCAAACAGGTTAGCCAATTCGTATTGGTTAGCCTGTTTATGTTTTATATGAAAACCAGACTTAGAATAATAGGCTGCAAGATGGGCATAATGCTTTAACAGAAAGGCAACTTCATGAATATACTTATCGGGAGAAAACAATAGGAGGGATTAATATGAAGGATCAACATTATCCGGGCGTACCAATGAAAGGGACAGTTGCTGATTACAACTGTAAAGGAAATAAAGGAATGAACAAAATGAAAGCGTATTCATATAATGCTAGAATTTGTTCTATCATTTGTATTACTCAGGAGCCGACTGCGAATGAGGGTAATGTTGTTGATTTTTCAATCCTATTAAAGGACACTTCGGATGTTCTATATTCGCGACCGGTAAATGGTAATACCCTGCTCACGAAGGAGTTGAGTTCCCATGTCTATGACTGAAAATATTGCTCAGGCAGCACTGGGCGCAGCGATGAAGGCAAACAGGGCCGTTGCGCCTTATGATTATTGCGATGCAGAATCCAGACGGATGTACACGCCTCAATTTGATAAAAAAATGGACAATCCTATGTATACCGCTGCAATGGCGGGCCTTCAATCGATCTATTGGTTTCGGGCGATCAAGGTGAAGGGGCTTATCCCTGATGCAAAAGCAGATTATTATGCTACGTATTCTACCAACCATAATCACATCGGAGGAATTGGACTAGCCTACTCCAACAGCCCGACAGGACCATGGACCAAACACGGACAGGTGTATCTCGATACTGTGGTTGGGAATTCGACGGAAACGCCATTTGTGATCTGGAATGATGAAGAACAATTGTTCTTTATGTATTATCAACAAAACGGACTGGGGATCAATCAATCAACGGCACTTGCGACCTCTGTAGACATGATTAACTGGACAAGAGTGGGTTTGATTTTGGACAAACCTCCCGGGTTCCCAGGTGATGGTCATACTGGTTACTTCTCGTGTTTCAGAAATGGCGGCAAATGGATCGGTTTCTCAGTGATGGGCGGTGGTGACTTTGGTCGTAAATGTATCTGGCATTCACATGACGGACGTAGCTGGTTAGCTGATCCAAGACCATTAATGGGTGGTAATGATGCCACTTTAACAGCGGGAGAAAACATTTCGAGATCCAATGCTGGTGTATTTATGTACAAAGGGAGCATGTGGTGGCTGGGCATGTTATCGGCTTATGCTTCCGGTGGGGTTACGACAGTAGCTCGACCTGCCATTGCCAAGATCAGCGCAGACTTTCGTCAACTGCTGGACAAACCTACAGATATATATTTTCCGGCATTGACTTGGGAGACGACCAACATGCAATCCTTGATGGTGTCCGTTATGGACGGTGTAGTGTACGTGTATTACAATACCGATCATAATATCGGTGTAGCCTATTCGGTGGGGGTGTAGAGATGGTTATACGTGATGCAGCGGGTCAGATCGTGCCCTTTGGAAAGGTCCACAAACAGCTTGTGGCCGATTTTCTTTACGGAACGTTACCGGATTGGGTGGAGGTGGTGGGCACCCCTACGTTTGAGCCTTTGCCCGACAGAGGAACCATAACCGTTACAACACCGACAACGGCAGGAGCCACGGCAGAGTTGAAAATGAAACATCTGATTGACAGCTCGAAAGTAACAGCAATTGCAATCACTTTGGAAGCGCTACAATTAAACGGGAACATTGGAATCTCAGTTCAGGTTGGCATTAAATCGAAGGATAGCAAGGCCGGAATCACTTTTTTCAAAACGTAAATCAGAAGTATGGTATGGTCCGTGCCTATAAAGCAGATGGAACGTACACGGATTTTAATCAAAACATGGTGTTCTTCACTACACATGGCGTAGCAGGAGATGAAGCACAGAACCGTAAGAATCTCACTGTGCTACTCTGTACCGGATTACAGTTCTCAGCTGGACTCGAGAGACCGTCCGTATGGCTTGGTGCGGATGATCAGTATGGTGGTGTTGCTGCTGACCTTAGCGGTGGGTTGTTCCAACATGGAGAACTGCAATGTCTTTTGAAACTGACTACAAGCAAGGCAGAGGCCAAGTATTTCAAATGTGCACAGATGAAAGTGGATATCTGGAGTAACTAATTAAACTGGAGAGATGTCTGAAGATGAACTAGGTGCATGATTTGAATTGGAATGCCGAAGAGAATAAATAGATAATCTGCATGGATCGGTAAAAAGACATACGTGCAGTGATTTGGTACCTAAGCACGGACACTTTGAAAAAGAAGTGCAGTGTTTGGGTACCTTTTTTATTTAGAGAAGGTTCATGATTGTACCGCCTGCTGCACCAGCAGCGACAACGATCCACGGTGGTACTTTCCAAAAAACGAGCATTAGAAACAACATACATACCAGTGCAAAATCAACAGGAGTTAGGATCGCAGTTGTCCAAAGCGGATCGTACAACGATGCCAACAAAATACCTACAACGGCTGCATTAATTCCGATTAATGCTCCTTGAATTTTTGAACTTTTACATAAAGAATTCCAGAAGGGCAATGCTCCTACGGTCAGAAGGAACGCTGGCAAAAAGATAGCAATCGTTGCAACCAAAGCACCTGGAACCCCACTCATCATCACTCCTAAATAACTGGCAAAGGTGAACAATGGTCCAGGTACAGCTTGTGCTGCTCCATATCCCGCCAAAAAGTCGGATTTGTTCATCAGACCTGCAGGGACGAATTCACGTTCCAGTAACGGAAGTACAACATGCCCTCCACCAAATACAAGTGAGCCTGAACGGTAGAAGCTATCAAAGAATAACAGCCACCCCGAACGATCAAAGGGTGTGAGTAACGGGAGAAGAACCAGGATTCCAAAGAACGTAGCCAAACAGATGATTGCCAACTTACGACTCACAGGGACAGACAAGTCTACTGTATTAATCCCTGTCATTTTTCTAAAATAGATCATACCTATCATGCCTGCAATAACAATAAAAAGGATTGGGGTGAACGCAGTTGGCCACACAAGAGTCGCCGCTGCAGTAAAGATAGCGATGGTTGCCCTGTAACGATCAGGAGTTAGTTTCTGCCCCATACCCAATATCGCCTGAGCGACAATAGCTACAGCAACAATTTTCAGACCGTGAATCCAGCCAGTACTGCTGATATCAAATCCTTGCAGAAGGAAAGCAAACAAAACTAACGCAATGACAGAAGGAAGTGTGAAACCAAGCCAAGCCATCAGTCCCCCAGCAAACCGCCGCGGATGATGCCAATTCCAATCCCGACTTGACTGCTGGCAGGCCCGGGCAAAAATTGACATAGCGCAACTAAATCTGCATAGCTTCGTTCATCCATCCACTTTCTACGGCGAACATATTCTTCATGAAAGTAACCAAGATGAGCGATTGGTCCTCCAAATGAAGTCAGGCCAAGTTTGGTTGATACAGCCAACACTTCAGAAAGTGCTCTGACTTTATGTTTGAGCTTGTCTGGGGTTAGAAATGAATTATTCTCCAAACGTGTTATTCCTCCTTAACGGTTCGAGTTAGGTCATCCGATGGATGAAAGTTAAGGAAGGATACATTTCCTCTACCGATAACTACATTATAATCCTCCTCATCGCTATTCATTTAAACGCAGCATTAAACTATATTATTTTTTTATATTAGCTATTTACATACGCAATTTAATTGTGTACAATGTAATTGTTAGCGATACAACAGAAATCGAAATGTAGTCAAAATAAATCTAATCAACTAAAGGAGTTTTCACAAATGAAAACATTATATGAAACAACAGTCATCAATACAGGCGGACGTCAAGGAATCGTACAATCCCCAGATAACGTGTTTATGTTGGATGTTGCTGCACCGCCTGAACTCGGAGGACAAGTGACGACAGCTACCAATCCGGAGCAGTTGTTTGCAGCAGGGTATAGTGCTTGTTTTAACTCCGCACTGGAGTTTCAATTGAAGAAACACAAAGTTGAAATTGAAAGAAGTACCGTAGCTGCTACTGTAATGTTGGTGACGGACTCTGAGGACAACGGTGTGAAGCTTCAAGTCGATTTGGAAGTTAAGATTCTCGGTCTGGATGAGGAAACAGCACAGAAGTTTGTGAAACTTGCCCATGACTACTGCCCATATTCCAAAGGAATTAAAGGGAACGTGAATGTTAACGTGGAACTGGCGTAATCATTGAAACTTTTTGTTGTTAAAAGAAGCCTCCGAGAAATCGGAGGTTTTTTTGTATTATTTTGCTCCGTTGTAAGATACGTCTGCCCAGAAAAAGCAATAATAATGATTACAATATACCTATAGGGGGTATAATGAATGAAACAAATAGAATTAAAGGAGTGCAAAACATGAAAAAATATTTACTGACCCTATCGACTATATTGATTACAGGCAGTTTGATTTTGAGTGGATGTGGCAAGGAGACTCGGCAAACTTTTGAAAGCAACGATGACAGTCATACAGCTGCCGCAGGTGAGATGCACCATTCTGAATCGGGAGAGCTACCGGAAGGACTGCGGGAAAAACAACCCTACCTTCCCAGTAGGAAGCCAGGCGCTGATGAGTGCCGACCACATGTCAGGCATGAAGGGTGCGAGAGCACAGGTCGTTGGAGCATATGAAACTACGGTATATGCAGTTACGTATACACCAACAACAGGCGGAGATCCCGTGCAAAATCATAAATGGGTGATCCATGAGGAAATACAGGACCATAAGGAACAACCGTATGCGGCAGGTTCTGAGGTAGTGTTGAGCGCTGATCACATGAAAGGCATGAAGGGTGCGAAGGCCACAATTGATTCTGCTGAAGAGATAACGGTATATATGGTTGATTATACCCCGACAACAGGGGGAGATTTGGTTAAGAATCACAAATGGGTCACAGAAGAAGAATTAACTGCTATCCAATAGAACCATTTGTATGAAACAGCCCTTTTTATACGGAAAAATCAATTTAATACTCAATTATGGGTTATAATGGTATTAAGATTATACAAAACTGCTGAAAGGGGAATGTACTTATGATGGATTTTAGCAAACCACCCCATGGCTCTGAGACCGATACCCACCGTCAGCGTCATCAGGAGAATGAACAGAAATACCTGTCCGGAGGCAAGAGCATTTGGTATGAAATCAGCAACTGGCTCATTCTCGGAGGTATCCTACTTGTCATATTTTTATTATTTAAATACGTTTTCTAAATAGACACACAACCGGGCGAATCCCCATATGATGCATTACATCAGTAAGCACTTGGGGAAATGGGGAATCCGGGATGGCAAAAGCAAAAGGAAAGAAAGCTCCCGCATTAAAGAGTGACAAAATTCGTGTATCCATGAAGTTGGTCACTTCGGATGTATGTGAGAGATGCAAGACACCATGTACACGTGGCATGGATTACGCTGCACGGATGCGAATCGAAGGGGCTATAGGCAAAGGTGTTCCCTGTATCCTGACTCGCCATACTTCTTCATAACTCTTCGTATAATGCCGCATATATAACAATTATAGATCAGGGGCATCCTTTAATGAGGATCGCCTCTTTTTGTGCATTCCAAGGGGTGGAAAAAATTCTGGATAAAAAATGAAAAATGATGAAAAACAGCGCAACTTTGTGGATGAATCTGCAGTATAAATGTACAACAGCTAGCAGCAGGGGAGGGAATATTGACGGGATGAAATGGAAACGAATATTGCTTTGTGTCACGGTATTCTCCTTGCTCGGCGGGTCTTTATTGTTTGCAGATTCGGTGAACGAGAAGATTCGTGTTCTCATTAACGGCAAGGAAGCAGCTGATGGAGGTTATCTCATTGATGGAACGACCTATGTACCTGTAAGAGAAGCCGGAGGCGTCGTCAAATGGGACAGCAGTAACAAGAGAGTAACGGTGATCAAACCGAATGTACATATTTTTCTCTTCAAGGGAGACACTGTATTTGGCAACGTTAACGTAGGTAAGCTGAAATTCAATGTATTTTCACAAGTGGATAGTCTAACAGCAGATGTAGCTGCGGTGAAAGTAACGATTACCAATCCAAGCGGTCAGGTGAAGGATATCCAGTCACAGGAGCTTACAACCCAGAAGGATAACTTCTGGTTCCGCACATATGATTTTACGTATGATTTCAGTCGTGCCGGCAAATATCAGGTCGGCTTTCATATTAAAGAAAATGCAAACAGTAGCTACGTCCTGGTAGCGGAGAAAATCATTACAGCGCTGAACGATTGAAGCGAAAATAACCCTGTGAGTTAAATTGACCTGTGTCATTGAACATGTTACGATATGCAAGGTTACACAATTTCTATTTATAAAGCGAGGTATTTCAATGAGCGATCACACACATGAACACGGCGATGGCTGCGGATGCGGGCAAGACCACGACCACGACCACGAGCATGAAGAAGTCCTTCTCACATTAACAGACGAGAACGGCCAAGACGTGGAGATGGTTTTGGTGGAGACGTTTGACGTGGAGAAGCATGTTTATGCGCTCCTGCTGGAACGTAACAATCCTGAAGCTGACGGCATCATCCTGCGTATGGAAGAAGAAGACGAGGAAATGGTGCTCTACAATATTGAAGACGAAGAAGAGTGGAACCGCGTTGAAGCGGCTTACAACGAACTCGTTGCATCACAAGAATAGTCATTCTTTTGGAACATAACATGAAGGCTCCTTGATCTCAGGGGGCCTTTTGTTTGTTTTTTAAGAGGTATACGAGCATTTACACCACCGATTTGAACGACAAAATAGACGGGAAAATGCAAACTCGCTTGTCCCATAAAATAAAAAAGGACCAAGCTTAAGGCTTGGTCCTTTAAGTTCATCCCATTTACAGCGCAAATGGGGTTGTTCTAGAAAATGGCATCGGCTTCCACGATCACTTTAACGTTGGTTACGCTGCGATCTTCGGGTCCTTTGACAGGCAATCCAACCTCGACATGATCGATGATGTAGTCGATGTTTTCCTGGGTGATAACCTCACCCGGTAACAGGATCGGAATTCCTGGCGGATAGACATAGATGAATTCCGAGATAATACGTCCTGCGGATTCCTTAAACGGAATCACTTCGGTATCACCGTAGAATGCATCACGTGGAGTCAGCATCAACTGTGGAATATCAGGAACTTTTACCACCAGTTCATGGGCCGGGTTAACTTGATAATAGGTACGGGATAGATCCTGCAAAGCGTTCAGCAAGATATCCACGCTATCATCTGTATCTCCTGGCGTGATGAGACACAGAATATTGTACATATCACTAAGTTCAACCTCGATGTTGTAATGTTCACGCAGCCAGTTCTCTGTCTCATACCCTGTAATACCCAGATGGCGAACATGGATCGTTACTTTGGTTGGATCATAGTTGAAGGTCGCTTCTGTGCCCAGCAACTCTCTACCGAAGCAATACAGGCCATCCATATCGTTGATCGAACGTCTGGCAAACTCAGCTAGTTCAATCGCCTTCTGTGCAATCTCACGACCGTGGAGTGCCAGGTTACGTCTTGATGTATCGAGTGAAGCAAGCAAAATGTATGAAGTTGATGTAGAGGTGAGCAGACTCAGGATCGTCTGTACACGCTGTGGATTCACGAACCCATTCTTTGTGTTCAGGTTGAGTACGGAACTCTGTGTCATGGAGCCACCAAGCTTGTGAACACTGGTTGCAGCCATATCGGCACCTGCTGCCATCGCAGACAACGGCAGATCCTCATGGAAATGAATGAGTACGCCATGTGCTTCATCAACGAGGACAGGGACTTGATAGCTGTGTGCCAGCTCAACTATTTCTTTAAGATCTGTAACCACGCCGTAATAGGTCGGGTTAATTACAAGCAATGCCTTGGCATCAGGATGACGCTCAAGTGCGCGACGGATAGACTGTGTAGTCACTCCATGGTCAATGCCCAGATTGGCATCTTGTGAAGGAGACACAAATACGGGTTTGGCGCCTGAGAAAATAATGGCGGACAGAACCGATTTATGCACATTACGGGGCACAATAATTTTGTCACCCGGTGAACATACAGACAGAATCATGGTCATAATGGCACTGCTTGTGCCTTGTACACTAAAATAGGTATAATCGGCTCCGAAGGCATCTGCTGCCAAAATCTGTGCTTCCTGAATGACACCGGTTGGCTGATGCAGGTCATCCAACGGTGCGATGTTAATCAAATCTATGGAGAAGGCATTATCGCCAATAAATTCACGGAATTCGGTATCCGCTCCCAATCCTTTTTTATGGCCCGGAATATGAAACTGTACCGGATTGAGTGCCGCATGATTTTTTAAAGCGGTAAACAGCGGCGTACGGTGGTGATTCATCAGTGCTGTCACAACCCTTCCTAATAAAATTGGTAAACAAAGATGAGTATAGCAAATTAAGAACCGAATGCAACAGTATAATCGACAATTTTTTGAATTGCCGAGATTTGGACACATTCCCCACGGTTACACTAAGGATAGGGAATAGGCAATTGAACGGCGAAAGGGGAAAAAGAATGCAAACCGATACAAAACCAGCCAAAATTTTGCGATCACCATTTTTTATCGCGATGTGGCTGACACTTTTTCTAGTTGAAATTATCAAAGGGGCCCTGTTGGTAGCTGTTTTGCCCGTCTATATGGACAATATACTGGGTCTGTCTGCAGGCGTCATTGGTGTGGCATTTGCTCTTCAATATCTGGGAGATAATCTGTTCCGGGCGCCTTCCGGCTGGGCAGCAGAACGGATCGGGTTCCGCGCAACGATGGTTACAGCACTAATCTGTACCTTAATCGCTGTTATTATGATCCTTTTTCTCAAAAGTGCCTTTGGACTGGCCATGGCCTGTCTCATTCTTGGCATTGGTACGTCACCGCTCTGGCCTTGCGCCATGACAGGGGTGACGGCGATGTCTGGCCCACAGAACAAGAATGGTACAGCAATGGGGGCGCTGGAGATGGCCGCTCTGGGCGGTACAGGCCTTGGACCAATCGGCATGAACTGGTTGCTGGAGCGCACGCATCATGATTATCGAACTATATTCCTCGTGTTGATGGGTTGTGCCATTCTCGTTATTCTGGTGGCCATGATTCTTCCTGGACGTGTCATTGTTGAAGGAGAGCATGCCGAGCAAGCAGCGAAGAATAGTGATGTGAAATATCCAGCCAAACCGAATCTGCTCACGCCGTTCATCCGGCTGCAAAAGAGTGTGAAGGGTACACTACAACGGGTACGCAGCACACTTAATGTTAATCCACTTGTGTATCCTGCCTTGTTTATGCAGTCGTTTGTCATTGGTTTGCTTAGTCCAGTAATCACGCTATATACACGCACAGATCTGCACATCTCACCGAACCTTTACAGTTTGTTGCTGATTGCGGGAGGTGGAATAACCGTTATTGCCTTACTGCCTGTAGGTAAAATGGTAGACAGGTTTGGCACGAAACCGTTCCTGAACGTTGGTTTTTTGATGGCGGCGGCGAGTCTGTTCGCATTCTCCTCCATAACATCCATTCCGGTGGTGTTTGGTGTTGTCATGTTGGTGGGCATCAGTTATGCCATGATTCTGCCCGCCTGGAATGCTTTTGTAGCCACACTGATTCCCAAAGGGGAGCGGGGAGCAATCTGGGGATTCTTCCTTACATTGCAAGGATCAGGCATGGTTGTAGGCCCTATTGTTTCCGGACTGCTGTGGGACCACGTTAGCCATCCGGCTCCATTCATTGGCAGTGCCATCGTCATGGCAGGACTTGCCGTTGTGCACTTTGTGTTATCCCGCAATCCGTTTCGCACCGCTCCAGCCAAATAAGTGAAAGAAAAGGGAGTTCCGTTAACCATCATGGTTGTGGAACTCCCTTTTGGCGTCCGTTATATCATGATAATCGGGGCTTGCCCTGTGCGTCTGCGGAAAGCTGCAATCCGGCGGTCCTTTCGGTGAAAAATAGTCAAATAACCAAGTACCCTTACATAAAATGAAGTATAAAATAGGGTAAGCCGATTGAGTAGAAGCGATTGAAGACGAGGGCCGGAGTTGATCCGGTACAGATGGAGGAGTGCCGTGAATAAGAGTTATGAAGTTGAATATTGCAATCTGGAGCTGCGGTTCAACCGTCGGCATATCCAAAATTTGATCAGAGACCTTATTCGTGAGGGATATTCACTATATTGGAGCGAGGACGAATCCTTTTTATCCTGTCAGTCCGGACCGGCCGCAAGCTGGTAAAGCTCCGCTTTCAACAGACACGCACGGGGAACTACAAGATGACTGGGGATTATATCATTAAGGATGCCAAGCTTGCAGAGTGGCTGGAGAAGCTGATTGGAGATACACGCGGGCATGCAGTTGTGAAGCGGTTCAAGGATCAGCAGATGACCGTGGAGAACATTTTATTCGGTGAAGTGATTCGGCTCGTGGAAGTGTCCGGGTTCAAGCAGCGTGTCATTTTTCAAAAGGAACCTGCGCCGACGGCGGAAGAGATGGAAGAAATGTTCCTCTCGCGTGAAGGTGAGGAGAGGCTCATGTTGTTGCGCATGGAAGTGGACGATGAACTGGAACGCCTGTATACGGCTGTTCAGCTGAATAATACGGAAAAGGCAAATGCCTGCCGCGAAGCATTGAAACAGTTGTCTGGACATCTGTTAATGCTGGAAGGTTGATGAATATTTCTTTTGAAAGTCATCTATACCAAAGCCCCGGCGGAAGCCAGGGCTCTATTTTTGTGCCTAACGGGCATCACGGACGACAGGGGTTGATGATGGAATATTGCGAGCTTTCAATCCAGGCATCAAATTCATCCAATCCTTTGGTGAGCAATAGGTTGGCTTCAAAAGAAGTGATGGGTACTGCCCACAGTAATGCTATCGTTTCATGACCCACTTGAATCTGTTCAAGGGATTCTTTTTCTCCCCGCAATTCATCAATGAGAAAGGCAGTCGCATTCCATCGGGCTGGTGCTAATTCGCTTGATTCCATCACACGGGGAACCGTTGAATCCGGCACATTTTCGATGTGATGGGAGATCAGATCGACCAGGTAGGTGTTGACACGCTCCACCTCTTCTCCGCCAAGATCCGGTTGCAGCGCAAGCATCCATTCAGCAGCTACAAGCTCTCCTGAGGGCCGCGTTGCCTGAGACAACCCTACCGTCACGAATCTTGCGATGCCAGATTGACTTGTGGCAGGAAAATAATAGATTTCTACATGAATGTTTCTTTCTGGCTTCGAAAGAATGATCCTGAGCTCTGGCACCCCCATTCATTCATATACGCCCCCAGAAGAAATGTTCTTCGAATATCCAGGGAAAACCGTTCCTCTTTTGAGAACTGCTCTAACGCCATATGTACACTCCTCCTTTTTGTTCGAACTTCATTGGATATAATTATAACATTGTACAATACAATATTGGATTAATTGGATTTCTCTGGCATGATGTATTGTCTTCACGGTTCTATTTATGAAAATACGATGAACACCTCAGCAGATTGGAGTGTTTTCTCGTTGCGTAGCTGTGCCACGGGGTTCACTTCTATACATAAAACCGTTAAAATGGGAGTATTGTTGAGAATTTATTTCAATAAAATTAATTGGAGCAAAGGATGGAGGACCAGATGACAAAACAACAAATTGGCGTAATTGGCCTGGCTGTCATGGGCAAAAATTTGGCCCTTAACATTGAAAGCAAAGGTTTCTCAGTATCGGTATTTAACCGTTCCCCGGAGAAAACCAATGATCTTCTGAAAGAAGCTGAAGGTAAAAACCTGACAGGCTCATTCTCCATTGAAGAGTTCGTAGCATCCCTGGAATCCCCGCGCAAAATTTTGATCATGGTACAAGCCGGCAAAGCGACCGACGCTACCATTGAACAACTGCTTCCTCACCTGGATGAAGGCGACATCATCATCGATGGAGGGAACGCATACTTCCCTGACACGCAACGTCGCAGCAAAGAGTTGGAAGACAAAGGCATTCGTTTCATCGGTACAGGTGTATCCGGTGGTGAAGAAGGCGCACTGAAAGGCCCTTCCATCATGCCAGGTGGACAGGAAAGTGCTTATAAACTGGTTGAACCGATTCTGACGGCGATCTCGGCCAAAGTCGGTGACGATCCATGTTGTACATATATTGGCCCTGATGGTGCCGGACACTATGTGAAAATGGTGCATAACGGTATCGAGTACGGAGACATGCAGTTGATTGGTGAAGCTTATCACTTGCTCAAATCCGTATTGAATGTTTCCGTTGAAGAGCTTCATGCGATCTTTACGGAATGGAATCAAGGAGAGCTGGATAGTTACCTGATCGAAATCACTGCAGATATCTTCTCCAAATACGATCCGGAAACGGGCAAACCAATGGTTGATGTCATTCTGGATGCAGCTGGACAAAAAGGAACAGGTAAATGGACAAGCCAAAGTGCGCTGGATCTCGGCGTTCCATTGTCCATGATTACAGAATCCGTATTCTCCCGTTTCCTGTCTGCCATGAAGGACGAGCGTGTAGCAGCTAGCAAAATCCTGAGTGGACCAGCAACTGAAGCGTTCTCCGGCGACAAAAAAGCGTTCATCGAGAGCGTGCGTAAAGCCCTCTTTGCAAGTAAAATCGTATCCTACGCACAAGGATTTGCACAAATGCGTGCAGCTTCCGACGAGTATGGCTGGGATCTGAAATACGGCAACATTGCCATGATCTTCCGCGGTGGCTGCATCATCCGTTCGCAGTTCCTGCAAAACATCAAGGAAGCTTATGATAAGGACGCAGCGCTGAAAAACTTGCTCCTGGATCCTTACTTCCAAAACATCGTTGAGTCTTATCAAGGCGCATGGCGTGAAGTTGTAGCGGCAGCTGTACAACAAGGTGTTCCAGTACCTGGTTTCTCCAGCGCACTTTCTTACTACGACAGCTACCGTACAGAGCGTTTGCCAGCAAACTTGCTGCAAGCTCAACGTGACTACTTCGGTGCTCACACGTTCAAACGTGTGGACAAAGAAGGCAGCTTCCACCACAACTGGATGGAGTAGCACCACATATACTACAAGGCTATTAGATTTGGCCAAAGTGCCCTTAGGCAGGAGCTTTGGCCTGCTAAGGGCTCAAAGAGGTTTGGCGTTCCGGTGATTGCCGGTTAACGCTGGGCCTCTTTTTACTTTGTTATACAGTAATAGTGTTGATGGAGAAGATATGTAGCTGATTCTAGACCTAATGAACAGGAGACACTCTATTTTGGCAAAATGAGCCGGTTCAATTTTTTAACGAACTCAGAAGGCACTATTTCAATAATTCGCAGCGAGATTTCGCTGTTTTGACGGTGATTTTTTGAAATAAGCTTACTGAGATTCGTTAGAAGTTTAACTGCGCCTATTTTACGTAAATAAGTTCATTGGAGTTCGTTAGTTTGCTGGGATGGTTACTGATTGAGACGTATGTGGGCTCAAAACTGCTTAAGGTGATCTAACGTAGGCTTAGTTGCCGGGAGTTACTTGATCTGTCTTGGAAGTACTTGCGGATGGTCGAAAGGAAGTCGGTTAGGAGATGGTCTTTCCCAGTCCGCAGGGCTGTGTTATGATAGGACAAAAGTGCTCACGAATTGCTTGAATTAAAGGAGTGTACACCTTGAGCAAGTCTAACAATATTATTCTCATTGGTATGATGGGAACCGGCAAATCAACCGTCGCTGACATGCTTGCACGCGAGCTTGGTTATCGATTGATTGATGTAGACGCCGCGGTGGAAAAAGAGGAAGGCTGTACGATTCCAGAATTGTTCACTGGCAAGGGAGAGACGTATTTCCGTGATGCCGAGAGCCGCATGTTGTGCTCGATGCTGGAGAAGAAGTCACAGGTCATAGCGACCGGAGGTGGCGTAGTGCTGCGTTCGGATAATTGTGACGTGATGTTGAAAAATGGATGGGTTGTTGCCTTGACTGCTGATCCGGCAGTGATTGTAGAGCGTGTTAGTGGCTGTGACAATCGTCCACTCCTCGCAGGCAATGCAGAGGAACGCATTCAGGCAATTATGGAAGAACGGAAAGACGCATATCGGTTCGCACATTATACGGTGGATACAACGGAGTTATCCGCTGCTGAAGTGACTCGTTTAATTTTAGCGCATTACCGCGTCTAAGCTTGTTATCATCGAAGTTTCATGGTTGATAGGTGGTGGCAGATATAACAAAACGGGCCATATAGGCCCGTTTCTAGAAGTGGAGCAGAGCAAAGGTAACAAGGTTACAAATGACTTCGCTCCGCTCCGTGGTTCTCTAGTCTTCCTGTTGCCACTGAAGCATACCGCCGACCATGTTTGTACAGCCTTCATATCCCAGTTGCTGCAGATATTCACACGCACGCTCACTGCGGTAACCGCTACGACAGATGATCACGATCTCGCCTGATTTCTCAATCTCAGACAGTCGGTCCGGAATCTGTCCAAGCGGAATATGCTTGGCTCCTTCGATCATGCCTTGCGCGACTTCATCGTCCTCGCGGACGTCTATCATCTGCAGCTTCTCTCCCGCCTGTAAACGGCGGCGCAGCTCAGACGTTTCAATTTCAGCTATTTGTGTCATATTCAGGTCCTCTTTTCTGTATGGACTTAACGCTATAATGATACCCAAGCGATGCACGGAATGTCAATTTGGCCACAATATAATCAATGAAGGAGAATTTCATCCATGGACGTTATTGTTAAACCAACCCCCACTCTGAACGGGGAAATCGGGGCTCTGTCCTCCAAAAACTACACGACTCGCTATTTGCTTGCTGCTGCGCTGGCAGAAGGCACAAGTACTATTCATTTCCCGGCACACAGTGAAGACAGTGACGCGATGCGCAGATGTATTCGCGACCTTGGGGCAGTACTTGAAGAAGACGACAGCAAGATTGTGATCCAGGGCTTTGGCAGTCATCCCCGTGATGTGCGTGAATTGAATGTTGGGAATGCGGGTGCTGTACTTCGTTTCCTGATGGGCGTTACAGCGCTCTGCCCTGACGTTACATTTGTGAATACGTACCCGGATTCACTGGGCAAACGTCCACATGATGACCTGATCGATGCGCTTGGTCAATTGGGTGTAGATGTACAGCATGAACAAGGACGCCTGCCGATTACAATCAAGGGTGGCAATGCCAAGGGTGGACACATTCGTGTATCCGGCTCCGTCAGCTCCCAATATCTGAGTGCATTGTTGTTTGTTACGCCGTTGCTTGCAGAAGACAGCACCATCGAAGTACTGAATGACCTGAAGTCCAAGGTTGTTATCGGACAGACCCTGGAAGTGCTGGAGCAGGCAGGTATCGTTATCCATGCAAGTGATGATTACATGTCCTTCCGTGTACCAGGTGGACAGGCTTACCAGCCAACGACCTACACGGTTCAAGGGGACTACCCGGGCTCGGCAGCCGTTCTTGCCGCAGCAGCGGTTACACAGTCTGATGTGAAAATTCTGCGCCTGATGGATCAGAGCAAACAGGGTGAACGTGCCATCGTTGACGTGCTGCGCATGATGGAAGTGCCATTGACACATGAGAACGATGTTGTACACGTTCAAGGTAATGGCAGACTGAAAGCGATCGAATTCGACGGGGATGCCGCGACGGACGCCGTTTTGGCTATGGTAGCCGCAGCTGTGTTTGCGGAAGGCACGTCACGGTTCTATAATGTAGAGAACCTGCGTTACAAGGAATGTGACCGAATCACCGATTACTTGAACGAACTGCGGAAGGCAGGAGCGAACGTTGAAGAGCGTCAAGCTGAGATTATCGTACACGGACGTCCAGAAGGCGTTGAAGGCGGCGTTGAGATTAACGCTCACTACGATCATCGCGTAATTATGGCGCTTACTGTTGTTGGTCTGCGTTCCAAGGAGCCGCTTCGTATTCGGGATGCACACCATGTAGCCAAGTCTTATCCGCAATATTTCGATCATTTGCAGGCGCTTGGCGCCTCGGTTCAATGGGTAAAAGAGTAAATAACTGAAAATCAGTCTTTTGAACACGCACTTTAATCAGAAAAGGATGGTGCTTGAACATGGAATTTAACAACCCTACTCGTGAAGAAATTGGACAACTTTTGCGCAAGGCAGGCAACATCGCAGTCGTCGGCTTATCAGACAAATCAGATCGCACTTCCTATATGGTGGCAGAAGCCATGCAGAGCAGAGGTTATCGCATCATCCCGGTTAATCCACAGGTGCAAGGTGAAATCCTTGGCGAGACGGTATATGCCACACTCGCGGATATTCCAGAGCCGGTAGACATTGTCAATGTGTTTCGTCGCGAAGAGTTTTGCGCGGATGTCGCTCGTGACGCCGCTGCCATCAAAGCCAATGTGCTGTGGCTGCAGCTTGGCATCCATAGTGATGAAGCGGTCCAGATTGCTGCAGAGAATGGCATGACAGCGGTAACGAATCGTTGTATCAAGGTAGAGGATTCCATCGTTCTGCGCGGCGCTGGACGCGGCTGAGAGGCTCGTTCACCTGTGATCGAATGATCTCCTGATCTGAACCAATTGAATGATTATAGGATGAATCCCGTTAACTTGAAGTTGACGGGATTTTTTCTGCTCTATTTTTGCCGTTATTAATTACCAATTGGTTACTGTTTTGCTTTGACAAAACGTTGCGTAAAGCTTACCATCTAGGATAGAAAGGAGAGGTCGCCATGAATTGGCTCGGATCCTTGCAGCAGCTCGGACGAGCGGTAATGCTGCCTACAATGGTCCTGCCCGCAGCCGCAATTTTGCTCAGTGTTGGCAGTCTGCCTTGGGACGCCTGGGGATTGGATATTGTCGGTGAAGTGTCTACCGTGGCCGGACACGGTATTTTTTATTTCTTACCGTATTTGTTCGCTGTCGGTGTAGCACTGGGACTCTCCAACCAGGCCGGACAAGCGGGACTTGCTGCTTTGGCTGGTATCGTGATATATGATCAGGTGACTCGGAACTTTGGGGATGGCACCGTTCAGCCCGCTTCCTTAATCGGAATCATACTCGGCGCGCTTGCCGGTGGGATGCATAATCGGTTTAAAAGCATTAAACTGCCTGAAATTTTACAATTTTTTGGAGGTTCAAGGTTTGTTTTGCTCATCGTCGGACTCTGTTCGGCATTGTTCTCCTGTTTTATGTTATGGCTCGCTCCGATCCTACAGCATGGATTGAACGGCATTGCTACTTGGGAATACAGTCTCGGGGGTTTTGGACTGTTCATTTACGGGGTGTTATACAGGGTGCTGGTGGCTTTCGGGCTTCATCACCTGCTTAACAATGTGTTTTGGTTCCAGTTAGGGACGTTTGAAACGCCTGATGGTAACATTGTGCAAGGGGATTTGCCCCGATTTTTTGCAGGTGATCCAACGGCAGGATTCTTTATGGCGGGTTTGTTTCCCATCATGATGTTTGCCATTCCGGCAATAGCCTTTGCTATTATTCAGGAAGCCAGGGAAGATCTGAAACCAAAAATCAAGAAAACTTTTCTGACATCGGCACTCGTTTGTTTTCTAACCGGGGTATCGGAACAGATTGAGTTTGCTTTTTTGTTCGCGGCACCTTATCTGTTCATCGTGCATGCAGTGATGTCCGGCGTTGCCATGTGGATTAGTTACTGGCTTGATATCCGGCATGGATTTTCTTACTCCGCAGGTATTATTGATTACATACTCAATTTCCATCTATCGGAGAATGCTTGGAAGCTCATTCCGATTGGCATACTATATGGGCTGGTTTACTACTTCCTGTTCCGATGGGCGATTCGTACGTTCAAGATTCCAACACCAGGACGTGAAGAGGGCTCCATGCTGGAAGATTGGGTAGGTAACATTCCTTATCAGGCACCTTTAATCCTCGAAGCATTGGGTGGGAAGAGTAATATTGTACAGGTTGAAGCATGTATTACACGTCTTCGCCTGACTGTGCATGATGACCGCCTGATCGACACGGGTGCCATGAAGAGTATGGGGTCCGCTGGACTGATCAAGTTGGGTGGCGGTAACGTACAGGTGGTATTCGGGACCTACTCGGAATTGATTCGGGAAGAAATCGCGAAGCTGCTGGAAAGAGATCTGCAACAGGTTCTGTTCTGTGCCCCCGTTCAGGGCAAAATGCTCCCAATTGAAGAGGTGCCGGATCAGATCTTTGCAGCCAAGCTTGTGGGTGATGGTGTAGCCTTTGTTCCGGAAAAGGGAGAGCTGGTCTCACCCGTGTACGGAACGATTATGCACTTGTACCCGACCATGCATGCCTTGGGTATTTCTACCCGTGAGGGGCTTGAGGTGTTACTGCATATCGGCATCGATACCTCTCAGTTGAAAGGCCATTTTGAAGCTTTTGTTCAGGAGGGCGATACGGTGGAGCCGGGGCAGTTGTTGATCAAGTTTGATCTGGCAGTACTCCGCGAGCAAGCGGCGTCACTGACAACACCAATGGTAATTACAAATCCAGATCGTGTAAAATCATGGAGTTTTGCTCCATTTAAGCAAGTTAAGAAAGGTCAGGCATCCGTTATGTCCGTGGTGCTCTATGACAGGAACGTTGGAGGGTAGAATGAAGATACAAGGCATCAACGGAGCTGCAGGCATAGCCATCGGCAAAGCATTTGTCCTGCCCAGTTGGGAATGGGATCTGCCGGATCAGAAGATGGATTCGGTAGATCTCGCCCAAGAGTTCGAACGGCTGTATGAGGGCATACGGACATCAAAGGATGAGATCGAATATATCAAAAATGAGTTCAAGGAAGTTGTTGGTCCAGAGGAGTCCAGTATCTTTGATGCACATCTGGCAATCCTGGAAGATCCGGTATTCATGAACGAAATTCGCGGTATTATTGAGCGTCAATATAAGGCAGCAGAAGTGGCGGTCAAAGAAGCCATTGATCACTTTGTCACGATGTTTGACTTGCTGGAAGACGAGTATATGAAGGAGCGGGCCATTGACATCAAAGATGTGGGTAACCGTCTGCTCAAGCATTTGCTCGGTGCACCGGAGATTACACTTCCTTCGGATACCCAGCCGTATGTGCTCGTTGCCAAAGAGCTTTCGCCATCTCAACTGGCGCATCTGAATCCGACCCATGTACTAGGCATTGTGACCTTGATTGGCGGGAAAACATCACATTCTGCGATTATGGCTCGTGCCCTTGGTATTCCTCTCGTTTCCGGTCTGGAAGCGAGTCTTGGCATGCCGGTAGAGACAGGGGATATGCTTGTGGTGGATGGTGACAATGGCTTGGTATTTACGGACCCGGATCGCAAGACGATTGAACGGTATACCATGCTTCGCAGCAAACAACTGAAGAAAAAGGAACAACTTCAAGTCCTTGCTACCGTGGATGCCGTAACCAAAGATGGGGCCGTTTTGCACTTGGCTTCCAATATCAGTTCGGTGAAGGAATTGGACCTTGCTTTGAAACAAGGAGCCAAAGGTGTGGGCTTGTTCCGAACAGAGTTTTTGTATATGGACCGTGCTACGTTCCCGGGTGAGCAAGAACAGTATGAGGTGTATCGTCTTGTGGCAGAGAAAACAGCAGGACAATCTGTTGTTATTCGTACACTGGATATCGGTGGTGACAAGCAACTCGATTACTTTGAACTGCCGGAGGAAGACAATCCGTTTCTGGGGTACCGTGCCATTCGGATTAGTCTGGACCGCAAGGATCTGTTCAAAACACAGCTTACAGCCATTCTGCGTGCCAGCGCTGCCGGAAATGTCAAAATCATGTACCCGATGATCTCTTCGGTGGAAGAACTTCAGCAGGCCAATGAGATTCTCCGTGAGGCGATGTCTGATCTGGACGAGCGCGGATTATCATACGATCCTCACATTCAGGTGGGAATTATGATTGAAGTTCCTGCAGCGGTGATGATTGCTGATCTGCTCGCAGAGGAAGCGGATTTCTTCAGTATTGGTACGAACGACCTGGTTCAATATGTACTGGCAGTAGATCGAATGAATGAGCAGATCGCTCATATGTATCACCCCTATCATCCGGCTGTTCTGCGGATGCTTCGTGCGACAGCAGATGCGGCTCATACGGCTGGAATTGATGTCAGTGTGTGCGGAGAGATGGCAGGGGACGAACGCGCCATTCCGCTTTGGTTGGAGCTTGGCATTCGCCACTTGAGTATGTCTCCACAATCCCTGTTACGTGTGAAGCACAGAGTGCTGAACACAACAGCATCGGCCGCCAAAGAAGAAGCGCGAAAGTGCTTCGCCTTACGGACCAGCGGAGATATTGAGGAGCGACTGCAAGTCTTTAATGACTCCACGGGAAGTCCAGATGAACAAAGTGGTTCGAACGCATCGTGATTAGGTAAAATGGATATAAATACCTTTAAGTTAATATATTTACATTTGTGATAATTATTTATTGGAAAACTTGTTATATAAAATAACCCCAATGTGCATGAGAGCACAATGGGGTTATTTTTACTTGTCAGCGAGTGCATCACAGAATGCCTTGCCATAAGGTGGAAGGTCAGGCGGACGACGTGCCGAGATGATATGTCCATCAACAACAACCGCTTCATCTTTCCAGATCGCACCTGCATTTTCCATGTCATCCCGAATGCCTGGTGTAGAGGTTACCGTTACCCCGTCCAGAATTTTGGCAGAAATCAGCACCCAGCCCGCATGACAGATCTGTCCAATCGGTTTCCGGTCTGCATTCATTTCCTTCACAAGCTCCAGTACTTTGGAATAACGACGCAGTTTATCTGGCGCCCAGCCGCCTGGCACGAGAATACCATCGTAATCTGAACTGTCGAGTTCATCGAAACTGTATTCGGCTTCAGCAGGCACACCGTATTTGCCAATATAGGTTTTTCCTTTTTTCTCACCAGCAAGATACACTTCTGCACCTTCTTCACGAACCCGATGTACAGGGTACCACAATTCTAAATCCTCGAATTCTTCATCGACCAGAGCGATGACTTTTTTACCGGTTAATCTCATGTCCATCTCTCCTTTTTGCGGTGATATGTCTGTTGCGTCTTTAATTGTAACAGATTCTCCAAGGGACTTCATGGAAGTGCATATTCAGTTTGGAGGAAGCGATTACAAGTCAGTAACTGCCTGCATTCGACAACCTTCATCTGGAGGAGTGGTAATTTGTGCAACCTTTCGTATATAGCAGGATTTGAGCCGAAATAGGTCGAATGGTACTTATATAGAGTATAGAACGAATGAGGTGATGGTGGTGCGCAAGTCGTGCAGATGTGGACATGTAATGGAGTTGGAATTAAGAACAGTGGTATACGCCAAAAAAGTGGAGATTCGAAACGTACCCGTATTTGCGTGTACAGACTGTGTATCATACGAAGTGCTTCCGCCGGTCAAGCCGGACTTAACAGAATGCATAAACACATTGGGTGAACAGCCCGTGAAGCAAGACGTATCTTTTGGTGAACGTAATGAACTGGCAGACCTGTTTCATGAGCTACTGCTGGCCTGGCCGGATGCGACCGATCGGGAGATGGAATATCGAATGCAGCAAGCAGTGGAGGAGCGTATCAATCTGTTGCTGGACATTATGGGTTACGCAACGAAGTCTGGTGATACAGCGTGGATTGAGACCACGGAGCGCAGATTAAGTCAATTATCCGGATTTGTGTGGCAGGAGTACTTCTCAAATGCTGTCTAATTTTGACGTGTAAAATGCTTGTTTTCATGAAAATTGGCTTTTTCGCGCACTTTTTGTTAAGATATCGAAGAGTGAAAACGCTCAACATAGCGGTATTCCTGGTAAAGGGGGATGTATATCTAATGGCTGACATGACTAAAATGACAAGTATTGAACAGCTAAACTCCGCAGTGGAGGCTACCGAGGATCAACCCTTGCTTCTGTTTAAGCATAGCACGCGCTGTCCGATCAGCTCGAACGCTTATCAGGAGATGAACGATTATTTGCTTAACAATGCCAATGAACAAGTGAAATATGGCATCATCTATGTTGTGGAAGATCGCCCGGTATCGAATGAAGCAGCAGACAAGCTGGGTGTTAAGCACGAATCTCCACAGGCAATCCTGATCAAAAAGGGAATTCCTGTATGGCATACTTCCCATTCAGATATTACTAGAACCACACTTACGAATGTTTTGAGTGAGTCCTAAAGCCTATTTTAATTGATTAATGCAAAAATTTGTCGTAATATAAATCTTAATGAAAATGGTATGAAAATTTACTGGTAATGGAGAGAAGTACTGTGACGGTAACCATTTATGATGTGGCACGTGAAGCTGGAGTGTCTATGGCAACGGTATCACGGGTAGTTAATAATAACCCTAATGTCAAACCGCAAACGCGGAAAAAAGTATATGAAGCCATCGAACGGTTGGGATATCGTCCGAACGCGGTAGCCAGAGGTCTGGCAAGCAAGAAGACAACCACGGTCGGGGTCGTTATTCCAGATATTTCGAACTCAACCTTCGCGGAGATTGCCCGCGGAATTGAAGATATTGCGAATATGTATCACTACAATATTATTTTGTGTAATGCAGATAAGAAGAAAGAAAAAGAAATTCGTGTTATCAACACGTTGCTCGAAAAGCAAGTAGACGGACTGCTCTTCATGGGTGGAACAGTAACGGACGAACACATTCAGGCGTTCCAGTCTGCGGCTGTGCCGATCGTACTTTGTGCAACGAGTGATGAGAAGGGCACATTCCCTTCGGTGGATATTGACCATGAGGCGGCTGCGTTTGACGCGGTAAACACCCTGATTCGTCATGGACACAAGGAAATTGCGATGATCAGTGGTACACTGCAAGATCCGGCGAATGGATATGCCCGTTTCCAAGGTTACAAGAAAGCACTGGAAGCAGCAGGCATGGAATACCAAGAAGATCTGGTACGTATCGGTAACTATCGTTATGAATCCGGTGTGGAAGCGATGAAATATTTCCTCGGACTGAAGAAGAAACCGTCGGCGATCTTTGCTGCAACAGATGAAATGGCGATTGGTGCCATTCACAGCATTCAGGATGAAGGTCTGAAAGTACCGGATGATTTCTCCATTATTAGTGTGGATAACATCCGTATGGCTTCCATGGTGCGTCCTCAGTTGACAACAGTGGCTCAGCCAATGTACGACCTGGGTGCAGTAGCGATGCGTTTGCTGACCAAGTTGATGAAGAAAGAAAATGTGGAGAACCCACGGGTTATTTTGCCGCATGAAACGATTCTTCGTCTGTCTGTAAGTCACGCAGATGTAGTTTAATCGGGATTATATACAGTAAGGGAGAAGTCATTCTCTCTACATAGTGGATATGCGAAAGCTCCGGAGACGGAGCTTTTGTGCTGAATGAGGTTAAAAGTGAAAACAGGAGGTATCGGAAGATGCGTGAAACGATTGGGATTATCGGAGCGATGGATGAAGAAGTTGAGCTTTTGCTGGCAGGCATGAAGCAGCTTGAGACGGTCAAACAAACCGGGATTACATACGTTGCAGGCGAGTGGCTGGGCAAGCAAATTGTCGTGTGCAAATCCGGCGTAGGTAAAGTCAATGCAGCGGTTACGACGCAGATCTTGATTGATCGTTTTCAAGTTAATCGGATTATCTTCACAGGTGTTGCGGGTGCAGTTAACCCCGATCTGAACATCGGAGATATGGTTATATCGTCTGTATGTGTTCAGCACGACATGGATGTAACGCCACTGGGGTTCGCACGCGGGGTTATCCCTTACCAGGAGACATCTGCATTCCCTGCCGACGCTTCACTTATTAAACTGGCTGAAGAAGCATGTAAAGCTCAGGAAGCCAATTATCTGATCGGTAAAGTGTTATCTGGAGACCAATTTATTGCGAATAAAGATACGGTTAATATGTTATATACCGAAATGGACGGTGCATGTGCCGAGATGGAAGGGGCTGCAGTTGCTCAGGTCTGTTACATGAATCGGGTACCATTTGTTGTCCTGCGTGGTATGTCAGATAAAGCGGATGGTTCGGCGCATGTTAACTTTGCTGAATTTACCGTGCAATCTTCGCAGCGTTCACATCGCATTGTGGAGCATATGTTAGAAAATATGTAATGGCATAAGTCTGGACTGTGAGGCAATACGTTATGAATGAAAACCGCCCTTCGATTAGCTGTTCCATGAAGTATGGAGCAACGCTGCGAGAGGCGGTTTTGTTATGTATATTGTTTTGGAATAGATCATCGAATCAGTACATGAAGCGATGGCGAAAGCGTACACGATCAAACTGTTCTTCTGATGTGATGGGCACCTGACTTCCGATTCGCACCATCAAACAGTTTGCAGGATGTGAACAGATTTCGGGGTCGTCTGTTGCATACCAGGTCATGTCGATCGTTTCCATCAGCCTCTCCATCATTTTGCGATAATCCCATACGTTTAGTCCGCTGCCCTTCAGATCCCAATGCCAATAATATTCTGTGGTGAAAATAATGTAGTTCTCCATGTATTTATCTTCCAAAGCGGTAAGCAACATCTCACGTCCAATGCCAAGCGAGCGATAGTCGTCCGCAACCTCGATTGCCCCAAGCTCAATCAGATCAGTCATATTGCCCTCGGACCAGCGTTCACAATCATCCGCATAGTGAAAGGTTACATAACCAATAATCGTTTCATTTTCATGTGCAATGATAATTCGCCCTTCAGGTAATGCTGCGATCTCTGCGAGAGCTTCCTGCTGCTCCGTTGGTCGCCGAAAGGCATCCAGATCCAGATGGAAGGCAAGACGGGTTATCTCCTCGGCCTGCACGGGGCCTTCAACAGTAATTCGGTGGCCGGACTTGAAGATGGAACGCATATGATGTTCTTTGATATGTTCCATGGTTCATGCTCCTCTCTCCCTACTTATAGAGGTTATTCAAAAAGAACGCTATAGCAAAAATCCAAAAAATTGAAAAGCCATAGACGACAATTGAAAAGATTTGCTATAATTGCGTAGACAAAAAATGTTCACAATTCAATACAGTATAGTTAACATCTGTTTGGCCGAGCAAGTACATGATGAGAAGTTCTCTCTACTAATGTAAGCGCTAACTGGAAGTTCAGTCAACACAAAGGCAATGAGAATTGACCCCTAACGGGAATCGAAATGTCGAGTTGAAGGAGGCTGGCAAGCATGAGTCAAGCACATGGTGAGATGCTGCAGACGGTTGTGTCTGAATCTAATCTGGGCGATTACACGGAGGCGAGAAGCCGGTTCGATTGGGAATCGGTGGAAAGGCACTTTACGTGGCACGCCAGCGGAAAAGTAAACATGGCGCATGAAGCGATTGATCGTCATGTACTGGAAGGAAGGGGCGGGAAAACCGCTTTATTGTATAGCGATGCTTCACGTGAAGAGTCCTATACTTTCGCTGATCTGAGTGAACAGTCGAGTCGGTTCGGGAATGTTCTCCGCAAATATGGCATAGCCAAAGGGGAGCGAGTGTTTATTTTTATGCCTCGAAGTCCTGAGCTGTATTTTAGTCTTCTGGGCATATTGAAAGCTGGAGCCATCGCGGGCCCTTTGTTCGAAGCTTTTATGGAAACGGCTGTGAAGGATCGGCTGGAAGATAGCGGAGCAGTAGCACTCGTCACAACTCCAGAATTACTGAAACGCATCAAACGTTCCGAGTTGCCCGAACTCAAACATATATTTATCGTGGGTGGGGGCGTACAGACTGAAGAAGGACTCATCGATTTTGATGCAGAGATGTCTGCCGCTTCGGATGAGATGGAAGTAGAGTGGCTGAATCGTGAGGATGGTTTGCTTATTCATTATACCTCAGGCTCTACGGGTAAACCCAAAGGGGTGTACCATGTTCAAAATGCCATGATTCAGCACTATTATACAGGTAAGGTTGTTCTGGATTTACGTGAGGATGATGTGTACTGGTGCACTGCTGACCCTGGTTGGGTGACAGGGACTTCTTACGGTATCTTTGCTCCATGGCTCAACGGAGTGACCAATGTGATACGGGGCGGTCGTTTCAGCCCTCAAGATTGGTACAGCACCATCCAGAAGAACAAAGTCACGATCTGGTACAGTGCACCAACGGCCTTCCGTATGCTGATGGGAGCGGGAGAAGAGACCATCGCCCAGTTTGATCTGAGCAGTCTGCGTCATGTCATGTCTGTCGGTGAACCGCTCAATCCGGAGGTTGTTCGTTGGGGATGGAAAGCCTATGGTCAGCGAATTCATGATACATGGTGGATGACGGAAACAGGGGCACAGTTGATCTGTAACTATCCCGGAATGCCGATCAAGCCTGGCTCCATGGGACGTCCGTTGCCTGGCATCGAAGCAGCCATTATTGATGATCGCGGGCAGGAATTGCCGCCGTACAGCATGGGTAATCTGGCCATACGGGCACCTTGGCCATCCATGATGGCGAAGATCTGGAATAACCCTGTGAAATACGAGGAGTACTTCAGGCTTACGGGCTGGTATGTATCCGGTGACTCCGCTTATATGGATGAAGAAGGATATTTCTGGTTCCAGGGACGGATTGATGATGTGATTAATTCGTCAGGTGAGCGTATCGGACCCTTTGAGGTGGAGAGCAAGCTTGTAGAGCATCCTGCGGTAGCAGAGGCGGGTGTAATCGGTAAGCCGGATGTGACACGTGGGGAGATTATCAAGGCCTTTGTAGCGCTTCGTGAAGGATATGAGGCGACACCGGAGCTGAAAGAAGAGATCTATCGTTTTGTCAAAGAGGGCTTGTCTGCCCATGCTGCTCCGCGTGAGATTGAGTTTAAGGATAAACTGCCCAAGACACGTTCCGGCAAGATCATGCGGCGTGTATTGAAAGCCTGGGAGCTTGATCTGCCAACAGGAGATCTATCCACTATTGAAGACTAACGTGACAGTGCTAGGATCATCAATGTGTCTGTATCGATGCCGATACCAATGAGTGTGGGAAAGAAGTTAATACTCTACGAATCCATATACGTTGACTCTACCCATTAAATCGGTTGTAAAAGCCTGCTTTATGCCAATGGCATGAAAGCAGGCTTTTTTAGCTGTTGCATATGCAAATAAAAAACCGCACCCTCAGATACGGTCTGAGGGTGCGGTTTGTTTTGGATCGCTATGCCTGAATCAGGGTTGAAAATGTACGGCCGCAGAAGGTTCGGACTCACCCGCACTGTTACTGGCAGATACCTTAAACCATCCACTGGTAGACGAAGGTACTCCATAATCCATGGTAGTTCCCGACGTTGTTCCAATTTTGGTGTAAGGAGCTGAGCCTGTTTCACTGTAATATACAGCATAACTATCTGCGTTTGGACTGGACGCCCATTGAATACGCAGTCCTTGAGAGAGGGCAGATACGCTGACTTGACCAGGTGTGCCTGGGGCTGTCGTTGTTGTATTGTCGGTCTGCGTTTCTCCTGGCGTAATGACTGTACCTGGAACTTCAATCGGCTCATTAATCTCTTCTTCCACAGGAGGAGCTACACCAGCACTATTTACTGTAGCGCTAGGAGCAGACTCTCTGCCTGCAACATCCACTGCCGTTACATAGAAGGCGAAGTTACCGCCTTGCGCTGCATATGCAGAGAATGATCTGGATTCACCAGTCAGGACAACTTGACCCTGGTTCTGGAATCCTCCACCGTTTACAGAACGGTACAGACGATAACCGACGACATCATTTTCAGGTGTGGCATTAAATGTAATGACTGCTCTGTCACCTGAGGTTGAGATGCGTACGTTGCCTGGTGCATCAGGAGCTTTGCCGTTATCTGTCCTTGGATCAATCTGTGTTGGCATGTCTGCATCAGCATCTTCAGGAAGGTAATAAGCAAGTGACTCATGTCGACTCATACGTGAGAATGCATTTTGCAATTCTTTGATGAGATCCGAGATTGGTTTTTTACGCTTGATTACTGTTTTTCCTTCAACATGTCCGAAGGTGTTCCGTCACGCGGAATATAGTTTACACCATTGTAAGTAATGTACCTGGCTTTGGCTACACCGTCATCGCTATCCTTCGGAACAAACTTGCTGTTGAAAATATCCGTAACAAATTTGTCAGTCATGGATGTTGGCAACTTGCCGCTGTATGCCGACACCGTGCGTGTTTCGATGCCAGATGGTTTTTGAACGAATCCGTGACGAACAGATCTTTTGCGTATCGATCACTTCGTTCAGGATTTTCGACCACAGTTGCTGCGCACGTTTTCTCTGTGATTTACTTTCCAGCGTATTCACCGGCTGTTTGTATCCAACCCACACGCCAAGTGTGACATCTGGTGTATAACCTTCAAACCAGACATCTGCGTAGTTTTGAGTGGAACCCGTTTTACCTACGATTGGTACACTCTTGGAATATTTGTAATTTTCACGTACTTTATCTGCCGTTCCTTCTGTAATAACGGTCCGCAGCATATCGGTCATCAGGTATGCTGTCTGCTCCGAGAAGGCTTGGACAGGTTCAGTATCGTGTTTATAAACAATGTTGCCTTTGGAATCTACGATTTTGCTAATCATGTAAGAATCGTTATATACACCATTATTGGCGATCGCACCATAGGCACTGGTTAATTCTTCAACGGTTACACCGTATTGGAGACCTCCGAGAACACCGGTCTGAGCCTGATAGTCTTCCTTCTGAATGGTGGTAATACCCAGTTTCTTGGCGAAGGTCCAAGCCTTCTCGATTCCTACTTCTTCATTAAACAACTTCAGAGCCGGTATATTAAGAGAATAATTCAGTGCTCTGCGGGCAGTGACCAGTCCCTGATACCGGTTATTGGCATTCTTGGCAATGTGGTAACCGCTCGGACCATTTTTGAGAATGATCGGTGAGTCATCAATAATAGAAGCAGGTTGGACAAGACCTTCATCTAGCGCAGGAAGATAAGCGGCTATAGGTTTCATCGTTGAACCTGGCTGACGTATCATCTGCGTTGCGTAGTTCATCTGTTCATCCTGGAAATTCCGGCCCTCAATCATACCCAGAATAGCACCCGTTTTGTGATTAATCAGCATGGCAGCAGTTTGTTCTTTTCCTTTGACAGGATCATCTGCTGAGAAATTGCTGTCATCTTCCGCAATGGTACGCATCGTTTTGTAGATACTTTTGTTGATGGTCGTGTAGATACGATATCCACCTGTCCGCAGTTGCGTCTGAGCTTCCTCTAATAATGCACTGCTTTCCTTTTGAGGTGTGTCTGCATCCGTAGCTTTGTCTGTGTCTGTAGATTCATCTGTGTCGGAATTCAACTGTTTCATCAAAATCTGTGCAGCTTGTCGTTCCGTTTCCATCATAAGATATGGATAAGTGTTGTAAGCCTTGATGGTCTTCGGAGCGAGAGAGCTTTTGATATCAAAAGCAAGAGCTTTGTCATACTCGGACTGATTGATTTTGCCCAGTTCAAGCATACGACGCAGTACCAGATGCTGACGGTTGATTGCGCGGTCAAAATTCTCCTCTACAAAATCACCTTTACCGTTAAAAGCGGAGTAAGAGGAGGGGAGTTGTGGCAATCCAGCAAGATAAGCAGCTTGAGCGATGTTGATTTTATCCAGATCGTTAATATTGAACAATCCTTTGGCGGCCGCTTTGATTCCGTAAACGTTGTATCCGCTGGAACCATTACCAAAAGGAACTTTGTTCAGATAGGCTGTCATGATCTCGTCTTTGGTCAGGAAACGTTCGAGTCGGAGTGAGAGCAAAATTTCTTTCACTTTCCGATCTTCTGTGCGATCCAGATTCAAAAACACACGACGCGCCAATTGCTGAGTCAGTGTGCTACCGCCGGTTTGTACTGATTCTTTCAGCACTTTCTGTTTCACGGCACGTAGTGTTCCGCTCATGTCTACACCTTTATGTTCGTAAAAATGATTGTCTTCAATCGAAATGACAGCATCAATAACCTTCTGTGGGATCTGGTCCGTAGTGACCGGACGCCTGTCTTCTTCCGTACGTAATTGACCGATCGGACTGCCGTCGGCAAAGTAAGCAAAGCCTGTGATGGAGTTTTCGCTGACTTTTTGTTCAATCAGGGCCCTTGAACGGACAGGCTCGTCTTTCACAATGGAACTGACGTATCCCATCAAAGCACCGCCTACAAATAGTGCCCCCATAAATCCAAGGACAACCATCCATTTGACGAAACTTCCCAGTCTGCGGGCAAAGCTGCGTTTGCGTACAGGCTGTTCATCGGGCTTTTTCTTATTAACATCAACCATTCAGTGTCTTCCTCCTTTTAACAGCACTTATTATAGCATAAAAAGGCGGGTTTGCATGCCTGAGAAATACAAGTAATGGTCGAAATTTGCCATTCTGCCATGCATTATGCTATATATGATGCGATATTGAAGCACATTTCATGAGTTGTAAGCCAAAATAAGCAGGCCACCTCCATGCTGAGGTGCATAGGGTGGCCTGAATGATTTGTCGTTTTGGAGGTCTCCTACATTAGGTTTTGAAGCGTTGAATCAGTTCTAATAGTTCCTGGGTAAGATTAGCCAGTGAGGCAGATGCCGCCGTAATCTCTTCCATGGATGCGAGTTGTTCTTCAGAGGCAGAGGCAACACGAGTTGCATGATCTGCTGTCTCATGACCAATGGTTTTGAGTTGCGCTAACGTGGCATCAACCTGCTGTGATCCAGCTGACATCTGCTGCGCAATGGCTGAGACATGCTCAATCTGCTCATTAACATCTGTAATCTGTGATGAAATGGAGAGGAATAGTTCACCACTCTCATTAATCACTTCCGCTATATGGCTTACCTCGGCGTTCCCCTGTTCCATATTTTCAACGAGAGAAAGGACCTCTTGCTGAACGCTATGAATCAACGCTGCAATCTGCGCTGCTGATGTTCTGGATTGTTCAGCCAGATTACGGATCTCGGAAGCAACAACACCAAAGCCACGCCCGTGTTCACCTGCTCGTGATGCTTCAATGGAAGCATTAAGGGCAAGAAGATTGGTTTGACGGCTAACTTCCGTGATCATGCCTGTAATATGACCAATCTCTTCAGAACGTTGACGGAAATTCTCCAGTGCGGTCATGGACGTCTGCACAGAAGAGGTGGCACTATCGACCATACGCATGGCGGACTGAATCTTATCGGTTCCGACAGTTGTTCGCTCAGCCACAGCTCGCGATGAATCCGATACATCGGAGGCAGCCTTTGCAATTCTTCCGATCCCTGCAGATATTTCATTCATGGAACGGGAGGACTCTTGCAGCTCCTGCACCTGTTTACCTGCTTTATCTGCAACTTCGACTCCTGTTAATGCAATCAGTTCGGCTGCTTTACCTGTTTCTTCGGCACCTGCGGTCAATTGTTGAGAAGTGGAGCCGACAGATAAAGCATGTTCGGATATAACCGAGATGGTATGTCGCAGTGTATCCATCATCTGATTCATATGACCCGCCATGATGCCAAATTCATCTTTGGATCGTACAGGTAACTTTTGTGTCAAATCCCCGCCAGCGAGCTGTCCAGCGACAATATTGACTTGATTCAACTGCCTTACAATGGAGACGATAGTGTAGGTAACCACACCTGCAAGCAGAAGTACTGCCAGTGCGGCAATCAGTATGGACCAGTTCAAGCTGTCATAGAAAGGTTGAAGGATGTGGCTCTTTGGCAGCGCCGATACAAGGTACCAGTTTGAATCCGTTCCTTGTAACCTGGCGGGCTCGGCAATAAATAGTTCTTCACCTACTTCAGGGTCTGTAGCGTAAAACTGGGACTCGCCAGACTGTATACGCTGAATGACTGTCTTCATTTCAGATGGAATTACGGCTCCTTCATTAGCCAGTTCCGGTTTGGAGCCGTGTGCAGCAATCTGTCCTTCACTAGTAATAAGCATGGCATAACCCTGATCCGGATTAAGTGATGCTATATTTTGCTGAAAACGATCAATGGTAAAGTCGGCCCCAACAATGCCCAGAAAAGTTTTGTTTTCATCTAATAGAGGAGGACAATCGAAACGAGCAGTGTTTCTTTACCACCAACCGTATAGGTAACAGGCTCGGACCAATAGATGGATTTGGTTTTCTTTGGCTGCTGATAGTAAGTACTAGTTTCACCGCTTCCCTCATAAGTAGGCATTGGCTCAAAATGCAGGGAGTTGCCATCGCGTATAACGTATGGAACGAATCGACCCGTAGCATCATCATATTCATTTTTGTTGACGTGATCCGCATCGTTTCCATCAAAGGCGTCAGGTTCCCAACCCGTATAAAAGCCAAAAACTTTCTCGTCCTTTTTCAGATATTGTTCAAGAAGTCTGACGATTTCTTCACGGTTGAGTGATCCGTTCTGAGCAGCATCCAATAACGTGGTACTCATGGTGTCCAACGTGTTTTTGACCTGATTAATGTCAGTCATAAACTCATTCGTAGCCCGGTTTGCTGCCTGTCCAGCAACGGTTTCGCCGTACTGGAGGCTTTTGTCGTAAATGGATTTGGTATTAAATGCAATCAGGGCTCCAATACAACAGATTAATACGATCCCGAGTAAAAGTCCAAGCTTAACAGCGAGCTTGCGGTTGCGAAAAAAATGCATGTTTTAATCCCCCTCGATGTCATTCTTGTGATGTATATATGGATGTGTGCTTCTCCTGAAGGGAGTCTATATTTTATATCGTTATTTACGTTCCTATAATGAAGATAATTAAAAAAAGCATAGAAAAACAGCTGCCGAGAAAATCTCGACAGCTGTTTGGATTGAAACTTTAATGTGATTGCAACGATTAACGGTTGTAGAACTCGACGATTTGTTTTTCATCGATGTCTTGGGACAATTCAGCACGCTCAGGCAAGCGGATGAATTTACCTTCTACAGCTGCTTCGTTGTATTCAACGTATGCTGGAAGATGCGAACGACCTTCCAAAGCTTCTTTAACGGAAGAAAGAGCGCGGCTCTTCTCACGCAAGCCGATTACATCGCCAGTGCTTACTTGGTAAGAAGCGATATCGACTTTTTTGCCGTTTACAGTTACGTGACCGTGTGCTACCAACTGACGCGCTCCAGCGCGGGAGTTAGCAAACCCAAGGCGGTAAACGAGGTTGTCAAGGCGGCACTCAAGCAAGAACATGAAGTTCTCACCGGCAATACCTTGCATTTTTTGAGCTTTAGAGAACAGTGTGCGGAATTGTTTCTCGCCCAAACCGTACATGTGGCGCAATTTTTGTTTTTCTTGCAATTGCATACCGTAGTTGCTCATTTTTCTGCGTTGGTTAGCTCCGTGCTGACCTGGAGGAAAGGGCGTTTCAATTCTTTGCCTGTTCCGCTAAGGGAAATGCCGAGGCGACGGCTCAATTTAAATTTAGGACCAGTGTAACGTGCCATGTTTAAAGTAGCTCCTTTTTAGTTAAAGTTCATATTAGGGCTCTGTTTGCGCTCCAATTTGTTGATGCGGGCTTGGCCTCGCATAGAACGATCAGGAAAGTTCAGCCGCTGTCCTGAAAGCAACAAAAAGAATGAGGGTGACACAACCGGTAATGCCCAAATTTAAAGACCCATTAGTAGTCTTCATCAACAATTTATATTACAGTTTAAGAGAAACAAAGTCAAGCGTAGAATAAAAGCAAAAAAACGTCTAAATTTGTCGATAGGTCATTGGGCCTAAAATAATGGGACAATTTTCTGAAATATGGATGCAAAAAAGCTTTAAACAGAGTAAAATAGATTGTATCTTAACTTTAAATCATCTTTATGTAACAAGGTTATCGCAACAAATTTGCAGGTTTGCGATAACGTCTGCAGATTAATGCATCCTTGTGGATGCAAAAACGGTGCAAAGGAGCGCCTGACATGTTAGAACATCTAAGAAGTTTACCTGCCAGCTTGAATTCACGAAGTTCGGGCGATTCCGCATCTTTTGCCGCTCCTCGTTCTCATGAAGAGCATGTGTTGTGGATGCAAAAAATGGATATCACACCTTTTGATTTTTCATATTTGGGCAGCTTGCTAGAGCAGGCATACAGTGACTGGAACTCCAGAGTGGGTTCAAGGCTGGCCAGAACATCAACCTTTTACAGCGTGTGGAACACGGAAGGTGATTGCATAGGATACGATAGCGATCATGAAGCTGATCCGGGCGTAAATGCACGCAGGCTGGTATTGGAATGTTTGGATAAGAGACAGGTCCTGTCCCTTAAAGGGACAAGCGAACACGGAGAATATCTTATAATAACACATCCCTTATTCTCCAGAACAAACAAGGATATGTTTGCCGTATTCACTGCTGTGATCTATGAATCCAATGGATATGAAACGTCTGAAGCTGTGGTTCAATCTGAGGCATTGCATTATCGCACCTGCTTTTACCGAAGATTTGAATACATATTTATGACGGACCTGTTACATGCTCATGAACAAACAGCCCGTGAGGAACACCGGAGGTCCATCCTCTTTCAGATTGTTCAGCGAATGCATGACAAAATGGATGTCGAGGCTATATTGGATGAGGTATTTGACAGTATGGACTACTTGTACCCGGCGACTTATATCAAATTGTATATGTCTCAGGATCAGAGCAACTCTGATCCACGGATTAAACCGTTGCTTGTCCACGAGCGAGGAGAAGATATTTGTGTGCGTTCATTTATGGAAGGTAAGCTGATCGTTGCTCGCTCACATGATGCAGAGAACCGCATTGTAGATGTAGGGATTCCGCTGAAAGGCAAACAAGGCATATACGGTGTGTTCCATATCGAAATGAATGAAGAGATTATGGAAGAATCGGACTTGCAATTGATTACGATGATGGTAGACACTGCAGGAACGGCCTTTGAGAACGCCAAGTTGCATGAACAATCCAATATGTTAATTCAGGAACTTCGTTTAATTAATGATCTTACACAGCGGTTGAACAAAAGCCTGCATCTTTCGGAGATTTATCAACTATCCGAGCAAGAGTTGAAGGAAATATTCCAGGCCGAAACGTGTTGCATTCTTCAACTCAATGACAGTACCAATGACTTCGAAGTCATGTCTTCTAACGTGAAAGATGTTTTTCACCAATCCTTTTCTGTAGACTACGGTATCGCAGGCTTGGTGTACCGAACAGAGGAACCGCTTATTATAGTCAATTATGCGCAATATGATAAAGTGTCCTCCTTTTTCATGGAAGATACGGGATCCATGTCACTGATTGCATCACCGATCAGAGTTAATGGTGAAGTGAAGGGTGCCATTTTGCTTGGACACAGTAGAGAGCACTACTTTTCATATGATAACTATCGGCTCTTGCAGATGTTATCCATTCATATCGGGCTTGCCCTGTCGAATGCCACACTGCATGCCGAGGTTCGGCGCTTGGCTAATCTGGATATGTTGACAGGTCTGTACGTAAGGCATTATCTGGATAGTGTTATCCACGAGCGACAGGCTCATGAATTCTGTGGCTCCCTCATTGTGGTGGATATTGATCAGTTCAAACAGGTGAATGATACATTCGGACACCAGACGGGGATCAAGTATTGAAACAAGTGAGTGAGATCGTCACCAGCTCTGTTCGCCCGGAAGATGTCTGCGCCAGATGGGGTGGAGAAGAACTGGCGATCTACATGCCACAGGTGAGTGTAAGGCAGGCGCTGGACTATGCGGAAGTGATTCGAAAGAGAGTTGCAGAAGAGACCAGACCGCTCGTCACAGTATCCAGTGGCATCGCAGAGTGGAATTGGATGGATGAAAAGGTCAGTGTAGAGTCCTTGTTTTATCGGGCTGATATGGCTTTGTACAGCGCGAAGAATGGTGGTCGGAACAGAATCGTTGTAGAGGAACAGGATGTAACGCGTTAAGAGAGAACAATTCCAATTGCGGAGTCGTTCTCTTTTTTCGTCGGAGATCAAGTTGTGTATAGAAGGAAGTATAAGCGTATACGGGCGGGGCAATCTATGGAGAAAGTTCATGGAAGGGTGAAGATAGATATGCTTAACCGCCATTCGGTACGTACATTGTGGTTATTTGTGAGCATCGTGATTATTGGTGTTCCGGGTTGTGGATTCATCCAGCGAGATCGAACGCCCGAAGAGGTTTTTTCCCTGGCTTTATCGGGGATAGCGGGAAAAGAAAAATTGAGTTTTGAAGGAGAGGCAGGGCTTCGACGGGAGAACAGCGGGCTGTTCGAGAATCAGTTCAAATTTGAAGGCAAGCTGGAGAATCATGATCGTCTGACCCTTCAGACCCGATTACCTGGAGAAGTGACCGCTGTGGGCACAGGCATTCAAACAACTGCCGTAAAAAATAATGGACAGCCCAGTGGGTTTAGCGCCTCTTTCGAGCGGAAACAAGGGCAATGGATGGCATTGTCCGCGCAGCATGAGCCGCTGCGAGGGTCTCTTTCTCGTTTTAATCCAATTGCCCAAATGGAGAAGATCGATAAGATGAACAAAACTATTCAATCCGAGTATGGGGATGGTCGTCGAACCAGAACATTACGGATTGAACTTGCACCGGAAGACGCCAAATCATGGGCTGTAGCCCAGCTAAACGACGAGATGAACGCCATTCGGGCAGAATATATGCATAAGGCAGCTACGGTGAAAGGGGCGCGTAAGGAGAAGCTTGAGAAGGATCTGGAGAAAGTTTGGAAACAGGGTGAAACAACGATGCAACAGATGATGAAACAAGCGAGCGTGCAGACGGTATATCATCTCACGGTAGATCGGAAGAGCAGTCTGCCTCTTCGCTTATCCTCTGAAAGTCAGATGAGTTACACGGACAACAACCGTAAAAGTAACAAAGAAGCCCTTGTCACCGATGTAAACTTCAAGTCATATCAATAAACGAAGTGAGGGACTGCCTGCTGACGGGATGACTGTTCGCGTGCTACAATAGTATCGTAATTTACCGTTGTTCAATTTAAGTATGGCAGATGACAGGAGGATTTTACCAAGATGAAAGACCCAAGAATTCAAAAGCTTGCAGCAAACCTGGTGGGCTATTCAGTAGATGTACAGCCTGGTGAAAATGTATTGGTTGAGATGATTGGATCGGAACGTGATCTGATTAACGCCATTATTGAAGAGGTAGGCAAAAAAGGTGGTAACGTCTTTGTACAGTTGACTGATAAAACCGTACAGCGTGCGATGCTGAAAAATGCCACAGAAGAAATGATGAAAACATGGGCAGAGATTGATCTGAACCGGATGAAACAGATGGATTGTTATATCGGTATTCGTGCGGGAGAAAATGTGAATGATCTGTCCGATGTGCCGGAAGAAAAAATGAAAATGTACAATTCATTGTACTCCCACCCGGTACATAGTGAACAACGTGTCAAACATACAAAATGGGTTGTACTTCGTTACCCTAACGCAAGTATGGCGCAACTCGCCAACACGAGTACAGAAGCGTTTGAAGATTTCTACTTCGACGTATGTAACCTGGATTACGCCAAAATGGACAAAGCGCAGGACTCGCTCGCTAACCTGATGAAGCGGACAGACAAAGTTCGTATCACGGGACCAGGAACAGAGCTGAGCTTCTCCATTAAAGATATCGGTGCAGAGAAATGTTCCGGGCAAAAGAATATTCCGGATGGCGAAGTGTACAGTGCCCCTGTGCGTAACTCCGTGAACGGAACGATTAGTTATAACACACCAACGCTGTATAACGGAGTGACTTTTGAGAATATCAAGTTTACGTTCGAGAATGGTAAAATCATTGAAGCAACAAGCAATGATACAGAGCGTTTGAATGAAATCCTGAATTCGGATGAGGGTGCTCGTCATATCGGTGAATTCGCGATTGGGTTCAACCCGCATATTCTGCATCCGATGAAAGATATTCTGTTCGATGAAAAAATCGCAGGCAGCTTGCACTTTACACCAGGTCAGGCATACGAAGAAACAGACAACGGCAACCGCTCGTCCATCCACTGGGATCTGGTGTTGATTCAGCGTCCGGATTATGGCGGCGGAGAGATTTATTTTGACGATGTGCTGATTCGTAAAGACGGTATTTTTGTGATTCCTGAGCTGGAATGCCTGAATCCGGACCGTTTGAAATAGGAACAGGATTTTGCTGTTGCTAGGAAAGCGGATTCACGGTATCATGTAGTGGTAATTAATAGATGATACCAATAGTAAAAAGACGGAGGGATTCCTATGTCGAGTAATAACGCGGCTGTAGTGGAAATTGCTCAAACAGCAGGCAAGTTTACTTCTTCAATCGTGCTTCATTCGGAGAACAAGTATATCGATGTGAAAAGTATTCTCGGATTGTTTACAACGCTGATCAGCACGCACAGCTATGAACTACATGTTCATGGTCCAGATGCAGTTGAAGCGAAAGCAGCCATGTCAGAAGTATTTGCCAAGCATGGACTGAATGTAAGCATCGCATCTGAGTAATAGCTCTCAAGAAGCACCTCTGCCTTTTTAGGCAGGGGTGTTTTTTGGCATGGAATGATCTGAATACTCGTCTGGACGTGACTGGAACAGGTGGATTATGCTTCAACAGAAGGCTTAACTTTGCGGGCTTATTTTGGTCAGGTTCTTGTATTAGCTCTTCATTTCGTCTAATATTAGAGGTAGAACGTCTTTACGCGATTTTTGGGACATAGGGGGAAAAATGCATGACTTCATCTGATCTGCAGGACCAGCTGAATTTGAAAGCGATCAGTCTTCTTCAAGAAGATGCAGATAAAATACAGAAGCTTATTGAAGTACAGATGGAGAATCTGGCTACCCGCTACTGCCCTCTCTATGAGGAAGTATTGGATACACAGATGTATGGGTTCTCCAAGGAAGTTGATTTTGCTGTTCGTGCAGGGCTCCTTCCAGAAGGTGCAGGTAAGCAGCTGGTTAGCGCGCTTGAGCGGAATTTGGCAATTCTATATGAAGCCTTGAACAAGAAGAATGAGCAATAGCCTGCAGATGCGCGGGTCAGAATAGAAGGCATGCAGGCGTTTATGCATGCTTTTTTTGTGCGTCTGAACGGGATGGGGATGCAAGCCAGCCGGAAGGCGTATACAAGCAAAGAGACAGCACCGAAGGTAAATTCGGGCTGCCTCTTTTGTTATATAAATTAAACTAAACATTTACACAAAACGGAGAGGACAGAAATAACCTGAAGAAGCGGAGCGTTCGCCTTTATCCCCGGATTTAACCCTTTATAAAAGGAATCAAAAAATCTGGGGATAACAGCGATCGGAAGGTTGTTCTGTTATCGGAGTGTCCAGTGTAAATATTCTTTAGTTCAACTTATATAGCTTGGTGAGGGCCTGGTTACACCAAGAAGAAGGATACACCGAGTATGATATATACCACGAGCAGGAGTAAACCTTCGTACCAATTCGTTGAACCATCTTGGGTAATGGACTTTGCAATAAATACGGATACGCCGATGGCGACCAGTTCAATCGTTGTGAATACGATATCCATGGTTCTGCCTGTGAAGTAGCTGACAAAAATCAGAACAGGAGCGACGAAGAGCGCGATCTGCAGGCTGCTGCCAACCGCAATCTCGACGGCTGCTCCGATTTTATTTTTCATGGCAAGCATGATGGCTGCACTGTGTTCGGCCGCATTACCGATGATGGCCACAAGGAATGCACCGACAAACAGCTCGCTAAGTCCAAATTCCGAAGTGAAGACTTCGAGCGTGCCCACCAGCCATTCACTGACAAAGGCAACCATGACCGTTGCGAGCACCAGGTAGAGAATAGATTTTTCTTGGACCATGCCGGAGCATGCTCGTGGGGTAGCTCTTCATCGCGATCCTCAGTAACGTCTGCAAGGTAGTTCTTATGCGTCACCATGGAGAATAGCAACCAAGCAATATACGCGAGAATGAGCAATCCGGCTACAATGAGACTAAGGGTATTCGTGTCTTTCTGTGTAATGGAATGTGTATTAAGAAAGACTGCCGGGATAAACAGGGCAATGATGGCAACAATCATCAGGGAACCATTCAGACCTGCAAGTGAGACATTATAATTCTGAATTTTGAACTTGAGTCCTCCGGCAAAAATACTTAACCCAAGCACTAACAGCAGATTTCCGATAATGGAACCTGTCAGACTTGCTTTGACCATGTCGAACAGTCCCTCTTTCACGAGGAAAATGGCGATGATCAATTCGGCTGCATTGCCGAAGGTTGCATTCAAGAATCCACCCAGCCGCTGTCCGGCGTAGTGGGCCACATTTTCGGTGGCTTTGCCTAAAAAACCGGCCACAAAAATAACCGAAATGGCTGATATCACGAACTGTAGAATCGAATCCCATTTCAAGTAGTGGGCGATGGCACTGAGTGCAAAGAAAGCAATCAGCAAAATGGATGAAATCCGGTTTCTCACAACAAACACCTCGGTTATAAATTATTTTGTTTTAAATTACACTGTAAATCGCTTATGAGATTATTTTCATATTTCAATATAACCAAATGGTGGTAGGTTGTAAACGCATCTTTTTGAGTTTAATTTGCTTTTTGGGGTGGAAAGGATTTAAAATACGAGTAACGAAGTGAAGGAGGATGTGGCATGGCAGAACAACTTCAACTGGAGAGCGGAAACATCCGGATTGCCGATGACGTGGTTGCAAAAATTGCCGGAATGGCTGCAATGGAAACACCCGGAATTGCCGCAATGTCTGGAGGTTTGTCAGAGGGCTGGGCGAAGCGACTCAGCGGTAAAAACGTACAGAAAGGCGTGAGCGTTGAGGTCGGCCAGCTGGAAGCAGCCATTGACCTGCGCATCATCGTCCTGTACGAAACCCCGATTCATGAAGTTTCCCGTATGCTTCAGCAGAATGTAAGAGAAGCGGTAGAGACCATGACCGGATTACGCGTGGTTGAAGTCAATGTAAAGGTAGAAGGCGTATCTTTCAAAGGCGACGATCTGTAGAAATCGCAATCCGTAATGGAGGACAGAGCCATATTGACCTGTTCTTCATCTTGATAGACAGAATAGTACCGAGTACACAGAAAAAGGCTGCGCATCCATTAGGTGCACAGCCTTTTTTGTGTTGTTCTTTATCGAATCCGACGGATGGACTCCCGTGAACGAAGAGCAGGAGAGGTACGAGTCTGTGTCTGTACAGTCACGGACTTCGTTTTCTCTTCCTTGATCACGTCCAGATTGTTGGTGCGTGAGATACTGAGCAGAATGCCCATGGCAACCATCATCACAAAGAGTGAGGTGCCTCCATAACTGATGAACGGAAGCGTGACCCCCGTCACCGGTATGGTCTGAGTTACACCACCAATGTTGATAAATGCTTGAATCGCAATCAGTCCCATGATACCTATGCCGACCAATGTTCCGAATGGATCGGGACAGCGGAGAGAGACAATAATTCCGCGCCAGATGAAGTACAGGTAAACAAGCAGGAATAATGCACTTCCTATGAATCCAAGTTCTTCCCCAATTACGGAGAAAATAAAGTCATTATAAGCATTTGGCAAATAGTGCAGCTTCATCGTACCTTGTCCAATCCCGGAACCTGTCATACCGCCATCACCAATGGCAACAAGGGAACGGTAGAGGTTAAGACTTCCGCCATTAATATCGGATAATGGATTCAGGAAAGCTTGAATACGTCCGATCTTGTAGTTCTGCTCCGCAGTGACTGCTGTTGTAGCAGTTGTTGTATCGGAAGGAGACATGGAAGAAAACAGAGAATTCGCTCCAAACGCCAGTGCCCCACCGAGTACAACCAGGAGAATGGAACCCAGGATATGTTTCATACTGGCTCCACCGGCATAGATCAAGAGACCACAGGTGGACACCAGGATAAAGGTGGTACCGAAGTCTGGTTGCAGCATAATCAGTCCTGCGATGAATCCAACGATGAACAAGACGGGAAAATACCCTGTCTTGAAAACCCTGAATTTCTCACCTTTTTTGGTAATAAGAGCAGAGAGATAGAGAATGATAGCAATTTTCGCGAACTCTGCAGGCTGAAGACTAAAACCGAAAATGTGAATCCAGCTTCGTGCACCGTTCAATACTGCACCTGAGATCAAAACAATCACCAGCATGACCGTAGTGAGCAGGAAAAAGGGTGCATAGAGCTTTTTGTACTTGTTGAAGCGGATATTCATGGCAAAAAACATGCCAAATAGACCGATAATCGCCCACATAAGTTGTTTTTTCGTGAAGTAAAGGGCATCATTGTTAAATTTATCGCTTGCGATTGCAATGCTGGAACTGGAGCTGAATACCATCACCAGTCCAAAGCCCACCAACAATAAAGTGAGGATTAGCAGTTGAAAATCCGGCGTGCCTCTCTTCGTTTTCGTTTGGGCCGTTTGTTGTTTCATCGTTTGGCCCAGCCTATGCTTCCAGCAGTTCTTTGAGCTGCTGTAATTTTTGGGCTGCCAGCTTCACGACTGGTTGCGGAACGGAAGAGTCATAATCCAGGCCGTGAGGGAAAGTGGCTTTGCCGAGGTATACTGCTTCCACAGCAAGAACGGTATCCGGTTTTTCCAATTTGCCTTCCACAGCGCGGGTATTAATGCGTACAAAGTATTCTGAGTTGGTTTGTTCATCTTCAATTTTGTAGTCATATGTAGCACGGTAATATTCCCATTGCCACCGGACAAATCCGACTTTCTCGGCGCTCTCATCCAGGTATGCCAAGTCGCTCTTCAAGCCATCCAAGCCTGTATTCTCAAAAATCATAAGCGTTTGATCCTCCTCATAAGCTTCCGAGTATAATTTCTCGAGTATTTCTCTAGTTCATGATAGTATGTTTCCCCTTCCCGTGCAAGCTTTCCGAAGGCGTTTCGTATCGGTTTTCTTCCAATTCTGCTACAATATACAGCAATAGGTTTGAAGAGGAAGGTTCGGGCTTGATATAAGTCCCGTTCAAGATTGAAAGGGTGGAGAGAAATGACTAATAATATATGGTGGGAAGATCTGCAGATCCACATGGTGGAATGGCGGCGTCACCTTCATCGCAATCCAGAGGTTTCCTTTCATGAGGAGAAGACATCCTCTTTTGTAGCGGATATGTTGGAGAGTTTTGGCGTGGAAGTGAGGCGTCATGTTGGTGGTCACGGGGTCATCGGTACCCTTCGTGGGGACAAGCCGGGTCCTGTCGTCATGCTGCGAGCTGATATGGACGCACTTCCAATTCAGGATGAGAAGAATATCGAGTATGCATCACAACAAGCAGGAGCGATGCATGCATGTGGCCACGATGGTCATATCTCAATCTTGCTCGGTACGGCATTGTATTTCAGCCGTCACAAGCAGGAGATCCAAGGCGAGATTCGCTTTTGTTCCAGCCAGCAGAAGAGCTGCTTCCGGGCGGTGCAGTCCAGGTCATTGCGGATGGTGCGCTTGAAGGCGTGGATGTCATATATGGCATTCATCTGTGGACCCCGCTGCCTGTAGGTGTTGTTGCCAGCAAAGCAGGACCGATGATGGCTGCGGCGGACGATTTTTACATTGAGATCAAAGGCAAAGGTGGACATGGCGGGATGCCACAATCCACGATAGATAGTCTCATAGCGGGTTCTGCGCTTGTGATGCAGCTTCAGACCGTTGTCAGTCGTTCGGTTGATCCATTGCAACCGGCAGTGCTGACCATTGGTACAATGCAGGCGGGCTCGGCTCAGAATGTAATTGCAGAGCAATGCAAAATGAGCGGTACGGTAAGAACGTTTGATGAAGAGACCCGAAACGGGATGAAAGAGCGCGTGCTTACCATGGTAGCCCAGACAGGGGCAGCTTATGGGGCAGAGACGCAAGTGAAATATATTATGGGATATCCGCCTGTGGTGAACGATGAACAGGAGACAGCGCGTTTCTTCAGAGAAGCTACAGAATTATTTGGGGCAGAACGAGTGCAAGCATCCCCCATGCTGATGCCAGCGGAAGATTTTGCGTATTATCTGCAGAAGGTGCCAGGGTGCTTTATGTTTGTTGGAGCAGGCAACCCGGATAAAAATGCGATCTATCCGCATCATCATCCGATGTTTGATTTTGATGAAGACGCGATGCAGACTGCCGTGAGATTATTTATCGCCATGGCCAAGGGTTACACAGCCGAATGACTTTATAGCTAGTTGGGCATCCTGTTCATACCGAGGTATGGGGAGGATGTTTTTTTGTGGATTTTTATAGATGTTGTTCAAAAAGTCCATCTTCTCGGTACTGAAAACCAGACTTTTTGAACTCGCAATTATACAGGTTCATTTTCGGAAGCTGCCGGAACTGGACTTTTTTGTGATAGGAGGAAGGCTCCAAATGGAAGGAACAGAACATATGGTAAGGACAGATGCTTGTATCGTTCAGCGAGATTTTACAGTTTTGCTGGAAGTTGGCCACCCCGGATTCGAAAGAGCAAGAGAGCAGCTTGGGATGTATTCAGAACTGGTTAAGACACCAGCAGCGTTTCATACTTACCGAATCACTCCGTTATCGCTCTGGAATGCGGCTGCGCTGGGATGGAATGCAGATCAAGTCATCGCAAGTCTGGAGCTGGTATCCCGCTGGAACGTGCCTGCTGCACTGATACAGGATGTTCGGAGAATCATGGATCAGTATGGCAAATTAAAGCTGCATTCCGAAGCAGATCACACCAGAATGCGTCTTTATAGTGAGGATGAGCGGTTGCTGGATGAATTAAGTGGATTGAAAACGATAGCTGCCTTTCGGATGGAACGCAAGGACGCTCATGAACTTCTGCTCCCAGGAGAACAGCGAGGGTTATTAAAAGGGAATTAACACGATTGGGTTACCCTGTGCTTGATTACGTGGGGTATCGGGAGGGAACCAAACTTTCATTTGATTGGCGGTCTAATGATCCAGGGGACCACTCTGAGCGATTTGCGCTGCGTTCTTACCAGAGAGAGGCTGTGGATGCATTCGAAGGCAGTGAGGGCATGGGAGGAAGCGGTTTGCTCGTACTTCCTTGCGGAGCAGGCAAAACGGTCATTGGCATGGCCGTGCTGGAGCGGCTCCAATGTGAATGCCTTATTTTGACGTCCAATACAACGTCTGTGCGACAGTGGATTCAGGAAATTCAAGACAAAACCACGATTACCAGTGAACAGATTGGTGAGTATTCAGGTCAGAAAAAACAGGTGAAACCTGTGACAGTAGCTACATATCAGATTCTGACACACCGGAAATCAAAGGATGCTGATTTTACTCATATCAAACTGCTCAGTGAGCGGCAATGGGGGCTGATCATATATGATGAAGTACATTTGCTGCCAGCACCAGTGTTTCGTGCAACTGCGGATATTCAAGCTACGCGAAGACTGGGATTAACGGCTACATTGGTTCGAGAGGATGGCTGTGAACAGGATGTTTTCTCGCTGATTGGTCCGAAGCTCTATGATATGCCGTGGAAACAACTGGAGCAGCAAGGGTGGATTGCTGATGTACAATGCCAGGAGATACGTATCCCATTTTCCCCGGAACTAAGATCGAATTATCTGCAAGCCGAGGTTAAGCACCAATTTCGATTGGCTGCCGAGAATCCGGCGAAGGTACGTGTAGTCAAGCGTTTGCTTGAACGTCATCGGGATTTGCCTGCACTTGTGATTGGACAATATCTGGATCAACTCGAGTTGATTGCCCGGGAAATTGAAGCACCTCTAATCTCGGGGACCATGTCACAGCAAGAGCGAATCAAGTGGTTTGCTGCTTTTCGACGAGGAGAGATTAAAACGATTGTGGTATCCAAGGTTGCCAATTTTGCTGTGGATCTGCCCGATGCTGCTGTTGCACTTGAGATATCCGGGAGTTTCGGGTCAAGGCAGGAAGAGGCACAGCGTTTGGGGAGAATTCTGAGACCGAAAGCTGGAGAAAATAAAGCATATTTCTATGCGCTGGTATCAGAGGATAGTAAGGAACAGGAGTTTGCATTAAACCGTCAGATGTTCTTGGTGGAGCAGGGATATGAATATGCCATCGTTCATGAGAACGAATAGTCCATTTATACTCGCGAAAAGAGGAGGATTGGGATATGTCTTCATTTGAACCAATAGATGAGCCTGTGGTACTGAACCTTGATTCATGGTCAAAGCTTGCTTTGGTGGAACAAAAAGTGCTTGGTGCAATTTTTCACAAACATGCGGGTCAGCCTTTTTCCTCCCTCCTGCCGCGAGAACAGTGGGCCATAGAAGGACTAAGTGTCGCAGAAGCCAAATCTTCATTCGCCAACCTTAGGCAGCAAAGATGGATTGAATCTGTATATAAGAGTTGGGGGAGCGATTATTCTATATTCCTGCTTCGCTGATGGAGACGTTGACGATTGCTTACGCACAAAGAGTGGGTATAACCGTTGAAAAGATGGCACAGCATGCTCATGTACTTCAGGAAGGAAAGCCGGATCTCGCTGCAGAGTTGATTCATCTGATCGCTTGGATCGGAAGAGAAGGACTTCCTTTGACAGGTAAAGGTACGATACATAAGAGAACGGTTCAAAAATTAAGTGCAATAACAGTACTATCCGCCACAGACTTTGATGGTTTGGGCATCCAATATGAACATTCGGATTTGTATCCGACCCACGTAGCTATTCTTCTCGATCTATTGCTCAGTCTGAATCTCATTCAAAAGTCAGATGGCCGAATTCAGATTGTAGATCATCGATTACAAAAATGGTTGAAGCTCTCGTGGAGACAGATGCATCGGGAAATATATCAAGCGTGTATGGAAAGATACGGAGAAGCTGAACCCGCGTTGCAGCATTTCCGTTATCAATTGGCATTGTTTGCTCCAGAAAAAAACATATGGTGCCATATAGAGAATTCGGAATTGAAACCACGGGTCAGGGGCTGGCTTTGCGCACTAGCTTGCTGGGGTTATGGTGAAGTAGGAGAAGATCAGTCGGGAGAGCTGGCATTTCGCTGGCTGATCGAACCGCAGAGCCTGTTAAATCGGGAACAAGAGATGGTAAGTGAGACGGAGCCGTCTGGATTTTACATGCAGCCTGATTTTGAAATGTTGGTGCCGCCGGAAGCAGGGCCTGATGTGATCTGGATGCTGGAGCAATACGCAGAACGGGTGACACGTGATCGAATGTCGATCTACCGTTTGACAAGAGAACGATTCATTTCGGCCATAGCCAGAGGGTATGGATTACATGAAGTGATGGAGTTTCTGGATCAATATGCTCTGACAGGTATACCGGAGAATGTACGGATTGCGTTAGCAGATTGGGGCAAGGAGACCGATGCTGCACTGTTGACTGTAAATCGGAGTATGAAGGTAATGGAGGCAAGTACAGGCTCCGCAGATGATCCGAAGTTATTAGAAAAAGATGTGTTGAGCGATGTATATTCTTCTTTCTACACACCGGATAATCAAGGTCTGGTTGATGTCCCTGCATTTCTGCATGGGTTGGAGCGTGATCATTCTGTCATTGAGAAGAAGTTCTCTCTGTTGGGATTTGAAGAGATACCGGAGACCTGGTACAGGGAGTGGCGTCGATATCATAGTTCAACCGCACGACAGATTGCTACCAAAGCCATTGAGTGGCAGACTAAGCTGGGGATACAACAGGAGAATCGTACGCAATACCTCATTCCACATCAGGTAGAGGGTCATGAACAATGGACTTTAAGCGGTTGGTGCATGCTGGATTCAAATGAACATACATCAGAGACGGAATGGCGTACATTCTCCCCGTCAGAGTGGGATACAATGCGTCTTATCCTGCCAGATGATGTCATAACCTGACTATTTCACGTAAATATCAGGTTGAAAGACGAATTTTCGAGTTCCCCTATTTCTAATTGCAGGAAAAACTCTTCTTAACTATTCATGGATATGCTATGATGAGGTAGTCTACGTTAAGTAGAACTTTATATATAGATAGGATGAATATTTCATGAGCGTAGCGGAAATGAACACGGTCGATATGGCCCAAGTGTTAACGGGCGCATATGAACTGGGCGACATGATTAACCAATCTGCCGAAGTATCGGATTATTTATATTGGAAGCAGCAAGTCGAGACTACCCCTGAGATTCAGATGGGGATTCGGAAGCTGAATGCCAAGAAGGAATTGTTTGAAGAAACACAGCGTTTCGGTCATTTTCACCCGGATTATCATGCAGCAAAAGACCAGGTGAAGGCTCTGGAACAGGAGTTGGAAAATTTCGAGGCGGTAATCCGCTTCAAACAGGCAGAGAAGTCCCTGGATGATATGTTATTCCAGATGTCAGAGACCATTGCATTTGCAGTGTCAACAACCATTAAAGTACCGAGCAATGACCCGAATCCGAAGGGCGGCTGCGGTAGTGGCGGCAAGTGTGGTTGCAGTTAAGTAATCATTATAGAAGGGCGGGGAACGATGATGTTTGCGGAAAGGACAGGATTCATTATTTGGGTCAGTGATTTGAAGGCTGCCCGTAATCTCGAAAAATATGGCACCGTGCATTATATCTCCCGCCGTATGCATTATGTGGTCATGTATGTTAATGCAGAACGGGCAGATGATACGATGAAAAATGTGAAGCGGCTTTCCTATGTGCGCAAGATCGAACGCTCGTATCGTAATGAGATCAAAACCGAGTATGCCAGCAAAACGATGGACAAAACGAGCTTTTACGGAATATAGAAGAGAAACTGGAGGGACCCTTTGGGGTCGCTCTTTTCTTGAATTATACACAAATTGGCTATTGTGAAAAAAGTTAAACTTACGCCTTGAGGTTGCGGGACTAATGTTGTAATATATTTGGTAATAAATAGATAGAAAGTCCTATCTGGTGGAGAGTGATTCCCATGCGTGATAAGGTGATGCAACGTTGGAGCACCTACGAGCCGTTTTTCGTGGCTCTTGGAGACAAGAAAGTGGCCGACATCGTCATTACCCATCATGCCAAGATGCGGTATGCAGACCGTATTGAGCCTGCACGTAGTGATGATGACCATATTGCGGCGTGGTTATGGGAGTGTCTGAAGCAGGACCGTATAACACCATACTACCGTAATGAACAGGACGTCTACCTGATTGATGAGGATCTGGTGGTGGTCGCCGAATTTTCCGAACTTGAAGGAGAATATGATATTGCGGGCAACCCGCTGCACAAAATGATTGTGGTTACGTTTCTGGGACGTATGTCGGAGACCATTGAATTAAGGGACCTGAAGTCATATTATTCATGGTTAAGACATTCAAGAAGAATGACGCTGGTCAAAAATAGCCGTAAGCATAAGTAAGCCTGAGTAGATTCAATATGTTGAAATCATAGATTCAAGTATTATCGCATGCAGACAAGCTGCATGCTTTTTTTGTTGCCAAGCGGGAAATCGGCTACAATGTAGAGAGTGTAATCGAAGAGGGGCGAAGATATGAATTTTCACCAATTGCATATTTTTTATACGGTAGCAGAGAAGGGGAGTTTCTCGGCTGCTGCACAAGCATTACATATGACTCAACCGGCAGTAACGATGCAGATTCAATCATTGGAGGATTATTTTGGCACCAAGTTACTGCATCGTTCCACCAAAAAATAGAATTATCCGAGGCGGGTCGGACTTTATTACCTCATGCGAAACGGAGTGTAGAGCTGGTCAGACAGACGGACGAAGCGATGTCGGCGTTTACCCAGATGTTACAGGGCAGACTCCAGCTGGGAGCCAGTTTAACGATCGGGGAATATGTGCTTCCGCGCATGCTCGGACCATTTGCGCTTCAATATCCCGATATTTCAATCGTCATGAAAGTGATGAATACAACGCAAATTATGGATGATATATTAAAGCACCAGCTTAATTTTGGTCTGATTGAAGCGCCAGTGCACCACCCGGACATGATTGTAGAGCCTGTCATGCAGGACGAGCTGAAACTGATTGTACCTGCCGGGCATGATTTGGCTAAGCGCAGCAAAGTGAATATTGAGGATGTAATGAATTATCCTTTTGTGCTGCGTGAGAAGGGCTCGGGTACTCGTCAGGTGATGGAAGACCAATTGCAAAAGAAAAGATTGATCCACAGGATATGAATGTTGTGATGGAACTTGGCAGTACAGGAGCGGTAAAATCGGCCGTAGAGGCAGGGGTAGGCATTACGATGTTATCTCCTTCTTCGGTGCAGCATGAACTGGCTCTGGGACTTGTTCATATTGTGGATATCCGCGGACTCGAATTCAAAAGGCAGTTCTATGCCATCCATCTAAAATCGTCCTTGTTGCCCCTGTCAGCAGTCGCTTTCCTGAATTATCTGCGTCAGCAGGAGCAGCCTGAGTCGGTACATAAGACGGGAAAGGCATAATAGTTGGCAACATCAATGATAGATAAGATTGAATCATAATCAATTTTACACAAAGGAGCTGTTGTTCATGGATCAGCGCCAAGGACGCTGTGATCTTCATACGCATAGTCAGGCTTCCGATGGAATGCAGCCACCTGCTGATAATGTGAAGCTTGCCAAACAAAAAGGGCTATCTGCGGTTGCCCTAACGGACCATGATACAGTAGCTGGTGTAGCGGAAGCTCAGCAAGCGGGAAAAGAGTACGATATTGATGTTGTTGCCGGAGTGGAGATCAGCACTCGGGCTGGTGGGAAAGATATTCATGTGCTCGGGTATTATGTGAATACAGAGGATGAGCAGTTCCTGCAACGGTTGCGCGGATTACGAGAAGCGCGAGATGAGCGGAATCATCTGATTATCGCCAAGCTCCAAGAACTCGGGCTTGATATAAGCTGGCAGGAGGTACTGGATGAGCTGGGACGACCATTAGAGCCGGATGAGAGTATTGGAAGGCCTCATATGGCGGATGTGCTGGTGAAGAAGGGATACGCAGTTGACATGCGGGATGCATTCGATCGGTATCTTGCTGAAGGCAAGCCAGGCTTCGTATCTGTACCCCGCGTTGCACCAGAGGATGCGTGCGAGTGGATCAGAGCCGCTGGTGGAGCCGCTGTGATTGCCCATCCGGGTCTCTATAATGATGATGAATTGGTGCGACGTATCATCGAAGACTCTCGTCCGGATGGCATTGAGGTGTTTCATTCGGACCATGGCCCGGAAGAGGAACGCAGGTATGGTGAGCTGGCCAAGGAATACGACCTCATTGAAACAGGTGGATCTGATTATCATGGCAAACGGCAAGGTGTTGTTTTCCACGGGGATCTCGGAAGCAAGACCGTAACGGTTGATGTGTTGGAAAGGCTGAAGGCAGCTGCTTCACAGCAAAAGGGAGAGTAAGCGAGACGTTGCAACGCTCCATCTGACTATAATAAATTTTGTATTACTGGTTACTTAAGATCGAAGGAGAAAGGACATGCAAACATGATAGGGCTGAACCTTCATGTTTGCATGTCCCTTTTTTGTTCTCAAAAGAGTCTACGTAATGGAATAGTTTACCCAAGCGCCACGTGTAGCCCCAAGACGTTCGAATAATTGCTGTGCCCGCTCATTGGTCACTGCTGTGATCCAAGACATATATGCACACCCATGGTCACGCGTATACTGCTGACAGTGTGCAAATAATTTGGCTTCTGCTTTGCCCTCTCTGAATGTTTCCGTAACAAATAGGTCATTCATGATGGCGACACGCTCTGCTTTCATCGTGCTGTATGTAAAGAACAGAGTGGAAAATCCGATAAGCTTCCCGTCCTCTTCTGCCACGAATTGAGCACCGATCTGCTGATTAAGCAGGTTGTTGATCAAAAGCTGGATGGATTGATCACCGGGCCAAGGGTTGTTGTAGAATCCCACCACATAGTCATGCATTAATGCCATCAGGGGTTTCAGATCATCAGGTTGAGTTTCTCTGATATGTATGGTCATGATACACTTCCTTTAACTACAAATTTTATTCGTGAAGATTGAATTATTATACATATAAATGAATTAATATTCAACAAAAGAGAAATAAGCCGAACTTCACATAACATTGAAATAATGTATAGCAACCACAAAAATCCCCTGAATCGTTAATGGTCAGGGGATTTTCTTATTGCTACTGTTACATCTATATAGCCTTATCCATTTTTAATGGTTGATGGCAGACTTTTAATCAATTCATCATTTGGCGTGACAAACAAGGTCTTCTGGTGATCATAGATCACAAAACCAGGCTTCGCACCACTTGGTTTGCGCACATGACGGATAAACGTGTAATCCACAGGCACACTGCTGGACTCCTTGGCTTGGCTGAAATAGGCAGCAAGCTGTGCTGCTTCTTCCAATGTAGCTTCACCAAAGTCCGTACTGCGAATAACGACATGTGAACCTGGAATGTCTTTGGTATGCAGCCAGGTGTCGTTGGAAGAAGCAAGACGGTTGGTCACATACTCATTTTGCAGGTTGTTTTTGCCCACAAGAATATCAATTCCCTCAGAAGAGGTAAACTGGTGTACGGTCGGACGGTCACTTTTCTTCTTCTTTTTACCTTTTTTATTGCGATCACGAAGGTATCCCTGTTGCACAAGCTCATCCCGTATTTCCTCAATATCGTTCATAGATGCGATGGACAATTGCTGCAACAGGTTATCGAGATAGTTAATCTCGTCTTTGGTTTTGCCAAGCTGCTCATGAATGACAGCCAGACTGTTCTTGTATTTGTTATACCGCTTGAAATAACGTTGTGCGTTGTCAGACGGTGTGAGCAGTGGATCAAGCTGAATGGTAATGTTGGCTTGGTCTTCATCGTAGAAGTTCACAAGCTCCACGCTCTTGTCCCCTTTGTGGACCTGATGCAGGGAGGCGAATAGCAACTCACCCCATAGTCTGAACTTGTCTGCATCGTCCGCTTCCAGCAGGTCCTTGTTCAGGTTGTCCAGCTTTTTGATGTTTTTGCTTCGCTCATTCTGCAGAAAACGGAGCAGATCACTTACTCTTTGTTTTACCGTGTCCCGCTCAGCTTTGTCTCCGTAATAATCTTCCATGCACTTGCTCATCGTGTCATAGGTTTTCTCCAAGTCCTGAATGCTCTGAAGATGAACGGCCGAGAAAATCATTTTGCCTTTGGCGTTTGTTCCGGTTACAGGCGTGTAGATATGATCTCTGACAGGTCCCATCACGGCTTCAAAAGCGTTCCAGAGTGCACCAGCCTCAACTCGGCTCTCACCCTCAACCACATCTGGAGTGCTCACGGTGCCTTCAAGAGCAATCCCACGGGCAGCAATCTCTCCCGCAATTAACGGGCTAAGACCGCTAAAGGAATTCACAAGCCAGCGTGATGCCTCTTCTTCAACGGCATGATAGCTGTCTTCGAATGCTGTCCGGCTCACTTCGAGCGGATTACTTTTATGTTGTTCGGGTGGAGCGGTATACGAGAATCCAGGCATGATTACCCGGTAGCTGCTGATGGAAGGAGTCACATGATGAATGCCATCCAGAATTGTTCCAGTTACAGGATCAAGTAAAATAATATTACTGTGACGCCCCATTAATTCAATGATGATCCGTTTAACTGAAACATCCCCCAGTTCGTCGCGCTGGCGCACATTGATGTGGATAATACGTTCCATGCCAATCTGACGGATCTCCTCAATGATTGCACCTTCACAGTGCTTGCGGAGCAGCATGCAGAACATGGGTGCTTCAGTAGGGTTAAGGAATGTCTTTTCCGTAAAATGCACACGGGGATAGGTTGGGCTTGCCGAAACAAGCAATTTACTATTACCGCGTTGAGCACGCAGGGTGAGAACTACATCATGGCCATTCGGCTGATGGATTTTGCTGATACGTCCACCAATGCAGCCTTGCAATTCATGAACAATGGCCCGTGTTACAATGCCGTCCAATGCCATTTTTTCCACTTCCTCTCTCTATCGAGCATCTGCATTTATCATGCCAAATGCTTCATCTATATAACTGAAACCGTGCAACCAGGTATGTAAAAAAACAAGGACTGGCTGCAGATTCTTCGTTGCTTGCCTGTTGAACGCTGGAATCGGTACTGCGCAGAACATCGCAGACTTATATTTTATCCTATTCTGTCCATCAGGGAAAGGATTCACCTTCCGGGTGCTAATCACAGACCTGTCCGAATACATATAGAGCAGGTAGTTTGTCCGGCATAGTGTACAGCCTGTCGACCAGCACGCCGGTGAAACATGTGAGCTTATTTTGCAGATGAAATACAGACTGGGAGGGAAACTTGAAGCATGGAACATACCAAGTGGCATCAACTTAGTGATGAAGAGCTTCGTAACACTCTTGGCGTCAGCCCGCAGGAAGGATTGACGGATGAAGCTGTAGCAGAGAAGAGGAAAGTGGTCGGTTCGAATGAGCTGAGCGAGGGGAAACGCATATCTCCGATTACATTGCTCTTGAATCAGTTCAAGGATTTTATGGTGCTGGTGTTGATGGGAGCAACGTTGGTATCCGGATTGTTGGGTGAGTATCTGGATGCAGTAACGATTGTGGCTATTATCGTACTGAATGCGATTCTGGGGTTTGTACAGGAATTCCGGGCTGAACGATCTCTTCGTGCATTGAAACAGTTGTCTGCACCTCTTGCCAAAGTGCTTCGTTCAGGCCAGGAAGTACACCTTGCGGCCAAACAGCTTGTGCCCGGGGATATTGTTATGGTGGAGAGTGGGGACCGCATACCCGCTGATGTGCGCTGGCTGCAAACAAACAGTCTGGATGTCGAGGAGTCGGCCCTTACCGGGGAATCGGTTCCTGTAAGCAAACATTGCCTTCCGATTGCCGATGAGGATGTTCCGCTTGGTGATCAGAAGAATATTGGTTTTATGGGTACCATGGTCACTCGTGGCACAGCCAAAGGTGTGGTTATCCGTACGGGGATGGAGACGGAGATGGGCAAAATCGCCGATCTGATCCAGAATACGGAGGAGCAGGAAACACCGTTACAGCACAGGCTGGAACAACTGGGCAAAATTCTGATTTTTGTCGCATTGGGATTAACCATTATGGTTGTCGTCGCCGGGATATTACACGGTCAACCAGCCGTTGGCATGTTTCTGGCAGGGGTTAGCCTCGCGGTGGCTGCCATACCGGAGGGTCTGCCGGCTATTGTAACCATTGCACTCGCACTTGGCGTGCAGCGAATGATCAAACGTAAAGCCATTGTACGCAAACTGCCTTCCGTCGAAACTCTGGGCTGTGCATCCGTAATATGTTCGGATAAGACTGGCACGCTCACCCAGAACAAGATGACGGTAACGGATGTGTGGCTGGAGGGACGTAACATCAAGGTTACCGGGGATGGTTATGCACCTGAAGGGCAGATGCTGGAGAACGGTCGTACGGTGGAACTGAAGAGTGACCAGTCGCTACGTAGAATGCTTCAGATCAGCTCGCTTTGCAACAATGCCAGTATTGTCGAGAGTATTGCAAGCGAGGCCGGGAACAAGAAAAAGGGCAAGGATACCAAAAAGGAAAGTAAGAAAAACACAAAAAAGGTGATCTCCAAGAAGAAGCGGCCAAGGGAGAAAATGTATTCTGGGAGCTGAAAGGTGATCCGACGGAAGGGGCACTCGTCACACTGGCCTCCAAAATGGGGCTTACTCCTGCTGGACTCAAAGAGTTGTATGCCCGTCAGCAGGAATTCCCGTTTGATTCGGAGCGGAAACGCATGTCGGTCCTGGTTCATCATCAGGGAGGCCGAATGATCTACACCAAAGGTGCACCGGATGTGTTAATCGGACACTGCAGTTATATTTTGTGGGAAGGCAAGGTCGTACCTTTCACTGGAACGCTGCGGCAGAAAGTGATGGCAGCTAACGAGAGCATGGCTGGAGCAGCACTGCGTGTCCTCGGAATGGCCTATCGTGAAGTGCGGCCGGAAGAAAAAGTGGCTGACGAACACGCCGCCGAAAGTCAACTTGTCTTCGTAGGACTTGCAGGTATGATAGATCCACCGCGTCGTGAAGTGCGAGATGCAATTGCCACATGCCGCAAAGCGGGCATTCGTACCGTCATGATCACAGGTGATCATGGAACAACGGCAGAAGCCATTGCGCATCAGCTGGGGATTCTTCCCCGCGGAGGCGCGTCGTTAAGTGGTCAGCAACTGGCAGGCATGACAGACGAGCAACTGGATAAACAGGTAGAGGGCATCTACGTGTTCTCAAGGGTATCTCCAGAACACAAGCTTCGCATCGTAAAATCGTTACAGCGCAAAGGGCATGTCGTCGCCATGACAGGAGATGGAGTCAATGATGCTCCAGCCATTAAAGCGGCAGACATCGGGATTGCGATGGGCATTACGGGTACAGATGTCACGAAGGAAGCTTCGGCGCTGATTCTGAGTGATGATAACTTCTCAACGATCGTGGCTGCCATTGAAGAAGGCCGTAATATTTATGAGAACATTCGCAAATTTATCCGTTATTTGCTGGCATCGAACGTTGGCGAAATATTGACAATGTTCTTTGCGATGATGATGGGCTTGCCGCTACCACTCGTACCTATTCAAATTCTGTGGGTTAACCTGGTGACGGATGGTTTGCCTGCAATGGCGCTCGGGGTAGATCAGCCTGAGAAGGATTTGATGGAACACAAACCCCGTGGAGCCAAGGAGAATATCTTTGCCCGCAGACTGGGTTGGAAAATCGTCAGCCGGGGTGTATTAATTGGATTATGTACACTCGGAGCTTTCTGGCTTACCCTTCAGGCTGCACCGGATAACCCGGGTCAACTGATTAAGGCACAGTCGGTAGCTTTTGCTACACTCGTTTTGGCGCAGCTTATTCATGTCTTTGATTGCCGTAGTTCGCGGTCCATCTTCCACCGGAATCCTTTACAGAACAAATATCTGGTTCTTGCGGTTATTTCATCGGTTGTACTGATGCTGGTTGTGATGTACGTTGAACCGTTGCAGCCGATCTTCAAAACCGTACCGCTTGGTTTGCGTGAATGGGCGATCTGCATCGTTGCAGCGGGCATTCCAACGTTCCTTATGGGCGCAGGCAGCGTCTGGGGTGGTCGTCGTAACCGCCGCCGTATGGGTGGTTCTGGCCGCTTCGTACCGAAAAGTACAAAGTTTTCGGCATAAAATCAATACCTTTTCCTGACCTATTTCGTTATGCTATCCTCAAAATGATTCGAAGCGAGAGCTTTGGCATTTTGCAGGATAGCTTTTTTGTGTAAATGTTGAATATGAATTTCTATGGTAATCCTGTAGAAGAGCAAGAATATAGCTTTGGCAGCAGACTGCCAAAAGGAGTGGGCAAGATTATGGAATTTACGAAAATGCATGGACTTGGTAACGATTTTATCGTTGTATTTGGTGAAAAGGAGCTTCCGGCAGATGCAGCAGAATTGGCTGTGAAATGGTGCAACCGTTTCTTTGGCATCGGAGCGGACGGCCTGGTTTATATACTGCCTTCAGAGAAGGCGGACTTTCAGATGCGCATCATGAATTCGGACGGTTCGGAAGCAGAACAGTGCGGTAATGCCATTCGCTGTGTATCCAAATATGTATACGATCATGGTCACGTGAACCAGGAGCAGATCACCATTGAAACGATTGGTGCTGGGGTACAACCTGTGAGTCTCAACATTCGTGATGGTAAAGTGGAAACGGTTCGTGTCGATATGGGTGAGCCGATTCTGAACGGTCTTCAAGTGCCTACAACGGTGGATGCCAACCCAGTGGTTGATCACTACATTGAAGCGAATGGACATGCGTTCAAATTCACTGCCGTATCCATGGGTAACCCGCATGCGGTTATCTATGTTGATGATGCTGTGAATTTTGATCTGACAACCTGGGGACCGCTTCTTGAAGTACATCCGATGTTTCCGAAAAAATCAATGTGGAATTCGCCACAGTTCGTGACCGTGGATATGTGGACATGCGTGTATGGGAACGCGGAGCTGGCCCAACACTTGCTTGTGGAACCGGAGCTTGTGCAACACTGGTATCCTCTGTCCTGAATGGACATACAGATCGTACAGCAATCATCAGCCTTAAGGGTGGGGATCTCCACATTGAGTGGAATGAAGCTGACAATCATGTGTACATGACTGGACCTGCTGAAGTTGTTTTTAAGGGAATCACTTCATAAAAAAGTGGAAGGTTTAACCAAAGAGGCCTGCGGGCCTCTTTTTTGTCAAAAAGGACAGGTCGTGTCTCCTGTACAGAGACATATTGGGGGCTGTATGGCAAGAAAGTCCATATGAGCTGGATACTCATCAAAAACCTGTGTTTTTCTTCGTTTTTTAGCGTTTTTTGTGTTACATTAGTATGTAAATGATCACAGCTAGGCGGGGGAAATGGGATGAAGGCGGATTTGCGCAAAGTTATGCAGGAACGGGTTCTCGTTGGAGATGGGGCCATGGGAACATATCTGTACCAAATGGGGTTCCCAGTGGGGATTTCATATGAAGAATTGAACTTGATTTCACCTGAAGTAGTGGCGGATGTACATCGCCGTTATCGGGATGCAGGTACAGAAATATTTGAAACAAATACGTATTCTGCCAATTACGACAAGTTGTCCAAGTTCGGTCTGGAGTCCAAGGTGGAGGACGTGAACCGTGCCGGCGTACGCATTGCCAAAGAGGTAGCTGGGGATACCGGTTATGTGCTTGGTGCAGTTGGTTCCATTCGAGGTGGCAAGCGGACGAACGTGTCAACGAGTGAACTGAAACGCTTTTATCAACAACAGATCTCTGCACTGCTTGATGAAGGCGTAGATGGCATTTTACTTGAGACCTTCTATGATATCGAGGAAATGGATATTGCTCTTTTGCAAGCGCGCAAGCTAAGTGATCTGCCCGTGATTGGACAGTTCGCTGTAGAGGATGTAGGGCATACACTGGACGGATATACGATGCCTGAAGCCTTCCGGATCATGCGGGAGCAGGGCGCGGACGTCATTGGTTTTAACTGTCGCTCAGGTCCAAACGGGATTATGCGTGCCATGGAAACCGTCTCCGGACGTATTGGTATTCCAATGTCTGTTTATCCAAATGCGGGTGCTGCAGATTATGTAGATGGTCAGTTCCGTTATGGTGCAACTCCGGAGTACTTTGGTCAGACGGCAGTGCAATTTGCCGAACTGGGCGCTCGTATTATCGGTGGTTGCTGTGGTACGACACCTGATCATATTACCGCCATGAAAGAGGCGCTTGCTGACTATATACCTTCGCCTATTTTGGAGCCCGATCCGTCAGAATCCAAACCGCGTATTGTGTTGCATGAACATGTGGATGAGCGTTCCGGGCGTGGAGGACAGCCTACGATCGTTGATCTGGTCAAGCAGCGTCACACGGTCATTGTTGAACTTGACCCGCCGCGTGACTTGGACATTGCCAAGTTCATGAAAGGTGCCGAGACATTAAAAGCAGCAGGAGCCGATGCCCTGACACTGGCCGATAATTCACTCGCGGTTACACGGATGAGCAACATGGCGCTGGGTCACCTCGTTCAGGATCGCACGGGCCTTCGTCCACTTGTGCACATTGCCTGCCGTGACCGGAACCTGATTGGAACACAGTCCCACATGATGGGTTTTGATGCTCTGGGCATTAATCATGTACTGGCTGTAACAGGAGATCCTGCAAGATTTGGTGATCTGCCGGGTTCAAGCTCGGTATACGATCTGACTTCTTTTGAAATCATACGCATGATCAAACAGTTGAACGATGGAGTGGCTTTCTCTGGTAAACCGCTGAAGCAAAAAGCGGGTTTTGTCATCGGAGCAGCATTTAATCCTAATGTGAAATATTTGGAAAAAGCTGTACAGCGTCTGGAGAAGAAAATTGCCTCTGGTGCAGATTACATCATGACACAACCGATCTATGATCCTGAGTTGATTGTAGCGATGCACGAGGCGACCAAACATCTGGATGTGCCTATTTTTGTAGGTGTAATGCCGCTGGCGAGTGGACGGAATGCAGAGTATCTGCACAACGAGGTTCCCGGAATTCAGCTTTCGGATGAAGTGCGTTCCCGTATGGCAGGTCTGGAAGGTGAAGAAGGCCGTGCGATGGGGGTAAAAATTGCCAAAGAATTGCTGGACGTAGCAACAGCGCATTTCAAAGGCATCTATCTTATGACACCGTTTATGTTCTACGGCATGACGGCCGAACTGACTCAATACGTATGGGAGAAGTCGGAGCATCAATGTCCTACTTGTTTCAACCCTAATAATCAATTACAATAGTAAAACGGATGTGATGCCGATGTCATTCAGTATGACCGGATACGGTCAATCCGCCTTTCATTTTGGCGGCTATAAGGTACAATTAGAGATCAAATCTGTTAATCATCGTTATTGCGAAGTGATGATGCGTCTGCCAAGAGAGTGGACGTATTATGAAGACGGTTTGAGGAAGATCGTACAGAGTCGTTTGAAACGTGGGCGGATTGATGTTTATGTAATGAAAGAAAAAGAGGAAGACCAGGCTCTTCCCGCTGTTCTGAATGAACAGACGGTCAGGGCCTATCTGCAGGCTGCAGAGCAACTGGAGACCCAATATGGAATGCAGGGCAAACCAAGTATTGTGGATATGCTTGGTCTGCCGGACGTCATGGTTCATTCGGATGGGACAAGTTCCATTCCCGAAGAGCAGAAGGACGAATGGGAGCGAGTTCTGCAGGAAGGATTGAAAGAGGCTCTGTCCAGCCTTGAACAGATGCGCGCTCGCGAGGGTCTTCATCTGGCCAGTGACCTGGAACGGCGGATTACCCGTCTGGAGTCACTGCATACCGAGATGCTTGATCTTGCACCGACTGTGGTAAGTGATTATCGCAACAAGCTAAGACAAAGGCTTACGGAAATGCAGGAAGAAGGCTCTTTCCCTTTTGATGAGCATAAATTGGGTATGGAAATTGCAATGTTTGCCGATCGTTCTAACATAGAAGAGGAGCTTACGCGTCTACAGAGTCACTTTGGACAGAGCAGGGAACTGCTGAAGAGTGATGAGCCGGTAGGTCGTAAGTTGGACTTTCTAATTCAAGAGATGAATCGGGAAGTCAATACGATTGGATCAAAAGCCAACCATTTGGCTCTGGTGAATCGTGTTGTCGAGATGAAGGCGGAACTGGAGAAGATTCGCGAGCAAGCTGCGAATATCGAATGATCGGCCAAATTTCGGCAAAAGAGTCGCATGTATAGGGGGAAGAACCTGATTATGGCAATCAAACTCATTAACATTGGATTCGGTAACATCGTATCGGCGAACCGGATTATATCCATCGTGAGTCCGGAATCGGCGCCGATCAAGAGAATTATACAAGAGGCAAGAGATCGTCACATGCTGATTGATGCAACGTACGGAAGACGTACTCGTGCCGTAATTATTACGGATAGCGATCATGTCATTTTGTCTGCAGTTCAGCCTGAGACGGTCGCCCATCGTCTTTCTTCGAAAGATGATGATAACGACGAATAAAATGGAGTGTAATATGTCTAAGGGATTACTGGTAGTGTTGTCCGGCCCATCTGGGGTCGGGAAGGGTACTGTATGCAGCGCTTTGCGCAAACGGGTGCCGGAATTGATCTATTCCGTATCGGCAACAACCCGTCAGCCTCGTCTTGGTGAAGAACATGGTGTGAACTATTTCTTCAGAAGTCATGAAGAGTTCCAGAACATGATTGCTGAAGATCAATTGTTGGAACATGCGGAGTATGTTGGTAATTATTACGGAACACCGCGTGATTTTGTTGAGAAAACGATTAACGAAGGCCGCGACATCATTCTGGAGATTGAGGTTCAAGGCGCGTTAAAAGTGAAAGAGAAATTCCCGGAAGGGATCTTTGTTTTCCTGCTTCCTCCTTCATTGGACGAGCTGAAAGATCGCATTCAGGGCCGTGGTACCGAAAGCCAAGCGACCATTGATCACCGGATGTCCGTGGCGGTTGATGAGATCAGTCTGCTGGAGCAGTATGATTACGCTGTTGTTAATGATGAAATTGATTTGGCGTGCAAGAGAATAGAAAGCATCATAATCGCCGAACATTGTAAGATCAATAAATAATCCCTTTTGCCGCTGCAGAATGCGATATAAGTGGGGCAGTTGTCATATCATCTACTGAAGCACTCCTTCTCGGAATGCCCGGGTGTGAAGACATGCCACATCAGTTCTGTCAGGCGGCAACTTGCGATTATACTAATGCGAAGAGGTGTTTGTTAATATGCTGTATCCTTCTATTGATGAAATGATGAACAAAGTCGACAGCAAGTATTCCCTTGTTGTTGCTGCTTCCCGCCGGGCTAGACAGCTACGTGAAGGTGAAAAATCGGATTTAAGAGGTGCGAGATCCCATAAACAAGTGGGCGTTGCACTGGAAGAAATCTATGGAGACCTGCTCGTTGTCATCAAAGGACAGGACGAAGAAGAAGAGTAAGCCGCCTGCGGCTGCTCTTCAACTGCATACGGCGCAAGCCGGATTAATTGACAACCGCGAGGTTGTTATTTTTTTACGAATAAGCATATTTTAACGGAATCTTACTTAGACGTCGTATAAATATCGGGGGAAATAAACATGTTGAACGGTAAAAAAATCGTGCTTGGTGTGACTGGCGGCATAGCCGCTTACAAAGCGGCAACATTATGCAGCAGACTGGTACAAAAGGGAGCGGATGTTCATGTAATTATGACAGCTTCCGCTACACAGTTTATTACCGAATTGACGCTGCAAACGTTGACCCGAAACACCGTATATACCGATACATTTGATGAGCGTGAACCAGCAGTCGTATCTCATATTCATCTGGCCGATCTGGCGGATCTTGTTCTGGTTGCTCCGGCAACAGCCAATGTAATTGCCAAGATGGCGCATGGCATGGCAGATGATATGCTCTCAACAACTCTTCTTGCCACGACAGCCCCTGTCATGATTGCTCCAGCGATGAATGTACATATGTATGATCATCCAGCTGTAAAGCATAATATGAACCTGCTTGTTGAACGGGGCGCTATGATGATTGAACCAGGTGAAGGTTTGCTTGCGTGTGGATATGTGGGCAAGGGACGTCTGGAAGAACCGGAGAGCATTGTGGATGTGGTGGAACGTTTCTTTGAACAACGCGAGTCTGCAGACATTAGCCGGCAGGGACAAGCTCCATTGTTACAAGGCAAGAAGGTTGTTGTTACGGCTGGCGGTACGATTGAGCGCATTGACCCAGTACGATACATTACGAACGATTCATCTGGCAAAATGGGATTTGCCATAGCCGCAGCTGCGCGTGATCTGGGGGCAGATGTGAAATTGGTTATGGGCAATACCCAAGCCAAGCCACCGGAGAACGTTGAGTTGATCCTTGTACAGTCTGCGCAGGATATGTATGAAGCCGTAACACGCGAGTGGGACGATGCTGATATCGTGGTTAAGGCGGCGGCAGTTGCCGATTACCGTCCAAAGGAAGTTTATACCGAGAAGATCAAGAAGAAAGGCGACACGCTGTCGCTCGAACTTGTTAAAAATATAGATATTCTTGAAACGCTGGGCAAACAGAAAACCCATCAGTTTTTGATTGGTTTTGCTGCGGAGACTCAGTCGGTTGAGATGTATGCACGTGAGAAATTGGAACGGAAAAACTGTGATCTGATCGTAGCCAATGACGTAACCCGCACGGGTGCAGGATTTGGAACAGACACCAACGCGGTACATATCTATGACCGGGAAGGTTTGGTGGAGGAGCTTCCGGTGATAGCCAAGGACGATGTGGCTCATCGGTTGCTCCGGATTGCGGCGGAGCGCATTGCCGGGAGGAATTAGGATATGGAGATTGCCAAGGTCATAGTCGATGTTCCCGTGAAGGAAACAGACCGGCCGTTTGATTACCTGGTACCTGAATCGATGAGGGAATGGATCGAGATTGGCAGCCGGGTGGGTGTACCTTTTGGTCATCGGACGGTGCAGGGATTCGTGATTGATCTTGTGCCGCGTACCGGAGAGGAATCATTCAAGCTTAAGCAGATTCAGGAGTTGCTGGACATTGTTCCACCGTTGTCAAAGGATTTGGTTGAGTTGGCCGAATGGATGAGTGGACGTTATGCCAGTAACCGGATTTTGTCATTGCAGGTCATGGTGCCGACGGCATTGAAAGGGAAAGCAGAGCGATACATCTCGCTGGGAGATGCACTTGATGGACAGATGGCGGGTGCACAACCGGATGATGAGGTGTTATTTGTTTGGGGAGAAGAGTCTACGACTGAGAAAGTACAGCAGGATATCATCCGTTTTGTCAAAAGTCGGGGTCAGGTACCGCTGCAACAACTGAGTCGAAAATATCCCAATCATGCTGCACTAATTAAGAAATTATTGCTTGGTGGCGTGCTGCTGGAAAGTCAGGCCATCAAGGACAAGTTAAATAAAAAAACGATGAAGTCCGTTGATCTGGCTGTAGATATTGCTGCTGCTGAGGAAGCACTTGCTTCATTCCCGGCGAAAGCACAGCGACAGAAGGAGATTCTGGCTTTTTTGCTGGAAATGAAAGAACTGCTGCCCATGCCGATGAAAGAAGTGTTATCTACACTACAGGTATCGGCTGCGACGATTAAGGGGCTTGAGGATAAGGGACTGATCGTCACCGAGGACGTTGAGGTCTTTCGTGACCCTTATCAGGGCAGGAAGTTCAAAGCGACTGAACCGCTGGTTCTGACTGATGAGCAAAAACTTGTCTACGACAATATCAATGGCCGATTGCAGGAACAACGCCACGGGGTATTTTTGTTACATGGTGTTACGGGAAGTGGCAAGACGGAAGTCTATCTTCAAACCATTCAACAATGCATCGAGCAGGATCGGCAGGCTATCGTTCTGGTTCCCGAGATTGCACTCACACCACAGATGGTAGAACGTTTTAAAGGGCGATTTGGGGACCAAGTTGCTGTTATGCACAGTCGTCTGTCTGGCGGTGAACGTTATGATGAATGGCGCAAGATTCGTGAAGGTCAGGTGAAGGTTGCGATTGGGGCGCGTTCAGCCGTATTTGCTCCATTCAGTCGGCTTGGGTTGATCATTATGGATGAAGAACACGAGACTTCCTACAAACAGGAAGAAACTCCGAAATATCATGCCCGTGATGTGGCGGTAAAAAGAGCACAGCAGCATCAGGCCGTGGTTGTTCTGGGTTCAGCGACACCTTCGCTGGAAAGTTATTATGCAGCACGCTCGCAAAGTAATGATGATTTTGCACCACTTTTACTGGAGATGCCAACACGGGCACTGGGTAACAAGTTGCCTGAAGTGCGAATCGTTGACATGCGTGAAGAGTTGAAGGATGGCAACCGCTCCATGTTCAGCAGGGCTTTGCACAAAGGGTTGGAGGAGCGCTTGGAACGTGGTGAACAGACGGTGCTTCTGCTGAATCGCCGTGGATATTCGACCTTTGTTATGTGCCGAAGTTGTGGATATGTGGCAGGTTGTCCCGAATGTGATATTTCATTAACGTACCATCAGCGCTCGAATAATCTTCGTTGTCATTACTGCGGGTATGCGGAAGCGGCTCCGGAAGTGTGTCCGGACTGTGGAAGTGAGCATATTCGATACTTTGGTACAGGTACACAGCGAGTCGAGGAAGAGCTTGCCAAGCTCTTTCCGGGTATTCGGGTCATTCGGATGGATGTGGATACAACAACGGAAAAGGGGCTCACGAGAAGCTGCTGAAACAGTTTCGTGAGAAAAAGGCGGATGTATTGCTGGGCACCCAGATGGTTGCGAAGGGACTTGATTTCCCGGATGTAACCCTGGTTGGCGTGATAACAGCCGATTCAGCGTTGAATTTACCTGATTTCCGGGCTGCGAAAAAACGTTTCAGTTACTAACACAGGTAGCGGGCCGAGCTGGTCGGCACCAATTGCCTGGTGAAGTGTTTGTTCAGTCCTATACGCCGGAGCACTACTCCATTGGTCATGCGAGTCAGCATGACTACGTGTCGTTTGTACGTGAGGAATTGCTGCACCGTCGCAATTTGCAATATCCGCCATACTGTCGCCTGATTCTGGTGACCTTTTCGCATGAGCAGCTTCCGGTATTGATTCGTCTTGCCGAGAACTATACGCGAATACTGAAAGAGAAGGCTAATGCGGCCGGATGGCTCGGCAGTCTGGATCGTTTCAGCAATGATGCCTTTGATGTACTAGGGCCGGTAGCATCCCCAATTCCACGGATCAAGAATAGATACAGATTCCAATGTATGATAAAATGGCGGGGGATGTAGACGCCATAGGACTCGCTCTGGCTACGGCCCGGCGCATGGACGATGATGTTCAGGCGCAGAAATTGCTTATTTATCTGGATGTAGACCCGCAAATGTTAATGTAAGCATTTTGCAGCAATGCGGATGTAAACAAGCGGTATAAACATAGATTAAAATGAATACCCCAAAAATACAGATATCGTCCTGAAATTATGATGAGGATTAGGAAGGTGCTTACAACATGTCGATTCGCATTATCGTGCAAGAACCAGATGAGGTGCTCCACAAGAGAGCCAAAGAAGTAACTAAAATTACACCGAACGTACAAAAATTGCTGGATGATATGGCTGATACCATGTACGATGCGGAAGGTGTAGGTCTTGCTGCGCCGCAGGTTGGAATTTTGAAACGTCTGATTGTTATCGACGCAGGTGATGAGCAAGGGCTGATCAAGATGATTAACCCGGAGATCATTGCAAGTGAGGGAGAACAATTTGGACCGGAAGGTTGTCTGAGTATCCCTGGAATTAATGGTGATGTTCGCCGTTTCGAGACCGTTACGGTTAAAGGTCTGGATCGTGAAGGCAAAGAGTTGATTATTACGGGTAGTGGCTTGCTGTCCCGTGCATTCCAGCATGAGATTGATCATCTGGATGGCGTACTCTTTACGGATGTCGCCGAGAAAGTGTACGAAATTGCAGCCGATCAAACGGGACCGCGTCGTAATTAAGGAGTGATCGATTTGAATATTGTTTTTATGGGAACACCTGAATTTGCAGTTCCTTCTCTCGATATGCTGATGGCAGAGGGATACAATGTGGTGGGTGTGGTCACTCAGCCTGATAAACCACAGGGACGCAAAAAGTACTTACGCCAACACCGGTTAAGGCCGCGGCAGAACGCCACGGTCTGCCGGTGTTTCAACCTGTTAAATTGCGTGATCCGGAAGCCGTAGCCCGCTTGGCTGAATGGAAGCCGGATCTGATCGTGACCGCGGCCTTTGGACAGATTCTGCCCAAAGCCGTGCTGGATATGCCTGTTCGCGGTTGTGTGAACGTGCATGGCTCACTTTTGCCAAAATATCGCGGTGGAGCCCCGATCCAACGTTCCATTATTAACGGTGAATCCGTGACAGGAGTCACATTGATGTATATGGCCGAAGGCTTGGACACCGGAGATATGATCTCTCGTGTGGAACTGCCAATTACGGATGAAGATACATCAGGATCGATGTTTGATAAATTAAGTGAGGCGGGTTCCAAACTGCTTCAGGCTGAAATGCCACGATTGATTGCAGGCGAGACAACGGCTGTCCCTCAGGATGATGCCGAGGCTTCGTATGCTCGCAATCTGACTCGGGATGACGAGAAGATGGACTGGAGTCGTACTTCACGCGAATTGTTCAATCAGATCCGCGGCCTTGTACCGTTCTCCGGTGCATTTACGATGTGGGAAGATCAGGTCTTCAAAGTCTGGGCTGCGGCTAACCCCAATCAGGTGGATCAGGCAACTTCTTCGGATGCAGGACAAGGAGAGCCGGGAACCGTGCTTCAATTGGGCAAGGCAGGGATTGAAGTTCGCACAGGCGATGGGTCCCTCTGGTTGACTGAAGTGCAACCTGCAGGCAAAAAGGTGATGCAAGCTGCTGACTTTGCTCGCGGTGGTACACTGAAACCTGGAACGGTGCTGCGATGAGCGGTAACATACCAGGTCGTTCGTCAGGAAAAGGCCAGAAAGCTACTGGAAATTCATCCGGGCGTGAAGGAAACCGTCGTCCGAATTCGGGTAAATCGGATGGTGCATCTCGCTCCCAGAAACCCAAAACATCTGCTCGTGCATTGGCAGTCAAAGTTCTGAGTGCTGTTGAGCAAGATGGAGCATACAGTAATCTGGAGTTGAACCGTCGTCTGAAAGAGGCAGATTTAAGCCCCGCAGATGCTGGACTCGCTACCGAATTGGTGTATGGAACAATCGCCAGATTGAATACACTTGATTATTTTCTGGAACGTTACGTGGCCAAAGGAGTATCCAAACTGCAACCATGGGTTCGTAGCCTGCTGCGAATCAGCGTATACCAGATGATATACCTGGATCGTATTCCGGAACATGCCGTGGTGAGCGAAGCGGTTAATCTGGCGAAGAAACTGGGCCATCAGGGAATCTCGGGCATGGTGAATGGTGTACTTCGCAATATGATCCGTAATCGGGATGAACTTCGTATTCCAGAACATCTGCCCGTTGCCGAACGTATTTCACTGGAGCATTCCCACCCGTTATGGATGGTTAAACGTTGGATTGCCCAGTACGGCGAAGAGACGGCAGAAGCGATCTGTCGTGCGAATAACGAGCCGCCAGCGGTGAGTGTTCGGGTCAACACCACAATGACCACACGGGAGAAACTGATGCATGAGATGGCCAGCACAGGTGCAGTCGTTGAAGCTTCTCGCCTGAGTTCCGATGGTATTCTTGTACGTAGTGGCGGAAATATGGCTCTAACGTCCTGGTATCGGGATGGCCTGTTCTCTGTACAGGACGAAAGTTCCATGCTTGTCGCTGAAGCCGTTGCGCCGGAAGAAGACCAACTTGTATTGGATTGCTGCGCAGCTCCAGGTGGTAAAACAGCTCACATGGCGGAGAAAATGCAGGATCGCGGTCGTATTGTCGCGAATGATGTACATGCTCACAAGCGCCAGCTGATCCTGGATCAGGCGGAGCGTCTCGGTCTGAGCTGCATCGATGCTGTAACTGGAGATGCTCTTGATCTGAACGAACGGTATCCGGAAGCGTCGTTTGACCGCATTTTGCTGGATGCACCATGTTCAGGTCTCGGTGTTATTCGACGCAAGCCAGATGTGAAATGGACCAAAACCGTAGAAGATATCGAAGATATCGCAGGCTTGCAGCGTGAATTGCTTGATCGGGTTGCACCGTTGTTAAAACCAGGTGGTATTCTGGTGTATAGCACGTGTACGATTGAGCCTACTGAGAATGAGGATATGGTGGCAGACTTCTTGAATCGACATCCGGAATATAGTCCAGCAGAAGCATCTGTCTGGTCTGAATCGGAGACAGCGAACTTGAAGGCAGTGAACGGTGGTATTCAGATTTTGCCACAATACGCTCACAGCGACGGATTTTTCATCGCACGGTTGACAAAAACAACGAAATAACAGTTTAATAGAGCACGGAAGCATGACCGCCGAGGGGAACTTCGGCGGATTTCTTTGTGATGGGACTTCGATATAATTGTCAGAGAAAAGTGATGACAGGGTGCGATGGCGGCATTGAGGTGTTATAATGCATGAAGTACAGATATCAAGGGTATACATGGATGTAACGTGGTCTTTGTGATAGAATAGGACGAATGGAACGAAAAGAAGGAAGCCAACGAAAAGAAAAGAAGGAATAGGTGTTGACAACAAAATGAAACCTTTTATATATGATTATTCTCTGGAACAACTACAGCAATGGGCCGTTGAGAATGGGGAGCCGGCGTTTCGCGGTGGCCAAATCTTTGACTGGATTTATGTAAAACGCGTGAATGATTTCAGTGAAATGACCAATCTGTCCAAGCCATTGCGTGAAAAACTGACAGAGCAATTTGAATTCGTAACACTTAAGGAAATTACCAAGTTTGAATCCAAGGATGGAACGGTTAAATTCCTCTTTGGTCTTCATGATGATCATGCCATTGAGACGGTAATCATGAAGCATAACTACGGGAACAGCATCTGTGTAACCACACAGGTTGGTTGTCGTATTGGTTGTACGTTCTGTGCATCCACATTGGGTGGTCTCAAGCGTAACCTTACGGCTGGGGAGATTGTTGCCCAGGTTGTGCAGGCTCAGAAAATTTTAGATGAACGCGGCGAGCGTGTCAGCAGCATTGTAATCATGGGTTCGGGTGAACCTTTCGAAAACTATGAAGCTACGATGACTTTCCTGCGCATTATGATTCATGAAAAAGGGCTGAACATCGGTCAGCGTCACATCACGGTATCCACGAGCGGAATCGTTCCGAACATCTACAAGTTTGCAGATGAAGATACACAGATTAACCTCGCCATTTCGATCCATGCACCAAATGATGCACTGCGTTCGAAATTGATGCCGGTTAACCGTCGTTTTCCTTTTGAAGACGTGATGGAGTCCCTTCGTTATTATCTGGCCAAAACAGGTCGGAGAATTACGTTCGAGTATGCACTTATTGGTGGGGTAAACGATCAGCCAGAGCATGCAGCAGAACTGGCAAGCGTGCTTAAGAACATGTTGTGTCACGTGAACCTGATTCCGGTTAACCATGTACCTGAACGCAAATACGTAAGAACATCGAGAAGTGACATTTTCAATTTTCAGAAGATTCTCTCGGAACAGGGTGTTAATGTAACCATTCGTCGTGAACAGGGACATGATATTGCTGCCGCTTGCGGTCAGCTTCGTGCAAAGCATATGGAGTTGAGGTGAGAACGTTTTGATCAAAACAGTTCATGTGAGCCATATCGGACGAGTGCGTTCGGTGAATGAAGATTCAGCCTGGATTCGTAATCTCGATACAGGATATATTCTGGGTATTGTTGCCGATGGCATGGGTGGACATCTTGCAGGGGATACGGCAAGCCGCTTGGCAGTAGAGACGTTGGTACAAGATCTGGGAACATTGGAACCAGGTCTGTCACATGCGTCTCTGTCTGCAGCTCTCAGCGATGCTATTTTGCATGCCAACGAAGTTATCTTCCGCACGGCATCCACAGATGACAAGTACCATAACATGGGAACAACGGTGGTTGCGGCATTATTGAACGATACGGAAGGTGTTATTGGACACATCGGTGATAGCAGAGCCTACAAAATTGCGAACAAAGCTGTGATCCAGCTAACCGAGGACCATACACTGGTGAATGAATTGTTCAAAAATGGTCAGATTAGCAAAGAGGATGTGTCCCATCATCCACGTCGCAACGTGTTAACTCGTGCGCTTGGAACAGATGCCGAGGTGAAGGTAGATCTGGATACCGTCAAGTTGGAGGAAGGCGAAGTTCTTCTCCTGTGCAGCGATGGTCTCAGTAACCTGGTCAGTAATGAGCAGATTATTCAGGTTGCCGGCAATCTGGAACTGGCATTGGAAGATCGTGCAGACCGACTGCTCCAGTTGGCTTTACTTGCTGGGGGAGACGACAATATCACGGTTGCCTTGTTTGAGTTGCAGAGGGAAGGTTCCGTGGATACGGAAACGGGGTGTGAGTCATGATTGGGCACCAGCTAGGCGGACGCTATGAAGTGATTGAGCGTGTCGGCGGTGGCGGCATGGCTCTTGTGTACAAAGCACAGGATCTTCTGTTAAACCGGAATGTAGCGATTAAAGTCCTTAGACAACAGTTTGTGCATGACGAAGAGTTTATTCGCCGTTTCCGCAGGGAAGCACAATCGGCGGCATCACTGTCTCATCCGAATGTAGTTAGCATTTATGACGTGGGGCAGGAAGATGACGTTCATTATATTGTCATGGAGTACGTGGAAGGCAAAAACCTGAATGAAATTATTAAAGAACGTGCGCCGCTGCAAGTGGACGAATCTGTCCGAATCGCTTCCCAGATTGCAGATGCTCTTGATCATGCACATCATAATCAAATTATTCATCGGGATATCAAACCCCACAATATATTAATAGGCCGGAATGGCCGTGTGAAAGTAACGGATTTCGGGATTGCCCGTGCCGTTACATCTACAACGATTACGCAGACGGGTTCTGTAGTTGGTTCTGTACATTATTTCTCACCGGAACATGCCAAAGGCATCGTTACTGGTGAAAAATCGGACTTATATTCTCTTGGTATCGTACTTTACCAAATGCTTACCGGGCAACTTCCGTTTCTGGGTGAAAGTCCAATCAGTGTGGCATTGAAACATTTGCAGGAAGAGTTCGATGAACCACGCAAATTCAATCCATTGATTCCGCAAAGTGTGGAAAATGTCATCTTAAAATCCATGCGTAAAAATCCGCAGGAACGTTATCAGTCGGCCAAAGAAATGCAGACCGATCTGGAAACTTGCCTGATGCCGGAGAGACGTAATGAAACGAAGATTGATTTTCCGGATGAGGATGATATAGACCAGACTCGCGTTATGCCAGCCATCAAGCCTGAACCTCGCGGAGTTACATCGACGGGGGCAGTGCCTGTGATGGAGTCTGACGAAGAAACTGGCAAGGGTAAGACAAAATCGAAGAGCTGGAAGAAGCCAGCTCTACTCATTTCATTAACCGTTCTTATTCTAATCGCCATGGTGGGCGTTGTATGGTATGTCAAGGGTATGCTCGTTGTACCTGAAGTAACCGTACCTAACGTGATTACCCAGACGGAAGAAAAGGCTCGTGAAATGCTTGAGGAGAAAGGACTCGTCGTCAGTGATGAGGTCATCCGTATGTACCAGGAAGGTGTTGAACCGGGTATCGTCTATGACCAGAGCAGAAAAGAAGGCGATGTTGTCAAAGAAGGTTCGGAGGTCCAGATCAGTGTTGGTGCAGAAAAAGAACTGGTGAAGATGATTGATGTCAAACAAGACCCTTATGATGAGGCTGTCAAGAAGTTGACTGCGCTTGGCATTAAGGAAGATCAGATTCAGCGGAAAGATGACTTCTCCAATGATGTGGCTTCAGGTTCTGTTATTTCCCAGACACCGGGTGTGAATGAGGAATTTGATCCTGCGATAGTTCAGATTGAGTTAACCGTAAGTAAAGGCACTGAAACGGTCAAAATGCCTGAACTGAAAAATCTTACCCGCAGTGAAGCTGAAGAAAAGCTTAAATCTGCTGGACTGGAACTTGCTCAGGTGCAGGAAGAACCAAGCTATACGATAGAAAAGGGCAAAGTGACGCAGCAATGGCCTGTGGAAGCGGGCACAGAGGTGAGTCCTGGTGATAAGATTACGATCTTTATCAGTACAGGGTATCCGCCTGAAGCGCTGCAATATCCTTTTAATATCAATGTGTCACCCAAAGAAGAGGGCAAAAACAGTAAAATTCGTATCACATATGAAGATGCACGCGGCAAGAATCAGGAATGGGGAACACGCACTGTGAACTCAACCCAGACCTTGACCATTCCACTTGTGCTCGCTCCAAATGAAAATGGGGCTGTGTCCGTATATCGTGATGGACAGTTCCTGGATACGTATCTTGTCTCCTACAGTGACGCCAAAAACGGAACAGTAAATGTACCTTCCATTGACCCGGAACAAAGCACTGAGACGCCGCCAGAAAACGAGCCTGATCCAGGTGAAGGTAGCGTTGATGAAGGCAGTGTTGATCCCAATCAAGAAGGTGAACCTGAGTCCACACCGGCAGACGGTGAAGGTGACAGTGTAGATGAGGACACTTCTGCCATGAATAATGGTAAGGGGCACGGCAAGGAAAAAGAGAAGAAAAAGGAAGTCGTTAACGCATCAAGCCGTCCATAAGGGCGGCTTATGCTGGCGTCTGGAGTGAATGTACCACCATCTAAAGGAGGGCGACGGAGCTATGCCAGAAGGTATCATCGTTAAAGCGCTAAGCGGTTACTATTATGTCATGCCAGTGGAAGACAACGGGGTTCCTTCGGTTGAAGGTTCCGCCGTTCAATGTCGAGCCAGAGGTATCTTCAGAAAACGGGGAACGTCACCGCTTGTAGGTGACCGCGTCAGCTACATGTTGACAGAGAACGGAGAAGGAACGGTAGATGAAATCCGGAAGCGTGAGACGGAACTTATCCGTCCTCCGGTAGCCAATGTAAGTTTGGCTGTTCTCGTGTTCTCTGTGAAGGAACCTGATATGAACCTGAACCTGTTGGACAAGTTCCTTGTTCACATCGAGCAGGCGGGGCTGGATGCACTCATTGTGTTGACCAAACTGGATTTGGCTGATCCAGCCAAAGACACTGTTGCTGAAGTGAAAGCATTGTATGAACAGGTTGGTTATGAAGTGATCTCCACAAGTTCACGTACCGGTGAAGGCAGTGAACTGCTCAGAGACCGTCTGGCTGGTAAGATCAGCGTATTTTCCGGACAATCCGGTGTAGGCAAGTCTTCGATGTTAAATGCATTGATGCCGGGCCTGACGCTGGAGACAAATGCGATTAGCATGCGTCTAGGACGAGGGAAACACACCACCAGGCACGTGGAGCTTATTCCGTTGGACAATGGTGGATTTGTTGCGGATACGCCAGGATTCAGCCAACTGGACTTTCTGGAGATCGGTGTGGAGGAACTCTCCACTTGTTTCCGGGAATTCGCCCAGTTTGCAGATCAGTGCAAATTCCGAGGTTGTACCCATACACATGAACCAGGCTGTCGTGTGCTTGCGGCCAAGAAGGAAGGGTTGATCTCTGAAAGCCGATATCAGCACTATGTGCTGTTCCTGACCGAAATGAAAGATAAGAAGCGGAGGTATTAACATGATTAAAATTGCCCCATCGATATTATCAGCTGATTTTGCCCGCCTTGGTGCGGAAGTTGCAGAAGCTCAAGCTGCAGGAGGAGACTGGATTCATGTTGACGTTATGGACGGTCATTTCGTCCCTAATATTACGCTTGGACCTGCGATTGTGAAGGCAATCGCTCCACATACAAGCTTGCCGCTCGATGTGCATTTGATGATTGAGAATCCGGAGCGTTATGTTGAGGAGTTTGCCAAAGCGGGTGCAGCGGTAATTACCGTTCATGCTGAGGCTTGTGTACATCTGCACCGGGTTATTCATCTGATCAAGGAGCAGGGAGTGAAGGCAGGAGTTGCCCTTAATCCGGGAACGCCAGCGTCTGCCATTCTCGAAGTGCTGGATGATGTGGACATGGTTCTTGTTATGACGGTCAATCCTGGCTTTGGCGGACAGGCATTTATCTCGGGTACCATGAACAAAATCAAGCAGATTCGTACCTGGTTGAACGAAAAGGGACGCCATGATGTACATATCGAAGTAGATGGCGGGATTGCAGCCGATACAGCTCCACTTGTAGTGGAAGCTGGAGCAGATGTGCTCGTTGCTGGGAGTGCCGTATTTGGCCGTGAGGATCGTGCTGCCGCGATTACTGAAATTCGCCGTAGCTACGGAGGCTGATCTATGACCCTCAGGGAGACACTGTGGACGATGGCTGCGAGTCTCGTGACGGGACTTGTGCTTGCTTTGTTTGCGGTTATTCAATCCCCGTTTAATGCCATTACGTCATTAATCGGGGTGGGCGTTGTTATTATGTATTTCCGCAAATTTGATCGTACCGGGCATCGGGTTACTTTTGTCATATTCAGCATACTGTATTATGTACTGAGTGTTTTCATGATCGCTGTCTATCAATATATTCCTGCCCAAACGTAAATGACCTGATCTTCGGGCTTGTCATTGTGGAATAGGGATCGAAGGTTCCGCATAAATATGGTTACATGAGCAGGTTTCTCATGTAGCCTTTTTTGTCGTGTTTGAGGTAAAGAAGGCCTGAAGCATAGGATACGGCGGACGCATGAGCATGATGGGGAGGGTGAATTATGAAATTTTACACATTCAAACTGCCGAAGTTTTTGGGAGGGTTTGTAAAGGCGATTCTTAATACGTTTCAAAAGAACTGATCCGATTGATAAGGTAACAGGGAATACCGCCGCTTTGGCTCAGGCTTATCTGGAATTCGTACCTGCGAAGCGCCATGCGGCGGCCATTCACATGTTAATGAGCGTATTCAAGAATCACTTTTTGAATACCAAAAAAGCACCTGCAAGGAACAAGGTGCTTTTTGCTTACCCGATTTATAGTAGCTTTGCGTGATTATACGCGAGTCACTTTACCGGCTTTCAGTGCACGGGTGCTTACGTATACACGTTTTGGTTTGCCGTCAACGAGAATGCGGACCTTCTGAACGTTTACGCCCCAAGTACGACGGTTACGGTTGTTAGCGTGGGATACGTGGTTACCGGTGCCCGGTTTCTTACCTGTCACATAACATTTGCGAGACATAGATTACACCTCCTATCCTAAAATAACCAGTTGCCTTCAGAAACGAAAAGTCATTCCATAAGGGCTAAATTGTTCTTCCCGATCATAAAGATCAGGTTTCAGTAGCTAATGGCGTTGTTTAAGCCGGCATGAACCGGATCATTTCCATTACTTAACCTGCATAAAACAATACTTGAATATAATATCATAATTAAAAAAGCTTCGTCAACTGATCCAAAAACTTTATTTATTTCTCCTGTCTAATATAGTACAATGTTGAGTAGTCCATAATACAGTGGTGAACAGGCTGTTGCCGCGAGGAAGTCGGAGAATAAACCGTACTTAGAGGTCGGTGGTCTGCTTTTTGGCAACGCTGTGAGCTGCGGCATTCCATCATTGGCACCAGTCTCCATGCGGCATTCATGCCGGCTCTTGATACCGGTGCATATCCGTATGCCCCGAAGTTAGGGGTGCAGAGAGTGCAGGATATTGGTAGCCCGGCCGCCCAGACCGTTAATCCGGCTGACATGTTGTATTGTATGCCTGTGCCGGACAAGGTATGGACGAAGAATAACGCAGTCCGCGTTAGCGCATGAACAGACCAGACACATCTTGGTGCAAGGTGTTCGTGTATCAAGCTAGGAAGGGGAATTCTCACTTGAGTATACGTTCTTTAAATGGAACAGATTTCACCGCAATGGTACTTGCCGGAGCGGAACAACTTGGACAGCATGCAGAGCACGTCAATTCCCTGAATGTTTTCCCTGTGCCGGATGGTGACACGGGAACGAACATGAATTTGACAATGAGTGCAGGAGTTGCAGAGATTAAAAGAAAAAGTTCTGCCTCCATCGGCGAAGCTGCCGGTATTCTATCGAAAGGCCTGCTTATGGGCGCACGGGGAATTCAGGAGTTATTCTGTCGCAATTGTTCCGTGGGTTTAGTCGTTCAGCTGCTCCCTATGAGGAACTGAATACGCTCCAATTTGCAGCAGCCCTGCAGAACGGTGTTGACGCAGCTTACAAAGCAGTCGTAAAGCCCGTTGAAGGGACCATTCTTACCGTAGCCAAGGAAGCGGCGAAACATGCCAACTACTACGCAAGACGGACGAATGATATTACTGAATTAATGAATGAAGTTTTGTTAAAAGCAAAAGAAGCACTGGCAATGACTCCGGAATTACTGCCTGTACTGAAACAGGTTGGTGTTGTGGATTCAGGTGGTCAGGGGCTTGTATATATCTACGAGGGCTTTATGGAAGTATTGCTGCAAAGTGACGGTGTGAATCGTACTTCGCTGAACAAAGAAGTAACCCCATCCGTGGCAGCATCTGCTTTGAAACCGGCTGCACCGGCAGAAGTGGATATCAAGAAGCCTGCACAGCAGCAGGTGATTGCGCCGGAGATGCCATTATCTGCTCAGGCGAGATTGGAAACGGAAGATATTAAATTCCTGTATGATATGGAATTCTTCATTAATCGTGAGCTTGGAGAGAACGCAGGAGTGGCATTCGATGACGAAGCATTCCGGAAAGCGTTGTCAGTTAATGGGGATTCGATCATTATCATTGCCGATGATGAAGTCATCAAAGTTCATGTCCATTCCAAGACACCAGGCGATGTATTAAACCTGGCGCTACATTATGGTGAGATTACACAGATTCATATTCTCAATATGCGTGAACAGCATCGGGATCTCCTGACAGCAGGCATGGACATTGCTCCATCACCTGAATTGTTTGCAGAGATTCCACCTGAGGCAGCGCGCAGTATGGAAGAGGCTGTGCTTCCAGCAGATGAGATGGCACCGTATGGTTTTATTGCGGTATCCTCCGGTGACGGTATTGCAGAGATTTTCCAGAGTCTTGGCGTTGATGTAGTTCTGTCCGGTGGACAGACGATGAATCCGAGTACTGAGGATTTTGTAAAAGCCGTTCGTTCCATTGCTGCGGAGCAGGTATTTATACTCCCGAATAACTCGAATATTGTACTGGCTGCTGAGCAGGCTCGTGAACTGCTTGAAGATGAGCGCCGGATTACGGTTATACCAAGTAAGACCATTCCACAGGGGATGGCTGCTGCCTTTGCTTTCCAGGAAGATGAGTCTGCGGAAACAAACCGTGACCAAATGTTGGAAGCCATTAGCCGGGTACAGTCCGGTCAAGTGACTCATGCGGTTCGTGATACGCAATATGATGAATTGGATATTAAGGCGGGGCACTATATCGGTATTCATAACTCCAAAATTGTAGCGACAGATGAAACCATGCTTCAAGCATGTGAAGGTCTGCTCAAACAGATGATGGAGAGTGGAGATGAAGTGGTGACGATCCTTGAAGGGGACGAAGCTGACCCTGAGGTTACTGCTGCCCTCGCTGCATGGCTTGAAGTACAGTATCCTGATGCTGAGGTAGAGGTACATCTTGGAGGACAGCCTGTGTATTATTATTTGTTCTCCGTAGAGTCCTAATAAAGATTGTTCAAAAAGTCTCTAGTTGACTTTTTGAACATGTACTTATAGCACTCTAGCGAAGAGGAGGAGAGTCATGAGCCACAAGGTTGCGATAGTAACAGACAGTACGGCGGATATTCCCGAAGAACTCATTCGCAAATACGGGATTCACATTGTTCCGCTGCGTGTACTGTTCGGAGAAGAGACCTATGCAGATGGTATTGATCTGACTTCGGAACAGTTCTACGAAAAGTTGAAGAAAGTATCTGTGTTGCCTACAACTTCACAGCCATCTCCAACCGATTTCATGAATGTATATCAAGCTTTGCTTGATGAGAACCCGGAACGCCCGATTGTATCGATCCACCTGTCATCTGGCATGAGTGGTACCTACCAATCGGCCATGCTTGGCAAGTCTTTGCTGGAGCGTGAGGGTGACATCACCGTGCTGGATTCGAAGTCAGCATCGTATGGATACGGTCTAATGGTAGTACAGGCTGCTGAACTTGCCGAACAGGGCAAGTCAGCAGTTGAAATCACTGCTGCCATTGAAGGGATGCAACAATCTCGCAAATTGTTCTTTCTCGTGGATACTTTGGAGTATCTGCAAAAGGGCGGTCGGATTGGCAAAGCTTCAGCCATCTTGGGAACGTTGCTTAACATTAAGCCGATCCTGTCTATTGATGAAGAAGGCGTTATCTACGCAGTTGAGAAAGTCAGAGGTCATAAAAAAGCAATGGCACGCATTATTGAGCTGTTCCAGAAGGATCTTGCAGGCAAACGGGTTAACCTGGCGGTAGGTCATACCGCTGACCCGGGATCAGCGATCGCTTGTGCAGAGCAGCTGCGGGGTCATTTTACACTGAATGAAGTGATCTATACCAATATTGGAGCCGTAATAGGCAGTCATGTTGGACCTGGTGTCATTGCGATCTTTATGTGGCCTGTTCCGGAATGAGGGATTAGACATGAAATTGGAAGAAATATCAGTTAAGCAAATTAACGGCGTGAGTGCTCTCAAAGAGGGAGAGCTTCACGCCTTTGGCATCTCTACTGTTAAAGACCTGCTTGAATATTATCCGTTCCGTTACGAGGATTATCGTCTGCGTTCACTTAGTGAAGTGAAGGATGGGGACAAGATTACGGTCCAGGGACAGGTGATGGGTATTCCTGTATTACAACGATACGGTAAAAAGTCCCGTCTCACCTGTAAGATCATGACGGAAGAGTGGATGATTACAGCCACCTGGTTCAATCGCCATTTCCTCAAAGAACAACTTACCCCTAATCGGGAGATTGTGATTACGGGAAAATGGGAACAAAAACGCATGCAGATGACAGTTACTGACTCGGAGTTCCCCGATAAAGGCGATGGGCGTTCAGGCACACTGCAACCTGTATATTCGGTAACCGGCAAGCTGACGCAACAATGGATGCGGAAAACGATCAATCAAGGGTTAATCCAATTCGGAGATATGATTCCCGAGATTCTGCCTCAGTCCTTGATGAAGAAATACAGCTTGATGCCTCGTAAACAGGCGATTGCGGGGATTCATCGTCCACAGGACAACCGGGAGGGTCAACAGGCCAGACAGCGGATGGTGTATGAAGAGTTGTTTCTGTTCCAGTTGAAAATGCAGGCGTATCGTGCGCTCAACCGGAATCGTATGGATGGCGTGGTACATACAACGGACAATACGACGATCCGTGAGTTTGTACGCAGTTTACCTTTTGAATTAACAGATGCTCAGAAAAAGGTGGAGCTTGAAATTCTGCATGATATGCGTTCGCCCTATGCAATGAATCGGTTATTGCAGGGTGATGTAGGATCGGGTAAAACGGTTATTGCGGCAATTGCGCTATATACGACTGTTCGATCCGGTTTCCAAGGGGCTCTGATGGTGCCTACGGAGATTCTGGCGGAGCAGCATATGCGCTCACTGCAAAAGCTGTTTGAACCGTTTGGGGTAACCGTAGGGCTGTTAACGGGCAGTGTAAATGGGCGTAAACGTAAAGATCTGATCGCCTCGTTGCAAATGGGCATGATTGATATCGTGGTAGGTACACACGCCCTGATTCAGGAAGATGTTTTCTTCCGTGATCTGGGTCTTGTGGTGACGGACGAGCAGCATCGCTTCGGGGTGAATCAGCGCAGCGTTTTACGACGCAAAGGATATAACCCGGATGTGTTAACGATGACGGCAACGCCAATTCCACGGACTCTTGCCATTACCGCTTTTGGGGATATTGAGGTATCCACGATCTCGGAACGTCCGAAAGGACGGATTCCGATCTCTACGTATTGGGTTAAGCACGATATGATGGAGCGGGTGCTCGGGTTTATCTCCAGAGAAGTGGATCAGGGCCGTCAGGCCTATCTAATCTGTCCACTCATTGAAGAGTCGGAGAAGCTGGATGTGCAGAATGCCATTGATCTGCATGTGCAGATGCAGCAGAACTTTCCGAAATATCGTGTAGGGCTGTTGCATGGCCGGATGACGGCTGCGGAGAAAGAAGAGATGATGCGCGACTTCTACAGCAATGATATTCAGTTGCTTGTCTCCACCACCGTTGTCGAGGTTGGGGTCGATGTGCCAAATGCAACGTTGATGGTCATTATGGACGCGGACCGCTTCGGTCTCTCCCAGCTGCATCAGCTTCGTGGTCGGGTCGGTCGTGGTGCACATGCTTCCTATTGTGTACTCATTGCTGATCCCAAGACGGAGGTTGGACAAGAACGTATGAAGGTCATGACGGAAACGGAGGATGGATTCGAGGTATCCCGGCGGGACCTGGATCTCCGGGGTCCGGGTGACTTCTTTGGTACCAAACAGAGCGGACTACCCGAGTTCCGTCTTGCCGATATGGTTGCTGATTTTGCTGTGCTGGAACAGGCCAGAGATGACGTGACCCACTTAATTGAGGATGCGACCTTCTGGACCTCTATGGACTATGCACCTCTGCGCGATTTCCTACAGCAACAGCAAGTATTCAAGGGTGATCTGATTGACTAAAGCTTACCTTGATAGCTGGTTTTTCGTATTACCTTTGTAAAAAAAGACAAGTGTACAAGCCCTCCCGACATATGAATAAGAAGTGAGTTCATTCTTTTGGGAGGTGCTATACGTTTTGGGTTATCAACAATATGGAATTAGTCCGCAGCTGGTGGAGCGGATCAAATTAAAGATGAAAAATCCCGCTGTCAAAGAGCGTATCAAAAAGTTGATTGATGGCGTGACCAAGTCTGATCTGCAAGATAAGGCCAAGGTCAGAAGGTTGGTCAAGTCTTCAGCTGTCATTATGAATGAGAATTTCTCTCCGGCGCAGGAGGAGCAGTTTGTTGCGTTTGTACTCGCGCAGAAGATTGATCCGAACAATACATTTCATTTGATTAAGCTGTGGGGGATGTTTAGGTAGGGATTCGATGTCATGTTGGGTGGGGTAAAATGAACTACAGGGTGTTACACATGGCCACTACGAGTGCAGTACCATCTTTCGATCGCTGTTATCCCCGGATTTTTTGAATCACCCTTTGAAAGGGTAAAATCCGGGGATAAAGGCGAGCGCTTCGCTTCTCCAGATTGGTTCTGCACTCTTCGTTACTGTGTAGCTGGAGTTCATTTTATAAAAAACCAAATTACATCGAATGTTTATGAAGTAATTTTAGTGGGTGGGGCGTTCCATAAGTCAGGAAGATGACTTATGGAACGCCTTTTTGATTGTTATAACTAGAGACAAGCCTTGTGACATTACTCGGTTGAATATTCGTTGAAGTTATCGAACCTAGCTTGTGTTACCGCAGAAACAAAGTTTTCAATGAGTTGTTATGTTGGTTAAATCGAGCATCTTAGTACAGTGATTGGTGGAGTATGAGGCTTATATTTAATATAAATTCAAATTTATCCTTTAACGATACATAACCGTAATATCTAAAAATACTGTACCTCAACCCATAAACAAAATGTACCATTCCTCCAACTATAATGAGTGAGTACCAAATTGTAAGCGATTACAAATAAAGGAGGGGTAACATTGACTTTGACTAGAGGTTTCAAGCAGAAGATTAGCGGCAAAGTGATTGCGGTCATCACCGTGGTCAGTCTGACATGGGGGTCCTGGGGAGCTACGCCACTATCAGCATCTACGACAAGTACGTTAAAGTTCCAAACTCAGCAGGGAGGTGTCTTTGACGGGATGCCATTATTCGATGGCGTGCCAGAGCATCTGGATGCATACGTAGACACCTATTTCGAATACACTGGCCTCGAAGGCCCAGCCGTTTATGTGACGGGTTCGCGAAACCATTACACATTGAAGCAGGGGAAACATGCAGGCAAGGTCATTCCGGGTGCGTTATCCGCTGCAGATAATGTTCAGGGTGTCTCGACCGATTTTCCTGCTCTGATCGGTATGGGACAGAGCTGGAACAAAGAACTTTTGTCCGATATCGGTGAAGTGATGGGGAACGAGAAAATCAGCAAATTAAAGGTCAAGCAAGGCGAATCCAACATTCATGGGGGCAACGATCCTTCCCTCAGCGTGGCGTTCAGTGTGGTCAGTGATATGCGTATCAATCCGCTTAGCGGTCGTTTCGATGAAGGGTTCTCTGAAGATCCCAATATGGCCGGAGTCTTGATCGACAAGATGGCTTCGGGTCTTAGCGGAATTGATCAGTCCACCAGCGAAGATGGATTCTGGATGAGAGCAGCGGTGGGGACAAAGCATTACTCCGTATATAACGCGCAGTGGTTCAGGCAGACAGCGAATAACAGTGCAAGTGCGCGTTCATTGTTTGAGTACCAAACCAGAGCCGCGCTCCCTGGATTTGAATCAGGTGCGCTGGCGGGCACAATGACATCTTATGGCCGGACTAACGGCATTCCAAACATCCTTTCCCCGTTACAATTATTGGCCAATTTGGACGCGAAATATGGTGTATACAGCTCGCCTGATTTCAATGGAGATGCAATTGTATCCAACGCGAACCAACTCGGAAATGGATATGACGACCGCTATGCCGTGGACCGCGGTCATGCAACCGTTCTCATGGCGCTTGCTCAGGCGAATGCGGGTCGGCCGTCAGGGACGACACCTGCGGATGTGACCGATCTCGTGGCGCTCGTAGAGCAAGGGGAATATGGAATTACCGAGGAAGAACTTATAGAAGCAGCCAGACCACATGTAAACCAGCTGGTACGTTTGGGGATTTTCAATGAAACTGATGAGCAGGGCATCCCGAAAAACTACCCTTTTGCCCAGGAAGCAAGAGACGTCAGGACGTCTCCGCCTTCCGATTATAACCAAGTGAACCATCAGGAAATAGCACTTCAAGCGGCACAGGAGAGCGTTGTTTTGTTGAAAAATGATGGCACACTTCCGCTGGAAAAAGGAAATGACGCTGCTGTTTCTGGGGTGTATGCCGACGCACGCTTCAAGACAACGTATTCAGTTGGCGCGACACCTAAGCTGGAAAACTCAGGTGAATCTCCACTGTTCTCAATCATTAAAATGAATGGTAGCAGTAACGTAAACTATGCCCCAGGAAATGAAGTCATTGCACTAACCTCTAAAGCGAATCAACAAACGGTCACGGCAGACGTGTATAGTCCAAATGCAGGCACGGAGGGAGCGCAGCTCATCACAACTTCGGATGCCCCAGATGAGGCCAGTTTCTCCCACTTGTTCCGAGTATACGATTGGGGTCAGGCGGGTTCAAGTTTATTGTCGCTGTATAACCAGCGTTGGGTGACTTCCCTGCGACAAATCATGCAGCAGTTGGCAATACGGATCGTACCAGCCTCAATCTGACGAACAATGATTGGAACCTTCCTGAGATGATGGGTGATACGAGTGCCATACCCCCAACATTACGAATGGAAACGAACGAGGATGGCTCAATGTCTATTGTTACCAATGGGTACCGTACAGGATTCTCTGGTGACTTTACAAATTGGTATTATGCCAACGGACGCTTTATCAAGGTAGATGATGCTGGTAAGCTCGTGACTACATCATCTCCACTGGGAAGCAAGGATAATGCTGCGAATCGCCCGGACGGGGTGAAGTTTGAGAAGGCCGTGGTGAAGAACGTGGGCGAAGAGGCGGTAGCAAGAGCCACGGAAGACGATTACGCCATCGTCTTTGTCGGAGCAATTCCACGACATAGTGCAGGAGAAGGTAACGACCGGTCTACCCTCGATATGGGCGAGGCAGATTATGAACTGGTCGACAAAGTATCTGCTGCCTTTGCAACCCAGGGCAAGAAAACCGTTGTCGTGGTTAAATCGAGCTTCCCTGTAAACATGGAGCGCATTCAGAACAACCCTAACGTCTCGGCGATCGTTTACCAGCCATATGGCGGTCAATACGATTCGTATGCTCTGGCCCAGGTATTGTACGGAGATTACGCGCCGACAGGCCGCCTGACGTCCACATGGTATGCAGGCATTGATGCATTCCCTTCCATTAGTCCATATGTTATACCAGAAGGTAACATTACTGGCCTTGACGACATCGACCCCCGATTTATGGTTGATATGACGAATGCAGACCCCATTGAATCTGAGTTGACTTATATGTATACAGATGCCACGGTGACCTATCCGTTTGGTTACGGGTTATCCTATGCTGATTTTACGTACGATTCCCTGACCGTACCGTCTTCTGTAACGGGAGATGAACCATTCACGGTGTCGGTCCGCGTAACCAATACAGGAGATGTGGCCACTTCCGAGGTCGTGCAGCTGTACGCCCGTAACAGCAACTCTGCATACGGCGAACATGCGCCTAAAAAGAAGCTGGTTTCATTTGAGAAGATCCATCTCACTCCGGGTGAAACAAAAGAAGTCCTGTTGCAGGTCGATCCACAAACGCTGGCATTATGGGATGTGAATCAGAGCGAATGGATCGTTGAACAGGGCAGTTATGAATTCATGATCGGAACCTCAGCTGGTGATGCAGACGTGCAAGTATCGAAGGCATTAAGCATTGGTGGGAAGTCGGTTTCGACCTTACCCTTACCCAGCCTATAAATGTATTTGATCATGCGTTTGCTTCGAACGAGGTCGTTTACCACGAAGTATCCAAGGAACGCACGGCAGCCCAATTAAAAGCCAAAGCGATTGTTGGAGGTTATTATGCAGTTCGGTCCAAACAAAATGGATCGTGGATCGCGTTGCCTAAGGCTGACTTGACAGGTGCGCAGAAGGTGAAGGCAACTGTCGCATCTAATGTGCAGGGTGGCACGATCTCGTTGCATGCGGATGCGCTCGATACTGCACCGCTTGCTGTATGGAACGTACCGGTGACAGAACCTGTCTCCTACAAGATTAGCAATGCTAACGTAACGGTCAAGGAATTAGGATACGTTGACGTAGAGGCGGATATTTCTGCTGCCGTGAGCGGCGTACATGATCTGTATCTGGTGTTTCATGAACCGGATCTTCGGATTGACAGTTTGTCATTTACGTTGAAAGAGCCGGGAACAAATCCAGGAAGTCCAGGCACAAATCCAGGAACAAATCCAGATTCGCCAAGCACGCCTGGATCAGGTAGTGTTGGAACTCCTGTTAAGCCACCAGCATCCGGGTCCGAGACTGAAGGCGAAACGGATTCGGAGGGCAATGTTTCTGCTGTCGTGACCGTGCAAACGGGGATGTTGCTGATCAAGCTAAGGCAGCAAATATCCGTTCATCTGGCATCCGGGTTATCGGCGATCCATGGAATGTATCCATCAAAGATAAGCAGAACACGTATGTCATTGCAGCGCTGCCTGATAACGATGTCGTAGCTGCAAACTCCACAACAATCGCATACGTTGGGGAAGGAGGACAACTTACGCCGGTGCCTGGCGTGTTGACCAAAGACACAAACGGAAACAAGGTATGGAAAGTACTGTTAAACCAAGGAGGCACGTACGTTGCGATTCACTCGCTCCGCGAATTTGTTGATGTTAAGCCTTCAGCTTGGTATGCCAAAGATATTGCCAAAGCCAACAGCTTGCTGTTGATCAATGGCGTATCGGAACGCCGCATGCAACCCCAAGGAACGACAACATCGGCCCAAACGTTGATGGCTGCCTTGAATGCGTTAGGAATTGAACCGATGGGAGCGGCAGCAAACGAGAAATGGTTTGATCCGATTTTACGAGCCTCCAAGGAATATGGCCTGATGGAAGAAGGGCAGTACCTGCCAAATGCCCCAATGTCACGTGAGGACATGGCAATGGTGCTCGTTCGTGCGCTGAACTTGTCTGGGGTGGATACGAAACTGCCAGAAGCAGAGGTTGAATCATGGCTGGAAGATTTTAAGGATCAGGCCCAGCTGACACCAAATAACCGGGCAGTCATGGCAACGGCCATTCAGCTTGGTATATTCCAAGGTACGCCGGATAAACTGTTACAACCACAGAGCACCCTTACACGGGCACAACTTGCAACTGTTATTGTCCGTGTGCATGACCGGATAATAGAACGGCTGGATCACTAAGAACCAGAACAACGAAAATAAGGAACTGGGCCATCATACATGGCCTGGTTCCTTGTTATTTGCGGTGAAGGATTTGTGTTGCTTTCGGTATTCCTCCGGAGTCCAACCGGTCAATTTTTTAAACACCCGAAAAAAATATTTTGGATTGTCGTAACCTAGCTGTTTGGCAACCCGGTAGATTTTATCGTCTGTGCTCGTTAAGAGCTGCTTGGCTTGCCTGATCCGTAGTCGGTTTACGTAATCAGTGAAGTTCTCGGATGTCTTTTCTTTAAATAAATGACTGAGGTAACTCGGGTTCAGGTAGAACAGGGACGATACCCATTCCAACGTTAAATCCTTGGTATAGTGATTATCGATATATGTCCTGACGTTGTCGATCACTTGATCTGATGCGTAGGGGTTTTCTTCCTTAAGCAGAAGAGCTGTTCCCGTCAGCACCTTTACCATGTAATGCCTAATGCACTCCATATCGAACGAGACGTTCAGGACGGCCTCCAAGCTGGAAGAGGCGCTACTATTACCTCCATTCTGGATATAGTTACTCAGCAGCCGTTTGGTTTCCGTGATAATGTCTCTGCACTGCTCCTTCAGGTGGGCAAGCAAAGCGTCAGGCTGGCGTATGTAGAAAGCAAAGAAATCGGTGATGAGCTCTTCCACCTTCGGTACATTCCCGCTCTCTATAAAAAATAACAGTTCATACATTCGAGCCCACTTCAGTTGATGTAAAGGAATTTGCTCCCGTGAAAATACGTAACATTTTCCAAAATCGGTAATGGCTCGTTCGTCCAACGCAAGGATCGTTTGATGATGAGCTTCTCGGACCCCACCAATGCCTGTATGAGGCAAGCTGATCCCCACACAACAATCCGTAGTTTCAGATTTGGTCAAAATTATACTTGCTGTTTGTTCCGCCATTTTCTGCAAATCAAGCTGGCCTGAGCAACCCAGATCATGCATCAGGAAAAACAATAGCTGATCCGTTTGTGGATGAGGAATGTACAGGCCATTCGAAAAGGTAGGCAGTTGCTGTGCTGTAAGCGATTGAGGACCATAAATCGTCAAGAAAATGAACTGGTCAGAAGCCATGATGGCGGCAAATTCCGCAGAGCGGAACACAGGTGTTTTGATGGATGAATGGGGAGCCAGCACATAATTCAGGAAGGCTTGCATGTCTGTATCCCTTTTCATCTGCTCCGTTTCTACTTCTCTTAGAACGACTTCCCGCTGAAGAGAGCGCTCCTGTTCGATGGCTTGGATGGCTTGGTGAAGCGTACCGTGGATTTCATCCCGGCTAAAAGGCTTCAGCAGGTAATTTACAACTTTCGCAGAGATTGCCTCCTGCATATAATCAAAATCGGTATGTCCGCTAATGACAATTAACTTTATGCGCGGATATTGCTGGCATACTGTCCTGATCAACAGCTTGCCATCGACCTCAGGCATACGCATGTCCGTAAAGATAATGTCCGGCTTGAACGATTCAATCAAAGCCAAGGCGTCTGCGCCGTTATCTGCTTCGCCTAAGAGTTCAAGCGAGTGCTCAAAAGTCCCGATTTTTTCAACAAACCTTTGCGGATCAAGGGTTCATCGTCCACAACGATATACGTGTACATCTCTTGGTCACCTCTTTTCCCAATTGGCCGGAATTTCGAGTGTAATTCGAGTTCCTGTATTCAAATCGGTATGAAACGAAAGGCCGTAACCCTCTCCGTAATACAAAGCAATTCGTGAATGCACGTTTTTGATGCCGATGCTTTGTTTATGCCTTTGACCAACGGCGACGAATTCAGGTGGCTGCTGGAGCAATTGTCGAAGTTCCTCCGCTTGTGTTGAGGACATGCCCACGCCATCGTCCCAGATCTCGAACACGATGCTGTCCTCCTGAAACAAACCGGTAATGGTAACGGAACCCTTCCCACGTTTGTTCTCCAACCCGTGATAGATGGCATTTTCCACGAGTGGTTGCAACAGAAGCTTCAGCATGCGACGACTCCGAATTTCCGGGTCTACATTAAGGTTGAACGCGAACTTGTCACCATACCGAATCTGCTGGATGGCCATGTAGTTTTCTACATGTTGAAGTTCTTCGCTGACCGGGACCAGCTCGCTATCCGTTTTGATGCTGTAGCGGAACATGTCCCCGAGTGACTTGGTCATCACCACAATACTCTCAACTTCTTCGATCTCGGCAATGCTATTAATCGACTCCAGCGTATTGTAGAGGAAATGGGAGTTGATCTGTGCCTCCAATGCCTTCATCTGGGAGTCCAGCATGAGGATTTTATTCTGGTAACTTTCTCGGATATGCGTATCGATGTCTTTCATCATTTTGTTGAACTCATGGTAAAGGATTCCGATCTCGTCGACTTGCCTCGTTACTTGAGGCTTGATGGTCACAAAGCGATGAGATTTGGTTTTGCGCATCAGTTTGGTCAATTCAATGATGGGTTTGGTAATCAGATTGGACAAGAAAAAGGAAAGTAGAAGGAAAATGACGGCACAGCTTATGGCCACGTATAACAGCAACTTTTGCGAGATGTTGTACTGCTCATACAACCGATCCATAGAGATGTTGGCAATCACGTTCCAATTGCGGCCGGGAACTTTCTGGATTACCGTCATCATGTTATCTTGGATTGATTTGTACTGTGAATTGTTGCTGACTTGATGCGTTGCCGCAGCCAGAGTATCGGAGAGAGGAGTGCCAACTCTACTTCCGTCGCTGGAGTACAGGATCTCGCCAGCGTCGTTCGCCAGATATAGATTGGACAAGCTTGGTGCCGGATTACGTTTTAGACCGTCAAAAATGTTCATACTGCAATCCAGCATAAACACGCCTAGGAACTCGTTGTTGTTGGGATCGTAGAGAGCTCTGGAGAAGCCAATGGATTCCTTGGCGTTAATGATGTAAGGTTTGACGCCAACTTCACCAATATACAAATCGCCTTTGCGCTTGATCGTATCCAGATACCACTCATCGCGAAGTGCGACATAATCAAGGCGTAGGTCTGTGCCGCTACTGCCATAGCTTATCCATTTGCCATCAGGTGTGAAAAGGTACAAACCATTGATGTAATTGTAACCAAGCAGAATGTTTTCAAAGATCAGTTTCAATTTGCTGCGGATCATGAAGATTTCATATTGATCGTTGGTACCGTTCAACTTGATTAGTTCATCACTCACAGTGCTGTAAGCGGTTGCATTTGAAGACTGCTGAAGGAGTGTGACGGAGATCCGGTCGATGTTCTGCAAAATTTCCTCCATGCTCTTGACCGAATTGCCTATAGTTGTCGACGTCACGAGAGAGGTCTGCTCATTCACCAGCTTCGTGTAACTGCGATAGGAACTGACAGAAACAACGATAATTGGCACGATCGATACGAGGACGAGGACCAGAAAAAGTTTAGTTTTGATGTTGAACAGAATCATACGTGCTCCTCCCGCCATTTGTCAATTCTAAAAATAGTGCACCATACGAGCCAAAGCAAATGCACTTTTGCCCACCGTATGATGAGAATGTGCACAAAGCAAGAATAAACATGAATTGGGGGAATGACAAGATGAAAAAAGAAAACGACTGTGGTCCCTAACTTTGGTACTGCTCATGATGTTTCTGAGCGCATGCAGCTCCAGTAGCGAGGAGGGGGCGGTACGGATACCAATAACGGGAGTATAGATGATTCAGAAAAGCCAATTACGCTGACGATGATGCTTTCGGGAAACAAGGCATCCGAGGGAGAGGATTTTGAGCTGGAGACCTTGCCGCGCCTAGTCAAAGAGAAGTTCCCGAACATTAACTTGGAAGTACAAAAGTTGCCTGATGATCAATACAATACATCTGTTCGAACCAAGCTTGCGGCTGGACAGGGACCGGACATTTTCTGGATTTTCCCGAAAAATGCGGCTGGCGGTGTCATTGATTTTGCAAAGGCAGGCTTCGCTGCGGATCTGTCAGATCTGAAGTTCTGGGACAACATCAGCCAAGGAGCGAAGGAAGATATGTCCTATGAGGGTAAACCTTACGGCGTGGCCGAAGGACTGGACTTCCTCGGCGTTTACTACAACAAGGAGTTGTTACAGCAGGCAGGATATTCCGAGTTTCCGAAGGATTGGCCTTCGTTTCTGGATTTGTGTCAAAAGTTGCAGGCAGCGGGCGTAACGCCAATTGCGATGGGAGACAAGGACCCTTGGATGATCCAATTCGGAATGTATCCGATTGCAGCCAATGTCGTGTATCCAAATGAACTGGATTTTGATGTCAAACTGCAGAACGGCGAAAAATCGCTGACTGATCCAAAGTGGGTTCAAACCATATCCAAATACAAAGAGCTCTATGATAACAACTACGTCGTCAAAAACTCGCTTGGCATTGGTAGTGCCCAATCTGCGCAGTTGTTTATCGACGGGAAAGCAGCAATGACCTTTACGGGAACATGGGATTATGCCTCCATGACGTCCAAAGGCGCTACCGATTTTACTCGCGGATTCGCTTCATTGCCAGGTAACGAGTCGGAACAGCCGGTGTTTGTATCTGCTGCAACATCTGCCGGATACGCTTTGAACGCCAAATCGGCAAACCTGGATGCAGCCAAGGAAGTACTGAACTACCTGTTTGATGGTGAATCAGATCTGTTCAAAGCATTTGTGGAAGCCAACAGTTCCATCAGCGTGTATAAGGACGTAGAACTTGAAAATGAATTGTTCAAGGAAGTGAATGACAACTATCAACAAACTGGAAATTCCGTCTACTTCAGCAACCAGATGTGGCCAGCTGGAGTATCGGACGTCATGCAGGCAAAGTTTGCCGAAATTATTGCTGGACAGAAAACAACACCAGAAGATGTGGCAAACGCCATGGAAACCAAGTTCAGAGAGCTGTGGAAAAATTAGAACAAAACGATGCTGTCTGCTGTAAAGGGGAGAATGATTGTCCTTCTTCCCTTGCCGCAGGCCCTCTTGGAAAGGATGGAGCAGGATGAGCTCTACTGTAATGAAAAAGTCCATGTACTGGTTTGCTTTGCCGGCATTGATCTTCTACCTGACCTTCTGGATCTTCCCGATCCTGCGGTTGTTCCAGTACAGTATAACGGACTATAACGGGTACGCCCAAGCCTATAACTATATCGGTTTCGACAACTATAAGGAATTGTTCCGGAGCGACATCCTAGGCATTTCTTTAAAAAATACACTGATCTATACGTTTGTCACCGTCATAGCTGGCAATATCATCGGTTTGGCAATGGCATTGCTGTTAAACATGAAAATAAGAGGAACCGGGATTTACCGTTCCCTGGCGTATATTCCCACTTTGTTCAGTGCGATTGTCGTCGGCTTTTTGTGGAGCTACGTCTATATGCCGGATTACGGGCTGATTTCTTCCTTTCTCGATAAACTGGGTATCGCAAATGAACTGAATTTCCTGGGTAATTACTCGACCGCACTGTATTCTATTATCTTCGTGGAAATCTGGAAGACGATCGGAACGACAATGATTATCTTCCTTGCAGGACTACAGACTGTTCCAAGCGACCTTTTGGAAGCCGGACGGATTGATGGCTGCGGCTCATGGAGATTGCTGCGACATGTGAAGATTCCATTACTGGCAACAGCGATTACAATCAACGTGACGTTAAGTTTGATCAATGGACTCAAAGCGTTCGACTTCCCGTTTATCATGACGAATGGCGGTCCCGGCACGGCTACCAACACGCTGATTTATACCATATACAAGATGGCATTTACCGAACAACTCTTTGGTAAAGCTTCGGCTCTTGGTGTCATTTCCTTTGCCGTAATTATCGTCATTACCGCTGTTTTTGTCCTGAAAATGAACAAACGGGAGGTGTCGGCATGATGCTTCGTAAAGTTTTGGGGAAAGGGTCCATTCAGGTTGTCGTGTTGTTGGTGATGGCGTTAAACCTGATTCCGTTAATTATTGCCTTTTCGACATCACTCCGAGATCCAAGCAACAACACAAATCCGCTGGTCCTGTTCCAGGAGATGTCCTTTGCAAGTTACAAGGCTGCCTTCGACCGCATGCACTTTCCGGAAGCGCTATGGAACAGCGTGGTGTTAACCGGCGTATCGGTCGTGTTCGTTGTCCTGTTTGCGGCGATGGCGTCCTACCCGATGGCCCGTTTGAAGACAAAGCTAAGTAAGTTCATGTATTTGTTTTTTTGTCCGGACTCGTGGTACCTGCGCAAATGGTATTGATACCGATTGTGCAAATGATCAATGCGCTTCATATCCCAACGAATCAATATACGCCTATTTTCATGTTCATTACGTGCAGTCTGCCGTTTTCAACTTTCCTGTACACGGGCTTCATTCGAAGCGGTGTGCCTGAGGAGGTAGAGGAAGCGGCGCACATCGATGGGGCGGGATTATTCCAACGGTTCTGGACCGTCGTGTTCCCCTTACTCATTCCAGTGACGGTTTCGGTCATTATTACGCAAGGTGTCTGGATATGGAACGATTATTTCTTCAATATGATCTTTATTTCCAGCGCAGGAGATTCACCGTTACCGCTGGCCATGCTCGGATTTTTGGGCGATCAGCAAAATCCCACGCAGTGGAATGTCCTGTTTGCAGCGTGCTTTCTGTGCGCGCTACCGTTGCTGCTGGCGTTTCTGTTCCTGCAAAAATATTTTATCGGTGGTATGACCGTTGGGGCGGTCAAAGGATAAGGAGGACACTGCAATGAGTGAAAAAGTGATAAACACAGCCTGGCTGGAAAAAGCGCAGGGTCTGATGCCGGAGCTTCGCCAGCAAAAGGTCTATCCGGAACATATCGTGAGCGCAATTCCGGATGCGTCGGCTTTTCAGGGATGGCGTATCGAACCACTCGGCTTAGCAGAACACTTATCTGATCAAGTGTTGTGCAAGGGAGACATTGTTACGCTGGATTTCGGGGAGCATCTCGTCGGTTATCTGACCTTGTCGCTTCTTAACGAGCGCAGTAATGCAGATGCACCTCTCAGGTTGAAGCTCACATTTGGAGAAATGCCCTGTGAGGTCGGTGAGAATTTTGCAGAATATTCGGGTTGGCTTAGCCGTTCATGGCTTCAGGACGAAATCGTGAATGTGGACGTGTTACCTGGCGCGCTAACACTGGACCGTCGCTATGCCTTTCGGTATCTGAAAATCGAGGTGGTAGAAACGTCGATCCGTTACGATATTCGAATTAACAATATATATTGCATGACGGTGACTTCAGCAGACATAGGGGCAGTACCTCAATTGCCTGAAGGTATCGACACGGAGCTGCTGGAAATAGATCGCGTGTCCGTGAAGACACTCCGGGATTGTATGCAGACGGTATTCGAAGATGGACCGAAGCGCGATCGACGTTTATGGATCGGAGATCTTCGCCTTCAGGCCCTCGTCAATTATGAAACATTCGGCTGTAATGATCTCGTCAAGCGCTGTCTCTATCTCTTTGCCGGAACAAGATTGGAGGAGGCCAAGTAGGAGCCTGTTTGTACGAACAGCCGGAACCGTACGTGGATGACATTTACCTATATGACTATGCGTTGTTCTTTATTGTGACATTATGGGACTATTTTGAGGCTACGAAGGACAGGGGAACGTTGGAAGAACTTTGGCCGGTCGCTCAAGAACAGATTGAGATTGGGCTTAAACGACTCGATGAGCGGGGCATCGTAAGGGATGACGATACATGGTATTGTTTTCTGGACTGGCATGAAGAACTAAATAAACAGGCTGGTGCTCAGGCAGTTCTCATCTATAGTATGAAAAGGGGCAGATCAATTGCCAAAGAACTAGGGCTGCCTGAGTATGAGGAATGGATTAACGCACACATCAAAGACGCTGAGCAAGCAGCCCTCACATATCTGTGGGATGGTGATCAGGGGTTTTTCGTCAGTGGTGAAAAAGACAGGTATCCTGGGCATCGCAAGTATGGATGGTTCTGGCTGAGATCATGGATGCTCCGACGGCCCGGCAATTACTTGATCGGTTAACGGGTAACGGAGAAGCTATTGGCATGACCACGCCGTACATGGTTCATCATTATGTTGATGCATTGCTTATGTGCGGGGAAGAGGAGAAGGCACTGGAGCAGATCCGAAGGTATTGGGGCGGTATGCTGAAGGATGGAGCGGACACTTTCTGGGAGCTCTACGACCCGGACGACAAAACGTATTCTCCTTATGGCAGCAATTTGGTCAACAGTTATTGCCATGCTTGGAGCTGCACACCAAGTTATTTTATCAGGCGAAATTTTTTATAATTTTGGACTTGAGGTCAACCGGGAACGTCTGGTTGGCCTTTTTGGATTAGTTTCAGGTAGCATAGAGCCTGCCATGGCCTATTGTTTTTATTTATCTGTTTTTGTTCGTACCGTTAAAAGAACGAGTGGCTATTAATGAAGCGATAAATACGAATATTAAAATAAAGTTATATGGGTTTCCTTTAAGTATGTAGACTTGAACGATGAGTGCCAGAGTTGAGATGCTTAAGATTATTCGCAGGACAATCGCCGATGAGCGATCAGGATGATGGCTTCGTTTGGAGATAAAGTACAGGGTGTACCATAGAAAACTAAAAAGCAGAAGTGAACCCAGGAGTAGAATGGCAAGCATGCATGAACACCTTTCTATAATTAATTTCATTCAATAATTGGAATAACATGACAACTAATTATAACATAGGTTTTTCTGGAATTGCAGATTTTCATAGAAGTTAAGGGATGAACTATTGTGTGCTTGGTGCAGTCTTGTTGATGCATTTTCACAAGATGGACTTTGCTTTCCTCTGGGGGAGCGGTAAACTGTTGCATACGAGTATAAGAGCCTTATGGTTTAATGTCCTGGATGTTCTTTCAAAAAGGCGTGGCTGTGTCGGTATGCATGTTATTTTCAGACAGATGTGGAGGAAGTACGATTGGAAATGTTTACGATGCTGCTGGGTTTATTTGAACGGGCGGCGCTGTTGATTATATTTTTATTCTTTCTGTCGAGGGTGCCGAGATTTAGGCAGATTCTGCAAAAGGGGAAATTAAGGTGGCAGGAGTCTATTGCGGTTACCTTGTTATTCTGTGCTTTTGCCATCTTCGGGACATATACGGGCATTAATGTTGAAGGTTCACTGGTAAATGTGCGGATCATCGCCGTGTTATCGGGTGGTATTTTGTTCGGAGCGCCTGTGGGTATTATTACGGGGATTGTCTCCGGGGTGCATCGGTATTTGATCGATATGGATGGCGTCACAGCCATACCTTGTCTCATCACAAGTATTCTTGCGGGTCTGGTCTCCGGATATATACATAAGTACACGCCCAAGCCCAAGCGATGGATTATCGGTATTGGTGCCGGAATGATCTGTGAAGCGCTCACGATGTTATTAATCCTTCTATTTTCCTATCCCGATCCACTGGGTGCCGACATTGTTTCGAAAATTGCGCTGCCTATGATTCTGGGTGAAGTCAACATTGGGCTGATTGTGCTCTTGGTACAGAGTGTCGAAGGGGAAAAGGAAATGATTGCAGCTCGTCAGGCGAAGCTCGCGCTGGAGATTGCAAACAAAACCTTGCCGTATTTCCGTTCGATTGACGAGGATTCTCTGCGCAAAATCTGCCGGATTATTCAGGAGGATATTCAGGCTGATGCGGTTGCAATTACGGATACCCGGAATGTACTGGCTTATGTAGGATTTGGTGAGGAACGATATCATATCGGTAATGAAATTATAAGTGAGATGACCAAGAAGACAATATCCAGCGGGGAGATTACGATCAGTAATGATGTGATTGATGAAAAAACACCCGATATCCACTCGCTGTTAATCATTCCGCTTAAAGAACGAGGAGACATCACAGGTGCGCTCAAAATTTATTATCGCAAAGCGTACAAAATTACGTATCCATTACAAACGATGGCGGTAGGTCTGTCTCAGATCATCTCGACCCAGATGGAGGTATCGAGGGTAGAAGAGATCAAGGCTGCTGCCAACAAAGCGGAGCTTCGTGCGTTACAGACAACCATTCATCCTCATTTTCTGTTTAATGCGCTAAATGCGATTGCTTCGTCCATCCGAACCAAACCGGATCGAGCACGCGAGCTGATTGTGAATCTATCCGGGTACATGCGTTACAATCTGGAGCTGTCGGATGAGTTGATCGATATTCATAAGGAACTAGAGCAGGTCCGTAATTATGTAGAGATTGAGAAAGCTCGCTTTGGTAGCCGACTTAACGTGATCTATGACATTGATGAGGTCGCGGTGCATATTCCGAGTCTTGTTATCCAACCGCTCGTCGAAAATGCAATTATTCATGGCATTCTCAAGGTCAAAGGACCCGGGACTGTTCGAATTCGGGTACAGGATTATCCGGAGTTTGTGCGAATCAGTGTCAGTGATACAGGGGCAGGCATCAGTGCAGATATTATTGAACGTGTCTACCATGACCGTATGCCTGGTAACCAGATCGGGCTATATAATGTGCATCGCCGCGTTAAGCTTATCTACGGACAAGGTGTAACCATTACAAGGCTGGAACAAGGAACCGATATTTTATTTGATGTGCCCAAAGGAGATGTCGTAACAAGGTGATGATGGATCAATGAGAGCTCTTATTGTGGAAGACGAGATTCTGGCAAGCGAGGAATTGAATTATTCAATCCAGGAACATAGTCAGATTGAGGTGGTTGACCGCCTTGAAGACGGGCTGGATGTACTGAAATTTTTGCAGGAACAAGAAGTAGATGTCATTTTCCTTGATATCAATATTCCCTCGCTGGACGGCATGATGCTGGCCCATCATATTGGGAAGTTTGCAACGAAACCCTACATTGTATTTACTACGGCGTATAAGGAACATGCAGCAGAAGCCTTTGAGTTGGAGGCGTTTGATTATATTCTGAAGCCGTATGACGAGAAACGAATTGCTGCAATGCTCCATAAGCTGGAGCTCGCATTCAAACGTGATCATACGCTGATGGAGCAACATGTTGAGGATGGACCAGTTACTATGGTGGACGGATCTACTGCGCAGGGTGAACTGCTACGGGATACGAATTCCCATACGGACAGAAGAATTAATCTGCTGCGGAATGACAATATTATTGTTACGGATACGGCAGACATCTACTATGCGGAAGCGCAAGAGAAAGTGACGAAGGTATATACCAAAAATGGGGAGTTCACCATGCCAGTGAGCATATCGGATTTTCACAGCCGTCTGCCACAGGATACGTTCTTTCGCTGCCACCGTTCGTACGTCGTAAATCTGTCGCAAATCCGTGAAATTGTACCTTGGTTCAACAATACGTATCTGCTCCGTCTGCGCGATTTGGAAGCTGAAGTGCCCGTGAGTCGTGGGAAGGTCAAAGAATTCAGGCAACTCATGCGCATCTAGAAGCATTTCATTCCGCATCTGATGCAACTCATGCTCAAAACGGTGTAATGAATCCCCTTTCATGTATGATTAGCTTGTGAACGCATTCATGTATATGACATCGGCAAAGGGGAGATCACGATGAAAGCAACCATTTCATCCGTTTCATCAACACCTGAATCAACATCTGCACCTACAAAAATGAACCGCTGGCTTATTGTTTTGGGGACCATCATTGTACAAATGGGTCTTGGAACCATCTATACTTGGAGTTTATTTAATCAACCGTTGTCTGATCGTTTCGGATGGGACGTCAGCTCGGTCGCGATAACTTTTTCAATTACCAGTTTTGCTTTGGCATTTGCCACATTGTTTGCAGGGCGGTTGCAGGAACGTTGGGGTCTTCAGCGCCTGATCCGTGTAGCCGGGGTTGTGCTTGGGCTGGGTCTTATTCTGAGTTCTCAAGTCACCTCGTTAACACTGCTGTACATTTTGGCTGGATTTGTTGTTGGTTTTGCAGATGGTACGGCGTACATTACGTCACTGTCTAATCTGATCAAATGGTTCCCGGAGCGTAAAGGTCTGATCTCGGGGATCTCGGTCGGCGCCTTTGGTACCGGTAGTTTATTGTTCAAATATGTGAACTCGGCATTGATTGGTGCCGTTGGTCCTGCTCAGGCATTTATGTACTGGGGCATTATCGTTCTGGTTTTGGTCGTTGCGGGATCATTCCTGATTCGTGAAGCGGTTGTTCGTGAACAGGCTCCGGCAAGCAAGGAAGGATCCAAACAAGTTGTGGCACGTCATGACTACACGGTGAAAGAGATGCTGCGTACAAAAGAAGCGTACATGCTGTTTGTTATTTTCTTCACGGCGTGTATGAGCGGTCTGTATCTGATCGGTATTGTCAAAGATATCGGTGTACAGCTTGCAGGTCTCGATGTAGCTACCGCTGCGAACGCAGTGGCCATGGTTGCAATCTTTAACACGGCAGGACGTATTATTCTCGGTGCGCTGTCGGATAAAGTAGGACGAATGAAGGTCATTGCTGGTGCGCTGCTGGTTACAGCCGTAGCTGTCATGACACTTAGTCTGGTTCCACTGACCTTCGGGATTTTCTTCGCCTGTGTCGCGGCCGTTGCATTCTGCTTCGGAGGTAACATTACCGTATTCCCGGCGATTGTGGCCGATTACTTCGGACTGAAGAATCAGAGCAAAAACTATGGTGTGATCTATCAGGGATTTGGATTTGGTGCTTTGGCAGGATCATTCATCAGCGCTCTGCTGGGCGGATTCCATCTAACCTTCATCGTGATTGCTGTACTCTGCGCTGTCTCGCTGTTGCTCGCACTGATCATTACACCTCCGGGTCAAGGTCGTCGTGCACGTCAACGTGAAAAACAGATGAACCTTAACCCTTCATCACGGGCAAGCTAACACATGCACTGGAAGTACGGGACAGAGAATATTTCTTCATCTTAAAAAGCAAATTAAAAAACAAAGTAAACAAAGCGGTCTCCAGTTGAGGCCGCTTTTTGGTATCTACAGTGGTCAGATTGCTGACTTGTTGGCCTATCGGACCATCTGGCTGCCTGCGAGCGTGGTGCCTTGTGTGCATTCCATCATTCGCATCTGTTATACTCTAGGTGAATTCAACAAGACCAAGATAAGTTATGTACCCCAGAGGAGGCATATCATGAAGTTCATTAAATACACGCAACCTGATTTTGATGATTATTATGCATTGGTTTCCAATATGGAAGTAATGAAACAGATTACAGAACGTGCAATACCGGAGCAAGAGGCGAGAACGCAATTTGAGTCCATGCTGGAGTTTAATGAGCGTTCCACTTGCGGACATTACCGGGTTTTTAGTGAAGAGGGTGCCGGTGTGGCGTATGCCAAATTGATTCCGGATCAGGAGGACCCGACCAAGGCTGAGATAGGTTACATGATCCTGCCTGAACATTGGGGCAAAGGCCAAGGCACATCCATAGCGTCACGGTTGATTATTCAGGCACAAGCCGCAGGGATTGGATCACTCTATGCAGTTATCGATCCGGGTAACGCTGCTTCCCGCCGGATCTTGACCCGCCAGAACTTTGTATCCACCTGGACAGGCGATTACGATGGTCTTCCTGGTGAGATTTTGGAGTTAAATCTTCAAACGAAGCGGTAAAGGAACTGTTCTGAGGGTAATCAGATAATATAGGGCATCTTGCATGAGATGGCTGGAGCTCATTATCATCATGGTGCATGGGTTCAACATTTCATGCAAGATACTTGCTTATATAGAGATGTGGAGGAGATGACATATGAGCAATTCAACCATGGAACGTCTGAATGCATTACTGCCGGAGTGGCTGGAGACCAGTCGTTTGCACACCGGGCAGGGTAAGGTGGCTTCTTATATCCCAGAGCTTGTCAAAGCCTCTCAGGATGAGCTTGGTATACATATCATGGACGCCGAAGGAAACCATGTGTCGGCAGGGGATTGCGGTGTTCCATTTACGATGCAAAGTATCTCCAAAGTATTTACCCTTATTCTGGCCCTGATGGATCATGGGGAAGAAGCGGTTTTCTTTAATGTAGGAAAAGAACCGACAGGCGACGATTACGATTCGATGATCAAGCTTGAATTGGTTGAACCCGGTATTCCATTTAATCCATTGATTAATGCAGGTGCGATTACGGTGTCCTCGCTTGTTGGAGGAGACTGTAAGGAAGAAAAATCACGCCGCATTCTGGAGTTTTTCCGCAAACTGGCGAATAATGATCAGCTGGGCTATAACGAAGAGGTATTCCAGTCCGAATCGGAGAGCGGTCATATGAATCGTTCACTTGGCTACTTTTTGAAGCACAACGGGGTCATTAAGGATGACGTTGAAGACGTGCTTGCCGTGTATTTCCGTCATTGCTCCATTGAAGTGACGTGTGCAGATCTGTCTCGAATGTCACTCGTTCTGGCCTATAATGGAACAGATCCAATTACGGGAGAAGAACTCATCCCTCGTCGCTATGTTCAGATTGCCAAAACCTTCATGACCACCTGTGGTATGTATAATGCATCAGGCGAATTTGCCATCGAGGTCGGCTTACCCGCCAAAAGTGGAGTATCCGGAGGCATATTGACCCTTGTACCGGGACAATTCGGCATAGGTCTTGTTGGTCCGGCTCTGAATCGCAAAGGCAACAGTATTGCCGGCGTGCATCTGCTCGAGCGTCTGTCAAAGGAATTTGACTGGAGTTTTTTCTAAAAGTTTTTCAGAAAAAGAAGCTTTACCCTTATATGTAGCCGATGAATCACTTATCTGATATTTTGCTTCTTTAGAACGAAGTGAATGGTCAGGATATGTCTCGTCGGCTGCTTTTGGTATTCACCAGGAAGTGTAGGAAGACAGTCCTGCATGGCAACGGCAATGCTGCATCTATCATGGAATATCCACAACACCGGGGGGATACCCCTTCATTCATTGGCAAGCGCCACATCCGTAATGAGGTTCATCTGAATATCCCGGGACCCATCTTCCATCAGTAGTCTGAGGGTCCGGGCAGGACGGTCCAGCCGAAGCACCTGCCCCGTGTAACGGATATCGTCATGTTCGTGAAACAACGTAATAGTGACCCTATCTCCAAGCATCATCGAGTTGCTGAGCAAACGGGACATTTCTTCCGCGGCCTGGGCATCCAGGGATGGGCGGGTACGAGGAGCAAGTTGTTCCTGATGAAGAATGTAAGCTTCCCGGTGTTCGGGGAGCATCATGCGTGAGGACTCGAAGATACCGTTTTGCTGCAATTTTTTACTCATTTATAATGACCTCCAATTTTATGAGAACGTTCATGGGCTTGCGCGGACGAGCAGAGGGAGGATGCCCGCATGATGGCGGTATCTCCGTACCTGCGCTTGATATCATCCGTGGCACGTTCCAATTCTCTTTTACGTTCACGGTCATCAAACCAGGACAGCTGTACTTCAGAATCGGGTACAAGTCCGGTCAATGACACGCTGATGCGGCGGATGGGTAATCCGTCCCAATGGCGCAGGAACAGAGCTGCTGCCGCATCGTATACTTCATCCGTAATGTTGGTGGGTTCATTCACCTTCATCTGGCGGGAGAAACCGGTTGGCCGATCATAATCCTGTCCGCGACAACCAACCGAGACCACATGGCCCATGAGTGATTTGTCCCGGGAACGTCGACTGACGAGTTCCGCCAGTTCAAGCAGTACCACTTTGATATCTTCCCAGGAGTCATAGTCCCGGGGCAGCGTCATCTGATGTCCGATTCCCTGCTGCTGATGAGCATATGTCCCGGGTTTGACCGGGGAATCGTCAATACCGCGGGCGATACGCCACAGTACCTCACCATTTACACCCCAACGTTCTCTCAGTCGGGACAATGGGGTCTGGGCCAGATCACCGATCGTATGGACGCCCATCTTGTAGAGATGCTGTGCCATGCGGGAACCAACCATGAACATGTCTCGCACAGGCTTCTCCCAGATGGTTGAAGGCAGATCTTTGCGAGGCAGCGTGCAGATGCCACTAGGGACTTTTTTGGCATATAGATCACAGGCCATCTTGCTAACGACCTTCGTATCACTGATACCGATCCGAATGTACACACCCGTCTCATCCATCACCCTCGATTGAATGCTGCGGGCAATCGTCTCGGGACTACCGAACAGATCCAGGCTTCCGGTGACATCGAGAAACTGTTCGTCAATACTATAGGGTTCCACCAGATCGGTGTAAGACTGAAGGATACGCGTAATATGAAGGGACACCCGAATGTACTCGGCCATCCGAGGGCGAACAACAACAACATCCGGACATTTGGCAAGCGCTTCGCCCAGTCGTTCTGCTGTCGTAATTCCATAGGACTTGGCGAGTGGACAGGCCGCAAGAATAATACCCGAACGGCGCGCCGGATCTCCCGCAACAACGAGGGGGCGGTCCTTGTATTCGGGGTGTGCAGACTTCTCCACACTGGCATAGAATGACTGGCAGTCTGCCAGCATGATGACACGTCTGTCTTGGCGGGGCATAAGACTTCTCTCCTTATCCGTGATGCTAAGCTCATCTGTTAAGTATCAATGATCTTCATTTGAACATCGATAATTAACAGTTTATTTACAGTATGGAACAAGTGTTCTTGTTTTATAAGCATATCCGACAATTCGAAATGCAGCAACCGGAATTATTTTGCAAATTGGACACAATTATGGGTTAGCTATATTAGAGGCAGAAATTAGGAAATAAGATGTGCTTTTTTACATTTAATGTGAGAGATCTGTGACCTCTGGGTGATGACCGGGCGTTCATTTGGGTTTTTGTAAAAGGGTTATAAATGGGCACAGTCCTATAGAGGGGGACTGATGTCCTTTTTGATTTTCTGCATTTTTCAGAAAACCTTGATGTGACGCGGAATATCGCTGATGCGTTATCGGACTATAGTATCAATTTTGTAATCTTTATGGTTAATACTGTAAAAAGGTCCGCAACTTTAAAATATAACTCGCGTTTAATGGGGTATGTGTTCAAACGGCAAACGTTGCCTGTACCCGCGTTGCACATAACAATAAAGGTTCCAGAAGTGCAAGATCAGCAGGGTATCTAATCCATGCGATTCCAGCAAATATTAGTGTTTGGGAATCAGACGTATCCTGGAGGCTTTCGGATGCTAGTTGATGGCGCTTTTTACGAATTATGGGCAGAATGTTCCATTTCATGTTTGCTTCCATCAGCCTAGTTACAAATGCAGAGTCTTAGCGCTATAGTGAGAACTACACCGCTGACATCTCTACCAAGCGGACATCCGAAGCGGAATGATTCGTAAACTTCATGTTGGACCATTCGATGTTGAAGCAGGATGCATATTAGAGAGGTGAGCAATCTAAAGACATGAGCAGACAAAGACGAAGACGCTGGCTATTAACGGTGTTGACAGGAGCAGTGGTGGTGACCGGTGGGATATTTGCCGGATGGCACTATATGCAACCCAAGCTCGTTACGTACACAGCGGAGAACGGCACGGAGATGAAATTCAAGACCGATGGAGACCGGTTCATGGAATACGGGCCAGATGGAACGTGGAGGAGATGTTCGTCAAAGGTGTCAACCTGGGCGCAACTTCACCGGGGCATTACCCGGGAGAATTCCCGCTGACCAAAGAGGATTACTTGCGGTGGTTCCAGCAGATCGAGGATCTGGGAGCCAATGTAATCCGGGTATACACGGTTCACGAACCCATTTTCTACTCCGCATTAGTCGAATATAACCGCGGCCGGGAGCAACCGTTATATTTTATACAGGGCATATGGTCACCTGAAGAAGAGTTGATTGAGAAACAGGATGCCTATGCAGCCCATATTGAGCAGACGTTCAAGCAGGAGATTGAAAAGGCCGTATCTGCTGTCTATGGCGATGCGGACATTCCTGCCAAGCAGGGAGAGTCCAGCGGCAAATACAAAACGAATGCAGGAAAATACCTGATGGCCTGGCATGTGGGGACGGAATGGGACCCGGCGATGGTAGACAACACAAACGCAAAACATGCGGACGTGCCGCAGTACAAGGGAGCTTATTTCTCGGCGAGTCCAGAAGCGTCACCGTTCGAGAACTGGCTCGCAGAGTTACTGGATCATGCGGCGGTCCTGGAGAAGAAGTATGGATGGGAACATCCGATGACCTTCACCAATTGGGTAACGACCGATGTGCTGGATCATCCCGGCGAGCCGCTGTATGAAGAGGATCTCGTCAGTGTGGATGCCCGACATATTCAGCCGGAGGCATGGCAGGGAGGTTATTTTGCAGCCTACCATGTGTACCCGTATTACCCGGATTTGTTCCATATCGATAAAACACTCCAAACGATCAAGGATGAGAACGGTGAGTACAACACGTACAAAAGTTATCTGCGCAAGCTGAAAGCCGAGTTTTCCGATATGCCTGTAATGATTACAGAGTATGGCGTACCCTCTTCTCTTGGTATTTCCCATCTGGGTATGGGAGGACGGAATCAGGGTGGACATAACGAAGTAGAGCAGGGAGATATTGACGCGTCACTGACGCAGGATATCTATGATGAAGGATACTCGGGAGCGATTGTGTTCATGTGGCAGGATGAATGGTTCAAAAAACATGGAACACGATGCCACTGGAAATCCCGGCTGATCGCCGTGCATATTGGCTGAACGTACTGACAAACGAGAAGATGTTTGGTCTGCTTGCCATGGACCCCGGTAAACAGGAACAGTTGACCATCGACGGATCACTGGATGACTGGAATGATCTGAAGGATGAAGAGGTCACGACCTGGCAGGGCCAAGTGGACGGCATTCAGGAAATGAAGATGACCCATGATGAAGCTTATCTGTATATTGGGCTGACCTTGGATCAACCGTTTGACCCGGATAAGGCAGTGTTACGAATTGGGACCGATACACTTGCTGGAGGCAGTCAGCCTGACAAGTTACTCCCGGGCCGGACGCTCAGTGATGGTCTTGAGACGGTGATTACACTGGGGCAGGATGAAGAATCACAGGTGGAGATTGCCAAGGATTATGACTTTAATCAGCGTCTGTATGGCAAGGATGGATACGACATGCTACCAGATCAGCAGTCAGACTCCGCAGATCCGTTCCACCCATGGAATCTGGCAGTCAGCCTGAGAATGACACCGCCGGATACCCGATCTGCTCATCCATTCATGAATGAAAAGGTCGGAACATTGAAGCGGGGAACGACAGCTCCCGGTCAGCCCGATACGGATTCATTAACGGCATGGCAGTATAACGGCAATCAAGTGGAGATGCGAATTCCCTGGATGCTGCTCGGGTTCGGTGATCCGAGTTCGCTGCAAGCGATCGACTATGGGCCGCTCAAGAATGGACGTGAGTTCTCCACAGTTGCTGTGGAAGGTGTTACCCTCATTCCGTGGTTAACGGACCGCGCCACGAAGAAAGTATCTTGGCCTGGGGGTGAACAGACGACCCTGGATCTGAAGACATTGCCCGTATATAGCTGGCAGCCTTGGGAGCAGGTGCAGTATAGTGAACGCCTGAAGCTAAGCTACGAAAAAATGAAGAAGAGCTATGAAAAAATTCCTAGTTTTCAGATCGAATAAATGAGTATAAAGGAGGACCTTTTCACATGTTTCCAAGTTTGGCTTTGGCCTATCTGTTTTTGTACATCTGTATCGCACTTGTTGTTGTAGGCGTCATCGTATTGTTTGCCATGAAAATGTCCCACAATGGCAAACGACGTAAGACGGCGTTTTATGAATTGAAGCAGCGTGACTACTTCACCTATCTGCAAACAGCCTTGACCGAGAATAGTCCACTCAAATTGCCACCAGGCAAGCTGGCTCCGCTGGAACGCAGAGTCATTCAGGACAGGCTGATTGAATGGATCGACCAGTTCAAGGGTGAGTATCGCGACAAATTAATCGCACTGTGCCGTGAAGCAGGGTTCGTAGAGCATGATCTGAAGGAATTGGGCCGTCTGCGTTACGGTCGCCAGATCGATGCGGCGTATCGCTTGGGTGGCATGCGTTGTCCCGAAGCCGTTCCGGGTTTGATGGAATTGCTGAAGGATGAGAAACCGGGCCCGATGGCCATTATGATTGGTCGATCCATCTCCAGATGTACGACTCGGCAAGGTGAACTGAAAGACATGCTTGCGTTGCTGTTAACCAAAGGTAAGTCCATTCACCATCTGGCAGCAGATATTCTGCTCGAAACGAGTCTGGATACGAGCAGAATTCTAATTGAATTGCTGGAGGATCGGAATCCTGATTTTGTCAAAGTCGGACTGGTTGCCATGTGGGGACAGGCTGTACCTGAAGTGATGCCTGCACTCGACAGACTGGTAGGCGCAGAGCATCAGGATGTACGTGCCGAAGCGGTGAAGCTGTATCTTAGCGCAAGTCCGGCACTCCGGGATGAGACAATTCTGAAGCTGATCCAGGACCCCGATCCGGAAGTTCGCGCCGAAGTGGTACAAGCGCTTGGTTCAAAACATGCATCTGGCAGTATTCCATTGCTGCGCAAAGCGCTGCGGGATGAAGACTGGAGAGTTCGCTATAACAGTGCGGAGAGTCTGAGCAAGCTCGGTGAACCGGGATTCGAAGCGCTGTGTCAGGCTGCGGTGCAAGGTACAGTTGCTGAGCGCGAGATTGCGATGCAGCAGATTGAGAGTACCATGCAGCACACGAGAACCGATGACAGAGCTGTAGAGCAGATGATTGCACATAACAAAAAAAGACTGCTGTACGATCGCTATTTTGGCCCTGTCCGAGAGAACAGAACCAGCAAGAAACGCACAGGTGTCGCTACGGTAGGAGGGGATTACACTGCTTAGGGATCTATTATTAATCTACGGCATGGTCGCAATCTACTATGTTGTTTTTGTAAATACGCTCTATTTTTCCATTCTGGCCTTATCGTTCCGTAACATCTGGACGATCTTCCGGCGGTCGCATTATTCAAAATACAATACATTGTCAGGCTCGGAACTGGTTCCTTCAGTATCACTGCTGGTACCGGCATACAACGAGGAATTGACGATTATTGAAAATGTGAACTGCCTGATGACGCTGAATTATCCAACGTATGAAGTCATTGTTGTAAATGATGGATCCAGTGATGCGACACTGAATATCCTGTTGGAAGAATATCGTCTGAAGCCAGTACCCAACACGAAGATTCGGGGTAAGATCGCCTGTCAGAAAATTCGTGGGATCTACCACAATCCAGAGTTCCCTGATCTGTATGTCATTGACAAGGAAAACGGCGGTAAGGCCGATTCCCTCAATGCCGGGATCAACCTGTCCCATTATCCGTTGATCTCTTCCATCGATGCTGATTCGTTGCTGGAGAAGGATGCCCTGATCCGCATGGCACGCATGTATATGGAGAATCCGGAAGAGACGGTAGCCATCGGTGGAGATGTACGGATCGCCAATGGCTGCAAAATTGAAAACGGGGCAGTGCAAGATGTATCACTGCCACGCAAGATCTGGCCCATGTTCCAGTCGATTGAATATCTCAAAGCCTTCCTGGGTGGACGGATTGGCTGGAGTCACATGAACGGTCTGATCATTGTCTCTGGTGCCTTCGGGATGTTCCGTAAGGACGCTGTTATCGCCGTAGGCGGATACCGGGATGGTTATCCTGGGGAAGACATGAACATCATCATCAAGCTTCACCGTTATATGCTGGAAAACAAATTGAAGTACCGCGTTGCCTTCTGTCCTGAGGCCGTATGCTGGACGCAGGCACCGGATTCCTACCGGATCTTGTCCAGTCAGCGCAAGCGCTGGGGCCGTGGGAACCTGAAGAACATGCTGGAGAATCGGGGCATGTTGTTCAATCCGAAATATAAGGTTATGGGTATGGTGACCATGCCATATAACGTCCTTTTTGAAGCGCTCAACCCGTATTTCCGGATTACCGGACTTCTGGCTCTCGCTGGATATGTGCTTCTGGATATGACGCAATGGCCGATTCTGGTTCTGTTCGGACTGCTGAACTTTGTGAGTGGTTATCTGCTGAGTGTAGGCGCACTTGTTCTGGAGGAGATTGCTTTCAAGCGTTACAACAAACTCTCCGATCTGGTCAAAATGCTCGTCTACTCCGCGCTGAAATTCGTGGGTTACCATCAGCTGGGCGTACTGTGGAGATTGCAGGGACATGTGCAGTTCATGCAAAACAACAACTCATGGGGTACCATGACACGGCAAAGCTGGTCCGAGGATGAGAAGAAAACAAGCGAAGCCGCTTGATTAAAGAATAATCAAAGCAATTATATGTCCAACTAGACATTTACACGATAACGGAGAGGGCAGAAAAAGCCTGAAGAAGCGAAGCGTGCACCTAAAAGCTTTCTGAAAGAAAGCTGCATCGAAAGCATACGCTTATTCCCGGATTTCCCCTTGTATAAAGGAATCAAAAAATCTGGGGATAACAGTGATCGAAAGGTTGTTCTGTCATCGGAGTGTCAGTGTAAATAACATTTTTGGACTTATATAGATAATCGAGGAGAAGGGTGGAAAAGAACATGCCAAATACGGCGACATTGCAGCGTGAGGCTGCCGTTAATGTGTACCGAAGTGTAGAACAGGGATTGAAGGAAACGGGTGCCGAAACATGCGGCTTAATGTTCATCCATTGTGCAGGAAACTCTCAACCTGAGCAGCAGGTCAGGACACATCTGGAGCAGACGAGCGGGACAGCCTTCCAGGTGTGGAAGGATGGGGCCACTCAGGCGATTGCCGTCCTGCTGCCAGGGTTGTCACTGGATGAAGTTCATTATGAAGGACTTCGAATCAAGCATGAACTGCAAGAGACTGTACCCGGTGCCGATCCACAGATTACACTGGCCAGTTTCCCGGAAGGGGAGCGCCCTTCGAAGGCAACTATTCAGCATATGGCTGAATCCTCGAAGCTCGTAGATTCGTCGGAGATTCATATCTACACGCTGGACAATACGGCGGACGAACCGGAACGCATTTTGATTGTGGACAACGATCCTACGGTACGCGAATTCCTGCAATTGCGGTTGAAGATGCAGGGGTACGAAACCTATGAAGCTGTCGATGGACTGGCTGCACTGGAGTTGATCGAGAAGGTTACACCAGACCTGGTGCTCACGGAGCTGAATCTGTATGGCATCGACGGTCTGCCATTCATCCATCATATCCAGAACCTGGAGATGGAGCAGCCACCCAAAATTGTCGTGTTGACCGAGCAACGTGTCGAGCAGACGATTAGTCAATGCTTCCGCAGCGGCGTGGATGATTACATGACCAAACCGTTTTCGCCTGTAGAGCTGGATGCCCGAATCAGACGCTGCCTTCATTAGAAGATAGATTAGAGCAACATTTAGAGCACAGACACTCATCTATTTATATGGATTTTAAGCACCAACAAAATACACTGCCCGGAGGGAATATCATGGAGAATCAACAATTCCACACATTACTGAATGCGATTGAAAATAAAGAAGCTGTACTCGGCGTCGTCGGGCTCGGTTACGTAGGACTTCCACTTGCCGTGGAAATGGTCAATCAAGGTTTCACGGTAATCGGAATTGATCTGGATGCGTCCAAAGTAGAAAGTATCTATCAAGGAGATTCCTATATTCACGATATTTCGTCCGATGAGTTGAAAAAAGTAATGCAAAGCGGTCGTTTCCAGCCAACGACAGATTACAGTATGCTGCGCGTGATCGACGCACTCAGTATCTGCGTACCGACACCGCTTAGTGAAAATCAGGACCCGGATACGTCTTACATCGAGACTGTTGTGGATCAGATCAAACTGCATATGAAACCAGGCATGCTGATTACGCTGGAGAGCACTACTTATCCAGGTACAACCGAAGAGCTGATCCAGGATGAGCTGGACAAAATTGGACATGAAGCAGGAAAAGATTACTTCCTGTGCTTCTCGCCTGAGCGTGTGGACCCGTCGAACGGACGTTTCACAACATTTAATACGCCGAAAGTGATTGGGGGCACGACCGAAGCTTGCTTGAAACTCGGAACAGCGTTATATAGCAAATATGTAGAAACTGTAGTACCGGTATCTTCGCCAAAAGTGGCTGAGATGTCCAAACTGCTGGAGAACACATTCCGTAGCGTGAACATTGCCTTTGTGAATGAAATGGCGATGATGTGCGACCGCATGGGAATCGATATCTGGGAAGTTATTGATGCGGCGGCAACGAAACCGTTTGGTTTCATGCCATTCTATCCGGGCCCAGGCATCGGTGGACACTGCATTCCGCTTGATCCGATGTACCTGTCATGGAAGGCCAAAGGCTTCCGTTTCTATAGCAAATTCATTGAGCTGGCGCAATCCACCAATGACAACATGCCATATTATGTGTTGAACAAAACGTCAACGATTCTGAACGAATACGCTAAATCCGTACGTAAATCCAATATTCTGCTCCTCGGTATGTCGTACAAACCGAATATTGCCGACCTGCGTGAATCACCAGGACTGGAAGTATATGAACTGTTCAAGGAAAGTGGAGCTAACGTAAGCTACTACGACCCACATGCGGATTCCTTCAAGGACAAACATGGCGAGACCGTACACAGCGAAGTGTTCAATCTGGAGCAGTTCAAAAAGTACGATTGCATCGTGCTGATCACCAACCACAGCGATTTGCCTTACTTTGATATTGCCGAGATGGGTGTGCCGATTCTGGATACACGTAATGCGTTCCGTTCGTACACACATCCACATATTTACAAGATTGGTCACTCGGTACAGCATCCTGTGCTTGAACCAAGTGAAGCGTTGCTCGTCTGAGGAAATATATGAGGCAACGGGGCAAACTGGTGGGTATGGCGAAATGGGCCATTCTGGCTGTGGTGTTGTGCCTGCTGCTTCTGTCTTGGATGTTCAAATGGTTCCAGGCGGAGGAACACAAAGCGACCTGGCTGTGGGACGCGTCCATTATTGCAGAACAGACGCCTGAGATTATTGCTTTTTCCAAAGAACAGGGCGTAGATACCATCTTCCTGCAAATCCAGGATGAGGTGCCTGATGCAACATACCGTAAATTCATTGCGGCTGCAGGGCAGGCTGAGATTGAAGTGCATGGACTTAACGGTCATGCAGACTGGGCCTATGAGGAAAAGCGGGATGAAGGGCTTGCTTTTATCGAGCGAGTACGAGCATACAATGCAGCTTCCGCCAAGCATGAACGCTTCCAGGGCATTCAACTGGATGTGGAGCCGTATCAGCTGAAACGCTGGGAGAACGAGGAGAGCAGCGTCATTGCAGAGTGGCAGAACAACATGAAGGCTTGGACAAAAGCCGGCGAGGATGCCGGACTGTACATGAGCGCTGCCATTCCGTTCTGGCTTGATGCCCGTCAGTCGGCTGAAGGTGAGGGTACATTCAGTCGCTGGGTCATTTCCCACTTCGATGCGGTAGCCATTATGGCTTACCGGGACAGCGGACAGCAGATGTATGATCTGTCCAAGGAAGAACTGGACGAAGCGGATGATCTCGGCAAGAAAGTCTGGATCGGAGCGGAACTCGCGGACACACACGAGGGGGATCACCTGACCTTTTTCCGCAAAGCGGTTAGCAATATGAATGAAGAGATGGCGAAGGTGTTTGATCTGGGTTCCTCTCATTCTTCTTTTGCAGGTGTGGCTGTGCATCATTATGAAGCATGGTATGCTAAGGAGAATGGTATTCCACTTGCACGAAAGGATGAGGAGAAGGAATAGCGTTACGTCAACGTAAAAAAAGTTCCTCGTTTCGGGTACGTGTGTCATGACTATAGTATACAAAGAAGGCAAGTCCCGGTTAGATGGGGCTTGCCTTTTTTGTGGTAGATTTCGTAATGGATTTTGCAGCACGATGATGTGCAGGATATGAAACTCAGGAGCCATTGTAAATTGATTGAGGTGACATCTTACACAACCGCATACAAGGCGTGGTGCATGAGGCATGGATTATAGGCTGGGGAGCGAAAGGTCGCTCCCTCATTCTTTCGTGCTCTCCGCTGTACGATAGCGATTGGGCGGCAAACCGACCTGCTTTTTGAACGCTTTGGAGAAGGAGAACAAGTCCGGGTAACCTACGGAATGAGCCACTTCAGTCAAGCTTAGCGGCGTCTGCACGAGCAGACGTTTGGCCTGATTCATTTTCAATTGCTGAATATATTGTACAGGGGACAGACCATAGGCTTTGCGGAACTGTTTGGCAAAATGGGTTCGATCCACACCTGCATGAGCGGACACACCTTCCACGGAGATGCCGCCTGCAAAATGAATGTCCATGTATTCCTTGCCTTTCTGAAGCCAAGGTGTGGCCGAATCCGGTTGCAATCCTTTGGTTGCCGGGGAACGGGCTATCCGGTCAAAGAGGTTTAGAAACCGGGTGAGTCGTCCCAGATCACTCGCTCCGTCCTGTGGTTTGCGAACATCCTCCATAAATGCGCGCATCGCACTTGCGGTCTCCGGTGTCAGTACACCTGAACGGTATGGTGAGTCGGGTGTAAGTCCGATCCGAGACAATAGTTCGGCTGCATGTGCGCCGTCAAAGGCAATAAATATTTTCTGCAACGTATCCTCTGGGTCCGTCCAGTACTCATGGGTAACATGTGGAAACAGACAGAATGCATCCCTGGCACGAAGGGCGTGACGCTGTCCGTTTTGTATGAATGTACCTTCCCCTCCAGCACAAATAGCAAATAATGATAAGGCGTAGTACGCGGACCAATATGATAGTTGGTCTTGGCTATATTGCGGCCAATGCGAATCGGCCAAGCGCCACCAGCTTTCTCGAATTCAGATGGAGTGAAGAAAATAATATCCAAAAACTCATGGTGGTCCTCCTTCATGCTCTCGGTCATCAGGAACACCTCTTTATTGTATAAGTATCGTTTGTAGATTTTAAAAGTTTCACTTATAACCTATTATACAGGTGGGTTTTATATATATTCAAGATCAGGAAGACCTAAATCTGAGAAAAGACCACAAAATGACAAAATGAAATTGCCGCGAAATGACATTGCTCACAGACAAATCAATTGTTATGATGTCCATACCTATTAAACCAAGTTAATTAATCGGCATTTGAGTGTGTACTTAGAAAATGAGTTAGAAATTAGGCGCACTTTAAAAATAAGTTTCAAGAGATGCCAACGTAGTGGAGGGGACGAAATCGATTCTGAAGAAGCGAAGCGGTCGCCTGAAAGCTTTCTGAAAGAAAGCTACATCGGAAGCATAAGCTATCCTTGAATTTTTACCTTTAAAAAGGAGAATCAAAAAATTCAAGGATAACAGTGATCGGAAGAACGATTCGTACCCGGAACGTCAAGGAGGCGTAACGGTAACTTTTTTAACATGAGACTTATTCATAGAAGGGACTGACTTTTGTGAGCGAACAGGAAGATATGAAGTTTGGATGGTTTTTGCCTACAGCAGGGGATGGTAAGTATGTAGGGGTTGCCCCAGAGCGTGAGCCAAGTCTCGATTATCTGGTCGATGTGGCACAGACAGCGGAGAAGGCAGGATTTGAATTTGTACTGATTCCGACAGGGGAGCCTGTCTGGACGCCTGGGTTGTTGGCTCAGCAGTAATGAGTCAGACAAAGACATTGCGTCCCCTTGTGGCCATTCGCCCGGGTTTGGTCACACCCGTACTCGCTGCACGCATGGGAGCGGCACTGGATCAGCTATCTGGTGGTCGCGCCATGATCAATGTGGTAACAGGCAGTTCTGTTCGCGATTTGGAGGAACTTGGCGATCCACTGGCACATGCGCATGATGAACGGTATGTCCGGGCGAGCGAGTATATGGAAGTGATGAAGCGTTCATGGACCCAATCGACGGGACTGAATCTGACGGAGTTTGCCGGAAGTGGTTCAAAATCTGGTGCAGATGCACCCAGCGATCCCAATCCTGAATTTAACGGCCAGTATTACAACTTCAAAGGACCGGTAGGCATGCCGGAGACGGTGCAAAATCCGCATCCACCATTCTATCTGGGAGGAAGTTCTCCGATTGCCAAGAAGGTCGCTGTTGAACATGCAGATACGTTCCTCATGTGGGGCGAGCCTCATGACTGGATTCAGGAGCAGATCGAAGAGATTGAGGTCATCCGTCAGCAGGTGAAAGAGGAAACGGGACAAGATCGTCAACTCCGTTACGGCATGCGTGCTCAGGTGCTCATTCGGGACACCGAAGAAGAAGCGTGGGCAGCAGCTTGGGAGATTATTAGTAAAGTACCACCAGAAGCGATCGAGAAAGCCAAAGCCGCTTTTGCCGAAACGGATGCAACCAACCAACGCAGACAGAACGAGTTACGGGAACTGTCCGAGAAGCAGCAGTTTGTTGTAGGTCCCAACCTGTGGACAGGCTTGTCCGTTGTGCGTTCCGGCGGTGCGATCCTTATTGTGGGTACAGCCGAACAGGTCGCAGAGCGTTTGATGGAATATGGAGATCTGGGCGTGACGACTTTCATTCTGTCCGGTTACCCGCATCTGGAAGAAGCCGAGATCTTCGGCCGGACCGTGATGCCGATCATTCGCGAGAAATGGAAAACAAGACAGAAGCATCATCAAGTTACTACCAATTAAGTAAGTTAACTTTTTTACACTTTAACGGAGAGGGCAGAACCGATCTGAAGAAGCGAAGCGCTCGCCTGAAAGCTTTCTGGAAGAAAGCTACATCGGAAGCATAGGCTATCCCCGAATTTTAACCATTAAAAAAATGATTCAAAGAAATCCGGGGATAACAGCGATCGGAAGATGGTACTGCACTCGGAGTGCCCCGTGTAAAAACTTTTGTGCAACTTACATCAATCATCCTCAGGAGGTCGTCTTTCATGAAAAAAATAAAAAATTAATCCTGCCGCTTGTCATTATGCTGGTGATGTCCATCCTGCTGTCAGCTTGCGGCGGCGGGGATAACGCGTCATCTGGTGAGAACGGCTCCTCGGGTTCAGGTAAAGTTACGATCAGCTTCATGCACTGGCGTGGAGAAGATGTGGAAGCACTGAACAAGAGCATTGACGCATTTGAGACAGCAAATCCGAACATTAAAGTGGAGATGCAGACACTGCCTTCCGATCAATATCAGTCCACCGTACAATCCAAAATCAGTGACGGTTCGGTAGGGGATGTATTTGCTTCCTTCCCGGGTGCACAGTTTGAAGCCTTCACCAAAGCCGGCTTGTTCACGGATCTGACTGGATCCTCGTTCTTGTCGGCCTACAATTCGAAGCTGATTGAATCAGGACAGCATGATGGCAAGCAATATGCGATCCCGTATCAACTCGTATATAACGATCCTATCTATAACGTAAAACTGTTTGAACAATATGGCTTGACGCCACCGACCGATTGGGAAGGTTTCCTGGCACTTTGCCAGAAGCTAAAAGACAATGGCATCATTCCGATTGCCTTTGCCGGAGCGGACATTGGCCCAGGGCAATTCATGAATACGATGGTGATGAACAATGCACCAAGTGACGACATTTTTACCAAAGTGGAAGCTGGCGAAGCTAAACTAACGGATGAGTTCTGGGTGAAAACGTTGACTCAAATCAAGGAACTGAACGATAAAGGGTACTTCCAGCAAGATGCACTGGGCACGAAGGACCCTGCGGCTGGCGCACTGTTTATTCAAGAAAAAGCAGCGATGCTGGCAAGTGGATCGTATCAATTAGCTCAGAACAAACAGCAGAATCCAAATCTGGAGCAAAAACTGCTTGCACCGATTACCGTAAGCGCAGATCAAGCGAAGTATGAAGGAGTGCATACGACCACATTCATGCTCGCCGTGAACAGCAAGTCAAAACATCCGGAAGAAGCGAAGAAGTTCCTCGAATTCCTTAGCAATCCCGATGTAGCGAGTGACTATGCCAACCAAACGGGACAGAATGTAACGGTGAATGATGTGAAGTACGATACGCCTGAGCTTCAGGTAGCCGGAGAATGGGCGAGCAAAAAGACCGTGTTCCAGCCACGGTTCACCATCCTGAACGGAGATAATCAAAAAGCAGTAACCAACTCCATCCAGGCTGTACTGAGCGGCACTTCTCCAGAAGAAGCAGCACAGCAGGCACAAGCGATCATTGATCAGCATATCGGGAAATAAACGATGAAAAACCGTCTTCAGCTATCCCTGTTTCTGATCCCTGGGTTGCTGCTGTACGTTGGATTGTTCGTATTTCCTACATTGACGGGGCTGTTCTATTCCTTTACGGATTGGGACGGGGTATCCCCGTCGTATGCATTTGTAGGGCTGGATAATTACAAGGACAGTCTCAGCAGCATCGTATTCCGCAAAGCCTTTGGCAACAACGTGGAGTTTATGTTAACGGTTGTTATTGCACAAACCTTTATTTCACTTGTCCTGGCCCTGCTCCTGGTACGCAATACCAAGACACGCATTGTGCTTCGGGCATTGTATTTCCTGCCTGCGATTCTGTCCTCCGTATCGGTCGGACTGATCTGGGCATTTATGTATGATCCATCCATTGGATTGATCAACTATGGACTGAATGAAGCCGGGATGAGCAGCATCGCTCGTAACTGGATTGGTGATCCCAAGATCGCCATCTATTCCATCGCTGCGGTACAAGTCTGGGCCCATGCTGGACAGATGATGATTGTATTCATCGCAGGTCTGCAAGGTATTCCGGCAGAACTTTATGAAGCGGCTCGTATGGACGGCGGCAGCAAATGGCAGGTATTCCGTACCGTGACCTGGCCGCTGCTGGCACCTTCGGCGACGATTGTTGTGGCCTACACGACCATTCAGTCGTTCAAGGCATTTGACCTCATTTTTACAATGACGGACGGAGGCCCGAACTACGCAACTGAAATTTTGACAACATATATCTATCATACCGCCTTTGGCAGCTATTCATTTGGTCTGGCTTCTGCCGGTTCCATGATCTTCCTGGTGTTGCTCGCGCTCTTGACGCTGTTGCAGTTCAAGGCACTACGCGCTGACCGGGTGAGCTATTGAGGTTGATGTTGGAGCATTCATCCTGCAATCGAGGCAGAAGGGAGTTCACATGTTTTTAAAATGGTTCAATCGCCTGATCTTATTGGTGTACGCGCTGCTGATTCTGGTGCCGCTGTACTTTGTATTTGTATCCTCGTTCAAAACAAGCAGCAACTTCTTCACCAGTCCATTCAGCTGGCCGGACCCGTTTACGTGGGATAACATCACTGGCATGTTCCGCAATCAGCCGATGTGGCAATATTTCGGAAACAGTCTGGTCGTGACGCTTGGTACGGTTGCCATTGAGTTATTGCTGAGTAGCATGATTGCTTACGCCATTGTCCGCTGGGGCGGCAGTGTAGGCAAAATCGTGTTTGCTCTGTTCGTAGCCGGTCTGATCGTTCCTTCCCAGGTGAGTATGCTGCCGATCTATTCCCTTACGCGTACCCTCGGCTGGTCGGACAGTCTGACGGGCCTGATTGTGGTATCTGCAGCGATGCTGATGCCTGTCTCTGTGTTCATGCTGACAGGTTTCATGCGCATGCTTAATTCGGAGATTCTGGAAGCGGGCAGTATGGATGGAGCAAGTGAATGGAGGCTCTATACCCGGATTGCACTGCCACTGGCTGCACCTTCGCTGGCGGCAACGGCTACGTTCCTGCTCGTCATGGTATGGAATGATTTGCTTATTCCGATGCTGATGCTCAGCAGTAAGTCCAAGCTCACGTTACCGCTCGCGCTTATGCAGTTCCGCGGGGAATACGTGACGAACTATCCGATGATGCTTACGGGGGTGCTGGTAACGGCCATTCCGATGATTGTGCTGTTCCTTCTACTCCAGCGTTACTTTGTTGCAGGCCTGACAGCGGGTTCACTCAAGGGGTGAGGTATCGCAGAAATCGGAAGGAAAAGCTTATTTTGCATTGATTTCTGGAGCATTCTGCATAATAATGATTTAGTGTCAGAATGACTACATAGAGATCAAGGGAGCTATAAGTGATGAGCAAACTGGAAGTATTGCGGAATCCCAAGCAGCGCAAGCTGCTGTTCAGTGCCGGCATGAGCTGGCTGTTTGATGCGATGGAAGTTGGCATGATCTCCTTTATCGTGGCTGCACTCGCCAAGGAATGGAGTCTCAGTCCCGGACAAGTCGGCGTGCTTACGAGTATTAACTCGATCGGTATGGCGCTAGGTGCTTTGCTTGCAGGTGCACTTGCGGACCGTTTTGGACGGAAGGCCATTCTGATGTGGACCTTGTTAATCTTTACGATTGCAAGCGGTCTGTCTGCATTGGCGACTGGATTTGCGGTATTGTGTGCACTGCGTCTGGTTGCGGGTATTGGACTTGGCGGAGAGTTACCCGTGGCATCCACACTGGTATCGGAGTCGATGCCTACAGCGGAACGTGGACGTGCCGTTGTATTATTGGAAAGTTTCTGGGCAGGGGCTGGATTGTATCAGCGCTCATTGCCAACTTTGTCATCCCGGAGTACGGATGGAGAATTGCCTTTGCCATTGGTGCACTTCCGGCGTTCTATGCACTGTATCTGCGTCGTGCCATTCAGGACCCGCCGCGGTATAAGAATCATACCAAGCTTCATAAAATCACGTTCCGCGAGAAAGTCGCTACCGTCTGGTCAGCACCACATCGCCGTACAACGTTGATGCTCTGGATTTTGTGGTTTACCGTCATTTTCTCTTATTATGGAATGTTCCTGTGGCTGCCTTCGGTTGTAATGGCAAAAGGATTTACGTTGGTTAAAAGCTTCCAGTACGTGCTGATCATGACGATTGCACAGTTGCCAGGTTACTTCACCGCGGCGTACTTCATTGAACGTTACGGTCGCAAATTCGTATTGGTTGTGTATCTTACCTTGACTGCATGCAGTGCGATTGCGTTCGGACTGGCAACAACCGAAGCGACGATCTTGGCCGCAGGAATCTGTCTATCCTTCTTCAATCTGGGAGCCTGGGGTGGTCTGTACGCCTACAGCCCGGAATTGTATCCGACTTCTGTTCGTTCGACAGGTGTGGGTCTTGCCACATCGGTTGGCCGAATCGGTGGGGTGCTTGCTCCATTAATGGTCGGTATGCTGGTTCAGCGTGAAGTGGCAATCAGCCTGATTTTCACGATTTTCTTCGTGACAATCCTCATTGGCGCAGCGGCTGTACTGTTCTGGGGCCGGGAAACGAAGGGTCAGGAACTGGCCGAGTAATTGTCAATAAATACAACGCAACTTTTGTACGGGTCTGCCTGCCTACGGAAATAACGGGTTGGACAATCGGTATAAGGTTGATACAAGAAGGGGCATGACCATGGTGTGACCATGGGCTCATGCCTCTTTTTGTTATGTTCAGCGTCGTTTTTTCACTGCGTCATCGGTCCGATAGACTTCATTTTTTCTATATCCTATAATGACACTCGGGATGTAGAGCCGTGAGGATTCAGGAGGAAGATGTGGGATCTGGATTCAGAAAAGTGGAGGTTAATGGAATGATGAAAAAGTATAACCAGATGGCACAAATGAATGAAAAGACTCGCGTGAATAGCATAGATGTAAGCCATAATGCCGTGATTGACATGGTGCGTGCGCATATGAATAACGACATACATGTAACGTACCGCGATAAGAACAGTAATGAACTGAGTGAGATGAACGGAATGTATGATGTGTATGTTGTGGATGAAAGTAAACCCATGAAAGAGACGGAGGTCACTAATATGATGAATAACATGACGATTACGAAAAATATAGAGTACACGGGGAGTGAGGATGCACTGATTAGAGCTGGTAGTACGAATGAAGGATCTGATGTACGGACGATTGCTGACACCACGGAGCCAATCACCGTCAGTCGGAAAGTCACTCATGGAAAGGGGAAAGCCGCTGGTAAAAGAGCAGGACGGGTCAGCATGCTTCTCGGTGCCTGCGCGTTGACACTGGGATTGACCGTGGCAGCGCCTTCTGCGGGAGCACAGAAGCTGGAACAGGGCGTTCGTAGTGAACATGTGCTGCAATTGCAGGAGCAATTGAGCGATCTGGGGTATTTTGACGCCGGATTGACTGGGTATTACGGAACGATTACCAAAGGCGCTGTTCGCAAGTTCCAGCAGGCGCAGGGACTTAGTGCAGACGGCGTTGCAGGTCCCGCGACGCTGAACAGACTGAACAAAAAGGCCAAAGCCGAAGGCGAGACCTTGCGCCAGTTGGCGAAGCTGATCCACGGTGAAGCGCGCGGGGAATCTTTTGAAGGGCAAGTTGCTGTAGGAGCGGTTGTGTTGAATCGAGTGCATTCGAGTGAATTCCCGTCGTCTATTTCGAAAGTTATTTTCCAGAAAGGGCAGTTCACGGCTATAGACGATGGCCAGTTTAATACCAAGCCAACCCAGACCTCTTACAGGGCTGCTCGCAAAGCTTTGAATGGCGCTGATCCGACGAACGGAGCGCTCTATTATTACAATCCGAAGATTGCCACTTCGGTGTGGAGTAAGAGCAGGCCGACGCTTCTGACCATTGGGCAGCATGATTTTACGAGATGAGTTAAGTTGAGATAGGTAGTGTAACGTTTGAAATGGTAAAGGTGAACCTCGGCTGTACGCTGCTGAATGCAGACGTGTACCGGGGTTTGTTTTATATTTTGGTTGTGTAGGCGAGGAGTGGCTACTCATCCTTTAACCGCCGTTGATACAAAATAACAGACACAATCGTTAATACAACCGTCCATATCAAAATAATGAGGAGAGGTTTAAATAGGTCTCCAAATGTAAAGCCTGCGTTGGGTATATTTAGCAAATTCACAAGTTGAATGCTTGGTGTATAATCCAGCATTTTAAAAATCGGGAAATCTCCAAACAAGATTGTTGCAACAGGAGGAGCAGAAAATACCATTGCTGCAGGAATGATTGCTAATGAAGCTTCAAGGACCGTTTTAGAGAATAAACCACATATCGTTCCTACTGCTGTGTATAGAATTATTGAAAGAATGATTGCAATTGCAAATGCCCATATACTAGCTGGCTCATAGCCTAATATATACGTAGCAATAGCCAGAACAACAGCAGACATGACAAAAACTAAGGTGCTTTTACCAACTAATACATCCATCGTTGTGGCTGGAGTCATCATTAATGATCGTAAGGTGTTACGTTCCTTTTCTTCCGCGATCAAACATGCTTGTGCGAAAGAGGTTAAGAGCACAAACGAAATATTTAGAAGAAAACCTATTGCCCCAGGGAAAGAAGGGCCTGCAGTGCGAAAAAGAAATGCGAATAGAATCGGAACAAGCAACATGATGGAAATGCCATAATTGCGTGAAAACTCTTTGTAGTCCTTTACAAATATTGCTCGCGCACGTTTTAACGAGATACTCATAGCAGTTCACCTCCTGTCACTTTAATAAAGATATCGCCTAAACTTGGCTCTTTCGATTCCAATCGCTCGATTAAGCCTCGCTTCATCCAATCGGCAATTTGCTCAGCCGTTCCTTCATTCATCGGGAACTCGTAGGTTTCCCCGTTTACCAATTCTACACAAACGACGTTTTCCCGATGCTGTTTTCTAAGCGCCTTAGGCGAGCCAATAGCTTGGATTTCACCTTGATACAAAATCGCTACACGGTCACATAACAATTCTGCCTCAAACATATCGTGTGTCGTTAGAAAAATTGTTGTCCCTTTCTCATTTAAGTAGCGTAGCCCTTTATAAATATGTGTGGAGTTTACCGGATCCAAAGCTGAAGTAGGTTCATCTAAAAATAATAATTCTGGCTCATGGATAATTGCGCATGCCAGCATAACACGCTGACGCATCCCTTTCGATAAGTGGATGACTTTCTTTTGCGTTCTTCGCTTAAGTTTACAAAATGCAATACTGTATCGATCGAAGATTTAGGGAGGTCATATAATTGGCGATACAACTCCAGATTTTCATCTATCGATAATCTTTGATATAGACCACTGTTATCTGACAAAATACCAAAGCGCACCTTCTGTGCAGACTGATGCATCATCGCCACTGGCTGGTTAAATACAGTCGCCTGTCCACTTGTCGGATTTAATTGCGCAGTTAAAATCTTAATTATTGTTGTTTTTCCAGAACCACTTGGACCCAGGAAACCCAAAATTTCGCCTTTCGGAATTGAAAAAGATACTTCTGATAATGCATTCTTATTTCCAAATCTCTTTCGAATACGTTCTACTCGGATAACATCCATGCATATCACTTCCCTTGGAGTTGATGACTTAAGCATATAAAGATTACATGCCTCCAACCATCGAAATCCGCCGAAATGTAGCTGTTAACGGCTGAATGGTACCATTAATTGCTGGATAGATTCGATATTTCCCGGAAATCAAATATTAAGATGTGTTTTTAATTCTTGTAATTTTGAACGAGATAACGGAACAGTCGTATCTTGTCCTGTATTTAAACGCAAGCTGTAGCTATTCTTCGTCCATGTAATAATCTCTCTTACCTTCTGTAGATTAACAATATACGATCGATGACATCTAAAAAATCCGAAGTTAAACAATCTCTGCTCGAGCTCGGTTAGCGTCAGCGCACAGACAAAACTTTCTCCACCTACATGGACAAGAACTGAACCATCCATACTTTCTATGTAATCAATTTCAGGCGGATTAAATAAAATTACTTTGTCATTTTTTTTGTATATATCTTCTGCAGGGTTATATTGGCTCGATCTTGTTCCTGCACTGTTTGCTTATCCTCTTCTGAATCACGAATATCCAATAGATGAAATCCGGATTCATTCAGACGATAAATTGAATCACAGGAAATCATGGCATCCTCTAGATTAGAAGTTAAAATTAAAATCTGTATTTGTTTCGAAAGATCATCTAAAATCCGTTTAAACTGGCGCCGATCTTGTTCTTCCAAATAAAAATAGGGCTCCTCCAGTACGAGTGTAGGCTGATGTGCAAAATAAACGCGCAGCAACGTCACATACATTCTTTTTGATGGGCTTAGATGCTTGATTTTTACCTTCTGTTCTTCTTTCAAAGCGAAATAATCCAATAACATAGTGGCACGATCATTCCGCTCTGTTACGTTGATTAGAAAAGTGATTAATTCTTCCACCGTTAATTGTGTATACTCGTTTTGTTGAGCTCGAAGTATGTAATATTGGGAACGATCCTGCAGTTGATTCATTAAAATCTGTTTTCGCTTCAAGTCTGTTATAATGCCAATCGATTGGTTACATGCCATATTTAATTCGATTTTGGGTAAAAATAGTTCCCCATCATGATACACTGGTTGAAATTGCATCTTGTCCTCCTGGTCATCACTGCTTTTGGATAATATGTAACAATTATAATGTTGAAGTAATTTTTTGTCAGCTTCAATTGAGATAATTTAGATCCTCGATCAGGCATATGAATAATGAGCCTCCAGAAATCGGTTGGACGTAGCAGCATTGCATACGAAAAGCGATTGGATACCATGGATATATAAACAAAAAACCACTCCAAATGAATGAACTGCACCCCAATTGTTAGACACAACTACCAATTGGAGGTGCAGTTCAATGAATTAGGTGGTTTTTAGAGTAGTAGTTTTGTCATAATGTGCGATGGAGCTGTGTTTACACTACTCTTGAACAGCAAAAGGAATGTTCAACAAAGTGGGCTCTACAATGGTTTTTCCAGTATCGTAGTCATAGACTTTGTTGAACACAAGTTCAATGGATTCCAACTTATCAGGGTCATCGGTATATACCAAACCGTAATTCGTATTATCAATAACTACGCCATCATACTGATTATAGACATATGATTTTCTCATGAAATTGCGATCTGCGGAGATCGGCTTTCCCGTGTTTGGATGAACGGAGTTTAAGCCGTAAAAACCGATATTCTGATCGGTTGTATTTTCCACAGTGTAGAGGATATTGATATAAGTGATCTTGGAACCGATATCTTCTCGATTTAGAATGGAAATGTTTTTCTGTGAATCCTCAGGAATGTCACTGGCCTCTAATAATTGGGCATGAACAATATGAATGGTTAGTGGGCCACGTTCAAAACGTGTATTCAGAGGCACAGACTTTAGTAATTTCAGATTCCCGCCATAATCAAATATTCCTGTATCGCCAGGTTTGGATAGGATCGGTGACACAACACTTTCAAATAGCCTGTTCTGAAGACTGCTGGCGGCCTGCTCGAATTGATCTAGTTCTGGCTCCCATCCATTATAATTGCGTTCGGACCGGAAAGGTTCTAAACCGGTTTCCATGACTTGTCCAGGAGAAGCATCCATAGGCTTTATTTGGTTGATTTCTAGTTGTGTAGAAGTGGCATAATTTGAGCTGCCTGAGCTGCCCAGAAGTGCGATAGCGAGCAGTAATTGAACAATAAACATAGGATGAGACACCCTTTCTCTCTAACAATATAATTAAATAAGATCATCAACCCACCTAGTTGTTATCTGAAAATAATATGACCTGATATGGTATCGGTGGAATAGATTTACGGTCAAAGTAATAATAATCATAGCAAAATGGAGCATTGAGATAATGAGAATAACGACCTAACTTCAGGTAATAGAAGATTGACGAGTGGATATAGTGATTTAGATATAAGGACCCATGCGACAAAGTGGGAATTTCTGTTCGATAAGGACCAGGGCTGGTTATGAGTGGATACATAGAACCATTTTAAAAGAATAAAAATGAAATTCATTGGAGGAACAGATCGAACAGATTCTACAGGCTGGATTGGTTGTGTTAGAATATAGTAATTATGGAAGTTGGAGGATTGCAGTGGGAATACATAAAGAGTTAAGTCAAATTAGAGCTGAAAACCAATCCACTACAAAACAAAAAGCTTTTTCAATTGTTAGTGCGATAACGATCGGAGTGATTTTAGGTTTAGCGGCAAAGCTTGTGGATGCTCAGGGATTAACCCCATATTTGACGATATTGGTGGGCGTCTAGGTATTTGGATTTTTGTTGCCACACTCATATCAGTTATTAGTTATTCTCCTAAACTAGCAGCAGTAAAGGTATTCTTCTTTTTTGTGTCGCTGCTAACTGTTTATTATCTATACACCGTGTTTTTTCTGCATTTCGTTCCAATGAAAGAAATTATTTTTTGGGGGATGTGTGCAGTAGCGTCTCCGGTATGTGCTTATGTGATGTGGTATGCACGTGGCAATGGATCTGTACCTAGTCTAGTTTTATCCCTTCCAATCACAGCTCTACTGTCCGAAGGGTATCAATTGCGTGACGCTTACTTGCCCGAGAATACTCATTACTATTTGATCCCAATACTTATGGGAATATATCTAATCATGGTCATTGTTTTATTATTTTTTGTTCCTACGAGCAGACATAAATTTTTCATTATACTACCAATATCTATAATGTTGTCTTTCATAATGATATATTTTAATGTTCTGGGGCGTTTATTCGGTGGCTTGAACGTAGTGTTATAAATCACTTTAGAGATTGTCATACAAATGCGACAGTCTTTTTTACAATAGTATATTTGCTTGTGTCAAAGTCTGGTTCGTCCTGTGTTGCCATAACAGGATTAACATATGAAATTCATAATAAAGGGGATTTATATGAAAAGAGTATCGTTTTTTTTGCTTTTTCTTCTTCTATTGACAGCATCCGCTTGTTCAAACAAAGTCACTTCATATACAGGAGAGAGTGAGAATTGGCGTGTCTCATGTACAGTTCAAAGTAATAGCGATGGAGCAAGCTATGAATATGAAATTAGGTACTTAGGAGATAATCCTTCATTAATTGAAAAAGTTAAAACCAAATTTATGAGCGAAAATATTCATTCTACAGGAGAAGTTCCTTTTAATACTGTGATCAGAGGAAAAGCTGAAGGGATTTCCCCATTTTTGGATGAGGATGAATTTATAGTTCAGATTGATTGGGAAGGAAACTCGGAAAAGATAGTGGTTACCAAATGATGGTGATAATAAGCGGGAATATTAATAGAATTACAAACTACAGGCTAAAGTGAGGTGAATAAAATGAGATTTCTAAAGGGAGCATTGATTGTAATTGCACTAATAGTTGTAGCTTCAGTCACATGGTATGGCTCCTATAAGAATGATATGAAGGAGCTTGAAGATGGTTTAAGAACGTATTTAATCGTTGAAAAGGGTATGGATGAACATGATATCATTAGCATCACTGCTCGTCGCAGTAAAATGCCACAGTATCCTGTAGTCGTCAAATTAAAGGACAATCCACAGGAAGTTGTATACACCTACAGAGAAGAGCAATGGATGCAACTATGGCCTGATCCATAATTCTTCAATGGTATGTTCTGATATTGTCCGGTTTTATGGAGTGTTACGTCCGGATGGAGTTTAGACAAAAAAATCAATCTTTGGATTATATCCATATACAGACTAAAGGGAAATGATTAAATGAATATAGGAGATATTGAGAAATTACCAGATAGGTTACCTACAGAAGTTTTACTGTCTTTGTTCAGGAATGTTTTAAAAGATTTTAAAAATAAGATTCTTGATAAAAAAGTTTTCTGTCCATCCTATCCGAATTAACAGATCGACAGATCATGACTTATGAGCTTTTAGAGGATAGAACTAGAAATGAAATGGATGTCTTAATGAGAAAGTTATGGAATACTGATTCCCTACGAAGATGTAGACATCATACTCTCTATTGTTGTTAACCTTGGTTTAAAGAATTGTTTTATTAAAATTAAAGAGTCTATAAGTGAAGAAGATAATATAGATTTAATAATTTTAAACGAGATTAAAGAGACAATTTTGGAGGTTGGAGATCATATTTCCAATCCATATTATGATTTAGAAAGATTAAACTCACCTAAAAATGAGTTGTAAATGATAAGAAGTAGTAACCTATGATATAAATTATTAGTACTTCAAGCTCTAAACATCCTTGAAACCTAATACGAATTTACAAAGTATATATAAAGAAGGATATAATTAGTTACCATTTATAAATTTGTACTCGGTTACATCCATAGAGGGGAGGACGAATATGCCATTTATTGGGGGAATCATTTTAATTTTTATCCTAGCATTTATTCTATGGTCATTAATGTTCCCGCTATTCAATAAAATAGGTAGTAGAATTTTGAAGAAATACAATAAATTCAAACAAGAGGAGAATGGTGATGAAAAATTCAAAGACGTTTAGGGTAGGGGCAATTGCGGTTGCATTAGTTATTATTGTGGGAGTGCTACTGGTGACCTTCTTTTAACACGAATTCCTAATGGATATGTTGGGGTCGTTTATTCACCAAATGGAGGCGTAAAAGATAGTACACTGAGTCAAGGGTGGAAACTCGTTGGAGCGTTTGATAAAGTGACGAAATATCCGATCCGAATTCAAACGGTGGAATACAGAGATATTCAGATTGCAACTTCTGACGGGAAAAACATCACCATCGATTTTGCTTACAACTATCAAGTAGAACCAAGTCAAGTATCAGCTATTTTCAATACATTTGGGCCAATTAGCATTCAAGAAATTGAGGATACATATCTCAAAACACGTTTCCGTGACGCAGCTCGTAAAGGTATTTCCAAATTTACAGTCATTGATGTTTATGGTGAGAAGTCATCCGAAGCAGGAGTGGACGTCCAACAACGTTTTTCTGATGACGTTAAAGAGTTAGGTTTTATTGTATCCAACGTTACTGTAGGTGTTCCTCAACCTGACGCCAAGACTCAGGAAGCAATCGATAAGCGTGTTGAAGCTTCTCAAGAACTGGAACGTAAAACGACTGAACTTGAGATCGCCAAGAAAGAAGCAGAGCGCAAACGCGTGGAAGCGCAAGGTAATGCAGACAAACTATTGATTGAAGCAGAAGGTCAAGCTAAAGCAAATAAAGAGCTTCAACAATCATTATCGAGTCAACTCGTTGAATATGAAACCATCAAGAAATGGGATGGAGCTCTTCCATATGTAAGTGGGTCAAATACGCCAATGATTCAATTGCCGACTACAAAAACAGAGCAAAATAGCAGCGCGGGGAGCGTATCTCCCTAATAGCGGTTTGAAATGCGAGCCTTGCTTTCTCACCAATCTAATGTGTTGAATTCGAATGAACAAGCCGGTCCAATCGTGGGCTGACTTGTTCATTTTTGAGTCTTTACAAAGGTATCATGAGGATTTAGTTAAGCCTTGGCATTGGATTCGCCGGTCCAATCCTGTACAATGGATAACGACAAAAACAACGGTAGATTAAGGATGGATCAGTACGATGAGAATTATTATATCACCAGCTAAAAGATGAAGATCGATACCGATCTTATGGCTATCGCGCAGATGCCGCAGTTTATAAACGAGTCAGAACAGCTATTGAGTCTGCTTCAAAAGTTATCCTATGACGAACTTAAAGCGATGTGGAAGTGTAACGATGCAATCGCCGAACAGAACGTGGAGCGGATTCAGAATATGAATATAAAAGCAAATCTGACACCAGCAATATATGCCTATGAGGGCATTCAGTATCAATATATGGCTCCGGGTGTTTTTCAAAATGAGGAACTGGCGTATCTTCAACAGCATTTACGTATTTTATCCGGTTTTTATGGCATGCTGCGGCCTTTGGATGGGGTTACCCCTTATCGGTTGGAGATGCAGGGCAAGCTGCAAGGTCCAGGTTTCAAATCGCTCTATCAATTCTGGGGCAGCAAACTTGCAGATCAGCTTCAATCTGAAAGCAGTTGCATTCTTAATCTGGCTTCCAAAGAGTATAGCAAAAATATCACTCCTTTTCTGAGTGAGGAAACCCGGTTCATTACTTGTGTATTTGGACAAATGGTTGATGGGAAGATTGTTGAAAAGGCAACCCGGGCCAAAATGGCTAGAGGTGAGATGGTACGATATATGGCAGAGCGTAAAATTACAGATGTGAAGGATGTAAGAAGCTTTGATCGGTTAGAGTTTGTTTTCTCAGAAGAGAAATCGGATGAGAGTACGTATGTGTTTATATATACAGAGGAAAAGTAGTTTGTATTATGTGAGCAGATTATAATGTTAAATGCTTTATACTAAAAAGTCGCCATCCGGCGGCTTTTCTTGTATGCAGCAACCTTTTGAAAGATGCTCTTACGAGCATCACTTCCTACCGAAAATTGATTATTTAATCAGATTGATTCCAAATGTCATCGAAGTATAAAAGAAACAGTCTTTATCATTGAGGACTAAATTTCTATTACCGCTTTATCATTTTTCTGGTCCTATGGTTTGCGCTTAGAACCATGATGCCGACCAGCGGTTACGCACTTTTGGATCCATGAACTTCCATAATAATGAACGAAAGTAGCCGTAGCGGTCTCAATACTTCTACGCAGGAGAGCGTAAAATATATTGTGTAAATAGAAAAAGGAAGACCCTTTCACAGCTTTCCCAAACCGATCTGGAGAAGTCTGTATCCGACGCATCTGATCGAATCGTTTAACAAGCAAATCAAGAAATACACGAACCGGAAAGAGCAATGTAATACTACTCTTACGAAAATAAATAAAAAATGCTCATGGCCAAACACCATGAGCTAAACAAACCTAGTATAATCGAACGTAGCAGCTAGAAAAATGCTCTATAAGCAGAGCAATATCAGTGTGGAACTCCGCAGATATGCCATTATTCACAGCGTGTTGTCTTTACATTTTTAAAGCAAATGTCCGCCAGACACTTCAATGTCCTGAGCTGTAACCCAGCCGAAATCATCGGACAATACATTCACAATGACCTTCGCAATATCTTCGGGTTGGCCTATTCTGCCAAATACAGATTGCTCAGCCAGTGGCTTGATGAATTCGGGATGCTTATCGAATACTCCATCGCCGAAATTGCTGTGCGTAGGACCGGGAGAAACGGCGTTGACCCGAATGTTGCGAGGTGCAAGTTCTTTGGCGATATAACGAGTCCATGTGGAGAAGGCTGCTTTTAACGAACCGTAGGCAGAGTAACCTGGGAATGATTGGTTTTTGGATGAACTTGTGGTATTAACGATGGCTCCAGCATCATCCATGAATTGCACGAGGTGTTGTGTTAGAAAAACCGGTCCTTTAAAGTTCGTATTAAGAATCTTGTCGAAGTACTCTTCGCTCATCTCATTGAACATCATGGGTCCGCCAATACCTCCATTATTAACTAAGTAATCAAAAGTTGTTCTATCCCAAATGTCTTTGAGGCATTTCTTAACTTCCAGGGAGAAACCTTCGAATGTTGATACTTGCGTCAGATCCAACTTCAGTGCTGCAGCCCGAACTCCATTATTCTTCTCAACTTCCTTAACGACAGCTTCTGCCCGGTCCTTATAAGAATTGTATGTGAGAATCACGCTAATTCCGCGCTTGCCCAGTTCAAGAGCCGTCGCTTTACCAATGCCACTACTTCCACCTGTTACGATTGCAATTTTCATCATATCCACCCTTTCTTGTGATCGATCTGGACTTTATTGTAGTCTCCTCTGCTGAAATTATATAGATCTAATAACACCTTATAATTGCCTAAAACCACCATGTTTAATTTTATGTAATTGTAATTTCCTTTGTTTTATATATAAGAAAAGCCTAAAAGTGCCGATTCATGTCGGTGTTGTGTTGAGGGATACAGAGTCGTCTGATAAAATAGGTGTATGAATAAAATTATGGATGAAATTATAGATTTAATGAAATATGCAGGTACTCGACCGATTGCAACGGAAGTGCCGGGGCTGAGTATGATTAAGGGAGATATACCCGCACATCAGCTTGCAGCGCTATACGAGCCGATGATTGGGTTTACGGTTCAAGGAACAAAGATTCTTTCAATCGGGGAGCGCAGTATTACCTTGGGGGACCCTCATATTATGTTCTGCCGGTACATGTTCCCGCAACGGCGAGGGTATATCCAGACCCTAATGGCGGTCCTTACATGTCCCTTGGTCTTGTGTTGAATCAGAATGTCCTTCAAAGCTTATTAAGAGATCTGCCTGAAAATCTGATACCAACGTCATCGGAGCCGTTCGCAGCTTGTGAGATAGATATTGAATTTATGGAGGCATGGCTACGGTTATTGCGATTAACAAAGACAACAAGAGATATTCCAGCTCTTGCGCCGGCCTATGAACGCGAAATCCTATATCGTGTTCTGATGGGACCACAAGGGTGGTATTTGAGGCAACTGGGTATGCAGGAGAGTAATTTTTCGAAGATTTCTCAAATTGTAAAATGGTTTCGCGATCATTTTATGAGTCCAATAGACGTCGGCGAGATGGCAACCAAATCGGGTATGGCTATAAATACTTTTCACCGTCAGTTTAAAAGTGCAACAGGGTTAAGTCCTATTCAATTTCAAAAGCAATTAAGGCTGTTGGAGGCTAGAAACCTCATTGCATTTGAGGGTTATACAGTAGCCGGTGCCGCATATCAAGTTGGCTATCAAAGTGCCTCACAGTTTAATAGAGAATACTCCCGTTTCTTCGGTCTACCTCCAGCTCGAGATACGGAGAAACTAAGACTAATCGAAAGCGCGAGGGATTAGTTAGCTGCCTCTACTAACTTGAAGGTAGTGGGGAAGCATATGGTGTACGAGAAAAGACGCAGGGATGTATATCCCTGCGTCTGATCAAGAATCAAATCCGTGTCCATCAATCCAGATAGGTTAAGGGATTGAAGCCACTGCTTTTTTCCTCTGCTTTGTTCCACGCATCCTTGACTTCTTGAGATGCATTCTTCAAGGCTGCCTGAGCAAATGTATTAACACAATTGTTAGCAGAAGAGTGAGCTGTCGCATCAAATTTAGGTGCGATCCGATTCGTATCCAAAGCTGATGTGCTTTTAGGCTTTCCCGTATTCCTCATGATAGAACCAGGATAGCCAATTCCTCCAGTACTCATATTACATCCGTCCTCTGTAAAGCATGTGCATTATCATAGAATGTATTGTAATGCCCTTCGCATAGCATTTAGGAGTTAACGAACATTAATCCAAGCGGTCCACTGTGTTGGAATATTAATGGAATAGACCGTACCTACAAATTGTCCGCCTGTACTAGGCGCTTCATAAACCCAAGAATGGGCCCAAGCATCTACGATACGATCACCGTCCAAATCAATAGCTTCAGACCAGTTGTTTGTCATTGTATTGCCGGCGAGTGTGCCGTAGTGACTGCTGTCATAACCGATCTGGAAAGTAATACCCTGAATCCAAGCCCCACCATGATCATTGGTCGTGGAGAGGGGTTGTTATTGAAGCCGTAAATTTCTTGACCGCCATTAGGAGATACGACACCGTATACATTAATGTGAGATACATTAGGAGCAGGCGCAAACAGAACTGGACCACCCGCATTATCAGCCTTCTGCAATTCAAATTCAGCCTTAGCTGCTTTCACAGCTTCACGGAATTCTTTGGAATTAATAATTTCTTCCTTTGTCAAAGGTTTGGCTTGAGTCACATCACCATCTGCATAGGCAGCTACATTAAATGAAAGCACTAGAACAAGAATAAGAGCTAAACTAATCAATTTTCTCATAGCAATAAATTCCACCTTTCTTCTTATGGGTATTCTTTTACAAAAACATGCGGTTACGACAAATAGACCTGCTTGCAGCTTAAAGCCTCTTGCCCTCCCCTCTTTTAAAGATGGTTCTTCCCCTTTTTTCATTACTGAAAAAGAAATTACGGAGGTAGAACTCTACAGGCTAGAAAACTCTATGAAGTAGGAATGTATATGTAAAATGAATGCCTGCGAATGATTATGTGTTGCAGACAAAATGTAAAACTCATTTATACGCATTGATATCTTAGTCATGTTAGGCTCTGATACCCATCTTGATAATATAAGATTCCAAAATGAATATTTAAATTGTAATATATTCCATTTATACAAACATATAGTACACCTAATCATCCACACGAGTCAAGTTTCTTCATTAATACTATGATTTGTTAAAGTTTTCGGCTTGTCGTAGTAAAATGCCACAGTATCCTGTAGTCGTAAAAGGAAACCCCTCTGGAACATGTATACACCTATATAGAGATCGTATGGGGCTGAGGGACGGATATAAATCATTCTGAGCGTGGGTTCATGCAGTGAAATCAGGAGGTTAGGCGGATGTATTGTACTAATACTTCTGCTAACATAGGTTAATCATATATCAGATGAGCGGTGAAAACGGATGAGTACGATTAAGGTGAATCCTGAGTAACTACATCATGTATCCAATCAGGTGGATCAGGCCAGACAACAGTTGGAGCATATTCGCAGTGAACTGACGAGACAGATCATGTTCGTTCAGATGATGTGGATGGGGGCGACGCAGGAGCGATTCTACTATGAGTTTGAACAGTCGCGTCCTATATTGGATAAAGCACTGGAGAGTATGGTGGGCATCTCCAAGGAACTCAAGGAGATCGCTACGCGATTTGAGAATGTCGATGCTGAAAAGGTGAGTCTTGGAAGTGCTGTTGGCGCTGTGGGTGCGGGAGCAATGATGAAGACCTTGGGAAATGATGAGGGTCCGGAGGATAAAGGCTACCGGATGGCACAAGTCAATGTGTATGGGAAGCTGATGTGGATGCCTGTGAACGAGAATGGCGTTACGGATCAGGCTGCGCTCCAGGCATATAAGAAGGATCAGGGGCATTTGGATATCAATCGGATGCAGGCTACGGATGCTGAAGCGCCAGGGGAAGATATTTATGCGATGCAGATCAAAGCCTTCGAAAATGGGATTCATCCCTTCACAGGCGAGCCTGTATCCGATAAGTATGCTCAGATCATGTTGACTTCTCTGAAGTTCAGCCAACTATTTATGGCATTTCAGATGGTTCGCGGGAGTATGCCGGGTGGCAAAGGGCCGTTTCGCGTACCTTCTTCTCATCCAGCTGTGGCGAAGATTAAAAGAATTTGGAAGCGGCTGATGCAAGGAAAGGTAGTAAGATTAAGGGGACGGGTGATGTTAGACCTGTCCAAATCATTGAAAATAGATATCCAAATGAGATTCAGCAAGGAAAGAGTTTTGACTATGTTTTGAAGAATGGCCAAGTTAAGATTCGAGATGGAATTAAAGAGGTTGACTTTGTCATAGATGTAGATGGTAATTTAAATGTTGGAAGAGGACATTCTCATTTAGCAAATGGAGCTGATGTTCAAGCTGCTGGAAAACTAAAAGTCGATGCAAACGGAAATGTTAGAAGAATAACAAATGAATCAGGACACTATACACCAACAACTGAGCAAGCTAAAAAATATGAGCAGATATTCAATAGTGCTGGAATAAAGACAGAAAACGCTTGGTTAGAGATATATCAACTAGAAGTAACGAGAAGTGGTTATGTCGATATAGGGAAATTAAAGAAAGTATATTCAACTAAACTGAAATAATAGGGGAGATATTTTGACTACTCAAATGAACGAGGTAATTTTTTCGACTAATTTATCTAAAGCCGTTGATAAGATAAAAAAGGCAAAAAACATTACGAGCGATATCGTTAAGTTTATCATAGAGCCGGTTGAGGAACAGGGGAAAATGTTAGATGGTGGCGATGAAATGATGAAACGTCTTGTGTTATCTAAAGAGAATGTTGGTGGTAAAAAACTATTGTTAGAAGATGTTGTTGGGGTTTTAGGAGGTCTTTTTCCGAAAGCTCCTATATGGATTAATGTATCTTTTATAGAAATTGAAGGAGATACCGCTATCTTCAAGCTGGAAACCAGTTTGCGTTTTAGAAAACCGACTTTATTAAGAAATGCTGAAACAGGTCATGCTCCTTTTAAAGCTATTGTATAAAGTATGTGAAGATTGTCTAATATCTTTATGGAAATTTAAGTAGAGGCTACTTAATTAGTATTGATTCATCATTCAACAAATACAGCAGATTGATCGTGGTCAATATATCACCATGATTAATCTGTTCTTTTGTTATTTTCGTTTCTTTAATAGAAGAGAAGAGTACATTGGTGAACAGAAAAGAAAAGTGTGTTTTTACATGAAAGAAGATTTTCGAAATGTTTGCGATTTTGCACAGAAGATCGAGTTCTCAAAAGAGAAGAGTTTCCAGACTACAAATTTAGTGCTACTTTTGGAGGTGAATAAGTGCATGTCAGTCAGTGCTGTAATATATGAACCACAAAATGATTTTGAACAGAGTTGTTTCTTTGTTCCCATTGCTACGGAATCGTTTTTTAAAGAATGTTGGCAACCTGCGATTGAAGCACTCGGGTTACAATGGACAGACCTCTTTTCATCAGGTGTTGATGTAGAGGAGGAAGATGTACCGTCAATAATTGAGGAACTAATTCAAATCAAAGATTGGGCGGTAAAAAACTTAACTGAGGAAAAAAGGGATAAAATGTTTGAAAGAATAACAATTCTTCAAAATAAATTGCCCATAGCATTTCAGCGCAAAGATGCTGTTGTATTTATAGGATAGATAGGGTATTAGTCATGTTACAGTTTGATGGACTACCCAGTGCAGAGTGAATCCATCATTCAATCAATAACATAATATCTGTATAACTACTTCATCAATTGAGTTGTACGCAGGAAAAGGCTCTGGTTTCATCCCTAATTAATGTTACTCTGTTACATCGAACAGGTCGATTATGGTTAGATATCACTATGATTGCTCTGTTTTTTGTTACCTTGGTTCTTCTGCGTTTTTTAAGAAATGACTTGGACACAACTGATTGGAGATACGAACATGATTAAATATAGGTATACCATTGAATATAAAGAAGATTTCAACGAAGTTATCGTGGACTTAGGCATTGATTCTTCGTTAAAGAATGGTTATCTGATTAGTAATTCTTTGGGATCGGATATATTTGGAGACTTCGCCACGATCCAGGAAGAGATCGGAAACTTAATCGAATTACTGAAAGGGGAAATAACGTTATAAGAAGGTGGAGGGAATGTGAACTTAATAAGATCTGACCAGTCTTTTACAACTTTTGAAGATATCTTTGCAGAAGAAGATGAAGAGGACAGTACATGTGAAATTGAGACGTTAGAATATGTAAAGATACTATTGTTATGGGCAAAAGAGAACTTTCAGTATAAAAGCCAGCGAGGCGTTATCTTGAAAGAAGAAGGGCAAGTAGCATTAGAGTGGTTAAACGAAAAATATATTGAGGTTTTAGTTTTGGGTCAAAAGATCGAGCGTATCAACAATTTGAAATTGATTGAATGAATAGTATGAACAATAGATCTGTAATATTTTGCGGAGAAAAGTGAAACTTTTCATTGCTCAAAAGTTACTGCAGTATAGCGAATTCGGAAAAACGTGTGCGAGTCAACGATTAATACTATATCAAGTAAGTAATTAATAGATTTATTACATATACCTAGTTTGTTTCACTCAATGCGCGTAAGAACCAATTCATCTGCAATACTCAATGTGTTTCCCAATGGAATAACATCAAGAAAGCGAAATTCACAATATAAGGAATATTAAAAGACAAAAAAGCCTAACCCCTCAGTATCTTGAACGAGGAATTTGGCTTATGGTCTTCAGCTTAAACAGTCGCGTCCGATGGGTGATTAAAATAATGATTTATTTATCCATGTATAATTAATGAATTTTAACATTTGCCCATTCATTTCAAATTCTTTATCACTAGTTTCTGTATGCTCGAATCCATTTTGCTCTAAAACTTTTTGAGATGCTATATTGTTGGTGGTTGTTATTGCATTAACTTCTTTTATATGTAAATCAACTATTGTATTGAGTAATAATTTTAATGCTTTTTTAGCAACACCTTTTCCAGTGTGGATTTGTCCCACTCTATAGCCGAGAAATCCTATTTTATCTGAATCATCAATATCAACTAAATTTATTCTTCCAAGAATCGAGTTATTTTCGTCTTTTATTAAATAAAAAAAGGAGAGTCCTTTGACTTGTTCATCAAGCAGAGATTCATTCCTTACTTTAAAAACCTCAGGTATGTAATAATCATCTCCTCGAGACGGTACCATCTCCTCAAAAAAGTTCTGTTTTCAATTTCGAATTCATACAAGCTTTCAATATCTGTGACTTTTAACTTCTCAATTACTATATTCATGATCCTTTCCTCCAATCGACTTTAATGCAAGATACTACGAATCTGCTTATGTAAACTATAATTTGTACTACGATAGTTTGTTCTAGTTCCGTATTTTGGATATGTTGAATAAATACTGAATTTATTGCAATTAAGTTTTTGTACAGCAAGTATAACATCCTATTTCGTTATTCAACATTATGGGCGATTAATGGATATTCAAATCCCTAGTAAATTTGAGCAATCTTTAGATGAACATTATGGAAACCTAGGCTCGAAGATATGGGCGTATATTATGGGGCTTTTTGAACACATGAGCAATTATATGAACAATGACCCTGCGGTCTTACGATTACCCGATGACGATGTACTTACTTCCCAATTGACCGCAAGAAAATGGTCAATGACCAGTAAGGGGAAGATCCTCCTTGAAAGTAAGAAGGACATGAAGAAGCGTGGATTAAAGTCACCTGGCCGAGCTGACGCATATGTTCTGACTTTTGGCAAATATTTAACAGAAGTCCCTCAGTGTCTATAATGCTTCCGACCATAGCTGGATTGTCATTAAAAAGATAAAGTTCTTTGGATCCTTGAGTAGGGTGCTATAACTATAGAACAGAGATTGGTAGAAAAGCTGTCTTCTTACTAACCTAAAGAGAGGGCGGGGATTTTTCACATCCTCGCCCTTGCTGATATTGTTAAATTTACATTTCCTTATAAATTGTTCCTTTGTACTGTGCCTCCCAGTATGTTCCATCGGGATAATTTACTTTTATAACAGTACTAGATCTAGTAAGAACACCACCATAATCGCCTTCATAATAATTAGCTCTAAGTGGAACCATATCTTTAGTATAACTAGAAGTTGGGAATTTGAGAAAAACTTCCACTTCTCTTTGGAGTAATCCTTGGATCTCGATTTTAGGATGCAGAGAATTAGTTGACACTGAGTTTCCAGTCTCTAAAGCAAAGGCTGACAAGGGTAAAGTGCAGAATGCGGCAATAGCAGCTAATAAGATTTTTTCTTCATTTTTTTCATCTCCTCATTTATTTTGGATTACATTACAATTATATAATATATTTACATGTAAATATGTAACATATTTAACAATTTAATAGAATGGTATTTATTCTGATAAAAGTATTACTTCCACAGTATCCGGAAGTTGTTTATACGGGAATAAGGATACATGATACCGGTGAGTTGGGGCATGACAGATGGGTTAAATAAATTCATAGCAGAAGAAGGACTTCCATATAAAGACGTCGCTATAAACAATGGTTATCTTCGTTGGATGAGCATTACGGAAATTTGGGTGCAGAAATGTGGGCATCCATCAAAGGGCAATTGGAACAGAGTATGAGCAATTTTGTGAACAGCGTTCCTTCTATACTGCAGTTGCCTGACGATGATGTGCATCTTTCCCAATTGACTACAAGAAATTGGTCAATGACGAGCAAGGGCAAGATACTTCTTGAAGTAAGTAGGAGATGAAGAAGCGTGGATTAAAATCACCTGACCGAGCTGACGCATATGTTCTCACATTCGGTGAATATTTGATGGGAACCCCTCAGTCTATTATGCTTCCAACAATAGGCGGTGTATCAATAAAAAGATAACAAGAAACTTTGAAATCACATTAAGGGGGAGGGTGATTATAAAGTAACTTGTATCTTCAATAAAACAGATCTGCTACGGGCAAGACGGCAAACGCTACGATTCTTATAGAGAAACAGCGTTGGGTGTACAAAAGATATGACTTCTATACACACCAGTTGGAAAGAGCTCAGAGTTTAATCAAAGACGAGGATGCCCGCAAGGCGGTTGATTACAGGTATATTAGGTTATTTTTACAAAGAAACTTTGTTGTATTTCCTACGTAGCCTCAGTGATAGTACAATTCGTCGAAAGCTTGTAGAGGGCACAGAAAGCATGGCCAATACCCTTAAACTAATGGTTTTTTTGAAGCTTCGCCGCAGCATAGAGGAATTCGGTTATGTGGAGCCAATCGTTTGGAATGAACGCACAGGCCATATGGTCGGCGGCCATCAACGGTGTAAGATCATGGTCAACGAGCTGGGCCACACTGAGCTGCAGGTATCCGTGGTTGATCTGGACGATCAGCAGGAACGGCTTCTGAATATAGCTTTGAATAAGGTGTCAGGTGATTGGGATGAAAATGCCCTATCGCAGTTGCTTGTTGAGCTGCAAAAGGAAGGCGTGGATATTTCCTTGTCCGGGTTCGACGATGTGGACCTGAAACAGATGCTTGGTGAGATTGAGATACCGAACTTTGATGCGCGTACTTCCGAGGATCAAGGCGATTTGGGGGTATTGAGTTCAAAGCTGGTGACTTGTCCGCACTGCAAAGAGGAATTCGAACATGATTGATTTAAAAGTAGATTGGGCGACACATGAAGCAGCGAAGTTTTCCTGTGAGAACTTCCACTATAGACGCAGCTTGCCCGCAGGGAAGTCGGTCAAAGGGGAGCATGGGAGGATGGCCAGTTTATCGGTGTGGTTATATTCAGCCGTGGGGCGACTCAGAATATTGGTTCTCCATATGGCCTGACACAGCGTGAATGCTGTGAGTTGACACGGGTTGCCTTAACCAAGCATCAATCATTTGTGTCGGAGATCCTTGCCAAAGCGATCCGGTTCTTGAAGGAACAATCCCCCAATGTGGAGTTGATCGTCAGTTATGCCGACGTTGAGCAAAAGCATCACGGTGGGATCTATCAGGCGACGAACTGGATCTATGAGGGAAAACGGATGACTGATGAAAACTATTAACATGCATTTAAACTTGTGTTATAATTTACCAAATACCTGAGAGGAATGAGAACTATGTAGTCGTATTAAATTTTGGTCCTCGAGCGAGATCTCCACCTTCTTATTTCTATTAATAATGTAAGAAGAAATCAGGATGAAAATTGAGGAGGATCAGTATATGAGTAATTACATTTGGGCTGGAATGAAAGTTAGATTGCGTCCGGTATCACCAACAGACGGGGAAAAGTTTCATTTCAATGATCAAGATTCGGAGAATGCAAGATTATGTGACGAGTTACATTTTCCAAGGTCAGAAGAAGGTACAATCAGTTGGGCAGAGCATCAATCCAAAAACACTTCTCATGGCGACAACGTTTTTTTGGCTATAGAAACGCTTGATGGAACACTTATCGGGAGCATTTCTACAAACAGTTGTAATCTTCGATGTGGTACATTTAAATATGGAGTTTCGATATTCCGTGAGCATTGGCGCAAAGGTTATGCATCTGATGCTATTAAAACTATACTTAAGTACTACTTTGAGGAATTAGGATATGTGAAGGTGAACGCTCATGTGTATGCATTTAATGAGGGTTCTGTAGCATTGCATGAAAATCTAGGCTTCATTCAAGAGGGAAGAATAAGAAACATGATTTTTACAAAAGGACGGCACTATGACGAATATATCTATGGTCTAACTAATAAAGAATTCGATGAAATTCACACGTTAGGGAAGATATAGCAGTTCTTTGTACAGTTTCGTCAATTTGTTGGGCATGAATTCGGTACCATACCGGACTCTTGCCTTTTAGTTTTGTCTTAATGCGTTTGTTGTTGTAATAATCAATGTATTTGGATAGCTCTTGTTTAGAATGTGAGATATTTTCAAATTCCTTTACTTTAATTTCGACTCAATAAAAAACTAGCGGATTTTCCGCTAAATTCCCATCTCACCTCATCCCTTGAGTTACAATCTCCCTGAGGTGACCATACCATGAAGGATAACATGTCAAACCTGATCGAGGATTTGTTTCACGGGAACCTGCGGTTGGACGAGTCGATTCATCCTGAGCAAGCTGAGTATCAAGAGATCAATCGCCAGATATCGGACCTGATGCAGGACTACAAAACACAGCTTACCGAGAACGAATACGATGCTTTGGAACAACTGATCGACTTGATCGGACAGTCCACATCCATGTATGTGGAAGCAGCGTTTGAGCAAGGTTTTCGCACAGGCGGCAGACTGATAATTGAGGTTTTAGCCAAGCCGTGAGTATTTACCTACGTGCAGACAATACACAGCAATTCAAAAATTCCTCCTCCATTACCACCGCTTAGGCGGAATGGGGAAGGGGATTTTGCTTTTAAATTATTCCTTTATCTCAATAACTACTACCTACCGTGCCCCAATATTCTTACCCGCTGGTGTACCCGAGCCGATCAGATCACTGCCACCCGCAAGCTTCAGGAAATTGCCCAAGACAGGCGTGCCGTCCGCGCTGCGCGTTACTGAAGGTGCAAGGGAGACAAAGTCGGCTGCGCTGGCGAGCAGGCCTTTGGCGTTCTCGCTTTTTTGTTTTTCCACCAGACGTTAGTGCTGCTGACGTCGGTTCCGCTTGTTTTGTCACTGGCGCCGCCTTGGAAGGACAGGTTGTTGGTGAAGATGTGGGTGCCTACATCAAAGGCAAAGTTGCTTTGCCCATTGTTCCAGGAGGTGTTATTTTTCATCTGGATCGAACCGGGATTGCTGTTGTAGGTGAAACCGTGCTTTTTATTATTAAATGCAATGTTGTTCTCAACGATATGATTCACTGCAATCTTCTCACCGCCCAGCTTGAAGCCGTTGCCATCGCTGTTGGAGGTGGAGGTGCCGTCTGATGTTGCCCCGTTCGCGTAGGCGATGCTGTTGCGGATCGTGACCGCGCCAATGGCACCTGTATCGGTTTTGCTATAGAGATCCCAGCCATCGTCCACGTTATAGGCCGCAATACAACCGTCGAAGACATTACCTGGGCCTACGGTCAGTTTGGCCGCAAAACCGTCTGCATCCTCGCCGTCATCCGGGTCATAGTTGTTGTGGGAGTAAGAACGAATCACTTCATTATATGCAGGCCATTCACTCTTGGCGGCTGTGGAAGCATAACGCCCCATTTGAATACCCGTATCCCGGTTGTGATGAGCCTCGATCTGCTCCAAGCGGTTGTAACTGCCTCCGATGAAGATGCCGTTATCGCCCGCACCCTTCACCTCAAGCCCTTTGACGAACCAGTAGTCTCCGAACATTTGCAGTCCACGATTGGTGGAAGCGAAGGTTTGGGCTGAGAAATCAAAGACTGGTTTTTCCGATCCATACGCCACCAGGTTTTTGCGTTGGCTCGATGTGCCGCTGTTGCCACGTTCAATGGTAATGGTCTGGGAGAAGTTATAGGTACCGCCGCGTAGATAGATCGTTTTGCCCGGTGCGATCTGGGTTAATGCGTTAGCCAGTGACGTTGGACTGTTGATCGTACCCGGATTGCTGGCTGAGCCGTTAGGGGAGACATAGAGATCACCCGCAGCAAGTGTCATACTTGAGGTGACGGCTGCTTCTGATGGGTTATTTGGCAAGCTACTCTCGATCAGTTCCGCCGCACCAACCGATCCACCACCAATCAATAATAGAGGAAACGCGGCACTCAGACAGAGTTGGGCCATTTTGGATTTGAGGGAACGTTCCTTCAGAGAACGGTTAGATCGTGCAGATACATGAGTAGATGTGGATGGAAATAATTTCATTACGTAGACCTCCTTGGTTAATGCGAAATAGAATGCGTGAGCTGCTGTTGCTGTGTGCCGGACAGGTGAATCATTGGGGTAAGTCATTGCGATTGGACAGAACCCATCTGTACAGCACAGCTTCATGGTAAATGTTGTAAACGTTATCATCAATAATCATTTGATCAGATTGGTGCACAAGCTGACGTAGCAGGCTTCTCCGGTTCGAACGCCATGTATTGCACAGGTGTCATATAATCCTGCCATCGGTTCATCGCCCTCATTTAACAGCCCATCCTCCCAAATGAATGTAATAAGGCTCTCTTTTGTCCATAAATGACACCCAAACACACCCTTGATCCACCAAAATCAACCTCGGTATCAACCGATGACGATGGGGAAAAGAGCAATGGTGACTGCAAAAATACGTCCTTCATTTATCGTGTCAAAAAAATGTTGTCATTCACGTCATGACGTGAGATAATTAACTTTTGCCCTGCGGCCTTTTTTGAACGGAAATGAAAGAGGACTGCGTCTAAGAATGGAGGCTGACCTAGGATTGTCTACACAACGTTATCCTTTTGCATATGATCCGGCTGAACCTTTTGTATCCCGTCTCGGGGAATGGGTTGCCGATGTTTTTTACGATATTTTGCCAGAGTCCGGCTTCGAGGTACGGGATGAACAGATTTTTATGGCGTACCAGCTCGAACGGGCCTATGGAGATAAAAAGACCATTATGGCGGAGGCCGGTGTCGGAACAGGCAAGACGTTAGTCTATCTGCTCTACGCGGTCTGTTATGCACGTTATACGGGCAAACCGGCTGTGATCGCTTGTGCCGATGAGTCCTTGATTGAACAGCTTGTGAAGCCCGGCGGAGATATTGCGAAGCTGGCTGCACATCTGGACTTGGAAGTGGACGCACGTCTGGGCAAGTCACCGGACCAATACGTCTGTCTGAACAAATTAAGTGCGATGCGATTTGCCGATGAAGATGCGCCTGTTATTGAAGAAGTGCATGAGAGTCTGCCGGATTTTGTGAACACGCCGGGTACACTTCAGGCCTTCCATCCGTATGGTGACCGCAAACAGTATCCGCATCTGAACGATCGTCAGTGGAACAAAATCAACTGGGACCCGTTCCAGGATTGTTTTGTTTGTCCAAAAAGACAACGCTGCGGCCTGACGCTGTCGCGTGACCATTACCGTCGTTCCAAAGACATCATCATCTGTTCCCATGATTACTACATGGAGCATGTGTGGACCTATGATGCGCGCAAACGCGAGGGACAATTGCCACTGCTGCCTGATCACAGCTCAGTTGTATTTGATGAAGGACATTTGCTGGAAGAAGCAGCCCTGAACGCACTGAGCTACAAATTGAAACACCGTATCTTCGAGGAACTGGTTACCCGTTTACTTGAAGGAGAGATTCGTGAATCCCTCGCGGAGCGTGTGGATGAAGCGATTGAGAGCAGTGAGCGACTGTTTGCGTTGCTGGATACCTACACGGTGGCGATTCCGGGATCGGAACGGAAAGAAGTTCGGGTAGAAGCACCGCTTCTGCGTGAGATTGAACGTCTGACGAGTGTGCTGGATGCGATCGGTGAAGAACTGGTATTTGAGAGTGGATTGTTCTCGCTAGATGGTTATCAGATGCGTGTCGTGGAAGAACATCTGGACATGATTCAGTCTGCACTTGCCTTGTTCCGCAAGGAAGATGGTTACATCTGTTGGGCGGAAGAGAGCGAGGATGAGACGACCTTATCGATCATGCCGCGCACCGTGAAGGAAATGCTGAACGAGCGTGTGTTCAACACAGGTATTCCAATCGTGTTCTCCTCCGCAACGTTATCTGTGGACAGTTCATTCCGTTATGTGGCGGACAGTCTGGGCATTGATGATTTTGTATCATTCTCGGTGGCTTCCCCGTATGATTATGCGGACAAAATGAAGATGAAAATTACCGATGAAGCTATACCGGGTCACCCGGAGAACGAAAATCGCTTGCGTGATGCGGTGTCGTTACTTCAGGAGAGTGGAGGGCGTGCGCTGATTCTGTTCCGTACGATGGAAGAACTACGTGCGTTCAAGCAGGACATCGTTCATGTACCTGAAGCAGAAGGTTTGCGCTTTATGTATGAGGGCGACCGGGAGATCAGTGATCTGATCGCTGCGTTCCAGCAGGATGAGGAGAGTGTGTTGTGCTCCGTTAATCTGTGGGAAGGACTGGACGTTCCAGGTCCGTCATTATCCAATGTCATGATCTGGTCGCTTCCGTATCCACCACAGGACCCTGTCTTCAATGCAAAACGCAGTGCGTCCGCAGCACCATACGAAGAGATCGATCTTCCGTATATGCTCTTGCGTGTGAAGCAAGGTCTCGGACGTCTGATTCGGACAAGCACAGATTCCGGTTCCGCGGTCATTCTCGATGAATCGCTGTATACCAAAAAGGAAGCCAAAGACCGCATTGCGGCCCTGCTTCCCGAAGGTGTGGAATGGACAACCCTGACACACTAACTAGCTTACGTTAAATGTTCTTGCTTTATTTTGATGATAAGCTTTTTTACCAAAATAAGTTCTTGTTCTCTGCGGATTCACCACCGTATGCGAGCAAGAGCTTATTTTTTTATTTTGATTGTTCCTTCAATGTACTTCTCATCCCTTTTTTTGAGGGATTTTCCCTCGCTCCTCGCTACCCCAATCGCTTCAACATTCTAACGAATCCACCGCACCTTATTAGGGTGATAATGAAGAGATGTAAATTCTAACGAATCTCAGTAACGTTATCCCGCCGAAAATAGCTTTTAAGCCTGTAAATCGACCGAATTTGGAGAAATAACGTCGCTGTGATTCGTTACACCTCAGACCTGCGCAAATAGGAGCGAATAGCGTGTGTCAGGTTCATTAGAACCAATGACCAATGAGCGCTAATAAGGGAGGGCCTCTGTCATACTCATGACTTATGGGACATGGAAGCCCCTTTTTCATGTGTATAGATGTTTGCTGTGTTAAAAAATACCCATGCTCAGATACCGTTCCCCGGTATCCGGCGCAATGCAGAGCACTCGGTGCCCCGGCCCCAGTTCCTTCGCGATGCGAAGGAGGCCCACACTGAAGCGCCAGAGGAAGGGCCGAGCAACAGCCCTTCCCGGGCAGCAAGCTGCCGCATCGTATCCAGTGCGTCCTCATCGGACACCTGGATGATGGCATCCCATACGTCGGTATTCAGGATGTCCGGAATGAACCCCGGACTTGTACCGACGAGCTTGTGTGGTCCGGGCTCGCCACCGGACAACACCGGAGACCCTTTGGGCTCCACCGCATAGATGCGGATATCGGGTAACTGCTTGCGCAGTTCCTCCCCGGTGCCGGTAATGGTTCCGCCAGTTCCCGCCGTAGCGATGAAGGCATCCAGCTTGCCTTCCATCTGTTGCATAATCTCGGGAGCCGTCGTGATCCGGTGAATGTCCGGGTTCGCCTGATTCTCGAATTGCTGCGGAATGAAACTTCCCGGAATGTCTGCCTGAAGTTCTTTTGCTTTGCGAATCGCACCAGGCATCCGCTCCGCAGCAGGGGTGAGTACCACATCTGCGCCGTAGGCTTTCAGAATGTTGATGCGTTCCTTGGACATATTGTCCGGCATAATCAGAATAGCTTTATATCCTTTGGCGGCGGCATTCATCGCAAGACCTATGCCCGTATTGCCACTGGTCGGTTCGATAATGGTTGCGCCGGGTAGCAAATGTCCCGCAAGTTCAGCCTGAACGATCAGATTATATGCGGCACGGTCTTTGACGCTGCCACTGGGGTTAAAGTATTCCAGTTTCACGTATACGTCAGCGGAGTCGCTGCCTGTGAGTCTGTTCAATTTAACGGCCGGTGTCTGGCCGATCAGTTCTGTTACATCTGCTGCAATGCCTGTATGTGCGGGTGTTTGTTTAATCGAATGGGTATTCAAATCCATGAAGTACAGCTCCTTGATTGATAAGACGTTGAGCGTATATCCGGTTGAAATCAAATCATGCCTTATTGGAATGGTTGGATATCTCTTCTCCATCTTAATGAACGTAACCTTCCGTGGTCAACTTGTTTTGCTGGGGAGGGGTTCAATATTGTCAAAGTTGTATCAAGTCTGCGCCAAGTCCATCTGCAGATGCCGACTGAGTTCTTTTTTGACTTCATTGCGTGCGAATGTCCACAGCATATAGAACCGTTGCCAATACCCTCTGCACATATACAGAGTTTCGATACCCTCGGCTTCCCGTTTCTCTTCCAGTACTTTGACACCACGGGTTCTCATCTGTTTGCGAAGGGTCAACATCTCCTTGAGCACATTGTTCTGAATGCGGGTCAGTGACAGAATGTAGACTTCGGGCATCTTCAGCAGCAGCGTATCCAGTGTGCGAATATCTCGTTCAAGTACATCCAGCAAAAGCGTGCGCACAACCAGACCTTTAATCAGACGATGGTCTTCATCAGAAGGGGATGGGGCGGAAGTTGAGGATGTCATATGTTCACTTCCTTAACCTTTAATTGGAATTTTATATTTACAGAACATGTGTTCTTATATTATAATCAATATATGTAATGGAGATACACAATACAACCGAGAAATATTGGAAGCACACATTACCGCATTTTCCTAAAGGTACAGATATTGAATGAAGCTAGGGATTTAGGGACAAGCCTGCTCCAAAATAAGGTATAATTTATGGGTTTTGCAGGAAACCTAAGGCCATAAACCAAATAAGCCTTATGCAATGCAGTCTGCTACAGAAGTGATTACAAGCAATGAATTACTGCAATGAATTGCGATCATGATTCAAGAATGACTTGCTGCAACACGATGATGCGAAGTCAACGAGTAGAAGCAGCTTTATTTTAGCGAAAATGAGTAACAAAAAAGCCCCTGCCTTGGGCGGCGGGGCCTATGGAATACTGCCGATTCAGCGGCAGGTTTGATGATGTGTTTAGAAATTAAGCAAGATATTGAGGTTTTTCGTAGAACGCCTCTTTTTCAAGGATGACCTTATAAGGTCTTTCCTTGCCCTTCAGGGAGGGCCCAATGGTAGTTAGCGGTACGGCCGGCTTGTGGAAACGATCTTCTTCCTTGGGTTCCGGAACCGGTCGTGATGATTCGGGCGCAGAACTGAGGCGTACCTTTTTTCGCTGCCCCAGCGCTTGCTTATTTTTTCGTTTCCGGTTTCATTCCGGTTCGCCTCCTAACAAATCGTTGATGGCGTTGAACAGTTGACGATTCTGTAGGTCAATCTGCTGAAATACCGCCTCATCCGCTTCAATATGTCCAATAATGTGAACGGTGATTACATACCTCTTGGCTACAGGATAGCATAGCAGATACTCTTTCTCAAGGTAATCATCATACAGGTTAATCTTGATTTTATTCTCCCGGTAAGAATCAATAACCAGGATGCGCTTGGGATCATCCGGTTGTTTGTCGTCGTTAGCGGACAAGTCATACTTTCTCCCCGGTTCTCCAACATTACCACATAATTGCTCAATATAACCACTGTCATCTGTACGGTATATGGCTGTGCCACGTACAGCGAATGGAGGATGAGAGACAAAGGCAGTACGCAGGGCATCGCTCATTCGCTCCAGCATCTTGGCATCTGCTTTGCGGGTACGCAGCAATTCCCTAAAGAACCGCAGCAACTTAAGCAGTTGTAACCTTGCTTCTCCCTCAGTGCGTTTATGCTTCTCAATGATGTTCTCCAATTCTGGATCACTCCAGCGTCCTTGTTCCTCAATACTGTCTGCGATTTTGGAACATGCCACGGACACGGCTGGTGCCCACTTTCCGTCAGAACGGATTTCATATACGAGTGGATTTAACCCCAGCAGATCTGTGGGCATACGCAATCCTTCGACCTTGGTTGTGTCCTTGATGTCTGTAATATCCTCAGGAAGAATGAAAAAAATACGTTTTCGTCCCAGACGACCCATAAACAGACCCATTTCCAGCATTGTATTATCCCGGACCGACGCGTAGTACTTCCCGCGAATTTTGGATATATCATCCGGATGAAAAATAAAAATGGCAAAGTCAGTCGTACGGACCTCTACTTCCAGATCGTCCATGGTATAGCTGCTTGGATTAAAAACCCCGGAATACCAAGGGGTAACTTCGGCTGAAAAACGTAAGTTTTCGTGTACTGCGGCTGCAATCGGCTTCGCTTCCAGCGAGCAGCCAATAAAGACTCTTGGCTTTAACGTTTTCATCAATCCGCCTCGCTTAAACGGTAGTGGGATTCAATTGTTATATTATACCATAAACAGCAGAGTAAGTCTGGAAACGTCTGAACTGGACAAAGAATAAGCCGATTACGTTTGCTATAGTGTATGTATGAAAGGAAAATGATTCCTTTAAAAAGCGCAAGAAAATAAAAAAGGCCCCAATTTGTCACAGTTGGGTGACTGACAGTTATTTTTGGAAGCTTTGGTCATAGAATAAAGGAGCAGGTTGCACCATTAGCAAGCATTGCTTATCCTGGTGTTGCCGTATGACTGCTGGAGCAGTCCAAAGGCTGCTTTATGCCTGTTTTTGAGGGGTCCGCTGTTTAGACCCGGTCACGTTGGTGTTATATAATAGAAGAACAAGCAAGTTAGCTTTGGTGTTTAAACTGAATGAACTTGCAACTGCTGTAAGTTGAGCTTACAATTTACACAGGAACGAAGAGTGCAGAGCCCATCTGTAGAAGCGAAGCGTTCGCCTGAAAGCTTTTTGAAAGAAAGCAGCTTCGGAAGCATAGGCTATCACCGGATTTTCCCCAGAGGGAAAATGGAATTCCAAAAATCCGGGGATAACAGCGATCGAAAGAGGGTACTGTAATCCAAGTGTAAGTGTACAATTAAATGTTCAAGCTTATGCATTGTAGTTATTTTTCAGTTTAACTGAGCACAGCTAACCACAACAGAACAGAAAGGATCAGGATACCATGAGTTCCCGAAGGACAATCTCCCCAAGGACGATCTGGAAACGTTACGATCTCTCATACACATAGCGCCCCTTGTAGAGTACACCAACCGGTTCAAAAAAACGGCTGACTCTGCGAAAGAGGGGATTGGAATGAATATTCGAAGGACGTACACGATGATTTCTTCCAGGCTTACCTTTTGCAGGGTACGGTCGGTCTAAAAACCAACCTACAAACTGCGAGGGAACCTGAATGAAGAGAACATCGTTAACCTTACAACACGTTAAAACAGAGGCGATCAAATTCGCCATTATGCTGCTCGGTACATTTATTTTAGCTTTTGCCTATTATCACATTAACTTTCAGAATCATTTATCGGAGGGCGGATTTGTTGGTCTGGCCCTGCTCGGAAAATACGCAACAGGCTTATCACCTGCTATCGGTATGTTGTTACTGGACATTCCGGTCATGATCCTGGCTTGGTTCCTCAAAGGCTGGAAATTCATGATTCAGGCATTGCTTGGCGTCGGTGCATTTTCCCTATTCTATGACGGCTTTGAACGATACTCCACACTGGTATTGTCGTTTAACGGAAATCTGTGGATTCCGGCAGTTCTATCCGGTATATTGACAGGGGTAGGCGCTGGGATCGTGCTTCGATTCGGTGGAGCGACAGGCGGAGACGATATTCTCGCCGTACTGGTTAGCCGCTGGAAGGGATGGAAGCTGGGAACAGTTTTCTTTGTCAGTGATGCTTTTGTATTGGGATTGTCGCTTTTCTTTCTTCCGGTAAAAGAAACTTTATATACGATTCTGGCCGTATGGATTGCCAGTAAAGTCATCACGTACGTCGTTAGTGTTCCGGCTCGCGGAACCGTGGTTACAACTTCGGCTGTGAAATTGCCGATGCCATCGGCTGCAGCCAAGGCAGTTAACGCTGCTGCTATTTCACAACGGACTACGGTGGCTAGAGGGGTATCCAATTAACCATACGTTTCAGAACAACCATAACCTGTATGCATCATATTCAGGTCTTGATAGTTAACGTTCATATAAAATCCCTTTTGGCTGCTCTTCAGCAGCAAAAGGGATTTTACTGTTTTCCGATTCATTCAGGGCTTGATCGAAGAAGCAATCTGACCATCCTGATTATGGATAATCGCTCGAATATTTTGTTTGCTACTCAGTTCTTTGGCCTTATCTACAGCTTCTGCCTTAGTATCAAATGTGGACAGATAGGTAGACTTTCCTTCTTCCTTGATCGCCCAACCGGAGTCGGTAGGTACTACATGGATGTTATCATGACTTTTGGACGAAGAAACGGGCTCCGAATGACGACGATCCGTGGAATGTGACTTTTTGTGGTCCGAATTATCGGAAGAAGATGTGGAGTCCGATCTCGAACCTTTCGGCACGGGATGATTTTCATCCCATTCTTCCGCCTTCGCTGTCGCTATTGCAATCGAACGCCCTTCCTCATACCCGTCATCGAGCAGAGCATTGGCAATCTCAATTGCTTTGTGTCTGACACGTGGTTCCAGGTTCTTCATGGATACCGGATAATCCTGTTTGTTCCAAGGCATATGAACCCCTCCTGTACAATGATGGATTAGTTGTATATTACCCTGTGAGGGGAGGGATAAACGATAAACAGCCGAGGTCGTAAGTGCATTTACCGATGATCTATATAAATTGAAATAAACATTTACACAAAACGGAGAGGACAGAAAGAACCTGAAGAAGAGGAGCTAAGAGATTTCTGTGGAAAGCTACTTCGTAAGCATAAACTCGCTTTTATCCCCTGATTTACCCCTTTCTAAAAGAAATCAGAAAATCTGGGGATAACAGCGATCGGAAGGTTGTTCTGTCATCGGAGTGTCCAGTGTAAACATTCTTTATTTCAACTTATATTGAAGGACCTCGTTCCTATACTTTTGCAAGCCAGAGGAGTATAATGCTGTCCATGTAAGAAATAAGTTCAACAAAAGGAAGATAAAGGAGTACATACACATATGTTTAGTCTTAGCCTGGCAATCCCTATGCTGTTCACCATGCTGATTCATGCCGCAGACAGCTTGTCATACGCGCTCCGCCTTGGTGGTTTACGCACTCGCAGAATCGCGCTAGCCATTTCTTTGGCAGGTATCTTGCTGTTGGTTTCTCGAACCTCGAATATGGCCCAGGGTCCAATGGTAGGTAATCTAGTGGATACTGCAACACGTGGAGCCAATCCACACTTTGCGGCGCAGCTGCACTGGTTAATGGGTGCGGCGACGATAGGAACAGCATTAGCCATATTGTGTTTCCCAACCATGGTGAAGCTCTCATCGAGAATGGTTGTGCATTTTGAAGCAGCCGGTTCCATCCCTGCGATGGTTCGCGGTATGCTGAAGCGAAGCAAGATTAGAAATGCAACGTATTACATCACCCCGCCATCCTGGAAGATGGCCAAACGATTGGTACAACATGGGATGCCAAGAAGGTTAATGCTGCTGAATGTAGCGGTAACCGCAATCTATACCACAGGTGTCCTGTCCAGCTTGTACGCAGCGTATCTTTACCCAGGGCAGGCTGTAGCTGCATCCCAATCAACCGGGCTAATTAACGGAATAGCGACTATTTTGCTAACCATCCTGATTGATCCGCGGATTTCCCTGCTCAGTGACCGATCATTACGTGGTGAGATCCGTTTGGATCGCATGAATCAGATTTATGGCTGCATGCTCGTGTCCCGTCTATTCGGTACACTGTTGGCACAGTTGTTATTGATTCCATTTGCGTATTGGATTGGTTGGATTGTAAGTATGATGTGACGACTTCTTTCCTGAATTGTAGCCAGGCACTCTCTTGTACATCTTCTGAAACAGCAAATGAGAGGGTGCCTGTGCACTTTGAATTGACGGGGGATTTTAGCTGTGATACTATTAGACCGAATAGTCGGTTTAATTTATGGAGGTTTTTCCAATCGAAGTCAAACGAAGAAAAGATGTTACCCAGATAAAGAAAGACATTGCACGTAATACCAAGGAACTGTTTGCCCAAAAGGGATATAGTGCAACTTCCATGGAAGACATATGTACGATTAACAATCGGAGTAAAGGCAGCATCTATTATCATTTCAAAAGCAAAGAAGAGTTATTCATGTATCTGATCAAGCTTAACAATGAAGATTGGATGGATGCTTGGCTGGACAAAGAATCCGGGTATAAGACTGCCATAGACAAACTGTACGGACTTGCTGACCATTACGTGGATGATTTGGCTAACCCGCTGAATCATGCCATTAACGAGTTTGTCTCGGGTCAGGTCGTCAGCCAGGAGATGCTTGATGAGATGCTTTCCCTGATCCGTATTCCGTATGCGACATATGAGTCCATTATTACTAAAGGCATGGAGGATGGGGAATTAAAACAGGATGACCCACAGGATGTAATGCATATTATCTACGGTCTGTTTAGCGGATTGACCACACTCTATTACGAGAAGGACCTGATGGATATTCGTCGTATTTACCACAAAGGCATGGCCGGTCTGCTGGCAGGCATTCAACAACGTTAACCATGAAAAGCTGATGGAACAGTCAGTTTTTCTTTTTAAATATTAATAAACCGGACAGTCGGTTTAAAAGAGGAGATGGAGAATGAACACATTGTTCAGGAATAAAGCTTTTTTAATCGTGACAGGGTCTGATCTGCTGCAAAATCTGGCGATATGGATCCGAAATATGGCGATCCTCTATTATGTGATGGATCGAACTCAGGGAAGTCCAATAGCCGTCTCGCTGATTACCGTACTTGAATATGCCCCGATTTTTGTTTTCTCCATCATAGGCGGTGCACTTGCTGATCGCTGGAATCCCAAACGTACGATGATACTGGGGGATATTCTGAGTGCGTTGTCTATTGTCATGATTATTGGCGTTTTATCTTCCGGGTATTGGCAGATTCTATATGTAGCCACGTTTGTATCGTCTATCGTTAGCCAGTTTTCTCAACCATCTTCTCTAAAGATTGTGAGGCGAAATGTAAAGGAGAACATTTTCAGTCTGCAATTGCTATTACACAGAGTGGTCAATCGTTGTTTTTAATTCTCGGACCAATCGTCGGAACCTTTATCTACACTGCAATGGGAATTCAGGCATCCATGTACGCATTACTCATTCTATTCCTCATCTCTGCGCTTCTACTCACATTTCTGCCTAAAGACGCCACTCAGCGGGAAACAAATACCTCATTACTAGCGGATATCAAAGAGGGCTGGCAATATGTTGCTCGATCTCGCTCGTTAAAAATGCTTAGTCTGGTATTCATCTGTATAGGGCTTTCTGCAGGTCTCATCAGCCCACTTGGAATATTTCTGATCACCGAACGTCTGGGACTTGAAGCAACGTCGTTACAGTTTTTGTCAGGTGCATCTGGAATAGGTTTATTGATTGGAGGAGGTATTGCGGCTGCTGTAAGTGGCAAGTTGAATCAGACTTTAACTCTAATCGTAGGTGTGCTGTGTCTGGCTGTAGCCACGATGGGGGAAGTGTTATCCAGTTGGTTCTGGCTGACTCTTGTCATCAGCTTTTTGAGTTCAATCAGTTTGGCATTTATCAACGTCATCATCTCTACGTATTTGGTCACCCGGATAGATGAGCACTTGATCGGGAGGGTGAATGGCACCATCACACCTCTATTCATAGGAAGCATGCTTCTTGGATCTTCCATGGCAGGTGTACTGATGAACAGCACATCCATTTATATCGTCTACGCAATTTCGGTTACCGTGATGATGCTGGGTATTGTTCCAGCGATGCGAATTCAATTTCACAATCATCAGACGGCTTCTGCCAGCCAATTGAATTCGGAAATCTCTTCGAGCCAAACCTAATCCATGCATTCTCGTGTAACAATAGTTCGTCTATTAAAAACAAAAATGTACAACAAAAAAAGCAGCGGGATCATCCCACTGCTCTTTTTGTATCTGTATTATAACTTATTGAAAAAGGACGGCGTACTCACCGTATCCTTCTTTTTGCAAGTCTTCTTTGGGTACAAAACGAAGTGCCGCAGAGTTGATGCAATAACGCATTCCACCTGCTTCGGCAGGACCATCGTTGAAGAGGTGACCCAAATGGGAATCACCCTCACGACTTCTCACTTCGGTACGAATCATGAAATGGCTGAGATCGGTTTTTTCCTTCACGTTGTGGTCACGTAATGGACGTGTGAAGCTCGGCCAGCCGCAGCCGGAATCGTATTTGTCGGTAGAACTGAACAATGGCTCGCCAGATACGATGTCCACATAGATACCATCACCGTGGTGATCCCAGAATTCGTTATGGAATGCAGGCTCGGTCGCGCTGTTCTGCGTAACTTCATATTGAAGCGGCGTCAAACGCTCTTTCAGCCCGTCTTTATCCACGTTACCGGACCAGTTGCGTTCGATAAAGTCTACGCGTCCAGAACCTTTGCTGTAGCGTTTATAGTGCGCAGGGTTCTTCCGGTGATAATTTTGGTGATGTTCTTCCGCTTCATAGAACGGTTTGGCTGGCAAAATGGGTGTGAAGATTGGTTTGTCAAAACGTCCACTTTGTCCCAGCTCCGCTTTGGAAGCTTCCGCAATCTGGCGCTGTTCTTCGCTGTGATAGAAGATGGCCGTCTGATAGGAAGATCCACGGTCATGGAATTGTCCGCCTGTATCCGTAGGATCAATCTGCTGCCAGAACAGTTCAACCAGTTTCTTATAAGGGAAGATGGCAGGGTCGAACGTAATTTGTACAGCCTCTACATGTCCTGTTGTCTCCGAGCAGACCTCTTCATATGTTGGATTCTCGGTATGTCCTCCTGTATAACCCGATACGATCTTATGAATACCGGGCAGTTCTTCAAAGGGGATACCATACACCAGAAGCATCCGCCTGCAAAAGTTGCTAACTCACTTGAATGTTGTTCCATGCTATAGTCACTCCATTTCTGATGAAGATTTAGCGCTCGTGTTCGAGCTCCAGCAATCTACCGTTTTATTAAACTTGTTACACAAGCATTAGGCTTGCTCTTCTATTATATCCTGAATTGGCAAGCCAACCAAGCCGGAATGAAAACAAGCTGAATCTGAACGGTTTGCGAATTCCATATTCAGACTTTGTTGCGTGACCGAAAGCGAAATAAGAGCAATACGATAGTCATGAACACCAGATATCCGGCAAGGATGGCCAGGCTCAGCCAGATTGAGGTTTCAGCTTGTGCACCTGCATAGGCAAATACAAAAATCGCTGGCATTTTCCCAATGGCGGTGGCAACCATGAAGACCCAGAATGGCGTGTAAGTTATACCTGCGTAAATATTAACAGCCATCTGAGGCACGATCGGTAACAGTCGCATCGACATGACGCCCATGAACGGATGTGCTTCCATCCATGTGGTAAAACGGTTCAGACCCCGAATGCGTTCGAGGTACGATCTCGCCTGATGTCTGAAAATGGTTCTTGCTCCGCCATAAACGAGCATGGCTGCAAGTGTGGTGCCAAGCCAGCATATCCAGGCTGCCGTGGTAGTACCGTAACTGTAACCAAAGGCGATAATAACAAACTTATAAGGAATTACTGGCACAAGAGCAAACAATGTTGCCATGGCGAGTAACAGCGGGATGGACTGATGGAGATCGGTCCAGGCCAGCAGTTCATATCTGTAAATAAACGTGACTCCTGCAAGTAAAACATATAACAGAAGCCATAACCATTTTCGCAAAATCCCAAACGCTCCTTTCAGATCAGGCAGGTCTAGTCGTATCCCAATCTGTACTGCTGTTCCTCATAAGTTTACCACGTTCGCCCATTGTCTGAACAATTCGTGCGAAGTCTGCTGCAATCACTGGCAAGTTGCTGTCCGAAGGGTTACACTATAGGACGTGGAAATATAGAACCGAACTGAAGGTGGAATGATCATCATGGAAACAACCCAACGTAAACGAGTTGCAATTATCGGCCTCGGCGATATTGCACGTAAAGTATATTTGCCGCTGTTAACAGCTCATCCGAACGTGGAGATTGTAGGCATTATGAACCGATCTCCAGAGCCGGTCAAAGCCGTTCAGGAGGCGTATCGATTAGAACGGGGAACAACGGATCTGAAAGAACTGTTGTCCTGGGATCTGGATGCCGTGTTTGTACATACAGCAACGGAAGCGCACTTTGACATTGTCATGCAATGTCTGGAACAGGGATTAGCCGTGTACGTAGACAAGCCGTTATCCTATACGATTCGGGAGTCGGAAGAGATGACTGCTTTTGCCGAGGCACAAGGGCTGCTACTGGCAGTGGGCTTCAACCGCAGATTCGCACCGATGTACCAAAAAGCCAAAGAATGGATGCAGGGTGGAAAAGGTTTTGAATCCTTGACAGTGACCAAACATCGTACAGGCATTCAGGATCGTCCTACGGCAGAAACCATCTATGATGATCTCATCCATATGCTGGATCTGATGTTGTGGTACTCGGATCATAATGTGGAGTTGCTTCATCAATGGATTCGGAAGAATGATCTGGACAGACTGCTTCATGCAACCGGAACGGCCAAGCTGGGCAGAACAGCCTACGGTCGATTCGATATGGTGCGTGAAGCTGGGGCAGATCTGGAGAAGATCGAATTGCATGGTGGTGGACGATCTGTTGAAGTGGTGAACATGGACACGATCAGCTACATGGAACAGGGGAGTCTGGAAACTAAAGAAACGTTCGGGAGCTGGGACACTGTGTTAGCACGCAGAGGTTTTAGCGGAGCAGTTGATAATTTCCTGGCTTGTCTGGACTCACCTGATGATTGCCTGATCAGTGCAAGTCATGTCATGGACAGTCATGAACTGGCGGAACAATTGATTCGCAAATAATTGCAGAATACACATACGGAGGAATACAAGTCATGGATGAATATGAAAAGGAACGTAATAAACAGATCGAGGAAGCTGTCATTGAAACTTATAAACAGGAAGAAGAGATGATGATCCTCGTATTTGCCCAGTGGTGTGTCAATAATGGTTTGGACCCGGAAGAGATGTACCGGCAAGCCTACCCGAATCAGCAGAGCAACGAGCGTTTGCAGCAGGTGCAGAAGCTGATTGTATCCAAGGAGGAAGCCGGTGAGATCCCGGATGATACGGTACTTGGCGTGTTGTCCATGTTTGGCAATGAAGATCTGGCGATGGTTGTATCCGAGGCCATAGCCGCGCGCAAATAAGTTCAACTTACGTATACTGGTATGATTACATCTGTTCCCGGTGAATGACGCGGAATTCCTTCGGGGACATGCCGAACCGGGAACGGAATACCCGATGGAAATAGGTATAGTTGTTAAAGCCGGAAGACTCAGACACTTGCTCCAGGGTCATTGGACTGAAAATAATCCGTTCCCTCGCCATGTTCAGCCTTACGTCAAGCGTGTATTGCATGATGCTTTTGCCAAACGCTTCTTTGAAGAGATGAACACCCCGTGAGACACTGATACCAATATGTGTTGCCACATCATCGAGCTTGAATAAAGAGGAAGCGTTTTCTTCAATATAATTCTTGATCTCATAAGCCACGTAATTGGTATTGGTTATCGTTGGATGCTCCGCGAGCAGACGATCCACTTCGAGACATAAAATTCGCATATAATAACTTGAAATTTCCGGATAAGGATTGGAGATGCGGCGCTGCTCCAGTACGAGCTGTCGAAACAGGACCAAGAGGCTTTCCGTCAGTTCGACTTTAATTCGGGTCGGCCGTTTGTGACGTTTCCACCACTCATCCACCCAGGAACCATTGAAGAAGATGTGATAGTCGCCACTCTCCACCAGTCGTTCTCCCATCGGATTGGTTTCATTGTCTATTCTCAGCTCATAAGGCTCGTCAGGATCAAAAGAAGCAGATCGCCCGCATCCACCAGGGACATGTCTCCGTCTATGCGTGCGCGGCAACGTCCGTCTGTTTGCAGTCTTAACAGGTAGTTCTTCACCCCTTCAGGCTGCACCATAGCGTAGGGTTTACGATGAAATGAAAAGCCTGCTGTAAGAACTTGGCAGGAAGAATCTGTCGGCATGGGCATACTCCTTGCAATTTGAAAATTATGACCAGATAGTTCATGTTTCAATCATATTATTCATTTTAATTCAAGCTGAAACGGAATACCATAGTATTAGATTTAAGGAACAGGAAACATCCAACAAAACATATGTATCTCAACCATTCAAACGCAGATTTTCACCATGCGTAAGGAGATGAACGTCACAGTGGAGAAAATGAAAGCAGGCATCATCGGGTGTGGTAACATCAGCGCCATCTACTTGGAAAATCTCAAAAACAACCCGGTTATTGAAGTCGTGGCTGTTGCGGATTTGATTCGTGAACGCGCTCAGGAACGGGCAGATGAATTTAATATCGCAAACGTTTACAATGTAGATGAGTTGCTGCAAAATAACGAAATTGAACTTGTGTTGAACCTTACGGTTCCTGGAAGTCACGCCATGACCGATCTGGCTGCACTCGAAGCAGGCAAACATGTGTATGCCGAGAAGCCGCTGGCAATTTCTCTTGAGGATGGTCGCAAGGTTGTTGAGCTGGCTGAGGAAAAGGGATTGTATGTTGGTTCTGCACCGGACACCTTCCTTGGTTCAGGCATACAGACAGCTCGTAAGGCCATTGAAGATGGGCTGATTGGCAAGCCGGTTGCAGCGACTTCATTTTTCATGGGTGGAGGACCAGAAGCTTGGCATCCTAATCCGGAGTTCTTTTATGTTGCAGGTGGCGGACCGATGTTTGATATGGGACCTTACTATCTGACCGCTCTGATTACGTTGCTTGGACCGATACGCAGAATCAGCGCCTCGGCAGGCATACAGATTGCAGATCGCAAGATTGGCTCCGGACCGAAGGAAGGTACAGCGCTTCAAGTAGAGACGCCTACCCACTTGGCAGGAACGATTGATTTCGCAGAAGGTGCCATTGCAACCATGATTACCAGTTTCGATATTCGGGGAGCTTCGGATCTGCCACGTATTGAAATCTATGGTACAGAAGGTACGCTTAGTGTACCGGACCCCAATTATTTTAATGGGGAAGTGAAGGTGCGCAGATACGGTCAAGACACTTGGGAGACGGTCAAACCAGTCTTCGAAAGTGGACAAAACGAACGAGGCATCGGCGTAACGGAAATGGTTGAATCCATTCGTGCCGGACGGGAACACAAGGCCAGTGGCAAGCTTGCTTATCACGTACTGGAAGCCATGCATTCATTCCAGCGTTCTTCACTTGAAGGCAAGCACGTACATCTGGAGAGCAGCTATGATTCTTTTGCAGTAACTCGTACAGTTCAAACTGAGATTGAAACCGTGGAATCCCACTAGTCTGAGTAAAAAGTGTTCGAAGCTTGATGCTCTTGCGAGTGAAGCAGAATAACCAGTATTCTTACGTTCAATTTCAGGATAGAAACACTCTCGATTTTCCACACTAATCAAACAGGCATGTGATCTGAACGGTAATTGTATACAGTTCAATATTCATGAATTCAGCAATCATACGATATCTAATCCAGGGAGGAATCGCACTTGAAACTCGGCGTATTTTTGGTACTATTCGGAGGACGTAAATTGGAGGATGCTCTTGATTATGTAGCATCCAAGGGATTAAAAGCAGTAGAGATCGGAACAGGCGGACATCCAGGCAATGCACATTGTAAGCCAGATGAGTTGTTAAGCAATCCTACAGCATTGAAAAACTTCAAAAATGCAGTGGAATCACGTGGTTTGACGATCAGCGCACTCAGCTGTCACGGTAACCCGCTACATCCGCAAAAGGATATTGCCAAAGGATTCCACGATGATTTTGTTAAAACGGTAGAACTGGCTGAGAAGCTGGAAGTACCTGTAGTGAATACATTCTCCGGTTGTCCGGGAGATCATGAGGATGCCAAATATCCGAACTGGCCTGTTGCACCATGGCCAAATGACTTCCAAGAAATCCTGAAGTGGCAGTGGGAGAACAAAGTTATCCCTTACTGGACAGAGTGGGGTAAATTTGCAGCAGATCGTAACGTAAAAGTTGGATTGGAGCTGCACGGTGGATTCTCCGTTCATACTCCAGCAACGTTGCTGAGACTGCGTGAAGCAGCAGGTGAAGTGATTGGAGCCAATCTGGACCCAAGTCACATGTGGTGGCAAGGTATTGATCCGGTTCAGGCAATTCACATCTTGGGACGTGAAGGAGCCATCCATCACTTCCATGCAAAAGATACAACGATTGATCCGGTAAACGTGAACAAACACGGTGTAACGGATATGCAGGACTATACCAATATGCTGGATCGGGCTTGGCAGTTCCGCTCGGTTGGTTATGGACATGATAACAAGACTTGGGCAGATATTATAAGTGCCTTGCGTCTGGTCGGATATGATTATGTAGTAAGTATTGAGCACGAAGACGGTCTGATGTCGGTTGAAGAAGGATTCTCTAAAGCCGTGCAAAATCTCCAGCAAGTATTGATTGAAGAACCGCTGGGCGATATGTGGTGGGTTTAGAGCTACACTAGGGGAAATTGAATATGATCAACGTCACCATTTGGAATGAATTTGTCCATGAGAAAATTCACGATGAAGTAAGGGAAGTCTACCCGGATGGTCTGCATCGAGCACTGGCTGACGGACTTGGCGGCGAAGGCTTTGCTATTCGTACAGCTACACTGGATCAGCCTGAACACGGATTAAGTGATGAAGTGCTGAATTCCACAGATGTGCTCATATGGTGGGGACATATGGCACATGATCGCGTAAGCGATGAGATCTCACAGAGGGTTGCGCAGCGAGTGCTGAACGGGATGGGAATGATTGTGCTCCATTCAGGTCATTTCTCCAAACCATTCAAAGCGCTGATGGGAACAAGCTGCGATCTGAAATGGCGTGTAGCTGACGAGCAGGAAATTGTATGGTGTGTTAACCCATCTCATCCGATTGCGGATGGCATAGAAGGCAAGATTGTATTGGAAAAAGAAGAGATGTACGGCGAATTCTTCGATATTCCAGTACCGGATGAACTGGTGTTTGTAAGCAACTTCCAGGGTGGAGAAGTATTCCGGAGTGGATGCACGTTCCGGCGTGGTGAAGGTAAAATCTTTTATTTCCGACCAGGTCATGAGACGTATCCGACCTATTACAAGCCGGAAATATTAAGAGTGATCAGCAACGCTGTGAAATGGGCATATCCTGCCCGCAGCTTTAAGCCGGAATTTGGCAAGAGTGAACCTGTAAGACCATTTGGTGGCGTGCTGGTTTAATTCACTAACTCAATCGTGAAATGGAAATTATAAGTTTTATTCAAAAAGAACCCTTCTCCGAGTCAATGATGACTGTGGCAGTTGGGTTCTTTTTGGGTAAGATAGTACTATGGGGAAGTTATACGATATTTCCCATGGTTACGACGCAGCGTGTAATGTATACTGGGATGTATGATCCATTTTGGATGTTATGCTTCTAAAATTTAAACTTTTTAGTTGCAGGCGTTTTCTTTGAAGCTTAAATATGTTATTATGAAATATACTAACAAAATGTAAGTTGATTTGAGTGATCTCTAAAGAGGTGATTAATGTGGAAGGTCAAGACTTGCGGATGTGTCCGCGTTTTGAAACGGCGTTTTCTTTTTGGGCAAGCGCTGGAATGGTTTAATTATTCAAACATTGATGAGTGGTTCGAAGCGATTCAAGGATATCTCCAATCTGATCCCATCCATGAGTGATAAGATGTTATCCGAACGGATGAAAGATCTGGAGAGTGAAGGTATTCTGGTTCGTCACGTCTATCCCGAGACGCCGGTTCGTATTGAATATGAACTGACGGATAAAGGTAGAGCGCTCCAGCCTGTCATGAATCAAATTCAAGACTGGGCTGAGAAGTGGGTTGACTAACGTATAAGCATCACCCACTTTCGTTGCATGAATGACATAGACTCCTGATTTCTGTGGAAATCAGGGGTTTTTGTCTTAAGTATAACGTGGATCGGCGTTTTTCTCTTGGGCTATGCACATGTTGTCATGAGTTGTAGTATAATCTATAGAAAATGGCCACAGACGGCCGGAGCGAAGGAGGCCCACTTGTCATGAGAGAAGAAAGCTTATCCCGTGAAGTACGCTACGGCAAAAAAGATATTGCAGAACTTGAGAGCGCATCCATTCAGGTACATCTGATTTACAAAAAAGCTGCGGAGTTGTTTAAGCGCACAGCATATTCCCGTTCGGTTATGGATGATCTTGCCGAAGTGAATACGCATTCTGTGAACAGCGATGGTCCGAGATTAGCTCCGGCGGTGCTGCAAAAATGGATTCAAACGTCCAGGGGCTGGAAGTGTATCGGATGTGAGCTGGGACAACCTGATTCAAAGACTTCTCAGATGGAAGATACCATCCATGGTGAGCGGTTGGTTCTGGATGTGGGAGAAGGTCGGTTGGTTCAGGCAGAAATGCTGATTCAGGCGGTTGTCTGGTCTCAATATGAGAAGATTCGAATGTTTGCACCATGGCTTGGGGATGAACCCTTTTATAGCGTGCAGGAACTGGATGTCATTGCCCGTTATATTGTGCCTACCTATTTCTCGGAACGGCCTTTGCACGAGCAAGGCAAGGTATTCAAGGTCCATCAACAATATGGGCAGATTCCGCTATATCAGGAGTATGTAGACGCACCTTCATGTTGTGTACAGGTGGATGGTGGATTACTTGAAGGTCGATTGCTGACAGGTGTATATGTATCTGAGGAGCAGTTCTACGGGCTTAATCCATATCTGAAAGATGGCGATGGAGGACGGACATATATGCAGGCTAGTGTCCAGTGATAACGTAACCAATTCGAACATAAAAATGAATTAGATTGGAGAGCCTGTGTGCAGGCTCTCTTTCTTGTACAAGCCCTATTTGGAGGGGACACCCTATAAAAGTAACGGCTTTGACACTTTTTTTGCCGAAAGTTGTGCCATAATAGAGGTTATGGACAACAGGGTGAATGATTTTACGCAGGGTGGTGTTACCTACATGATGAAGAAAATCCCCGGTTACATAGGTGTATGTTTGCTCCTACTGGCGATCTTGGCTGGTTGTAGTGAGACACAGCCTTCTGAGCAGCCAATTGTCAAGGAGACAGAAACAGCGAATACGATCACAGTGGCTGTAGATGGCAGTACGTTTTTGCCTGATGCAACAAAGTCCATTAAGCGAGATTTTAGTGAGGGATTGACACTCAAAAAGCATTACTCAATAGCGGACTGGTTGATTTTACGGCAGATGGCAAACGGATTCAATCCGTCGGTGAAGTTTCTCTGGATTCTTCGCTTAGCTGGGCTGTCAAATTAAATGGCAAGGATATTGAGCAGGAAGATTGGGACATGGAACTTCATGCCAAAGATGAAGTGATCATTTACGTGAAAGCCGCTGACAGTGGGGGAGATGGCGTTGCATATCAGACAACGTTACTCAAGGTTAGCGGTGGAAACATTATGCCAACCCTTAATCGTCAATATGCCGGCGTCTACGTTCAAGAGTGCACAGTTCGTGATGTGTTGAAGTCCAGCGGCATTGTAAGAATGTCGGAGAATAACAAATTTGTCGTTTCGGTCGAGAATGTCACACCTCGTATGAATGAGCGGTGGGTCATTATGGTGAATGACAAAGAATTAATGGAAAATGGTCTGGACATGAAATTGAATCCACGTGATGCGGTAAAGCTTGAATTGACCAATGCATCCTAAGTATACCAAGAAGCCCAATCTCTTTTTAGAGAACTGGGCTTTTTTCATTATAATATATAAGCAATATCCGATTAACATATTCAAATATTAAATACGACAGATCTCGTTCGGGCAAAGTTCACAGTGACAGATCCCTTGCAGCATCTTCAGATCTTTGATAACAATCATGCCATTGTCATATTCAATCGCATCTTTCTTACGCAGATCGCTTAACATGCGGTTTACACTTTCACGTGTGGCTCCAATCATATTGGACAGGTCCGTGTGGGTGATTTTTTTGTGAATAATGACATGCTCCCCATGAGGCTCACCATACGAATTCGACAACCGAATGAGGGTGGAGCAGAGTGCACCCGGTTTGCCATATAACATGAGATCCCGGAATTTGGTCTGTGTCAACCGGTGGTGGATGCCCATCCATTTCATAAAGTCGATCGCAAAGTCACAATGCTGGCAGATTAACATCTCCAAGTCTTTATGCTCCAGTACACCAATCTCACTATCCTCCAGAACTTCCGCTGAGAAGCTGTGTTTAGAGCCAAAGAAGGGATCAGCCTGGCCAATCATATCACCGGATTGATACATGTACATGATCAGTTCCTTGCCTTCATCCGTGGATTTGGTGATCTGGGCACGACCCCGTTTCATATAATAAAGTTTGTCAGAGATGTCGCCTTCCCAGTACAGATGTGTACCTTCCGGATAAGTTCTATCTTTCATGGTAACCAGCAGATGGTTGAAATTTGCTTCCGAGAAACAGTTGGTATTACCGCGCTTTTCCAGTACAGTTGTTAGTTCTCTCATAAGTCTATCTCCCCTTTATGTCCATCGGACGACCTTCTGTAGTAAGCAGTAGCCTCCGAGGTTCGCCGCAAACCGTTGCCGTCCTGATCAGGGTCATCTCGGCCGGGAGGAAGGACGGTACAAATTGCGGTGGTTCAATTTTTAAGTTCAGTATATACCTAATCTTACCGTTTGAGGGGAAGGAAAGGGGGCAAAAATGACGAAATTTCAAACATTGTGATAAAATTCACTTTTAATGGAGAGGATGAATTTTACAGCCCTATATTTTAAATAGGAAGTGAAAATGGTCGTATGAAGGACACTACAAAACTTAAATTAAATTTGTTATACTTTGTGAAAAAAATCACATAATTAAGTTTATTGTCATGTTACGATGTGAATGTAAACGAGAGAGACAAACTAATACGAACCTTTAGGAGGATGAGGGAGATGGCTGTAAAGAACGAAGTCGCCCCAGCAAAAGAACCGACAGCAGGTCAGTATATTCAAACGTTAATCGACAAAGCGAATAAAGCACACGCCGCATTCATGAAGATGGACCAGAAGCAGATTGACCGGATTGTGCAAGCGATGGCGCTTGCGGGTCTGGATAAACACATGATGCTCGCCAAGATGGCCGTAGAAGAAACAGGCCGCGGAGTATATGAGGATAAAATCACCAAAAATATATTTGCAACTGAATATGTATACCACAGCATCAAGTATGACAAAACCGTAGGTGTGATTGAAGATAACGAGTATGAGAGCTTCCAGAAAATTGCGGAGCCGGTCGGTATTATTATGGGGATTACCCCGGTTACGAATCCAACATCAACAACGATGTTTAAAGCACTGATCTCCATCAAGACGCGTAACCCAATCATCTTTGGTTTCCACCCATCTGCACAGAATTGTAGCCGGGAAGCTGCCAAAATCCTGCTGGAAGCTGCTGTGAAACATGGTGCACCAGCGGATTGTATTCAGTGGATTGATGATCCTTCTATGGATCGTACAAACGAACTGATGAATCACAATGATGTGGCTCTCATTCTGGCAACAGGCGGATCAGGCATGGTACGTGCAGCGTACAGCTGTGGTAAACCTGCACTGGGTGTAGGACCGGGTAACGTACCTTGCTTTATCGAGAAAAGCGCAGATATCAATCAGGCAGTGACGGATTTGATCCTGTCCAAATCTTTCGATAACGGCATGATCTGTGCTTCCGAACAAGCGGTCATCATTGAAGAACCTATCTTTGATCAAGTGAAGAAAAAATGATAGCCAATGGCTGTTACTTTGTTAACAAAGATGAAGCAGCAAAATTGACAGCAGGTGCGATTAATGCCGAGAAATGTGCTGTGAACCCGGCGATTGTTGGTCAATCTGCGGTGAGCATTGCGAAATTGTGCGGTATTGAAGTTCCAGCAGGTACCAAAATTCTCGTGGCCGAGATTGAAGGGGTAGGTACCAAATTCCCATTGTCGGCTGAGAAATTAAGCCCGGTACTGGCTTGTTACAAAGTTAAAACGGCAGCAGAGGGTATTGAGCGTGCAGCAGAAGTGGTTGCTTTTGGCGGCATGGGTCACTCCTCGGTTATCCACTCCACAAATGAAGAAGTGATCGGCAAATTTGCAGATCGTCTGCAAACCGGACGGATTATTGTGAACTCGCCATCCACACACGGTGCCATCGGGGATATCTACAACACAAACATGCCGTCATTGACACTGGGATGCGGATCATACGGACGTAACTCGACTTCTTCCAACGTAACCGCTGTGAACTTAATCAATGTGAAAAGGGTGGCTCGCCGTACCGTGAATATGCAATGGTTCAAAGTGCCAAACAAAGTCTACTTCGAAAAAGGGGCAACGCAGTATCTTGCCAAAATGCCTGATATCACACGTGTGGCGATTATTACGGATGCCATGATGGTGAAACTTGGATATGTTGAAAAGGTAGAACACTATCTGCGTCAACGCCAAATGCCAGTAGCGATCGAAGTATTCTCCGATGTTGAGCCAGATCCATCGACAACAACGGTAGACCGCGGAACCGAAATGATGCGCCGCTTCCAACCGGACTGCATTATCGCACTCGGCGGTGGATCACCGATGGATGCTGCCAAAGCCATGTGGTTGTTCTATGAATATCCGGACACGGACTTCAACGATCTGAAACAAAAATTCATGGATATCCGCAAACGGATCTACAAATATCCACGTCTCGGCGTAAAAGCGAAATTTGTAGCGATCCCAACAACATCCGGTACAGGTTCTGAAGTGACATCGTTCGCTGTTATCACAGACAAAAATCAAGGTAACACCAAATATCCATTGGCCGACTATGAGCTGACACCAGACGTAGCCATTGTTGATCCAGAATTCGTATACTCCCTGCCTAGAACAGCTGTTGCAGATACAGGTATGGATGTACTGACGCATGCGATTGAAGCATATGTGTCTGTCATGGCAAATGATTACACGGATGGACTTGCGATCAAAGCAATCCAACTGGTGTTCCAATACCTGGAGCAATCTGCACTGCAAGGCGACAAACTGGCACGTGAGAAAATGCATAATGCTTCCACAATTGCCGGTATGGCATTTGCCAACGCATTCCTGGGCATTAACCACAGCTTGGCGCACAAATGGGGCGGTCAGTACCATACCGCACACGGACGCACCAATGCAATCCTGATGCCACACGTCATTCGTTACAACGCGAAAAAACCGACCAAATTTGCATCGTTCCCGAAATATTCGCACTTTGTAGCGGATGAGCGGTATGCCGAAATCGCACGGATTCTGGGATTGCCTGCACGTACGACAGAAGAAGGCGTAACCAGTCTCATCAATGCGATTCGCAAACTGAACAAAACATTGGGCATTGAAGAATCGTTCCAGGAAATCGGATTTGATGCCAAAGACTTTGAAGCACATGTGGATTATCTGGCAGACCGTGCCTTCGAAGACCAATGTACAACCGCCAATCCGAAGCTGCCGCTGGTAACTGAACTGGCCGATGTATACCGCAACGCTTTCTATGGAAAGTTTGAATAATAAATTTAGAACGAAGCGTGCCTTACGGCAAGAAGATCAGGGTTCCCCGAGAGGGAGCCCCGATTGCCGTCTTTCACACAATAACGAGTGGGCAGAAAAACAGAAGAGCGAAGCACCTGTTTTTCAGGATGTATTCTAAGATTTGATTTGCTCCGAGCATAGAGGAGCAATGGTTCTTAAAGATGAGGCACGAAATCCGTGATGTGGCTGTTTGAGCCAGATGTTCACACAAGAACGAAGAGGGCAGAAAAACAGAAGAGCGAAGCACCTGTTTTTCAGGATGTATTCTAAGATTTGATTTGCTCCGAGCATAGAGGAGCAATGGTTCTTAAAGATGAGGCACGAAATCCGTGATGTGGCTGTTTGAGCCAGATGTTCACACAAGAACGAAGAGGGCAGAAAAACAGAAGAGCGAAGCACCTGTTTTTCAGGATTTATTCTAAGATATGATTTGCTCCGAGCATAGAGGAGCAAAGGGTTCTTAAAGAGGTGGCACGAAATCCGTGATCTGGCTGTTTGAACCAGATGTTCACACAAGAACGAAGAGGGCAGAAAAACAGAAGAGCGAAGCACCTGTTTTTCAGGATTTATTCTAAGATTTGATTTGCTCCAAGCATAGAGGAGCAAAGGGTTCAAAAGAGGTGGCACGGAATCCGTGATGTGGCCGTTTGAGCCAGATGTTCACACAATAACGGAGAGGGCAGAAAAAACTGAAGAAGCGGAGCGTTCGCCTTTATCCCCGGAATTTCCCCTTTGAAAAATAAAATTGAAAAAATCCGGGGATAACAGCGATCGGAAGTTGTTCTGCCCGCGCAGTGGCTAAGTGTGAATTTACCGGGTTCAATGGGACACAACGCAGGTGGAGTGAGTTAGTTCACTGACTTTGTGACAAAAATCACAGATGATGAAAGCCCCAAGACGTATACTGAAAATGTAAGAAAAACATTCATCCCGCGGTTCCGGTTCCCAAGTAGAGAGAACATGTTCCGGTTTATGTGAAACAATTCACATTAATCGCGGCTCTGGGCACACAATGCTACGAATGAAGCAAGATGTTATGTGTCCAGAAATCCAAATTAGTGGAGGGATTAAGATGTCGGTGATTGAAAAAGATGTCAAACAACAAACAGGCTGGAGAAACTTTACCAAAGGAACATGGACCAAATCCGTAGATGTGAATGATTTTCTGGCACACAACTTGTCTCCGTATTACGGTGACGAAGCATTTCTCGCAGGTGCAACCCAGAATACCAAAGAATTGTGGGATATCGTATCTGATCTGACCAAAAAAGAACGGGATAACGGCGGTGTCCTTGACGTTGATGTGAACACACCAGCGACTATTGTTTCACACCAACCAGGTTATCTGGATCAATCCAAAGAGCAGATTGTCGGCGTTCAGACCGATGCTCCGTTCAAACGTTCCATTCAACCAACAGGCGGAATCCGGATGATGATTGATGCATGTGAAGCATACGGCTTCGAATTGCCTCAAGGCGTCATTGATATATTTACGAACATTCGCAAAACACATAACCAAGGTGTATTCGATGCTTATACTTCCGATATGCGTGCAGCGCGTAAAGCAGGAATTATTACAGGTCTGCCAGATGCGTATGGCCGTGGCCGGATCATCGGAGACTATCGTCGTGTAGCTTTGTACGGGGTAGACTTCCTAATTCGTAACAAAAAAGGTGAACTGAATGCACTCGAAGTCGATGTCATTGATGAAGATGTCATTCGGTTGCGGGAAGAGTTGTCTGAACAGATTCGTGCATTGCAAGAATTGAAGCAATTGGGCGATATGCACGGGTTCGATATTTCCTTGCCAGCGACAACAGCAAAAGAAGCGTTCCAATGGTTGTACTTCGGTTATCTCGCTGCCATCAAAGAACAGAACGGTGCTGCGATGTCCCTGGGACGTGTATCTTCTTTCCTGGATATTTACATTGAACGTGACTTGCAAGAAGGCATTCTGTCCGAAGAACAGGCTCAGGAATTGGTTGACCATTTTGTAATGAAACTGCGGATTGTCAAATTCCTGCGTACACCGGATTACAACGAACTGTTCAGTGGAGATCCAACATGGGTGACTGAGTCCATTGGCGGTATGTCTGTGAATGGTGAAACACGTGTAACCAAAAACAGCTTCCGTTTCCTGCATACACTGCACAACTTGGGTCCTGCACCAGAACCGAACTTGACTGTACTATGGTCCACGAAACTTCCAGAAGCTTTCAAAGATTATTGCAGTAAAGTATCCATTGAAACCAGCTCAATTCAGTATGAAAATGATGATCTGATGCGTCCAATCTACGGTGACGATTACGGTATTGCATGCTGTGTGTCGGCTATGAAGATCGGGAAACAAATGCAATTCTTCGGCGCTCGTGCCAACTTGGCAAAAGCTCTCCTGTATGCGATCAACGGTGGTCGTGACGAGAAATCCGGAGCACAAGTTGGACCAGAGTATCCTGCCATCACTAGCGAAGTGTTGGATTACAATGAGGTTATGAAACGTTTCAAACCAATGATGGAGTGGCTCGCGAAGCTGTATATGAACACCCTCAACGTCATTCACTACATGCACGATAAATACAGCTATGAGCGTATCGAGATGGCATTACATGACCGTGACATTGTACGTACGATGGCTTGTGGTATCGCTGGTCTGTCGGTTACAGCAGATTCACTGAGTGCAATCAAATATGCCAAAGTAAAACCAATTCGTAATGAACAAGGCATCGCAGTTGATTTCGAAATCGAAGGAGACTTCCCTTGTTACGGTAACAATGAAGACAGCGTAGACAGCATTGCTGTTGAACTGGTCGAAAACTTCATGGGTATGATTCGCAAGCATAAAGCTTACCGTAACGCAGTGCCAACACAATCCGTTCTGACGATCACTTCCAACGTGGTATATGGTAAGAAAACAGGGACTACACCGGATGGTCGTAAAGCAGGTGAACCATTTGCTCCAGGTGCGAACCCAATGCATGGTCGTGACAAAAAAGGTGCTCTGGCATCCCTTGGCTCGGTAGCCAAATTGCCTTATGAACACAGTCTTGACGGTATTTCCAATACCTTCTCCATCGTGCCAAAAGCATTGGGTAAAGAGGAGACTACACGTAAATCCAATCTGACTGCGATGATGGATGGGTACTTCGGTCAAAACGCTCATCACCTGAACGTTAACGTATTTGATCGTCAGCAATTGATTGATGCGATGGATCACCCGGAAAACTATCCGCAACTGACTGTACGGGTATCCGGATATGCCGTTAACTTCATTAAACTGACTCGTGAACAACAGTTGGATGTCATCAATCGTACGTTCCATGGCTCCATGTAAGTAATTTGCAAGTAGAAGACCGCTAGAGCAAGGCATTCCAAATCATATTAAACGCACAGCGGATGCGGATACAGAAAGGAAGAGGCAGCATGGTTAAAGGACATATTCATTCACTCGAAACTTTCGGGACGGTTGACGGCCCAGGCATCCGCTTTGTGCTTTTTATGCAAGGATGTCTACTCAAATGTCAGTATTGCCACAACCCTGATACATGGGCGCTGGATGGTGGAAAAGAAATGACGCTTGAGGAGGTATTGGCTGAAATTGAGCCGTATCTATCCTACTATCGCAGCTCCGGAGGCGGGCTCACGATATCTGGCGGTGAACCAACGTTACAGGCCCACTTTGTAGCGGAAATCTTCAAGGAAGTGAAGCGGCGCTGGGGATTGCATACGACACTGGACAGCAACGGATTTAACGAGCCGGATCGGATTCACGATCTGCTGGATCACACAGACCTGGTTCTGTTGGACCTCAAACATATTGATGACGAGAAACATATCAAGCTGACAGGCAAATCCAACGAGAGAACGTTGAAAACGGCCAAGTGGTTATCGGAGCAGGGCCGGAAAATGTGGATACGCCACGTGTATGTGCCTGGCATTCATAACGAGGAGGAGGATCTGCTTAACCTCGGACGGTTTATTGGGACATTAAATGGCGTTGAGAAGTTCGAAATTCTTCCATACCATCAGATGGGGATTTACAAATGGGAAGCGCTCGGTAAAGTATATCCACTGGATGGTGTTCCTTCACCAACTGAAGAAGAAGTGGAGCGGGCGTATCGCCTGATCGAACAAGGTCGCCAGGAAACGGCTGGCGTGGCTTGTTCAGGTAAGTAATCTAACCTTTATATATAATAAAAACAATCAATCAAGCAGTCCTTGCGAACATGTTTCGCAGGGGCTGTTTTTTTGCTGATATCCATTGTAAATGCAAGATTATGGGTCCAGTGAAGGATTTTATCCCTCCATTGATGAATTGTCATCCTTACGATGTAAGCTCCGGCTTTTTATAATCAGAGTGTAAAGCCAAATGCTCAATATCTTGAGGAGGGTCAACCAGATGAAAAAAGGAATGACATTACTGCTTTCATTATTGCTTATCACTTCATGGACTTTGGCGGGATGTGCAAGCTCAAGTAACGAGCCACAGCAAGGCGCAGGCAATACACCTGTGGAGGAGACAAATAAGGAACCGGTTGAGATGCTTCTCCGTCACACGCAGGTGGGAGCCGACAAACAGAAAAGACTGGCCATTCTCCAGGATGTAGTGGACAAAGTTGAAGGTGAGATACCCAATCTGACCTTTACGCTGGATGGCGTCGAATCTGATGTGAATCGTAAGGAAAAGCTTCGCGGAGAGATGGCGGCAGGTAACCCGCCGGATATATTTGAACTGTTCGGTAGCCCGGATTCCAAAGTTTATGCCAAGGAAGGTATGCTGCTTGATCTGACTCCGATCCTGCAAGAGCTGGGCATTCAGGACCAGTTTACATCGCTTGAACCGTTTACGTATGAAGGCAAAGTATATGGACTGCCGATTGGCGGTTCGGGCGAAGGTTTTTTCTATAATAAAGAGTACTTTGAACAAAAAGGATGGAAAGCTCCAACCACCATGGCTGAACTGGACAATATACTGGCCGAGATCAAGGCCGATGGCAAAGTGCCGCTTGCTTCCGCATCCAAGGCGGGCTGGGTACCGCTTATGTTAACCAACCACCTGTGGTCCCGGTATGCCGGGCCGGAGATTACCGCAAAGTTTGCAACAGGTGAAGCGAAGTGGACCGATCCGGGTGTTGTGCAAGGTTTTGCCAAACATAAGGAATGGGTGGATAAGGGTTATTTCAAAAAAGGTGAGCTGGGCTTCGAGTATGCCGAATATACCACGCAATTTACAAGCGGAGAAGCGGTATTGATGTATGACGGAACATGGAAATCATCTGTATTCAAGGAAGGTCAGAGCGGTGAATCGCTCATTGGCAAGGTTGGATTTTTCAATATGCCTCCGGTAGAGAACGGCGCAGGCGATCAGACGTCTTTGATGCGGGATGTGAACAATGGATACGGATTCTCGGCAGCAGTGGCGGATGACCCGCAGAAGCTGGAAGCAGTGAAAGCTTTTATCAAAAATTTCTACAATGAAGATATGCAGGTCCGTGGCCTTGTGGAAGATGGTGTGTTGCCTGCGATGAAGCTGGATGAGAAAGTGCTGACCGACAGTATTACCGATGATCTGATGAAAGAAATTGTGGCTGTGCTTAATGCGTCCAAGACATCGTTCCCGGCATTTGATGCACTCGTTCAGGCCGATGTGACGACAGAGATCAGCAATCTGCAAATCCAGAAGTTGATTGGTGGGCAGACGACGCCAGAGAAAATGGCAGAAGAGCTGCAAAAGGTGCAGGAGGAAGCAAACGCTTCCGTAGAATAAATCAATCCAAGTTGAAACTGCGATCGTTGAAGTGACTGAAGGAGGCTGACCATGAATACTTCACTCCGCAGCCCGTTAATCTATACGCTGTTTGTAATGCCAGCCCTAATTCTGTTTGTAATGTTCTTCTTATATCCTATTGGTAGCTCCCTGTATTACAGTCTAACGAGTTGGAATGGGGTATCGGCTGAGCCACGTTTTGTGGGTTTATCCAATTATGTGAAGGCACTGACCGATGAACGTTTTTGGATTTCCACACGGAATAACGGCTTTTTCATCGGATTTTCGGTACTGATTCAGGTACCCCTCATCGTCCTGTTTTCACTTCTTATTGCCAATGTGAAAAGACTAAAAGGTCTGTATAAAACAGCTGTTTTTTTACCATCGATCATGTCGACAGCCGTTATCGGTATCTTGTGGGGGTTCATCTATGAACCCAATATCGGGCTATTAAACAAAATACTTCATGTGCTGGGCATCGATCCAATCTACTGGTTATCGGATAACCGATTCGCAATGTTGTCCATTTTGGTGACCAATGCCTGGCAGTGGACGGGATTTTACATTGTCATGGTGCTGGCGGCCATACTGGCGATTCCCCGTGATCTGGATGAAGCGGCTGCAATCGATGGGGCAACGGCGGTACAACGTGCAATGCGAATTACGTTGCCGCTGATCCGGCCGATCATTTCAGTGGTGATCATGTTGTCCATCGCAGGTGCCATGAAAGCAGCCGACATCGTGATTGTCATGACCAAAGGTGGGCCCGCAGGGTCCACCGAGGTTCTGGCCACATATATGATCAAATACGCGATTACCAACTTCAAATATGGCTATGGCAATACCATTGCAGTGCTGATCTTTGCTCTGACGCTTGTGCTCACTGCGATGTATCAACTGCTGGTAGCGAGGCGGAGCGAGAAGGTGGAATATTGATGGCAAAAAGCTTAAAAAGCAGTATACCTCATGTGTTGTTAATATTGTATTTAATCGCGATTTTGTTTCCCTTTTTATTTGTAATCTTCTCTTCATTTAAGCAGGATAACAATGAAATCGCCTTGAATCCATTCGGTCTGCCTACAACATGGGAGTTTAACAATTACGTGGAGGCTTGGGTGAATGCAAAGATTGGCACATATTTCTGGAATAGCCTGTACATTTCGGTTTTATCGTCGGCGTGTACGATTGTGCTTGGTGCCATGTTTGCTTTTGCCGTAACCCGGATGAGACACCGGAGATGGAGCCTGTTTCTGTACAGCTTAATTCTGGCAGGTATGCTTATTCCCAACAATGCACTTATGCTGCCGATCTATCTGCTTGTTCGCAAAATGGGCATATTGGATACGCATCTGGCATTGATCGTGCCCTATGTGGCCAATGCGATCCCCTTTACCATTATTATACTGGCGGCTTTTATGCGTTCTCTGCCTGGAGAAATTGAGGAAGCGGCGGTCATGGACGGCTTGAGGGCCCCGGGTATCTTTGCTAAAATAGTGATACCTCTTACGGTTCCGGCTATTGTTACCGTTTTTATCGTTAATTTCCTCGGCAACTGGAACGAATTTTTACTCGCCAACTATTTCTTATCCACCGATAAATTGCGTACGCTGCCAGTGGGCATGGTCCAGTTTCGGGATCAATATCAGATGAACTATGCCCAGATGTCGGCAGGTATTGTATACAGCGTTGTACCTGTACTTGTGATCTACGCTATACTCCAGGAGAAAATTATAGAAGGAGTAACTGCGGGTGGTGTCAAAGGTTAATACCATGAACCAGTTGATAGGGAGAACGGGATATGAACTTGCGAATGAAGCTGGCCTTGGCATTTCTGCTGCTGATTATTGTACCGATGTGTGCGCTAGGCATTGGCATGTTTCTGGTCACATCACATACGATTGAGAAAAAATACAATCAACAGGCCGAATATGCGCTTCAGGCCATCAGTTATAATATCGAGAATGTATTTCAGCAGATTAACAATGTGACCGACAACGGGATAGCCACATCGGTTTTCCAAATGGCGTTGAACGCCAAAGATCCGACCAAGCAGGATCTGGGAACCGGTAATCAGTTATCCCTGAATGCCAGCCAGCGCAATTTCCGTTCCCTTCTATATAATTATCCGTTCATCAGTTATGCCTTTTTATATGATTTGCGTTCGTCTGAGAATAACCAGATTGTCTCCATTTTCACTAAAGAAAATTTTCAAGCCCTTCCTTTTCAGCAATTCAAAGTACATCCCTTATTCAACGAAATTCAGCAACTTAATGGCGTGCCCAAATGGCTCGCACCTCTGGAATATCCCGAATTAACCGGGATAGAACCTGTCTTCACCCAGATCAGACTGGTCAAAGAACTCAGTTATTTTCAAAATATCGGCGTGCTTGTTGTTCAGATCAAAAAAGGAGAGATCGACAGGATCTTCCGTCACCTGCAGATCAGCGATTCGGCACAGGATACATCTTTCCTGTTAATTAATGAAGAAGGGCTGATCGTCTATGATCCTGCAGGTATTTATAACGGTGAGAACATGCAAAACCTTGGTGCTGAATCCGGCAGTTACGGTCCTGGCTTTAGCAGTGTCAGAACGGTCTTTGACGGCAAGGAGAGCATCATTTCGCAATATCATCTGAAGAACTATAACTGGAGCCTCGTCAGTGTGACTTCATGGGAAGCCTTATCTGCGGAAACCAATGCCTTTGCCGGTTGGTCTGTCATCATTATTCTGTTATGCTTGCTCGCAGCGATGATCTTTAATCTTTTTTCATGAATCGCATTACGGGTAACATTGCTGTACTTGTAAGGTTTATGCGTCGTGTGGATGATGGTGATTTTAATGCGAGGGTGGAAGGAAAAGGATTCGATGAAATGCAGCTGCTTGCGCAAGGGTTCAATGAACTATTGGATCGGATCGGGGGATTATTCCGTCGTGTTCGGGCAGAGCAAGAGCAGAAGGCCCAAGCGGAACTACGTGTACTACAGGCCCAGATCAAACCTCATTTTCTGTTTAACACATTGGAATCCATTAATGGATTAGCGCTGCGTGGGGAGGGCCGCAAAGTAAGCGAGATGGTGACCAGGCTAGGCAATATGCTTCGTATCAGCATTCAGGATCAGGAGGAGATTTCGCTGGGTGAGGAAATAAGGCATTTGCAGAGTTATCTGGAGATTCAACAGTACAGGTTCAGTGATTTGTTCACCTATGAGATTGACATTCCATCCCATCTATACAGCTCAATCCTGCTCAAGCTGACCCTCCAGCCTCTGGTGGAAAATAGCATTCAACATGGGTTTGAGGGGATCACCTATCCAGGTGTACTGCGGATAAGCGCATATGCGGAACGGGATCAACTTGTGTTATGTGTTGAGGATAATGGGATCGGTATTCCCCAGGAAATGCTCGCACGATTTGAGTATATGGCAGAAGATCCGCCGGAAGTTATGCTCGCGGAAGGGGCGGAATCATTATCGTCCATAACGGAACGCCGGGGATTGGGATTACGAAGTGTGGCAGATCGAATTCGTATTCAATACGGGGCCGGGTATGGCATATTTATATGTTCAGCACCGGGGTATGGCACAGTTATTCGATGCATCATTCCATTATATGAGCAGGAGGAAGCCGGATGAATCTGACTGCAATGCTGGTTGACGATGAGCTGCCGATTCTGGAGAATCTGAACTACATTTTACCCTGGGAAGATATGGGGATTGAAATCACAGGTACAGCGAGAAGCGGGGCAGAAGCGCTGGGGAAAGTTACAGAAAGTCATCCAGACATTCTCTTGTGTGATATTCGGATGCCGTCTATGGATGGATTGGAACTTATTCGTTTACTGCGAGAGCAGGGTGAAACGTGTGAAATTATTTTACTGACCGGTTATCAGCAGTTTGAATATGCTCGAACCGCTATTAAATATAACGTACATGAATACATATGTAAGCCAATTGATTATTTGAATCTGGAACATAAACTGCGTGAGCTTGCCGGGCAGATCCAGAAGAGACGTCTGGAAAACGAATCGCAACGTTATCGCAGCCAAGAGATGGAAAGTTGGATCAGACACAAACAGTTGATTGACCTGTTGCGAGGAGAAGCACCATTGAAGATTGCCTATCCTGCTTCTGTTCCTGAATTTATAACAACTGCTGCACCGTATACGTTGCTGCTGGTGGATGCAGTCGGTTATTTTCGCCATTCGATCGGTTGGTCCGAGCTTCAGCACCAACGATGGCATGAGACCGTAATTTCCAGACTTAGGGAAGTGGCAGAGAGAATTACGGGTGACTGTCAGATTCTTTCGACCCGCAAAGGGGAGTGGTGCATCCTGCTGGAGGCATCGGGTGAGTGGAAACGTCGCTCAGAGGAACTGGCCCATCAACTGTGTCTCGAATTAAATGTGATATTATCCTTGGATTCAGGTGTGAAGGTTAGGGTGGTTCAGGATGGTGTGCCTGTGAATCTGGAAAGTCAAATTCTGGAACGATACCGGCATTGTCAAAAAATACTGATGTCCCATTCGGAGAGTGAAGACAAGGTGCTGAAGGCGAGTTGTCCCGAAACCGCCTTATCGTATGATCATACGGCCTCCAATGGGGCTAACTCATGGATTACAAGAGAAGATCTGGAGCTTGTTACTCGGTGGATTCGTCAAGGGAACAAGCAGGGATTACGTGATGTATTGGATCGGCTTAAACAGCAAATGGGGAATTCAGGACAATCCTTCAGCAGGGTAGATGAAACCAATCTTCGGTTTATGCTTGTGCACATGCTTCGTGAACTGCGGGAAGTACAGGCCCTCGCTGAAGAGCACGAAGTGAATTTTTGGAATGCACTGCAAGGGGCCGTATCCATGAGGGAACTCCTTGAATTTGCAGAGGTTGTTACCCATGCCTATCAGGGCAAACAAACGCAGCCACGTCCTTCTGTATCGGAACTGATCCTGTCTGCATGTGAGTATATGGATGCACGGCTGCAACAGGACTTGGGAATAGATGAAGTCTCAGATTGGCTCGGAATCAGCCCGGGTTACTTTTGCCAGCTATTTAAAACCCAAATGGGTGTTACTTTTGTAGAATACATGACGCAGAAAAGGATGGAAAGTGCTGCTTTATTGTTGAGTACAACCGAATGGAGCATTACAGCGATTGGGGAAGCCACAGGGTTCAAGGAGCGCCGTTACTTCTCCAAGGTGTTTCATAAACACTTCCACATGAAACCCTCGGAGTACAGGCAGAGTAAACGATTGGGTTCGTAGTGGCAAGGGAACCGGGAGGAGAGGTCAAATGAAACTCTTAAATGATCTGACATTGGAGCAAAAAGTAGGACAATTGTTGATGTGTGGATTTCACAGTCAGCACGCAGATGAACAGATTACTCGCTTAATCCGTGACTATCACGTCGGGGGCGTCATTTATTTCCGGCGCAATGTCGAAAGTGTAGATCAATTGACGCGGCTGTCCGCCGAACTGCAAGATATGGCTGCTGAAGCGGGGGCCCTACCACTCATGATTTCGGTGGACCAGGAAGGTGGCATGGTTGCACGGATTGACCAAGAGGGAATGACCCAAGTACCGGGTAATATGGCGCTTGGTGCGACAGGCAATCCGGAATATACCCTGAAGTGTGCTCAAATTCTGGGGCGTGAGTTAAAAAACATCGGTATTGATATGAACCTTGCGCCAGTGGTCGACGTGAATAACAACCCGCTTAACCCGGTCATCGGCGTGCGTTCGTATGGTGAACATGCTAAAAGTGTGGCCACTCATGGCGTAGCAGCCATCACCGGATATCAATCACAGGGCATAGCTGCTACTGCCAAACATTTTCCGGGACATGGAGATACCGCCGTAGATTCTCATCTTGGTATGGTTACAGTACCTCATGATCGAAACAGGCTGGAACAGATGGAGCTACTACCGTTCCGCCGGGCGATTGAGGCCGGAGTTGATGCTATTATGACAGCTCATGTGATGTTCCCTTCGATTGAGCCCGAGCCCATTCCGGCAACGTTGTCACATAAGGTGTTAACGGGTCTGCTACGTGAGGAAATGGGTTTTGAAGGCATTATTATTACAGACTGTCTTGAAATGCATGCAATATCCAAGCCATATGGTGTAGCTGAAGCTGCGATTCGTGCTGTGGAGGCAGGAGCAGATCTGATTCTGGTGAGTCATACCTTGCAAGATCAGGTTGCTGCGCTGGAAGCCATTGTGGAAGCAGTTCGAACGGGCCGGATCTCGGAAGAAGTTATTCATCAGGCGGTAGAACGCATTATGACATGGAAAAGAAATCGCTGCGGGCAGCAGGATGATCATCTTGTTTCGCTGAAAGCGAGTGAAACGGTTGAAGCAACCGATGTTGAACCTGATGATTGCACTGAATCCACTGAACCTAGTGATCCCGGTGAACCAAACGAATCGACGCTGTTCAAGATTGCTTCAAGCAGTATTACCATCGTTCATAATGATGGGCTGCTGCCGTTGGACCCAGAGAAGGACGTGTATGTCATCTGGCCTGAGGTTGTGCAACGGACAGAGGTGGATGAACCATGGTCTCATACAGAATCGCTGGGTATGGCGTTATCGCAGCTGCGAGGCAGAGTTCGTGAGCACAAAATTACTACTCAGCCCACTTATGATGAAGCAGATCGGATATCGGCGGATGTGTCGGAGAGTGAACAAGTTATCGTATGTACGTACACATCGGCAGGTCATCTTCCGAAAGGGCAACAGTATTTGGTTGAAAAGCTTAGTAAGAATCATTCGCTGATTGTAATTGCTCTGCGCAATCCATATGATCTGCTGGAGATTTCGAGGCCGGGAAGTTATGTGTGTACGTATGAGAATACACCCGCCGTTGTTCGGGCCCTGTCCCATGTGTTAACAGGTGGACTGCAGCCAACTGGAAGTCTGCCTGTCCGTTTGCGCTAGGCCTATTCAATCCTTAAATCTCTCTGTGATATGGTGCTGATTGACCATCTCCTGGAGAGATTTTTTTGTTGGAATTTTCTATTGGTTAATTTTGGGATATGGATGCTTAAAAGATAATTGATAGATAACTATTTTCATAGTATTTTCCTTCTATTAAAAGTTTACAATTCTCCTCTTAACTTTTTAGCAACTTTTCCCGGTTCCAAGCGTCTAATAATATGACTTTTTGAGGGGGATATTTATAAAATGGGAGCAGAAGGAGCCAAAGACAAAGAATGAATTTGAAGAAGAAATTGTCCATACTTACCGCTTTTGCTGTGTTTCAGGCGTTTGCAGTGATTCCTGCCAATGCACAATCAGCAGATCAGAGCGATACTACATCAGTGAATACAGCCAAAGTTAAATCCGTGGAGGTTGTGAAGAAAGAACAAACCATCGCGGAATCCGAAGTGAAATCCGGAACAAACACTCCAACATCAAATAATGAAACAACTGAAGAAGAGAACCCTGAGACAGTTGTTCCTACAGGAACAGACGCGACTCCTGTTGAGCCGGTAATTGAACCTACGGACGAAGAAGGTACAGCTGAGGAAACACCAGCACCTGCACCAGTTGAAGTGGAGCAACCATCTACAGGCGGTTCATCTGTTGCTGGAGGCGGGGTGGAGACCTCACTCTTTATATGAACAGTAATAAAATGATGCAAGATGGCAAAACGTATCTTGCTGGACAGCCGATGGCTGTTAAAAATGGTGTATCCTATGTAGCGATCCGTGCTCTCGTTGATCGGGTTGGCTATGATGTCAAATATGATAACACAACCAAAGAAACGATCATTATTAGTGGTGAAGATGAGCTGCGTTTCAAAACAAACAGCAAGATCTATACCGTTAATGGTGTGTCCCGAACGATGAAGGGCGCGGCTTATCAACAAAAAAATACGTTCATGGTGCCGTTGACTTCAATTACACAGGCTCTGGACATTACGTATAAAGTAAATCAATCTGCCAAAACGGTTGTATTGAATCTGAGTACCAAACCGGTGGCAAGCTTCACGGTACAAAAAGAGGTTTTTGCCGGAGACCAGGTAACCTACACAACCAGATCCAGCTCTCCCAAGGGACTCAGCATTGTAGATGAGCGTTGGACAGGTCGTCAGGATTCATTCGACCAACCAGGTGTATACACAGTAACCTATGCGGTCCAGGATTCAAGTGGTCAATGGAGTGATCCGTATTCGGTTACGATTAAGGTTGAAAGACCAAATCTGCCACCTGTCGCAATGTTTACGACAGATAAAGAAGAATACAAAATGGGTGAGAAAATCACTTATATTGATCAAAGCACAGATGATGAGAACGCAATTGTAAAAACAGAATGGGATAACAATGCACTTGCATTCTTTGTTCCAGGACCGAAGACCGTAACGATTACAGTTACCGATAAACATGGTGCTAGCGATAGCTATACCAAGATGATCAATATTACGGGAGAAACACTTTATAGTGTGACTGACTTCAATCAATTGTTCACACCAGTCGGTGAGAAGTTCACTTTTGACGGTGGTGGAGTACCGGCATTGGAGAAAGTTCCTTTCACGTATTATGACGAACCAAGTCTGCTGATCCGCAGTAACAGCCCGGAAACCGTGAATACAGAAGGCATTGTGTACAAGGAATCTTCCTTCGGACAGACACGCTTCATGATTCACCATGTGAACAACACGGGCAAAAACGTGAAAATGTATGTTGTAGCGACAAACAACAATGCATACACGGCGTCCATTGACCAGCAAAACATGGGTTTTGCAGGACCGTCTCCTTTTGCAACGGTAGCTGGAAAGTTGTCGATTGACCGTTGGTTCCAATCCATGCAGAATGGTACCGGACAAAAGAAAGTGTACATCCAGCCAGGAGAAAGCAAGCTGATTCTTAATGATCTGAGCGTTCTTCCGATGAAACAGGGACAAGTCATTTCCTTGTATTCGGATGTATTCAGTGACTATGAACTGGATTACAACATTATTATGATTGAAGAAAACAAGGACCCAATGGAAGTGTTGTCGAGCCTGCCGGTTCTAGATCGTGATGGTGTTCACAACCGCGGAACGTACCCGAATGCAACACGGATCATTACGTACGATCAAGAATTAGGATCGAAGCCTGCACGTCTTCCACTTGGAGATAATGCAAGTGATCCAAACCTTGTGGGAACGGACCCTATGGCTTTCACTGAAGCGTCCAACGCAGGTAACTTCGGTGTATTGTACAAAATTACATTGAATAATGTTGCTCCGCGCACATTGATTTCATTCAACCCTCGTGGAGGCAGATATTCAGGTGTGGCACTCGTGAATGGACAGGTCGTTCAGATTTCCACAGGTAAATCTGTAACTGCACCTAATGAGCAAAGCGTAATGTATCGCACAGGTTCGTACGGCGAGAGTGTAACTATTCTCTTCTCGGCGGCACCAGGAAGTAACTTGCCTGTTAACCTGCTGTTCACGCCGCTTCCGGCTGAAAAGTAATATTATGAACATGCACGGACGGTTTGGAGTGAAAGCTTATATCATATATACCCGTTCACCCCAAAAGTCGCCCGAACGATTGATCATCTGAACCGTCAGGAAGGGACTCCATCAAAATGTAATGTCATTAGCTCAAGCTAGACTAATGGCAATGCATGTGTATGGAGTCCTTTTTATGTGATGTTGAAATGACCTAACCCGGTGTCTTCGTTGACTCTAATCGTAATTTGATGCATTATTAGAGGTATACAAGAAAGCGAAAGTTTTCGCTTTTGCCGAATAAACTGTCGCTCTATGAATGATGCAAAATGCTCGTATGACAGGAGGTGCTTAAGATCATGCTGTCGACAGAACAGATTATTTCGACCATGTCCTCACAGGGGCTTCGCATTACCGATCAGCGGAAAACACTGGCCCGGTTATTTGCCGAGTCCCCGGGTATCTTACACCCAAGGACGTCTATGAATATATGGGTAAGACTTACAGCGGACTGAGTTTTGACACAGTATATCGTAATTTGCGGGTGATGCAGGAACTGGGTGTACTGGAACAGGTCATCTTCGAAGATGGCGTTAAATTCAAAGCACACTGTAGTGAAGATCATCATCACCATCATATGATCTGTCTGAAGTGTCAGAAGACATATCCTATAATTTTTTGCCCGATGCAGCTTGCGGATGCGCCTGAGCAATTTCAGGTTGTGGACCACAAGTTCGAGGTATTTGGATATTGTAAGGACTGTGCAGAGCATGCTCCGGCCAAAGCAGCGTCGGGACATCAACACGCTCATGGGAAGCACTGACCATGAAGTTATCGCGCAGAATTGCTCAGGCACCCATTCGGGTGTACCGCAACTATATCTCTCCATTAACACCGCCAACATGTCGGTTCTATCCGAGTTGCTCGGCTTACGCCATGGAGGCGATTGAAGTGCACGGTGTGCTCAAAGGTTCGTTGTTAACAGCGAAACGTATTGCCAAATGCCACCCGTTTCATCCAGGCGGTGTAGATCTGGTGCCACCAAAGGCGGAGAAATCCATGATGGTATCAGAGTAACGATGTAGCTTGAAGTATTCGGGTGGCCTGGAAGCAGACCAGGATTGACTTGAGGATGCTGTCCACTTGACAAAGGGGTCCGCATTTCAGTATATTTTTCCTATATGATTTTCCAGTGAAGGGATAAGTACAGACACACCCCCAGTGCAGAGAGCCGGATGAGCTGAGAACCGGTCTGGGAGGAGGATGGAATATGGTCCCGGAGGAACCTCTTTCGAGCGTGCAGACAGTGATTTAAGAGCTGCTGTCGTAAGGCTGAGGCGTGATCCAGCGTTAATGGGCGGTCGAAGGACCGACAGAGCCTGTGTTTTGCGAAAAACATGGGGAATTTGGGTGGTAACACGTGAGAGCAACTCTCGTCCCATAGGGGCGGGAGTTTTTTGTGTTCTTTTTTAGTTGTTTTGGACGAAGAGATCACATGAAACAGGAACATTTGAAGGAGGAGAAGTCATTCATGGCTGACCAAAAAACATTTTATCTGACAACCCCGATTTATTATCCGAGTGACAAATTGCATATTGGGCATGCGTATACAACAGTGGCGGGAGATGCGATGGTTCGTTACAAGCGTTTACGCGGTTATGATGCTCATTATCTGACAGGAACCGATGAACATGGCCAGAAGATTGAGCGCAAGGCACAAGAGAAAGGACAGACACCGCAAGCTTTTATCGACGATATCGTTGTGGGGATCAAGGAACTGTGGAACAAGTTGGACATTTCCAATGACGACTTTATCCGTACAACCGAAGAGCGTCACAAAACCATTGTTCAGGATATCTTTGACCGTTTGCTGAAACAGGGAGATATCTACAAAGGTGAGTACGAAGGATGGTACAGCATTCCGGATGAGACGTATTACACAGAGACTCAACTGGTGGATGTAGAGAAGAATGAGAAGGGTGAGATTATCTCGGCCAAGAGCCCTGATAGCGGACACCCGGTTGAATTGGTCAAAGAAGAATCTTACTTCTTCCGTATGAGCAAATATGCAGATCGTTTGTTGAAATATTATGAAGAGAATCCAGGCTTTATTCAGCCGGAATCCCGTAAGAACGAGATGATCAACAACTTCATCAAGCCAGGTCTTGAAGATTTGGCCGTATCACGGACTACATTTGAATGGGGCGTCAAAGTGAAAGGCGATCCAAAACACGTAGTCTACGTGTGGATTGATGCGTTGTCCAACTATATTACAGCTTTGGGCTACGGTTCATCCGATGCATCCCTTTATAACAAGTTCTGGCCTGCGGATGTACATCTGGTTGGGAAGGAAATTGTTCGTTTCCATACGATCTACTGGCCAATTATGTTGATGGCATTGGATCTGCCTTTACCGAAGAAAGTGTTCGCACATGGCTGGTTGTTGATGAAGGACGGTAAAATGTCCAAATCAAAAGGTAATGTCGTTGATCCAGTGACTCTGATTGACCGTTACGGTCTCGATGCACTGCGTTATTACCTGCTGCGTGAAGTACCGTTTGGTTCCGATGGTACGTTTACACCGGAGAGCTTCGTAGAGCGTGTTAACTCCGACCTCGCGAACGATCTGGGTAACCTGTTGAACCGTACAGTTGCCATGGTAGACAAATATTTTGAAGGCAAAGCCCCGGCGTTTGCTTCGAATGTAACGGAATTTGATGCTTCGCTGGAAGAAGCAGGCCATGCTACAGTGGAAAAAGTGGAACAGGCGATGGAAAACCTGCAGTTTTCCGTAGCACTGACAGCAATCAGCCAGTTTGTCAGCCGCACCAACAAATATATTGATGAGACGCAGCCATGGGCGCTGGCTCGTGATGAAGCAAAACGCGATGAATTGGCATCCGTTATGGCTCACCTGATCGAAAGCTTGCGAATTGCTTCCATTCTGTTGCAACCGTTCCTGACGCGTGCTCCTCATAAAATCTGGGCACAGCTGGGCATTCAGGAAGGTGAACTTACGACTTGGGATACAGCCAAGCAATGGGGTCTGGTTCCAGCTGGAAATGCCTTGCAAAAAGGGGATCCAATCTTCCCGCGTTTGGATTCCGAACAGGAAATTGCTTATATCTCTGAAGCAATGACAGGTGGCCAAAAAGCAGCACAGCCTGAAACAAGTCAAGCAGATGCTGGAGCTTCAGCAGCTGTTGAACCGGTAACTGCACCTGAGGGTACCGAAGAGATCGGTATTGACGATTTTGCCAAAGTTGAACTGCGTGTCGCGCAAGTCATTTCCTGCGAACCTGTCAAAAAAGCGGATAAGTTGCTGAAATTGCAGCTGGATCTGGGTTATGAGCAGCGCCAGGTCGTATCTGGAATTGCGAAGTTCTATTCGCCAGAAGAGATGGTTGGACGCAAAGTCATCTGTGTGACCAACCTCAAACCGGTGAAACTTCGTGGTGAACTTTCCCAGGGTATGATCCTCGCAGCATCGCATGGCGACCAGCTTACACTGGCTACAGTACCAGACAACATGCCTAATGGTGCACAAGTAAAATAAGAATTGAGTTATGAAATTGATTCAAATACTGTCGTAACTATGACTCAAGGTGGCCCGATGTAATTCGGGCCCTTTTTTTGTTGATATAATTCGTATCTGACGGGAAGAGAACAAGCATATAATGTTATGAACTCCGTACTTCAGGAAAGAATGAATAGGACGGGATAGCTTGACAAGTAGGTTCAGGTTACCTATAATTCTTTCAGTAATGTTTACGATTAAGAGATGCGGAGTGAATCATAATGACATTTTATAAAGTGCAACATCAAGTTCAGGATAACCGTACAGGAAAGACGGGCAAAAGAGGCAACATAAAGCTACTGTGGACGGGTTTGCTTATTCTCACTTTGCTGGTATTGTCAGCGTGTGGGCAGGATAGTTCCAATAGTGCGAAGATTGTGGAAGGCAAGGTAAACGTTGTGACGACATTTTATCCTGTATATGCTTTTACGACTGCAATCGGTGGTGAGGATGCCAATGTCATTAACCTGCTGCCAACGGGAGTAGAGCCACATGACTGGACTCCGAAGAGTCAGGATATCGTTAATACGTCCAAGGCACAGCTGTTTCTCTATAATGGAGCTGGACTGGAAGGATGGGTGCCGAATTTCCTGAAGTCGCTGAATAGTGATACACAGGTGAAGTCTGTTGCCGTCAGTGAAGGTGTTAAGCTGTTAACGGCTGAGGGTGATGATGGGCACGGTCACGGCGAAGAGCACGAAGACGAGCATGCGGATGAACACACAGATGAGGCTACCAGTGAAGATGTTGCTGATCATCATATTGATCCACATACGTGGGTTAGTCCGAAATCAGCCATGATCATGGCTGAAAACATCAAAAATAGTCTGGTCGAGGCAGATCCTGATCACAAAACAGGTTACGAACAACGTTATGAAGAGCTTCGTACCAAGCTTGAGACGCTGGATCAGCGTTTCACAGATGAATTGGCTACCGTACCGAACAACGAAATTGTTGTCTCGCACCAAGCGTTTGGCTACCTTGCACGTGATTATGGATTAACCCAGCATGCCATTATGGGACTTTCCCCGGATGCTGAACCGACAGGACAGGATATTGTGAAGCTTGCGAAACTGGTTAAAGATGAAGGCATTAAATACATTTTCTTCGAAGAGCTGGTATCTGACAAATTGGCGAAAACATTGGCAAGTGAAGCAGGAGTAGAGACCATGGTCCTTAATCCGGTTGAGGGATTGACCAAGGAGCAGGCAACAAACGGGGATGATTATTTCACCCTGATGGAGAAAAATTTGCAAAATCTGCTGATCGCATTAAAATAAGATAGAATGAAGAATTCAGATCGAAGAGTCTTTACCGTTCACGGTGAAGGCTCTTAGGACGCTATGGGATTCTTATATATAATGAAGGGCGGCTTTGCCATGCAGCAAATCATGCCACTATGTCATGATCCAATTATAGAGATCGAGAAACTATCATTTTCCTACGGGGACCAGCGAGTGATTGAGAATCTCGATTTTATGGCCCAGGAACGGGACTTTGTCGGGATTATCGGTTCAAATGGGGCGGGTAAAACGACATTGCTGCGCATGCTGGTAGGACTTCTTCCTCCTGCGCAGGGAGATATCAAACTATTCGGACAGTCGATCCGCAGGTTCAAGGACTGGGACCGAATCGGGTATGTGCCTCAAAAGAATGCATTTAACCCGTTGTTCCCCGCGACCGTTCGTGAAGTGGTTATGTCAGGCTTGTATAATAACAAAAACATGTTCCGTCGTATGTCTCGCAAATGTCAGCAACAGTGCACGGATGCGATGCAGGTCATGCGGATCGAGGATCTGGCGAACAAACGAATTGGTCAATTGTCCGGTGGACAGCAGCAGCGTGTATTTTTGGCACGAGCGCTTATCAATCACCCGGATCTGTTGATTCTGGATGAACCCACAGTAGGTATTGATGCTGAATCACAGGCCAGTTTCTTTGAACTGATTACCCATATGCATGAACATCACCGCATGACTTTTCTAATGGTGTCTCATGATATGGATCGGATGGAGAGTTATTTGGGTTCTGAAGCTGCGGTAACGAATGGCAAAATTAATTTTCATGTCCGTCATTCGCATGAGGTACAGGATTGTGCTGAGACCAATCTGCAACATACCACTGCACAGGTACGCTAGCTGTATTTATGGCCCATTAGATTAGAGTAAGGCCGAAGGAGTCGTGTTTGTTTTGGAAATATTAATGAGTGATTTTTTCAGCGTGCCCTGGCGGGTGGGTTGTTAATTGGCATTACCGCTCCGTTAATCGGACTGTTCCTGGTCTTACGGCGGTTATCCATGATTGGAGACACCTTGTCTCATGTGACCATTGCCGGTGTTGCACTTGGATTCCTGATTGAAGTGTATCCCATTGCGGTTGGCTTGATATTTGCCGTACTTGCTTCGTTTGCGATAGAGAAATTGCGCAAAGCGTACAAGAGTTACGCCGAGTTATCGATTGCCATTATCATGTCCGGTGGTGTGGCTCTTGCTTCCTTGTTCTTCACGCTGGGCAAAGGATATAATGCAGATGTCATGAGTTATTTGTTCGGCAGTATATATACATTAGACGCTACGGATCTGAAGCTTGTAGGTGTGGTTACGCTGATCGTGGTGATTGTAGTGGCATTGTTACATAAGGAATTTTTCCTGCTCAGCTTTGAGGAAGATGCGGCAGCGGTTACAGGGTTGCCTGTAAGAATTCTGAACATGTTAATCACTGTGATGACAGCACTTGTCATTAGCACGGCGATCAAGATTGTTGGTGCGCTTCTGGTGTCAGCGCTATTGACCATTCCGGTAGCGGTCAGCCTGTTGATGGCCCGGAGTTTCAAATCCGCCATTATCTTGTCCGTGATTATCGGCGAAATTGCAGTAGTCCTTGGACTGGTTGTAGCAGGCATCTGGAACCTCGCACCTGGAGCAACGATTGTATTATTGCTGATCATGATGCTGATTCTGACGATGATTGGAAAAAAGGGTTCCGAGCCTGACGACTGAACGAGCAAGCACGTGAGCCCGGGGAAGGGAGACATCCGCTTCATGCCTGATGTTAATGTATGGATGGCTTTTGTAGCAGGCTTGGTCTCATTTATATCACCATGTTGTCTTCCGCTGTATCCATCATACCTCTCCTACATTACAGGTATGACGGTGCAACAATTGAAGGATGACCGCAATCAGCGCGAAGTCCGCTTTAAGACCATGACGCATACGCTGGCGTTTATTTTAGGCTTCTCGGCTGTATTTTATTCGCTTGGCCTTGGTGCTGGACTGTTTGGCCAATTTTTCAATGACAACCGAGAACTGATTCGGCAATTATCTGCTATTTTGATTATGCTTATGGGGTTATTTTTGCTTGGGGTGTTCAAGCCACAGTTTCTGATGAAGGAACGCAAGTTGGATATGAAATGGAAACCAGCAGGCTATCTGGGCTCTTTTATATTTGGCATCGGTTTCTCAGCAGGCTGGTCGCCGTGTATTGGCCCTATTCTAACAGCGATCATTGCGATGGCTGCAAGTGAACCCACAACCTGGCTGGCGCTGATAACAGGTTATACGGCAGGGTTTGCAATCCCGTTCTTCATTTTGGCCTTTTTCATTGGTTCGACACGCTGGATCTTACGGTATTCCAATGTCATGATGAAAGTCGGCGGAGCATTAATGTTGTTCCTTGGAGTATTGCTTTTTACAGATCAGATGACGAAGATTACCATCTGGTTGCAGCAGATTACACCAGACTGGATGATTATTTAAACGGATGAACTGAATTTAAGTATTATTATGTATGGCATAGCAGGCTACATGTTACCAGAGACACTCTGGGTCATGTAACCTGCTTTTTAATCGTTAGGAATGCTTATACCAGCATATCGTTATGGGCAGTCCCGTTTTTTGTTTAGGTGAAGTAATCAATATTGGCTAGTGGAAAATGTTCAAAGATCCGTTCCGTAATGAATTCGCGCAGCGCATCTTGCTGGTCATCCTTATACACATACTTGTACTGACCCCAGCGGCCCCATTTCATCTTACGTTTCTCGATATCCATCTCCAGCTTGGTTTTGGGATAACGCTTCTCAATGGTTGCTTTGGCCGTTTTGGTAAAACGGTGCTGGATCATTTCAAAGGTAAGGTCCTTAGTTGCTTCCTCTGGAAGTGTATCTGCCAGCTTCTGCAAAAGCTCTGAGTATCCTTCTTCCCAGCCTTCATACCACATAATCGGAGCGATGATGAATCCCAGTGGATAACCAGCGTGTGCAATTTTGCCAGCAGCTTCAATGCGTTCCTCAAATCTGGAGGTAGCCGGTTCAAAGTTTTTGATGACATAATCCGAATTGACACTAAACCGGATACGGGTGTGGCCGTTATGCTTGATGTTCAGCAACGGATCAACGTGATGATATTTGGTTACAAAGCGCAAGCGCCCGTATTCTTCATCCGCCATAAAACGAATCAGGTCACTTAAATTTTCCGTGATATGCTCAAGTCCTACGGGATCAGAAGTACAGGCGGCTTCAAATCGCGTGATTTCAGGCGCCCGTTCTTCGATGTATCCTTTTGCAGCCTGAATGATCTCCTCGGTATTAACATAGACACGAACATAAGGTTTCGCACCAAGTGTAGTTTGAAGATAACAATAATGGCAGTGCCCCATACAGCCTGTAGAGATGGGAATGGCATATTCCGCTGAAGGTTTCGACTGGTCAAACTTGAGTGTTTTGCGCACACCAACGACCAGAGTACGCTTTGCCATCCGGTACTTTTCTTGTTCGGTTTCACCCGGCAGATTTGTAATTCGGTTATGGGATGTGGTCATCTGGTAAGGGATGTTTTTGGATGTCACCCATTCCATAATCCGTTTGCCTTTATCATATTCTAATGCACCGGGTTCAAAATACACCAAATCGGGAATAAAGGGTTTAGTACCTTTTGCTTTTCGAACTGGCGGTGAGGCTACACTTGTACTCACGAAATCACTCCTTTCGATGCGGAACTTTGCTTAGTTTGCCTCGTTTGGTGAGAAGTCACGCTGCCAATTACTTGTGTAACAGCGCGCTCCGAACTGTGCAGGACTTGCCAATGCGTATTGATAACATGTATCATTATAAGATAGGGACCAGGCACGAATAGGGGCCGGTCAGAGAGAAAAGAGGGAAGCAGATGCCAACGCCCAGTATGGAAGATTATTTGGAGCGTATATACAAATTAATTGATGAAAAGGGCTATGCTCGTGTGTCTGATATAGCTGAAGGACTGGAAGTACATCCTTCATCGGTGACGAAGATGATCCAAAAGCTGGACAAAGACGAGTACCTGATCTATGAGAAGTACCGCGGACTGGTGCTTACGCCAAAAGGCAAAAAGATGGGCAAACGTTTGATGGAGCGCCATCATCTGCTTGAACAATTTTTGACAACGATTGGTGTTCAGGAACAAAATATCTACAATGATGTTGAAGGCATTGAACATCACCTGAGCTGGGACTCCATTACATGCATTGAGTCCTTGGTTGAATACTTCCGTCAGGATGAGAGCCGGTTGCGTGACCTCAAAAATCTTCAGGACGTCATGAGTAATACGGAGTCTTAAGATTCAGCAGTGGAATAAACATGATGATATACAATGAATTGTATCCTGTGATCAAAGGATGCTTCTTGCCGTTTCAATGGCAGGAAGCATTTTTTGTGTGCAATCACACCATAATTTGGAGATTTTCGCAACTAAACGAAGGGTAGGAGCGTCTATTAAACTAGTAGAATTTACCGCAAATTTATAATGATTTTGGAGGACTGCACTAATGAATGTTCGTAAAGGATTGATGCTGCTGCTCATTTTTGTACTTGGATTACAGACAGCAGGCATGACGGCACAAGCGGCTGGTCAGAAGGAAATCGCTATTTTTCTAGACGGCAACCGTTTGGAATCGGATGTATCACCCTACATCTTGCCCAAAGTAAATGTAACGATGGTACCTCTGCGTGTCATTAGCGAAGGACTGGGTGCGTCTGTTTTATGGTCTCAAGCTACTCGTACCGTGACCATTCAGAAATCCGATTCGGTCATCTCTATGACGAGCGGACGCCAGCAGGCAACTGTGGATAACGCTGTAGTTGGTCTGGATGCATCGGTCGAATTGAAACAAGGTCGGGTCATGGTACCCATTCGTTTCGTCAGTGAGAACCTGGGCATTCGAGTGAACTGGAATCAGTCAGCCCAGACCATTGATCTGTACACAGGAGACGAATCAGTCCCAACTCCTGAACCAACCCCGGCAACCCCAGCGGAGCCTGGAGGCACGGGCAATGTACCAGCTTCTGAAGATATGCGGGGAGCATGGATCTCCACTGTGAATGGAGACTGGCCTACATCCGGTGCCAAAGGAAATGTAGAGAAGCAAAAGCAGGAGTATACAAAACAGCTTGATACTTTGCAAGGTATGGGCATCAACGCAGTATTTGTCCAAGTGAGAGCCAATGGGGATGCCATCTATCCTTCAGGTCTGGTGCCTTGGAACAGTGTATTAACAGGAACACAAGGTAAAGATCCCGGTTATGATCCCCTCGCGTTTATGGTTGAGGAGGCACACAAACGAGGTCTTGAGTTTCACGCCTGGTTCAATCCGTTTAGAGCAACGAACTCAGCGAGTACATCAAACTTGGCAGCAAACCACATCTCCAAGCTTCATCCAGACTGGATTGTGAATGCATCCGGCAAAATGTACATTAACCCGGGTATCCCGGAAGCCAGACAGCATATTATCGATACGATTATGGAAGTGGTCAATCAGTATGATATTGATGGTGTACATCTGGATGATTATTTCTATCCATCCAATGTGACTTTTAATGATGATGCAGCCTTCAAAACTTACAACACATTGAATACCAAAGACCGTGCGGAATGGCGTCGGGACAATATCAATCAGTTCATTAAGCAGCTCGGGCAGAGCATTCACAGAGTAAAAGCTAACGTTGAATATGGAATTAGTCCATTTGGTGTATGGCGTAACAAATCTGTTGATCTGACAGGTTCTGATACCAAAGCAGGAGTAACCGCGTATGACAGCATGAATGCAGATGTGCGGACATGGATTAACCAGGAGTGGATCGACTATGTCGCTCCGCAGGTGTATTGGAGTATGACACTGAGCGTAGCCCGATACGACAAAGTCGTGGACTGGTGGGCGAATGAAGTGGCTAACACAAATGTAAAATTGTATATCGGCCACTCACCTTATAAATTAGGTACGCCAGAGATTGGCTGGCAGACATCACAGGAGATCATCGATCAGCTGAACTACAACAAGAAGTATTCTTCGGTTAAAGGGGATATATTCTTCAGTTCACAATACCTGACGAAGAACCCTCTCGGCCTAATTGCCAAATTAAAAGCTTATTATGGTCTCTAAAACAATTTAACAATACGGTTATAAGACAAACCCTTGTTCTCATAGAGTGGCAGTAGAAACGTGGCTGCCTGGAGAACGGGGGTTTTTTGTTATGTTAATTAACGCGGTGTTTGAAGGTGGAGGCGTCAAAGGGATCTCGCTTGCAGGTGCTGTGCAGGGTGCTCAAGACTGCGGCATTCAGTTTAATCGAGTGGCAGGCACATCATCCGGTTCCATTGTAGCTGCTCTGCTAGCGGCCGGTTACAGGGCCGAGGAGATGAAAGTCATTATTGAGAATACCCCTTTGTTTCATTGCTGCGTCGCTCCCCCATATTTAATACCCGATGGATCGGACCCGCGGCAAGGCTGTTCTTGAAGAAAGGCTTGTATTCGGGGAGGCATTGGAATCATGGATTCGCAAGATGTTGGAGCAGAAAGGGATTCGCACATTCGCTGACTTGCCGCAAGGTAAGTTGCTTATTACGGCATCCGATATATCCAATGGAACCATTCTGGTGCTGCCGGACGATATTCGGCGGTTCGGCATTGATCCTGCCAAGCTGGATGTGGCAAAAGCCGTACGCATGAGTTGCAGTATTCCGTATTTTTTCGATCCGGTAGTCATACGCAAATCACCAGTATTCTCCAAAGGACTTCATTTTCAAGATCAGTTCGTCTATGTAGTGGATGGTGGATTGCTTAGCAATTTTCCGCTGTGGCTCTTCGATGGGGATCGTACGGAACGAGGAAGAGACGTTATTCCGGTTGTCGGATTCAAAATGGTGGGCAAGACGGAAGTGGAACCTGCTCGGATTAAAGGACCGCTAAGCATGCTTCAGGCCCTTGTGGAGACGATGCTCACAGCACATGATGAACGCTACATCGAACAGATTAACCGGTTTCGGACAGTGAAGATACCAACGCTTGGGATTAAACCAACGCAATTTCATTTATCGTTACAGGACAGCACGGCCTTATATCGATCAGGTGCTACCGCAGGGAGCGAATTTTTCAACGGGTGGAATATGAAAGTGTATGATGAGCAGCTGGACAAACAAAGAAAAGAATTACGTAAGAAACAAGCAGAAGCTCCGCCTCTGATACCTGTGTAAACGTGAAAAAGCAATTCTCCGTATATTGGGAGAACTGCTTTTTTGTATATCAGTAACTTTTAATGAAATTTCGGTATATCTTCATCGCTTTTACCTTTTTGTCCCTGAATCACTTGGAAAGGATAATCCTTGCGTTTCTTAGAAGAGCCGCTGCTCTTTCTGGCACTGGACTGTGCATTGACTTTTGCCATGGTTCGTGCCGATGGCTTGATCTTTGGTGATTTGGTTTTGCTTGCCCAGCGACGAGGCGGATATTTGTACAGCAGGAATACAGCTCCGAACACGACCAGAGGAATAATGATCCTGGATGGACTAGCGTTCCCCAGCCAAGTCAAGACTCCAACAGCAGCTAGTGCGATGAACGTCCAAAATAAGATTGCCTGCTTGTTCATATCATTCACCCTTTCACAGGATCGAGTGTTGCAACAGGTACTTCTGACGTAGCAGAGACATTGGCAAGCTTGGCATCCAACTCACGCATACGGTTAAACGAAGCAATGGATACTTCTACCTGTTCGTTGGTCGGTTCTTTTGTTGTCAGCAATTGCAGCCACAATCCCGGGTATCCGAGATAACGCAGTACAGGAATATCACGTACTGAATTCGTGAGCTTTAACAGTTCAAAAGAAATGCCTAGCACAACTGGCAATAACAACAGACGCTGACCCATCCGTTCCCAGAGGTTATCGTACGTGAAGAGAGAGTATAGAAACACTCCAATAATGACAGTCAACATAATGAAACTGCTTCCGCAGCGGTAGTGCAGTCGGCTGTACTTTTGCACGTTCTCCGGTGTCAGTTCTTCACCAGCTTCATGTGCGCTGATTACTTTGTGTTCCGCTCCATGATACTGGAAGAGACGTTTAATCATCGGCGTCTGTGAGATTAACCACAGATAGGCGAGTAACAGGATCAGCTTAATGCCGCCTTCCAGTAAATTATGCAAAAACTGATTGTCGAATGCATTTTTGAATAGAAAATTCTCGATAACAACAGGAAGCAATGTGAGCACAACTTTACCAAAAAGGAATGAAAGGATGGCTACGGCAGTCACACCAATGATCATGCTTAGGCTCCAGCCCGAACCTTCTTTCTCTTTTTGCTTGGCTTTCTCTTCCGGTTCCAGTTCATCATCAGCATAGGCGTCAGCAGAATAATTGAGATGTCTGCTACCTTTGACACTTGAATCTATAATGCTGACAATTCCGCGTAATAAAGGAATCCGCCGCAATTTCGTGACCCAGGACTTGTCTTGCTTGGGAACTTCCAGATACGTAATTTCGCCGTCTTTTCTACGAACAGCTGTAACGTTGACATGTTTCCCACCGAACATTACGCCTTCAATGACAGCTTGCCCCCATAGCTGACAGGCTTGGATTGTTGAGGCAAATTATTCACCTTCCTATTCTGTTCTAGGCCTTCGCGATCAAAGGCAGTTTAATAACCCTATTGTATCGAATTTTAAGACCAATTTCTAGTTTGTGAGTCAAACCTTGAAGGATGTTGTTAAGATTGTCCTGTTTTGAACATACTACCTCGTAGAATCAGAGCGGAAATTCGAGGCATAATGCGGGATTATCAACTGAATGAAGGAGAATATCGATGACAGAACGTAAGCATGAAGATACATCACACGATGAAGGTCAACGTCCCAATGAGCGGCAGCAAAAAGACAGGGCAGACGCCCTACCCAGAGGCAAGGTCAAGCACACTACTACACGAATCCATTTTCCTTTGCGTTAGAGCTTGGCTTTTTTGCCGGTTTTATCTGGGGCGGGCTACATTGGCTATTCTATCTGTTGCATTTTACGATTGTACCTGTCGGATTTCTGGCCGAGCCTTTTTTCAAACATGAATATATATATACCGCAGCAGGACATTTGACAGGCTGGCTGTTTTTTATCGTCTTTTCCATCTTGGCATCCTTACTCTACACGTTCACGATTAGAAAACTGAAAGGGCCGTTACCCGGCATGGTGTATGGAATCGTCTGGTGGCTGATTCTCTTTATACTGGTCGGACCAAAACTGGGGATGATGAAACCTTTGAACGGTTTAACGTGGGATTCAATCATCACGGAACTCTGTTTCTTTTTGTTATGGGGGCTGTTCATTGGTTACACGGTAGCCATGGAGTACACGGACGAACGCAAACGCGAGCCGGAGCAAGCGGGGGCATAGCGCAAAAAAGCTTCTCAATCCGGCAATGGCTGTGTTAAAATAGCAGATGGTTATTTGCAGAGAGGGTGGAGCAGCGATGAAACGAATTATTGTGATCAATGGTCCGAACCTGAACATGCTTGGTGTACGTGAACCGGGCATCTATGGAACGCTTAGTCTGAAGGATATTGAAGACAAAATTCGCAGACAGGCTGATGAACTTGGCGTCTCCATCGCTTTTTATCAATCGAACCATGAAGGGGACATCATTGACCGCATTCATGCAGCGATGGGTGAGGCAGACGGAATCATACTGAATGCCGGAGCATTTACCCATTATAGCTATGCTATACGTGATGCAATCAATGCTGTAAAAGTCCCTACGGTGGAAGTACATCTATCCAACATTCATGCACGCGAAGCGTTCAGACATCATTCAGTGATTGCAGCGGAAACAATCGGGCAGATTGCCGGATTTGGCGAAGTAAGCTATGAACTGGGATTGCTGGCTCTTGTGCGTCATCTGGACAAACAAACCTGAGCCGGGAACCCGGGAATGTGAGAGAAAGAAGGGTTACCGATGGAAAACAAACGAGTAAATAAGTTGCGTGAAGCCATGCGTGAGCATGAACTCACTGCAATGCTGATTACAAACCCGATTAACCGTCGTTATATGACGGGCTTTACAGGCTCGGCGGGATATGTGCTGATTACGGAACAGGATGCATATCTGCTGACTGATTTCCGTTATATGTCACAAGCGCCTCAGCAAGCCAAAGGATTTACCGTTGTGGAGCATGGAGCTAAGCCGATGGATACGGTGCGCGAATTGCTGACATCCGCGAATATCAAAGAAGTGGGCTTCGAACAGGATAGTGTCACATTTGGCACGCATTCCGCTTATGCTGAAGCACTGCAGTCTATTGAACTGAAAGCTGTATCCGGGATCGTGGAACAACTTCGTATGTTCAAGGATGAAGACGAGATCGCGGTCATGCAGAGAGCAGCAGATCTAGCGGATGCCACGTTCAGCCACGTTTTGCAGTTTGCAAAACCAGGTATGACGGAGCGTGAAGTGGATCTGGAGATGGAGTTTTTCATGCGCAAACATGGAGCAACGTCCTCTTCGTTTGACACCATTGTAGCATCGGGTGAACGTTCTGCTATGCCTCACGGTGTAGCGAGCAGTAAGGTCATCGGACAGAATGAGTTAATTACATTTGACTTTGGTGCACTTTTGGACGGATACTGTTCAGATCTGACACGTACCATTGCAACAGGTACACCTGTACCTGAACTGCGCAAAATTTATGACATTGTACTGGAAGCTCAGTTACATACGCTGGAGAACCTGAAACCGGGTATGACCGGACGGGAAGCAGATGCATTGGCTCGTGATATCATTGCAGGTCACGGATATGGAGATCAATTCGGACACAGCACAGGCCACGGTCTGGGTATGGAAGTTCACGAAGCTCCTCGCCTGTCCAAGCTTAGCGACGATGTATTGAAACCGGGTATGGTTGTTACCGTTGAACCGGGTATATATATTGACGGGCTTGGCGGCGTGCGTATCGAGGATGACGTAGTGATTACCGAGACGGGTATTCATATTCTCACGAAGTCGGACAAGAAGTTCACCGTAATCGGCTAAATTACAGCCACCAGGGATATAAGACGATTTTTAATGTGTTATTTAAAATGAAAAATAAGAAATTTCACCATATCGGAGAGTGCAGAACCAATCTGAAGAAGCGAAGCGTTCGCCTTTATCACCGGATTTTCCCATTGATAATGGGATCAAAAAATCTGGGGATAACAGCGATCGGAGGATGGTACTGCAATCGAAGTGAACGAGGTGGCCATTCTTGGGCTCATTTTACATAACATTAACCCATCGTCTTATATCACCTACTTTTTAACCATATCAGGAGGGATTTTTTGTGATTTCAGTAAACGATTTTAAAACAGGCTTGACCGTGCAAGTAGATAACGATATCTATACCGTGCTTGATTTCCAACACGTTAAACCAGGTAAAGGCGCTGCCTTCGTACGTTCCAAATTGAAAAACCTGCGTAACGGTAACACCGTTGAAAAAACATTCCGTGCGGGCGAAACTATTGGTCGTGCCATCATCGAAAACCGTGGCGTATCCTACCTGTATGCAAGCGGTACAGAGCACACGTTCATGGATAACGAAACTTATGATCAGTTCACATTGACTAGTGATCAACTGGAATGGGAATTGAACTTCCTGAAAGAAAACATGGTCGTTAAGATTGTTAGCTACCAAGGTGAAATCCTCGGAATTGACTTGCCAACAAGCGTTGAGTTGAAAGTCATCGAGACTGAGCCTAGTGTTAAAGGTAACACTGCACAAGGCGCTACCAAAAATGCAAAAGTGGAAACAGGCTTGAACGTACAAGTTCCTTTGTTTATTAACGAAGGTGATGTTCTCCTGATTGACACACGTGAAGGTAAATACTCTTCCCGTGCGTAACTTTCACAAGCTGTAAGCTAATAAACGGTATTAACAACCCTTTGCCATTCCTTTGGCAGAGGGTTTTTTCGAAAAAGATTAGCCTATCAGGCGCTTTCGTAATATACTGGGTTAAAGTCATTTCTCGTAGAGAATAATGACGATGGACATTAATTATGCATACTGCACAAGGTAGGGAGTGGATTTGCGTTGTCATTGTACGTCATGAAATTTGGGGGCAGCTCGGTCGGAGATACAGAACGCATGAAGCGTGTAGCCGGACGTGTTGTAGAAAAAGCTGATGAAGGACATCGGTGTGTAGTCGTGGTTTCGGCCATGGGGGATACAACAGATGATTTGATTGATCAGGCAAAACAATTGAATAGTGATCTGCCTGCTCGTGAGATGGATATGCTCTTAACGACAGGAGAACAGATTTCGATCTCTTTGTTATCGATGGCTATTCAAGCACTTGGACGTAAGGCAGTATCGTTTACGGGCTGGCAGGCGGGATTCCGCACAGAGCCGGTTCACGGAAAAGCACGTATTCATGATATTCAACCTGACCGCGTGAATGCAGCACTTGCCGAGGGCAACATTGTTATTGTTGCAGGCTTCCAGGGCATGACGGAAGACGGCGAGATCACAACGCTGGGTCGTGGTGGCTCGGATACAACAGCTGTAGCGCTGGCGGCAGCAATTAAGGCTGATGCGTGTGAGATCTATACGGATGTAGACGGAATCTATTCTACTGACCCGCGGATCGTTAAGGTTGCGCGCAAGCTGAAGGAAATATCCTATGACGAAATGCTGGAACTCGCTAATTTGGGAGCAGCGGTGCTGCATCCGCGTGCAGTAGAGTACGCGAAGCATTCCGGTGTACCTTTAATTGTAAGATCCAGCTTTAACCATAATGAAGGAACGGTTGTGAAGGAGGAAGCAGCAATGGAACAAGGCGTAGTGGTTAGTGGTATTGCCTATGACAAAAACGTGGCTCGCATCAGTATTCTGGGTGTGCCGGATGTACCAGGAGTTCTGGCCGAAGTATTTGGTGCGCTTGCATCCAATCAGCTGGATGTGGACATTATCGTTCAGAGCGGAGTGATGGATGGCAAAGCGGACTTCTCATTCTCTGTGGCGCTGTCTGATCGTGAGAACGCATTACGTGTCATTGAAGGCCTTCACAGCCGCTTGCCTTACCGTGAAGTCACATCTGAGGAGAACCTCGTTAAAATCTCCATTGTTGGCGCAGGCATGGTCAGTCACCCAGGTGTAGCTGCGAAGATGTTCAAAGTCATTTCCGCTGAAGGCGTGAGCATCAAGATGGTGAGCACTTCCGAGATCAAAGTATCTTGTGTTATTGACGGAGATAAGCTGCATGACGTCATTAAGGCATTGCATACAGCATATGATCTCGACACTGCCGAGCAAGCCGTTATCGGTGGACCTCAAGATCGCAGATAAGTATTTTCTGTGTGTGTAAATTAGCAAAGGTGTACTGTTGCCAACGGGCAGCAGTACACCTTTTTGTTTTTCTCATGGCAATTCTCACATCAACTTGAACATCTTTCCCCCGCGTATGCCTTTATAAGGTTGCATGAGGTTCCCCTCCCCATCTCGGGAACACAATCCAGCAAGTTTAATTGAGAACAATATGAAATGTCATGAACCCTGCCTAGCTTTTCAAGCCTACGCCCGCTAACAGATCCCTGCACCATCTCGGGGATGCTCTCTTGACATTGGGATACCGCCTGATGAAGTACTATGCCGAGATCGTTTAGTTGGAGGGGAGAACAGGATTGACGGTGCAGTTCGTCGATGATACATCCAGCACACAAGGCGTCCTCCAGTGCAAATTCATCCTGATTCCCCGCACATAACAGCAATACATCTCGTTGAAGTTGGCAAAGAACTGCTGCGACAGCCCTGACATTGAGAAATGATCCAGCTAGTACATGTTTCGCCCTGGAAGCTTTGATCAAGGCGCGGGTTCCATCGGTTGTGGTCAGTATGATTGTTTTATCTGCAATGTCCTCAGTCATATATTCATAGGGGAATTCCCCACCTCGAATCCGGTGATTTTTTTGTCAAAACGTTCCCCGCCTCGAATGCAATCTTTCACTTCCATTTGTTTGGCTTGTGGAACGGTCTCTACAGCAATCACAGCGGAAGCGTCATACGCCAGAGCCGTAATAATCGTACTGGTCGTACACAATACATCAATGACAACTGCACTTCGCCCTGCGATATCAATAGTACGTACTTCATTCACATTGCCAACGACATCAACTCGCACTCCCCACAACTCCTTTCTTATCTGGGGATCGGTAGTTCTGTTTTGAACCGAAATGGAACTTACCTATCTGCAATTACTATATGCATGCACATCTAGACGGGTGCCTATAACAGAAGGTGCATCTATGCTTTCAACTCTCAACCGTATTCTGAAGAATTGATAGATTTCAGCGTCATAAATTAAATGTACAGGCATAAACTTGAGATATGAACAAGCGCCAGAAGTGTGAACCAAATGATCTCAAGGTTGGAGGAGCCTACTCATGAAGGTGAACTGGAGGAACTTTTTCCGGAACCGATCCGAACCATTCTTGGAAGAATGCCACCCGCTCTATTGGAACAAGTGGAGGAAGTACGTATTCGTGAAGGCAGACCCCTGGAGATTAATGCAGGCAACACATACCACTTCCTGACACCTCAAGGTTGTCCGACCGGGAATCCTGAAGAAGCGTATGTTCCTCAGAAAGAAGTGACGCACAGGTTGCTGGACCTGATCAGTAACCATTCACTTTATACATTGGAAGAGGAACTGCGCAAAGGGTTCATCACCATACCTGGGGGACATCGAATCGGGCTTGCTGGACGAACGGTACTAAGCGGTGGGCGTGTCGAATACCTGCGTGATATCAACGGGTTTAACGTTCGGGTAGCCCGTGAGGTACATGGAGTGGCTGATCGTATCCTTCCTTATCTTCTCGATATGAAGAGCGGACAGGTCCTGCACACGTTGATCCTATCACCACCACAACAAGGGAAAACGACGTTGTTACGAGATCTGGCGAGACAAATTAGCAGTGGTACAAAGCTTACAGCGGGAACTGAACTGGTTCAGGGAATACGCCCACGTCTGAAAGTGGGCATTGTGGATGAAAGGTCCGAAATCGCTGGTAGCTACAAAGGAGTACCTGGCTTCGACGTAGGTCCCCGAACAGATGTGATGGACGGTTGTCCGAAGGCTGAGGGCATGATGATGATGCTTCGCTCCATGTCGCCCGATGTCCTGATTGTGGACGAGATCGGTCGTCCGGAGGATGCCGAGGCGGTGATGGAAGCCCTGCATGCAGGAGTCTCAGTGATTGCGACTGCGCATGGCCGTGACCTATCGGAGCTGTCGGCCAGACCTGCCCTCAGAACCTTAATTACGGAGCAGATGTTTCAACGTTATGTCCAGCTGCAACGGACGAGCCGGGGCATGACCTTTCGGCTGGCTGATGGCAAAATGCGTGGGTTGCAGCAGACCGGGGCAGGAGGTGAAGCCTTTGGTTAACATGTTTGGTGCGGTAATTATTTTGTTAGCCAGCACCCTCGCCGGATTTTACAAGGCCAGACAGTATGCATTAAGACCGAGACAGTTGCGAGAACTCATTGCAGCCCTCCAGCGACTAATGACGGAGATTAACTATGGGCTCACTCCACTTCCCGATGCCATGGGCAAGATGGGAGCACAGACCAAAGAACCTGTAAAGACGCTGTTTCTTCATGCAGCTACACAGATGGAACCTCCTCATGGACTCACTGCCCGGGAAAGTCTGCAGTCAGGCGTGGATCTGGCGTGGGGAAGATCAGCCATGAAGGCTGACGAGAAGGAAGTGATGCTGCAATTAAGCTTCAGCCTTGGCACAAGTGACCGTCAGGATCAGACCAAACATATATCGTTAGCCATTCAACAACTAATGCATGAGGAATCCCGTGCCCAGGCCGATCAAATGAAATATGAACGAATGAGCCGAAGCCTCGGGATGCTTGTCGGAGCGTTAATCGTCATTCTGATCTTCTGAAATAGCCGGGATAGTGAGGTGCCAAGGTCATGAATCTAGAAGTGAACGCAATCTTTCAAATTGCGGGTATCGGAATCATCATCGCCATGATTCACACGGTACTGAAACAAATGGGAAAGGAAGATATGGCTCACTGGGTGACCGTAATCGGATTTGTCGTTGTATTGTTCATGGTGGTCCGTATGCTGGACAGCCTGCTACAAGAGATCAAATCGATATTTCTTTTTCAATGAAAAACGGTCATGAAGCCGGATGGTGGTGACCTGTGGAAATTATCCAAGTTGTAGGTTTGGCGCTCATCGCAACAGTGCTCATTCTGGTCATTAAGGAACAGAAACCGATGTTTGCCTTTCTGATTGCTGCCGCGACTGGCATTGTCATCTTCATGTTGTTGATTGGCAAAATCGGTGCAGTCATCGAAGTGTTGAAGCGGCTCGCCGAGAATTCAGGCATGGAAAGTATTTATCTGAAAACAGTGCTGAAAATTATTGGCATAGCGTACATCGCAGAATTTGGCGCACAGATTGTCAGGGATGCAGGTCAGGAGAGCATTGCGTCCAAGATTGAACTGGCTGGTAAGGTATTGATCCTTGTACTTGCTATACCGATCATCAGCATTATTATCGAAACCGTCATGAAGCTGATGCCGGTGTAGAAAGGGCGTGCGGACTTCATATGAAATCAATGCATCATAAGCCGCAGTGGCGCCTTACGGTTGTGCTGATGCTCTGTTTTCTGTTTGGTATCCTGGGACAGGTTACTGCAACCTCGCCTTCCGGTGAGTGGATGGAGCAGCAGGCCGATCAGCTTCCCAAGGATCAGGTGGAGAAATACTGGGATCAACTGATGCAACAATACGGTGGTTTCTTCCCGGATGGGAAGACCCCTTCCTTCATGGATATGTTAATCCCCGGCAATGAAGGGTTCAGCCTGAAATCGGTGTTTGTGGCGATCGGAACCTTCATGCTGCATGAAATTTTATATAATGGCAAGCTTCTGGTCACGATTGTGATGTTAAGTGTACTCAGCATGATTCTGGAGACGCTTCAGACCGCATTTGAGAAAAATAATATTAGTAAAATCGCCTATTCCATCTGTTATATGGTCATCATCATCATTGCAATCAACAGCTTCAGTGTGGCGATTGGATACGCCAAGGATGCCATAACCGGCATGATCAACTTTATGATGGCCATGGTTCCCTTGTTATTCACACTGCTTGCGTCCATGGGTAATGTCATCACCGTCTCGGTGACACATCCACTCATCATTTTCATGATTCATCTGGTGAGTACTTTGATTCATTTGCTGGTATTCCCGTTACTCTTCTTCTCAGCTGTTCTGCATCTCGTCAGTTCATTGTCTGACAAGTACAAGCTGACACAGCTGGCAGACCTCCTGCGCAATATTAGTGTGGCACTGCTGGGTATCCTGCTGACGATGTTTTTGGGTGTAATCTCGGTTCAGGGAGCATCGGGATCGGTAGCGGATGGAGTCAGCCTGAAGGCCGCCAAATATATCGCAGGCAACTTTGTCCCTGTCGTGGGCAGAACATTTGCGGATGCGACGGATACGGTAATTACAGCTTCTTTACTTGTCAAAAATGCAATTGGACTCACCGGGGTGATCATCATTTTGTTCCTATGTGCCTTTCCGGCACTCAAGATCCTGGCTCTTGCCTTGATATACAACGTAACTGGTGCCATTATGCAACCGCTCGGAGACACCCCAATTGTAGGATGCCTGCAGGCCATCGGCAAGAGCATGATCTACGTATTTGCGGCGCTCGCAGCCGTCGGGCTCATGTTTTTCCTGGCAATTACCATCTTGCTGACCGCGGGCAATATGACTGTCATGATGCGCTGAATGTATGTTGGCAAGAAAGGGGATGGAAAGGATGGGGTGGCTGAGCAACTGGCTCCAGGAATTGATTATGATCGTTCTGCTGGCGACTTTTGTGGATATGCTGTTGCCGAATCGATCCATGGAACGTTATGTCAAGCTTGTGCTGAGCCTTCTCATCCTGCTGACCCTTTTATCACCCATAACCAAGCTCCTCAAAAGTGATCCGGTTGGCGAACTGAAACGGGCAATGTCGGCAATGGATGCTCCATCGGATGGGAATGCAACACTCGAACAGATATTAGCTCAGGGCAAGCGGCTGCAATCCAATGAACAGGAACAATCCTTACAATGGACAGCCAAAGAACTGGCTAATGTCATGAAAGGTCAGATTGAAGAAACAACAGGTGCCAAGGTGCGGTCCGTAGAGGTACAGCTAACCATGAGTAAATATGAAACCGAGATGGAAGCTGCCTCATCAGTCGAACTGCCTGTAATCCAGCGTGTATTGGTCGAGATGGCCGGAGAGGGTGCAGGAAAAGAAGTGAAGGCAGGGAAGCAAGAAGTCGCTGCAAATACACAACCCATATTTGGAACAAACACAGAATCCGAGAAGGATGAAACACATCAAATACAGCAGCCCATCCGGGTTGGTCAGATTGAAGTGCCTGATGTTCAGATTGATGTGAGTAGAGGGCAAAGTGATGAAAATGAAGCGTCTTCCGAGCCTGTTATACGTGATCAGCCAGATGAGACGAAGCAGCAAGGTGAGACATCCACAAGGTCCGAACATGCAGTGCAGATTATTACATTGTTGACTGAAAAGTGGGATGTTGATGCAAACAACGTTCAAGTGACAGAACCAAAAAGTGCTGGAGTGCTCTGAGAAGGAGGGTGTCCGATGAAACAATGGTTCAAAAAGATGGAAACCTGGATGGGTGGCGGAGAGGGTGGGGCAAGGCGAAGTCAAACCTTCCGCTGGCTGATTATCCTTGGTTTGATCGGGGTGGGAATCATGCTGTTCAATTCCTTCGTTAATGTCAAAAAAATTGATTCCGAAAATATCGGTCGGGAACCACCGGACCCGGCAACATCCATGGCATCCATACAGAGTGATCCGTCAGAACAGAATCCTTTTCAGGCGATCGAAATTGCATTTGAAGACAAAATCAAAGGTGTGCTGGAAAACATTGTTGGTGTGGGAACGGTTGATGTGATGGTTACCGTGGATTCCACAGAAGAATTGGTCGTTCAGCGGAACGTGAAGGATTCTCAGCAACTTACCGAAGAAACCGATGCTAGCGGGGGCAAGCGACATATGACGCAATATACCCGTGATGGCGAGATTATTACGTACGAAATATCAGGGGATCAGACACCTATAGTGACCAAAAAGCTCAAACCGCAGATCCGTGGGGTGCTTGTGGTTGCGAGGGGTGCAGAGAACAAGGTTGTGAAGGACCTGATAACCGATGCTGTGGAAAAAGGACTGAATGTGGCAGCCTACCGGATCTCGGTTGTACCGCGCAAACAAGACTAATCTGATGTGTTGAATCACAAGATTCAATTCTCATAAGATTGAAGCCAATTTGAGGAGGAAGTTCTAATGAATAACAAACGTCAAACAGTATGGCTCGTTTCCATGCTGAGTCTGATGGTCATTTTGTCCGCGTATTATCTGTTCACTGAGGATTCCGGTCCAATCAACGCGCCGGTGGCTGACAGTCAGCAAGTGGATGGAATCAAGCAAGGGGAAGCAAAGGAGACGGCAGGCATTCTTGATCCTACAGAAGGTTTGGTTGTGAATGAAGTGGTGAATAGCGGCGAAGTTGAAAGTGATCCAAGTGCGGCTGGCGCTGTGGAAGAACCGGCGGCTACGGAAGGTAAAGAAGCTGGAAATACAGAGAAAACACCTGCTGTCGAACCAGGCGAGAATAAGGGTGAGGCAGGCAAAGAAACCAACAAAGAGACCGACAAAGGCGCAACAACTACACCGGAGACAGATGGTCAGGCAGGCGGCACTGCAACCAAGACAGATGAGGAAGTCCTCAAGGAAATGGAAGAGCAGAATACGACAGCATCTGCGAGCAGCCAGTTCCAGAACTACCAGTGGCAACGTGAAGAAAGCAACAATCGCAAGTATGAGGAACTGATGACCGTGGCAGGTGATCTGAGCAAAACACCAGAGGAGAATGCCAAAGCAACGGAGCAACTCCGTACACTGGAAGAAAAAGAAGCCAAAATCACTGGCATTGAAGAGACGCTCTCTCAACAGTACGCTAATGCGATCGTTCAAGAAGATGCCGACAAGTATAAAGTTGTGGTCCTCAGTGACAAACTGGATGTAAAACAGGCGGTATCCATTGTCGATCTGGTCATGAAAGAATTGGCGGTTTCACAGAACAAAATCAGCGTGCAATACGTCACAGAACAGTAATCCAAATCATGGAAAAGCAGTCCCGGGAGCTGGTTGTACTCTCGGGCTCTTTCCATTTTTAATGATTATGATATAATACATAAAGCCATATGACCGTCCTAGTGAGACTGGCATGATGCCGAAGGAGTGAATAATGGAAATGTTTAAATTGAGTGAAATCAAAGAACTGATTAAACTGGTAGATGAAAGTTCCGTTCAAGAGTTGGAAATTGAAAATGAAGGATCACGGTTATCGATCCGCAAACCGGGCAAAACGGAGTATGTTCAAGCAGCTGCTGTGCAACCACAAATGATTGCTGCTCCGCAAGTACAGCCGGCCGCAGTGGTAAGTGAAGCTGCACCGCAGGTCGATACTACAAGTCATTTACATAAAATTGTATCTCCGATGGTAGGTACTTTTACAGAGCTTCCTCGCCGGAAGCGGGTCCTTTTGTGAGCGCTGGTGATAAAGTTGTTGAGAAAACAACGGTATGTATCATCGAAGCTATGAAGCTGATGAACGAGCTTGATGCGGACATCAAGGGAGAAATCGTTGAAGTGCTGGTTGAGAACGGACAGCTGGTCGAGTATGGGCAGCCCCTTTTCCTGGTGAAACCGGAATAACCGTTATAGCTGGTAAACAGCTAACCGCATGAGCTTCGAAGGAGGACAAAACGAAATGAAATTTCAAAAAATACTGATTGCGAACCGTGGAGAGATTGCGGTACGTATTATTCGTGCCTGCCGTGAAATCGGCATCTCAACGGTAGCCGTCTATTCCGAAGCGGACAAGGATTCTCTGCATGTTCGTCTTGCAGATGAGGCTTATTGTATCGGACCGACACTGTCTAAGGACAGTTACCTCAACTTCACAAACCTGATGAGTGTAGCCACACTGACGGAATGTGATGCAATCCACCCTGGTTACGGTTTTTTGGCGGAGAATGCTGATTTTGCGGAAATTTGTGAGTCTTGCAATATTACGTTTATTGGACCTTCTCCTGAAGCCATCACCAAAATGGGTGACAAGGCTGTTGCCAAACAGACGATGAAAGATGCAGGAGTACCTGTTATTCCTGGATCAGACGGCCTTGTTGAAAATATGGATGAAGCCATCATGATTGCTAGAGATATCGGATATCCTATCATTATCAAAGCTACTGCTGGTGGCGGAGGTAAGGGAATTCGTATTGCCGAAGATGAAGAAACGCTGATTAAGCAGATTACTGCTGCTCAGCAGGAAGCACAAAAGGCATTTGGCAATGCAGGTGTATATCTGGAGAAATTCCTGACAGGTATGAAACACGTGGAAATTCAGATCATTGCTGATAAACACGGAAATGCAGCACATTTGGGAGAGCGTGATTGCTCGGTTCAGCGTCGTCGCCAGAAATTGGTAGAGGAAGCTCCGTGTCCGATTCTCTCCGAAGATGTGCGTACACTGATGGGCGAAGCTGCGGTACGGGCTGCCCTTGCTGTGGATTACTCGGGAGCGGGTACATTGGAATTCCTGCTCAGCCCGAATGGCGAGTTCTATTTCATGGAAATGAATACGCGTATTCAGGTAGAGCACCCGGTTACTGAGATGGTTACTGGCGTGGATCTGATCCGTGAGATGATCTCGGTAGCTGAAGGCAACCCACTTTCATTCCGTCAGGAAGACGTGGTTATCAATGGCTGGTCCATTGAATGTCGTATCAATGCAGAAGATCCGGACCGTAACTTTATGCCATCACCAGGCAAAATCGGATTCTACCTTGCACCGGGAGGACCTGGCGTTCGTGTAGATAGTGCTGCTTATCCGGGTTATACCATTTCACCTTTCTATGACTCCATGATCGCAAAATTGATTGTGTGGGGAGCGAATCGTGAAGAGGCGATTGCCAAGATGAAACGTGCGCTTGGGGAATTTGCGATTGAAGGCATATCTACAACTATTCCTTTCCATCAGAAATTGCTGGAGCACCCAACGTTCATTCGTGGGGACTTTGATATCAAATTTCTTGAGGAAAACGAGATTTAAAAGGTATATTGGGCTTGTTTGTCATAATGTAGCCCAAATGATATAGTATGTAATAATAAGAGCGCATGTCTCCTGCAAAGGATAAGCCCGCACCTCGCGGATGTTTGCAGGAGTTCCGGTAAAGCCGGACCGGAAGGGTTCTGAAGGTTGATTAACCTGAGTCCAGCGCCCTGACGGATGGCCGCAAACTTATCTCGCGAAAGGTGTGTTGAACAGTTATGAGTACACTACCGACTGAATTTGAACGAACGGATATCGGTGAAATCCAGATCGCACCTGAAGTTATTGAAGTGATTGCTGGATTGGCAACCCTTGAAGTGAAAGGTGTTGCAGGCATGAGTGGCGGATTCGCTGGCGGATTTGCTGAATTGCTTGGTCGCAAAAACCTTTCCAAAGGTGTTAAAGTTGAAGTGGGCCAACGTGAAGCTGCAGTTGATGTTTCCGTAATTATCGAGTACGGATACCGTTTGCCACAAGTAGCTACGGAGATTCAACAGAACGTGAAACGTTCCATCGAGAATATGACAGGATTGAATGTGAATGAAGTGAATGTGCACATTCATGACGTTCAGTTCAAGAGCACCGAGAAAGTGGAAGAGATCGACCTGAACAGTCAGCGCGTAAAATAAAAGAAGACAGATTCCCCGGCATCATCTGCCGGGGTTATCCCGTCTTGGACAGGTCTTCATTATAGCGAAAGCTAGATGAGGATCTGATTTTTTGCTAGTGAAAAGGTTAAGTCATGTTAGTGAGCAAGGGAGGCTGTGCAGTTCGTGGCTAAAATACTGGATCGGCTTCTGTTGTTTATATACAGCATAAGCGTTGGAGCAATATCGGCAGCCGTCATTCTTCTGATTAGCGGTGTGCTGCCTTACGAATTGAATTACCAGCAGGAACAAAACGTTATTGTTGCGTCGGTTATTGCAGCAGCGATTTTGTTTATCCTGAGTTTGCGATTTTTCTACATCTCGGTTCGGCGTGAGCGTGCATCGTTGCCGTCTGTAGATCAACGTACTGAGTTTGGTGATGTACAGATTTCGATGGAGACGATTGAGAATCTCTGTTTGAAGGCAACTTCCCGTTTCCGGGGAGTACGTGATGTCAAGGCACGCATACGTGTGGTTGAGTCAGGACTGGAGATTATGATTCGAGCGGTAGTGGATGGTGAGACCCCTATTCCTGCGCTGACTTCTGATCTGCAAAAGGCGATTCATGATCATGTACAAGAGATTACGGGCATCCCGGTTTCTTTTGTCACGGTGTATATCGCTAATGTAACCCAGTCGCCTAACTACAAGAGTCGAGTGGAATGAGGTGAGTTTCACTGATGCTGTGGAAAGAGATTTGGGATAGTCACAGAGGCCGAATTACCGGAATTATCGGCGGCATCTTTTTTGGATTTCTTTATGTATGGATCGGTTTTTGGGATATGTTGTTCTTTGCACTCTTGGTGTTCATCGGTTATACGTTAGGCAGACGGAGCGATTCGAAGCTGGGTTCGTCCATTCCCTGGAGGAGTGGGGACAATGGCTTGGCGATCGCTGGCGTCCGTTTAAGTGACCTACCTGAACCCTGCAATATGTTTCTTCCGAAAATAGAGCTGTAGTTTAGGTTGCCCGTTTTTTGGAGGAAACGTATTGCAGGTTTTTTTGTGAAAAGGGATAACAATAACAATACCGTGTAAGCCATCGATCTAACCGATACAGGATTTGATGAGATGGATGCATGGATTATAAAATAAGCATGATGACGCTCCAGACGGAGCGCTGCAGGAGGCAGGACATGAAAAGACGTTTGGCAAGGGAAATTGCAGTACAAAGTCTGTATCAGATGGAAATGAATGAGGTAGGCGCAGCAGAAGCTGTAAACATGTTGATCAATGAAGCTGCTGAAGATAATGAAACCGAAGTAGTTATCCGCGATGCAGATGTAATGCGTACTTATGTTACTGAGATTGTACAAGGAGCCTGGAATAATAAGGAAGCAATTGACGGGCTGCTTGTGGATTATTTGAAAGGATGGCAGATTAGCCGTCTGTCACGTGTAGATCGCCAGATTCTACGACTGTCAACGTATGAAATGGTATTCCGTGATGACATCCCGGCAAAGGTATCGGTCAATGAAGCGATTGAACTGTCCAAATATTTTGGTACAGAAGAATCCGGCAAGTTTGTCAATGGTGTACTTGGACGCATGATTCAGGAAGTTGACGCGATTAAAGCAAAATTATCTTAAGTTATGATTAACTATGGAGCATGTTCAAAAGGACCGGTTTTCAGTATCCTTCGTAATCAAAAGCGGTTTTTTTGAACAACCTCTAAATTTATATTCACATAAGGGAGAGAGAGTACAATGACAGCATCTATTATTAACGGTAAAGAAGTATCCCAAGAGATCCGCGCAAGCATGACAACAGAAGTGAAACAGCTTAGCGAACAGGGGTAGTACCTGGTCTGGCTGTTGTGCTCGTCGGGGAAGATCCGGCATCCCAAGTCTATGTGCGTAATAAAGAAAAAGCATGTCACGACCTCGGTTTCTACTCCGAAGTGCATCGCTTGGATGCAGATACGTCCCAAGAAGATCTGCTTGCGCTGGTGGACAAGCTGAACAATCAACAATCCATAAACGGAATTTTGGTTCAACTCCCACTACCGAAACATATCGAAGAGAAAGCGGTCATTGATGCAATTGCCGTAGATAAAGACGTAGACGGATTCCATCCAGTCAATGTTGGTAATCTTGTTATTGGAGACGATAGTCTGCTTCCATGTACCCCTGCTGGTGTAATCGAACTTATCAAGCGTACTGGACTGGAAATGTCCGGTAAACATGCGGTAGTCATCGGAAGAAGCAATATTGTCGGCAAACCGGTATCCCTGTTGCTCCAACGTGAGAATGCAACGGTAACGATGTGTCATTCCCGTACAGCCAACATGAAAGAAATTACACGCCAGGCGGACATTCTAGTTGTAGCCATCGGCCGTGCCAATTTTGTGGATGCTGATTTTGTGAAACCGGGTGCTGTTGTTATTGATGTCGGCATGAACCGTTTGGAGAATGGCAAACTGGCAGGAGACGTTGATTTTGAGAGTGTGAAAGAAGTTTCTGGTCCAATTACACCGGTTCCTGGTGGTGTTGGCCCGATGACAATCACAATGCTGATGCAAAATACATTGATCGCTGCCAAGCGCGCTCACGGATTGGCCTAGGGTTTTGTCTGTGGCAGATCAAAAGATCTACTCCATCAAAGACCTGAACCGATATATACGAATGAAACTAGAATCGGATCAGGTCCTGTCGGACGTTTGGCTACGCGGGGAGATTTCGAACTTCACACATCACTCCAGCGGCCATATGTATTTTACATTGAAGGACAAGGACAGCCGGATTAAGTCGATTATGTTTGCGTCCCATAACCAGCGATTACCCTTTGTACCGAAGGAGGGTGCAAGGGTTATTGCTCGTGGTAATGTCTCGGTGTATGAACGGGATGGGCAGTATCAATTCTACGCTACCCATATGCAGCCGGACGGGATTGGAAGTCTGTATCTGGCATACGAACAGCTGAAGAAAAAGCTCGAGGAAGAAGGATTGTTTTCACCTTCTCGAAAAAGACAGATCCCTTGTTATCCACAGACCATCGGGGTTGTAACTTCACCGACGGGAGCGGCGGTGCGGGACATCATGATCACACTCCAGCGCAGATACCCTTCTGCCAAAGTTGTTTTGTATCCTGTTCTGGTTCAAGGCAAGGGTGCAGCACCTTCCATCGTCAAAGCGATTGGCAACCTGAATCGGATGGGAGAAGCCGATGTACTTATCGTTGGACGTGGAGGCGGTTCACTGGAGGAATTGTGGGCGTTCAATGAGGAGATTGTGGCAAGAGCAATAGTTGCTTCGGATATTCCTGTCATTTCTGCGGTTGGGCACGAAACGGACTTCACTATTGCTGATTTTGCAGCCGATTTGCGTGCGGCTACACCTACAGCAGCTGCTGAATTAGCTGTACCTAATCGAGCTGAGTTGCTTGATCAGATCGGACAACGTCAGCGCCAGTTACAGCATAGCTTGCGTCAGCGTGCTGTACATAATCGCGAACGGCTAGCAAGATTACAGCGTTCGCCGGTGCTGGTTCATCCAAGACGTACCTTGATGCAACACACCGAACGACTGGATATGATGCACCAACGGCTTTTGAGAACAGTGGATACGCGTATGAAATGGACAGGAGAGAAGCAAGAGCGTTTGCGGGCAGCACTGCAACGATTCAATCCTCGTGAGCAGGTCAATGCAGCACGCCGTGAGAATGCGGCAGCACGCAGACAACTGGAACTTGCGATCAGGTCTATAACCAGATCGAAGCAGCAACAGTGGAAATCATCTGTGCGGCATCTGGATGCGCTTAGCCCGCTTAAAGTCATGTCACGGGGATACAGCCTTGTCTATGACGAGCAGGAACAGCGATTAATCAAGTCCACGAAGGATGTACAGCCTGGAGATTCAATTAAGATTAAATTAACAGACGGACAGCTGGACTGTCAGGTTTGGGGAATGAAGGAGGACGACAATACCCATGGCGAATGAACCGGAATTGAATTTTGAAGAGGCAATGGCGGCATTGGAAGACATCGTAGGTCAGCTGGAACATGGTGATGTTCCGTTGGAACAGGCCATCGATCTGTTTCAACGCGGGATGAAACTTTCGCAACTTTGCGGTCTGAAGCTGGAACAAGTGGAACGTAAGATCGAGATGATCGTAGAAGAAGATGGAGAGCTTCGCAAGAAGCCTTTCGGAACTGCTGACGATGAGAGCGGTGAAGTCCATGAGTAATCGTCCTTCGTTTCAAGCATATCTCGAAGAGGTCACAGCTGAGGTGACAGAAGCGTTGAAACACACGCTTCCCGATCATTGGGATGTACCCCAATCGTTGACGGATGCGATGCAGTACTCACTCATGGCCGGAGGCAAACGCCTTCGTCCTCTTCTGGTCGTTGCTGCGGCGGAAGCCTTCGGTGCACAGCGTACAGCTGCAATGCCGGTAGCCTGCGCCGTGGAGATGGTTCATACCTATTCACTGATCCACGACGACCTGCCTGCTATGGATAATGATGATTACCGCAGGGGAAAATTAACGAATCATAAGGTATATGGTGAAGCAACAGCCATATTGGCGGGCGATGCGTTGCTAACCCATGCTTTTTATAGCATAGTTCAAGCGGGTCGTCGCAGCGGTGTGACGGCAGATGCATTGCTGTCCATCGTAGAGGACATGTCCGAACTTGCTGGAGCAAGAGGCATGGTCGGCGGCCAAGTTGCGGATATGGAAGGCGAGCAAGGCATGACCGATCTTTCACAGCTTCAATATATTCATTTGCACAAAACAGGTGACCTGATTGTTTTCTCACTCATTGCTGGAGCACGAATCGGTGGAGCAACGGAAGGACAATTGGAAGCCTTACGTGTGTTTGGCCGTGATCTGGGGCTGGCGTTCCAGATTCAGGATGATATTCTCGACCTGACGGGCGACGAGCAGAAGATGGGCAAGAAAACACAGAGCGATGTGAATCAGCAGAAGGTAACATATCCTTATTTTATTGGCATGGAGGCTTCTGTAGCTGAGGTGAAATCCCTTACCCAATCTGCAAAAGACGCACTCGAAAGAGCTGAGTTACCTGATGCATCCAGATTGCTGGAAATTGCAGATTACCTGATGCGTCGAGACCATTAGATTCTGATAAAAAGTGCTGTTTCAAAATCTGTATAACCGTGTAATGAATGTAATGTCCTTTTTCCGAGTAGATGGAAAAAGTCTGTCCCGAGTGGATGCGGGAATACATATGGAGAAGAATTTTAAATAACTTGCTGGCGAGAATGCTCGTTATCGGGAGTATAGTGCAGTAAATTATGATTCTTGTTCTTTTATGTTATAATGATTTAATGTCATTTGATTCATAATGTATATATCGATTTACAACAATAACTAAACAATCTAGGAAAGCGGGAGATTCTCGTGCTGCTTCCACAAATTAAACAACCCAGTGATCTAAAGTCGATGTCTCAGGATGATCTTGCCCTTTTATCGGCAGAGATCCGGCAGTTTCTGATTGAGAAACTGTCTGTTACAGGTGGGCATCTCGCACCCAACTTAGGCGTGGTTGAGCTCACGGTAGCCCTGCATTACTGCTATAACAGTCCAGCAGATAAAATGATTTTTGATGTAGGGCATCAGGCTTATGTGCATAAAGTCCTGACAGGGCGTATGGATCGTTTTGATACATTGCGTCAACATAATGGCCTGTGCGGATTTGTCAAACGCAACGAAAGCGAACATGATGTATGGGAAGCTGGACACAGCAGTACTTCATTGTCCGCTGCGATGGGGATGGCCCTTGCACGTGATCTGAAGGGTGAGGACAACCAAGTTATCGCGATGATTGGTGATGGAGCGCTTACAGGTGGTATGGCTTTTGAGGCTCTCAATCATATTGGTCATGAGCAGAGAAAACTGATGGTTATTCTGAATGATAATGAAATGTCCATTGCTCCAAACGTTGGGGCCATGCATAAATATTTGAGCAAGATTCGTTCGGATCGTCATTATCTGAAAGCGAAAGATGATGTCGAGGGGATGCTCAAAAAATCCCAGCTATTGGGGATCGTTTGGCCAAATCGGCAAGCTGGATCAAAGATAGTGTCAAATATATGATGGTACCAGGTGTTCTTTTCGAAGAACTGGGCTTCACGTATTTGGGACCGATTGATGGGCACGATATTCCCAAATTGATTGAAACCTTCAAACAGGCAGATAACGTTGATGGTCCTGTGCTCGTTCATGTGCTCACGACCAAAGGCAAAGGTTATCAGCCAGCAGAAGCCGATTCGCACAAGTGGCACGGGATTTCTCCGTACAAAATTGAATCCGGTCAAGTGCTGAAGGCAGTCGGAAAACCGATGTACACGGAAGTGTTTGGTCAAACGTTAATTGATCTTGCTAAGCAGGATAAGCGGATCGTAGCTGTAACGCCAGCAATGCCTACAGGATCAGGTCTTATTCCATTTAGTAAGGAATTTCCGGACCGCATGATTGACGTAGGGATCGCAGAACAACATGCGGCAACCATGTGTGCTGCGCTGGCTATGGAAGGCTTGAAACCGGTCTTTGCCGTGTATTCTACGTTTATGCAACGTGCATATGATCAGATTGTACATGATATTTGCCGTCATAATGCTAACGTGATGTTTGCTATTGACCGTGCCGGGTTTGTTGGTCCGGATGGGGAAACACATCAAGGGGTATACGATGTGGCATTTATGCGCCATATTCCAAATATCGTTCTGATGATGCCAAAAGACGAAAATGAATTGCGTCATATGATGAAAACGGCGCTTGATTATAATGAAGGTCCAATTGCTTACCGTTATCCACGAAACAATGTGGTGGGTGTACCTCTGGATGATGTACTTGTTCCGATTCCGATTGGATCATGGGAGCAACTGCGTCCATCGGAAGGATATGCTGTCATCGCTTCAGGATCGATGGTGCAGCTTGCAGAAGAAGCAGCAGAGATGGTGAAGCGGGAAGGTATCACAGCAGGCGTAATCAACGCTCGCTTCCTGAAACCTCTTGATGAGCAGATGTTGCGTGAATTAGCTGTTCGAGGCACCAAATTGATTGTACTTGAAGAAACATCCCAAGCAGGTAGCATGGGTAGTGCAGTGCTGGAGTTTTATGCAGAGCAGGGACTACATGATGTTCATGTACAATTGATGGGGATTCCGGATCGCTTCATCGAGCATGGCAGTATTAAGGAACAACGTGAGGAAGTGGGTCTTACCGTTGAGAATGTATGTGCTGAACTACGCAAGATGGCTGTTCAATCATCTTACGGCATCCCCAAAACACGTTTTCCTTCGTAAATTTACATGATAGGAGACAGACATGTCACTCCCGAAAGAACGAATTGATGTTCTGCTGGTTGAGCAGGGCTATTATGAAAGTCGTGAGAAGGCAAAAGCCGCAATCATGGCTGGACTGGTGTATGCCAATAATGAGCCGATCGAAAAGGCGGGCATGAAAATTCCAAGGGAAGCCGAGCTGAAAGTTAAAGGCTCGGTACATCCCTATGTCGGCAGAGGCGGATTGAAGCTCGAAAAAGCGATCCGCCATTTCGGCCTTGATATGAATGGACTTGTCATGCTCGACATTGGTTCATCCACCGGTGGATTTACGGATTGTGCACTACAGCATGGCGCGTCTCACGTCTACGCGATTGATGTGGGTTATAATCAGCTCGACTGGTCTTTGCGTAATGATGAGCGGGTTACTGTTATGGAACGAACCAACTTTCGCTATGTGACTCCGGAAGATCTAACGGGACCAGTGCCGAACTTTGCGAGCATTGATGTGTCGTTCATTTCACTGCGAATCATATTACCGCCACTCCTGGCTCTTTTGAAACAACCTGCAGATATCGTTGCATTGATTAAACCTCAATTTGAGGCAGGACGTGAAAAAGTAGGCAAGTCCGGTGTAGTACGTGATACGAAAGTACACAAGGATGTATTGCAGACGATGCTTCATTTTGCCAGTCAACTTGGTTTGCATTTGCAGAGTTTAACTTTCTCCCCGATAACCGGTGGAGAAGGTAATATAGAATTTCTCGCTCATTGGCGTCTGGAAGAACCAGAGGCAACACAACCAGAGAACGATCCAGCTTCACTTGATGCACTTGCAGAGCAAGTTGCAAAGGAAGCAGCTCATACATTTACGGGAAACTCATCATAAGATGGGTTTCTTTTCGCTGGAAAGGTGATTGACGTAAAGGGAAATCGTTACTGAACCTCGAATATGTCTTCGAGGTGAGCGATAATGGATGGTCAATATGACACAATCGTTATAGGTATACTTGCTGTCTGTTTGATCTTGTGGCTGTTCTTTGGCTTACGTAATTGGGTGAACCGACCGATACCGGTAAGCTTGTCTGGAATGCAACTGAACGTGAAGATTCAGGATTCCCCGGCCTTGGAGTTGCTTGAAGCACAGGGTTACGAAGTCATCGGTGGCAAAATGAAAGTTCCTTTGGCTTTTGAGGCCAATGAATCCGTTTATTACAGCAGATTATTCATTGATTATGTTGCAGAACGTGAGGATCTCAGATACCTGGTGAAAACGTCTCGTCGCAGGCAGCCAATTGAAATGACCGGCCCTGCGCTAAGGGATCGCTTCCTCAATTATCTGTTGTTATATCCTGGCTGTGAAGGATTGCTGTATGTTGACGTGGAGGATTCCGATATTAAGTTAATCAGGCTCATGGACTATCAGGAAGATGTGTATGATGGGGATGATCTGGACTAATATAAAAGAATAAACATTGCAGGGCAAAGTCTGCGGCGAATTACAAATGCTGCTTTATTGCAATACATTTAACTGGAGGCATGTATGAAAGGACAAAGGCACATCAAGATTCGTGAAATCATTAGTCAAAATGAAATTGAGACCCAGGATGATCTGGTTGAAGCACTACGCAAATCAGGTTTTCAGGTGACTCAGGCGACGGTATCCCGAGATATCAAGGAACTTCTGTTAATCAAGATTCCGATGGATGATGGCAGATATAAGTACTCTTTGCCAACAGATCAACGATACAATCCGATTCAAAAGTTGAAGCGTGCACTCGTTGACAACTTCTTGCACATTGATCACACAAACAATCTGGTTGTGATGAAATGTTTGCCGGGAACAGCAAACTCCATTGCAGCTTTGCTTGATAATATTGAATGGAATGAAGTCATGGGGACGATCTGTGGAGATGATACCATTCTGATTATCTGCCGGACTGAAGGTAACAGCGTGACCGTTATTGAACGCATCATGGGTTATATTGCTTAAAGCAATGGTTCAAAAACATAATTTCTGAGTTAGTCATCCGGAGGTGTTTTTGCAGATGTTAGTTACGTTATCGATTCGTAATCTGGCTGTGGTGGAAGAAGTGGACGTTGTATTCCATCCGGGATTCCATGTACTCTCAGGTGAAACGGGTGCAGGAAAGTCGATTATTATAGATGCACTTGGCTTAATTGCTGGTGGACGAAGTTCAGCTGATCTGATCCGGTACGGATGTGAGAAGGCAGAGATGGAAGCCTTGTTCGAGATGGAACCAAGTCATCCGGTCTGGCAGACATTAGAGAAGCTCGGTATCCACTGTGAGCCGGAAGAGCATCTGGTCATTCGACGTGAACTGAACACACAGGGGAAAAGTACGTCCCGCATTAATGGGCAATTGGTCAATCTGACCATGCTGCGGGAAGTAGGCGAGAAGCTGATCAATATTCATGGACAACATGAACATCAGAGTTTGCTGCGTGCAGAGAGCCATCTGGGGCTTCTCGATACTTATGGCTCGGAAGTAATAGGACCTGTCAAAGCGAAGTATCAGGAGCGTTACAGCAAGTTTATCACGGCTGAAAAAGAACTGCGTGCGCTTCAGGAGTCCAGTCAGCGGGCATATCAACTCTTGGACATGTATCGCTTTCAGCTTGAGGAGATCGCAGCAGCAAGCCTTACACGAGGCGAGGATGAATTACTCGGGGAAGAACGGGTCAAACTATCCCATAGTGAGAAAATGATGGACAGTGTTGCTGGTGCATATGATCTGCTCAGTGGTCAACGCGGACTTGAAGCTGTGAGCATTGCCCTTTCAAGAATTGAAGACATTTCTGGATATGATAGCAAAGGACTGCAACCAATCGTAGAACAGCTGCAATCCGCATTTTATCAATTGGAAGATGCAACATTTCAGTTAAGGGATTACCGGGAGAAGATTGAATTTAATCCGGCAAGGCTGGAAGAAGTGGAGCAAAGGCTGAATCTGATTTCTGGCCTCAGACGGAAATACGGGGACAGTGTTGAACTTATTCTGAGTTATTATGATCAGATTAGCCATGAAACCGACCAACTGGAGAACAAAGACGAACGGCTGGAGAAATTGCGAGCTGAACGTGACAAAATGCTTAACCTTGTGATGGAATCTGCTGAAGAACTCAGCAAGGTTCGTAAACAATGCGCTGAGGAACTTGCTGCACAGGTGGAAAGCGAGCTCAAGGATCTGCAAATGGAACGGACTACGCTTCGTGTTCAGATTACTCCTTTCGAAGATCCGAAGGGCATTGAATGGAATGGACGCCGTATTCGTCTGAATCGTCAGGGTGCGGACAATGCGGAATTCCTGATCTCACCTAACCCGGGCGAGCCATTACGACCACTTGGCAAGATTGCTTCAGGTGGTGAGTTGTCGAGAATGATGCTGGCGATGAAGAGTATCTTTGCGCGACATGACCGGATACCTGTGTTGATTTTTGATGAAGTTGATACCGGAGTTAGTGGTAGAGCAGCTCAATCCATTGCGGAAAAACTGTTCCGCTTGTCTTCAACTTGTCAGGTTTTCTCAATAACTCACTTACCACAAGTGGCTTGTATGGCAGATCATCAGTATCTCATTGAGAAACATGTCTACGATGGACGGACGATGACGCAGGTGGAATCGCTGTCAGACGAAGGCAGAGTGAAGGAATTGGCACGTATGCTGGGCGGCGTGGAAATTACAGAAAAAACGCTGCATCACGCACAGGAAATGCTGAATTTGGCGGAAGCCAAAAAGGGTGAAACGGACGGCTGGCGTAATGATTGACAGTAATAAAAGCCTGGGGGCGAGGTTATCTTATAGGTACGCAATTGGCGACCACCTTTCGTCAAGCGAAAGAAGCAAAGGGAGTGTGACAGCCATTGAATTCCCCCTCAGGAAGAAATTGCTAGGTCTTTTATTTGCCTTCTTTCTTTGTGTGATTAGCCAGGCCATTCAGCCTGTGCAAAGTTATGCTTCACTGCCGGATGAATTGCAAGTGTTTGCTGGCAGGCAAGCGGATGTCCGGCTCGCTGTACCTGCTGCTTCAAGCGCCGTTGTAGATCGTCCTGATATCGTTGGTTTGGATGATCAGGCAGCGATGCATGTTACCAGGCAACAACCTTTGCATCTTCACCCTCAACAGACGGGACATGCCAAATTAACGTTGAAGTTGTGGGGTAAAATTCCGGTCAAAACAGTCCATGTGAATGTGATACCGGATTTGCGTGTTGTACCCGGGGTCAAACGATTGGCGTCAAAGTTAAATCGGCAGGCATTCTGGTTGTAGGTCATCATCTGGTCCACTCTGGGCAGGATGAGCGTGTATCGCCAGGAGAAACAGCAGGCATTAAGCTCGGAGATCTGATTACGCATATGGATGGTAAACGCCTTGATGGTGTGGCGGGTGTCTCTGAGGCCGTTGAACTTGCAGGGAAAAGTAAAAAAGGTATTGATGTTGTTTTGAAACGTGGTAAGGAAACGGTGAAGACACGATTAACTCCGGCGTATGACTCCGAGGATCAAGCGTGGAGGCTTGGATTGTACATTCGTGATTCTGCAGCCGGTGTTGGCACACTTACCTTCTATGCTCCAGATCAGGGCGTATACGGCGCACTGGGCCATGTCATTACAGATATGAACACACAAACATCTATTGTTGTAGGTAGTGGTCAGATTGTTCAGTCTAATGTGACGTCCATTTCTAAAAGTGAGACCGGTGATCCGGGTGAAAAACGTGCTCATTTCCTCAAGGAAAGCAAAATTCTGGGCAATATTGAACGTAATACGGCTTTTGGCATCTTTGGTAAAATGTCCGGAAATCCTGAGCACAGTCTGTATTCGAAAGGTATTCCCGTCGCTTTTTCTCATGAAGTCAAAGAAGGACCGGCCGAAATACTTACCGTGGTTGACGGCCAACAAGTTGAACGCTTCTCGATTGACATTGTTCATGTGGCAGATCAAACCGAGCCAGCAACAAAAGGTCTTGTACTTCGAATCACGGACCCGAAACTGCTGGATAAGACCGGAGGTATCGTTCAAGGGATGAGTGGCAGCCCCATTGTACAAAATGGTAAGTTGATCGGTGCAGTTACTCATGTATTCGTGAATGATCCAAAATCGGGTTACGGTTGCTTCATTGAATGGATGTTACAAGATGCTGGTGTGATGATGAAAAAGGAAAACGATAAGAACCTCAAGGCTGGTTAAACAGCCCTGAGGTTCTTTTTTGTCGAAAGCAAACATAATATATCGGATAATGAAATAAATTATTTATTATATAGGATCAAGAAAAAAAATAAAGAAAAATAATTTTCGACAGGAGGAATTTAACTTGCTGTGTCGAAAATTTAACCTGTAAGGAAATGTACGAAACGATGTTTAATTTAAAGGAGGATACCGTTTTGCAAAAAATTGAGGTATTGCTGGCCGATGATAATCGTGAATTTACGAATTTGCTTGCCGAATATATATCTGAGCAGGAAGATATGGAAGTAACCGGTATTGCATACAATGGAGAAGAAGTACTGCAATTGCTGGAGCAAACTCGGGATGTGCCGGATGTATTGATTCTGGATATTATCATGCCGCATCTGGACGGTCTGGGTGTGCTTGAGCGCTTGCGCAACCTGAACCTGTCTCCACAGCCTAAAGTCATTATGCTTACGGCATTCGGACAAGAGAATATCACACAGCGTGCCGTGCAACTCGGAGCTTCTTATTATATTCTCAAGCCATTTGACATGGAAGTGCTTGCGAATCGTGTGCGTCAACTGGTTGGAACACAGACCGCGATGTCCACAAGCAGCGGTTCATCCATGTTCATGAAATCCAATGTTGTGCCAATGGGCAAACACAAAAATCTGGATGCAAGCATTACGTCCATCATACATGAAATCGGTGTACCTGCGCATATTAAGGGATATCAGTATTTGCGCGAAGCCATTACGATGGTGTATAACAATATCGAAATTTTGGGAGCCATCACCAAAACACTGTATCCGGCGATTGCCGAAAAATTCAAAACGACGCCGTCCCGCGTCGAACGTGCGATTCGTCATGCCATTGAAGTGGCATGGACTCGCGGTAACATCGACAGCATCAGTCACTTGTTTGGTTACACGATCAACATCAGTAAGTCGAAACCAACAAATAGTGAGTTCATTGCGATGGTTGCTGACAAGCTGAGAATTGAGCATAAGGTAAGCTGAAAGGGTCAGGAGTAATGATTGGAGAAGAAATTTTGGATTCAGATTAGATTCTAGCCAAATGAATTTTGGGGTCAATGTCTGAATTCGTTCATTTCAGGTCGATAAACTTCTGTAATATATGCCAACGAATACCGTCAATTATTGGATTTAAGATATCCAGTAAATGACGGTATTTTTGCATAACGAAATAACACAGAACATAGGGATAAAAATTTTATTTCATAAACTTTTACTTTCAGTTAACGCTTTTTCAAGTAGAAAGTGGTACGATGTGACCATTGACAAAGACCTACATATATATTTGAAAAGTACGGATTAGATGCTACGAACAGAGGAGTAGAATAGTATGTTTACGCAAATAGGCAAGATTGCTGAACCGATTCCTGTAGTACAATCTGATACAAAATGTGATATCGTCTATCATCTTTTCAAGTCCAATCCTAGTTTGGAAGGTATAGCTGTTATGGGGGAGAAGGGTGTGTCATTAATGATGCGGCCCCGATTCTTTCAGCAGATTGGCACCCAGTATGGCTATAATCTGTATATGGGACGTCCTGTAGAACTGGTGATGAACACGCAGGCACTGGTCGTGGATTATTCGGAACAGATTACAGATGTCAGTGTTCTAGCCATGGACCGAGATGAAGGGGAAATATATGATCTTGTGTTGGTCACGTCAGGGGAAAGTTTCTTTGGAGCTGTGAGTATTCGCCGTTTGCTGCTTGCTGTTGCTGATGTACGGGCTGAAATGGCGATTTTTATGAACCCGCTGACAGGGCTTCCAGGGAACCATATCATAAATGAAAGGCTGTCTCAGGCTCTTCAGATGGACCATTTTAGCGTACTGTACGTTGATCTCGATCAATTCAAATCCTACAATGATAGCTACGGCTTCAAAATGGGGGATCAGCTTATTCAGGCGACAGCTAACTTGCTTCGCAAGCTATTTGTTCTTCCTGAAGCGTTTCTTGGACATATTGGTGGTGATGATTTTATTACAATCCTGAATCACCATGATTACAAACATATTAGTGAGGAAGTCATCTCAGGTTTTGAGGAAATGAAAAAGATATTTTACAACGAACATGATTGGCATAATCAATATGTTCTGGGGAAGGACGTTCCGGGCTGAATCGGCCGATCCCTCTCGTGTCGGTATCTATCGCCGTTGTAACCAACAGCAAGCAAAAATATGAAAACATAGATCAGATTATTGATGAGGCCACACGGATCAAAAAAGGTTGTAAAGCGATTGCCGGCAGCATCATCTGTGCAAATGATACCGCCATTACTCCGTGTTAGACATAAGAAATACTCATAGTAGCTACAACTACTTACGTTAAAGATACAAGAAAAAACCGCTACTTATCAGGAGTTAGTCACCTGTAATAGCGGTTTTTCTATCAATGGATGCGAGTCGAGTGCTGTGTTGTGAAAACACTTCAACCTCATTATGTATACATATAAGTATGTTTGAGCAAAGGGTACTCAGATTCGAATATCGACGGATGGATATGAAGCAGCAGGAGATGCAGAAGCCGGAGTTTGCGGGCCGTTTCCGGATTTCTGGTCTGTGGTTCCGCCATCTGATGGATTCTCTTTACTTTCCGTTTTCTTTCCTTCGTTTATTTCCTGATCTTCTTCTCCAGATGTTGCAGAGATAGGAGTTTGTGCTGCCTCTTTAGGTGCGGGCTGATGGATCTCTTTCACCAAATCCCCAATCTTTTGATTGACCTTGCTGAGCTGAGAATTGATGTCCTGAACAACCTCTCGTTTTGCCTGAAAGACGGTGCGCTCTGAGTTTTCCAACATCATTGATTTGCCGAGATCGAGATCATTTGTAGGAGGATTAATCTCCAGGACGAGTCGGTCGAATCGCGTCTCTCCTTCAGTGGTCTGAATGGAGCCCTGCATGCGATCACGCAAGCCGACCAGCTTACCCAATTGATCATAAGTCTGACTATGTTTGATCAGGTGATCCAGTGAAGGGGCTTGTGTCTCGTCGGTTGGTTGGGGTTGTTGCTGTTGAGTCTTTTCGGGCTGTCTTAATTTGTTCTTTTCTTGCAATTCTTCAGCTTTAATTTGGGCAATCTGGCTATCGATCTGTGATATGGAGCTTGTTAAGGATTTAATTCGCTGAGCCTTGGTTTTGGTATCCAACTCGTCATTGGTTTTTACACCTTGCATTTCTTCATTGAGCCGGATCTTCTGCTGCATGAGTCCCTGAATTTCTTTATCCCGACTGGAGACCTGATTCCCGGGAGTGAAACTGCTTTTGGTTGCAGATGAGATTGAATTCATATCCTCTGTTCTCCTTCTTTCTTTATCATGGTTCTATTTACATATATCGGATGTTAAGAGAAGGATTTGAATAGCTCTTTTTTTGTCTGAATGGATTCATTTACATCGGTTGTATTGCGTACTTCATCATAATAATTGATAATGGTTATCAATAAGTGCGTAGAGTACAGACACAATTTATGTAGACGGAGATGGGTTAGTAAAATGTGGAATGATTATTATATCCTCTGGAACTATGCTGCGGTGAGCATAACAGATATCCGTTACATGGAATTAGAGGCATATGAAAAGATGAAATACAAATTTCCGACAAGTACCTTTGTACTCACCATTCAGGGTGACGCTGAAGTAACGATTGACAACCAAACATATGAAGTGAGTCGCTTTTATATTTTCCATGGGGGAAAAGGGAGTAAGTTGGTGATTCAAGCAGGTGAATCCGGATTGCGCCTATATTACTTGATGTACAAAGCAAACCTGCCTAGTGGAGGGAGAAACGATCTGGGAAGGTTAATGGAGCGTATCAATCCGTTCCAAATGAACTATGGCTTTACCCCCGATATGCCAACCATTCTATATGAGCAATTGAAACAGATGCACTTTTTGTGGGATCAAAAGAACCCTATCCAGCACTTTCAGGCCAAGAGTTTGTTCTATGCATTTGTGGAGCAGATCTCATCACAGATTCCTCGTATATCCAATCGTTATCCAAGTATCAAGGATCAGGTCAGCAAAGTCATTGAAATTGTAGAGTCTTCCTACACCCAGCCACTTACACTTCATGTTTTGGCAGAAATGATCGGCACCAGCCCAAGAAGTTTGTCACGCAAGTTCAAACAGTCGACTGGAACCAGTCCCATCGATTATCTGATTCAGTTTCGTTTGTTCAAAGCCAAGGAGATGTTGCTGCAAACGGACGCCACGTTGGATGAGATCGCCGTAGGAATCGGTTATCCGGATGGATATTATTTGGGGCGTTTGTTCAAGAAACATACAGGTCTTTCTCCTCTGCAATTTAAAGAAAAGACCTCAGCACCCCTAAATTGGCCTGATCTGACATCAGGTGTGGCGCGAAATGACATTTTCAGAGGTGGAAGTGAAAGGTATGTTTATACTGATGGTGATAATCATTATCAATATAAACACGGAGGGTCAATAAATATGAACAGACAGACAAGAACGGGAATGTTGCTTAGTATTCTATTAAGTCTTACGTTACTGCTGAGTGCCTGCTCTACAGGTGTTGCCAGCAATTCAAGCGGGGATGCATCGGGAAGCAAAAGTGCATCAAGTTCCACAAACACAGTAACAGCGGATAATCAAACCAAAACATCTGAACCACGTACAATTTCAACGGTGAAGGGAGATATTACAATCCCTGCTGAACCTAAACGGATTGTGGTTGACTTGTATTTGGGAAGTCTGATCGCCCTGGGAATCAAACCTGTGGGTACACCGGAGATGAACCTGAAAAATCCTTATTTTATCGAATCACTTGATGGTGTGCAAAATATTGGCGAATATGAAACCATTTCTCTCGAAAAGGTGTTGGAACTTGAACCGGATCTCATTGTGACAGGTAATCCTGATTTATTTGATTCCTTTAGCAAAATTGCACCTACCTTGGTTGTACCTTATGGTGAATTGAAAAACACCCACGAAGAAATTGCCTATTTCGGTGAAGTGCTAAATAAAGAAAAAGAATCTGAGGCATGGTTAGCCGATTATGACGCAAGAATTGCAGATGCCAAGAAGCGCGTTCATGAGGCGATTGATTCGCAGGCCGAGGTGTCGGTCATGCAGTTCTATGATAAAGCACCGTTGGCCTTTGGTGATAATTTTGGTCGGGGAGGTCAGGCAGTCTATAGCGCGCTTGGTTTGAATCCTCCTGCAGATAAAAAAGAGATTTTAATGAAGGATCAACTGGTTGAAGTTTCATCGGAAGCGATTCCTGAATTTGCCGGAGACTACATCATTCTAACAGCAGATAATCTGACCCTGGAAGAGTTGAAATCGAAACCGGTCTGGAGTTCACTGGATGCGGTTAAAAATGATCGTGTGTTTATCTGGAGCCCGGATCGTTCATGGTACTTTGACCCGATTGCAACATTGGATCAAACAGAGGAATTGGCCGCGTGGTTTACGAAGATTTCTGAACCAAAATAAGCGTAACAAGTGATGGATGAGATGAAATCCAATTCCACTCTAAATTACAGTTGATAATGAAAATTATTATCATTTATAATATAGGTACATTAGTGAACCTCTGCTACGCATATGTTATCGGATGTGTGGCAGAATGATGACCTTGTAAGGCCTTTATTCCGGGTGAGGTTGGGATTGGAGAGTAATCGATGCAATTAGACGAACAGATGAAATGCTGGAATCATGCCGCTGTTAAGGTTCTGGATATACGCCGAATCGTTATGGAGGCAGGGGCACAAATGAGTTCCTACATACTTCCGGCAAATGGTTTTATATATACGATTCGAGGATCGGCTGTGCTTCAGTTGGATGGACAAACATACAAGGCAGAGCGGTTTTACATGCTTCATGGGGCGAAAGGATCTTCACTGGATATCCAAACCAACGAAGATTTCGAATATATTCTGCTCTATTACAGAGCATTCCTTGCCTTTCCTAGTTCTCGTAAAAAGTGGTTATTGGCACAGCCGGAAGTTGCGCCGTTCTCTTTGCAATATGGATTTGCACCGGGCAGTCCGCTGGGGTTGTTACGTTACCTTGATGAGCTTGAGGGTGCATGGATTCAATCTGGGAGTCTGGATCTGCTTCATACCAAAAGTTTATTTTACCAATTCATTCATGAAATGATGGTTCAGTTGGCAGAGCAGGAGATCAAAACAGAGCTTGCTGACCCGGTGAAACAAACACTTCGTTATATACAGAACCATTATAGGGAACAGGTCACGCTTGATTTCCTGGCTGAACAATTCAACTACAGCTCCCGTCATTTATCCATGCAATTCAAACGACAGACGGGTCACAGTCCCATTGATTATTTAATTCAGACCCGAATCGCTAAGGCTCGCAATCTGCTTGTCCGATCTGATGCAACGCTGAGTGAAATTGCAGCAGAAGTGGGTTATTCGGATGTGTATTATTTTAGTCGTATCTTCAAAAAACATGTGGGGATCTCTCCGATACAGTATCAACGAAAGATGAGAGAAGAAGCGAGAACAGAGGATCGTCCATTGGTAATCTCTGAATCGTCCATTGGCCGAAGATGGAAGTCGGGATATATTGATTATGAGAATCATTATCAATATATAGACGGAGGGTCTACACCAATGAAAAGAAGAAAAACAAGTTCCAGTATGATTATGGTTGCATTATTGAGCATAACGATGCTCCTCGCAGCCTGCTCTTCAGGTACAGCAACAACACCAGCAGCTGGCGAAGGAACGGGTGCCAGTTCCAACAATAACAGCAGTACGGCAGTATCATCAGACACAGGAAGCCAGACGAACAAAGACAATGAAACACGCACGGTCTCCACGGTTAAGGGTGACGTAGTTGTTCCAGCAAATCCTAAACGGGTTGTTGTACTATATCTCCAGGGAGACGTCGTTGCGCTTGGAATTAAGCCAATTGCTACATCTGAAGTATTCAACGGGGCTGCCTACAAGAGTGAGCTTGAAGGTGTAAATTCACTAGGCACCTGGTTCGAACCGAATCCTGAAGCTGTCATTGACCTTGATCCGGATCTGATCATTGTTCCTTCAGAAGAGACGTATACGTTGTTAAAGGATATCGCACCTACGGTATATATTCCATACGAGAAAATGACAACAGAAGAAAGACTCCAGAGTATAGCGAGTATTTTTGGCAAAGAGCAGGAAGCTGAGACATTAATCAATAATCTCAATAGCAAAGTCGAAGAGAGTAAGCAAACACTAGCAGATGCAGGCATATTGGACAAAACGGTTTCCATTGTTGAGGGCGGTTTGAAAGGTATGGTCGTTGTAGAGAGCAAGCAATATGGCCGAGGATCTCAGGCACTATATGAATACTTGGGGATGAAAGCACCTGAAGTGGTACAAAAGAAAATTGATGTAGTTTCGGAAGCTGGAGGCTCCAATCTATCCATGGAAGTACTGCCTGAATATATCGGTGACTACGTGTTTCGTTCGGTGTATGAAGGGGCAGATAACCTTACGGATGATCCAATATGGAGTAGCATCCCGGCTGTTAAAGAAGGTCGCCTAATTGAGATTGATTTTGATTTCTTCTACTATTCGGATATCTATTCAATTAATAAACAACTTGATTTTGTCGTTGAAAAGCTGTTGGCGGCTCCAAGAGCGCAATAGTAAAGAACAGATGTGTTCGTAGAATTTTTGTACAAGAAATGTTTGTTTTTTAGCCATTGTATTTTGATAAGATTACCATTACACTAGGATTTAAGTGATAATGAGAATCGATATCAAATACTCGATGTTCTGGATCGAATTAACGGAGGTATTTTTAATATGAATCAGCAGTTGGAACTTTATGATGTAACCATTATCGGCGGTGGCCCTGCGGGTATGTACTCTGCCTTTTATAGCGGCATGCGAGATATGAAGACCAAGTTGATTGAGGCACGTGACAGATTGGGAGGTCGCATGCTCTTTTATCCGGAGAAAATGATCTGGGATGTCGGGGGTGTGACGCCAATTCTGTGTGAAGATCTGATCAAACAATTGGAAGAACAGGCAAGAACTTTTGAGCCTACCCTCGTATTTGAACAACAGATCGAAGGATTCGAGCGTCAACCTGATGGCACAATTCTGTTAACTTCTGCAACAGGTGAGCAACACTGGACACGTACCGTCATTATGGCAATCGGATATGGTATATATAAAATGGCCAAGCTGGAGCTTGAAGGTGCAGACCGTTACGAGGTTAGCAATCTGCACTATACCGTGCAGGAACTAGAACCATTCCGCGGTAAACGCGTGCTGATCTCGGGTGGAGGCGACTCTGCTGTGGACTGGGCGAATGAATTGGAAGCTCTGGCAGAGCAAGTTACGGTTGTGCATCGTCGTGACCGCTTTGGCGGGTTGGAGCGTAATGTACTGCGTATGAGAGAATCCTCTGTAGATGTTCGTACACCTTACGCGGTAGAGACACTGCATAGTATGAGTGGTGATGTGATTGAACAGGTGACCATCTCACACGTGGACACAGGTGAAACTGAACTGCTTGAAGTCGATGCTGTCATTGTAAACCACGGCATGAAGAGTGACTTTGGTCCAATCCGGGATTGGGGACTTGATCTTGGCGAATGGCATGTCACTACAACGGAGAGATTACAGACCAATATTCCTGGTGTTTTTGCCGCGGGTGACTTTGTAGATTATGGTAGCAAACTGTATCTGATTGCGGGTACTTTTACTGATGCAGCCCTAGCGGTAAACAGTGCAAAGCTTTACATGGACCCTGAAGCGGAAAAAGTGGCTTATGTTTCTTCCCATAACAGTCGCTTTAAGGAGAAAAATAAAGCTCTTGGTGTTGTAGAAGAATAAAGGTCTGCGATCGGTTATATTAAGATGACTTCGGGTTCATTCCGAAGTCATCTTTTTTGCATAAAATGGGTAATAAGAAGGCATAATTTTACGAGAAGCAAAGGCTGCCGAATTGTATATACACTACCAAATGTCTATAATAAGCCTGAGAAACATTAGAATGACATCAAGACACAATAATTAGATCAGAGTGGAGTGCAGCGTATGAAAAAGGGATCACAGCCACAACGAGGTTTCACCTTCATCCAGCGGTGGTTCAAACGATCTGATAAAAAAGATCAAATGGTCTGAAATGTATCTCGCACTGGCTGGCGCGCTTCATCGCTTGTTGGTTGAAGGGCGGCGTGAACGTTCAGCAGCCAAACGGCTGCATCAGGACTTGCCTATTAACGTGTTGGGTGAGATGAAGCTAGAGCCAGGGGATATTGTGTACACGCCAAGCTCGGAATCGACGTATTACGCCGGGCATATGGGCATTATTGGTCTCGACGGCAAGGTGTATCATGTGCACCCTTATGGGCCTGTATTTGCTGATTCATTAGAGTGGTATCTTACGCGGTTTTATGAAGGAGATCGTTTCATTGTATTCCGTTCCAGACTGAATGAGGCAGGCATGAAAGCAGCCGGGTGGGTACATGACCATTACAAGCAGGTAAAATTCTACCGTTTGCAGACCAACCTGCGCAGTATTGAGCGCAATTACTGCTCCAAGTTTATATATCAGGCCTATCAGTTCACATCGGGACTGGACCTGTGGAGCCGCAAATTTACCCGAATGAATCAGGGTTATATCTATCCATTTCGAATTGAGCGCTCTTCAGAGCTGGACGTTCTGGGAACTTTTTATAAATAAGGCTGGAACCGACTAAAATACTGTTCTTCCGAAAATAAGGAGAGCAGGTTCTGTCGGTTTTTTTGTATGTGTAGAGATTAAAAACAGGAAAAACGTTCAAAACGTCGAATAGATTATGAGATAGGCATGCACAACTTGGAATCGTATACATAAAAAAAGACGAGATGATTTTTAGCCCAGAGTAAAAAAATGACTACGAAGTAGACGAACAAGAAAGAGTGAAGCGAGATGAAATGGCCGGGTTTCTTACAACGATTCCGACCGAACAAAAACGTGGTTAAGCTATCGGACTATATCCCAAAAAAGGAAAGGAGGCACTACTGTTCCATATGCAAGAAAAACGTTGAATCGGTCGTGCATTATGCGGCGCCACAGGGAAATGTTTCAGGTGTATGCAGTTCTTGTAAGTCTTTGGCGGATGAACGTGGAATGTTTCCCATTTAATAAGAAGAGATGCGCTCAGGAAATAACAATTCTTTGATTTATGCGCGTTTTTGTAGTACATTAGCAAATGTATTCGAAGGAGGATTCTAATGTACTCAGGTAGACAAGACGATACTTTATACATCATGACCTACACCTTAAACAGCGGTATCAAGGGTACGGTTCCACTGTCTAATAAGCAGATTATTGAGTGGCTGGATTGCTACAGAAATGAGAAGCGCTTCGTGACCGAAATCGGCAAGGAGTTTTTTGGATTGAATGCAGGATTGGTAGCAGACTTCAAGGTTCAAAATCATTTATCGGATTATCAGCAGACCATTATGCCTACACAGCAGCAGGATAACCTGGAACGCTTGTCCAGTGCCTATAAATCAACCGAGTTATTAATGAAGATTGATTGTAAATGTGGCACGGCTTATGTGACGGAATCCCCATACAAGCGCACAAAATGGTACTGTACAAAGTGTAAAGAGATTGTATTTTTGGATGCCAAAAAAGGAATGGTGGAAACGTCGCGTGGTGACGCTTACTACATGACCAACAAATATTTTGTTTCCCGTGACTAGCGGGAAGCGACTCTGGAAGCATCGCTGCGAAGCGGTGCTTTTTTGTGCGAATGTTTGCTCTATAACAAAAAAAGCCCCAAGGGGCCTTTTTGGAAGAAATCAAAAATCTTTTAGCAATTATGATGAGCATTCAACTTTGTGAGGAGGAATGAAGCAGCAACGACAGCGTGGCTCGTAAGCTTCTGAATCGCCAATCATGACAACCGGACCCAAGGTAACAGGCTCCCCATTGACGATACGTTGCGTAAAGGCTGCATCCGGGCTGCCACATACCGCACAGAAAGCCGAGAGTTTCTCAATGTCGTCTGCCATGGCAAGCAAACCGCCGACATATCCGAATTCCTTACCACGGTAATCCATATTAAGTCCGTCCACAATGACATGTTTGCCACAATACGCTAACTCCGAGACAAGTTCCATAATGGCACTGCTGAAAAATTGTACTTCATCAAATGCAACAACATCAGCATCTATGGTTTGGTTCAAGATCATTTCTACGGATTCCGGGGTTAATTGCCGGGGAATGGAATGGGCAGGGAGTCGATAACCAATTCGGCTTACGATCTCGTCCTGGGCAAACCGATCATCCTCGGCTGGTTTGTAGGCCACAACCTTTTTACGGCCAAATTGTATTAATTTCTGACAACGGCGAATGAGTTCACCGGATTTTTCACTGAACATGGGTCCAGTAATTACGGTAATACGTCCTGTTTGCACGGTGCTGCTACTCCTCTCACATACGGGATTCAACAAAAAAGCGACCTTTACAGAGTACCACAAAATCTTTGGAAAGAGCCAGAACTAATCTGCGCAGCTTTGTGTTACTATATGGATTGTTAAGGTATTGGTTACGGCAGCTAATTAACAGGAGTTGTGAAAAGAGGTGTTTAGTATGAGTGAAGCATTAACATCACTGCAAGCGCAATATGAAAGCCTGAAAGAACAGGGATCTCTAGATGAAGCGGCGCAGGCATTATTTGCAGAACTGTTCGCAGAAGCGGAGAGACTGCAGGCAAGTAACCTTACCTTGCGTAGAACGATTTTGAAGTCTTCTTCCAAAGAATCACGTATGTCTACCAAACTGCGGGATGCTCTATACGAATGACCCGGAGATTACTCGGGGTCCTCTTCTGTCTTTAATTTGCGAGGGAATAGAATACCTGCTGTAATTCTGGCAATCATGGCAAAGGTGAGACCAATGCCTGCAAACATGTAGATTACGGTAAAGGCTTTGCTGAATCCGGTGGATGGCACAAATTCAGGATGTCCCACTGTAGTCAGGGTAACTGCACAGAAGTATAACGCATCGATCCAGTGCAGACCTTCAACACGAGTGTAAAACAAAGTGCCTGACAGCAACGTTGCTGCTGTTAACGCGAACAGAGCCAGAAACTTGGGGTCTTTGAACGCATGGAAAATGCCTTTGAGCAATCGTTGTAACGTGATTAGAAATGATACCATGATGATCCATCCTGTCTATGTAAAGTAGGCGGTGTGTTGTATACACACAAAAAAGCCCGGACTCATGGAGTCCTTCCGGGCGTCTCTGCTTTTTCGGGTACACTTTTGGACCGGAAACGGGGACCTACATAATTACGCTTGCGGTCACGGAACAAGATCCAGCCTCCCAGAAAACTCATACCTGCGGCAAAAAGAACAAGTCCACCGCCAAAGGAAAGCCACTGGAACCCTGGTGAAATCAGTTCGTTCCCGTGCTCGGCATAATATAGGAACAGGGCATCTTTCATCATCAGAAAACCCTTCATTGCCATTAAACCGGGGATGACCAGAACAACAATTGCCAAAAATCGCGCAAAGACCAATCTTGTATTCATGAGCATTATACCCTTTCTGCCAAAGTCGACATTAAATAAAGGTTACGCTTACAGATCATACCTGATTCCATCATAGCTTGGAATGCATGGGCTGTCCATGTGTGATTGCTTCAAACTTTGAGTTGACCGCTTAAGGAGAGTACAATGGCATATAGAGGGTATAAGCTAAACCATGATTTAAGCCATCATAAATTATATTGAAATTTGATTCATAGAGGAGAGCATGAGAGATGCCAATTACATGTGATGTTGCAATTCTTGGAGGAGGAACTGGTGGATATGTAGCTGCGATCCGGGCTGCACAGCTGGGAAAACAGGTCGTTATCATTGAGAAGGACAAGCTTGGCGGTACCTGTCTGCATCGTGGCTGTATTCCGAGTAAGGCTTTGCTGAAAAGTGCGGAAGTATACGCCGAGATCCAGGAGAGCGAGACGTATGGTATCGAGACAGCTGGAGCTACACTTGTATTTCCCAAAGTACAGGCGCGCAAGGATGCAATTGTCGAACAGCTCCATCAGGGCGTTCAATATTTGATGAAAAAATAAAATCCAGGTTGTACACGCGAAAGGTCGCGTCATCGGACCATCCATCTTCTCACCGCAGAGCGGAGCAGTCGCTGTGGAGTTTGAAGATGGCGAGATGGATACGGTAGTTCCAACCAATCTCATCATTGCGACTGGTTCGCGTCCACGTGTGTTGCCGGGCCTGGAACCGGACGGCAAGTTTATTATGAGCAGTGACGAAGCCCTGCGTATGGATGAACTTCCTGCATCACTCATCATTGTCGGTGGGGGTGTGATTGGACTGGAGTGGGCATCCATGCTGAATGACTTTGGCGTAGACATCACAGTAGTAGAAGCAGCTGCTCACGTGTTGCCTGCCGAGGATGAGGATGTTGCCAAAGAAATGCAGCGATTGCTAAGCAAACGAGGTGTTCGTTTCCTGACAGGTGCCACTGTTCTAACGGAAACATATAACACGGATCAAGAGGGCATCCAGATTGATGTGCAGCTTGGTGACGATAAGCAGGAAACGCTGAGAGCGGAGAAAATGCTCGTGTCGGTTGGACGTCAGGCTAATGTCGAAAATATCGGACTCGAAAATACAGATATCAAACTGGAGCGTGGATTCATCGCTGTGAACAAACAGTTACAAACCGGTGAAGGTCACATCTACGCCATTGGTGACTGCATCGGCGGTTTGCAGCTTGCACATGCCGCAAGTCATGAAGGCATTCTCGCTGTCGATCATCTGGCGGGCGAAACGGTACATGCCGTAGAATCCCATCGCATCCCGCGCTGTGTGTATACACGTCCGGAAGCAGCAAGCATCGGATTCACCGAGCGTGAAGCCAAAGAACGTGGCTATGACATTAAAACAGGGAAGTTCCCATTTTCGGCGATTGGTAAATCGCTCATTCATGGAAGTCGTGATGGATTCGTGAAGGTGATCGCAGATGCCAAGACGAATGATATATTGGGAGTACATATGATTGGCACCCATGTGACGGAATTGATCGCTGAGGCTTCTCTGGCTCAGATGCTGGATGCCACACCTTGGGAAGTTGGACAAACCATTCATCCGCACCCTTCTCTGTCGGAAATCATGGGTGAAGCCATGCTGGCGGTCGATGGAAAGGCCATTGGAATGTAAGCCAAACAGGCTTATGAGAAAGGTTCTTTCCTTTTTTGGGTAAAAGGGATTATAATAAGGTTAAGCCAAGTCTTAGTACCAGGTTATAAGATCGGGTAGTAAGAGTGGCACAGGCTCTGATTAAAAGGAGGTACCTCATATGAGTTCACAAGGTACTGCAGACGCGGTCCATCGGCATCAACAGCTGGGACTTAGCGATGGTGAAGTATTGGATATGTACAAATACATGCTGCTCGCACGCAAGTTTGACGAGCGTTGCTTGCTCTTGCAACGGGCTGGCAAAATTAACTTTCACGTATCCGGTGTAGGACAGGAAGCTGCGCAAGTAGGCGCTGCTTTTGGTCTGGATCGGGATCACGATTATTATTTACCTTATTACCGCGATTATGGCTTTGTACTGGCGGTAGGCATGACTCCGCGTGAGTTGATGCTGTCTGCTTTTGCAAAAGCGGAAGATCCGAATAGTGGCGGTCGGCAAATGCCGGGTCACTTCGGTCACAAAAAGCTGCGGATTGTGACGGGCTCCAGCCCGGTTACAACACAGGTTCCGCACGCTGTTGGGTTTGCGCTGGCTGCCAAAATGAAGAAGCAAGAATTTGTTTCTTTTGTTACGTTTGGTGAAGGATCAAGCAACCAGGGTGACTTCCACGAGGGAGCCAACTTTGCAGGTGTGCATAAATTGCCTGTCATTATTATGTGTGAGAACAATCAATATGCAATTTCGGTACCGATTCACAAACAGTTGAGCGGCAAAATATCCGATCGAGCACAAGGATACGGGTTCCCGGACTACGTGTAGATGGTAACGATGCTTTAGAAGTATACGCTGCAGTGAAGGAAGCGCGTCGCCGTGCCATAGCCGGAGAAGGCCCGACACTGATTGAAGCGATGATGTATCGGTTGTCACCTCACTCCACCTCCGATAATGATCTGGCTTATCGGACCAAAGAGGAAGTTGAGGAGAACTGGAAGAAAGATGGCGTTCCTCGCATGAAGAACTACTTGATCGATTGCGGCATCTGGGACGAAGCCCGGGATGCGGATCTGGCTTCGCAGCTTGCGATGGAAATGAAAGAAGCAACTGAATATGCAGACAACGCGCCATATCCTAAACCTGAGGACACTCTGACGCACGTTTATGCGGACAGCGAAGAAGGGGGACGGTAAGTATGGCAGTGATGGAATATATTGATGCAATCCGTCTCGCGATGAAAGAAGAGATGGAACGGGATGAGAATGTTTTTATCCTTGGTGAAGACGTAGGTCTCAAAGGTGGTGTGTTTACCACAACTAAAGGGCTGCAAGATCAGTTTGGCGAAATGCGAGTGATGGACACACCTTTGTCTGAATCGGCTATTGCAGGTGTTGCCATTGGTGCAGCGATGTATGGCATGAAGCCAATTGCCGAAATGCAATATTCGGACTTCATGTTGCCGGCAACCAACCAGATCATTAGTGAAGCGGCGAAGATCCGCTATCGTTCCAACAATGACTGGAGCTGCCCGATTGTTATCCGCGCGCCGATTGGTGGCGGGATCTTCGGTGGGTTGTATCACTCCCAATGTCCGGAATCGATTTTCTTTGGTACACCTGGTCTGAAAATTATAGCACCCTACTCGGCATACGATGCCAAGGGACTGCTCAAGGCCGCTATTCGCGACCCGGACCCGGTACTCTTTTTTGAAAATAAAAAATGCTACAAGCTTATCAAGGAAGATGTGCCTGAAGATGATTACATCGTTCCGATTGGTAAAGCCAACGTACTTCGTGAGGGTGCGGATATTACGGTGATCGGTTACAGTCAGCCGCTGCATTTTGTAATGCAGGCTGCTGAGGAGCTGGAACGGGAAGAAGGCATTACTGCACACGTTCTGGATCTGCGCACATTGCAGCCGTTGGATCGTGAAGCCATTATCGCTTCCGCTCGTCTGACAGGCAAGGTGCTGATTGTACACGAAGATAACAAAACCGGTGGTGTAGGTGCCGAAGTTGCCGCTATTATTAGTGAGGAATGTCTATTTGAACTGGATGCACCGATTCAGCGTCTCTGCGGACCTGACGTGCCGGCCATGCCAATTAGCCCAACATTGGAGAAATTCTACATGCTGAGCAAAGACAAAGCCAAAGCAGCAATGCGTACACTTGCCGAGTTTTAATTTCGTTTTTGGATCGTTTAAAAGTAAAGTTTGGAGTGATAATCAAATGGCTGAACGTATGAAATGGATCGAGGTCATTATGCCGCAATTGGCGGAATCGCTGGTCTCGGCTACCATAGGCAAATGGTTGAAAAAACCGGGCGACCGTGTGGAACAGTACGAGCCGATCTGTGAAGTAATCACTGATAAAGTTAATGCCGAGATTCCATCCACTGTGGATGGAATTATGGGTGACCTTTTGGTGGAAGAGGGTACAACGATTGCTGTTGGTGAAGCAATCTGCCGCATGCAGGTCGCAGCTTCTGACGAAGAAGTGGCCGAGCAAGTAACACAAGTATCGCAGCAACAGGAGCAAGTGGAGCAACATGTCAGCCACACTCCTGTTGCCGCCTCAAATACAGCAGTACATGACCCCAACCAGCCGATGCGCAATCGGTATTCCCCGGCAGTGCAATCCTTGGCAGCAGAGCATGGCTTGAACTTGCAAAGCATCCAAGGCACTGGAGCCGGTGGTCGTATTACCCGCAAAGATGTGCTGGCATTTGTTGCACAGGGAGGTAACGCGGCTGGAACGTCTGCACAAGCATCATCTGCAGCAGCACAGCATACACCTTCTGGTGTGCCGTCTGCTTCTCCTTTCAGCGGAGTGAATCGTGGAAATGGAGAAATGGGTTTAACCGCTGGAGAAGCGATCTCAGCGTCCGATGCAGGTGTTCCTGTGAGACATTCAGGCATTCATCTAACCGAAAGCCCGAAAATTCCACAGATCGAAGTGGAAGGTGGCGGCCAGGGAAGATCGGAGTATTTCATCGATGTTACCCCTGTGCGTAATGCCATTGCCCGGAATATGCGTCAAAGCGTATCGGAAATCCCGCATGCATGGACAATGATCGAAGTGGACGTAACAAATCTTGTGATGCTGCGCAATAAACTTAAGGATGAGTTCAAGCGTAAGGAAGGCATCAATCTGACATATCTGTCCTTCATGATGAAGGGAGTCGTTAACGCGATTAAAGACTACCCAATCATGAACTCGGTATGGGCAGTGGACAAAATTATCGTCAAACGGGACATTAACCTGTCCATGGCGGTAGGAACCGAAGATTCCGTACTTACACCCGTAATCAAACATGCCGATCAGCGAAATATTGCAGGTCTGGCCCGTGAAGTGGATGAACTGGCTCGCAAAACACGTGAAGGTACGTTGAAGCTGGACCATATGCAAGGTGGTACGTTCACGGTAAACAACACAGGTTCATTTGGTTCGATCCTGTCCCAGCCAATCATTAACTACCCGCAGGCAGCGATTCTTACATTTGAGTCAATTGTCAAGAAACCAGTGGTTATTAATGATATGATCGCTGTTCGTTCGATGGCTAACCTGTGTCTATCACTGGATCACCGAATCCTGGATGGTGTAATCAGCGGACGTTTCTTGCAACGTGTCAAAGAAAACCTTGAAGGATATACCATGGAGAGCAAGGTGTATTAAGTAAATAGTTGTCGGGGAAGTGTATGTGCCGCAGGCCGTGCACTTTTCCTGCTGTCTACGGACAGGTGCTCAATTGTACACTGAACCTGAAGCAGAAGGGTGTGGGGAATCATGAGCAAGCCGCTGGATGTTGCATACATACCAATGCTTGATTATGAAGAGGCTTGGAACCGCCAGAAAGCGATTGTGCAGCGATTGGACGAGGGCGAGGGAGCGGAGCAGATGCTGCTTTTACAACACCCGCCTACGTATACGATCGGCTCACAAAATCATCCGGAGCATCTGCTTCTCAGTCCGGAAGAGTTGCGTGAGCAAGGGATTTCTTTGTTTCAAATTGACCGCGGCGGTGATATTACTTATCATGGCCCGGGCCAGTTGGTAGGTTACCCGTTATTGATTCTTGGTCGGGATGAAGACCTGGATCTGCACGGCTATTTACGGAAACTTGAGCAGGTGCTTATGGATTATCTCGGAGACCAGGGCATTGAAGCCGGACGCAAAGAGGGTTACACGGGTGTGTGGATTGGCGATATGAAGATCGCTGCAATTGGCATCAAGTTTAATCGTTGCAAACACCGCCGCGGTTTTGTGACCAGTCACGGCTTTGCTTTTAACATCAGCTCAGGCATTCAACATGCAGGATTTCAGGGGATTGTTCCTTGTGGGATTGAGCAGTATGGCGTTACCTCACTGGAGGATATAACGGGCAAGTCTTATGCGGTGGAGCAGGTAGCGCAGGAGATTGTTCCGTACTTTAATCGTATTTTTCCATATGAGATTAATTGGGTCACGGAAAAAGAAGCCCTTCAACGTCTGTAAACAGTTCGTCGAAAGGCTTTAGGTTGCTATCCGAACAGCAACGGTTCGAGAGCTATGAAAAGGGTGGACCCGATCATGGCGATCAGCATGAGATAGATGATGATTTTGAACCATTTCTTTTTTGCATGATGAGAGAACTCCTTTCAACATAAAGTGTGTGTTCAAAAAGACTGGTTTTCAGTACCAAGAAGATGGGATGAAGCTAGAAATGGAGTAGCGGAGCGTAGGAAAACTACGTGAGCAACGGACATTTCGGCTGAATTCCATATTCGATGCTGATGATGCCGCTAGGCATCCTTCGTAATCAAAAGCGGACTTTTTGAACAACCTCATAAAAAGTAAACAAGCCATAGTAATTGTATTGTACCGTATCCACGAGAGGGAGGAAAGTCCTATGATTAAACAACAACGCGTTATCGATCAGTTTATGGAACTGGTGCAGATTGATAGTGAAACGAAAAATGAACAGAACATCTCGAAGGTGTTAAAAGAACAGTTTACAGAGCTTGGTCTTCATGTCTATGAGGACGACACGATGGAGCAAACCGGACATGGCGCCGGAAACCTCGTTATTACCTGGGAAGCCGAAGGAACAGATGGAGTTGCACCGATCTTTTTCACATGTCATATGGACACCGTAACGCCGGGACAGGGAATCAAGCCTGAACTGGGTGAAGATGGCTGGATTCGCAGTGATGGAACAACGATCCTGGGAGCAGATGATAAAGCAGGAATTGCGGCATTGTTCGAAGCGATTCGTGTGATCCAGGAAAACAAGATTCCTCATGGTAAAATTCAATTTGTCATTACAGTTGGCGAAGAGTCTGGCCTGGTGGGCGCACGTGCGATGAATCCGAAGGATATCGATGCCGAGTTCGGTTATGCGCTTGACTCTAATGGAGCTGTAGGCACGATCTGTGTAGCTGCACCAGCCAGAGCTGAAATTCAAATGAGCATCTATGGTAAGTCCGCACATGCGGGCGTGAACCCGGAAGACGGGATCAGCGCCATTCAGGTAGCAGCCAAAGCAATTGCAGCGATGACACTGGGCAGAATTGATGATGAAACGACAGCAAACATTGGCAAATTCCAGGGTGGATCACCACTCAACGTGGTATGTGACTTTGTACAGCTTGAAGCGGAAGCCCGCAGTATTGTGCAGGAGAAAGTTGAATTGCAGGTTGCACAGATGCGTGACGCGCTGGAAACGACATGTCGCAAATACGGTGCAACGGCTGAATTCAGAAGTGAGATCCTCTACCCTGCATTTGGCTTCCATGATGAACACGAAGTTGTACAGCTTGCACAGCGTGCCATCCGCAGTATTGGGCTGGAGACCAGTACGTTTGCTTCCGGTGGTGGCAGTGATGCCAATATCTTTAACGGATTCGACATTCCAACAGTGAACTTGGCGGTAGGGTATGAGGATATTCATACGACCAAAGAACGCATTCGTGCCGAAGACATTGTGAAGTTGTCTCAGGTAGTCGTAGCTATTATTCAGGAAACGGCAGCTGACAAGAAATAATATAGAGCGCATGTTACGTCACATGTTGTTAGACAAAAGTCCGAACCCGGTCTGTATCGGATTCGGACTTTTTGCGAATTCATGTTATATTTCAAGGAGAAGACTCGTTAATTTAGGGTCAAAAGGAATCAATGGATGAATGGATCGATGACCCATTCATTTACGACCAGCGAGCAGATCGACTAACTTGGCATCCGGGCCCCACTCGCGCAACCATTGCTTGAGTATGAGCTGCACTTGCCGGGCTTGTCCTACCACGTGTACGGATTGAGGCGTCATATAACTGTTCATCGAAAGTCCCCCTGATTCGTTTATATTTGCTGTGAGAATTCTATACGCTCACCATATGCCCAAAATCAGAAATATATACATTAAGCGAATATTTAATCCTACGATATGGAGTTGAAGAACAAATGAAACCAAACCAATCTGCCCAATCCATCCATGCAGCACAACCTGCCAATCCAAAACTGGATGAAGTGACCGTATCCACCAAGCCAATCTTCGAGGGCAAAGTGATTTCACTTCAGGTCGATACCGTTAAATTGCCAAACGGCCAGACGGCTACACGTGAGATAATCCGGCACCCTGGCGCTGTAGCGGTACTAGCTCTAAACGGGGATCGCATGCTTGTTGTAGATCAGTATCGTCAGGCAATGGGGCGCACCGAAGTGGAGATTCCTGCGGGGAAACTGGACCCGGGTGAAGAACCAGAGGTTGCAGCAGCACGTGAATTGCGAGAAGAGACAGGATATGTGGCGAAGTCGCTGCGTCATTTGCGTTCGTTCTACACGTCACCGGGGTTCGCAGATGAGATCATTCATCTTTACATCGCTGAAGAGTTGGAAGCAGGGGACATGGCGCTGGACGAAGATGAATTCCTTGAAGTTGCCGAAATAACTCTGGAGGAAGCCTATGCGCTTATGGACGAGAACCGTATTAGCGATGCCAAAACGATGATGGCTGTGTACGCGTGGGACCTTTACAGAACGACAGGACGGTTCTAGGCATGCAAGACCAACTGAAAACGTCCACGATGTGGGAGCCCTGTTATACAGACCTGCATATTCACATCGGACGAACCTCTCGGGGTGAGGCCGTGAAAATCAGTGGCAGTCGCGATCTGACATTTGAGAATATCGCTCGGGAAGCATCGGATCGCAAAGGAATTCATTTGCTTGGTGTTATTGATTGTCATTCTCCGGTTGTACAGATGGATATTGAGCAATTGCTGGAGAGTGGTACCATGTCCGAGATTGAGGGCGGCGGTATTGCCTACCAGGACACTACCATTCTGCTGGGTACAGAGATTGAGCTGCGCGAGCCTGGAATGCGTGAGTTTCATATGCTGGCGTACTTCCGTGATCTGAAAACGATGAAGTCTTTCACGGACTGGATGAAACGTTATATGAAAAATGTGAACCTCAGTTCTCAGCGGGTGTACGTGCCCGCTCTAGAGATGCAGGCTGAGATTAAGGCACTTGGTGGGCTTATTGTGCCTGCACATGTATTTACACCGCATAAAGGCATCTATGGCAGTACTGCGCCCCGTATGGGCGATGTATTGGATACCCGTCTTGTGGATGCTGTCGAGTTGGGGTTAAGCTCTGATTCATCCATGGCCAGTTATATTCGGGAGTTGGATCATGTACCGTTTCTCACCAACTCGGATGCTCATTCACTCGGTAAGATTGGACGGGAGTATAACGAACTGCAAGTTGCTGCCCTTCTTTTGATGAATTCCGTATGGCACTTCAAGGAGAAGCCAACAGGAAAATTGCGGCCAATTATGGACTGAATCCAAGGCTGGGCAAGTATCACCGTACTTACTGTGCAGCATGTGGCAGCATTATGGATGAGCGAGCGATGTCAGCAGAGCGTTGTCCGCACTGTGGCAGTCTGAAGCTGGTTCAGGGGTGCTGGACCGCATTCTGGCGATCTCTGATCGGGAGAGTCCTCATGTCCCTGCAAACAGACCGGCCTATCATTATCAGGTACCACTGGAGTTCATCCCCGGACTTGGCAAAGCCAAACTGCGCCAGCTACTGGACCATTTTGGTACAGAAATGAATGTACTTCATCGCACGCGTGAGGAAGAGCTTGCTGCGGTTGTTGGACCTGTGCTAGCAGGCTTAATTGTGGCTGCACGGAACGGACAACTGGAGCTGTCCTCCGGAGGTGGCGGCACGTACGGTAAAGTTGCTGTTCAGGTGAAAGCTTCGGAGTGACCCGTGTAATTACTCCTAGGTTCAACTGATAAAGCTTCACTTCACGTAGAGCCAATCTGGACAAGAAGTCATACAGGTGCGTTCCGGTTCATAAGAATGACTATGAGGATGTAACTGAGAATCCTTGCAGCATGATACCGGAAAGGGGACTCGTACCTGTATGCGCTCTTCCTACTTTACATTTAAAGGTCAGACTTCGTTATATGTATTTGTGGCTGTCTTGTTTCTGGTCGGCGTCATTTTTGGTGCGCTCATGGTGAACGCATTGTCTCTTGAGCAACGTCAGGATCTGGAGGGTTATCTCGGCAATTTCTTCATGACCGTGCAGCACAGCGCACAAGTGACTGAGACCGGGGCATATTGGGACATTGCCACGCTCCATCTGAAATGGGTGGGTCTGATCTTTATTCTGGGTTTATCCGTTGTTGGACTGCCCGGTATACTGGTTCTGGATTTTTTGAAAGGTGTGCTCATTGGATTCACAGTAGGGTACCTTGTTGGGCAGTATTCCTGGAAAGGGCTGCTGTTTGCACTGGTGTCCGTGGCACCACATAATCTATTTGTCATTCCGATCCTTCTGATCTGCAGTGTGGCGGCGATGACGTTCTCGTTATACATCATTCGCAATCGTGTTTTGATGCAGCGAACACCTGGTCGACAAAGGCCTTTTGCTTCATATATAGTGTTAACTTTGGTTATGGCTGCATTGCTGCTCGGCGTGGCGTCTTTTGAAACATGGGTTACACCTGCGATGATGCGTTGGGTCACGCCAATGTTACTACCGGCCTAACGTGCACCGTATAGTGTAAAATGTTGACTTTAATTACGCACTCCCCTATAATGAAAAGAGTGGGTTAAGTTGCAGTGTGCAGTGATTTCCTAGGGGAGGGAGAAAATGGAAGCACGGATTGATAAAATTAAGCAGCAACTACAGTCCCAAGGATATAAATTAACGCCCCAGCGGGAAGCCACTTTAAGAGTACTTCTTGAGAATGAAGAAGATCATCTGAGTGCAGAAGACGTATTCATGCTCGTTAAAGAAAAGGCTCCCGAAATCGGTCTGGCAACCGTGTACCGTACCCTCGAACTGCTGAGTGAGCTGCATGTTGTAGAGAAAATCAACTTCGGCGACGGTGTAGCGCGTTATGATCTGCGCGGAGATACATCCAAGCATCACCATCATCACTTAATCTGTGTTCAATGCGGAAGTATGGATGAAATACGTGAAGACTGGCTTGGACCGCTTGAAGAGCGTTTGGAGCGGGAATTCAACTTTTCGGTAGTAGATCACCGACTGGACTTTCATGGAATTTGTTATCGTTGCAAAGCTAAAAATGAACAGAAACCCAAAGATGAAGAATAACATAGCATATCTTCAAGCTCTCACCGGCGGTTTTGACGGGAGAGCTTTTTTGGCACCGGACATGATCTGGAGTTTCCTCCGAATGGCATAAATCTGTGTTTATGGACATACCCTGATTCAAGGACATTACCGGATTCGAATCAGGAGGGGACACGCCCATGATTATATCAGTGCGGAGAGGGCTCCGTTTTATTCGATTTATTATATTTTTTGCCGCATTAGTTTATCTGTTCTATCATGTTCTGGATCTGTTTAATGGCTGGATCTCACCTGTGGATCAGTATCAGATGCCGACTGGCAATGCAATCAAAGTTTTTCAGGAAACGGATTGGCCGGGTAATGGAGAAGGACGTCCTACGATGGCAGAGCGTCTCCGTTTGTTCTATTGGTACGGGGAGTAGCTTCAAACAGCCAGGGATGCAAATACGGGAGCAGTCTGCCAGAGCGGCAGATCTGTCAGTTGAGGAGCGTTGTACATGAAACAGACGATACATGCCTATGCCTTATACTTGGAAGATGATAAAGGGATGTCGAGCAGCACGCTTGAATCGTATCTCCGAGACGTGGACAAGTTCATTGAATTTGCAGAGAAGGAATATGGCATACGCGAAGCCGATCAGGTCAGACGCACACATGTCGTCCTGTTTGCAGGTCAGCTCAAACAGGCAGGACGTGCCAATGCAACCATTGCCCGCAGCATCGTATCTCTGCGCTCCTACTTTCATTTTTTGATGCGGCGGGGTGAGATTATACAGGACCCTACGTTTGATGTGGAAGCTCCCAAGGCGGATAAGACGCCACCACAGGTGTTAAGTATCCAGGAGATCGAACAACTGCTGACAGCGCCTGATATTCGTTCACCGCAGGGTGTGAGAGATCGAGCGATGCTTGAACTATTATATGCTACAGGCATTCGGGTCTCTGAACTGATTGCGCTTGACATTCGGGATGTACAGCCAGGCATGCGCTTTATACGATGCGGTGGCGCGGGCAAGGAACGCATCCTTCCCATCGGTGCACCAGCTGCACATTGGGCGAGTGTATATGTGGAGGAATTCCGCAATAAGTTACTCAAAACCGATTCGGACGAGCAGGCACTATTCGTGAATGTATCTGGCAGACGTTTAACCCGGCAGGGCTTCTGGAAGCTGCTCAAAAAAGCGGCGGTGGACGCGGGAATCTCGGAAGAAATAACGCCGCATACGCTGCGTCATTCCTTTGCAGCACACCTGATTGCCAATGGGGCGGATACACGTGCGGTTCAAGACATGCTGGGTCACGTGGAGCAACCTGGACAACAATATGGCAATCATGGTCGCAAAACCATGAAAGAAATCTATGAAACCCATCATCCGAGGGCAAGATAGATTTTGACGCATGGCATTCACAAATAAATGCGGAACATTGGGCCGATTTAGGATAAAATAAATTGAATACATCCAAACGCCGTTATACATAAGACGGATCGTTTCAACTCAAGGAGGAACATACAACGCATGACAGCATTAAACCAACAAATGATTTCGGAAGCAGCATCTTATATTCAAAGCAAAAGCTCCATCAAGCCGGAAGTCGGTTTGATTTTGGGTTCGGGTCTTGGCGTACTGGCAGAACTGATTGAAGATGGCGTAAGTATCGCTTATCAGGATATTCCACATTTTCCGGTGTCCACAGTAGAAGGACATGAAGGTGAACTATTGGTCGGAACCATTAAAGGTCGTCCAGTCGTGATGATGAAAGGCCGTTTCCATATGTACGAAGGATATGGTCCGGAATTGACAGCTTTCCCGGTACGGGTTATGAAAGAACTGGGTGTAAGTAGCTTGCTTGTAACCAATGCTGCAGGCGGTGTGAATACGTCGTATGAAGCTGGAGACTTGATGCTGATCTCTGACCACTTGAATCTCACAGGCAAAAATCCACTGATTGGACCAAATGACGCTGCACTGGGCGTGCGTTTCCCGGATCTGTCCGAAGCATATAGCCGCCGTTTGCGTGCGCTGGCGAAGGATACGGCCGCATCACAAGGTTTTAACGTACGTGAAGGGGTATACGCAGGTATGCTTGGTCCGAACTACGAGACACCGGCAGAGATCAGAATGCTGCGTACATTGGGCGCAGACGCAGTGGGCATGTCCACTGTATCTGAAGTGATCGTGGCACGACACGCAGGCCTGGAAGTACTCGGTATTTCCTGTATCAGCAACATGGCTGCCGGAATTCTGGACCAGCCGCTGTCACATGATGAGGTGATGGAAACGACGGAGCGTGTGCGTGAGTCGTTCCTGGCGCTGGTATTGGCTGTTATTCCGCAAATGTAAGCAAGATTTGAGTAGAGAAGGTTACCTGTTCGAATGAGAAATCATCGGGGGTAACCTTTTTTGTTGTGTTGGACGTACGCTTACTCGTTTGTTGAGTGCAGTACGTTTTTTTGCTTTGACCACATTTTTTCAATAAAAGTTCGGGAAATCATGCTTTACATGGAATAATTTACTGGAAACGGGCCGACAATGATTAGCAGTACATGCATGGAACATGCAGTAAGCAAGTCATTTGAGGAGGTAAACTTGTGAAGAAAAGAATAATGGCATCGTTCATGACCCTTTGTATCCTGCTGTCCCTTTTGGCATCAACGGCATTAGCTGAAGAAACACCGAAGGCAGCGGAAGGAACTGATCTGGCCCCGTCGGCGCGCTCTGCGATCTTAATGGATGCAGACACGGGAACGGTCATTTATGAGAAAAACAGTCATGATCAGCTGCCTCCGGCGAGCATTACAAAAATTATGACCATGCTGCTTACGATCGAAGCGATCGACTCAGGCAAGCTGAAGCTGACGGACAAAGTAAGAGCGAGCGAATATGCAGCTTCGATGGGCGGTTCGCAGATCTTCCTGGAGCCTGGGGAAGAAATGACAGTTGATGATATGTTAAAAGGGATCGCGATGGCTTCGGGCAATGATGCCTCGGTAGCTATGGCTGAGAAGATCGCTGGCTCGGAAGAAGCCTTTGTACAGCTGATGAATGAGCGTGCGAAGGAGCTTGGCATGAAGGATACTCATTTTGCCAACTGTAACGGTCTGCCGGTCGATAATCATTATTCTTCCGCCCATGATATTGCCGTCATGAGCCGTGAACTGTTGAAACATTCCGGGATTACGAAGTACACCGGTGCATATCAGGATTACCTTCGCAAAGATACGGAAAAGCCATTCTGGCTGGTTAACACCAACAAGCTGGTTCGTTTTTATCAAGGGGCAGACGGTTTGAAAACAGGTTACACTTCCGAAGCGAAATTCTGCTTGTCTGCAACGGCGTCCAAAGATGGATTGCGTGTCGTTTCCGTGGTACTTGGTGAACCAAATACCAAAACACGGAACAGTGAGGTATCTTCGATGTTTGACTATGCGTTTAGCCAATATACGATGAAGGCGCTCTACAAGGCAGGGGATCTGCTGGGCAGTCTGAAGATCGAAAAAGGTGAAGTTGCCGAATTGCCTCTAAATGCCACGCAAAATTATAGTGTACTGATGCGCAAAGGAGCCAAATCCAACGACATCCGACATGAATTGTTGGTTGCCAAAGAATTGAAAGCTCCGATCAAGGCTGGGCAAAGTATAGGTAAACTTGTGGTTTACCAGGGCAATGACGTGATTAAGGAGTTCGATATTCAGGCCCCGCAGGATGTGAATAAGGCTGGCTGGTGGAAGCTGTTCAAGCGGACAACGTCCAACCTGTTTGACTAAACGGCGATTTCTGCGAGTTGCACGCATCCTTCGAACATATTTTGTAGTTAAATAGGGGTTTTCTTCTAGTTTTGTCGGGGGCAGGAAAAGCCTTCGGAAGCGTAGAAATCCTTGTTCTAAGACAGGGAGGAGAGTGAGCAAACGTGAACTTGCATGTGGAAATGGAACACCATCGCGGGATTCTGATTGTACGATTATCCGGGGAGCTGGATCACCATACAGCTGACATGGTACGGATGCAGATGGATGAAGCCATCCAGCGGAGACAAAGCGAGCATCTCGTACTCAGCCTGAAAGATCTGCAATTTATGGACAGTTCGGGTCTGGGTGTCATTTTGGGAAGATACAAGCTCATTAAGAATAAAGGTGGCAAGATGGTGGTCTGTGACGTCAATTCGCCAGTGTACCGATTGCTGGAAATGTCGGGTCTGTTCAAGATTATGCCGATATACGAAAATGAGGGAACTGCTCTCTCAGGTCTGGAGGTCGTCTCATGAATGAAGGAACAGGGACAAATTTCATGAATCTGCAATTCGCGGCCAAGTCAGAGAATGAGTCGTTTGCACGGGTAACCGTTGCTGCGTTTATCTCCCAGCTTGATCCAACGATGGACGAGCTCAGTGACCTGAAGACGGTCATTTCGGAAGCCGTGACCAACAGCATCATCCACGGATACAACAACAACTCCGAAGGTGTTGTGTCTATCCAGGCCGAGATTCGGGAAGACATGATCACAATCATCGTGGAAGACCGCGGTGAAGGAATCGAAGATCTTGAACTCGCCAAGCAGCCGCTATATACGTCCAAACCCGAACTTGAGCGGTCGGGCATGGGCTTCACCATTATGGAAAACTTTATGGATGAATTCGAAGTCAGCAGTGAGCCCGGCAGAGGCACCTCCATCAAGATGAAAAAAGGATTGAATCCAAGAAAGCATTGTATAATTAGGGGTTGGTGTTCTTATGGATGCTGAAGTGAAACCATCTTCACAGACCTATTTGGACGATGCCGAGGTCAAACGGCTGATTGCGCTCAGTCAGTCGGGTGACCATGTCTCACGGGATACGCTGGTGAACTGCAACATCAGACTCGTCTGGTCCGTCGTACAGCGTTTTATGAACAGGGATATGATCCGGAAGATCTGTTCCAGATTGGTTGTATCGGTCTGCTCAAGTCAGTGGACAAATTCGATCTCAGTTATGACGTGAAGTTCTCAACCTACGCGGTACCGATGATCATCGGAGAAATCCAGCGATTCCTGCGGGATGACGGTACCCTGAAGGTCAGTCGTTCACTAAAAGAGATGGCGAATAAAGTCCGTAAAAAAGGGACGAACTGTCTAAACATCTGGATCGTCTGCCAACGATTAAGGAAGTTGCCGCAGAGCTGGGGTAACCCCTGAGGAAGTCGTATTTGCCCAGGAAGCGAACAAACCACCCACCTCCATTCATGAGACGGTATTCGAGAATGACGGTGATCCCATCACCTTAATGGATCAGATTGCCGACGAGTCTCAGGAACGTTGGTTTGACAAACTGGCCCTGAACGAAGCCATCGGTGGTCTCAGTGAGCGGGAGCGGTTAATCGTGTATCTTCGGTATTACCGGGATCAGACCCAGTCCGAGGTTGCCAGTAGGCTGGGTATATCTCAGGTGCAGGTATCGCGTCTGGAGAAAAAATACTGCAATCCATCCGCGACCAGATCGCGCAGTGATTTTGTGGAGTGCAACAACAATATTGGCGCTTATGCACCAATTTACGACAACTAACAACCTTCTATCGCGCATTATGGCGAGGGAGGTTATTTGTTGTTACTCCGGGGAGATCTCGAACGATTGGACTGCATGACCAGCATCATGCCAAGAATACATGCCATACCAATCCATTGATAGAGGCCAAAAGGTTCATGGAGCCATATAACGGTTGTTCCGACAGCAGCTAGGGGCTCTGCGCTCCCGAGCAGGCTAGTTTCCTTGGGTGTAAGACTTTTGAGACTCGCAATATAAAACCAAAAAGCAATCATGGTTCCAAAAAGGATTGTAAATATCAAATAACCGTAGGTTTCCAGCGTGATGCTAGCAAAATTCATTTTCCAGGGCGGGTGAATAAAACTCATTCCCAAACCAGCGATGATCATAGCCCAGCCGACCACAACAAGTGAATCGAACTTTTTAATCAGTTGCACGGCATACAGCGTATAAAATGCAGCTGAAACCCCGGATAATATGCCCCACATCACTGCGAGCCAGGAGACAGATAACTGCGTGAGTGAGCCGTTCGTCAGTAGGAGAAAACACCCACCGAGAGCCAGAACGGCGCATGCAAGGTCATTGCGTGTAAGGACAGACTGCTTACGGAGTGCGATGTAAATCATGATCATGACAGGGGACAGGTACTGCAGGAGTGTAGCTACCGCTGAATTACCGTGTTTAATGGATGCCATGTACGTATACTGGACGGTAAGCATACCGACCAATCCAAAGATGATCAGCTGTCCAGCCGTTTTTTTATTTCTCCACACATCAAAAATCTGAAATCGTCCATTAGTAAACGATTGAATAACCAGTAATAGTAACCCAGCGATCAACAATCGTACCGTGACATACCAATTGACCTCAATTCCATCCAGTTGAAACAGTTTTTGAGATACCGTACCCCCAATGCCCCAACAGATGGCTCCGGTCAGAACGAGTACGATGCCTGAAATTTTGGATTTTGCAGAAGTTGTCATTCTTGTTCGCCTCACCTTAAATATAAGAATAGTGTTATATTAAGGAGAAATGCGGTACATTAATATCAATATTACACTTAAAAATATAAATATATTGAGATGAGGGCCATGCGGAAAATCGAATTTATCATTGATCAACAATTGAAAGAAATGACGCAACACCGTACCGATACATTATCTATAGCCTGTTATGAGACAACCATTGTTCAAAATGTTCACGGACATATTCCTCTCCACTGGCATGATGAATTGCAGTTTGTTACCGTTCTTCAGGGTACGGCGTTGTTCCATATCAACGATCAAAAGATGATTTTGTCCAAAGGTGACGGGATTTTTATCAACAGTGGAATAATGCATATGGCCGAAGATCATGGTGTGAGCGAGAACTGCATTTATTTATGTCTGAATTTGTCCCCGCATGTTATCATGCCTTCGGATTTGTATATAAAGTACGTACATCCATATGTAACAGCAACTAATTTGCCTTTTCTGTATATCGAAAGAGCTAACGCTTGGGGAGAACAGATCCTGAGTGCCATTGCACAGATTAGAAAGGAGCTAGTGCAACAAGTTCCTTTTTACGAAGTGAATGTTGCTTCTTCGGTGCTGAATATGTGGAAACTGCTGATTATGAACGGATATTCCCTGGAACATGATCCATCAGAGATGAGCAGAAACAAGCGAATGAAAGACATGTTGCAATGGATTAATCTCAACTATACCGATCCAATTAAGCTGGAAGATATTGCAAAGGCCGGACAGTTAAGTCGATCGGAGACATGCCGTTATTTCAAGCAAATTCTGAAAACCACACCCATGCAATATGTGATTGAGTACCGCATCCAAAGAAGCATTGAACTATTGCAACTCTCCGAGCGTAGCATCACCGAAATTGCCTATGAGGTCGGTTTTAACAGCACGAGTTATTACATTAACCAATTCCGCAAAACAATGAAATCAACCCCTTTACGATTTAGAAGGGAATTGAACGAAAGAGAAAAAGAACATAATTTTTGAGTTATTGTACATGATCCGTGAACCTATTTACCAGTACCAAGAGTCGCCCATACGGCGACTTTTTTGATATGTAAAATAATGTTTCACACTTAGTTACGCCTCAAACCGATCACAAGGAGAGCGTATAAAAGGCTGTAGTCTAAGACGGTTCCAGAAGACAACTTCAAGAGTCATAGAATTTTGAGCAAAATAACCCCAAAAAGCTCATCTTTCAATTCCCTTCCTGCCTACTCCCCCAGCATATTTATTTCAAACGTTTGGAAACGGGGGACGATGGGTAGCGGAGGGATGGAATCGGTCAAAAGGAGCGAAGCGTGAGGGTTCATCTAAGGATACATAAGCAACGCAGGCGGCAGATTAGACCTGAAGAAGCGAAGCGTTCGCCTTTGTCTCCAAATTTCTAACACTTAGAAATCAATCAAAAGAAATTGGAGACAACAGCGATCAGAAGGTTGGTCTGCCGTCGGAGTGTCTGCGTGTATCCTCCCCGAGCAACAGCGACCAATGACCGATCCATCCCGCAGCGCCACCACCCACCTCCCGATCTTTTTCCAACCAATTTGTAATAAATTTGCACATTCTTCAAATACTAACCTAAATTACGCAGTAAAGGAGTGCTATGGATGTCCCAGACACCCACTCCAATGGTCTATATTCGTCTGCGCAGCCGTATTCGCATCCAGAGGGGCAGAGCAGTCAAGCTTGGAGACATTGCACATGTACTGACCTCTTCTGAAGACCAGGAGGGCAGGCTACTGGAGCTTGAACTGCTGCGCCCTGGACCGGAGGATGGCAATCTGATCCTCATTGATATATTGCAAATTATTCCCCGAATTCGGCACGTCTTGCCGGAGGTAAGTGTGGAACTGATGGGATCAGGTCATACGTTGGTTGAAGTCATTGCGGGAAATGGTCAACCTTCCAAGTCCCTGTTCATTCTGGTTTGGCTGCTGCTGTTTTTTGGATCAGCCTTAACCATTATGAATTTTCATGCCGATGTGAACATGCAGGAAGTACAGATTCGAATTGTGGAGATGCTCACTGGGCATCGGGACGAACATCCCTATCTGTTCCAAGTGGCGTATTCCATTGGCATTGGATTCGGAATGGCAGTATTTTTTAATCATTTGTTCAAGAAAAAGTGGAATGAGGAACCTACCCCGCTGGAAGTGGAGATGTTCCTATACCAGCAAAATGTAGATAAATATGTGGTGATTGAAGAAAGCGAACGGATGCACGAGCAGGAACGCAGGGAGATGAATGCGGATGAGCGTTCTTAATGGAGCAATCAGCATTGTATTGGGTATTGCAGGGGAATTGCCGTAGGGAGCGGCGTAATTGCGCTCATTCTGGTGCTCGATATGATTCCCAGGTTGGCCCAACTTACGCAATCGTATGACAAGACTCACTGGTACGAAGGGGCGCTGATCGGTGGTTCACTGCTCGGGACGGTGGCGGATTTCTGGCACTGGAAAATGCATGGGGTGCTGCTGCTCAGTCCAATCGTTGGTTTGTTCTGTGGGGTGTTCATCGGTCTGCTGGCCGCAGCGCTCACTGAGGTGCTTAATGTACTGCCCGTACTAGCCAAACGATTGGGCATGAAACCTTATTTGTTTGGATTACTGCTCGCCATGATTTTGGGCAAAATGACAGGTTCCCTGTTTGATTTTTTCATATATCAGCGGTAACTCGTGGCCATAGGAGGATGGAAGATGGATGAACAAACAGAGCACACAGGCCAGGAAAATAGTGAAGGTATAACGGAAGAGATGTTACACAAGTCTGCTTATGAGATTCAGAAGGAAGAAGAGGAGAAAGCGTACAGTAAGAAAAAACAAAATGAGATGTCCGACAGCATTGAGGAATCCGTGCAATATTGGCAGGAAAACGATGATATCTCCCCACGCATGAGTGAGAATAGATATACACTGCAACAGGTACTGGGGCTCGGAGAATCGTTTGACGTGAATATGAGAGAAATGGTCCTGGGTGGCAAGCACGTTGGATTGCTGATGATCACCGGCTTCGCCAAGGATGAGATTTTGCTTGAAGTGTTGAAAAGACTCACCTATCTCACGCCGGATGACGTGTCCGGACATGCACTCAAATCTTATTTTGAATGTTACATTCCCCATATTCAGGTGGAAAAAGTCGAGAAGATGAGTGCGGTCATCAACAAGGTTCTTACCGGTATGAGTGCAATGTTCGTTGAAGGGGACCGCTCGGTCTTAATTATGGATACCCGGAGTTATCCGGTACGTTCACCCGAAGAACCTTCATTGGAAAGGGTAGTCCGGGGTTCCAGAGACGGCTTTACCGAAACACTCCTAACCAATGTAACCTTGGTCCGCCGTAGAATTCGCGACCCAGGACTGAAATTTGAGATCATGCAGGTGGGGCGGAGAACACAAACCGATGTCTGCGTGGTGTACATTGACGATATTGTGGATAAAGTGCAGGTGGATTCCGTTCGTGAAAAAATTCAGCGAGTGGATATTGATGGTATTCCCTCCGCCGATAAACAGCTGGAAGAAGCGATTATCAACAAGGGTTGGAATCCGTTTCCACTCGTCCGGTATTCCGAACGACCGGATGTTACAGCTTCCCATTTGCTGGAAGGACGTGTTGTCATTTTCGTAGACACTTCCCCCAGTGTGATGATTCTGCCTACGACTTTCTTCGATCTGTGTGAGCATGCGGAGGAGAACAGACAGACAGCATTGATGGGGACGTATTTACGATGGGTGCGTTTTGCAGGGATTCTCATATCGTTGTTTTTGCTACCGCTATGGCTTCTCATGGTTATTGACCCTTCGATTAAACCGATGGGACTTGACTTCATCGGTCCGCAGGAAAATGTAAAGCTACCGCTGATTCTACAGTTTCTATTGATCGAACTTGGCGTCGATTTATTACGGATGGCAGCGGTCCATACGCCTACACCATTGGCATCGGCAATGGGCTTAATCGCGGCAATTCTAGTCGGGGATATCGCCGTCAAAACAGGATATTTTGTCAATGAGGTTGTACTTTATATGGCGATCGCAGCCATCGGCATGTTTGCCACGCCGAGTTACGAGCTTGGACTTGCCAACAGGCTGGTCAGGTTGGTTCTGTTAATCGCTGTTGCGATATTCAAGGTTCCGGGATTGGTGGTGGGCAGTACATTGCTCATATTGGCGCTCACCATTCACCGGTCGTACAATTCTTCGTATCTCTGGCCTTTTATACCGTTTAATGCAAAGGCCCTGGGCAACTTTTTATTCCGGCTTCCGTTGCTGGAAAATAAAAAACGTCCATCATTCAACAAAACCCGTGACAACACCAAAATGTCTGATGATCCAGACGGTGAACTGCGAAAAAGTAAAAAACACAAATGATCTTCCGAAAAATCCATTCATCTCGCTGCCTAATTTGATATACTGGTGTAAAATCATTGGAATAGCAACTGTTCCAGTATATAAAAAAGTGAGGAATGCAGATTATGTATTTACATGGTACAAGTAAAATAAACGCGCAAGGGCATCTGGAGATTGGCGGAGTTGATGCAACAGATCTGAAAGAACAATTTGGAACTCCCCTGTACGTTGTGGACGAGCAATTGGTTCGCGAGCGTTGCAGAGAGTATATGGAAGCATTCCGTGCTTCCGGATTGGGCTTCCAGGTTGCATACGCAAGTAAAGCATTCTGTGTAATGGCGATGTGTGCCCTTGCAGCTGAAGAAGGACTTTCCCTGGATGTTGTATCTGACGGTGAACTGTTTACTGCACTGCAAGCAGGATTCCCGGCTGAGCGCATTCACTTCCACGGTAACAACAAAACGCTGGAAGAGATCGAAATGGCTCTTGATGCGGAGATCGGATGCTTTGTTGTTGATAACTTCAATGAACTACATCTGTTGCAGGCTGTAGCAGCGGACAAAAATCGTAAAGTAAACATTTTGCTTCGTGTGACGCCTGGTGTTGAGGCCCATACGCATGAATATATTTCCACAGGTCAAACGGATTCCAAATTTGGATTCGATATCGGCAATGGTACAGCATTTGAAGCGATTGACTTGGCTTCCAAGCAGTCTAACCTGGTATTGCTCGGTGTGCATTCCCACATCGGTTCCCAGATCTTCGAAGTTGAAGGCTTCCAGATGGCTGTTCAACGTGTTGCTGAATTTGCAGCAAGTGTATATGAGCGTCTTAATGTTGCTTTCAAAGTGGTTAACCTTGGTGGTGGATTCGGAATCCGTTATATCGATGGAGATACACCGCTTGAAGTTGCGCAATACGTGAAGGCTATTACAGACGCAGTTAAAAATCATTTTGCTCAAATCGGCTATGCCGTACCTGAGATCTGGGTTGAGCCAGGGCGCAGTATCGTGGGTGAAGCGGGAACAACGCTGTATACTGTTGGAACAAGCAAAGACATCCCAGGCGTGCGTAAATACGTTGCCGTTGATGGTGGTATGACCGATAACCCACGTCCTGCTTTGTATGAATCCAAGTACGAAGCTGTGCTTGCCAACCGTGCAAATGAGGCTGCTCAGGAAACGGTATCTGTTGCGGGTAAATGCTGCGAGAGTGGCGATATGTTGATCTGGGATCTGGACCTGCCAAAAGTGGAGAGCGGCGATCTGCTCGCTGTAGCTTGTACAGGTGCATATAACTACTCCATGGCGAGCAACTACAACCGTATTCGTCGTCCGGCTGTTGTGTTTGTCAAAGACGGTCAAGGAGATGTCGTAGTACGCCGTGAGACGTATCAAGATATCATCCAGAATGACCTGGTACCAGCGCGCATTGGCAAACAGCCAGTAACTCGCTAATTCGTCAAAAAATAATGCGTTTCTGCATTATTCAGGATATAGGGATTTTAAATTTGAAGCAGATGAAAAGGGAACTTCCATTTTCGTCTGCTTTTTGTATATTCGGACTAAATTATGAAAAAAAGTTTCCGTTTTTTTTGCGATCCAGTCATTTTCGGTGTACACTAAGAAAAGTGCTGTAATGCTTGACCCAGGGTCATGCGTTCTGGCACCATTAACGATGGTCAATACGAAAGGAGTCATTTACATATGGCGAAACAAGCGAAAATTAAATTGGCAAACGGCGGAGAAGTTCTGATCGATCTGTTTGATCAAGAAGCTCCAAACACTGTAGCAAACTTTGAGAAACTGGCTAACTCCGGTTTCTACAATGGTCTTACATTCCACCGCGTTATCCCGGGCTTTGTAGCTCAAGGCGGATGCCCTAACGGTAGCGGTGCAGGTGGCCCAGGTTACACAATCAATTGTGAAATTAACCCGAACAAACATGAGCGCGGAACACTTGCTATGGCACATGCTGGCCGTAACACAGGTGGAAGCCAGTTCTACATCTGCTACCAACCGCAACCACATCTGGATGGACAACATACTGTATTTGGTAAAGTAACTAAAGGTATGGAGTTCGTGGACGCTTTAGAAGGTAAAGACAAAATGGAAACTGTTGAAGTTGTAGAAGCTTAATACCTTCACCTTAACTGGATCCAAACATGAAGTGCTTCTTTTATAGAAGCACTTTTTTTGTTTTTTTACATACTTGAAATCGATGATTAGAAAGGATGAATAAAACCTTGGATACGGTTACTCAGCTAAGCTTGTTAAAACAAATTTATAGTGAGCGCACGTTGTGGGATGAAGAACTGCAGGCATCGCGCCATGTCGTTCCGGATAGTCTATCAGTAAAGGATCGAGAAGCGCTTGAGGCAGCGGGGCATGAACCGAATCGATTTGTACGTCCTCAACATGATGAAACGATTACTGAGCTGAAAAAAGTTGCGAATCAATGGACACTGAATGATGCAGCGCAGGCTTTTGTATCCTCTTTGTGGTCAGCACCCATGATCTGGCGCTCGTTGCTTACGGGCAAGCTTATTGCGAGCAGTATGCCAAGTCATGAACATACGCCATATCCATCTTCGAACACTTGCAAGATCTGCGGGTTAAGTGTAGATCAAGCAACCGACACGACGCTGCAATGGTATTGGCGGATGACCAATGGAACCCCGTTGGACGGTGATCCTTTTGGATATGTGCTGGCACTTCGAGAGTTGGCTGCAGCACAGGAGCTTCCAATACCCAATGATTACGACCGTTGGACATTCCGTGCGGTGTTAACGGTGCTGCGCGAATTACCTCCCAAAACACGCTACAGCAAGGCAGCAGTAGCGCTCAAGAAGGAACGTCTTTTGCCTACACAGAAGGAATATGCTTACCGTGATTTGCTTGAGACGTTAGCTCTGATTGGCATATTGGATACGCCGGAACATCCTGGAATGATCACGGAATTCACCACTTACATGCAACGTGACGCACGCCCCAATGTTCGGGTTGAGGTACAGGCGCCTCTGGCATGGTGGGACTCATCTGTAGGAATCAATGAGAACAACCTGAACAAGATATTTCATGATTTTGATCTGAATAATATATCTCTTGCGGATAAGCCTGATGAGAGTCCAGTTGTAAAGGACACGATCTTAGGAGCATTGGAGAAGAAGAGAAGTGTTCGCGGAAAAGTACCAAAGGCATCTCCTGATGCAGGTACCGGGGAGGTACAGTCTGGAGATGTGTATGCTGTTCGGGTCCGGGAAGGTGTATGGGTGACAGTATACTGTCATGAAGTCAGAGACAAGCGTGTCATCGTTGAATATTTGGATGGTGTCTTTCCAGAGATGCCGGGAAAAGCAGATTTGCATGGAACGTTTCGACCGAGAGCGAATGGACGCTGGAAATGCTCGGCTATTGCGATTGATTCCACAAGTTGGGTCAGAAGGGTGGCAAGAGAGTTCCCGCTTCCGACTTCGCCCCTGCAAGAACCTGATCGCACTCCATTCCATAATGCCAAAGAATTAAAGCATATGGCGAGCTGGTGTTTTCCTGATATGTAGAATGCTGCGATGGATGTGAAATGTGCCTCCAAACAAAAACCGTACCTCCTTGAGAGGAAGCGGTTTTTTGTTGTTTCTTAGCTTATTAAAAGTTAGTATGTGACAAAAAGGAACAAAAAACAATTGATTTTTTGGCATTAAAGTGCTAACATCCAAGTAATAACGAAAGCAATCCTTCAGGGCAGGGTGCAATTCCCTACCGGCGGTGATGCAGGAAGTGTAAGGACACATGTCCAGCACTTGATGCAAAGTCCGTGACCTGTCTGCCTGTGGCAGATGGCTGATCTGGTGTAATTCCAGAACCGACAGTATAGTCTGGATGGGAGAAGGAGAGGTGCAGACCTAACAGGTTTGCATTCAGCAGGAGTATTGCTGTACAGTCTAGATTGGTAATGTCTTGCACTGTGCAGGGAAAATCCGGTTACGCCGGACAGTTCCATACATATGCCACACTATAAAAGCTCTTTACCTGTAATTGATGTTCATTAAGGTATGTGTCTATTTTCACTTGCCCGAAATGAAGTTTTGGGCAAAGTGTTGGCGTGCTGTATCCATTTCACTCCTGCTGGTGACATTTGTCTCTCATCATCCCCATCGAACTGATTGTTCGACGGGGATTTTTAATAAAAAAGACTTTAAACCGCGGGGTGAACGGATTTGGAAATGATCAATGATGAATTTTATATGGCACTAGCATTGGATATGGCGGAACGAGCACAAGGACAGACGGGGATTAATCCGGTCGTTGGATGTGTAGTTGTGAAAGAGGGTCGTATTGTAGGTCTGGGGAGCCATCTGAAACGTGGAACCGGTCATGCGGAGGTGCATGCCCTTAACATGGCAGGCAGCGATGCAGAAGGAAGTACGGTATACGTTACACTTGAGCCCTGTAGTCATTATGGCAAGACGCCACCTTGTAGTGAACGCCTGATTCATGAAAAGGTAAAACGTGTTGTCGTATGTTGTGAAGATCCAAATCCGCAAGTATCCGGCAGAGGCATCAGCATGCTTCGTCAACAAGGCATTGAAGTTGAAGTTGGCGTACTGCGTGAGCGTGGAAGACGCATGAATGAAAAATTCATTAAATTTATAACAACGGGTCTACCTTTTGTGACACTGAAAACGGCTACTACTTTGGATGGCAAAATTGCTACTCGCAGCGGAGACAGCAAGTGGATCTCCAACGAGCCCGCTCGTGAGATTGTGCATGCCCTTCGTCATCGTCACCAGGGAATTATGGTTGGCGTCGACACAGTGATTGCCGATAATCCGGAACTTACAACCCGTTTACAAGTGGAAGGCATTAGTCCGGTGCGCATTGTGGTGGATTCCAAGTTGCGTCTTCCCGTAGGTGTCAAAATGGTTAAGGATGGTCTTGCTCCAACATGGGTTCTCACCACAGACGAAGCCAGTCCTGAAGCTGCTGAACGTTTGGAAGCTTACGGTGTTGAGATTATACGCTGTGGTCCTGGACCACGTGTGGATCTGTTAAGCGGACTTAGCAAGTTGGGTGAGCGTGAGATTGGTTCGATTTTGCTTGAAGGTGGGGGCACTCTGAATGGAGCCATGCTGGAGGCACGGTTGGTCGATCGACTGCTCATGTTTATCGCTCCGAAGATTGTAGGCGGTTATGATACACCTGGAAGCTTCCGCTTCGAAGGTGTGGAACGTATGAATCAGGCGATTCAATTGAATCAGTTGGAGATCGAAAAAGTTGGAGATAATATCAGCATTGGCGGTATTCCGGTGTGGCCTGAATAAATAAATGAATTTTAAAGAAACAAGTTAGACTCTTTATAAATTGAACAAGGAGGCGGCAGCATGTTTACCGGTTTGGTGGAAGAAGTCGGTCAGATCCGGCGTATTGGTCGGAAAGGCGAAGCGATGGTCCTGAATATCGGAGCTTCCGCCATCATGGACGATCTGAAAATTGGTGATAGTGTAGCAGTGAACGGCGTGTGCTTAACTGCGACAACGCTCGAAGGTGGAGGTTTTACCGCCGATGTAATGCCTGAAACCTATCGCCATACCAATCTCAGTCAGCTGCAATCTGGCAGTAAAGTTAATCTGGAGCGGGCCATGCAATCCGGCGGGCGTTTTGGCGGACACATCGTTCAGGGCCATGTCGATGGTACCGGAGTGATTGGCAGTATAACACGTGATCAGAATGCGATTGTGTTTGAGATCAAACCTGATGATCACCAGTTGTTCAAATATCTGATTCCCAAAGGATCGGTTACACTGGATGGCATTAGCTTGACCGTTGTCCATACATCGGATACCGCATTCACGGTTTCCATAATCCCGCATACCATTGGTGAAACTGTACTAAATGTGAAAAAGACAGGGGATACCATTAATATCGAATGCGATATTTTGGGCAAATATGTGGATCATCTGCTCCAGTATGGGAGAGGACATCGAGAGACGGGTGCTGGCAAGCCGCACAGTATCAGTGAAGATTTTCTCGCCAATCACGGATTTGTATAAATAGAGAACAGAAATTAACTGGAGGTGGACCCATGTCAGAACAATCCATTTTGGATACGATAGAAGAAGCTATATATGATCTCATGCGTGGTAAACCCGTCATTGTTGTGGATGATGAAGATCGGGAGAATGAAGGCGATTTTATCGCTTTGGCCGAAAAGGCGACACCTGAAGTCATTAATTTCATGATTACTGAAGGTAGAGGTCTGGTCTGTGTTCCGATTACACAACAACGTGCGGACGAACTGAATCTGAAACCGATGGTTCAACAAAATACGGATTTCCATGGAACAGCCTTCACCGTCTCTGTGGACCACAAAGATACGACAACAGGTATCTCGGCACATGAACGCTCTATTACCGTGAAAGGTCTGATCGATCCTGAAGCGAAAGCTGGGGACTTCCGTAAGCCTGGTCACATGTTCCCGCTGATTGCAAAAGATGGCGGTGTACTTCGTCGTGCTGGGCATACAGAAGCGGCCGTAGATTTGGCCATTATGTGTGGTTCATATCCCGCAGGCGTGATCTGTGAAGTGATTAAGGAAGATGGCACAATGGCCAGACTTCCGGATCTGCAGGAGATTGCCCGCAAACATGATCTGAAGCTGATCAGTATTCAGGACATGATTCGTTACCGTAACGAAAAAGAGCAGCTGGTCCAACGTGAAGTGGCTGTACGTATGCCAACGGACTTTGGCGAGTTTCAAGCGGTGGCTTATACAAACGCTGTGGACAACAAGGAGCATGTGGCTTTGGTCAAAGGTGAAATAGATGGTTCCAAACCCGTACTTGTACGTGTGCACTCTGAATGTTTGACTGGTGATGTATTCCATTCCCATCGTTGTGACTGTGGTCCTCAGTTTGATGCGGCACTCAAACAGATTAACGAGGAAGGCAACGGCGTACTGCTCTATATGAGACAGGAAGGCCGGGGCATTGGGCTAATCAACAAACTCAAAGCCTATAAGCTGCAAGAGGAAGGTCTGGATACGGTGGATGCAAACCTGAAGCTGGGATTTGCTGCCGACTTGCGTGATTACGGGATTGGCGCTCAAATTCTGAAAGACCTTGGGGTTCGTCAGATCAGACTGCTTACTAACAATCCTCGTAAAATTAAAGGCCTTGAAGGATATGGACTTGAAGTTGTAGAGCGTGTTGCGATCCAGATGGAAGAGAACGAGGACAATACAGTGTATCTTCATACAAAGCAAGCAAAGCTGGGGCATATGCTCAAGTTTGATGATATCGAACAAAACGAACAGTAAATATATTTTATATGAATAACGTTCACCATGTAATTTATGGAAGAGATTAATTAGGATTTCCGTTACTTACATTACATTATACCGTTAGGGAGATGACTTGAATGCCACAATTTTTTGAAGGACATTTAGTATCAGAAGGATCCAGATATGGAGTTGTTGTTGGACGTTTCAACGAATTTATCACCAGTAAATTGCTTAGCGCAGCGCTTGATGCATTCAAACGTCACGGCGTGCAGGATGATGAAGTGGATGTAGCCTGGGTTCCAGGTGCGTTCGAAATCCCTCTGATTGCGCAGAAAATGGCGGAGAGCGGCAAGTATGATGCGGTGATTACCTTGGGAACTGTCATTCGTGGATCCACTACGCATTACGATTATGTGTGCAACGAGATGGCTAAAGGGGTAGCAGCAATTAATCTGAAAACTGGCGTGCCTACAATCTTTGGATTGGTTACGACAGAAAATATTGAACAAGCGATTGAACGTGCCGGAACCAAAGCGGGTAACAAAGGTTGGGATGCAGCTACGGCGGCAATTGAGATGGCAAACTTGACGAAACAGCTAAAATAGTGCTTATTTAATAGTAGTGCCCTGCTTTGCGCAGACGAACACGGGAAACCGGATTCGGACGGCTTAGCAGGGTTTTGTATTTTTCTGGCGGGAGGATTCGTCTAGTGACGGTAGTTACATACAAACTGGAGACTTTTGAAGGGCCTTTGGATCTGCTGCTTCATCTGATTGATAAGGCTGAAATTCATATCCAGGATATTCCCATCAGCGATATTACCGATCAATACATGGCGTATCTGCATTCGATGCAGGAACTGGAACTGGATATTACGAGTGAATTTCTGGTCATGGCAGCAACATTGCTGTCGATCAAGAGCAAACTTTTATTGCCCAAACCACCGGTCATTGAGGACTTCGAGGATTATGATTTTATGGAAGAAGAAGATTATGATCCACGTGCAGAGCTGATTGCACGTCTGATAGAATATCGCAAGTACAAGGGAATTGCGCGTCATCTTCATGAACGGGAGTGGGAACGTAGCCTTATATTTTCCAAAGAGCCCGAGGATCTGCGCCCCTATATGCCCGTAGAAGCCCAATCGAACCCGGTTGAGGGTTTACACACCTCTGACCTGATTGCAGCCTTTCAGAAGGCGCTACGTAAGGCTGAGAAGCGCACAACTGTAACCCGAATCAAACGGGATGAGATTTCGGTTAAGGACCGGATACGGGATGTCATCGGCGCTTTGGAAAGTATGGGGCCGGGAGGCAGACTGTTATTCTCCAAGTTGATGGACGAGCATATCTATCGCCATGAGATTGTTGTCACTTTTCTGGCGGTGCTGGAACTGATGAAGATGAAGCAGATTGTCTGTTATCAGGAACGGATGTTTGAGGATATCGTTATGGAGTGGAGAGGGAAACAAAGAATCATGGATTTTCCGAAATTGAAATCGATTATTGAAGGCCTGCTGTTTTTGTCCGGAGAAGAAGGTCTGAGTATCAAACAAATCGCCGAGATCGTCGACCAGCGAGTGGAACTTGTAACGGACGCGATTGAGGAGATGATTCATGAATTCTCACAGCAGGGACGAGGTGTACAGATTCTCAAGATCGCTGGTGTAGTTCAGTTGGGAACCTTGCCTGACCACGCTGTATATTTCGAGAAACTGGCATACTCTCCCGCACGCACGTCCTTATCCCAGGCGGCTCTGGAGACGCTGGCCATTGTGGCGTATCGTCAGCCGATTACACGGGTAGAGATTGAGGAAATCCGCGGTGTAAAATCGGAGCGGGCCATTCATACGCTTGTGAGTAAGGATTTGATTATTGAAGTGGGACGAGCCGAGGCGATCGGACGACCAATTCTGTACGGAACGACCAAGTCATTTCTGGATTATTTCGGACTGGCTTCAATTAAAGACCTTCCGGAACCAGGCTTGTTCGAAGATTCGGAAAACCTGGAGGAAGAGACACAACTGTTATTCAACAAATTGGATTTGCAACAACTGGAACCGGAAAGTGTTGATCCGACGGATGATGCGAGTCAATTTGACAACGAAGACGATAATACGGATTCTTCACTCTAATTTGCAAGCTCATACTAACCGACACCCATCAGTGGAGTCGGTTTTTTTGTGCATTGTTTTAGAAAAATGGTGAATAGAACAGTTTCCAAACAAATATCTAATGGGATTTTTAGGTCAGACGTGAATTTTTTCCTATTCAGAGTGTCATACTAGACGAGAAAAGAATTGAGGGCTTGGAGGTAAGGCCTGTGTGGATTTGGCTTGGAGGAATCGGTTTGTTGTTCGCATTGCTGATTGCCGCAGTCCTCATCTCAAATGTTCATGTACATTTTACATTCAGTAAACATAAAAGTGATGATTACGCCAATATTAATGTTCGTTTTCTCTATGGAATTGTGCGGATTAACTATGAGATCCCGAGTATTGTTTTCCGCAATATGAAGGAAGGTTTTCTGGTCAAGACCGAACAATCCATGAATCATTCGAGAGGCGAGGCCCAGGGAAGTGAGCGGGTCAACAAACGCAAAGTCAAGAAGTGGACTAAAGATGTGAAAATTATGCTTAGGGCAACGGACGCGCTCAAGCTGTGGCTTAAGCAAACACTCACGCGCGTACATATGACCCAACTGTCCTGGGCTACCCACATCGGCGTTGGTGATGCAGCATATACAGCGGTGCTGACGGGCTGGGTGTGGAGCATCAAGTCCATTATTATTGGTTTTCTCACCTATCAGATCCGCTTTGATGAAACACCCATGCTTCAGGTTATGCCGGTATGGTCCGATGAAATGGAATTTAGAACGGAGCTCGATTTCAGAGCGAAAATTCGGATTACAGCCGTTCTGATCGCTGGAGTTACACTACTCACCCGTGTGCTTCAAGTCGAAGGCGGATGGCGGATGTGGTTCAAGCTTCTTCAGGAACAGCGCCGCAGGCATAAGAAGAAACAAAAGAATAAGCTTAGTGGGACAACAGTATAAAAACCCATCATAGTCGGTCTGTTTTTGGGAATGTAAGGTTGGGGTTTGGTGAGTGTATTTAAAATGCTTATTACATAAGTCCCTTCAAGTTTGGGGATGATATGGTTAGATCAAACCTAGCTTACATTGAAACTGGAGGGAATTTAAATGTCAGATCATCCAATTCAAGGCTTAATGGAAACTGCTATGGAGAATATCAAGGCCATGGTGGATGTCAATACAATTGTTGGCGATGCAGTTGAGACACCAGATGGTACCGTGATTCTGCCAATCAGTAAGGTGGGATTCGGATTTGCTGCCGGTGGTAGTGATTTTCACGTTAATGGAGAAAGTAGTGGCAAAAGTGGTGCTACGGGTACCTCTGCAGAACATGCGAGTTCAGCTAAAGTTGCTTCTCCGTTTGGTGGCGGTAGTGGCGGCGGTGTATCCATACGTCCTATTGCGTTCCTGGTGGTAGGTAAACAGGGGGTACACATTGTACCACTTGATAACTCCACACATCTGTTTGAGAAACTCATTGACTCCACCCCTTATGTTCTGGACCGAATTCAAGGCATGTTCCAACGGAATACAACACCAACGAATACTACAGGTGTACCGGTTACACCAGATCCATCAACGTATAGCTGAATCATTTCGTCATGATCCCTCCCGCATCCAAGCGGTGAGGGATTTTGCTGTTTGTATAGCGGATGGTGAATGTTTTTTCGGAGGTTTTTGTATTCCATGAGACTTATGTCTGTGATCCGCCTAACCTAGACATGAAATAGGTTATTGAAGGGGAACGTTAATGCACAGAGACACCGTTTTTATGGTTTTGTTTGGCTGGCTACTATCTGCAGTCGTGTATTTGGTAGGAGGAATTGATCACCTGTTTATTGCAGTGACCATCTTTGTGGGGTTGGATTACATCACAGGGGTGCTGTCTGCATGGTATAGGAAGGAGTTATCCAGCAGGGTTGGATGGTGGGGGCTTGCTCGTAAGTCATTGACATTTGTTTTTGTCATTATTGCACATCAACTGGATATGGTTGCAGGCAATTCCAATGATTTTATGAGAGATGCAATGTTAATGTTCATTATCGGTACGGAAGGAATCAGTATATTGGAGAACCTGGGGAAACTGGGCCTGCCTGTACCGAAGTTTATCACTTCAGCTCTCTTTAAGCTTCGAGGCAATGAAGATCAAGTTGAAGACGAGGGGAAGATGTAATGTTACAGATCATCAAGGATTACATACCTGTGAATAAATACAGCCGAGCTGGACTGAAATTAAAAGCAAAACGTGGGATTGTGATGCATTATACGGCTTCTCCTGGGGCGCCCGCCAAGAACATTAGCAAGTACTTTGCAAGTCTGGCACAGCAAGATTCCAATAAAGCAGTGAAAGGTCGTTATGCAAGTGCACATTACTCGGTAGATCGAAATTCGATATATAACAGTCTCCCGGATGATGAACTAGCCTATCACTGCGGGAGTGCAACATACACGAAGGAAGCTCTAGCCGAACTTGGGACATATCCGAACAATAGTACAGTGGGCATTGAGATGTGCATTGAAAAGGATGGCAGTATCCATGAAGATACATTCAATAACGTTGTAGACCTCGCGGTATACCTAATCAGGGAACGGGGCTTTCCACCCGTCTTCTTCACACACAAAGAAGTGGTTGGATGGAAGGAATGCCCACTGCCATGGATTAAACAACCAGGTGAATATGAAAGATTTAAGCAAGCAGTACATATAAAATTAAACCCACTACAAGAAGTAGCAGTCACGGAGGATGATGATATGAATACGGTTCTGGATTATGCACAATGGGCTTGGAATGAACTTGATCAGTTCATTGGAGATGCCTACAACGACAAGGTGATTGAAGATTGGGCATGGGTAGAGAAGGTACGCAAGAAGAAGTTAACCTATGGAGAATTGTTGTTACTGAAGGTTTTAATTGATGAGCGCAGACGTAAAAAGTCCTAACCGCGAGAGCAGTGCATATTGATTAGGAGCTAAGGATGCCTGCTGGTTAACCAGGAGTTAAAGTGTGCCGGATCTTTCAAAAAATAAAAATGTTGTATAATCACGATATGATCAGGATACTCAAGTTCATATTGGGTCTGAATCGAGGATTCATCGATGACTCCAATAACCGCGAGTTGATTTTTTCGATCACATGGGGTGTTGTGGGTGAGCTCATACAACCATCCTTTCGTTTATTAAGTCAGAGTCAACAGGGGCGATGGAGATGTCCATGGTCCCTAGATGACCTATACGAGGCAGGATGGGGAAGGTTAAGCTGATCCGGTTCAAAACGGGTTCAAACTTCTTAAATATAAAAAAGCAGAACCCCACGTCGAATGTGATGTGGGGTTCTGCTTTTTTAACTACTCTTTTGAGAAAGTGTCCAGGGCCTCATCTGTAAGATGGAGTTCTGCAAAAGCCCTGCATATCTTTTGGAAAGATCTAATCGTATTTGTCTCGTACAACATCTCAATGGGATCAAGGCCCAACATAACAAGCGAATCCACAAGTTCTGTCTGATCTACTTCCGCATGGTGGAGCGCTTCAAGCATGGTTTCAATAACTACTAAAAATAAAATGGCTTTATTCACTGTCTCGATTGGTGTCCCCTCCTTCGTAATACTACTAGAATAAGCGGAGGAGGACGGAAAATAACGAGAAAGTCCAATTTCTCAGTGATGAATCTATTCAATCTAAAAGTGTGGAGAGAATATTTGGTTGATGTAAATTAAAATCTGATGATAAGCTCTCTCCTTGTATGTAAGATTAAGCTTTTTCGTTTACTTCGTGGATAATGGAATCAATTAATTCATCATCAATCAGAGTGCTAGCTTTTTCGAGTGCCAACAGAATACCTTGCGGTTGTTCAAAAAAGACTGTTGAGAGAATAGGGGCAACCTCATCTAGATTAATCTTCTCAGCTTTGACCATACTGATCAAGGCAACTACGATCTCATGTCCCTCCACGTTACCTTCCATAAATCTTGTTCTTAGATGAGTTGCTACTATTTCGGTCTTTGACTGCGAGTACGCCATTACATTTCCCTCCAACGGTTTGAATATCTTAGCAGAGCTCCTCTTCATGCAAGTTTAAACCAGGTTAGATTAGGAGTTATCTTAACAATAATAAGGCAGATAGTTTAAATTATCAACAGCCACTAAGGAGATAAAATTCGATTAGAATAACAGTTTTATCCAGTAAAAAAGACCCGGAGAGGGTCATTTTTTGGGTCTGCCTTCCCAATAATCAGGAAATCCGTTGTAATCCCATGCGTTCAGATTTTCGCTGTCGGCTTGAATGGCAACATCTGCTCCGGAACCAAAGTCAACACCTACGGTCTGCAGTTCTTTGGCCTTAATAACCAGTACCTTACCGGGTGCACCTGCACACACCAGAGTAAGCTTCCACGGTGTCTGTTGGTAGATATGTTCCATTTGTTTGGATGCTGTGCTCACATGAGACCACGAGGGGCAGTCCACCGTTCCCACGATGCTTGTCCACCCGTATCTCCGCTCCAGAACTTCTCGATATTGCTCGGCCTTGGCTCCGCAGATCAGAATAGGCATGGTCTTGAAAGTTTCATAGAATAACTTGAATCGGGCGATGTAATTATTCTCAAAAGCATAGAAGGTCTCCTTGGGTTCAACTTTGTAATATGCAAGGCACATATCGAATAACGGTTTGAAATACCAGTGATCTGTCTGGGTCAGATGTCCGACGTAATCCGCTTTTCGCAGGCAGTGTACAATAATTTCTCTCGCACTTGCATTGGGTAAGGTTATCCCGCAATAGGTAGGATCGTTCAACCAGCCGTAATGAGACTTGATGAAATCCATAGTCAGAACGGTATCGTGGGCCAGAATGGTGTTGGAAGCATCCCCAAATCGAACAGAAGCATGGGCTTCTCCATCAGAGGCCATTTGGAACCAGTTGTGGATTAATTCTACACTCCCCAGCATGCAGGTCACCTTCTTCCGATGTGTGAATAATGGTTTCTTTGGTATACATATTCATCAACTCCTTCTGTACTAGAATAGGAAAAATGTTTCGTTCTCTCTTCTTTTGAGGAATCACTCCTTTTTGTTCCACGTGCGAAGGTTATTGAGGAACAGTCTAGACTATGTAAAAAGGGAGAGGGGATGGACTGTGAAAAACGTATTTATAGGTAGCCCTGTGCGAAACCGGGCTTGGATTATGGAACGGCACTTGCAATCACTTGAGCAACAAGCAGTGCAGAAGCATTATATGTACATCCTGAATGATAGTGAAGATCAGACGGAGCATATCCTTGATTGTCATCAGATTCCTTATCTTACTCATAATCTGGGGAGAACATATGGTCATATACGTGGACAATATTCCTATCACAACCTGGCGTTGTTGAGGAATATGCTCCTGGATGAGTTTCTAAAATCGGACTGTGATTATCTGTTCTCGATTGATACGGATATCCTCGTTCCTGAGCATAGCCTGCAGCAGTTAATGGATAATGACAAGGATGTATGCGCCATGCTTATACGGAATCATCCAAAGTTGAAGGCTCATAATGCCATGATCGGCGGAAAACATATACCTGAATTCAAAGCGGGTTTGTTCCCGGTAGAACTGACAGGTGCCGTATATTTGATTAAGCGTGAAGTGATCGAAGCAGGGGTTCGATATGGTTCCCATCCAACAGGTGAAGATGCACCATTTTGTGAGCAGGCTAGAAGATTGGGGTTTGAACTGTTTGTAGATACTCGGTTGCGTCCCGTTCATGCCTATGCGGAAGGAGTGGAGTTGATTGCTCAATTGGCTGCTTCGTAGAAAACAACGAGAAAATCCGGTTTTTGAAAGTATAGAAATGACCATTGTCTACCCGCCCGCACTTGACTGGAACCTCTTGTTCCAACGTCCTCAGCAATTGATGACCGCCTTCTCTAATATTCCAGGTATACGGGCTATCTTTATCAATGAAGAAACGTACAGAAAGCAGAGCCGCCCGATTGAAAAGTTAAATGAGGATTTGTTCCTTGTGCAAAAAGGAGTGAACTACGATCACCTGATCAAAGGAAAGAAGGTACTCTGGTTCTCGAATCCAGGTCAGTACAATTATTCGGATGGACGGAAGTTTGATTTTACCGTATTTGATTACCTTGATAATTCGGCTGATGAGTTTGCTGTGTGGAAATCCTACATCCCAAAATGTTTTGACCGTGCAGATCTTATTGCGACGACTGCCAAGGTGATGTACGAGGCACATAAACATGACGGCAAACCAATCTTTATGTGCCCTAACGGGGCAGATTACCAACATTTTGAGAAAGCGCGGGCCATTCTGCCCAAACCGGCGGACTTCCCCGATGTTCATGATGGGCAAAAGATTGTGGGTTTCCACGGGGCAATGGCATCGTGGGTAGATTATTCGCTGATTACCGCTATTGCAGATAAAGGTTATCGTGTTGTTTTGATTGGAAACAATGCCCTCTATCAAAAAAATATTGTGCATCCCAATGTGACTTGTCTTCCGCACAAAGATTATAAAGTACTTCCCGCCTACATTGCTCAATTCGATGTCTGTATCGTGCCATTCAAGCTGACAGAGATGATCCGGGGCTGCGATCCGATCAAGTATTATGAATATTTGTCTGCGGGCAAACCTGTGTTGACAACGCGTATGGAGGAAATTGTTCATAAGTACAGCGATGTAACTTACTTTATGAATCAGCATAATTGCGGGGTGATGTTGGAGAAAGCGATTCGTGAGAATAGTGCTTCCAAAATTGCGGCAAGAGTAAGGGTGGCTAAGTCTAATAGCTGGGATGGCAGGGCAATGGATGCCGTAAAGATGATTAATCAGGTCATAGGAGGTATGAGAAATGAAAAAGATATTTAAACGAATGTTTGGTAACCAATCGACAACACCGACAATTGAGCTTGAAGAAATAGAGATTGACGCGACGGAGTTCAATGTTACGACCTACACCCCAAACACGGATACTACGATTGTATATCTGCCTGCGATCGATTTCCATAGTGAACGATTCGGGCGTCGACCACAACGGCTGTTAAAAGCACTCGCGGAAGTAGGCTACAATGTAATATATATCAACTCCAGTGATGAGTTCTATCAGGTAGATGCCTTGGAGTATCCATATCCGGAGATTCCAAACTTTGTTGTAGCCCGTGTGGGCCATAATGTCCGTACGCTGTTTCAAGGTGATCGCGTGATCTATTGGGTGAACGATAGCCGGCTGGCAAGTTCTGTCGAGACAGCCTATCCTGATCTGGTTGTATTTGATTCGTTGACCGATCCGGATCAGTATGAGAAGCACAAACACAAGATGGAAGCTGTTGCTGACGTTGTCTTCATTACACCTGAGAGAATCTATGAGCATGGCAAATACTGCTCACATGTTCATCTGGTTACTGCCGATGAATTTGAGATCAAGGAACGTGCGGAACAGGTAGCGCAAATTATTGATGCTTTGCCAAACAGAACGGCCCCTCTAATGTAGGGGTCTTTTCTTTGATCGTATATAGGCCTTTTCCTTTTGCAAAGATGACGGGGCCAATCGTGCTTCAATATATTTCGTTTACATTATCGTTAGGGATTGAAGATAGCGTTCTACACTATAAAAAGCAGAGACGGTGAATAGCCAGACGGATTAAAGAAGGATCTCCCGATCATCAAGTCCTTTAACCTGATCCCGGCTTAAGCAAGTCTCCGTAGCTAAAAATACATACTATCCTAAGGAGTGGACTGTTCAATGGCTAAAAAAATGATTATCAAAGGTGTAGGTACGTTTATGGCTAAACGCCTTCCAAAAGATCCGATGGGCGAAATTGAGGTAGTTACCCTGGGTACCCTGCAAGATCTGAAAATTGACCTTAACGTGGAGCTTGAGGACATCTTTGGTGGTGACGGTTTGTTCGCCATTGATGTACTGGTGAAGTCCAAATCGATTGAAGTGTCGGCAACAGATGCCAAATTCGATCTGGATGCGATCCAGCTGATGATGGGTTCAACGGTACAAGAGCAAGTGAAGTCTTATGTATGGGTGCTGAATGAGCAGTCTACAGTGGCTGCAGGCGTATCAATTCTGGCTTTGCTGAAGCCAAGCCAAAATATGCAAGTAAAATCTATGGAAGCAACGGTGGCATCACGGTTCGCCTCAAAGATTCCAACACATTGCTGAAACAACTCACTTCCAAAGGAACGGCCGTGGAACCGAATGCGTTCTTCTACGACGAAGCAAATGGTGTAGTCATCCTGAATGCGGTCCATATCGATAAGGAGATTGTGCTGAACTACAAACGTGAAGAAACTGTAGACATGGTTGACCTGTTGGTTGACGAAGTACCATTCCCAATCTCTGTCGTTCATCACGGTACGTTCCAGCAAAAAGATGGTTCGTATGCAGGTGTTGAAACCGAGCTGTACATGTGCCGTGCAAAAGGGACATTCAGTATCAATGCCCAGCGCGCTGCCGCTTCTGCATCTGCAATCTCCTTGCAGATTCTTGATCCGGAACGTGCTGACGGAAAAATCGGCAGTATCAAACGTTTCAGCGCACCAAGCAAGATCTAATATCTAAATAAGGTTGATTGCTCCTGGCAAGGTATCAAACGGCATCTGTGTCCTCCCCTTCACAGAGCCTTGCCTTGCCAGGTTTTTTATTATATGGGGGAGAATGTCCTGGGGAGGTCTTTAAATTCATGGAAACAGAACAAGAAAAAGCCGAGCGTGAGCTTGCGGAAAAGCTGAATGAGGAAGCGGCGAAACGAATCAAAGATGATCCGGAAAACAAACGGGTGACTCCGGAGGAAGTGGAGGCTGCTGAGCGTGCATTCTTTGAAGATGATGAGATTATTACGCTGAGGGATCGACGGAAATATCGTATTCCGCCATGTAACCTGAAGGATGCCCGCCGTCTGATGAAGTTGCTGAAAACGGTGAATATCGATGCCATTATTCTTAACTTCATTCCGACTGAGAATGATGAACTGGATGAAAAGCGGCAGCAGGATTTATTTGATGTATTGGCAATGGCATTCAAAAACTATCCACATATCGTGACCAAAGATGAGCATGGTGAGTATATCATCAATCGAGAATATCTGGATGAGTACCTTGATCTGAACACAGCTCGCAAAGTCATTGATATGCTCATTGGACTCAATGGTTTAAAAAGTAGAACGCACCGAGGGGGAGTCTTTGGAGGGAACCGAAATCCGTGATACGGAAACACAGGAGCCCGTTCACTGGGGAGAAATCTTCTTCACCCTCCATAAACACTGTGGGCTGAACAAGTGGGAGATTTGGGAGTACACACTCCCTCAGGTTGCGGAGCTGTGCAAGTCAGCCGAGAAATATATTCAATTTGAGGTTGAACTTATGACAGCACCTCTTCGCATGTTCGGTGGCGGTGGGGGCGAGGAAGTTGAAGAAGATGGGACCGTCAGACGTAAAAGAACCTTCAATGACGAGGATTACACAGAGATATCAGAAGATGATATCGGTATGCTTGCACAAGCGCTCGGAGGATAAGAGAGAGACATCCCGTTTTGCCTAAATGAAGGTAGAACGGGATTTATGCATAAAGGCGGTGATTCTTTTGACTGAAACAGAAGGACAAGGAGATAAACATTCCTTAACACAAGAAATATTAACAGATAAGGAACAATTAACTGGACAAAATACAGCGCTGAAAGGAAGCTACCTTTCTGGTGTTAATACATTGGTTAGACGTGTAGAGACAGTCAGAAGTGATATGCAGTCGCAAATGATTGAAACACTGACTGCCGATTTGGAGCACTTTTATCGTGGAGCGTTCAGTCAAATGAAGGATGTGTCTGCAGCTGGCTCACAGGGGTTGTTAGACTCCGTGATGAATACGATGAAATATATTTCAGCAGGTGAAACCCAGGGGTATTCATCAACATTACTCAAGAAATCCCTTGACTCGTCGCAGCAGATGGATCAACAGATAAGCCGGGCCGACCAAAATTTGGAGCTTAGATCGTCTGGGACAACGAATGACAGTGGGCAATATACACAAACCGGAACGGTCAAAAATCTGCAACGAATTGCACTGCAACATGGTATGGATCAGGAAGATGTAGGTCTTGCCTATCGCATTGGTTCTCGTAATTATGATCATTCATCTGAAGCTGTGGCGTTTGCTGAAGAAGTAGCCAAGCTGCATTCAGTGGGCAATATGGATGTAGAACAGACGGCAACAGGTCTGGAATCTGTTACTCCGACATGGGGAAGCAGTAGCTTTAATCTGTCCCAAGTCACAGACATGATGATCAGAGCTTCAACGCTGTTGGATGTTGGCATTCAGGACTTGATGGATATGATGCGTCAGACCCTTCCAATGGTAGGGAACCCCGATGGAACGCTTGCACAAGAGGATGTATTAGCCAACTGGATTAGCAAGGCTGGATTGTTGGTTCAGTCAAAAGGAGATCATCCTCAGCAGGGCTTTGCATCGAATCGAGTTAGATTCGATCTTCTTGCTGAACAAGTGAAGGCTACGGATGCAAACGCGTCGGTCCATCAGCGCACTGGTAGTAGAGACAACCTTCAATTCCGACAACGAGAGATCGAAATCGCTTTTCAGATTGCAACGCATGAGGCGATACAAGGGTTGAAAGAGGAATTTGCCGAGCTGGGCGATTATCTTATCGCAGTAATGCGGTTAATTGGAGATCGTACGGGTGGCATTGTTGATCATATGGAATTGCTTAACCGAATTATGGATGAAGTCGGAGTTCAGGTTGCGTGGGATAAGTTCGGTGAAGTGATGAATGAAGGCGATCAGAAGCGATACAGTGCTACGAATGCGGATCCAGGGAAAGTCGAAAATATGGGGAGCGATGTTCCCGAGCCACTTCGAGTCACGGATGTGCAACGTGCTGGTGTAGCGCAGGAAATGGGCAGACAGCAGAGTCGTCTGCAGACTCTGGAACATCGCAGAACAGAAATTCAAAGTAGGGCCGCCTCCAAGCAAGATGATGTACTTCAGGCACGGACTAACCGAGATAATAAACATAATATGTACAATCAGGCTATACAAGATGGGGATACAGCGGCTTCTTCCATTCATGCAGAAGAACGTGACGAAGCTGAGAAGCGAGTCAAAACGTATAGTCGAGAACTTCTTCTGTTGCGAGAAGAAATGCATTCACTCGATATTCAGATTACAAAGACGAAGCGAAGTCTTGAGTTTCTAGGCCGAGAACTGGATGACACGAGTAGAGCATTGATGCAACTTGAACACCAAGCTAGAGTTTTGATGATGGCGATGGATGATATGGACCTGGATGCAGTTGAACTACGAAACAAGTTGTATTTCCTTAATGCAGAGTTTACATACGGTTCAACGGATGTTCAGCGCTACGAATCCGAGATCCAGAAGCTGCGTAAACAGTCAACTCTATTGAATGATGTTCTCTCCACATTGAGAACCGAAGTCAATGAGTTAAATGCTTCTTTAGACAAGGCATGATCGATGCTACAGCATACATATCCAAACTGAAGGAACTTGAACAGGTTCAGCTCGCAAGTATGATGAATGGTTCAGGAGGATTACTAGTTGTTCCAGGTGCAGGAAACGGTGGATCTCCTGTGAAGGATGACAAGGAAGAATCCAAAAACAAAACCTTTGTAGCTCGTCATGAAGATCTGATCAAAGATGTCATGAAAGACGCGATAATGGATGAATTCAATCCGGGGGCGACTCGAAAAAAGGGAGTAAAAATACACCCAAAAGAGGCCTTCTTTCTAGGTTTAAGGATATGAAAGACACAGGTAATCGCAAAGCATTTTTTGACAGCAATGCCCCAATGCGTAATAAAGATGGAAATATTCTTCGAGATAGACAAGGTAATTCGATTACTCAGCGTGACATCAATGCGGAGCAAGCTGCCCGTGGGATTAAAACACCCGGAAAATTTTCGAAATTAGTCAAATCCGGCGGGAGAATATTGAGGCCTTTAAAAGCTGTACCAGCACTTGGGTTAGCGATGACCGCTATGGATGTCGTCTCTGGTCTTGTCGATCCATTGAACAATATGGGTAAGTCAGAAGCGGAGAAGCAGAGTATTCGCGCAACCAATAAAGAAGAGTTGGCCAAAGATTTCAAGGATATGGAGCAGTCATCTTTTGTAGGGAAAGTGTGGAAAGGGTTAAACCTGGGGATGGATGCCGCTGTGTCCGGCACAATGAGTTCAATATTCGGAAACAATGCTACCAATAACAAGTTCGGGGATTACTGGAAGGGATTTAAGGCGGTATGGAGTGAAGACGGCGGAGATGCAGTTGAGAAGAAACTGGGCAAGGAATACAACTACAAGCAGGAGAAAAAAGAAGCCCAGATTCAAATGGATAAAGAGTCTGGAAAACCGCCTGGGGACAACAAACAACAACAACCGCAGATACAATACATTCAACCTCAAATGCAGTATATTCCTGCTGTGTGCGGAATAGGTACCATTGCTAACGGCTATACGCCTCAGCCACAGAGCAATGGTATTGATGAAATGATCGCCAAAATTAATCGGCAGCTTAACAAGTCGACAAGTGATAACGAAACCAATTACCAAGTCACTCGATCCCGTCTATTGATTAGTGGTGTTCGCGAAGATTCTGGTCAGATGCGCGCGCTAATGGAGAAATATTTGCAAGAGAATATCAAGTTCTTCGATAAGGCTATTGCAAGTTTACAGAAGACGTACGACAAGATGGCTGAAGGTAAGGATAAAGATGAACTGGGCCTAGAGATCAATGAGAAGAAACAGCAGAAGGCACAATCAGAGCTTGAACTGAATGGTGTCAAAAACAGCCAAATTGATGAGCTTAGACGCAAGATGAATGATCAGTTTGAGTTGACGCAGTTGGATTATGATAAACGAATGTATGATCTCCTGGCGGCTAATGGAGGTAAGGAAGATGCACCAGAATTAATTGCATTGAACAAATCGCGTGCATCTGAAATGAACTCACAAATAAGTTCGATCAAGCAAGATTGGAAGAATCTGTTGAATAGTGGTGTGTTTAAACCGGGCTCGGATGAATATATGCAGATTTTTAAACAAATCCAGGCATTGGGTGTAGAACAGTCCAAAAATTTGTATGAAATTAGCAAAAAAATGGATAAACCGATTTCTTCATTCAACATTCCAGCAGGTCTTAAGGTCATGGATTACTTTGACTACATGACGACGAACAATACGCATAAAAGTGTGATGGTTGGCTCGGGGGATGTTACGGTTCATGTGAACATCGATAATATGACAGGCAGCACAAAAGATGTGGAGAGACTTACATCTACGTTGGACAAGACACTACGGCAGAACAGTCCTGGTCTGGTTAACCGGATGGCTAGTAATGTAGGTGCAAGAATGGGAAGCAATCATATCCCCAGATAAAATAGGTTAGGAGGGCATCTGATATGACTCAGCAAAATCCGTTTGGCTTAGTTAATGACCGGTATAAAAGGAAGCTGTTGGTAGATACAGGCATGAAATTCGAGCCAGTAAACGGAAGAATTATTGATCCGTACTCTTCACCTTCGCCCAATCCGCAAGTGAGGGAAATTAAAATGATTAATGCTCCCTCGCATTTTCATCAGATGGGCGTATCTTCGTACAAGGCCATCATTAACATCCTGTTTAAAGATAAGCAATCCTATCACGACTACGCGATGTACGTAGGCTGGACACACAAATTTTATGATGAGAAGGGTAATATCTATGTTGGTGTTGTAGAGTCCATCAAAGTCGACCCTATTTTCTACCATCAGGATACGATGGATAAAGATCAGAAGGGGTACAAGGTCGAATTGACCATGACCCTGATCAAAAAAGATGGATATGACCGTAAGAGTGCAATACAGTTTCAGGATTTACAGACGACAGAAGGCAAGGACCACTGGGCAAGAGATTCTATTGAACGCTTGGCTGATTTGGGACTGACGGTTGTAACACAATTGGATGGCACACCCATTCTATTTTTCAGACCGGAAAACTTTATAACCAGAGCAGAGTTTGTTACTTTCCTGATGCGTACTAAACGTTTGCTGGAACGAACAATTCGAGAGTAGGGTGACCTACTCTCTTTTCTGTCTATTCTAAAGATAGGAGGTGTTTATCATACGAAAATGGGTTGATGTAAACGAAGGGGACTGGTTCTATAACGATGTTATGGAAGCCACGAATATGGTTTTGGAAGATGGTGAAGTCTTTGTGGCCGGGATCAACTATAACAAGTTTGAGGAAGGCAAGCCTTTTGTATATGAAGAAATCAAAGGGAAAGCGGGGCAAACCTCATTTAGTCTGCCCGTGCTGATTAAACCAACAGATGACAATCCACTGTATGTGTTTATTGATGGTGTTCAGACCATCTACCAAACGGTTGAAACCAATAGTAAGGGATTAACCGATGTAGAGTTGTATACCGGTGTGACAGCAGGACAGGTGGTGTCCTTCTGTAGTTATGGAGAACCGCTGCTGGACAGTGCTTGGAAAAGGCCACCCGTGTCCTGGACTGGAGATTTGCCCAGAGCTGTACTTAGCGCAGCGACGACCTATTTCTACGATCCATTTAGTCGTAATCATCAGGAATATTTGTATGCAGCAGGCCAACCACTTCGCAGACTCAGTATTCCTTCCGAGGTATGGGCAGACACCATGGGAGACGCAGAGGCGGTAACCAAAATTGCAACAAAGGCTATTGGTTACCGAACGGATGTATATTGTGTCAGCCCGGGGGATCGGTGTTTCTTCCTTTTAATCTGAACGGTGTTACCTGCAAGTTCAATTATTGGACGAAGAATAACAAGTTCATGAGTGAAAATATCAAAGCGACAACCCTCAAACCAGCATACAACAATTGTTTTTTTCCTAATGCCATTATACAGCGGGGAGAAGCGTTTCATCTGATTAATAAGTTACGCAAGGTGTTCTATGCCAGATTTACTGACATGGAAGCACCAACGACGGAGATTAATCAGCCTATTACGGCATTTCAAGGTCAACGGGTTTTTAGACTTAACGGCAATTATCCGGCAGGTAAAAAGAAACTTAAAGTTACAGTGAAATTTAAAGACGAAAAAAGATAAAGACCAAGAAACACCGGCTTATTCGGAAATTGACAACCACACGGTTGTTTTTAATCAACCTTTGTCAGAGGGCGACGAAGTGACGTTCTATTATCTCAAAGATGTGAGCGAGAGGTTCGCAGACGTTGGCAAAGATTCGGCCATATATTATCGGGACAAAAAGGAGCGGGTAGAGCAGTCCAAAGACGCTTTCTGGAAAATAGCCGTCTCGGAAATGGAAGACGAAACATTTGCGAACAATGATCCACTAATTAATGGCATTCCTATCAAGAAAAAGGTGGATGGTGCAGCGGAAGTCACTGATATGGGAAGACCTGTAGGTGGTACGGACGAGGAAGAGATATGGTTCCTTGGAAATTCCGCTATGACACGGGCTGAAGCCGCAGCTTTCCTGGACCGATTCATGAAATGGACCATCGAGCGATTCAAGTAAGGGGGAGATTACAATATGATTCCAATTTCGGATGAGGTTATGAATGTGCTGTCCCAACGTCTGAAGCTGGGGGAAGGAGCGCTTCCCAATATCCGTGTCGAAGTAGATCGGCTGGCATTTATCCCGGGACGGACAGAAGAGTTCAGGCATATCGTAACCGAGCAGGTACCCATCATCAGTACAGAATCCGTTTGGGTGGATGAGTCGAGTAATGGTATATATAACGGTTCGACTCAAGCGAATGCTCAGGAGATTTTTTTTCCGGTTAAGGGTAAAACGATTGATAGTATTACAGTTACAGATAATTTTGGCTCTCCTCGTGATAAAGGTACCAGAATTCATAAAGGTATTGATTTGTTTGATGAGATTGGAACGCCGATATTGGCTGCATGGGCTGGAAAGGTTGTTCAAATATCCTATAGTAAAACAAAGGGTGCTGGTAATGCCGTAAATATAAGACATGCAAACGGTGTAATCACCAAGTATTTTCATTTAAAAGAGATACTCTGTTCGGTGGATGATGAAGTAGCTCAAGGGGCTGTCATTGGAACACTAGGCAATACGGGTGGTGTATATACCGGTGGTCATAAGGTGTCTGCGGCTGAACGTGCGGTGGGCAAGGGACGACATCTACATTTTGAAATTTGGGAAGGAGTCAATCCAACAACGAGAACTGGAGAAGGTGGTAAGGCAGTTAATCCTCAATTGTATTTCAAGGGACAGCGCAAGTTGCACGGAAATGCGAAAACAACATTTACTGATGTAAAGCCGGTTCAGGTCGAAGGATATCCCGGAGAGATCAAACTGAATGAGAAGTTCGACAAACGAAACTGGTATGAGAAAAACGTTTATACAACCGGATTGAAATTTTCGGATTATGCCAAGATTGAATCGGGCTGGACTATGTTTGATTCAGGAGGCAAGTTGCTGTATACGTTTGAAGGCAAAGCCGCCGTAGCTGAATTTGAGATTAACGTGACAAAACTGAGTATGCCCACGCAAGGGCTGCTTAGTATTGGAATGGGGACTAATTTTAGTGATGCGGAAGGGGATTCTTTCGCCGTGGTGATCGATGGTAAAACGTATGCCTATGTGAATAAGTTTAACGGGGCATATGATCTGACCAAACTGACGGAATTGAATAATATTGTGATCCCTGCAAAAGCCAAGAGTATCAAGATTAAGGTGACGTATGGGGGCAAACAAAACTCCACTGTCCCAACCGGGTCTGTTCCTGCTTCGAGTAAGAAGTATAAAAAGTTCGCCATTGATTATATTCGCATACAAGAGTTGTCGCCTGCTCCGTTGAAGAATCAAAAGAGTGAAGAAGGGCTCGATCCATCTAAAGGATATTATCAAACGAACAGCTACACAGATTTTATCAATAATAAAAGGATAGAAACGGATGTTATTCAGGTTGGATCTTTTGTCTATATGGACACCCAGGTTCTTCCAAATATCATTAGCGCCGAAATCGATGATCAGTTTGATTCTGAAGCCCGGGAAGCACGGCTGACCATCTCCAATCCAAGAGGATTCTTCTCTCCGGATTATAATCCTGCTCATTTTCCCGAGCTTGGGGTGTGCCGTCTCCATGGTCTTATTTTGCAAACGGGTTCCATGTTGGGGTTCTGAGTGAAAATACACCGATACGCATATATATGGGATATGGTCAGCACATGATGCGGGTATTTACGGGACTAATTGACAAGGTGGACATCAATGGCGAAGGCTCAACGCTGGAGATTACGGCCCGAGATATGTACAAGCGCATTATCGAGAAAGTCATTTCCGAGAAAAAGCCTATCCAGAGGTAGAAGAGATTGATAATGTGCCAGATCCGGTGCCGCCTGCAGCAGTTGGCACGGACCGGACATCATCTATCATTCAGGCTGCACAGGCCCAAGCTGCAGCGTATGGCGTACCTGATCATAAGTTTTTGCTTGCGATATGCAGGCACGAGACCGTTCTCGGAACACAAGGGAAGGGTAAAGATGAGAACGGCAGCTTTATTCTTGGATATGGCTGTCCTAGTGAGGGACCGTGTACTGAGAAATACGCAGGTATTCAGGAGCAAATGAAGCGCGGAGCAGAACGGATGTCCAAGGCGCTGGCTTCCAAAGGGAAAAAGTGAGTTCCAAGGCGGATGTGCTTTATTTCCATAATGGTGGAGACATTGCTCCCATGACCTGGAGTCAGGATCGGGAGAATTGGGTGGACAAGGTATGGACCTATTATCAGGAGATGCTCGCAGACCCGGCAAGCTGGACTATTACAGCAACCTCCACTCCGGCAGTTACACCAACACCCGCTCAGCCTGTAGAATTTGAAAAGCCGGCTTGGGTCAAATCAACCGTTGTACTAGATCTGGTTAAACATGCGGGTATGGTGGGTTGGCGGGCAACCAGTGAGGATCGCTCTTATCCTGACTACGTGATTGACGAGACCTATCTGGTTGAGGTGAATCAGAAGACGGGCAGGGTCATTGTTCCTGTACCTGGTCAGGAAGGTGAGTTTGAAGTCAAGGATGCAAGCACAGTGCTGACACCGAACGGATGGCTTAATCCATTTATTGAGGAGTATGGCAAGACGTTTGAGCAATGGTCTGCCAAAGTTACGGAAGCTGTTCAGGAGGTGATCTCGGAGATTCCGTATCGAAGCTACTGTGACCGTTATGGTACGTACCGACTGGAGCGCTTGAATTATGACAAACCGGTCGTGGCAGAGTTTTCCGAGAATGACAATCTGATCTCCATAACCAAATCTACAGACTGGTCCAGAGGAAGAAGTCACATCGTTGTTATCGACTCGAATGATAGTCAGAGCAGTTTCGTAGACAAGGAGATTTTGCTCGAACTCAAAGGAGAAATCCGAACCATGGTGCTGGCCGTTCCTTGGGCGAAAACGGTTGAAGCCAAAAGGCAAGTAGCAGAGCGAGCTTTTTTGATATGAAACGTATGTGCCGTACGCTACAGGTGTCCATTCCTGCGAATCCTTCAATTGATCTGCTCGACAACGTCATTGTGACGGATAAAACGACCACCACACGAGCTGTATATACGATTAAAAGTATTAAAACCAGTTATTCGGTCGACCGTGGCATGTTACAGGTCATTGATATGATGTGGGCAAGAAAGGGAGTGATGGTGTAATGGCCGGCATTGTGAATGAAAATATTGTATTTCCCGTGCTGGATCTAATCCACCGGGAGCTTCGCAAATATAGCAGTATCTCCAATTCAAATGTTTCTCCTCTTGAAGGTGAGCCTTCCGTTACATTATATCGGGAGCACATGCAGGACCCGGACAGAGTGACAGGGGCAGACCTCTTGTATGAATCGGCATGGAAGGTTTCGATCTGGATGAAGTTTGGCTCAGAGGATGAGGAAGACTTTCCTTCCGGGGTGGGCTATTCCCACCCGGATTATGATTATTACAAGTATTTCAGGTTAACGCAGGTGACGGCCCGTACATATGATCCGAGTGGAGAGCCGATGTTCACTTACAATATTGGTCTAAATTATGATGACGAAGGACGCTTAACTGGAACGAGCGTAAGTCGTATATAACATGTAGGAGGTGGTTCCATGGTATTTAATGTATCTTACATCGCGGGTGGCGTCATCGACAAAGTGCGCGAGCTGCCGTACCCACACTTCAGTAAAAAGACGATCCCGTTCATTCGGGGACAGATGTTGGACATTCCGGCGTCCAAGACCACCAAGTCTGATACATTCACCTTGGCGTATGACACAGAGTTCCTGAGCATTGCGTTTGCTGCGAGCCACTACTGTGTCGGCGATTACTGGGAGCTGATGATCGGGACGGAGAAGGTATGTCGTACCATCTATACGAAGGAACTTCCCGAATCAGTTTCTATGGGTAACAGTTTCGGAATTGTCTACCCGATTCCGGCGGGAACGCCCATCACGTTTGACTTCTACAACGCGGTGGCTGAAGCCAAGTCGGTCTGGTACAACATCAAATTTTTGAGATAAGGAGGGTGACGATGGCACTGCAAAAACCGCAGACGAACTTTGCCGCTTATATTGACGGAGAGTCGGAAGCACAAAAACTAATCAACACACTGGCCGATGAAATCGTAGGTGCTGATATTCCCAAAGTAGAGGGCGGGATTGACGCCAATCGCTGGGAGAAAGTCTATGAGGCAGAGCAAGATTACTGGGTAACCTATACCCCTAAAACTCGGCCTAATATCCAAGGGAAGTACCTTCATACGGATGGTAACTTGTATGATGTGGTTAAAATTCCTGACTACAGTAAACTTAAGTTTAAAGATGGAACACCAGCTGTTGAAGATGATGGTTTCCTTTATGAAGTGAGTTCGGTATATTGGGATCAAATTGTCGAAGGTGGTAGTCGTCCCACAGTTAGAGAAAAGGATTACGGTAATTACAAGACCGGCAGAAAGATTCAAGTTGTTCAGTTTTCTTATACGGATAAGAGAGGAGCTAATATTTTTGTAGACGTTCCTAATCAGCTAGCTACATTGGTAACAGATCTCACTAAACCTGATGGTGTTACTGCCTACATTGTAAAGCAGAAGCAAACGCTTAGTACAGGTGACGTAGTTTACTTGGACGACTGGAATGAATTTGAGTTAGTTACGGAGCTTCCTGATGACTGGAACTACAGTCTTAAGACGGCATATCAGTGGGAATACGTTAGGTATTTTGACTATTACGGTAGTTGGACTTCTTTGAAGTCTAGTATTGTGGAACCTGGTAAATCAAAATACACGTTTACTGAGCGTTATTATACTGCTGATCCCGTTCATGATGTGCCTTCTAGAGTAGTGATTAAAGGTACGCCAACTGTACCAACTGGAATTCCTGTGCGAGAGTACTCTGTAATGTTGGAACAACCAACTAATGATTGGAACTATATAAATATTTATTATGGTGAAGAGTTTGAAGGTATAAACACAAGTGGAGATTCAACGACCACATACAGAGGAGCTTGTGACCCAACTACGGTTAAACCGGGGTTAACACCTACAGTTATAGATCAAGCCAAGGCACAAGCCATTTACGAGATGTGGAACACAGATACGATTGTCAAAACATTTATCCCACCGTCCACGAAGTGAAGCTGGATTATGACGGCAAGACAGAGATCGTAAGCCCGGCAGCTCGCTTTTTCCACGGACGACATTCTACAACATCATGGTTGCCTAACAAAAAACGCAGACCGGATTACCTGGTAGCTTACACTTTATCGGTAAATAATGATCGAGTAGTTCTTGTTCTGGAAGGTGATCCTTCACCGAATATTCATAGTTATTACCGCAGTTTTGGATACATAGGCAAGATCGTTCCGTTCAATGATTACGACCATGGAGGCAACTTTGGTGTCACTGTAGGTATGGGTGATCTGCGAACAGATATGACAGGTTATACGAAAAATGATATTCTCACGGATCTTAATCCGGATACCTATGCCAAATACGGTGAGTACACTTCAAATGGTATGGACTCCATGTCCATGTTGAAGACACGCAGTAATGTCTTGTTCCAGCGGTATTATCCGGCATTTATTTCGCATCTTCCGAACTATCCTTCTGTGGGTAAACTCCCCGGGCCTCTCGAAATTGATTGTAGATACGGATGGGTTCCAGAAATCTCTTTGGACAGGAAAGTATCACGCAAGCCCAATCTACCTTGTGCATCAGGCAGAAGGATATCGGGGTTATATGGACGGTGTAGTTGCGATATACGACCATAATTTGGTCAATCGCGATGAATTAATCGTAGATACAGAAATTCTGAAAGATCCTTCCAAACCTGCGTTGGGTACGTGGACAGAGGTTTACAAGTTTTTCAGTATCAAGAGTCCGTTGAATCTATTCAAGCATTCCCCATCACCAGATGTAATTACGATTGCATTTTTGAAAGAGATAAAATAAGGAGGATTACATAATGGCAAATTTTAAATATGTAGAAACAATCACTACTTCACAGGACGTGTTAACAAAACTGAAAGAGGAAGTTACAGGGTTTAAGAGTTTCCCATTTGAATCCACTGCAGGCGAGTCTCAGGAACAAAATCTGTGGGAAGTATTTTACGAAGAAAAGGACAGTAGTGACCGTATTCAGGAACTTATTCTTCGCGGGATCATGACCATTGGAACACAAGCAACACCGATTACTAAACATTTCTATGTAAGTTTCATTAATCATGCTCTGGTACCACGCGTCGTTGCACCAGTTCCAGCCTATGAGGAGCATAGTACGTTGACTGTTCAGCTGCTTGAAGGATTGGAAGGCAGCGAACCAACTACACTACCAGTTACCACTCGCCCTACATTCAAGCTAACAGGACATCCGGTACTCTACCAATGGGCACTGGAAAACTATACACCAACAGATCGGAATAAAGAAAAACCTGTATACATGTATGTAAATGTCATGAACAATCGTTTGGCGATGGTTCTCGTTGCGGACCCAGCTGTAAACTTCCTTGATTACAAAAAATCCTTCCTGTATGCAGGTGCATTGAAACCGTTCAAATACAACCTGAATGATGTAGACGGAAACGTAATGTTGACAGCCGGAGCAGTAATCGAAGAACCGGATATCTCGCAGATTGCCACAACAGGAACGTATTACTATGGTCAATATACCTCTGCAGGTAACAACACACTTCAGATGTTGAAAACCAAATCGGGTATTGAATTCCAGCAGCACTATCCTTCCTTTATCACGCAAGCTCCACCGAAAGGTAAAGCTTATCAAGATCCTGAATTGGGGGATACGGGTTTGGAATTGGAGCCTCAAGGCTTCCAGGCATCCAAGTGGACATCCAAATATCACTTGTCTCCGATCTACGTGGTTCATCCTTACGAGGGTTACCGCGGTCAATTCGATAACTGCATTGCGGTTACGAAGCATAATATCCTTCACCTGGATGAGTTAATTATTGATGTGGAAGGCAAGTCTTGGGACCAAGAGGTGTATCGTTATTTCGATACTGATACGGCACAGAATTTCATGAATCTGTCTGCCAACCAACGCATGGGTGTGGCTATTCTGAAGGAAGTCCGTTATACGGCGTAAGTTAAACTGAATCAAAGCTGAGTCGTATAGATTCAGTGAGAGGGAACTTTCTGAGACTCCACTCAGGGGTTCCCTTTTTTAGTTGGAAGGGGGCAGTGACGTGAGTCAAGTAGTCAATAAGTTTGATTTCACCGTTATAGATTACACGACAACTCAGTACGGTTACCTGTTTACAGTCGGAACTACAGGAAGCAGGCCTGAGGATTATCGATTTATATACATGCCTTACAGCCGGTATCCAAGTGTCCTGATGCTTGATTTTTACATGGCAAGATCGATCTCACATGGATTTAATCATCAACTTGTGGAAGCTATTCGCAAGGATCTGGAAGGAGAAGAACGATTTATTGTCCTAAGTGATGCTAAACAGGATAAAGAAGGACTTTTACACAGTTCCATGGAAGGATCGAGCTCAGCTACCAAGCAAGGCGATGTCATGGAATTTTCGTTCGAAATGGAGCGGTCTGCTTTAATTGAAGCTTTGGAGATGGATCATCACGATGAGGGCCACAGGCCCGGAGGATTAAAGGATTCATTCATTCCTGAAGATATGTCAGAGGGCTGGCGCGTAGATAATGACAAAGAGCTAAAGATTGTCCGTAATTTGGGTCTGACTCGTAACTTTGTGAAGAATCTGGATAAGCTGGAGCCTGGAAAAATCAGTTTCAGGGTCAGTGAATTTGGGATGATTGCGGACTATGCAGATAGTGCAGAGCAAGATAGCCACTCTGAACTGGTGATTAAACAATGGATACACTCCGTTCGAAACGATAAACCGGATATGGATGTGGCAGAGGTTTTCGAAAAAGTGGAGAAGATCATTGGACGCCGGGCACAAAATGACTTTTTGTTAGAAGCCATTCAAGACCACTTCAGAAGTACAGAACTGGAGAGAAGCCTTCAATCCCGGAAAGTAAGCAAACAAGATGTGGAAATGCTATATCAGGATCTGCTAGGTTTACGTGATGGTCATAAAGAAACATTTGCTGAACAAGCTGCCATGATTGGGAAAAGGGTAGATGATCATCAGCAATTATCTATTCTCTCTGATATGTCAACTGCTTATATTCGTCGGTTTCAGGAAATAAAGTATATGCACCTTGATCGCACGTTGCCGTTAGCCCAAAGAGTGTATAACACTTCACAATTGACACTCATACATACATTGGGAACAGCTGTGCGAGCAACAACGTTTGGTGGAACGACTACAGGCAAAATTGTTCAAGCAATCAGAGACATCGAAGAGAATATGTTTCTTTCACAACTGAATCAGGCTACGCGGGTAATTGAGAATGAAATGACAACTCATGAGAATGTACTTGCCAAACTGAAGGATCGTCAGTACCCGACTGTTCTACATACCGAAATGAGAAGTACGCGAGAAGTAGACAAGCAACTATACTTTCATGATGATCTCAGTCAAAGCAGCCGTGACCAACATCGAAATGCGTTAGTCTTTCGTCCGAGTGATACCCTGTGGCATCCGCTCCAAGCTCACAGAATGATAGACAAACATCCGGCAACTACAGCATCCGGTATCATTTTGGCATCCAGAGATTTAGGGACTATTACGGATGTGGAAAGGCAGTTTCCTTGGGCAGCTCGGGATCAAGCGGAAGATATGAACGTCATAGGTGATCTGACTACGGGGCAAAGAGTTTATGTGGAGAAAATGTATATTGAGCATGAGCGTCCTAAGGCACGACGAATTTATGTGGTTCATAGTGAGGTGGACCGTCATGCAGAACAGGCTTATCGTGAAAGTAAGGAGCACGGTTTTGTTTTCAGAGATTTGCAGGAGAGCAGAAGGATCAGTAAGGTTCCTGGGTATGTAGAGAGGAAAGTAGGTTAGGCAAACGAGTGACTGCAGAGGCTCTTGAAGTACTTAACAAGCAATCACTTGGTGAAAGGGAAAGCAAGTTCGATAGCTATATTGAGGACAAGTTCCATACTGCAAAAACAGAAAAAGGAATTTGTTCATCCCGAACAGCGAGGAAGGCGCAGAAAGAGAAGCATCCTTTGAAAGTTATACGGCTGGTTCAACAACGGCAGAAAGAGCCTTGGCTCATGATTTGTGGTTACCTGAGTCTGAGGACCATTTGGCTGATAAAGAATTATTACGTTCTACCATGCTCGAAAAGCTAAATTCGTATGGAAAGAACGACGAACAGAAGCATGTACATCTGACAGAGAAACCACTTGTATCACATAGAGACCGTAAAAAGTTACATCTGGAAACGACCCTGAAAGCCATCCGAGATCGTAGTCGACCAACCATGATTCGGGATGAGCTTTTGGACAAATTGGTTGGTGGAGGATGGTTGGAGAATAAAGCATACCCTGGATATCTGGACGAGGAATTTATCCTAGGGGAGATCTTGGAGAACAGCCCGGCAGTCATCCTGGAAATGATGATGGAAGCTGTGAATAATGCAGACGCTTCGGTTTATTTTGATGAACCGTTTTTGGCTGGGGTTAGAGAGCGGGTAGATGCGTTAATCGATTGTGGGATCTTAACAGCTGATAAAGAAGGAAGCAGATCAGGCATCATTTCCTTTAATTTCGAAGGTGCGAAGGAATCTCAGCTTGGTGATATAGGGACGGAACTCTCAGAAGCATCCAAAGATTTGAGCATAACAGTACTTGAGGATGAATCTCGATCGGCTGAACTGAACAGACGTAATTCTACTCTAGAGACAGACGTTTTCGAGGGAGTGAAAGTAAAGGAAGATCAGCATGGCGAAATTACAGAAGTCATTTACGGCGCCGATTTTAATGCAAGACCGGCTATTATTGAGTTTGAAGATTCATTAGGTTACCTGAATCCTGGAGGGGATTATTCCCGGATGACCCAGCGTATGAAGGAAGTCAAGTTGAACGCAGAGGACAAACCTTTGATGAGTACGGGATAGGCGCAAAATATAAACGGGACGGAATGACTCTTGACCATCATATCGTGAGTTCCAACATGAACCGTGAGAGTGTGATTCATACCGAATTTAATATGGGCGGGGTTTCCCGGTATCGATATGGAATAATTGATGATGAATACACCATGGGTGGCACGAACTTGCGCCAGATGCTTTTGAACAGCGAATATGCTATTGGAACGTCAAAGACTCGTGAGGGATACTCGTATGATCAACAACTTATGGCTACTAATCCAATAAGAGAAGGTTTAATCAGTGGTGAGTACTCCATAGGCACAGCCAAGATCAGACAGTTGTATTTGAATGAGAGCTATTCTATTGGCATGATTGAACCACGTCAGGCAGCAATTGATATAGATTACTCACTGGCGACTTTGGAATGGAGATCTGCGCTGCTCAGCGAGGATTATTCCATAAGCAGCTCGAAATATCGAGATGGAGTAGCTGAGATTGGATATACGCTTGGTTCATCGTGGGCAAGAGAAAGTGCAATGGATATTGAGTTTATTGCAGGTACGCGGCAAGCATGGGAATCCACGTTGGTAAATATTACTTCTGAAGCGATTAGGGTAGATCGATATGGATCGGTGCAAGATGAGATGTCTCTAGCCACTACTGTAATGAAATCTGCGAATCTTGACGATATGCTGACGGCCCATTCAATCATGCGCAAAGGACAATTGAACGTTGAAATCATTTCGGATAACATGAACAGATTATCTCTCATGCTTGAAGATAACCATTCTACAAGAATCGTGAAAGAGGCATCAGTCCATGAGATTGAGAGTGAAATTGTCAAGTTACGCTTAAGTGAATTGCATGGTGAGGGTTGGTACGGTGGTAAAAATATCAGAGATACTGAATTGGTCGAACTGATCTATGATTCGATAAAGAGTAAAAGGATTCGGCACTGGATCATGATGTGATCATTGCCTACAAGCTTACTCATGACGCTTACCTTCATGAGACAACTGATAGCACGATTGAAAAGATTGCTAATCTTGAAGAACAACTTATAGCGGATAAACCGCAAAATGGTTATCTTGACCTCACGCTACCACTAGGCGGTATAAATCTGAAATATGCAGATGTTCCAGTGGAATCCGTGGGTGGGACGGGGCTCAGTTATGGAGATATACCTGTAGAGATTGTTGGCGGAACGAATCTGAAGTACGGTGATGTTCCAGTTGAGATTGTTGGTGGAACAAACTTGAAGTACGGAACAACAGAGATTGTACTCTCAGCGGACAAACCCCAGTACGGCAATATGGAAGAGAATCTGCTCGCTGACAAACCGCAATATGGATATTTGGAAGAGAACATGTATGGTCTGAAAAATGCCAAAGATTCCACTATTGATGAGCAAATTCATGCGTTTAAAAACGGTAAAGAAGTCGATTTGATCCAAACGCTTGAGTTAAATAAAGAGGATAGATCAGCATTCTTGCATGACAACCTTTTGGGGTAAAAGCTGAAAGATGGGCGCATACCCATGAGACGATCAATGATGTAATGAAGCTGCGAAATGGATCGTTGGATCAGGATATGTTCTACGGAAATAAAGAATTTAATGAATCCAATTTGGACACGGAAATGGTTGGCTTCCAATATAAACAGATAGACCTGATCCAAAGCGAATATGCTTACCTTAAAACGAGAGACGTTCATATCGAAGATAACTCGTTCATGAGCTCCAGAAGTTCTTATGACGCGTATAACCATCACTTGGATTCTGGAATGAACTTGTTAAGAAGCACGACTCTCGATTCGGAACAATTCGCAGCGGAGAAAATAGATCGATATGGTCATTCACATGAAATGGAAAGTGGCGTTGGGGGTGAGCGAGCCGGTGAGCATTTCGATGGGATATACGGGACCACACTCCAGAGGTTTGCATTCTCAGGTGACGAGTTAAGTTACGGAAATAGTCTACCATACACAAGTTACGTTGATAATGACGGCGAGAGCTTTGGCAGTAAGTTAATAGACCCGGGTTATCTCAGTGAAGATGATTTTAAAGGGATAACTGAGGAACATGAATCCAGCATAGAAAGAGAGTGGCCGACTGGAACAACGAACGCCAGATTGTCTGAAATTGAAGATCCTGATTCTCTCATGGCTTCATTTGAAGAACGCTGTTCTCAAGTCATCACAGGTTTTATTTTCGCTGAAAGACCTGAGAAACGAGCAGAGTATCTGGAACAGTTGCACGCGTTCCTTCCCGAGAGAACAGCTCATCTTATGGAAATGTATCACGAAGCCAAGATGGAACCGCGTGAGAGCTTCACACTGACTGATCATCCGGTGGCTGAACGTGAAACCGCTGATGCTTACATTCCGATGATGGACACCATGGCACAGGGTCTCATATTCGATTACTCGGAAGATCTGCTCGATCGAGGGATGGATCCTGAAGATTGGGAAGGTGGTTTGGGTGTGCCGGAGGACTATGATCCGAATGATCCATTTAATGTGTACTATCCGTATTCCAAGGATATGGATGCGCTGGAATTATCCCAGTCTGACGATTGGACTAGATTCGGTCAAGGCGATTGGGATCGGGATCCATTGCTTGGAAAGTTTTATTCCAAGGCGGATACGAAGGACATCAGCGGATGGTACCGAAATAATTTCCTGGCTGAGACGTATAAGTTCTCAATTGATTTCAAGGTGGATGCAAGTACGGATGGGAATGGTGCAGGGATTATTTTCAAATACTTCGATGAAAATAATTATTGGATGTTTATGGTTCATGGAGGAGACAGCGATAACAGTCTGGATATGAGAACGCCGATGCAGCTATATAAAATCGTTGCTGGCAATCCAACTGCAGTGGGTTCTCCGATGCAACCCTTTAAGTGGGAGAAGGATAAATGGTATACATTGTCCGTTTCTGTCATGAAAAATAAACTCCAGATATACACAGATTCGAAATTGCAATATGATCTGACGGGCACCGATTAACTCGGTGCTCTTTTTGTCGTATAGAGAGATTGGGAGGTGATTGGTATGGGTCATACATTTGGTTTGTTCTCCAAATCACAGAAAGGTGTATTGTTCGCCAATATGAGAGCGAAGATTGCGGACGAAAGTTACGGCAACCCCAATAACCCTGCGTATTTACCGCAGAGTCCCAATGCACCGAGGAGTGAAACGGACCGGCATGGCGAAGAAAATAATCCTATTCTGGGTGATCCAGGTTACGGTCAGATAGGACGATGGCAGACGGTTCAATTGGATGCACTGGAAAACAGTATTGATCAAATCATTGAGCAATATCTGAAAGATAAGTCGTGGTATGCGAGTGTACGATGCCGTGAAGCACTGTGGAATATATATCGCAGGATTGAATGGTGGGTAGAACAACAGCAGCCTCCAGATAAAACACAATATCAGCGAGTACTGCAAATGGTGAAAGACTGTATTCACAAGATTCTTGAAAACGCCCAGAAGCCTGGTGGTAGTCATCATGGTGTGTCATTGCCCGTCTGTCCGGCACCCTACTACCATCATTTTAGTGGGAATTACTTTAATCATTTTGATGCAACCGTATATGAGATCCCGCTCTTTTCTATGAAAAAGGACGTCCCGTTCTCGAATAAATTCCCTGATTTCTTCAGATATGTATCATCGACGGAGGATCAGGAATGGGTAGCTGTCCACTCCGTAGGGCGAAATGAACAATCTGGTTCAGAGATGATCTTGAAACTGGATTTAGGACTTCTGGAGATTGGCAACTCATCCAAAATTACATTTAACTGGCGTGTGAAGCGGTATGGACAGATTAGGTTCAAGTACCTGGCTAGCGCCAAGCGTGGTAATGGCATGCTGTTCTATATTAATGGGCAGCAAGTTGGGGGCGAATGGAGCGAGAACAGTGGATGGCAGGAAGCTGCATTTACGTTGCAGCCAGGACAGATGTACAAGTTCGATTGGTTAATTCGCAAAATGAGACCTGAAGTATGGCAGAACAATGGTATTTATATCAAGGATGTTGAAGTCGTTGAGATTGTGGATACACGCAAGCCGCCTGCGCCTTTGGATATTGATCTGGATGGTGAGGGAAGTGATAGTGATTGGTATGTAAAGTCTTCAAAAAGCATTGCACAAGCCCATTTTCAAGCTCAGTTCATTACAGATGAAGAGCGAAGTAAGACGATGAAAATGAATTTGGATAATGAATGTGACGGTACAGTTTCTTTTGCTTACTACATGGGAATAGACAAAGAATCTTATCCAGTTAAAGATTATGATCTGTTTTTTGATGATATTTTCGAATCCAGAACTCAGCATGGAAAAAGCAGTCATAATAGTGAGGCTCAATCTGTACACGGTGTAGAGTGGAATCTTAATGAGGAATATTCCGAAACAACAGCTAATCAAGCCAAGATTGAATATGAAATTATAACAGGCCCTGAGACGACTGTGGATCTAAAAGGTGTAGTTGAAGTTGTATGTCCAACGTACGAGATTGATCATTGGGAACCATCGCTTCATGGTCAAGGGATTGGGAGTTATCAGTGGCAGATGTCGGGCAGCCCACCATGGGTAAGATCAGGGAATGTATTAAGGCTGGATGAACCTATAGAAGGGGATATGATTGCTCAAACCGAAGTGAACTTGCAAGATGAGGGTTGGTTTTTGTTTAATTATTCTCATCAATTACGAGCTACGGAATCGTTCGAGGTGACTGTAAATGGCATGCTTGAATACTATTCAACGATGCATAGCCAGGGGAGCAAATACGAATTCCGCTAGAGGAAGGTTTAAACATTATCCAATTCTATATTCGAGATTATTACACTGAGCAGCCTTTCATTGATAACATAGAAAAATTATTCACGTACGGGAACAATACTGGCAATACATATCGAACTGTAACGGATTTAGGTTCGTACGTTGATGTGACACGTGGTTGGGATGTAACAGATGCAGGTGCTAGAACTGAAAAAAATGGTGATACCATTAGATATAATGCAGAGCTAAATCCTGGAGCTAAGTTTAGCATTCAAGAGCATATGCGTATCTATCCAGCGATGGACTCTTCATACGATCCAGACAAGGGGAAACAAGAGATTTTAACGTTTTCGAAGAATTGTTTAATGAGGAAGGCAAGTATCATGAATCGTTGAGATTCTCTGGAAATTGGGTATGGAAAAAATTGTTAACGGCGATGGGGTCATGTGGGCACAGGGCCATGATCAGGATTTTATATGTGATTTTGAAGCTCATTTAGAGAATTCTGGTTACATCTGTTGGCAATATGGAGGGCAGTTTGATCCGGGAGAAAAATTGGAACTACAAATTGATGGTATCTCTGTATGGACAGGAAGTCAGTCGAATGACAGAGAAGGGATCAATTGTATGTATCCTCTACCTTCGGGGAATCATCAATTCCGATGGAGATACCGAGACGGTAAAAAATATACGCCAGGTAACGGAGAAGGTGGTTCGGAAAATTCCACTGGAACAGGTACGGGAACAGATCAGCAAGGTAGTACAAAGAAAGATCCATATGGAGTGAAGTGTTATACAGGAGATTCAAAAACGGATAACATCCAATACGCGCAAAAATCATATGGTGGGCATTCGCCACGTGCTGCTAAGTTTGATGCAATCAATAGAGGTGAAGTTTATTCATCCTCTAATCAAGCGTACGCATTGGGTGTTACAAAACAAAATTCGACAATCGTTCGTACGTTTACTGCCCCTAAGATTGGAAATTTCAATTACTCTGAATTGTTGACAGTCTATCCAGTAACAAAGAAAAGAGTCTTTGTGAAAAGAGCACTAAATAATACGAGTGCTCAATATGACGGTGCTAAGACTATTTACCGATCAAATAATACTGTGGACTATTACTCGTTGGATGTTTCTGGTGACAACCCTCAAAGTCCTCAATATAGTTTATTTGGTCCAGATACCAAGAAAATAATTTTTGAATTCTATTGTGTTGAATCATTTGATATTAAATTTAAATATTTATGTCATTTAACTGAAGATGTACTAGCTGGGAGATTTAGAGTTGCGTATTATCCTAAAAATGATACTAAAGATGATACTGATCAAGCAGTAACAATTCTTGATCAAACCCGAAATATTGGAGACCAGACAGGCTTTGATAGCAAGAAACTGGATACTGGGAAATGGACTAAAGCAGAAAATTTTCCCAAGACGACAATACGAGTAAAGAAACCAGGGAAATATGTATTAATTATAGGTCTCACTGATACTATTAAATTCCATGAAACAGGAAAATCAGGTAAATACTATTATGCAGCTATCAAAGACCTTGTGGTTCGTACTGATGATCCTGATGGTGTGAATCAAAATAAACTGCTAAATCCAGTCTCAGTGGATCGATCAACTTATGTAAAAGTGCAGTGGTTTGATTTAACAGACGAAAAAAACAAATTTAATCCGATTAAAGTATCCGTTGAAAATGGTCAAAAAGTTAGCGATTACATTAACAGCCCTTACTCATTAATACCCGGGCACAAATATAAAGTGGTTTACACACTTATTAAAGATAAAACCTCAACCAACGCGACAGGTCTTGATGCAGGTGGATTTACATTAAGTGAAGGTAGTTTTTCCGAGAGGTGGCCTAACTACTGTATTGATGCAAGTGGAAACATGTTCCCTGAAGGCAATTCTCCTCACCCAGGCCAAGAGCCATCGAATCCACCAGACATCACAACACCAGATGGTGGGAGTCATGCTTGGCTAGATGTTATTCGTCTATACAAGAATAACCACAGAGCGTGTTCTGGCACAAAGATTGTCATTGAAACTTTTGAGGACGGCCAATTACTACTTCCAATAAAAGAAGTGACAAGTGAAAATGATCAGATCATCTCCATTGAAGTCGAGAATACCTCGGATAAGAAAAAGAAATATGAAGTTCGCGTTCGATTCGAGCAGGGATGCCCTGGAGACGGGGCAATGATCTGGGGAGGAAAACTGAATATTGATGATATCATCAAAGTTGATCCATCCTGGGCAGAGGTGACTCACTTTGAAGTATGGGATAACAAACCGATCTGGATGGGCGGTTGCGATAACAGTAATATGCGCGTGAAAATTACCCGCGAGGACGGGAAAGTGTTATGGGATGAAAAGTATTACGGGGATGGGTATCGTGGCTTCGAACTGAATGATCTGGCTCCCAAACCTTATAGCAAGTATAAAGTGGAGATTACAACAGATCAGAAAGGGCAGATCAGCGAATGGACAGGAAAACGATATCTGACAACCTTCCGGCTGCATGACTTCAAAGCCTACGAAAGATGGGTGTGGGTACCTGAGCCGTTTGATTGTCAATTGGATTTCTTCATTGACGATGAGTTGATCAAAACATTCACCCAAGAGGGTGGATACTATACTTTTTCACATCCAGTGCCCAAAGGCAAACATGAATTCAAATGGGTGTTCACCTCCCTTCAGGAAGTGGGTACGCGTAGCTACGAATACGCTAATCTGGACTGGATGGAACTGACCAACTGGATATGTGATGACGTCTATGTCATTCCTTACTGCGAAGGCGGTGGGGGGATAAGTGTGTTGAAGCGCTTATTAAATGTTTGCTGGAAGTTTGGAAAGCAAGGCCTAAGATGTGTGTAATCGGCAAACGCATCTGGTTATTCACCTAAAGAAAGGAGGTTCTATATGGGTGTTGCGAGATTGAAAGAGTCGGGCAGGATTTATGAGGAGGCGTTCGCAAGCTCCAGCCTGGATTCCAAATGGGAAGTACTCCCTAACGATGTTACTCGCTTTGAAGCGGGGAGTGGCAGCCTAGTGCTCAAACATGGTCAAGATCCGCTGTATTTGTTCTATAAACCTCTGACAGATATGAAGCAATTCGTCATGGATGTGAAGAACAGTTACAATCCCGATACAGAGGGATGCTATGGTGGGATTATTGTTTTTGTAGACGAACATAATTACATGGAGATTGAAGAGTTTCTGGATGTGTCTTTGCCAACGCCTTTGTTAAAGACCTACCCTTGGATTCGTTTGATTCGAGATTACAACTATTATACGGCGTATTGGTCGGATGATGGCTTGATTTGGAACATCATTGGTTCTGTAGAACTGGGGAGCTCCTAAAATTGGTCTCTATCTGAAGGGTGAAGGGGATCACCCCATGCATGTTCAGTATATTCGAATCAACAAAGGAACATCTATTACCGTAGACAATCTAACCAAAGGAACTGTGGTTGATCTAATCGATCAGAATGGTGTTGTGCTTGAGTCCAGAGTATGCCGATCTGAAGAAACGGTTGTACATTTTAACATGGATCGATATCCATATCCGTTTGAAGGCAATTTTGGGATTAGACTTCCGGATGGAAATCGGTTTCAGGCCATGGATTCTATAAAATTATACAAGGGAGACCTAATGTATTTTGAGGTTACACCAGATTTATATTACAAAGAGTCAAATCCTGAAACAGGAGAAGATTTCGATGTGCTTCTTTATCCCAACACGGATCGGTTTCTAGGCTATTTAACGGCAGGTGGTTCTGCTACACAAGAAGTTCGAATGTTTGCCAAGAACCCCATGATATCAGGAGACTTTAAAAATGTAACTTTTGCGCTCACAAGCGGAACGGATAAAGTGCAGATTGCGCCCGATGTTGAAGGCGTTCCTGGGTCTTTCAGCTACTCAATCACCGCGTTTACCATTTTGCCAGGAGCGTCCTATCGATTCTGGCTGCGAATGGAAAGGGAAGAGTCTCAAGACAGGTATGCTTCCCAGGTCAAATTTTCGCTGCAGATGTATTCGACATACATATGACTTAATCGTATTGGAGTAATTACGTATAGATCATGTAAGGCATGAATGGAGGTGGTCAAATGTCAGTAAGAATTAACCAGTCTCATCGATCATCCGCCAAGAGTCATAAGGAATTGAGTGATATTGGGGTTCGTACGCATGATGAGATTGATTCCTATCTTGCAGAGTTGGAAGAAGCCAGAGGGTCTGCACTTAGTCTAGGCGACCGAATCACACTCGTAGAAGAGTCTGCACACGATAGCCGAGATTCAGTAAAAGATCATGAGCAGAGACTAGGCGATGTCGAGACTAAGGTTACTTCAAACAGCTCACGATTGGATGATGTTCAGCAGGATATTCTGACGGCAAGAGCAGATGTCAACACTCTTTCCAAAAGTCAGGATGACCATGAGAAGAGATTGAGGCTGGCTGAGAAGGAAATGAAAGAAGCACGTGGAGCAGAGGCATCCATAGATCATCGATTTGACACGTTGGAGAAAGCGATTGAAGTTGTAGCGAAGCAACCCATTCAGGATCTCAGTGTTACCAACCCCACGTACCTAGATACAAATAACAGTGTTCAAGTTACGATTAATGCAGGACGAGCCAGTATCAACAAGGTTATTGTGGATCAATTTACCCAGACATTCAGCATTCCAGACATTGTGGCAAATAAGACATATTATATTTTTCTTCATGAAAATGGGGAGTACTCTTATAGCTCGGATTATAAAGAGCCCAAGGATGCAATAATCATTGGTGGGCTCGATGTTGGGGTATCTCCAACAACTTCACTCACGGCTTTGGATTTCAGGTATTTCTTAACAAAGGGTTCTATTGAAAATGACATGTCTGCATTGGGAATTCGCGTAGATGATCTGGAGAAAACCGTTGGTGAGCAAACCACAACAATTTCTACACATCAAACGGCGATCAAAGCGATGGAAGCCCAATTAGAAGCAACTGCTCAAGAAGTTATGGCTTCAAAAGAAGATAAAAATGGAGTCGTCTATGATGCTCTCAAGGACAGACTCGACAACATGCAGAGTCGTCTTGAACTTGCTGAGAGTCGAGGCACTATGGAGCATCAATCCGTATTCCATTTCACTTCTGCTCCTAACAGCAGGTTGTCGATGACTAGGGATTTTCAAGTGCCCAGATATGTGATTGGTTCAAATTCCGCAGAGGTATTTCTGGATGGAATACGCATGGATACAGGAGACGATTACATTGAATATAATGATACGCTTATAAGGTTTACTTTTGATGTGCCCAAGGAAGCCCGAGTAACGGTCATTGGTCGTGGGTCAATTATTAACACCACTTCGGTAACCGAATATACCTATTATCCAGATGGAAAAGTACATACGGAGAAGATTGATGGAGGGATTAACCGCACCATTGAGCACTTCTATAGCCCGGATGGAAATCTGGAACGACAAGAGGTTACCGAGAGTAACGGGCAGATTAAGTCCATTGAGTATCAGCGTGATATTACGGGTAAAGTATTGCGTGAAATCAACAATGGTGCAGAGTATTATGTGCTTCAAGGAGGCGCTACCTACGATGACACAGATATCAGGAGGAGGCTTGTGTTTCTTGAAGGAAGTACACTTGAGCTTGATGTCATGTATAACTACTTCTCTAATGGTGACATCGAATCAGAAGAAGTATTCTCAGTAGATTTGACTCCGCAGCTATTGAAGAAAACATCGTTTACCTACAATGCAGATGGTGCCGTTAAGACCGAGACCATGATCTATGACGGCCAGGGGTTCAGAAGGCATTTGAATATGATGCTAGCGGTAACATTAAACAAGTAAAAATCAGAAAGGTTGTGATTTGACGTGACGAGGACCGTGCAGGATGTAAAATTTGCAATACATACCATTATGGATAAATTAGTGGGCAATCACTCGGAGCCATTCAGTACAGAGGAAATTGAAATCCTGATTTTTGCTTTTGAAAGCAATATTCTGTTTGATAATGTGGTTCATAAGTTTCTGCCTTCACTTAAAGGGTTACCTGAAATTCAAGAGGCTGCTAGTGGTGTGGAGTCAGAGGACGAAGCTGGGGAAAAAGAGCAGTCTTATCAAGAGAATCTCATAACAGAGAGAAGTGACATGGTGAAATCAATTCTGTTAACCGTACTTAAAGAAAACATCTTTTACGAAATGAAAATCCGCTTTGGTGCCTAAGGAGGTGAGGTAGTTGGCTGAGAATATTTTGTTAGGTGCCCTGCGTCGGTATGAGTTTTACTCGTACTGTACAACGTTCATTCAAACATTATACGATACGGTGACACAGGATTTATATGGAGATATCCACTGGGAATGGACATTTAGTAGCAATAATACTTATGCGACTCCCAAAGCTTGGAATAAGAGCACTATGACTTCGAGTAATATTGGTACGATTACAGCGAAAAATGTTAAAGATCCCAGTATGTTTTTTACGATTAGTGGTAACCTCTCCATGGTCAATGCATATAGCGACCGTTTGTACTATAAAAACTATCTATTACGTACAGGATTACGTAATAATGGAGCCACGGTAATTCCCGATTTATACAGTGAAGTGGGCCATCTGAGTGAGATTCCATTTCATACGGCAGATTCGTATGTGAGTACTAGTGATACAACTAGTTCTCTTACCAACGTTTACTTTAAATGGACGCTTTTTGTTACGGAACAATATATCTTTTTGTATGGCGAACCCCAGAATAATACAACCGTTGCTTACCCTATACGTCTTTACCTAGGGAGGCTTAGACCATTTGAAGATGAGGATCCACTAATCGCTAATGATTTTGTTGGAGTATTTAGTCACTTCCCTATGGGGCTTGATGACGCTGCTGATGAGCTGAAATACAGAGCAGGCGGCGGCTACGTAAGGAAATCCAGAAATGGAACTGAGAATGCTCTTTATAACTTGGCTACGAATAGTCAAATCGCTTCACCAGGAGTAGGAGGTAGATTCTTTATTTCACCTTTCTACGTGTGGCATGCTAATGAAGGGGTTAGAGGAGAGTTTCATGGGGTACGAACAGCGGTATTAAAGGATGCCAGTAAATATCCCGATGGTTCCATCCTAGATCTTGGTGATGAACGGTACTACGTATTCCACGCTTTTTCACAAGCGCATCCTGCAAACCATCAAGGGTGGTTTACTACGGCAGGAAAATATGTTCAGGGTCAACCCTACTTCTTCGATTCAGCGTTACTTCTCGGTGGCGGACAACGGGTGCTGCTATTCGAGATCGAGAAGGAGGTGTAGTGCATGACCATGATTCGTAGACACGAGTTTACCAGTACGCTAAGCTTGTTTACTTCAACGCTTGTTAACACCTTGAAGGATGCACTCGATCCTTACTGGGATACCATACATACGGCCGAAACAACCTATGCCAACTGGGGAAATGCGCTGCTTACCAATAAAAAATACATCCATGCGTTTTACCATGTGTGTATGGGCGCACGCCAGAGGAGTCAACATTCGCTGGGGACTGAAGAACCTGGGAAGCAATGTGGCATCACCAGACCTATTCGTAAATCCGCCCGTGGACACAGATAAATTCATGACGGAAACGCCATTTTTGTGTCATAACGTACAGTACAATGTGAACTATAAGTGGTCTGTAATTACGAATGAGGATATCCTGTTTATCCATGGAGAGAGTCTGAACTATCCGGAACGAGCTTACCCAGTACGAATATTCTTAGGCAAATGCCAGCCCTTAGAGCAAGAAGACCCGGCGATTGCCAATAAATTTTATGGCGTTTTCCCACACATGCCTTTATCCGCTTCGGATAACAACACATCAGATCAATACGATACACCGAGAGGTGTCGTGATGACTTCACGGAATGGAACGGAGTATGCACTGTACAATTTTGGAACAGAGTCGATTCCTTCTCCAGGCGTGGGTTCCAGATACTATGTTACGCCTTTCATGGTCTACCATCCATCTGAAGGAGCTAGGGGCGAATTCAAGGGTATGCGTTCCATTGTATTTAAAAACAGTGCGCAGCACCCGGACGGATCGATCCTCGATCTTGGCAATGATGGCAAGTACTACGTGTTTCATGTCAAAGATCAGGATTATCCGAATACGGACTATGGACGTTATTACTACAATTCGAACCAAGTTCCTGTGTATTCAAGGCCGAAGTTCTTCCATGGTGCGAGACTGCTTGGTGGCGGGCAAAGAGCGTTACTTTTCCAAATATAGGAGGTGTTTATGAGGGATGGCTAATTTCACAGGCAAAGTTAAGATGAATGAATTATTCGCGAATATTGTTCAAGGCTTTAAAACGATTGCGGGATCTCCCTGGTCTGTTTTTTACGAGACAGCGAGTGTGATCGTGCTGAAATCGGTGGGCACAACGGGCTCAGATAAACTGTTCTTCAGACTTGAGGTTGGAAACACGAAGGGAACAACGGGAAACACATTGACCGTTAGTGTGGCTGAAGATGTGATGGCAACAGATGGTAGTATACCTTTGGGAAGAGCCGAAGTAAAAAAGGACTTCCTATGTCATACGAGTGCCGTTGATACGAATCTATTAATCGATTACCAAGTTTCAGTTCAACCCAACCGTATTATTATTTATTTGCAGGGGGATGTGAACTCGGTTACCGGTATATCCAATCTGGGTTACTTCGGAATTCTGAACAGGTATGCCACAGAGACGGATTCCTCAAGTTTGAGTGTAGGTCTCAGCTACAACGGGGATAACGGGATCAGGACGTTGCGTGATAAAGATAAACAGATGGTGAATAACATTTATGATGCTTACTCTGCCATGCTTCCTGTTAATCCAGGCTGGGGGTCTCTTTATCACCTTGCTCCGGTAATTATGTGTAATGGTGTGGAAGGCCCAAGAGGCGAGCTTATTGACATCTATGCGGTACCTTCTGCCGGAGTTTCTCATGGAGATGAGATCAAAGTCGGCACCAAAACATATAAGGTATATTCTCTGTCGATTGGTGGACAGAGCTTCTTATCAGGAGCTACGGTTGCTGTCCTGATGAATTAAGGTGGTGAATGGACATGGCTATACATCAAGGGAAAGTTGTAGGGACCGCCGAGAGCGGTTCTCTTTTACCCAGAGTAAGGCGGCAGTTTTCCATAGCATTGGATACGATCTTGATGCTGTTCCGTTATCCATTGAGGGTAAGGAAATGGTCTATTCATTAGGAACGTTATCCACTACGACTGAATTAATTGACATCTACCGTTGGGGTACATGGAGGGTACTGGACAACCATAATGATCTTTTGATTGGATACGTTACGGATAAATATATTTATGGGCCACGAACCAGAGTGGGAATTCCTAATGAAAAAAATATGATACTGAAGCATCAATTTTTGACCCAATCCAGTGGGTCAGGTTTAATTCGAGACAGCATAAGAGGTCTAAAAACAAAACAAAATTTTGCGGGGCTCGATTGGTGTATTAAGGTCAAGATTCCTGTCCAGCAAGCGGGGTTAGTGGGGAAAACGTGGGGGATTGGTCTTACAGCGGAAGTGGCAACACATCTGGCAATCATCTTCGTCCACGGCGGTATCCAGATACGCATATTCCTAGAAGGAGGAAGACTCTTGAACAGGACATGGAAACTAATGGAGGAGATGAGAAAAGTGCTATTGCCGGTATCATTTGCCCAAAGGGTTGAGTATGTTGGCGGTGGGGCGAAGGCGATGATTGATATTCCCATGGAACATCCTCGATTCATGATCAAAACGATTAGGGTCATTCCGTCCAGAGAGACAAATGTGGAAGTTCATGTTTTGAACAGTGCCGGTCCACATCCAGAGGTTCTCTATTTCAACAATGCGCAATACTCGACAGGGAATTTTATGGAAGGGATTTATGATATGATCGATTTGCCATATGAGGACGTAGATGGGACTTCAACACTTCACTTGTCGTTAAAAAATCTGGGTACAGATGTGGCCAACTTCGATATTGAGGTCGTTGGTTTGACTACGAGGTAGGAGGAGGACCACCACATGGATATTGTTTCATTCAGCAAAGCTGCCAAAGTAGAACGTGAAGTTAAACAAGCCAGGGATTCTTATGCCTCACTTGATGGCAGACTGGACGCGGTGTCAGTAGGAAACGTGGTCTCGGTCAGACTCAAAACAGAACTGCCAACCGTGGGTGAAGCAGGAAGATTATATCTAGTACGCCAAAATTCAAGCAATCAAAATGAATCAACGACCTATACATACAGCAGCGGGGAATATGTAAAGGTAGGTGGTGATCGAGTTTCGAATCATCCGGAGAATGGTACCATTAATCTTAATGGTACCAAAACGGTGATCTATAACCATCCTGTTACACACAGCGCTGATATGTTAACAGATGGAAGCCATAACGTTATCATGACGCTGGACGAACGCGAAAAATTGTCCAACATCGAGCGTGAGGCCAACCATTACACACATCCAGACACACACAGTGCTGATATGATCAGTGATGGAGAAACCCATGTTAGCATGACTTGGGGTGAACGAAAACGCCTGAATGTCATTGATCCGTGGGAATCAATCAGCGACTTGGTAGATTATACGGATGTGGTTACATACTTTGCTTTTGACATGCAGGGAAGAGTTATTCGACAAGTTGTTACAGACAATTACACCGAGCAGCTGGTTAGAGAACCTGTACTGACCCTACCAGCTTCTCCAGAAGGTTACGCGCAGGATGATTCCTTCTTGGTCATTTCCATTGGTGAGATATATCGATATGATGGTCTGGACTTCGTGCAGCTTCCTACTTTGGTTGATGTCATCTATCAGTATGATGAGGGAAGACTGGTGGCCAAGTCCATAACCAGGGTGGGAACAACACCTGTTCAAACCAACTTCCAATATATATATGACTCATACGGCAATCGCATAGCGGTTAAGAAATACTAATACGGAAGGATAGCATATGCTGTCCTTTTTTCCTTTTAACAACGAAATAATTTATGAAATCCACATCTACATATGAAGATTAGCATTAACAATTACCTGATCAAGGCGTATAGAGAAAGTAGTATGAGAACGTAATTATTCCGGGAGGTAGTGTACGATGAATATTGAACTTACTGCTCATTTCTATTTCAAGGGAAGTGGGAAAAAGAAAACGGTGAACTGGACGGAAGATAATCCAAGATTACAACAGAAAGAGAAAGATTCGGATAAGGTCGTACGCGAAATCCCGTTAACTGCGGATGAGGTTAAGCAAGAATATCGCCGACTATTCACCAAACACAAAAACGAGGGGAAATCGATCACGTTGGAAGATACAGACGATGTAGTTCATATCATTGATCTTACCGATGTGCGAAATATTGAATTGACCTCTAAGGAGGGAATACAGATGCTGTACAGGCTGACCTTTGCAATGAATGATGAGGAAATTGTTACTACCGAGATGACCTCGGATAAGGAGGATCTGGTTGGAGCCACGGAAGAAGCGTTCGATTTGATCGAAAAAGACTATGGTGCCAATGTCGCTTTGAACCTGGTTGCGTTTAGTTTGCTCAAAATAGAGCTAACCAATGAAATGATAAATTAAGCGTTTACGCTATCTAATGTTAGCTTTTCAGCACCAAGTTTTAGTTTAATTGAATAATTATAAAATATAGTTAATAAAGTGATATACCCCAAGCCTAGTTCTGGGGTCTATTCCTTTTTCATGAAAAGTTGATAGTGACTTGATTTAATGCATCCATTGAAACTTGTCTTGTACAAGCAGTTTTGATTAAACTAGGTTGAATTCATATGTTCAAGGGCAGTAGAAGGGGTCAGGATGATTGGCAAGGAGGGATGGGACATTGAGATAAAAGACTTGGAAAGAGAGCTCGCAAAGTTGGCATCCAGAATAAGAAAAGATTTTACTGAGCGCGGGCCGGTAGATACCAGAGTCTCTATCATGAATCATTTTATCATCTTAAAGTTTACAGCAAAATTCACCAAGCCTGAAGCATTCATGCTGGAACATATGCAATCACACTCAAGTCAAATTTTCGCCGAATACAAGATGAAGCTAGCACATATGATGAGAGAAGATTTCAACCCCGTTTTCTCCTATATCAACATGGGTCTGAAGATCGAAGACATCGAAACAACATTTTTTGGTCATGATTTTGCAGAGCAGATTACAGTCTTCAAGATGAACAAGGATGTTGAAGTGCTGCTGAAAAATGATGAGATTAACATGCCTTAAGACCTATTAACTAACGTTTGAATACTGGACAGGTTCTTAGGAACTAATTTTTGTTGTTGACAATATCCTACATATTTCCTTATACTACCCTTATGGCGATCGAATAGATTAATAATCTTGACGAAGCCTATAACCTTGTTAAAGAACTTGAAGGCCATATCTTCGGTAATTGGGACGAAATAGATGTCAGACCAAGACCGACACATTCCACCATTTTGGTATTTTCCAGTGGTGCGCTCTGTGTTGGTCTTTTTGTTTGTAAAAAATGCTGCTTTACCTTTCACCGTATACTTCGTATATAGTCAGTAAAAGGCATATAAGCGAACGAAATAAATAAATGTTGCGAACATTAGTTCGTATTTGTTATTCTGAATGTAATAGGATGGGAATAGGGAGGCGGATCAAAGGGAGATTTCTTGATCGTTTGTATGTAATTAGGCTTATTAGCTTCAATTCTGTGTAAATAAGACTACATAAGGTATATGAGATTTCGGGAGCAATAACGGGAATGTAGAGTAAGATCATGCTGGATAACAAATAGATTGTGAAGAAAGAATACGAACTACTAATAATTAAATAGTTAATGGGGGAAATGTATAATGTCTGCTAAAACTGCTATGGGTTTTGATGATTTATTTGAGATTGGGGATATAGACATGTTCCTGAATAAAGCTCAGGAGAAGTGTCGTCACAAGCTTAGAGGGAAAACATTTGCCGGGATGGAGAAAGAAGATGTGACCCAGGAGATTATGATCAAATTAGTTAACTCCCTGGACAAGTATGATGCAGAAAAGGCCAAAATGTCGACGTTTGTTGATCATCTTATTGAAAATAAGATCAAGGATATGTACCGCAAGTGCATGTCTGAGAAAAATCTCAGTGTAGTTAATGCTGTACAGATCATGTGCACGGATCAGGGTGGTGGCGATGAATCAGAAGGCTCAGATATCGCATTAGCGCTTGGTCATGCTGGGTTTGCTTATGAGAATTTTGAGTTTGTAACAGATATTATGGAGAATATGAAACTGAACGAACGTGAGAAGCAAATCTTTAAACTTCGGACTTCAGGATATGAATTTGTAGAGATTGCAGGAATGCTAGGTGTATCCAAGGCACGTATATCCCAGTTATGGAAAGCGATTCGTGAGAAATACGAAGCATTGTAGTCATAAGTGGCAATTAATAGCCTAAGTTTGATGAAGATAGATTCAGTAGCCTACATAGAACAGAGAGAGCACCCTTAACTGGGTGCTTTTTTATGTCGTATAGAGAGATTAGTACAGAGAGAAAGGCGGAACAAGATGCTTAGTGTGGTGGTTTTAGGATTTTCTGTGGAACGTCTAGAGGGGTATTCGGATATCGCTTGGGCAAGTCATGATTCTTCGACAGCTTCTGATTTAAGCAACAGGGAGTATGCCTTGATCATTGAGAAAGTAGTGGTACAGGCTGATGCCGTCTTGGTTAATCTGGATATGGATCATTTGACTTCTACTGATATTGTGATCATGCATCATGCTTATATACATAAAAAACCGATCTTGGGTGTAGGTTTCAGGCCATTGGAGCCTGTCATCGAAGATTTTGTCTCCAAACGAGTGGCTGATCTGGACGTGGCTGTACACCATATGCGGAAGAACTATATGGTCCTAAGCAGCGGAACCAATACTTTATCTGCGGCTCCAATTTAACTGCCGCTCCGATAACACGTATAGAGAATGTAAGGGCAAGAATATTCGCTAGACTTTAACTAATGGAGGAATAATTCAATGACACATATGATCAAAGCAAAAGATGATAAATTAACGGAAGAAATCGTAGCCAGTATGATTGGAAAGTATATCCACGCGCCGACTAATATGCATGAAATCCAGACGCCAACTGGCGCAACAACAAAAGCGAACGTATGGTTTGCTGGTCGTGTAGCTGGTTACGAAAAAGCCGTTATTGGATTCAACTACGAAGAGGGTACCTTCCATGAAGAACTACAAACATTTTATAACGTTCATTTAACGGATGGTATGGGGTACATTCTGACAAGTGCTCACGAATTGGAGATTCATGAACTGACCGAAGAGGAGTTTAATCAACTCATTGAAGAGAAAAAGGAAGAGGAACAAGACTCATCTGGTAAAGAGCAATGAAGGTGTTAAATTATGCCTCGGATTTAGCTGTAAAAACGTTTGTGTCCACTAGCGCTGCAGGTGTGGAAGAATTGATCAACGCATGGATGTTATCCAAACCACACTCATTCGTTACCGGACTGGAGTTTACCTCCACCGTTGATCCATCCAGCAGCACGATGGAATTTGCAGCAATCATCGTATATCAGCCAAGTGAACAAGACCAATCCTAACTTGTGTATGAGATTATTCCTTCTATAATATAGAGGTTTTCAGTAAGGAGGTGGGCGAATCTGTTGCTCATTTTAGAAAGAGTAATAGGTATTGTTATTGCGGTGGTGGTATTAGCTTCACAATACGGGAGTCTATCAGCATTAGGAAATTACAAACGCGCCGACGAAAAAATAGTTGACTCCAAGAGAGTAAAACATGCAACGGAAGCAGAGCAGGTAAAGCTAGTAGAACCAATGAAGCAAGAAAAGCAGGGAAAACAAGAAAAGCAAGAAAAACAACAGAAACAAGTTAAATTGGTTGCTACTGCTCACATATCAATAACGGATATGCTTGAGCAGTACATAGAGATCCACCATGAGAAAAAAGTGAGCCGAGCTAAGCTGCTGAAGTATGTGAAATGGGTAGCCCAATATACGAAGGATACGGATATCGATTCTGTCTGGATTCTGGCTATGATGTGGCAAGAGAGCCGGATATTAGAGGAAAGTGTATCATCCCATGGAGCTATCGGTTTACTTCAGATTCTTCCTAGCACAGCGAAATCGTATGGAGTGAGCCAACAGGAACTACATCAGCCTGAAACAAATATCAGGACAAGCATTCTATACTTGGAATATCTTCTGGATAAGTACGATGGAAATCTTCGTACAGCAACCATTGCGTACAATCAGGGAGAGGGCAATGTAGCTAAGGAAAGGCTCGTCCCTGGTACTACAATCAAGTGAAAGAACACCATAACAAGATGCTTGAAATTATCAACAAAGGTCAATAAACATCAGTTAACAATAGAATTTGAATGCTATATTATCGTTTATCAATTTTACATAGGGAGATCCAAATGGGAAAATTTCCAGAACATATTAGCACGAATTTGCAGGTAGATAAGAAGCATTACACCATGGATGACGTAGAAAATATTGAACGTTGTAAGCTCGATGAGCATTTCCTCGGGGATTGTATTCTGGTTAATGAGAACCTGATTTGGCACTCCGTTCATAAGTATATTGGAAAGCCCGAAATGATTATTAAAAATCATTGTGTAGAGAAGGATGATATTCTTCAACTGGGCCGTCTGGGATTCATCAAAGCGATTAGGGCATTTGATACGGGGCGGGGCGTGAAATTTAGTTCGTTTGCTGTCACTGCGATTGTTAGAGAAATCCGATGTTTTCTGAGAGATAGTGCAAGCATTATTCGTCCAACTCGCACAGCTACGGAATTAATTAACCGAATCAATCGACTTGAACACGATATGGGTTATCTGCCACCAGCACATGAAATCGCATTGCTGCTGGATGAGGAAGAAGAAAAGATCAATAAAGTACTTCAAGTGGGTAAAGGTGTGAAATACCTGGATGAGCCTGTAGGTGCTGATGATCAACAAACTCAATCCGTGACGTTGATGGATACCATCTATAGCGGGGAGAATATTGAAGAAGATATTCTGGACAAGTTATACGTTGATGCGGTTATTGATTCGGTCAAGCGCAAGCTTAGTGAGAAAGAAGTGACTGTACTGAAGCATCGTGTAGAAGGATTTAATCAAACCCAGACCGCAGATATGGAAGACATTAGCCAGATGAGGGTCTCTAGAATTATGCGAAAAGTAGCTAAAATGCTGGATAAAAAGGATCAGGCTTGACTGTCGTCTCAGCCCTTCATATCTTATATAATGTCTCATACATAACGTCCCTCCCGCATCCAAGCGTGAGGGATTTTTACTGTTTTTGCCCTATGGGACATACTCCAAGTTGTCCGAACATAAGATAGTACAAGATTCCAAGTGACCCGGAGGAATGAATTGATGCGAAAAATAACGAAAGTACTTGCATGCATGCTTATCCCTGTATTCTTGTTGTCTTCATTAGGGGTTACTCAAGCCCAGGCAACGATTCAAGGTCCGTCTACACATGCGCAAAGCGCTGCTCTCATTGATGTCACATCAGGCCGGATCTTATACAGCAAAGATGGGGATAAGGAACTGCGAATTGCCAGTTTGACCAAAATCATGACAGCAATCGTAGCGATCGAACACAGCAAGCTGGATGAAAAAGTGAAAGTGTCTCCCTCAGCTTTTGCCAAAGAAGGATCTTCTCTCTATCTGAAGTTAGGTGAAGAGATGACGCTTGAAAACATGTTGTACGGGCTAATGCTCCGTTCAGGCAATGACGCGGCCTCTGCAATAGCGGAACATGTAGGTGGTTCGGAAGAAGGTTTTGTTCTGTTAATGAACAAAAAGGCAGAGCAAATCGGTCTGACACATTCCCACTTTATGAACCCTCATGGACTGGATGCAGAAGGTCACTATTCTACAGCCAATGACTTGGCCAGATTAACGGCATATGCGTTGCACAATCCGGTGTTCAAACGCATCGTAGCCACGGAAGACAAATCTGCACCGAATCCCAATGAAAGCTGGGAATACTCCTGGCACAACAAAAATAAAATGCTGCGGATGTACGAAGGTGCAGATGGAGTGAAAACCGGTTACACCAAGAAAGCTTTCAGATGTTTGGTCAGCTCGGCTACACGCAATGGACAGCAGCTCGCCGCGGTAACGTTGAACGACGGAAACGATTGGAACGATCATGCTCGGATGCTTGATTTCGGGTTTGAATACTTCCCCTTGGTAGAGATCGCGAAGCAAGAACAGCCTGTGCAAAATACAGATGTCGTTACGGGCCGGGGATTCTGGTATCCTCTGGCCGAGAGTGAGAAAAGTTCATTGACCAAAAAGTTGATTCTGCACGAGAATCGCGCCCAGTCGGAAACGAAAGTCGAAGGCAAGGAACAATCGACAGATCCTTCGTTCGGATTGGCAGGTCGCATTGATATGCAGCTTGACGGCAAACTTGTTGGCTCAATTCCGGTGTATCGCAAAGGCAGTTATATTCCTCCTGAACCGAAGACAGAAGATGCAACGCTGGGTGGAATCGGTGATGTCTCTTCCTGGGCAGCTGCATGGCGTGCCGTGTTAAGCCACCTGTTGTCTCCTTAGCTAAATCGCCATTGAAGGGAGGATATAATCCATGATTAATCTAATTTGGCTGCTCATGATTTTAATCGGATTTGCTTTTGCAGCCGTCAACGGCAATATCGAAGTGGTCACGCAAGCCGCTTTTGATGGGGCGGCAACGGGAGTCACGGTCTGTTTTGGACTGATTAGTGTGCTTGTGTTCTGGATGGGTATGATGAAAATGGCTGAGGATGCTGGCCTCTTGGCCCGGATTGCCAAGCTGCTCGGTCCGGTTGTGGGCTTCCTATTCCCCGATGTGCCCAAAAATCATCCGGCGATGGGTTATATTCTCTCCAATATGAGTGCGAATCTGCTGGGGCTAGGAAATGCGGCTACTCCGATGGGAATTAAAGCCATGCAACAACTGCAGGAGCTTAATCCGGACAAACAAACCGCTTCTCCTGCGATGTGCACCTTACTGGCTCTGAATACGGCTAGTATTACCATTATTCCGACAACGCTGATCGCCATCCGCTTAAACTATCATTCCGCCAATGCAACAGAGATTGTGGGAACAACATTGATGGCTACCATTATCGCTACACTTGCTGCTATAATCGCCGATCGCTGGTATCGGAACAGGGCTTTACACAAACCGCCGCGCGTACCGAAAAGTGGCAATCCCGGCATGAAAGGATGAGCACCTTTGTTAACCTTCATCAACTGGATCTCCGTCTGGGCCATCCCGGTTATTATCGCGTTTGTTCCATTATATGCGTTTACCAAAAAGGTCCCGGTTTACGAATCCTTTGTTGATGGGGCCAAGGATGGTTTCTCTACTGCAATCAGTATTATTCCGCATCTCGTGGGCATGATGGTCGCAATCAGCGTATTTCGTGCCTCGGGTGCACTGGATTTTGTGATTAGCCTGTTCGCTCCGCTGGTGTCCTGGATGGGTGTTCCAGGCGAAGTGTTGCCACTCGGAATACTGCGTCCTTTAACGGGGACAGGCTCTCTGGCGTTTACAACCGATCTGATCAAAACCCATGGCCCTGACTCCATGATCGGACGTATGGCATCTACGATTCAGGGAGTACAGACACTACGTTATATGTGCTGACTGTTTATTTTGGGGCTGTAGGTATACGGAACGGTCGATATGCACTCAAAGTAGGGTTGTTTTCCGATGTCGTTGGTTTTATTGCTGCCCTTGCCATTTGTTTGCTCGTTTTTGGTTAAAAGATATCTCCTTTCCTTCCGATATATTAGATATGCTAGAATAATAGCGGAGGAGAGTGAGACATGCAGAAGAGTTGGAAACGAATGCTCCGTGTCGGAATGTCAGGTGTGCTTGCCCTTGCCTTGCTTGCAGGGTCAACGGGGCTGGCGGCGGCTCAAGCCGTTCAGACGATACATTTTACAGGTTACTTCGACAAACAGCTGCGTGCACAGATGGCAGTCACAGCAGATTCTTTTCCAGTCGTGAATGTACGTTTGGTCAAGCAGGATGAACCCGATATGGTATATTATGATGTTGGTACCTCGATACTGATCTCGAAGGATGAAGTGCTCACGAATTACCATGTCGTTCAGAGTTTTGCTGAACTGTCTGATGGTGATGAAGGTACACTGACTGTTGCAAGTCCGGGTTCCCTTAGTAAGCCTGTAAAGGCAAAGATTATTAAGACAGATCCGGTCACAGACATGGCACTGCTAAAGTTGGACAAGGAAATAGACGCCCAACCGGTCACATTTGCAAATGCAAGGGATAACCAGGTTGTCTATACGATTGGATTCCCCAAAAATCCTGCTGGTGATCTTGTCATCCTGGATGAAGATTTTCCTTCAACCTACAATACGGTAGCCAAAAGCAGAGTGTTCAGTTCCCAAGCTTCGGACGTTCCAGGTAAAAGGGAATCGGCAGTATTGTGAAATCTATGGCACAAGGTAATTCAGGTGGCCCTGTTCTGGATCAGAACAACCGGGTCATTGGTATGATGACATTTGTGTACGGTGGACGTACCTATTATATTACTTCCAAGACATTGCAGACTTTCATTAAAGAGAGTACTAAACCTGCCAAAAAACAGGTTACAGTTGCCGGAAAAGTTTCAAGTTAAATGATTTGAGGAAAAGGCTTATTTTTACACCATCTGTGTTCAACAGGTCGTGTAAAGGCAGGCTTTTTTGCGTCAATCTCAAAGGGGAAGGTAGCCTAAAATGCATATTCGTGTCGCCAGTTTACAAAATCCTTGGATTATCCTTGTGATTTCCCTGCGTGATGGGTATCATTAGTGTGAGGTGACATGACAAACATGGAAAGATTACAAAAAATTATCGCACAGGCAGGCATTGCATCCCGCCGCAAGAGCGAGGAACTAATCCTGTCCGGCAAAGTAGAAGTTAACGGGGAGGTCGTAACCGAACTGGGTACAAAAGCGAACCCCGAAGAGGATATGATTACGGTTAATGGAAAACCAATCCGCAGTGAGAAAAAGTGTACTTGATGTTGAACAAGCCAAAAGGCGTAATTACAAGTGCATCTGACCCGGAAGGTCGGAAGATTGTATCCGACTACCTGAAAGGTGTTAAGGAACGTGTATATCCTGTGGGTCGTCTGGATTATGACACAGAGGGCTTATTGATCCTTACCAATGATGGAGAGTTTGCACATTTGCTAACGCATCCGAAGCATCACGTACCCAAAACGTATCATGCAACGGTTAAAGGTGTGCCGCATGGTACAGCTCTGGAGAAATTAAAGACAGGCATTATGCTGGATGACGGCATGACTGCTCCTGCAGAGGTAGAGTACAAAGATGTGGATACAGCCGCTAATGAGTCGGTCATTTCCATTACGATCTATGAAGGACGTAACCGTCAGGTTAGACGCATGTTTGAGGCGATCAACCATCCGGTAACCCGTCTGAAACGGATTTCGTTTGGTGGTATTTTGCTACAAAACCTGAAACGTGGTCTGACACGTAATCTGACCAAAGAAGAAGTCAACAACCTGATTACCCTCGCACAATCAGAACCAGCCAAAAAAATGAAAAAAGGTAATGTGAGGACACACAATTTTCATAAAACCGCCGCAGTTTTGTGACGAAATTCGCTATAATTGTTCATAGGATGTTCACAGTTGTCTTAGACCAATAAGATGCGAATGCTACAGTCACATAAAGGGGAGCAGCACATGGGGAAATCAAGAAGAACGGTGCAAATCGTCATTTTGTTATTGATCCTGGTGTTGGGCGGATATGCGATTACCACATCGGTATCCGGCTCGAATGGCAAGCCAAAGGAAGGGGACAAGTCTCCTTCTTTTGAACTGCTGGGCCTGGATGGTCAAGTTCATACGTCTGATGAGTACAAAGGAAAAGCGATGGTGATCAATTTCTGGGGCACATGGTGTGAACCTTGTGTTAAAGAAATGCCTGCACTTCAGGCACAAGCTGACAAATGGAAGGACCAGGGAGTACAATTTGTCGGAATTAATGTTGGAGAAGACCAGATGACCGTGGATAATTTTGTACGGCAGGTTGGCGTTACGTTTCCAATCATGCTTGATCGGGAGAAAAACTCGGTTCGTGATTTTGGGATCTCTCCGATGCCAACAACATTCTTTGTATCCGACACGGGCAAAATCTCTACCATTCATATCGGTCAACTTGATTTGGACACACTTGACGCTCAAATTTCGCAACTGGCGAAGCAGCCCTGACAGGAGGTCTATTCGTGTTCCAAAATACCAAATGTGAGTGCGGACACCAGAATCCGGTAGGCACTGTACTATGTGAGGCATGTGGGAAACCGCTGCTGGAGTCTGAAGCTAAATCGGATGAAGTGTTGGAAATGCGTTATGATGGCATGGCGCGCCGTTCACAGCGCAGTAATCCCAATATCATTGACCGCATATGGAACTTTTTTCTTCCGTTAAAATTGCCGTTTATATGATTGTTTTTACGCTGGTGGGTTCTATGCTTGGTACAATCTATCCGCAAGAAAGTACATTCTTGAATATTGATCCTTCCGTGTATTACAAAGAAACATACGGTCAGTTGGGTCACATCTATTATCTGTTGGGTTTATCTCATACATACGAATCCTGGTGGTTTATTCTACTGCTGGTGCTGATTGGGGCATCATTGGTGATATGCAGTCTGGATCGCGTCCTACCGCTCTACAAAGCACTGAATAAACAGAGAATACGTAAACATACGCAATTTTTGACAAGACAGCGTCTGGTGTACCAAGGTACCATCGAAGAGGCACCAGAAGACTGGGTTAAGAAAGCGGTTACGCCGTTGAAAAAGAAAGGATACCGCGTGCACACCCAGGGAGATGCATTACTCGCCGAGAAACAGCGATTCAGTCGATGGGGCCCATATGTCATCCATATTGGACTCATTATATTTTTGCTGGCGGTGCTCGCACGAGGACTTCCTGGTCTGAATCTGGACGAGCACGTTGCTTTTCCTGAAGGGGAGATCAAAAAGATCCCGAATACGTCGATGTATCTGAAAAATGAACAGTTTAATGTTGAATTCTACAGTGAGGAAGAAGTACCTGAGCAATTCCGTAACCTGAATAAGACCGTTCCCAAACTGTTTGAAACAAAAGTTGTTTTGTATGAATGTACAGCAGATTGTTCGGATCTCTCGAAGAAACCTCAGTTAGCTGAGGTGGCCAGACATGATGTACGCGTGAATCATCCATTGAATTATAACGGTCTGAAAGCATATCAGTTTGATTATGATCTAACACCCACCATTCGTTCCGTAACGCCTGATCTGGTCAATACAAAGACGGGTGAAGTATATGGGCCAATTAAGATTGATATGGTAGATACCCAAAGAACATTTGAAGCTGGTCTTTATAAGCTCACGGTAAAAGAAAAGTTTATGGACTTTGGATTGGATGAGAATGGTCAGCCCAAATCAAAATCGCCTTCACCTAATGCACCTGCTTTTCTCTTTCTCATCAAGGGACCGGATCTGCCCGAAGAGGGGATACAATATCTGTACTTTGCAAAGCAGATTGATAAACAACGGTTTCAACAGGATGCGATTAACCAACAGCTGATTGGAGCTGAGATTCCTTTACAGCTGGAAGTAGACAGCATGGACAAGGTCGATATTATTCAGTCCGTAAGTTATCTCAATATAAGAGTGGATAAGGCAATGCCTTTTGTGTGGGTAGGAGCCGGTATTGTTATGTTGGGTCTCGTCATGGGTTTTTATTGGCATCATCGCCGCATCTGGATTCGTTTTGATGATAAACAGCTCACATTGGGTGGACATACCAACAAAAACTGGTTTGGCTTCAGGCGTGAAGTTGCGGCCGTCTTGAAACAGATGAATCTGGAAGTGGAAGAGAAGTCGTTGGATAACGGGGGAATCAGGCATGAGATTATTGGATTTCAGCAGCGACGCATTTATCGTATCTTTCTTTCTCTATTGTGCTGCATTCTTGTTATATGCTGTTGCAGTCATGGGCAAAAAATGGAGTAATCGTGATCCTCTGGACCATATGAATCGCTGGGGTAAAAGAGCTTTTATCGCTTCGACTGTCGCTTTAGCGGCACATATCGTATTTTTGTAACCCGATGGGCTGGCGCAGGTCATATCCCAGTTAGTAACATGTATGAGTTTATGTCTTTTCTGTCCATGATGATCATGGTTGCATTTATTGTTGTATATGCCATATACCGCAAGTCATTACTGGGTTTGTTTGCGTTACCACTTACCATTATTATTATGGCGTACGCCGCTGTATTTCCTCAGGAGGTACAACCATTAATCCCGGCACTTCAGTCCATCTGGCTGAAAATTCACGTGACGTTGGCCGCGCTTGGTGAAGCATTCTTCGCCGTGGGTTTTGCCGCAGGGTTCATGTATTTGCTCCGTACTGTTGATTTCAGTGGTAAAGACAAATCTTCAAGACGTCAACGAGGATGGGTTGAATTCACTCTGGTTACGATCGTTGTAGTCATCGGATTCATCGGAACGGTATTTGCCTTTCGTACAGCTGGTTACGAGGCGGTTTTTGTACAGAAAACGGTCAGCATTGACACAGAGGTACAGGAAAATAGTACAATAGAGAAAGTGATTTATCGCATGCCTCCGATTTTTGCACCATATAATAGCGAAGTGGAGAGCATGACACCGTTTCTTGGCATGGAAAAACCTTTACTTGAGACGCCTTCCTGGATGAACGGGGTAAATGCCGGGCGCAAGCTGAATACGGTGGTTTGGTCACTTATTGTAGGTCTGATCCTGTATGGAATTGTACGACTTCTTGTGCGCAGACCACTTGGACAAGCGTTACAACCAATGATGGATGGAATCGATGCCGATGATCTGGATGAGATAAGTTATCGCGCGATTGCGATTGGTTTTCCGATATTTACGCTGGGAGCATTAATTTTTGCCATGATCTGGGCTCAGATTGCCTGGAGTCGCTTTTGGGGTTGGGACCCTAAAGAGGTGTGGGCATTGATTACATGGCTATATTATAGTGTGTATCTGCATTTGCGTTTATCCAGAGGTTGGCAAGGTCAGAAGTCTGCATGGCTTGCAGTTCTTGGCTTCCTGGTCGTCATGTTTACGCTAGTTGGGGTGAATTTGATCATTGCTGGATTACATTCTTACGCTGGAGCGGACTAGGACAGACTCGTAACTCAAAGGTTGAGTTTAGAAGCGGGAACACAAACGTACCTTTTTATTGAAGGGTATTCAAATATTGTTCGCCAGATCGAACATAATAGAAGTGATGAGGAGTTATTGCAAAGGGGCTGGAGAGGCATGGCTGAACATGAGAATCGAATACTGGTCGTGGATGACGAAGAGAGAATCCGCAGGCTTTTGAAAATGTATCTTGAAAAAGAAGGTTATGAAATCGATGAAGCTGAGGATGGGGAAACTGCGCTGCGTAAAGCAACAGCAGGGGACTACGGGCTGATTTTGCTTGATGTGATGTTGCCGGGTATGGATGGAGTTGAAGTGTGTACCCGTCTTCGTCAGGTGAAATCAACGCCGGTTTTGATGCTCACTGCAAAAGGTGAAGAGATCAACCGGGTTCAAGGCTTCGAAGTTGGCGCTGATGATTATGTTGTAAAACCATTCAGCCCGCGTGAAGTGATTTATCGTGTCAAAGCGATTTTGCGTCGATCTTCCGCGACTGCTTATCTCTCCAAGGAGAGTAATTCGAGTAACAACATCGTGTTCCCGCATCTGGTTATTGAGCATGATGCCCACCGGGTAACCGCTGGTGGCGAAGAGATTAGTCTTACACCAAAAGAATATGAATTACTGCACTACCTGGCAACATCTCCCGACAAAGTTTTCTCCAGAGAAGAATTGCTCAAGGATGTATGGAATTACGAATTCTTTGGCGATCTTCGTACCGTGGATACGCATGTGAAGCGTCTTCGCGAGAAACTTAACAAGGTATCGCCTGAATCGGCGGCCATGATTACGACGGTGTGGGGTGTGGGTTATAAACTGGAAGTACCGAAGTAGTTTTAGTTTCTGGAGATCACTGGTCGGGAAGTTATGGATCACTATTATCTGCCTTGTGGGTTGTGTACTTATAGCGCTGGGTCTTTTTTGCTGCCCTACATTGATACAAACTTTGCAGAATCCGAATCCAGAGATATTAAGCGGTTGTTCACCTATATCTGTATAATCGGATTCAGTTTAACCACGTTTTTTGCATTGTTTCTATTCACCAAGATAACGCAGCCCATGCAGCAATTGATTCAGGCAGCCAATGCGATTCGCAAAGGGAACTACGGAACACGTCTCTCCCTGGTAACGAGTGATGAGATTGGTGAACTTGCCAACACATTTAATCATATGGCTGCCCAACTGGAAGATAATATTCGAAACCTTAACCATGAGAAGGAACATTTGGCGAGTGTGCTTCGAAGCATGACCGATGCGGTGGTTACATTTGATGGTGAAGGCAAAGTTATTCTGACGAATCCGCCTGGAGAAAAGATCATGCAGGCTTGGTATGATCTGGATTGGGCAAAAATGGACGAAGGAAAAGATCCTGAACAGTCCGACAAGTCCTCACGTGATGTACCTGAGCCCCTTCTTCCTTTGTTCAGAATGGTGATGGAGCAAGGTGGGGATCAGAACTCCAATGTCCACGTACAGCAAGGTGTCTGGTCTGTTCAGATGGCACCGTTGTATGCTGATAGTGTTGTCAGAGGGGCTGTGGCTGTCTTGAGAGATGTAACAGAAGAAGTGCGTCTGGAGAAAATGCGGCGTGATTTCGTGGCTAACGTATCTCATGAGATACGAACTCCGCTATCCATGATGCAAGGTTACAGTGAAGCCCTTCTGGACGGCATGGCAACCTCACCGGAAGAGAGCGAAGAACTGATCCAGGTCATTCATGATGAGTCACTGCGGATGGGCAGACTGGTTAAAGACTTGCTTGACCTTGCGCGGATGGAAGCTGGACATACGGACATGGTGATGAAGGAAGTTGACCTCGGAGAACTACTTGAACGTGTATATCGTAAGTTCTCGGTGCGTTCAAAAGAACAGGGAATTCAACTGCACTTTGAATTTGAACAACCAACCATTGAACTTCAACAGGCAGATGAGGATCGACTTGAGCAAGTATTTACGAATTTGCTGGATAATGCGTTCAGACATACGCCTACAGGCAAAAATGTAATGATCTCAGCCGAGCGTGTCACTTATCTTCGTGCTCCATTTGTCAGAGTTTCTGTGAAGGATCAGGGTGTAGGTATCCCTTCATCCGACTTGCCATTTATTTTCGAACGATTCTACAAAGCAGACAAGGCTCGTGTTCGTGGAGAAAGTGTAGGCACGGGGCTTGGTTTAGCGATTGTAAAAAATATTGTTGATGCGCATCAAGGCATGATTACCGTCAATAGTGTACTTGGCGAAGGAACCGAGTTTATTTTGCAATTTCCTTTGGATTCATCGAAATAGCCTGATTTCATACAAAAGTGCGGAAACACCCTCTTATGGAGGGTGTTTTTTTGTTGAAGAGTACCGTTTAATCTTGTTCAACGTGGAACATGAATCGTCTTTTTATTTTGACTAAAAGGAGTGTCCAAGATAATTTTCCTTCCTATGTGACATAAGCTTGAAAAGCAAGCAAGATAGAGGAGGATTGAGCTAAGCATGTCCGATGATCGAAAAAGGGTCAATATCAAAGCTTTTCTGGAAGGCAGATCTTTTAAAGCGGGCTCTCCCTTTATTCCCATAACCACAAGAGAACTGGAGCAGTTTGAATCCATTTTGCGTTCCCTCGCTGTGACTATTCCAGCTGCAATCAGTCAGCCAACTTCAGCCAATATACTGGCATTGCAGAATGGATTACGCCAGTTACTTACGTTTGTAAATCAATCGGGATTTCGTGCCGGGGTAAAAGCAGAATTACAAGCTGTATTGGAATTAACGATTGCAGGCTCAGAGATTATTCCTGTTCCCCTAATTAATCTCGCAGGTAACTTGCAAAATTTACTAGATGATTTGTTAAGTGTGACGTTACTTCTGGAATTGCCGCCTGCTGAAAAAGATAAACTTGTGGGATTAATCCGTTCGATATCGTTATCCCTAAGTCGGGCGACGACGACTTTTGGAAACGGAGGGATTACCGGACCGGCTGGCCCACAGGGAGTGCCAGGAGTTCCTGGCGTACCAGGTGTTCCAGGAGTTCCTGGGGTGATAGGCCCTACGGGACCGGCAGGAGGAATTGGACCGATCGGCCCAATAGGTCCAGTAGGACCAGTTGGCCCACAGGGAGCACAAGGTCCGGCAGGGGCACCAGGTGTAGGTTTAAACAATATTACCGGATATGATCCTGCACTTGGACCGACATATGCTCAAGGTCAGGTAGTAAGCTACGAGGGTAGTCTTTATGTTGCCAACGTAAACGGTCCTCTGGGTACACCCGGAAGTTCTCCAGACTACACTCTTTTATTGTCGGGTGGAACGACTGGTGCAACGGGGGCAACCGGAGCTGGTTTAACGGGTGCTTTAGCATTTGATCCAGCGCTCGCCCCGGGTTATCCTGCAGGTCAGGTAGTTACTTATAACGGGAGCACCTATATTACAAGTGTAGCTGGTCCATTAGGAACACCCGGTACTTCATCGGATTACACATTAATTGCAGCAGCAGGGGCAACTGGAGCAACCGGGGTAGGCTTAACCGGAATAACATCTTTTGATCCAGCTCAGTCCCCGACATACCTAGCGGGTCAGGTCGTTACTTATAACGGCAGTACTTATATTACGAATGTTGTAAGTCCGGGAGGGGTGCCAGGAAGCTCACCGGATTACACACTGCTTGCGACAGCAGGAGCGACGGGGGCAACTGGAGCCACAGGTGTAGGGTTAAATGGCATTGTACCGTTCGATCCGGCATTAGCACCAACCTATCCAGCTGGACAGATCGTCACGTTTGGTGGCAGTACCTACATTACGAATGTTGCATCACCAACGGGTACACCAGGAGGTTCTCCAGATTATACATTGTTAGCAGGATCAGGAGTTACCGGTGCGACTGGAGCTACAGGCATCGGCCTTAATGGTACAGTTCCGTTTGACCCTGCAGTAGCTCCAACGTATCCAGCAGGTCAGGTCGTAACGTTTAATGGAAGTACGTATATAACGAATGTGGCTTCTCCTACGGGTACTCCAGGGACTTCGCCAGACTATACATTGCTTGCAGGTGCAGGACCCACAGGAGCCACGGGTGCATCAGGTGTAACGGGAGCAACCGGGGCAGGTTTAACAGGCATTTTGCCATTCGATCCAGCGGTGGCTCCAACATATCCAGCGGGTCAAATTGTAACGTTTAATGGAAGCACATATATAATCGATGTAGCCTCACCAACGGGAACGCCGGGGACTTCACCAGATTACACGTTGCTTGCTGGAGCAGGAGCGACAGGTGTGACGGGAGCCACAGGAATCGGCGTAACGGGAAGTACGGGGGTTACAGGGGCATCGGGTTCAACGGGAGCGACAGGCTTGGGTTTAAGTGGTATCGTGCCATTTGATCCAGCCGTAGCCCCAACGTATCCAGCCGGCCAGGTTGTAACGTTCAACGGCAGTACGTATATAACCAATGTAGCCTCACCAACGGGAACGCCGGGTACTTCACCAGATTACACGTTGCTTGCGGGCGCAGGAGCAACAGGTGTGACTGGTGCAACCGGCGTTGGAGTAACAGGAAGTACCGGAGCATCAGGGGTAACGGGAGCGACAGGTGTAGGTTTGAGTGGTATCGTACCATTTGATCCAGCCGTAGCCCCAACGTATCCAGCCGGCCAGGTTGTAACGTTCAACGGCAGTACGTATATAACCAATGTAGCCTCACCAACGGGAACGCCGGGTACTTCACCAGATTACACATTGCTTGCGGGCGTGGGAGCCACGGGAGCGACAGGTACAACCGGAGTTGGAGTAACGGGAAGTACGGGTGCGACAGGTACACCTGGCGTAACAGGGGCAACGGGTGTAACTGGTGCGGGTTTAACAGGAGTTGTACCGTTTGATCCAGCGTTAGCCCCGACGTATCCAGTGGGTCAGGTAGTAACGTTTAGTGGCAGTGCGTATATTGCGAATGTGGCCTCACCAACGGGAACACCAGGCACCTCACCAGACTACACATTAATTGCAGGTGTAGGAGCAACAGGTGCAACGGGTGTCGGGGTTACGGGTAATACTGGAGCCACGGGCGTAACGGGTGCAGGACTCACGGGAGTAGTACCATTCGATCCAGCCGTAGCTCCCACATATCCGGCAGGTCAAGTTGTTACCTTCAACGGCAGCACGTACATTGCAAATGTGGCATCGCCGACGGGAGCACCGGGCACCTCACCAGATTACACGCTGATTGCGGTAGCAGGAGCAACGGGAGTTACTGGAGCTACAGGAATCGGTTTGAATGGTGTCGCGCCATTTGATCCAGCGGTAGCCCCCACGTATCCGGCGGGTCAGGTTGTAACATTTAATGGAAGTACGTATATAACCAATGTGGCATCACCAACAGGAACACCGGGCACCTCGCCGGATTATACACTGCTTGCAGGGGCAGGTGCTACAGGGGCCACAGGGGCATCCGGTGTAACAGGAGCGACAGGTGTAGGTTTAAGTGGTATCGTACCATTTGATCCAGCGGTAGCCCCAACGTACCCGGCGGGTCAAGTCGTAACGTTTAACGGTAGTACGTATATAGCCAATGTAGCGTCACCAACGGGTACACCAGGCACGTCACCAGATTACACGCTAATTGCAGGTGCAGGCGCAACAGGTGTAACGGGAGCAACTGGACTTGGAGTGACAGGAAGCACAGGAGCGACGGGTGTCACGGGTGCAGGACTCACGGGAGTATTACCATTCGATCCAGCTGTAGCCCCAACGTATCCAGCGGGTCAAGTCGTGACGTTCAACGGCAGTACGTATATTGCAAATATCACATCACCAACGGGAACGCCGGGGACCTCACCAGATTACACGTTAATTGCAGGAGCAGGAGCGACGGGCGTCACGGGAGCCACCGGAGTCGGCGTAACCGGAAGTACAGGATCAACAGGTGCAACTGGTGAAACGGGAGCGACGGGTCTCGTAGGTTTGACCGGTGTGACTGGAGTTACAGGAGCGACCGGAGTTGGCGTGACCGGAAGTACGGGATTAACAGGTGCCACTGGGGAAACGGGAGCGACGGGTCTCGCAGGTTTGACCGGTGCGACTGGAGTTACAGGAGCCACCGGAGTCGGTGTAACTGGAAATACAGGATTAACAGGTGCCACTGGGGAAACGGGAGCGACGGGTCTCGCAGGTTTGACCGGTGTGACTGGAGTTACAGGAGCCACCGGAGTTGGCGTAACCGGAAGTACAGGATCAACAGGTGCCACTGGTGAAACGGGAGCGACGGGTCTCACAGGTTTGACCGGTGTGACTGGAGTTACAGGAGCCACCGGAGTTGGCGTAACCGGAAGTACGGGATTAACAGGTGGAACTGGTGCCACTGGTGAAACGGGAGCGACGGGTCTCGCAGGTTTGACCGGTGTGACTGGAGTTACAGGAGCGACCGGAGTTGGCGTGACCGGAAGTACGGGATTAACAGGTGCCACTGGTGAAACGGGAGCGACGGGTCTCGCAGGTTTGACCGGTGTGACTGGAGTTACAGGAGCGACCGGAGTCGGTGTAACTGGAAATACGGGTTTAACAGGTGCCACTGGTGAAACGGGAGCGACGGGTCTCGCAGGTGTGACTGGTGCAACTGGGGAAACGGGAGCGACGGGTCTCGCAGGTTTGACCGGTGCGACTGGACTTACAGGAGCCACCGGAGTTGGCGTAACCGGAAGTACGGGATTAACAGGTGGAACTGGTGCAACTGGGGAAACGGGAGCGACGGGTCTCACAGGTTTGACCGGAGTTACAGGAACAACCGGAGTCGGCATAACCGGAAGTACGGGATTAACAGGTGCCACTGGTGAAACAGGAGCGACGGGTCTCGCAGGTTTGACCGGTGTGACTGGAGTTACAGGAGCGACCGGAGTTGGCGTGACCGGAAGTACGGGATTAACAGGTGCAACTGGGGAAACGGGAGCGACGGGTCTCGCAGGTTTGACCGGTGCGAATGGAGTTACAGGGGCCACAGGTATAACCGGAGCCACGGGAGTGGGCGTAACGGGAAGTACCGGGACAACTGGTGTCACTGGGGAAACCGGAGCCACAGGAACTTCTGTCACAACGGCTTCATCCTACGCAGAAAATACGAATGGCACCATTCTTGTTATTTTGGGCGGAACGGTTGTTGCTCTTCCTGCGAATCAGAATATTGGAACCGGAATTACGGTAAATGGAGCGAATGATACCTTCACTCTTGCTACAGCAGGCAGATACTATATCAGTTACAAAATTAATTTGACAGCAGCACTCGCCGTACAATCACGGATATTGCTTAATGGGGCTGTAGTACCGGCGAGTGTAATCTCACCAGTGCTCTCTCTAAGCCAGTTGTCAACCGACTTTATTATCACTGCCACAGCGGGTTCGACCATTCAGCTTCAATTATTCGGTCTAATAGCCACAGCTGTTCTATCGCCTCCAGGTGCGACACTCAATATTATTCGCTTAAGCTAATCACGAAAAAAGAGACGGACCCTTTGGGGCTCGTCTCTTTGATCTTACTGAATGATAAGGAACTATTCCAGAACAATTTCAACAGCAGTATTGATTTCAGGCAGCGCAGCAAGCTGCACAAGCACATCTTTTGGAACAGCTTTATCTACGGTCAGAATCATGATCGCTGCACCACCAATAATTTTACGTCCAACCTGCATGGATGCGATGTTGACATCGTTTTGTCCAAGCAGGGTTCCTACACGTCCGATAATACCTGGTTTATCGTTGTGGGAGATCAAAATTTGATGACTTTCCGGTGCGATATCTACCGGGAATTTGTCCAGACGAACGATACGCTCTCCATAACCTGCAAGCAATGTACCTGCTACACGGCGTTCCTCAGCATCCTGAGTTGTAACCAATGTTACGGTAATCAGGTTAGTGAATCCTTTAGTTGCTGAGGTTTGGCTTACAACCACATTCAGATCACGGATTTTGGCCAGATGCATGGAGTTAACGATGTTGGCTTCCCCACCCAAATGTCTGGCGAGAATCCCTTTCACAATGTAACGAGTGAGAGGAGAAGTATCTACTTCAGAAAGTTCACCAGCATAGTCGATCCGAATCTCCTGCACTGCATTTTGTGTAATCTGTGCTGCAAAACTACCCAACGTTTCACCCAGTTTGAAATACGGCTGCAATTTGTTCATAACGGTTGGTGCAACAGCCGGCATGTTAACTGCGTTTTTAAACGGTTCGTTACGCAAAATGTGAAGTACCTGTTCCGACACATCGATAGCCACGTTCTCTTGTGCTTCTACTGTGGACGCACCAAGGTGAGGCGTAACGATAATGCTTGGGTGATTCAGGAACGGGTGATCAGCGGCTGGCGGCTCGCTTTCGAATACGTCAAATGCTGCACCAGCAACAATACCTTGATCAATGGCTTCGACAAGTGCCATCTCGTCAACTACACCACCACGAGCACAGTTGATGATACGCATGCCTTTTTTCATCACTTCGAATTGTGGACGTGAAATCATATGCCGTGTTTCCGGTGTTAATGGCGTGTGAACGGTCATGAAGTCCGCATTGCGAATAATATCATCTACACTAGCCAGCTTCACTTGCAGCTTCTCGGCACGCTCCTCCGTGAGGAACGGGTCGTAAGCAAGAATGTCCATTCCGAATGCTTTGGCGCGCTTGGCAACTTCACTACCGATCCGTCCCATACCCAGTACACCGAGCGTTTTATTTCTTAATTCCACACCCAGGAAGGTTTTACGATCCCACGTACCTTGAATAGTCTTGGCATATGCCTGAGGAATGTGTCGTGCCAATGCCATCATCATGGCAAATGTGTGCTCACAAGTTGTGATGGTATTGCCATCAGGTGCATTAATAACGATGATACCGCGCTGAGTAGCAGCTTCCAGATCAATGTTATCTACACCAACACCTGCACGTCCGATCACCTTAAGGTTGGTACCAGCCGTCATAATACGATCTGTAACACGAGTCTGGCTACGAACCAAGAGGGCATCATAATCACCAATAATGGCAACAAGTTCATCTTCACTAAGACCGGTTTTCTTCTCAACAACAACATCATTTGCATCCACCAGTTGCTGGATCCCCAGATCACTGATTGGGTCCGACACTAACACTTTGTACATGGTTTCTTCCTCCTTAGGTATGTGTATCTATATCGTCAAGGTTTGACCTCAGCGAAGAGGTATTCCTTAAAACCAGATTGATTCTTCCACCCAACAACGCGGTGTCGCAACAGAGGGGAGGTGAAGCAAATAGAGTGATCCCACAGATATCCTTTAAAATAAATCAAAAACTCTCAATCCACATACTGCTTGCGCAATAAGGGACGAGAGTTGTCGTGGTACCACCTAATTCACCGCCGTTTCGCAACGACAGTCTTAGCGGTCAATGAAGACCGAAGAGGATAACGGGTCTAAACCGATTGCACCTACTCCAATTTCAATGCAATAACTCAGGAGCGCTCAAGACCATTTGCCTGCCACCGATTCACACCTACCATCGGCTCTCTGTAAGACGAAGCAACATCTTTTTTCCATCATCGTGTTTAACGTGACTAATTTTTTCATAATGTATCATGGCTGACATGAGCATGTCAATAGGCTTAAATGTTTTAAATTGTTTTGCAGATGTCTTTAGATTCACACATAAACAGAGTCACCATAAGTAATACAGTAGTTAATATACCTACCACAAGAAGATGGAAAGTAAGCTGTTTGGTGAACTGGATTTTACTGCTTTAATGAAGTAATGGCACGGACGTATAACCAGGACTTGGGGCAGGTCTTGAACCTAATTGGTTTTTTGGCTATCATTTAGTATACTATCCGATTGGACAACGTAATTGTTATCCATCAAATTTAACTCAAGAGGACAGACGCATCCGATGAAAAAATTCAAGTTTCCCAAGTTCAAGATTCAGAAGGCTGAGCCACAGCAGCTTACCGAGCGTTTGCTTTTAATCAATCTATACTTTACACAAGGTCTGACACTGATTATCGGAGTTGTGTGGATCTTATTGCAGAAACGAAACTTGTTAGATGTACTCGCATGGCCTGACAATTACCAATTTATATGGTGGGGTCTTGGCCTTGCAGGCATTATGCTTGTTATGGACTTGGTACTGTCGTATGTTATACCTCAGGAAAGCATGGATGACGGTGGAATTAACGAGATGCTGTTTCGTGGGCGTCCGATCTGGCACATTGTATGTATAGCAGCCATTGTTGCTGTGTGTGAGGAATTATTATTCCGTGGAGCCATCCAACATGCCATCGGTCCTTACTGGACAAGTATTTTATTTGCAGTTATCCATATTCGTTATTTGCGCCACTGGATTCCAACAGGCTGGGTGTTTGTCTCAAGTTATGGATTGGGTTGGATTTACATGCAATCCGGCACATTATGGGCGCCTATATTATGTCACTTTATTATTGATTTGGTGTCCGGATTAGCGATACGTTTTCGGAGGGGATCATGAATCAGCCATTAAGTAGAATGAAGACATATGGCAGTCAGCGCCATCGTCAATCGGATAAAAAGAGAAATCCGAGCGTCAGGTGGCTTCTCAAGTAAGCATCGTTGCTGAAACGGCAGCAGCTGCTGAGGTTGACGGAATCACACCAATTACTTCCGTTTCTTTACCTAGATCACAGCGCAAGCCTTATACAGAAAAACTGGAAAGTCCAGTACTTCCTCAAAGGGCACCATCACGCTCCAAAAAACGCCAAAATCAACGGAAGAGTCGATCCCCGAAGCGGGTTCGCTTCCTACACGAACAGAATTGCATCCTTCACGTCGGTTAAAATTGAGCAAGAGGTTTGTCAATTCACTCATTTTTATTTTTGTCATGTTAACGATTAGTCTGGTTTGGTGGGGGTTGAAGGGGCACCCGCTCTGAATACGTTCCTTCCCTTACCGTGGTAATGCTTTTAATCGCAGGTTTAATCATTTTGATGGGAGTTTTACTACTTTTTCATATGTGGCGTGAAGCCCACGTTCATCAAATGATTGAAGAAGAAGTTGAAGTGCCTCATCTGCCAACATCCTTTGACGGGGCTAAGATTTTGTATGTATCCGACACTCACAAGCGCAAGCTGAAGCAGAAGGATCTCGAAAACGTTAAAAAAAGGTGGACTGGGTTCTCATCGGCGGGGATGTTGCGGAAAAAGGAATCTCATGGTCTTTAGTTAGACATAACATGAAAATTTTATCGAACATTGCTCCTTCATTTACGGTGTATGGCAACCATGACAAGAGGGCTGGTACCGCTCAACTTGCGCGAATCCTTCGGGAATCGGACGTTAAGCTCCTGCAGGATAATGTGGAATATCTGCAAAGAGGCAACGACAGATTGAGCCTGATCGGCATAGACTATCGTTCCAAACAGGGCGATGTATTACTACAACAGATCGGTAACCGTTTTTGCAAAATTGCTATCGTTCATGATCCTTTGCAGGCCCTTCGCTTGGAGGAAAATGCAGATCTTATTTTAAGCGGTCATACACATGGCGGACAATTGGTTTTACCATTTTTCGGACCTGTGTTCCTGAGCAAAGTGTATCGTCCCGTATCGAATGGTTGGTACTCCCTGAAGCGAAGTCCGGAGGACGTTCACCAAGAAGGCAAAATGCTTGTTAGCAGAGGATACGGTACAAATCATCTTCCTCTCCGACTAGGTTGTCCTGCGGAGATGCATATCATCACGTTAAGAGTGCCCGCGGAAAAAGCACTCACAGAGAAACAGCCTTGATCCATTGGATCAAGGCTGTTTTATTTTAATGCGCAAAATTTCAATTTAACGAGCTTCCAATTCAATTGCACGCGGATCAACAAAGGAATAACCTTTCTTTTCGAGCTTGGTCAGCAACTCATCCAATGCTTCAACCGTCCATGGCAACTCGTGCATCAAAATATTGCTTCCGGGATTTAACTGGTCCAGTACATTTTGAATGACTTTTTCCGGTTTGTCTTTGGTACTTTTATCCCAATCGAGCGAACCATTAGACCAAGTCATATATAACATGCCATTTTTCTTCACAGCAGCCTTCAGTGCATCATTTCCCGACCCAAAAGGTGGACGGAAGAATTGCGGTTCCTCACCAATGGTATCCTTCACTATTTTTTGGACATCTGTAACCTGTTTTGCCGCCTCAGCGTTGGACATTTTTTGAGATCCTCATGATCCCAGGCATGATTGCCTACAATCTGACCCCGTTCATGTATGAGTTTGAGCAATTCCGGATGGCTTTTTACCCGATATCCATTGACGAAAAATATCGCTTTAGCGTTATGTTTATCTAAAGTGTCGATCAGTGAAGTAATCATTTTTTCTTCTTTGGGTCCATCATCAAAAGTTAACAAGACCACTTTGTTTGGGCTCGCTTCATCGTTTGGTTTAATATAAGAATTTTCATTCATATGATACGTCTTTTCCACTTTCTCTTCTGTAGAAACCTTCTCCGAAGATTCAGGTTCTTCTTCTGTCGCAGTTGAATCTTCCGTTGAAGGCTCGGGCACATCAGTTCCGGGTTCTGCTGTTTCAGTTGGGTTAGAGTTACCTTGCTCTTCTTGACTCGTGGTAGTCGATTCGCCCGCTGGTGCGGAATTTTCAGATGTTTTTCTTCCGCTGTCCCACAAGCTGACAGCAGTAAACTTGCAGCAATTATCAATGAGGCGGTATGTCTGAACATGATTTCAACTCGCTTTCCTGTATTTATACGGAATGAGATCGCTCACTACCGCAAACACTAAATATGATTTTAACACTTGAAGGAGGTTGGTGTAATGAAGACGTCATCCTTTTTTGGGGCATTGTCATTGGTGTTGCAGCCAGTTCATGGCTGTCCAAAGGCAAATTGCCCATGATGTCATCGGGTTCATCAAGAAATATGATGGATCAGGCAAAACATAAGATGATGGAAATGACTTTCCCGGGTATGGACGGGTTCACAAGTAAGCAAAATCAACATGGTGAATCCCACAAAATCCGGCAGCAAAGACCGCAAGAGCAATCACACCGCAGGAAAAAGAAGCGAATATGAGCATGCTCAAAGATTTTATTCGCACCAATCCGGATGTAAAGCATGAAGTTGAGCAAATTTTAAGTCAAACAAACACAACAGTACCGGGTTTATAAACCAAAACCACCAATTAGAATCATCCACAGTCTAGATTGGCTGTGGAATGATTCTTTTTTGTCGATTTTACTTCGTGCATTTAGAGGTATAAAATGATAACATAACTACATAGATTTATTTTCAGCACATATTGTTTTGTGCTTCATAATCTGTTATAAGACTTGCTTATAAAGGGGAGATCCTGTATGAAAATAGAACGACTAAGTCACGATAAGATACGGATTTTCCTGACCTTTGACGATCTGAGCGAGCGCGGAATACAAAAAGAAGATATGTGGCAGGAAATACCTAAGGTTCATGAACTGTTCACTGAAATGATGGATCAGGCCTATTCCGAACTTGGATTTGATGCCACAGGTCCACTCGCTGTCGAAGTATTCGCACTTCCCGCTCAAGGGATGGTTGTCATTGTCACACGTGGAAAATATGATCCGCAACAATATGGTTCAGGTCATGAAGATGATCTTCCTGAAGAAGTATATGAAATGGAAGTTACACTCGAGCAAAGCGATTCCATCGTTTATGCATTCAAGGACTTTGAAGTGCTCATTGAAGCTGCACATATGTTGCGTCAGCATGTTACGGATGCTGGGAGACTTTATTCTTATAAAGACAAGTGGTTCTTGCATTTGGAGCCAGATGAGGTAGATTCCACCAAACATGCGGCATTGATTGCCTTGCTTGCTGAATTTGGCGAAGGATCCTCAGTTACTCCAGCAGTTATGGAAGAGTATGGTAAGGTTGTTATTCCTGCACAAGCGATTGATGTTATCTGCACCCACTTCAAACGCCAGGATTAATCTCTAGTTGTAATCGCGTCTTTAGTCAGAGGAGGGAATTTCGGTGCTTTTGTTTTCGGTCTTAGCGGCAGCAGTTGCTCCGGGTCTCGCCTTGTTAACATACTTTTACCTGAAAGACCGTTATGATTATGAGCCACTTCATATGGTATTGCGGGTTTTCCTCATGGGGATTCTGATGGTACTGCCTGTGATGATTATTCAGCGTGGCATGATGATGTGGCTCGGGGATAATCCTTATCTTGAGGCCATTCTGATCTCAGGTGGTGTGGAGGAATTCGTTAAATGGTTCGTACTTTATCATATCATCTATAATCACACCGAATTTGATGAGCCGTATGACGGGATCTTATATGCAGTCGCTGTTTCACTTGGATTTGCCACTGTTGAGAATGTGTTGTATGCCTTTGCGGGGAATGCATCCGTCTCAGCCATGTTCCTTCGGGCACTGCTCCCTGTTTCAGGGCACGCTATGTTTGCGGTAATCATGGGTTATTATATGGGTAAAGCCAAGTTTATCGGTGGTAAGAAAAAGCGGTGGTATCTGGTTCTTTCTCTGGTGTTACCTTTTTCTGGCATGCATTGTACGATGTCATCATGAACACCATGGTGAATCATTGGTTGTGGTTTATAGCGCCGCTAATGGCGGGCCTGTGGTATGGGGCAATGGGTAAAATCACACGAGCTAATAACCGTTCTCCTTTTCGTTTTGTGAAGCGGGAGGAAGAGGTTAAATTATAAAAATACGGACACACTGGTGGACATAAAGCGCATATTGCGCCTATGGCTCCGGTGTGTTTTTATTTTTACGGATAAACTCCGGGGAATGACCAACAGAAACGGAGATCGTTGTGATGAGAATTAAAATTAAAATCAGATGCAAACAATGCGGTGAACGATTTACATTACGAGGCAAGAAAGAGCGGGGCCGGATTGAGACGGGATTCAAGCAGTGCCTCTGTGATAACAGAGACCAGTTCGAAATTGAAGAAGAGGGCATGGCAACTGGGATTCAGCTGAATTAAAAGGAGGACCCAAGCAGTACTTTAGCAGCCTGCTTGTGTAAGGACTGGAAATCGCATGCATAAGAGATCTTTCTTCGATCCACAATAGAGGTAGTGGTTTAGAAGAAAGGAGACTCTACCGATGTATAAACGATTAAGTTCAGTTATGTTTCCGATATTTGCGGTTCTGCTGGTCGGTGCGCTCGTGTGGGGCTATCAGGAGAATCAGGAGAAGAATGCAATTCTGATCAAGGCAGAGAACCAATATCAGCGTGCCTTTCACGATTTATCTTTTCATATGGACAAATTACATTCGGAGATTGGTAACACCTTGGCGGTTCACTCTACATCACAGGGGATGCATCGCAAAGGTCTGATGAATGTATGGCGACTCACCAGTGAAGCGCAGAATGAGATCAACCAACTGCCACTCACCATGCTGCCATTTAACGAGACAGAGGAGTTTCTCTCGCGTATTTCCAACTTTGCCTATCGGGCGTCGATGCGTGACTTGACAAACGAACCGCTAAGTGAGAAGGAAATGGGCAACCTGAAAAAGCTGTATCAGAATTCATCCGAGATTACCAAGAATCTGCAGGATGTGCAGCAGAAAGTCCTGACGGACCGATTGCGCTGGATGGATGCAGAAACTGCCATGGCAACGCAAGAGCAAACCATGGACAACACGATCGTTGATGGTTTTCGTACGGTGAACAAAAAGGTACAGGAATACCCGGAGCTTGATTGGGGTCCTTCGGTATCCAATATCTATGCCAAACGATCAGTCAAGAAACTGGGCGGTTTGCCGGTGACCAAAGAACAGATCCAGAGCAAGGCTGCAAAATTTTCTAATGCGGATAGTAGCAAAATCCAAGTGCAGGAGAACGGCAAAGGAACAGACTGGGAGTCCTACACTGCCACGATTGATCATGCCAACAATGGCAAACTGATGATGGATTTCACCCGTAATGGCGGAATGCTGATCTCTTACAGTGATACGCGTCCAATCGGAACCAAAAAAGTGTCTCGTCAGAATGCCATGGCTAAAGCAGATCAATTTCTAATGAACAAAGGTTATAAGGATATGAAGGCCGTAAACTATGATGAATATGGTAATCTGGGTAACCTTACTTATGTACGTAAGCAAGGAGACACTTTGATCTATCCTGAGAAAATGTCAGTTCGTGTAGGTTTGGATACAGGTGAAGTAACCGGCTTCCAGGCGAGTGACTTTGTCTACGAACATAATGACAAGCGCAAAATTCCGAAAGCAACTCTTACGGAGCAACAGGCGCGGAAAAAGCTTAACTCGGAGTTCGAAGAAAATTATGTTCGCAAATCCTTGATTGAGAATGATTACAGCAAAGAAGTATTGTGTTATGAATTCGGAGGAAAATTAACGGTTCTCGTTACCGGATATACATTAATGCAAATACAGGGATGGAAGAAGCGGTTGAAGAGATCAAACCGGTCAATGCAACCTCATAAAAAGATGGATAATCTGAATTTTAAGCTGAGCGAATAACTGCGGCAGACCACGATGTGGTCTGTTTTTTTCTTGTTCAATGTGAGAAAGGTCATGGTATAATAGTCCTTGTACATACGAAGATAAATACATAAAGTGGCGGTGAACAGCTTGTTTCCGAAAATAAATGAAATTTTATACATCCAGATTGCTTCTGCAGATGAAAAAGAGGAACACAAAGAGTACAAATCACGCATTGCAGATATGGATGACAGCAGTTTTCTGATTGAGGTCCCGATGCAACAAGGAAGCAGCCGTCTGAAAAGGCTCTTTTTCGGAGAGGAATTGTCCATTTCATATATTACGGAGGATGGGGTCCGGCATTATTTTAATACCTATGTCACGGGATTTGAGGAAGATGTGGTCCGTCTTGTCCGTATCCGCAAACCGCTTCCGAGCGATATATCCAAAATACAACGGCGCAGCTTTCTTCGTGTTCATGCAAACCTCGAATTGGCCATCCAGAGTGAAGATCTGACCCGTGCCGTCGGATTGACTGAAGATATTGGTGGCGGTGGATTGTCCATCTACGGCGAAACAGGTTTTTCAATAGCTGAAGGTCAAAAACTGAAATGCTGGTTGCTGGTTCCCTACCGGAATTCAACCATTGAACATGTGAATTTTGAAGCTGAAGTTGTGCGGATCAAAACCCTGGAAACCGGCAGACAGCTATGCATGCTGAAATTTGTGCAGATTTCAGATTCGGAGCGCCAGAAAATTATCAAGTTTTGTTTCGAACGACAATTGGACTATCGTACGAAATAGGAATGTTGTGGCATAAGAAGAAGGAACTGCGGGTACCGTAATGAAAAAAACGGAGGCATTGCCATGAATCATCGTCATGCAACCCGCAGATATGAACGACTTTATTATGTTTTCTCCAGGCGAATGGAACGAAAGGTTACGATTCTGATTACAGTCCTTCTAATCTTGCTTGTGGTATATCAATTGCTGCTGTTGGTACCCGGCTTCAAAAAGAATTTGACCACCATTGACCGCCTGGAAGGAACGCCAATTGAAGTGCAAACGATGAATGATTACGAACATCGTTGATTTGTCTGTTTTTGCATCCATGTGTAGAGTGTGGTATAATTTTCACGATGCAGGCAATGCCTGTTTTTTTATTGAGGTTTATCGTTTGAGGAGGAATGCCCCGTTGGCAAGCCAGAACACATCAGAGAACGGGAAAATGAACGTTGCAATTGACGGACCTGCCGGTGCCGGGAAAAGCACGGTGGCCCGATTGGTTGCAGAGGCGCTCGCGTATGTATACGTCGATACAGGCGCAATGTACCGTGCGGTAACCTTGCACATGCTTCGGAAAGATATTGCGCCGGAAGAAGTGACACAGGTACTTCAGGAAGCCCAAAAGCTGGTCATTGATTTACAACCGGATCCCGACGGACAGAAAGTGTTCTGTAATGGGGAAGAAGTAACCTCGGAAATCCGCTCCCGTGAAGTGACGGGAATCGTGTCCCGATATGCGCAAATCGAGGGGCTGCGTACGCAATTAGTGGATACTCAGCGGCAAATGGCTTTGCGCAAGGGCGTCGTCATGGATGGACGCGATATCGGAACGACAGTATTGCCCGATGCGGAAGTGAAAATCTTCATGACTGCCAGTGTCGAAGAGCGTGCACTTCGCCGCTTCAAAGAACTGGACCCCTCTGAAGGACTGACGTTGCAACAGCTGGAGCGAGACATTGCCACCCGTGACAGATTGGATGAGAATCGGGAAATTTCCCCATTGCGTTGTGCTGAGGATGCTATCGTCCTTGATACAACGGAGATGAACATTCATGAAGTGGTTGACAAAATCGTATCTTATTGCACAATGGTCAGAGGAGAGATCGGTCTATGATTTACACATTTTGCAGCACATTACTGCGGATCATTTATACCATTCTTTTCCGCTTGGAGGCCGTTGGACGGGAGAATATTCCGAAAGAAGGCGGCGTACTTTTATGTTCCAATCATATTAGTAACTTCGATCCTCCAACCGTTGGTATCAAAATTCGCCGTCAGGTGCGTTTTATGGCCAAAAGCGAATTGTTTGACATTCCGGTACTCGGCCGAATTATTAAAGCCGTGGGCGCTTTCCCCGTTAAACGTGGAGGTGTCAGCAAGGAATCCATCAAAACCTCACTCAATATTTTGCGTGATGGTCAAGTGCTTGGAATCTTCCCCTCAGGAAGCCGTCACAATGATGGAGGTATCGGCAAAAAAGGGGCAGCGAGTTTTGCTCTCCGCAGTGGCGCTACAGTTATTCCTACTGCTATTATCGGTAACTACAAAGTTTTTCGTAAGATGAAAGTTGTATATGGAGCACCAGTAAGTTTGGACGAGTTCAAGGAAGACCCATCTGGAGAAGCTCTGGAGAAGGCGACTGAAAAGATTATGTCCAAGATTAACGAAATGGTGCAAACGGGCGTGCCAAGCAAGTAATGGCTTCGTCGGTAGCTGAGTGCATGTTTCCATATTTTTGAGGAGACTAAAGCTTAAGCACTCAGTGATGAAAGTGTTTTGAACTCTGCTACAGGCAGGTTTGAATATAATGGGGTTTTTGAATTGAGGAGGGTATTTGACATGTCGGAAGAAATGAAAAATCAAGAAGCAACCCAAGATGAGTTGGATCAATTCGTTTCCTTGAAAAAAGGAGATACCGTAAAAGGAACCATCGTCAAATTGGAAGATAACCAAGCCTATGTGAGCATTGGATATAAATATGACGGTGTCATTCCAATTCGTGAACTGTCTTCATTACATGTTGACAGCGCGTCTGACGCAGTAGAAGTTGGACAAGAAGTTGAAGCTAAAGTTCTTAGCATCGACGACGAGAAAGAAAAACTCGTTCTGTCCAAACGTGCAATCGACAGCGAAAACGCATGGGATCAATTGCAAAAGCATTTTGAAGACCAAGACGTATTCGAAGTTGTTGTAGGTGATGTTGTTAAAGGCGGTCTGGTAGCAGACGTGGGCGTACGTGGATTTATCCCGGCTTCCATGGTTGAACGCCATTTCGTTGAAGACTTCAGCGACTACAAAGGACGCACACTGCGTGTTAAAGTGAAAGAGATCGACCGTGAGAACAACAAAGTGATCCTTTCCCAAAAAGACGTACTGGAGCAAGAATTCGAAGCAAACAAAGCTACAGTAATGGCTGGTTTGCAAGAAGGTCAAGTGATCGAAGGTACAGTACAACGTTTGACTCAATTCGGTGCATTCGTTGATGTGGGCGGAGTTGACGGTTTGGTTCACGTATCCGAGCTGGCTTGGACACACGTTGAAAAACCATCCGACGTACTGTCTGAAGGTGATAAAGTTAGTGTGAAAGTGCTGAAAGTTGACCCTGAAAAAGGCAAAATCAGCCTGAGCATGAAAGCTGTACAACCAGGTCCTTGGGAAACAGCAAGCGAAAAATTCAATTCCAGCGATATCGTAACAGGTGTTGTAAAACGTCTGGTTGACTTCGGTGCATTTGTTGAAATCGCTCCTGGTGTTGAGGGACTTGTGCATATCTCGCAAATCTCCCACAAACACATCGGCACTCCTCATGAAGTGCTGAAAGAAGGACAGGAAGTTCAAGTTAAAATCTTGGACATGAACCCTTCTGAGCAACGTGTAAGCTTGAGCATCAAAGAAACAGAAGAAGCTCCAGCTCAACCACAAAAATCAGAAAGACCTGCAAGAAACAACGCTCCGCGTGAAGAAATCAACAATCCAAACGTTTCCTTGAACAATCAAGGTATGAGCACTACGCTCGGCGAACTGTTTGGTGACAAACTCAGCAAATTCAAATAAGTTAACAATGCATGGTTCTAAGTTATATACTGCATATTTTGCTGAATAACAAAAGCAAGATCGGCGAGCCCCAGGCGGGTTCGCCGATTGTTTTTATTGCGAGTAATTTGGCATGAAACGTTAGCCAAGACATATCTTTTTTGCTATGATGAGTATCGTAAGTATGGACAGGAGGAGTGGAATGTATGGCAAGACCCGTTGTGGCAATTGTCGGACGACCGAACGTGGGTAAATCCACCATTTTCAATCGGATCATCGGCGACAGACTGGCCATTGTGGAAGACAAGCCGGGCATTACCCGTGACCGCATATACGGAATCGGTGAATGGAACGGTAAACCATTTAGTATTATTGATACAGGTGGTATCGAAATTGATGGTGAAGATGTAATTTTAAAATCGATTCGGATGCAAGCAGAGCTCGCGATTGAAGAAGCGGATGTTATTGTATTCATGTGTGATGCAAAAGCAGGTATTACGCAATCGGATGAAGAGGTAGCAGAGATGCTCTACCGCTCAGGCAAGCCTATTGTTGTAGCCGTTAACAAAGTGGATAATATCGGACGAAGTGAGCTCATTTATGAGTTTTATGGATTTGGTTTCGGTGATCCCATTGGCGTATCCGGAAGTCACGGTACAGGTGTAGGTGATTTGCTTGATGCAATTGTGGAGAAGTTGCCAGAACTTGAGGAAGAGACTTACGATGAAGATGTTATTCGTGTAGCTCTGATTGGACGTCCTAATGTGGGTAAATCTTCACTGGTGAACGCGATTTTGGGAGAAGAGCGTGTCATTGTAAGTGACGTGGCTGGAACGACCCGGGATGCAATTGATACACCTTTTGAAAAAGACGGCCAACGTTACGTGCTGATTGATACAGCAGGTATGCGTAAGCGTGGTAAAGTATATGAAACAACTGAGAAATACAGTGTAATGCGTGCGATGCGTGCGATTGAGCGTGCAGATGTTGTTCTGATTGTCATTAATGGTGAAGAAGGCATTATTGAACAGGACAAGCATATTGCAGGATATGCATTCGAAGCTGGTAAAGCGTCATTGTTTGTTGTGAACAAATGGGACGTAGTAGAGAAGCATGACAAAACGATGAAAGAGTTTGAGAGAAAAATTCGGGATCACTTCCTGTTTATGACTTATGCTCCGGTCGTATTCTTGTCAGCCCTCACAAAACAACGCTTACAAAAACTGTTGCCGGTTGTGCAACGTGTAGCAGAGCAACACTCGTTACGTGTGCAGACACATCTGCTTAACGATGTGGTGTCTGATGCGGTTGCGATTAATCCTCCGCCAACGGATAAAGGACGGAGAATGAGAATTAACTATGTGACTCAGGTTGCAGTTAAACCGCCGACCATGGTTATTTTTGTGAACGACCCTGAGTTGATGCACTTCTCATATGAGCGCTATCTGGAGAATAAAATCCGTGCAGCGTTTGATTTCGAAGGAACACCAATTCGCATATTTACTCGGAAGAAGTCCGACGAAAGTTAGGGGAGAAGTGTGTGATTTTACAAATCGCAGCGATTGTACTGAGTTATTTACTCGGTTCGATCAGCTTTAGTGTCCTCCTTGCCAAAGCGATACGGGGGATCGATATTCGTCAGCACGGAAGCGGAAACGCGGGAGCTACCAATACGTTGCGTATTTTGGGTAAAGGACCGGCAATTGCTGTTCTGTTACTTGATGTACTTAAGGGTGTTGCAGCTGTATGGATAGGAATCTGGCTGAGTGACGGATCTGCCTGGATTCCTGCACTCAGTGGTATAGCAGCCATTGCAGGACATAACTGGCCGCTTTACTTCCATTTTCGTGGAGGAAAAGGCATTGCCACAGCCATTGGTGTTCTGGTGAGTCTTGCTTTCCTACCTGCGTTATGTGCTGGGGTGATCGCCATTCTGTCTATTGTATTGACACGCTATGTTTCATTGGGGTCTCTGATTTTTGTAGCATTTACACCCATCTTTATCCTGGTATTACCCGGATATTCAATGAATATCTTCTGGGGAGTCTGATTATTTGTCTGTTTGCGTTCTGGAGACATCGTACCAATATTGCGAAGCTCGCCAAAGGACAGGAAAATAAATTGGGATCGAAAAACCCTGGAGGGGTAAACGAGTTGTCTAAAAAAGTTGCTGTTCTGGTCGCTGGAAGCTGGGGGACAGCTCTGGCCAGTGTACTCGCCGCCAATCAGTTGGACGTGATGATGTGGACACGTGGTGAAGACCAGGCTAACGAAATCAATAACAAGCACACCAATACTCGCTATCTTCCGGATGCGGAGCTTTCACCACGGATCCAAGCAACAACTGATATGGAAGCTGCGGTGGAAGGCGCTATAGCTGTGTTAATTGTTGCGCCTTCATCAGCCATGCGTGCAGTTACGAACCAGCTTAAGGCTTATTACAAGCCTGAGATGTTAGTCATTCATGCAACCAAAGGTTTTGAGACAGAAAGCCTCAAACGGATGTCCACAGTCATTTCAGAAGAGCTTGAATGTGAAGAAGGACGTGTGGTTGTTCTTTCTGGCCCAAGCCATGCGGAAGAAGTGGTGAAGCGTTGTCCAACGACAGTGGTTGTAGCTTCACTGGATAAGGCATCTGCCGAGTCTGCCCAAGCTTTGTTTATGAATGCCTATTTCCGGGTTTACACGAATCGGGACATGATTGGTGTTGAGCTTGCAGGCGCATTCAAAAATATCATTGCTCTTGGTGCAGGCATGTCCGATGGTCTTCAATTTGGTGATAATGCCAAAGCCGCTTTGCTAACACGAGGTCTGGCAGAGATCACACGTATTGGTGTTGAGATGGGAGCAAATCCGCTAACGTTTTCGGGACTTGCCGGCATCGGGGATCTGGTTGTAACGGCTACAAGTCAGCACAGTCGGAACTGGAGAGCAGGTTCCATGTTGGGTCAGGGACAGAAGTTGGATGATGTTCTGAAGTCTATGGGCATGGTGGTAGAAGGCATTCGAACTACGCAAGCTGCCTATTTCATCTCACAAAAATACGGTGTGCAAATGCCAATTGCGGATCAGTTATATCACGTTTTATTCCAGGAGAGACAGCCGCGTGATGCGGTTGAAGCCTTGATGGGACGTGACCCGAAGACTGAAATGGAAGTCATGAAGCTTGAAACCTGGGAGCAGTGGCATTCCTGATTGTAATCAGCCTAAACGTACCTTGTGAAATAAGAAGCTTATTCACCTTTTCTGTAGCAGACTCATACTATACACATGAGTATTGCCGGAGGAGGGGAGACGAATGGGTAACAACATTTCCAAAGATGCACTGAATGCAATCAACAAGAAAACGGGTAAAACGATAACTGAAGGTGCCGTTAAGAAATTGGCAAGCACGGTGAAACCAACGACGATTCAGAATGAAGCTCAGTTGCGCCAATTGATCAAACAAGTATCCGCCATGGCGAAAGTTCCGGTATCTGAGGATACGGTTAAGGATATTGTGAGTGCGGTCAAGAAAAGCGGATTGAATCCGAGCAGTATGGAATCGTTAATGAAAATGATGATGAAAAAATAATAGATCACACCTGCATGTACAGGTGATCCAGTAAGACAAAAGACGAGTCGGCTTCTGCCGGCTTGCTTTTTTGTCTTTTTTGGAAAGTTGAGCTGAATTTCGTGTTATAATGGTTGCAATTGTCACAGTGTCAGTGATGAATATCGGACTGAAGGGGAGACTGCTGGATTATGAGCGCAATGGACAAGATGTGGCTGTCATTGGTGGCCATCCTCATTATGGGATTATCTGTATTCCTAATTACGTTTGCTCGTGCCAAAACAAAAGGTATTGTACGGGGGATTCTTTCTCTGATTGCATTTTTGATTATGCTGATTGGCTTTTTCGGTGGAATCGCTTCTCTGACCTGATTTCCCATGCCTGAAAGATAACATCCGCATAAGCACATCATAAGAACTGACACAATGAACACGGATGAGGGGAGTGTGAGCCTATGGGGCCGCATGATACGGAGGGTCGGACAGAGCGTTATCCGGAATTACACGCGGCTTTGCTGGAAACGGCCAAAGCCTGGAACACACAGCCACAGACATGGTTACTTGGAGGAAGTTGTGGGTTGCTGCTTCAAGGGGTGGAGTTGCAACAAGCTCCAAGAGATATTGATATCTATGCGGATGTTGCTGCTGCTAAAGAACTTCACCGTAGCGCTCCGGGGAAATGCTTGATGAGCCTACAGTGGACAAGACAGGACCGTATGCTTCTCTGCTGAGCCACTATCAGGTGGGTGAATGTGCGCTGGAATTGGTTGGTGGTTTCGAAATATGGGCTCGCAAAAGTTGGTACCGTATCGAGATTGAACATGTACTTGCTCCACATGCACCAGTAGCACAAGTAGGTTCATATACCCTGCGACTGATGCCGCTTGCGCATGAGCTGTTGTTTAATCTGCTGCGAGGTCGTGAAGATCGTTATGTACCCATTGCGACACAGATGCGTCAGCAACCACATGCACATCAACCTATAATGATGCTGTTAAGTCAACAGAATGTATGGACAGCCCGCTTCAGAGCCGAAGTGGAAGAGCTTGTTGGTTTTGCATGGCCCCAGTAGGTTGAGGGAGGAAAATGATGGACTATAAGATAACTTTTTTACCTATGAACAAATCGATAGCGCTCAAACCAGGGGCAACACTTCTGCATGCAGCACGACGTGCTGGAGTCAAGATTACGACCCGATGTGATGGTAAAGCGGCTTGCCTGATGTGCAAAGTGAACGTGGATGAAGAACATCGGGCGGAACTGTATCCACCAACAGATGCAGAAAAGCGCAAGCTGGGTTCACTGTTGGAAGCAGGTACACGACTGTCCTGTCAGGCCAAGGTGTGTGGATCTCTATCGGTTCATGTTCCAGAGGACCCGCTGAAGGCAGCCATTCGGAAACAACTGGAACGTCAACAACAGGAAGACGACTGGTTCTGAGCGTTATGAAATTGATTCTCTAATGAGTTATTCAAGGAGGACACGAATGATTAGGAACAAGCCAAATTGTGTTGAAAGAAGCAGACGGCAGCGTCTGAAACATCAGACGGGTGGTCTGCTGTTATTCCTGTTGTTTGCTTTTACAGCAAGTGGTTGTATGTATCCATCCCAGAGCAATTCGGACCCAAAGATAGCCTATCGGGAAAGCGTGAGCCGTATCCAGAGTGCGGTCGAGGCATTCCAGAAAGATGAGGGGATTTTGCCAATCATCAATGCAGATATGGAAACGCCAAAATATGAAAAGTTCAGAGTGGATCTGCCCAAGTTGAAACAACTGGGGTATCTGGATGAAATACCAGGAACCGCTTTTGAAAGTGGTGGGAGCGCTTACTTCCTTATTCAGGACGAAGAAGTGAATCCGACCGTTAAAGTGATGGATCTTCTGACTGTACAGAAAGTAAACGATGTGCAACGAATGGTTAATCACTATAAGTCCGTACATAACAATAAGCTGCCAAGCGAGGAAGAACTGTATCCGGGGTTATATGCTGTGGATATGGAGCAGGCGGCACAGGCAGGTACTCCTTCCATTACGCTGAATAGTGTATATTCAGGTCAGGCGTTACCTTTTATGATGGATGACGAAGGCAAAGTCTATGTAGATTATGCTTTTGACATTATGCAGGCAGTGGAAAAGTCTGACATGTCTCCAGCAGACACTGAAGATGTTCGCGATTTTCTGTTGGAACACTCCTACTTCGTACCCGTTAAATCTGTTTCCTACGCTTGGCAGAACAATGCACCGGTTGCACAGCCCATAAAATAAGCATGGTTGCAATTCAGATGATTTAGGTGTAGGACCGCCATGGCTCTAACGGTTCAAAAAGAGATATTCCAAATAGGGATATCTCTTTTTTCTTTGTTAGTATCAGCAATAACCGTCATAAAAGCTTCACGGATCACATAAAGTAGATTGAAATAAAGACGCGCAGTCCGAGATCGGGGGATTCTCCTAATGTCATCACCATAAGATAAAAAAACAAAAATACGCGTCATATTGCCGCATACGGATACATAAGATGATACTAGTCCAATTGCATGTACGAGTTAACGCCGCTCTCGCCGGTTTCATCAGAATGCAACGTTCGGCGGCGGACGACTTCCGGGCACTCACAAAGGCGGCTCTACCGTTGCAGGGATTTCAGTCTTCTGATTGAAAAAACGAAGCGGATGCTCTTTAGCATTTTTCCTTCGGAGTAATTTAGGGAGGGGATTTCATTGGAGAAAGTGGACATTTTTAAGGACATAGCTGAGCGGACCGGAGGGGATATTTATCTCGGGGTTGTCGGCGCAGTCCGGACGGGAAAATCAACATTTATTAAACGATTCATGGAAACCATTGTGTTGCCAAACATCACTAACGAGGCTGACCGTGGTCGAGCGGTGGATGAACTTCCACAGAGTGCAGCAGGTAAAACCATCATGACTACCGAACCAAAATTCGTACCAAATAACGCAGTCCAGATCAAGGTGGCAGAAGGACTCGATGTCAATGTGCGTCTTGTGGATTGTGTAGGTTACGCGGTGGAAGGAGCCAAGGGATACGAGGATGAGAATGGTCCACGCATGATCTCCACGCCTTGGTTCGAGGAACCAATTCCATTCCAGGAAGCCGCCGAGATTGGTACTCGCAAAGTTATTCAGGAGCATTCTACACTGGGTGTTGTGGTAACAACAGACGGCACAATCGCCGAAATTGCCCGCAGCTCCTATGTGGAATCTGAAGAACGGGTCATTGCGGAATTAAAAGAAGTGGGTAAACCGTTTGTCCTGGTCATCAACTCGACTCGTCCTCGCAGTGAAGAAGCCCTGCAATTACGTAGTGAGCTTGCAGCCAAATACGACATTCCGGTGATGACACTCAGTGCAGCGACCATGACGGAAGATGATGTGACGGGTGTACTTCGTGAAGTGCTCTATGAGTTCCCTGTGCATGAAGTGAATGTAAACTTGCCGAGCTGGGTTATGGTACTCAATGAGACTCACTGGCTGCGTAGCAACTACGAAAACTCCGTACGGGATACCGTTAAGGATATTCGCAGACTTCGTGACGTGGATCGGGTTGTCGCTCAGTTCATGGAATATGAATTCATTGATCGCGCAGGCCTGAGTGGCATGAATATGGGGCAGGGTGTAGCCGAAATTGACCTGTACGCGCCGGATGAACTGTATGATCAGATTCTCGTGGAAGTGGTTGGCATCGAGATTCGCGGTAAGGATCATCTGCTGCAATTGATGCAGGAATTCTCGCATGCGAAGAGGGAATATGACCGCTTCGCAGAAGCGCTGGAGATGGTCAAAACGACCGGATACGGCATTGCTGCTCCATCTCTTGCCGAGATGGCTCTGGATGAACCTGAGCTCATTCGTCAGGGCACCAAATTTGGCGTACGTCTGAAAGCAACGGCACCGTCCATTCACATGATCCGGGTTGATGTGGAATCGGAGTTCGCTCCAATCATCGGCACGGAGAAACAAAGTGAGGAACTGGTGAGATACCTGATGCAGGACTTCGAGAACGATCCGATCAAGGTATGGGATTCAGACATGTTTGGTCGTTCACTGCACTCCATCGTGCGAGAAGGTATCCAGGGCAAGATTGCCATGATGCCGGATAATGCAAGATACAAATTGCAAGAGACGCTGGGACGAATCATTAACGAAGGTTCGGGCGGCTTGATCGCCATCATTCTGTAAGACATCAAAAGACCGTAGGGGTATCCCCTCGCGGTCTTTTTTACGTGATTTCTTTATTTTGGATGAAATGGATAGGAAGAATAGTACTTTCGAAAAAACTTAGCGAGTTTTAGCTTTAAATTGCTAAAACCCATTTACATACTAGGGATTAGCCGTTATATTAATATTCAACTATTGTGATCGAGATCACAGAGAGTGGACAGGGGGAGACAGAGATGAAAAGAAAAGAGACAAAATGGGTATGGTTGAGTGTGTTATTAGTATTTACATTGGCGCTGTCCGCTTGCGGAATTAAAAAAGAACCGGCAGCAACTCCGGCTTCGGGTGCATCAGATGATACACCAAAAACGGAAGCAGTTACAGGCCCTCTAAGCGGCAAGCGGATTGCACTTATTATGGAGTTTAATACAGGTACTTTCTCGCAGCAATATGTACAGGGTGTAAAAGAAGAAATCGAAAAATTCGGTGGAGAACTGACAACGTTTGTTGCCGATAATGACAAAGCAAAGATGGTATCCTTGCTTGATAGCGCTATTAACCAGAAATTTGATGCCATTCTCACGGATCACGGTGATTCCCTATTAGAGCCAGGTGTGAAGAAGGCAGTAGAACTGAATATTCCAGTGGTCGTGTTTGACGCAGCTATCAGTGTTCCAGGAGCCACAGTCCTGTCGCAGGATGACCAGAAGATGGCTGAACTGACGCTGGAGCAAATGAAAAAAGATATCAATGGACAAGGTAATATTGTAAAAGTATGGGTAGCTGGTTTCGCACCGATGGAACGCCGTCAGATTGCATACGGTGAATTCATGAAAGCAAATCCGGACATCAAGGAAATAGCTACATTCGGTTCTGCACAGAACCCGGCGCTGGATACTCAAGCCAAAATGGAAGCTATTCTCAAGCAGTATCCAAAAGGTGAGATTACAGCTGTATGGACTGCATGGGATGAGTTCGCCAAAGGTGCAGCCCGTGCGATTCAACAAGCTGGACGTGATGAGATCAAAGTGTATGGTATTGATATGAGTGACGAGGATCTGCAAATGATTCAGGACCCGAAAAATCCTTGGGTAGCTTCAGCTGCTGTTGATCCAACGGATATTGGTCGCGTCCAAGTACGTTATGCTTATCAGAAACTGAACGGGGACGAGACCGAAGATGCAGTTGTTCTAAACCCGGTCTATGTTCAACGTGAAGCTCTGCCAGATAAACAAATCTCCACTTCGGAGCTGTCAGAGTTCGTTGAAGGTTGGGGTGGCAGCACACAAGGAATCAAGGACTGGATGAGCGAATACGGAATTACTGCTAAATAAGCAGCGTATGGGAAGCGCGCCGCAAGGCGCGCTTTTTCAAACATGATGAAGATATGTGTGGTCTGAAAAAGGGATGCTCCCGGAAGGGAACGATTGGAGGTTAACATCATGAGCACTGCACCGATTCTGCTTCAAATGGAACATATCCACAAGCAGTTTTCAGGTATTCCTGCACTGAAGGATGTGGATTTCTCTGTCAAAGGCGGGGAAATTCACGCGCTGCTGGGTGCCAATGGTGCCGGTAAAAGCACGTTAATGAAAATTCTGTCCGGTGCCTATCCATTGGATCAGGGTACGATTCAGTTGAGTGGACAAGCGCTTCACTTAAGTTCTCCGGGAGACGCGAAGGCAAGTGGGATTCACTGTGTCTATCAGGAAGTGGATGCTGCACTAGTGCCACAGCTGACGGCTGCGGAGAACATTATGTTGGATCAGTTGGCTTCATCTGCTGGAGGTTGGTGGAAAAGTCCACGAAAATTGCAACAGCGTGCGGTTGAGGCGTTGAAGCAATTAGGAGCAGACATATCTGTTCACCAAAAAGTGGCCGATCTGACACTTGCAGAGAAACAGATGATACTGCTGGCGCGGATTTTAATTCAGGATGCCAAAGTCATCATTTTTGACGAACCGACTGCACCGCTGAGTCAGGAAGAAACGGATGCATTTTTCCGAATTGTTCATCTGCTGAAGGATCGGGGTGTAGCTTGTATTTTCATTACCCATCGCCTTGCTGAAGTGACGGGTCACTGTGATCGCGTTACGGTTATGAGAGATGGGCAACACGTATTTACCGGTGATGCAAAGGGACTGACGATCAATGATTTGGTTACACAGATGCTGGGCAAACCATTCGAAGAAGAGTTTCCGAAGACGGAAGCGCCCTTGGGAGAGCTGTTATTGGAGGCACGTGGGCTTCGTCGTGGAGTGAAAGTCAAAGGTGTTAACCTCTCTGTACGCCGAGGTGAAGTCCTCGCTGTGGTGGGTCTGGTAGGCGCGGGTAAAACGGAAAGCTCTCGTTTGCTGATTGGTGCAGATCGGCTGGAGGGAGGCGAGATCCGGCTTAACAACCGTAATCTCCGCCTGTCTCAGCCTGCGGATGCGGCGGCTCTGGGGATCGTTTCTGTACCGGAGGAGCGACGTAAACAGGGAATCCTGATCCAGGAGAACGTGGAACGGAATTTAAGTCTGCCTTTGCTAAGCCGTCTTAGTACATTAGGTTTCGTAAGTCGCAAGCGGGAACGTCTGAATGCAGAGTCATTGGTGAAACAGCTTGGGATTAAAACATCGTCCGTGAAACAGGAAGTGAAATATCTAAGCGGTGGTAATCAGCAGAAGGTTGCCATTGGTAAATGGCTTAATGCGGATGCGGATGTATTTATATTTGATGAGCCAACCAAAGGGGTAGATATTGGGGCAAAAAGTGACATTTTCCGCATCATCAATGAACTGGCTTTGGCGGGCAAGGGTGTAATCTATTTCACCTGTGAACTGGATGAAGGCATGGGAATTGGCGACCGAATCGCTGTCATGTGCGAGGGTGTTATCGTAAAAGAGTTCAAACGAGGCGAGACTAACCAAGAACAGCTGCTATACTATGCAAGCGGTGGACAAGAGGTGCAATCATGAAGGATAAATCACTGGATTTTGCGTTCCGTTACGGGGCGATTATAGTCATCATAGGTGTTATTGCATTTTTCGGCATTAAATTGCCTTATTTCTTTACGTACAGTAACTTGACTGATATTTTGGGCTCAATCTCTATCGTTACGTTTGTAGCGATCGGTGTTACATTATCTCTCATTGTTGATGGATTTGATCTCTCGGTTGGGGCGACTGTCTCATTAACTACCGTCGTTACTGCTTCGTTAATGATTTGGTATCAACAACCACTGGCAATTGTAATTATTGTGCCACTAATCATTGGAGCTGTTATTGGTTTACTGAATGCTTTGCTCATTGTAAAATTGCGTATTCCGGATTTGCTCGCCACCCTTGCCACGATGTACATCATCGGAGGTATTCACAAAACGTATGCACAGGGATATACCATTTACAATCACATGCAGTTCCCTGATGGGAGTAAAGCTGCGGGAGAGATGGACCCGACATTCCTGCTTATAGGGCAGGGTAAATGGCTGGGTATGCCTATATCAGTTATCATGCTACTTATTGCGGTAATAGGTGTGCATATCTTTTTGACGTATACGAAATATGGTCGCCAGATGTACATTACAGGTGGTAATGAGGAAGCTGCACGGTTGTCTGGAATCAAGGTGAAAAAGGTGCGTACACTCGCCTATGTAGCCGCTGGAGTGTTTGCAGCAATCGGGGGTATCATCTATGCTTCCAAAGTAGGATCTGGTCAAATTGATGCGGGATCACCGTTGTTAATGGAATCCGTAGCTGCAGTATTTGTCGGTTTCTCTGTGTTTGGCGCGGGTAAACCAAATGTCATCGGAACCTTCATCGGTTCGGTTCTGATTGGTGTACTTGTGAACGGTTTAACGATGATGAATGTACAGTATTTCACACATGATATTGTAAAAGGTGGGGTTCTCGTGCTTGCCCTGGCGGTTACATTTTACGTCTTAAACCGCAACCGGACTTGAAATTGTGGGCTGTCTGTATTAGTATGAAATTTGTTCGGCGTCTGAAATGCCCGTGGTTTCAGACGACATTCTGCCGAAAATGACTGTTGACCGCAGGCGGAGATTTGTGTTCAGCGCTCAAGATGTACGTAGATTTTTTGCGTATGAACGTATATTTCGCTATAAAACGGAAACACAGTATAACATTCAGGACATTGATACAGGAGGTGAAAAACAAATGAACAAATCAGACTTGATTACACACGTATCTGAAGCGACTGAATTGTCCAAGAAAGATGTAACGAAAGCGGTTGATGCCGTATTCGAAGCAATCTCTGAGGCTCTTCAAAGCGGAGATAAAGTACAATTGGTTGGTTTTGGGAACTTCGAAGTTCGCGAGCGCTCTGCACGTAAAGGACGCAACCCGCAAACAGGTGAAGAAATCGAAATTCCTGCGAGCAAAATTCCTGCATTCAAACCAGGTAAAGCGCTCAAAGACGGAATTAAATAAGATTTCTACATATTCCATATGTCGACAAAAAGACCGTGACTTGTTCACGGCCTTTTCTTTTGCCCTTTAACGATGATTCTTGCGGCTATCCGAGTGCTCAGGATCCTCCGGTTGCCCGATATAAGCAACCAGAATCAGTTCTTCGCCCGCAGCTGCAGACAGATGCTGTTCGATTTCTTTTAACTGATGAATATGCTCGTCTGTAAGTGCGGCAGGGGTGTACTTCATGCAAATTCTCCTTTCTGTAGCTGTATAACTGTAGTATGACCCTAGGGTAGCCGATTCTTGCGGTTCATTCGTATAAGGCGCAGGTTGACAAATGAAACAATCTTAATCATCATTAACGCTATCGAACTAAAGAAGGGGACATGCGTGATGGATCATCCAACCGGCAATGATTATATTGTAATTAAGGCAGAGGAAAATGGTGTCCAGGTGATCGGATTAACCCGAGGTCAGGATACACGTTTTCACCACACCGAGAAATTGGACAAGGGTGAAGTGATGTTTGCCCAATTTACCACTCATACCTCAGCTATTAAAATCCGGGGCAAAGCCACGCTGATTACCAAGCATGGACAGATTGAATCGGAGTAATGGACAGATTGAATACATTCAAATGAAGATTGCAGGCATAGCCTGCTTTTTTCATTGTACAATGAGGTATGAGCCTTTACCGGACAGACTACACTAACAGGTAAAGGCAGGGAGGCGTATATGAAACCGCGGATGATTGTTACTGCTTCAATGCTGGCAACGGTTGCGGCGGTCTTTCTGCTTGTTGCGATACAAACCTTACATATGCGTACATGGGGCGGGGACAACGTACAGCCTGCCTCTGCATCACATCATCCAGTTCAGCTAACGAATGACAATCTGGTTGATGTGCTAAGTTCCATGCAACTATCAACTCCCATTGCAAGAGTGGAATGGAAACAGTCCATTTTGACGTTGGACCTCAAAGTTAAAGGAACGGGTACAAGTTACACTGAAATCTATGAGAACATGGCAGCTGTGGCGGATCTGGGCTTTCGGAGTCTGGATAACGTGGATCAGGTGCTGCTACGTGTAATGGCAGAAGATGAATGGATGCATAAACGACATCTGTTGCTTGCTGCTGATATTCGGCGTGGAGAGTGGCCTCTGTATGCGATTGAAACATTACGGAACTGGAAAAGTGCGGCCTTTTCAGATGAATTGAAGGACTGGTTTCATTTGATGGAGACCGAACTCTGGAAGAAGCAATTCGAAATGACAAGTCAGGGGTAATAGAATAGCAGGATTCAGTGCGTGCCCGTTCAACATATGCTATAATATATAAGATTGTAGTGCAGAAATGGTTTAACAATGTTAAGGCTCGGAGGCTGAGAATGAATTCATATCGCGTACCCCAACTAGCAAAGAAATATACGGATTACGACATGATTCGACAACATACGGAAATCCCATCATTTCCGGATAGCCGGGCACGTCTGTTGCAGGTATTTGTGGGCCGCACAGACGAAAAGGTGCATCAAGAGTTATATGCTCTTGCAACTTCGCTCGTTCAGTTGGCCATGGATACGCATGATCGAATCGACACGATTTCCGGTGAGCGGAGAGAGCAGGAGATGCGTTCACGCCAGTTGAATGTACTCGCCGGGGATTATTTAAGTAGCCGTTTTTATCAATTGCTTGCCCAAGCGGGCAGAATTGAAATGATTGGCAAACTCAGTGGTGCTGTATCCGGAGTGAACGCACGCAAGATGACGCTGTATGAACGGATGAAGAAGCTTCTCGTTTCGGCTGATGAATACTTGCGTGAAACGGTACAGCTGAGGATGCAGCTGTTTCTTTCATTTACAGGCATGATTCAACATAACGAAGAGTCATTATGGAACAGCCTGTTGACCGAATTCAGCTCCTGCGAAACGATCGTGGAAGAACTGAAGCGGATGAATGACGCAAAACAATATCTTCACAGCTATGCATATTGGCACATATACGAGCATGGTAATGACGATGAGCGCAGTGTGCTACGTCAGTCTGAACCGGATGCACGTGCATGGAACGCTATGGTGCTGAAGCATAGGGTTGGCGAGGTTTTGCTGGACAAGCTTCGCGAGTGTACACACCGCATTCAACTGTTGTTGCAAGACGAGGAAGGGCGGATGGGCTTGCATGAGATACATGCAATTCTAGATCCTTACTTGGCATATTTGCAGCCTTCACATGCGGCAGTAAGGGAAGATTGAGGGGGAGACAGACGAATGGGGAGCGGAGAGACCAAACCGAAAGAAGAATATGTCCATTCGGTTTTTCAGAGTATAGCCGGAAAATATGATGTCATGAATGATATTCTAAGTTTCCGCAGGCATAAGGCTTGGCGTAAATTCACCATGAAAAAGATGAATATGTCCAAAGGCGATACCGGTCTTGATTTGTGTTGCGGCACATGTGACTGGACGCTTGCTATGGCAGAGGCAAGTGAAACGGGGCACATGCACGGACTTGATTTCAGCAGCAACATGCTGGAAGTCGGTCAGACAAAGATCAATGCGGTGCAACGTCAAAAGCAGATTACCCTGACACAGGGAAATGCCATGTCACTTCCTTATGAAGACAATTCATTTGATTATGTGACGATCGGGTTCGGGCTGCGTAACGTACCTGATCTCAGACAAGTGTTGTCTGAAATGAAACGTGTGGTCAAGCCGGGCGGTATGGTTGTGTGCCTGGAATTGTCCAAGCCAACATGGCAGCCGTTCAAAGGCATTTATTATTTTTATTTTGAGAAGGTTTTACCGAATCTTGCCAAAGTGTTTGCTAAAAGTTTTGAGCAGTACAAATGGCTGCCGGACTCACTGGCCATTTTTCCGGGAAGGCAGGAACTGGCAGATATTTTTGCAGAAACTGGATTACAACAAGTGCAGGCCTACCCTCTGACCGGAGGTATAGCGGCACTGCATATTGGAACCAAGGAGAATCAGCATGTTTAGGAAAATTCGCATCTTTTTAGAAATGATCAAGATTGAACACACGCTTTTTGCTTTACCTTTTGCATTTATGGGGGCCATTCTCGGCTCCATGGTAGTGAATGATACCTTCCCAAGCTGGATGCAGATCATGTGGGTATTGCTTGCGATGGTCGGCGCACGTAGTGCAGCTTTTGGTTTGAACCGAATTATTGACCAAGCGATTGATGGCAAAAATCCGCGTACCGCGATGAGAGCCATCCCGGCAGGACTGTTGAAAAATGGGGAAGTTGTTATATTTGTCATTATCTCATTTATATTGTTATTCTGGGCCTCATCCAATCTTAATGTATTATCCATGCAGCTGTTGCCTATTGCTGTGTTTATGTTGGTACTGTATTCGTACACCAAACGATTCACATGGTTATGCCACGTCGTTCTCGGAATGACGATTGGTTTGGCACCACTTGGTGGCTGGGTAGCTGTAACAGGAACGATGGATTGGACAGCGATTGTGCTGTACGTTACGATTGTGTTCTGGACAGCTGGCTTTGATATTATCTATGCATGTCAGGATCTGGAATTCGATCAGGGAGAGGGTCTTCACTCCATACCTTCCCGTTTTGGCCTGGTTAAATCCTTGCAGATCGCCAAATTCTTCCATTTGATTACTGCAATTGGTTTTCTTGCGTTATTGTTGATGACAGATCTGAGCTGGTGGTATGGCGCAGGCATGTTGGTGACGTATGGAATTCTGTTCTATCAACACTATATCGTATCGCCTAATGATATGAGCCGTGTTCAAACGGCGTTTTTTACCATGAACAGTTTGCTTAGTATAATCGTATTTACGTTCACTCTTATTGATCTGGCGGTGAAATAAATGGTGCAGCAGCCGGACAATAAACGACTGGTTGTCGGAATTACCGGAGCGAGTGGCAGCATATATGGCATTCGATTAATTGAAACGCTGCTTGATTTGGAATATAACGTTCATCTGGTCATATCCAATGCAGGGTGGCGTGTACTGAAAGAAGAATTGGACTGGGATGTGACGAATCGGGACGCGGTGCTGGAAGAAAAATTCGGCAACCGTGCCGGTTCTCTGATCTATCATCCTGTGAGTGATATAGGGGCCTCCATTGCAAGTGGTTCTTATCTGGCCGACGGCATGATTATCATGCCATGTTCTATGGGAACTCTTTCGTCCATCGCGCAGGGATCGTCGGATAATCTGATGTCTCGCGCAGCCGATGTTATGATGAAAGAGGGAAGGACATTGATCCTCGTACCACGTGAGACGCCTCTTCATGCAATCCATCTGGAAAACATGCTGAAGCTTTCTCGTCTTGGTGTACGAATGATACCGGCTATGCCTGCTTTTTATTACAAACCTCAAACTATGGATGAGTTGATTCTGTTTTTGGTGGGGAAAGTGCTGGATAGCTTGCGCATCCCACATCAACTGTTTACAAGATGGGGAGAACCGGATGAACGGGGATAACGACTGAGTTCGATACAAGGCTGTTTTTTGCCAAAGTGTTGCTCGGTTTATTTGTCCCCCGAATCCCGGGGTATTGGTGAGTGCTGATGGTGAGTCTTCATGAACCACAGTCTTGACCCATGCTCCGGCAACTTCTGTATTTTGTTTCAGAACAAGTCGCAGAGTTTAATTTTCGGGTGTCGGCTATGACATTCGGAGAAGAAAAATACGTTAGATTACCTTATAGAAAAACACAAGCAAGAACGGTAAGCCGGGTTTTTCGTAATGCCTGCAGGCCCGACTTGCTGGAGGGGAAGGTAAGCATGAATTTATGGACTGACAATACGCTGATACGGGTGAACGAATGAAACTATTGGATATTTTCGGGTTGTTAAAAAAGGACATGGATTACATTGAGAAAGAATTGTATCGCAGTGTTCGAGGAGAACAGAAGCTGCTGAGTGAAACGTCACTTCATTTGCTCAAAGCAGGAGGAAAACGGTTACGGCCCGTTTTTGTGTTACTTGGTGGGAAATTTGGTACATACGACATTGAACGTCTGAAGCTGGTTGCGGTTCCGCTGGAACTCATTCATTCGGCATCCCTCGTTCACGATGATGTTATTGATAATGCGGAGACACGCCGAGGTAAACCTACGGTGAAGTCAAAATGGGATAATCGGATTGCCATGTACACTGGAGACTATATCTACGGTAAGGCACTTGAAATGACTGCCGGATTATCCGATCCAGCTATTCATCGTATCCTTGCCAAAGCCATGGTACAGATGTCCATTGGTGAGATGGAGCAAATTCGGGACTTTTTCAATACGGGACAAAGTGTTCGTAATTATCTACTGCGGATTCGCCGCAAAACAGCACTTCTGATTGCGGTTAGCTGTCAGTTAGGGGCATTGGCTACACGTGCGCCTGAGCATGTATCTTCCCTGCTGTATACGTACGGATACAATGTGGGGATGGCTTTTCAGATTCAAGATGATGTACTTGATCTGGTAGGTACCGAGAAACAACTTGGCAAGCCACCTGGCAGTGACATGAAGCAAGGGAATATTACTCTTCCTGTACTTTATGCTCTGGAAGAATCCGATCTGCGGGAACCTTTACTTAAGGAGATTTCCCGTGTCCAGCATGAAGAAGGACGGGCAAGTGCATCGGATGCAATTGGAATGATTCGCCAAAGTCAAGGAATTGCTAAAGCAGAAGCCCTTGCTGACCGATATATGAAGAAAGCGCTCGATGCTCTCGATCAGCTACCTAACATCAAGACGACCAAAAACCTGCGTGATATCGCTCATTTTGTGGTTAAACGTACGCATTAAACTTTGTATGACCTTCGACTCTCGGCTTGCTCATACCCAAAGATGAACAGAACTGTGAGATTCCTCATTGGGAGGATTTGGACATGTATGTTACAATCATAGGGATTGCGTTTACATAGTGATTAACTTTGAACCGTGAGTGAGGAGTGAGCTGATGGATCGTACATTTTTGATGGTGAAGCCGGATGGTGTGCAGCGTGGATTGATCGGTCGAATTATTAGCCGTCTGGAAGACAAAGGATTTAAGTTGGTGGCAGGCAAATTGGTGCAGATGTCTGAGGATCAGGCAAAACGCCATTATGCTGAACATGAGGGCAAACCGTTTTTCGATGATTTGGTTCGTTTTATCACATCTGGGCCTGTATTTGCCATGGTGTGGGAAGGCGACGATATTGTGGCGCTTGCGCGCATCGTCATCGGAAAAACCAATGTGAAGGAAGCAGCTCCGGGTACCATTCGCGGAGACTTCGCCAGCCACACACCACATAATCTGATTCATGGGGCAGATTCACCGGAAAGTGCTTCCCGTGAAGCAGCAAATTTCTTTGCTTCAGATGAACTGGTGGTATACGACAAGAGCATCGCAGCCTGGTTGTAATTATTAGCCAAAAGGGTGATACACGATGCTGGAGCAAGAACAACTACTAGACCCGGATTACACCGGATTCATTCGTAAAATCAAAGAGAGCACAGGCATTGATCTTGCTCAATACAAGGAAGGCCAGATGAAAAGAAGGCTGACCACACTTCGCAACAAAAACGGGTTTCATACATTTTCTAACTTTTTTGAAGCTATGCAGAAAGATAAATCATTGTTTTACGAGTTCCTTGATCGTATGACGATTAACGTGTCGGAATTCTGGCGTAATCCCAATCGTTGGGAAGTGCTGCGGGACGAGATCCTGCCTGAACTGCTGGGGTCCAAGCGTCGTGCTAAAGTTTGGAGTGCGGCCTGTTCAACAGGTGAAGAACCTTATACACTCGCCATGATTCTGGACACGATGGGTATTTTGAAGGACAGCTCCATTACGGCAAGTGATCTGGATGAAGGTGCATTGGCCAAAGCCAAGGAAGGGCGTTATATGGAACGCTCACTTAAGGATGTGCCAAAGGAAACGGCGAACCGTTACTTCAAGCAGGATGGCTTGGTATACCGTATTGATGAGCAACTCAAAAATTCGATCAAGTTCATGAAACAAAATTTGCTGGTGGACCGTTTTGACGATGGGTACGATCTGATTGTGTGCCGAAATGTCATGATCTATTTTACCGAGGAAGCCAAAAACCTGTTGTATCACAAATTTGCAGCAAGTTTGCGTCCAGGCGGTATTTTGTTTGTGGGCAGTACGGAGCAGATCTTCTCCCCGGGACAATATGGTCTGGAGACAGCAGAGACATTCTTCTATCGGAAAAAATAATGATAATGGTTGTTGAGCCGTCTGAAGCACATGTACATGTGTTCAGGCGGTTATTTGTATACCAAGTACAAGAAAGAGCCGACTTTCTTGTCAAAGCCGGTCAGCTATACTATAATAAGCAAAGAAATTATGGGATTTTAGCAATGTGAAGTTTAACAGTTTAAAGGGGGAACGTATTATGAGTTTACGCTATTTAACCGCAGGGGAGACGCACGGACCCCAATTGACCGCTATTATTGAAGGATTGCCAAGTAATTTGACGATTGACTTTGAAGAACTGAATTTCCAGCTTCACCGCCGCCAAAAGGGATATGGCCGTGGACGCCGGATGCAGATCGAGAAGGATCAGGCGAATTTTGTTGGTGGTATCCGTCATGGATATACAACAGGTGCTCCGGTAGCGCTGGTTGTTCAAAATAACGACTGGAAACATTGGCAGAATATTATGAATATTGAGCCGATTGAAGGCAGTGACGAAGAGAAACGTCGCGTTCATCGTCCTCGTCCCGGACACGCTGATCTGAACGGTGGACTCAAGTATAATCTTAAAGACTTGCGTAACGTACTGGAGCGCTCCAGTGCACGTGAGACAACGGTACGTGTGGCATGTGGTGCCATTGCACGTCAATTCCTGGCTGAATTCGGAATCAAGGTAGCTGGACGTGTACTTCGCATTGGAGAGATCGAAGCTCCGTATCAGGACCTTCCGATTGATGAACTGATCGCTGTGACAGAAGCTTCCTCTGTACGTGTTACGGATGCTGAGACAGAGAAGAAGATGGAAGCCTACATCGACCAGATTAAACAAGAAGGCGATTCCATCGGAGGAATAGTGGAATGTATCGTTGAAGGTGTGCCTATTGGTCTTGGCAGTTATGTTCAATACGATCGCAAGCTGGATGCACGAATCGCTCAAGGCGTAATGTCCATTAATGCATTCAAAGGTGTAGAAATTGGTATCGGATTCGAAGCCGGAGTCATTCGGGGATCACAGGTACATGATGAAATCATGCATACGGATGAGCGCGGCTACCACCGGGCAACCAACCGTCTGGGTGGATTCGAAGGTGGTATGACAAACGGTATGCCAGTCGTTGTACGTGGTGTGATGAAGCCGATCCCAACGTTGTATAAGCCACTGCAAAGTGTTGATATTGATACAAAAGAAGCATTTACGGCTCAGGTTGAGCGCTCGGACGCTTGTGCTGTACCAGCAGCGAGTGTGGTTATGGAGCATGTTGTAGCGTGGGAAATTGCCAAAGCATTCCTGGAGAAATTCGGTGGGGATTCCATGGAAGAGATCCGTGCGAATGTTGCTAGTTATAACGCTCAACTGGAGAATTACTAATATGCGTCAGCTGACGGTGCAGTTGGAGGAACGCTCATATCCGATTCTGATTGGCAGCGGCCTACTGGCACAAGCCCCTCAATATTTTGAGCAATATGGCTTGACCAAAAAAGTCCGTTACTCATCATTACAGATGAAAATGTGGCTCCCAAATACTTGTCAGGTTTGGAGCAAACGCTACGTACGGCTGGTTATACAGTCGTATCGGCGGTTGTGCCCTCTGGTGAAACATCGAAATCCCTTTCGGTATACCAGGATATGATGACCGTAGCGATCGAAGGCAAACTGGATCGGAGTTCTGCGATTCTGGCCCTAGGTGGTGGTGTCGTAGGTGATCTGGCTGGCTTTGTTGCCGCTACATATATGCGTGGAATTAAGTTTGTTCAAGTACCTACAACGATTTTGGCGCATGACAGCAGTGTTGGCGGCAAGGTGGCTGTCAATCATCCGCTGGCCAAAAATATGATCGGTGCATTCCACCAGCCCGAGCTTGTACTCTATGATGTGGACACACTTCAATCCTTGCCACCACGAGATGTATCGGCAGGGTTGTCAGAGATGCTGAAGCACGGGCTGATCCGTGATGAGGCTTTTGCACATTGGTGTGAGGAACATGCGGAAGAACTGCTTGCGCTTAATCCGGAAGCACTTGGATACGGCTTGGAGCGTGGATGTGGCATTAAGGCAGAGATTGTATCCAGAGACGAACGTGAAAATGGAGAACGTGCGTTGTTGAACCTGGGACATACGATTGGTCATGCCATTGAAGCGATTGCCGGTTATGGAGAATTCCTGCACGGAGAAGCGATCTCGATCGGTATGGCTGGATCAGCATTGCTTGGTGAGAAGCTTGGTGCGCCAGCAGGGCTCTATGAAGATACAGTCCGCATGCTGCGTTCACTTCGCCTTCCAACAACGATGCCTGCGCATCTCGACACGGATGCATTAATGGAAGCGATGATGCATGACAAAAAGTTCCGTGAAGGTCATATGGTGTTTATCATTCCTGATCGGATTGGGGCTGCAAGAATTGTGAAGGACGTACCGGTGTCGGCAGTTCGGGACGTCATTGAAATGCTCAGGAAGGGAGAATGACAGCAATGGTCACACGGGGAATTCGCGGGGCTACAACAGTCACGCAGAACAACGAAGAACAGATTTTGAAGGAAACGGCTGTATTGTTGCAAGAGATCGTGGATCGCAATGAGATTCAACCGGAAGATATCTGCAGTGTGTGGATTACGTTAACTGGGGATCTGGATGCTGCATTCCCAGCAAAAGCTATTCGCCAACTGGATGGCTGGGAACTTGTACCACTAATGTGTGCACTGGAGGTTCCTGTTAAAGGTGCATTGGCGCAGTGCATTCGTTTCATGGTGCATGTGAATACAAACAAAGCTCAGAATGAAATCAACCATGTGTATCTGAACGGTGCACAGGCATTACGTCCGGATTTGGCAGCACCTTCTGGCTCTTAAGTAGTGGGTTGTCAAACCGATCATAATGATGTATAGTGAGAACCAGTTGAGTAGAGTTGAGATTGAGCTGAGAGCAGCTGAGCTAGTGGAGTATATAGCAGAGTCCAGTGGGTGGTAACCGGGGCAACAGAAACCGGTCAACTGATTCACGGTACGTCGTGCTACGGAATAGGTAACAGGAACAGGGAAAACAAACGTGTCATAGGACATCGTTGTTTTGATATATTTTGGTATAAACACAATCAATGCACTCTCCTATATTTTATGAAATATTGGAATGAGAGTTGAAGTGTTATAACTGATATATTTTCCCGAATTGGATGATGTGAGATGCATCAATTCAGCGACCTGTGAATAATCCGACAGCGAAGTATAGGGACTTGTTATTTATGAAGCATCACCCTGTTAAATACAGCTTATAACCAAACCTCTACCTGATGGTAGAGGTTTTTTTGTACATATAACCTTTTCTACTACCCATATAGGTTCAACTTAACTTTTACACAAAAACGCAGAGGACAGAAATAACGTGAAGAAGCGGAGCGTTCACATTTATCACCGGATTTTCCCTTTTGAAAGGGAATCAAAAAATCTGGGGATAACAGTGATCGGAAGGTTGTTCTGTCATCGAAGTGCTCAGTGTAAACAATCTTTAGTTGAACTTACCTAAATCTGAAAGGACGTGATCTGATGATAACGCCAAACGTTAATCAAGTACTGAAAATGTCGAATGAGTATAATCTGATTCCGGTAGTCAAACGGATTCTGGCAGATATGGAGACTCCGATTCGAATATTCCGCCGTTATGCTGACAACGACCGGGCATTCCTGTTGGAAAGTGTAGAGGGTGGTATTCAATGGGCGAGATACTCGTTCATCGGTACAGATCCGTTCCTGATGATTTCGGCCAAGAAGGGTCGGATCGTTGTAGAAGAAGCAGGGAAAACTCGTGAATTGCCAGGTAAACCGATTGAAGAACTGAAAGCACTGCTGCGTAAGTATCGCAGTCCAAAAGATGATGAACTGCCACCATTCACAGGTGGGGCAATTGGTTTCTTCGGATATGATCTGCTGTCCTATTATGAGAAACTTCCAGCTCACGCGCTGGATGACCTGAATATGGATGACATTCGCTTTATGTTCTGTGACCAGATTATCGTGTTTGACCATGTGAAGCAGCAGATGCTGCTCGTTGGTAATGTACACGTCAAGGACGGTGCAACGGATGACGAGATACGTCAAGCGTATGCAGTGACTTCGGAGAAGCTGGAGCAGGCCGCAGAACGTTTGCAGCAGCAAGGACCAGGGGAGAACCTGAATCCGCGTTCTATTCCGGGAGACGTGGAACTGGGGGATATTCGCTCCAACCTCACGAAGGAGCAATTTATCGGTAATGTGGAGCAAGCCAAAGATTACATTCGCGCAGGTGATATTTTTCAAGTGGTATTATCCCAGCGTTTCCACATTGATACGGAAGTTTCTCCGCTTCACGTGTATCGTGTGCTTCGGACCTTGAATCCATCACCTTATATGTATTACCTCAAAATGGATGATGAGATTATCGTGGGTACTTCGCCTGAAGCGCTGGTCAAGGTGGACGGGAATCGTGTGGAGACACGACCGATTGCAGGTACACGTCCAAGGGGGCTACAGAAGCAGAAGATCGTGCTCTCGCTGCTGATCTGCTCCAAGATGAGAAGGAACGCGCGGAGCATCTGATGCTGGTTGATCTGGGTCGTAACGATCTGGGCCGGGTATCCAGCTTCGGCAGTGTGAAGTGTGACATGTTTATGGAGATTGAACGGTACTCTCACGTGATGCACATGGTATCCAACGTTACGGGCGAGCTTAGAGAAGATAAGGATTTCTTCGATGCGTTCCTCTCATGCTTGCCAGCGGGTACCGTATCCGGCGCACCGAAACTGCGAGCAATGGAGATTATCGCGGAGCTGGAGAAAGAAGCACGGGGTGCTTATGCAGGAGCAATCGGATACCTTGGTTTCTCGGGTAACATGGACTCTTGTATTACGATTCGTACGATTATTTTCAAAAAAGGAAAAGCTTATGTACAGGCCGGAGCGGGAATCGTCTGGGATTCTGTGCCTGAGAATGAATATGAGGAAACAGTTAACAAAGCTAAAGCATTGCTCAAGGCGATTCGAACAGCAGAAGCCATGTTTCCTGCCAAAGAAAAGGACAGCACGTTGAGACTGGCGAATGCAGACTACTTTGTCACACCAGCGGCCGCTAAGAACTGAGAGAGGAGAGACCGGAGATGAACATAAACCCAATAATGAATGAGAAACCTGTAACCCCCATTGCTGAGATTACTCGTGAGGAAGGCATGAAGAATGGCCTGGCGAAGATTTTGGAGGGCAGCCATCTGGAACAAGCCGAAGCAAGAGATTTGATGTACTCGATTATGAGAGGTGAGGCAACGCCGGCTCAAATCGGAGGTTTGCTGATGGCGCTGCGGATGAAGGGGAAACGGTGGATGAGATCACCGGTTTTGCTGAAGCCATGCGTGGTCAGGGCGGACGAATTCTAACGGATGGCAGCGGCTTGCTGGACACTTGTGGAACAGGTGGATCGGGTATTCACAAATTCAACATTTCCACAGCATCCGCCATTATTGCTTCGGCCGTCTCGGTTCGTGTCGCCAAACATGGCAACCGTTCAGCTTCAGGTAAAGCGGGTAGTGCAGATGTATTAGAGGCACTGGGTGTAAATATCCATCTGAACGGGGAGCAGGCCAGACAATGTCTGGATGATATCGGAATCTGCTTCTGTTTTGCCCAGGTATATCACCCTTCCATGCGACATGCGGCAGGACCAAGAAAAGAGCTGGGTGTTCGTACCATTTTTAATATGCTCGGACCATTAACCAATCCTGCGGGAGCAGATCGCCAATTGCTTGGCCTGTATGATCGTTCCCGGACGCCGATGATTGCTGAAGTATTGAATCGTCTTGGTCTCAAAAGAGCGTTGGTCGTGGCCAGCCATGATGGTCTGGATGAAATCAGTATCTCGGCACCGACTCAGGTATCTGAACTTCGCAATGGTGAAGTGCACACCTATGATATTGATCCACGTGATATGGGCTTGTCTCTGCATCCGCTTGAAGCTGTACTTGGAGGAGATGCGGCACAGAATGCCGAAATTATTAAAAGGATCTTCCAGGGTGAGCAGAGTGCCTATCGCGATGTCGTTCTGTTGAACGCCGGAGCGTGCATCTATGTATCCGGTCTTGCAGATAGCATTGCTGAAGGGTGACACTTGCCGCAGAAGCGGTAGATTCGGGCAAAGCTGCCGGGAAGCTTGAACAGTTAATTCATACAACGGAGGCGTACAGTCATGTATCTTGATCGAATCGTTGCAACCAAACATAAAGAAGTTGAAGTTCTGGCACAAACATTTCGCATGGATGAAGCTATCCAAAAAATCGAACAACTACCCGCAACCCGGGGTTTGAACAAGCACTATCGAGCGGACGTAATCGCAAACTCGGCCTTATTGCTGAAGTGAAGAAAGCTTCACCATCCAAAGGGTTAATTCGTCCGGATTTTCATCCGGTAGAGATTGCTGCTGCTTATGAGCGAGCGGGTGCAGACTGCATCTCCGTATTAACGGATGTGTCGTATTTTCAAGGCAGCAACGAGTACTTGCAGGCTATTCATCAGGCGGTGAACATTCCGCTGTTACGCAAGGATTTTATTATAGATGAACGACAGATTGCCGAGGCAAGATTGCTGGGGGCGGATGCGATATTGCTGATTGCCAGCATTCTGACACCTGAACAGATTCGTCAATATCTGGAATTTGCCAAAAGTTTGGGGCTGGATGCCTTGATTGAAGTCCACGATCGAACAGAACTGGAGCAGGTATTGGAGATTCCGCAGGCAACACTTGTAGGCATCAACAATCGTAATTTGAAAACATTCGAAACCAGTCTGAACACGACACTGGATTTGATGGAATTGATTCCAAGTGGTGTTACCTTGATTAGCGAAAGTGGTATTGACGGACCAGAATCAACAGTACCTCTGATCCAGGCCGGTGTTCATGGTATTCTCGTAGGTGAGCATCTCATGCGCAAGGATGATGTCGAGGCGGCTGTATATGATCTGATGGGACCCAAATGATGAATACTTCCATACACGATGGCACAGGTGACAGTATGTCAGAACTGAGAAACCCGCTGCCAGCGGCCGTAAAAATATGTGGACTTCAGGACGTTGAAGTGCTAAAATCGATGATAAACTTGCCTGTGGATTACATTGGTGTTGTTTTTGCCAAATCACGCCGCCGAATCGAACCCGAGCAGGCTGCTGCATTAAGAACGGTGTTGTTCGAATGGTCTGCCTATGATCGGCCGAAGCTTGCGGGTGTATTTGTGAATCCTACGCTCGAAGAACTGGAACACATTATGGAGATTGCTCAGCTGGATGTTATTCAACTGCATGGACAGGAGACTGCGGAATTTTGCCAGCAGGTGAAGCAGCGGTGGAATGCCAAAGTGTTCAAAGTTTTTTCTTTTCCCAAAGATGAAACGGGGCCGGAAGCTGATGATGCAGCCATAAGGGCTCTTGATACTTACGATAAATTCGTGGATGCGATATTGCTTGATACCCATGATCCTCTATATGGAGGGCTCCGGGAAAACGTTTGCCTGGGAGCGAATCCCTGCCTATGCTGAATGGGCGAAAAGTCACGAAATTGCTCTGTTCGTTGCAGGAGGGTTGCAGCCGGACAATGTACAACAACTAATACAGACATATGCACCTTTCGGCGTCGATGTATCCAGCGGCGTGGAGACTGAAGGTGTGAAGGATATGGCCAAAATTACAGCATTCGTAGAAAGGGTGAAGCAGGCATGACACATCAATTGCCGGATCAACACGGGCGTTTCGGTCACTTCGGAGGCCGCTTTGTACCTGAGACACTAATGAACGCACTTATTGAGTTGGAGGAGGCATATAGCCACTTCTCTGAAGATGAGGAATTCAACAAGGAACTGAATTATCTGCTAAGCGAGTATTCTGGACGTGAAACGCCATTGTATCATGCAGAGCAATTGTCACGCCGATTGGGCGGACCGAAAATTTATCTGAAACGTGAAGATCTCAATCATACAGGCGCGCACAAAATTAATAATGCGATTGGACAAGGTTTGCTCGCCAAACGGATGGGCAAAAAGAAAGTTATTGCCGAAACGGGTGCAGGTCAACATGGCGTTGCAACGGCTACCGTAGCCGCATTGCTTGGATTGGAATGCAAAGTATTTATGGGCGAAGAAGATACAGAGCGTCAGCAGTTAAACGTATTTCGGATGAAGCTGCTTGGAGCAGAAGTGATTCCGGTGACGTCTGGAACACGGACATTGAAGGATGCTGGTAATGAAGCGCTTCGCTACTGGGTCAGCAATGTGGAGGATACGTTCTATGTGCTTGGATCAGTGGTTGGTCCTCATCCATATCCGATGATGGTGCGGAATTTCCAACGTGTGATTGGTGATGAGACCCGTCGTCAGATTCAGGAGATCGAAGGGCGTTTGCCGGATGTAATTGTAGCAGCTGTTGGTGGAGGAAGTAATGCGATCGGTATGTTCTATCCATTTATCGGTGATCAGGATGTGAAGCTTGTTGGTGTTGAAGCCGCAGGCAAAGGGGTCGAAACCGAGTATCACGCTGCGACGATGACCAAAGGTACGCATGGTGTATTCCAGGGATCTATGAGTTACCTGTTGCAGGATGAGTATGGACAGGTTCAGCCAGCGCATTCCATCTCGGCCGGACTTGATTATCCGGGTGTTGGTCCGGAGCATTCCTATCTCAAGGATATTGAACGGGCAAAATATGTACCGATCACGGATCAGGAAGCACTGGATGCCCTGCAACTCCTATGTCGGACGGAAGGAATCATTCCTGCTCTGGAGTCTGCACATGCGGTAGCCCAAGTTGTCAAACTGGCGCCTGAACTTACAGCAGATGATATTGTAGTGATTTGTCTGTCGGGACGTGGAGACAAGGATGTTGAATCCATCATGAAATACACGGGAGGTGACTTGGGATGAATCTGATGGACCAGACCTTCCAGCAATTGAAGGAACAGAATCGTACGGCACTTATTCCATTCTTAACCGTGGGAGACCCGGATGTGGACACAACGATTGATATCATCAAGGAGCTTGAACAGGCTGGAGCGGATATTTTGGAATTGGGTGTTCCCTATTCCGATCCGCTTGCAGATGGACCAGTCATTCAGCGCGCTTCCGAACGTGCGTTGAAAAGCCAAATTACCATTCGTACTGTTATGGAAACTGCAGCAAAAGCTCGTAATGCAGGTGTGAAACTGCCGTTTGTACTGTTCACCTATTATAATCCGGTATTGCAGACAGGACTGGATGTATTCTTTGATGAATTGGTCAAACACGATATTAGTGGCATGATCATTCCGGACCTGCCGATTGAGGAAGCGGAAGAGATGCGTGAACGCGCAAATCGTGCTGGTGTGCATCTGGTGCCTCTTGTTGCACCTACATCTAATGCCCGGATTGAGCGGATTGTAACGGGAGCGAGTGGCTTTATCTATTGTGTATCATCCCTTGGGGTAACCGGAGAGAGAGCTTCTTTCTTTGATGGCGTAGAGAGTTTCATTGAGACGGTGAAAAGTCTGACAGACCTCCCTGTAGCGGTAGGTTTTGGTATCTCCAGTCATGAGCAGGTGGCCCATTTCTCCAGCATCTGCGATGGCGTTGTGGTAGGTAGTGCCATTGTTCGTCAGGTGGAAGATGCGATTCCTCTGCTTGAAAATCCGGATACGCGTGCAGCGGGACTGTTGCAAATTCGCAACTTTGTGGCACAATTAAAGGGATAGGGATGTCCTGAAAGGACATCTTTTGACACGTGAGGGTGTACGCTGATTCGTGTCTAACATTATTTCAATAACAGGAGGCGGTCGGGTTGAAACCGAAATCCCAGATTGTCAATCTGCCTGTGTACCAGCCGGGCAAACCGATTGAAGAAGTGAAACGTGAACTGGGGCTTGAACAAGTCATCAAGCTGGCCTCCAACGAAAACCCGTACGGCAGTTCTCCTGCCGCCCTGGAAGCCATTACGAGAGAAATGACGAATATAAGCATATACCCAGACGGTAGCTCGGTTGAGCTGACGGGAGTTCTTGCCAAGCATCTTGGCGTTGAACGGAACAACTTAATATTTGGTTGTGGTTCCGATGAGATTATTGCTTTGATCACAAGAGCTTTCTTCTTGCCGGGTGACGAGACCATCATGGCAGATCAGACATTCTCCGTATATAAAAGCAATGCAGATATTGAGGGGGCCGTGACAATAGAAGTGCCTCTGAAAGATGGCACGCATGATCTGAGCGCGATGCTCGCGCAAATTAACGACAAAACCAAAGCAGTATGGGTATGTAATCCCAATAATCCGACAGGTACAATTATCTCCGAGCAGGAGCTTATAGCCTTTATGGACCGTGTGCCTGCTCATGTGATGGTCATACTGGACGAAGCTTATTATGAATTCGTAACCGATGAAGCATACCCGCAGAGCGTACCATTGATTGAACGGTATCCGAACTTAGTCATACTGCGGACATTCTCCAAAATTTACGGTTTGGCGTCGCTCCGGATCGGGTACGGCATTGCACGTCCCGAAATTATTGATTTGATTAACCGTGTACGTGAACCGTTTAACACCTCCCGTTTTGGACAGGTTGCGGCAACCGCTGCACTACTGGATCAGGATTTTGTTCAAGAGTGCTCGAAGCGGAATGCAACGGATCGGGATTACCTGCAAAATGAATTTACACGGCTCGGATTGTCGTATTTCCCTTCACAGGGTAATTTCATTATGGTTGACCTGGATATGCCTTCAGCAATTGCGTTCCAATCCTTGCTCAAACAAGGCATTATCGTTCGCCCAGGATTCCACGTATACCCAACTTACATTCGTGTGTCCGTCGGAACATCAGAACAGAACCGTGCATTTGTCACGGCACTGGAGAACACGCTGGCTGAGAAGGCGGTAGCACGCCCTTAATACTGGCGATGAAAGAGTGAGGACCCATGAAACTAAAAATTGCAATGATTGGTGTAGGACTCATCGGCGGTTCACTGGCGCTCTGCTTCAAAGGCAAGCCAGATGTAACCGTGATGGGCTACGCCCACTTGGATGAACTGAAGGACAAGTACATAGCGAGCGGTGTAGTGGATGATGCTACGCTCTCTCTGGAAGAAGCGGTAGAGGATGCCGACTTTATTTTTTGTGCGTTCCCGTAGGTTTGCTTGAATCCTATTTCGAAAAGCTCTCCAAGCTGCCATTGAAAAAAGGATGTATCATCACGGACGTAGGAAGCACTAAAGCTTCCATTGCAGCATGTGCGGAGCATGTGCGGTTGACTGATGCTTACTTCATTGGTGGTCATCCTATGGCAGGGTCGGAGCGTGCAGGCGTAGATGCGGCCTCAGCCGTGTTGTTTGAGAATGCATACTATGTCTTAACCCCTTCAGAACATGTACCTGAGGAAGCCTACAGCAGGCTGTCTGAGCTGCTTGCGTATACGCGGGCACAGATCGTGCGTGTGGAGCCTCTGCTGCACGATGACATCGTGGGGGCGATTAGTCATCTGCCACATGTTATTGCTGTTGCGCTGGTGAATCAGGTGCGTGAATATAATGAGTCGAATCCACTGTATAAAATGCTGGCTGCAGGTGGTTTCCGGGATATTACCCGGATTGCCTCCAGTGATGCGATTGTGTGGAGAGATATCTTGCTTAGCAACCGTGATGTACTGCTGGGCTTACTTAAGGACTGGAATAGCCAGATGACGGCCTTTACGGATATGCTGGAGCATAAGAACGGTGAAGGCATAGAGGAGGCATTCCGTCAGGCCCGCGAGTTCCGCAGTATATTACCAGAACGACGCAAAGGCATGATTTCGCCGTTATTTGATCTGTATACTGATGTCCAGGATGCACCGGGTATGATCGGTAAGATCGCAACTGAGCTTGGTGCGAATGACATCAACTTGAGCAATTTGGAGATTATCGAAAACCGGGTGGATGTGCCGGGCATTATGCGTCTGTCTTTCCGTCAGGAAGAAGATATGGAACGAGCCAAGACGTTATTGGATTCCTTAGGCTATCAAGTGTGGATATAAGACGAGAGAGGGCGAAAGCCCTCTTTTTTGTGAGTTTATATTGGAGTTATTATTTGATTTTCAGACACGGATCAAAGAGGATTTTATACAGGGTTTATATAAATATTAACATATGAATATCTTTTTAAAGACAAAAAAAGACCGCTTACAAAAGCGGCCATTGCTCACGTGGAGCAATACAGTTATTGGATAGGAGTGGAGAGAAACCATACTGTACCCTTATTATATGTATACGTTTTCATTTTGTCAACACTTTCAGTAAAATTGCTTGAATTAATTATATTTTTCGGTAATTCAGGATAATAACTCCTTTTTTAGGGATACCTTAGATCAAAAAAATATCACATTTTTGTAACCTTTTCGGTATGTCGTCCGTCTATATAAGCAGGGCTTACCAAAAAGGCTCAAAATGAAGTCATGAACGTGAAAATGACCGCATATGAATGACAGGTCGGGTTTTGCGGATACCAATGGATTTGCCAGGATGATGCAGACCGTTGTACAATAAATACTGTTAATGTAGAAACGTTGGGGAAATTGCCATTACATAGGGGAATTTGGCGGGAAGGCCAGTTACGGCGCTGAACGCTTTTTATATGCGGTGAGAACCGCAACTTTTTTGTGCCTGTTCGGTAATACATGGATAGAGTCGAACGGGGAGAAGCACATGGATGGGCGAGGAGGGGTCGCACTCAAATGACGGATTCCCAGTTGATTCGAGAGATCAAGGAAGGTAACCTGGAGTTATATTCCGAGCTGATGAGTCGTTATCAGCGTAAAATACTGGCTTTCGTATATCATATGTTGAAAAGTTCCAATATGGAGCTGCTTGCGGAAGATCTCTGTTCTGAGACTTTCTATAAGGCGTTCCGCAGTCTGCACTCTTTCCGTGAGGTGGATGCCTCATTCTCAACCTGGTTATATACCATTGCGAGAAATACGGTACTGAGTGAGCTTCGCAAACAGCGCAGCGGAAATGTCCCACTTGAAGAGAGCGGGATTGTTCCCGTTGCTCCTTCGGAGAATGCACCGGAGTATGCTGTACTGCGCAGCGAGCGGGTGATGCTGGTTAGGGATGCGATTAACAATTTGCCGGAGAAGCAGCGTTCTGCGATTATACTCCGCGAGTATGATCAACTAGACTACCAAGAGATTGCGAATATTCTTGGGCAGAGCGTCAGTTCTGTGAAATCGCTATTATTCAGAGCAAGATCAAGCGTAAAAACTCAATTGGAACCTTATTTCTTCGAACCGGTGTACGAGCCATATGAAGGGATGAAGAACCGATGAATTGCAATGAAGCCCAGGAACTGTTTGCACTGGTCTGGGACTTGCCGGAAACTCATCCTCAGCGGATTGCATTTCATGCTCATCTCGCTGGTTGTGGAGAGTGCTCCGAGCAGTTTGAGGTCTGGGAAGAAGCTCAGATCTTGCTGCACAGCATTCCGGTTCCAGTGACAGAACAACAAGCAGAGAGAGTGAACCGTAACGTTATGGACCGGATCTATGCGGAGTCTCCATGGCTACTGCCGGAAGAGGCAAAGGTTAATCGTTTCTCTGCTGTGATCCGCAAGCATATGTCTTTGTGGATTGCCGCGTTCCTGGCTATTTTTTTATGCAGCTTTCTGTATATGGCAATGTTTAAGCCAGACGTATCAGAAGCTGAGCAAACCAAAGTTGTTACTACGGGTATCCTGGAGACAGGGGTTGCCGGAAGCGGACCATCGTCCTCTGGAATGTATCAGTACAACATGACTGGAGCGGACAGAGGAAGTATCATAGAACCTTTTGTTGTGAGCATGGGACCTGCTTATCCGCAGTATTGGATGGCCCTCTCTTTACTTGCAATAGGAATGGCGTTATTTTCTCTTGGACGTATGCATCGAACAACGAATAAACGTAAACAAGGTGCGAGTGCATAGGTAATAACCTTTCGTTCGCCGTGTGGAGAAATGAGGGATGTAAGTGCGAATCGGGCTTATTCGTCACGGTCTTACAGACTGGAATGCGGCGGGCCGTATACAGGGGCAGACTGATATACCTCTGAATGGGGAAGGCCGTGAACAGGCAGAGCGACTGGGAAGACGTCTGTTGACGGAAGAATACCAGTGGGACTATATCATCACAAGTGGATTATCGCGGGCACAGGAAACAGGGGAGATTATCTCTAAACTGTTGAATGTACCTTTGCTTGAGCCGGACGCACGGTTGAAAGAAAGGGCTTTTGGTCAGATTGAAGGTCTGACTTCAGAAGAACGGGTTGCCCGTTGGGGCAAATCCTGGGAGACATTGGACTTGGGACAGGAGCAGATAGCGGATATCCAGATTCGTGCACTGGCGTTTCTGGAAGATCTATGGTCTGCCTATCCGGACCAAGCCGTGCTCATTGTCACTCATGGAGCTTTTCTGGCCAACCTGTTAACAGCCTTGTTTAAAGATCGGTATACAGAACGAATTGGAAACCTGTCACTGACGATCCTGGAAAAGGAACGTGATGACTGGAGTCCGCTGTTATATAATTGCACACGACATCTGTCTTTGGACACAGCGAAACAACCTGAGTAATCCAACTTGGGTTGTTTTTTTTGCGTTTTATGGGGAAATAAAGGTTTTATATGATATCAAACCTCTCATTTTTCTTCTGATTGACCAACTTGGGGCATAGTATGATTTAAAACATAAAAGATTTCCAAAAAGAGGTTTAGATTATGGGAATTCCGTCAACGATGTTTACAAAACCAAACTATTTCAGGCTCCGAATCAGCAGTCGAAGTAGTTAACGGGCGAGGCGATGGACCCATGAATCTAGCGGATATGCTTACTTTTGCCGATATTGGCCAGCTTAATCGAATAGCAGACTATTACCAATGTGAATGCAAGCCCAATTCCAAACACGAACTCATCCAGAGTATTCTCACTACATTGGGCAGCAGACCCTTTTTGAGCAGCAGGTACGTCAACTGAATCAAGCAGATCAGCGCTTTTTGAACAACTTGTTGTTTGATCCTCGCCAGTATTATGGTATGGAAGAACTCATTGCCATAGCCCGTCAATCGATGGACAAAAAGGAGAGTGAGGCTGGCGCGAGTCCACGTGATCTCATCGTTCGCTTTAATAAGAGTGGATGGTTGTTCAATGGGACAACGCAGCAGACCAGGTATTTGTATCAGGTACCCCAGGATCTGAAATTAAGATTCAGGGATGTGTTATCCACACATCTGCGAGCAGGGATTACCAAAACAACGGAACCACCCATGTATCGGGATGAATATCATCTCTTAGCGGATGATCTCAAGTTGTTCCTGCAGTTTGTCCAGCAGCACGAGATTGCCCTTAACGCTGAAGGCATGATGTACCGTCGCTCTCAACAGCAGATTATGGAGCATCTGCACATTAGTGAGGAATTGGTGGGCAAAGGTGGATGGAGATTCGGATATGGCCGTTCCTTCAAGGATTACCCGGATCGTTTCGCACTTCTCTACGACTATGCATTTCACCATCGGCTGGTTCGTGAGGAGCAAGGCACGCTGAAGCTGTCACCAGCTGGAGAAGACAAGCTGGGGGCAGAGAAAACAGCCGAAATGATACAGCTATTTAGGTTTTGGTTAAGATTGTATAAAGGTGCTATTCCCAATCTGTCCTCTATTGTGTACTGGACAGGCGAATGTGCCCAAGAATGGTCAACCGCCGAGTCGCTGTTTCGTCAGATCGGTCCATTCATTCAGCCGTTCTATTATGATACGGCCGCGGCCATCTATGATAACAGAATTGTTAAAATGATGTTGCATCTTGGCATGGTGCGTATTGGGGAACATGAGGAAGGTCGGTCTATACAAATGACAGCCTGGGGCACGCGTCTTGCTGCATCCTGTCGCTCCATCTCAGGAGACATTACACCTATTATGTTTGACAAGTGAAGGACAAGTTGCTAAAATCACTCCCAAATTAAGGAGTGATAATAATAATGATAATTCCATACAAAGGTTTACAACCTCAGTTACACTCTTCGGTATATATGGCTGAGGGTGCAAAACTGATCGGTGATTTGAGAATGGGAGAAGAGTCTTCCGTCTGGTTCAATGCAGTCCTGCGGGCTGATTTGGCTCCTATTATCATTGGAAAGCGCTGTAATATTCAAGATAACGTTGTCGGGCATGTCAATACTGATCAACCTTTGATTGTGGGAGATGATGTTTCAGTAGGACATACAGCGATCATTCATGGTTGTTGTATTGGAACAGGATCATTAATCGGCATGGGAGCCATTCTGCTGAATGGAGCCGACATTGGCGAATATACGCTGATTGGAGCCGGTTCTGTTGTTACTGAGAATAGTAAGATTCCGCCCTATACTCTTGCTTTGGGGACACCTGCCAAAGTGATACGTGAGCTGACAGATGCCGATCTGGAGCGGATGTCCAGAACTTCACTGGGTTATGTTACCAAAGGAAAAGAATATAGGAGCTCTTAAATCCGTTTTGGAGGTGCATCCTATTGGATAAAATGAAAGTTACGTATGAAGTCATGTTGGGGCTGGCAGCTGAGATGGTGTGGGACGAAGCGCTTCGCAAACAGCGCAGCGAGAAGCTCTATTTGGAAATCGATAAAGCGTTAGCTACCGGAGACGAAGTAGCTTTCGGAGTCTGACGGATGAACTGAGGACCATAAACTGATAGGCAAAATATATCCTTTCTGAGATAAAAGGGAATGCGCAGAGGCGTATTTCCTTTTTTGATATGTGTAATTCTGAAATGAATGTCTGGATTTATAAGATATGGTCATATATAATATGGGAATAAAATGGATAGAGAGGGGATATAGGGAATTGAAATTCAGTGAGATGACTCAAGACAGCTGGGCTGAACTGCAACTCTATCTGGATACATGCCTTATTCCATACACAGCTCTTAGCGGTGAGCAGTCGCCAGTTGAAGCTACCGAGGCATTGGAGCGGCTGCGAGATTTTCTGGATCTGGTCGAAATTCCTTTCAAAGGGAGAATCATGACTTATCCAGCCTTTCATTATGCTAATTCGGAATTGTCAATGACATTAAATTCCTTGTCCGCACAGCTTAAATCCTCAGGATTCAAATATGTGGTTATTATGTCATCAGATGGTCATTTGGATGGCGTGGACATTCCATCTGCTGATCTGATTTTGAGTCGGTCCGTGTTAACTCATGAGGTCGGAGAAGAGGGGATTGCGAGATTTATAGGGGAAAAGATACGAGAGTTGTGGAAAAAATAGTTTTTAACGACAAATGTGACAATTTACCAACAATTTTTTAATAACGCTTACAATTGAACCTTAAAAATGTGTGACAAATTCTTGACGGTGTTCTAGGGCTACTATATGATTATGTATGTTCTAGTAAGTCGTGGAATTTATGAAAATGAAAACGTTTGAGAGAGTTGGCTGAAAAAGGGGTTGGAGACAGTATGAGCAGTGAGCATGACCACCACGAAGCTTCATTGAAATTGCCAAGCCGCATGGAGATGTCACGCAGGCAGTTTTTGACGTACACGCTTGGTGGAGCTACAGCCTACATGGCCGCCGGTGCAATCCTTCCTATGGTCCGTTTTGCGGTGGACCCGATTTTGCAACATAAGGGAGAAGGCACCTCTGTCAAAGTAGCTGAAATCAGCAAAATTACGAATGAGCCTCAAGAATTCACCTTTGAACTTAAACAACAGGATGGTTGGTATCTGAGTAATGCATCGTTAGTGGCGTGGATTCGCAAAGACGAGCAGGGTAAAATTTATGCACTCTCACCTATCTGTAAACATCTGGGATGTACAGTAGGCTGGAATAGTGACAAGCAATACCCTGACGAGTATCATTGCCCCTGCCATGGCGCGCACTATGACAAGGAAGGGAAGAATCTTGCCGTAGCCCCCAAACCGCTGGATGAGTACGTAGTCAAGGAAGAGCAGGGTTGGGTATATCTGGGCGACATTGTTCCGAACACCCGAGTGAATTAGGAGGCGTGAACGCAGATGTTTAAAAATGTCTATGACTGGATTGACGAGCGTCTCGACATCACGCCAATCTGGCGGGACGTTGCGGATCATGAAGTTCCAGAGCATGTAAATCCGGCTCATCACTTTTCCGCATTCGTGTACTGCTTTGGTGGATTGACGTTCTTTATTACTGTTATTCAGATTCTGTCAGGCATGTTCCTGACCATGTATTATGTACCTGATATTATCAATGCCTACGCAAGTGTGGAGTACCTGCAGACCAAAGTAGCCTTCGGCCAAATTGTTCGCGGCATGCACCACTGGGGAGCCAGTCTGGTTATCGTAATGATGTTCTTACATACGATGCGTGTGTTCTTTACAGGCTCTTACAAGGCACCGCGTGAAATGAACTGGGTTGTCGGCATGCTGATCTTTTTCGTCATGTTGGGCCTAGGGCTGACAGGGTACTTGTTGCCATGGGATAACAAAGCCTATTTTGCAACAAAAGTAACATTGGAGATTGCTAACACGGTTCCATGGCTGGGACCGATTATTAAAGAATTCCTGCAAGGCGGTACGATTGTCGGTGCACAGACACTAACCCGATTCTTTGCCCTGCATGTATTCTTCCTCCCCGCTGTGCTTCTGGTGCTTCTGGTCGGACACTTTATCATGATCCGCAGACAGGGCATTTCGGGACCACTATAAACTGAGAAGGGAGGAATCGCAATGGCTCACGGACATAAGAAGGATGATGAGGAAAAGGTTATCTTTGTCGGTGATTCACGGGTCCGTAAAGGGGCGGGCTTCATTACCCCGCCTGATTACACGGCGTATCCTGGAAAATCCGAAGCCTTTATTCCCAACTTCCTGCTGAAAGAATGGATGGTTGGTGTCGTTGTATTGGTGGGGATTCTGGTACTAACGATCTCAGAACCTGCACCTTTGGGGTATCCGGCCAATCCGAGCGCATCCGTAATTCCTATGCCGGATTGGTACTTCCTTTTTCTGTATCAGTACTTGAAGTATCCATACGCATCGGGCGATTACGTTCTGCTCGGGGTACTGGGGGTCAGCGGAGTCGCTTTTGGAGCTTTGCTGCTGGCACCATTCCTGGATACAGGCAAGGAGCGGCGTTTCTATAAACGCCCAATTGCTTCATCACTGATGATTTTGTCGGTCATTTCTGTATTCTACCTGACAAATGTAGCGTGGACGCACTACGAGCATGAGTTGGAAGCAAGTGGACAGAAGCCTGAACATATTCAACGTGAAGAAGAAGCGCTGGAGAGGCGTGAACAGGGGCTCCCACCCGTTTCCAATGCACCTGGACAGCAAGAAGAAGTTGCGATCGTGGAACAGGATGATCCTGCAATGGAAACGTACAAGAAGGCCGGATGTATTGGCTGCCATGCGGCTGATATGAAGGGCGCAACTGGACCTTCGCTTCGAGGCATAGGTGACAAGCACAGCCAGGAAGAGATTCTGACCATTATCAAAGAAGGCTACAATGCAATGCAGCCTCAGTACAATAATGCTATTGCTCAAGGTGTCACGGATGAAGAGATCACTCATCTGACCGAATGGCTTGCGAAACAGAAAGCAGAACAGTAAAATCGAAATAACCAATGAAACCTGATCGTTTATGCGGTCAGGTTTTTTGAAGTGTTTTTGGACAGCACTTTATTGTGCGCAATATATGATGAAGGAAGGGGCAGGGAATGTGGCTTTATCGTATTTCTGGAGTAGGGAATTTCTAACCAATCGTTATTTCCTGTGGCTATTATTTTGGTGTAATGCGGTAGGAACGGTATACGGATACATCTGGTATGGAGAGCAAATGAAATTGACGCTGGCTGAGCAGCCGGTGTGGCAGATCGTATTTGTGCCAGATAGTCCAACAGCGAGTTTGTTTTTTACTTTAGCGTTGTTATGGGTTTTGTACCCACCACGGTCCATCATTATCAAACGGATCGGACATGTGATTCAGGCGCTTGCCGTAGTCACATCTGTGAAATATGGCGTGTGGGCCGTGTCCATTATTTTCGCTGGATGGATGCAAGGCGGTACACAGCACTGGCAAGACTGGATGTTGATTGCTTCGCATAGTGCGATGGCCATTGAAGCTCTTATTTATGTACGTTTTTCGGCTTCCGCTGGGCTTCCCTTGTCGTTGCAGGTCTCTGGACGTTGTTGAACGATACGATGGATTATACATATGATATTTACCCTTGGTTACCCGCTTCCCTCTATGATCATGTAGATGGTGTGCGTAATTTCACATTCGGACTGACACTGGTGAGCATTCTGTGCGCGTGGCTGGCCTTAAGACAAGCGAGACGAACCTGATATCCGATCTTGAGCTTGTTCTAACGAACTGTCCCCCGCCATACATTGGTGGTGGGAGGGATGTCCATGAAGAGAACGTTTGGGATCAAAACTGGCTTATTGGTGGTATCGTTCATAGCTCTGCTGCTTTGGACGAACTTAGCATATCGTGTATCCGCGCAAAGTGAAGCATTGAATTCGAATTCAGATCAACAAGTGTCCACAAGCAATTCAATTGCACAACTGAATGAGGAAGCAGCCATATTGTATCGTCAGGCGCTCGAGAATAATATTGAAGAAGTGCGCGGAAGCATTCTGCGTATCAGTAAAAGTCTGGAGCATATCTCCTTTGAGGGACAAACAACGGTTGAGGGCATTCACGCCTTGTCCGAAACCATTGTTGAAGTGAAACAAGCCGTTGTGAAGGTGAAAAATGACGATGCTTCTCTTCAGCAGTCCTCTGCCAAGCTCAGACTTGCAGCCGATAGTCTCGCGAATCCAACCAAGCCTTTATGGCTTCAGTATTATAAAATCGTGAAAAACGATCTGGACGCTTTATCCGCTGCTACAAATCAAGGGCAAACTGCGGCCGTACTTGCAAACCGCTACACCGTTCTGGAGGAGCATTATGAGACGATTCGTCCTGCCGCGCTGATTCGCCGTGAACCGTATGAGATTGCTCAGATGGACGCCTGGTTATCTCATACCAAAGGGCTTACCGCTGCCAAGCAACCTGATCTGGCTCAATTAAAGAACATGGTGGGCCATGGGGAGGAACTGGTGAACCAGTTGTTTGGTCGCGAGAAGGACGAGAGTGCCTTTGTACCGTTTGTACAGGGTCCTGATCGCAGGGCAGCCGGGCTGCTCATTAGTTCGGTCATTGTGGCGACGTTAAGTTACGCCGGATATCGTAAATATCGTGCGCAGCAGCAGGGGATTTTTCCTTTTCGGCGCTAATTGAATATGAATTTGATCCTGGTCTATATGTGGTATATAAAGACCTCTTTTCACATAAACAGCCACTTTAACGGCTCTTCATGCGAAAAGAGGTTTTCTTGTAGTTTCTGTATAGTGAATCAACTTTCTTTGAAACCTTCTCCATGTACATCGTGAACATCGCTGATGATGACAAATGCTCTGGGGTCAATGGAACGTACAATCGTCTGCAGTCGCCTGAACTCTTGCCTGGAGATCACGCAGTAGGCCATGTGTTTGGCCTGTTTAGAGTACGCGCCAATGGCTGGAATAAGGGTAACTCCACGATCCATATCCCGTGTGATCTGGTCGGCAATCTCGGGTGCATGGTCACTAATGATCATAAATGCCCGGGCAGAATATGCACCTTCCTGAATAAAGTCGATGACTTTGGAGGCTATGAATACAGCTACGAGCGTATACAGAATTTTTCTTTGGGGATGTAGATGAGAGAGAGCCCGATAATGACGAAGTCGATGCCCAGTAATACTCGGCCCATACTCCATCCATACTTTCGGTTGAGAATACGGGCAATGATGTCCGAACCGCCCGTCGTTCCGCCCCAACGAAAAACAATGCCAAGGCCGGCTCCTAGGGTGACACCTGCATATAGGGCTGCGAGCAGGAGGTCATTCTCGGTATGTAATGGTTCAATCCACCCCAGATGAATCAACTTCTCAAACAACCATAGAAAAACGGTCAGTGCCCCGATTCCGATACCCGTATAGATCATCTGTCTGCCGCCCAAAATTTTGAGCCCGATCAGAAAGAGAGGAACATTCAGAATTAAGGTTGTAAGTGAAGGTGAGATGCCAAAAGCGTAATTGATCAGCACCGTAACCCCGGTGAGGCCACCTTCCATAAGCTGGTTGGGGATTATGAAATAAAGGAGCCCAAAGGCATATAAGGCTGTACCCAGCACGATGGGAAGAACCAGTTTAACTTGAATCCAGGTTTTGGCAGTGCTCATAAGATCCCTCGCTGTAGATAAATTAGAATGAAGAAGCAATCATTCCCATCTAGTATACCTGTTTATTGATTCTTTAAAAATGATTTGTCGCTGATGATGGTGGAAGTGAATCTAAATAACTGATATTATTAGGAACAAATACGACATCATTTCTAAAGGAGAATCCGTTCTCATGGAGAAAAGCATCGCAGAAATGCAGCGTGAGGTTGATCAGTATATCTCCCAGTTCAAGGAGGGGTATTTCAGTCCTCTGGCCATGTTGGCCCGGATGTCTGAAGAGGTTGGAGAGCTCGCCAGGGAAGTGAATCATGAGTTCGGCGAAAAGCCGAAGAAATCTTCCGAAGCAGCCAATTCCATTGAACTTGAGCTTGGAGATATTTTATTTATCACGATTTGTTTTGCGAACTCACTGGGAATTGATCTGGCTGAGGCGCACGATAAAGTCATGCATAAATTTAACACCCGCGATGCCAATCGGTGGACTCCCAAAAACACCGATTAGGCGTAGATTACATATGCTGTACCATCACCCGATCGGGGAGGGTCAGCTTAATGATGAAACCGGAAGAATATATGCAGCAGGCTTACCGCTGTATATTGCAAAATGATTTTGAGCAGGCGATTCGTTGGTTCGAGTCAGCCATTCGCGCTCATCCAAAACATGCGGAGTTATATTATCGCTGTTCCATTACACACGCCCGCAGCAAACATCTGGTTCCAGCGCTTGAATATGCACGTAAGGCGGTTGAATTGTCGCCAGGAACAGAAGAGTATATCTTGCATCTGCAGACGTTGGAAGCAAAAGAGTTGACCTCCAGAGCGAAGTTGCTGTTGGAGCAGGCGGGTATTGCAACACAGGAGCGGTATGTGGAAGCGTCTACGCTTCTGCAAGAAGCGGTCAAACTTGATCCGCTCTCAGTGGAAGCTCATGTTATGCTTGCCCTGGCTTACAGTGATTTGAATGAATTTGAATATGCAATTCAGGCGCTGCGTGAGGCAATTTTGCTGGACCCGCAGAATGGGCAACTGCATCAGATGTTACAGGAAATCAAGCAACGTATGAAATCCATTCAATAAGAATTCATTTTACAAAGATTTCTTTCGAGTTGAAATGGATTCTACGATATGATCCAACATAGCGAGGAGATGCAGTCAATATGAGTGAAGTAATCAGAGTTGCCGTGATCGGAGCGGCTGGCCGTATGGGCCGTGAAGTTGTGAAATTGGTACTTCAGGACCCGGAATTGGAGCTTGCAGCGGCTGTCAACCGCTCCGGAGCAGGCACGGATGCAGGAACCCTTGTTGGTTTACCAGAGTGTGGGGTGCTGGTGACTGATGATATCGAAATGGCTTTTGCCAAAACAAAACCGCAGGTTATGGTTGATTTTACAGTGCCGCAATATGCTTTTACACATACCGAGATCGCGATCCGTCATGGAGTCAGACCTGTCATGGGTGTTACCGGCTTTACGCCGGAGCAGATTGAACAGTTGGACAAGCAATGTCAGGACAAAGGAATTGGAGGGCTTATTGCCCCTAACTTCTCGATCGGTGCCATTTTGATGATGCGATTCGCAGCACAGGCTGCCAAACATATGCCAAATGTGGAGATTATCGAATATCACGGGGATCAGAAGCTGGATGCTCCTTCTGGAACAGCGATCAAAACTGCTGAACTGATTGCTGCCAATCGGGAAGAACTTCGTCAGGGTAACCCGAATGAGGAAGAAACCATTGAAGGATCACGCGGCGGTTATTACAACGGCTTCCGAATTCACAGTGTACGATTGCCTGGCGTATTCGCGCAGCAGGAAGTTGTTTTCGGAGACTATGGACAGTCACTCAAAATTCGGCATGACTCCTATGAGCGCGCAGGTTATATGCCTGGTGTTAAAATTGGTGTGCAAAAGGTTATGGAATATACAGGAATGATCTACGGATTTGACCACTTTATCGACTAAAGGAGATTGTCATGTTGAAAATAGCATTTATCGCCCATGATCGTAAAAAAGAAGAGATGGTTAACTTCGTGACGGCATATGAGCCTGTTTTTACGGACCATCAATTGTATTCTACAGGAACAACAGGCCTTCGTATTATGGAAGGAACGTCGCTGAAGATTCATCGATTCGAATCAGGCCCACTGGGCGGAGATCAGCAGATTGGAGCTTTGGTTGCGCAAAATGAGATGGATCTGATTATTTTCTTGCGTGATCCACTGATGGCACAACCTCACGAGCCGGATATTAATGCGTTGCTGCGTCTTTGTGATGTGCAGGGAATTCCACTTGCCACCAATATCGCAACCGCTGAGATTCTGGTTAAGGCTCTGGATCGTGGTGATTTTGCCTGGAGAGAGCTGGTACATAAATACAAGCCGGAGGCTGGATTGAATTCGGGTGATACCGAATGAGTCTGGATATTCTCATCTTTGGAGCACATGCAGACGATGCGGAGATTGGTATGGGTGGAACGATTGCCAAACATACCGCTGCTGGCTTGAAAGTAGGCGTGTGTGATCTGACTCGTGCTGAGATGTCTTCCAACGGAACAGTAGAGCGCAGAACCGAGGAAGCGGAGCAAGCCTCCCGCGTCCTCGGTCTTTCGTGTCGAACGAATCTGGGGCTTCCTGATCGTGGCTTGTATCTTACGCCTGACCATGTACAGGCGGTGACGGCTGAGATACGGCGTCATGCCCCTCGGATGGTGTTTGCTCCGTATTGGGAAGATCGTCATCCGGATCACGTCAATTGCAGTAAGCTTGTGCAGGAGGCTGTATTTAACGCCAAGCTTCGCAACTATATGCCGGACATGCCTGCCGTGCAGGTGAAGGAACTTTATTTTTACTTTATTAATGACATCGGGCCTACGGATTTGATTGTCGATATTACGGAACACTATGAGCAAAAAGAAGCCTCATTGCTCTCTTATCGTTCCCAATTCGAACTGGGAGACGGAGCGGTCTCGACGCCATTGAATCAAGGGTATATCGAACGTGTAAGAGCCCGTGATTCCTTGCTCGGACAACGCAGTCTCATCCCGTTTGCAGAAGGTTTTGCTACAATTACACCTTACGTGGTTCATCAATTTGGCTCGGGTGCCCAATAAACGTTTAATGAAACGAAGGGTTTCATTATTCCATTGCATTATATCAACCTGCATGAAGCGGGAGATCAAAGGAGCGTCCACAGGATGGATAAAAAGCTAAAAATCGGCATCACCTGTTATCCGTCCCTCGGCGGGTCTGGCGTTGTCGCAACGGAGCTGGGCAAATTACTTGCCGAACAGGGGCATCAGGTTCATTTTATTGCCAACAGTATCCCGTTCAGACTGGGTACGTTCCAGAAAAATATTTTTTATCACGAAGTTGAAGTAAATGATTATTATGTTTTCCGTTACCCTCCGTATGACCTGTCACTGGCAACAAAGATGGCTCAGGTGGCTAAGTCACAGCAGCTCGATCTGCTGCATGTTCACTATGCCGTGCCACACGCAGTATGCGCCTTTCTTGCGAAACAAATGGTAGGGGACGGCCTTAAAGTGGTTACCACGTTACATGGAACGGATATTACGGTTCTGGCTCAGGATGAATCTCTGAAGGATCTGATCCGTCTAGCCATTAATGAAAGTGACGCGGTTACTGCCGTATCACAAGATTTGATTCGAGAAACGGTCGAACTGCTGGATATTCAGCGCCCAATCGATCTAACCTATAATTTTATTGACAAACGAATATATTATCCGCGGGATGCTGCCAGTCTGCGAAGAGACTTCGCTGCGCCCGACGAAAAATATTAATGCACATCTCCAATTTCCGACCGGTGAAGAGAACTCAGGATGTGGTAGAGGTCTTCCGTCAGGTACAGGAGCAGGTTCCTGCCAAACTGTTATTTGTTGGTGAAGGACCTGATTTGCCGAAGATGCAATGGAAAATTAATGATCTCGGGTTGAATGATAAAGTTCATTTCCTTGGCAAACAGGATGACATTGCTCAGGTCATTTCCATGGCAGACGTGTTGATGCTTCCATCGGAGAAGGAAAGTTTCGGACTTGTGGCGCTCGAAGCAATGGCTTGTGGCGTACCCACGATCGGTTCACAGGCCGGAGGAATTCCGGAACTGGTATTACACGGTAAGACGGGATTCTTATCCGCGATCGGGGATACACAATCCATGGCCGAGAACACAATCCGTTTGTTAACAGATGATCGTTTGGCTGCGGAGTTCAGGGAAGCGTGTCTTCAACGCGCACATCACGACTTTTGCAATGATGCCATTCGGCATGAATATGAACAGATTTATTACCGGGTGCTGGGAAGGGAAGTTCCGAACTTGAAGCCGGTTTGCGGTTAATCAATTTGTTTGACGAAATTATACTGTGCATACCACAACAGGCAAGAGAAGAGGTGATATGTGGTGGTTCAATGGACACAGGTAGATCGTGAAATGGCAATTCAAAGTGAGAATGTACTCACAACATTAAACAAACATGGCTACAAGGCATATTGGGTAGGTGGTTGCGTTCGTGACGAATTGCTGGAACGAGTTGTAGACGATATGGATATCACGACATCTGCTTCTCCTCAGCAAGTCATGGAACTGTTTGACGATTGTATTCCTACAGGTTTGCAACACGGTACGGTTACCGTTCGTTCAGGCGGTTATTATTTTGAAGTGACCACCTTTCGAACAGAATCCGAGTATCAGGATAACCGCAGACCAGCTGCGGTTCAATTTGTTCAGGATATCAAGGAAGACTTACAACGGCGTGACTTCACGATGAACGCTCTTGCTATGGACGTCACTGGGACAATCGTTGACCCGTTTGGTGGACAGGCAGATATCAAGGAAGAGCGAGTCAGGTGTGTGGGTTCTGCGATGGAACGATTTGGTGAAGATGCACTGCGGATGCTCCGCTGTGTCCGGTTTGCTTCCGTATTTGATTTCAAAATTGCTCATAACACGTGGAAGGGTCTTGTAAGGCAGAAAGACCTGCTTCAACATATAGCGATGGAACGAGTACGCACCGAGATGGTAAAAATGATGTCGGGACCCCATCCATTAAAAGGATTGGAGCTGTTATACAGAAGTGATGCGCTTGCGCACATCAAAGCGCCAGTTAGCTCGGCGCGTTTTAACAAGACGTTGTTATCCGATCTGGAACAATTGTCAGGTCAGCATGTGTTGCTTCGTTGGTCACTCATCCTGATTGCTGGCGGTTATAGTAAGGATGAAGCAGATGTATTATTACGTCAGTGGACATTCTCCAATGAACATCGTTCTCGAATAACAGGGTCCTTCAGGTGGAACAGTTGATTCATACTTCCGTTCAGGAGCAGAAGGATACGGTCAGTCTCCGTTCCGATTGGATCGTTACTGTTCTGGCTTGTGGTGTTCAGGCGGCGGATGATTGGCTTCAAATACAGTCTACACTGCCAGCAGGATGGCGGAATCAGTCCGAACAGGCAGCAATGCAGGTTGTTTTGGTTCAAGAACTTGCAGCCAAATGGAGTCAATCGATCCCTGTGCATGACTTGAAAGAGCTGGATATCACAGGGGAACAAGTGTTACAAATGGTGCAGCGCAAAGGCGGGCCTTGGCTGGGTCAACTGATGAAACATTTGTTACGAGAAACAGCGATTGGAACGATAGAGAATCAGCATGCAGCACTAAGTGCAGAAGTGAAGCGGGTGGTTCAAGATGACCAAACATGAAGATCTGTTACATATGTTATTAAATGCAGAAGGACGATTCGTATCAGGTGAAGAGATCAGCCGTAATCTGTCCATCAGTCGGACCGCTGTGTGGAAACATGTGAACAAGTTACGAGACATGGGTTATGAGTTTGAAGCTGTATCCCGCAAAGGATACCGTCTGGTAACGAAGCCGGATAGCATTGACGCTACTGGCCTCCAATTGGCTCTGGATACAACCGTTTTTGGCCGTAAGGCTGTTTTGTTGACTTCGACCCTGTCTACGCAAGGGGATGTTCTCAAGCTAGCTGAGCAAGGGCAGGCAGAAGGTGCTGTGGTCATTGCGGAAGAACAAACAGGAGGAAGAGGACGTTTCGGTCGACAGTGGTTCTCTCCTCCGGGTAAAGGAATCTGGATGAGTGTCCTGTTACGCCCTGATCTACCACTTCAGCATACGCCGCAGTTAACTTTATTAACAGGAGTGGCTGTATGTCGTGCCGTTCGAGCTTGTTCAGGAGCTGATGCAGGCATCAAATGGCCAAATGATTTATTGATTGATGGGCGCAAGGTATGCGGCATATTGCTTGAATCCACGGTGGAAGATCATGAAGTCAGATATTGTATTGCAGGTATAGGCGTTGACGTGAATTTTGATCCCGAGGATTATCCGGAAGATCTGACCACAATCGCTACTTCGCTCAAGATGGAGACGGGTCAATCCGTTGATCGTACCAAACTAACGGCTGCCATTCTGACGGAGCTTGAACAGTTGTATTTTTTGTATCAAAAAGAAGGATTTGGTGTGATCTCAGCTCTATGGGAGGCACTGTCCGTATCGATGAATCGAGAGATTACAGTGACGAATCCTCATGGTGTCATTGAAGGGAAGGCAATTGGTCTTGACCCTTCTGGAGCACTTATCGTGGAGAAGCACGATGGAGAACATACACTAATCATCTCTGGTGAGATTTCTTGGAAATCATAAACAATTTGTCGAATTTTCACTGGTAAAATGAACATAAGACGTGAAGTTTGAGCAGAACTTTGGTATACTGTGTTCGTGAGGCGATATCGGCTAATGCAGACCGAATTGCACTCTCGTAACAGTAACCTTTGTTCTGCTTTGATGTGTTTTATATAAGCAGACCACAGTGCAAGAATGAAATACGTTTAAGTGAGTTGTTGGATTCTGCTCTGAGCCGAAGAGGACCGAGACAGAAGGGACGATCGCAAGTGACTCTTTTTTGACTTTTCGGGACTTTTTAGTGGAAAACTAAAGGTTTTTTTGTTGCGTTTATTTGAAAAGAAGAAAGGAGCCATGAGAGAAAATGGCGAACAAACAAGCGTTGAATATTGTGAAAATGAAAAAATATAAGCAGGATGGCGTGCCGCTTAGTATGATCACGGCTTACGATTATCCAACAGCGCTCCTCGCAGAGGAAGCAGGTATCGATCTGATCCTGGTTGGTGATTCACTCGGCAATGTAGTACTGGGTTATAACTCGACGCTTCCGGTGACCATCGACGACATGGTGTACCACACACGTTCCGTAGTGCGCGGTGCTGAGAAGACGTTTATTGTGGCTGATATGCCTTTTATGACCTATCATGGCAGCGTGGATGAGACGCTTAAGGGTGTACGTCGACTGATGCAAGAGGGGCATGCCCATGCGGTTAAAATGGAAGGCGGAGTCGAGATTGCGGACACCGTTAGAGCAGTCGTGCAAGCAGGCGTACCTGTTCTTGGGCATATCGGACTGACACCTCAATCGGTTAATCAGATTGGTGGTTACCGCATTCAGGGCAAGGATGCAGCGGATGCGAAACGTTTAATGGACGAAGCCAAAGCCCTGGAAGCTGCTGGTGCGTTTGGTATCGTGCTTGAACTGGTTACGGAAGAAGTTGCACGGGCGATCTCGGAGGAACTGTCCATCCCTACCATTGGAATTGGAGCAGGTCGAGGCTGTGATGGTCAGGTACTGGTATTCCACGATGCGGTTCAATACGCCTCTCCGTATACGCCCAAACGATTTGTCAAAACCTATGGAGATGTGGGTACATTAATCAGAACGAGCATCGAAGCTTACGTGAAAGAAGTTAAAGATCGTTCGTTCCCGGCCGAAGAGCATGTATTTAATGCTGCGGATGGTGTTCTGGATCAACTGTACGGCGGACAACGCAAGGAAAAGGTGGGGAGTAACTCATGAAAGTATTACGGACAATCGCAGAGTTAAGACAGGAACTAAGCTTGAAGCGTCAAGCGATTCGGTCCAGTGCGTCCGTTGTAGGTCTGGTACCGACAATGGGTTATCTGCATCAAGGTCATGCAAGCTTGATGCAGGCAGCCAGACAACAGAGCGATATCGTGGTATTAAGCATATTCGTTAATCCGATTCAATTTGGCCCTAATGAAGATTTTGACAGTTATCCGCGGGATGAAGCCAGAGATGTGGAAACAGCACGCTCACAAGGAGTGGATATCGTATTTATTCCCTCTGTTGAAGAGATGTATCCACAGGCAACGCAAACGACGGTATCTGTCTCAAAACTGACGGAGCGCTTATGTGGCGCTTCACGTCCAGGACATTTTGACGGAGTAACAACTGTAGTCTCCAAGCTCTTCAACATCGTACAGCCGCAGCGTGCATTTTTGGAATGAAAGACGCTCAGCAGGTTGCGGTCATTCAACAGATGGTGAATGATTTGAATATGCCTGTAGAGATTGTACCTTGTCCGATTGTTCGCGAAGAGGATGGTCTTGCCCTCAGTTCACGTAATGTCTATCTTAGCGCTGAACAGCGTACACAGGCGTTAGTTCTGTCGAAGGCACTGCGTGCAGCTCAGGATGCCGCAGATACAGGTGCAGCTACAAACGCCGCAGATATCCGTCGTATTCTGCGCGAGCAGATTGCAAGCTCACCGCTTGCCGTTATCGACTACGCCGAGATTCAGGCTTTTCCAAGTCTGGAGCCACTCGCAGATCAGGAGGAAGTTCAAGGACGTGATGATCTGCTCATCGCACTTGCGGTGAAATTCGGAAAAACAAGATTGATTGACAATATAAGGCTGCAAAAATCGGAGGTACTGTCCCATGTTTAGAACACTGATGAAATCCAAAATTCACCGGGCTACGGTAACGGAAGCCAACTTGAACTATGTGGGTAGCATTACCATAGATGAAGACTTGATGGAAACATCCGACTTGATGGAAAACGAAAAAGTGCAAATTGTGAACAACAACAATGGTGCACGTCTAGAAACTTATGTGATTCCAGGACCACGCGGAAGCGGGTCATATGTCTTAACGGCGCAGCTGCACGTCTGGTGCAGCCTGGAGATAACGTCATTATCATTTCTTACGCCATGATGTCGCAAGAAGAGGCAAATACTCACAAACCAACCGTTGTATTTGTAGATGGACAGAATAAACCTGTACAAACGATGAAACAGGAAGTCCACGCAACAATTATGTAATCGACTGGTAAGGAGAATGAAATCGGCCCTTGAAGCAAAAAATGAGTACAGGTCACTGCACTAATCCATTTTTTCAAGGGTGGGGATGCATCGATGTTCCAGCATGTTTTCGCAGAAATGAACGACATGTTAGATGAAATTATCAAGAGCTATCCTTCCGCTGAAGGCCTGAACAAACAGGAATTGCTGCAAAAGTGGAACTTGCTTAAGCGGATGAGTGACGGAATGCTGGATGAATGGCTGATGTTTGAAGAAAAAATGAGCCAGGTGAGGGAGCGGGAGATGGATAAGCCTGCTTCCCTTGAACCGGAACAGGAAGCTGTTACCGCTCTGCCTGAACTCCATCTGGAATGTTTCAGTCGAGGTCAGGGCTATTTCAAATTACAGATGTATCCGCAGGCGATCATGCAGTTCTCCCGGGTTGTGACCGATCATCCGGAGAGTGCATTGACTCGTTTTTACCTGGCGCTCGCGTATCTGAATTTGGAACAAATGGCGGAAGCCGGGACACATTTGCAGCAGATCATGTACCTTAAGGGTTCACCTCGCTTGAAAGGGCTTGTATGTAACGCCCTGGGCTGTATTCAAGCCAAGCTTGCGAATCCCGAAGCTGCATGTTCACTCTTTGCACAGGCCCTTCAGTATGACCCGACATTGACCGAACCACTGTACAACATGGAAGCTTGCAGGTTGAACAGGGGAAAATTGCAATATGCTAATCAGCTGACGACCCTTCATTAAGCGGGAATTCGGCGACAAAAAACGGTGTTCCCTCCTTTGGCATAGCGGCGGGGACACCGCTTTTTTGTCAGTTAATTTTCAAATCCCCTTTTTTTGCTATGCTGTAACATAGACTGGAATGGAAGGGACCGTACATTGCAATGAAATTTGCCGTATTGGATTTCGAAACAACCGGCACGCAGTCCGACGGTGAGATTATACAGGCCGGACTTGCCATCATAGATCATGACTACAGCATAACTCAAATATATAGTTCTTATGTGAACCCTGGTGTACCGATTCCCCCGTTTATTTCGGGGTTGACGGGTATTACCGATGCAGATGTGGCGGACGCTCCTTCACTCGAAGAGATGATGATGGAGATGGTTCCGCTACTTAATGATGTGGTGCTTGTTGGACACAACGTCGCTTTTGATTTTCACTTTTTGCAGAATGCTCTTGACCGTTGCGGTTATTTGCCGTTCACTGGCCGCATTCTGGACACGATTGATTTTCTGAAGATCACATTCCCATCACTGGGTTCTTATCAACTCGGTTATGTGTCTTCCGAATTTGGATTTCAACATGATCGCCCTCACCAGGCAGACAGTGATGCACTGGCGACAGCCTATGTGCTGCTCAAGTGCCTGGATGAGTTAAAGGAATTACCGCTCATAACGATTCAGCGCCTCAGTGACCTGTTTGCACCAGAAGACAGTGACTTGGGCTGGTTCTTGGACGGAATGCGCAGTGAGAAGGAAGCAGAGCCGATTCAGGATCTGGACGGACATACCTATTATCGTCAGCTTGCTCTTAATGTAAGTGATTGGACCGATATTGGTGCACCACGCGATGAGCGGGAGGCTAACCCCTTGATGGTGTAAGCTTCGAACAGTTTATGGACCAGGTTCGGGAGAACCTGAAGGATACGCTGGATCATTACGAAGAGCGTGAAGCGCAGACTCAGATGTTCAGCAGTGTAAGGCAAGCCCTGGATGAAGAGAAACATCTCTTGATCGAAGCAGGAACAGGCACCGGTAAATCTCTGGGTTATCTCTTGCCTGCTATTTACGAAAGTGTGAAGCAGGAACAGAAAGTTATGGTCAGCACGCATACGATCAATCTGCAGGAGCAATTGAGAGAGCGGGACATTCCGATGCTGACTCAAGTGGTTCCGTTCCCGTTTAAGGCTGCTGTATTCAAAGGACGTGGACATTACCTGTGCCTGCGCAAATTTGAACACAAAATCAATAAACGTGAATTCGCTACACCCAAAGAGGATTATTTCACAGCTGCTCAGATGATTGTCTGGCTCACGCAGACCGAAACCGGAGATGATGAGGAACTTAACCTTAGCGGACGCGGAGGGGACTTCTGGGAGACGGTACAGAGCGAATCCGAGTCCTGTCTGGGAAGATCATGTCCATGGTTCCGCAAATGTTTCTACCATCGTGCCAAACATGAGGCCGGGTTGTCTGATATTGTAATCACCAATCACTCCAAATTATTTACGGATGTGAAAGCCGCGCATCAGCTGCTGCCAGCCTATGAGAGTCTTGTGATCGATGAGGCACATCATCTGGAGGATGTCGCTGGTAAACATCTTGGAATGCATATGAAATATTTCACCTTGGTTCATACACTGACCCGCCTGTTTAAAGACAGTCGTAATGGTCAGCTGCCTATGCTTCGTTCCCAGTTATCCGGGCATGAAAATTCGGTTCAATGGGGCTCCATGGTGGATCAGATGTTCCCGCTGGCTGTTGAGGTCAAGGAACTGTGGGATCGTATGAGCGATGCCTTGTTCGGTTTGTTGCCTGAACGAAGTGATGCTTCACCGGGAGAGACGGGGCAATTTTCACTGCGTCTGAAAGCTTCTCAGAAACCTGCAAAATGGCAGGAGTTGCAGGATCTGGAGAACCAGATCTATGTGACTCTGGGCGATTTGGTTCGCAAAGGGGACAAATTGCTGCTTGAGGTGAAAGAGGATCAGGATGATTATCAATCGGATAGTCTGATCACGGACATTACAGGATTGCTGAAAGATCTGACCACATTGAAGGAGAATCTACGTTTCTTCATGCGTATGGATGATGCCAAAACGGTGTACTGGATGGAAGCCAGCGGTCAGTTCCGAAGTAAATCTCTTCAGCTGTATGCTGTACCTGTAGATGTCAGTGCACAACTTAAGGATTTATTTTTTGATAAAAAGAAAAGTGTTGTACTTACATCGGCTACGCTTTCGGTAGATAAGTCATTCCAGTTCATGATTGAACAACTTGGCTTGCAGGAAGCTTCCGAGAATAATCGGTTGTTAACTTCGATGCTGCCATCACCTTTCAACTATCGCGATCAGGCACTTCTGGTGATTCCGCGTGATTTCCCGAGTGTGAAGGGCAGTGTGGGTGATGCGCACTTTGTTAATATGCTGGTGCGATCACTCGCAGAGACGGCAATTGCCACGCGTGGACGCATGATGGTTCTGTTTACTTCATACAAGATGCTGCGACAGGTCTATGATCCGCTGAAGGAGGCACTGTCTGGTAACGACATCTCGTTGCTTGGGCAAGGCGTTGACAGTGGAAGCCGCTCCAAGCTGACTCGCAGGTTCCAAGATGCCAAAGCTACGGTACTTCTGGGTACAAGCAGCTTCTGGGAGGGTGTAGATATCCCGGGAGAGGCGCTAACCTGTCTCGCTATTGTGCGACTGCCTTTCCAGCCACCGAATCATCCGTTGGTGGAAGCCAAGAGTGAGCTGCTTCAGGAACAGAAGAAAAATCCGTTCATGAAACTGTCCGTGCCGCAAGCGGTCATTCGTTTCAAGCAGGGATTTGGCCGGTTGGTGCGTACAGCGAAGGACAGAGGAATTGTCATTGTTTATGATACACGGGTGATTGAAGCGTACTATGGTAAATTCTTTTTATATTCTTTACCTGGTCCCAAAATGGAACACATGCTCACGGAGCAGATGGTTCCACGAATTACCGAGTGGTTGGAAAAACCTGCTAATGAACAAAAATAATGGTTGTTTTGTTCGTTATATCATTGCATGACACTATCGTTTGGCGTTAAACTTTATTAGATATTTCCGTATCCGATTAAAGCAGCTGCACGTAAGAACTTATAACCTAAATTACAAGGAGCATTCTGTATAAAATGTCACGTTTATCTTTGAGTTTATACAGGATGCTCATCTTTTCATCTATTATTTTATCGTGGCCTTGGTAAGGGGGAGCAAGAATGAAATCGGATAAAATTTCAGAAGCGGTGGTACGCCGTCTGCCTGTATACTTGCGTTATTTGAACGAGTTGCATCAGCGTGAGGTGGCTACTGTTTCTTCTCAAGAGCTTGGACAGAGGCTGGATCTGAATCCGGCCCAAATTCGTAAAGACCTGGCTTACTTCGGTGATTTTGGTCGTAAAGGAATCGGGTATGATGTATCTTATTTGATTGAGAAAATTCGTCACATTCTCAAAATCGATCAGCAAATTAATGTAGCTCTGGTAGGCGCGGGTAATCTCGGTCAAGCCTTGTCCAACTACAACGCATATCTGAAAGACAACATGAAGATTGTTGCTGTATTTGATGCATATGGACCGAAAATTGGTAGCCAAATCAACAGTTTGACGGTAAAACCAATGAATGAATTGACGGAAGCGGTTAAAACGGAAAACATCCGCATCGGTATTATCACGGTTCCGGATACGGAAGCCCAAAATGTTGCGGATCAGCTTATTGAATCAGGAATTGAAGCGATCCTTAATTTTGCACCAACAATTCTAAAAACACCGCCGCATATCCGCATTCACCATGCTGACTTTACAACGGATCTGCTTAGTTTGGCCTATTACTTGGAGACTGGAAAGGACGACGAGGAAGATGACAACAAATAGATGGGTAATTCACAACGGCAAATTTGCCGTTAATGAAGGCGGCACAACATGGAACGTGGTTCAAGGATATATGGTTGTCGAGGATGACAAGATTGTGCATATTGGTGAGACATTGCCGGATGGAGACAAAAATTGTACCAAAGTGGATGGAAAAGGACTGTTCTTCCTGCCGGGTCTGATCAATACGCATGGTCATGCAGCAATGTCGTTGCTCAGAGGGCACGGAGACGATCTTGCGTTGCAAGTATGGTTGCAGGAAAAAATGTGGCCGATGGAAGCAAAAATGACTTCAGAAGATGTATATTGGGGAACTTCCTGTCGGTGCTTGAAATGTTGAAAGGCGGAACTACAGCTTTCCTGGACATGTACGATCACATGGATCAAGTTGCCAAAGTTGTGGAGCAATCAGGCGTTAGAGCAGCACTGGCACGTGGTGTAATCGGGCTGTGCTCGGAAGAAGAGCAACTGCGGAAGCTGGAGGAGTCGGCAGCGTTTGCACGTGAGTGGAATGGACAGGCAGATGGTCGCATTACAACCGTAATCTCGCCACATGCACCATATACATGCCCTCCTGACTACATAGAGAAGCTTGTGCAGGTTGCGAACGACCTGAACCTTCCTCTCCATACACATATGTCTGAAACGCTTCGTGAAGTGGAGCAGAACGTGGCTGATTATGGACTGCGTCCTGTGGCACATCTGGAGAAACTGGGCTTTTTCTCCCGTCCATCCCTGGTTGCACATGCGGTGCATCTGAATGACGAAGAGATTGAAATTTTGGCCCGTCATGATGTGGCTGTATCCCATAACCCGGGAAGTAACCTGAAACTCGCTTCAGGTGTTGCGCGGGTTCCTGCGTTACTGAAAGCAGGAGTTACCGTGTCACTCGGAACAGACGGACCGGCAAGCAACAACAACCTGGATATGTTCGAGGAAATGAGACTGGCTGCATTGATCCACAAAGGTGTATCTGGTGACCCGACGGCAGTGCCAGCAGGCGAAGCGTTACTCCTCGGAACGTCATACGGTGCCAAATCCATCTTCTTGAACAATACCGGAGCACTCCAGGTTGGCATGAAGGCTGATTTTATCGCTTTGGACATTGAACAGGCACATTTCTATCCACATACAGACCTGATCTCGCATACCATCTACTCGGCTTCTGCCAAAGATGTAGAGCACGTATGGGTGGATGGAAAACAAGTGGTGAAACACGGCGAATGTCTGACGCTGGATGAAGAGCGCATTTTGCGTGAGTCTCAATTGGCATTTGATGGTCTGCTTGCTCGTTAATTGCAGGACAGAGCATCATAGGGAAAGGAAGTTCGGCTTTTGAAGAAAAAAGAAGTGGATATGGATTTCGCTGCTTGCACTGGTTCTGATTCTGTTTGGACTTCAGCGTTATTACGTCTATGTCACACAGGACCAACGTAAGGAAGAAGCGCTCGCCATACAAGCAGCACAGAAGCAACTGGGCATTACATCCTATGATGAATTGCGCAAGTACATCTGGGGAGACAAAGAAGGCTCTGACAACATCTACTGGACCCTGATCGGTAAAAATAAGGATAACCAGGATGTTATGGTCTGGGTTAAATTCGATGCAAACAATCAACCGGCTAAGGGTGCAAACGCTGTACACAGTGAGCTGCTGCAGAATGGCATGTCCGAAGCGCAGATCCGCAATCGCTTCAGTTCTGAAGTTCCTGCCGGCGAGATTAAGCGAATCATGCCCGGAGTTGTGAATGGAATATATGTGTGGCAAGTGTATTATAAAGACGGTACGCATAACCACTATCGCTTTTATCGTTTTAGCAACGGAGAACAGGTGGACCTGGTCTACACACTCCCGAACAGCTAGAACAAATAGAGTGACATAACTAGAGAATTAGAGAAATGAAAGAACCGGCAGACGGATATCCGACTGAACCGGTTCTTTGTGTTGTCTGTAAACATTTTTGATTTAAATAGTTAAAATTAATAATTTATTCATATTTTCGCCTTCGAAAATGTATATACGATGTGATATACTCAGATATGTACTCAAAGTTACATTCAAAAACAAATAATCCTGTCGAATTCTCGCAGGAGTCAATGTGCACATATTCGTATATACCAATAAGCCAGTAGGTTAGGCCAAAATCTGGGAGGGGTAATTCACTTGAAGCTAAAAGTATTGCCTATTGCTTTAACTGCCGTCATTTCAGCCGTTGTGTTGTTTGGAGGTTGGTTTGTATATCGTCAGGTGGCCGTGCAGAATCCGATTGAAAAGATGGTTACCCAGTACGATGGAGTCAATGACGTTCAATTAACTATTAACCGCAATGACGTACAATTGAAACTGGATCTGCAACCTGATGTTGATTTGGGCAGACTGGTACAATATATTCACAAAGAAGGACAGACGTTAATTGGAACACGTTCACTAAAGTTGGATGTTGTGGATCATTCCAGTGAAGCACTGGAAAGTTGGTGGGGGATGCGATGTTTACCGTAGCTCAGGCGATGGAGAACAAGCAATACACCGAGATTACACCAACGTTGTCAAAGATGGCGACGAATGGAATTAAGGTAAATACAGCGATGGATGACAACAACGTATATGTCAGTCTCAGAGACGGAGATGCCAGCAAGTTTATTATTCTGCCGCGTGTGCCCGGTCAGATAGGAGTGTGGCCTAATGCCTAAGTGGACAAAAGAAGTTGCCATCGGATTTTTTCCCGTATTGATTATTTTTCTTGCTTTTACTGGTGTTAATATTGTTCCGATTCTGATTGCAGCGGTGTTTGTCGGAGCTTTGCTGTTCATGATGCAAATGCGTGGCGGAATTACAGTAGGCGCTGCACAGGAACGTAAACGGAAGAAAAAGGACCTTCCAAGCTTACTTTTGAAGAAATTGGCGGACAGGACAGTGCCAAGCAGGAATTGCGTGAAGCGCTTGACTTTCTTATCAAACATGAAGAAATTCGGAAGTTCGGGATTCGTCCGTTAAAAGGGATCTTGCTGACGGGCCCTCCAGGGACAGGGAAAACGTTGATGGCCAAGGCTGCTGCCCATTACACCGATTCTGTTTTTGTAGCAGCATCGGGTAGTGAGTTCGTGGAAATGTATGTTGGTGTGGGTGCCAGCAGAATTCGGGATTTGTTCAAGGACGCAAGAACCCGTGCCACCAAGGAAAATAAGGAAAACGCTATTATCTTTATCGATGAAATTGATGTCATTGGGGGTAAACGTGAAGGTGGTCAACAGCGTGAATATGATCAGACCTTGAATCAACTCCTGACGGAAATGGATGGAATCTATTCTTCTGATACGCCAAGAATCCTTGTTATCGCTGCAACAAACCGCAAAGAGATGCTGGATAGCGCCCTGACGCGACCGGGACGTTTTGACCGCCACATTCAAGTGGACTTGCCTGACAAAAAGGGCAGAAAGCATATTTTGGAACTGCATGCGGTGAATAAACCTCTGATGAAGGAAGTTAATCTGGAGAAAACAGCTGAAGAATCGTATGGTTTCTCCGGTGCACAGCTCGAAAGTGTGATGAACGAAGCAGCAATATACGCCATGCGGGACGGGCTGTTGAACATCGAACAGCGGCACTTGTCCCTGGCTATTGATAAAGTCATGATGGGTGAGAAGACAGACCGTGAGTCCAGTGTGGAAGAGAAGAAAAGGGTCGCCATTCATGAATTGGGACATGCCATTATGGCAGAACTTGTTCGTCCAGGCAGTGTTAGTCAGGTGGCACTTAGTCCGCGTGGTCAGGCGCTGGGATATGTACGTCATAACCCGCAACAGGAACAGTTCCTCTATACGAAGCGCTTCCTGGAAGAGCAGATTATGATTGCACTCGGAGGAGCAGCTGCGGAGGAAATGTACTACGGTGGTCGTTCAACAGGGTCACGCAATGACTTTGATCAGGCAACCAATGTCGTACAGACGATGATGGCTTCGGGGTTGACTTCACTTGGGATTGTGAACATGGATATGGTCACAACGGAGGAATTGATGCGAGAAAATAAATTAATTCTGCAAGAACTGATGGAACAGACAAAGCGGTTGCTTGAAGAACAACGGACAATTTTCGACAATTCACTCGACATCTTGATTCGTGAGGAAGTTTTGTCTGGCGAACAATTTCGTTGTCAATTTCGTGACAGTGCCCTTCTACCAGCATAATTTATTTATGCTGGTTATTTTTTTACATTTCACTCGTGCTAAGATATTATTATATGTTGGGTCGAAATTTGTAATTTTCGGCGAACAGGGTACAATAGAGAAATAGAGAACCGAAAGGATGGAGCAGAACCATGTTTTTCAAAAAATAGGAGTTGTCGGCGGCGGTACGATGGGGCAAGGTATTTCCCAGATGCTCGCAGCCAAAGGACTTGATGTGCTTCTCGTGGAGCATACAACACAAAAGCTGGATCATGCATATGACATGATCGAAACCAATCTGGATAAACAACTGGAGAAATGGGCGATTACAAAAGCGGAGAAGAAGTTGATTCTTTCCCGCATTACCAAGGTAGCTCATTTAGCTGAACTTGGAACTTGCGACATGGTCATTGAGACGATTTCAGAAGATCTGGATGCGAAAAAAGCAGTATTCAGCCAACTGGACCAAGTTTGTCCAAGCAATGTCATTCTGGCAAGTAATACATCCACGCTGAGTTTGACCGAGCTTGCAAGCTCGACCAAATACCCAGAGCGTGTTATTGGTATGCACTTTATTCACCCGGTATCCCGGGTTGATCTTGTAGAGATTATTCGTGGACTGAAAACTTCGGATACAACTTTCGAAGAGACCAGACGTTTTGTTGAAGAAGTAGCGGACAAAAAGGAGTCATGATCTATGAATCACCTGGATTCGTAACTTCCCGCTTGATCTGCCTGCTGATTAACGAAGCGTTGCATGTATTGCAAGAAGGTGTTGCATCTGCTGAAGATATCGATGATGCAATGCGTATCGGATATAACTTCCAGCATGGACCACTCGAAATGGCTGACCGTTTCGGATTGGATTCTGTTGAAGCTGCACTCGAAAGAATGTTCCGTGAATTCGGAGAATTGAAATATCGTCCTTCTACAGTCCTGAAGAAAATGGTGCGTGCAGGACACCTGGGTGCCAAAACAGGCGAAGGATTCTTCAAGTACGACAAGGATGGTGACAGACTGTGAAAGTACTCGTAATTAATGCGGGGAGTTCCTCGCTCAAATATCAACTGTATAATATGACTGACGAATCCGTACTGGCTAAAGGTTTGGTAGAACGGATCGGAATGGATTCCTCCATTCTGACACATAAACCGACAGGCCGTGAGGATGTTACAGAAGTTAGTGAAATTCTGGAGCATACAACAGCGATCCGTAAAGTCATTGATATTTTGACTCATAAAGAAAATGGTGTACTGGATTCTGTAAGTGAAATTCAAGCTGTTGGACACCGTGTCGTTCACGGTGGTGAAGCATTTAAAGAATCTGCATTGGTAGATGATGCTGCCAAAGCTGAAATTCGTCGTTTGTTCGACTTGGCTCCACTTCATAACCCTGCAGCAATGATGGGTATTCGTGCGGCTGAAGCCAATATGCCTGGTGTGCCACAGGTTATGGTCTTTGATACAGCTTTCCATCAGACGATGCCTGAAAAAGCTTATCTGTATGCCATTCCGCGTGTACTTTACAAAAAATATAAAGTACGTCGCTACGGCGCACATGGTACTTCCCATGATTTCGTAAGCAAGGCAGCTGCTGAATACTTGGATCGTCCAGTGGAAGATCTGAAAATTATCACTTGTCACGTCGGTAACGGTGGTAGTGTAACAGCAGTTAAAGGTGGCGTATCCGTGGATACTTCGATGGGTATGACTCCGCTTGAAGGACTGATGATGGGAACGCGTTCTGGTGACCTTGACCCAGCCATCGTACCTTATGTAATGAACAAGGAAGAACTGAGCGTAAGCGAAGTGAACTCCATGTTGAACAAACACAGTGGATTGCTTGCGATCTCCGGAATCAGCAGTGACATGCGTGAGATTACGGAAGGTATGGAGAATGGCGATGCCAACTCCACGCTTGCTTTTGAGATGTACGAATACCGTCTGCGTAAATACATCGGTTCATATGCAGCTGCAATGAACGGTGTAGACGTGATCGTCTTTACGGCTGGTGTAGGTGAGAACTCTGTTGTACTTCGCCAAAAAGTATGTGAGCAGCTCACTTATCTGGGTGTTGAACTGGATGAAGCGTTGAATGCCATTCGTTCTGGCGAACCGCGCCGGATCACAACAGCGAATTCCAAAGTGGAAGTTCTCGTTGTGCCAACTAACGAAGAATTGGTAATTGCACGTGATACACACCGAATCGTATTGAATTCTCAGTAATCTAACTGTAAAGTAAATATAGAATGACAAGGAAGTGCAGAGGACAGGCATAAGCCTGCCCGCTGCATTTTCAAATTCAGGAACCAAGGGGAGATATGGGCATGAATACGAATTGTGTAATTCGTAATGTGAACGAGCATGTGGGCGAAACCGTAACAATCGGTGCCTGGATTAACAACAAACGTTCCAGCGGTAAAATTCAGTTTTTACAGCTGCGTGATGGAACCGGATATATCCAAGGGGTTGTTGTAAAAAGTGAAGTTAGTGAAGAAATCTGGAACAATGCCAAGAGCCTGACCCAAGAAAGCTCTTTGTATGTTACAGGTATTATTCGTGAAGAACCTCGCAGTGCGTCCGGTTACGAGATGACTGTTACAGGGGTTGAGATCATTCACCTGACTGAAAACTATCCAATTACGCCTAAAGAGCATGGTGTTGATTTCTTGATGGACCATCGTCATCTGTGGCTTCGTTCTACGAAGCAACGTGCGGTTATGGTGATTCGTGCAGAGATTATTCGCGCTGTTCAACAGTTCTTTGATGGTAACGGATTCACACAAGTTGATCCTCCGATTTTGACACCATCGTCTGCGGAAGGAACAACGAACCTGTTCCACATCAAATACTTTGATGAAGATGCTTATCTGACACAAAGTGGTCAATTGTATATGGAAGCCGCAGCCATGGCGCTGGGCAAGGTATATTCCTTCGGTCCAACATTCCGCGCAGAGAAGTCCAAAACACGTCGTCACTTGATTGAGTTCTGGATGATTGAGCCGGAAATGGCATTTGTAGATCACGAGGAAAGTCTGCGCGTACAAGAGAAATTTATTGCTCATGTCGTTCAATCCGTGGTGAAAAACTGCCGTGCAGAACTGGAATCTATCGGTCGTGACGTATCCAAACTCGAAGGTATCGTAGCTCCATTCCCACGAATTACGTATGATGAAGCGATTGAATTCCTGCATGGACAAGGCTTTGATATTCCTTGGGGAGAAGACTTTGGTGCACCGCACGAAACAGCAATTGCTGAGAAGTACAATACACCCGTCTTTATCACGCATTACCCTGCTGGAATCAAGGCATTCTACATGAAACCAGATCCGAATCGTCCAGAAGTTGTTCTCTGTGCTGATATGATTGCACCAGAAGGCTACGGAGAGATTATTGGCGGTTCGCAGCGTATCGATGATCCGGAATTGATGCAACAACGTTTTGAGGAGCACAATCTCTCGGATGAAGCTTACCAATGGTATCTGGATTTGCGTAAATACGGATCGGTTCCTCACTCCGGTTTCGGTCTGGGATTGGAGCGGACGGTAGCATGGATCTGTGGATTGGATCATGTACGTGAAACAATCGCATTCCCACGTATGCTCTATCGTCTGTACCCTTAATGCTTAACCGAGGAGCGTCTATGGAAGACACCACATCCAAAGCTTGGTTGGATGGAGCAGCTTATGGCATGACTTCGGGTACAGCCCATCTGCCGTATGCCTTGTTACGTTTTTATCACCAGCTTGGTCTATCAGATGCAGAAGTGCTTCTTCTGATTCAACTGCTAGGGTTCCGTCAGGCAGAGTTCAATGAGTTTCCCACGCTTGAAGAGCTTGCGGCGCGCATGGGACTTGCACCTGAAGGCATTGCCAGAATGTTGCAACGTCTGATGAGGGATGGGTATATTGCTATTGACGAGCACCGTGACGAAGAACGGGACATCCAGTACGAGCGATATGATTTACATGGATTATATGCCAAACTTGCAGCGTGCACTGCTGAAGAAGTAGCCGCATTCCGTGCGGAGCAGCATAGTAGCAATACAGCACGTCAAGATTCGAACAGTGTTCAAAAAGAAGAGGAAGAACGGAACATGTTCTCCATCTTTGAAAAAGAATTTGGACGTCCGCTCTCTCCAATGGAGTGCGAAACGATATCCGGCTGGTTGGATCAGGACCGTTATCAAGAGGAATTGATTCTAATGGCTCTGAAGGAAGCAGTTTTTGCAGGCAAAGTACATTTCCGGTATATCGATCGAATACTGCTCGAGTGGAGTCGCAATCGTGTCAAGACCGTTCAAGATGCAAAGGCGTACACACAGCGGTTTCGTAATGGTGGACGTTAATTCCAGCGTAGGCGGGACAAGAAACAGGCCAGAAGTCATTCTGTGCCTGTTTTTTTGGATTATAGATTGGATGAGTGATCAGCAACATCAACCTTTCAGGCAATGATTTCACTTTGTTTTACAAAAATTTGATAGATCACGCAGGGGTTAACGCACAAGCTGTCGTCTATTGTATTGGAGAGGAGGAGAGTTATTGATGAAGCGCGTGTAATCGAACAAATCCGTCAAGGAGATACATCCCAGATGCGTACTCTGATTGATAAATATAGCCAGCATGTATACCATGTGGCCTATTCCGTACTCAGGAACGATCAGGAAGCACAGGATGCAGCTCAGGAGGCGTTCATACAGATGTATAAGTCTCTCCCCGACTACCGTTCTGAAGGTTTCAAGACGTGGTTAACCCGAATTGCCTTTCACAAAGCGATTGATGCCAAACGCAAGCTGGGCAGACGAACTGCTGAGGATCTGGGTGGAGAAGAAAAAATAATCAATATTCCCGGACGGGATGAAGACGTTCTTACCCGTCTCGTTCGTGAAGAGCGTCAGGATAAACTTCGCGAACGAATTAATCAGTTGCCTGCTCAGCATCGTGACATTATCACTGCGTATTATCTAAGCGAAAAAATTATGAGCAGATTGCCAGTGATGCACAGGTGGCTGTGAAGACTGTGGAATCCCGCTTGTATCGTGCCCGGCAGTGGATTCGAAAACATTGGAAGGAGGATGAATGGCGTGAGTAAACAGGAGAAATATACCACTGCGCAATGGACTGATTATATTGAAGGCCATATGAGTGAAACTCAAGCGAACCAAATGGAACAGCTTTTGCTGGAAGACCAGGATGCGATGGACAGTTATTTGGAAGCACTCGGTATCCATGGGGAACTACCTCCGCTACATGACCCAACAGGGTTTGCGGATTCAGTCATGCATCGGATTGAGGGCATTCAATCACCCAAGGTACAACGCAAATCCCGTGCTGGACGAAACCGGCGCTGGCTTGATCATAAAGTGTTCCATTACGCGGTAGCAGCCTGTTTGACATTGATCTTCCTCTCGTCTGGACTTTTTGACAAGGTAGCACCTTATCACAAGTTCCAGGATGGTGACCACAGAGGGTCTTTTACCGAGAAATGGACGGAGGCAGCCACTTCATGGCTGGATAACCTCAAGCCTAAACCATAAATAGCTTCGCATTGCCTGAAAAGAAAGGATGACGACTGTGCACTCAGATCGTAACAAATTACTCGCATTTCTATTAAACCTGATACCCGGTCTTGGTTTTATGTATTGGGGACGGGCCGCAAGGGCTGTGATTTATCCATTGCTTTTCTTCGGAACAGCTGTTGGCTCATTCATGTTAGCAATGGTCACTAATGAACAAGATTTAATGATTTTCGGTGCACTTTTTGCTGCTTTCTTCTGGGGGATCAGCATGCTGGACATGGTTATTGTTCTGCTCCGTGCGCCTTCCGGCCGAGATGCTCATTACAGGGGATATGGAGCACATTACGGACCGCAACATCCAGGAGCAGCCTATCAGGGAGCACACATGGGCCATCAAGGGCCTATGGAACATATGAATGAAGATGAGCTGCATCAGCATCCTGGTAGTGAATATGCTCACGCTGAGGGGCCCTATGGTCAACCCATGTACCGAAAAGGCAGTGAGGGTGAACGATTCTTCACTATTTTGCTCTCATTTGTTCCAGGATTGGGACATCTTCATCTGGGATTGATGCATCGCGGTTTGTCGTTCCTGATGGCGTTCTTTGGTTCATTTGCCATGATGGTTTTTGTGGCGTCGATCACCAATGAATCCGTATTTTTAATGTTTCTACTCATACTGCCTGTAATATGGGTATACTGCATGTTTGATGCGGTGCAACATGTCCACCGTAAGCAGGCTGGTGAGATATTGCAGGATCGGACATTATTCGAAGAATTGGAGATGGGCAGAGTAGCGGGACGACGTAGTAAAGTGCTTGCAACGCTGCTATCCGCTTTTCCAGGTGCGGGTCATCTCTATCTGGGATTGCAAAAAGAGGCATGCAATTAATGTTCCTGTTCCTTGCAAGCATCTATATTCTGGACCTGCTTCATTTATCGGTGTTTCTGTTCATGATTCCGTTGATCTGGTTCTACAGCTTCTTTGACGGGCTACAGTGCTCCAGTCGTTATGGACGCGAGCCTTTGGTTGATCAACCGATCTTCAAGGACTGGGCCCGCCATCAGCGTCTGATTGGATTCGGGATCGCCGCGCTGGGTCTATATTACCTGACGATCCGTCTTGTCATTCCACAGCTGAATGAGCTCTTCCCTAATGCATTTATGACGTATGAGATACGTTCCTATTTAAACACCGTCATCGTATCCTTGCTGCTCATTTTTGGCGGTTTGAAACTGCTGTTTGGCAAGCAGAGGGGGACGGGTATCCATAGTGCTGCTCAAGGAAATGATGAGGGAGCAGACAGTCTCTTTTTATTCAAGGATCGGGATGATCGACTGTAGAGTGACCTAAAGATTATTTACACTGACACTACGATGACAGAGCAACCTTTCAATCGCTGTTATCCCTCAACATAAAAACACGCCAAGGGCTATGTATATCAGCCACTGGCGTGTTTTTGGTTGTGCAGCTTTGATTTCGAATAAATGATTGCTATTTCGTAGCGCCCTTCAGCAGAAGTTGACGGTACATCACTTCGAACAGGAACTCGAACGCTTCCAGATGACGTTTCGCTTCAAAAGCATCCTTGCCCCACGCATATATGCCGTGGTTACGCAGCAAAATTCCTGGTACGTTGGCATCAAGTACACCTGGCACCAATTCAGCGATAGATGGAATATCTGCAAAGTTAGGCAGGACGGGTACACGAATCTCCGCATTTTCTTCCCAAATGTTGAAAGCCTTAATCAATTCGATTCCTTGAATCGGTACGTGTCCATCTGCTCCAAAGAATTCACTGATCAGGTTGTTAAACACGGTATGCACGTGGAATACAGCACCACAACCAGTCAAACGATAGATTTCGCAGTGAATCAACGTTTCGGCACTTGGTTTCAACGTTGTTGTCTCAATCGCTTTGCCATGCTTGTCTACAAAAGGAAGTCTTCCGGTGTGCGAAGAGATTTGTCTTTGCCTGAGGCGGTAACCGCAAAATAAAATTGCTCCGGGTCAAAGTCTCCTACACGCATCGACAGATTGCCGCTTGTTCCAGGGAACCAGTTACGACTGGCGAACAACGCTTTAATATCAGCCAGTTCTTCAAGGACCTGACGTTTGTGTTCCAATGTAATCTTTTCAAAGCCCATCGTTTACAGCACTCCTTGTGTTTGCTTCTGTTTCATATCTTCGATGATATCGTAAAAGGTAACGAATGGCACATGGTCTACACCCAGTTCAATACATTTGTCCGTCAAAATGGAGCGGGAGTAGACGAGATCGGCAATCTTTGCACCCTCAAAATCTGTCAGACTGTCTCCAATAAGAATTCGATTGTATTGTTCTTCCGGGAAGGTACGAATCACTGTTGTTTTACACATGCCGCAGCCATTCTCACAAGGAGGCTGGCAGGGATTCGGCCATTCAATCTTAATGGTTTCACCCGAGAAGTCAGCTCCGTTGCAATAGACATGATCCTGCGGAATATGAAATGGGGCGAGTAACGGTTCAATGAAAAAGTCCATACCGCCGCTGGTCACATTGAATTCGATCCCTTCGTTGCGAACGTAGTCAAGAAACTCGCTGAATCCTTCACGGATCCCCGCTTGTCCAAGCACAAATTCCACAATTTCATCTTTCTGCGATGCAGGCAGAAGAGCAAACATGGCTCCAACACCTTCACGCAGCGAGATTTTTTGCTCAATCGTATCTTTCATGATCGCTTCAATGCCTTCAGGCTTGAAATGTTTCATGATTGCGACAATATTGTCCGAGAGCGTAATCGTACCATCAAAGTCACAGAAAATGACTGTTTTCTTATCACTTCTCATCGTTCGCCACCCCACAGATCCAATGCACTTTTCAGCTCCGGATGCTCGGTTGCATATTGCGCGAGTGGAATGGAACGTTGAGCTGCCTCGATGGCTTGCAGGAATGCACGTCCGCCTGCCTCAGTGCCCATAGGATGTCCATGAATACCGCCACCAGCATTAACGATGACATCGATGCCAAAGTCGCGCAAAATGAGCGGTACAAGGCCTGGGTGGATACCTGCTGAAGGCACTGGCATACTGGTTCGTACAGGCAAATCAGCTGTCAGTAATTGCTCTGTGATCGCCATATTTTCTTCCTTCGGCATCGTTACTGATCCATAAGGAGAAGGGAAGAGTACCAGATCGGCGCCCGCAAGACGCATTAACTGCCCTAGCACAACCGAAGCCGACATGCCGTAATGTGGTGAAGGGTACAGTGCACCTGCAAGCGCAGGGTGGGCCATAATTGGCACATTAATATCAGGATCACTGCTGAGTTCATGCAGCACATCATATCCGTAAGACAATACGTTGAATAACAGGGCATTGGCTCCTGCACCAATAGCGCGTTCAGCTTGCTCTTTCAGACGAGATGTAGGTCCTGTAAGATTGGTTGCATACAGAAGCTTCTTGCCGGTCTCCTGGCGGGCCTGTTCGGCAGCTTTCATGCAGACCTCGACTCTTTTTTCGATGGGTGTCAATTTATTCTCGAACAGAATCTCATCGTCCTTGATCAGATCAACGCCCCCAAGGGCCTGACGAATAAATTGTTCACGCAGTTCATCTGCATCCAGTCCGATAACCGATTTGAAGATACTCATTAACAGTGGACGATCATGCACACCAAGCAGATCACGAACACCATTCAGTCCAAACTTGGGACCCGGGAATGCACTGAGGAAGCCATCCGAGAAACCAAGCTTTGTAAGTTTGATCCGGCCATCCATTGAGATTTTGCCAAAGACCGTCACGAGCAGGGCAGGAATGTCACGACTGAAGTTCACATCAGGGTATCCAATAGTAATATCCGCGTAACGCTCACCCGCAGCCATCCCATCAGCTTCATGGACTTCTACGCTTATTACTTCACCGAGATGCTTCTGCATCGCTTCACGCTGGGCTTGCGGCAACTCCGTCCAGCTACCAACGGTCATGCCAATCGCGATGGACTGAGCTTTCTTGCGAAAGTCTGCATGATCATCATGCAGACGATATGTGGCTGTACACATATTATTCATTTTAAATCCCCTTCCAAAGCAGCTCCCATCTCCCGTGAGCGCTCTGCACAGCGGTTGACGGCTGCGATTACATTTTCAAAGAAATCTCCTTCGTCCAGCGTTTTCAGTGCTGCCTGGGTTGCCCCTCCCGGGGAAGTCACATCACTACGAAGCTTCATCGGTTCCAAACCGGTTTGTTGTACCATTCGTGACGCGCCCAGCACCGTCTGAACAGTGAGATCACGAGATTGCTGGCTGGATAAGCCACCACGAATACCTGCGGCAATCATGGCCTCCATTAAATAGTATACATAAGCAGGGCCGCTTCCGGAAATCCCTGTGAGCACTTCGAGTTTATCTTCAGGCACGATGGTCACGATACCAACCGCTTCAAACATGGTCATCACCGTACTGCGCTGATCATCCGTAATTTCCGCAGAGAAGGCAAGACCGGTTGCACCAAGTCCAATGGTACTGGATGTATTTGGCATGGTTCTCGCGATTGGCTGTTTACGACCAAGCAAGGACTGCATCGTGCGGATTGATAATCCGGCAATGACAGATACGATCAGTTGATCAGGTGATAACAATGGACCGAGTTCGCGCAGCGCTGCGGCAGCATCTTTGGGTTTCATACAGAGTACAATGACCGGAGTGGAGGCAAGATGATCCAAAGATTGTGAGGCCGTTCCGGTATGTACTGCATAACGGGTGCTGAGCTCCTCCTGACGTTTCTGGTTGCTGCGGTTCAGCATCGTAATATCCTGAGGACGAACGACTAGGCGGGAGATCAGTCCGCGCACGATGGCTTCAGCCATCGCGCCTGCTCCGTGGAAAGTAATCTTCTGTTGTAGTAACGTCTGTTGCTCTTGACTCATATTTATCGTTCCTCCTATATAACTGGTGCTGGGATATTATTGACGGATCTGTCCATTGCCTGTAATGCGATATTTGGTTGACGTCAGTGCTGGCAGTCCCATCGGTCCACGTGCATGCAGTTTCTGGGTACTGATTCCGATTTCGGCTCCATAGCCAAATTCAAATCCGTCGGTGAAACGTGTGGACGCATTGTGATAGACGGCTGCTGCATCTACATCATGCATGAAGCGTTCTGCATGGGCTGTATCCCGGGTTACGATACACTCGGAATGTTTGGTTCCGTAATGTGCGATGTGCTGCATCGCGTCGTCCAGGTTCTCAACCACACGGATATTTAAAATGTAATCGTTGTACTCGGTCGCATAGTCTTCCTCGGTTGCCTCAAGGGCAGACGGAACAAGACGACGCACCGTGTCGCAACCTTTTAAGATCACATTGGCCTCACGGAATTGCTCGGCAAGAGCAGGCAGATGCTCTTCTGCATATGCGGCATGCAGCAGCAACGTCTCCATGGAGTTACATACGGATGGACGTTGTGCCTTGGCATTGATGGCAATTTCGGCTGCCATAACTGGATCGGCTGATTCATCCACATAGGTATGGCAGATGCCCGCCCCAGTTTCGATAACAGGTACGGTTGCATTGGCAACCACATTACGAATGAGGAAGCCCCTCCGCGTGGAATGATAACGTCCAGCAGTCCGTTTAACTTGAGCATTTCATCTACGGAAGCACGATCTGCATCTTCAACCAGTTGCAAAGCATCAGCAGGCATGTCTGTCGTTGTGAGTGCCTGATGCAGCACCTCCACAATTTTACGATTGGAGGACAGGGCAGAGGAGCCGCCGCGCAGAAGCACTGCATTACCTGTTTTGAGACATAATCCGGCTGCGTCTACAGTTACATTAGGACGAGCTTCGTAGATGATGCCAATCAGGCCAATCGGCACTCTTAATTTTTCAACATGCAATCCGTTAGGACGGGTGAATGTTTCCAGTACTTCACCGACTGGATCAGGCAGATCTGCAATCTGACGTAATCCTTCAGCAATGCCAGCAATGCGCTCCTTATTAAGTGCGAGCCGATCCAGCATGGATTCCGGCGTACCTTGTTCTCTGCCGCGTTCCAGATCCTCAGCGTTTGCCGTAATGATGGAATTCGTCTCCTTAATCAAAGCATCTGCCATGACACGCAGGGCCGTATTTTTCTGTTCTGTATTCAATCGGTTCAGCTGTGGAACCGTGGCTTGGGCTTTGCTGGCTTTTTCTCTGACTTCACTCATCGTAATTCCTCCTCATATATATAAAGTTGAGTATTCCAACCACATGTTAAACTAAAGATTATTCACACAGACACTACGATGACAGAATAACCTTCCAATCGCTGTTATCCCCAGATTTTTTCGATTCCCTTTTCTAAAGGGAAAAATCCGGAGATAAGCGTATGCTTCGATGTAGCTTTCTTTCAGAAAGCTTTTAGGCGAACGCTCCGCTTTTTCAGATTTTTTCTGTCCTCTCCGTTACGTGTAAATGATTAGTTTAACTTAATATTGCTTCAAGTTTATTTTAACGTAATCCATTCGTCTCTATGAATAACCTCAAGCCTATGGATGCTAGCGAGTTGTTTCATCACTTCGCCACTGGGAAGTCCGGCAATGAGTCGAAGCTGGTCATCATCATAATTGACAATACCGCGACCAAGCAAGGTTTCATCCATTCCGATGACCTCTACAACGTCTCCTGCATGAAACGTTCCCAGTACCCGCTTGACTCCTACAGGTAAAAGGCTGTGGCCCCCATGGACAAGTGCTTCTTCAGCACCATCATCCACAACGACAGTTCCCAGTGGAGTAGACATGAAGCCGAGCCACTGCTTTTTACGGGATAACGAAGCGAGTCGTGTCTCAAAGTAAGTTCCTTTACCGGTGCCATCAACCGCTTTCTGCATATCTCCGTGTTCTTTCACACTTCCCACGAATACAGGTACGCCTCCACGTGTAGCAACCTTTGCTGCATCAACTTTGGATCGCATTCCGCCTGTACCAACCGTTGATCCTGAGCCGCCGGCAAAAGCGTAGATCTCAGCCGTTATCTCGGGGATACGGTCGTAACGTACGGCAGAAGGATCTTTACGCGGGTCTGCGGTGTACAGGCCGTTGGTATCGGTAAGAATGATCAGATGCTGTGCCTTCACCAGGTTTGCAACCAATGCGGACAACAGATCGTTATCACCAAACTTCAATTCGTCTACCGATACCGTATCATTCTCATTGAAAATCGGAATCACTCGCTGTTTAAGCAGCTCTTCTACGGTCATACCTGCGTTACCCATACGTTTTCGACTGTGAAAGTCTGTACGAGTTAACAGAATTTGCGCCGTAGTAACGCGGTGCGCTGCAAAAGCCTGTTGATATGCCTGCATCAGTAATGCCTGACCAACGGCCGCTGCAGCTTGTTTCTCATGTAGCAGTTTGGGGCGCTGAGGATAACCGATCTCCCGGAATCCGGCCGCTACCGCTCCTGAGGTGACCAAGAGTACTTCATGGCCCTGATCAGCCAATGCTGCAATTTCTCCGGCAAAAAAGTGATCGAACTGCGATCCAGACCGCCTTCTTCCGTTGTAAGCGAGCTGCTTCCAATCTTAACTACAATACGTGAAGTCATGGTTTCACTTCCTTAAACATGATTAATAAGTGCTTCTGGAGCAGTCTTTAGCGGGTACAAAAAAACTCCCGCCCTTTAGTTAAAAAGGACGAAAGTTTGTTACTTCCGCGGTACCACCTTTATTGATGATTAGATCATCCGGCTTCATGCCCTGTAACAGAAGGCACTGTCCTGCACGTAACAGGCCGCTCAGGGGTAGGTTTCAGAGAAGAGCCGCGGTAAATTCTTTCAGCAGGGTGGAATTTACTCTCTGGGCGCGACTGATATTCTCTTACTGGTCCCGTCATCACGTTTCGTTCAATATTTCTTATAACATACCATGGAAACTTGGCATATGCAAAGGGGTTATGGTCCTGTAAATTACTTGAATAAATTCAGCTTGCCAATCCGCTCAACAGCTTCGCGTAATCGGTTTTCATCACTTAGCAGTCCCGCGCGCACATAGCCTTCGCCATGTGAACCAAAACCAATACCTGGGGCTACAGCCACCTTGGCTTCTCGCAGTAACAAGTCTGCAAATGAAGCAGAGGTATAACCTGCAGGTACAGGTAACCAGCTGAAGAATGAACCTGCGGGTTTCGAAGCTTGCCAGCCAATCGAGGAAAGAGCGTCATAAAACGCATTGCGACGGGATTCGTAACGTGAAACCAGCGAGGCAACACATTCCTGGGAGCCAGTCAGTGCTTCCGTTGCCGCAGCTTGAATCCCACCGAAGAGACTGACATAGATATGATCCTGAAGCAGATTGATTTTAGAGACAATCTCTGCATTACCTAGCGCAAATCCAACACGCCATCCAGCCATATTGTACGTTTTGGATAACGTATAGAACTCAATGCCCACTTCTTTGGCACCAGGGGCTTGTAGGAAACTTACTGGACGATGTCCATCAAATCCAATCGCACCGTAAGCAAAGTCGCTGGCAACGACGATTTGATTTTGAATGGCAAATTCAACCGTATCTTCGTAGAACGAAAGTGGAGCCGTTGCCGACGTTGGATTGTTGGGATAGTTGAGGAACATCAGCTTGGTCTTCTCCCGATCTTCGGCTGTAACAGCTTCATAATCCGGCAGGAATGCATTGGACTCCAGCAAAGGCATAAATGACATGTTTGCTTTGGCGAGTGCAACACCGGACCAGTAATCCGGGTAGCCTGGATCGGGAACAAGAACGGTGTCACCGGGGTTAAGCAGGACCTGAGGTAACTGAACCAGTCCTGTTTTGCCTCCGAACAGAATGGCTACTTCAGTCTCGGGATCCAGATCAACGTTGTAATCTTCCTTATAACGTTTGGCGACAGCTTCCTTCAGGAAAGAGTACCTCTAAAAGGGGAGTATTTATGGTAGAGAGGATTTTCAGCCGACTCTTGCAGTGTTTTCACAATATGGGGTGGTGTAGGTGTATCCGGGTTCCCCTGACCCAGATTGATCACGTCATGTCCACTTGCGATTTCACGATTTACATTTTGAACAAGGGTAGCAAAAAATTGCGTTGGCAGCTGTGTCATCACATCAGATGTTGGTATCTTAAAGGCTGAACGAGCGGATGTATGGTCTGAATGGGTCATTATCTTCATCACTCCGGTTATTAATAATGGCAAATAGTTCTCATTAATTTATCACGCCAATCCCGAGCTGTATAGAGGGAAATCCACTTGATTAGGGAGTACATAGAAGTAAAGAGCGGAGGATTGTACAAAACTGAAAGTGCCCATATAGTTTTGTCCATTGAGCTGAGAGAAGCCTTGTTTTATGACAATATCCGATAATGATAATCAATATCATTAAATTTTATTGCACAATGCACATGATACAGGGGGAGAAATAGCAATGAAAAAGGGCATACGAAATACGGCAGTACTATTTACGATTACGTGGTTATCCATTCTGCTGCTGGCTTGTGGAAATCAGGCTACAACACCTGCTGCTGGCGCAGAGGATTCCAAAGCAGCCACAGAAACCACAGAAACCACAGAAACCACAGAAACCACGACTGCAGCAGAAGAGACAAATGAGGGGGAGACCCGGGTATTCAAAGATTGGACTGGCCATGAGGTAGAGGTCCCTGTAAATCCGAAACGAGTCATCTATCATGGAGAAGTTACCGGGGATCTGCTGGCGCTTGGTGTTGTTCCTGTAGGCATACTTCGTCAGGATGGAACTGTATACGATGATCAGGTTGCTCAGGCAGAGGATGTAGGATTTCCGATCAGTGTGGAAAAGGCGCTAGCCTTAAATCCCGATCTGATCATTTTCTCGAACAGTGATGAGACACAATACGATCAGATCGCGAAGGTTGCACCCACGGTTACATTTGATTCGTTCGGGTCAATAGAAGATCGTATGCGTATCCTTGGCGACTTGTTGAACAAAAAGCAAGAAGCGGAGGATTGGATTACGAATCATCAAAAAGCAACAGAAGAGATGTGGAAGCAACTTCATGAGAACGGATTGAAAGAAGGGGAGACCGCTTCGGTATTCACCATGTATCCCGGGAATCGTCTGTTTGTTATGGCGGGTGCAGGATTGCCACAGTTGTTATATGGTAAAGACGGGCTGAAGCCAACCGCGGAAATTCAGAAAGTATTGGATGAAGACATGGGATTTGTAGAGATTTCGACTGAAAAATTATCTGAATTTGCCGGTGATCGGATATTTATTCTGGATCCTGTGACCGACGATGCGAAACAATCCACCAAGGAATTGCTGGATAGTTCAATCTGGAAAAACCTGCCTGCGGTGAAAGAAGGAAAAGTATATCGTTTTAATATCGTAAAAGCTTCAAGTGATGCCCTTTCCAGGGAGTGGCTGTTACAAGAGCTGCCAAAACAGATGATTCAATAATGATGACGAGCTAGTGAGGCAGCAGTAACACCTTTGAGTAATGCAGTTATAAAAAAGTAAAGGGGCGTTCAACATTTCGTTGAACGCTCTTTTTTGCTGATAAAGTCATAACTGGATTATTAACCATCGCTCGCTTATAATCAGACCATACAGAATGATTGATAATTATTCTCATTTTAGAAAAACGAGGTGAACCGACATGCAGGCTTTGGATGCCGATGGGGAGCGTTGTTCTTTTCAGCATTCATGTTTCGGCTGGATCATCTGGTACGACGAATTGAACCACCTGAACAGGTGATGCTGGAAGTTGCTTGCGAGAAACATGCGTTCCTGATCTGCGAAGAAGGGGATGGGCGTTTATATATTGGACATGAACAGTTTCCGTTTACTACGGGATGTGTCTATCCGCTTTCTCCGGGAGAGGGGTACCAGATTGAACATCGTAATAACTCGGAATTGAAATATTTCGTAATGGTTTTTGATGTTATTCATGTGTTGACGGGTGATCCCGAACTCTTTACCCGCCCTGTATTTGAGCACAAAAACCAATTGAATGGTTATCCCTATGCTCCGTTAAGTGGGATGCTTGAGCAAATGTATGCCATTCGAAACTATAAAACAGATGCAGAATACAGTCATTTGAATGCGCAATTCCAAAAATGGATGGAGATGATCATTACCCGTACACTTCTCCAAAGACGGAACAGAGTATGGAAGCAAGACTATATAGTACGATTCAGTATGTGGACGACCATTATGCTGAAGAAATCACTGTACAGAAACTGGCACGTCTTGCGGAGATCAGACCTGTACAATATACGACCCTTTTCAGACAACTCACGGGTCACAAGCCACTCGATTATGTGAATCATGTACGCATTAAACATGCCAAGGACTGGCTTCGCAAATCGAATGAACCACTTCGGGATATAGCGAACCGCGTGGGCTTTAAGGATGAGTATTATTTCAGCAGGCGTTTTCGCCAAATGACCGGATTATCTCCTCGTCAATATGACAGATCTATTCAGCAGCAGACGTTGGTACAAGATTGGTTGGGTCATGATGTGAATATTCCAGTAAACCCGGAACGAATTATGTATTACGGAGACTCCGCTGGGGATCTGCTGATGCTGGGCATTCAGATATTGGGAGATCAGACCTATGACGCGGTTGCGCCGGTTAATGTGGAAGCAGCTGTTATCATGAAGCCGGATTTGATTATTTTTGATAGCAGCAATGAACAGCAATATGAACAACTTTACCGGATTGCACCGACGCTTGCTTACAATTCACATGCCACGTTGGAAGAACGAATGCACAGATTGGGCAGATGGTTTGGCAGACAACCGCAGGCTGAACAATGGCTAACCTCCTATGCGGAGCGTACTGAGCAGATGTGGGCGAAGATCCATACTGTGATTGAAGAGGGGAAACGGCATCCGTATTTACATACCATCGGGGTGCAAGATTATTTGTTATGGGCAATATCGGTCTGGCGCCTATGTTATATCATCCAATGGGATTCAGGCCAGTGACCAAAGTGAAGGAAGCACTTGCGGCAGGCAGAGCCTATAAGGAAATTTCGGCTGAAGCGGTACGTCAGTACGCGGGAGATCATGTGTTTGTTATGCTGCCTGAGGAAGTTGTGGCAAGACAGGCTACAGAGATGCTGATGAAAAGTCCCAGTTGGCAGGCCCTTCCGGCTGTACAGATTGGACGGGTATACCCTGTGGAGGAGTCAATTTGGAATCTAGGTGACGCGCTCACGAGTGATCGATTGTTGACCCTGCTCCCTGAGTTGTTGTGTGTAAGTTCATAACAAAAACAGGCTTGCAGTCCTCAAGAGGATCAAGCTATGATAGCAGGTATTACGGTTCAGAGGAGTGCTTGTCATGACAGAAAAACAACAGGGAGAAATGCGTGTAGCCCTGATTCAGGGCGATATTCAACTTGGAGACCCTGAGGCCAATCATAAACATATGCAGACGTTGCTTGAGCGTGCGGTAGAACAGTATCCGGATCTGGGGCTGGCTGTGTTACCTGAGATGTGGAATACCGGATACGCTTTGACTCAAATTCATGAACTCGCTGACCCGGAAGGCCAGAAATCTCGGGAATGGCTGTCTGCTTTTGCTCAAAAACATCAAATTTCCATCGTTGGCGGTTCAATTGCCGAGAAACGGGATGGTCAAATATACAATACAATGTATGCTTATGATCGTGAAGGAAAACAGGTAACACGATACGATAAATTACATTTGTTCCGTCTAATGGACGAGGAGAAATATTTACAGCCAGGTGCAGAACCTGAAATTTTTGAATTGCAGAACGGTCTTACAGCGGGTGCTTCAATCTGTTATGACATCCGGTTTCCGGAACTTGCCCGCACCCTTGCTCTCAACGGGGCCAAGGCATTAATTGTACCGGCCGAATGGCCGAACCCTCGTTTGCACCACTGGCGTACGTTGCTTACAGCACGAGCGATTGAGAATCAGATGTATGTGATCGCCTGTAACCGTGTAGGTAAAGGGGAGAAACCGAATTTTTCGGACATTCCCTTATCATTGATCCTTGGGGTGAGATTGTGGCTGAAGGGGCGAAGGGGAAGAGATCGTGACCGGAATTATTCGTCCATCTCTGGTAGATGAGGTTCGCGGGCGTATTCCCGTATTTGAAGACCGTCGACCTGGCGTTTATTTTGGCAAAAAATAAAAACTGAAATAAAATTCTTCAGAAAAAGTGTTTATTTTTCCAGGGCACGGGTAATGATAACTATCCCGTCACCAAGGAGGATGATCAATCAATGGACAACCATGTGAAAGATACGCTCAGGAGACTGGAACAGGATAACACAAGGGAAGATCACTTAAGGGCATTCTTAGAGAATGGAGCAGGAGGGCTATCACCCCTGATTCAACTGTTCAGGACGAAGGCCGTGTAATGAATCAGCAAAACAGGCTGACAAGCGATCGTAATTTGCGTAAATAAACCGCCAGACATGAAGTTTTCTTATGTACGTTTCTACGTTAACATTATAAATTAGCATTGAAGCTAAACAACTTAACAAGCAACATTGTACTGTAACCAGTTACTGTGATTGCAAAGTAAGAACTTTATCCTGCGAATGCGGGAAACGAGTATATGACAAAGGCTTGGCCCATAAGGGTCAAGCCTTTGTTTTGGTTCAGTATGAAATGTACCTAAAGAAATGTACCTATACCACAGAGCAATTTCTTAGTCTCCCTTTGACAGTTCGGCCACGGTTTGTTGAAACGTATGGATGAATGCCTCGGCTGCCTTCGACAGCACTCTGCCTTGACGATAAGCCACAACAAGTGTTCTGCTGGGAGTAGGCTCAGCAAGTGGAACATACACAGGCACGAACTCACTGCGCGGCGCACGGGCAATAAAGCGTGGAACCAGTGTAATACCCATACCTGTGGCGACCAGCGACTGAACAGTCTCAATATTTGTGCTCTCAAACACAACTTTGGGATCAAAACCGGCTTGCTCACAGAGATCAAATGTAAGTTTGCGGAAACCCTGTCCTTTTTCAATACAACAAAGGGTTCATCCCGAAGTTCTTCAATTCGCACAGGAAGCGGATGTTCCGGATCTGCCCTGCGTGCCAGAGGGTGATTCGGGGGAACCGCCAGATCAATTCGTTCTTCTCCAATGGTTACATAAGACAAGCTTGGCTCTTGTAAAGGAAGAGATAGAAGGCTGAGATCTGCTTTGCCGCTGGCTGTCAATTTCTCAAGCGTAAGCCCGGAGTCTTCCAATAAGGTAACCTCAATCTCAGGATAAGCTTGTTGGAACGCTGGAAGCACGTGTGGGAGCAAGTGTGAGCCAGTGATCGGCATGCTGCCCACAACGACTTTACCTTTGCGAAGCTGGGAGATGTCTGACATTTCCTGACGCAATAGCTCCACGGCATCTACGATCTTCTGGGCTTGCTCGACAAACGTAACACCGGCATGGGTTAACTCCACGGTACTTGTATTACGCTGAAACAGCAGCACCCCTAATTCTTTTTCCAATTTGGATAATTGCTGGCTTAGTGAAGGTTGGGCAATATGCAGCTTCTCTGCTGCCCGGGAGAAATTGCGTTCGGCCGCAATTTGCAACGTATATTGAAGTTGTCTGAATTCCATTGTCATTGGTCATTCCTTTCGTTATGCCACCATTATATCATTACAAATGAAGAAATCATTCTCTTTGCCGGAACTACCGGTAAACTCAAATATCAGGAGAGTGCTTCTTTATTTTGTATAAAAGCATTGACAGCGAAGCAGCGGAAACGTAGTATAAGACTTATCTGATAATGATAATTGTTATCAATTGAAACCTCTGCGATGAGCAGTGGTTTATTTGTCCTTATCTCATTATAGGTTAAACCTATTACATCTATAGATATTATATCTTGGAACAATGAAGGACAGGGTGATATATTTATGTCATTCAAGAGCTTCACTTTTAAAGGAAACACGAGGCTCTTCCAAGGACCGAACTTATAATGAGGTGAAAATGATGAGTAAAAAAACGATGTTTGAGAAAATTTGGGAAAACCACGTGATTCATCAAGAAGAAGGCAAACCAAGCATTCTGTATATCGATCTGCATCTGGTGCACGAAGTAACTTCTCCACAGGCATTTGAAGGTCTTCGTCTGAGCGGACGTAAAGTTCGTCGCCCTGAGCTGACATTTGCAACAATGGACCACAACGTTCCAACCAAAGACCGCTTCAACATTACAGATCCAATCTCCAAACAACAAATTGATACACTTTCGCAAAACTGCCGTGATTTCGGCGTGAAATTGTATGATCTGGACACGATTGATCAAGGCGTTGTGCACGTTATGGGACCTGAACTCGGTCTGACTCACCCGGGTAAAACGATTGTATGTGGTGACAGTCATACGTCCACACACGGTGCGTTTGGCGCACTGGCATTCGGAATCGGAACAAGTGAAGTTGAGCACGTTATGGCAACGCAATGTTTGCAACAAGCAAAAGCCAAAACGATGGAAGTTCGTTTTGTCGGCAAACGTAACCCGGGTGTAACCGCGAAAGATATGATCCTCGCAGTCATCGCCAAATACGGTACAGACTTTGCAACAGGTTATGTTATTGAGTACACAGGCGAATCCATCCGTGAGTTGAGCATGGAAGAGCGTATGACGGTCTGCAACATGTCCATCGAAGGTGGAGCAAGAGCAGGATTGATCGCGCCGGATGAAACAACATTCGAATATCTGCGTGGACGTGAATACGTACCAGCGGATGCGAAGTTCGATGAAGCTGTAGAGGGTTGGAAACAACTTGTAACCGATGAAGGTGCGGAGTTCGACCATGTGGTTGAAATCGATGTGGAAACATTGATCCCGCAAGTAACTTGGGGAACAAGCCCAGGCATGGGAACCGATATCTCTTCGAAAGTTCCTGTTCCGGCTGAATTGCCTACAGAAAACGAACGCAAAGCGGCTGAAAAAGCCCTTGAATATATGGGACTTGAACCGGGAACACCAATCGCCGAAATTCCGATTGATTATGTATTTATCGGTTCTTGCACCAATGGTCGGATCGAAGATCTGCGTGCAGCTGCAAAAGTGGCTAAAGGTCACACCGTATCCAGTCAGGTTACAGCAATTGTTGTACCAGGCTCAGGACGTGTTAAAATTCAGGCTGAACAAGAAGGTCTGGATAAAATCTTTACAGAAGCTGGATTTGAATGGCGTGATGCGGGATGCAGCATGTGTCTGGCGATGAACCCGGATGTATTGAAGCCAGGACAACGTTGTGCTTCGACGTCCAACCGTAACTTTGAAGGACGCCAAGGACGCGGAGGACGTACGCACCTGGTATCTCCGGCAATGGCAGCAGCAGCAGCGGTTAAGGGTCACTTTGTGGACGTACGGGACTGGAATTTCAAAACAGAAGCAGCGATCTAATCTATAACAGACAGAAGGGAGAACGTTTAATATGGAAGAATTCAAAACATTACAAGGCATCGTTGCACCGGTAGACCGGGTCAATGTAGATACAGACGCAATCATTCCGAAACAGTTTTTGAAACGGATTGAACGTACCGGATTTGGACAATTTTTGTTCTATGAATGGCGTTTCGATGAAGAGGGCAACAATAATGCTTCCTTCGAAATGAATAAACCTCGTTATGAAGGGGCATCCATCCTGATTTCACGTGCCAACTTTGGCTGTGGATCTTCCCGTGAGCATGCGCCATGGGCAATTATGGACTATGGATTCCGTTGTGTGATTGCTCCATCTTTTGCAGACATTTTCTATAATAACTGCTTTAAGAACGGAATCTTGCCAATCAAGTTGTCAGAAGAGCAAGTTGAAGACTTGTTCCAACGTACAGCTACACATGAAGGTTATGAGATGAATGTAAATCTGGAAAACAAAACGATTACCGATGCATACGGACTGCATATCGATTTTGATCTGGATGAGCATCGTCGTCAATTCCTGTTGCAAGGACTGGACGATATCGGTCTCACTCTTCAACATGACGATGAAATTGCTGCGTATGAGCAACGCCACGCGGCAAAACTGTTCGGTTAATCTCTAAAGTCTAAAGTATCGTATAGCAGAAAGCTTCTGCTCGCCGAAGGGATCTTGTTCCCAGCGGTGAGACAGAAGCTTTTTGTAATTTCAGAAGTACATTATCTTAATGAGTTCTCTATACATAGAAGTCCTGATCCTTCTTGGTGGAATATTTCAACACGCAATCTTGGCCATTATTCAGTTCTAGGAGGCAACTTTGATTGGAGTATAATCCAATCGCGTCTATCTTTGAGCATAATCGTGTGAGTATTCATTTCCATCTCAAAGAGTACGTTGATCTAATGATCAGTCTTTTTTGTAATACTTCCTATTCCGATATATGTATACTTTAAAGTTACATTAATAGATGGAATTTCATCAATTTATGACATCACTGATACGAAATCGATACACATTCGTGTAAAAGAGATTATGTTCTTAAATGTGATCTGCTTTTTTATCTTATTTCCGACTGAATATGACAACGTTGTAACCGGATGAAGGGACAATATCTGATAAACTGATTAGTAGATTATGGAAGGTTACATATTGTCATTGATGTTACGCTGCAGAGAATCAGGTCGGATGTTCAAAAGACAAAAAGAATGGTGGATGAGGTATGAAAAAATGGTCGGCAGCAGTCGTTTTTCTTCTGTTCCTATGTTTATTCCCAGTCATGGCCCATGCGAACACCACTCCCTCGATTGTACTCGACGGTGTAACCATTAACCAGCAGACGGGTGCACCTGCAGAGAATATTGGGAAAACGGTCATGGTTCCAATTCGAATTGTATCCGAGAACCTGGGTTATAAGGTGAAGTGGGAGAAGGAAACTCAGTCAGTCCAGGTTCAAAAAGGAAACAGCATGATCCAAATGACGGCTGGCAAAGATGCAGCTACAGTGAATGGAAACGTGGTGAACTTGGATTCGCCCCCACTGGTCAAACAGGGAACTACGCTTGTTCCGTTACGCTTTGTTGGGGAAGGCATGGGTCTGCGTGTTGGCTGGGACAATGGAACCAAGACAGTAAGCCTATTTAGTATTCCTCCCGTAGTTGAAACGGAAAGTGACAGTGACCCCGTCGAGGCACCAGTCCCGGATGGTTTGACAGAACTTCAAGGCATCAGCTTCAGCGGAGATCGCTTGATTGTAGCAACAAACGGTAATATTAGCCCCAAAGTATCCAGTATTGGTGGGCCAGACCGAATTATTGTTGATCTGCCTTCAGCGACATTCTCTCAGGAGTTCATTCAGGGACAAGCCTCTAATCCGGATGGCAGTGGACAGATTCTCGTTATGGATTCATCAATAGTTTCCAAAGTCCGTTATGCCATGTTCAGTAAATCGCCTTCTACCGTGCGTGTCGTTCTGGATCTGAGTCAGACGGCTACAGCCAAATGGTCTGTTGGAGATAACAATGTCTTGCTCGTTGACCTGACAGCCACGAGTGGAGAACCGACAAGCCAACCGGCAGTACCTACGAATGATGGTAAAACGATTGTGGTCATTGATCCGGGACATGGTGGTCGTCAATCGGGTGCAGTGAGTTTGTCAGGTGCTTATGAGAAGGATTTCAATCTGGCTGTAGGGCTGAAGGTACAGGCAATCCTTCAACAATACAAAAATATTCAAACGGTAATTACACGCCAGGATGATACAGAACTTTCGCTCAAACAGCGTGTGGATATTGCTGAATTGAATCAGGCAGATGTTTTTGTATCCATTCATGGAAACAAATTCACTACACCGGTACCAAACGGCATTGAAACGCTCTACAGTCGTAAAGAAAGCAAGACTTTGGCTGACACTCTTCACAAATATGTGTTGCCGGTGACAGGACTCAAGGATCGTGGGGTTAAAACGGCTAGTCTGCATGTGACGCGTGAAACAACCATGCCTGCTGTGTTACTTGAACTTGGTTTTTAAGTAACCCTACAGATGAAGCGGTTATGCTCACGGAAGAGTACCAGGACAAATGTGCACAGGCGATTGTGGACGGAATTGTTGAATTTTGGGACTGTAAATTGAATTGTGCGCAAATATGAAGGTTAGGGTAGTACGTTGTTTAGAGATGTATATTTGATAAATAAGGAAAAAGAAGACATTAAAATGTAAAAAAGCTTGATCTGACAACGTTTTTTTCTGTTATGTTGGAATATATTCGCAACTTTTGAGAGTGAGGGGCGTCTAATAGGTGTCTGGTAATGCCCAAGCGGTCAGTCGGAGTTGGAAAATGACAACATGCGGCAAAAAAATATGAGAATGGTAGGGGTGAAGGATGAAGAAGTTCGGTTTTTTGGTACTGTTATTTGTCTTTGGGCTCGTATTCCCGGGCTATAGTCACGCAGCAACAGACACGAAAATTATCCTAGACGGAAAAGAAATCGTACAGCCATCGGACACAAAAGCGGAAATTATCAACAGCAAGGTGATGGTTCCGATCCGGGTTGTGTCTGAAAATCTTGGATATAGCGTGGAGTGGAAGCAGCAAACGCAAACGGTGACTATTAGCAAAGACAACACTGCCATGCAGATGATTGTTGGACAGAAGACGGCAACGATGAACGGCAGTAACGTAAACCTGGATGCCCCGCCACTCGTGAAAAATGGTACTACGCTCGTACCTCTTCGATTTATTGGTGAGGAAATGGGTCTTAAGGTGGGTTGGAACAATACCACGAAGACGGTAACATTAGTTACCCAGAATTCAGGTTCCGGAAACGGGACAACCACACCTCCGAACTCTGGCAATGAAGGCGGAGGATCGGATCAAGAAGGTCTTGTACTGGTGAACGGCATCAGCTTCAGCGACAACCGCTTCATGATTGCAACAAGCGGAAGTACGAAGCCGAACGTCTTCACGATGACAGGACCAGATCGAATCGTTATAGACTTGCCGAATACCGCATTTGCTGATTCGTTCAGTGAAGGACAGGCTCTAGACAGCAACCAGAATGGACAACTCGTCGTTAGCGGCTATCCGGATGTGTCGAAGATTCGTTACTCGTTATACAGCAACAGTCCATCTACAATTCGTTTTGTAATCGATCTGTCCAGTTCAAAAGGGTACAGTGTGCAAAATGATTCCGGACTGGTTATGATTAACCTCGACAATCAAAGTGGTACACCTGCTCCTCCGGTTGGTAATAATGGCAAAAAAGTTGTCGTTATCGATGCAGGTCACGGAGATCATGATCCTGGGGCAATCGGTGTAACTGGTAAACGTGAAAAAGACTTCAATCTGGCAATGGCTCTGAAAGTGGAAGCCTTGTTGAAAAAAGAATCCAAAATTGACGTTGTGTTAACGCGCAGCGATGATACATTTTTGGCATTGAAAGAACGTGTGAAGATTGCACAAGACATAAAAGCGGATATCTTCATCTCCATTCATGCTAACAGTGGCCCTGCTGCTGCGAACGGTGTAGAGACATTCTATACACGCTCCAACAGCAAAGCACTTGCTACAGTGATGCACAAGTATCTTTTACAGTCTTCCGGACTGAAAGATCGTGGAGTGAAAACGGCAAGTCTCCATGTGACCCGTGAAACGACAATGCCAGCAGTTCTGCTGGAAGGTGGATTCCTTAGCAATAAGAGCGACGAAGCAGCCCTGTTCACTGAGAGTTTCCAGAACAGTGTTGCCAAAGGGATTGTTGCAGGAATCAAGGAGTATCTGGGAATTAAATAAGGGACAAGCCCTTATGTTGAGGAGGCGGAGTTAGAATGAACAAGAAAATATGGATTGCAGCCTTGCTGGTAACGGTTATGGCAGTTGCTGCTGGATGTGGAAGCAAGCCAACAGCTGCTCCGAATCAGACGCAAGGCGCAGGAACTGAAAACAATGTAACCGAGGTTGAAGGTGAAACAATTACCGAACCAGTAACTGCTGAGCCTGAAGAGAATACAACGCCTACAGAATCCACGGAGGAAGGCAGCTCAGAGGAAGCGACTACAACTACTCCGCCAAGCGAAACGTCTACGGAGAAGCCGGCAACTTCCGAAAGTAATGAAAAGAAAACGATCACTGTATTCTATACGGATGAAGAAGAACTGGAGTTGCACAAAGCTTCGGCAGAGATTTCATACGCATCGGATGATGCCAAATATAAAGCTGCCTTTGAATCACTGCAACAGAGCAAAGACGCTAAACTGGTTCCGCTGTGGTCTAAAGAAATTGAATTGAAGTCTGTTCAGTTCAAGGATGGAGCTCTTACGCTGGATATTCATATGCCAGATACGGCGCGTCTTGGAGCAGGTGGAGAATCTTATGCGCTGGATGCACTAAAACAAACGTTCTTCCAGTTTGATGAAGTAAAATCACTTGATTTACTGGTGGATGGTCAGCAGACTGAGAGTCTGATGGGCCATGTGGATCTTGAACATCCAATGACAAGATCCGAATAGGCTGTACAGCATGCTGTTGTACCGTGAATCCACGGAATATGGGTCGTTTTACATGAGAGAGGGGAATCATAGGTGACTTTTAAATATAACAATCCATCACACTCTAAAAAGTAGTATCAGCCGTGCTTGCAGGCATGATGGCCCTTAGCGCCGGCGGAGCTGCCATGGCAGCAGAATCAACAGAAACAGGGCAGGGTCAGACTGCTGCAATAACAAATACGGCTGCACCAACTGGTTTGTTCAGTGACATCAAGGTCGGATACTGGGCTGAAAAACATGTCTACAAACTGGCATATCAAGGTATTCTTCTCGGTAACAACGGCCTGTTCCGTCCAGGAGACGCGGTAACACAGCAAGAAGCTGTAACGATGGCAATCCGTTTTATGAATCAAGAGGGCCAGTTGAATACCAACACGGCTGCGGCATTACCGACAAACATGGAAGTGGGAAATTATTTCAAGCCATATGTCGCGCTGGCACTTCAACTGGGGCTAATTGACAAAACGGAAGAATCATCGGTGGATGTATCCAAGACCTCCTGGGGTCAAAAGCCGGCTTCACGGGAATGGATTACGAAATTGTTAATCCGTTCATTGGACAAGGATGCTGAAGCGAAGGCACAAAATAATCAATCTACCGGATTTGCTGATAATGCAAGTATTTCCGAAAGTGGTAAAGGTTATGTCAATCTGGCTGTTAGCCTGGATCTGGCCAAAGGTGTGGAAGGCAACAAATTCAATCCAACCGGTTCCGTAACCCGTGCTCAACTGGCTACCTTCTTCAGTCGTGGTGAATCGTTAACGGATACAACGTACCCGAACACATCCACGGGTTATGTGACAGGATTGAAAGATGGGCAGATCACGCTGGTTGTGGACGGCAAAGCCGTTAACTTCGCAGTGAACAGCAGTACGCCTTACTTTACGAAAGACAGTGAAACTCGTGCTTCCGCCACAGATGTGAAGCTATATACGAAAGTTATGGTTGTAGGTTCGGCAGGTGGGGCTTCCTATGTGGAAGTTGTTGATGCTACACCGCAGGTGGAAAGTGTTGAAGGTACATTTGCACGTTCATTGTCTGGTAATAAAATTGGTATCTTTGTGGGCGAGAATTACGAAACGTACAGTTATGATGAGGCAACTGCATTCATCGATCAGAATGGTAATGCAATCAAACTGTCCGATATTACGGCAGATAGCATCATCGAAGTACAGCGTGAGACGTTCTCGGCTGACAAAAAAACAGTCGCTATTCGTGTGAAATCCGGCATTGTTAACAAGAGTGACAATGGCGTAATTGCTGAAGTATCCACTTCTGGCAAAACGATTAAACTTGTCAATACAGCGGGTGCTACAGAACAGTTTGCGTACAATGACAATCTGCTTATCACATATCAAAACCGTATCATGTCAGTGGCTGATCTCAAAGCCGGCAGTGCCGTGAAATACACCGTAAAGGACAGTGTTTTGCAAACTATCACATTGTCTCAAGGTGTGGAGCAATCTGTGCGCGGAACATTGGTTGAGATCGGTGGCAACCAGTCCACGTTAACGTTCAAACGTGAAGGGGGTTCCCTTGAGGCGAAATTGCTGATTGAAAAGCCGGAAGTCATCATTAATGGCATTCAGGATGCAACGTTGAATGATCTCATCACAGATGCAACGAACGGGGATCAGGTTGAGTTGTCATTAAACGCTGACGATCAGGTTACGCGTATTCAGGTGATTGGACGTCAAATGGAACCTATGAACGGGGTAACGGTTGTATCTTACAACAGCAAAACAAAGGTACTTACCGTACTGGACAACAACAAAAAACCGTTTGTATTTACATTGGACGAAAAAACCAAACTGGACTACAATACGACCAAACCTACACTCGCTGGTCTGGAGTCGATTTTAAATGATGGTCGCAAATTGGATCTGACCTATGTGGGAACACGTGCGTTGTCCGTTAAAGTGATTTACAAGTACGAAGGTACGATCAGCAACATTGACACATCGGGCAGAAAAATCAGTTTGTTGTCTGGTAATCAGACGATTACAGTGCCTTATACTACCTTACCTACGGTTGAGATCTATAACAAATCGGGCGCAAGTCTGGGAGATTTGAAGATTGGTGACAAAGTGACCGTAACGCTTGGAGCAAATCAGGATGTAGTGCAGAAGGTTGCACTGAACACTGTGGCTCAATTCGAAGTGGTTGCCTTGGAAGCAAATAGTCGTATTCGAGTAAAATCCGATCTGCTGACAAGTCAGTTCTACGTGGATCAAGCGGTACTGACAGGAGAGAGTGGTCAGACGATCACGCCTTCACAACTGACAGCAGGCAACCTGATTAATGTAACGTTTGAAGGAGCTACGCCAAAAGCGGTTCAAGTCGTGAAGCGTACGCTGGCTGAAGTTACAGCGGTGGATGCTTCATCTGTAACGCTCAAGCAGTTTAATAACGGCCAGACTGAAACCGTACCTGTTAGCGGTTCTGTTAAAGTCGTAAAATCTGGCTCCACATTAACTTCATTGACTAGTCTTACGGTCGGAGATCGTGTGGAAATGACAAAAGATACGGATAATTCCACACGCTTCAGAGTATTAACTGTCATGAGCAAACAATTCTGGTCTTATGATGGCGTTGGTAACCAGATTTTGGTTAAACGGGAAACGACAGCAGACACGAACTATCGTTTTGCACTCGGATCAAGTGTATTTGTTCACCAGGGTGACAATACTTTAAGCGTGCAATCTCTCAGAGATAATGATAATATTGTATTGTATCTCCTGAACAATGTTATTCTGGAGATTCAAAAACAGTAATCGTTTCTTTTCGAGGATCAAAAGAATGACCGTCTTGATACGGGATCTTTCCCGCATCAAGACGTTTTTTGCAAGCTTTTTGAGGTCCCCGCAAAGTACTCGGATGAAGCTTCGAAGTAAGGCTCCGCAGCGTGGAGTCATTTTGTGGGAGGTAGCTCTTCATGAATGCAGCGACAGTTAGACATATACTCGAAACTATGGAAGCAATGTTTCCTGATGCACATTGCGAATTAAATCACAGCAATGCATTTGAATTGACGGTAGCTGTCCTTTTGTCTGCCCAGTGCACCGATGAAACGGTGAACAAGGTAACCGCAGATTTGTTCCAGAAGTACAGAAGCCCAGCAGATTATCTGGCGGTTCCTCTCGAAGAGTTGGAACAGGATATTCGGCGAATCGGTTTGTACCGGAACAAGGCCAAGCATATTCAGAACATGTGCCGAATTTTAATAGAGCAGTATGGCGGTGATGTACCGCAGGAACATGATCAGCTTGTGACGCTACCAGGTGTCGGGCGGAAAACCGCGAATGTAGTTGTTTCCAATGCGTTTGGAGTACCGGCAATTGCGGTAGATACTCATGTTGAACGTGTATCCAAGCGGCTGGCGCTTGCAGGTTGGGATGACTCCGTACTTGAAGTCGAAAAGAAACTAATGAAGCGCGTACCCCGGGACGAGTGGACTTTAACTCACCACCGGTTTATATTTTTTGGACGCTACCATTGCAAGGCACAGAACCCTGCGTGTCATATCTGTCCATTGCTGGACATATGCAGGGAAGGGAAAAAACGTATGAAAACGTCCCAAATCAGGAAAGATAAGGAACGTGTCACCACCCGAAAACGAAAAATAAATTAATGAGCAGAAAAGGATGAATAATCATGAAATGCATTTCCGTGTACACTGACAATTTTGAGGCCTTCTCCGATATCTTTGAACAAATCGTTGAACAGGAAATGGCTGAAAATGAAGAAAAAGAAGTAGAAGGCATCACAGTAAGCCACTCTGGCGACGTGCCTGAACATTATCTGGAGCGTATGTCCGTTAAACCAGAAGTTGTTGTTATGAGAGACAAAGGCAGAGACATTACAATTCTGCAACATGGACAAGTATTTGAAATCTTGCTGCCTTCCATGGAGAACGCAGTTTCATAAGAAGTGATTACACTATGGGTTCTGTTGTATTAATGTCATGAGGATCGTTGTGGTTAAGATGATCGCATCGCATTCATGCAACAGACACTTGGCGTAAGCATTTGCTAAATACCGAGTATAAAACGTATTACAGATAAAACCGACTTGTTCGGTTTTATTTTTTATGGCTTTAGCCAGTTGAGTGCGTGTAACGTGCGAAACAAAAAACCACCCGCTATGCGGGTGGAGGAATCGAGGGTTTGACCACTAAGACCATTCCGATAAAATTGAGATGTTCAGGCTCAAAGAAAGGAATGGTCTTAGATGGCAAACAAGAGCTATAGCCTAGCTCACACAAAGTGGATGTGCAAATACCACATTGTATTCACCCCGAAGTATAGACGGAAAGAAATCTATAATCAAGTGAGAAAAGACTTAATCGAAATTTTTAGACGTCTATGTAAGTACAAGGGAGTAGAAATTATAGAAGGTCATATGATGCCCGATCATGTTCATATGTTGGTAGCGATTCCACCGAAAATAGCTGTCTCAACGTTCATGGGATATCTAAAGGGGAAAAGTTCGCTAATGATATTCGAGAAGCATGCCCAGCTCAAGTATAAATACGGCAATCGAAAGTTTTGGGCAGAAGGGTACTATGTGAGTACAGTGGGTCTAAATGAAGCAACGGTAAGAAAATATATTCGTGAACAAGAAGCACATGATCAAGCGTTAGATAAGCTGAGTGTAAAAGAATACGAAGATCCATTCAGCAGTAATCGGAGCAAAAGAAGTAAAACCAGTTTAACTGGTGAGTGAAAGTGACAAACAACACTGAGCCTGAACAGCCCTGCTGTCAGGCTAGCGTCTTTAGGCGCAGTTTGGCAACAGGGGTTATACCCCAAGAGCAAACCACCCGTTGGACGGGTGGTCCTGATTAGATTATAGATTTATACGTTCATTTATGTATATTCAATTCCAACCGTTCAAATTCAAACTTGATAATGTTAAAATAAATGTTGTAAAAGAGATAGACGTCGAAACGGATGTCAAATTAGAGGAGCCAGGGGAAGGCCAGTCATGTCCAGAACAGATTACCCAAAAGAAATGGCCAAACCTCTGCTTCCGCTGCGTGAAGCGATGGAGCAGACAGGGGACCATACGGCTGTACAGGCTTTAACGGATTTAATCAGCAAGGCGGAAATGAAACATCTGACGATTGCGTTCTGTGGTCATTTCTCTGCAGGCAAATCGAGTCTCATCAACAGTTTATGCGGTAAGCGGGTGTTGCCTTCAAGTCCCGTGCCAACAAGTGCAAATGTGGTATCCATACGTAATGGTAAGCCAAGAGCGCTTATTTATACTACTCCAAACGTAAGCGCTGACAATGGAGCAGGAACACTTGAAGTTTCTCCAGAGGAACTGGAGGCGTATTGCAAAAATGGTGGAGCGTACAGCTCGATTGAGGTGTGGGATGATATTCCTTTGCTGAAAGATGATGCTGTCCTGCTGGATACACCAGGTGTGGATTCAACAGATCGCGGACATAGTCTCGCAACCCATTCCGCGCTTCATCTGGCCGATGTGGTCTTCTATGTCATGGACTATAATCATGTTCAGTCCGAGACAAACCTTTCATTTGCCAAGAGTCTGTCGGATTGGGGCAAACCGTTGTTTTTGATCGTGAACCAGATCGACAAGCATCGGGAGCGTGAGCTCTCTTTTGACCAATATACCGAAGGTGTCGAAGCTATATTTGCGGCCTGGGAAGTCAGATATGACGGACTGTTGTTTACTTCCTCCGCGACAAGCAGCATCGCTACAACCAGTGGGATGTGCTTCCGGAACTCATTGGACATATGATGCAAGAGAAGGAAGCGTTAATTACGCACAGTTTGGCAAGTTCGGCCAGTCATGTAACGGAGCAACATCTGACACGAGAAGCGGAGAAACGTGAAGACGAAGAGAATTCCCTGCTGGATGAGATTGGTGGCAAGGAAGGAATTGAACGCTTGGAACGAGAGCTGGAGCTTCTTGATCAACAAGCAGCAGACATTCGTACCGGGCCTTCGCGAGTGCGTGAGAAATTCCGGGCAGAGCTGGAACCTCTTCTGGCGAATGCAAATCTTACTCCTGCGGATATTCGTACGTCTGCTGCTGCCTATTTGGAGAGCCGCAAACCGGGCTTCAGGGTAGGTTTATTGTTCTCAGGTGGCAAAACCGAGCAGGAGAAACAACGCCGTGTTTCTGAGCTGGTAAGACTGTTACAGGATCAGGCTTCCGGACAAGTTGAGGTACATATTCGTACGATGCTTAGACAGCTGGGTGAATCCCATCAGCTATGGGGAGCGGAGTGGGAGCAAGCGCTTAATACGGAGCTGCCTGCTGTAGATGAAGCACTATTGGAGATGAAACGTAGTGCGAGTGCAGAGGTATCTCCAGAGTATGTGATTCAGTTCAGTAAAGATGTGCGGGGCGAGATTGAGGCCCGCTATCGCAAGTCGGCCATGATGCTGGCCGACCGCATGCTGGAGGCGCTGGGCGCGCGAGGCGAAGCCGCGCTCCAGGCGCTGGACGCCAGCCGCGCAGCGCTGCTGGCGCAATCCGTGGCGGCGGCGCGCTACACGGCGCTCCAGCGCAGCGCCGCCGCAGAGGCAGCAGGGCTGCGCAGCCTGCTGCCCGATGCGGGCCCCTCCTCCGGGCTATTGCCGGAGGTGAAGGGCCCGCACGTGCCCGCGGTGCCTGAACCGGGCGAAACTCCCGGTTCGCATGCGGGCACGTCAACGTCTGTGGCTGCGCAGCCACAGACGCCAGAGGCACCGCCGCCGCAGCGCGCAGCCGCAGCGGCAGTGCCTGGGCCATCGGCGGCGGCTGGTGCTGAACGCCGCCGACGCCTGGACGCAGCAGCGGCACGGCTTGAAGCCGCTGCTGCGCTGGTGGAGCCGTACCCCGCCATGGGGTCGGCGGTACGGGATCTGCGTGCACGCGCGGCTTCGCTTGCGGGCGGCACGTTCACTCTGGCGCTGTTCGGAGCATTCAGCGCCGGCAAATCCTCCTTCGCCAACGCGTTGCTGGGCGAAGCTGTACTACCCGTCTCGCCGCATCCAACAACAGCGGCGATTAACCGGATTATGGCTCCTGCCGGGGGCGCGGAGCATGGTACAGCCCGGGTCCGTATGAAGACCCGTGACGCTTTCCAGGAAGATCTCGCCTATTCCTTCCGATTGCTCGGACTGGGTGAGCCTGGAGCAGAGTGGCAGAAGCGAGTACGTTCCCTATCGCCACAGGATGTACATCCGGCGGGGCGCCCGCATTACAGCTTTTTGCAGGCAGCGGCAGCTGGTTGGGAAGAAACAGCGGACCAGCTAGGGCAGGATGTGCTGGTGGATCTGGACGGTTATCGTAACTTTGTCGCAAACGAGAAGAAGTCCTGTTTTGTTGACAGTATCGATCTGTATTACAGTTGCGATGTGACTGAACAAGGCATTGTATTGGTGGACACACCAGGAGCGGACTCCGTGAATGCTCGTCATACGGGTGTAACCTTCAATTATATGAAGAATGCGGATGCCCTCATTTTTGTAACGTATTACAACCATGCTTTCTCACAAGGTGATCGCCAGTTCCTGAACCAGTTGGGACGTGTCAAAGATAGTTCTGCCATGGATCAGATGTTCTTTGTTGTCAATGCCAGTGACCTGTCTTCCTCTGAGGAAGAGCTGGAGCAGGTTCTCGATCATGTGAGCACCCAATTGCGCAGTAATGGAATTCGGGCACCACGACTCTTCCCGGTATCCAGTATACTGGCGATGGAAGGCAAGATGGCAGGTGATTCGAAGCTGCTGGAGCAATCCGGTTTTATCCGTTTTGAGGAAGAGTTCAACCAATTTGCGGGCAGAGAATTAGCCGATCTTGCCGTAGGTGGCGCTTCCGAAGAGATGGGACGTGTCATTCAGCGGCTGAAGAAGCGTGCGGAGGATGCGGCTCAAGGGAGGAAGCTTTGCAGCAGCGGCGGGATGAACTGGAGACCATTCAGGGACAGTCACGCCAGCGCATACAGCTACTTGCAGAGCGATCCATGAAGGAAGAATTGTCACAGGAAACAGCAGAATTACTCTTCCATGTGCGGCAGCGACTTGCCTATCGCCTTGGTTTATTCATGGCAGAAGCATTCCATCCATCCGTACTTCGGGAGGATCGGGGCAATCTGAAGACGGCTTTTGCAGCCTGTGGACGTGAACTGTTACGCATGATTGCCATTGAACTGGAGCAGGAACTCCTTGCTACCACCCTCAGACTTGAACAGGCAGGTCAGACCTGGCTGATGAAGCAAGTTACGGATTGTATAGATGAGGTGAGACAGTTATCAGGGGGCGTGGATGTGTCACTGCCACTGAACGAACGCTGGAGTACACCTGTGCTTGAAGAAGTTCGTCTGGAAGAACCGTCTGGATGGAAAAGCTATTTGAATTATTTCCGCAATCCGAAACAGTTCTTCGAAGGAGATGGACGTCAGCGATTACAAGAGGCACTTGATCCTGTCCTCAAACAGATGATCATTGAAGTTCTTCCTGCTGCGCAAGACAAACTGATTCAGTTTTATGACAACCAGATTTGTCAATCATTGCAACACCAATCCCGTCAGTTGGAAGAACGTCTGGACGAGGCGGTGAGTGGAATTCAAGATACACTGGAGAGCGGAATTCCGGCGGAGCAATGGACCAGCTTGTCTAACCAACTAGAACAGATTGAACGAAGTTAGAATCACGGCATAACACGTATTCTCTGGAAGTCTTTGTAAAACAAAATGAATGATACAGCAACACATTGAAAATGTTGCGAAAACCAACCCAAAAAGGCCCCTGCCGAAAAGGCATATAGGGAGCCTTTTTTGGTACGAACAACCTGAAATAAAGAGAATATTCAAACATTTGATTGAAAGGTGGGTATTTACCTCCGTTAATGCGTCAATAAGCTGAAAGCAGGCAGAATATGGTCTGTTATTCGCTTTGCCGCGAATGGGGTACGGTGATAAACTTCATAAATGTTCATAGTATTTTTGAACGACATAAGAGGAGGAGAAACATGGATGTTCTTAGGCAACTGCAAATCTTTTTTGGGAAAAGCGAACGTATTTATTTGTATCAATCTTGTTCCTCGCCTTAGCGACCGCACTTGGGTTGGTGTATCCGTACATGCTGAGGATACTGATTGATGACATCATTGTTCCGCGAACTTTTGAAGACGTTCCCATAATTGCCTTGACAGTGTTAGGTGTAGTTATTTTGAAAGCGGGAATGCAGTTTTTACATGGCTTTTTTGGAGGACGCTTGGGTAACTTCCTGGCGTACAGACTTCGTAACGCATGTTATGAAAAGCTTCAATTTTTATCCTTCCGTTATTATGATACGGCCAAGACAGGTGATCTGATGTCCCGCCTCACGGGAGATTTGGAAGCCATCCGTAACTTTATCGGATTTGGTTTCGCCCAGATTCTCAACATGGTTTTGATGGTCGTATTCGGCGCAATCATGATGATGACCATGAGTTGGCAGCTTACACTGTTCACACTCATATGCATCCCATTACTTGCCTTCGTTGCGCTGAGATTCGAATCCAAAATTCACCCTGCGTTTCAGGAGATGCGGCTGGCGCTCAGTTCACTGACAACAGCGGTACAGGAGAATATCACTGGCGTACGTACGGTAAAATCCTTTGCACGTGAGCCTTATGAAGTGGAGAAATTCTCTACACGTAATGAACGTTACAAGACAAATCAGATTCATGCTGCAACATTGTGGAGTCGTTATTTTCCGATCATGGAGATTCTTGCTTCGGTGAGTATCGTGCTGTTGCTTGTGATTGGTGGAAGAATGGTTATACAGAAGACGCTGACACTCGGTGAACTCGTTGCCTTTTTCAGTTTGATCTGGTACATAATCGGTCCAATGTGGAACCTTGGGTTCCATATCAACAACTATACGCAATCCAAAGCTTCAGGTGAACGGGTGCTCGAACTGCTCAATACGCCAGTGGACGTGGAAGAAACGCAAGATCCGGTCATTGTGGAGGCAGACCAGGTGAACGGCCATGTGACATTTGAATCCGTTACCTTTGCCTACGGCAACAAAATGCCAGCGGTAACCGATATTAATTTTGATGCTGCACCCGGTTCTGTAATCGGTTTCCTCGGGGGACAGGGTCTGGTAAATCGACCATCATTCAGCTTCTGATGCGTGCCTATAACGTGAACTCGGGAACAATCAAGCTGGATGGCAAAAACATCAAAGATATAGGCATTCGCAGTTTGCGGAGTCAGATCGCTTCTGTTTTCCAGGAAACATTCCTGTTCTCATCCAGCATTCGTAATAATATTTCCTACGGGCTTAAGAACGTCACCATGGATCAGATCATCCGTGCAGCCAAGCTGGCCAAGGCTCATGACTTCATTATGGAATTCCCGGACGGATATGACACGGTGGTTGGTGAGCGCGGTATGGGTTTATCGGGTGGACAGAAACAGCGGATTGCGATCGCAAGGGCTTTGCTGAAAAATCCGAAAATTCTGGTACTTGATGACGCAACAAGCGCCGTGGACATGGAGACAGAACACGAGATTCAATCCGGTTTCCAGGAAGTTATGCGCGGCAGAACGACATTTATTATTGCACACCGTATTTCTTCACTACGACATGCAGATGAGATTCTGGTGCTCGATGAAGGCCGCGTGGTACAACGTGGCAAACATACCGAACTCATTGAAGTGCCTGGACCATATCAGGATGTTTATAAAATTCAATATGCAGATTATATTGCCCGCGGTAAGCGGAGGCTGGGGAGCAGGTGAATTCATGAGTGCCGAAACGATAGCAGACAGGCGCGAGGCCAAAGGGGCCTCTGAGAAGAAACTGAATGAACGATTTGTGTATCAGGATGATGAAATTATTGAAAAACCGTTTAACTGGAAAGAGTTCGGACGTTTATTTGCATACATGAAACCTTATGCGAAACAACTGTTACCACTTGTTATTCTAATGATGATCTTGGGTACCATTACGAAATTGTCCGTACCGTTTCTGATCAGTCTGGCAATTGACCGGGCCATCGCACCGGCAACAGGGTTGCCAAGTATGACTATGCTGTATCTTATCGCAGGCTCCATATTTGTGTTGTATCTCATTCAATGGGCTGCCAATACGTACCGGATCAAACTGACAAACATTATCGGACAGCGCGTTATTTATGATCTTCGCTCGGATCTGTTCAAGCATATCCAGAAGCTGTCCTTTAACTTTTTTGACAAAAGGCCGGCCGGTTCCGTACTGGTACGTGTTACGAATGATATTAACTCCCTTCAGGATCTATTCACGAACGGTGCAGTTAACGTCATGATCGACTGCGTACAGCTGCTCGGGATCATTGTGATCTTGCTGTTGATTAACTGGAAACTGGGCCTTGCCGTAATCATTACGGTGCCAATCATGTTTATCATCTCGACCAAACTGCGGGTGCTGATCCGTCGTGCTTGGCAGGATGTGCGCATGAAGAACTCTCGGATTAACTCCCACTTGAATGAATCCATTCAAGGAATTCGAGTGACTCAGGCCTATACCCAGGAAAAAGAGAACATGAAATACTTTGACAACATGAACCTGTCCAGCAAAAAGTCATGGGATAGAGCATCAGCGATGAACCAGGGCTTTGGACCGCTGATTGAGATTACCGGCGGATTCGGTACATTAATCCTTTTCTGGTTTGGTGCTTATCTGATTCAGGAAGGTCAATTGACTGTGGGATTACTTGTTGCTTTTGCCAACTATGTCGGCAACTTCTGGGACCCAATCAACCGTCTGGGACAGATGTACAATCAGTTGCTGGTTGCGATGGCATCATCGGAGCGTATCTTCGAATTCATGGATGAAAAACCAAGTATTGCGGATAAACCAGGTGCCAAGCCACTTCCTTCTATTAAAGGAGATATCGCATTCGAAAATGTTGTGTTCGAATACGAGAAGGGCAGACAGGCGCTGAAAGGAATCAGCTTCTCGGCGGCTGCGGGACAATCGATTGCACTTGTTGGTCATACGGGCTCAGGTAAAAGTACGATCATCAATCTGATCAGTCGTTTCTATGATATATCTGGCGGACGTCTCACCATTGACGGACAGGATGTGCGGGATGTAACGGTAGAGAGTTTACGCAGCCAGATCAGCATTGTATTACAGGATACCTTCATCTTCTCGGGTACGATTCGTGACAATATCCGATTTGGACGACTGGATGCAACGAATGAAGAGGTGGAGGACGCAGCCAAAGCAGTCAATGCACATGAGTTCATCATGAAGCTGCCTGGCGGATATGATACCGAAGTAGAGGAACGCGGGAACGTATTATCCATGGGACAGCGACAATTGTTATCCTTTGCCCGTGCGCTGCTTGCTGATCCACGCATACTGATTCTGGATGAAGCTACAGCCAGCATTGATACGGAGACAGAGCTTAAAATCCAGGAAGCGTTGAAGGTGCTGTTGCAGGAAGAACGTCCTTTATGGTCGCTCACCGTCTCTCAACCATCCGGAATGCAGATAACATTATCGTCCTCGATCATGGTGAAATTAAAGAAGAGGGTAACCATGAGCAGCTTATCCAAAAACAAGGCGTGTATAATGGATTAATAGAAGCTCAATACAGATTTTTGTGATGAAACCTTCGGACGCCTGTGAAGCGTCTGAACACATCTGAACTTATAACACTCTGGCGTTCTTTAGCCTGATCTTTCAATAATAAGTGTATCTTATTCATTGAAGACAGGTTAGAGGATAGCCGGAGTGTTTTTTATTCATTAGTGTGGTATGTTATATTTTTGAAGAATGAAATCAATACAATCGTTCATGGCTGGAGGAGATCAATGCAGATGGACAACAACGAAATAAATTCAAAGCATTTGGATCACCTGGATCATATGAATTTTAGGCTCCTTCACGTGAACTATACGAGTGACCCTGCGACGGAGTGGCTTCTGAGGAAACACTTCATTGAAACATACATGTTATTATTTGTAGCCAGTGGACAAGGGTGGTTAAAGATCGATGGCAGTTTCATCGAATTGAAGGCGGGCGGACTGTATGTAGGCTTCCCGGGGCAACTGGTTGAGGCAAATGTGCATTCGTTGGATGAACGAGGTGTGTATCACATGAGTTTTGATGTCATGTACGCACTGGAGCAGGAGGGTGGAACAGCCCTTGATATGATGAAGCAACTTTTACGTAATGAAGTGAATGGCGGGGTCAGCACATCTTCGCCCGTTGCTGTTGGCGTGATCTGTCAGATGATTTACCACCACACGTTGAAGAAGGATGGTTTGCAAAGGTACTATGGTCAGATTCGTTTTCAGGAACTTTTGTATACCATGTTTTATGACGTGGCCTGTGCCGAAAAGACGGATCTGGCTTCACCAATTGAACATGTCAAAGGCTACATGGAGCAGAATTATTCAAAGAGATTAACCATTGAGGAATTAGCAAATGTGGCACGAATGAGCCCTCGACACTTCATGCGTTTATTCAAGAAAAGGTATGGTTACAGTCCAGTGGACTATTTAACGCTATATCGAATCAAACAAGCCCAGATCTTAATGAGAAATGATCACAGTTATCGACTCAAGGATGTGGCATCGTACGTGGGTTATCAGGATGAGACGTATTTCCGGCGTAAATTCAAACAAATCTCTGGCATTCCACCAGCAGCGTTTATACGTAATAGCAAACAAAAAATTGCTGCACTTCATTCTTTGAGCATTGGTATACTGCTTGCTTTGCAGATCATTCCATGTGCCGCGCCGGCAAGTCATCCGTGGACATACTATTATAGACGTAAATATGAAACGGACAAAGTTATGCCACTAGCAGAGAGTGAGACCACCTGGCTGGAACAGCTTCGATTAGTTAAACCTGATTATATTATTACGATTGGGACGGAGTCTGAGTCTCTGCAAAGTCAGCTACAATCCATTGCTCCAGTGTGTGACCTCCCGTGGGGAAAAGGCGATTGGAGAGAACATTTGAGATATGTTGCAAGCTTTTTGGACAGGTCGGATATTGCAGAGGTATGGCTTCAAAGATATGAAGAGAAGGTAAAGATCATTAAGGATCAGCTTGCAGATTTCATACGAAAAGACAAACTGGTTGTACTCAAAGTTCATGGTGAAGCGTTGCAGATGTTAGGCCCAAGGAGCATTGCTTCCGTTTTTTACGTTGATATGCAAATGGAGGGTCCTGAAGGAGTTGAGACTTATTGGGAACGGGGAACAGCGACCATTAAGGAACTATCTGTTCTCAACGTTGAAAGAATATTACTGATTGTGGGTGATGATGAGACATCCAGGCAGACATGGTCTGCTGTGCGTAAGTCTGAAGAATGGCTTGAGTTGTTAGCAGTACAGGATGGCAGAATGGATATCCTGTTGTCGAGCGTCCTGCTGGACTACACTGCGTTTACCCATGAGCTTATGTTGGATGAAATATTAAAGTTATGGCAAGATCGTCCATAGCAAAAAGTCCGAATAGTCAATATCATGCCTGAACATATTTTATTATACTACTCCTATATCGTAGTGATAATGATAATTATTATTGATTAGACATTGTCATATATTAATGACCTATAGGGGTACATACAGAATGAGATTCAGATGGTTAACCGTAATATGCACAATGATGTTGATGCTCGTTATTTCGGCTTGTGGTGCAGCAGGCAAAGAAGCATCCTCGAGCGAGGGACAAGAAGCGGGTTCCGCCAATTCTTCAACAACAGAAGTCAGTCAGGTGAAAAAAGTGAACACGGAAATGGGAGAAGTTGAAATTCAGGTGAACCCACAAAAAATAGTTGGTTTGTCCGTTGTATATCCAGAATTTTTATATTCACTTGGCATCGTACCCATTGCTGTACAGAACTACCATGAGGATTTTCCTTCTTACTTGCAAGAGCCATTTGCAAACACGATGAAAATGGGAATAGGAAGAACGCCTAACTTTGAAGCCCTCATGGAGGCAGCTCCGGATTTAATTATCGCTCCTGACTGGTGGTCCAAAAGGACTATGATCAGCTTACTCTGATTGCACCTACCGTACTTTTGCCACAGCGTGATGATTGGCGCGATGAACTGCGGGATATGGCCAAAGTTTTGGACAAAGAAGAACAGGCAGAAAAGGTGATCCAGGATTTGGTGGATAAGGAGAAGGTAGCTGCTGCCAAATTGGATAAGCTGATTGGTGAGCAGACTGTTCTCTACATTAGAGTGATGGAAAAAGAAATCGTACTTCATGGGGAGAACCTTGACCGAGGAAACTTTGTCCACAAACGATTGGGAATGAATCCACTTCCTAATTTCCCGAAAGATCAAACGGCCATGTCCGTATCCTTGGAAGTACTGCCTGAATACGACGCTGATCATCTGATCGTACAGCTCGATGATGAGACTAATCCGGAAATTAAAAGAAATTTGAAGAAATGTTATCTTCATCGTTATGGAAAAATCTGAAAGCAGTCAAGCAGGACCACGTCTACATGGTGGGTGGCAAGGAATGGTTCAATCTGGGAATGTCTCCACTTGCCGATGAATATGTCATTGATGATATTGTTGCTGCTTTTGAAGCAAAAAACAAATAAAGCAAACTGGGAATGTTACTTGTATCTCGAATTCATAACTAAATAAACAAGGTGTGTTTAAAATGAATGAAGAGGATATCTATGATGTAACCATCATTGGAGGCGGCCCTGCTGGCATGTATGCGGCTTTTTATGCAGGGATGCGTGATATGAAAGTCAAAATCATTGAAGGGAAGGACCAACTTGGTGGTTTTCTGCATACCTATGCGGAAAAAACAATTTGGGATGTTGGTGGCCTGCCACCTATGAAATGTTCGAAGTTGATCGAATGGCTTGTTCAGCAAGCAAATACGTTTAATCCAACGGTTGTATTGAATTGCCAGGTAGAAAGGTTTTCCCGACTGGATAACGGAATATGGAGTATGTATACCGCTGAAGGGGAGATACACCATACGCGCACGATCATTGTTGCAGTAGGCCGCGGTATCGCAGAGATTCAGAAGCTGGAGCTTCAGGAGCCGATTGAATATGAGCAAGAGAACCTTCATTACACCGTGCAAAATCCAGAACATTTCGCTGGGAAGCGTGTACTCATTTCGGGTGGAGGCAACAGTGCTGTAGACTGGGCAATTGAACTTGCTCAACTTGCTCGCAGTGTAGTTGTAATCCACCGGAATAATGAGTTCCGCGCGATGGAACGAAATGTCAGTGAGATGAACAATATAACGGATGTGAGAACACCATACAGCATCACGCAGCTTCATAATAATGGAAATCGAATCCAGCAGGTTGTGATCACGCATATGAAAAGTCAGGACAATGTAGTGTTGGAAGTGGATGAAGTTGTCATTAGTCATGGATATAAAAGCAATTTAAGTGATCTTGCCAGTTGTGGCTTAGAAATGGACGATGGAATGGTTCTAATGAGCCACCATGCACAGACGAGTCTTCCGGGTGTTTTTGCAGCAGGGGACTGTGCCACCCACGAGAGCAAAGTTAGACTCATTGCAGGTGCCTTCAATGATGCGATCGTGGCAGTTAATAGTGCGAAACAATATATGACGCCAGACGCACCCCAGATGGCTTATGTTTCTTCCCATAATGAAATCTTCAGAGAAAAAATCGACAAATTCCAAGTCTTTAAACTTGGGATTTGTTTGCGTATTTCGATTCGTTGGAGTATTAAAGTCTGATCTTTTAACATTTCCTTAATTTTGGGAGGAATGGAAGGAGTATCGAATCTGTAAGCGGTAATTGTAAAATTTGATCGAAAAAACACAAAAAATCTTGTAAAATTCACAAGAAAAATAGGGAGTACTCTTGCAATCTTTAACCAAAACCCCGAAAATAGAGAGACAGATATAGAAGATTTCTCTTTGGGAGGATTGGAAAGAACATGTGGGGTGCTCCTTTTACGGCTCAAGCCAAAAAATGCTGCTACTAGGCAGTGGAGAATTGGGAAAAGAGGTCGTTATTGAGGCCCAACGACTGGGAGTAGAGACGATCGCTGTTGATCGTTATGAGAACGCACCTGCAATGCAGGTCGCGCACCGGTCTTACTGCATCGACATGCTGGATGCCGAAGCTTTGAAACAATTGATCCGTAAAGAAAAACCTCATTACATCGTACCTGAGATTGAAGCTATTGCAACAGAAGCTTTACTGGAGCTTGAGGAAGAGGGATTTTGTGTAGTACCTACTGCCCGAGCTGCACGTTTAACGATGGATCGCGAAGGCATCCGTCGGCTTGCAGCCGAACAATTGAAACTTCCGACAGCTGACTACCTTTTGCGGACAACCTGGAACAACTTCAGGAAGCCGTACGTGAGCTTGGCACACCTTGTGTCATTAAACCATTGATGAGTTCTTCCGGCAAAGGGCAGAGTGTATGCCGTACACCGGGCGACGTGGAGGATTGCTGGAACATTGCTCTTTCGGGAGCACGTGGCAAATCTGTTCGTGTTATCGTGGAGAGCTTTGTGCAATTTGACAGTGAGATTACATTACTTACCGTTAGGTCTGTATCTGGCACCGTATTCTGTCCTCCGATCGGTCACATTCAGAAGGATGGGGATTATGTCGAATCCTGGCAACCTCATGCAATGACTCCTGAACAATGGGAGCAGGCTTGTCATATTGCCAAATCCGTCACGGATGAACTTGGCGGTTATGGACTGTTTGGAGTGGAATTGTTCCTGACTCCGGATGGTGTTGTGTTCAGCGAGGTATCGCCTCGTCCACATGACACAGGAATGGTTACAATGGTGACGCAAGACAGTTCCGAGTTTGCGCTGCATGTACGTGCAATTCTTGGTTTTCCGGTCACAGGTGTACATCTGTTGACACCGGGAGCTTCAGCAACGCTGAAGGCTAATGATGAAACATCTGACTTTACTGTAGGCGGGATAGAAGAAGCACTGGCTATTCCTCGTACTCAGATTCGTGTATTTGGCAAACCTGAGACCAAAGTAGGACGCCGAATGGCTGTAGCCTTAAGTGCTGGCCAAGATGTGGAAGAAGCTCGTAAAACAGCGGTGCAAGCCGCTAATATGCTGAAAGTGGAGGTAAATCATGTCCAATAATGTTGAGGCCCCTGTACTGATGATCCGAGAGTGTGAGCTGCGAGATGCTGAAGCGGTAACGGGACTGATGCGAGAGGTCAGCTATCCGACAACAACCAATGTCATGAAAGAACGCATTGAATGTTTGGAAACCAATCCAAACGCATGCATGCTTGTTGCCGAAGTGGATGAACAAATTATTGGTGTGATTGGCTTGCAATGTGTGCAAAGTCATGCCTATCCAGAACCTGCCGCACAAATTACTTCCCTGATTGTAGGTCAAGAACATCGTGGTGGTGGGATTGGCCGTCGTCTGATGGCTCGTGCCGAAGATTGGGGCAGACAGCAAGGTGGTAAACAACTGTTTGTCACGGGTGCTAACCGTGAAGTGACTTCAACAACGTACTCTTTTTATGAGCACATTGGTTTTCAGAAGAGAGGCTATCGGTTCAGTAAAGTTCTTCTATAGTATAAATAAAGTTTCTTCTATTGCATGGAAATTCTCATGATATCCTGATCTGCACATTCTGGTGTGGTGAATGATAAATAGATGGTGAAGCGACATTCGACTAGCATTTTTAGTTCGAATGTCTTTTTTTATGGCTAAAAAATGACAAAAAAGTTACTTTTCCATATTTTATAGGTTCACAATCTCCTGTTGAATTGATATACTGCTAGAGTATTAATTACAAAGTTGTAATAACTAATCTTAAGGAGATGAATGAATTTGAAAAAGAAATGGATGAAAACTGTCGTAACGAGTAGTCTGACAGCCGTACTGGCCGTAGGGGTAATGCTTCCTGCTTCCGCGTCTGCTGCAGATTCAACATATAAGACTATCACAACGTACAAAATTACAAGTACAGACAGCTTGAAAGCTTATATTGAGAAATGGCTCAAACAAAATGGATACACCGTATCCGAGGGGCAAATTGTAGAGAAACCTGCTACGCAGCCTGATCAAACAACGAAACCTGCTGAGCCGACAACAAAACCAACTCAACCAACAACAAAACCTGCTGAGCCTACAACTAAGCCTGAGCAACCGACTAAACCAACACAACCAGCTCAAGAAGAAAAACCGGAAACTACACCGGCTAAAGATCCTTCAAACACAGGTAACACAGGTAACAATACAAGTAATAATGGTAGCGAAAGCACACAATCCGACTTTGCTACTCAAGTTGTAAAACTTGTGAACGCTGAGCGTGCTAAAGCAGGTCTGAACGCTCTGTCTTCAGATGCACTTCTGGACAAAGTGGCTGTTGCTAAAGTAAAAGATATGAGCAACAACAACTATTTTGATCACCAGTCACCTACGTATGGTTCTCCGTTTGATATGATGAAACAATTCGGAGTAACTTACAGCTATGCAGGTGAGAACATTGCCCAAGGACAAAAAACACCACAGGAAGTGGTTACAGCTTGGATGAATAGTGAAGGTCACCGTGCCAATATTCTGAGCAAAAACTTTACGCATATCGGTGTAGGTTTCTACAACGGATACTGGGCACAAGAGTTTATCGGTAAATAATCGATTTATAATGAAGAAAGTATGAATTTCTTTCCAAAAGGTTATGCCAGCACACAGTTCAAATCTGTGTATGGTATAACCTTTTTTCCGTAAAATGACATAAGGAAAATGAATTCTGCGAATATAGCGCCAAAATTTGCAAATTAACGACAGAACATTTATGTTATTTAGGAATAGCATCATCAGGGCGTGTCTGAAAACTCCGAAGGAAGCGGATTTTCAGACACGCCTTAATGTAAAGTCATTATAAATTATTAAGCACCCGGATTGGTGTACATGAGCGGAGATGTGATGATGAAAAAGAAAAAAGCCTGGATTCAGCACCATGGATCTGGAGAACCGTCAGTACAGTATCAATCTTGGCAACCTTGTTGTTGTTATTTGGATTTGGATACGCCATAAAAGACGTGATTTTCCCCGAGGGAGATTCAGCGTTAACTACAGGCCAAGAGGCAACTGCTCCATCTAAGGATAAAGAAGGAGAACCGGCTGTAGTGAAAGATGGCAAGATTCGGATGGCTGTCATCGGCGATTCCCTGGCAAGAGGTACGGGGGATGATGAAGGACTCGGTTTTGTGAGACGTGCAGGGAACCTGCTTAAAGATAAAGGATATGACGTTCAGGTTCTTAATAATCTGGGTGTAAACGGTTTGAGAACAGATGCTTTACTGGAAAAACTCGATGAGCAAGGCGTGCGTTATGTCTTACAACAGTCCAATTTTATTTTGCTCTCGATCGGCGCAAATGATTTGTTCCAGGGAGGACAAGTTCTACAGGGGGAAGATCCGCCAACAGCAGAGCAGCTGGCAGCGGCTTTGCCTGAAACGTCGAAGCGCCTTCAAGAGATATTGAAAAAAGTCAAAGAAATTAATCCCGATGCACAGATTGCGTACATAGGGCTGTACAATCCATTTGGCGATGTGAAGGAACTAGAGAAGCCGGGTAATGCAGTAGTTGCTGCATGGAACGATGCCGCACTGGCTATTTTGAACAATGAGGACAAGATGACACTGGTCCCTACATTCGATTTATTTGAAAATCATCTGGGAGTATCTCTTCAGATCATTTCCATCCCAACGGACAAGGTTATGAGCAAATTGCAGTTCGGATTGCACAGGAATTCCAGGCAGATACACCGGCAGAAGGGAGCGGAAATTAAATGGCAGAGCAGCAGTATGATTCCGTTTTGTCTGTACAGCATCTGAAGAAGCGGATCGGACGCAAGTGGATCATTAAGGACGTTACATTTGACGTAAAACCTGGTGAAATCTTTGGATTTCTCGGTCCCAACGGTGCCGGCAAAACAACAACGATACGGATGCTGGTGGATCTGATCAAACCGACAGAAGGGAAAATTAAAGTCTGTGGTTATGATGTGAATCGGGACCCTGAGCGTGCTTTGAAGTATGTAGGCTCCATTGTTGAAAATCCGGAGGTATATACATATCTGACAGGATGGGAGAACCTGGAGCATTTCGCTCGCATGCAACCAGGTGTGGACAATGAACGAATTCAGGAAGTTGTAGATATTGTGCGTCTGGATCAGCGGATTCACGATAAAGTCAGAACGTACTCATTGGGTATGCGTCAACGGCTCGGTATTGCACAAGCGCTGCTTGGGCGACCGCGTCTACTTATTCTGGATGAACCGACAAATGGTCTTGATCCAAAAGGCATTAAGGAACTTCGTGTCTTTATTAAGCAACTTGCCAGCGAAGGTATGGCTGTATTTGTCAGCAGTCACTTGTTAAGTGAGATCCAGCTTCTCTGTGACAGAGTAGCCATTATCAGTGCTGGACGTGTGCTTGCTGTTGGAGGTGTAAGCGAACTGATTGAAGATCATTCGAAGTTGGCTATATGGCATGTTTCACCACTGGAGCAAGGCAAAAAAATGTTGCAGGATGCAGGCATTGCTCTGGTAGGTCGACCTGCGGATGTGATGGATGATACCATTGTTGCGGGCCTTGGTCCCAACGCCGTGGTTGCCGAGATGCATGAAGATCGAATTCCTGATCTGGTGCAGCAGATGGTTCAAGCAGGTATTCAGGTTGAAGGGGTACAGCGGATTCAGCCTACGCTCGAACAACTATTCTTAAAAATGACAGAAGGTGAATCCATTGAGTAATATCATGCCTCTGATCCGTAATGAAACGATTAAGATGGTGAAGAAAAAACGGCTTTATATTATATTTATTGTACTTGCGGTCCTCGTACCGATGTTTACGTATGCCCAGATGAAATCTGCGGAGAATAATCGCGACAAGTTTGGCGGCGATTGGCGTCTTGAACTTCAACAGGCCATCACAGACAATCAAAATTCGCTCGGTAGCGATCGGGTACCTGAAGAGTACAAAAAATATAGAACAGTATATATCCAACAGATGCAGTATTATCTCGAAAATGACATCAATCCCAAAGAACCGGGTGGTGTTACCTTTACACGGGAGTTCATGAACAACGCAGTTGGATTGTTTATTCCACTGTTAATCATGGCTATTGCTTCAGATCTTGTTTCAGGTGAACGTACGACAGGTACGATTAAAATGCTTTTAACGCGTCCGGTTAGACGCTGGAAAGTGCTTCTGAGTAAATTAATTACGCTGATTATGTTTGTTTCAATCATAGTGGTATCAGCCTACATTATATGTTATGTCATATCGGGTGCGGTCTTTGGTTACAAAGGCTTCAACATGCCAATCTTCACAGGATTCAAAGTTGTGGGAACAGATGTTGATATGTCGGCAGTGCATGCTGTAGACCAGTGGCTGTATATGCTTATGCAGGCAGGACTGATCTGGTTTGTGAGTGTAATTGTGGCTATGCTTGCATTTATGGTATCCGTACTTGTGCGAAGTACAGCTGCAAGTATCGTTATCATGATGGCCGCTCTGATTGCTGGAACAATCTTGACCAGTATGGCTGCATCCTGGCAGACAGCGAAATATCTGTTCATGGTTAACCTCGAACTTCCTGATTATTTGTCAGGCGGATTACCGCCAATCGAGGGTATGAATTTAGGTTTTTCCCTTATTGTGCTTAGTGTTTGGGGCATTGCTTCACTCATTGTGTCATTCCTTGTCTTTACGAAACGGGATATCTTGAATTAAAATGGACAAGGATAAGAAAACATCTGTTTGCATTTTAGGCATTTTTTAGTTGCAAGTTAAGAAGGGGAGCATGAATGGTCGAGCAAATCGATATGTCGGCAGGTTCGACAGGCGGAGGACAGGGTCTTCAGGCTACGACGCGGACGACATTCAAGTACTTGAAGGGTTGGTAGCGGTACGGAAACGGCCGGGGATGTACATCGGCAGCACCAGCACTTCGGGTCTACATCATTTGGTATGGGAAATTGTCGACAACGCTGTCGACGAACATCTCGCCAAATTCTGCTCCAAAATCGATATCACGCTGCATAAGGACGGTTCTATTACGGTTCAGGATAACGGAAGGGGAATTCCGACAGGTATACATAAAACAGGGATTCCTACTCCCAGGTCGTGTTTACGATTTTGCACGCAGGCGGAAAGTTCGGTGGATCAGGATACAAAAATCAGGCGGTTTGCACGGTGTAGGTGCGTCAGTTACAAACGCATTGTCCGAGTGGCTTGAAGTCGAGATTTTCCGTGATGGCAAGATTCATCGTCAGCGATTCGAGTATTGGAAGGACAAAAAGGGATTGAACATGTCGGTGAACCGGTCTCCGGTCTCGAAGTGTTGGGCAATACCAATCGGACAGGTACAAAAGTTACATTTAAACCGGATATTCGGGTGTTCCAGAACGGCATTCAATTTAATTATGATACATTGGCAGAACGCCTCCAGGAGATTGCTTTTCTGAATTCAGGTCTGAGAATTGTGCTTAAGGACGAACGTTCGGGCAATCAGGATGAATACATGTATGAAGGCGGAGCAAGCCAGTTTGTTGCTTTTCTGAACGAAAATAAAGATGTGTTGCATGATGTTATTCACTTCTATGCGGAGAAGGATGACATTGAAGTCGAAGTGGCAATCCAGTATAACGCGGGTTATACAGAAACACTGGCTTCGTTCGTGAACTCGATCCCTACTCGGGGTGGCGGTACTCATGAGACCGGATTCAGGGCTGCGTATACCCGTGTAATGAATGATTACGCACGGCGTACCAGCATGATTAAGGAAAAAGACAAAAACCTCGAAGGTAATGACCTGCGTGAAGGTATGATGGCCGTCATCAGTGTCAAAATGTCAGATGTTGAGTTCGTGGGTCAGACAAAGGATCAGCTCGGCAGCGCTTCCGCTCGAAGTGCAGTGGATTCGGTCGTGTCCGAGAATATTCAAAGGTTTCTGGAAGAAAACCCGCAGGTAGCTCAAACGTTAATTCGCAAAGCGGTTCAAGCCTCCAGAGCCAGAGAAGCAGCTCGCAAAGCACGTGATGATATGCGTACAGGCAAGAAACGCAGTGAAAGTTCCAACCTGAACGGCAAGCTGACGCCGGCGCAATCAAAGGATTTTACCCGAAATGAGTTGTTTATTGTTGAAGGTGATTCCGCAGGTGGTTCTGCCAAACAGGGCCGTGACTCGAAGATCCAGGCTATTCTGCCGCTCAAGGGAAAACCGCTCAATCCGGAAAAATCGAAGCTGGCCGACATTCTCAAAAATGAAGAATACCGTGCCATTACAGCGGCGATCGGGGCGGGCATAGGAACCGAATTTGCAGTTGAAGACAGCAATTATTCCAAAATTATCATTATGACCGATGCGGATACGGATGGCGCACATATTCAGGTGCTGCTGTTGACCTTCTTTTATCGTTATATGAAGCCTTTAATTGATGCAGGCAAAGTATATATTGCTCAGCCGCCATTGTACAAACTTACTCGTAAGTCTGGTAAGCTCGCGACTGTTCGATATGCATGGACGGATGAAGAACTGGCGAATTATATGAAGGAATTCGGTAATAATGTTGAGCTTCAACGTTATAAAGGTCTTGGTGAGATGAATCCGGATCAACTGTGGGAGACAACAATGAATCCGGAAACTCGTGCGATGCTGAAGGTACAGATTGTTGATGCAGCAAAAGCAGAACGTCGTGTATCTACGCTCATGGGTGATAAGGTTGATCCGCGGAAACGCTGGATTGTAGAGAACGTCGACTTTACAGAGTACGAAGAATAGAAGGTGCTTGGAATGAGTCCATCAGAACAATTTATGCCGGCCTTTCTCGAAGAGGTCGTTGGGGACCGTTTCGGTCGCTACTCCAAATATATTATTCAGGATCGAGCCATTCCGGATGTCCGGGATGGGTTGAAGCCAGTACAACGGCGTATTCTGTACGCCATGTACGATTCAGGTAATACGCCTGACAAGACTTACCGCAAGTCTGCCAAAACCGTTGGGGACGTAATGGGTAATTATCATCCACATGGTGACTCCTCCATCTATGAGGGTATGGTGCGGATGGCTCAGCCTTGGAAAATGGGCCATATGCTCGTGGACGGTCATGGTAACTGGGGATCACAGGATGATGACCCGGCAGCGGCGATGCGGTATACGGAGGCCCGTTTGTCGCCCATCGCAATGGAGATGCTTCGCGATATCGAGAAACGGACGGTGCTGTTTAAGGATAATTTTGATAATACGGCCAAAGAACCGGTTGTATTGCCATCCCGTTATCCGAACTTGCTGGTTAATGGCGTCAGCGGTATTTCCTCGGGCTTTGCAACCGAGATTCCTACACATAATCTGCGTGAGGTCATTGATGCTTCCATCGCTGTGATGGAGAAACCGTCGATTGAGCTGGACGAGATCATGATGTTTATGAAGGGTCCTGACTTTCCAACAGGCGGATTGATTATGGGCGGTGACGGCATTCTGGATGCCTATCGCACAGGTAAAGGACGGATCTATATCCGCTCCAAAACCGAGATTGAAAACATGCGCGGTGGCAAACAGCAAATCGTCATTACCGAGATCCCTTATCAGGTCGTGAAGTCTCGTCTGGTTACAGCGATGGAGAACATCCGACTTGAGAAGAAGGTTGAAGGTATTGCCGAAGTGCGTGATGAGAGTGGACGTGAAGGTCTGCGAATCGTGGTTGAGCTGAAAAAAGAAGCGGACGCACAAGGTATTTTGGCTTATTTGCTGAAGAAAACCGACCTGCAGGTCACCTATAATTTCAATATGGTGGCGATTGTGAATAAAGCACCTCACCAATTAGGATTGAAATCGATCCTCGAGGCTTACATTGCCCATCAGCGGGAAGTTGTAACATTCCGTACCCGGTTTGAGCTGGAGAAGGCGCAAGACCGTGCGCATGTGCTCGAGGGCTTGGTAAAAGCACTTAACATCCTTGATGAGGTCATTGCAGCCATCAAAGCGTCGAAGAACCGTCAAGATGCTCAAAATAACCTGATGTGGATGTTTGGATTCACGGAACGCCAAGCGGATTCCATCCTTACTTTGCAATTGTACCGTTTGACTAATCTGGAGATCAATTCTCTGGAGAAGGAACTCGGTGAACTGATGAAGAAGATTGCACAACTACAATCCATTCTGGATAGTGACCGTAAGCTCATCGGAGTCATCCGCAAAGAATTGATGGAGATTCGTGAGAAATACGGCATAGACCGTCGTTCCGCGATCCAGGGTGAAGTGGAAGAACTCAAGGTTAATCTCGAAGTGCTTGTCAATGCGGAAGATGTATTTGTTACGTTATCCAAAGAGGGATATGTGAAACGTACAGGCATGCAGTCCTTTACACGTTCTGGTGGTGAACGGAGCGGAAGTGGAGTAAAAGATGGCGATTATATCGCTCAGGTTCTGGAAGTAAACACACTTGAGAACTTGCTTGTCTTTACGAGGAAAGGTCAGTATTTCTTGTTACCTGTTCATCAGGTACCTGAATTCAAGTGGAAAGATCCAGGCACGGCCATTGTGAATGTGATTCCCCTTGCGAAAGATGACCGTATTGCAAGTGTGCTTGCTGTGAAATCCTTTGAAGAGCCAAATCACAGTCTGGTCTTCGTTACGCGAAGAGGACAGGTGAAACGAACGGAGCTGAAGGATTACGTTACCAAGCGTTCCGGTGCAGTTGCGGCTTGTAAAGTGGGCAAGGACGATGAAGTGTTATCTGTACATCTAAGTACAGGCGCTCAAGATATTATGCTGATTACAAAAGAAGCCATGGCGATTCGTTTCCGAGAGGATGAGGTCAATCCAATGGGGCGTGTATCCGGTGGTGTTCGTGGTATTCAGTTGAGAGATACAGATGAAGTTGTATCCGCTCTATGGGTAGAAGGAGATGAAGGTGAAGTTGCCGTGTTGTCCGATCTGGGATATGGTAAACGTTCATTACTCCTGGATTATGCTGTCCAGAGCCGTGGAGGCAAGGGGCTTGCCACATTCGAGTTCAAAGAAGGCAAACGTGTGAAACCGAATGGCAGCCGTATTGTTGGAGCGTTTTATTGCAAAGAGCAACGTAAGATCACTGTAGTGACCAAGGAAGGCCAAGTGCATCAGATCTCTTCGGAAGGTGTTCCGATTACTGAGCGCAAACATATTGGCAAACTGATTGTTCCTGTGGATAAACAGGACGAGATCGTTGAACTTCTGAGGGACTTCAATGAGAATCAACCAGCATCATCTTCATAAAAACAAACAAACGAGACTTTTCGCGGAACAGCTAATCCTGTCATGCGAAGAGTCTTTTTTTGTTGTTCGAAGGCGGATTAGAAGAGGTCATCCATGCGAAGTTTAACAACCTTCGTCGATTACGGTCGATCGCTAGGAAATTGAAAAAAGCAGCAGGAATGCGGCTTTGGAGCGCGAAAACTTAAGCAGGTGAAGTGATAACCGGTTGCAGAGAGGAGCGATGGAAGATGTATAATTCCGATTTTGCCAAGTGCTGGTCCAGGTTAACGAAAGATTATAAATTGCATATGGATCAAGAGCTGGCACCCTCATTAACGGAGGCTCAGCTGGCTGTTCTGGAGGTACTCGAAGATCATCAGAAGATGAAACCTTCGGATCTGATTCCTTATCTGGCGACTACGCCAGCTGCCGTAACCATGCTGCTCGATCGGATGGAGAAGAATGATCTGATTCGCAGGAATCGGGATAATCATGATCGACGCATTGTGTGGGTATCTCTGTCAGAGAAAGGAAGAATGGAGACAGAGCGGGGAATCACCATCCGTAATGAATTCATGAACTCTGTTCTCAGTAACATTTCGATGCACAATCAACAATTGCTGGTATATCTGTTAGGCAAAATGACAACACCCAAAACCAAAGAGCCTGCCTTATCTACTTCGGTATGAGACCATGCTGATTCTTCTGAATAACCATAGGAGTGCCTGCTCGTTTCGTGCAGGAGCCCTATGGTTATTTTATTTACAAATTACATATGATACACACTGTGTCCAGATTAGTTGAGTAAAGGCATGGGGGTAACACAGTTAGTATGTCCTAATATTATTTTTGCGAATTCATATGTAAAGAGTTGACTATGTAAGTATTTTTGTTATAATAAATAATTGTTCCCCTGATATTTCGTGTACGAAATATTATATTCCAAAAGTAAAAGGGTGAATCAATGACTGATACGTATGAAGTATTCTATATTATTAATTCGTTCCGCCAAGTGAATCAAATGCTTTTTCGAGCATTTTGGAATGAAAACAAGGAGATCGAGCTGACTTCGATCCAGTTTATGGTGTTATCCATTCTGAGGGAGCGTCCTTCCATTGGCATCAATGAAGTGGCTGAGCTATGCCATATGGGCAGCAGTTCCATGAGCGCTGTTGTGGAGCGACTGGTCAAAGGCGAGTATATCGTTCGGACACGTTCAGATGCTGACCGCCGATCCGTTAAGCTTCAGATTACGGACAAAGGGGAACAGGCCCAACAGGAAACGCACCATTTGTGGATGGAAAGAGTGTCACCCATTCTGGATATATCGAAGGAAGACCTTGAGCACCTACTTAGAATTCATAGTCAAATGATTGAAAAGTTAGAAGGAAGAGAGATGAACAACATATGAGTACGACTACTGCTGCAGCTCCATCCTCAGCGATGGACAACATCAAGAAAGGCCCGATTGTAGCGGCATTGTTAATTGGTGCCTTTGTGGCATTCCTGAACCAAACCCTGATGAACGTAGCGCTTCCTAAAATCATGGAAGACCTCGCGATCAATGCAAACAAAGCCCAATGGTTAACTACGGGTTATATGCTCGTCAACGGTGTTCTGATTCCGGTTACGGCATATCTGATTGCCAAATTCTCAACGCGTCAAATTTTTATTACAGCCATGACTCTATTTACCATAGGTACATTAGTCTGTGGTCTTAGTCCAACCTTCACCATTCTGATGGTAGGTCGTGTCATTCAAGCGGCAGGTGCAGGTATCCTGATGCCTCTGATGACCGTTGTATTCCTGACCATCTTCCCGATTGAGAAACGTGGTCAGGCCATGGGAACCATGGGGATCGCGATGATTCTGGCTCCTGCGATTGGGCCTACACTTTCAGGTTATGTGGTTGAGCATTATTCCTGGAGATTGTTGTTCTACATCATCTTGCCATTCTCTATTATTGCAACGGCAATTGGTATTGCTTTTGTCAAAAACGTAACACGTCAGTCCAGACCTAAACTGGATTATCCAGGCGTTATTTTATCTACACTTGGTTTTGGTAGTTTGCTCTACGGATTTAGTGATGCGGGTACCGATGGATGGGGCAGTGCAATTGTCATTGGATGTCTCGTCGTAGGTGCGATATCCCTAATTCTGTTCGTTATTCGTCAACTGACAACAGATCATCCGCTCCTTGAGTTCCGTATTTTCAAGTACAACATGTATACATTAACCACAATTATCAATATGCTCGTGACAATGGCGATGTTTGCAGGTATGATCCTGCTCCCTATTTTCTTGCAAAACATTCGTGGATTCTCACCAATTGAATCAGGACTTCTGATGATGCCTGGTGCGATATTGATGGGGATTATGTCTCCAATTACAGGTCGCATATTTGATAAAGTGGGCGCACGCTGGCTATCGGTTGCAGGTCTTGCCATTACGGCAATTACTACTTGGGGACTTAGTCGCCTGGCAATCGATACTACGTACGGCTACATGATGTTTATATATACGGCTCGTATGTTCGGTATGTCGATGCTGATGATGCCGATCCAAACAGCAGGTCTGAATCAACTGCCTCAGCGTCTGAACGCGCATGGTACCGCGATGTCCAACACATTGCGTACAGTTGCCGGTGCGATCGGTACAGCGATTCTCGTTACCATCATGAGTAGCAAGCTCAAAACACATCTGGCGGATGCAGTGGCTGCGGGCCAAGTTGACCCTAATAATAAGACAGCGATGTTAGCTGCTACCGCAGATGCAACAATTTACGGTGTTAACTATGCATTCATCGTGGCTACCGGAATGACCGTGGTTGCTTTGATCATGGCGTTCTTTATTCGGAAAACAAAACCAGCTGTTGAGCCTGTTACTGTAGAACAGGAAAAAGCGACGGCTACAGCATAACGAATATCAGATAAAACCAAAAAAGAGAACTCTAGCAGTCGAAGGGGTAACCCTAACTGCCTGAGTTCTCTTTTTTTGGTGTGCGCAATTAATCTTATTATTCGGGCTGGATCGTTGGATCAATAAGAAATACAGGATCGGGCTCATGTCCGAACCGTTTAAGATTAATGGTTCCGTTCAGCTGAAACTCCACACCTTCGCTAATCAGTTCTGTTTCCTGCATCATGCGCGAGTGTTCGTCCGGTATGGAGATTTCGCCTTTTGCGTTGACGACACGGTGCCAGGGCAGACGTTCCTTGCGGCTCATCGAGTGCAGAATACGTACGACTTGTCTCGCGGCTCTTGGACTTCCGGCATGGGCTGCAATCTGACCGTACGTCATCACTTTACCTTCGGGAATCGCCGCGATGATCGCAACGACTTGTTTGGTAAACGGGGTCATCATGATGTCTCCTTTCTGTATCTTAGGTATATAGCTGAAAATATGAAAAAACGTGTCGTTCAGATACAGAATCTGAACGACACGTGATATGGACAGATCTAACCTGATCCTGTGCATTTATAGAGGTTGTTCGATAAAAATGCTTGTGATCCCATCTTCTCGTTACTGAAAACCAGTCTTTTTGAACACGTATTTATTGAGGTTGTCCAAAAGCTTTTTGGTACACAGCAGCTGGCCATTCTGCCCAGGGGAATTCTCTTGCAGGCAAAGATTGCAGAATAACTTCTTCCTTGGTAACTGGATGAGGAAAAGAAGCAATCGCAGACCATAAAGCAATCTGTTGCCCGGGTTTATTCACGCTTGCACCGTACTTCTGATCCCCGTACAGAGGGCAGCCAATTTCTTTCATTTGCACCCGAATCTGATGAGATCTGCCGGTGTGCAGTTCGATATGGACGAGGCTGTAACGGTCTGTCTCGCCGATAACACGGTAATCCAGAACGGCATCCTTACCGCCAGCTGTACCTTTAGGTACAACAGTAACGGTATTTGTACGTGCATCTTTCAGGAGTGTGTGTTTTAACGTTCCCTGCTGTGCAGGCAACTTGCCATGTACAACAGCCGCATATATTTTACGGAAATGACGTCCCCGCACAGTCTCGGACAATCTCGAAGCTGCTTTAGAAGTCTTGGCAAAAATCATTGCCCCTCCAACAGGACGATCAAGTCGGTGTACTAACCCGAGATAAACATTGCCAGGTTTGTTGTATCGTTCTTTCAGATCCTGCTTCAGCAATGTAAGCAAATCCGGATCACCTGATGAATCTTCCTGGGTAGGTACATTGACCGGCTTCGTAATACCTAACAGATGGTTGTCTTCGAACAGAATCGGAATTGCATCGTGATCATGCCGATGTTCTGACATGATTAGGACTCCCAACGGCCCAGAATACCACAAGGCAGATCAAGACCACTGCGTGTGATCGGCAGACCGATTTCACCTGCGGTAATGTCACCGCCGTACTGAGCAGACATCGTCATGGTCAACATGTTGCGCAGAACGGTGGAGGAGATGCCCGTAGTGTAGGAGTTCACCAGCATGAATAATGGATTATCCGACAAGATCGTCATACATGACTTCAAGAAAGGATATAGGTTCTCTTCCAGTTTCCATGTCTCTCCATTAGGGCCTCGGCCATAAGAAGGAGGGTCCATAATAATGGCGTCATAACGATTTCCGCGCCGTTGCTCCCGTTGTACGAATTTGAATACATCATCTGTAATAAAACGAACAGGGCGATCAGCCAGTCCGGATAATTGAACATTTTCCTTGGCCCATTGAACCATGCCTTTAGCTGCATCCACATGCACAACAGAAGCGCCTGCGTAAGCTGCAGCTACCGTTGCTCCGCCTGTATAGGCAAACAGGTTCAAGACAGAAATAGGGCGTCCTGCATTGGAGATTTTATCCATCATCCAGCTCCAGTTGGCGGCTTGTTCAGGGAACAGGCCAGTGTGCTTAAAGCTGGTAGGTTTAATGTGGAATTTCAGGTTTTCGTATCCGATCGTCCAGCGCTCGGGAATGGGCTTTTTCATATCCCAGTTACCGCCACCGGAAGAGCTGCGATGATAGTGACCGTGCACTTGCCGCCATTCATTGGTTTCTTGCTCAAGGGGCCAAATAATCTGTGGATCGGGTCTGCGTAAAATCACATCTCCCCAACGCTCCAGTTTCTCGCCGCCTCCTGTATCGATTACTTCATAGTCCTTCCAATTCTTAGCTACGTACATAATGATTTATCCATCCTTCAAAAGTCATTTGGATACTATTGTACAACAAAAAAGGGCTTGTACGCCAGTTGGGGGACGGGATCATTGGAGGAAGGTATTACATCTGACCTTAAAAGGGTGAGGTATTTTAGCTGTGTTGAAATCCAAGGTGTGCCATATACTGAAAAACAAAGATAACCAAAAAATTAATTTGACAATGATAATCATTATCACATATGATTTTGTTAATCCAAAATTCATTCTTTCTTCATAGAGAGAATATAACATGATCAAATTAAAGTGAGGGAAAAATAGATGGCTAAATTGTTAGTGGCTTATGCGAGCATGACAGGAAATACAGAAGAAATTGCAGAACTGATTGTGGAAGGAATTACACAGGGAGGCCACGAGGCAGACCTGAAATCCGTAACGGATTGTAATGCATCTGATGTATTGGACTATGACGGATTCATGATCGGTGTGTACACCTGGGGAGACGGGGAGTTGCCAGATGAATTCCTTGATTTCTATGAGGAGCTGGATGAGCTGGACCTGAGTGGTAAGAGAGCTGCGGTGTTTGGTAGTGGTGACACCTCGTATGAGCAGTTCTGCGGTGCAGTTGATCTCGCGGCTGCCAAGCTGCAAGAGCGTGGGGCGGAGGTATCTCCAGAGATGTTGAAAATTGAATACAGTCCGCTTGAGCAGGAGAAGGAAACATGCCGTGACTTTGGCAAACGCTTCGCTGCTGCCGGATTACAGGTATCCTAAAGATCATGTTAAGACATAATGTTCAGGCAGCGATGCCAGTCGGAAGGAATGATCTTCCTGAACGTCTGCTTGAAGATTACAGATTGGAAGAAATGCTGCGCAGCCCACACCGATTCATCCGCCCTGAACCAGTGTCTGAGCAGCGTCTTCCACTGCAATGGAGGCACCGTGTACAATATGCGGTGAGCCATGCGGTCAATGCCTTTTATAGTCTCGACCCCGATGTTCGCAAAGAGGTACCCGTACAGTATTTACTTGAGAAATGGTGGCCCAGAAAGACCGATGGTTTCGAATCTGTTCTCCATTACTGGGATGTGAAGAACAAGATTACGGATGAATTGTCACTCGCCATTGCAATGAACGATGATCTGAAACATCCAGCCATTCTTTTTGAACAGTGGAGAACGGAGTTACCTTCATTATCCATGCATTTATCGATGATATTTCAGGCGGCCTGGCAACCTGAAGGCTGGGATTCGCTGCTTATTCAGAAATATATGGTTGTCCACGATCCAAACGTAGTTGAAGCATTTCAGCATATGGTCAGTGTATTCTGCTGGGAGGCCTTCGGAAAATTACCGGGTATGATCGAGATATACTGCTTGTTGGAAGGACGCAAAATTAGGTACATCCCTGGACGCCAGTCTCTGATACGTTCCATGGACTACATTCGCTTGATACGTGACAGTATGCCGCAAGCTGAAGTGGTGGAGTCAGAACAGTTTACGACGCGTGATAAGGCGCGCATACACGAAGAGGTAGATCGCTGGAAAACGGAAGCCGTTGAACCGAAGAAAACATGGTTGATGTGAAGGCGATTGAAGGATAACGATATATCATGCAGATAGAGGAGGGAAGTTGCCATGTCTACCGGTCTAAGTCAAGATATAAGCAGCGGCAAGAGACGTGCAGGAACTTGCGAATTCAGTTCGTTGCCAGTACCCCAGTCGGTTATACGAAAGTTGCTTGATGAAGCAGATCCTTCATTATATGTGATGAGTTCAGAACCTTGGAGGTTTATGTTGTTTGCAGGCGAAGGGCGACAGCTATATCTGGAAGCGGTCAGACAGAGCTATCCACCCCATCTGGCTGATCGCTACGGCGATTGGGCTACATATCAATACACGGAAGCAATCCCTACCCATCTGGTTGTCGTGGCGCCTAGAAATGCCCGTGAGGATGATCTTCTGCCGGCCAAAGCCTGGAGCAAACGTTTTAGTATTCTGGCTGCGGAACAGGGTTTGAATGCTGTCTGGAAGATCAATGATTATCAACAACATCCTGTGTTTATGAATTTGATGGGTTTGACAAGTGAAGAGAAGGTGCTGGGGGTCTTCCATATCGGTTACGGAGACCAGCCTGCATTGCGGGATATGGATGCAAGCAGACCAGCCTCTGAACTGATGACGGTCTATGACCATCTGGTATAAAAAAATGATTCATTAGTTCTCTTATTTGCTGGTGTTGGACAGAAAATCACGAACGAGCTGACGATTCGTCTGATCTTTGTTGTAGACGGAGAACAATCGATTGGACACCGTAAGGACATTGCCAAAAAAGAATCGTTCGAATTGGGTCTGCCTACCCCCGAATGATCCGGCCCCAAGCTCCCAGATCAGGCGAAACAGAGCGTTGCGTTCGTGAGAAGCCATATCGTTCCCTTTCAGATATATATTCAGTGACGGAGCGATATCGGATTGAAACTCTTCTTCCTGAGGGATCATAATCACCCCGCTCGAACCCAAGAGTTGCAGAATTTCAATCATCTCAGGATAAAGTTTCGGAAAAAGGAGATTGGCTGCCATTAATGGTTTGGGTGCAGGTAATACAAATCCTCGTCCGTCTGGTATTGCACCTGCCTCCGCGGCCAAGGCCAATGCTTTTAACGATTCAAGACCTGCGAACACACGTGCAGATTTCTCTATAACATGTGCTTCCGTATTCAGATCCAGTGTATCCGTGAGAAGCTGGATTGTACCGAGAACAAATTCCGTCTTGGCAATATAACGACACAATACCTGATGACCTGCGTGAATATGAAAGTTGCTACCACTGAAGAGACGTGAGGACATTTCCTCACTTCCTGCAAAAAATATTCGTTCATGCGGAACAAGCACCCGGTCAAAGATGACGATATTGTCCATTTCTTCATATCTGGAACTCAGAGGATAGTTGGTGTGAGATTCGGCTGCGTAAGTATCCCTGCATACCAGACTGATTCCTGGCAGATCATTGGGGACAGCAAAAGAGAATGCAAATGGATTTTCGTCATCAAATGGGGCAGGAGAAGGTGACGGATAGACAAAAATCTCATCCGAAGTGGCAGCTTGTGTAGCCATCATAAATGCTCCGCTAATAATGAGGCCTTCCTCGGTGCGATCTACGACCTTTGCGGCAATAGCATCCTCAGTGGCATCCAATTGCCCTGAGATTTTGCTGGCATATGGCTGAATGAAGGCATGGGATAGCGTGATATCATGATCACGGCAGTAGGCATAATAATTCTTGAGATTATCTGCATATTGGGGAGATAATTCGTTCAGGAGATCGGCACCTGTGTAAAAGGACATTATGGCTGTATTCATGTAATCGGGTGAGCGACCAAGAAAGCCATGATGGACATTTGCCCAGATATTCATCCCTTCCCGTCGTTTACGGAGGTCATCGGCACTCGTTGGAGGCAGGAAGGATATGCCCACAGGTTTGCCGTCTGACGGGGAGGCATACGTCATCTTTTCCGCAAATTGAGGATCAGATTGCAGATCATACATGTACATCTGAGTCTCCATTAAGCCAGCAAATGCTACATGTTCAGAGCGTTTTCCAGTAATAAGTTTACCTTTGTACCAGCAAGGGACGGACTGGGCATCAATGCGTTCGCGATACTGTGAGCCACTTTTAACAGGCATTATTATTCACCTCTTGGTTCTAATCGTTCATGGGCATACTGACTTCTTACGTAGTGTACGTAGGTCATCTGTCCAATGTGCATTTAAGAGGTGAGAAGCATTTTTACAGAATAGGGCTTGATAATAATTATCATTCTTGTTACAATAGACAAAGAAAAAAGGAACCGGTAAGGGCTCCTTTATGTGCATTACATGAAATTACTTATTTTACTTCAAAAGTCTTACAGTCTGTTTCAGCAGACTGACTTGCTTCTTTGGAACTGTGGCTCACGATGTAGATCGAAGAAGCGTTACATTTGTTTTCTTGAGCCCAGTGACGACAGGAATTAACTTCACACAATACGTCTTTTGCCATGATTGTTAACCTCACTTTAATTGGATTACATTCGTTGGTATAAAGAAACCAGATACAACAAGTTGCCGCTTGTCAACCTGGAAAATTTTTGCTCTCACGAAATTCGGAGGGCTTTTTTGCGTTATACACAACGATGCACATTTAGAATAGCAAATTTTATTGAAGCTTGCAACCAAATGACTTCCTTCTGTGGCAAAATAGTGTACGTGCTGTGGTTATATTTGCAAAAAGACAGTAGTATGTTATTATTTAATGGTAATAATTACGATTAAAGTCTAAGTGGTTCTATATAAATTGAACTAAACATTTACACGATAACAGCGATCGGAAGGTTGTTCTGTCATCGAAGTGGTCAGTGTAAATATTCATTAGTTCAACTTATATAACTTGAATTACGGACTGACACTATAAATGAAGGAGCATATGTATACATGAGCAAAATAAACCATATGAACCGGATTCCCCGAGCAAAAGGGATCGATATGGCTGCTTTTTATACGCCGAAAGAGTGTAGGCGTAAAGCCCAGCATATTGTATTTTCCGCAGAAAATGAGCGTATCATTAACGAATTCATAACCATTCTGGGCATGAAAGAGAGGTTCAGAGAGCATGATGTATCAATCCCCAACAAAATGGTCATGTTCGGGCCTCCCGGCACGGGAAAAACATTAACGGCATCTCATCTGGCGGAGCGTCTTGATCTGCCATTGGTTCTTGTGAGATTAGATGCGATCATTCATAGCCATCTTGGGGAGACGGGGAGTAACGTACGCAAGTTATTCGAATATGCACGAATGAATCCCTGTGTGTTATTTCTGGATGAATTTGATGCCATAGGCCGGACACGTGAGAGCAATGATGAAGTGAAAGAGATGGCTCGTGTCGTCAATACGTTATTGCAGTGTCTGGACGAATTTGATGGGGACAGCATACTGGTGGCTGCAACGAATCTGGAGACCCAACTGGATCATGCCATCTGGCGGCGTTTTGATACGAAGATGACCTATGGTATGCCTGATGATTCAAGTCGCAGATTGTATATCAGCAAGTTGGTGGGAGCATTTGAACAGGAGACCCGGCTGGAAGATTACATATGTGAACGCTTGAACGGGTGCAGTTATGCGGATATAGAGCAGATTGTTTTGAAAGCAAAGCGGAAAGCGATCATTGCCAGTAGTACACTTCATAAGCAACTGATCTCGGATGCTTACGATGAATACAAGCCACGTGTCTTAGAGTGTTGACTGCTTCTATTTTGGATAGTTTAGATAAAGCAACAAGGAACACGCTGAACTAGCCCAGTCTCCTGAATGGAGTTCTGGGCTAGTTCAATGTTAGCGTGATGCGTTATACTTTAACGGCTGCTCCGTATGCTTTTTCTGTATTCATGGCTTCTTGCGTTGCAGTCCAGCGTGGCAGACTTAATCTGAACATGCTCCCTTCCGGGCTGCTGGAGACAAGTGTCAGTTCACCGCCCTGTTCCTGAGCGAGTAGCCGACTATATGTTAATCCTAGTCCCAGGCCGCGGTTACGACGTTTTTGAGTTCTCCACGATAGAAGCGTTCGAAGATTTTGGGTTGTTCTTCAGCTGCGATGCCTGTGCCGTTGTCCTTGACATCAACGTACAGCATCTGTTCTTCAGTACTTAGATAAATATCGAAGACAGCCTTTTGTGCAGGAGCTGTGGCATGAAGTGCGTTATTGAGCAAATTGACAATGATCTGCTGAATGCGGAGAGCATCCCCATGGTAAAGAAGTTAATTGGAGGTGCGTGCAGCTGAACCTCTGGCATTTTGTCCTCATACGCAATCTTCCACTGATAGATGATCTCACCGACCAACAGTTTCAGATCCGTCCGTTCCTTGCGAACGGCAACACTTCCTGCAGCCATGGCGTTATAGTCAAGCAAATCTGCGACCATTCGCTCCATGCGTTCAGATTCCTTCAAAGCGATATCCAAAAATTCTTTTCCTTCCTGTGGACTCACGACATCGTCACGTACTGCCATAACGAGCCCCTTGATGGAAGTTACCGGTGTCTTGAGTTCATGACTTACCCCTGCCAGCGAAAGTGTACGCCATTCTTCAAGTTGTCGGAGACGAGTCGCCATATCTCGAAATGAATTTACAAGTTCATTGATCTCACGTTCTCGTGTATTCAAGTCAAGGCTCACATCATAATTGCCACCTCGAATCTGCTCAGCGGCATAGGCGACCTGACGAATAGGTCTGGATAACTTATTGGACAGGAGATAGATTGTAAACCATCCACAGAGGATTAGTCCTCCGAGGATTAGAGCCACGAGCCATATCGTCTCTGGACCAAATGTAATGGATTGTTTGGACTGCATAACCCACACTTTACCCAAGGTTTGATCTCCCTCGGATATGTTGACCGTTACACCTGCATATTTGTTGTTTCGCGGTTCAAGATAGTCGTCTGACAGTCGATAATGCACATCTTTTTGCTCCATTTTAGGCTGGGAAAAGATCAATTGATTGTTATTGTCCAAGATCATGACACAAAAATAATGATCTGTATTAAATAGTTTCTCTCGCTTGGTTACCAGTCTGTCCAGATCGGGTGGAACCCGAAGCATATTATTTTCACTGGTCACATGATCGGCAATCTCCAGACCAAGCAGTTCTGCGGTTTTGAGGCTTTTTTCAATAGAAGTTGTTCGAATCCAGTAGAGTGCCCCGGCCGCAATAATCGTGAAACCAATGCACAAAATGAGAAAATATCGCAGTGTCCAGTGTGACAGAATGGATATCGTCCGTTTGTTTTTTCTGTTTCAGTTGGCGATCCAAAATTGATACCCCATTCCTCGCAACGTCCGAATTTCTCCCGTCTCTGCAGACCAGTGGGAGAGGGCTTGACGTAGTCGTTTAATCGATAGATCCACAGCACGGTCACTGCCATCATAGTCCATCCCCCATACCTGTTCAATAAGGTGATCCCTGGTAAACGTACGATTCGGATAATCGGACAGGAAGAACAGCAACGACAGGTCACGAGGTGTGAGTGCAACCTCTGCACCGTTCAGCAGCACCTGCTTGGCAGCAAGATCAATGACGAGATTTCCAAAGGAACGCTTCTCTTCGCCACCAGAGGTCCAATGTGGATTACGGCGCAACACCGCATTAACTCTGGCGACCACTTCTTCCGGTACAAAAGGTTTGCTCATATAATCGTCAGCACCGGCATTTAGTCCGTTGAGGCGGTCTGAAATGTCATCCAGTGCAGTTAGCATGATCACGGGACAAGCACTTTTTTCACGAATAATCCGCAGCAGATCCCATCCATCCATTCCTGGCAGCATCACATCAAGTAATACCAGGGAAGGCGTTACGGTATCAAAAAGGGTAAGTGCAGTCGGTCCATCTGCTGCATGATGAACTTCAAATTCTGCTTTTCTCAGATAAGCAGCCAGTACTCGTGCAATAGCTTGTTCATCCTCGACGATAAGTATGGATTTCAAGAAAAGCGTTCTCCTTTCGCTGAGTAAACTTGTACTGATTTTACATGAGCCAGAGCGTAAAGCCAATCCTGTATTACGGATTTGAAAAAAATATGGGACTTGTCTTATCTTGACTTCTTCCTGACACATTCAATTGATATGATTCACTCCAACAAGCAACTTAAACAATAATATACTGGAGGAAACATACAGATGAACAAGAAAGCAAAAGCATGGCTTATTACAGGTGTGGCGGCGGTTGCCGTAATCGGTGGCGGTGGTTACTATCTCGCAAATAGCTACTTGGGGAACAACGTGGAGATTGAACAGGTGCTTCCTGCCAGCACAGCAACTTCCACAACAACTGTAGATAGCACAGGAACGGCTGTAGCCAATGAAACTGCAGGAGCAGAGCAACTGAACGGAGACTGGAACATCAGCGAAGGTTCCAAAGTATACTTCTCCGTAACCACTTCACAGGAGACGGTTAATTTTGTGGACGAGCAGGTAAAAGGGAATTGGACAATTAATGTAGATGATGCTTCTCAGATGAAGGCAGAAGGACAGATCGAGATGGACGGCATTGATTCCGGGAATGGACAGCGTGATGGTCACGTGAAGCAAGCGGATTTCTTCGACATTGCAACATATCCACAGGCAACTTTTACAGCGACTTCATTTGAAGGGGTACCTGCGGAATGGCCTGTTGGTCAGACGGTTGATATCAAAATGAATGGTACCATTACGGTTAAAGGTATTGAAAAAGAAGTAACTTTTGATGCAAAAGCTGCTTATGAGAATAACGAAGTATTGTTGTCGGCGACATCGATGGTAACATTCGAAGATTTCGGAATGGAAAATCCACACTCCGTTGTGCTCTCGACTGAAAATGATATCCAGGTACAGCTTGAATTGAAACTTTCTAAATAAGTGTAACAATGATCATACCTGAAAAATCTGTTCTGTTCTGCCTTACGGTAGACGGACAGATTTTTTTGTTTCTCTTGCAAAATAGTGTGATTAATATAGCTCAAATGTAACTGTCACAGGATCATATTGTTAAAATAACTGCTGTTTCCTTTAGATTATGCCGTGTCGCCTATCACTATTAAGCGCTTACAATGAGGAGGATTCATAACATTCATTGATCCATGCACAATCAAACACAAAAAGGGGAGATCAAGAGTGAACAAAAGGTACATAAGCGGGTGTCTGGTGTTACTGATGCTATTCTGTGATCTGGGACTGATGGTTCGTCCAGCGGCTGCAGAAGATGCAAAAGTGAACGTGGCACTTAACAAGGCGGTTACGGTAAGCACAGAATATTTGGAGCATTGGAGCAAAAAGGAGCACTTGGTTGATGGTAAAAGTGACACGCATTGGGCTGCTAAGGCTGGAGTGACAACGGAACAACCACAGTGGGTGATGATTGATCTGGGTGAAGACTACAATCTGTCCGGAGCGGAAATAACGTGGAGAGAAAACACAGTTGTGAAATATATGGTAGAAACATCTGCTGACCAGCAGGCATGGACCAACGTTGCTGATCAAAGTGAAAATGCAGATGCCAAACAGATCGCTGATCTGACGTTCGAGCAGAATGATGTACGATACATCAGACTGAACATTTCCTTTTCAAGGGTGAAGGAGTCTGGCCGGAAATATTGGAGTTCAAAGTGTGGGGAGAATCAGAAGGCACTGAACCTGCCAACATTACCAAATATGATTCAATCGAAGTGAAAACGGTGACAAGAAGTGCGCCAGTTCTGCCTAATCAGGTAAAAGCATGGTACCAGAATGGAAAATCAGGAATGGTTCCAGTGGAATGGGATAGTATTGACCCTTCAGAGTACGCACATGCGGGCAGCTTTACCGTGACAGGTTCGGTATACGGTGCGCCTCCAGAGCCTCAGCTTAAAGCTAAGGTGATCGTTGAGGGATATCGTGAAGACTATGTTAGAGGTGTCGATATTTCCACGTTAACCGCCATTGAGGCTAAAGGCGGAAAATATGTGGACAGCAACGGTACACAGCGTGATTTGCTCGATATTCTCAAGGATCGTGGTGTCAATTACGTACGCCTTCGTCTATGGAATGACCCGCAGAAATCCGGGGCTATAACGATAAGAAAGATGTCATTCGTTTGGCCAAGCGAGTGAAGCAAAAGGTATGAAGATCCTGCTTGATTTCCACTACTCGGACGAGTGGGCGCACCCGGGTCAGCAGCTTCGTCCCAAAGCTTGGGAAGGTCTTTCCCCGAAGAGTTGAAGCAGGCCGTATACGACTATACGGTTGAAGTTGTGGGAGAGATGAAAGCAGAGGGCGCCATGCCTGATATGGTGCAGATCGGTAACGAGATTAACAGTGGTGTGTTGAACGGCTTGAGCAGTGACGTGGATTTCGAGCAAAATGTTGCATTGCTAAAAAGCGGAGTTGATGCTGTACGTGCAGTAGAAGGAGAGATCACCGATAACGCGGATAAGGTGAAGATTATGATCCATCTGGCTGAAGGCGGCAAGGCGGATACGTTCAAATGGTACTTTGGAGAGTTACGTAAAGGCGGACTGGACTATGACATTATCGGACTGTCGTATTACCCGTTCTGGCATGGGACGTTTGCGGATGTACAGAAAACGATGAATGAAGTGTCAGTCGAGTTTGGCAAAGATGTTATTATCGCTGAAACGTCCTATCCGTTTTCCTATAAAAACGGGGACGCTCATGGAAATATCATCGGATCAGACGAAGCGCTTCATGTAGGAGGAGCAGATTTCCCCGCAACCGTTCAAGGTCAATATGATGCCATCGCTGGCATTATGGACATGATTGCGAACGTGCCGAATAATCATGGAGCAGGTTTCTTCTACTGGGAGCCGGCGTGGATTCCGGCCGGTGTAGGCTGGATTGCCTCCGAAGGGAATGCTTGGGAAAACCAAGCCATGTTTGATTACGACGAATTTCCGGGCAACGGCGGGCATTCGTATGAAGGCAGAGCGTTATGGTCCCTTGATGTGTACAAACGTGGATTGGGTCTTCTGCCCGCAGACCGCCAGCAACTGGATGCGGCACTTACACGAGCCAGATCATTGGTACAGACTGATTTTACTCCGGAAAGCTGGGGACTCTGGCTCCGGCAATCTCGGCAGCGAATGATGTATACCAACAGGCATACACGCCGGGCGGGGTAACTCAAGCAGATACAGATGCAGCGACAACAGCATTGGAACGTGTGATGCAGCTGATGCAGGTTATCGCTCCGCAGCTTGACGAGCTTCGAGCCAAAATAGCGGAAGCGCGTACGTATCAGCAGGCTGACTGGTCTGCGGCCACTTGGGCGGTATTGACCAAAGCGCTGGAAGGCGCTGAGCAGGTCTTGAATGATCCTAGAGCGACACAGACGGATGCGAATACAGCGGTTAAACGTTTGCATGATGCCATTGATGGTCTATCCAATGTGGACAAAACACAACTGCACCAGTACATTCAACAAATGCAGCAGCAGACAAAATCTTCCTATACACGCCGGAGCTGGTCTGTATTGGAACAGTCTTTGCAGGCAGCGATTCAGGTCCGAGATAACAATGCTGTTGTCCAATCTGAGGTGAATTCAGCACTGAATACGTTGAAACAAGCCTTTACTAGTCTAGTCTCTCTGGAGGCTTTAACAACGGGAAAAACGGCAACGGCTTCAAGTAGTGCAGGGACAGGAGGCAATCAAGCCAACTCTCCTGAAGGTGCAATTGACAACAATCCGAACACTTCATGGGGAACAGACCAGAGTAAGGATAGCTGGTGGCAAGTGGATTTGGGGAAAGTCGCAAACCTGCGCAAGATCGAGATGTCGATGTGGAGTGGTGGCATCAAATATACGATCGAAGTGTCCAATGATAACAAAAATTTTGTGAAAGTAGTGGACACCACAAGTGATGTTGTTGTATCAACTGCACCCAGCCATGTACTTCCAGAAGGCACGGAGGGACGTTATATTCGAGTAACAATTAAAACAGGTCCCACATGGGTAGGATTCATGGAATTTGAAGCTTACGGTACGTTCCCGGCGGACAAATCTGCACTGCAAGCTACGGTAGATACCGCTGAGAAATTAAAGCAAACCGAATACACGACTTCAAGCTGGAATGTGTTCAGTAAGGCGCTTTCTGAAGCGAAGGCATTCATTATGGATGTTGAATCTTCAACGCAAGATGTGAGCAATGCGGATCGTGCGTTACAAGATGCTGTGAGTAAACTTGTACGTCAAGATGTAACACCTGGCCCTGGCCAGCCATCCCAACCAAGTGAACCGTCACAACCGTCCAACCCGGGAACAGCCCCTTCAACGGGGAATCCGGCTGTAACAACACCGACTGAACCTGGTAATCCGCCAGCGAAGGGTCTAATAACGGTAAAAGGAACAGCAACCGGGGATGACAAGTATTCTATTCGTCCGGATGCATCTCAATTAACTCAGGCACTGCAATCCATGGATGCAGGAAATCGTACGTTGAAACTGCTTGCAGATGTACCCGACACAGCCAAGACAGTCACATTCCAGTTGGCTGCAAGTCAACTGGCAGCATGGATTCGTTCCGAGGAAGTGAAATCCCTGGATGTAGTCGTAGGACAAACTACCGTTCGTGTTCCTCTAAAATCACTCCCGCTAACCATTGCGGAGACTGCGGGAACGTTCGACATCGTAGTGGCAAAAGGATCGACAGATACATTGTCCACATCTCAAAAAGCAGTGATCGGTAATCATGCGATTGTTGATGTAAGTTTGTTAATGAACAATAAGCCATTGCAATGGACAAACAGAGCGGTTGAAGTTGCTCTATCCAATGTGGAGCAACCTAAAAAGAATGATGTAGTTATGGTTGTACATTCCGTATCTCCAAGTGGTGAAATGAAACCTGTTACGTATTCCAAGTACGATGACAAGACAAAGACGATGGCGTTCAAACCGCTGGAATCGGGCAGTTATGTCATTGCAGAAGTTGAAGTACCATTACATGATCTGCAAAATTACAATTGGGCTCTCCAAGAAGTGCAGAACCTATACGGTAAGGGAATTATTACGGGGATGAGTGCAACACGTTTTGCCCCGCAAGGTGAACTGACCAGAGCACAATTTTTGCAAATGATTATTAAAGGTATTGGTGATGTACGCCAGCCCGATCGATCTATCTCAATCCCAACAGATGTGAAGGAAGGGCAGTGGTATGCCGATTCAGTACGACTTGGCATTGAAATGAACATTATTCAAGGCCGGGTGGATGGAAGCTTTGGAGCGAATGAACGTATTTCGCGAGAAGATATGGCCGTTATGCTGAACAGAGCACTGCAGGTTGTGCAAAGTGATCAGGATGCGAACAATGCTGCACAAGGAGATATGGTGTTTGTAGACAACGCCGAGATCGCCGGGTATGCAAAAGAAGCTGTAGCTTCGATGCAACAACTTGGACTGCTAAAAGGCATGCCTGATGGCACGTTTGCTCCGAAAGAAACGGCGAACCGTGCACAGGGTGCTGTTGCAATCGCGAGACTGATGGAACAACTGTATTAGAGATATTTCAAAAAGTCCGCTTTTGATTACGAAGAATGTCTGGTGGCATCATCAGTACGCATGAATAGAAAATAACAAAGCAGGTAAAGAGATCGAATCATAGGATTCGGTCTCTTTATTATGGCTTTAGCCAGTTGAGTGCGTGTAACGTGCGAAACAAAAAACCACCCGCTATGCGGGTGGAGGAATCGAGGGTTTGACCACTAAGACCATTCCGATAAAATTGAGATGTTCAGGCTCAAAGAAAGGAATGGTCTTAGATGGCAAACAAGAGCTATAGCCTAGCTCACACAAAGTGGATGTGCAAATACCACATTGTATTCACCCCGAAGTATAGACGGAAAGAAATCTATAATCAAGTGAGAAAAGACTTAATCGAAATTTTTAGACGTCTATGTAAGTACAAGGGAGTAGAAATTATAGAAGGTCATATGATGCCCGATCATGTTCATATGTTGGTAGCGATTCCACCGAAAATAGCTGTCTCAACGTTCATGGGATATCTAAAGGGGAAAAGTTCGCTAATGATATTCGAGAAGCATGCCCAGCTCAAGTATAAATACGGCAATCGAAAGTTTTGGGCAGAAGGGTACTATGTGAGTACAGTGGGTCTAAATGAAGCAACGGTAAGAAAATATATTCGTGAACAAGAAGCACATGATCAAGCGTTAGATAAGCTGAGTGTAAAAGAATACGAAGATCCATTCAGCAGTAATCGGAGCAAAAGAAGTAAAACCAGTTTAACTGGTGAGTGAAAGTGACAAACAACACTGAGCCTGAACAGCCCTGCTGTCAGGCTAGCGTCTTTAGGCGCAGTTTGGCAACAGGGGTTATACCCCAAGAGCAAACCACCCGTTGGACGGGTGGTCCTGATTTTGCGAAAAAAAGAGAGGATCAGACTTTACTGCTTTCTCTAAATAGGCATATGAACAATTTGTTAATGTCGTATTGACAATATCAAATTCATTTGTTATCATTTCGATAATATCAAAACGACAATATTAAGAAATGGGGAATGAGCCATGTTTGGATTCCGATTTGCGAAATTTCAACCCAGTGAGTATGTCATGAAAGTGAAAAATGGTGAGGTACAACGTCAAGGTGTCGGATTGTCCTTTTATTATTATGAGCCGACCACATCGGTAGTGGTTCTACCCGTGTCCTCGGTGGATGTACCATTCATGTTCGAAGAGATTACAGCGGACTATCAGACCGTTACTGTGCAGGGGCAGCTAAGCTATCGCATAGTGGATTATTTGAAAATAACCCAGAGTCTGAATTACACGTACAATTTGCGCAAGAATCGGTATATTTCCGACGACCCCGGCAAGCTGGACCAACGGGTGATCACCACAGCAAAAGTACTAACCAAGAAACATCTGGAGCAAATGCCGCTGAAGGAGGCCATTCAATCCAGTGAACGGCTGGCAAGCAGCATGAAACGTGAAGTTGTGCAAAGTGAAGAGTTGGAGAAACTGGGCGTTGAGCTGATGAGTCTATCCATTCTGGCCATTCTGCCTAATAAAGAGACGATGCGTGCATTGGAAGCACAAGCGCGTGAAGAGATTTTGCGTCAAGCAGATGAAGCGCTCTATGTGCGTCGCAATGCATCGATTGAACAAGAACGCAGAGTGAAAGAGAACGAACTGAACACCGAAATTGCCGTGGAGACAAAGAAACAGCAAATTAGGGAGACTCAGTTGCAGGCAGAACGCTCGGTAAAACAGAAACAAAATGAGATGGAGCAGGAGCAGCTTCAGTTCAATACAGCGATGGAGGAACGTAAGCAGCAGCTGATTGAGTTAACCATTGCCAATCACAATGCGGAAGCGGATGCCAAAGCGTATGAGATTGCTGCCGTGATGAATTCGTTGCAAAATGTACAGCCAAATGTACTGCAAGCGATGGCAAACATGGGTATGAATTCCGATAAGCTGATCGCACTCGCGTTCCAGGAACTGGCTGAAAATGCAGGCAAGATCGGACAGCTTAATATCTCGCCGGATCTGTTGCAGGGATTAATGTCTCCCGCGCCGGGCAGAGATCAGGGAGGTCGAGCGAGATGAGATTAGGAAGAAGAGAGCAAGCAGAGCAGGCAGGGAAATCTGTACGTCAGCAGCCTGCGGCAGATGATCGAATGAGCGAACATAAACTGATTCTGGTGAAGCGCCGGACCAGACTGGAAGAACTGGTGGTTCGATATAACACGGTGCAGCAAGCTCAGTTCTATATTGAACGTCTGGGCGCAGACTTCAGTGATTATATGGAGGAAGACCGTCGTTATCGGTTATCTGTGCAGCAGGCACAGCAGCAACTGGGACAGTTGGGTCGTGTACAGACGATTGATCGGGAACATGTACCCAATTTTATCTTTGGAGAGCAGGATATCGTGGTTGTGGTCGGACAGGATGGGCTTGTAGCCAACACCCTCAAATACGTAACCGAGCAGCCGCTCATTGGTGTGAACCCGGACCCGATGCGGTGGGATGGGGTATTATTACCTTTTACCGTGGAGGATCTCAGCTTCATTGTTCCTGATGTCATTCGAAAGCAACGAACCTTGAAAGAAGTCACTCTCGCCAAAGTGGAACTCAATGATGGACAGTATCTATATGGTGTGAATGATCTGTTTATTGGTCGGAAGACACATGTATCGGCTCGTTATGAGGTGCGTTTGGGTTCATCCGCAGAACAACAATCTTCCAGTGGCATCATCGTATCCACAGGCATGGGATCAACGGGCTGGTTCAAAAGTGTGCTGGCTGGAGCCACCGGAATTGTAGGATCGACGGCTTGGCAGAACATGAATTCTGAAGCTGAGGTTGCTACAGCATCGGCATCCATTCATGGAAGCAGGCAGGAGCTGAATCATTTTAACTGGGATGCGCCTTATTTATATTTTTCAGTACGTGAACCGTTCCCGAGCCGGACGACAGCAGCCAATCTGGTGTTTGGACAGATTCATTCAAAGCAACCATTGCACATTGTATCCCAGATGCCAGAGGATGGTGTTATATTCAGCGATGGGGTTGAGCAGGACTTTCTTGAGTTTAACTCAGGGGTAGAAGCTATTATTGGGTTGGCAGAGAAGAGGGGCGTCTCGTAGTCTGACCCTTTATTTCCAAACCGTTTCCGACTAGAATGGGTAACTAGATGTGATACATTGACGTCAGGAAACGGAAAGAGGGTTAACGATGCAGTCAATATTGTTGGTTGAAGATGATGCCAAGCTAGCAGGATTGCTGGCGGCTTATCTGACCCGAAATGGATTCCAGGTACAGGTCACAGATGATTTTCGTCATGTATTGGATGAATTTGTGAAGATGGAACCGGATCTGGTGCTGATGGATGTGAACTTGCCTCAATATGATGGTTATTATTGGTGCAGACAGATACGCACACATTCCATATGTCCCATTTTGTTCATATCCGCTCGGGATAGTGGTATGGATCAGATTATGGCGTTGGAGCATGGGGCGGATGATTATATTACAAAACCTTTTCAATATGAAGTCGTTCTTGCCAAAGTCCGCAGTCAGCTGCGCAGAGCCTATGGTTCTTACGCTGCTGTGCAGCAGGAAGTGAAGGTCAAGAACGGCCCCATGATCCTCTATCCTGAGCGATTCGTATTGGAATATGATGAACGCTTAACAGAGCTGACACAGAAGGAAGCCATACTGGTAGAAGCGCTGATGGCGAAGGCAGGGCGAGTGGTCAGCCGGGAAAAATTACTTGAACAGATGTGGGAAGATCAACATTTTATTGATGATAATACGTTGAATGTATATATTACGCGTTTACGTCGGAAGTTGAAGGAGCTGGGTGCTGAAGAGATTTTGGAGACGGTTCGCGGAGCGGGTTATCGCGTGTTGGATCTGGGTTCATCCGCACAAGGGAAAGGGAAATGAGACTTTTCCTGAAAGACCACCAGATGTTAGTTGGATTTTATGTGCTGCAGATGCTGCTGGTTCCGTGTGTGTATTGGCTCTCTGGTGAAGATCGCCCGATGAAAATTGTCCTATACGGCATGCTGATCAGTACCGTGGTGCTGATGGTCTATCTGGTCATACGTTACTTCCAGCTGCGAGCCTATTATCGTTTACTTCAACAACCACATTTGCTTGTAAAGGAGCCTTTTCAAACGCTTGGAAATTCGGTCGTGGCGGAAGCCATCCAGGAATTGTTACATGAACTGGAGCGTAATCGGCAGAACGAGATAGGTCAGTTACGTACTAGCAAGGAACAGCAGGTGGTATTCATGAATCGATGGGTTCATCAGATGAAGACCCCGTTGTCCATTATCCAACTGACCTTGGAAGATGTGGACGATGAGACGGCTGGCAGTATTCAGGATGAACTGGATAAGCTGCGCAAAGGACTTGAAATGGTCTTGCATTCATCAAGGCTTGAACAGTTTGAAGGGGATTTTCGTGTGGAGCTGTTGTCTATTCAAGAAGTGCTTCGGAGCAGCATTGCAGAGAACCGACGTTTGTTTATACGCAGAGGCATTACGCCGGATATCCGTATAGAGGAAGACCTTCAGATATACAGTGACTCCAAGTGGCTACGGTTCATGTTTACCCAGATTTTGACCAATGCCGTGAACTATTCCGATAGCAAATCAGGCAAAAAAGTGATCATTACCGGCTATAAACAGGAAGAGCGTACGATCTTGGACATTCAGGATGAGGGAATCGGCATCTCGTCCGAGGATATTCATCGCGTGTTCAATCCCTATTTTACAGGTGAACGGGGCAGGCAATACCACGAATCTACGGGAATGGGATTATATCTGGTCCGTGAGATCAGTGCCCGACTGGATAATCGTGTGGAGTTGTTTTCGGAGCCGAATGAGGGAACATTGGTCAGATTCAGCTGGGTTCAATCGAAATATCTGAAGTGAAGAGCGCTTTGCCCATGGGCGAGGTGCTTTTTTTAATGCATAGGAGTGTGATAGAGGAGGCAGGGGAACAGAACCTTAAACGCGCTGTAAGGGAAGTTTAAGGTAATTCGATAGCACCGTTACGGGAGGTCCGTTAGGATAAGAATAGAAATAACGTATATAGAATGAAAGATTCGGAGGGGAATACACATGGAAATGTTACAAGTATCGGCACTGAGCAAAGTATATCAGGGTAAAGTGCAAACTCAAGCCCTTAGTGATATTCATCTGACAATCAAACAAGGGGAGTTTGTGGGCATTATGGGCCCGTCCGGCAGTGGCAAAACCACATTGTTAAACATGGTCTCGACCATTGATGAACCCAGCTCAGGCAAGGTGCTGATTAATGGCATGAACCCGTTTGATATGAAAAAGAAGGAACTTGCCATGTTCCGGCGTCGGGAACTCGGATTTGTCTTTCAGGATTTCAATCTGTTGGACACGCTGACGGTTGCTGAGAATATTGTACTCCCATTGACACTGGACAAGGTCAAACTGAAGGAGATGGAGAGCAGACTTCATCGTATTACAACCAAGCTTGGGATTGATCACATTTTGGATAAACGAGTCTACGAAATTTCGGGCGGACAGCGACAACGAACAGCCATTGCGAGATCCATGATTAATATGCCTTCGATTGTACTGGCGGATGAACCCACCGGCGCCCTGGATTCTACGTCATCCCAAGCGGTCATGGAGTCACTTGAACAGATTAACCAGCAGGAGAAAACGACCATTATGTTGGTCACACATGACCCACTTGCGGCAAGTTATTGTAACCGCATCGTGTTCATCAAGGACGGAAAACTGGCAGCCGAGGTGCACCGCGGAGATAATCGACAGACGTTTTTCCAGCGGATCATTGATACGTTATCCTTCTGGGGAGGAATTCACATGAGCTTTCCTCAGTTCGCGTTTAACAATATTCGCCGGAATGGGCGAGCGTATATTGCTTTTTTCTTAGCAGTGTGTTTATGGTCATGATTTTCTTCGCTTATGCGGTGTTCATCTATCATCCGTATGTGAAAGAGTTGCCGATGGGTGACACAACTGCTACGGGGATGCAGGTGGCTTCGATCATTGTATATGTGTTTGCATTTTTCTTTGTCATGTATTCTATCAGTGCTTTTCTCAAATCACGGAACAAAGAGTTTGGTATTCTGACCATACTTGGTGCAGAGCCCGCACAGATTCGGAAATTGGTCATTTTGGAAAACATGTTGATCGGCTGTTTGTCCATTATTGTTGGTATAGGCGGGGGCATGTTGTTGTCGAAGCTGTTTCTGATGTTAACTACTCGTTTTATTGGCATGGATGATCTGCCCTTTTATTTTCCGATCAAAGCCATTCTGATTACAGTAGGAGCCTTTTTGATATTATTCTTCTGCATTTCACTCTTCACATTACTCTTTATCGGGAACAAGCGGACGTTAGAGCTCTTGACGGGTACCAGCAAACCTAAAAAAGAACCCAAAGCTTCGTGGTTCTTCTCACTTCTGGGATTGGCATTACTTACAGTCGGCTTTGTGGCAATCCGCAGCGAGTTGAATGGTGAGACGATCATGCTTGCAGCAGTGACAGGCATAGCCGGGACGTATTTTTTCTATTCACAGCTTTCCGTACTCATCATTCGTTTATTGAAGCGTAATCGTAAAACGGTATGGCATGGTACACGTCTGTTATGGATCTCAGAGATGAGTTACAAAATGAAGGATAATGCTCGCATGCTCTTTATGGTGACTGTAGTCATTGCGATTGCTTCGATGAGTGCGGTGGTGATTTTGTCACTGGATCAGGAGAACCGGGAGCAGTTTACCAATAACGATTTTCCAGTCAAATACAATGTGTACACTCCTTCGGATCAAATGGATATGAGCTATATTGATTCGACACTTGAAGCAGCAGGCTTGAATTATCAGCAAGTGTATCTGGAGTACTTTTGGTCTGATGCGGATCAGAGTGCTGTCTCGGTTATGCCGCTCAGTCATTACAACCGATTCAATGCGATCCAAGGAAAAAGACGTTCCAATTGGATTCAGACTCAGTATTGTTCGTAGATTCCCGTAATGAGAAGGATCAGGCTCAGATCGATCGCAACAGGTTTCGCAATTATGCGGAAGGAGACACCATGACTCTGAATCTGGAAGCTGGTCCGATGCAAGCAAGAGTTACAGCTACGGATGTTGAGACACGGTTTGCAACCTTGATCTATTCAACTGCTGTGGTTGTCCTCCCGGATGAGAAGTTTGAAGAGATCACACAACAGCTCCAAGGAAATAGATTATCTGGCAAAGTTCTGTATCAGATTCCGGCATGGGGTCATGCTGTACCTGACCGACACTCCTCGGAAGCCATGGTTAGCGATCAGCTTCTGTCGTCCGCAGATACCATTCGAAGCGATAATGCTTCTTCTGATGAGAATTACTCCGGCTTTCTGACCACTCGATATGGAGATTTTGAGAGATACAGACAGGGTACAGCACTCTTTACCTTTCTGGGCATATTTATCGGATTAATCTTCTCCATCTCTTCCGCAAGCTTTCTGTATTTCAGACTGCATACCGATCTTGAAGCAGATGGGAAAATGGTGCATTCTCTTTCGAAAATGGGTCTCAGTTTCGACGAGATGAAACGATCATCCACCGTTCAGATTGCCATTCTGTTCTTCTTACCAATTGGGGTAGCTATCATTGAAACGTTGGTCGTGGTTAAGCCGTTCCTGTCTGAATTCGGTATTACGAATTATACGGTTCCGGTGTTGACTGTATTTGGTGCGTTTCTCCTTGCACAGACATTTTATTTCTTTGTTATCCGTTCCAGATATATATCTTCTCTGCGCAAAATGATGGTGTAATTATTCAACAAACGAATGATGATATGGATCGACCATGATCTGTTCATGGCCCGCATTTTCTTGATTAAGATCAAGGAAACGCGGGCTTTCTTGCGTTAAGATGAATGCATCAATAGATGATATTATCGAGGAGGACGATTATATGAGTATTACGTCATTGCAAGAAGTCAAAGCATTTAGTGAGGACCGTTTTACAAAAGGGTTTTATTCCAACAAGGTGGTGGGGTGACCTTTGTCCTTCATTTTCTGCCAGGTCAGCAGCTTCCCGTTCATAAACATCCGGGCACAGACGTTATTTTACTGGTGGTTGAAGGCACAGGCACACTTATTCTGGATGGAAAAGAACAAGTGGTGAAACAAGAGGATGTGATCCATTGCGGCGGTGAGGTGGAGTTTGCATTCCATAATACAGGAGATCAGGAAGTTCGTTTGTTCGTGGTGTTAAACAAAGTGCCAGCAGCATCGTATGCAAAGGACATCTAAGATCTAATATCAAGGAATCTATAAAATGATTCACTGATCGGCACTAATATAAGGGAAACTCTATTCTGGAGTTTCCTTATTTATTTTTATTCAAGAATACTCTCCTGCAACAATCGTCCTTCTAGCAATCTCCGGGGTGTATATCAAGTATATGTTCCCATACATAGCAAAATAAAAAGCATACTTGGGTCTGAGAACATCAGATCTGAAGTACGCTTTTTCGTATTCCGCCAGCAGCTTGTTCATTCATCCGGTCTACCGTCATTCTGCCTAGAAGTATCCCAGCATTTCCTTGGCTTCATTCGACATCAGCTGTGGAGACCATTGGGGCTCCCACACGACTTGAACATCAATATCGGTCTTATTTGTATTTTCCTGCAAAACCCATTTCACCGCACCAACAATCGTATCGTGCAGCGGGCAACCTGGTGTAGTCAGCGTCATTCGTACATGAACCCGTTCAGGCTCTTCCCTTACTTCATACACCAGACCCAGGTCAACGATATTGACACCTAATTCAGGGTCATACACTTCCTTGAGACATTCTAGCAAATGCGTGGTTTGTTTCATCATGTTCACTCTCCAGTCCACCTTATTTATGTTAACGTCTGAATACCAGAGCAATATTTGTTATATAAACGATGGAGACAAGAGACAAGATCGTCCCTCCAACCATCATGACCTCAGCCAGATTAATCAGAATTCCAGTGACAAGCAAAAGGCTTCCAGCGACCATGGCGAGCATACCCCAATTGACATACCGTTCACTCAGCATACCTGCCATCAGCGGAGTTCGGGTCTGCCTGCCTGCTTGCCATATTTGTGGGTCCACCATAGAAAAGGCACGATTTTGGAGGCATAGCCAAGTATGGTGAGAGACACCCACCCCCGAGATACACCCATCCAGACAATAGAACAACACGTGGATGGAGCAACAGTTCAGTCCCTTGCGAGGAATAGATCAATAGGGCAACAGCATATACAGCAAACGCACGACTTACATACACAGACCAGCGGATACCCGGACCTGGGTTACTTTTGTGCCGTTTCTCCTGAATTTGCTCCAAGTGATACACATAGAAGAGAAGGGCGGCGGTTAGAAGTAAGAGCGCAAGCCAGAGCAATCCTCCCTTGAACCCAGTCAGAAATGCGACAACGCCTGTGATTACAGCTGCATTCCACAGAACCAGGACCACTTTCTGTAATCGAATGGAATAATCATGGGACAGGTAGAACATCGGAAGCATTTTGTAACTGAAGCCGGTAATTAACATGCCAAACCAGCCGAGTGTTCCCATCCAGATATGTGCGCCGAATAAGCGTTCATGCAGACCATTCCAATCACCAAAGGCAAAATTCAGGCCCATCAGCATACCGTACAGCCCGGTAAGAACCAGATAAAGACAGGAACAAGCTGCACTAATCGTCACCGGATTCCACTGTGAGGCACGGAAGAGGGTAACGGCCATATTCCATCCGAACAATAGAATGCCCGAAAGGGCGAGTGTAGCAGAACCGGCAATCCAGATGACATCTGCACAAATGAAGCCGTATAACATCCCCACGATTCCGATACTGAACAAGAAATAATGACAATAACCGAGAAACAGACTGTAGATATTGGATTGCAAAATAACATGTATCAACTGATAAACGGCACCCATAGCCAGCATGGTTGCCCACCCGAGTACAAACAGATGAGCATGAAACCAGCCTTCGGGTCCTCTGAGTTCATCACCAAGCCAGCCTGTCAGCGAGAGCAGGGAGAATGCATGATACATTACAAATCCAAAGATGCCTGTGATGATAAAAAAACGGCAACCTGGACATGGCTTTTGCCTCCTTACCCTTTTTCAATTCTCACTTTGGCCGTACCATCGGCTTGATCCTCAATCGTGAAGGGGCAGCCGAGGTTCTTCAACTCTTCTATCAAAAAGACTGGCACACGGTCATTGTGAATCAGCACAACTTCCCCAGGTTTGCAACGCTCCAGTGCGGCAAGTGTTCGCATCATGGGTTGGGGCGGTTCCAATCCGCGATTGTCCAGTATAACGGTGGGAGCTTGTGGAGATTCCACGTTTTCAATGGCAACAACTTGCTCTTCCGGATGCCCTTTGCATGAAGCGGATTCTTCGTCTAAACCGGGCTTAGAATCGACTTCCGATCCAGATAAAACCATTGCAGATAATGCTTTGGCACCGGTTTTATTTTTTTGTGTACAAATGTGGTAACCCAATGATCTGAACCTTTTCGTTCCGATGTGCTGGAGTATCCTTTCATCTTGAGAATACCGAGCAGAGGCGTTGGTTTGAATGGAGCGTGTAGTACAAATACATCTTCATACTGAAGGCCTTTGACCGTGTCCATGATCAGCTGGAACGGCTCCAGCTTTTTACTCAGATGAGGACGCACATCCAATTCAACAATATGGACATCAGATGGAGACATGTGCGTTCACATCCGATCCTGCACTAGCTGCATCCGCCTGCTGTACCAACTGCAGAGATGATTCATACAGGGCGGCCATTCCACCGTACAGCGCATAAAAGAATGACTCCGGCGCATCGAGGGAGAAGGACAAATAGGCTTTCGGGTCCATGCCGAGCACACGCTCAAAAAGTCTTGCACTGTCATAGGAGTAAAAACAGAAATGAATGTATTCGAACACAGGCATTTTTTCGTAAATGGTGATAATCTCTTGCGCATATTCCGCTTGCTCACGCTGTGCCAATTGAACCATGGTTGTGGCGTCTTCCAGCCGCAGCGTGATGCGAAGTGTAGTATCGTCAATGATTTCAACGTGCGCCATAGCCGTTCAGCTCCAATCTATAATTTACTGATTTTGACTTGGAAGGTTGTAGGACCCTGCTCAATATACTCCCAGTTGAAGCCATCAGGATGTGTGGACTGGAATTGGAATCGTAGGGGTTTAGGATCGTGATCGTTAATCAGCAACATGGATTCCTGTGGTTGCAACTGATCAAACGTTTCGAAAATAACTTTATGTTTCAAATGCGGTGGATACTCCGTGGCATTAATGGTTGCTGCATAGGTGTTCATGTGTCATTCCTCCAAATAGGGATATTGTGGTGGTGCAATTTGATTATAGAAAACGTGAGGATCGGGCTGTGTGAGCCTGCTCACACCTTTTTTAATGTCATAGACTCGCCTTATTTGAATGAATTCTCTGTATGGAAAGAGGGGCATGGGTAAACCGAAACGCACAGTAGTTGGATACATGTCTAGAGAATTGTGTATACACAAAGAGACCTTAACATGGATTACGAGTGTTAAGGTCTCTTTGTGCACACACAGTTTAGTGTAAAAGCATGGGAGAGAAAACAGTATAGTCAGGGGTACAGAGTTGTCACGCATCCCTTTGTTGCTTCAAAGCTTGCAAATTATGAATGATAATCCGGTTGCGATCCACTTCGAGCAAATTCTCTTTTGTAAGCTGGTTTAAAAGCCGATTTGCTGTTTCCCTTGTTGTACCAATGGAATTGGCAAACTCCTGATGTGTCATGGGCAGGTTGATGATCACTTGGTCTCCATGTGTCTGTCCGTGCTGCTCTGCGAGCATTAGAAGGAAAGAAAGCACACGATTGCGTACATCCTGACCAGACAGCACTTGCAATTTATCCTGTAATTCTCTTATTTTATCACCGAGCACACGCATAATTTTGATCGCAATGGAGGGTGTACTCAGCATTAATCGTTCGAAAAGTCGGACAGGTATGGCCAATAGTTCGGTAGGGGTAATGGCTTCTGCGGTAGCCGGATAAGGGTGCGCGTTAAAAAAGCCAGTGTGTGGAAACATATCTCCTGTTTTGAGGAAAGAGACGATCTGTTCATGCCCGTTCTCATCGGTTTTATAGGCCTTTACAATGCCGGTACGGATGAAAAAGACAGCTTCCTTTTCGCTTCCTTCGCTGAAAATAACTGATTTCTTCTGAATGCTTCTGGAAATGGCGATATCTTCGACTTGCTTTAATTCCTCGGGGCTAAGGTCCTGAAAGATGGGGAACTGTTGTAGAAACTCCGCTGTTGTATCTTTGTTGACCCTACTCATGAGAATCTCTCCTCTCTGTGTTCATATTTCTGAACGACGACATCATTGTATCATAGCGTGATTTTTGAACACATCAGGTGATATAGATCACCGTAAAGCCACATCACTGTTTTTGATTGCTCAACCAGGGTTAATGGAATGATAGAATATATTGAACAAGAGAGGGTCGGCCCGGATGTGGACTGCATTCATGTGGGGCGGCATCTCTGCCTCAGCGGTAGTCATTGGCGCACTCGCAGCATTGTTTCTGAAGATTCCCAAACGAGTCATTGGTTGGATTATGGCTTTTGGGACAGGAACATTAATTGGTGCAGCGACCTTTGAACTTCTTGGAGATGCGCTGAATGATGGAGGAATTATACCTACAGCCATTGGATTTACGGCGGGTGCCGTCGTGTACACCCTGTTCGACCTGCTCGTTTCTGCAAAGGGAGGAGCGGGGCGTAAACGTTCGGCAAAGTCGGGAGACTCGAATCAAAGCGGGCTTGGGATCTTTGCAGGCACGGTAATGGATGCTATCCCGGAATCCATCATGCTTGGAGCCAGCTTGCTGGCCGGAAACGGTGTCAGTGTGGTTTTGGTAGTATCGATCTTTGTCAGCAATATCCCTGAAGGTCTGTCCAGTACGGTTGGACTACAGGGCAAGTACAGTCGTGGCAAAATCATATTGATGTGGCTGAGTGTACTGTTGATCTCCGCGCTTGCAGCACTGGGTGGATATCTGTTTCTGGAACAGCTTCCAGAGGAGATGGGTGCAGCGATTGGTGCATTTGCAGGTGGTGGAATCATTGCCATGATCTGCTCAACGATGATGCCGGAGGCATTTGAAGAAGGCGGACCTGTAGTGGGTTTGATTGCATCCATGGGATTGCTTGTGTCGTTGTTGTTGGATCTGTAGCGACTATGACAGAATAAGCTTCCGATCGCTGAGTTGAATTTATATAAAAAAGTATCCGAGCAGAGTGGTTTCTGATCGGATACTCTTTTGCCAGTACAGCTTCCTCGGCACCTGCAAGTTTTCGTACCTAATTTATTGAATTCGGGCAGGCGGTTCCATTCTTTCCCTGAGCTGTTCCAGTTGAAGAATAAGAATGCAGTTTCCTGTAACCTGAAGAAGTCCCTGAGTTTGCATCATGGCGAGTTTACGACTAAGCGTCTCTGGTGTGATACCAAGCAATAGAGCCATATCTTTTTTGAAAACAGGCAAGCGGATCTCATGTTTTGCATGATTCCGGGTATGGAAGAACAACAGCAGCTTGGCAATCTTCTGTTCCGTTGTCATCGAACTAAGCGAGCTGTTCCATTCATCGGTTTCACGGAGAAGATTGGAAATGGCAAGCAGGAAATGATAAGCAAGCTTTGGATCATGTTCAAGCAACTGGTCGAAGTCATGTTTGTTGATGGAGCAGATGGCCGAAGGCTCCAGAACTTCAGCGTTTGCAGCATGTGGTTGTTGGTGTAACAGGGAATCTTGTCCGAAGAAATCGCCGGGAAACAGAAACCGCATAATATGTTCCTTGCCACTTTCATTGTATTTGGATAACTTCACACATCCCTGATGAACCACGTAAAGCGTATCTGAGCGTTCGCCCTCATGTACGACAACTTCACCTTTGTTATATTCCCGGGTATGCAAAGGGAGGTCAACAATTCAGCTTCGGATGGATCTAGATGCTGGAACAGAGATACTTTGGAGAAACAGGCATCATTGGCTTCGTGCTCACAAATCATCGTTTCATCACCTCGAAATTGTTCAGAATGTGTACAGCCATCATCTATTGTCATGTCTCAGTGAGACATGGCAGTTCCACCATGATCCGTACCATCTATAGTCACACGGAGAACAGCGGACGCTCCTTTGGCTACATGGTTGAACTGATGGGTTACAATCGCATAATCACCTTCTTCGGTCACGGTAAACTCTACGACAGCGCCACCACTTGCAGGAAGCATAACCGTCTGTATTCCATACTGGATGTTGCGTGGATTTCCATCGGTATACACACGGTCCATAATTGTACCTACAACGTGGAAGGATGAGACTTCATTGGGTCCAGCATTACTGACATAGATCCGCACTGTATCTCCTACTTTGGCTAACAAGGGATGTTCGGTCAATCCATAATCATTGCCGTTAAATACGACATAATCCGGTTCTCCGTTTAAAAAAGCTTCGTAATCATGTTCTTTATACCATTCACTCTGAACAAGGGTATACTCACGATCTACCAAGTGATCAGAAGGGTATCCAGCCTTTGGTTCAACAATAATCATGCCGTACATCCCGTTTGCGATATGGGCAAGCACGGGTTTGGTTCCACAGTGATACATAAATACACCGGGGAGGAGGTTGGATAGGTGAATGTGCCTTCCTCGCCTGGCATAACATCGATAAATTTGCTGCTGGGAGCGGCATGTACAGCGTGAAAATCCATGGAGTGAGGCAGGCTGGAATCTTTATTTTTTAACGTGAACACCAACGTATCTCCTTCTGTCACTCGTAGGACGGGTCCGGGTACGGTCCCATTAAATGTCCAAGCGTTATAGATCACACCTTTGGAGATTTCGATATCGGTAACTTGAGCCGTCATTTCAATATATACCGTGGTACCTTCTCTGCGAATGATAGGGTCTACCGGAGCTTGGCTAACAGCAGAAGGCGAAACTTCATTGTGGTGAACCGGTTTAACCTGATCGGTAGAACTGCAATGAGACAGTGTGGCCGTGAAGATGGCCAATATAAGAGAGTATTTATATACATTCAGTAAGAATGGCATAGTTGCACAACCTTTACTCAAGTGATGTTTTTCACAATCCAAAAAAAGCAGGTTTTCTTTCATTTCAGTTGTGATTTAGGTATAGATTACGTTATAGAGGCAGGAACGGGTGTGACGAGGCACACACTTGGTTATTTCATATTAGAGTCAATTCCAACAATCTGCCTTCAATTCTTGTGCTGAGGAACGGAGTTTCATATAATTTTAGAGAGATGGATTGGTAAATGTTGAGTATTTTGACGCCGTGTATATCGTAGTTTCAGAAGAAAGGTGGATACGGAATGAAACGTTTCGAAGATGAGAGTGCTTATAAGTACAGTTTCTATTCGATACTTCGTCGGGGCGAGCGGGTTGATGTGAAATGTCCAAAATGCGGAGGACACGCATCTATTGAACAAGGTAAAGATCAACTGGGATGGAAATGTTTCGATTGTTACGCTCAAGCGCTTGAAGAACCGGTGTATCAATATAAGGCCAAGGGGAATTGTGCTGTATGTGAACGTTGGTTTAACGTGGAAGTCACAGACGGGAAGAAGACTTCTCACCGATCAACGCATGTGGAATGTCCGCATTGTGGTGCTGTTAATCAGGTTGAATTACATGCCAAATCGACATACGGAAGGTGTTTTTCCGAGATTCGTGCAGGGAAAGATCCTGTATTCGGGTTGGAGCTATACTTCCTGGATGAGTTCAGAGGAAAAATCATATGGGCTGTGAATCGGGAGCACCTGAATTATCTCATTGCTTATGTTTCCGCAGATCTGCGTGAGAAACCTGGAAATATGCCTTTAAGAACAGCTTCACATAGTATTCCGGCTTATATTAAAGATGCGAAGAACAGGGATGTGGTTGTGCGTACACTGTCGAAGCTTCAGCACAAGACTGGATGAGAATGAAATTGAAGATGAAGCGTTAAAGCCACAAGGAGAGAAGACATGAAACTACGAGTTAAATTGGCTATTTTTGCAATCATTCTGGGGATGTTGATGATTCCGGCTTATTTTATTTTACAGACTTATGGCATATTTCAAAAAGAGACAGTCTTATCTGACTATGCTCTCGCGGTTGATGTTAATGGTGAGTCCTATGGGGCTTGGCCGCTTATTAACAGTTTTGCAGCGATGGATAAACAAGAGGATAACCGTCAGTTTTATTACCGGATTGACATGAGTCATCTCCAATACCTGTTTAATCTGGCCTATCGGGAGTATGAAGTGAAGCCAGGTGGGGACAATCCGTATCTGGATGGTACTGTAAACTATCAACATACGGATCACAACTATGTGCAGACTGAAAGAAAGTATGAGAACGCCAATGATTTTACAACGGTCTTAAATCTGTATGATCAGGATGGGCAGGTGATCTACACCTACGATAATACCGGCAAAGCGGATAACGAATTGGTGAAGTCCATCATTCATCAGGGAATGAGCCGTAATAGTGGCGGTAGTAGCGAAGCTGCCCGCGATCCGTATATCAATATTACGGCGTTATTTCGCGACAAGCTTAACATTGATGTGAAACTGACGGTGGATGAGGAACACAAAGTGGTTACCATTCGAATGAACAAATCGGAGGCGAGATGATGAATGCGTATGGTGTGCAACACGGACCTGCTTATCTGGAAGGTTTAACAAAGAAGGAAGAGGACATAAAGTCCGAGGAATTGGAGTGGAAAGGCAAACTTCAAACGAGTGATGGTCATGATAAATTCCATATTTTTTATTATGGTGACTTGACGGATGATGATCTGATTACCTGGCATGATTCGACACCGCTTCTTGTATATGCGGAGCATACCGTCACGGGTGAACGCTACCTGATCATTGATGCCGCTAAGCACGGATATGATGCCATGTTATGTGAGACTTATTCGGAAGAAGCACTACATGACAGACCACTTCGCCCTTATCTGGATGTTGAAGGAGAGGACATCTTTGAGGTAGAGTTGACGGCCTACTACAATGTGCCTTGGGATGATGAGTTTGGCGAAGATGTAGATGAGCATGGTACGTATGAACTGATTACGGGAGAGCGCATGGATTTTGATCAGGTCAAGCGTGATGGATATGATGCCTTTGCCATTCGCATTCTGAATCGTAAAGGAGTATGGACTGAAATTGTACAGGAAGAACTGGCTTAGATCTGTATACGAATGAACCAAACTGAGATGGGAGATGTCGAAAAATGTATATTGTATCCCGTGTACTTAAGCCGGTTCCAGCAGAGGAACTGGATCACTTTGAACAACAGCACGCCATCTCGCTACCTTTGTCATACCGGACCTGGATTGAACAATACGGAGAGGGTACATACACGGGATGGATGAATGTGCAGAGACCGGACCCGGAAGTGCTGAAGCCTTTTGTTGAATATGATTTTTGGATACATACGGACGATTCGCCTATAAGTCAGCAGCAACTTGAGCAGTGCATCTCCATCGGCAGTTCTGTAGATGGAGATTTCCTTGCTGTTCATCCGGAAGTTGAGGGGCTGTTGTGGCTACCCCGTCATGATGAACATATCACCTTATGGACATGCACGGAGACTGAATTTGGCGAAACGCTGGACCGGATCTATTGTGGGTATTACCATCAGGATAAACCAATAACGCCAGTTTACTTTGAGCCGTGGAATGAGTTGCGGAAACATACGTTTTACCATTTTTCAGGGACGGAACAGGGAAACTCCATGAAGGAACTCGCCGATATATGCAAAACAGAATTTAAGTGGGATGTTGTGTTGGAGAATGAGTACATGTGCAAGATGTTCATGGTGTCGATGGGAGGATATGTACGATTTAACTATGCAACCGGGAGAGAAGTTGCCCTTTTCTATGAAGAAAAGAATGGTGCGGAGGAGGCGACGGATAACGAAATCAGTCTGTTTTTGCAAGCACATCATTGTACGGCATATGAATAGGGTTAGAGTGGAGGGGAACAGATGAGTTGGTTAAAAGAGGACATCGCGGAACAATGGCGTAATGAAGGCAAGCGTTATGCAAGGGATGTCAATGCATTTGTACGGAAAGGCATGGAGGAGAGCAACCAGATGAATCCGAGCTGAAGGACGATTCCAGAAGCGATATGAGTACTGAAGTATTCCATATGGTGAGACAGGCCAATCTCCACGGTGACTTGGAGGTGCTTCGACGTGAGTTGCCAGCAGCGACGTGGCCATTGAGCGAGGCGTTTCAGGCTTCCATGCAAGCGGTCAATGTTGTAGGTTATCTGAACGAAGAGACGTGTGTGTGTAATACGGGTATCTTCACGGAGAATGGTCAGATCTATACGATGGATCAGCACGGATGGCAGTTGATTTCTCCGTATACTTTTGCAGGTTGCTCATCAGACGGATTGGACTATGCGCTTGCAGGACCGGAAGGGATTCGTATTATTCGTCAGCCAGATCGCAGGTTGGAAGGACAGGAGATAGCGACATATCGTTGGGAAGATATTCAATCCCGGATACAGTCTTCCTTACCTCGGATTGAATCACTTGCGGATTGTGAGCATCCCGAACGGACACTTGAAGGACTTATACCTATGGATGAAGGCAAAGCACTACTCATCCATTCACGATACGGGATATATCTCGTCACACAGGCTCAGGTGACCTTGCTTCATCCCGATCTCGCAGAGATCGAAGAGTATGAGCTAGAGGATACACAGTTAGACATGGGACATGCAGCGGTATCCCGGGATGGTCGATGGATAGCATATGGTAGCCAAGGGAGCAATCATATGGTGATGGACCGCCAACTGAACAAGACATACTCTCTCTATCCAGAATCGAGCTACCCTCATTATGCAGCATTCACCAGTGATAACCAAACCGTCTGGTTTAACGCATGTCATTTCTATAACGGGGTAACGATACAGGTTCCGCTGGAATCTATCGCAGGTAACGAAACGAAGGAAGATTGGCCGGTCATGGATGAGAATGCACGAGTGTATGCAGCGGTGGAAATAGAGGCGGGAATGGTGCTTGGGGATGCATATGGTTATCTGTATTGTGTGAATGGCGAGGGTGAGGAAGTATGGCGTCATTTTGTAGGAAGTACCATCTATTCTCTCGCCGTATCGCCGGAACAGTCCAAACTTGCAGTTGGCACGTATGGTGGCATGCTGCATGTGCTCGATCTTCGTTCCAAAGAAATGGACGAGTACGGGATTGGTACAGGCACTCTTCGTGAGCTGGAGCGATATGTGTTGTGGCGTGGAGAAGAACCTCTGTGCTGGTGAGTTAGCATTTTGACCTAGTTAGGGGTGAAGGAATGGAACGTGAAGAGGCAGTAATGTTATTAAAATGTCACTCCTTTTCGTATGATGATCTGAGTCATCCCAAGATGGAGAACGGTTTTATTGGCAGTCTGCGGCCCTTTCGTGGCCATTTAATTGAGGAGAATTTTCATGAGTTGATGGAGATACTGCGGGTTCTGGCACCAGAACTTGCACGGCCTTCACTGGATCGGGAAGTCATGGCATGTTTATGGGGAATTACTCATATGGCACGCGCATGGGCCGTTGAACCTGAGGGTATGCTTCGCAGCAACAACCTCATCTCGGACGAACAGGTGGTGTTGATGGAACAATGGCTTAATTTGTTATCTTACGCAGTCATGGTTCTGATTGAAGGCGGCGGAGAGGAAGAAGCATTTTGGGAATATCATCAATATCTACAAGAAGAGAAGGGCTGAGATAGGGAGGTGTGGTCAGCGTGGAGCGGAATGTATCATTAAACGTGTTAATGGACGAGCTGAATCACTTGTTAGATGAGAGAATACAGGATCAAGAGATTCGGCAATTGTTCGAAGAATATCAACATCGGGAAGGTGCATCCGAGGAAAGTTTGGATCTATTCGAAAAGGAGTATGGCGTCCGGCTGCCTGGCGATTTTCGTACCTTTTACCAAAGCAAAGATGGCAGTGGTTACGGGTTACATGCGCTGTACCCAGGTGATGTCGAGGGTGGGCGTTGTACACCTTTTTATCTGATGTCATTGGAAGAGATTCGAGAGACCAAACAATACTTCTGTGAAGTAGATGAGAAGCTTGAAGAGTATTATTCTGCCGAAGAGATTAGCCAGTTGGACCTGGAGATCAAGCCATACCTGTTCCATAAACCATGGATTCCTTTTGCAACGATTGCGGGAGGTTCACTGTATCTGATGCTCGATTTTGATCCAACGGAGGAAGGGACGTATGGGCAGATTATCATGTACGTGCACGATCCAGACTTTGTTTATTACCTTACACCTACCTTCACGGATCTCCTCAGCATGTCGAACCGTAATCTGAAGATGATGGATGAGATCACGTATTAAATCCTGAACGATTAGATAATTCCTTAATAATAAAGAAGCTGCCGAAGCAGCTCCTTTATCTGAACAAGTACTTTGAATAAGTCTAATGATTACCACTGGAAGAAACGATGTCCGTGAAATCCTCCGCCGCCTGGAGATCCTCCATGTCCACCTGGACCACCCGGACCGCCAGGTCCACCTCCGTGAGGTCCACCGGGATAGCCACCTCCTGGGAAATGACCAGGGTGTCCACCGGGGTAACCACCGCCGGGATATCCACCATGCCACCAAGGACCACCGATCGGATATGGCAGTGGAACAGGAACGATGGGCGGGTATGGATAGGGATAAGGGTACGGGTACGGTGGCGGTGGTGGATAATAAGGGTAAGGATAACCCGCAGGTTGCGGGGATGATACTGAACCAGGGCCGTATGCCATGTAACAAGCCTCCAATAACTGGATTGATGATATCAGCCTATGCCACAGTGGTTTCAGATGATACAACAGATTAAAGATTAATGAATATAGTGCCATGAGGGGTGAACATATGGTAGCCGTAGCTTTTCACACGGATCCAAAAGGAACGGCCTATGAACTGTTGATTGACGAATTGATCGAGAAGACAGACCGGTTTATGCTGGTTGATAGACAAAGGTACGAAGAGAACGAGATACCGGAAGTGTTTCGTGTGTTAGAGAGATTGAAACCCTATCTTGTGGAACGTGCTACGATGGAAGAGATGATGCTGAAAAGCGGAGCCTATTATTCCGAAGGCACCTATTATACATATCGCTGTACACCGGAATCGGGTCAAGTGCTCAAAGAAGAAGCTAATCGTTTTCATGATTGGTGTTACCCGGCATTGCCGGACGATCTTTGTTTTATAACAGAAGACGGAAATGATTATTTTTTCTCTGTTGCCCATGAACATATGTACGGCATGAGGATTACATACAAAGAAGCGAGTGAACTTATGGAGCGGATTCCGGGGTTGTTCTTTGAATTGGACCGTCATAAGGAAATTGATCATCTTCTGGACGATGCGATCAGGCATCAGACCGATAAGCTGGATATCAGCTTACACGGTTTAAGTGAGCTTCCCGAACGAATTCGGGAGTTGAAGCACTTGAAGGAGCTGACGATTTTTGAGCAGAATCTGTACTCGCTCCCTGCAAGTCTTTTCGAACTGACTTCATTGGAAAGATTGGTCATTACAACGCTGGATCTGGAGCGTCTTCCGGCAGAGATCGGGAAACTCAAGCAACTTCAAGAGTTAAGAATTTATTGTGGCAGCCCTTTTGAATCTGTACCTGGTTGGAGGCCCAGACCACAATCTGAATTGGGACTAAATTGCATCCCGCCTGAGATTGGTGAATTAAGTGAACTGAAGTATCTGGAGATAGTATATTCTGGTATACGTGAACTCCCTCCGGAGCTGGAAAAACTGAAGAATCTGCGTGCTTTACTGGTAACGAATGCACTGATTGAGGGAACTCCGGATGTTGTCACAAGAATGCACTGGCTGGAGTATGTAGACTTAATGAATATTCCATTTGGTACACATTGGGAAGAAGTCTGGGAAATGAAAAAGAACATGTAATGAATAGAGCCCTGCTCGGGATGTCCGAGTCAGGGATATTTGTTATGGGATGAAAATTGGTGGAAATGTCACGTATCTGGGCGCTGGGCATAAGCTGGCATATAGGTTATGACCTAAACCGAGAGCGAAGGGCAGGCGTTTTATTTTGGCAACCTCATACATGGATTACACTTTACCAACCACCGAATTTACTTACGATTTGAGCAATAACCCGTTATTCAAGAAGGATGAGAACAACTATATTAACTCTCTTTCCATCAAGCAGTTAAACACACTGGGCAATGCTTCTTTACTGGATATTTTCCTCAACACGGGCAATGTGGTTGAACCACATACGCATCAGAATGCAACGGAGTTGGTATACTGCATCAGCGGTGCGGCAGTTGTTTCCCTCATTAATCCGTTTACCAACGAGCTGCTTCATTTCCCGATTACTCCGGGGCAGGTGGCTAACGTTCCTCAAGGCTGGTGGCACTATGAAGTGGCTACTGCAGATCATACACACTTACTGGCAGTTTTTGATGCTCCTGTTCCTGAGGCGATATTTGGCTCAGACACCTTACGTCTTACACCTGCAAAACTTTTGGCTTATACGTACTGTCTGGACGAGAAAAAAGTTCAAGAAGCGCTGGCTCCGATCCAAAAAACAGTGATCATTGGCCCGCCGGCAGATTGCCAAACTTCAACTGCTCCCGCCTCTAACAGTGCTCCAAATGTGAATCATCAGCCTTACGTAATGCCTAATGTACAACCCAATGTACAGCCAAACATGCAACCAAACATGCAACCAAACATGCAACCAAACATGCAACCTTACGTGAACCGTCTTCCGTACTGGGGCACTTGGGTTGATCCACGTATTATTCATGAGCCGGGCTGTCCGTATTATAGAGAGCTTCCTGTGAATACGAATAATCAAGAGGAAAGATGAACTTTAGTAGACAAGGTTTATCTTAATACACATAGGTAACTCAGTTGAATTAGGTATAGCAAAAGAAGCGTCCGCAAAGGAACGCTTCTTTTTTGATTAAAGGTGTCTTCAAACCTGCTGAAAGCCGATACATACCTGAACGTGTCCGAAGCATGGAGTGCTAACGAATCGTAGGCGTCTTAATCAAGGATTTGAGGCGTGTTCAGAAATCTAAAGAATCTGAGACACGTTATATCAGAATAAACAGCCGTATAAAGTGTTTTTATCGGGGATTTTGGGGAATAAAGTGTCTGATGTTCCTTACAATTTAAAAAGAGAACCTGATGGCCAAATAAGACGCCCTGTGTTCCTTAGAAAATGGTCTACCTTTCCCCAGAGTCCGCAGGATGGTACTTCAAGACTTTCTAGGCGCTGACATGCATCATTGATAACTTGCCTGAGGTTGAAGAGTACCTATATAATTTACGATGTGTAATTTCGTCCCAAGCCAAGCTCCGTTAATAATTGACGATAAGCAATCGAAGTACGGTCAGCGGGAATATGGGCTTCGGCATGCAGATCAAGGGGCAGATCCTCCGGTTTCTGTGACTCGACCATCTCGCGGTCTTCTTCAAATACCTGCAAGTTGAACTTGATTGTGTCTTCAATCGGAGCGTCTTTGTCAAAGTTGCGTGTGATTGGACAGAATAGACGTGTATAACGGGCAGAGATCGGCGAAGCACAATTCAGAATATTCAGCTTGTCGTCTCCTGGGAAATGTACCGTAAGAGAGGCCGCAAAAGGTGGGAACACTCGAAACTCGCGCAACCATTGGAAACCTTCAGGTGCAACAAGATCTTGCCCTTTGCCATAGTTACTCACCGTACTCCAATACTCGGCCAGTAACTCATTACCTTCGCGTTTCACTTTGTATTGGGGGACTTCTGTGTTGTTTCGGTCACCAAACGTTTCGGTATGCACATAGGCAAAATGGGATACATCCAGGAAACCCTCCATTTGTCGTCCAGAGGAACCAGCAATGTCAAAGTTGGGTGGCAAAATATTGATATAATCCGGATCATCCCAACCAGGGAAGGAGGGGATCTGTTCTTCCATTCCTGCCAGTGTAGTCCATATTAAGCCATAACGTTCAACTGCCGGGTACACGATAAGTTTGAGCTTAGGCGAGATCTTGGAACTTGGGTGCGCAGGTACGGCGGTACATTTGCCTTCGCAATTATATCGAAAACCGTGATAAGGGCAGACAATCTCGCCATTTTCTACCCAGCCTTTGCTAAGTGGAGCCCCGCGGTGAAAACAAAGATCCTTGGCTACCACAACCTGATCATTACTGCGATAGAGAACCAGCTTCACATCGAGTAATTGAGCAGCAAGTGGTTTGTCTGTTACTTCGGTTGCTTGGGCTATCGGATACCAATATTGGGATAAAACATGCCAGTCTTCAGCGGTGAACGTACAGCCTCTAGGCAATTCGGACGTCACATTACGGTTTGCATTGGAAGTTATCATAGGAAACACTCCTTGCCGATATGAATAAACGATTCTCTTTTTATGTTAGAAAAGTTAACTTGATTAGCCGTATGTTACTACTCTTTTGGTCGATATATCAATATAGATAACTTGTTTTTGTTTGAAATCACAAATAGCTCAGTAAAAACCGTACATGGATACGGGAAAATCCGGTTTTTTCTTACGTCAGATGTTAATTATAGAAAAGAGAACAACCTTTCAGTATGTTTTTCCTTTCCATTACTGATTATTGACTCCATGAAGGTTGTCCTGACATCAGAATCTCAGTATGAATATTCGTTAATTGAGCAACCATTCTTGTGGGCATAAAAAGATTTTCGTAAAGAATGTCACAGATTCCGGCCGTCGTTTGTCTTCAGTATGTAAACCAAATGACGGAGGCGAATGAGAAATGAATCTAAGAACGAACTACAGAGCAGTGAGTCCAGGCGCTTTTAAAGCGATGATGGCAATGGAGCAATATATATCCGGGCAATTTGAAAATAAAGTATTGTATGAGTTGTTAAAAATCCGAGTGTCCCAGATCAATGGCTGCGCCTTTTGTCTCGATATGCATGCCAAAGATCTGATGAAACTGGGAGATTATGCGGATCATATTTTATTGCTGAGTGTGTGGCGTGAAGTGGCTTTCTTCACGGATCAAGAACGTGTTATGCTGGAGCTGGCTGAAGCGGTGACCCGAATCTCGGAACACGGTGTACCACTTGCGTTGTACGATAAGGTTCGTGAACATTTCAGTGAATCCGAACTGGTGGATCTGATCCTGGCCATTAACACGATTAACAATTGGAACCGGATTGCGATTACAACAGGGATGTATCCGGGTTGCTTTAACTAAAATACATGCACCATGCCAGAGGGGGCCATTCTTATGAATTCCAATCTCCACGCCAATGAGCCAGATGTGTCTTCTCTGGATGTTGGTGAGTTGTATATTCTTTATAAAAAATATGCATTTTCAATAGCTTACCGCATGCTGGGCAGTGTGGTAGAAGCTGAAGATATTGTGCAGGATTGTTTTGCGGGGATTCAGAGCACGTCTGCTCAGGATATTCGTAATCCCAAGTCCTACATCGCCAGATTGGTTGTGAACCGAAGCTTGAATCTGCTAAATTCCGCCCGTAATCAGCGGGAAAGTTATGTTGGTGAGTGGTTGCCAGAGCCGATGGGTGACAGTGAAGAGGCGAACATGCCAGAGGAAACGATGGAGAAAAAGAGCTGATCTCCTACGCCTATCTGGTCATGTTGGAGCGTCTAACGCCCATGGAACGCGCTGTTTTTGTACTTCGTGAAGCGTTTCGATATGATTATTCCGAAATAGCGGATTGGCTGGGCAAAACGGAGAGTAACTGCCGTCAAATCTTTAGCCGCGCCAGACGGAACTTGCCTGAAAGACTTCCGCCGATCGAGCAGAGTGATGCAGATATGATAGCCAAAGGTGAATTGCTGAGCCGTTTTACATCGGCTTTCCTTCGTTATGACGTCTCTGCCATGCTGGAGTTACTGGCAGATCAGCCTGTATTTACAGCAGATGGCGGTGGCGTTGTTCATACGGTTATGAGAACAATGAACGTGCACAAAGGTGTGCTTGCACTCCTGACCTCACGGCGAGTCCTTACGCGATTGCGTGAAAGAGAATGGGTACCCATGTGGATCAATGGCGAGCTTCAACTCGCATTGATGAAAGAAGGGCAGTTGTCCGAGGTACTCTGTTTGGAGTTGGACGCTTCTGGAGAGCGGATTGAGGGCGTGTATCTCGTCGTAAATCCGAACAAACTTACATCAATAGACACTTCAACTCTTTGATCCAAACGTAAGGAGTTGAAATGTAAACTTAAAAGCGGCACCCTCTGTCACGAGGATTGCCGCTTTTTTCATTTACATTTTGTTATTCAGCATCCAATTACTCCGGAGCAAATTGTTGTTGAACATTTTCGATGATTGCTCTGACTTCAGGTGTAAGCTCATCATTGTTCTGATTGAGGACCAGCAAAATCTTTTCCATAGTGTCCAGAATAACACTCTCTGTATTGGGCTCCCGCTTAGCCAAAGCTTTCTCGTAAGCCTTTTTCACCTCAGGGTCTATGGTGCGGATTTCTTCGTCGTCAGTGAACCAATCATATGCAGGCGTGTTGTCACTTCCGTAAAACAGGTAATCCACAGATATCCACTGCTTCACTGCAGATGTACGATTGGAATTCGGAAAATTGTTCAAAAAGGCTTCTTTCTCCAATGTACGCTGAATTAATTCATTCCAGGAGATGATAATGCCACCATCTGAAGTCGTCATTTGGTTGGACTCGGTAGCCATAATATCAATGTACGCAGCAATATCAGCCTTTACAAAAGGCTTGAACTTTTGGTATATCTCATAATTGATGATGGGGTAATACAAGCCTTCACTGGTTTCCAGTTTGAACCCGAGATCAGATGCCTCCTGCAGAAGTTTCTTCGCTTTCGGATCTTTAATTTCTTTGAGCAGACGACTATATGTAATTTTCTGTTCGTAACCAAGTTGTTCATGGGCTTGAGATATGGCCTGTTGAAATTGTTCCGTATACATTTGGTGATCCACATCAGCCAGCTTTACGTTCTGCATGTTCTCCAATTGCAGCGTCATTAGTGTGGCCTGCCAAGGGCTGGCTTTATCGATATGATTCATCAGGTATTTACGTGCTTTAATCAGACTTTCTGTGGACTTCACTGCTTCTGTTCGATAGGTTTGGAATTGATGATACACCGCTTTGGAAGCGGGGACAGGTGCAGCCAGTGTTGTTGAGGTCATCAGTGTTGAGCCAATGGCAGTACAGCCAAGAGCCATAGCCAGTAAACCAAGTTTAACAGGTTGCTTCCATCTCATTTGTATACCTCCTCATTAATGAAGAAAAGCCATTTGAATTTTTTTATAACCGCATTTCACCGTATTTTATATGTATGATCCGTATGTTGAATATGTAAGTTCTGTCTTTGATTAAACCAGTTTCTGGTAAGCGAATCAAGTGTCTTCAGTAGGAAAAAGATTACATAATTAAAGAACAGCCCCTTAAACCCGAAAGGGTTAAAGAGACTGTTCTAGGTATTTGGACTTTATTTTCTAATTAATGAAGTGGTTTATTGCTATTAGGCATCTGAGGTGCTCCGGTTGCTGGAATGTATGCCTGAAGCATCTGCTGTGTATCACTTGGGGTGAGTTGAGGTACTTGGTAATAGGCGTTTTTATTCTGGAACATGAAAATTTCATAGGCCATCTCGATAAAATGCTGGATCTGAGAAGCGATGACTCGGCGAACCGTCCCATTTGTGATCTCGCTACAGGACATGCCGAGCAGACTCGCATGTGATTTGATCAGTCCCAGCATATGACCGCTGATCCCGGCATCCTTTACATCGGCCAAGCTCTGGTTTGGTTTTTTGGTGCTGATGGCTTAAGGCCATATACCGGTGGTACCATGTTGGGGATCATATAGGTAGCTGTCTCTTGATGAGGCTTCTGTCCGGATGCAAAACACTCTGCTGTCAGATTGTACTGGGATAATATGAAGTTGTATTGCCGGTCCAGAATGCCAATCAGTTCCTGGCTCTGTACAAATGTACGAAAGATCATGTATTGATCCAGCACGTTAATGGTGGAGGACAGAATCTCGTGCACGTCGAACATCTCATGGCCGCCATGATTCATGTTAGGGGTGACATTTGGATTGGTGTTCAATGTGGGTTGTACTGCATTCTGAGGGTTCATGGAATTTGGATTCATTGTAAATTTGATTCTCCTTTGGTAAATGGTATGATTCTATATAAGTTGAACGAAAGAATATTTACACTTGCCACTCCGATGACAGAACAACCTTCCGATCGCTGTTATCCCCAGATTTTTAATTCAATTTTACAAAGGTGAAAATCCGGTGATAAATGCGAACGCTTCGCTTCTTCAGGTTCTTTCTGTCCTCTGCGTTCTCGTGCCAATGTATAGTTCAACTTCTATAGTATGCTTGGAAAGTAGTAAACTTATGTAATGTGTTAGGAGTATACGCACAAATAGGAATAGGCATGGTGGTGGTTAAAGATGGAAGAGACCGATTGGGGTGTAGCAAAGGATTTGTTCGTCAAACATTACGGGAGCGCTATACAGATGCATCGAGAAGGCGTGTATGCCGACTATAAGCGCTGGGACGTACCCCAAGAGCTAGAGGAACAATGGATAGGGGAGCGAATTCAACAATTAAGTTCCGAGCTGTCTATCATGAATTGGGATGAGGTGGATGAACTTGCGTTGATTGCCAAACATCGGACAGAACCATCAATTATTATGGCAATTACAGCATTTGCTTCAAGACAATTGAAGAGTGCGGACAGTATGGTTCGTCTCGTGTACGCTGAACGTCTGATTGAGTTGATTAAACGGTATGAATTTTCTCTGCCGATGGACAAGATACGGGAAACCTATCAATTGACGATGGACTTGCTGGTTGATGTGGCGACTAAACCGTTGGTGCTTGATCCAGGCCATGAATTACAGCAGTATGGATTAAAGGATAAACGTGGATTGAATTTACGTGTTGAAAAGAATAAGGAAGAAATCATCCAATATTTTCGAAATTAATTGAATTTTATCAAGTGAGGTCAGAATCATTGAGAAAACTGAATTATATTCGCATATTTATTTTCCTTAGTGTGGTCACTGCAGTAACACTTGGCTTGTACTATGTAGCCGCAGATTGGCTGGATCAGCGTTATTTCCGCTTCCTGATCTGGAATCTGTTCTTGGGCTGGATTCCTTTTGTGTTCTCTTATGCAGCCTATCTTTTAAGTGATGTGAAATGGAAAGGTGCCGTATGGCTTGCAGTCGCAAGTGGGCTGCTGTGGTTGTTATTTTTCCCGAACTCTTCTTATATTGTTACGGATTTGGTTCATCTGACAGCGAGAAGTTCCCGGTATTATGGTGGGAACGGAGTGGACTACACATATTGGTACGACTTGAGTGTTGTATTAATGTTTGTCTGGACTGGACTCCTGCTTGGCTTCCTGTCAATGTATCAGCTTCAGGAAGTGATCTATCACCGAATTGGACGCTGGGCATCCTGGATCTTTGTACTGGCTGGCTGTGCTTTGGAGAGTTACGGGGTCTTGCTTGGACGTGTATATCGACTGAATAGCTGGGATGCACTGACGAATCGCGAGACGTTGATTGAACTGATGCACGAAAGTGTAAGCCGTCCGTCTCTGGCGTTTTGCCTGTTTTTTGGCACGTTTATCACTACAATCTATGCCACATTGTATTATCTGATCAATACGAGGGCTCCCCGTGAAATGAAGAAGAGTGCAGGAAGTCCCGAGTCGGACCTAAAAGCGTTACGCTAACATTTGTTTTCTTAAACCCGAACTTATTAGATCTAATCTTAAGGTACATTGCTTGAAGGGCTGTTCCAAGTCATACACATGGCTATCGGAACAGCCCTTTAACATTGGATCGAGCGCAGGATGTTCTGAAGAAAAATATCTCTACTTATCAGAGATTAGCTCAAGGATTGTTTTCACAACCAGTTCAGGTTCATCGTGAATAATCATATGCCCACTGCGGGTGGCCACAATGAGCTGACTATCCTTCGATATATTCAACATGTTCCGTTGCCCCGATTGCCATATGGATTCGAGCTTCTGCCCAATGTCAACCGAAATCCCTGCACTAGCATAGTCTTGAGGACGTCCGCGTGCAATGATACGTACAGGGATTGATCCAAGACGTTGGCCACGAATGGCATCTTCTGTTGAATGGGCGTGGAGGGCTTCTTCTTCTTTGGCGTGAAAATAGGAAGGGGTAGCAATCACATTAACAAAGGTATCCCGATCTTGCTTGGCAACCAGACCATCAAGCATAAAGTCTGGAAATAATCTGAAAGCGCCAGATACCTTCAGTAAAGATAACAAGGAGGCAGGCGGGTTTCCCTGAAACTGAGCCTGTTCCAACAGAGCCTTTGTATTCCGTTCATCATCCTCGGGTCTCGCATCAATGAGGACAAGGCTCTGAACCTCACTTGTATACGTCTGTGCGAAGAGTCTGGCATACATACCCCCAAGGGAATGACCTACCATAATGTAAGGGCCGCGGATATTCTCCTTCTCCAGAGCTGCATGTAAATCTTTGACGATATTGGCACCTGTACGTTCTGTAGGTGCAGATTCACTCCAGGCATATCCTGCGCGATCATACGTGACCACCGTTGCATGTTGGGCAAGTTCCACAGGAATGTCTCTCCACGACAAACTGGTTTCACCACTTCCAGCCTCCATGAGTATGGTCGGTGAACCATTGCCTTGTTTATGAATGTGTAGTTGGTAACCGCCGACTTGAACGAGTGTACCTAGAGGTGGAAAGTCCTTTTTGGCCTGCGACGAAGCAAACCACTCATAGACGAAAGCGGCACCTATCAGTAGTAGCATTGTGCAGAATAACCTTATTATGAAGGTGAAAACTCTGAATTTCTTGCGTGTTGAGGCTGGGGTAGTTGTATGCATGATCTTATGAATTCCTCTCCTACAGCTGTTTTTATATTTTAGTACAATGTATTAAAAAGATTATAGCACAGTGTATTACAAAAGAGAAGTTTGTTGTATAATGTTGTCATGCCAAAAATCGTAGATCATGAAGCTCAAAGGAAAATCGTTGCTGATGCAGCAATCCAGGTCATTCAAGTGCATGGACTGGAGCATGCTACAGTTCGGAATATAGCGAAGGAAGCGGGACTATCTGTAGGTTCCATGCGTCATTATTTCGCCACACAGGCTGAATTGTTCACCTTTTGTATGAACCTTTTTGCAGAACGGGTACAGAGAAGGGTGGAGGCGTTACAGATGAGTGGATCTGTACTGCAGGATATGAAGAATCTGCTCTTGCAATTTCTCCCGTTAGATGAAGACAGAATGATGGAAATGGAGGTCTGGTTTTCGTTTACAGCCAAATTATTGGTGTACCCCGAATTAAAAAAGTTAAGTGATCAGATGCATCAGGGGATGTATCGGTCGGTTCAATGGGTAATACAGGAGTTGCAGAGGCAGGGGATGACACATCCTGAACTGGATGCTGAGATGGAGATAGAGAAGTTATACGCTCTTGTGGATGGACTCGCCATTCATATGTTAATGCAGCCAGATAGACTTACAGCAAAACGAGTGGAACAAGTGATTGAACAGCATTTGAGCATGCTTTGTCAAACTTAATCTTACGTTGTCTGAAGAAGGGTTATTTCCTTTTATAAGGGAGTAATCCTTCTTTTTATGAAAATTTGGCAGGTATGCAGGATATGACGAAGAATTAAGAATGAGAATGTAATGAATACATAGACAAGTAGGTGAACAACAAAATGTTGAATGCAGTAGAGCTGACAACAAAAGTAGAAGAAGTCATGGAACGCGTGAATTTTTCGGGTGTTGTATTACTCCAGCAAGCCGGGAAAACCCTTTTGAATATGAAACGTGGTTATGCGAATCGTAGTGAAGAGCTTGCTAATCAGGTGGACACACGCTTTGGAATTGCATCAGGATGTAAGATCTTCACGGCAGTGAGTATATGCCAACTAATTGAAGCGGGTAAATTGTCTACTGATTCCAAGCTGAACGATGTGTTGGATGTGGAGTTTCCACTGTGGGACGAAGGGATTACCATCCAGCAGTTGTTAACTCACACGTCAGGCATTCCGGATTATTTCGATGAAGATGTGATGGAAGACTTTTCAGCATTGTGGAAAGACAGACCGGTTTATGCGATGCGGCGATTAAGTGACTTTCTGCCCATGTTTCAGCATATGCCAATGAAGTTTGCTCCGGGTGAACGTTTTCACTACAACAATGCGGGTTTCATTGTGCTTGGGCTTATCGTGGAACAGCATTCAGGAAGGTCGTTTACAGATTATGTGAAAGAGCACATTTTCAAACGGTGTGGCATGAAGGACTCGGGTTATTTCTTAACAGATCAGCTTCCGCGTAACACAGCCTTAGGGTATATCGATCATGAAGATGGCTCCTGGAACACCAATATGTTCTCCATTCCTGTCAAAGGTGGATCAGATGGTGGGGCCTATGTTACGGCACCGGATATGATTCAATTCTGGGATGCTTTGCTGGGTCACCAATTGTTGAATGCAGAGACAACACGGCAGTTATTAACTCCACACGCTCATCAAGAGGATGAAGAGTACTATGGGCAGGGTATCTGGATTGACCGCAAGGGGAAGAAATTTTCAAATTTCATGTCATGGGCTTTGATCCAGGGGTGTCGTTCATGTCTTCCGTGTATCCGGACTATGATCTACAACTGGTTGTGATCTCTAATCAAGAGTCTGGTCCGTATCCAATAACGATTGCCATCGAAGAAGCTTTGGCATGACAAATAAACCCTCAACCAATGGTCAGGTTATGGCCACAAGGTTGGGGATTCATTGGTCAAACAGGATAAAAGGACTGCTTGCGCGTTTATAACATTTTCCATAGCTCAGGGGCGATTAACCGAGGGAAAACATCCAGCGGAGGTTTCTCTTTCTTTCGTTTGTCATTGGTTAACACCGTAACAAGTTCGAGCTCTGGGACAATATATACATACTGACCACCAAATCCTCGCGCGTAATAATAATGGAGATTGGGTTTGTCGTCTACAGAAGCAATATCTTCAGCGGCAGACTTTTCATTTGGATAAACATCCACCCACCAATGCCAAGCATAACTTCCGTGATTTGGTGGAGTGACCGTAATGAAAGGCTGCGTAGAACGGGATACGAGATCACTTGAAATGAGAGACTCACCCTCCCACATACCTTGCTGTAGAAACAGCTGACCGAATTTCAGCAGATCTACGGGTAACATCTTAAGACCGAATCCGCCAGTATGTACACCTTGAGGGTCGCTTTCCCATTCATAATCCTTAATTCCCAGCGGACCAAAAAGATAACGTTCTGCGAACTCGGCTACGTTCATACCTGCATTTTGCATCAGGATAGCGGATAGGATCTGTGATACTCCTGAATTGTATTCCATGTATGTACTCGGTTCATGACTTAGGCGCTGTTCCAACGCAAAATTCACCCAATGATCGGTGCGAGTCATGCGAGGGAATGAATTCTGCCCGCCGAACTCGTCCCAGTTGAATCCGGCTGTCATGGTAAGCAGTTGTTCCAGCGTGATCGAAGGTTTACGAGGATCAGGATCAGATGTCAACTGTGGGAAAAAGGTGGAGATTGGGGCTGATGCCTCTGGCAACAAGCCTTTATCCATTGCTATACAGATGAGTGCGGATAGCACACTCTTGGTACATGAATTGATTTTTGCAATATCAGTCGCAGCCTCTTGGTTGCGGTAGTGTTCGAACATGTTCTCACCGCTTACGCTGACGAGGCAGCTTCGCAGATCCAGCGGTGGAATGATATGATCTAACTTGGATGACAGTGATGAAGGATTCATAGTGTCCTTTCTGTACGGTTGATTTGTTATAGGATTTTGTAGAAATAGGTGTCCATTATCTTAGCATACTCCCGAGGTAGGGCTCAACCAGCGCTACATTATTATGTCAAAGCAAGCATGTAAAATGCGATTTTCGATGTAAGCAACTTAAAACGGTTCAGAATGGATACGAGAAAGGATCAAGCCTGAGATTCCTATGGAGTCAGGCTTTTATCTCCTCAATTTAGAATCTAAAAGTCCCTCAAACGATCAAATACGTCATATAATCCTGCGTGTGCTGCCTAGATGTGGTTCAATAATGAAACGTTTCGAATTTATATTTATAAATGATTCATAATATAATCAATATTTGTAAGCGTTCTATTTTCCTGTTTACGGAAATGGGAAATTTATGATAACATATACACGAAACGTTTCGAATCCATTTGAAGGGAGACAATTATGAAAAAAGTAAAAAATATCAGCTTTATTTTAACTTTTTGTCTGTTAGTTAATCTAGCTTTAACTCCTATGGCTTCAGCAGGTGATTCAAGCCATTTAATTGGATTTCGTGCAGAATTGAAAGCGATTGCATATAAAACCTATACGTTTTTTGAGGACTATACGGATCAGAACACTGGCTTGACTTACGATGAAGTACGGCATACTGAAAACGGGATAGAAGAAGCTAAACGTACCTCGCCCACGAACATCGCAATGTATATGATGAGCACCGTTTCAGCGCAACAATTGGGCATTATTTCAAAGAAAGAAGCTGTACAACGCCTGCAAACGACTATACATTCCCTCGAAAAGTTAGAAAAGTGGAACGGCCTATTTTATAACTGGTATAACACGGATGACGGATCAGTGAAGAAAGATTGGGGCCAATTTATTTCCCAAGTCGATAATGGCTGGTTATCCGCTGGTTTAATTGTTGTTGGGCAAGCCTATGAAGAACTTCATGGGGAAACAAGCAAGCTGGTTAAAAATATGAATTATACTCCGCTATATGATCCTGAAGTCGGCCAATTCCGCGGAGGTTATGATGTGGCTAAAGGCGCGCTGACGGACCACCATTATGGAATGTTTTATACGGAACCACGTGTAGGCAGCTATATTGCCATTGGGAAAGGTGATGTTCCCCAAGATCATTGGTGGAAGATGTATCGCACATTACCTCAAGAATGGGATTGGCAAGCTCAGATTCCTCAAGGCAAATCCGTTAAGTACGATGGAGTGGATGTGTTTGAAGGAAGTTATGTATACAAGGATAAAAAGTTTGTGCCAAGCTGGGGAGGCAGTATGTTTGAAGCTCTTATGCCCGGTATGGTCATAAAGGAAAAAGACCTGGGTACTCAAGCTTTGGGATTGAACAACCAGCGTCATGTCGAATTGCAGATCGAATACGCCAAAGAAAAAGGGTATGCCGCATGGGGCTTCTCACCTTCTGCAACTCCGACAGGTTACAGTGAGTTTGCAGCAACGCCATTAGGTACCTCAGGTTACAAAGATGGAGCAACGGTAACAGCACACGCAACATTCCTTGCCCTGGATTATGCCCCTGAAGCTGTTCGAAAGAACATTAAAGCTTTAAAGAACTTTAAAATGCTTGGCAAATATGGATTCTATGACTCAGTCAATGTTGAAACGGGAGAACTTGCAAAAGCTTATCTGGCCCTGGATCAAGGGATGATTATGGTATCGATTGCCAACTACCTTCAAGATGGCGTTATCCGCGATTATTTTCACAGTGATGTGATAGGGCAGACGCCAGAAGAATTATTGAAAAAAGAAGTGTTTTCCATTCAATAAAGGGCTTCTTTAGATTAGAGCAAGTTCACTAACGAAATGGGACGAAGATAAAAAGAGGGGCGGAACGAAGCAGGGTATCAGCATGCTCCGTTCCGTTTTTGCGTTTACCCTTGATAATGAAGTCGCAGATGGATTAGATTATGGAATTTACGTTACAGGGGCGAGGCCGCAGGTGCGGCTGCGACAATTCTGACGGAGAAAGGCTCACATCAAACATGCTAGTGAGTATATGGAAATAAATCACAGATTTGTTATGCCCACCAGCTCCTTAAATTGTGAGAGAGCACTTGTCATGTACGAGTCACGTCGTCTTATAAACACCGTGGGCACTTTTCCATACGATTCCGGTAATGGATGACAGCTAATTTTCCCCTGCTGTATGCGTGATTCAACCATAGACATGGGTAAAACAGTGACTCCTAGCCCGTGCTCGACACATTTAAGGACACCCTCTAGTGTGCCGTATTCCATGACCTTCATAGAAGCATAACCATTATCCTCTAGCCATCGCTGCCAACGCCCCAAATAGATGCAATGGGCGAAAGACGAAAGTAGTGGTTCATGTAAAATCGATTCTAATTGAAAGGGCTCGGGAGAGAAACTCGTAATCAAAACTAGAGATTCTTCAAAGACAGGGTATTCAACAATCTCCGGATGAAGAATTGGTCCATCCACAAATGCACCGTCTACCTTATATTCGAGAATGGTACTTACTTGATCTACGGTAGGTGCCATATATAAGCTTAATTCTACTTGTGGAAATTTCTTGTGATATTGTGTGAAGATCAATGGCAATCGTGTAGAAGCAGTTGACTCCATAGCTCCAATTCGCAAGGTCCCCGCGGGGCAGATGAAAGCTTAACTGCCTCAATCGCTTCCTCGAAATCATAAAGCAACTTGTTTACATGCGGCAACAGCTCACGTCCTGCAGGAGTTAAGGATACCTTCTTATGATATCGATATAACAGAGGAACGCCCAATTCTTGCTCAAGACGTTGTATTCGTGCAGTAACGTTGGACTGTACATAATTCAATTTCTCAGCAGCCTTGGTGATGCTTTGTTCAATGGCTACTGCCTTAAACACTTCCAAAGACCTAATATCCAAAACAGCCCTCTCCTTTTGCATCACATATTATGATGATCTATATACTTTTATTTAATTTTACGTGATGCATCATAGGATGTAAACTTAATGAATCAGAGGGATTAACGCCATTGCCAATGGGTTGATGATCTCGTTATCGGATAATGAGGAGGGATCTCATGATTTCAAAGATCAATATACAAGATAAATTTATGCGAATCCATGATTATTTTAATCCCAGAATAAGTGGAGAGTTGAATGATTCTTACGTAAAAATGGTGAAGATAAAGGGAGAATTCATTTGGCATCACCATGATCATGAGGACGAAATGTTCTTTGTATGGAAAGGAGACTACTCATCCGTTTGAGAGACGGTGAAATAGCTGTTAACGAAGGAGAGTTTGTGATTATACCTAAAGGTATTGAACATCAGCCAATTGCTGAAGATGAGGTCCATTTATTATTAATCGAACCAAAAACTACACTAAATACAGGAAATATAGTGAATGAACGAACCGTTTCAATCCCTCAACGGATTTGATGAACCGCCGCTTATCCATGAATTATTTATGCATATTTTGAATCAATAGTCTAAAGCCTTAAAGCCTCAATAAAAAGGAGTGTTTAATATGAGTTACCAACCTATTAATTTTAATGAGAAATTATCTAAGTTCAATGAACATTGGTCTCCGAAAGTTATTGGTGAAATGAATGACTATCAGTTTAAATTGGTTAAAATCGAAGGGGATTTTGTATGGCACGATCATCAAGATACCGATGAGGTGTTTATCGTGATCAAAGGGGAGATGTTTGTCTATTTCCGCGATGGCCAGGTAAAGATTTCCGAAGGAGAGATGTTCATTGTACCGAGAGGAGTCGAACACAAAACGTTTGCATACCAGGAATGTCATATCATGATGGTAGAGCCCAGGGGAGTAGTAAATACTGGGGAAACCGAGTCGGAATTAACAGCAGTCAATGATATTTGGATATAATGAAGTTGATGAAACAACACAAACATACTGGCAGGATACAATAATATTGTTCCATTGAAAGTCGCTCAGATAGCGGCTTTTTTTATTATGGCTTTAGCCAGTTGAGTGCGTGTAACGTGCGAAACAAAAAACCACCCGCTATGCGGGTGGAGGAATCGAGGGTTTGACCACTAAGACCATTCCGATAAAATTGAGATGTTCAGGCTCAAAGAAAGGAATGGTCTTAGATGGCAAACAAGAGCTATAGCCTAGCTCACACAAAGTGGATGTGCAAATACCACATTGTATTCACCCCGAAGTATAGACGGAAAGAAATCTATAATCAAGTGAGAAAAGACTTAATCGAAATTTTTAGACGTCTATGTAAGTACAAGGGAGTAGAAATTATAGAAGGTCATATGATGCCCGATCATGTTCATATGTTGGTAGCGATTCCACCGAAAATAGCTGTCTCAACGTTCATGGGATATCTAAAGGGGAAAAGTTCGCTAATGATATTCGAGAAGCATGCCCAGCTCAAGTATAAATACGGCAATCGAAAGTTTTGGGCAGAAGGGTACTATGTGAGTACAGTGGGTCTAAATGAAGCAACGGTAAGAAAATATATTCGTGAACAAGAAGCACATGATCAAGCGTTAGATAAGCTGAGTGTAAAAGAATACGAAGATCCATTCAGCAGTAATCGGAGCAAAAGAAGTAAAACCAGTTTAACTGGTGAGTGAAAGTGACAAACAACACTGAGCCTGAACAGCCCTGCTGTCAGGCTAGCGTCTTTAGGCGCAGTTTGGCAACAGGGGTTATACCCCAAGAGCAAACCACCCGTTGGACGGGTGGTCCTGATTTTATCCCTACCCGTAGCTCCTTTATATTGAGGAACATGTATTATCCAAAATAGAAAAGTGCTTATTAGAATGACAAGCCAATCCACGATCAAAGAATATCCAATAAATAATCCGATCAGGACACCTCTAAAAAGAATTCTTCAAATATACCACCTATCGCCGTTAAAGCTATACCACTTGGTCGGATCATTATTTTTTTAATCATATCTGACCCCTCAGTTTTAGGGAGTTCTGTTCTTGTTCTGGTGAATGTAATTAGAACAATCGTAGTAACAAAAAAACTAAAAATAAGACCAATGATGATTGCGGATAACATACTAATCTCGTTTGGCATGAATAAGGAAGCTATAAATGGTAATATTCCTCCCCACTTAAAAAAACCAATAAAAATAAATCCAATAAATAGAAAAGCTGATTGCGTTAGTAATGCGATCAACAGTATTTTATACTGTTCCTTTGCATGGTTCTCAGACATAATGAAAACTCCTTCTATCATATTTTTTTCATTATAGATTGTGACGTAGTGTCCCCCGCAACAGCTTTTTTATCAGAATATTGTTCAGTTACTAATCAGGAATTGAATGGAGAGGTCAAGAGATCCGAATCAAAGCAGAAGGTCTCGTTTCTTTTTCAGAAAGCATGCGGAGAGAGGAGGACATTCCGAATTTGTTTCGTCAGTTTGATCTGTTCGTAACAAAGTAACTTCGCCAATGGAGTCAAGGTCCTCAGGTTGTTTTGTGGAGAGCATTGACATAGCAAATGTTTGCATTCCTGCTTGTGATCACAATATGTATCTTTTGCAGCGTGAAGAGAGGTTCGTAATTCACATATTTACAGCCTTGCTCCTTCTGCAACCATCTTCATCAGGGCTGAACGGAAAGTACCGCAGTAGCGCGGTTTTACACATCCTAAACATGACAATGCAGAAGCTACATATTTACTGTGTCATCTTAGTTTCACTATACTTCGAACTGTAAGCGTTACCAAAAAGGGGTCAGCAAGAACGCAAAGCAGCAACATCATCGTATCTAATGAAAAAGACATAGAAAGGAGTGGGAGAGTGAAGGAGAGTCACACTGTAATATCCGTAAGTCCTTCATTGAAGAAGAACTCCCTTGGCAAAAGAATTTGGAAAAACTGGGAGCTTTATCTGTTCATGCTTCCCGCGTTGTTGTATTTCCTTGTTTTTCATTATGGTCCGATGTACGGCATTCAGATTGCTTTTAAGAATTTCGTACCTTCGAAAGGAATTACAGGCAGCGAATGGGTTGGTTTTGACCATTTTGAACGGTTCTTCAATTCTTATTTTTTGGGATCTGCTCTGGAACACATTCAGTATCAGCTTCTATGAACTTGCCATCGGATTTCCCCTGCCTATCATTCTGGCGCTGGCCTTCAACGAAGTCCGCAACGGCCCGTTCAAGAAATCGGTCCAGACAGTGACCTATGCACCCCATTTCATTTCTGTAGTTGTCATGGCAGGTATGATCATTACCTTTTTATCACCTTCCAGCGGAATGATTGTCCGGTTCATCGAGTTCATTGGTCTTGAACCAGCACAATTTCTGACTGATCCCGCATGGTTTAAGACGGTGTATGTATTCTCCGGCGTCTGGCAGAGCACCGGGTGGGGAACCATTATTTATCTCGCGGCTCTGTCTGGGGTAGATCCCCAGCTCCATGAAGCGGCCATTATGGATGGAGCAAGCCGAATTAAACGGGTGCTGCATATCAATCTGCCGACGATATTACCCACGATTACGATCATGCTGATCTTAAATATGGGTAATATACTGGGCCTTGGCTTCGAGAAGATTCTGCTGCTGCAGAATTCACTCAATATGGAAGCTTCCGATGTAATATCCACCTATGTATACCGCGCCGGTTTGGTGAACGCCCAGTATAGCTTCTCAACGGCCGTGGGATTATTCAACTCGGTAGTTAACGTTATTTTACTTGTTACGGTCAACCAGATCGCCAAACGCACCAGTGAGAACAGCCTCTGGTAGAAAGGAGTTGAAGTCTATGGTTACTGCGATGAAAGAATCCAGGGGGACAAGCTTTTTCTGATCAGCACTTATATTTATTTAGGTCTTTCACTGCTGGTTGTTCTCTATCCGCTCATCTATATTCTCAGCGCTTCAATTAGTTCACCGCAGGACGTCAATTCGGGAGCAATGTGGTTGTTTCCGAAGAATGTAACACTGGACGGCTACAAGCTTGTGTTTGAGAACCCGAAGATATGGAGTGGTTACTGGAACACCATTATTTACACTGTGGTGGGGACTCTACTCAATCTCGCCGTCACTCTGCCGGCCTCGTATGCGCTCAGCAGATCTGATTTTGTCGGGCGCCAGTTGTTCATGGGCCTCATTCTGTTCACGATGTTCTTCAGCGGCGGAATTGTACCGACGTATCTGCTGGTCAAGAATCTTGGACTCATGAACAGCATGTGGGCATTGATTCTGCCGGTGGCCGCTTCGGTCTGGAATATCGTCGTGGCCCGCACCTTTTTTCAGACGACCATCCCAAAAGAACTTCAGGAAGCAGCGCACATTGACGGCTGTACAAATCTAAAGCTGTTCATTCGCATTGTTCTACCGCTGTCGGCACCGATTGTTGCTGTTATGGCCCTGTTCTATGGGGTGAGCCACTGGAACAGCTACTTCCCGTCCCTGATCTATTTAAATGATGAAGCGAAGTATCCGCTGCAGATGGTTCTGCGTCAGATCCTTGTCCTTCAGGAAATGACGGCGGAAACCACGGGCTCATCAATCAACGGCGAGGTGGCGACCGCCATGAATAATAAGGCAGAAACGGCATCGCTGATTAAATATGGAGTCATTGTTGTATCCACACTGCCCATCGTGGCAATCTATCCGTTCTTGCAGCGTTACTTTGTCCAAGGGGTCATGATCGGCTCTGTTAAAGGCTAAACAGTTAAAATGTGATGATAACAAGGAGGAATTATGAATGCCGACCACACGCAAACCATGGAAGCTTCTGTTATCTTTGGCTTTAGTTCTTACACTACTGGCAGGCTGCAGCAATTCAAACGAAGGTGAAGCAAACAACAATCTCGGAAAAGTCACTGTGAACAATGAAGGTTTCCCGATTGTTAATGAACCCGTTACTCTGTCGCTTATGGCGCCAGATGTAGGGATTCAGAACTGGGAGAACATGGCGGTGCTTCAGCAGATGCAGGAGAAGACCGGTATTACGCTGGAATACAAGAATGCACCGAAGGACAGCTTCGAAACCAAGAAAAATCTGGTGCTCGCCAGTGGGGATTACCCGGATATCCTCTATGCTGCCGGTTTGACAACTGCAGAGCAGATGAATTACGGAGAGCAGGGTATCCTCATTCCACTGGAGGATCTGATCGAAGAGTATGCTCCGAATTTCAAGGCGCTACTTGAGGAGAATCCGGATGTCCGCAAATCAATCACTGCACCGGACGGGCATATCTATTCCTTGCCGGTAGTAGAACTTAGCCAGCACTGGTACCGCAATCCGATGTGGTATAACGGGGACTTCCTGAAGGCGCTCAATATCGATAAACTTCCCGAAACGACAGAGGAGTTGTATATCTATCTGAAACGAGTGAAAGAGGAAGATCCCAACGGTAATGGCATAGCCGATGAAATTCCAATTTCTTCGGTAACAACACCCGCTGCGAACCTCCGTGATATCCGTACATGGCTGCTTGGTGCCTTCGGCATCTATGAAGAAGAAATTTATGTGGACGATGCGGACAAGGTGCATTATACACCGCTTGAAGAAGGCTACAAGGAATATCTGACCTATATGAACCGCCTGTGGTCTGAAGACCTGCTGGATCATGAGAGTTTCTCACAAACAGCGGAGCAAAAAAGGCCAAAGCACAGAACAATCAAATCGCCCTCTTTTCGGACTGGCATGCCTACATGAGCAAAGGTGGAGAGCCTTCGACGGCAGATCCGATGTTTGCACCTGTCCACAGTGAATCCGTTGCAGCTCCAGCGATTGCAAAGAACAGGGGGATTACAAGCGGCGCTTTTGCTATCACGCAGAGTAATCCTGCGCCGGAAGCCTCTATACGCTGGGTGGATTATCTCTATTCCTATGAGGGTGCCATGTTTTTTAATAAAGGTCCAGAGGGCATTCTCTGGGAGTACACCGATAAAGAGAACCGTGTCAAACAGTACTTGCCGGTACCAGACGGCAAGGAAATGGAAGATTATCGGGCAACACTGACACCTAACTACGGTATTCCCGCTCCAACCCTGTCCATGGATGATATTAATAAGGGGCTGAAGACAGACTTTGACTTGTGGGTAGAGCAGGAGACCAAGCAGAAGCTTCTCGATAAAGGCGCACGGATTCCGTTTCCAACTCTGTTTCTTACCGTGGAAGAGCAGACCGAAATCAGTAGCCTGAATTCTGATTTGAAGACATATGTGAATCAGATGGAGGCGAAATTCATCACTGGAGCCGAGCCACTTACGGGCTGGGACAATTATGTGGCGACCGTCAAAAAAATGGGTGGAGAGCGTATGGTTGAAATCAACCAGGCTGCCTATGATCGCTGGAAATCCAACTAACCAGGTCTATGCGCAGAAATTTGCTGTAAAAAATGAGATATAAGCATAAAACGTGTTCCTGAACATTAAATGCAGGAGGATTAGACATGCAAATCACGAGACATCCGAATAATCCCATTGTCGTCCCGGGCGACTATGAATGGCGCAAGGTTACAGTTTTCAACCCTGCAGTTATCATCGATAACGGCAAATTTTATATGATTGAGCGCACCGCTGGTTCCCTAACTCCATGCAAAAATTACTTGGGTCTGCTAGAGAGTGAAGACGGGGTGAACTTTACCCACGTGAAGGATGAGCCAATTGTGACGCCAGACATGCTGGGATTCCCTTATGGTAGTGTACAGGACCCGCGGATTGTCAAAATTGACGGAACCTTCTATCTGAACTACGCCCTTCGCCCCTGTGCTATGAGTTACTATCCTACCGGGGCAGGCGTCCCCTTCGCTCTATTCCGGAATATCCGGACGGGTGGGGGACGAGGAGGGACATTGGCTGACCCGTTCCTCCATTTTGAAATCAGATAATCTGCTGGATTGGGAGTATGTGGCGGACACGACACCTCTTGATATTAATGACCGGGACAACATTCTGTTCCCCGAGAAAATAGGCGGCAAATTTGTACTGCTGCGCCGCCCCGAGGAATATGTGGGAGAAGCCTACGGTACGGATAAGGCGGCCATGTGGATTACCTACTCCGAGGATCTCGTGAACTGGGAGGAGCCAAAGCTGCTCGCTACCGCCCAGAACCTTTCCTGGGAATCGCGGAAGATTGGTGGCTCTACGCCCCCGGTACGTACGGACAAGGGCTGGCTGGTGCTCTATCATGGCGTCGATGAGGACATTGTCTACCGTGTGGGGGCCATGCTGCTGGATTTGGAGCAGCCGGAGAAAATCATTGCCCGGACGCATCATTTTATTATGGAGCCGGAGACGTATTATGAGAAATTTGGGTTCCAGATCCCCAATGTCATCTTCCCGACCGGAAATGTGGTCAAAGATGGACTGCTCTATATCTATTACGGGGTAACAGATACGGCGATTGCCCTTGCAACAGTTCCTCTGGATGAGCTGGTAGAGCACATCCTCCAGGAAGGGCAGCAGCAAAATAAACCATAAAATGAAGCTGTATCTTCAAATATAAAAATGTAGAACAGAAAGGGTGCAAGCTCCACCAACTTAAACAGGTCTTTTCGTAGTAAGCCCTCTCAAGGCATGTTCCTTGCGATACTGCCCTGGCGTCAGACCGATTTCTTTTTTGAACTTGCGGATGAAATTTGGCGCATCCATATAACCGACCTGTTCGATAATTTCTTTGAGCGGCGCGCTAGTATTCTCCAGCAGTCGCATGACTTCATCCACACGACGCTGCCAGATATATTGTGAGAAATTGCTGCCGGTCTTCTCTTTGAAGCTCCGGCTTAAATAAGAAGTTGAAATGGCAAACTTAAGCGCCACATGCTCTAGACTGAGTGTGTAGTCTGCAAACTGTTGATCCACGTAAGTCAGAACGTCATCCATTAATGTAGACTCACTTGTCTTTGTATTCAGCTCCACCTGCGCGCAAATGTCAGCGGCCAGACTGAGCAAACGACTTTCCAGCTCTTCAAGTGTTTCGAAGGAAGTTAATTCCGGCATATTAGCGAACACTTCGTTCATACCAAGCTCGGAGGCGGTGCGTAGAAAAGTGTTCAGCAGATCAAAACAGATGCAGCGCAGTAGATGAACTTGCAACGGCTCGTCTTTGATCGTATGAATGGTATCGGCAATCATTTGGACAGCTACTGATTCGTTGCCCTGCTTTAGACTCTGCTCCATTTTCAGCATGGATTTGCGTGGAATCCAGAAGCTCTCGGCAGCAGAAGGGTTCAGCTCTGCAAGCTGCTCGAAATAAGTGACCTGACCGCTGCGCCGGATGATCCGGTGCTCCAGAGCTGCAGCGGCTTCAATGAAGGATTGGTTAAGACGGGCCAAGTCTCTGTAGGCCATGCCGACACCGATACTTAGAGATAGCTGAGAGTGCTCGCGGATTAACGTTTGAATGGCTTCAATGACCTGCTCCAATTGGCTTTGAATCGGCTTGTCCGCATCACCGGGAAGTGAAATAATCAGGGCAAACTGATCCTTGACCGAGAATTCTACACCGAAGATTTGAGCACCGGTACCGGGAAGACATACATTGCTGAGTATTCCCTGCAACAGATGGCGTTCCTGCCAGGACTTGCCGCCGGGCATAGTATCATCCCAGGACAGAATAGCTGAGAAATAGAGACCTTGTCCTTGAGGATGCCTAAATCCTGCGCTAAGGATCATTTGTTCGATCTCCGGATCATCCGGCTTGCCGTGCTTGAGTAACAGTAGCATACACTGATTGCGGACAAAGGGCTCCTGAAAATCAATTTTCACACTGTAATTGTGGAGGGTCTGGCGTATCCATTCCCATTCATTGCGGAGCTTGGGAGCATCATCGCCGCTGCCTTTCATCTTGTCCATCAAATCCCTGATCGGATGGTACTGCCGTTTGGCTAACAACAGCGCAGCAGCTATGCCGGTAATGACGGTAATACAGAAGACGATCAGGATGAGGGTTTGGACATGGGCGACACGGCTGAAAAATTGGAAGCTTGGCATCGTGGTCACATAGGTCCAGCCATTTTCTTCAGATTGGACTGAAACAACGGAGTATTGTTCTCCATCCATCTTCAAATTATGAATACCGGGCTCAAGTGTAGCTAAATTCTCAATTTCGTCCTGGGGAAGGCTGATGCCATGGCTATTTGCGGTCAACACCTCTCCGGAGGGACTGAAAATATAACTGCTTCCTGAAAAATCACTCAAAATCGAATCCATGACCCCGGTAAGGTTGGATTCTTTCATTAAATAAACAACGGTCCCATATGGAAACGGGTCATTAGGTTTAACGGGCACAAGCATGACGAGCATCGACTCCACTCGGGAATTAACCTTCACGTTCTCAGCGGGACGGACCAGGGGCTGCCTAGTTTCATTCAAGTCCCGCCGCAACTCTTCCGGATTCCAATGCTCGAACTGATAGAGGCTATCAAAGGTGACGTCAAGATTAGCCAGACCGCGGTACGAATAGATGTTGGCATCGTTATGGAAATAGAGAAGCAGATCCTCTGCAATGCTGCTGCTAGCTTTGTAATTGGCCAGCGCCTGAATCGCCTCCAAACTGTAATAGGGATGCTGTACCATATAAGGGGTCAGGTGTTTGTCATAGGCGATTCTTCCTGCTATTTCCTGAAGCTCATTCATACGGTTATCTATAGTGCTCTTCACCTGGTTAAGCTGATTGACATTTGATTGTTCAATCTCTACACGCAATCCTTTGACAGCGTTTTCATATACAAAAATAGTTACACCTGTCAGAGGGATAAGAAATATGAGAATGTAAGAAAAGGCATATTTCAGCAGAAGCCTTGATTTGAAATGATTCCAGCTGAGCTTGAATCTGTTGAGCAAGGATGGCTTGAGTGCCGAATTTGCCATGAAGCAGTCCCTCCAGTGTTAGGATATTCGGATTAAACTGTTGAATTAGAAATCAGTGTTCTCTTCTGGATTACTCTTGTGCTAGTATAAACATTATAACATTATAATCTTTAGAATAAAGTAGATCATCAGGCTTATTTTCAACTAATTAGAAGTACAGATTTCATATCATGAATCATTTTTTGAATTTTGCCTGTAAACCGGGGTTGAAAAAGGAGATGGGATGAGTGGGCACAGAGAATGTGCTGCGCAATTTGCAGCTTGTTGACGGGCGAATTCTGGATATCGCCATTCAGGACGGGATCATCACCGCCATTACAGCGCCAGGACAGGCTGAAGGAGAAAATGAGCTGGATTGTTCAGGGTTATATGTGTCCAGTGGGTGGATTGATATGCATGTGCATGCCGTCCAGGAGCTTGATCCCTATGGCGATGATATCGACGAAATTGGTGTGAAACAGGGGTGACAACGCTTGTAGATGCCGGAAGCTGCGGTGCAGATCGAATTGGAGCTTTTATACCGCAAGACTACAGGCTGCAACACAAGTATTTGCTCTGTTGAACATTTCAAGCATCGGGCTCGAACGGACGGATGAACTGTCGCAGCTGGAATGGATTGACCGGGCCAAGGTACTGGAGGCAGTATCGGCTTATCCTGATTTCATTGTTGGTCTGAAAGCCCGCATCAGCCAAAGTGTGGTCAAAGACAGCGGCATACAGCCACTCAAGTTGGCACGCACACTCTCGGAAGAAACGAAACTTCCGCTCATGGTTCACATCGGTTCTGCTCCGCCCGCGATCTCTGATGTGCTGGAGCTACTACAGTCGGGTGATGTAATCACCCATTATCTTAACGGCAAGTCCAACAATCTGTTTCATGCGGACGGCACACCGCTGCAAGAACTGCTGGATGCAGCTGCTCGGGGAGTTCATCTGGATGTGGGGCATGGCACAGCGAGCTTCTCCTTCCGGATTGCAGAACAGGCCAAGGTTGCAGGCATTGCGCTGAATACAATCAGTACGGACATTTACCGAGGCAACCGTATGAATGGTCCGGTATACAGTATGTCGAATGTACTGACGAAATTTCTGTACCTCGGCTACAGTCTGGAAGAGGTGATCCGTGCGGTTACAAGAAGTCCAGCGGAGTGGCTCAGTAAGCCGGAGCTCGGGCAGATTAGGGTGGGACAGCAGGCGAACCTGACTTTGTTTTCTCTGGAAGCAGGCGAAAAGCAACTTAAGGACTCGGAAGGAGATGTCCGGGTCACGCAATACTATATTGAGGCTAAAGGAGTTTATGCTAATGGGTCACTCATTACAGGCTAAATATGGATTGAAGCGTGTTATTAATGCCAGTGGAAGAATGAGCATCCTTGGCGTTTCCGCACCAACGGATTCAGTCATGGATGCGATGAAACAGGGCGGACAGCAGTACGTGGAAATTGCGGATCTTGTGAACAAATCCGGAGAATATATTGCACAGCTACTTGGTTCGGAAAGCGCGGTTGTGGTGAACTCCGCATCCAGTGGTATTGCACTGTCAGTGGCAGCCATTGTGACTGCCGGAGATCCACGTCTCAGCCTTCGTCTGCACCAAGAGCCGATATTGAAAAATGAAATTATTATGCTAAAAGGCCATAATGTGCAATATGGAGCGCCGGTTGAAACCATGATATTCCTTGGCGGCGGCCGGGTAGTGGAAGTTGGATACGCCAATGAAGGCCGCAAGGAGCATATCGATCAGGCAATCGGCGAACACACTGCAGCCATTTTTTATGTTAAATCCCATCACGCTGTCCAGAAGAACATGATTTCTGTGGAAGAGGCCTGGGAGGTTGCACAGCGAAGAGGGGTGCCGCTGATTGTTGATGCGGCAGCGGAAGAGGATCTGCACAAATATATCCAACTTTCGGATCTGGCCATTTACAGCGGGTCGAAAGCTATTGAAGGCCCTACTTCCGGCATTGTCGCCGGCAAAAAGAAATACGTGGAGTGGCTTAAGGTACAGCTACACGGGATTGGCCGCAGCATGAAGATTGGCAAAGAGACCATTTTTGGGTTACTTCAAGCGCTAGAGGAATACCAGGACAAAGCGGATAATAGTGAACGAGAGAAGCAGACGCTGGAGGCTCTTCAGGCACTGGATAGACTTCCTGGTGTTTCGGTCCGCATCGTGCAGGATGAAGCCGGCAGATCGATTTTCCGGGGCGCGTCCAGATTGATTCCTCTCTTGCCGGGGTGGATGCGAAGAAAATGAATGACCAGCTACGTGAAGGTGTAATTGCGGTATATACCCGAGACTATGGCGTCAAGCAGGGTTATTTCGATATTGATCCAAGGTCGCTGCAAGGAGATGATTTGCAGGTCATCGTCAGCAGAATACATGAAATCGTGGGAGGCAAACCAGAATGAGTCATATTCAGCAGTGTCTGTATAAGAACAGGGCCGCAATTAATGTACTGGCCGGGAGTATCGGGAACGCCAAGGATGTGTACGAAGCTGCGGAAGGATATGTACTTATTGGTGTGCTCTCCAAAAATTATGCTACGTCGGAAGAAGCTGTAGTTGCCATGACTGAATATGGTCAGGCTATTCAAGATGCCGTATCTATCGGACTTGGGGCCGGAGACAGCCGTCAGGCTGCAGTTGTGGCGGAGATTGTCGCCAGCTATCCGGGAAGCCATATCAATCAAGTATTCCCGGCAGTCGGGGCAACCCGTGCCAATCTGGGACCTAAAGATAGTTGGATTAACTGCCTGGTATCTCCGTGCGGTCAGCCAGGTTATGTAAATATATCGACTGGCCCCATCAGTTCAGTAACGACTCCGCAGGCCATTGTTCCGGTTCATGCCGCCATTGCATTGGTTCGTGACATGGGAGGGAACGCGCTCAAATATTATCCGATGCAGGGGTTGAAGCTGGAAGAGGAGTACCGTGCTGTTGCCAAGGCTTGTGGAGAAGCGGGATTTGCTCTGGAGCCTACAGGCGGAATCGATCTGGACAACTTTGGACCCATTCTAGAGATTGCACTACAGGCAGGCGTACCTCAGGTTATACCACATGTCTATTCTTCAATTATTGAGTCGCAGACCGGGAGTACAAACGTACAGGATGTCCGCAGACTGCTCGAAACAATGAAATCGCTGGTAGACCGATATGCCTAGGGTTGCTGCATTTGGTGAAGTGATGATGCGGCTGCAGGTTCCGGGCTACAAAACACTGGTCCAGAGCAGCAGGCTGGATTATTCGTTTTCCGGCAGCGGGGTGAATGTAACGGCAGCACTAGCCAGATACGGCCATAACGGTGCTCTTATTACGACTTTGCCGGAAACTCCGGTGGGCGAAGCGGCTATCGCTTATCTGCGCAAGCTGGGGGTAGATACCTCTCTTATTAGCCAGGGCGGTAGACACCTTGGGATGTACTTTCTGGAGAATGGCTTTGGAGCCCGCCCTGGCAGAGTTACTTACACAGACCGGCTGGGCAGCAGTTTCAATACCGCGGAGGCAGATAATTATGATATGAAAGATCTTGCCTCCCGAGTCGATGTTCTTCATTTATGTGGCATTACGCTGGCTATGAATGATGGCGTGCGCAAGCAGATGAAACGGCTTGCTGAGGAAGTGAGGAGTGCTGGGGGCAAGGTTGTTTTTGATTGTAATTACCGTCCTGCGTTATGGGGGACAGATGGTTATGTCAAGGCCCGCCCGCATTATGAGGAACTGCTGGGGCTGGCAGATCTGGTGTTAATGAATGAGAAGGATGCAAAGTGTATTCTTGGCATCGGAACCGGAGAATATGATAGAATAACACAGATGAAGCAAGCGATTCCTGAAGTTGCAAAGCGCTTCGGAATCGGAACGGTAGCAGGAACCCACCGTGTGATTAACGCGGACCATACGCATTCCTTGACAGGATATATCTATCATCAAGGTACGTTCGTATTTTCCCGAAGGCTGATATTCCCAGTGTATGACCGGATCGGTGCAGGGGATGTATTTGCTAGCACCATCATCCATGGGGAATTGCAGCAATACCCACACGAGTATACGGTTAATATGGCAGTGGCGGCAGCGATGCTGGCCCATACCACTCAAGGCGATACAGCGCTTTTTACCGAGAATGAGGTGCTCCGCGCGCTGTCGGACCATCCCTCAGATGTTGAAAGGTAGTGAACAGTGAGTGTCTCTGAAGCGCAAGCAAGGTCCTTTATATCAGCAAATCCAAAAATTCTCAAAGATCGGATTCTACATGGAGTATATCCTCTTGGAAGCATCATCCCCTCTGAACCACAGCTGGAGAAAGAATTTGGCGTCAGTAAAATGACAGTCCGCGGTGCGGTCCAAGAGCTGTCGCAGGAAGGTTACGTGCAGAAGAAAAGCGGTGTTGGCACAATTGTGTTGCGCAATACCTCTCATCAGAAGCTCTCAAAGGGCAAACGGTTTACGGAGCTGCTCGTAGAAGAGGGCCATAAGCTGGAAAAGAAAGTTCTGAATTCCCGTTTACTCACCAATGATACCGGAACGGAGGAATATGGTCGCTACGGGCCGTATTGCCAGCGGATTGAAAGGCTCTACATTCTTAACGGACAACCTTATATTCATCTGATACACTTCTTGGCAGCAGCTGCATTACCCGGCGGAGGCATGGAAGAAATGAATGGAGACATCCAATCGCTGTATGACTCATTGGAGGAGAACAACATTTTGCTGGAGAGCTTCAAAGACCGTTTCTTTGTAGAGCCGGCAGCTCATGAGGTATGCCAACTACTGAAGATCCCCGGGGACGCATGTGCTTAAGCGCCTCCGTAACTCCTTCGACGGAGAAGGCAGATTAATTGAGCACAGTATCGGCTGTTATAACACGGAACTTCATCATTATCTGGTTAGTTACGACACTTGAGGTCGGCGGTGCAGAAAAGGGTCCTGCCATTTTCATAACAGGACCCTTTTTACGTAAACTAAAAATCCCTCAAACGATCAAATACCTCATATAATTCCTCGTGATTAACCTTAACCCAATCATCTTGACGCAGTTCCAAATGCTGCTGTAATTGATCCAGCAACTCCGTTAGAACAACATAAATCTCTTCCCGCTCAACAGTTTCAATAAAGCCGGTCTTGGCATCCATCTTGTTGAAGGTCTGTGTGTAGTTCTCAACCATGGAGACGAGCTGTTTGTGCATAGCTTCCTGATTGTTAAAATCTTGACTTAACTGACGGATTTCCTTCAAGCACTGCTTGTACAATTGCGTTGCTTTTTTGGCGTGAACTGCCTTAATGTGGTCCCGCCCATCCCAATCCCGAAACGGATTGTTCAGGTTCTCCGCAAGCCATTCCGGTTTGCGTGCTTTGGTGATCTCTATATCAAGTCCGGCAGCAACGAATTTTTTATATCTTGTTTTGATCCATTTGGCTGCATCGGCAGGCAAGCTGGTTAGCCACAGCGTAGCCAATTTTGGAAGTTGCTCTGGACCAGGGAATTCTTCACCATTGAAGCCGAACAAGTCGTATGTAGTGAAGGTTTGCAAATTTGCCAAATGCTGAATCGATTCTATATGGGATACATTGCCGGGTTTACCCCACAATCGCAACTCTGAAAGCTCATGATAATACTGCACAAGTGGCTCCAGATTAAGTTCCGTAATATCTCTGATATACAGACCTTCAAGCCGTGAGATTCCCTAACCTGTGGCATGCCCGATGCAACATTGAGAGTGATGTATTTACCGTCTTCATAAGCCAAGATACGCAGATCAGGAGACAGCTCACCTGTGAAATTCAGACTTTTCATCTTTGTGTTCAAAATTAACTCCTTCAACCCGCTGACATCCACAATAAGTCTGGTCAGGTGACTCTTGCTGATATCGAGCATCGTTTGACCATGATGTAAGATATGAAGTTCATTAATGAACGGGTTGTCCTCTATAAATGGAAAGATCGATTCCGTATATCCATCCAATTCAATATGTGTCAGACAAGGAAGCTTTGCGAGTTCGGCTACATCTTCAGAAGATGTAGGGCTGAAATCGTGTCGAGGGACAAGAACATGAGCCGATTACCGATTAGATAAACACCTAACTAAGTTTCATGCAGTTTCATTTAACAAATGTGCAGGAAAAATAAACTAATTGTCCAGTGAAAATATAGTATTTTCTTAGTGTTTAGGTTAAAGATAAGTCCCTGTTTAAGCACTATATGCTACAAACGTAGGTTCTTTAATAGGTGATTGGAATTGGAATATATAAAGGTGGACATAACCCGCGAAGGAGCGGAGGGCAGTGCTCAGTTTTTTGTGAACAAAAGAGGTATTTGTGGTATTATATGTAATTATGGGTTAATAAATAAATGGATTATTTGAAATGAAAATGGGGGAATCAAAATATGGAACGTAAAATTCAACTAATGGAAACCTACGTAAATATCAACTTTGGAAACTCACCCTTTTTAAAATTAGATAATGGGTTGCAAATTCCATACTCTTCAATCGAGGGAATAACAACAGGTAGACCAATACCAAATGCTTTTAAACTATATGGTGCTTTATTAGGAGAAATGAGAAATGGGTTATTTAGATCAAATGGTGGTTATCAACTGCACGTTTTTGAAAATGAGCTTGAAACACTTCATTTAGATTTGAATAGCTTTAAAGTTGGGAAGTTCAAAATATCAAAGTTGATCATTGGTGTTGAAAATCCTGAAGAAATAAGTAAAAATATTTCCGAAAGAGTGCAGTGATAATTTGTTGACGTGTCGAGGGACAAGAACATGATCATGAGATAGTAATATCAAAATTAAAAGCCGTGCACGATTACGAAAATCCGTATGTAAGTATAACAAGACAGCACTAGCCATTCATCAGATTAATGTCCTTTTGGCTAAACTCTACGGAGTTGAAGCGACAGTATAGGTGTATGCCAATGTAAAAACTCCTAGCGCTGTTTTACTAAAAAATTCAATCCATAAAGACAAAAGTTTATATATTACTCGAGATGAGGCCAAAAAAATCATCTTATCGATTCAGTCCGGAACGAGATGGACTTCGGCTATAACCGAGGAGTGGGCTACAGCTTCAATAGGCAGTGTTTGTTATAAACTCAGCAGCTCAAATTCCAACTTCCAGATTATTATAGATAAATATAATGTTCTTAGTTAGGTGAAAAAACTACTCTACAATATCAAAATAAACCAAAAACGGAGGTCCTTATGTTTCTCTTATCTGCCATCCAAGGATGTACCTTTAAAAGATGAGCGCGGTGGGTTGAGAAGAAAATTATGCTTTTAACTGTCCAGTAGTTGAAATATCCGACTTAACTATTGTTAGAAGTCGGAGCTTCTTCTCGAATGTTTAAGCTCGCGTTGACGGTCACGGTCATGATGAACGCCACAGCTGGTGCAGCCTCACTCTCGGATATGTAGATCTCTCTTTCCGTCCTGATGTCCGCAAACGGAGCAGATCTGGATGGGAAGGGGACCATCGTCGGACAGAGTTGTCTTTATTTGTTTAGTTGCCAGAATACATTTTTCTGTGCATTAAAGAGTCCTTCTAATAGAATATCTTGTAGTTCTAAAGTATTATCTAAAACAAAACCATTTACCTACATCTTCAGATAGGATAAAATATACTAAATACCTATATTTGGAGGGTTAGATGAAAAAGTTACTTATCTCATTGCTTATTATGTCAACACTATTTTCAGGATAGGCCATGGCAGCTAGTAATACAACCACAAGTAACATTAAAATCACGAGCACAACAGAACAAAAAGCAAGTAATAAAGTCAAATCTAGTATTTTTAATTTATCAGATCAGCAACTTAAAAATGCAATTGCAATAGGCAAGAAAGGATATGATGCCGTAATTGATTTCAATAATAAGCAAAAATTAAAGATTTCAATTGATAAACTTGAAATATGGCAACCAGATGTCTGGGTATCTTCCCCATATTATAATATAGTTAGAGCCTCTTTTCTAAAGTTTAACGATTATGATACATATACATTAAAAGATGCAAAAGAGTTCTTAGCACTCTACAAAGGTTTGAATAGATTAGATTTCGAGCTACGTACGTATGGCAATAGTATTACTTTTACCAAGAATCTTAAAGTGGTATTGAAACAAGGGAGTAAAGTTTATCAACCAAAAGATATAAGAGGTAAGGACAATGTCTCAATGAGCGGATCATGGCCAGAAGCTCCAGCATATGTGTCAGTCTTACATGTAAGTTTTGATAATTCAAAAATCGATTTTAGCAAGCCAGCTGAGCTAGTTTATATGTATTCAGGTAAAGAATTGTCTGTAACCTATAAAGTAGATTTCACAAAAGTTAAATAATCCCCCTTCTGGGGGATTTTTTAATGAAAGTCCAAAAATACTACAATCTATGCATATTACAGGCATAAGTAGATCAAAAATAGATCAAGAATAAACATATGAAACTTTCTAAGGAGAATATACAATAAATTATCTGAATGTTAACGAGGAATTCAATAAAGATAATCATCTAGCTATTAGTGGAACAACGAATCTGCCGACGGATATGGAACTGATGGTCACAGTTACAAGTGAAGAAGGATATAACGCACAATCGAAGGCGTATGTAATGAACGGATTGTTCCAAAGTGAATGGTTCACTTCAGGTGGACAAGGGCTTCCAAGTGATAAGTATAATGTCGAAATCACTTCTCCTACGGCCAATGTTCAACCTCTAAATGTGAAAGAAGGGATTGAAGAACAAGGCGCTAACTTATCCGGGCCGCTTGTGAACGAGGACGAAATTCGGGGAAAGAAGAATAGTATATTCATATGAATTCAGTGGTGGGGAATCAATTGAGATGGTGTTTACGGGCCAAAGAGAATTTCAAGTGAGCGGGGCACGATAAATTTCAATAATATCGCCTCCGTTCATTCTTTTTCCAAGAGAAGGGTTCGCACGTGGATTTGTTAGTATTTGGTTCTAATATACCTATGCATAGTAAAATATTGAAAAAAATTACATACGAAATTGCAATAGAATCTATATTTCAGTTGGTTGCTGAGTATAAACCTAAATGATGAGTAAAGGAATGAAAGAGATGAACAAATGGACGATGAAGGAAACATTGAAAGGAAAGACCTTTTCCATAATTATCCTAACGATTATTTTGACCATTGCAATCAATAAATTGGTTAATCGAATAATGACTCAAGAGGTGATTTTTGAGGGGGTTATACTCTTCTCATACAAACCATTTCTCACTTGGTATCTATGGTGTGATATTTGCAATCCCCGCTGGATTTATAAGTATTTTAGTTGTAAAGCTCTTTACGAATAAGATTAAAAGGCAGTCCAATCCCTTTGATGATGAAAAAAATTCAAATGGCATAGTATGTATGGAACTGTTTGCGGATTTATTATTCTGTTTCTTCTACTTAATTTAACCAATACGTATGCATCTCAAATGCTAGTATCTGATGTATGGGATGGTTTCATACATCTAGCTATTTCACTCATTATTCCAATTGTCTTTGCTGTGATATCTGCAAAGTTGATCAACAAAGTTATGGTTCGTATAACAAATACAAACGGAAGATTGATTGAAGAGATAGAGGCAGGAAAATACGATAGAGAGATTCTAAGCCAGAGAGATAAAGCTAGAATGTTGAAGTTATTAAAAAAGGAAGCGTAGCTTCCTTGAAGGAGGAATGATGCGGCTCAAAGTCATTGATTTTTTACTTTTGGTCGGTGGTACTATTGTATTCGTTCTGCTGTTAGTACTGGATAAGGTTGTCTCATTATTTAGTAATCCAAACCATGGTACCGGATGGAGTAATGGGGAAAGTAATTTACACGAAGAGAGAGAACGATTAAAAAGTAAGGCATATGATAACGCTGAGGAAAAACGGGAACAGGCCGATTTTTCAAAAGAAATGTTTGTAAAACAAGCTAATTATAATGTTAGGTATTCGCAATCAGAATGGAATCGAGCAGTTCGAGATGAAAGAGAATATCAAAGGGCCAAACGGGATGCAGATTCGTTATAGTTATGAGTACGTAATATTTCAAGCCTATAAAAGGTCAGACAGCATACATTCTGCCAGAACAGCACTGATCAGATTATCAGTTAATATATAATTTTGCGAGGTACAATATGAAAAATCAACATTTTGTAATATTTTCAAATACGTTTGAGGAATATGAGGCATTTATTAATGAGGTATATTCTATTGGCCAAATGAACTTTTTAAATCAACACCTTACCAAAAAAACTTAAATCATATTGAACTTAAAGAAAAAGGTAGGAGATAGAATAGCCATTGTAGTAGTGATCCGCCCATAATAGTGTGAAACTTTTACGTGCAATTATTTAAGGAGGGTATCTTCACATGAAGCGTATGTCAATTTCTGAATTGAATGAAATTTTAGTAAAAGCAACACTCTCGGCCAGACAAGAGGCCAAAAGCAATGGTGTGCCCATTGTATATGAAGAAAATGAAAAAATGATCAAGGAATACCCGGATGGCAGAAAAACAGAGATTATATATGAAAAAAATGGTAACAAAAAGGAAATTGAATACCCATGAGCTGAAATAAATGAGTTGATCATTGTTCCATTAAAAGTCGCTATTTTAGCGGCTTTTTTATTTATGGTACAAGTTCTTGTCCCAAGCCTAGGACAAGAACTTGTACCGATTGCCGAATAGAGGTTGTTGGATTGATCCAAGAGATGGCTAAGCAAAAAGGATGCACGGTCTCTCAACTTGCTCTGGCCTGGTTGCTTGGAAAGGGGAACATATCGTTCCGATCCCGGGGACTCGCAACTTGGAAAGAGTTCACGAGAACTTAGGAGCGCTACAGGTTTCGCTTACGGATGATGAGATGAACCAGATAGATCGCATATCACCCCAAGGCATTGCAGCCGGAGGCAGATTCCCTGGTCAAGTCTAGTTTGTTTATACATGATTCTAAGAAACCTAAAGTTCAGGATTAAAAACAATATATAACATGTGTCAACGGTATTATCTTTCTATTCTCCGGCATACAGTACAACAATGAGATGTATGCCCAAGGAGGAGAAATGATCGTATGATGAATCCGATTTTACAAGCCCCGAATGTTCCGCTGGCAGCCGATTCCAATGCGGTTGTCAATTATCAGAGGGATTCACGCAACTATGTAACCCAGTTATTTGGAGAACAGCTGCCGACCATTGCAAATGGTTTCTTCAACGTGTACTTAAGCAAAGGAATCATTGTGCAGCCGCACTGGCACACCAATGTTACGGAGATGGTTGTGGTCATCACCGGTGAAGTTACAGCGTCAGTCTTCAATCCGTTTACGCGTGAACGATTGACATATCGTCTGAAACCAGGTCAGGTTGTGGTATTTCCGAAAGGCTGGTTTCACTGGTTTGTCGCTGAGACAGATGATGTATATGTATTAACTATTTTTGATCAACCAACGCCTGATATTGTGTTTGGAGCGGATTTCTTGGCAGCTACACCGCCGGAGGTGGCTCACCGCGCGTACTGTTTGGATGAAGAGGCATATGCGAGAGCTGTTGCGTCCATTAAAAATGATGCCATTCTGGGCCCTCCAATAGGGTGTGATACGCAGGTTTCTGATCAATCGACTTCACCTTCCAAGACGTCTGTGCCATCGTCCAATAAGCTGAAATCTTAATTCAAGATCCTTATTCATTATCAAAGTACACAGCCTGTAACTGGAGAATAACAGTTGCAGGCTTTTTGATGTGTAGATGTAATGATCGTATGATAAAAATTCAAAATGCCTGAGTCAGTGTATTACGATCTCTGTTAGTATAGTATGAACATCCAAAAAAACGGAGGACTCATGAATGAACATGTCAGAAATGAATACGCTTGAAACTGCAATGAGTTATGCACCTATTTTGATGTTTGACAGAGCCGAACCCTTTTATCCTGATTTTGTTGGCATTTCTGTGTTGCATCAATCAGGGCCTTCACCATCGTTCAGAAGGGACATAAAGTTTCCGACCGAGGCAGTACAATATGTAATTGAATATGCAATCTGGTGGGATTATGAGATTGGACATCTGTATGAAATGGAGCATGTATGGGTTTATGTGGGTCATGACGGAGAGGTAGTAGACTGTGAAGCCAGCTTTCATGGGAAAGTGCTGCGTGGATTGTTGAAGGAACGGGTCAATGTGGTTGGACATCATGTATGTCTGTACTCGCAGCCTGGCAAACATGCTTTCTCACCACTTCCGGTTGTATTTGAGTTATTGCCAAACCTGTATAGTGCAGCAGGTGCCGAAGCTGGATGTGATGGGCTACTTGTGAATGAGTTGTTTCAAGATTATTTTGAAACGAACGAACAGATCGATGCTCAGGTGGAGCGTTATCTGCAGACCAAAGCGTTTGTACCTACCATGGAGTTCGAAGAATATTTACTAAAACCGGAGATGTTCATGACGTGGGATAATCTGTTTGATATTATTCCGCACAGGATTAAGGACCGCTTGATGGAACTGGAGCAGTTATATAACACATAAGTAATTAGTTTTAAACGGGTTTTATGTTAATTTAAAGTGTGTTTTTTCGCTTCAAAACCAAACTTTGTTAATTCGGGTTTGGTTTTTTTATGGGAAAATAGACTCAGTATGAGTAAGGATTTATTAGACTTAAGTCTTGAAATGTTGAGTATGTGCAGCAAAATACATAATTTTTACGCATGGAAAATGACATTTGTTAGACGTAAGAACTATACAACTTCTTATGTAAATATAAGAAGATCATATCACATGAAATTTTGTATGGAGATGTATTTGCAAATCAATGCAGAATGTAGATTATACATATATATGTAAGTGGAAAAAGAAATTTAATAGGTAAAAAGTATAAATTATATTAAAAAGAAGTTTCTTTATATCTGAAATAAAAATTCATAATAGTGCAAATTTATAGAAATAAAAATTTCCTATTCAGTTTTAATATATTTATGTCGAAATAGATCGTAAGTTGTCTGGAGCGCGACCTAGAGAAGGGTTTACTAAGCGTTATATACATAACTGGACACTACGATGCCTAGGAGGAGATTACATGAAGTGGTTTGGAAACTTGAAAACAGCAACAAAGATTATCTCAGCATTTTTAATTGTGTCGATAATCCTCGCGTCGCTTGGCGTCTACTCGGTAGTAACATTGAGAAGTACAAATGAACGAATGCAAGAGATGTATAACAACAATCTGATCTCAGTTAGGGAACTGTCCTCTGCTCAGGTTGATTATCAGAGATTGCGAGTTAACGTGCGAGATTTGAATTATGAAACGGTAGCAGCAGAACAGACCAGAGTTACGGAAAATATCGCTACAATTCGTCAATCCATGGAGGAGCGACTTGCTACGTATCGTCCTCTTGCTACTACCCCGGAAGAAGCGGAATTGCTTCGTAAGTTAGATACCCAATATACCAGCTATATGAAACTTTATGATCAAGGCGTCACTATGGCGGTATCAGATGATGATGCAGCTTTCATTACATTCCTGAAATCAACATTGAAACCTCCGGGTGATGAGGTTGTAAAAACGCTCGCAGACCTGGTGGATCTCAATGTAACATTGGCAGATCAGGCTAACACGAAGTCTGAAGAAGCCTACACAACTTCCTTTGCAGTAACAATTGTTATGGTCGTTGCATCCGTACTCTTCAGTGTCCTCATTGGATACATCATCTCTCGCTCCATTTCGAAGCCACTCATGGCCATGCTGGGTCTAGCTACGGAAGTTGCCAACGGAAATCTGACCCTTAAATCAGACATCTCTAGCAAAGACGAAGTGGGTCAACTGGCTGCGGCATTGAATCGTATGGTCGACAACCTGAAAGAGTTAATCAACAATATCGTGATGAACTCTCAAAGTGTTGCCGCTTCTTCGGAACAGATCTCAGCTAGCACACAGGAAATTGCAAGTACCAGCACAAGCCAATCCAGTGAGGCAGGAAACATCTCCGAATTGTTCAAGGAGCTTTCGCTTGCCATTAACTCTGTCGCTGCAAGTGCGGAAGAAGCTGCTGAGTTGTCCAACGATACCGTGAAGACTGCACGTGAAGGTGGACTTGTTGTACAGACTTCATTGGAAGGTATGCAAGCTGTTAATACAAAAATGACCAAGCTTGAAGATGATTCTCGTAAAATTGGTGACATCATCGAAGTGATTGACGATATCGCTGAGCAGACCAATCTGCTCGCGCTGAATGCTGCTATTGAAGCGGCACGTGCGGGAGAACAAGGACGAGGATTCGCCGTAGTCGCAGATGAAGTCCGGAAGCTTGCAGAACGAAGTGGTGAGGCGACCAAAGAAATTACAGCCATCATCAAAGCGATGCAGGAAAACACGAGACAGAGTGTACAGGCAGTAGCAGCCAGTGTTGAGCAGTCTTCCATGACTGGACAGGCGTTTGATCAGATCATTGATATGGTCAATAACTCTTCGCAGAAAGTAAACGAAATTGCAGCTGCATGTGAGGAAGAGGCAGCTCAAGCGGCGGAGGTAATGAGTTCTGTTGAATCCATCTCGGCTTCCAGTGAGGAATCCGCGGCTGCGTCAGAAGAGACTGCAGCAACCTGTCAGTCTTTGGCACACCTGGCGGAAGAGCTGGCGATTTCGGCAGCTGCCTTCAAAACCCAATAAAACATTGAATTGAGGGTGAATTGATGTCTTCACTTCAGAAGGAACAATATATTGAGCTGTCTGTAGGTGCAGAGACCTGCGCCATTCGAATCGAAGAAATTCACGAAATTATTAAAATGCTCAGCATTACAGATATCCCATTCAGTCGCCAAGAGATCAAAGGGGTAGTTAATCTGCGTGGCAAGGTTGTATGTGTGATGAGTCTGCGTAACCTGCTGGGTATGCCGGATGAACCGGACACCAGAGCGACGCGTATTATCGTAGTTCGACATCAGGAGGAATATATTGGCTTGATCGTGGATCGCGTGAACAAGGTAACCACATATTCGGAAATACATCCGCCAACCGGCGGATATGGTCTTAACCGTGAAGGTTTATTCCATGGTGTGGGTCAACAGGAAGACAAGCTTGTGGGCATTTTGAAACTGGACGAAATATTGGGCGGTTAGGGAGGTATATACGAATGATGGATTTGTCTGCCTACCGTGACATCTTTATCGAAGAACTGAATGATCAATTGGAACGTATGGATCAGTCTTTATTGGCATTGGAGCTTTCGCCTTCTGTAGAACTGGTTCAGACGCTGTTTCGGGCAGCCCATACCATCAAGGGATCGGCATCCACAATGGATTTCCGTGAATTAAGCGACCTCACGCATGAAGTGGAGTATGCTCTTGAATGGGTCCGGGAGAAAAAACCGGAGATGACTTCGGAGCTAATTGATACGTTGTTTCGCTCTTTGGACGCCATGAAGGTGCTTCGTGATCAGTACATTCGTGGGGAAGCTTATGCAGACTTTCGAGCAGTAGTACGAGAAATAAAAGATTTAATTCAAACCCCGGCAGTAGTTGGGCAACTTAAAGTACCTCAATTGCAACCAGCAGAATCGATTGTGGCACAGGTGGCTATAGTGTCAGGCAAGCAGTTATTGTCCATTCATATCGTGCTGGAGCAGAAGTGCATGATGAAAGCGGCCAGATATCATATTTTACGACAACGCATTGAGGAGATCTGTGGTACGGTTGTCGCTAGTTCGATCATGGAGAGTCAACCGGGCGCGCAGAATGAAGATGATCATTATGGTCAGTTCATCATCATCGTAGCAACGTCAAAGGACACACAGCAGCTTAAGGCAGAGCTGTCTTCAGACTCGGATATTCATATGCTGGAGATTGATCCATATCTGCTGGAATCCAATGAGGTTGCAGCGACGTCTGCACCAATTGAATTAATCTCTGAAACAGAGCAAACGAAACAAAGCTTGCCTACCGTGAATACAACTGGCCCGGATGAGAAAGTGAAAGCTGCTCAACCTACGGTTCGTGTGAGTGTTGAACGTCTGGACCATTTGATGAATTTGGTCGGTGAACTGTTAATTGATCAAACATCCCTTGCAGATCTTAGTGGATCGGGTGCGCGTAAGGAGTCATCACCACTAATCCGGAGTATTAGTGGTGTATCCGATCATATGGGCAGGGTGATCAAGGAACTCCAAGAAGGTGTAATGAAGACACGGATGTTACCTATTGATCAACTATTCAGTCGCTTCCCGAGATTGGTTCGTGACCTATCACAGAAGCTGGGTAAGGATCTGGAACTGGTTATTCAAGGTGGAGAGACTGAGCTTGACCGGATGATTATTGAAGAACTGAGTGACCCGCTGATCCATCTCATCCGCAACAGTGCAGATCATGGCATTGAAAGTGCAGAGGTTCGGGCGGAGAACGGTAAGCCGTCCAAAGGACGTATTACCTTAACTTCGTTTCATGAAGAAAATCATGTTGTCATTCGTTATTCGGATGATGGCAAAGGCATCGATGGTGAGAAGATCAAAGCTTCCGCTTTGGGTAAAGGTATCATTAGTGAGGAACAGGCTGCACGCCTAACAACACAGGAAGCTGTCCATCTCATATTTGAGCCTGGTTTCTCCACGGCTTCTTCTGTCAGTGAAGTATCAGGACGCGGCGTTGGAATGGACATCGTGCGTAGTCAGATCGGGCGGCTCAACGGTATCATTGATATTGATACGGAGGTTGGTGTGGGTACCACGTTTACGATTCGTCTACCACTCACACTGGCGATTATTAAAGGTCTGTTAGTCAAAGTATCGGGCCGTGTGCTGATCTTGCCGATGTATAATGTTGCTGAGATTGTTCGAATTTCACCTGAAGATATTCAGATGATTCAGGGGCAACAAGCGATCCTGAATCATGGACGAATTGTACCTTTTCACCGACTGTGCGACAGGCTCAACTATCCACGAACAGACCGTAAATCCAAGACCATTCCAATGGTGATCGTGCGTTCCGTTGACAAAATTGCAGCATACGCAGTAGATGAGATTATAGGAAATCAGGAAGTTGTTATTAAGACGCTTGGTACGTATCTGGGAGCGATGAACCATCTATCTGGTGCAACGATCCTCGGTAATGGTAAGGTTGCCCTTATCTTGGACGCGTCCTATCTGGTGAGTCTTTAATCGTTAGATAAACACATAAATTATGCACGCCTAAGAGCCTCATCGTCCATGACTGGATGGTGGGGCTCTTTGTTGTACCTTTTGACATTGTGACCACTCAGGATTTGAAAATGAGATCCATAAACCGGTTGGCAGCCAGAGAGATTGGCATATTGCGTTTGGTCATAATCCCCACATGGGAAGGGGGAGCGGGACATCAAGCTGAATTTCGAAGAGAGAACCTTCCTCCAGCTCTTTGGATATAAATTCACGTGTGACATAGGAAATTCCCAGTCCTCGACGCGCAAACTCAATCAACAGATCAACGCTACCAACCTCAATCTCAGGTTTCAACGTGTAATTATAGCTGTTAAACAACTCGGTAATAGCCATCCGAACCCGGCTGTTCCGGGAGAAGAGGATCAGTTGATGCTCCAGAAGCATCTCAAGTGTCATGACTTTACCCTTCAACTGAGCATAACGTTCTCCAGCTACAAAACAGTCCTTCAACTGAATACTTTCCCTGACTTCTAGCTGTGGATCAACAATGGGCATCCGAACAACACCAAGATCAATCTTGCCTTCTTTCAGAAAGGTGATGACTTCCGGCGTAGTTCCATGACTCAGATGCAGCTTGATGTTAGGGTACAAGGTGTGGAATTCCTCTAGATACGCCAGCATGTAATGCTTGAACAGGGAGTCACTGCCACCAATCCGGAGTTCACCATTGTCGAGATTCTTCAGTGCGGCCATTTTTTCTTCCGCAAGTGAGATCAGAATCTGGGATTGTTCAATATAGGAGTATAGACTGGCACCTTCCTGTGTCAACGCTACACCCTTGGAATTTCGATAAAACAAGGTAAGACCAAAGCTCTCTTCCAATTGCTTAATGGCATGACTGACGCTGGGTTGAGTGATATACAGTGCTTTTGCAGCCTGTGTCAAACTGCCCGTTTTGGCGGCCCAATAAAAGACTTTATATAGTTCGTAATTTGTTGTCATAGATGTGGTCTATAGCTCCTGTGAAATATATTAATTACTTGTATAGCTATAAAACGTATTATAGTGTAACTACAACAAAGAAACCAGAGTTACTTGGAAGGAGAACGGTGAGATGGAACCAACTACCATTGTTTTATTTGGTGCTACTGGCGATTTAGCCAAAAGAAAAATATATCCTGCCTTATATAACTTATATCTTGAGCAGAAGCTTCCGGAAACCTTCTCATTGATTGGTCTTGGGCGTAGAGAGTGGTCTGATGAATTCTTTCAGGCACAAGTGGAAAAATCATTAAATGAATTTTCCAGACGCCAGGCTGATCCTGAAGTTGTGAAGTCATTTGTGAAAGCTTTTCGCTACAGTGTATTGAATATAAGCCATAAGGAAGATTATATAAAGCTGTTGGGATTAGTTGAACAAAGAGAAGCTGAGCTTGGCATTCCGTCCAATCGCTTGTTTTATCTCTCGGTTGGTCCGGAATTCTTCGAACCGATTGCCGAGAATATTCAACAAAGTGGGCTAGGTTCCACAGAGGGCTGGAAGCGTCTCGTCATCGAGAAGCCATTTGGTCACGATCTGCAATCCGCCCGAGACCTTAATCGCAAATTAAGCGAATCGTTCACGGAGGAAGAGATTTATCGGATTGACCACTATTTGGGCAAACCGATGGTACAGCGTCTGGAGACGTTGCATCAAAGTAACCCAATCATGAAGGCGTTATGGAACAATCGTTACATCTCCAATGTGCAAATTACGGCGAATGAGACTGTAGGTGTCGAAGAACGTGCATCCTATTATGATCATGTAGGCGCTGTACGAGACATGTTCCAGAATCATATGTTGCAATTGCTCATGATGATGGCGATTCAGCTTCCTTACAACAGTACTTCCGAAAAAGTTGGATTGAAGAAAAAGCACATCATGGAATCGATCCAGCCGTTACAAAAACAAACTGTGGGCGCAAACATCATCCGTGGGCAGTATGCGGCAGGCAACATTCAAGGCAAACCGGTTAATGCTTATGTTGCTGAACCAGGTGTAGCGGAGAACACGATGAATGACACATTCATTGCTGCCAAATTGCAAATTGATGATTTCTTCTGGCGTGGTGTTCCGTTTTACATTCGCACGGGTAAAAGAATGAAGGAGAAATCAACACGTATCGTGATTGAATTCAAAGAACCTTCAGGACAGACAAATGTGCTGAAAAACAAGGGTTCCAAACCAAACCTGCTCGTCATTGAGATGAGTCCGGATCAGAGCATGACACTGCAACTGAATGCAAGTGATCCTGAGAATAAAGGTGAATTCAAACCGGTTCATATTGATCTTTCTCCGGACAAAGGTGACCTTGCGGAAGCTTACGAGAATCTGATTCGTGATGCTTTGCTGGGTGATCCAACCTTCTTTGCCCACTGGGATGAAGTAGAATTGTCATGGGCATGGGTGCAGCCAATTCTGGATGCATTCCAGGAAAATCTGTTGCCACTTCACCTGTATCCTGCGGGTAGCTATGGACCGGTTGAATCAGATGTTATGCTTGAAGAAGAAGGTCACCACTGGTGGTTTGATGAGCCGGCGGATCAGGAGTCTGTAGTTACAAATAGCATACCCTTGGCGGTTAATGCGAATCTCTAAACCAAAATAAAAAATATATCTGGAGGTAATTTAATCATGAAATTTTTATCGATACAGCTAACGTGGAAGATATCCAAAAAGCATACAAAATCGGCGTATTGTCTGGCGTAACAACAAACCCATCTTTGGTAGCCAAAGAAGGCGTAAAATTCGAAGATCGTATTGAAGAAATCTTGCGTTTGGTACCTGAAGTGGAGTCCGTTTCTGCGGAAGTGACACCAGATGCCGTTACTGCTGAAGAAATGATCGCGCAAGCAGAAGAATTGATCAAAATTAACAACAGTGACAAAAACATCACGATCAAATTGCCAATGACACTTGCAGGACTTGAAGCTTGCCGTTACTTGACCAAAAAAGGCGTGAAAACCAACGTAACGTTGATCTTCACTGTGAACCAGGCGCTTCTGGCTGCTCGTGCTGGTGCAACATATGTATCTCCATTCCTGGGACGTCTTGATGATATCTCCGAAGATGGCGTACAACTGGTTACCAAAATTGCTGAATTGTTCCGTACACATAATCTGGATGCACAGATTATTGCGGCTTCTGTAAGACATCCGGATCACGTTACACGTGTAGCGATGGCTGGAGCACATATTGCTACTGTTCCATTCTCCGTCATTGAACAGATCTCCAAACACCCGCTGACAGATCAAGGTATGGACAAATTTGCAGCTGACTGGAAAAAAACAGTACAATAATCACTGAATATTTATTCGTTTCAACTTACAATAAATACGTGTTCAAAAAGGTCGGTTTTCAGTACCGAGAAGATGGAATGAAGCTAGAAATGGAGTAGCGGAGCGTAGGAAACTACGTGAGCAACCGCAATGTTTCCGAAGGAAACATACTTCGTAAGCCTCCCACTTATTTCGGCTGAATTCCATATTCGATGCTGATGATGCCTTTAGGCATTCTTCGTAATCAAAAGCGGACTTTTTGAACACCCTCTATAAAACTATATAAATCATGGAGCATTGGGAGGACATAATGAGTAAACAACAGATTGGTGTTATTGGATTGGCAGTAATGGGTAAAAACCTGGCTTTGAATATTGAAAGTAAAGGTTTCTCGGTATCGGTATTTAACCGTTCCCCAGAGAAAACGAACGATCTTCTGAAAGAAGCAGAAGGTAAAAACCTGACAGGTGCGTTCACCATTGAAGAATTTGTGGAATCCCTGGAGTCTCCGCGTAAAATTCTGATCATGGTGCAAGCAGGTAAAGCAACAGATGCAACGATCGAGCAACTGCTTCCACATCTGGATCAAGGCGACATTATTATCGATGGAGGTAATGCTTACTTCCCTGACACACAACGTCGCAGTAAAGAACTGGAAGAAAAAGGTTTCCGCTTCATCGGAGCAGGTGTATCCGGTGGTGAAGAAGGCGCACTGAAAGGCCCGGCAATCATGCCAGGCGGTCAGGAAAGTGCTTATCAGTTGGTAGAACCGATCCTGACAGCGATCTCCGCTAAAGTTGGCGATGACGCTTGCAGCACATATATCGGACCAGACGGTGCCGGACACTATGTGAAAATGGTGCATAACGGTATCGAGTACGGAGATATGCAGTTGATTGGTGAAGCTTATCACTTGCTCAAATCCGTATTGAACGTTTCCGTTGAAGAGTTGCATGAGATCTTCACGGAGTGGAATCAAGGGGAGCTGGACAGCTACCTGATTGAAATCACGGCAGATATCTTCTCCAAATATGATCCTGAAACGGGTAAACCAATGGTTGACGTTATTCTGGACGCGGCTGGACAAAAAGGAACAGGTAAATGGACAAGCCAAAGCGCGCTGGATCTCGGCGTACCATTGTCAATGATTACGGAATCCGTATTCTCCCGTTTCCTGTCTGCCATGAAGGACGAGCGTGTAGCAGCTAGCAAAATCCTGAATGGACCAGCAACTGAAGCATTCTCTGGCGACAAAAAAGCGTTCATCGAGAACGTTCGTAAAGCGCTGTTTGCAAGTAAAATCGTTTCCTACGCTCAAGGATTTGCACAAATGCGTGCAGCTTCCGATGAGTATGGTTGGGATCTGAAATATGGCAACATTGCCATGATCTTCCGCGGCGGATGTATCATCCGTTCGCAATTCCTGCAAAACATCAAAGAAGCTTATGATAAGGATGCAGCTCTGAAAAACCTGCTTTTGGATCCTTACTTCCAAAACATCGTTGAGTCTTATCAAGGTGCATGGCGTGAAGTTATAGCAGCTGCTGTAAAACAAGGTATTCCAGTACCAGGCTTCTCCAGCGCTCTTTCTTACTACGACAGCTACCGTACAGAGCGTTTGCCAGCAAACTTGCTGCAAGCACAACGTGACTACTTCGGTGCTCACACATTCAAACGTGTGGACAAAGAAGGTTCATTCCACTTCCAGTGGATGGACACTAACGAGTAATTTTAATTCCGAAAATAAAGCATTCCTGCAGTGGTCCTTGAATTTAACTATTCAGGGCGGCAGTGGGAATGCTTTTTCTCGTTAATGGTTCGAATTTGAATATCATCAAATTGTAATAAAATGTACGAATCTGAGTTTGGCAAACAGATGATCTGACCCTTCAACTACGTTATACTTGTTCAGACGGACCGTTGTCCGTGATGAAAATTCAGAATACAACTTATTGACGTGGAGGTTAGACCGGGCATGTTTGTATTAGCAGGTAAATTGTTTTTGGTCGTATACGGTTTATTAGTGTTCTACATAGGCTGGAGCGGTTGGAGTTGGATGAAACCAGTTGTGTCCGCCAGATTTCGATGGTTTTATATTATAGCACTTGTATTCCTTGCCATTTCCTTCATTCTGGCACGGGTATTTGGAAGCATTTCGTTCCTCGGTATCATCGGTTCTTACTGGCTGGCAATCTTCTCGTTGTTATTGTTGATCCTGCCCGTCGTTCACCTCACGATGTGGTTGCTGAGATTAACCCGTATTCCAAGACATCACACACAGAAATGGGCGGGAGTTGTTACGCTGGTGCTGTTAGTGTCCACATTGGGTTACGGAATTTTCAACGCCTACAGCCCTGTAGTGAGAACATATAATATCCAGATTGATAAAAAAGTAGAAGGTGTAGACAAGCTCAACATTGTCATGGCTGCCGATATGCACTTCGGACTTCTGTCTGGCCCTGCACATGCCAAACGCATGGTGGAGGAAATTAATGCACTGAAGCCGGATCTGGTGCTGTATCCTGGAGATATTATTGATGACAATCTGGATATGTACCTCAATAGCGGAATTGCCGATATTATCAGTGACATTCAGGCTCCATACGGCGTCTATGCTTCACTCGGGAATCACGATAAGTTCGATGGTCCGATTGAAGATCTGATTGCTGCGCTGGAGAAGAGCAACATGCAAGTTCTGTACGATGACAAAATCGTTTTGGATGACAAGATCACCCTCATTGGTCGGAAAGATCGCACAGAGAAGGATCGAGCAGAAGTAGCTTCATTAATGCAAAATACGGACTTGAGCCAACCGGTACTTATGATGGATCATCAGCCGTATGATCTGGATATTGCGGAACAGAACAATGTAGATCTGGTGGTATCCGGTCACACCCACCGTGGTCAAATTGCACCGGCTCAGTTCATCACACAGGCTATTTACGAGAATGATTGGGGTTATCTGCAAAAAGGTTCTATGCACTCCATCGTAACCTCAGGATTTGGCTTCTGGGGACCTCCAATTCGTACTAGTAGTCGTTCGGAGATTGTACAGATTAATGTGACGTTCCAGCAATGATGAAAGGCCCTTCGAAAGAAGGGCTAGCTTATAAGCCACGTCAACCGTAGATTGATGATACCGGCTCCGCTTTTATGATGACAAGATCAAATCGACTGTCGTCATAAAGCGGAGTATTTCTTATGCAAATTTAGACGGATACTGATTAATTCGTAAAATAAAACTGCTCGATCTCCCGGAAATCGGAGCTTCAAGCCGCCTGTTTTTTATTATGTAAGTTAGTTTCTTACCCCTTTTGAAGGAATGGCTTCAAACGAATAAAATGCGCCTTTTGTATTGATTTTACCAATAAGCGTTGTGGCTCCTTTTTTGTAAAGGTGTATTCGTTTTCTTGGATACGAACGGAATAACCTTTTAGCTCAATACCAAATATAGATCTGACTGTAGGTGCAGCAATGGATAGTGCTTTGTTTTTACTGAGCTTGGGCTTGGCAAAAGACTTTTTGAAATCAGCATCATTTTTCCAGTTGATACCTAGTTCGTTGGTGACTTTCCATACCTTTCCGGTCTTGCTGCCGATATGTACGTAATTTAGATTGTCGTCATCCCTATACTGCCATAACATATCTTTTCCTTCTACGGTAAATAAGGTGTAATCAAAAGCATTTACTGAGGGTATTCCAAGTGTTTTGAGTGAATTTCGTGCTATGTTTGTCATCCAGGCATAGGAATCATCGATTTTATATTGCAGAATTGCCGACATTTGATTACCTTTGTCCACATCGATGTAAAGTTGTTGACTTGGTCCAAAGATGACCCAGTAGTTTTGAAGTAAATGTCCATGTTCTGGATCATTGGCTTTGAAACGCCAGAAACCACCTTTAATGAAGATATCTTCATCTTCAAACGTTTTTAAGAAGGCATCAAGCTTCAGGCGCAGCGCATTATCCATGACTTTATTCAGATCAGCGTTATCATACATGATATGGGTGGACGCGACACGATTTGTATCAGGATCGTATGTTTGTGTGAAATAGGCGAACCCGGTTCCATCAATTGTTCCGTTAATGACCCACGGATCAAATGATCTGTCTATTGTAGTGAATTGAATGTTCTGTTTCCCCACGAGTTTAACTAGTTCATCACTCAAAAGTTGTTGTGTCTTCCGATCCAGCTGGTCAGCAGACTCTTGATTCTCAATCAACGAGAGGTCATTGGAGTTTGCGGCCAAGGTGAGTGGCGCAGATAATAAGAGTGACATGGCAGCAATGAATACAGTCATTGAAACGATTTTTTCAAAATGAATCCTCCTGTTTAGTTTAGGCCATACTAAATAATGCTTACATATTATTTAATGTAACATAAAAGTAAAATGTTGCATAAACATAATAACCCAAACATCGGTTTCCTGTTGACACCGTTTTCAGGTTATGATAAATTATATCCGAGGCTTGTTACCGGTAATGCGGGCAAAACCACTATGGAAATGATTTTATTATTTCTGTTTTGGTTTTGCCCTTTTTTAATCCTCAAAAAAACCAGGTGGGTCCAGAATGATTATTAAACAGATATTTAATAACAATATTGTCAGTACCGTGGATGACAAAAATCAGGAACTACTGATCCTCGGCCGGGGTATCGGATTTAAGTTCAAAGCAGGCGATGAGATTGATGAAGAGCGGATTGAGAAGGTATTTCGTCTTCAGGATGCATCGATCTATGAGAAATTCAAATCCATCGTAGCTGAAGTGCCGATTGAGATTCTGCAGGCAACAGATGATATTGTGACACTGGCACGAACGCAATTGAACAAAACCATCAGTGACGGGATCTATGTCTCGCTGTCTGATCACATTCACTTTGCTGTTCAGCGCTTGGAAAAAGGAATGATTACTCGTAATCCACTTTCTTGGGAAGTTCAGCATTTCTATAAGGCGGAGTATGATGTGGCCAGAGAAGCACTGACCTTGCTGAAGGAAAGACTGGATATTGAGTTTCCCAAAGATGAAATCTGTAATATTGCCTTACATTTCATCAATGCGGAAGTCAATGATTCCATGAACGATGTCACCCATCTGATGCAGCTGTTGCAGGAGATTATGAATATCATTAAATATCACTTCAACGTCGAATTGGATGAAGATAGCGTCAATTATTTCCGCTTCATCACCCATTTGAAATATTTCTGTCAGCGTGTCATTACACATTCTTCACATGATGATGCTGAGGAGTATTTATATGAAGTGGTTCGGAAAAACTATCCGGAGACGTTCAAATGTATTGGCAAGATCGAGACTTTTATCCATAAGAACTATCAGTATGACATGACTCACTCTGAGCAGTTATATCTAACGCTCCATCTGGAACGTCTGATGAAAACCAAGCGGGACGTATAAAGTTCACGCAATAGAATCAAATTACAACTGGATATCCTATGGGCTTGTTACTGTTCAATCAGGCAATACCCGAATGAGATGGCGCCATCAATATGCGCTAGATTCGTTCGGGTATTTTTTATTGGAAAAATGAGGAGGAAAACATCATGAAACATCAGGAAACGGCGCAGGAAATCATTAAAGCCGTTGGGGGAACAAACAATATTAACTCAGTTTATCACTGCGTCACACGTTTGCGCTTTGATCTGAAAGACAACGAGAAAGTCGATAACGGCTCACTCAAGAAATTGGATAAGGTCATGGGAACGAATATTTCCGGTGATCAATTCCAGGTCATTATCGGTAATGATGTGGCAAAAGTATTCGATGCCATGGTGAAGGAAAATCCGGCAATCCAGCAAACTACAGAAAAGAAAGAGCCAAAGTCGGATAAAAAACAAAATGTCGTGCTGAAAATTTTTGAAACAATCGCAGGTGTCTTTGCCCCAATGCTTCCAGCGATTACTGCGGCAGGTATGCTCAAGGGATTACTTGCACTATTCGTGTCCGTAGGTTGGATGTCTGCCGGAACGGATACGTATCGTATTCTTTCAGCAATTGGTGACGGCGTATTCCACTACCTGCCTTTACTGATTGCAGTCAGCGCTGCTCGTAAATTCGGCAGTAACCCGTTTGTCGCGATTGCACTAGGTACGGCACTCATGTATCCAGACATGACAGCATTGTTATCTAGCGGTGAATCGGTTGGATTTTGGGAATCCCGGTTACAGCAGTAAGTTATGCTTCATCGGTTATCCCGATTCTTCTTGCAGTATGGTTGATGTCCTATGTTGAGAAATGGGTTGACCGTGTTATCCCTGCTGCGCTCAAGCTATTGCTTGTGCCACTGATTACCTTGCTTGTAATGGTTCCGGTAACGCTGATTGCAATTGGTCCATTGGGTACATTTGTAGGTAGCGGATTGTCTGGCGGTATCAACTGGCTGTTGAATGAAGGCGGATTGATTGCAGGTATTGTTCTTGGCGGCGCGATGGCGCTCATTATTATGACAGGAATGCACTATGCACTTGTGCCGATCATCCTGAGTAATATCGCTACACTGGGCTTTGATAAATTCTTGCCATTGACCTTTATCTCCAATATGGGTCAGGCTGGTGCAACACTCGGCGTATTCTTCCGGGCAAAAGATAAAAAACTTAAAACCGTGGCATTGTCAACGAGCTTCACCGCACTCATGGGTGTAACGGAGCCGGCTATGTATGGGGTTAACATGAAGTATAAAAAACCATTTGCCGCAGCGATGATTGGTAGTGCAGTGGGTGGCGGATTCGCCCTTGCTTTTGGCGCGAAAGCTTACGTTCTTGCGGGTAACGGTGGTCTCCCAGGACTTCCTTCCCTGATCGGACAGACCTTCTGGTATTCCTTTGGGGGCATGATTTTGGCCTTTATCGTGGGTGCAATCATGTCTACGATATTTGGTATTAAGGAAGAAGAAGGAGACGCAGAGGCGTTAGCTCAATTCTCACCGGGTGCTTCTACAGCACCAGCGAAAGCTGTTTCCAACGATGCAGCAACCGTGAACGTGGAAGACATGGGCGATCCAACACCAACGAGTGATGCAGTAGCTGTTGCACCGATGACAGGTAAATCCATCCCGCTCAAAGAAGTTAACGATCCAACATTTGGTGATGAATTGATGGGTAAAGGTGTGGCATTTGTTCCAACGGTGGGCGAATTGGTTTCTCCGGTGACAGGTACCATCATGAATGTGTTCAAAACAAAACATGCGATCGTTGTCCGCAGTGATAACGGAATGGAATTGTTGATTCATGTTGGAATTAACACGGTGAAACTGCGTGGACAGTATTTCGATGCACATGTTGCTACAGGAGCACGTGTACAGGCTGGAGACAAGTTACTCACGTTTGAACTGGCCGAGATTTCAAAAGAATACGACATCACAACCGCTATGGTTGTTACCAATACGGCTGATTACAAGCAGGTTCTACCTGTGAAATTGGGCGAAATCACGATGGGTGAAGACGTATTGAAAGCTGAGATCTAAACTGTCCGTCTTAGGACTAAAAATATCAACAAAAGAAGGAGAGATACGAATGATTAATCGACAAGGGTTCCCGGAAGGTTTTCTATGGGGCGGCGCTATTGCCGCTAACCAGGCTGAAGGTGGATTTGACGCTGGTGGCAAAGGATGGTCGACAGCCGACATGGTTCCTTATTTTGAAAAAAGGACTACACCAACCTTAGAGAACTGATGCATGTTACCAGTGCAACGGTTGAGAAAGCAATGGCACATCATAGTGCGGAAGGTTATCCGAAGCGTTACGGGATTGATTTTTACCATCGTTTCAAAGAAGATATTGCGCTCTTCGCCGAGCTGGGCTTCAAGACATTCCGTCTGTCCATCAACTGGCCGCGTATTTTCCCGAATGGTTATGATGCCGAGCCAAATGAAGAAGGACTGCGTTTCTATGACGAAGTGTTCGATGAACTCCGGAAATACGATATCGAACCACTGGTAACCCTCTCGCATTACGAGATGCCTATGGCACTTGTTCTGAAATATAATGGCTGGGCTGGCCGCGAAGTGATTGGACATTTTGTAAGATATGCGGAAACCGTGATGACCCGATACAAGGAAAAAGTCAAATACTGGTTGACGTTTAATGAGATTAACACAACGATTATTGAACCGTTCACAGGCGGCGGTATTATTGAAGATCGGGTTGAAAACACGATGCAGGCTTCATATCAGGCACTTCATCATCAATTTGTAGCCAGCAGCCTGGTGACAGAGAAAGCACGTCAGATTAACCCGAACTTCCAGATCGGATGTATGCTTGCTCGAATGATTCACTACCCGGCGACGTCGAAGCCAGAGGATGTACTGCAAGCACAGATTGATAACCAGCTGAACCTGCTGCATACGGATGTACAAGTTCGTGGTAGTTATCCAACGTTCATGGCTCGGTACTGGGCAGAGAACGGGATTACGATTGCCATGGAACCAGGAGATGAGCAAATCCTGCGTGAGCATACGGTTGATTTCATCTCATTCAGTTATTACACATCCTTGGTGTCCGCAGTGAACCCAGAGGAATATGGAGTAACTGGAGGTAACCTGTACAGTACGATCAAGAACCCGAACCTGGAGCGTACGGAATGGGGCTGGCAGCTTGATCCGATCGGTCTGCGCGTTGCACTGAAAGAGCTGTATGACCGTTATCAATTGCCGCTGTTTGTGGTGGAGAATGGCCTTGGCGCGAAAGATACGGTTGAGGCAGATGGTTCCATCAACGATGATTACCGTATTGATTATCTGAGAAAACATATTACACAAATGAAAGAAGCCGTTATGGATGGTGTGGACCTGATGGGATATACCAACTGGGGAGCGATTGATATCATCAGTGCATCCACTTCGGAAATGTCCAAGCGTTATGGCGTAATCTACGTGGATCAGGATGACAACGGACAAGGCACATTGAATCGTTATAAGAAAAAGAGTTTTAGCTGGTACCAAAAAGTTATTGCCTCGAATGGCGAGAACTTGGAATAGATCAATCTATATAGGCACCCCGGGCGTAGCATTAATTGCGGCGCAGGGGCGCCTTTCTAATGTTCTGGCAGAATTTTCTTAAATACTAATGGTACTTTAATGCAAAAAGGTGACTACTTAACATTCTGGATGGTATACTGTGATCGTATTGGGGGAGGGATAACCATGAAGAAGCCTATTATTGCTGTAGATATGGATGACACGATATGTCATCTGGTCAAGCGGGCTATATATCACAACAACCTCAACTTCCCGACCCATCCGTTGCGTTATGAGGATATGATTCATTGGGATACATCCCATTTGCGTCATCCAGAGAGCACGCATGATGTATTTTATGGTCGGCCGGGTCTGTTCGAGGAATTGGAGTTATACGACGAGTATGTAGTAGATGAGATGCGAAAGCTGAACGATGTTTATGATGTCATTGTTGTGACGGCAGCGGAACCAAGAACAGTCGTTGAGAAATGGAACTGGCTTCAGCAGCATATGCCTTTTATAACCGCAGAACAGTTTATTACATGCAAAAGAAAAAACTTGCTCGGTTTCGATATGCTTATTGATGATGGGGCACATAATTTGATTCCCGCGCATGAGGATGGCAAAAAGGTCATCTGTATCCCGCATCCATGGAATATACAGGAGCGTGAGCGATACAACTTTCCGTTGATGTCTTCATGGAAAGAGGCCAAGGCATACATAGATGAAGTGTTACAGGTTGTTGGTGTCTGAAAGCCTTATTGTCCAGAGTGCTGTGCTCTGGATTTTTTGCGATAGGCGAGAGGTGTTTCGCCTGTTATTTTTTGAATGCAGCATAGAATGAATCCATATCCCGATATCCGACCAGCTCGGCAATCAGGCTGACTTTGTGCTGTGATTTCTTTAGAAGTTCGCAGCTTTTTTGTATACGGAGATGTTGCAGGTGGCCGCTAAAGGTCTGTCCGGTATGTCGCAAAAACATTCGCCCAATCTGTTTTTCACTCCAGCCTGATATACGGACCAGATCAGACATCCGAATACGATTGCTTACGTGCTCCTTGATATAGTGAAGGATGTAATCAAAACCGGTGGAATGATTCTCTTCATCATGTTCCTTTTGATAAAGTTGTCTGTAGGTCATCAATACCAACTGGCTTACCAAGGTGTATAACATGGTAGACGAACCGATTCCCGGAACAGAGGATTCACGGTACAGCTTTACCATAAGTTCTTCAATCTGATCGTTGTGATCCACAACGGAAATATACGGAACCTGATCTTGTGCCAGATCCATCAGATGTTGAATGATTTCTTTTTCCTGAATGATCGCTGTCAGCGTGTTGATCAATTCAGCATGAAATAAGCAATTATATAGAATTAACGGATGTTCGGTTACGTTTGTACTCACAGGACGAAAGACATGAGGAACGCCGACAGGAATGACAAACAGCATCCCCTTTGTCACCGGAATGACATCTTCACCGATATGATGAAAGCCCTTTCCTTCGGCAACATAACTATACTCAATAAAATCATGTGCGTGAAAAGGAAGCACAAAATCTTCAGAGCAACGATTGACGAAAAGTTGCAGATGATTATGCAGAAAGTATTCGCTTTTCATGAGTTGTACAGATGAATTCACAAGCAACCTCCTCGCACAAATGGCTGAATCACCGGATGAAATAGTCCTGATTACCGGGTATTTAGGGCAACAGGATCGATATAATTATATCGTAACCCCGAATGGGAAGCCAAGATGGAAAGGACGATCTGCTAATGTTCAACGTGAGTCACCTTCGCTGTGAGTATAGAATCAACCCGATTGGTCTCGATGTAAAATCACCGAGATTAAGCTGGCAGTTGCAGTCCGATCGTCGGAACTGTATGCAATCTGCTTACCAGGTACAGCTGTCCCTGACGGAAGATTTTGATGGGATTACATGGGATTCTGGTGAGATAAGCACGGATCAATCCATACATGTGGAACTAAACCATTTTCAGCCTTCTCCGGTAACGCGATACTATTACCGGATTAGGGCATGGGATGATACAGGAAGTGATTCGGACTGGTCCGAAACGGCCTATTTCGAGATGGGACTTATGGATCGTCATAACAAGTGGAAAGCAGAATGGATCACAGCTCAACCAATAGATGATGGAGATACGTCATGCCCGCGTATGCGCAGGCAGTTTAATGTAAAACAGCCAGTTACGTCTGCCAGAATATATGTGACAGCACTTGGATTATACGAGTTGCATATGAACAACACAAGAGTAGGAGAAGATTATTTTACACCTGGTTGGACCTCTTATCGTAAGCGATTACAATATCAAACCTATGATGTAACTCATCTACTTCAGGATGGGCAGAACATATTAGGCGCTTATCTGGGTGATGGCTGGTACCGAGGGTATCTCGGCTGGAACAAAGAACGGGAGATATATGGTTCAACGTCCGCATTGCTGCTGGAACTGCATATGAAATACGCAGATGGATCGGAGGAATGGATTTTATCTGGTGGGGATTGGACCGCTGCTCCTAGTGCGATTCGTATGTCGGACATCTATATGGGGGAGACGTATGATGCACAAATGGAGTCTGATTGGTCGGATTCATCTCAGACGAATTGGGCACCTGTGAACGTACTGGATCATCCCAAAGATATCATCGTTGCGCAGGAGAACGTACCCGTCACCCAAGTAGAACAGCTACAGCCAATCGCTTTGTTAACAACCCCACAGGGAGATCGTGTAATAGATATGGGGCAGAATATGGTGGGATGGGTGAGATTCAGCATTCAAGGTAAGGAGGGTCAGACGGTTGAGCTGCACCATGCTGAGATATTGGATCATCAAGGCAACTTCTACACCAATAATCTTCGCGCCGCCAAGCAGTGTATTCGCTACACTTGCAAGGGGGATGGAGTGGAAACATTTGAGCCGCATTTTACGTTCCAAGGGTTCCGATATGTGAAGCTGGTTGGCTTCCCGGAACACGTTTGTCTGGATGAATTCACCGGAATAGTGCTGCACTCGAATATGGAGCAAATAGGTCAGTTCTCATGCTCCAGTCCACTGGTGAACCAACTGCATCACAATATATTGTGGGGGCAAAAGGGGAATTTCCTTGATGTGCCGACAGACTGTCCACAGAGGGATGAACGGCTCGGATGGACCGGGGATGCACAGATGTTTATCCGCACGTCCTCCTACCTGATGAATACGGCTCCCTTCTTCACCAAATGGCTGCGGGATCTGGAAGCGGATCAGGAGAAGATGGCGGTATTCCATTCTTTGTTCCGGATCTGAGAAGTTCCACCTCAGAAGGGTGGGGAGACACCAGTCATTCCTCCGCCGCTTGGGGTGATGCAGCAGTCATCTGTCCTTGGACCATCTATGAGATGTATGGGGATGCCAGATTGCTGGCCGAACAATATGAGAGTATGAAGCGGTGGGTTGAGTATATTCACGCGCAGGGTGACAATCCGTACCTGTGGAACACGGGATTCCACTTTGGCGATTGGCTGGGACTGGACTCCAAGCCCGATAGTTATGTCGGCGCAACGGACACGGATTATGTGGCAACTGCATTCTATGCCTATTCGGTTTCGTTAACACAAAAAGCGGCTGAGGTACTTGGAAAGACAGACGATGCAGAATATTACAAGCAGTTGCATACAAACATTGTTCATGCGTTTCGAAATGAATTCGTGACTCCAGCTGGCAAAATTGCTGTTCCTACGCAAACAGCACATGTTCTTGCGCTCCAATTTGACCTGCTGGACGCCACTGCCCGAACTCGTGCTGTTGATCAATTGGCGAAACTCGTGAAAGAGGCGGGGAATCATCTTACTACAGGCTTCGTGGGCACACCTTATCTAAATCCGGTGCTGAGTGATGTGGGACTTCACGACCTGGCTTATACATTACTTTTTCAAGAGGATTATCCATCCTGGCTATATCAGGTGACTCAAGGCGCAACGACTGTCTGGGAACATTGGGATGGGATCAAAGAGGATGGAAGTCTCTGGAGTGCTGATATGAACTCATTTAACCACTATGCGTACGGTGCGATTGGAGAATGGTTGTATCGGTATGTTGCTGGCATTCGGTCCGATGAACATCAGCCAGGATTCCGAATGGTGCATATCGAGCCGCAACCCGGGCCTGGACTGGATTGGGTAGAAGCGAGTCTGGAGACGATGTATGGTCAAGTTGCTTCAAGCTGGCACCGGCTGGCGGAGGGTGAAATGGAGATTCGGGTGCATATTCCCGCCAACACAAGAGGTACGGTACGTCTTCCTGGAGCAGGTGCACAGATCGTTCTGGAGCAAGGGAACCCGTTGGATCAGGTAAGTGAAGTCGAGAATATTCAAAGTATTGGAGACGATGTTGAAGTCACACTTGGATCTGGGAGTTACCAATTCACGTACAAAGACACGGATACGAAGAATGAACGGGGTGTTCAGGAGGCAACATTGACAGAGTCCGTATAATGATAGAAAAAGCGATAAGAGGTACACTTGAAGAGGATCTGCACACACGCAGGTCCTTTTTGGAACTTGTCTGAGAGTGAATTTGTAGTATTTGAACAATGAAAGGAGCATGACCATGGCAGAACCTGCATTCAAAGATGTACCTTTGCGCCGCGAAATAGAGGATTTGGCTAAGCAACAAGATCACCATACATTGGCCCGTTGGGCTGCGGAGTGTGCGGCACGTGTCTTGCATATATTTGAGGAGAAGAAGACGGAGGACCTCCGCGCCCGTGATGCCATTGATGCAGGAAGAGGTTGGATCCGTGGAGAGATTAGCATGGTTGATGCTCGAAAGGCGGCTTTTGCAGCTCATGCTGCTGCACGAGAATCGGATAATGTTGCTGTCTCTGCTGCATCTCGTGCGGCGGGGCACGCAGCTGCAACGGCCCATGTGAAAGGCCATGCGGTGCATGCCGCAACGTATGCAGTGAAAGCTATCTTTTATGACAGTTTAATGGAAGAGCAAGAACGTCGTGTCCTGGAAGAGAGAACGTGGCAATATCAATATCTGTTGGGAGGAAATACGGGTCATGGGGAAAGAACACGTTAGATTAATTAAACCATCACAAGCATATAAGGATGCGTATTTGGCATTTTATGAAGACTGGATCAGAAGTGGAGAATTGATGGTACCTTGGGTCATTTCCAAAGATCCTTATGAGTTCGATGAGATGTTGGCGTTTTTGCAGCGCAATGAACAAGGGATCGACATCCCGGAGGGCTGGGTCAAAGACAGTACATACTGGCTGGTCACGGAGAGTCAACAAATCGTGGGTGCCGTCAATATAAGGCATGAGCTTAACGACAAATTGTTCAACAGTGGAGGGCATATTGGATATGGTATTCGTCCAGGAGAGCGGCAAAGTGGCTATGGTTCCGAAATTCTCAGGCTTTCTTTGGAGAAAACGATAAAACTTGGAATCTCCAAAGTATTGGTCGTATGCGATGCGGTTAATGAGCCTTCCAGAAGGGTTATCCTTCGAAATGGTGGCATTCGGGATGAAGACTATGTGGAGTCAAATGGCAACATTTTTGAACGATTCTGGATAGAAAATGTCGAATAATGCAGAATAATGATGTAATATAACGAAAATAATATGGATTATGATTGTATTACCCTCGTGTGCTGATTAAAATGAAGCATAGAATCTGGATTGCGGCCGGAAACTATCATCCCATATCAGGCACAAGTGAGGTTATCTTTATGAATCAACCGGTTAATCGGCCCCGGCGAATTGAGTACCTGGATCTCTATCGTGCGTTTGCCATCATGGCAGTGGTAGCTATTCATGCAACTTCAACTGCAGTTGCGCATTACCCCAAGCATACATTAGATCATGATGTGTATTATTTCTGGAATACTTTTTTGCAATTTGCCGTTCCAGCGTTTCTGTTCCTTTCATCCCTGGTCTTGTTCTACAACTACAGCTCCAAGGTGAATGAGAAGGGTTGGATGCTCGCTTTTTATAAGAAGCGTTTATTTAATGTATTTGTACCCTATGTGGTGTGGTCCCTTATCTACTTTGCTATTAAACAGTTGCTTGCGGGCAAAGAACCTTTGACCCATGGTTTTCAATTTGCCAAACAATTAGTGATGGGAACCGCTCATACGCACTTGTACTTTTTTTTGATTATTCTTCAATTCTATATCGTTTTTCCATGGCTTCTGTCCCTTACACGCCATCGTTTGTTTAATCGTTATTTGCCATTATTTTTTATTGCTGGCCAAGCGATCTTCTATGCACTACATTTGCAGTTTCACTTCGAACGGACAGGAAGTTTGTTACCCAGTTATCTGATCGTGATTGGATTTGGCGCATGGGTTGGGTTGAACTTTGAGTGGGCATTGAAGAAACTATATGCTCACCGTTATGTGCTTATAGTTGCATTGTTGAGCGGAGGTGCCATTTTTATATATGGTAATGCTTATATCAAAACCGCTTTCGCTGCATACCCGGTTATTATCTATACCGTGCTGTTCCTGTTCCGAAATCTGTTTACGCTGTCAGCCTGCTTGCTCCTTCTGATCTTTACTGAACGAATCGGCACAGGAAAACATACCGAAGTTCGTAAAGCTACGCATGTTTTGGACTCCTTGGGTACCGTTGCATTTGGTGTATTTTTAATGCATCCACTCGTACTGCTCTTCTGGAGACGTGAATTCACAGATGAACTGGCTCGGCACTTCAGCGTAGGCATCATACTATCTTATGTTGTAGCGCTCCTAATCTCATGGATCTGCGCGATGGGATTGCGCCGGATGAAGTGGGGATGGGTACTGATTGGACGTTAAGTTAAAATAAACATATGTCATTTAAGATAAGAGATTTCAAGCCCTCACGCGTTGAGGGAATCACTTGAAACCTCTTTTTTATTTGCCCTAAAGAAGGTATTATAGAGTTTAATGTCCATAAAATTGAATTAATGGAATGAACACTACCTTGTCAGGAGTGATCGAAATGAAATTGGTGATTATTTTTGGTCCGCAGGCTGTGGGCAAAATGACGGTTGGGCAAGAACTGGAGAAGATAACAAAGCTTAAATTGTTTCATAACCATATGACCATTGAATTGGTGTCTCCTTATTTCAGCTATGGTACACCACAAGGCAAAAGACTGGTGAGCCTGTTCCGGCAGGAGATTTTTGAAGAAGTGGCAAAGAGTGATTTGCCGGGTCTGATTTTTACTTTTGTATGGGCGTTTGATTTGGCGAAAGACGGAGAGTACATCCGTCAAATCAGGGAGTTATTCGAATCTAATGGAGGACAGGTCTGTTATGTGGAACTGGAAGCCGATGCATCGGAAAGATTGGAGCGCAATAAAAGTCCGCATCGCCTGTTACATAAGCCAACAAAGCGAGACATCGCGTGGTCTGAGCGAGATTTACTAGATACGATGAAGCATTATCGACTGAATTCGGAACCTGGAGAAATCACGCATGAGCACTACATACGGATTGATAACACACACAAGAGCCCGGATGAGGTGGCAAAGTTAATTCAGGAACGATTTAATTTGTAATCTATCAAACGTTTATCTTAGCAGAGTAGATATTTTATATGAGAGGGGCATTACATATGTATTTCGTTATTTTTTTGCTCATTGGACTTGTTTTATGTTATCTGATCCCATTTGGTCCGATAGTGGCCGGGGGCATTATTTTTGCACTTGTTGTAGACCAATACCGCCACACGATGCATATGCGTGAAGATATCCGAGACATCAAGAATCATCTGGGGCTAATGAACAAAGGCGAGGCGCAAGAGTACGAGTTGGATAAAGAATACACTCAAGTTGATCGTTTGGATGCAGAAGAAATGAACATGATTAATCGAAGAATTGAAGCCGAACTGGAGAAAGGAAGCAAAAACAATAAACCGTGAATCCTTGTAAAATAATTCTTGTTTTGCACACTCCTGTGAGTATATTTACCTAGATCAGGAGTCATGTTAATACGATATTAACTTTTTGTTGCACTGTGTAGAAATTTGTAATATTATGAGGGAAGCGCGTACAACATATCGGGTTGTAACTGTTGAATCAGGCAAAGCCGTATACCTTGAGAAAAGGGATTGGTTTGTCTTTTTCTGTATATTGGAGTGATAAAGTGAAAATCGAGAAGGTGCTGAACAATAATGCTGTAGTTGCAATGAATGACGAACAGGAAGTTATTATCATTGGCCGGGGATTGCTTATCAGAAGCGGGCGGGTGATATGGTTTCCGAGCAGCATATCGATAAGATATTTACTTTACAGAATGAAGATATTCAGGAAAACTTCAAGGCATTAATCTCAAGCATTCCTCTGGAATACATGAAAGTATCTGAGGAAATCATCGCTTACGCCAAATTAAAACTTGGCAAGAAATTAAATGAGAGCATTTACTTACATCTCACAGACCATATTCACTTTGCCATTGAGCGGTATCGCAAGAATCTGCCCATACGCAACGGGTTAATCTGGGAGACAAAGCAGTTATACAAAGAGGAATATGAAGTCGGAATGGAAGCGCTCAATATGATCTGTGATCAGTTTGGTGTGATCTTGCCCGAGGACGAAGCCGGTTTTATGGCACTTCACTTTGTGAATGCAGCTTTGAACGAGGAAATGCCCAACATCAAGAGTATGACGCAGGTCATGCAAGAAATCTTGACAATCATCAAGTATCATTTCAAGATTGATTTTGATGAGAACTCACTAACATTTTATCGCTTTGTGACGCATTTGAAGTTTTTCGCTCAACGTTTGGTGAAGGGAAAACATTACAAGAGCAACAACGATGATGAACTGTTCCTGATGATTCAGAAAAAGTATCCGGCAGCACACAAGTGCTCGGAGAAAATTAAGAAATTCATTGAAAGCAACTACACGTATCAACTAACTGACGAAGAATTGATGTACTTAACGATCCATATTGAGAGAGTTGTGAATGCAACTTCTGAATAATCCCATAGATCAGCTTGCAGGGTTGCAACCACTAGGGCAAAACCTGAACGCTTGAATGACAGAACATACCGTTAACCGGATGTTCCATACATTCAGATGTTCAGGTTTTTTTATTCTCTCCAATAATGCTTTGAATCCGTGTCTAGCCAGAAAGGAAGAAAAGACTTCATGAAACACGAGCAATTAGCCAAAGACATTCTGTCTGGCGTTGGTGGTAAACAGAACATTAACAGTGTGGTGCACTGTGCGACCAGACTTCGTTTCAAATTAAAAAATGACAATAATGCCAAAACAGACGAACTCAAAAATTTACCTGGAGTCATAACAGTAATGCAAAGTGGGGCGCAATACCAGGTAGTTGTGGGTAACGAAGTGTCTGATGTATATAAAACCTTGTTACAGGTGGGTAATATGAATGCGGATGAACCGGTCTCAAGTGATGAGTCAGAATCTTCCGGTAAAAAGAGAGTCTTTTGGGTCAGTTTATCGACTTGATCTCAGGTGTATTTACACCAATTCTCGGATTGCTAGCTGCAACAGGGATGATCAAAGGTTTCCTGTCCATGTTCACTTCTCTCGAATGGCTGGACCCGGCTTCAGGAACATATCAATTGTTGAATGCTGCAGGAGACTGTCTGTTCTACTTCTTCCCAATCTTCCTGGGTTACACAGCTATGAAAAAATTCGGTGGATCTCCATTCCTCGGGATGGCCATCGGAGCATCACTTGTATATCCGACCTTATCCGGTCTTAGTGGTGGGGAACCGCTCTATACGCTGTTTGCAGGCACATTGTTTGAATCACCGATTCATATCACGTTCCTGGGTATTCCCGTTATCTTGATGAGTTATTCCTCATCCGTTATTCCGATTATTATTGCTGCTTATTTTGGGGCAAAGGTAGAAGCGTTCTTCAAAAAGATCATTCCATCTGTTGTGAGAACGTTCCTCACGCCATTCTTTACGATTCTGATTGTTGTACCTGTAACATTCCTCTTGATTGGTCCAATCGCGACATGGGCAAGTCAGCTGATTGGTGCCGGGGTATCGGGTATTTATGACTTGAGTCCGTTGGTGACTGGTATTGTTGTTGGTGGATTGTGGCAAGTATTGGTTATCTTCGGGTTACACTGGGGTATCGTACCAATCATGTTGCTCAATCTGTCCACTCTGAAAGCAGATCCGATTCTGGCGATGATGTTTGCTGCTTCTTTTGCTCAGATTGGTGCCGTTCTTGGCGTTATGCTTAAAACGAAAAATACCAAACTCAAATCACTGGGTGTTCCTGCTTTTGTGTCCGGGATTTTTGGTGTAACTGAGCCTGCTATTTATGGTCTTACTTTGCCATTGAAAAAACCATTTATTATGAGTTGTATTGCTTCTGCAACTGCTGGTGGTATTATTGGCTTCGCAGGTTCCAAAATGTTTGTATTTGCTTCAGGAATCTTTGGTGTTCCAGCGCTGATTAGTCCTACAGAAGGGATCAACTATGAATTTTGGATGGCCATGATTGCCACTATCATTGCTTTTGTACTAGGCTTTGTTCTCGTTTATTTTGTAGGATTCAGAGATCCTGCTAATCCAGAGGCTGCCAAACAGGCTCCAGAGCCAGTAAAAGAAGAGAAGGCTTCACTTGAGCCTAATCCAAACAATCGTTACGAAATTGCCAGCCCGATGACGGGTGAGGTGGTTCCTTTGCAAGAAATTAACGATGCTACATTTGCTGGTGAACATATGGGTAAAGGAATTGCCATTCGTCCAACCAGTGGGAGAGTTGTATCCCCGATTAATGGTGTGGTACAGACGATTTACCGTACCAAACATGCGATTGGACTTGTAGATGATCAAGGTGTAGAGATTCTGATCCATATCGGTCAGGATACGGTACAGCTCAAAGGTCAACATTTCACTGCCCATGTGAAAGATGGAGATCGTGTGAGTGTTGGCGATCTGATTGTTGAATTCGATCTGCAGGCCATTATTGAGGCGGGTTATGAGACCGTAACACCGATTATTGTGACCAATACGGCTGATTATTTGGACGTAGTTGCTACAACAAATCGTGAAGTGCAAGAAAAGGATAAATTAGTTACCGTTATTGGTTAATTCTGCTTCAGTGCGTATTATAAATGTGGACATTATGCTATAAAGGGGCCCTTTTGATGCTTTCCGAAGGGTCTCTTTATAGCATTTTTGGTCACTTAAATGCATTTATGAATTTAATAAAAATAAGTGTTGCAAACGTAGTTCAGATGTACTATGATGAGTTCAAGAAGTAAGCGCATACATCAATCGGGTTGTAACTGTTCAATCAGGCAATTCCGACCATCCTCAGTTAGAGGATATGGAATGCAACTTACTTTCGTTATCCAAATAATTAAATACCAATGTGTACAGCCTTACAGGGTTGCAACCGTTAAGGGCAAAACCTGAATTGCTGAATAACACGACTGATTTCCGGACGATCCGGTAAGTTGTGTATGTTCAGTGGTTCAGGTTTTATTTGTTTCAAAAGTCATGGGGAGTCTACTTAGAGAGGAGAATTACAATGAGCAACTACGATCAATTAGCTAAAGACATTCTGTCACGTGTAGGTGGTCGCGAGAATGTAAACAGTGTATTCCATTGCGTAACAAGACTGCGGTTTAAACTAAAAAATGAAAGCGTAGCCAAAACGGAAGAACTTAAAAATCTGCCAGGTGTTATTACTGTCATGCAAAGTGGTGGACAATATCAAGTTGTTATCGGCAACGAAGTACCGGATGTATATAAAGCAGTCGTTAAAGTAGGGAATTTCCCAAGTGAAGGACAAGTTGAAGAAGAAACGGACAACTCAGGCAAAAAAGTAGGGTTGTTCAGTCGATTTATCGACATGATCTCCGGTGTGTTCACACCGTTACTCGGTTTGCTGGCTGCAACAGGTATGATCAAAGGTTTTACAGCCATGTTTTTATCCTTTGGATGGATTACGGAAGCTTCTGGAACGTACCAACTGTTGAATGCAACGGGTGACTGTCTGTTCTACTTCTTCCCAATCTTCCTTGGTTATACGGCAATCAAGAAATTTGGCGGTTCACCGTTCCTGGGAATGGCGATAGGTGCTTCGTTAGTTTATCCTTCGCTGTCCGGTTTGACTGCTGGAGATCCATTGTACACCCTGTTTGCAGGTACGTTAATTGAATCACCGATTCACATTACGTTCCTGGGTATTCCAGTTATTCTGATGAGTTATTCAACATCGGTTATTCCAATCATTATTGCTACATTCTTCGCAGTTAAAATTGAAAGATTCTTTAAAAATATTATTCCTAAAGTTGTTAGCACGTTCCTTGTTCCATTCTTTACATTGCTCGTTATCGTTCCGGCAACGTTCATACTGATTGGTCCAGTATCCACTTGGGCAGGCCAGTTGATTGGTGCAGGAGCAACAGGCATCTACGATCTAAGTCCAGTGGTTACAGGTTTGCTTATCGGTGGATTGTGGCAAGTGTTTGTACTGTTTGGACTCCACTGGGGACTCGTGCCAGTCATGCTTCTTAACTTGAGTACTTCTGGGGCTGATCCGGTAATTGCAATGTCTTTTGCTGCCTCCTTTGCTCAAATCGGTGCTGTACTTGCCGTTATACTGAAAACCAAAAATACGAAATTGAAATCTTTAGGTATTCCGGCCTTCATCTCTGGGATCTTCGGTGTAACCGAGCCAGCTATCTACGGTCTGACACTTCCACTGAAAAAACCATTTATCATGAGCTGTATTGCTGGTGGTATCGGTGGTGGTATCTTGGGACTGGCCGGGTCGAAATTGTACATCTTTGGTGGACTGGGCGTGTTCGGATTCCCAAGTTTCATTAATAAAGCAACAGGTGTTGATTCTGGTTTCTATATGGCTCTGGTTGCATGTGGTATCGCATTTATCCTTGGTTTTATTCTGACGTACGTGGTTGGATTCAAAGACAAAGTGGAAGTTACACCAGCTCCAGCACCTGTACTTGATCCTAATCCGAACAGCAGATACGAAATTGTAAGCCCAATGGCTGGTGAAGTTGTTGCATTGAACGAAATTAATGACATAACGTTTGCAGGAGAGCACATGGGTAAAGGGATTGCAATTCGTCCAACCAGTGGCAGAGTGGTATCTCCGATCACAGGTGTCGTTCAAACCGTATATCGTACCAAACACGCTATTGGTCTTGTAAGCGATGATGGTGTAGAGATGCTGATCCATATTGGACAGGATACGGTAAAGCTGAAAGGTGAACATTTTACAACCCATGTGAAGGACGGAGACCGCGTTAACGCTGGTGACCTGATTGTTGAGTTTGATCTGCAAGCGATTAAGGATGCAGGTTATGAGACGGTTACACCGATCATTGTCACGAATACTTCAAATTATCTGGACGTTGTAGGAACAAAAGATGCATCCGTTCATGAGAAAGATAAATTGATCACGGTATTAAGCTAATTGAAATCACAGATGGTTTAGGAGGAATGCCTCAATGAATGAAAAAATTACAGCCTTCCCGGAGAATTTTCTCTGGGGAGGAGCAACTGCAGCGAATCAATTGGAAGGTGCTTATCTGGAAGGTGGCAAAGGTTTAACAACGGTAGATCTGATTCCGATTGGTGCCAATCGATGGAATATTGCTCTGGGTAACCTGGATTCGTATGAGCCAAAAGCAGGGGAATTTTATCCTTCACATGAAGCCATCGACTTCTATCATCGATATAAGGAAGATATTGCGTTATTTGCTGAAATGGGATTTAAGTGCCTCAGGCTTTCCGTAGCCTGGGCACGGATTTTCCCTAATGGCGATGAAGCGGAACCAAACGAAGCAGGCTTACAATTTTATGATGATGTCTTTGATGAGTTATTGAAATACAACATTGAACCTGTCGTGACGATCTGCCATTTCGATGTACCTGTACATCTGGTCAAGACTTACGGCGGTTGGAAGAACCGCAAGATGATTGGTTTCTTTGAGAAATATGCAACGACTTTGTTCAATCGATACAAGAATAAAGTGAAATACTGGATGACGTTTAATGAAATCAATATGTTGCTGCATCTCCCGTACATTGGAGCGGGTATTGTTCTACAGGATGGTGAAAACAAAGAACAGGTTCTATATCAGGCAGCACATCATGAATTGGTAGCGAGTGCACTTGCTGTTAAGGCTTGTCATGATATCATTCCGGGTGCACTGATTGGTTGTATGTTAGCCGCTGGAATGGTGTATCCATACAGCTCTAATCCAAATGACGTGTGGAAGGCGATGGAGAAAGACCGTGAATCGTTCTTCTTCATCGACGTGCAATCGAAGGGAGCATATCCGGGTTATACTAAAAGATTTTTCAGGGAAAATGATATTCGAATTGAAATGCATCCGGAAGATGCGGAGATTTTGATGCAGAATACGGTTGATTATATCGGTTTTAGCTACTATGCAAGCCGCTGTACAAGTACGGACCCTGAGATTTTGAAAGATTCGACAGAAGGCAATGTATTTGGTTCGGTGAAGAATCCATATCTTCAAGCATCTGAGTGGGGATGGACCATTGATCCTAAGGGGCTTCGAATTACGCTTAATCAACTGCATGACCGCTATGGCAAACCGTTGTTTATCGTAGAAAATGGACTTGGGGCAACCGATGTGTTGTTAGACAATGACTCCGTTGAAGATGACTATCGCATCGAATATTTGAATAGTCATTTTGCCGAGATGGCTGAAGCGATTCAAGACGGTGTAGAGCTCATAGGTTATACAAGCTGGGGACCGATTGACCTGGTCAGTGCGGGTACCGGAGAGATGAAGAAACGTTATGGCTATATCTATGTAGACAGAAATAATGATGGCACGGGCACACTTCGCAGAGTGAAAAAGAAGAGTTTTCACTGGTACAAAGATGTCATTGCGAGTAACGGCGCACAATATTTCTGATACAAGGTGTCCGACGCTATAGAATAAACAAAGAGCAGTCTCGTTATTACGGGATTGCTCTTTGTTTATGAGGGGATGAATTTGACCCATGATGTAGCTTTTAGATATAATAAAAAAATCAAGAGAATCTTGTCACTTAAGAAAGGGGAGCATTCACTCATGAAGAAAAAATCACTTGCATTTATATCTTCGGGATATGGATACTCCACTGCTGTCTTTTTCTAGAATCTATTCCAAGGGTGAAGTCTGCCCAAAATCGGAAGAAAACTAGGAAATAACGCAGAAAAATCTTAAGAATGATGAGGTAATCCAGATGAATATTGACAAAATTACTAGAAAAAATCCAGAAAATATGCCAGCTCCTGTAGGTCAGTACACGCATATTACCAGAATCCCGAGGAATGCAGAGTTATTTGTGACTTCGGGTCAAATTGGAGCAGATCGTAGTGGACTCTTTCCAGAGAGTCTGAATGAGCAAGTCACTAATACATTTAATAATATTAAAACGGTGCTCGAATCGGAGCATTTAGATGCTGAACATATTATCAAAGTGAACGTATGGGCAACCGAGAAAATCGATTGGGATTTCTTATATGCGGAGTGGGGACAATTATTTAGTACGGATTATCCTGCAATGACGATTGGATATATTACGGCGTTAGGTCTACCAGAGATTAAAATTGAAATAGAGCTTTGGGCAGCAAAGGTGTAACATCGAATACTTTTTAACCAAAAGAAGGAGCATCTCACTTACAGATGCCCCTTCTTTTTTATTCGTGAAAAATGGAAAGGATATGCCTTTGAGCAATCATGAGCGATAGTAAGTGTATTATGGCACCTGCAAGCTCTGATAGGCATTCAGTCGACCATACGTCCAATAGATCCCGGAGCCTGATACCGGATCAGAAGCGAAACACAGCGCATCACGGATCTGGGCATTTGTTTTCCCACGTGCAGCAAGAAGGGCAGCGACTCCAGCCACATGAGGAGCAGCCATGGAAGTTCCGCTAAGGTAGGCATAGGAACCACCCAGGTATGTGGATAGAATGGTATCGCCCGGAGCAGCCATATCAACCCAGGAGCCATAGTTGGAGAAATTGGATTTGAGATCGGAGGTGTTGGTTGAAGCGACAGCAATCACGTTGGGATACGATGCAGGTACAATAGGGAATGAAGTGTTGTCGTTACCGGCTGCAGCAATAATCACAGCTCCCCGATCCCAAGCATACTGTACCGCAGCTTGAAGGAAAGCATCTCCCATCGGACCACCGAGGCTCAGGTTAACAACCTGTACACCGTTATTGGCCGCATAGACAAGCCCGTTACCGACATTACCTACCGTTCCTTGTCCGTTGTTATCCAGTACCCGGAGCGGAACGATGGATGCGAGTGGTGCAACACCTGCGATACCCACACCATTGTTGGTAACGGAGGCAGCGATCCCGGCTACATGGGTGCCGTGACCGTTCCCGTCCTCAGGGATGTTATCATAATCAACATAATCATAACCGGGGAGAAGCTTGGAGGCCAATTCTGGGTGGTTCAACTGTACACCGGTATCGATAATGGCGATTTTGACAGAGCTGTTACTTTGAGTAATGTCCCATGCGGTGGGTGCATTAATTTTGGACAGGTTATACTGGTAAGGAAAGAACGGATCATTAGGGGTGAAGGATGCCTCAACGAGGTAATTCGGCTCAGCATGTTCAATCAGCTCATGATCTTTGTAATGTTTAAGCATCCGGTGCATTTTTTTGCGGGATTCCACACGGTACCATCCTAAATCTTCATAGGTCTCAGCGACCTTACATCTCCCTTTTTGTGAAGGGTGTGCATCTCATCCTCCGTTGTACCTTCCTTGAATTTGACTAAGAGCTGCTTGGGAGCATGAGGGTGAAACTTGCTCTCGGCACGTCGGTCCAGATAACGATACACGAACACGATTATTGCTAGCAAAATGAAACCAAAAACACCTAACCATAACCACATGAGCGTTTCTCCTCCAATATGGATTGTGACACGCCTTATCGTATGCGAACTCTATCAGACTGCGTGGGCACTCTTTCAATTTGGTTAGTAGTGTAGATAGATTGATAGGAAGGGATAAATTCGGTAAGATGATATGAAGAGAGCCGATCTGGCATGAACAAGATTCAAGGAAGGGCCAAGAAGTAGCTCCTAATACAGAGGATAAGGAATGTGGATTTATTGACACAACTTCAGAGTATACCGACAGTCACACCAGTTCAGGCACACCAGATTCATGATGCCATTGATTTTGCCATGCGTGTACGCAGAGAAGTGTTTCCGATGCTGGATCATACGAGATTACCTGTGGACTTCGAGCAGTTCAGAGAACATTATCTGGATTCCGATGGTTCGGTCTTTCTTGTAGCAATGATGGGGGATGCGGGCATCGTCGGAACGATTGGAATATTACCATATGATGGACGTATTCAGACCGTAGACGGTCGATATGCAGCCCAATCCGCAGCCGAAATTGTGAAATGTTATGTAGATCCTGCGTATCGCAGATATGGCATTGGTTCCATGCTGGTAAAAGAACTGGAGAATGTGGTGAAGGATATGCACTATACTACACTCTACTTGCATACACATCGCTTCTTGCCAGGAGCCGTAGATTTCTGGAAACGTCAAGGGTTTACGGTTATTGCTGAGGAAAATGATGACTGGCAAACTGTACATATGGACAAGTTGGGATGAAGGTAATCATAACTCAATGACATTACAATGGTATTGGAGGAGATCTATCCATGTATTCAAGTCTGATTGAGAAACTGGAACATACCGAGGCTATACGCTGGTTCCCGAACCATCAAGTTCAAGAGAGCTGGATTGTTGAAGTTGAACAAGAGTTGGGCTTTTCGTTACCCCCATCCTATCGCTGGTGGCTTCTGAATTATGGTCAAGCGCTGTTAAGCGGAACAGAAATTCTGACGATTACGTCTTCGGAACACCGAGAGTATACCGATGCTGACATTTTGTATAGATACCGACTTGCCGATGAAGAGGCGAAGAAGGAAGGAAGCTGGAGCTGTTTGTACCGGACGAGGATGAATATTACTACTTTGATACGCAGACGGCTGATCACCTTGGGGAGTATAAAGTGATGCGTTTGGATTACTTTAATGGGGAACCTGAGGTATACGCGGATTCTTTTGCCGGATTTTTGGAGAAGTTGATCGATCAGCGAACACCACGAAATAGGTAATTTTATATCAGGAAAATGCCTGTCGGCACTCGCTAAGTTAGACATAGACAACATTACATGACAGGGGCATAAGCAGATGCAAGAAATGAAGCGGAAAATTGTATTTATTGATATTGATGGCACATTGGTAGATGATGACGGAAACATTCCGTTGTCAGCGCAGAAGGCTTGCAAACAGGCCAGAGAAAATGGACATTTGCTCTATTTATGTACAGGCCGGTCCAAGGCGGAAATCTATGATTCCATCTGGGATGTAGGGTTCGATGGCCTGATTGGTGCAGGTGGAGGTTATGTGGAGTTTGGCAAGGATGTGTTGTATCACAAAAGGGTAACAGCGGAAGACGTACGTCATATGGTTGATTTCTTCAATGAAAACGGCATTGACTTCTACCTTGAATCCAATTCGGCTCTGTATGCGAGTAGTAATCTGCAACCTCACCTGGAACGCCGTATCTATGGTGATGTGGAGAATGATCCTGTAGCCAGAGAGAAGAAGGAACTGAAGCCACACCCTTTTATTGCTGGATTGACTTATGGAGAGGCCGACCTGTACAAGGATGACGTGAACAAAGTATGTTTCTTGGAGAGCTCGGTCATCCCGTTTGAGCGAATCAAGCAGGAGTTCGAAGGCAAATTTGAAGTCATTCAGTGCACGGTGCCGATTTTTGGTGAAGGAAGTGGCGAGCTGATGATCCCAGGCATTCACAAAGCCATTGCAATCGCCGATCTGCTGAAGCATCTGGGCATGTCCCAAGAAGATACATTTGCCATCGGTGATGGCATGAATGATGCCGAGATGCTGGAGTTTTGTCACGTCGGCATTGCGATGGGCAATGCAAAGCCAGGTCTGAAAGCCATTGCAGACGATATTACTGAAACCGTTGAGGAAGATGGATTGTATCATAGTTTTGTGAAGTATGGATTGATCACTTGATAAAGAAAACAAGGTGAGAGATAAAAACGGTTAATACGTACACCCTTTGTCCCAAACCTTATTTTAGACCCTGCATATATTATTGCAGGGTCTTTTTTTGGTTTAAACAGATCAATTTATTTTTCGCAAAAGGGTTGTAATCAGACCATAACATCTAAGTGGAGGAGAGAATCGAAATGGCCATTCTATCAACCGGACCTATTGAGAATAATGCCGTCAGTGATGTAAGGCCAACACAACAAGTTACCGTTAAAATTGATAACAGGAACTCTCTGGATGAATCCGTTGTTTTGATACAAGGGTATAATTTGACCGCTACGAGGACTTTATATGTCAGCGAGCAGATTTCACTTGCCCCGGATCAGGTAGTGACAAGATCTTATTTTGCCAATCTTGATGCGTTTGAGTTTGTCTTTACAGTTGAAGGTGTAGCTATAGAACAGACGGAGATTTCCGTGTGGGGCAAAAATGAAATCGGCCAGCTTGTTGCTGCACATCGATTAGTTTCTTCCGAACTTGAAATAGAGGGGATAATACGTCAGTCAACCGCATATATGTAGCCAATTTTAATAGTAACGATGTTTCCGTCATTAATGGCGAAACGAATACGGTGATTGCTACCGTTCCTGTGGGGACGAATCCTGCAGGGATTGATGTCAATCCACTAACGAGTCGTGTTTATGTCGCAAACAGAGGCAGCAATACCATTTCCGTCATTAATAGTTTAACCAACGCAGTGATTGCTTCTGTTCCGGTTGGGAGTGAGGCAGGTGACGTAGGGGTCGATATAGCGACCAATGCTATTTATACGGCAAATTTTAATTCATTGGATACAACTGAAGATGTAACCGTTATTGATGGATTGACCAACACGGTGATTGATACTATTACTATTCCGGGACTCAATTTTTTAACGGGTATAGGCGTCAATTCCTTAACCAATCGGATCTATGCAGTAAATTTTAATTCTGATGCTGTGTCTGTGATCGATGGAGTAACCAATACAGTGATTGCTACGATACCCGTTCAGGTTAATCCATTCCGTGTAGGGGTCAATCCAGCCACAAACCGTATTTATGTATCGAATTTTACCAGTAATACGGTTTCCGTTATTGATGGTGTGACGAATACCGTAATTGATACCATTCCGGTCGGCGTTACGCCAGCTGAAGTAGCGGTTAATACCTCCACAAACGCCATTTACGTACCAAATCGAGATACGGATAATGTTTCAGTAATTAGTGGATTAACCAATACGGTGATTGCTACTGTTCCTGTCGGAATTAATCCAAACGGAGCGGGCGCCAATCCGTTAACCAATCGAGTTTATATAAGCAATCAAGATGACAATACCATTTCTGTGATCGATGGCGAAACGAATACGGTGATTGCTACCATTCCGGTGGGGGCACGTCCGTTCGCAGTAGGTGTAAATCCGTAGAAAGGTGAGGGGATTCGTATGAAAGAAGTTATAACGGCATCAGACTTAATGGAGCAACTGATCACCATGAACAAAGAAAATTCTGTATGCCAAGTTAGGATTCCAGGTAAGGGAATATATGCAATTGTATTACAGGGCGATTATTCAACTGTACCATCTCCAGATCAAATGTTGAGTGATACAGAGAACGAAGTGAGCGAAAAAATCGGATCTGAAATAAAGAGGAATCCGTTTCTCTGAAAATAAGGAGAATCGTGAGTTTTGAAGGATCAGATATCAGAAAGGAACAGGCATCTATTCAATGGAAGTGTCTATTTGCATAGTACTCAGACTACAGACAAGATCCAGTAAAGAACAACACTAAATGTTCCAACACAGAGGACAACAAGGAGCCCAAATAGAATGACGAATTTTTTTCCGTTCATAGATATAGATGACCCTCCTTTTGACTTTATTATTGCATAACTCCTAATGAAAGTTTATTATAAATTTTGCAAACAAGGAATTTATTGGTTTTCAGTTGTCGAAGTGCATGAAATATAAAGTTGATACATGGAGGATGCTGGATGAGTAATGTAGCTCTGTTGTTTCCTGGACAAGGTTCTCAGATGGTTGGGATGGGTAGAGACTTTTGGAATAACTTTGATGTGGCTAAGAAGTTATTTGAAGAAGCCAGTGATGCCATTTCTTTCGATTTGAGAAAGTTATGTTTTGAAGGTAGCATGGCTGATTTGACAATGACAATGAACGCTCAGCCTGCACTTTTGACTGTTAGTGTCATAGCGTATCAGGTGTATATGCAAGAAATAGGGATGGAACCTGCTTATTTGGCTGGGCATAGTTTGGGAGAATATTCGGCTCTGGTATGCGCAGGTGTGCTCTCATTTCATGACGCCATTAAACTGGTAAGACAACGAGGTATCATTATGCACAATGCAGACCCGGATCAGAAAGGTACCATGGCCGCCATTTCAGGTATTCATTTAGATACACTTCAAAACATATGCGAACAAGTTTCCACGATCGAGCGTCCTGCTTGTGTGGCTTGTATGAACGCTGACCAGCAGCTTGTCATTTCGGGACATCGGCACTCTATACAAGAAATTATTAAAAGGACAGAAACCCTGGGAACGAAACATTCTTATATCAATGTAAGTGGTCCCTATCATTCTCCCATGATGCAAACCGCAGCAGAACAATTCAAAGTTGAATTGGATCAATATCAATATGCCCATGCAATAACCCCGATTATTTCCAATGTTACAGCAGCACCCTATGAGTCTGATCGATCTGTCGTTGAATATTTAAACATGCAGATGACGATGCCTGTAAGATGGTCAGAGTCTATGCTCTATCTGGTTGCAAATGGGGTTACTGAAGTTATAGAGTTGGGTTCTAAACATGTGTTAGTTAGTCTTATGAGTAAAATAACGAAGCGTATTATACCTTACTCGCTAAGTCAGACTTCCGATTTAATAATACTTACAAATACACAAGAAAGGAAAAATAAACGGTTAACGATTCGTAAAAAGTTGTTATCAGAACTAATAGTAACCGCACTCATTTCACGGAATTATAACCCAGATTCGATATCATATACCCAAACGGTTGCCCCCTTATTTCATCATTTACAACGGGTACAGGAACAAATACACAAGAATGGATACGAACTCAGCGAAGAAGAGATAAATGATGCTCTACAGGTATGTCATTCCATTATTATAGCAAAAAAATTCCATTGGATGGAACCGCGTTGATTGATGCAATCTAGTACCCGATCTGTTCTTTTGCAAGATCTATTTTACAGCGAAAGGCTACCTTTTTATAAGGTAGTCTTTTTGTCCTTTAATGCATCTGAACTTGTTGAAGCTTCAGATGTTTTGTAATAAATATGTCAATAACTCACGAATCAATCTCTATTTTTTACCATATAGTAACAATAAATTGATTGATTTTACATATATTTCTATGGTAAAATTTTGCTTGAAAATATGTGTAAATAATTAGATAAGCATGTTAGAGATGATTCATTTGGAGGAGAGATATGTATACTAATCAGTTTCAAACACTAGTGGATGTTATCCGCGACAGAGGTAAAATAACGGACCGCGGTATTCGTTTTATCGATGCGGACAAACGTGAAACTTTTATATCTTATCATCAATTATTTACTGAGGCACAAGGGTATTTAGGTTATCTACAAGCCATCGGAATTAAACCTAAACAAGAGATTATTTTTCAGATTCAAGAAAACAAACGGTTTTTAGTCGCATTCTGGGCTTGTATACTCGGTGGAATGATCCCTATCCCTGTAAGTATTGGTGAAGATGAAGAACAAAACTTGAAAGTATGCCGTATTTGGAATTTGCTAAATAACCCTTTCATGATTGCATCTGAGAATGTGCTGGATAAAATGAAGAGATTTGTTTTGGAACATGACATGCTTGATTTCCATCATCAATTAGAAGTCAGAACGGATATGATCCAAGACACCATATATCATTATGAATCTATTAATAATATAGTTGAACCTCAGTCTGATGACTTGGCATTTATTCAATTCTCTTCTGGATCAACCGGTGATCCCAAAGGCGTAATGCTCACCCATCGAAACCTGATTTATAATACTTGTGCTGCTATTAATGGCACACAAATTAGCTCAAACGATAGTTTTCTCTCCTGGATGCCCCTTACCCATGATATGGGTTTGATTGGATTTCATCTCGTACCCCTCGTGGCAGGAATTCATCAGTACTTGCTCCCAACGGAATTATTTATTCGCAAACCGATTCTATGGATGAAAAAAGTAAATGAACACAAAGCAACCATACTGTCTTCTCCTAACTTTGGTTATAAATACTTCCTGAATTTCTTTCGCGAAGACAAAGCGGAGGGATGGGATCTGTCATCTGTCAGAGTCATTTATAATGGGGCGGAACCTATATTACCCGAAGTGTGTGATGAATTCCTAAATGTATTGTCAGCATATCACTTAAAGAAAACAGCCATGTTTACTGTATATGGATTAGCAGAGGCCTCTGTTGCTGTCTCCTTTCCCAAGGTAGATGAAGAATTTACTGCGGTGTACGTTCACCGGGATCATCTGAACTTGGGGAGCGTGTCATCGAAGTCGAGAAACATGCTGAACATGTAGCATCATTTGTTGCCGTTGGCGAAGCAATTGATTATTGCCATGTTAGAATTTGCGATGAGGAAATGAACAGTGTTCCCGATTTGGTTATTGGAAAAATTCAAATCAAGGGGGATAACGTCACCCAAGGTTATTATAATAATTCACTAGCAACGGAGAAGTTATTAACGCACGACGGATGGGTGAATACAGGAGATCTGGGTTTTATCATGAACGGAAAACTGGTTGTAACAGGGCGGGAAAAAGACATTATCTTTATCAATGGTAAAAATGTATATCCCCATGACATTGAACGTGTCGCCATACAATTAGATGATATTGAACTCGGAAGAGTTGCTGCTTGTGGTGTGTATGATTCGAATAGTCAAAGTGAAGAAATTATTGTGTTTGTCGTGTACAAAAAAGATTGAACACTTCTTGCCGCTTGTTAAAGAAATCAAAAGACATCTATATAAACATGGGGGATGGAGTGTCAAAGAGGTACTGCCCATCAAAAAATTACCCAAAACAACAAGTGGGAAAATCCAGCGGTATCAGTTAGCCAAGCAGTATGAAGCAGGCAAATTCTCAACAGAATCTGCATTCATCCATGACTCGATCAAGAGTGACAATGACAAGGCAAAAGAAAAGGCTGCTGTTTCGGTTCGAATTATAGAACGTGAATTGATTTCGCTATTTTCTGAAGTGCTGGTTGGGAAAAAGGTAGAACTTGAGGATAGCTATTTTGATATGGGTGCAACTTCATTACAGCTGGCCCAAATCGCTGAACGTATAGAACAAAAATACGGAGAAGAGCTTGCTCTTACGGACCTCTTTACCTATCCCTCGATAACTGAATTGGCAGCATATCTGGCTAGAGGTTACAGCGATACCATGCAAGTCAACAAAACTCAAGAGGATCATACGCCATCCAAAGATATTGCTATTATCGGTATGTCTTTGAATCTCCCTGGTGCATCAAATGCAAGCGATTTTTGGCGTGTTTTGGAAAATGGAACGCATAACATTCGGGACTACCCGGAAAGTCGGATAAAAGACGCAGCGGATTATATACAATCCATGCGAAGTGAAATGAGCGAAGTTCAATGGATCAAGGGTGGTTACTTGGATCAAATTGATCACTTCGACTATTCTTTCTTTGGCATAACCCCAAAAACTGCACAATTTATGGACCCGAATCAAAGGATGTTCTTGCAAACGGCATGGCATACGATTGAAGATACCGGGTATGCAGGGGAAGGAATCAATGGAAGAAATGTGGGCGTGTACGTGGGATATTCCAAAGTTGGGTATGATTACGAACGGCTCGTGACGGCGAGTTACCCTGCAGAACTCAAAAATTATATCATTGGAAATTTACCATCTGTACTGGCGAGCAGAATTGCATATTTCTTGAATTTAAAAGGCCCGGCCTTAACGATTGATACCGCTTGTTCCTCCTCACTTGTTGCTGTTCACATGGCATGTAAAGGATTGCTCGCTGGAGACTGTGAAATGGCAATCGCAGGAGGCATTCGAACGGCATTATTACCGATAAGTATCGGACTGGATATGGAATCTCCAGATGCATTGACGAGAACGTTTAGCGAAGATGCCAACGGCACGGGATTTGGCGAAGGTGTTGGGTCGGTCATGTTGAAGCCAATGCAGCAAGCGATTAAGGACGGGGATCATATCTATGGTGTGATTAAGGGAAGTGCGATTAATCAGGATGGCAAGACGGTAGGAATCACAGCACCTAACCCGGAGTCACAGACCAATGTGATCGAACAGGCTTGGAAGGAAGCCGGTATTTCTCCTGATACGCTTAACTTTATTGAAGCACATGGAACAGGGACAAAATTAGGTGATCCGGTTGAGTTCAATGCTTTGCGTAAAGCTTTTGAGAAATATACGGATCGGAAACAATTTTGTGCAATCGGATCTGCCAAAGCTAACATTGGACATGGCTTTGAAGCGGCGGGGATCGCTGGATTAATTAAATCTATTCTTATGTTTCAACATAGAAAGATTCCACCATTGGTTCACTTTGACAAGCCTAATCCCTGCTTAAGTTTGAAGCTTCACCTTTTTATGTGAATCAGGAATTAATGGCTTTTGGTGAAGTAGAGGGTCCATTAAGATGCGGGGTTAGTTCTTTTGGTTTCAGTGGTACCAATGCGCATGTGGTTCTCGAAGAATATGTTCCTTCCCCAACCGTAGATAAAAGAATGTCCCAAGAGCCTAATTTATTTGTTCTGTCTGCTGCCACGGAACGGGCGCTGGATGAATTGGTCAGAACGTATCATGAATATCTAACTGATCACACGGATGTTTCCATACAACAAATCTGTTATACAGCCAGTACGGGAAGGGCTAATCTGGATTATCGGCTTGCCATCGTAGTCACGAGTACACAAGAATTACATGAAAAATTGAAACGAATTGCAAGGGGAGAGGGTAAACTGCCAAATGTTTATTTTGGTTATGCCAAAAAAGACAAAACGCTTGTTAGCGATCATCTCTATGCTGGGGGAAAGGCAGAATCTTTAAATGAACTCGGTCAGTTATTTACACTGGGGGCAGTGATTGATTGGGAAAGGTTTTATAATCATGAAGTCATTCGGAAAATTCCATTGCCTCTATATCCATTTGAGCAGAAGCGGTGTTGGATTGAAGTCAAACATACGATACCAGCGGGACATAGGTCAGAGAGGAATGAGGTTCAAATGGAGATGAATACAAACGATATTGAATTAAAGATTAAAACAAGCATCAGTCGTGCATCTGGTTTGAAGTTGGAAGAGCTGGATCATCAAGCTCATTTTCTCCAAATGGGATTGGATTCCATCATTCTTGTGCAAATTCAAAAGGAGATCTCAGAGCTGTTCCGTTTGAATATCCCGATGGAAATGTTTTTTGAAACCCTTACAAATATTAATTCCTTAGTTAAATATGTGTCAGAGAATATAAAGCATAATGATGTATCTGAAAATATAAACAATCAAACAGTTCAGGAGCATACTGAACAACGAAATCTGGCATCTGTGAACAATATAAACACGGCAAAATCATCAGGGAATGTGTCGGAACAAATTGTGATGTCTGCCATTCAGCTCATGGAGTCCCAATTAAAAAGTTTGAATGTGCTGTTAGGCGACCAAATGAATACGATTCAATCCCCGCTTTTGGAAATGAAACATCATGAAACCAAACATCATGAAACCAAACCAACCAAAGAGATCCAACCCAATTCGGAATCGAAGGAAGCCAAACCTTTTATACCGTATCAATCGTTGAAAATTCATGAAGAGAGTGGATTCTCAGCGCTTCAGAACCAGTATATTGAACAATTTATAGCCAAGTATACCGCAAAGACAAAAAGCTCCAAATATAAAACGAGCCAAACTCGTTATGCCCATGCGAATAATCGCAATGTGTCCGGATTTCGTTCGTATTGGAAGGAAATGGTGTATCCCATCATTTCAACGCGTGCAGAGGGAGCAAAGTTATGGGATCTAGATGGGAACGAGTATTTGGATCTGACGATGGGATTTGGTGTGAATCTATTTGGCCATAATCCCGCTTTTATTCAAAATGTAATAGCAGACAGCCTCCAGGAACAATTGCCTCCATTGGGCCCTATGTCAGACTTGGCAGGAGATCTTGCAGCTAAAATTTCCGAGCTAACGGGTGTAGAGCGTGTCGCATTTTATAATTCAGGAACAGAAGCTGTTATGGTTGCACTTCGTTTAGCGAGGGCAGCAACAGGGCGTTCCAAAGTTGTATTATTTTCTGGATCATATCATGGTACACATGATGGGGTGTTGGGTGTAGCGAATCCTCGGGATGCTTTATCATCTGCACTGCCTATGGCTCCTGGTATTGTACAAAGCGCTATGGATGATTTGATTATTCTTAATTATAACCATCCGCAATCACTGGATATGATTCAGAACCTGGGTGATGAATTGGCTGCTGTGCTTGTAGAGCCGGTGCAAAGTCGAAGACCTGATATGCAGCCAACACAATTCTTACGGGAACTTAGAGAAATAACAAATCAATTTGGGATTGCACTTATTTTCGATGAAGTCATCACTGGATTTAGAATTGGTCTGGGTGGAGCACAGGATTGGTTTGGGGTTCAAGCCGATTTGGTTACGTATGGGAAAGTGGTCGGTGGCGGGCTGCCTATTGGCATAGTCGCGGGTAAAGCTGAATTTATGAATCCGGTAGATGGTGGAACCTGGAACTTTGGTGATGATTCTTACCCTTCCGATGCAGATAAGAAAACGTTTGTCGGTGGAACCTTCTGTACACACCCTCTTACGATGAGAGTGATGTTAACGGTACTACAATATCTTCAATCCGAAGCAGGAACCTTATATAAGGAATTAAATGAAAAAACAGATTATCTTGTAAAAGAATTAAATGCGTTTTTCAAAACAGCGAATGTACCGATGCAAATGGTGAACTATGGATCTTTATTTCGATTTATATCATTTGGAGATATGGAATTATTCTTCTACCATTTAATTTATAAAGGTTTATACATTTGGGAAGGTCGTAACTGTTTTATATCGACTGTGCATTCCATGGGTGACATGGATACGATAATCAGAATCGTGAAAGAGACGATCCATGAACTACGCGAGTGGGGTTTATCCCTGGTGAATCGCCTGTTTCGGAATATCCGCTCTCTTTAGAGCAAAAACAATTATTGTTAACTTCATTACATGGGGAAGATGCGAATGCTGCATTAAATCAGAGTGTTATTTTAAAAATGACAGGTGGAATAAAGCCTTCCACACTGGATCAGGCCGTGAATCAGATCGCACAGCGTCATGAAGCCCTGAGAACAGTCATTCATGCCGATCGTGAAACACAACAAATCAGATCCGTAATGGAATTTCAATGTACATGGTTGGATTTCTCGGCATATGCAGGTGAGGATCAAGAACGGGAAATTTCCAATTGGTTATCTGCCGATGCAAATGAAGCCTTCGATTTACAGTCTGGGGAACCTCTATTTAGAATCACCTTGCTTAAAAAGGCAGCCGATCAACACCTTATGGTGCTGACATTTCATCATATTATTGTAGATGGCTGGTCGATTGCTGTATTCATTCAAGAGTTGGAACATACCTATTCTGCTCTGGTCCGAGGAGTTCCGATTCAATTACCTGAAGCCACTCCATTCCGTGAGTATTTAAGATGGCAACGCCTTGAACATGAAAAAGGCTCATTTACCGAAGGAGTCCAGTTCTGGAAAGAACAATTTTCCTTATCCTATCCCAACATTTCACTTCCAACGGTACAGTCCGATGATGTGCCCAGGGGATATTCTGGTGAAAGGTATTCCATCAAGTTGGATCATCAATTAACAGAGTCTTTGCGAACGTTAAGTATAAATAATAAGAGCAGTTTGTTTGTAACGATGTTTGCAGCGTTTCATTTATATTTGCATCAACTAACAGGGCAGTCTCACCTTGTCATCGGCGTGCCTACAGCGGGTCAGTCTCATATGGGAAAAAATGCGCTGATTGGCAACTGTGTCAACATTGTACCTGTTCATCATGCCTTGTTAACGAAGCAGTCCGTCGTAGAGCATGTTCTTCAACTCAAGGAAACGCTGGCTCTTGTCATGAAGCATCAGCATGTCCCACTGACTCTCGTATCCGAACAGCTTGCTCATATGACTGCACCGGATACCCGGATTTTATTCAATATGGACAGAACGATTCATCATCTTCAATTTGAAAATATCAAGACTGAATTCATGTCGTATCCGATCAAACATATTTCTTACGATTTATTTCTTAATATTACGGATGTTAGCCATGAATTGTATCTGGATTTTGATTACAATACCGATCTCATTGGACCTGAGATGATGAAATTGTGGTCCGAAGGATTTAAGGGTTTACTGCAAAATATGGTGAGTCATCCAGAGGCTGAAATTTCGTCTTTGACGTTGTTCTCATCCGAGCAACAGGATCAATTACAAGAGATGTACAATCGATTTGTTACGGAGCGTCTTCCTCACGTTAATCATGCAGCCATATTCGAGCCTCCAGTCAATGTAGTGGAGAAAAAGCTGGCTTTGATCTGGGTAGACGTATTATCCCTCGATCAAGTGGGGAGACATGATCACTTTTTTGATCTCGGAGGAAACTCGCTCAAGGCGACTGTAATGCTATCCAAGGTACATGAGCAGTTTCAACATAAAATTTCAATCGTTCAATTCTTCCAAAACCAACGTCTGAAAGAGCTTGCCAGTCTGATTACAGGCGAGAGCGAGGAAACATTCATTCCAATCAAGGCATTGGACGTGAAGGAGTTCTATGAGACGTCAGCTGCACAACAGCGAATCTACTTTCTGGATCAATTTGAGCCTAATAGTGTGTTTCAGAACATGTGCGGCCATATCACGGTCACAGGAAATATCGATGAAGCTAAACTAATTTCGTCATTGGAACAAATCGTGCACCGTCACGAAGCTTTTCGCACCAGTTTCCATCTGATGGATGGAGAGCTTTACCAGCGTATTGCTCCAACGATTGATTTTGAAGTAAAACAATCTCAGGAAAGCTCTGCTTCATTCGAACAACATGTTAAGGCGTTTGCAAAACCATTTGATTGCTCCAAAGCGCCATTAATACGTGCCGAATTTATTCGTATAAACGATGATCATGCAGAGATTCTCATCGAGATGCATCATATTATATCGGACGGATATTCCGTTGGCATTCTTGCGAATGAACTGATCGATGTGTATGACGGAAGAAACATGCCGGAAATTGAGATTGAATACAAAGACTTTGCAGCTTGGCAGAAAGAATTTCTGGCGGGGAGTCTTATAAGCAGCAAGAAAAATATTGGCTGGATCAATTCAAAGGAGAACTCCCGAACCTTAATCTGCCTACTGATTTTGTTCGGACACCTCATTTGACTTCGGCAGGTTCAAGATTGTCATTTGTGTTGGACGCACACTTGAAGCAGTCGCTGGAGAAGCTTGCGAAACAAACGGGAACTACGATGTTTATGGTGTTATTGGCAGCGTATAATGTGCTGCTTCATCAATATACGGATCAAGAAGACTTGATTGTAGGTACACCAACATCAGGAAGAAACCATCGGGATGTCGAGAATATGATAGGTGTCTTTATCCAGACGGTAGCGATTCGATCACAGCCAGTGGGGAATAAGTCATTTCGATCCTATCTCGAGGAAATAAAAAAACAATCCCTGGATGCATTGGATAACCAAGACTATCTTTTTGACAATCTTGTAGAGAAATTAAACACACATCGTGATACCACTGGGACAGCACTTTTTAATACGATGTATATCTTCTTAAATACCGCGTTGAATCAACGGCAAGAACAGGATTGCAGCTTTAAAGTTAGAGAATTAAATGTCGGTGTATCGTTGTATGATCTGATGTTCATCGTTGAGGATGATAACGAGTGTCTGGAAATGCACTTTAATTACAAGACGGAGCTGTTTGAACGGGATACCATCGACAGAATGAAAACACATCTGTTTAACATCCTCAGAGATATTGTGATCGAACCTGATATTGCCTTGTCCGATATTCAAATGCTGTCTGAACATGAGCAGAACGTTCTTTTATATGACTTTAATGATACCAACATAGAATATTCCCGGGATCAGGCCATCCAGGAATTATTCGAAGCACAGGTGGAACGGACACCCGGTCAATTAGCCGTCGCTTTTGGAGATGAGCAATGGACGTATCATCAATTGAATGAACGGGCGAATCAGTTGGCATATACGCTTAGAACTGAGGGAGTGCAGCAGGATCAATTTGTAGGTATTCTGACAGATCGTTCGATTGATATGATCGTTGGCATCTTTGGCATTCTAAAAGCAGGCGGGGCGTATGTACCGATTGATCCGGATTCTCCTGAAGAGCGTATCCGCTATATCCTGCATGATTCCGGGGCAACGTTGTTAGTTACGCAAAAGCATTTGAAGCAGTTGGTATCGTTTAATGGAAAAATGATTGATTTGGACGATGAAGAAACCTATGCAGCTAATCTGTCGAATCTGGAACCGGCAGGGAATTCAGAGCAGTTGGCTTATGTGATCTATACTTCAGGCACAACAGGCATGCCAAAAGGTGTGATGATCGAACATCGTCAGGTTCATCATTTGGTTAAAGCGTTGTACAGTCAAGTTATAGATGATCAGCATAGCGGTTTGCATGTCGCTTTACTTGCGCCTTACTATTTCGATGCATCTGTGAAGCAGATTTTTGGTGCACTGCTGTCAGGACATGCCTTGTTTATTGTAGACAAGGACACGGTACTGGATGGACAAGATTTGATGAATTATTATCAGCACCACCAAATTGATTTGACGGACGGAACACCTGCACACCTGAAATTACTTTCGAAGGCAAAAAACGTTCAAGGCATATCGCTAAAATATATGCTCATTGGCGGTGAAGCTCTTTCTCAGCAAAGTGTAAATGAAATCACATCATTATTTGCTCTCAATCATATAACGCCTCCAACCATAATTAATGTGTACGGTCCAACAGAATGTTGTGTGGATGTTGCGACATACCGTGTACTTCCAGAATACCTGGATACAGCGAATCAACGAGCTCACCTACCGATTGGTCGAACATTAGGAAATAATCGTCTGTATGTATTGAACAAACATGGCAAAGTTCAGCCTGTAGGCGTCGTAGGGGAATTATGTATCTCTGGCGATGGGGTTGGTAGAGGATACTTGAATTTACCTGAGCTGACAGCAGAAAAATTTGTACGCGATCCGTATGTCCAGGGAGGGACAATGTATAAAACGGGAGATTTGGTGAAATGGCTTCCCGATGGCCATATCGAGTATTTGGGAAGAATGGATCACCAGATTAAAATTCGCGGATACCGGATCGAAGTAGGGGAAGTCGAAGCAGCACTGTTAAATATAGAGTGTGTGAAAGAAGTTATCGTTATGTCACATGAGGATGATCACGGGGACAAATCGTTATGTGCATACTTTACAGCGGATTCCACGCTGACGGTGGGAGAGTTAAAACAAAGCCTCTCTAAGGTGTTGCCGAATTACATGGTTCCAGCCTACTTTATACAATTGGATCACATGCCTCTGACATCGAACGGGAAAATCGATCGCAAATCGCTTCCGAGTCCAGAAGAAAACATACAAACGGGAAGTGAATATATAGAACCCCAAACGGGGGTGGAAAAACAGTTGCTGCCTATTTGGCAGGATGTGCTTGCCGTGAAAAAATCAGTGTAAAAGATCATTTTTTTGATGTAGGAGGCAACTCTTTACGTGCGACCAAGCTGGCCGCCAAAATCAATCAAAAGCTGAATATCCGCATATCGGTAAGAAACGTCTTTGAATGGCAGACCATCGAACAGATGGCTCAATCTATTGAACAAATGGAACAGGATGTATTAGTGTCCATTCCTCAGGTAGAGGAAAAAGAATATTATCCTATTTCTTCGGCGCAAATGAGAATGTACATTATGAGCATCAAAGCCGGCAAGGAACTCATGTACAACATGTCAGGTATGTTTATGTTGGAAGGATCGCTTGATCGGATCAGATTGGAAGAAGCATTCCATCAATTGATTCATCGTCATGAATCGCTTCGGACTGGATTCAAAGTCATACACGGAGAACCGAAACAGATCGTATACCCTAAAGTGAACTTTGGAATTGAATTGATCGAGTCAACAGAAGTAGAGATCGAAGATCGAATTGAACAGTTTGTTCGCACATTTGATCTCGGGCAAGCACCTCTTATGAGGGTGGGACTTATTGAATTTCAGCAGGAGCGTCATGTTTTGCTGGTAGATCTCCACCATATCATTGCAGACGGACTATCTGTACAGCTTCTAATGACTGAACTTAGCCAGTTCTATAAGGGAGAGGAGTTATCTCCTCTTCGAATTCAATATAAGGACTATGCTGAATGGCAGCAAATACAGCTTCATAGTGAGTGGATGAAAAAGCAGGAGAAGTATTGGCTTACTGTGTTTGGTGAAAGTATCCCACTATTGGATCTGCCAACAGACTATGAAAGACCTGAAACGCTAAGGTATGCGGGAGATGTATTGGACATTGTTGTGCAGGAAGACCTCCTTCCAGGCTTGAGAAAAATGGAAGCTTTGACAGGAACAACGCTATACATGATTCTATTAGCCGCCTATACCATTCTGTTGTCTAAATACAGCGGACAAGAAGATATCATCGTGGGCACGCCGATTGCAGGCAGGACACATGCTGAGCTGGAGCCGGTCATGGGGATGTTCGTGAACACATTGGCTATTCGAAATTATCCTGCAGGAGATAAAACTTTTACGGAGTATCTGATGGAAGTCAAAGAAAATATGTTGAACGCATATGAGAATCAGGATTATCCGTTTGAAGAATTGATTGAGAAAGTAAATGTAACCAAAGATGCTCGGAGGAATCCGTTGTTTGACACCATGTTTGTATTGCAGAATACAGATGCTTCAGAGATTCAGATGGATGGAGTAACCTGTAAGCCTTATGCTCCAAATACGAGAGTATCCAAATTCGATTTAACGCTGTATGTTACCGAATTGCAACATAAGTTAGAAGTGGCCTTTGAATACAGTACGATTTTATTTGAGAAAACAACGATTGAAGCGATGTCACAAAATCTGTTGGTCATATTAACAACCATTGCCAACGACCCTCATATTGAAATCAACAAGATTCAATTGGTTGAAGAATTAATAGATGGGGATACGCTGGCTGATCTAATTGAAGTAGATTTCTAAGTTAACTAAAAATATAAATGTGATCGGGGTGCCGTATGTCTATTTTTAAGAAACAGGAATCGTATTGGGCAAGCCGATTTGAAGATGATGATCATCTTGTTCATTTGCCTTATTGCAAGACAACCTCCAAACACCCAGACGATACGCAGCACCAGAATGATATATATAAGTCTTTGTCAGCTGATGTCTCATATAAAATCAAGTCCATGTCGCGCAATGCTCCTATGGCGATATATACGATCTTATTAACGGGAGTTCAGTGTCTGTTATATAAATACTCGAATGAAACCAAGATGATTATTGGCATACCAACGATGGAAGAAAAGAACAATGATCTATCGCTTTCGAATAAGGTTCTTGTCTTAAAAAATAATATCAATCATGTGATGTCATTCAAATCCTTATTTAATCAAGTGAAGACCAGTTTAACCGAAGCCATTCAGCATCAACGAATCCCTTTCAGAAAAATGGTTGAACGTTTAAATGTTCAGTATGATTCGAACCATGTACCTCTAATTCATACCTTGGTTTCGTTGAATGAAATTCATCCTGCCCTTGATGAAAATAACGTAAAAGCGGCGACAATGTTCCACTTTGATCTGGAGAACGACTCCATTCAGTTAAGATTAGTTTATGATGATGATCGTTATGATCGAGAGTATATGGTTCAAGTTGTAGAACATCTTGACCAATTGTTATCCGTTGTGCTGTACCAACCTGATCTGGAGTTAAGTCATGTCGATATGTTATCGGAGTTTCATCGAAACAAGCTGTTATTTGACTTTAACGATACAAGGGTGGGGTATCCACAGAACAAGACGATGCATCAATTATTTGAAGAACAGGTGGAACGAACACCGGACCATCCGGCAGTCGTATTTGAGAATAGACAGTTAACGTACAGAGAGTTAAATCAAAAATCCAACCAATTGGCCCGATTGCTTCAAGCTAAGGGGGTGCAGGCGGGTCAGTTCGTTGGCATTATGGCAGAGCGCTCACTTGAGATGATCATAGGTTTATTCGGTATTCTAAAAGCTGGCGGGGCATATGTCCCAATCGATCCGGAATATCCGCCAGATCGTATTCACTATATCCTTGAGGATTCAAAAGTTGCTTGGTTGCTGCATCAAGGTCATATACAGAAGCCGGAACATTATGCAGGGACATGTGTCATTCTGGATTCTGAAATAAATCACCATGATCATCATTTAAATTTGGTAGATGGAGCGATCTCCAGTGATTTGGCATACATGATCTACACGTCTGGAACAACAGGTTATCCCAAAGGCGTAATGATTGAACATGCCAGCATTGTGAATTCCCTGCAATGGAAATCGGATTTTTATCATTTTACCGGAGATGATCGGGTATTAATGCTGAATCCTTTCGTTTTTGATTCATTTATTACTCATTTCTTTGGTCCGATGATATCTGGCTCGACAGTGTACTTGTTAAACCAGCAACAGTGTAAAGATGCTGTAGCCATCAATACGATGATCAAAAAACAGGAGATCACGCACATTCAAAGTCCACCCAGTTTCTTGATGACACTGTTGGAACAAGTAAGCGCGGAAGATTGGAGATCCATGAAAAATGTGGTGGCTGCGGGAGAGAAGATTGTTCCTGCCTTAATACACAAATTACAGCGCATCAATCCACGCATCGAAGTGTGTAATGAATACGGTCCAACTGAAAATAGTGTTGTATCCACAGTTCTGTCGATCAAGTCGGCAGATCAAAATATCTCAATCGGGAAGCCTATAGCGAACAATAGAGTCTATATTTTAGGAGAACGGAATGAATTGCAGCCTATTGGAGTTCAGGGAGAATTATGTGTAGCAGGAGCAGGGCTCTCCAAAGGTTATTTGAACCGTCCAGATCTGACGGCGGAGAAATTCGTAGATGATCCATTTGTTTCGGGAGCAAAAATGTACAAGACAGGTGACTTCGCAAGATGGCTGCCCGATGGGAACTTAGAGTATATAGGAAGGGTAGATCATCAAGAGAAAATTCGTGGACACCGGATTGAACTTGGTGAAGTGGAGACGTCTCTTCTAAATAGTACCCAGATAAAAGAGGCCATCGTCATAGCCAGAGAAGATGAAACGGGAACCAAACAATTATGTGCGTACCTGGTAGGAGAGGATGCAATCACGATCGGGGAACTGCGGGAGGCGCTGTCCCAGCAGCTGCCAAACTACATGATTCCGTCCTATTTTGTACAGCTGGATCAGATGCCGCTCACGTCTAACGGGAAAATCGATCGCAAAGCTTTGCCTGCTCCCAAAGAACATATGTTGAAGGGCATGGAGTACGAAGCACCCCGAACGATGGTGGAACAACAACTTGTATCGATCTGGGAAGAGGTACTTGGGGTAAAGAACATTGGGATTTTGGATAATTTCTTCGAGCTTGGAGGAGATTCGATTAAATCCATTCAAGTTTCTTCGAGGTTATATCAAGCAGGTTACCAGGTGCAGATGGATCATCTGTTTAAAAATCCAACCATAGCAAGCTTGATTCCCTATGTTCAACCCATAAGTACCCTGTCAGAACAGGGAATCATCACTGGAAAAGTGATGCTGACTCCAATTCAGCATTGGTTTTTTGAGCAATACAAGGTGGACGCCAATCATTATAATCAGTCCGTGATGTTGTATCGGAAAGAAGGTTTTCATGAAGCCACACTTCGCCGTGTATTCGATAAACTGAGTGAGCATCATGATGCACTTCGTATGGTATATCGCCATACGGAGCGGGGGTATGAAGCGTGGAATGAAGGGCAGGAAAAGGAATCCTTATATACACTTGAAGTGATGGACTTTAAGTCATTAGCAGATCCGTCTCAAGAAATCGAGAAGAAAGCAAATGAAATGCAAAGCACGTTTAACGTGGAACGTGGACCCTTGATGAAGCTGGGCGTATTTCAATGTGCAGACGGAGATCATCTACTAATCGTTATTCATCATCTAGTCATCGACGGAGTTTCATGGCGAATTTTGATCGAAGACCTATCGAGGGGTTATGAACAATTAAGTGATGGCGAACCCATTCAACTACCGCAAAAAACGGCTTCCTTTCAATTATGGGCAGAACAGCTCCAGTTGTATGCGAACAGTGATGCGATAACGCAAGAGATTGCATATTGGAATGAAATTGAACAAGCAAAATATAAGCCCTTACCTACAGATTTTAAAGCGGATCATGCACTGGAAAAAGACAGTGAAGAAATCACGATGGAATGGTCAGCGGCAGAAACGGAGCAATTATTAAAACAAGCGAATCGTGCTTATAAAACGGAGATTAGCGATTTGCTGCTCAATGCACTAGGCATGTCTATTCACCAATGGACAGGCATGGATAAAGTGCTGGTCAATCTGGAGGGACATGGAAGAGAACAAATTATACCGGATCTCGATATTACACGAACGATCGGATGGTTTACAAGCCAGTATCCGGTTGTACTTGATATGGAAACAAGTTCAAATATGTCTCTTTTCATCAAAACAAACAAAGAAATGATTCGTCAAATCCCTAAAAAAGGGATTGGTTATGGTATTTTACGATATTTAAGTGCACATCAGCAAGAAATGCCCTTTACCTTGAATCCTGAAATTAGTTTTAACTATTTGGGACAATTTGATCAGGATCTTCAGAATAGTGGGATGCAGATCTCTCCCTATCCAGGCGGAGCAACAGCAAGCGACAATCACAGAAGAAATGTTCTTATCAATATGAATGCCTTAATTGTGGAAGGCAAATTGACGTTGTCACTTCGGTATAGTCGCACCCAATATCAAAAAGAAACGATGGAGCGAGTGGTAACATATTTTAGAGATCATCTGCAAGAAATAGTGATGCATTGTGTGACAAAAGAGAAGCCGGAATGTACACCAAGTGATCTAACGGTAAAAGGAATTACGATTGAAGAATTAGAAGGATTTGTTCAAGAATCGGAACACATTGGTGAAATCGAAGATATATATGCTTTGTCACCGATGCAAAATGGGATGTTCTTTCATCATTTGCTTCATTCAAAGTCTGAAGCGTATTTCCTTCAAACCACGCTGGATCTTCATGGTTCGTTAGACGTGGAAGCTTTTACGAAGAGTCTGGATCAGTTGATGCAGCGTAATTCGATTCTCAGAACAAATTTTCATAGCAAATGGAAGAATGGACCTCTGCAAGTGGTATACCGTCATAAACGGAATGGGCTAATATACGAAGATTTGCGTGAGATGAATGAAGAAGATCGTGAAGCATACGTGGCAGAATATACAAGAGCAGATAAAATGAAAGGTTTCGACCTGTCTCAGGATGTGTTAATGCGTATTTCGATCTTGCGAACGGATGACCAAACCTATCGTTTCATTTGGAATTATCATCATATTTTGATGGATGGCTGGTGCCTGTCTCTTGTAATCCAGGAGTTGTTTGATGGATACTTTGCTATCCAGGAACAACGAAAACTGGAGGCAAAGAGTACGATTCCATACAAACACTATATTGAATGGCTGGACAACCAAGATCATGAAGAATCCCTGAAATACTGGAGTGACTATTTGCAAGGTTATGATGAGCAGACCACTTTGCCAAAAGAACATTCAATTACGAAGAGTGATGAATATCATTCAGAGCATATGATTTGTACACTTAGTCGGGAATTAACCGGACAAATCGCACAAGTCGCCAGTCAGAATCAGGTGACGCTGAATACGTTCATGCAGACAGCCTGGGGAATGTTGCTACAGATATATAACGGCAGTGAGGATGTTGTATTCGGAAGCGTGGTGTCGGGCAGACCTGCGGCGATTGTCGGAGTTGAGCGAATCATTGGTTTATTCATCAATACCATTCCTGTACGCGTTCAGACTAAAGGTAACGAGACATTTGCAGCGGTTATGAAACGGAATCAGGAACAAGCTGTGGCTTCGCATCCACATGACACGTATCCGTTATACGAGATTCAAGCGGAAACATCGCAAAAGCAAAATTTGATTGATCATATCCTGATATTCGAGAATTATCCTGTACAGGGCATTATGGAACAGTTTGGGGATCAGGAGGAGACAACTCTTCGGATTACGAATGTAGAAGCAGATGAACAAACGAATTATGACTTTAACCTGATTATTAAACCAGGCCAATCCATGAAATGCATGTTCTATTACAATGCTAACGTCTATGATCGGGCAAGCGTAGAACGCATTCAAGGTCATTTGATTCAGATGTTGAAGCAAGTGGTCAACAATCCGAATATTCCGATCCATGACATTGACTTGACGACAACACAGGAGAAAACACAAATTTTGGAACAGTTTAATGATTCTATGGCTGAATATCCAATGGACAAGACAATTCATGGACTGTTTGAGGAACAGGCGGCAAGGACTCCTGCACACGTTGCGGTTGTATTTGAGGATCAACATTTGAACTATCAAGGGCTGAACGAGAAAGCCAACCAATTGGCAAGAACGCTGAAGGCTAAAGGCATTCAAAATGATCAGTTAGTCGGGATCATCGCTGATCGTTCGCTAGACATGGTTGTAGGAATCCTTGCGATTTTGAAAGCGGGTGGTGCATACGTGCCGATTGATCCCGAATATCCAGAGGATCGTGTAAACTACATGCTTGAGGATTCGGGTGTACATGTATTATTGCTGCAAAGTCATTTGCAAGAACGCATCTCTTTTGCAGGAAAGGTCGTTTGCCTGGATCTATCTGAGTCCTATCATGAAGATCATTCCAACTTGGGAGTGACTGCTGCACCAACAGGCCTGGCATATGTAATTTATACCTCAGGAACAACAGGTAAACCAAAAGGGACATGTATTGAACATAAAAATGTGGTGCGATTGTTGTTCAATAGTAAAAATTTGTTTGATTTTAATGCATCAGATACATGGACATTATTCCATTCTTTTTGTTTTGATTTTTCGGTATGGGAAATGTATGGGGCATTGCTCTATGGCGGAAAACTGGTTATCGTACCTCAAATGACGGCAAAAAGTCCGGAACAATTTCTACAATTGTTAAAAGACGAGCAAGTGACGATATTGAATCAAACGCCAACGTATTTCTATCATCTTCTTCAGGAAGAACTGGCAGGTCATGCAGCAGATCTGAAATTAAGAAAAGTGATTTTTGGAGGAGAAGCCCTCAATCCCGTGTTATTGAAGGAATGGAAGCTGAAATATCCATTTATCCAGTTAATTAATATGTATGGGATAACCGAAACAACGGTTCATGTAACTTATAAGGAAATAACCGACATTGAAATACATGCTGGAAAGAGCAATATTGGAAAACCAATCCCGACGTTGCAGACCTATATTCTGGATAAACATCAACGCATTCAACCGATCGGTGTTCAGGGAGAATTAGTTGTAGCAGGTGAGGGCCTTGCCAGAGGTTATCTGAACCGGCCTGATTTAACCGCGGAGAAATTTGTTGATCACCCCTGGATTACAGAAGGGAAAATGTATCGCACAGGAGATGCCGCAAGATGGTTGCCGGATGGAAATATTGAATATCTGGGACGAATCGATCATCAAGTGAAAATTCGCGGTTACCGAATTGAGCTTGGCGAAGTGGAAACTGCGCTTTTGCAAATAGACTTCATTCAGGAAGCAGTCGTTATTGCCCGTGAGCATGAGGATGGTTCGAAGCAGTTGTGTGCGTATTGGAAAGGCCACAGCTCACTGACAGCGAAGAAAATCAGAATGGCATTATCTCATGAAATTCCGGATTATATGATCCCGTCTTATTTTGTTCAATTAGAGCATATACCGTTAACTTCCAATGGAAAGGTTGACCGAAAGGCATTGCCATCTCCACAAGAACATATGCAAAAAGGGACCGAGTATATGGCGCCGCAGAACGCTGTAGAACAAGCGATCGTCTCTGCCTGGGAAGCTGTGCTTGGTGTTCAAAAGATTAGCACATCAGATCATTTCTTTGAACTCGGGGGCGATTCGATTAAATGTATTCAAGTTTCCTCACGACTGCTTCAAGCAGGGTATAAAGTGGAAATGAAGCATTTCTTCACCTATCCAACAGTAGCAGAGTTGAGTGAACACGTTACATCTGTGAGTACTATTTCTGACCAAGGGGAAGTTAGGGGACAAGTGATGCTGACACCTGTTCAGCGCTGGTTCTTTGATCAAAATATGGTGGACGCACATCATTACAATCAGGAAATGATGTTCTTTCGTGAAAAAGGGTTTGATGTCCGCTTTATTCACAGCATCATGGATAAGATCGTTAAACAGCATGATGCTCTCCGCATCCTTTATCGTCAAGCGCCTGAAGGTGGATATGAAGCGTGGAATCGAGGGGCAGACGAAGATGGATTATACAGCCTTGAAATCGTTGATCTCAAAACAGAAGCAGATCCTGCATCGTTCATTGAAAATAAAGCAAAAGAAATTCAGAGCGGTATGGATCTGTCTCACGGGCCTTTGATCAAACTTGGGTTGTTCCAATGTGCTGTAGGGGATCACCTGCTTATTGCCATCCATCATTTGTTGGTAGACGGGGTTTCATGGCGTATTTTATATGAAGATATTCAGACAGGACATGATCAGTTCTTGAGAGGCCAAGAAATCCAGCTTCCTCAAAAAACGACCTCGTTTAAACAATGGGCAGAACAATTGTCTACGTTTGCAGATAGCCCGGCGATGAAGCAAGAGAATCCATACTGGAGTCGTGTGGAGCAGGCCCAGCTAAGCCCGCTGCCAAAAGATATGGATTGTGATGAGACGATTGGCAAAGATAGTGAAACGATCACCATTCATTGGACAGCAGCGGAAACGGAGCAATTATTAAAGCAGACACATCATGCGTACAATACGGAAATTAATGATATATTGCTAACGGCATTGGGAATGGCAGTTCATGATTGGACAGGCATGGGAGAAATTCTTGTAAATCTGGAAGGGCACGGTAGAGAAGACATCCTGCCAGAGCTGGACATTACGCGTACAGTGGGATGGTTTACGAGCATGTACCCCGTTATGATTACGATGGAGTCCGGGGCTGACTTATCAAGGAGGATTAAGACCGTCAAGGAAAGACTGCGTCAGATCCCAACTAAAGGCATTGGTTACGGGATTTCGAGGTATTTGTCACATGGAAATGAAGGATTCAAGTTAGAGAAAAATCCCGAAATTAGTTTCAACTATATGGGACAGGTGAATCAGGATTCGGGCCAAGATGGCATTAAATTCTCGCATTATTCCAGCGGACCATCCGTAAGTGAAAACAACAAGAGACCTTTTGTACTTAATATGAATGGCATTGTTACAGAGGGTCGGTTGTCGCTGTCCATTAACTATAGTCAAAAACAATATCGCCGGGAAACGATGGAGCAATTGGCTTGTCTCTATAAGGAAGGTCTTAATAGAGTCGTTGAACATTGTGTAACGAAGGAACAAACCGAGCTTACGCCAAGTGATATTTCATGCAAGTCATTAACCATTGATCAATTGGATCAAATCGTGGAACAAACTGGGCACATCGGTCGAATCGAAAATGTGTACCCACTTACACCATTACAGAAGGAAATGTTGTACGAAAGTGAACGGAATCCAATTTCGGGCGCTTACTTTGTACAAATCATGTTTGATATGCGTGGTGATTTCGATGTTGCCTCTTTTGCGCAAAGTTTGGATCAATTAATGCAAAGGCATGCGATATTAAGAACTAATTTTTACAGTGATTTCGTGGACATCCCTCTTCAAATTGTGTATCAAGAGAAGGAATTTGAATTTATCTATGAAGATGTAGCTGGCACAAGTGAGCTGCAACGTAAAACGTATGTTGACGAGTATATTGAGCAGGACAAGGCAAGAGGATTTGACTTACAACGAGATTCGCTAATACGCATGTCTGTTTTACGAACAAAGCATGAGGAATACCGCGTCATATGGAGTTTTCACCATATTTTGATGGACGGCTGGTGTATGTCTCTGGTAAGCAAAGAGATATTTGAAAATTATTTTGCGATTCGGGAAAATAGAAAGCCTCAAGTGACTCTATTAACACCGTATAGTCAATTCATTGAATGGCTGGAACAGCAAGATCATCAAGGTGCAATAACCTATTGGAGTCATTACCTGGAAGGTTATGAAGGGCAAACGAAATTGCCTGGAGAAAAAATCAAACCGAAACATGAAAGACAGGATTCCAGAACGCTAAACTGTTATTTGGATGATGTACTAATCGAACAAATGAAACAGATTGCGGAACAGCAGCATGTAACGCTCTATACGTTAGTTCAGACTGCTTGGGGTGTATTGTTGCAGCAATACAATGAAAGCAATGATGTTGTATTCGGAAGTGTTGTATCGGGCAGACCGCCTGTTATTCCTGGGATCGAAAGCATGATTGGATTATTTATTAATGCGATTCCGGTTCGTATGCAGGCTCAGGCCGATGAGTCATTTATATCTTTTATGAAAAGGAATCAGGCACAAGCTGTGGATTCACATGCGTATGATACGTATTCGTTATATGATATTCAAAATCTGACCAAGCAAAAACAATCTCTGATTAACCATGTTGTTGTATATCAGAACTTCCCGGTAGAGCATCGAATGGAGAGTTTGGGTCAAAAAGGCGAAATACCGCTTGAAATTATGAATGTTGGGGGTACAGAACACAATAGTTTTGATTTTACTTTGATCGTCAAGCCCCATGAGAACATGAAGATCATATTGATGTATAATGCCAATGTGTATGACCTATCTACCGTTGAACAGATTCAAAAACACTTTATTTCCATGATTCAACAGGTGGTAAGTAACCCGGAAGTTAAAATAAACGAACTTGCGTTGAGTACGTCGAACATTTATTAATGGAAAAATAATGGGCCTCTCCAAAAGTGAGTTTCCTCCTCACTCAAAGCGCTAACGAATCTGACGCGTCTTAAGAGGTAGATTCGATGTGAACGGCAAACTTAAACGAACCTCAGTAACGTTATTTCATCATATCAGGGTGTCAGAACCTAAAAAACGACCCAATCGACGAAATAACGTCTCTGTGATTCGTTACACCATAGACTTGTGCAAATCAGAGCGAATAGCGTGTGCCAGGTTCATTAGAATAAAATAACTTTTATAAGGGATGTCCTCAGTCATGCTCATGACTTATGGCATCCCCTTTTATGCTCCGTTAATGATGCAAGGAACTACCCGAAGCTGAGGATGGTTATGATTGAATGAATGGATTTCCGTATACATTTTGATCGACCTTTTAACAATTCCTCTCTACTGACCGATATATAATAAGTACATCTATGTAATCAGAAAGTGAAAGGAGTGCAGAACATGGATATTGCAGCATTATCAATGGCGATGAGCCAAGCTTCAGTAGTGCAGTCGGCAAGCTTGCAAGTGATGTCGATTACAAAAGACATGGCACAGCAGCAAGGCCAGCAGATGGCGGAAATGTTGAAGTCAGTGCCTGCTCCTCATCCCAATCTGGGTGGAAGTCTCGATCTTTCGGTTTAGTTGAAATTACAGCATGTGTTCTTATGTAACACCCATTGCAGCAGCAAAACCCAAACAGCTCCAATTCGAATGAATTGAAGCCGTTTGGGTTGTTTTTTCTAAATACTCATTCCCGAAATTACGATCCTTTTATTACGATCTTCTCAGCGAAACTTTGACAAGCTTGGCAATCTGCCTTCAAAGGGCAGTGTATCCTTCAATGTCCATAACTCATCGTAACTGGAAATCTGAAGATCGGCTTTGGACAAGTCCTGATTGCCTGATCCCGGATTACGATATCCGATACAGCGCATGCCTGCACTTTTGGCGGCCTGAACACCATTGCGCGAGTCCTCGATCACCAGACAATTCGAAGGAGATGCACCAATCATTTCAGCGGTGGTCAGGAAAATGTCTGGTGCCGGCTTGCCGTTTGTAACTTCCTCACCTGTCATTCGCACCTCAAAGTATTGTCCAAGACCGGTCTTGTCCATGATCAGATCAATCAGTGCACGTGGAGAGGAAGAAGCAACGGCTATGGGTACGTGCTGCTCATGCAGCCAGCTTAACCAGCGTTCCACGGAAGGCATTGCCGTCAGATTCGGATGGGCAAGCATCGTTTGCATCACATTATGCTGATGATAAGCAAATATTTCTTCCAGCGTAGCTGTCAGCTGATGTTTGTCCAATACTTGCTGCCACATGGATTCCAGCGTAACTCCAACATAGGTATGATGTTCTTCATCAGTCACCACAGCGCCAAAATGGGTAAAAGAGCTGCGCTCAATCTCGAAATAAATCGGTTCGCTGTCAATCAGTACACCATCCATGTCAAAAATGACTGCTTGAATGCTGTCATCATCGGCCGCTTCCAGTCCGCCAAACTCTTGGTTTGCTACCATGTTGTATTCCTCCTCCAGGATTGTGTATACATATATCTCTAATGTAATCCATTCATGGTTAACCTTCCACTTTAGAAACTGGAACCGCTGGATTGCAGCACAACTTTAATGGCATGTGAAGAGGCTTGAAGTGTGCGTCCCTGAATATCACAGCCAAGTGTACGGAATGCCTCTTCGTAATCCTCCAACGGGAAGGAGTGGGTGATGATTTTTTTGCCGGAATAATCCCTTGTTCAATCATATAATGTGCGGTAGCAAATGTCCCCAGAGAATCGATGGAACCAATAATTTTTAGACTGCGGTCCACAACTTCCTTGGGATTGAAGGATGTGTTTCCATCTCTCAGACCAACCAGCATCAGATAACCGCCACTGGCGAGCTGGGAAAGCACTTGTGTGCCCACAACACCTGTTGTATCCACGATCATATCGACCTGATGGGTTGCGGGTGACAGCGATTCTATTGCACTTTCGAAGGATGAATGAACTTCCCAACGATCGGGTGCAATGGAACCGGCAATGGCTAAGCGTTCTTCGGAGATGTCGACCAGACAGCCGGTGACCCCTTTAGAAGCGAGCGCGTAGCTGTACAGAATGCCAATCGGGCCTGCGCCGAGGATGATCGTTCTGAAATTCGGCAATAAATGAATCTGATTAATCCCCGTCAGCATACAGCTGAGCGGTTCCGTCAAAGTTGCTTCTTCATAGCTCACATGGTCCTTCAATTTGTACAAAAAACGATCCTCGGTCACATAATAATCTGTAAATGTTCCGTCAGCACTCACACCTGTCTCGGTAACAGATTTGTGTGTGCAATGATTTTGTCTGCCTGTTCTGCACATGTCACATTGTCCGCAATAGTAGGTAGGGTCGATCACAACACGGTCGCCCGGTTGTAATGTCGTTACCGCAGAGCCAACAGCAATGACTTCCCCGGCAGACTCATGACCGAGAATGACAGAAGGAACCGCATGATATTTACCGCTGACGATGCCTAGATCGGTACCACATACGCCGGTTGCTCGAATACGAACCAACACCTGATTATCTCTTGTAATTTCCGGGACAGGCCGTTCCTCAAGCGCCACATCCCAAGCCGATTTGTATACCAATGCAAGCATGATATAACCTCCTTATAATTATATAAAAATATAAATATAGCGATTCATCTTAAAACTGTTTCTGACAAGATACAAAGTAGTGAAGGGACGAAATCGATTCTGGAGAAGCGGGAGCGTTCGCCTCAAAGCTTTCTGAAAGAAAGCTGCTTCGAAGCATACGCTATCAACGGATTTTTCCCTTGGGAAAAGGGGGATCAAAAAATCCGGGGATAACAGCGATCGAAAGGTTGTTTTGTTTGCGTAGTGTTCGAGTGTAATATGAATTACTCTCTAATGAACGCTGGCAAGCACCGAATCCAGTCGCTCCACGATCTCCACCAGTTCGTCTTCGGTTGTGGTAAGGGAAGGCCGGACCTTAACAACGTTGCCGAAGCCATATCTTGAACTTCTCAAGATCAGATGCTCATCTGTAAAAGCACGGTCAACAATGGCATTAGTTTTTAGTGTATCCGGTTCATTACCGTCACCTACGATCTCCAACCCCCACATTAACCCGACGCCACGAGCTTCCCCGATACTTGGGTATTTCGTAGCCAATTCATGCAGCAATTCACCCAGAATTTCACCTTTGCGTTTTACGGCATCCAGAAATCCGGGTTCAGATACCACCTCCAGGGTGGATTTGGCAGCGGTTACGGAGATCAGATTGCTTCCAGAGGTGAAGGAGTGTTCGTGCTTTTCGAGCACATTCAGCCGGGATTGCATTAATACAGCAGCAACAGGTACGCCGATTCCGCCAAGACCTTTTGCAAGGGTAATCATGTCAGGCTGGATATCAAACAGTTCGCTGGCAAACATGGTTCCCGTACGACCGATTCCTGTCTGCACTTCGTCGGCAATAAGAATAATATTGTACTCGTCACACAGTTTACGCAGACGTTTGAAATATCCGGCGGGAGGGATGATATTGCCGCCATTTCCGAGAATGGGTTCGATAATCATACAGGCGACTGAGCCGGAACTTGCATACTCTATTGCATCAGATATAGCTTCAACGCATTGATAGCCGCAGTCTCCATTTGAGGATTTGAATGGGCAGCGAAAACAGTATGGGGCAGGTACATGGACAGCGTTAGCCACAGCCGAATTGGGGAACCGTTTCCGCCTGAAGGCATTCCCAGAAATCCCGGTGGCAAATTGGGTCTGCCCATGATGGGACAGATACAGGCTGATGATGTCTGTCGATTCGGTATACTTCTGTGCAATTTTGGTTGCACATTCGTTGGCAGTTGAACCAGTGATATCCCGCATCCATCCGGCATTAATGTCGTTTGGAGCATATTCGATTAAGTGATCAAGCACTTCATTTACGTACGGTTCGGTGAAGGAGGAAGACATATGCGTCAGATTGCCGACTTGTTCCTGAATTTTGCTGACTACATGTGGGTGATTATAGCCCAGTGACAGATTGAACGTGCCCGACACGCCATCGAGATATTCAACACCTGAATCGTCAATCAACTTAATCCCTTTTCCAGCTATAAAGCGGTTGTTGGTTAAAGTTTGCATACGATTTCCTCCAATATAATGGTGTACTAGCTCGAACGAAGCTCAACAATCCCGGATGATGCGGGCATCACCTCCCTTAAGAAACGATGTTTACATTTCCTTACTGTGTTGTGCGAGAGCAGTACGTACTGCATTATATTTTACAGTCCATAGATGAGATACCATCAATGTGAGAAGCAGGATCAGACAGAATCCGGCCAAAATCCAGATCGTATTCACAACAGGCCAAGTACTCATACTCCATCCAGTCACATACTGCAAGATGGCACCTCCAATACCACCCGATGCGATCAGGATACTGGTTGTCCGCTCGGTCATACCGGGAATCAGAACATTTGCATAGACGAGTGCGATACAGAACAGCCCTGACATGAACAGACCGGTTCCGAAGATCAGCACATACGTTGCCCACTGTCCAGTTACAAATACCATAGCAACTGCGAATATAAATGTGCCGACCGTACTCCAGATCAGGAAAGGCATATAGTTGACGGATTCGGCTATTTTTCCGGAGAAAAGACGACCGATGATCATCGCAATCCACAGGATGGAGACACTCAGCGATGCGACAGATTCCTGAAGCTGCAATCGTTCTACGAGAATGGAGGGCAGGAAGTTCATTAATCCCAGTTCCAGTCCCATGTAGATGAAAAAGAAGATGACAAAGATCGTCAGCAGACCCAGCTGTTTTCTAGAATATCGGGCTTTACCTGCTGAGTGTGCCACTGTATTCTCGCCAGCCTGTTCCAGATACAGTGCGGCTGAACGGGGCATGGTGATCCACAGTAGCATGAGAACGAGTGACAACACGGCCACTGTATAAAAAGTAAGATGCCACAGATCCATCCAGATAAATAAAGCAGCGACAGCGGGGATGAGAAGTGCTCCAAGAGCAAAGAACACATCAAGCTTGGACATCGCTACGGCTTTCTGATTCTCAGTGAATTCGATCGTGAATGCTCCAACGGAAGGCTCAATAATGCCTGAGCCAAAGCCGATGAGAATAGTAAGTAGAAGAACGCTAGTCCAAGATGGCAAAAATCCGAGAACAGCATAAGCCGCTACAATACAGACCAGTGCAATCAGTAACATAACTTTTCTTCCGATCCGGGCAGTCATTGAAGGAGCGACAAGAACCCCGACAAGAAATCCAAGGAACTGCAGAAATAACAAAAATCCGCCATCACTATAACCGCGCTCATAATATGTCAATAAAACAGGGAGAAGGGCGCCGAGCACAACGCTGGTTATGCCGATTAAAAGATAAAAACCGCAGCTTAGAGCGAATATTCTTTTCATAAGTCTGCCTCCTAGTTGGATAAAAATTTTATATTATGTAATTAATGTTTATTTCATATATAACTTATACCATAAATGCACAAATGTACATGCTTTTTGTTGTAAAATAATGTTAAATTTTGATGAGGAGAAATATTTCTCGTGCTAAGTTTCATCTAAAACGATTTCGTGTCGAAAGGATAAATATGATCCAATCCATATGACCTTTTAACAGGGTTTGGCATTTGTATTGATCGAGGATAGTAACACGTGCATATATAAAAAACGTTCCCTGTCTGAGTAGACGGGAAACGTTCTGATTAGCCCTTTTATATGATGTTACCTGACCTCAACGTATCGCCATTAAGCAGTCTGTACAAAGAATATTCCATCGAATGGCGCGTGAGCAGACGCGGGACCCCTTCGCAAAAATAAATAACCGTTTGCATCGGGAAGACCCAATATATCCCGATAAGGCTCAGGAAAATCTCCGGAATATATTTGACACACCAGTTGATGTTCCTCTACCAAATGGTCAATTCCTTTCACACCATTTGGTAACGTGGGAGAGAAAAATGAGAATGCAGGGAATGCCTGATCGTCTAACTCCATTTCAATCAAACGTACGCCGCTTAACGGAATGGGTGGAACGGGACATACGGAAGTGAGTGGATGCGAAGATACCGAGACATAAGTGCACCCGGCGAGAATATTCTCGTTCCATTCCAGCTCATCTCCCGTATAGGTTACCTGATCCAGAAAATATTCGGAGGCGGAGTAGGTCGAGAAGACCGAGATATATTTATCTTGTGGTAAAGAAGGGATATGGACCTGCTGTGAAAGTGTATTGCAATTGATGGAGAACAGATGTAATAAAGGCTGACCCTCAGGGTTGAGCGGCCAGTCGGAAACGTATGCAGTTTCTCCACCAATCCACATGCCAGAGTCTTGGTTTGGATCATCGGGGTCAACTGTAATTCGAGTAACTTTGTACATGAGAAGCTCCTTCCAGAGTGTATTTTGGCTTTCCTATGTAACGTTGTATGTGTTTTTATATAACCATTCATTGCTTCGTTTCAGTATAAATGAGATGATGTGGAATGAAAATCAGTACAAGGTACTAACTCATTGCAAGAAGCGAATGAACGTACCAACACTCTAAGAACCAGTGGCAATACTATAGATGAGAAGTGGTGACACATGTTAATTAACAAATACATAAGTGAAACGGGATTCTGCTCCCGCAGGGAAACGAATCGTTTAATTGCAGCTGGACGCATAACGATCAATGGCAGGGTATGTGAAAAAGGGGCGGAAGTTGAACCTCACGATGTGGTACTCATTGATGGCAAGGAGATTCCTCGTAATGACAGTGAACCTGTCTACATTGCTCTGAACAAACCCATCGGTATTGTCTGCACAGCAGCAGCACATGTGGAAGGGAATATCATTCAATATATGAATTATCCTTCTCGCATATTTGCGATAGGCAGGCTGGATAAGGCATCTGAGGGGTTGATTTTGCTTACGAATGATGGAGGCATTGTGAACAAGATGATGCGTTCGGAGCATAACCATGATAAAGAATATGTAGTGACTGTAGACAAACCCATAACAGATGAATTTGTAAAGTCCATGTCTGAAGGCGTTGAAATTCTGGACGTGGTGACCAAACCTTGCGAAGTGTATAGGCAAAGTGAAGATGTATTTCGTATTATTTTGACACAGGGACTCAACCTGCAAATTCGCAGAATGTGCAAAGCTTTGGGGTACCGAGTATTGAAGCTTGAGCGCGTGCGAATTATGAATATTACGCTGGATCAACTGGAGCGGGGGCAATGGCGTCATCTGGAGCAAGAGGAACTGGAGATTCTGCTGTCTCAATTGAATAAGATAAAATGAATGAATTCTGCTGCATGTCAACGGTGGTCAACCACGATGTCCAGTTTTATCAGTAAAAATGAAGCAAACACTAACCCCTATGCGGATTAGTGTTTTGGTTGTTAAGCTTGTGTCCTTTTCGCTCTGAAATGTAAGAACCGAATAAGGTTAAGAACGCCCCGAGCAGGATGACCCAGGTTATCTGTTCCCGAAGAATGAGTACAGATGACACAACAGTAATGACAGGCACCAGATAGATATATACACTCGTTTGGATAGCTCCGAGAAGATTCACAGCCCGGTTCCAGGTCACGAAACACAATGCGGAGGCACCCAGACCGAGGTAGAGAACATTAGAAAGGTTGGTCATACTTGTGAAGCGCCCGAGTTCCCAATGGAATTCAAACAGGAAAAGAGCTGGCAGCATGAAGATCAGGCCATAGAAGAATACTTTGCGGGTCGCACCAATGGTGTGATAGCAAAGCTGGCCAATTTTACGCATTAATACAGAATATATCGCCCATACCGCAGGTGCTATAAAAGCAAGCAGATCACCTACCGGATTCAGTTGCAGAACGAAACTGCCGTTCAGCGCGATGAGTAGGATGCCGCTCAAGGCAATCCCAAATCCGATAATGAAGCGGCGCGTTAACTTCTCACCATCCAGGAAGAAATTGGCGAGGACGGCAGTGAAGAACGGAGCGATGGAGACAATAACACCCACGTTGGAAGCGGTTGTGTACAGCAGGGCAATATTTTCAATGAGAAAATATAGAGTCACTCCACATATTCCTGCTCCGATAAATAACCATTCTTCTCTGAATGAGGTGGTCCGCAGTGAACGCGGATAGATCAGTACGAGTACCAAATACCCGATCAGAAAGCGAAAAATAAAATTTCTACAGGAGTGAAATCAATCAACAAGACCTTCGTCGAGACAAAGGTAGTTCCCCAGATCAATATGGTAAATAAGGCGAGCATATGTCCGGTAGCGGCATTGGTGTTATGATGACTCGTCATACGAGGTTATCGATGGTTCGTTTCAACTCCGTATCATGGTTGAAGATACGTCTGTATTGCTTCGGCGTCAGCCCGATCAGTTTTTTGAAAAATTCGTGAAATGGCTCTGGTCACTGAATCCTGTCTGTGCGGCTACTTCAATGGGAAGCAGGCCTTGTTCCAGCAGACGTTTGGCTTGATTAATGCGAATCGTTTCCAGATAGCGGTAAGGTGATATGCCTTTCTGGCGAGTGAATAAACGCAGCAGGTGATACTTACTCATCTCCGTCAGATCGGCTAACTCGTTCAGCGAGATGCTCTCCATGTAATGAGCTTCTATGTAATCACATATGCGTCTGATCTCTGCGGTAACATCCTGCGTGGATACAGGCGGTTCAGCATCCGCATAATCTCGCATTAATTGATCCAGCAGAAAGAGTAACAATTCTTCTTTGCAGAAATCCGATTGCTCCTCCAGAATCATCTGATGAAGCTCGTGCAGGGAACCCACAAGTTCACTCTGATAGAGAACGGGGATGTAAACCGTGGCAAGTAAGCTTGTCCAGTAATCTCTCTCGCATACTCTAGCATAACCTCAGGCTGGACGTTGATACAGCGATAATCGAGGGTTCTGCCATCGATCTGTTCGCAGGCATGAGGATCATGTGGATTAAAGACAATCATATCTCCGCTATTCAGAATATATTCTTCGTTGTTGCAGACGAGGTGTCGCTTGCCTTGTTCAATGAATCCAATGACATAATAGTCATGAAAATGATTGGGAAATTTCTGCATAATGCCTTCAAATTGATAAGCTTCTAGCTGTAGATCGGTATCAAATACCACAGTCCGGACTTCCCGAGTCATGATGCACCTTCTTTCTGGTATGTTAAGGTCATTATAGGTTGCAAAGAAGGAATTTTCTTGAACGATATTGCTCTTGCTCTAAATGTTTGATGGGACAGATAGCTCCAAAAACAAAATACCCGCAATCCCGGAGGGAAAGCGAGCCCTTTGCATAGTATAGTTGATTCATGAGTTCGAACATATATATAGGGGAGAAAATGTCTGGAACAATTAGTAATTGTTCTTAGTGTAACGTAGCCAGTGCTTCAGGTGTAAAAGCCTGAATCTCAGATACGCGTCCTTCGCGTATTTTGGCAGCCCATGCCGGATCACCAAGGAGTGCACGTCCCACAGCTACCAGATCAAATTCCTGTTGCTCATATCGCTTCATAAGTTCGCTCATACCCGGATGTTTTACTTCATTTCCTTCTTCTTCAGGCTCATCTGCCATACCTACAGAACCGACCGTTATCGTGGTTTGACCACTTAGCTTCCGCACCCACCCTGCAAATCCTAGATTAAATCCTTCAAACTCGGGCTCCCAGAAGCGTCGTGTCGAGCAGTGGAAGATATCCACACCTGCATCAACCAGCAAACGAAGGAATTGTTCCAGTTCTTCCGGTGTATCGAACAGTCTAGCTTGATAATCATTCATCTTCCATTGGGAAATTCGCATCGCAATTGGGAAATCAGGACCTACCGCAGCACGCACTGCCATGACAAGTTCAACCGCGAATTGAGTTCGTTTCTGAAGGTCACCACCATAGCGGTCCGTTCTCCTATTCGTTGTTTTCCAGAAAAACTGATCGATTAGAAAACCGTGTGCACCGTGAAGTTCAATTCCGTCAAAACCGATGCGTTGTGCATTTACCGCTGCATCTGCATAAGCTTGAATCACAGTTGCGATCTCTGCCTCCGTCATGGGTGCACCTACTTGAGTACCTCCCATATCAACTCCCGATGGACTCAGTGATGCAGCTTCCGGGTGTGGGTCAGATCCTGAAGGACGAACGATTCCCATGTGTAAAATCTGAGGGAAGATTTTGCCGCCAGCATCATGAACTTGTCTGACCACTTCAGCCCAGTCTTGAAGAGCTGCTTCTCCATACATATGAGGGATTCTAGGCTCACTTGATGCAGACGGATGTTCAATGGTCGCACCTTCGGTAATAATGAGTCCAACACCATGCTCGGCACGTCGACGATAATATGCGGCTACGTCTGGGCCAGGGACACCGTCCGGGGAAAAGCTCGAGCCATGGGGGACATGACGATGCGTGAGGACAGGGTTAGCTTTGAATCGGTGTATGGTTGAAACAAACGCTCCGTAGAAATAATGTTATATTGTGGATTACTCAAAATATACACCTCCATTATGTTGTACCTCTCAGTGGGTACGAGTGCAATGTTAGCAAGGTCTAGAGGCATGCTCAACCAACAGTTTGATTGTTTTGTTGCTTAAGCGAAAGACACGGATTATTGTATGGTGTCTTTGCACTTACTTTCACTTGTTGAACAAATAACACTTATCTATAATGAAGGAGTCTAACCAAATATTTGTGTACAAAGGAGGATTGGGGCATGTCTGGTGTATTGTCTCCAAACTCGAATGATCCGCGTGTAATCCGCACGCGTCAATTAATTCTTGATGCGTTTTTAAACCAATTGAATCTTAAAAATTTCAACAGCATTACCATTCAAAACATTACGGAACAGGCCACAATTAACAGAGCCACATTTTACGCCCATTTTCAGGATAAATATGCACTCCTTGAATCCTTGTTATCGGATGCTTTTATGGAATATGTAACAAAAAGGGTAGACCCGGATGCACGGTTATCAGCGGAAACCATACAGCAGCTTATATTTTCATTATGTGATTATCACGTCTCAAGTAATGAGTGCATCAAGAAATATGAGACGGTTGCACCAATCATTGAAGAGAACATCAAGACTCAACTGGAACAATTCCTTCTTGAATTAATGAACAAAGTGGCGAAGGATGTAGATCCCAAAACGCTAAAAATGACTGCAACCATGCTAAGCTGGTCGATCTATGGAATGACGTATCGATGGAATGTGGATGGAAGACAGGAATCCCCTGCTGAGTTAGCTCAACGAGTTGTCCCCTATATGATGGGCGGATTGGAATTGTTGAATTAAATTGATTTGAATGAGTGAATCAATCAAAGTCATGAGAAAAAGAGCAGATGATCTGCTCTTTTTTGGTATTCGCACTAACCGAATTTACTTATAAAGCTTCATCGGAAGGTTTGTTAAGGACTGCCCAGCGGCAGATGGAGTCAGGTTTTCTTCCAGGATGAACCCTTGAACAGGTTCAATTTTGGTGAATGTCTTTAGGAATGCGGTTAATACGATCTTCGCTTCCAGGCGCGCCAGAGGAGCCCCAAGACAGAAGTGAGTACCGAAACCAAACGCAAGCTGTTTGTTATTGTTCGAACGATGAATATTCAGTGTGAATGGATCTTCGAACATGTTCTTGTCCATATTGGCTGCACTCATCCACGCCACGATGGCATCTCCTTTATTTAACTTAACCCCAAGAAGATCGTTATCCTCTTTGACCATGCGGTCCATTTTACTGATGTGAAAACGATATCTCAGCATTTCTTCTACCGCGGCTGGAACAAGTTCAGGGTGATCTCTGAGTTCGGCATACAATTCCGGTTGGTCATATAGAAGGGAGTAGAACGAGTTGGCCAGCAGATTACTGGTCGTTTCGATGCCAGCTCCCAGAATAAACATGGTGGTTCGCACAATCTCTTCATCTGTAAAAAATTCGCCATCCAACTCAACCTGAATCAGGTCTGATATGATATCTTCTCCCAGATTGGATCGTTTGGACACAACGAAGGGATACAAGTACTTGAAGTATTCTTCACCGGCAATCTTTTTCAATTGGTTAATCTGTTCAAAGGTGGCATCGGTAGTAGGCATAAACATGGTGTCCACCCAATCCTTGAATAGATGACGATCTTTGGAAGGAATACCGAGCAGGTCAGACATGATAATGACAGGAAACATACTCGTATAAGCTTCAACAATATCCACTTCAGGTTGATGTTCAAATGCGCTGATTAATTCTTCGGCCACGGCCTCAATTCTTGGTTCCCAGAGCTTGAGACTTCTTGGTGTAAATGCACTGGCGAGTAAGGATCTCCGCTTGCGATGTTCCGGGGGATCTACGTTGTGAATATCCAGCTTGTCCGGCATATGGTGCTCGTTCCCCGAACCTTCTTCTTCATTCGAATATCCTACGTTAACAATCGATCTTTTTCTCACACTGGAGAAGTGCTCGTGATCATTAAGCACCGTTTTGACAAGATCATACCTGAACACATGCCAGGAATCGGTTTCTTCGTTGTAGATGACAGGTTCCTGATTCAACATGCTGCGATACCAACGGTAGGGACTGAATTCTTCTTCTTTCGATTGAAAATTCGTGATTTCAGACAGAGAAATTATAGAGCTCTTCTTCATTCGTTTCGCCTCCTTGGTTGGTCTCATTGACAAATATACCAAACAATATTACTTTAATTCAAGTAGTTTAAATTATAATAAACAAGGTGGAGTAGACAGTGAAGAACATACTGAAGCACGGCGGAGTCAAAGCAGGCATATTCATGATTGTTTTTTATCAGATCGTAATGTTGACCGTTTTTATGTCAGGGTATAGTGCCATTCCGAAAAATGTAACGAATCTTACCGTGGCTATTGTCAATGAAGACCAGCAATCCGGTACGGAATTTGTACAAAAATTGCAAGAGCAATTGCCGTTTAACGTGGTAATGGATGAATCGTTGCAACAGGCGAAGACAGGACTTGAAGACCGGGATATTCATATGATCATTCGTATACCGGGTGATTTTACGGAGAAACTGTCTGAACAGGGCGGGAAAGCGCAGCTCCAGTACCTGATTAATGAATCGAACCCAACAACAATTACGAGCACCATGAAAAATGTAGCTGCTGAAATTACTGCGCAGATGGGAACTCAGATTCAGGCACAGAGCTTCGAGGGGTGCTGAGCAGTATGCAGGTTCCAGCGGAGCAATCGAAGCAGATTGTGGAATCCACTATGGGAAAAGTGTCATCTGACATCGTTCTGAGTAACCCGCAACCAGCAGGCATGCAGAATCAGATGGCACCGATGTTCATCACCATGGCGCTGTATGTCGGGGCTATGATCTATGCGATGCAAAGCATTGGCGGAATGCAGCATCTTCAAGGACAGATGGGGAAATGGAAAGCATTCTTTGCAATGCGAGGAGCCAACCTGCTTATTTCCATCCTTGCTCCACTTGTAGGGATCGGCATTTATTTTATGGTGCAGGGGTATGGGGTGGAAGTGTTTTTGAAAATGTGGATGGTACACAGCTTGCAGCTGTTTGTGTCGATTGAGTTCACAAGTATCTTTATCATGCTTCTCGGTCAAGGTGGAATGCTGATCAATATGATCTTTGTACTCAGCCAATCCATTGCGAACGGGACGTCCATGTCACCGGAGATGATGCCAGGATATTTCAAATTCGTAAGTCTGATCACACCGATGTTCTATTCAACACATCTGGATTATAATATTCTCTTCGGCGGAGGGAAGACAGTAGAATATTCGGTCGGACTGGCACTGGTGGGTGTGGGAGCCTTTGTTATCAATACGGCCATCCATCATTTCAAAAAAGCCAAACAGATCGATACAACACAGGAGCCTGTACAACAGCCCGTTATGATATAAAATAGAAGTTATGAGGGTAGGCGATTAGGAACAAGCTGTACCTTTGGATGAGCAGAATGGGGGCAGTCACAATGTCGATTCAAATATTTATACTCGGTGCACTAAGTGAAGGGAATTATTACCCTTATGATATTAAGAAGCGTATTGGTAAACATCTGGATCAAACCGACGCCAAAATCACTGAAGGTACCATCTACTATAATTTTGAAGTGTTGCTGAAGAAGGGCCTCATCGAGAAGGTAGAAACGATCCAGACTGAAAATCGCCCGGACAAAACGACATATGGAATTACCGAAAAAGGGCGACAGTCACTTGAAGAAAGCATATATAAGGTCTTCCAGAAGTTTACGAATGTGCAGTCACTGTACGCTGCGTTGGTCAACCTGGATAAGGTGGACAATCAGAAGATTGCTTACCTGATTGAGGATATTATCGAAAAGATGAAAAAGAAAATAGAGTATATTGAGCTTCATACCCCAGAACAGATGGATACTAAAGGGGAGCTGAAAGATGCTCTGTTATTAATGAGAGATCATGCTTATCAGAGTATTCAGAGCGATATCAACTGGTTGGAGAAACTGCGAAAACATGTTCAAAATAGAGTAGCAAAGAATTAACAGAGGAGGAATAACAAGATGATTGAACATTTGGTTGTTTTTAAATTTAACGATAAAACCACGCTAGCCAAACAACAGGAATGGGTGGCTCAATTGCTCGCGTTACAGGAACAAATCCCGGGGATTGTCGCGTTGACCGCAGGAATCAATGCAACGGAAGAAACGGACCGTATTCAAGGTTATACGATTGGGTTGAGAGTGACGTTTGAAGATCAGGACGCATTGCGCGCCTATGGTCCACATCCTGCTCATCAGGCATTTGTAGCTTCCCTGGATGGTTGGGTGGAAGATGTCATTGTAGTTGATTATGCGATATAAAGCCACGTTATCAGAGGGTTAACGAATATAGGAGTTGAAGATTCCCATGTGTTTAATTTTATTTGCTTACAACATGCATCCAAAGTATCCGCTTATTCTGGGATCAAATAGGGATGAATTCTATCACAGACCTACGGCTCAAGCACACTATTGGGAAGATCATCCTCATATATTGGCGGGCAGGGATTTGTCGAAAATGGGAACCTGGATGGGCATAACAACAGGTGGACGTCTGGCTGCTGTTACGAATTATCGTGATCCAAATGAAGAGGTACAGGCCAAGGGCTCAAGAGGAGATCTGGTTGCTGACTTTTTAAAAGGAACGTCCACACCTGAGAAATATATACAACATGCGGAGAGAATTCGCAATGAATATCCTGGCTACAATTTGTTAGTAGGTGATCCTGACGACCTCTATTATTATTCTAATGTGGGTAATGTTGTAATGAAGTTGAAACCGGGAATATACGGGATTAGTAATCACTTGATTAATACAGATTGGCCCAAGGTGAAACGTGGGAGAGAAGGGCTGGAGAAAATCATCCAAGGGGAAGACGAAGATACCCTGACAGAACAAATGTTAGGTTTGCTGCAAATTGCAGATCCTTCAGTGGATGAACTCTTGCCTCATACAGGCGTTCCATTGGAGTGGGAACGTTTGCTATCACCCATCTTCGTTAGAAGTGAGAAATTCGACTATGGGACCAGAGCTTCATCCGTTGTTCTGATGAACAGAGAAGAAGTGTTTTTTACGGAGATGGTTCACCAGAACGGAGAGGTAATGGAGCAACGTTTTAACATTAAGCCTCTCAACTGGACAAGCTGAGAATATGAAATAAATGATGTTCAGACCTTATGCATTAATGTGTCAACTTATATAACGCGACATAAACGGTATGAGAATTCCTTTTGTATAACATGCCCAATTTTAATTGGGCTCTTTATCTCTTATCACAATTCTATGTTATGAATCATGGAACTTCCCTGAATAGTTTATATAATGTGAATCAACATAACATCATTTTGCAGCGGTTCAGTTGATTCTAATTTCAGGGGGCAACGTGGGATGAAAGAAACCAAAAAGATGAGAGTTTTTTCACTGGGGATTCAGCACGTACTCGCGATGTATGCGGGAGCAATTCTGGTGCCTTTGCTTGTGGGCAGAGCACTAAATCTGACTGCAGAGCAGTTGGCGTATCTGGTTTCCATTGACCTGTTAACGTGTGGGATTGCAACATGGCTTCAGGCTCGGAAAGGAAAGTACTTGGGTATTGGTTTGCCAGCGGTGCTCGGAAGTTCTTTTGTAGCGGTGACACCCATGATTGCGATTGGATCGCAATACGGGATTCCTGCCATATATGGGTCGATCATCGCAGCCGGGTTATTTATCGTCATCTTTGCTGTGTTTTTCAGCAAAATCGTCAAATTGTTTCCGCCAGTTGTGATTGGTACAGTGGTAACGATCATCGGTCTTGCGTTAATTCCAACCGGTATTAAAAATATGGCTGGTGGAGCAAACAGCGAGAATTTCGGAAGTTTGGACAATTTGGCGCTTTCATTTGGTGTATTACTGTTCATTCTAATCCTGAATCGATATGCTCGCGGTTTTGTTAAATCCCTGGCTGTTCTCCTTGGTATTATCGTGGGGACCCTCATCGCAGCCATCATGGGAAAAGTGAATTTTGCCTCTGTACAGGAAGCCTCCTGGTTCCATTTACCTCAACCCTTTTACTTTGGTTGGCCTACCTTCGAAATCGGCCCAATCATTACAATGATTATTGTAGGTACGGTGGTTATCATCGAATCAACAGGTGTATTTATGGCTTTGAGCAAAATCTGTGATCAACCGATCAACGAAAAAGATCTGGCACGGGGATATCGCGCAGAAGGTCTCGCGTTTGTCCTTGGCGGCATATTTAATGCTTTTCCATACAATACATTTGCACAGAATGTTGGTTTGGTTCAGCTCTCCAAAGTGAAAACGACCAATGTTGTTGTTGCAGCCGGAGGTATCCTGGTCTTTCTGGGACTCATTCCAAAGGTAGCTGCTTTTGCAACCATTATTCCAAGTGCTGTCCTCGGAGGAGCGACTGTTGTCCTGTTTGGAATGGTCGTCTCATCCGGGATCAAAATGCTGCAAAACGTCGATTTTGGAAAACAATCCAATCTATTAATCGTGGCTTGCTCCGTTTCGCTTGGGCTCGGTGTTACTGCTGTACCCGATCTGTTTGCCCAGCTTCCTCAGAGTATTCGGATTATTGTTAGCGATGGTATTATCACGGGAAGTCTGTCAGCTATCCTGCTTAATGTCTTCTTTAACCTCGCTTTGAAAAAGAGAGCTTGCCAGTACAGCCTATACAGGCTCAAGAAGCACACACGTAATCCTTGTAATAACAGACGTGTCATCTGGTAGTAAGTGGAATAGATCCAAGATGGTTTTCTGGGAAGTGGAATGAAAGACAATGATTCCACTTGGCAAAGAAACCTCTTGGATTTTTTTGCTTACGATTCATGAGGAATGCAAAAGGCATTCAAATATGCTAAAGTTTCATCAAGAACATTTTATATGTTCGTTTAAGTCAACAACCTCTTGAATTGAATTTCCATGCGACTACATAAATGAGCATTGGTTCACAAGGCTACAATATAACCAAGGGATATCCCTGGTGCAGAAAAGGAGTTGTGATCACATGCAACAAGAAACATTGAACAAAGGGTGGAACTTGGAGAATAGTTATGCGGAGTTACCGCAACCCTTCTATACAAGTCAGGGCGCAGTGCCTGTTCAATCACCAAAGCTAATCATTTTTAATAGACTGCTTGCTTCCAGCTTGGGACTGGATGTGGAGTCTCTTGACAGTGAGGAAGGAGCACAAATTTTTGCAGGTAACCTGATTCCGGAAGGAGCTGAGCCTCTGGCTCAGGCCTATGCAGGACATCAATTCGGAAATTTCAACATGCTTGGTGATGGACGTGCTTTGCTGCTGGGTGAACAGATTACGCCACAGGGCGAGCGAGTGGATATCCAGCTGAAAGGTTCAGGAAGAACACCGTACTCTCGTGGAGGAGATGGACGTGCTGCTGTAGGGCCCATGTTGCGAGAGTATATTATTAGTGAAGCGATGTATGCACTGGGTATCCCAACGACACGCAGTCTGGCGGTGGTATCAACAGGAGAAAACATTATCCGCGAAACAGAGCGGCCTGGGGCTATATTAACCCGGGTGGCTTCCAGTCATATCCGGGTAGCAACCTTCCAGTATGCAGCCAGATGGGGTCTATCGACGATCTTCGGGCATTGGCTGATTATACGTTGCATCGACATTTTCCTGATGTTGCTCAAGCTGAGAATCGCTATCTTTTGCTCCTTCAGGAAGTAATTAAACGGCAGGCGGCACTCATTGCCGAGTGGCAGCGTGTTGGTTTCATTCATGGCGTGATGAACACGGATAACATGGCGATCAGTGGTGAGACCATCGATTATGGTCCGTGCGCCTTTATGGATGCTTACAATCCTTCAACCGTATTCAGCTCGATTGACAGGCAAGGTCGCTATGCTTATGGTAATCAACCGTATATTGCCGGGTGGAATTTGGCTCGTTTTGCCGAGACGCTTCTGCCGTTGTTGCATGAAGATGAAGAACAGGCGGTGCAACTCGCTCAGGATGCTATCGCACAATTTTCTGAATTGTACCATCATCATTGGCTCAAGGGAATGCGTGCCAAATTGGGCTTGTTGGATGAAGAGGCCGAAGATGAAGCGCTGATCAAGGATCTTCTTGAACTTATGGAGAAGCATAGTGCAGATTACAACAATACGTTCCTGGCTTTGACCTTTGATAGGTTGGAAGGGACAGCTTTGTTTGGCACGCCAGAATTTGCTGATTGGCATGAGCGGTGGCAAGCAAGATTGGACAGACAGCAAGAGGAGAAGGAAGTCTCTCGACAGTTGATGAGAACAAGCAATCCAGCCGTCATTCCCCGAAATCATCGGGTCGAGGAAGCCCTTGAGCAAGCGGAGAACCACGGAGATCTTAGCGTAATGCAGAAGCTTTTGGCAGTTCTTTCAGACCCGTTCGCGCACTCACCTGAGCAGGCTGAATATGCCGAACTGCCAGCACAGTGCAATACTTCGTATCAGACTTTTTGTGGAACCTGATTGAACAGTATGGAATGAAGAGGCTGCCTTGGGCAGCTTTTTCATTTTTCATTCTGTCTTCGACGTTAGAATCCAACGTGGGTATTGAATTTGGAGAATGTCATGCAATAATTAGAGAAGTAGAGATTTACTTTTACAGAGGCAGGTGCATTCATGTCCAACATGTTAAGCAAACAACAATTGGCAGACATCCTTTTACATCTTTTAGAGCGTACATCTTTCCCTAGGGAACAGATGCAGAACTATGTTAACCGCTTGTTTGAGAGCTTTAAATGGGATGGTGTGCCCTATGTAGAGAGTGGAGAAGATACGTATATCGTTCGAATATACGAACGTGGTCTTGTCTCATTGGAGAAACGGGTGAAACAGCCGGATGAAGTCATCTATTGGTTGCTGGAAGATATTATTTTCACTGCGACGCATGTAGGGTTGTTGGAAAGACATGGCGTGGATAATAAAGAGACGCATTTGAACTATACAAATGAAGTGATGAAGGACCTGAACAGGGGGTTCTGGAAGCCTTCCAGCAGATCGGTAATCCGTATTTACATTGGCATCAGACGGGTAAACGTCAGGAGTTAGAGGGCATGGCATAAAGAAAAGTGAGGTGTGTTACGTGAGTGAGCAAAATATTAATGATGTATGGTATGACTATGCTGTGTTATTTGTCGAAAAAAGAATGAATCTGAACAGGGCTGGGTTTCGTTGACTTCGAACGAGCAGGACATTGCTGCTTTATGGCTGTTAGAGGCGGATATCTTTAATGGCGGTTTTATACAGTTTTTCTGTTACTGGGGGAAGAGGTGTACCGTTACGCATTGCGGGCATTACATATCATGGGTGCGACTCAAGTCGTGGAGATTATAACGTCAGCATACGGCTGCATTGAGCACTTGAAAGAGGATGAAAGGCTTACTGAGCTGTGGGATATTCCTAAATTCCTGACAAAGGAACAAGAGCAGCAGTTAGATGCGCTGGACCAGCAGTTTTGGAACAATGAGGATCAGATCGCGGAGAAAGCCTATGGTTATTATCACGGAAAATTGAACATGATGATTATATAATCTGGTTTCAACTATGCATGCGTTGTTCTGTTCAATGATTAATACTTGGTCTTGCAATGACTGAAACGTTCGGCTATACTTGCTATAAATTGAATACATGAATCACGTTGATAGAGCGCAGTAGCGGCTTTGTCCCTGTTACAGAAAGTCAGGGGTTGATGGAACCTGATACATACAAGGGCTGCGAATTACACTCTGGAGTACTTGGGTAATGCCAAGCGGATGGGCAAACGATATATTGCCAAAAGTGGTATGGATAACGTGTTAAGGTCACGTGTTGTCCATGCAATTTGGGTGGTACCACGGTTATGATAATCGTCCCTGTGTCTAAAGAAGACAAGGAGGCGATTTTTTTGTGTCCAAAAAAGCCGTTCCAGCGTGTTATTTCGTAATTTAACGTAGATCATGACTGAATCTTGAGGATAGAAAAGGGGTTATACGAATGAATATTATTGATGAACTACAGTGGCGTGACGCGATTAACCAGCAGACGGATGCAGAGGGACTGCGTGAGTTGACCGAAACCAAATCAGTTTCATTGTACTGTGGCGTTGACCCTACAGGGGATAGCATGCATATCGGACATCTCATTCCATTCATGATGCTGAAACGTTTTCAACTGGCAGGACACCGTCCGGTTATTTTGATTGGTGGGGCTACGGGCACAATTGGTGATCCAAGTGGTCGTCAGGCAGAACGTTCTTTGCAAACGATGGAGCAAGTGCAGGAGAATGTGGATGCACTGACAGCACAGATGAAGAAGTTGTTTGTAACAGACGGTGATAATCAGGTTCGCATGGTGAACAACTACGATTGGACACACAAAATCAATGTCATTGAATTCTTGCGTGACTACGGCAAAAACTTTAACCTCAACACCATGCTGGCTAAGGATGTAGTTGCGAGCAGACTGGAAGGCGGAATTTCGTTTACCGAGTTTTCCTACCAGATCCTTCAATCACTCGACTACCTGCACCTGTTCCAGAACGAAGATGTACAGCTTCAAATCGGCGGTTCTGATCAATGGGGGAATATCACGAGTGGTCTTGATCTGATTCGTAAAAAAGAAGGATCTGAAGCGAAGGCGTACGGTCTGACTATTCCGCTCATGCTCAAATCCGACGGTACGAAATTTGGTAAAACAGCTGGCGGAGCAATCTGGCTTGATCCAAACAAAACGACACCATTTGAGTTCTACCAGTTCTGGGCGAATACAGATGACCGTGATGTCATCAAATACTTGAAATACTTTACCTTCCTGAGCAAAGAAGAAATTGAAGCTTTGGCTGAAAAGGTAGAGACAGAGCCGCACAGACGTGAAGCACAGAAAGCACTCGCGGAAGAAATGACAAAATTCGTTCACGGCGAAGAAATGCTCGAACAGGCTAAACGTATTACTGCGGCGCTGTTCAGTGGTGATATCCGTTCCCTGACGGCGGATGAAATCGAGCAGGGATTCAAGGAAATGCCAACATTCGAGACGGACGGCGAAGCGAAAAATATCGTGGACTGGCTCGTAGATCTCGGCCTGGAGCCATCCAAACGCCAGGCGCGTGAGGATGTCACCAAAGGTGCGATCTCCATGAATGGTGAGAAAATCACGGAGCTTGAATTCACAGTGTCTGCAGAACACGCCATTGGCGGTAAATTCATCATTATCCGTAAAGGTAAGAAGAACTACAGCTTGGTCAAACTTCAATCGTAGTTTCCAAGAAATAGTACGTAACACAGGCACGTATAGAGACTAGAATAGACACACAAATAAAGATACAAATACAGAAACAAAAAGACCGTCTTCCATCTCTGTCAGGCGACAGAAGGGAGACGGTCTTTAGTATAAGAGGTCATTACTTGACCTATAGTTTATTGATTAACGATCGCTGTGATTTCTTCATCCAGATCAAGTCGTACATTCTCACGGTACGCCCGGATGTTGTATTCACTGTGCAGGTAGCGAAGAATCGCTTCAATCATATTGGACTCGACCAGATATTGACTGCGTCCTTGGATCCAAACTTCAGCGGAATAACCTGTATCTTCTTCCCAGCTCAGTTCTACATTCACATCGGTTGGACGTACACCCTTACGTTCTGCCATATGAATACAGATTGCATTCACAATTTCATCCATGCTCAGAACCATAGAGATTAGTACCGTCCGTTTCTGTTACGGTCATCATCACGATCATTGCGACGGTCATAACGACCATCCGCTGCAGGTTTGCGGCGATTGGAGATGGCTCTGAAGAGTGCCATAGCCAGCATAACAATCAACATAATTGCTGCAACGTTCACGAGCAATCCAAGAATGTTACCCAGGGCGCCCATGCCACCGAACAGTCCGCCGAACATCATACCAGCAAGACCACCAAGCATCATGCCTTTCATGAAGCCTCCGCCACCGCCGAAGAATCCACCACCACGGGTTGCAGCTGCACCAGTACCGGAGTTATTACCGGAATTGGATTGATTCACGTTGTTGTTGGAGTCGGATTTCTTAGGAGTGTTGGTATAACTTTTTGTACCGGATTTGAATCCGCCACCACGTCTTGCATCTGCAGAATCCGGATTCGTTACTCCCACTGTTGCGAACAATAATGTAAAGGCCATAAATACCATCATTAGATGTTTAACTCCAAATTTTTTCTTCATTGTAAAGATCGTAACCCCCGATTAATTTGTTTGAATCGCCCAAAAATGGGCCTTACTCATGTAATACGGTCAACTTGCAGGAACGTTTCAAATTTTATTAAATTTCTGAAACGCTTGGACTTGGGTCTTGAATTGCAGCTTGGCCATCAAGCAATTGGGTAACCCAATGACACCATTCCAGGCCTGTTTGTGCATGCATCAACCCTTTTGTACCAGGATGTAGCTTCCAAAATCTCGGTTGCCTACACGAAGATTATCCTGAGGTATACGTGACTTCAGATCCTCGAAATAACGTATGCGTTCCATAAACCAGCTTTTACGCTCGTTAAGAATGCGTCTCATGCTTCCGTCTTCCGCTATGCCAACACACAAAATACGCAAATTAAATTCATCGCGTGTAACCGGTGCGGTAACAGGAGTAATCATCCATTCCAAGAGCTTTTCAATGCCTTTTTCCGTAACTGCGTACATTTTCTTGTCCGGTTTGTCAGACTGTTGTACCCAGCGGGAGGCCAATAACTCATCGTTTTCCATCTTGGACAGGAGTGGGTAGATCTGGCTGTGTTTCGCCTGCCAATGCGGCTGGATCTTCAGCATCAGATCATAGCCCGATGACTCCTCGCGGGTAAGCAGCCCGAGCAATCCGTAGGAAAGTATGTTCATGCACATGTCTCCTTAATATTAGGGCTAGGTCAGAGAGGACAATCGTTTTTACTTTCTTTGACCGCTTTCATAAAAAGTGTACACTGAAACTGTATGGTTTGACAACCTGACAGAACAACTGCCTTAATTTAGACAAAAAAAGTGCGAACCATAAGGTCCGCACTCCAAACCATTTAGAGAGATGCCTGTTGTCCATACCCCTCAGCGACAAGATCAAGCTCACCTGTGGCAGAATCGATAACCATGCCGTGGACGGGTACATTGGGAGGAAGTAAAGGATGCTTCTTGATCACTTCCACAGTATGTTTTACCCCTTCTTCGACGCTGTCAAACCCACGCAACCATTTTTGCAAACGGATGCCCGAATTCTCCAGAGTAGTCATGACTTCTTCCGATACACCACGCTCTACCATATGTCCAATCATGGTCTCAGCGTGAAGGGAAGCCATACCACATTCCGTATGACCCACTACCAGGACTTCATCTGCACCCAGTTCATAGATGGCGACAAGCACACTACGCATTACACTCCCGAAAGGCTGAGATATAATTGCGCCTGCGTTTTTGATGATTTTCACATCACCGTTTTTCAGGTTCATGGCCTTGGGCAGCATTTCCACCAGACGTGTATCCATACAAGTGATGATAACCATCTTTTTGGTTGGAAACTTGCCAGCCGTATACTTTTCGTATTCTTTGGTCTCGACAAATGATTTGTTGTAAGCCAAAATCTCTTGAATGTTGTTCATGTCCATTGCCTCCTGTTATCCAATACGACGAGCACGGCCACTTGCATATGATGCAGCTTGTCCTACACGCCTTTGCTTTAATAGTATTTCACGGTCAGCAGATGGCATTACTCCAACCCTTTAGAGGTTGTTCAAAAAGTCCACTTTTGATTACAAATCATGCCTGAGGGCATCATCGGCATCGAAGTTGAACGCCATTTCCATCTTCTCGGTAATGAAAACCAGACTTTTTGAACACGTATCTTTAGGAGAACAATGCAATTTTCATCTGTTAAAAGTTGATTATACGCAATGCAAAAAGTATCATCAATAGGGTATAACATTTTTTTGAAGAGGTGAACGATAACAATGGATAAACAAACACAGGAACATTTGGAATCCTTCCGTAATCTGGCTCGTAAAATTAAGAGCTATCATGAAGCCATTGGTTTGCTTCACTGGGATCTGCGCACAGGTGCGCCGAAAAAAGGCGTTCCGACTCGTTCGGAGACGCTGGGTATGTTGTCCACCGAAGCATTCAAGCTGCAAACCTCAGCTGACATGAAGACTTACCTGGATGCGTTAACGACTCCAGCGGTATTGGAACAGCTCCAAGATATAGATCGTCGTCTGGTTGAAGATTGCAAGAAAGAATATGATCGCAGTCAATCCGTACCACCGGAAAAAGTACAAGCTTATACCGTGCTCACAGCCAAGTCGGAAACGGCATGGGAAGATGCCAAGCATAACAGTGATTTTGCAGGATTCTCCCCATATCTGACAGATATCGTTAAGCTCAAACAGGAGTTTATTGATTACTGGGGTGTAAAGGATACGCGTTATGATACGCTGCTTGATATGTATGAACCGGATCTGACCGTTGAGAAAGTGGATGCTGTATTTGCCCGCCTCAAAGCACGTTTGGTGCCTCTGCAAGAGAAGATTAATGCTTCAGAAAACAAGCCAAATACAGAGTTTCTGAATCAGTTGTTTGACACCAAACAGCAGGAGAAGTTCAGTCTGTTCATTTTGGAACAAATGGGCTATGACTTTGAAGCTGGACGATTGGACGAGAGTGTGCATCCATTTGCAACGGGTCTTAACCCGGGTGATGTGCGAATTACAACACATTATCTGCAAGATGATGTAACAAGCGCAGTCTTCAGTTCACTGCATGAGGGTGGACATGCCCTGTACGAGCAAAATATTGATGACAGTCTGGCGGGTACCCTTCTTGCCGAAGGAACGTCCATGGGGATTCATGAGTCACAGTCTCGTCTTTGGGAAAACATGATTGGTCGCAGCCTGCCATTCTGGACACGTTATTACAAAGATTTGCAGCAGCATTTCCCTCAATTGAGCGAGGTTGAACTGGAAGATTTCTATCGTGCAATCAACCGGGTGGAGAGTTCACTCATTCGGATTGAAGCGGATGAACTGACCTATAACCTGCACATTATTATTCGATATGAGATTGAGAAAATGTTATTCAACGATGGCCTGGAAGTGAAGGACCTGCCAGAGACCTGGAATGCAAAATACAAGGAATACCTCGGTATTATGCCAACGAATGATGGAGACGGCGTTCTTCAGGATGTTCATTGGTCTGGTGGGGACTTTGGTTACTTTGCTTCGTATTCTCTGGGCAATATGTATGCAGCTCAAATTCTACATACATTGCGCAAGGAAATGCCGGAGTTTGATACCCTTATTGCCGAAGGTAATCTGATTCCAATTAAGGAATGGCTTACAGACAAAATCTATCGGTATGGTAAAAGCCGCACACCTTCCGAATTGATTGTTGCCGTAACGGGTGAAGAATTGAACCCGGATTATCTGGCCGATTATCTGGAAGCCAAATACGCCGAGATTTACAAGCTGTAGGTATCTCCTAAATAACATATGGAATAACATTTCGAAGAGCTAGAGAGTCGGGCATGATTGCCCGGCTCTTTTTTGCATTCAAGTTCTTAACCTTTTGTTGGGCATCGGCATATCCATAATAGAGAGAAACTTCTGAAACCAGTGAAGGAGGGAAACAACATGAAATACACGCCATGGTTCGTCCGGGGCATCGTTATTCTGCTGATTATCATTGTGGCGCTCACCAGCTGTAATAAGGAAGAGAATGAAGCCGAAATTACGATTGGCGAAGTGACTCGTTCGGTATTTTACGCACCGGAGTATGTGGCCGTGGCTCAAGGTTTTTTTGAGGAGCAGGGACTTGAGGTGGACATTCAGACGACTGCTGGCGGTGACAAAACGATGGCAGCATTACTCGCAGGTTCGGTGGATATCGCCCTGGTAGGAGCGGAGACGTCCATATACGTTTATCAACAGGGAGCGGAAGATCCGGTCATTAACTTTGCCCAGCTCACCCAGACGGATGGTACTTTTCTGTTCGCTCGTAACACGGAAGGCAGCTTCGATTGGGATCAATTGAGGGCTTCCACATTTCTCGGACAGCGCAAAGGCGGCATGCCACAAATGGCAGGAGAGTTCGCACTCAACAAACATGGCATTGATCCGCAAAGTGATCTGGAGCTGATACAGAATGTGGACTTTGCCAACATTGCGTCTGCTTTCGCCTCAGGCACGGGAGATTATGTTCAACTGTTTGAACCTCAGGCATCGATTTTTGAACAAGAAGGTCGGGGCAAGGTTGTTGCATCGTTTGGAACAGAAAGTGGTCGTCTGCCTTACACGGTCTTCATGACGAAACAGAGTTATCTTAACGACAATAAGGATATCGTCCAGAAGTTTACGAATGGTCTGCACAAAGCGCAGGCATGGGTAGATTCCCACAGCGCTGAAGAGATTGCGGAGGTCATTTCTCCTTTTTTCAAAGACATCGATCCAGCCATTTTGGTAAGCAGTGTGAACCGTTATAAGGAACAGGGCAGTTATGCAACGGACCCGATCATTGATGAGGAAGAGTGGAACAATCTGCTTGATGTCATGAGTGCCGCCGGCGAGCTGAAAGAACGCGTGGATTTGAATGCAATTGTGGATAATGCCTATGCGGAAGAAGTTACGAAATCAAAGTAATGGGTATTCAGGAAAGGAAGTGAGCAGAATGCCTGAATCCGAAAGTGTGATCCGACTGGAGGATCTCTCAAGTTTACGTCAGCGAGCGGGAAGCTTCATTGGTGATTGAAGACTTGAGTCTGGAGATCCAAAAAGGAGAGTTCGTCAGTCTGGTTGGACCGAGTGGATGCGGTAAAACGACATTGTTGTCGATCATCGCCGGGCTGCTCACACCCACCCGAGGAGAGGTTAAAGTTAAAGGGAAACTCGTTGGCGGCCCCTCAGCACAGATTGGTTATATGCTTCAACAAGACTATCTGTTTCCATGGCGGACCATTCTGGATAATGCATTGATCGGTCTTGAACTGACAGGCAGACTGGATGAACGGAGTCGTGAGCGTGTACGGGAACTGCTGATAAGTATGGGTCTGGCCGGAACGGAGAATCAGTATCCTTCAGAACTTTCAGGAGGCATGAGACAGCGAGTAGCCCTGGTGCGCACGCTGGCGACAGACCCGGGAATTTTATTGTTGGATGAACCATTCTCCGCACTTGATTATCAAACTAAGCTGCAATTGGAGGATCTGGTCTCGGACACATTAAAACAGTTTGGCAAAACCTCTGTACTCGTCACCCATGATTTGTCTGAAGCCATCGCGGTCAGTGACCGCGTCATTGTGCTTGATCGCAATCCCGGCCGCATCCGCCGTGAGTTTATTATCCCTGATGGTATTCGGAAGGCTCAGCCGTTTCATGCCAGGGAGCAAGAAGGATTCAATGCGTTGTTTCAGGCGTTGTGGAGTGAACTGGATCAGTCCGGGGAGGTGAGGAAGACGCGTGAATCCAATGAATCCGAAGCAGGAAAAGCGTGACGAATGGATGGGGCAGCTGCATCGGAATCATATTCAGCAGGTGGCCAGATGGCGACATCAAGTACTTGCCGTACAGTTATCTATGTTGGTATGTATGTTTTTGCTATGGGAAGTGGCAGGCAGACTCCGTTGGATTGATGTACTGTTATTCAGTTATCCGAGTAAGATTTTTGCCCAGATTGGCAAGGACATCGCTAGCGGCGAATTATGGGCACATGTTGGGGTAACCGTAGGGGAGACGGCAGTTGGTTTTTTACTGGGAACACTCGTTGGAACCTTGCTTGCGGTTTTAATTTGGTGGTCTCCTTTTTGTCCAAAGTGCTTGACCCTTATATGGTTGTGTTCAACAGTATGCCAAAGGTAGCGCTTGGCCCGATCTTTATCGTTATGTTTGGCGCTGGTTTTACGGCAATTGTTATGACTACGTTGTCCATCACGGTCATTATTACAACACTGGTCGTGTATAACAGCTTCAATGAAGTGGATCCCAATTATATTAAAGTGATTCGTACGTTTGGTGGAGAACGTTCCGAGATTTTTACCAAAGTTGTATTACCTGCTTCGTTTCCGGCGATTGTATCCACCTTAAAAGTGAACGTTGGCATGGCTTGGGTGGGTGTAATTGTGGGTGAGTTCCTGGTCGCCAAACAAGGGCTCGGTTATCTCATTATCTACGGATTCCAGGTATTCAACTTCACACTTGTATTATCAAGTCTGTTAATTATTGCTGCAGTTGCAACAGCCATGTACCAACTTGTTGTCTATGCAGAACGTAAAATGCTGGCTGGCCGCAGGTGATTCGGACGTGTTTTACTCTTAATGTGACCGGGTATGATATGTATACAATTTCACAAGGGGTGTCACGTTGCCCGATACCGTAAAATCAAGTACCATATTTAGTATGAATATTCCGCGCAGATCCGGAATGAATGCGATGATTGGAGAAGAGGGCCTTGAGGTTCTGTCGCAACGATCTAACTTGCCAGCGTCCCTCATTCGGGGCGTGTTGCTGTGACCGGCATGCATGCGCATGTCGGTTGATGTCGTCTAGTTTACATTTGGATGAGACATACTAGTCATGATAAATGAATGAGGCGACGAGTTGGCTAAGAATTTTTTTGCAGCTTAGAGGAGATGGAATGTTAAATGGGTTTTAGGGTAATTAAAACCGCAATCGCCGCATTAATGGCCGTGCTGATTGCGGACTGGTGCGGCTTGCCAGGACCGACATCAGCGGGATTGCTTGCCATTCTCGGGGTGGATGTAACGAGAAAACGAAGTATTCGTACCATATCGGCTCGATTTTTTGCTTCAGTAGTTGGACTTTTATTTGCAAGTGTACTTTTTCACTTTCTAGGCTTCCATTACTGGGTACTGGCCGTATACATATTGATCGCATTCCCGGTTATTGTCCGGGTTGGCTTCAAGGAAGGTATTGTAACAGGTTCGGTCGTGGTATTTCGGGTGTTCGGCGGCGGGGAAATGGACGTGCATGTCGTCCTCGTACAAATTGCTTTGCTTCTGATTGGTCTTGGTTCCGCAATGGCGGTTAATCTGGCCTATATGCCGGCAGCGGATCCTCAGATGCTGCGCATTCGCAAACGAATCGATGAACTCTTTTCGAAGATTTTCAAGGAATTCGCGGCCACGCTGCGTAATCCCAATGAAGCATGGGCGGGGAGAGAACTGATTGAAGCGGATAAAGCTATCCTTGGCGGTATCGATGCAGCCAAGCGTTCTCTGGAGAATCAGGTGATTCATCCGAACGAAGAATGGAGTGTCTACTTCTATATGCGCAAAACGCAGCTGGACTCCATCCAGCATATGATGCATCTGGTGTCCCAGATCTATCAGAAGATGCCACATGCGGAAATGGTATCGGAGCTGTTCGATCAGCTTAGTCAGGATGTACTTACTGAATCTTACACCGGACGAACTGAAAAACTTCTTGCGGATGTGCAAGAAGAATTCAAACGTATGGAACTACCGGATACAAGGGAAGAATTCGAGATTCGTTCTGCAATTCTCCAGTTGTGCCGCGAACTCGCGCTGTATCTGAAAGTCGCGAAGAAGGACAAAGCACCGTCCCCAATCTCGGACCGGTCCCAATCTACAAACGAATAATAGAAAATAGTTGTCACCCTAGACGAATGCCCTGCATACACTTGTAGTGAATGATTGTATGGAGGAGGTTTAAAGATGTCATTGAGTCATAAACATCAATGTAGAGAGATTATCACGAAGGCGATCTGCGGCAAAGGTCGTAAGTTCTCTACCGTAACACATACCGTGACTCCGCCAAATGGTCCGACAAGTATTTTGGGGGCTTGGATTATCAACCACCAATATGAAGCCGTATCAGCGGGTGACGGAATTGAAGTTATTGGTACTTACGATATCAACATTTGGTATTCCTATGACAAGAATTCGCAGACGGATGTAGCCAAAGAAACGGTCTCGTATGTAGAACATGTGCCTTTGTCCTATCTGGACCCGAAACACCGGACTTCCACAGTGGAGGTATCTGCGGATGCAACGCAGGAACCTAGCTGTGTGGAAGCCACAGTATCCGCAGGTGGAAGCAGTGTAATTATCCGGGTAGAACGGGAATTCGCTGTGGAACTCGTTGCCGAAACCAAAGTTTGTGTGAAGGTCTGCACAGATGGTTGCGGTGATTACGAAGACAAGGACTATGACTTTGGCAGTGGCGATGGAGATTATGACGATCTCGATCCCGATCTGCTCGACGATGAGCTGTGAGTTTGATTCATCATGTATTTGTTAACCTAAGGTATCATATGCGCCAGAAGGCGCGATGAAGAGGGCGTAAGCCCTCTTTCTTCTTAAATATTGAAAAATGGGTGTTAACGAGCCTCGCAATATGCCTGGAATACCTTTCATGGGAAGGCTCCGCATTGCGGGGTTATTTTTATTTAGTTGCATGATCCGGGAGGGGGACGTCATGAATGTCTTAGAACAAGTGGAGGAGGCATTACTCCGATATGAAAGGATGACTTCTGGAGAACGTACAGAACGGTTAAAACAGGCAGGCATTGAAGTATTGTCACTGCACGATCGGCGCAAACGCGAACCAGGCTTGCGTGTACGCTATGATGTAGAGATAAGTTGTCTGCAGGCGATCCGGATCAAGCGCAAGGATACTAGTGGCATGGGAGGGGCACAGGAAACTCTGTTGGAGCGTGAAGCGAGTTCAACCTTGTTCAAGCGCATAGAACGACTTGCGATCAAAACGCTGTATACGCTAGGACTGGATCATGGAGCTGTTCGAATGGAATCTTCAGGGAATGGCGGATGTGCAGTGATTTCGATTGATCCGGGTCCCTGGAAAGGGTGACCAACCTTGCTGCTACCTATAGGGAAAGCTGGAAGCAGCATCAGGAACTACTGGATGAGGAAGTGAGTCACAGACCCACTCCGATACTCGGCATGGACCCGGAGTTTCTTCTGGTGCAGATGCCGGAATCCAAAATCGTACCCGCCTCTAGATTTCTTGAACGTACAGGAATGGCAGGCTGTGATTCCGTGACGATTGGTGGACGGCGCATATATCCGGTTGCCGAACTGAGACCTGCTCCCAGCTCCGAACCACGAGAACTGCTTGCTCATCTGATGAGGGCATTCGCAGCAGCTTCCCGCAGCATCAGTGATCACTCACTCATCTGGCAGGCAGGAGGGATGCCACAACGGGGGTTACCTCTGGGTGGTCATATTCATTTTAGCGGCGTGAATCTTACCGGGGAACTGCTTCGTGCACTGGACAATTATCTGGCATTGCCACTGGCATTTCTGCAAGACCCCCGTGGATCGGGAAGACGACCCCGTTATGGAGCACTTGGTGATTTTCGTCTGAAATCCTATGGTGGTTTTGAGTATCGTACGTTACCCAGTTTTCTTGTGTCACCCCTTGTTGCAAAGGGCGTTGTGGCCTTGGCAGGTCTAATCGCGAGCGGGTATACTCAATTACGGCAGCGTCCGTTGGCGAAAGTTGAGGTTCATACCGCTTTTTATGAAGGAAAGCGGGAAGTGATTAAGGAACACATTCCAGCTCTCGTAGATGATCTGAAGAGGTTGGATGGATATGCACGTTATGAACGGTATGCGTCTCCGTTACTCCTTCAATTAAAACTGGGAAGAACCTGGGATGAAAGCCGCGATATTCGCAAACTCTGGAATATTCGGGCAGGTTCATGAAGTAAGGACGTTTTTTTGATATAATAAGAAACAAGTCTTTTATGAGCATTAAGCTACTACGGAAGATATGGAGCAGCAACCCTTGAAGGAAGTGGCAAATAGCCAAAACATAAGGCGGAGGCGCAAACACAGTGCCTGACCGTCTTATTGTCCTTCCAGGACGCGTTTCTTCCTGACATTATAGGAACGGGATGGAGGATATTCATCATGGCTCAGTATACGCCAATGATTCAACAATATTTGCAAGTGAAGGCCGAAGCACAAGATGCTTTTCTATTTTTTAGACTGGGTGACTTCTATGAAATGTTCTTCGAGGATGCGATTAATGCTGCTCGTGAACTAGAGATCACGCTGACCGCACGTAACGGAGGCACGGATGACAAGATTCCGATGTGCGGTGTACCTTATCATTCGGCTGACAATTACATACAGCGTCTGATTGAAAAAGGATATAAAGTAGCGATATGTGAACAGATGGAAGATGCGAGTGTAACCAAAGGCATGGTACGACGCGAAATTGTACGTGTGGTTACACCCGGAACGGTGATGGAAGGCAAAACGCTGGGGGATAAATCCAACAACTACATGGTGTGTCTTACAGGTAATCAAAATACGCTGGCGCTCGCGGCCTGTGATCTGTCAACGGGTGAGTTGTATGTGACATCCGTGCCCTATTCCAAGGAATGGCTTAAGGATGAAATCGGCATCTACGAACCATCCGAGCTGGTGGGGATGCAGCGCTGCTTGAAACGGTAGAAGCCGAGGCGTCTCCAATCGGTCGCCCTGTGGTCTACACGTCGTGGACAAAGAATAAGGAAGATCTGGTCCGTCAGCAGTTTGGCGAGGCTGTCTGGGCAAGATTAGAGCCTGAACGTCAAGCATGCATTGCACGTCTTTTCTCCTATCTGAGTGAGACACAGAAACGTTCTCTTGGGCAATTAACTCAAATCTCTACCTATGAGCCCGATCATTATATGATCTTGGACCCGTTTACGCGCCGGAACCTGGAATTGGTGGAAACCGTGCGTGAACGCTCCAAAAAGGTTCATTACTTTGGTTGCTTGATCGGACGGAGACATCCATGGGTGCAAGAATGCTGCGTCGCTGGGTCGATAAGCCATTATTGCAAAAAGGGAAGATTAATGAGCGTCTTGAAGCAGTGGATACGCTGTACAACCAGTTTATATTGCGTGAGGACCTGCGGGCAGAACTCAAAGACATCTATGATCTGGAGCGCTTGGTAGGCCGGATTGCGTTTGGTAATGCCAATGGTCGTGACCTGAATGCGCTCAAATCATCCCTGGAGAAAATTCCAGGACTTCGTCAACATTGCGCTGGATCAGCTTCCGCAACATTGCAGCATATTGCCGAAACGATGGATGATTGCAATGATCTGCGTGAAGCTATCGGGCAAGCCATTGTGGACGAGCCGCCTGTATCGGTAAGGGACGGAGGTCTGATTCGTGAAGGGTACCATGAACGTCTGGATGAATTACGTGAGGCTTCGGTCAACGGGAAACAGTGGATTGCAGAGTTGGAAGCGCGAGAGCGTGAGGCGACAGGCATTCGATCGCTGAAGATTGGATATAACAAAGTGTTTGGTTATTATATCGAGATCACCAAGTCCAATCTGTCCGCATTGCCAGAGGGACGTTATGAACGTAAACAGACACTTGCCAATGCAGAACGTTACATTACGCCGGAGTTGAAGGAAAAAGAGACGCTGATTCTCGAAGCTCAGGACAAAATGGTTGATATTGAGTATGGACTTTTTGCGGAACTTCGCGAGCGGTTGAACAAAGAGATTGCAAGATTGCAAAAGCTGGCCGAACAGGTAGCCGAAATTGACGTGTATCAATCTTTTGCGGTGATTAGTGCTGAGCGAAACTTTGTACGGCCTACGTTGACCGACGGTTATGATCTGGTTGTGGAAGAAGGACGCCATCCGGTTGTCGAGGCGGTCATGCGAGATGGCGCATTTATTGCCAATCACACAGCAATGACCAAGGAAGAGGCACGTATTCTGCTGATTACTGGACCAAATATGGCTGGTAAGAGTACGTACATGCGACAGGTCGCTTTAATCTCCATTTTGGCGCAAGTGGGTTGCTTTGTGCCTGCGGGTCAGGCGGAGGTGCCGATCATGGATCGCATTTTCACACGGATTGGAGCCGCGGATGATCTCATTGGCGGACAAAGCACATTCATGGTGGAGATGGCTGACATTCAGGTTATGACGGACAAAGCGACACCACGCAGTCTGATTATTATCGATGAATTGGGACGGGGAACGTCAACCAGCGAAGGTATGGCGATTGCTCAGTCTGTTATTGAATATGTACATGATATCATCGGTTGTAAAGCCCTTGTATCAACTCATTTCCATGAGCTTGCTCATCTGGAAGAGAGTCTGGACAAGCTGGCCAACTACTCGATGGCGGTGCAGGAGAGCGGGGACAAGGTGAATTTCCTGCGCAAATTGATTGCCGGAGCAGCCAGCAGCAGTTATGGTATCTATTGTGCACGTCTTGCAGGTCTGCCTGATAGCATTATTGAGCGAGCAAATGGACTATTGCATGGGTTCGAACATGCGGCCGCGCAAGTAGCGGTGGGCAGTGAATATATTTCGACTGAGAAGCAGGAAGCAGGCTTGAAATTAAAAGGTGGAGAATTCCAGCACACGGATTCAGCACCATTGATCCGGGAACACGAGATTGTGGAGAGTGCAGAGTACACACCTTCTATTGAAGAGTCGGTCGGGAAGCAACATGCCAAGAAATCAAACAGCAAGGTACAGTCCAGTGCAAATCATTCGGATGTGGTTCAACTGTCTATCTTTGGGGATGATGAGCCGAATGTGGCAACGAAACCGGATGTAGTTTCGGTGGATAAACCAGCGCGAGAATTCATCCGTACGATGAAAGATATCGATGTCATGAATATGACGCCTCTTCAGGCGATGCAGATATTAAATGATCTCAAATTGAAGGCACAGCAATTATCCTGAATATAAGGGAGGGGAAAACCTGTGGCGAAAATACATGTGCTTGATGAACATATTGCCAACCAGATTGCGGCGGGTGAAGTGGTCGAAAGGCCTGCTTCGGTTGTCAAAGAGTTGCTCGAAAACTCGGTGGATGCAGGCGCCACCAAGATTGAAGTAACAGTGGAAGAGGGCGGACTCCTCAGTATTCGTGTCAAAGACAATGGTTCAGGTATCGAGCCAGAGGATATGGAAACTGCCTTTTATCGTCATGCGACCAGTAAAATAGCTCATGGCCGAGATCTGTTCCAGATCACAAGTCTTGGATTCCGCGGAGAAGCCCTGGCGAGTATTGCCGCAGTGTCCAAGGTAGAGGTATTATCGGCAAGTGACAATGACGGGCGAGGACGCCGCATTGTAATTGAAGGTGGGAACCTTGTTTCTCATGAAGATGCAACCTCACCCCAAGGTACAGATTTTGCAGTGAGAGAACTATTTTACAATACACCAGCCAGACTCAAATATATGAAAACGATCCAGACGGAACTGGGACATATATCAGATGTTCTTTACCGGATGGCGATGTCTCACCCCAATATTTCGTTCAGACTGCGACATAATGAGAATGTGTTGCTTCAGACGTTGGGCAACGGCGATCTGCTGCAAGTGGTTGCAGCGATCTATGGTACAAGTGCAGCGAAGGCGATGCTTCCCATCCAAGGAGAAAGTCTGGATTACCGCGTGAGCGGGCTGATCAGCCTGCCAGAATGGACACGAGCGAATCGTGGTGGTATGTCTACGATTGTTAATGGGCGATTTGTTCGCAATTACGGTCTCAATCAGGCGATTCTTAAAGCCTACCATACCTTGCTGCCCATTAATCGTTTCCCACTTGTCGTGGTGCAGTTGGAGATGCACCCATCTCTTGTGGATGTGAACGTGCATCCGGCCAAGTTGGAGGTTCGCTTCAGCAAGGAACCAGAATTGTATGAATTTATAGAAACGACGTTGCGAGGGATACTCCGGCAGGAGGTATTGATTCCACAGGTCAAAAAACAACAGATCCGGCGTGGAGATGATAGTTCCTTTATTCAGGAACAATTCCTCTTTCCACGTGGTCCGCTGAAAGATTCAACTGATGCAGAAGGATACGGACAACAAGGCCCACTAGGGAAACCTGCCAGTGCATTGTTAAAATTGATTGCAGAAGATGATGATCTGGATTTGGATGCTCCGGCGGATGTGTCTACAGCACAGTTGGTATCTGAACATGGTCACTCAGTGCCGTTGCCCGAAGCTCCACCTGAGGTTACACAGCCCCCGGAGCAGTTAGAAAGTTGGAACGGGGATATTTTGCAGAAGATTGCTAGTCATGACGGGGGACAGGCATCCGCTAACGTGCAGAAAGGTACTAAGGATGTAAGTGCTAGTTCTACCGAAACTGTTCCCAAATCTGACCTCTCTTCTCAAGATGGTGGGGATCGTGGAGCAACAGAAAAACCGCTGGCTGAAAGCAAACCAGCTACGTATCGCTCCGACTCTGTATATTCACCGGTTAAAGAAGCGCGTTCAACGTATAATCCGTCTTCGGTTATGCGAAGTGAACGGACGTGGAAAACTTCAGGATTGCCTGATGCCACTAAACTTGCTGCTGCCATTAAATCGGATGCATCCATGCCCGCATTTCCGGAGCTGAGTCTGATCGGACAGCATCATGGTACGTATTTGATCGCGCAAAATGACCAAGGTTTATATTTGATTGATCAGCATGCCGCTCATGAACGCGTGAATTATGAGTACTATTACGAGAAGTTTGGTAATCCTGCCCAGGCCTCACAAGAGTTACTACTGCCGATTACGCTGGAGTTCACACCTTCAGAGACCGAAAAACTGAAAACAAGACTGGCCTGGTTCGAGCAGGCAGGTGTATATTTGGAGCATTTTGGTGGACAGACGTTCCGTGTGCGCTCTCATCCGTTCTGGTTCCCCAAAGGGGACGAGAAAGACATTATTGAAGAAATGTCCGAATGGGTACTTAGCGAACGCAGCATAGATGTGGCCAAGATGCGGGAAGCTGCATCTATTATGTGCTCCTGCAAGGCGTCCATTAAAGCGAACCAAAAGCTGACGGATCAGGAAGCAGAAGTTCTGATTCAGCGTCTGGGTTCATGTCGTCAGCCCTACACTTGTCCACATGGGCGGCCGATTGTGGTTTCATTTTCAACGTATGATCTGGAAAAATTATTTAAACGAGTGATGTAGCTATTTAGGGGGACATTATGTACATTACAACCGGTGACAAGGAGATTGCCTCTCAGGTGGAGCGTGCGCGTAAGCTCGCCGAAACAACAGGAGGTACCTACGTACCGCGCAATAGAACGTCTTTACCCAAAATGATTGAACATTATGGTATCAACGAAATACTGGTCGTGCTCAATGGCAGAGCCCGCTTGTTTCGCAAGGATGCAACGGAGCTTGAGTTTCACCCCAGTATGGGATTTGTTCGCGCTAAACGTGTTCTAAGAGGTGAAGCCGATCCTATGCTGGAAGCTGGTGCAGTACTCGAAGGGGACACCATTGTTGATTGTACCGCTGGACTCGGTTCAGATGCGCTGGTATTTTCGGTTGCGGCTGGGAAGAATGGACAAGTCATTGCCTGTGAAAGTTCTCAACCGCTCTATACCCTGCTGCTGGAGGGCATGTCTCATTATAAGAGCAATCAGCCCTTGGTGGATGAGGCTTTCCGGCGCATAGATCTGCGGCATGTGGATCATCTTGAGTTGCTTCGTTCCATGCCGGATCGAAGCTGTGATACCGTATATTTTGACCCCATGTTCCGTGAACCGATGATGGATTCAAGTGCTATACAGCCCTTGCGAGATTATGCAAATGCTCACGCGCTGGATGAACAGAGCATTATGGAAGCGAAACGGGTTGCCCGTAAACGGGTAGTCATGAAAGAAAAGCGCGGCAGCGCGGAGTTTGACAGGCTCGGATTTGAAATACTTGATCGGGCGAATGCAAAAACCCTGTACGGAGTGATTAATGTTGAAAGTGGAAGTTAAACCAAAACCTAAACTGCTTGTGTTGGTTGGACCAACAGCAGTAGGCAAAACAAGAATGAGCATCGAGCTTGCCCAAGCTTTCAATTGTGAGATTATCTCAGGAGATTCGATGCAGGTATATCGCGAAATGGATATCGGAACTGCCAAGATTACCTCTGAAGAAATGAAGGGTGTACCTCATCATCTCATTGATATCCATGAACCGGAGTATCCGTATTCTGTGGCCGAGTTTCAGGAGAGTTGCACACGATTGATTAGTGAAATTCACGAACGCGATAAAATGCCTTTTATTGTAGGTGGCACCGGTCTATATGTGGAATCGGTATGTTATGGCTTCCAATTCTCGGATAGCGGTTCAGATGAAGGGTTCAGAGAGGAACAATTCAGCTATGCTGAGCTAAATGGAGCTCAGGCTCTTCATGATCGATTGAGGGAAGTTGATCCCGTTAGTGCGGATCGTCTGCATCCAAATGACCAGCGGCGAATTGTACGTGCGCTTGAGATCCATCACCTGACAGGCGAGAAGTGGTCTGATCAGCTGGCAGTACAGAAGAAAGAGTCGCCTTATGACCTTCTTATTGTTGGTTTGACAATGGATCGGCAGAAGTTGTACGCCCGGGTAGAAGAGCGGATTGATCTGATGATCGAACAAGGTCTGGTGGATGAAGTGAAGTCCCTGTTGGAACGTGGAGTGGCCAGAGGTCATATTTCCATGCAAGGACTAGGGTATAAGGAGATTGCAGCGTTTTTGCAAGGGGAAGTGAGTTGGGAAGCTGCGGTTGAGTGGTTAAAGAGGGATACACGTCGGTTTGCCAAACGGCAGCTTTCCTGGTTCCGCCATATGAAGGATATTGAATGGGTGGACATGACGGATACCCAGGATTTTGAAGGGAAATACAAGCAGATAAGTGAATTGATTACACGGAAATTTGATTGATTTGAGCGATTATTAGTATCTTTCTGACAGGCATCGATTAGATCAAGATATGTAAACCTCTACCTTTTAGTCTTCAAAAGGATAGAGGTTTTTACTTATCACTAGAACAGATGGTAGAGATCAATCATTCGCCAAACAACGATTAAATGTGCTTTAAAATGAAGATTTTGTCCCTCTTTTGCAAAACAGACAAGCGGTGTATAATGGATAAGTCTTCTATTTGTTCACCTCGCCAAGAATGGGTGTAAAATAGCAGACAAGGGGTTTTTGTGGATTATATGAAACTGTTCATGATATAATAGCACGAAAGCTACTCAGCGATATTGAATATTACTTGAACACGAATTCAAATGAACCAATGGGGGTACGGCTAATGAACAAGTCCATCAACATCCAAGATACGTTCTTGAACCAACTGCGGAAAGAGAATATTCCTGCTACGGTCTATCTGACCAACGGCTTCCAAATCCGCGGGACGATCAAGGCATTTGACAATTTTACGATCGTCATTGACAGCGACGGACGCCAGCAAATGGTCTACAAGCATGCCATCTCCACGTTCACGCCGCAACGCAGCGTATCGCTGATGCAGCAAGATAACAGCGGCGAAGCTTAAAAAATTACGAAACCTTTTCACCAACCATTTCGTCTACAAGTATAGGTATTGAAACAGAGCAACCTGAATAAAGGGTTGTTCTTTTCATTCCGGGCAAAATATGTTTAATATATGCCTGAGCCTACAGACGAATAGAAATTATGCAACCGAAAGGGAGTCAGGAGGTAACATGCCAAACGATCCGTTGTCGAGGTCTAACAATCGCAACAACAATAACAAGTCACCCAAAAAAGCGAAGCCAAAGACCTCTAAAAGAAAAAATTACGGGTAAACGCGTTGGATGGACACTGTTTTTCACAATGGCAATCGCCATATTCTGTGCACTAGGCGGATATTTATTTATTATGGTGAGTGGTGAAAATCTGCTCAAAGCCAACAAGGACAAAACCACAATTAATGAAACTTCAAAAGTATATGATCGCAATGGCCAATTAATGGGGAGCTATCCATTCAGAAGTTGGAACCCGTCAAAGAAGATGATATTCCTGAGCTGGTGAAGCAAGCCTTTGTTGCAACGGAGGATAAACGCTTCTACGATCATCAGGGCGTGGATATCTGGTCCATAGGGCGTGCGGCGGTTAAGGACGTCATGGCTCGTTCCATGGTGGAAGGTGGTAGTACACTAACCCAACAGCTTGCCAAGAACATGTTCTTGTCCCGTGACAAAACGTTCTTCCGTAAAGCAACGGAAGTATCAATTGCCATGGCATTAGAGCGCAAGTACACAAAAGACGAGATTCTGACGATGTACCTGAACCGGATTTTCTTCGGTCATCAGCGTTACGGGATTAAAGCAGCATCTGAATTTTACTTTGGAGTTACTGATCTCAAGAGGTTGAAGTTGTGGCAAATTGCTACATTGGCAGCTATGCCGAAAGGGCCTTCTGCCTATAATCCGGTGAGCAATCCAAACGACTCAAAAGCACGTCGAGGTGTGGTATTGCAGCTGATGTATGAACAAGGCTACATTACCAAGGCGGAGATGGACGAAGCAAAAGAGATTAACTATAACTACAAGCGACCAGAGAAAGACAGGAAGTATCAAGGTTTTATAGATTATGTGCTCCGTGAAGCTGAACGAGTAACAGGTAAAACGGAAGATGATCTGAATATCGGCGGATACAAAATCTATACAACTATGGATGCTCAGGCTCAAACAGCCATGGAAACTGCGTTCACAGATGATAGTCTGTTCGAGGCAAGTAAAGATGATCAACAGGTTCAAGGCTCCATGGTTATTATGAACCATGAGAATGGTAGCCTCGTTGCCCTCCTGGGTGGACGGGATTATCAGACTAAAGGTTATAGCCGTGTAACGCAGAGTCGAAGACAACCAGGTTCAGCTTTTAAACCGATTGTGTCTTATGCACCGGCGCTTGAATCAGGAAATTACAGTGCCAACTCGTCGCTGAGTAATGCAAAGCAATGTTTTGGTAACTATTGTCCTGGTAACTTGCATGGATATTCTTCAACGATCAGTATGACGGAAGCCATTACGAAATCGGAAAATATTCCTGCGGTTTGGCTGCTTGATAAAATAGGCGTTAACACAGGCATTAATTTTGCCAAGAGTGTAGGTATACAGCTGACAGATGAAGACAAAAACTTGGCGATTGCCCTCGGTGGTCTAAGTAAAGGTACAAATACACTGGAAATGGCGCAAGCCTATAGTGCATTTGCCAACCTCGGAGAATACCGACAAGCCTATTCGATTAAGGAAATTAAGGATAGCGCAGGCAAAACCACGTACAAACACGATAACTCGGACACAACGCGTGTCATGAGCGAGCAAAATGCGTATCAGCTTACACAAATGCTGCAGAACGTTGTTAATGACGGTACGGGACGTTCAGCGCGTCTGGATCGTCCGGTAGCGGGTAAAACAGGAACTGTTCAAAGTGGTATCTCTGGCAACAGTGCCAACCGTGATGTATGGTTTGTTGGATACACACCGGAATGGACTGCTGCAGTCTGGATGGGCTATGACAATCCGGATGCCAATCACATGCTTAAGAACAGCAGTAAGCTGTCGGCAGCTTTCTTTGCCAAAGTCATGGGAGATGCTTTAAAAGGCGTACCAGTGAAGCAATTCAAAACACCGGCTGGAGGGCAGGCACCTCCGCCAGTAGAAGAACAACCAGAACAGCCAGCTCTGTCCGTTAGTGGTCTGAGTGGATCATACGATCCAAATGCTCAAACCGTCTCCCTAAGTTGGACTGGAACGGGTGACGCGAGTACGCAATATCGGATTTATCGGAAAGAAACATCGGAAGCCCAGTTCACTCATCTCATTGATGCAATAGGAGCGACCAATGCACAAGATTTAAGTGCGTTGCCTGGTCTAACCTATGAGTACTATGTGACAGCTTACGACTTGGCATCAGGACTTGAGACGGATCCTTCCAACACCATTTCCTTGATGATTGAAGCACAGGAAATGCCGCCGGAGGAACCTGATCCTGGTATAGACCCTGGAACAGAGATAGATCCTGAGCAGCCAGGTACGGAGAATCCGGACAATGGTTCACCGGATAATGGCAACTCGAACGGTAATAACGGTAATGGGAATGGTAATGGGAATGAAAATGGCAACAACGGAAATGGTAATGGTAATAACGGAAACAATGGCAACGGTGGTAATAACGGTGGACCCGGCCAAGGAAACGGTCAACCTGGGGAGGAAACACGACCCCACCTGGCCAGGGAACAACAGAGCCAGGCGGTACCGGTGAAGGCTCCGATGATGGGGCCGTAACGACGCCGGGCGAGGTTGTAACTCCGGACAGCGGAACGAGTGGGGATACTGGAGGAACAGATGCACCTGCAGATTCTCAAGCTGGAACCGGCGGTTAAGCCAATGAATCACTAAATAGCTACATTAAAAAACTGCTTCCCGGAATTTCGGTGAAGCAGTTTTTTTGTTATACGGAACCAACTGTAATAGCAGCTGATTTGATGAATAGGTGGGACAAAGCTTCATTTTGAGTGTAAACCTTAAATATGGTAAGCTGTAACTATTCGTAATACGTTGTGCAAGAGCGGGCCCAGAGCGCTGGAATCCATCAGGCGGACGTTATTACATTGTTCACCAATAACATCAGAGCAGGTCACGGACCTGTAGTCGGCAAAGAGGGGTTCGTATGAAACGGAAATTCGGGGACCGCGCGAACTGGCGCCGGATTACGAACCGACAATTCACATGCCGGTTCGTTCAATCCAAAATTTTCACAGGTTATATTACGTTGTACACCATACAGGATTTGAAAGAACCTTTGTGGAAAACTTATGGAGGCAGTACCTTCTGTATCGCAGATAAAGGTTATTCCTGGCTGCAATACTATCCGAAGGGAGAGCACTTTGTTGTTACGGCGATGTTTGACGATCAGGAACGGATTGTAGAGTGGTACATTGATACATGTCGTAGTCAGGGGATAACCGATCAGGGCGTTCCTTGGTTTGATGACCTGTATCTGGATGTCGTTGTACTGAAAGATGGAGAAGTATTTTTGCTGGATGAAGATGAGCTTGAAGATGCACTGTCACGGAAGCATATTACTACAGGCGATTATGACTTGGCTAACAAGACGGCAAAGGAACTGCTGCATGCCATTGATGCACATGTATTCCCATACTTTCAGTTATCACTGAAGCATAGGAAGAGTTTGTTTGAGAACGGAGAGTTTCGAAAAAACATTCAGATTTGAGACATCTACTTATCCGTAGAATTCTTCATGATCCTTCTAATATTGGAGCACCTGATAGAATACATTAATAATCAGGAGAGTTCAGCCCGATAAAATAGAGGTGATGGCGAATGAACGGACGGGTCATGGCTGCAGGAGAGCAACCAGGAGGCAGACCATCCAGACAAATTAATATTGTGTTGCGTAACCAGGAACCTCAGATGTTGGTCAAAGATGAAGCAGCGGCAGTACAGGCAGCCAAGAGTATAACCAAACATGCTCATTTCCAGGAGATACAGGGTGAATTGGAGCAACTGGTTGGACTTGAAAATATCAAAGACTTGGTATTTGAAATTTATGCTTTCCTACAGATTGCTCAGATGCGCACTGAAGCAGGCCTACTTAGTGGTGCGCACGTGTATCATATGATCTTCAAAGGCAATCCGGGAACTGGTAAGACCACCGTGGCGAGGATCGTTGCCAAACTCTTTCAGAAGATGGGGGTGTTGAGTAAAGGTCATCTTATTGAAGTAGAGCGTGCGGATCTGGTTGGAGAATATATTGGTCACACGGCGCAGAAAACAAGAGATTTGGTCAAGAAGGCACTCGGTGGGATATTGTTCATTGATGAAGCTTACAGTTTGGCCCGCGGGGAGAGAAGGATTTTGGAAAGGAAGCTATTGATACGCTTGTTAAGTCCATGGAAGATAACAAAAATCAGTTTATACTAATTCTTGCCGGGTACTCGGAAGAGATTGATTTTTTCTCCAGACGAATCCGGGATTACCTTCTCGCTTTCCCATTCAAGTGGAGTTTCCAGACTATAGCATTGATCAGTTGATTCAAATCTCTGAGATTATGGCCAAAGAGCGTGATTATATTCTAATGCCTCAGACCATACTCAAACTTAAGCAGCATTTGCTTCAGGAAAAAAATGATTCGCTGCATGCGTTCAGTAACGCCAGATACGTTCGTAATGCCATTGAGCGTTCGATCAGGCATCAGGCGGTTCGTTTGTTGGAACAATACTCAGAAGGCAGTCCGGGAAAACTGGAGCTGATGACAATCCGTACAGAGGATTTGAACTTTGAGCGAAAGTAAGCGATAATATAGTTTTTACACCAGCCGGCCGGGCCAACCGGTTCGGCTTAAGGCATGCCATGGCATATTCGTGGCAATGTATATCAATTAGTAATTAGAGGGAGTGAACATATACATGACAAATGGCACGCATGATACAGATATGGTCAAAAAAGATCGCGCCGTCTTGGTGAGTCTTGTTACGGATGATGTAAAACGTACAGGTATCAACCCTGAGTACTCTTTAGAGGAACTGGTGAAACTTGCCGAGACAGCTGGAGTGGAAGTGCTAAGTGTACTTTCTCAAAACAGGGAAAAACGTGATACCAAATGGTTCATTGGTAAAGGTAAGGTGGAAGAGCTTCGTGCGATTGCAGAGGAACTCGGAGCAACTACAGCTATTTTTGATCAGGAATTGTCAGGTGCACAGGTTCGTAACCTGGAAGAAACCCTCGATCTCAAAATTATTGACCGTACCCAATTGATTTTGGACATCTTTGCACAACGTGCCAACACTAGAGAAGGTATTATTCAAGTGGAATTGGCTCAACATAGCTACTTGCTGCCACGTTTGTCGGGTCATGGCAAGAACCTGTCCAGACTCGGGGCGGAATCGGAACAAGAGGCCCAGGTGAAAGCAAGTTGGAGACAGACCGCCGTCACATCCGTGGTCGTATCGATGATCTGAAGCGTCATCTGGAAGAATTGACTCGTCATCGCAAGTTGCATCGTGAACGCCGCAAAAGACAGGTATTGTTCAGGTGGCCCTCGTTGGTTATACCAATGCTGGAAAATCAACCTTGCTCAAACAGTTGACGGCTGCAGATGTGTATATTCAAGATCAGCTGTTCGCTACTCTGGATCCAACATCACGTACGATGGAACTTCCAAGTGGGAAAGAGATCGTACTTACCGATACGGTTGGTTTTATTCAAAATCTCCCGCATGATCTGATTGCAGCATTCCGGGCAACGCTGGAGGAAGTGAATGAAGCAGACCTGATCCTGCATGTTGTGGACGCCTCATCAGCTATGCGTGAAGATCAGATGCGGACGGTTAATACGATTCTGCAAGAACTTGGTTCAGGGGACAAGCCGCAGTTAGTCCTGTATAACAAAAAAGATGCGTGCACACCAGAGCAGCTTGAGATGCTTCCATTGGATAAAGGTCATATTAAGGTAAGCGCATTAGACTCTGAGGATCTGCTTAAAATCCGTGAATTAATTCAGACAGAGCTGACAGGTGATACGAAACGCTTCCGTATTCCGGCAGAACGTGGTGATCTTACGTCGGTACTCTACAAAATTGGTGATGTAGTGGATACCAGCTTTGAAGAGAATGATGTAATTTATGAAGTTGAATTGCAAAAAGGTGAATATGAGAAATTTGGTTATATGCTTGAAGAATTCATTGAATTGTAATATTCATGACACATTGATGTGATAAGTTACACGATAATGGATATTCAACGTCAGATTCGTGCTATGAAGGGGAATGAAGTAAGATGGTAAGCTTTGATTCAGAAATATCTGAACTTCAACGTCAAGTGGAGCGTCAGATTGAAGGACAACTGCAACAGATTGATCGGATCACAGATCACAATCAATGGAAGGTGATTAATGCTTTCCAACAGCGAAAAGTAAGTGATTTTCACTTTGCAGGTTCAACAGGTTATGCCTATAACGATCGTGGGCGTGAAGTGCTTGATGAAGTATATGCTGATGTTTTCGGCGCGGAAGCCGCGCTGGTGCGTCCTCATTTTGCTTCAGGTACTCATACGATTAGTACAGCTCTCTTTGGAGTTTTGCGTCCAGGTGACGAATTATTGTACATCACGGGTAAGCCTTACGACACATTGCATAAAGTTATTGGCAAACCCGGTGATGGTACAGGTTCATTACGCGATTTTGGCATCGGTTACCGTGAGACGGCCTTAACTGATGAAGGTGGAGTGGACTGGGCAGCAGTTGAAAAAAGCATTACACCGGCTACAAAAGTTATTGGGATTCAACGTTCACGTGGTTATGACTGGCGCTCCTCCTTCTGCGTTGCTGAGATCGCTGACATGGTTACGCGTGTTAAAGCGCTGAAGGAGGATGTCATCGTATTCGTAGATAATTGTTACGGTGAATTCACAGAGGAACGTGAACCGACAGAAGTCGGAGTTGATCTGATGGCCGGATCACTGATCAAGAATCCTGGTGGAGGCATTGCGGAAACCGGTGGATACATATGCGGGAAGGAACAATACGTACATCTGGCAGCTTATCGTCTAACAGCCCCTGGAATTGGGGGAGAGGTGGGAGCAATGCTGGGGACAACACGTGGCATCTACCAAGGACTTTACATGGCACCGACAATTGTAGGACAAGCTATCAAAGGAAGTACGTTTGCTGCTGCGATGTTTGCTGAATCCGGATTTGTAACCAAACCCGCCTGGAATGAAGCTCGCACAGATCTGATCCAGGCTGTTCAGTTTAGCTCTGCTGAGCATCTGATCGCCTTCGTGCAGGGGATTCAGCGTGCAGCAGCTGTGGATAGTCATGTGGTTCCTGAACCTTGGGATATGCCTGGTTATGAGCACCCTGTCATTATGGCGGCAGGTACGTTCATTCAGGGTGGAAGTCTGGAATTATCAGCCGACGCGCCTATTCGGGAGCCGTATATCGGGTATATGCAAGGCGGATTAACGTACTCTCATGTCAAATATGGCGTTTTGATGGCGTTACAGACTATGAAAGATCGTAAATTATTGTGAGTTTATCTAACACGTCATTGACACTTGGTAATAACTAAATGTACAATAGGGTGAAGAATAGATGACTGGAAGGTTGATGAACATGGGTGATGAAATTCGCAGAAATATGGCCTTATTCCCGATTGGTATTGTAATGAAACTTACGGATCTGTCTGCACGTCAGATTCGTTATTATGAGCAGCACAGCTTGATCGTTCCTGCGAGAACGTCAGGTAATCAACGTTTATTCTCTTTTAATGACGTAGAGAGATTGCTAGAGATCAAGGCTTTGATTGAAAAAGGAGTTAACATCGCGGGGATCAAACAAGTGATGAATCCTGTTTCGAAAGAATCCGAGGAAGCTACAGTTATCACGCCAGACACTGAAGTTAAACGCAGAGAGTTGTCCGATACGCAGTTGCACCGCTTGCTGAAGCAGCAGCTTGTATCAGGTAAGAGACCTGGACAAGTATCTCTCATTCAGGGAGAGCTTTCCCGATTCTTTAATAAAAAGTAAATTCGCATAACTTGGCGAGTGAGGGGAAAACATGCACTTTTGGTGTGAGACTCCTTGACCCGTGGAACTTTCTAATGTACAAATATAACAGGCAAGCCAAATACGCAGATAAGAAAGGGAGAGGTTATAGTGAGTTATACAAAAGAAGACATTCTCCGCATTTCGAAAGAAGAAAACGTACGATTCATTCGATTGCAATTTACTGATTTGCTTGGAGCTATCAAAAACGTTGAGATTCCTGTGAGTCAGTTGACTAAGGCTCTGGATAACAAAATGATGTTTGATGGATCTTCCATTGAAGGTTATGTACGTATTGAAGAGTCCGACATGTACCTCTATCCAGATCTAGATTCTTGGCTTATTTTCCCATGGGTTGCAGAGAACCGTGTTGCACGCCTGATTTGCGACGTATATCTTCCGGATGGTAATCCGTTCCCAGGAGATCCACGTGGCATCTTGAAACGAAACCTGAAGGAAGCCCAAGATATGGGATTCACTTCCTTCAACGTTGGTCCTGAACCAGAGTTCTTCTTGTTCAAAACTGACGAAAAAGGAAACCCAACTAACGAACTGAATGACCAAGGTGGTTATTTTGACCTTGCGCCTACGGATCTTGGTGAAAACTGTCGTCGTGACATCGTTATCACACTTGAAGAAATGGGCTTTGAGATCGAAGCTTCCCACCATGAGGTAGCTCCAGGTCAGCATGAGATCGACTTCAAATATGCTGATGCTCTGAAAGCTGCTGACCAGATCCAAACGTTCAAGCTCGTTGTTAAAACGATTGCACGTCAGCATGGTTTACATGCTACATTCATGCCGAAACCGCTGTTTGGTATGAACGGATCCGGTATGCACTGTAACCAATCCTTGTTCAAAGGCAATGAGAACGCATTTGTTGATGAGTCGGACGAGTTGGGTCTGAGCAAAACTGCTCGTCACTTCATGGCTGGAACTCTGAAGCACGCGCGTGCGTTTGCAGCAATTACTAACCCAACTGTGAACTCATACAAACGTCTTGTACCAGGTTATGAAGCACCTTGTTATGTAGCATGGTCTGCTAGTAACCGTAGCCCAATGATTCGTATTCCAGCTTCCCGTGGTTTGAGTACACGTGTTGAGGTTCGTAACCCGGATCCGGCTGCTAACCCTTACCTGGCTTTGGCTGTTTTGTTGAAAGCAGGTCTGGACGGAATCAAACGTGAGCTTTCCTTACCTGCTCCAATTGACCGTAACATCTACATCATGTCAGAAGAAGAGCGTGTGGAAGAAGGCATTCCAAGCTTGCCAGCTGACCTGAAAGAAGCATTGAATGAATTGATCCGCAGCGAAGTCATCTGTGACGCTCTCGGCGACCATGCCTTGGCTCACTTCTATGAGCTGAAAGAAATTGAGTGGGATATGTACCGTACACAAGTCCACCAATGGGAACGCGATCAATATATCACTTTGTACTAATCGAAAAAACCTTGTAACTACGGGGTTTTGAAGGAATGAACCGGGGGACGTTTCGAGGGAATTGCACTTCTATTGAGGTTGCGTCCCCCAAACGTCCCCCGGTTTTTGATTTTCTGATCCAAAAATACGGGAAGTGTACTCTTCATATTTATCAATGTTACGCTTTTCTAACTTCTTGGAAATATGAGCATACACATCGGATGTAATTTGCACACTGCCATGCCCAAGTTGCTCTTGTACAAATTTTTGTCTGCCCCAGCTTCAAGCATGACCACGGCATAGGTATGTCTCAAGGAGTGAATTGTTAATTCCTCACTCAAACCAGCCTTTCTCAAAATCCTCTTCGAAGCATTAAAGAGACTAGATTTAGGCATCGGACTACCGTCGTTTTTGCACAAGACTAGGTTCAAATCGTGTCTGTACATTGACTCTCCTAAATTGATCTTATTTTGATTCTGCCATGAAGCATGATATCTTAAATCATTAATAATTCCGTTACTTACACTAATTGTGCGGGTAGAATTTCGCGTTTTTGTATCTCCGAAAAGTTCGTCCTCGTCTCCGGCTTGAAAATCGAGTGTTTCATCCACGCGGATCGTCTTTTCTTTGAAATTGATATCCGACCACCTGAGAGCGGCAGCTTCACCTTTTCGTAAACCCGTTTCAATGAGCACTTTGAAGAAAATCCAATAAATGTACGCGTCACCTCGAGCCGTATGAAGAAATTTGGGAATGTCCTCTGAATCAATGAATTGGATCGTCTTCTTTTTGTGCTCTCCTTTAATAATTGAACCTTTACATGGATTGCGTAATATTTTCCCTTGAATCAATGCATGCTCTATGGCTGAGTATACTGTTGAGTTAATGATCTCGACCGTTCGTTTACTGAGTCCCTTTTTAAATAGAGAGTCCAAAAAGACTTGATACATATCTGGTTTTAAATCCTGGAGCATCAGACGCTTAAAATAAGGTTTGATATGGGTGTTAAGATTGTTATCATGTAGTTTGATTGTGTTCTTTCTTACAACACCTTTTTTGTAATTATCAATCCAATTACGAATGTAATTTACCAAAGGAATGTCGGACTGTTCAAACCCTTGTTTGAGATGCCTTAAAAATTCAGCAGCAGCTAGTTCAGCCTCTGGTTTAGTTCGAAAGCCAGCCTCGGATTTCTCCTTTTGTTGTTGAGTGAACGGATCGGTGTACTTTAACCGATACCTCCAGCCGCTTTTTAATTTCTTAAAACTTGCCAATTTCATTCCTCCTACTAGAACGTTAGTTCTTTTTATGTGTATGTAAAATCGCCTCACGGCGATGCAAGCGCAAGTTAATCAATTTGAGGCGAGCAGTGAAATGTTTTTGTTGAAAGATGAAAAAGGAAGAACTTCGAATAAGAGTCGGAAAAAGATATTTTAAAAAAATCATCAAAAAACGAGCCTTCGGTAACTAAGGCTCGTTTGTACAGGAGTCATATTTGGCTCCAATAACTATGTTTGGATTAGTGCAGAAGTTTCTTGCGGAAAAGTAACTAAAACAATTCTACCCTATTTCACAGGATTTGACCATACTTTAGCTTTAAAGTTCGAGACCAGAAATTGTACCGATTGCCGAAAAGGACAAGGAAATGATCTGATTACCGATTAGATAAGTATTTAACTACTTGTCACTGCTCTAATTCATTAAGCTAGCGGGCAGTTTAGTTTAAGATTAAACTGCGGTGAACCATATCATCGCTAGTGATAAAGCAGAGAATTGAACTGGATATCGCATCGGCAACGCTGAGTTTGCAGGAAGGAGCTTAAAGTATTCACGTACTCGATACATGTGGAGTGTCTAATATTGATGGTTCGTAAGGAATAGATGAGATATGACAGTTTAGCTCAAACGACTTAAATGTATAGTGTTGACACTTCGCCCACTTGGAGTAATATGTTACTATTGAGATAGCATTCTATTTCCGATGAAGACATATTTTAGTTTGAATGTTATTTAGGAAGGAGAGACACTATGACAATGTTCGAGATATGTTCTATGCAAAGTCTATTTTATGAACAACGGCGGTTGTTTGTATAGAGCTAATAATATAAGTAACCGCTTAAATCTGGATAGTGATAATTGTTATAGTGTAGACTTTGCTACCTTAAAATTCAACTATTTTAAGGAGCGGCTATCATGAGATATGTAAATGCCGACAGCATCTTTCCGGAAGAATTACTAAATGAAATACAAAAGTATATGAACGGTGGATTGGTTTACGTCCCTAAATCAAAAGGTTTGCGTAAAAAATTGGGGTGAAAATTCAGGCAGCAGAAAAATTATAATCTTAGAAATGATGAAATCCGGCGAAAGTTTCTCGATGGTGACACTATCGAGAAACTTTCAGATCGATTTTGCCTTTCAAGCGATACTATTAAAAAGATCGTTTATACAAAATAATAGCTTAACAAAAGTCGCATTGGAAGAAATTCCAATGTGACTTTTTTGTGTATAGTATAGTTTAAATTGTTTATTACATATTTTCAAGCTTTTACTATCGTTATAATAACATATAAGAGAAGTAGTTGATTTACTTCATAAAAACTGCAGGGGGATAACAAATGAATGATTTTTTTAGATTTGATACTGATGAAGAACGGCGGGCGTTATTAATCAGAGCAAGGAAAGTCGCTTTATCTGCAATTCGAAAGTATGACTTAGAATGGGATAAAATCCAGTTTATTCAACTATCCGGCGATACGATCACGTATAAAATTGAAACCAGTACAGATAACAATTATTTACTTCGCATTCATTCGGACCGATTAAGCAGAGAGGAAGTTCGTTCGGAACTCCTACTGTTACAAGCACTGAACAAATCGAAAGATCTAAAAGTACCAGAAGGGATGGCAAATTATGATGGTATTTATGTATTGGAGATCGAAACAGAGACAGGATATAGGCGCCCTTATATAACGATGATGCGATGGATAGAGGGTGAAAAAGCAGCAGGTGAATTTACAGATAGCCAAGCATATAATATGGGTGTATTGATGAGCAGGCTCCATGAAGCAGCAAAGGATTTCAATCCACCTTCTGATTTTGTAAGACCTACTTGGGGAGTAGAAAGTTTTAAACGTGAAATGGCTAAGTTGGAACGTTACTATGAGCGTTTTTTATCCGAAGAGGGATGGAAGCTGTATCAAGATGCAGCTGAGAAGATTGTATCCCAACTTACCACGATGCATCCAAGTGAACATAACTATGGACTCATTCATGCTGATTTACATACCGGTAATATGGTATTTGAGGATAATCAACCCTATCCGATTGATTTTGGAAGATGTGGGTACGGATATTATCTCTACGATATGGCAGGCACCATATTGGAGCTTTGGCCAAAGCATCGATGGATGCTTATCCAAGGTTATGAGAGTATTAGGAAGTTGGAAACGGACTATATTCGGGATCTGGAATGTTTTTTTGTCATGTTCATGATCGAGAACTCCTGCCATCACTCCTCTGATCCAAGAGAAACAACCAGTTTAATCGATGAACAAAAGTATGCCCAAGCATACATAAGAGAATATTTAAATGGTAATCCATTTTTATTCGAAGTGATCGAGCCTGTAAATGTGGATTAATACTAACCGATACCGGGCTAAAATAATGATATCTTATGGTGATGATTTACAATAGGTCGCTGTTTAGAGTGTTTGTTCGTATCATCAAGTTTTAAAAACGTGAGCTATGACTTCGAGTTTATATAAGATCTACTTGTGTACTTAGCGCTGAAACTTTTCTGTTTATTATGAAGATTTATACTTATTCATGAAGTTTGTCCGATCCAGTTATTCTTCAGCTTCTCTAGTTCCCCTTCATTTTCGGGGTATATTTTGACGGAGCTGTTTGGGTCGTTTCGTGATTTTTTAAACTGGCATTGAGTTGGAATGAAGGCGACTCGAATTGGTGGGTCGTCTTTTTTCTTTTCTAGGGGCTTGATGGTTTGCGCCGGATGTTCAGGTCAGCGAGATGCCAAATACGGTTGAGGCATTATGGAAGATCGAGCTTTTATATGGAAAGCATCCGTCCTATACGGAGAGTACGTATGCGGTAAAGTTAACAACAAAGCTGGAGGGGAGCTTCGAAGTGCTCCTTGGTCAGCGATTTGAGGGATAAGTTCGATGAGTTCCTCAGAGATTTTAATGTTTTTGGAAGTATGGAGAAGGCAGAGCTGCATCAAACCATTGATTATGTGAAGCTTTAAACTTCATATTCTGCAGAATTAGCTTAATGTATTTATTAAGAACCCCTTTTATATCTTTAAAGCCTCCTAATCCAATTGGACACTCGAAGCCACCTCAGATAGCGTGCAGCTTCATCTGGATCCTATCAGGCGGAGCCAGCTCAAAGTGCTTATCAGGAACGTCGTAAGGCTTCGATACCTAACAGTAAATGGTCCGATACTCTGGCTGCTTCACTGGAGGAAAAACTTGAGGCCACATGGTCTCCAGGACAGATTATTGGACGTTTCCGCGTCGATGGTCTACCTGTAGTCTCCTTCAAAACCATCTATCGCTGGATTTACACGGGGAGGCTGGTTCGAGGTGTACTACACGTTCTGAGGGACAAAGGGAAGCGTCAGAAACCCACTGAAACTCGTGGTAAATTTACGGTTGGAAAGTCTATTTCGAATCGCCCGAAGGAAGTCCGTTCTCGTGAAACGTTTGGACACTGGGAACTGGATACCGTAGTTTCAGGGCGTGGGAAAAGTAAAGGGTGCGTAGCCATACTCATTAAACGGAAGACACGTCTGTATACGGCGATTCTTATGCCGGATCGGACGGCATTGTCCATGGAAATCGCATTGGGTGTAGCCATCTCACAATACCCCCAAGGGACATTCCTCACCGCCACCGCTGACCGTGGCAAGGAATTTGCTTGCTATGCCAGTGTGGAAACTACTCATGGCCTAGACGTTTATTTTGCTGATCCGTACTCCTCCTGGCAACGCGGATCCAATGAAAATGGGAATGGATTACTCCGAGAGTTCCACCCCAAGGGTAGGGATTTTGCTAGGGTAGAGGATGAAGATCTTGTCCGCTCACTCGATTTGATCAATAACAGACCCCGAAAATGCTTGAGGTGGAGAACCGCTCACGAATCCTTTTCAGAGGAACTGTCGCACTTAGCTTGACAATCTGTCTTTAAATGATTTATAAAACTTTACTTTCTAAAAATACCACATAATTAAATGTAAAAATATGACATATATTACATTGTGATTTGTATTTCCCCCTACAGATCTACTAACGTAACTTCCAAAAATTCCTCCAACTGATTAAGTAGTATATCCAATCTAAACAGATTTGGACGATCATGAAATGCAGCGGATGAGTGAGATACTAGATGAGTTTTATTAATAGAAGTAGTACAAGTTGATTTGATATTATTTAACCCCTTCTTCGAAGACCGCTCTCAGGAGTAGTTGTTGGATTAAAATCTGCTCGTTGTGAAGTTGTGGCCAGGAATGGATAAATCATCTTAAAGCAAATTAAAAAATTTCCCCTAATTCTTCTTCATTAGCCCACGTAACTTTTTTGTGTTTATCTGTGACCAAGGTTTACCTTTATAACAAACACATTCGTTCGTCGATTTAGATAATCGCAAAACTCACTTTTCATTAATGTTAAACTTTCTGAAGCAAAAGATTTAAATCAAACTTCCTTAGAAATTCTGATAGCCACAGATAGAAAGGAATACTAGCATTCACTCTTTTAAAATTCCAACCATCGTCCAATACATACAAATGGATGTTTCATTTGTATGTTGAAAGTTTCATATAGAAGAGGTATACTTTATTTGAATTTTGAACAATTTAATTTTAAATAATTAATTGGAGATGTTAATATGGATCAAGCAAAACAACTAGTGACAGAACAACGTACATTCTTTTATACAGGACAAACTAAAAATATCGAGTATCGGATTAATGCGCTTCAACAGCTTAGAAAAGGAATTGAAAAGTATCAGCAACGGATTCAAGATGCACTTCGGGCAGATTTGAACAAATCAGAGGCGGAAGCTTACGGTTCAGAGATTCGTATTGTTTTGGGTGAACTGGATTTTGCATTAGAACACCTGCAGGAATGGGCTTCACCTAAACAAGTCCCAACCAATCCGGCTATGCCGGATGGGGTGAGCACCATTTACCCTGAACCATACGGAGTGGCACTTATTATTGCACCTTGGAACTATCCTTTCCAATTGGCCTTCGGTCCACTGATTGGAGCAATTGCAGCCGGTAACTGTGCAGTTATCAAGCCTTCTGAATTAACACCAGCCGTATCTCGTCTGACGTATGATCTGATTCAGGAGATCTTCCCTCAGGAGTATATCGCCGTTATGGAAGGGGAAGTCGAGGCCAGCACAGCATTGTTGAAAGAGAAGTTTGATTATATTTTCTTCACAGGAAGCACGGGTGTTGGTCGCATTGTGATGAAGGCAGCTGCGGAGCACTTGACTCCTGTAACTCTTGAGTTGGGCGGTAAAAGTCCTGCTATTGTCCATAGCGATGCAGATCTGAAGCTGGTGGCCCAACGTATTGTTCGTGGTAAGTTCCTGAATGCAGGCCAAACTTGCGTTGCTCCGGATTATTTGCTTGTACATGAACAAGTTCATGATGAATTGATCAATCTGATTGGTGCAGAGATCAAAGATAAATTTGGAGATGATGTGTTACAGAACACTGATTTCCCGCATATTGTCAATGCTCGTAACTTTGATCGGTTATCGAAATTCCTCACAGATGGCAAAACGCTGATAGGTGGACGATCTGTACGTGAGCAGTTGCTGATTGAGCCAACTGTACTTGGAGATGTGAACTGGGAATCAGCTGTCATGCAAGAAGAGATCTTCGGTCCGATTCTTCCTGTATTTACGTACAGTGACTTGAAACCTATGCTGGATGAGATTGTTCGTCGGCCAAAACCATTGGCATTATATCTCTTCACACAGGATGAGCAACTGCAAGATCAGGTTTTGAATCAAGTATCCTTCGGTGGGGATGTATTAATGACACACTTTCTCATATGACTTCACACTATCTCCCGTTTGGTGGTGTAGGAGAGAGCGGTATGGGCTCATATCACGGGCAACAGAGCTTTGATGTGTTCTCGCATCACAAGAGTGTTCTGAAACGCAGTGAATAATTATCCGCTAAAATAACATAAACATGAAAAAGAGGTTGTCCTGTTGATCAGGACAACCTCTTTCGTATTTCATTACATCTAGTTTTGTTACTCAAGTTAAATATTAATGAATATCTCGGAAAAGGCCAATGACTTTACCCAGAATACTAACATGTTTCAAACGTAAAGGTTCGAAGGTCGCATTCTCCGGTTGAAGGCGAATATGATCTTTCTCTTTATAGAACGTTTTCACTGTAGCTTCATCGTCTTCAGTCATTGCTACGACGATATCACCGTTATCAGCAGTTTGCTGTTGACGGACAATAACGTAATCTCCGTTAACGATTCCAGCTTCCACCATACTATCTCCGACTACCGAAAGCATAAACACTTTCTGTTCGCCTACATAATGTGTAGGAAGAGGGAAGTAGTCTTCAATGTTCTCGGTTGCAGTGATTGGAACCCCGGCTGTAACCTTACCAACGACAGGAATACGTGCAACGCTATGAGCAAATTGATGAGAATGCTCAGATTCTTCCTGGCTCAAAAGCTCAATGGCTCTTGGCTTGGTAGGGTCGCGTCGGATCAAACCTTTTTCTCCAAACGATCCAAATGTCCATGTACTGTTGAGCTGGAAGCAAGTCCAACCGCTTCACCAATTTCCCGTACGGAAGGAGGATACCCTTCAACCGGACTTCATTTCGTATAAACTCCAGAATAGCCTGCTGCCTGCTGGATATCTTCGACATACCGTATCAACCCCATTTTAGTAACGTTTGGGAAAATTATAACATAGAACCTCCGTTCGTACAAACATAAGTTCTAAATAAAATAGCATTAAATCAGTGTTTTTTAACTTATAGAACAGAAATTGTCCAAAAGTCAGAGCATAATACTGCAAATGCTTTGCAAAAGGAAGTGAAATAAGAAATTTCTCCTTCAAAAAGAAGCGAACAATTGTTCTAAAAATCTATTGAACAAAACAAGTGTTCGTGTTATATTGATTTCAACAGATAGGAACAAACGTTTGGAGGCGGGTATTTAATGAGATATTCTACTTATCAAAGCATTTATGAACCAATGAATTCGGAACTGGTGAAGACTAAAATAGGGAACTACAAGAAGGTTTTAGCGCGTTTCAAGATTTCTTCATGGATGTTAAAGGTAGCCATTACCTCTTTGATTATATTTATTGGATGTAGCACCGTTTTAACTGTATTTGCTGGCAATGAGAATGATGTTCTGCCTGGAGGAAAGATAGCTGTTTCACAAGGGGAAACATTATGGAGTATTTCTTTGGAACATAAACCGACGAATATGGATACACGTATTTATATAGAAGCAATTAAGAAAGTGAATCAACTTCATACAACTTCCATCCAAGTGGGACAAGTACTAGCTCTACCGCAATTTGCAGAATAAAATGCACATCAATGAGTGTTAACGCGTGTCAGCTTGACAAGCTGCCTTTATAATGGCAAAGTTAATATGACTTTGTATTTTTGGAGGGGACAAGCTTGGATATAGATAGTCTGGTAGCACGCATTAACGAATTGGCTCGTAAGCAAAAGTCCACTGGATTGTCGGAGGAAGAACTTGCTGAACGTGCCGAGCTAAGAGAGATTTATTTGAGTAATATTCGCAACAATTTCAGACAACAACTGGATACCATTGAGATTGTTGATGATGAGAATGACAAAGGCCACCAAGGCAAACTCAAACACTAACGAAACCTAATGATATCATTATGATATTTAGGTTTCTTCCTGTTATTTTGAGTGTGCAATTTATAGGGGGAAATGTTGGTTTACAGTTATGTAAGCCGATACAAAGACACATAAGGGGATTCTCATGTCGCGTTCGTTCGAGAGAACGGTTAAGAAAAATTCCAAGCAGTTAAATCAGCAACGCAAAAAAAGTGGTCAACCAATCACGGGTACACCAGGTGAAGAAGTCTTTAAGGGACGCAGCTTGTTGTTCCCAATATTTTTGATTGGTCTCGCCTTTTTGTATCTGTTTATGAGCACATTCCTTGTGCAAGCTCCAATGACAACTTGGGACTGGGTGACGATGCTGCTTTACGTATTTTTGGCAGTCATCTTCATGCTTCGCCGTCCATACATCAAGATTAGCAGTAATCGGATTATAACGACGAAGGGTAATCGTGAACGTTCAATCGGGGTTGACGATATTGTCAAATTCAGAATTGAACCAGGTACAGTTGTTATCGAACATAACAGTCGCGGGAAAAGATGGGTGTTTACCAAGTTATTGAACCGTTACGATACAGATGCGATTGCCGAACGTTTGCTGAAGTTTGCAAAAGCACACCAGATCACCGTGGAAACCGTCGAAAAGTAATTATTGCATAAAGGGGTAGATGATCGGAATGGCGTTAAAAGCGATTTTGTTCGACCTAGATGATACTTTATTGTGGGATGAGCGTAGTGTTCGAGAAGCTTTTCATGAGACTTGTCTAATTGCAGCGCAAGAGACTGGGGTCAAACCAGAAGAACTTGAAGAAGCTGTGCGTAATGAGGCACGTGGACTGTATGAATCATATGAAACCTTTCCTTTTACCAAAATGATTGGAATCAATCCGTTTGAAGGCCTATGGGCTAACTTTACTGGTGGGGATCAACCTGAGTTCCGTCAGTTGGAACAGCTTGCTCCAGTTTACCGTAAAGAATCCTGGCGTCGTGGCTTGTTGAAGTTGGGTATAGATCGGGAAGATCTTGCTGAACAACTGGGCGCACAGTTTGGAGTAGAACGGAGATCCAGACCACATGTATACGAAGAAACGATGGATACCTTGCGTCAGTTACAAGGAAAGTACAAACTGTTGTTGTTAACAAACGGTTGTCCTGCTTTGCAACAAGAGAAGTTGGATGGTGTACCTGAATTGACTCCTTTCTTTGATGAGATTATTATCTCGGGTAACTTCGGAAAAGGAAAACCAGATCCGTCGATATTTGAACATGCTTTGAATAAACTGGGTGTTAAACCCGAAGAGAGCATGATGGTTGGAGACAAGTTAACGACTGATATTCGTGGTGCTTTATCATCTGGCATCCAATCCGTATGGATTAACCGTGAGCATAAGACCAACAATGAAACGTATGCGCCAGACCATGAAATAACGCATTTATCGGAATTAAATCAGCTTATTGCTAATTTCTAAGCAGATCAGCTATAACATCTTTCCTCAGCACCCTGAGACATTGGAAGCTTCTATGAACGATGATGTCGTTCTTGAAGTTACCAATGTTTTTTTATTTGAGCTTGTTGACTAAATTACCTTGTTAAAAGAGATCTCCATTTTTTTTACTAAAAGTTATTGAAATTAGGGGAAGCTGGATTAGAATATAACTAACATACTAGTATGACTAGTATTTAGATTGTCCTAAAGCAATTTCTTTTTGACTTACTTCATTAAAATGGAAGCAGGGAGTTATTGCTAATTATTTTCTATTGATTGTAAGCGCTTAATATTTTGAAAAAGCTTATTTCGATTTGGAGATCACACCACTTAGTAAGTGCTAATTAATGATGTGAAGCACCTTGGATTGTGTGATTTTACATAATACATCAAATTGATATCGCTTACATTTGGCATTTATCTATTTCGTAGTGGGGGTGAAGTTGAAGGATTGGTTGTCTTCTACAAGAGGAGAAACGATGGGAGTTGTACATGAATTACTCTTACTTATCAAGTCCTGGATCGGAGTGAAAACACATGGAGTCGGAAACCGCTAAAACAACGTTAACCATGACATCTTTACGTAAAGAGAGCAGATTACGAACGGCAGCAACTTTGTTCCGCAAAGACTGGCAGCTGTATTCACTATTAATCCTTCCCATCATCTATCTCCTTATTTTTAAATATGGGCCGATGATGGGTAATGTGATTGCGTTCAGACGTTTTGTTCCCGGGGAAGTATATTTGGAGAAACGTGGGTTGGATTAAGGTACTTCAAAATGTTTATTGAGGACCCTACCTTCTGGAGAGTATTCGGTAATACGCTTATGTTAGGCGGACTTGCGTTACTCTTTACATTCCCGGTTCCAATTATTTTTGCCTTGATGCTTAACGAAGTGAAGAGTAAACGATTCAAAAAGTTTGTACAGACCGCGTCATATTTGCCTCATTTTCTGTCCATCGTTATCGTTGCGGGTATGATCCTGCAGCTGACAGCAGTGAATGGTTCCATTAATGGGCTGGTGGCTTTCTTTACCGGAGACAATATTCCTTTTATGCAGCGGGCTGAATGGTTCAGAACAATCTATATCACTTCTGAGGTATGGCAGGGTATGGGTTGGGGAGCAATTCTGTATCTGGCTGCACTGACAACCATTGATGATTCTTTGTATGAAGCTGCGCGTATCGATGGTGCCAATCGGTGGAAGCAAACGATTCATGTAACAATACCAGGGATCTTGCCAACGATTGTGACGTTATTGATTTTGAACATGGGAAATTTCCTGGCTGTTGGATTTGAAAAAATCTTACTCTTGTACAACCCGTTGATCTACGAGACATCTGATGTGATCTCCACTTACCTTTATCGGGTCGGATTGGAATCCAGTAACTTCAGTTATGCTACCGCAATTGGCTTGTTCGAATCGCTGATCGGTCTGATTCTGGTGTTCTCCGTAAATGCCATCTCACGCAGACTGACACAAAGAAGCTTATGGTAAAGGAGGAGCATCATGCAGGAATCCAGATCTTACAAGGTATTTAAAGTATTCAACGTTATCTTTCTGCTGTTCGTGGTATTTATAACGCTCTATCCATTTTTGAATGTCGTGGCACAATCCTTCAGTAGTGAGTCCTATATTAATTCGGGCAAGGTTAGTCTGTTCCCAAGAGGATTCAATGTGGAGACATACAAGACCATCTCGCGTGACAGCATGTTCTGGACCAATTATAAAAATACGATTATCTACACTGTAGTAGGTACGTTAATCTCCATGTTCATGACGACTATTTTCGCATATGCTCTGTCCAAAAAGAGGTTGATGGGTCGCAAGTTTCTGACGATGTTCGCCGTATTCACGATGTTCTTCAGTGGTGGATTGATTCCAAATTATGTCTTGATTAATTCCCTTGGGTTCAACAACACCATGTGGGCACTTGTTGTTCCTGGCGCAATTAGCATATACAACATGCTGATCATGAAGTCATTTTTTGAAAATATGCCTGAAGAACTGGAGGAAGCTGCCTCCATAGACGGTTTGAACACCTACGGGATCTTGTTACGCATTATATTGCCGCTTAGTAAAGCAGTTATGGCAACCATGGTGTTGTTCTACGCAGTAGGTCATTGGAATTCCTGGTTCCCAGCCTTTCTGTATTTGGACAAAAAGAACTGTTCCCGGTCACCATTTATTTGCGCAATATGATTGCAGGAGCGACAAGCGGGGCATCTGCCGGTGCAACCTCAGCTGATAACCTGACACAGATTGCTGCCAATATTAAGTCAGTAACGATGGTATTAACCATCTTGCCGATACTCACCATCTATCCATTTGTCCAAAGATACTTTGTAACCGGTATCATGTTAGGGTCTGTTAAACAGTAATACGCAGCATCTATATAAATTGAACTAAAGATGATTTACACGGAACACTCCGATGACAGAATAACCTTTCAATCGCTGTTATCCCCAGATTTTTTCGATTCCCTTTTTAAAAGGGAAAATCCGGTGATAGCATATGCTTCCGATGAAGCTTTCTTTCAGAAAGCTTTAAGGCGAGCGCTTCGCTTTTTCAGGTTTTTTCTGTCCTCTCCGTTTTATGTAAATGAATAGTTCAATTTATATAGAAAGATTCACATGATTAACTTTTAGAGATTGATTAAAAAGTTTTAAGGCAAGGTCAACCTAAACCAAATTCAGGGGGATAACCTAAATGAATCAAAAGCCACGTAAGTTTGTTGGTAAAATGGTGTTGGCAACAATGATGACCGTTGTTCTGGCAGCATGTAGCAGCGGTACCGGAGCTGGAGGTGACATCACAGAAGTTCAAACCAAGGCAGCGATGGAGACGTACAATGTAGGGGATACATTCAAGGCGACTGAGCCATTTAATCTCTCCATACTATATAGTGATCAACCTAGTTATCCATACAAAAAAGACTGGTTACTTTTTAATAAAATTACCGAACTGACGGGTGTTACGCTTGAGCCAACGATTGTACCCATGAGTGATTACCCTCAGAAGAGATCTCTGTTGATTAGCTCTGGTGATGCACCACTGGTTATTCCGAAAACGTACCCTGGTGAAGAGTCTGCATTTGTATCATCCGGTGCGATCTTGCCAATTAGTGATTATATTGATTTGATGCCAAATTTCAAGGATAAAGTGGAAAAATGGGGTCTAGAAGATGAACTTGAAGGACTTCGACAGGAAGATGGAAAGTACTATGTACTCCCGGGTCTGCATGAAGAAGTATGGCCAGATTACACACTACTCGTAAGAACGGATGTTTTTGAAGAAAATAACATCGCCATCCCGACCACATGGGACGAATTGTATGATGCAGCGAAGAAACTGAAAGAGATTTATCCGGATTCCATTCCGTTTTCGGACCGATTCCAATTTAATAGTACGTTGAACATCGCTGCTACTGGCTTTGGTACCAAGGCTGGATGGGGTTTTGGTAACGGATTGACGTATAAGGAAGATCAGGATGAGTTTGTGTACACGGCTACAACACCAGAATACAAAGAGTTGCTAACGTACTTTAACAAGTTGGTATCCGAAGGGCTACTCGATAAGGAGAGCTTTACACAGGATGATGATCAGGCTGTACAGAAATTTGTATCCGGCAAATCATTCATGATTAATGGTAATTCCCAAACGGTGGTGCTGCACCGAAATGATATGAACAAAACGCTGGGAGAAGGTAAATACTCAGTTGCAAAGATTACAGTACCTGGTGGACCAAAAGGGCAATTAATGTCCGGCTCCAGACTTGAAAACGGTGTTATGATCTCCGGGAAAATTCAAAAAAGCGAAAACTTCAAAGCTATTATGCAATTTATTGATTGGTTATACTACAGCGATGAGGGTCAAGAGTTTGCCAAATGGGGCGTTGAAGGCGAAACATTTACCAAAGAGGGCGGAACACGTAAATTGGTAGAAGACGTGAACTACAATGGCTTGAATCCGAAAGGAACGAAAGACTTGCGTATTGACTATGGATTCTCTGGTGGTGTATTTGCCTACGGGGTACCACAGATCTGCTGCAATCGATGTTTAGTGAAGAAGAGTTGAAATTCCAGCAAGACATGAAGGATACCAAGGAAGTGATCCCGGCAGAACCACCGATTCCTTACTCTTCAGAGGACCGTGAACGGGTGACACTTCTGAGTACACCACTGAAAGACTATTCGGATCAAAATACACTTAAATTTATTTTGGGTGAGCGGAACTTGTCTGAATTCGATACATTTGCCAAAGAGCTGGAGAGTCAAGGTTTATCTAATTATCTGAAGCTGGCAAATGATACGTACAAAGCCTACAAAGAAAACAAGCAATAATATAGTTGATGTTGGCCAGATTACCGTTTCACACCGATATATAAGTGGAACGGTAATTTGTGCTAAGATGAATGAATACGGCTGATAGAAAGAGGTCTATGCATGTCACTTAATCAAAAAATTAGAGGCTCGACCCGGGCATATTCATATAACCTGTTAAAAGAACGAATTCTTCATCTGGAACTTAAGCCGGGTACCAAGATTTCAGAGAAAGAGATTGCAGATGAACTGCAGGTGAGCAGAACACCCGTGCGAGAAGCATTCATGAAGCTTGCTGAAGAAGAACTGCTGGACATTATTCCCCAGAGTGGAACGATCGTCTCTCATATTAATCTGGAGCATGTGGAAGAAGGCAGGTTTATGCGGGAGAAGATGGAGAAGGAAATCGTGACTTTGGCTTGTGTTTCTTTTCCTGAAGAGTTCAGATTTCGACTTGAAACCAACATTGCAATGCAGGAAGTCTGTATAGGAAAAAACAATTTCTATCGGCTTTTTGAACTGGATGAAGAGTTTCATCAGATTTTGTTCCAGGGCACGGGTAAGCTGAGAACATGGAAAATGTTGCAACAACTGAATATTCCGTTTAATCGGTTGCGTTTATTACGTCTAGCGGAGGACTCCAACCTGGAGGTCATTATTTCCCAACACAAAGAGATTTATCGGCTTATCACAGAGCGGCAGACTGAGCAAGCTGTTCAGGTGATGGAAGCTCATCTTAGACTAGTTGTTATTGAACAGGAATCGATTAAGGCGAAATACCCGCATTATTTTATATAATGCAACGATGTTGTATAATACTCTCCATATGCATATGCGAAAACCCCTGTTCAATTGAACAGGGGTTTTGGTTAAGCAAGTTGTAACACGAGAGTGTTAGGCTTGTTTGATAAAAGTAGGATCAGGGTATGGATCTGCAATCCAGCCATCTTTTTCGATGAACAGACGTACAGCAATAATTTGTTTATTCTCCATTAAAGTGAAGAAGTGCGGTGTATTCTCAGGTACAGAGATAACGTCTCCTGGAGACAATTCTACATTAAAGTAGCCTACATCGTCTGTAGCTTTGATAACAAAGATTCCTTTACCAGCGACAATTGCACGAATCTCATCTTCAGCGTGGGTGTGGATCTCTTCGAACTTGGCCAGCTTTTCTTCGATATCTGGTGTTTGTTCGGACAGCGTGATGACATCCCAGATCTGGTATCCGCGACGTGCAGCCAAATCTCTGATTTCATAATCGTAAGTTTCCAAAACCTCAGTTTTCTGTTCATCAGTTAATCCAAAGTTATTTTGCAGATCAGTGTTCAGTTTGGATGCGTCCCACTTCTCATATAATACTTCGTATTTGTTCAAGAAATTTCGAACATTTTCGTCACCAGTGATGCGTTCGTTCGTATTTCGGATAACAATTTCAGCCATGTTCTTTCCCTCTTTTCCACTTGGTTTAATTGAATTATATCGGATTGCTTTGTTTTTGTCGATTCTCAAATTCCGTTCATATTCGTGCAAACCCGCCATCTTTCGGGACCAAACCCGATCTTTCACATTAAGTTAGTTTCTGTTAAACTAAGATTTAACGTTTTGCGGGGGTGAAGATATTGGATAAGATTAGTCTACACGATGCATTAAAACAACGAATATTAATCCTCGACGGTGCAATGGGGACCATGATTCAACAAGTTGATCTGACTGGCGAAGATTTTGGCGGCGAAGATTTGGATGGATGTAATGAAATGTTAGTGCTTACTCGTCCAGAGCTGATCCAGCGCATTCATGAAGAATATCTGGAGGCTGGCGCTGATTTAATTGAAACCAATACATTTGGTGCCACATCCGTCGTGCTTGCTGAATACGATATTCAGGATCGGGCACGTGAGATCAACCTGGAAGCAGCCAGAATTGCGAAAGCTGCGGTTGATCGTTTCTCCACACCTGAATCTCCACGTTATGTGGTAGGTGCGATGGGACCAACAACCAAAACACTGTCTGTAACTGGGGAGTAACGTTCCAGGAACTTATCGACAGTTATTTGGAGCAAGCGCTTGCTTTAATAGAGGGAGGCGTTGATGCGCTACTACTCGAAACCTCACAGGATACCCTCAATGTAAAAGCAGGCAGCATTGGAATTCAGCAGGCCTTCGAACAGAGTGGCGTTACACTGCCCCTGATGATATCAGGAACGATAGAACCGATGGGTACGACCCTTGCGGGTCAGAACATCGAATCCTTTTATATATCCTTAGAACACCTTAACCCAATTTCGGTAGGACTAAACTGTGCTACGGGTCCTGAGTTCATGCGTGATCACATTCGCTCGCTTTCTGGAATGGCATCGGTTGCCGTTAGTTGTTACCCGAACGCGGGTCTTCCGGATGAGAACGGTAATTACCATGAGTCACCAGACTCGCTTGCTCAGAAGATTGGTGCTTTTGCCGAACAGGGCTGGTTGAATATTGCTGGTGGATGTTGCGGGACAACCCCTGCACATATTCGGGCGATGCGCGATACACTTGCCCAGTACCCCCAAGAGAAATGAACGGAACACATCCACCGGCATTGTCTGGTATAGAACCAATCTACATTGAACAGGACAATCGTCCATACATGGTTGGTGAGCGTACGAACGTGCTGGGATCACGGAAATTCAAACGACTCATTGTAGAAGGCAAATATGAAGAAGCTTCGGAAATTGCTCGTGCTCAAGTGAAAAATGGAGCGCACATTGTTGACGTGTGTGTACAAGATCCGGACCGTGAAGAGTCTGAAGACATGGTGAAGTTCCTTGAACTGGTTGTGAAAAAGTTAAGGTTCCTCTCATGATTGATACGACGGATGCTTCAGTAATTGATCTGGCCCTTCAGTACTCACAAGGTAAAGCGATAATTAACTCCATTAACCTTGAGGATGGCGAAGAGAAATTTGAGCTGATTACGCCGTTGCTTCATAAATATGGTGGTGCGGTTGTTGTCGGAACGATTGACGAACGGGGTCAGGCGATTAGTCGGGAAGACAAGCTTGACGTAGCCAAGCGCTCTTACGATTTGCTGGTGAACAAATATGGACTCAAACCAGAAGACCTGATTTTTGATACGTTAGTGTTCCCGGTAGGTACGGGAGATGAACAGTACATCGGTTCAGCCAAAGAAACCATTGAAGGTATAAGAGTGATTAAGGAAGCGATGCCTGAATGTCATACGATCCTCGGGATCAGTAACATTTCATTTGGACTGCCTGAAGCGGGCCGTGAGGTGCTGAACTCAGTATTCTTATATGAATGTACCAAAGCAGGTCTTGACTATGCGATCGTGAACACAGAGAAACTGGAGCGTTATGCGTCCATTCCAGAAGAAGAACGCAGGCTCTCGGAAGAGCTTCTATATAACACGAATGATGACACTTTGGCGGCGTTCGTAGCGGCGTTCCGTAACAAGAAGGTTGAGAAGAAGGAAAAAATCTCGAACCTTTCATTAGAAGAGCGTCTTGCTTCATATGTGGTAGAAGGAAGTAAAGAAGGATTGCTGCCAGATCTCGAACTGGCACTTGCCAAATACACAGCACTTCAAGTGATTAACGGTCCACTGATGCGGGGGATGGAGGAAGTAGGTCGTCTCTTTAACAACAATGAGTTGATTGTAGCTGAGGTGTTGCAGAGTGCAGAGGTTATGAAGGCTTCTGTAGCATATTTGGAGCAATTTATGGAGAAGAACGAAACTTCGGTTAAAGGCAAGATCATTCTGGCCACGGTCAAGGGCGATGTGCATGACATCGGGAAGAATCTGGTTGAGATCATCCTGTCCAATAACGGTTACCGGATCATTAATTTGGGTATAAAAGTACCACCAGAACGTATCATTGAGGCATACCGAGAAGAAAAAGTCGATGCGATCGGCCTCTCGGGTCTATTGGTAAAATCAGCGCAACAGATGATTCTTACCGCTCAGGATTTGCGAACAGCAGGTATTGATGTGCCTATTATGGTTGGCGGCGCGGCGCTAACACGTAAATTCACCAAAAATCGTATCCGTCCTGAATATAATGGAATGGTTGTATATGCGAAAGACGCGATGGACGGTCTGGATCTGGCGAATAAATTGATGAATCCCGTTACACGTGAAGTGATGCAACTGGAGATGGAAGCTGAAAAAGAAGCTGATGCTTCAGGTGCTGTAGCTGTTCAGGCTCTTCCAGAGCTTACCCGGGTAGAACGTTCGGATATTGCTGTAGATAATCCGGTTCTTGTCCCGCCTGATCTGGAGCGGCATACGATGCGTAACTATCCTTTATCACATATCCTGCCATACGTGAACATGCAGATGTTGCTTGGACATCATCTGGGGTTGCGCGGTTCAGTAGAACAACTGCTTGCTTCAGGTGATAAGAAGGCTACCGACCTGAAAGCAGTCGTGGATGATATTATGCAAGAGGCTGTGCGTGACGGGATTATTCAGGCGCATGCCATGTATCGTTTCTTCCCTGCTCAGTCCAGTGGTAACAGCATCATCATCTATGATCCAAAGGACACCAGCAATATCTTGCATACCTTTACGTTCCCACGTCAAAAAGTCGAGCCGTTCCTGTGCCTGTCCGACTTCCTGAAACCTGTTGAATCCGGTCAAATGGATTACGTTGGTTTTATGGTTGTTACTGCCGGACACGGCGTGCGTGAACTATCCACTGCGTGGAAAGATCAAGGGGATTACCTTCGCTCGCATGCTCTGCAATCCGTAGCGCTTGAAGTAGCAGAGGGATTAGCTGAGCGTGTGCATCATATGATGAGAGATATCTGGGGATTCCCTGATTCTGCTCAGATGACCATGAAGCAACGTCATGGGGCACGTTATCAGGGAATCAGGGTATCCTTTGGATATCCGGCTTGTCCGGATCTGGAAGATCAAGGGCCGTTGTTCAAGTTGCTGCAGCCTGAGGATATCGGTGTGGAATTGACGGAAGGTTTCATGATGGAACCTGAAGCATCTGTATCAGCGATGGTGTTCAGCCATCCGCAAGCCAAGTATTTTAACGTAGAAAAGGCATAAATCAGTAGAGTGTCAGGCAAAGCCCTCCGCAATGTCGGAGGTTTTTTGCTGGCAACAGAAAGAGGTGCGATCCAGAATGGAACTATATTTCCTGGGAACTAATGCTGGTGTACCTACGCTTCAACGGAATGTAACTTCCATTGGGCTACGCATGTTGGATGAGCGCAGAGCTTTGTGGTTGTTTGACTGCGGGGAAGGAACGCAGCACCAGATTTTAAGTTCTCCGCTTAAACTGAGCAAATTGGAGAAAATATTCATTACTCACCTGCATGGTGATCATGTATTTGGACTTCCAGGACTGCTTTCGAGCAGAGCCTATCAAGGTGGCACCACACCATTAACCGTATATGGTCCGCCAGGTACGGAACGAATGATCAGTACAACAATGGAGCTTAGCCAATCCCGGGTGAACTATGATTTGAATATCGTGGAACATACGGGCGGCGTCCTGTTCGAGGATGACAGTTTTATCGTGGAAGCTGCTTTGCTTGAGCATCGGATTGACAGCTATGGATACCGGATTACGGAAAAAGATCGTCCAGGAAGCCTGGACCCAGCCAAACTGGCGGAATACGGTTTGAAACCAGGCCCATTGTTCGGCCGGCTGAAACGTGGAGAAACCATTACGCTGGATAACGGTGATTCGCTTCGTCCAGAAGATGTATTGGGAGCGCCAAAACGAGGCATGGTGATCACCATATTAGGTGATACACGTCCATGTGACAACGTACAGCCACTTTCCATCAATGCAGATGTACTTGTGCATGAAGCTACATTCATGCATGATCTGGCCGATACAGCGCATGAGTACTATCATAGTACTTCTAAACAAGCGGCAGAAGCGGCTAGAGCAGCCAATGTAGGGCAACTAATCATGACTCACTTCAGTTCACGCTATAAGGATGAGGATCAACTTCAGCCACTTTTGGAAGAGGCGCAGTCCGTATTCCCGAATACCAGACTTGCAAACGAACACCAGCTTATTCCTGTCGTGCATCGCAAGCAAGAATCTTAACCCTGATTGCGAACCAGTGCACGGCTAAACACGTCATATAAAGATCCGGGTAATTGCACGGGACTGAGGAGAGGAACTCCCGCGGTCCCTTTTGCAATCTGGTCAGAAAGCGTGTAGGATGGGCAATATGAAGAGGGAAATGATTCAAATTATTTTCCGGGAAAGCGCAGGAAATGACAAGCTTGTACAGAAGACGCGCGAGTTAAACCGTCGGTGTTCGATCCGGTTCGACTTGTTGCGTGCATATGTCAGCAAGCCATTATTTTTTCCTGAATACATAGGTTCGCGGTCAAGTTCGAGGTAAATGATTAAGGACATGAAATGTTAATGGAATGAAGAAAGGAAGTGCTGTGTGTGATTAAGGCCTATCTGATTGACTTGGATGGTACGCTCTATCATGGCAGACATCGTATCGAAGGAGCCGATCAGCTTATTCGAACACTGCAAGAGCTAGGAAAGCCGTATTTATTCGTAACAAATAATTCTTCCCGTACACCACAAGGTGTGGCAGATCATCTGAACGGGATGGGCATACCTGCCGACGCGTCTGAAGTATGTACTTCTGCTGTGGCGGCTGCTGAATATGTTGCTGAAGAGTCCCCTGGTGCAAAAGTGGCATGTATTGGAGAAGCAGGACTGCTGGAAGCCATTGAAAAAGCAGGACTACAGCTGACGGAAGATGCACCAGATTACGTGATACAGGGGATTGATCGTGAATTTTCCTACCATAAACTGACCAAGGCGCTAAGGTGGATTAATGCGGGATCAAAATTCATCATGACCAACCCGGATCTGCAGCTTCCTTCCGATGATGGACTGACACCTGGGGCGGGGACTATTGGAGCAGCAATTGAAGCAGCAACCGGAGTTCATCCTACCGTTATTGGCAAGCCATCGAGTGTTATAATGAAGTCGGCCATTAGCCGGCTAAACCTGGCGTCTGATGAAGTGGCAGTGATCGGAGATAATATGCGAACCGATATTGCAGCTGGAGTGGCAGCAGGGTGTGAGACGCTGTTGGTACTTACCGGTGTGACCACACGGGATAATATGGATGGACACATTCAAGCAGCCAAGGCTCGACCTGATCATGTGTTTGAAGATTTGCATAAATTGATGGAGTGGCTGTCGCAAGAGACAGACCAAGCTTCCAAAAAGGGGTAATGTACGATGCCGGAACTACCGGAAATGGAAAATTACCGGACCTTGCTGTCCGAGAAAATACTTGATCTACTGATTACAGGTGTTGTAATTAACCGCGATAAAACGATAAATACGGAGCCTGATCTGTTCATCAATGAACTTACAGGTAATCGCATCATATTTGTTGAGCGCCGAGCGAAGCATCTGATTTTCCACTTGGCTAATGGCAAACGTCTGGTGCTGCATCTCATGTTGGGCGGTATGATTTTCTGGGGCACGGAAGAGGAACGCCCTGATCGTTCCACACAAGTGGAAATCCAGTTTGGCGATCACATTTTATTCTTTATTGGACTGCGCTTGGGTTATTTACATCTGCTTACTTCGAAAGAAACCGAAGAGGCGATGTCTGATCTTGGACCTGAACCATTGGATCGACGGATGAACGTGGAACGTTTTGCTTCTCTGTTGAAAGGTCGTCGGGGTACACTTAAGACAACGTTGGTAAACCAGCATATCATTGCAGGGATTGGCAACTGTTATTCGGATGAGATTGCTTTTGCTGCTGGTCTGAGACCAAGCTCCAAAACGCAGAACATCGCGACTTCACCTGAGCTGACGGAGCGCTTGTTCCATTCGATGCAGTCCGTGTTGCGTGAAGCGGCTTCTGAGGGTGGTTATATGGAAATGCCACTGATGCAAGGCGATACGAAGACAGGAAGTTTTGACGAGCAATGTCGAGTGTACGATCGGGAAGGCGAGACTTGTCCGCGCTGCGGGGAACAATTGAACGAGTGGAAATTACGGGCAAGAAGGCGTTCTTCTGTCCGAAATGCCAGGATGAGGCCTAAAACCGGTATCGGGGCACATGTTAGCACCAGAGGTGGATTTCTTCAGGCAGCCAAGAGAGCGTATGAGATGGGGGCAACGGCGTTTCAGTATTTTCCGAAAAACCCGCGCAGTCTCAGCCTGAAAAGTCTGGATCTAAAGGATGCTGAGCAGTGCAGGGATTGGTGTGAACAGCATGGACTGGCTTCGATTGCACATTCACCCTATCCTACGAATCCGGCGTTGGGCGTGACCCGTGGAGAGGCGGGGTTTCATGCTACAATAGCTTCTATTCGTAATGATCTTGAAATTTCGAATGCTTGCGGTTCTGTTGGGACGGTGGTCCATTTTGGACATATCAAAACAAACGATCCGCTGGAGGGTTATCAGAACCTCATTCATTGTCTGGATACCGCCTTGGAGAATTGGAATGGACATTCAAAGGTGCTGATTGAAAATCAGGCAGGTGATCATGGCCCGATGGGCACGACAATGGAAGAAATGATACAGATTCGCAAATTAAGCCGATATCCGGAGCATATTGCTTTTTGTTTTGACACATGCCATGCTTTTGCTTCAGGTATGTGGGCGTCAGGCAACGAAGCTGCGATGCTTGATAAGGGCAGGAAGCTCGGATACTGGGATAATGTTGCTGCTGTACATTTTAATGATTCCAAATATGCGTCTGGTTCGTGTAAGGATAGACATGCGAGAATCGGACAGGGATATATCGGAAATGAATCAATGAAAGCATTGTTAACTGCGCCTGAGTTCCAAAAAGCGGTTGTTGTGCTTGAAACAGAAACGGGCGAAGATGGAACGCACCGTGATGATATAATGCTCATGCGTTCCTGGTTATAGTGGGGAGAGGAGCGATTGTATGCATGTTTTTTGGATGACTATCGGGCATGTCCGAAAGGGTTTGTTCTGGCAACGAATGCAGAAGAGTGCCTGATGCTGCTAAGAGAAGGTGACGTGGACATTTTGTCTCTGGATTATGAGCTTGGTCCGGATTCGCCTAATGGCGGAGAGGTTGCGGCATCCATTGTACGAGAAGGTTTATTTCCGCGTGAGATCTATTTGCATACGTCCAGTATGTTTGGGAAACGCCAGATGTACGAGATGTTATATAGCAATAAACCGGATTCGGTAACCATTCATAATGGTCCAATGACGGGTGAGGTCATGCTGCGTGTTGCTGCGGGAGAAGAACGTTAATGAAGCCAATTACATCCAAAATGTTAATGCGCGGCGTATGGGAAGGCATGCCACAGGCTGTATTTATATATACCCCTTTATGTGGGACATGTGCGGCAGCACGGCGTATGTTGGAGGTAGTGGAGCACATGCTGCCAGAAGGTATTTTATCCGAAATGAACATCCATGACATTCCTGAACTTGTGCAACAATTTCAAATTTCAAGCGTACCAGCAGTGATGCTGTTTGATGGCCAGCAAGATGTTCCAAAAATGGTTTATCGGATGAGCTCTGTGGAGCATTTACTCTCGGAGATCCGGAAGGCGGTGCTGAAATGAGTATAATCTCGATGGAACATGTCTCACTTCGACGAGAAGAGAATCAAATCTTGGATGACGTACATTTGTGCATCGAACAAGGCCAACATTGGGTTATTCTGGGTCGGAATGGTTCTGGCAAAACAACGTTGCTGGAAATGATGAACGGATATATGTTTCCAAGCCAGGGACGCATTGAAGTACTCGGTAATTTGTATGGACAATGTGACGTCAGGGAAGTACGTAAGGAAATCGGTTATATCAGCCAAACGTTGATTGAGAAACTCACACCCAGAGATCCGGTATGGGAGGTCGTCGCTACAGGAGCTTATGCTTTTTTGCGTTTTTATCAGACAATTCCTGATGAAGTAAAAGCAAAGGCAATGAGTTTGTTAGATGACATGGGCTTTGCCAACTTGGCCAACAACCCGCTTGGAACGTTATCCCAAGGGGAGCGTAAAAAGTCATGCTTGCTCGTTCATTAATGGCTGAGCCAAAATTGCTGATTATGGACGAGCCATGTGCCGGACTAGACTTATATGAACGTGAGAAAATGCTGGCTGAGATTGATCGTCTGCGCCAGCGTAACATTACAGTTGTGTATGTAACACATCATGTTGAAGAGATCGTACCTTTATTTACGCATGTGGCCTTGATCCGCGATGGACGTATTGCGGCAGCTGGCCCCAAGCATGAAGTTTTGACACAAGATACAATTAAGCATACGTACGATGTACCGGTCGATATCCAGTGGGATAATGGTCGTCCGTGGATACGCGTACGTTCTGGAGGGTAACACAATTTGAGTACACAATCGTCTTGGGAAGAAGGCAACTTCTCCCGTTTTATCTGCACGGCCAATCATGGCTTTGCCCCTTATGCTCAGGAAGAGTTGCGTCGTACGTTTGGTGCGGTGAAGAGCACGGTACTCGTACCAGGAGAAATATTGCTTGCGGGTCTGCCTGTAGCGGAGGAAGAAGTTGCAGATAAGCTGTGGGCAGAGTATCCAACGTTTTTACGTCATATTCAACCTGTTCAGTTTCAGGAGAATACAGAAGATTCGGAACAATCTATCGAGAAATTGATTGCATTTGTGCTGAATCATAAGGAACTGACTGGTACCCCTGTCGTGCTGCAGGTACGGAAGACAGAAGGGTCCTTTTGGCAAGAAAATGCGGCCTCATTGAAGCAATTGCTGACAGAAAAGCTGGATGAACTAGGCTGTGAATGGGTTGTACGTGATGCTGAATATGTCATTTCCGTATTTGCTGCGAATGATATGTTGTATGCTGGCGTATCCAGACCTGAACAGAACCTGTCAGACTGGAGCGGGGGAGCCGTACGTTTTCAAAAAGAAGATGGACAGATTTCGCGTGCTAAGTTCAAATTGCTTGAAGCCGAGCAGACGTTTGGCATTGACTTTACTTCATTTCATAAAGCACTTGATATTGGTGCAGCACCAGGTGGATGGACCTCGTTCCTGCTTGAACGTGGGCTTGAAGTTACGGCGGTAGATCCGGCGAAGATGGATGCAACGCTGCTGGCATCACCAAAACTGACTTTCTTGAAGAAAAACGCAGGGGATGTTCGTTTCCGCGAAGGAGAATTCGACCTGCTCGTATGTGATATGAGTTGGAGTCCCAAGCTGATGAGCCGACTTGTATCAGACCTTCTATATAGTCTGCAACCCGGGGAACAGCGATTGTTACCGTGAAGTTATTGCATAAAAAGCCGCTCGCACTCATTAAAGATGTGATTGATACGTTTGAGCGTTCGCGGATGCAGATTCAACGTTCCAAGCAGTTGTTCCATAACCGGGAAGAGATTACACTTTATATGGTCAAATATTAAGAGATCTAGCCTTGATTAAAGCAGCTAAAGGCATTATGAAATTGATTCGATTAAGCTCATTAAATTTTGTGCTTTACAATCTATTCCTGCCTGTACTATAATGATACCAATATTAACCATAACAAACCTGAGGAAAGCATCCCGAAGTGAACGAAACCGGATATCCGGTCTGTTCTACTTCGGTGAAGCTTTCCCTTTTTTGTTGTGTAATGAAGGAGGAATTGATATGAGACATCCGGCCAGGCTGGAACGCGGAAGCCTGCTGGGAGGTAGATATCGTATCGTATCCATTCTGGGAACAGGCGGAATGAGCCATGTATACGAGGCGGAGGATCTCAAGTTGCCGGGCAAGATATGGGCAATTAAAGAAAGCGTAACGATTATGCCATATGAAGGCAGTATGGAGACGGAGGCCGCTCTTCTGACATCACTTCGCCATCCAAGATTGCCGCAAATTGTTGATTTTTTTGTCCCGGATGAAGATGGGTACACGTACTTGGTGATGGAATACATCGACGGGTTAACGCTCAGTGAGTATTTCAAGCAGTGTCGTGGGAAGATCCCGATGGAGCAGTTGACGGAGCTTGTACTTCAATTGCTCGATGTGTTGAGTTATTTGCATAATCTGAATCCACCTGTGATCTATAGGGATCTGAAACCATCAAACATCATGATCACTCCGGAACATGAAGTAAGATTAATCGATTTTGGCATCGCCAGAAGTTACAAACCGCAAAGTGCCGAAGATACCGTCAAGTTGGGAACTGCTGGTTTCGCCGCTCCAGAACAATATGGCTCGGGTCAGACCGATGCGCGTTCAGATCTATATGGACTCGGAGCATTGCTGCTGTATCTTATGACAAGTGGGGCCTATACGGAATGGATTCAGGGTGTGGAAAGTTCTATCCGGAGCGATGTTCCACGGACGTACATCCCTGTGGCAAGAAGATTGTTAAGATATAATGCCGAGGAGCGATTCCAATCTGCCGATGAGGTGCGAAAGGAACTGCTCCGAATACCCGGTGGAATAACGCCTGGTGGAGATGCAACCATGACCTTGAATGGCGGAACAAGAGTTATTGCCTTGACTGGTGCTTCATCTGGTGTAGGGGTTACCCACACGGCTATAGCTATCAGTCATTATCTCGAAAGGCAAAACTTCAAAGTAGCTGTTATTGAAATGTCACCTCGCTCTCAATCCTTTGCAAGAATTCAACAAATCGCTCAAGCGGGTAAACCGGTGCCAGCAGGCAGACAGTTTGCAGTGGATGGTGTGCATTATTGGAAACAATCCGGGCGAGCGGATATTTTGTCTTTGCTTGGGGGAGTTATCAATTCATCGTGATGGATCTCGGTAGTGGTCAGGACCAGAACCGGCTGGAAGAATTCCTGCGTGCAGATCTGCCGATTGTGATAGGCTCAGGTGCCGAATGGCGACAGGCGGAGATTGGCGCTTTTGTTCGATCACATCATCGGTATCCACAAGAGAAATGGATATATTGTCTGCCTCTGGCAGCAAGTGAAGCAGTTCAGCGAATTCGTAAAGCTCTGGATACATCGAGTGTATATAGTCTGCCGTTACATATTGATCCTTTTGACAAGGATGGACAGATGGATAAAGTGTTTTCTCATATTTTAACGCATATGATGGCACAACAACCCAAGAAACGGTCATTCTTTTCACGAAAGAAAGTACATGATTAGAAGAGATTACGAAAGGAGAGCCTTTTTGTCTAAATTAAGAAAACAAAGCCGTCAACTGATCTATGCCGGACTTATCGGAGCAGGAGCTGTAGGGTTGGTGTTCGGAGGATATGTTATCTACAATGTCAAAACGATGGGGGATGTCAGGTCAGCCGTAGAAGCCCGGTATTTATCGGCATATGAGGAAAAGGAAGCTGAATTAAAGCAACAATGGGATTCGGGAGCACAAGGATGGGTTACGATTCGGGATATTGAAGCAGGTGAACCGATATTACCGGAGGATCTGAAGCTCATTGCTGTTCCGGATGCACAAGCACCGCGAAATCTCTGGTCCAGTACCAAGCAGATGGAAGGCCAAGTGGCCAAAATAGAGTTGAAAAAAGGAACAGCCATTACCACCGAGATGGTGTATGAGGATGCACCGGCTCCGCCCGATTTAAGAAATCGAGAGCTGCAAGTTGTATTACTGCCGTCCTCACTTGTTAAGGGAGATATTATTGATGTTCGTATCCAATTCCCTACCGGACAAGACTATGTTCTTTTATCGAAGAAGAAAGTGGAACGACTCAATGCAGCTACCTTATGGATTACGATGACGGAGGAAGAGATTCTGTCACTCTCAAGTGCAATTGTAGATGCCTATTTACATAAAGCTTCAATCTATGCCTTAACCTATGTAGAACCACAGTTTCAGACACCTGCAATCGCGACGTATCCTGCCAATTCAGAAGTGTTAAAACTGCTGGAAAGTGATCCGAATATTGTTCGACGAGCCGAACAGGAGTTATCCAGACAGGTGCGAAGTTCGCTTGAAAGTTCACTGGCCGCCTCCGTGACAGCACCGTCAAAAGGAGTGGAACAGGATGTGGCACAATCCTCAGTTACCTATAACAGTCGTCCATCAGCCAATAATCCGGCAACGTCGGATGGAGTGATGTGGAATGATGGTTCAGGAAACGGGGCAGGAGCTAATTCTGGAAGCGTAAATAATCCTGCTGAAGCTTCACAAACAGAACAGCAGAGTTTGCTAACGGGTGGAGAGTAGAGATTAATCTAAGGTTTTCACATTAAAATAATTCAGATAACAGAGGTTTAAAGAAATAGAAAGGGTGTAACATCTATGCATACATGGATCTTTGCGGGTTTATGTGAGAAGAATGATCTGATGTTGTATCTTTGCAAGATACTGGCTTCGACAGGCAACAAGGTCTTGCTCGTAGATGGAACCTTACAACAGAAGTATGGGTACGGTGTAGGTGACAGTCAGCAGTCTTTGCGAATTACGGAATTTGAAGGATTTGATATCGCTTGTCATTTTGTCACTTCAGCAGCTGTAGAGAATCATCTTGAAGTAAATGGAGAGCGATTGGACAGTTATGACTATGTGTTATATGACATGGAGACCTCACACTTTGCTTCCCGTAGTCTCTGGCTAACCGCTGATGTAAGAGTCTGGGTGAGTGATTATGAGCGTTACAATCTGGAACGTGGCAAGGGATGGTTGAAGCGGTTGCTTGAAGAACAATCTTTGCCTGTTGATCTGTCATTTCAAAGGCTCTTCATTAACGGGGTTGACTGCAAGCTTGAAGCTCGTTATCTGTGGGCGTATCTGGAGGGCAGTCCGTTTGTATGGACAGGTGAATCCTTAGTGCTTCCATGGGATGAGTTAACAGCGGCGGTTAAGCTTGAGAATGAGCATCATCGCCGAGTTCATCTGGGACCTTTGTCACGAAACTACAAAAAATCGTTGTGTCGTGTGGTCCAACAGTTAACAGGTTGGGAAAGTGTCCGTAGTCGCCGTGCGGTGAAAGAAGCAGAGAGGATGAGAGCATGAGCACCATTACATTTTGGAGCCCTTTTGCAGGAACGGGTTGCACTTCAAGCACATTAATTAGTGCTTATGCGATGGCACTTCACTACAGGACAAGAGTGTTACTTGTTAATACAGGCCTTGCCGGAACTGGCACAGAAGCGGCTCTACCATCCAAAGATACGGATTCAGCGGACTTTATGTTCTCCTTCGAAGAGGGTGGCTGGGATGCGATTGAACGGCTGCATTCGAGCGGAAGTCTGAATAAGCACAATCTCAGGGATTATACCAAGCCACTTCTTAAGGAAAGACTTGATTTCCTAACCGGAAGAATGGATGAGATGGAACGTTCCCCGCAGGAACATGGTGAGACTGTCAAAAAGCTGCTAAATGTAGCTAACGAGTATTATGATCTGGTTCTTCTGGATGCGGATCATGCTGGTGTTGATTCACAGCTCAAGCTGCAACAGGCGGACTATGTTGTAATTAATCTCGATCAAAATATGCGAAATCTGGAGTTGTTCTTTGAAGAGATCCTGCCAGAACGAATGAACAATAAGAATATACATGTTGTCATTAACAAATACGATTTGCATTCCCGTGCAACGCTTTCCAATATTCGGCGCCAGTTCAAATACAAAGGCACGATATCTGCGATCCCGTACACAACCGGATACCTGGATGCAATGAATCGGCGAGATGTCGCTAGGTACTTGCAGTTGGAAAGTTTGACTGAGGATAAGGATATTCGTAAAGGGAGCTTTACTGCAAGCATGAGCGAACTCGCTCGCCTGATTATGGACGGTGCAGGTATGCGCACAGTTCTGAAGAGGCTGGAAAGGGGAGCCTGAACCTCCGATGCTCTGGAATACCATATGGATAAGTTTAATTTTGATTCTGTGTCTGACTTATATCTGGTTCAAGTATAAAACGTTTCTGCGTGAAAAGAATGCTCGTGTTCCTGAACAGGAATCATTCACGATTGACATGTTGATTGAGAAGGTGAAGAACTCACTTCATGAGCTTAGTCATAGTCAGCTCGCGGATGCGGGTCTGCATGAAGAAGAATATCGTCGAAGAATCAATCAACGTGCCGAGATGAGAAAAGCACTGAAGGGCTGTGTCTCAGGCAGTATCAGCGACAAAACGTATGTCAAAAATCTGATAGGGGATTTGCTGACCCGAAGCATAGGGCTGAACAAATCAAATGTAGATGAAATTATTTTGTTTGCAGAACCAGATTTGTTGACGATCCAGGACCGATTCGAAATTGTGTTTTATCTGAACCGACAGCAATTCGGTGTGGATGCACTTTCCCGATTGATTGATACCTACGATCTGGGAAGGCTGAGAATGGAGGATGGTACGGACGACGGAGGAAGTTATTATATATCCGAGGAAGACATTCACTATGTTTTCGAGTGCGAATATCGAGAGCTTGGATTCAGAGAAAAGATAGATATCATCGTGCAGCGTATCTACCAACATTACAAAGGGTTCTCGGTTGTTGATGAGATAAGGGACCAACGTATTGATGGCGTTAGTGGTGGTGTCAGCGGTATGCTTGATGCTGTTCATAATATGGGGCTTCAAAAACCGGCATCATGGAATGATTTGCTGGATCAAGGACTGGAGGATGATGAACATGAAGAACCGCTTAGCGGCATGGAAAGTGTCTGGATTTTCTATAAAGGTAAGTCCATTCATCTATCCTTTCTTTCATTCGGCAGCATCCGTGAACTGAAAAGGGTATGCCAGAATATATACAAATACAATTATCCCGGACAGTTGTCGGAAGCAAGTGGATACAAGGTGAATGAGATGAAAGACGGCTCTCGTGTCGTAGTTGTTCGTCCTCCTTTTGCAGAATCATGGGCGTTCTTTGTCCGGAAGTTCGATATTCCGAATGCTTCACTTGAACAGTTGATTACGGGTAACAACGCAAATTTGCCAATCACACTGCTTCAATATCTGATGAAAGGAAGCCGGATTACAGCAGTCACCGGGGCGCAAGGTTCTGGTAAAACGACGTTGCTTATGGCTATGGTGAAACACATCTATGCATCGTACACCCTTCGGGTGCAGGAGATGGCGTTTGAGCTTCAATTAAGACGGATCTATAGCCGTCGTAATATCTTGAGTTTCCGAGAGACCGAACACATTTCAGGTCAACAAGGACTTGATTTGCAGAAAAAAACGGATGGTACTGTCAATATTCTTGGTGAGGTTGCGAGTGATGAAGTGGCAGCGTGGATGATTCAAATGTCTCAGGTTGCCAGTCTGTTCACCCTGTTTACCCACCATGCCAAAACGTTCCGTGATCTGGTTTTCTCCTCCGTAATTCCTTGCTCAAGACAGGTATGTTCCAGCATGAGCATATTGCTGAGGAGCAGGTTGTGAGTGTCATCAATTTCGATGTTCACATGAAAAAAGATGCTGAGGGACGAAGATATATCGAACGTATTACGGAATGTCTTCCTCGTGCGAATCAAGGTGATAGCTTGGAAGAGAGGGCAGGTTTTACATTTCGTAATGTTGTGGAATACAGAGATGGAGTGTATGTTGCAACAGCTCCAATCTCCTCTGGAAGCATGGTGGATATGCGAGACCAGATGACATTACAGGATGCCGAGAAATTTGAACAGTTTATGAAGCAACACTGGGGTGATTCAGCATGACAATTAAATGGATTCTGCTCCTCGTATTAAGTATTTGTGCAGGAGGGCTGCTGATCACACTTCTGGTTCTAAGTATGTTACGTCACAGAGGAGGTGGTTCACCAAGTCAGCCCGGCGTTATTCTTGCTCCTAGCGGGAAGGGACTCAAGGGAGTCGGATCAATCTTGTTGCAATCCTACCGTCTTGGAATGAAGGTCCCACTGTTATCAGCGTATATTTTACAGGTGCAGAAACGTATTTCATTCCGCCATGTTGGGGATGAGCCTTCACTTCGCAGGCTGACGATGACAGTGGTTCTGATTATTCTTGGAGGTTATGGAGGCATAAGTGTCATTCTGTTTCTTCTGCAGCCGGGTATCGCTTTTGTAATACTTTCCGTACTCTGTGCTGTGGTGTTAAACAGCCTGATATTGGATATGTGCCTCAGTCGTATGGAAAAAAGGTTGCTGGTGCAGATGTTGGATCTCTTCGCAGATGTAAGGCACCGGTATCATCAGCATGGCATGGTTGAGGAAGCGCTATATGAAGCCGCTGAAGCAGGCACAGGAGAAGCAGCAGAACAGGTAAGACTGATCTACGAAGCTCTAACTTCTCCAGATCCGAATGAAGCACTTGAGCGTTATTATGAAGTGGCTCCCAACCGTTTTCTCAAAGGATTTGCCGGCGTTTCCTATATGGTCATGGAGTTCGGGGATAAGGACAGGGCACAAGGTTCTATTTATCTCAAAGGACTTGGTAACCTAACTCAGGAGATTCATTTGGAGATTTTGCGGCGTGATAAATTGGATTACCTGCTCAAAGGGCTTAATATTATCGCTCTTGCTCCGGTATTGTTCACCGCTCCAATCGAACGCTGGGCTAGAGTCAGCTTTCCAACGATGGATGAATTTTACCGCAGCAAAATCGGTTTTGTTACCAAAATATCGATCTATGTCATCATCATCCTTGCTTATTTGCTTCTGCAAAGGCTCCAGCAATACGATGAAACTCGTTACCGGTCAGGACATAAGCATTCATGGTTGGATCAGTTGCTGTACAGGCAGACCTTCATACGGAAATTGGCGATGTTGTTTGCAGCAAAACCTGGCAGTGCACAGTACAGTCAAACGATACGGCTCATGAGGGAGAGCAGTTCAGAGTTGAAATACGAATGGCTTGCCATTCGTCGAGTGATGTTATTCGCAGGTTGTTTAGTTCTTACAATGGGATGCATCTTGTTATTGCATCAGGTTGAACGTAACCACATCATGCATGATCCGATCCGGGATGATCGAATGTTTGGTGCAATGGCTGAAGCGGATCTCAGGAAAGCTGAGGAAAAAACACTGTTGGATCAATCCGTATTGGAAAGTGTAGAAATGAACCGAGGAGCTACATACGAAGAAGTCTCCAAAGCGTTACAGCAGTTATCTCCAGTTCAGTTAGACCATGATACCCAGAATGAGACCATCACGCGCATTATGCAGAAACTTGAGGTGTACAACAAGCAATATGTACGCTGGTGGGAAATGATTATAGCCATTCTTATGGGTGTAGCAGGGTATTACATGCCGGTATGGCTCATGTTATTTCAACGGAAAATGCGAAGATTGGATATGCGACATGAAATCTATCAATTCCAGACAGTGATTTCCATTCTACGTGAGATGGACCGAATGTCAGTCGAAGAGATATTGGAATGGCTTAATCGATTTGCCGTCATTTTCAAGCGTCCGCTACAAAAATGTTTGTTGCATTTTGAACATGGGCCAGAGCTTGCACTTGAACAATTAAAGGAAGAGGCGGGCTTGCCCGAGTTCCAGCGACTGGTTGATAAATTACAGCTTGCCCTTGGCAAAATATCAATACGTGAAGCCTTCGATGATCTTGAGAGCATGATGGCATTCTATTTTGAACAACGCAAGCAAGAGTACAGCAAAATGATAGATGTCAAAGCATCATGGGGGAGAACCATTGGATTTACACCTATGTACGCCCTTATCTTTTTGTATCTGGTTATTCCATTGGTCGGTATGAGTTTCTTGCAGATGAACATTTATTATGAGCAAATTCAGAAACTGTAGCACAATTCATCTGTGTGACAGTCTGAAATAGTTTAATAACTTATAACTTGGGAGGATTTATCATGAACAATGCATCAAGCGCTTTAAAGGTGGCAGCAGGGATATTTTTAACAATCGCTTTGATCACAATTGTAGTTCTGTTGTTTATTTCGGCTCAGGAGGCAACCAAGACGGCCCAGAATAATTTTGCTGATATCCAAACCGAGTTGTCCCAGGCCGCATTTACGGTATATGACGGAACAACCATCAGTGGATCGCAGGTTACGAATGCGCTACGTAAATATGCGGACAAGGATCAGTTCGGTATTCAAGTTATTACAGGTAAAAATAAAGCGGGTCAATGGTACGGCAATCAACTAAACATTTCACAGGATCTCAATAATGCGGACTACGGCTCGGTTATTGCACCCGACGATAAAGTGGGGATTATTAACCAGACCATGAGTGAAAAAGACAATCAATATGTCAATCCAAGTGGTAAATTCAAAGCCATTATCGTAAAAGACCGATCCAACGTGGTAAGAGGGCTGATCTTCCAGCAATCCTGACAGGAGTTGGTTTAACATGTCCCGGAATACACAGCATCTTATGTTGTTTTGTACGGCGGTTGTCCTGTTTGTGACAGCCTGCCTGTACGGGCAACAGAATGTTAAGATTTTATCAGCGGCCTTGAACGACAGAGTACAGACAACAGCAGGCATGGAAGGTCGGCTGACAACAACACTGCATACCACCAATCCGTCCCGGTATAGTGGTGCGGAAGTGTTGCATACCGTGAGACAGATGACAGGCACAGGCATTCCTGTAGAGGTAGACGGGACTTCCTATGTGATCGATCCACTTGTCAGCAAAATAGCGACTATTCCTGTCCAGCTCTATGTTACCTACAGACCAGAGTTTATACGAAATGAAACTGGAGAACTGCTCAAGATTGTTTTTGGAAGGAGACCAGTGTGAATTGATTAATGCCGCATCCAAGCTGCTTGCCGTATTGCTCGCAGTCCTTCTGCTCTATGTGTACCCAACTGCTGAAACAGCTGATCGGCAGGATGATATAACACGTATGACGGCTGTTCAGAATGTAACACGTTTTGTTGATGCTGTCCGAACGAAAGGATATATTTCACCTCGAATGTTGGCTGAGTTTGAGGAGCAACTGGCCCAGACGGGCAATCTGTATGAGGTGTCGATGGAACATTTACATAAGAAATATGTACCTCATTATACAGACCCGATGGACAATAACAGTTTTACCGGGACCTATGAGGTAGTGCAGGATGGATATTATGCAGCTCAGATTCGAGAAAGACTATTCCCATCCTCAGGTGTGATACCAGTTGATGATCCTGGCCGAAGATATACGTTGACGACAGGGGATTTTTTCACCGTGACGCTCCAAAATACAAATCGTACACCTTCCATGCTCATTCGTGAATGGTTGAGTGGCACGGCTCAGGCTTCAGCAGTATTTGTCACATACGGAGGTATGGTCCTCAATGAAGATTACTGAGCTATCCATTGTATTTGTGCTGATCTTCTTCCCGCTCTTCTGGATCATCTCACTCCATACCCAAGATGCCGAAGAGGCTCAATATCTTGGTCAACGATACAGATCTGCACTTCAAACCGCAGTCATGGATGCAGGTGCAGTCATGCATCAGAATGAGAAACAAAATGATGAAGCAGGTTATGATTCAACCAAATTTGTTAAAGCGGATAAAGAGCTTGCCTTGTTAACATTTACTCAGACGATGGCTTTGAATATGGGGATTCAGGATGATCCCGCAGCTATTCAAAACATGTTTAATTACATTCCTGCCGTGGTTATTCTGGATTATGATGGCTATTATATGTTGTCCACAGAAACAGAGATGACGGGTCACCGTGAAGATTCTTTCAGGCAAGTGTGGAGCCCCAAGAAACCTTATACATATTCAGATTCTAATGGTAACAGTATTAACTTTACACTGGACGACTACGTATATGCCTATGACGCAAATGCAGGGAAATGGATTGAAGGATTTCAAAAAGAACTGGCCTCAAGCACACAGATTCCTTTACTTCAGAATACCAGCGTATTTGAACAAGTTAGACTAAGCCGGATTGTGACTACTGTGCAGGATGATCTGGCTGATGTGATTAACCGCCATAATGAGTTTGCCAGAAAGAACGGTATTTCCTATACGTTCACGATGCCCCTGGTTGCACAGGAAGATTGGTACAACTCCATTAACGATACAGGGATTATGGCCTTTATCCAAGGTATAGGTGTGGGTGACCAGAAGATCAACAATTATGCGATCGGTGGAGGCAGACTTGTGAAGAAAACGGCCATCGTAGGTGGGGTAGATCCTTTAACGGGTATCAGGTACTATTACCCCTCCACATGTGGTAATGGTTACCGTGCTGAAGAGGTGTTCACAGACGCAAGACAAGCAGCTGCGCAAGGCTATTTCGAATATAAATGCTCTAATCGTTAGGGTAGCCTGTATGACAAAATCATGTAAGAGGTTCTTGAACTGTTTACATTACTTTCAGAAAAGACGGGACCTGTGCTAGAATAGGGTTTCGGAACAATAACAAAAGTAATGTCTAATAGATAGGAGCAACCTCATCTTATGAGTTTATTGTCAGTAGAGAACGTAAGTCACAATTTTGGAGATCGCACGTTATTTAAAAATGTATCATTTCGTTTACTTGCCGGAGAGCGCGTAGGACTTGTTGGTGCCAATGGTGTGGGTAAATCCACATTAATGAACATCCTTACCGGTAAATTGCTTAAAGATAGTGGAAAAGTGGAATGGACACCTAAGGTCCGTTATGGATATCTGGATCAGCACACGAAGCTTACCCCAGGCAAAACCATTCGTGACGTGCTTAAGGATGCATTCCTTCCGTTGCTTGAATTGGAAAAAGAAATGATGAATATTACGGACCAGATGGCAGATGCAGATCCAGATAAGCTGGAGCAGTTGCTGGAAGAGATGGGCGATATTCAGGAACAACTGGAACAGGGCGACTTTTATCTGATTGACGTAAAAGTGGAAGAGATGGCCAATGGTCTTGGTTTGTCCGCAATTGGTCTTGATCGGGATGTCGCAGCTCTAAGTGGTGGACAACGTACCAAGGTGCTTCTTGCCAAGCTTCTGCTTGAGAAACCTACAGCTCTTTTGCTGGATGAGCCGACCAACTATCTGGATGTAGAGCACATTGAATGGCTGTCACGTTACCTGAAGGACTACCCGCACGCGTTTCTTTTAATCTCCCATGACACGGAATTCATGAATGAAGTCGTAAATGTCATTTATCATTTGGAATTTGCCAAATTAACGAGATATGCAGCGAACTATAACAAGTTCCTCGAGATGGCTGATATGAATAAAGCCCAGCATATTGATGCATACGAGAAACAGCAAGAGTACATCAAGAAGCAGGAAGATTTCATTCAGCGTAACAAGGCACGTGCTTCAACTTCAGGTCGAGCGAAGAGTCGGGAGAAACAGCTGGACAGAATTGAACGTATTGATCGCCCAGATGAAGCGGCCAAACCAACGTTCAAATTCAAGGATGCCCGTGCGAGCAGTAAAACGGTCTTTGAGGGTATTGATTTTGAAATTGGATATACGTATCCTTTGCTGCCTAAGATGACAATGACAATCGAACGTGGTGAGAAAATTGCCATCGTAGGTTGTAATGGTGTGGGTAAATCGACGCTGTTGAAAACCATCCTGGGAAAAATATCTCCACTCAGTGGAAAGACTTTCTTAGGAGATTACCTCGAAACAGCCTATTTTGAGCAGGAGGTTCGTGCTGGGAATATCACGCCGATTGAGGATGTCTGGAATGAATTTTCACATTTGACCCAAAATGAGGTCCGAGGTCATCTCGCTCGCTGCGGGTTGAAAAATGAGCACATTACTCGTCCACTTAATATGCTGAGTGGTGGAGAACAAGCCAAGGTTCGTTTATGCAAACTCTTGATGCGTGAAAGCAATTGGATTCTATTCGATGAGCCGACGAACCATCTGGATGTCACAGCCAAAGCGGAGTTGCAGCGTGCTTTGAAAGAATTCAAGGGAACGGTGTTACTGGTATCTCATGAACCTGATTTCTACGAGGGATGGGTCACCAAAACATGGAATGTCGAAGAATGGTCTGAGAAAAACTAAACGATTCAAGACAATGTTTAACAGAAATGACGGTGACAAAAAAACCGTCTATGGTAACATAGGCTACAACTTCATATGAACACTAGGGGGCCGCACGATGCGGCTGAGATGGAAGAATGCGATTCCGGACCCTTTGCACCTGATCTGGATCATACCAGCGTAGGGAAGTGGCGAGCGCGTTTCAGTGAATGACGTGAGCAAACGGCAATTCGAAAGAATTCAACCGTCTTGCTTAGTAAATTGAAACATGCAGTTGCGTGTATAACGTTATGGCTATAAGGTCTATAGCTTTATTGCACGAAATGAACTGTATGTATCAGTCAGTCATCTGGTCCTATAATTAATACGCAGCCACTCCCCTACGGGAGTGGCTTTTTTGTGTTTTCATAGCATTCAAGTCTGGAAGGAGATGAACAGTACGGTAATTTCTCATGAACATGTTCAAGAATCATTTGAATTGCATGTTGTATCTACGGGTGCAGGGGATCAGGCATCTTTTGTAAAAGCTGCAAAGGACGTTTGGCCTTTGGTGGACTATATTCACATACGAGAAAAACAACTCACATGGCAAGACAAGATCGGTTGGGCTCAAAGTCTGCGTAGCGTTGGCATTCCATCTTGCCGCATTGTTATCAATAGTTCAGAACTTCCTCCACAGAATGACATTTATGGCGGTGTACATTGGGGGCAAGATGCGATACGAAATTATAACCCTGCTGTTATAAGCAATGTGCAGCGCCTTCGTCTGGGTGTATCTGTTCATTCAATCGATGAGGCAAAAATCGCTGAAGAACGGGGAGCCGATTATCTTTTCTTCGGGCATGTCTACTCAACCAACAGTAAGCCTGATCTTGACCCCAGAGGATTACATGCTCTTGCTGAAGTGTGCAGGCGTGTCTCCATTCCTGTCATGGCGATTGGGGGCATCGAACCGGGAAACATTCAAGCTATTCGCTCTGCAGGGGCACAGGGAGTCGCCGTGATCTCGAATGTATGGGCGAGCGAGTCACCGGATCGGGCGGCTGCATTATTAAGGCAGGCTATCGTTGCTACAGAAAGTCTGAGTCCCTGAATCAAGGAGATGAGAGGATGAAAGAGATCGTTATTGATAAACCGGATAAGTTTCATGCAGAAACGATTATTGTAGGTGGAGGCGTTGTTGGTTGTGCTATCGCTTATGAGCTTGCTTCCCGTGGACAGGATGTGCTGTTGCTGGAGCGTTCGGCGATTGCAGGAGGCACTTCTTGCGCGGCGGCTGGAATGCTGGCGGCAGACAGTGAGGATTTTGCTCATCCTTTGATGGCTAAGCTTGCCAGACAGAGTAGACAGTTACTTATCGAGCAACAGGTGCTAATGGCTACACTCAGTGAGGTAGAGACTGGCCTGCAACGCCAGGGATTCCTAACTCCTTTTCGTTCATACAGAGAATTAAGTAGTTATAAGGACAATCGGAAGTCTGCGTTGTCTGCTTCTGCTGATGAGGTATGGTGGGATCGTTCCGTTGTGCAACAGGAGGCATCATGGCTTAACAGAGATACGTATGGAGCCTACTACAGACCTTACGAGAGTGAGATTCTTCCAGTCCATCTAACGAAGGCATATGCTGAATCCGCTCAAGCATTGGGAGCACGGGTTATGGAGGACATACAGGATATACGTGTGCAAGCAAACGAACTTGGCGTGCAGGGAATCACCACATCGATCGGTGAGATGAGATGCAAACATGTCATTATAGCGGCTGGATTACAGAGTGAAGAGTTGATGAGACATGTGAATCTGAGCATGCCTGTGTGGTCGGTAAAAGGAGAAATAGCCGCCGTTCAGTTCTCAGATGAACATGCAGGGTACAGACCTGACAGAACGGTGTATGCAGAGGATATCTATATTGTTCCCAAAGCCAATGGCGAAGTTTGGCTCGGGGCAACCAGTCTGCCAGGCAGAACGGATCTTAACGTTTCTGTACAGGGTGTCCAGAAGCTGCTAACAGCGGCTACCCACTGGGTACCTGGGATGAAAGAAGCACAATTTATGCGAGCGTGGGCAGGCGTAAGACCGGCAACTCCAGATGGACTGCCTTATATAGGTGCTTGCAAGAGTATACCAGGGCTGTTCGCCGCCTTTGGGCATTACCGCAACGGTATCTTGCTTAGTGCGATAACAGGCAGGCTTATCGCTGAGTTGCTCGCTGGCAAAAGCTCAGAAGAACTCGGAATTGAGGCGCTGAGTCCGGAGCGATTGAACAGAAAGGGAGTGGTGCAGTGAATATCATCGTTAATGGTCAACGGATGGAGATTGAAGACAGATTGAATCGTGTGGATAAACTGCTTAAATCTTTTGATCTGCAAGTCAAGACTGTAGTTGTAGAGCTGAACAAGCATATTTTAACCCGTGAGTATCATGAGTCAACGGCATTAAGAGAAGGCGATCGAATTGAGATTGTACATTTTGTAGGAGGCGGTTGATGATGTTGAATATTGGTAAATATACGTTTGAGTCCAGATTGTTGCTCGGAACAGGCAAGTTTTCGGATCTGGAAGTGCAAAGTCAGGCTGTGGAAGCATCTGAAACGGAAGTTTTAACCTTTGCTGTTCGTCGTCTGAATCTGGAGGAGCGCAACCAGAAGCATTTCCTGGATACATTGGATCTGGACAAATACACTCTTCTTCCGAATACGGCTGGAGCTTCCAATGCGGAAGAGGCGGTGCGAATTGCCGAGCTTGCGCGGGCTTCAGGACTTTGTGATATGATAAAAGTCGAAGTCATCGGAGATGGAATGACGTTACTCCCAGATCCGATTGAAACGTACAAGGCTTGCGAAATTTTGCTTGAAAAGGGCTTCACGGTATTGCCTTATATTTCGGATGATGTCATTCTGGCCAAAAGGCTACAATTGCTTGGCGTACATGCTGTAATGCCTGGCGCTTCTCCCATCGGAGCTGGCAGAGGCATCATCAATCCCTATAACCTTGAGATCATCATTGAGCAGGCCGTTGTACCTGTAATTGTGGATGCAGGATTGCGCTCCCCAAAAGATGCTGCTTATGCGATGGAACTTGGTGCAGATGGCGTATTGTTAAATACAGCCGTATCCGGATCAGGGGATCCAGTGAGCATGGCTAAAGCGATGCGATTGGGGGTAGAAGCAGGTAGATTGGCATATGAGGCAGGCATGATTCCCGTAAAGCGTTATGCAGCAGCCAGTAGTCCTGTGGAAGGAATGGTTCATACATGACAGATCAATTAACATCCTCAGAACAGGCCGATCGTTATTCCAGACAGGAACGTTACGCGCCACTTGGCAAGGAAGGCCAGGCCAGATTAAAGGGCAGCAGAGTTTTAATTGTAGGCGCTGGCGCACTCGGAACAGGAATTGCAGAAACGTTAGTTCGTTCAGGAGTTGGACACTTAACAATTGTGGATCGTGATTATGTGGAGTGGAGTAACCTGCAGCGACAGCAATTATATGTAGAACAGGACGCGATTGAACGGATGCCGAAGGCGATGGCAGCGGAAAAACGGTTATCTGCCATTAATTCCACGGTTCATGTGGAAGGGAAAGTGTTGGATGTCAGAGTAGATGAATTGGAAGAACTCGTTCAGCATACCGACTTGATCATGGATGCAACGGATAACTTTGATACGCGATTACTCATTAACGATATGGCACAGAAACACCGTATTCCCTGGATTTATGGTGGATGCGTAGGTAGTTACGGCATCACCTATACGTTTATGCCTGGAGATACGCCATGTTTAAATTGTTTGCTGGGTGAAGTCCCTCTGGGAGGAGATACATGTGATACGTCTGGTATCATACCTCAAGCGGTACAGATGGTAACGGCAAATCAGACAGCAGAAGCGATGAAGTTACTTAGTGGCAATGCCAATGCATTGAGACGTAAGTTATTGTCATTTGACGTGTGGAGGAACGAATACATATCCATCAATGTGGATGGTGCGAAAAAGCAAGACTGTCCTTCCTGCGGCACTTCGGCAACATATCCATATCTTTCTGCGTCCAATCTGGAGAAAACCGATGTGTTATGTGGCAGGGACACCGTTCAGATCCGACCTGCACGGCGTATGAATCTGGATCTTCAACATACGGCGGAACGTCTGAACAGGCTTCAAGAAGGAAAAGTGGAATCCAATCCGTTTCTGGTTTCTTTTACAACAGGAGTCCATAGAATGGTTATTTTCCAAGATGGACGTGTCCTCGTACACGGAACAAAAGACACAGCTGAAGCACGTGCGCTCGTCCATCGCTACTTTGGTTAAAGCAAGAAAGAAGCAAAGTCTGTTCCCTTGAGGGAATGGACTTTTTCATTTTACGGCATGCTATCTGTACCAACCATTGCTGCGAGCAGTGGGGATAGAGACAGGCCGGGTGAAAAAGAGTGAAAACAGTCATTTTGCTGATTGGAGCAGGAGAACAGGTCAGCCTAATTCAGGATATTTTATGTAGCGAAGGGTATGAGGTGCAACGAATGAAGTGGTCCCAACTAAACCAATCCGTCGAGCCTTCGTTGCTGCATATTAAACTGATCATCCTGGTAGAACGGGAAGAGGAAATGAACATTGTGGCCAGGATCAGAAATTAGAGTTAAAACGATGGATAGATAAGGGTCAGGTTATACCTCTACTGGTTATTACTTCAAATGCATCTCCTCAGTTCATCGTGGAATGGCTGGATTACGGAGCTAATGACGTGATGGAGGAACCGATCCACTTAACCGTGATGCTTGCCAGAATACGAAATTTATTGCGTGTTTTTGCGAATGCAACACCAGAGGGTGAGGAAGTAATTGTAGTTCATGATCTTAAAGTCAATTTGCGTTCAAGAAGGGTAAGTCGTACGGGTGAATACCTGACATTAACGCCAAAAGAGTACGAATTGCTGGAATTCCTGGCCCTGCATGTGAATGAAGCATGTACCCGGAGTGATATTTTGCGGGAAGTATGGGGATATGAGTATGCGATGGATACCAACGTTGTGGATGTGTATATCAAACATCTAAGGGTTAAGGTGGATAAGGGAAGAAGTGTGAAACTGATTCATACGGTGCGTGGGATCGGTTACATGCTTCATGATAAAAATTAGATGTATCACCGAATTCCATGAAACACCAGTTTAGACTGTGGCGAAAAAAGGGTAAATAAAAAGACCGGAACATTTCGTCCGGCCTTTACTTACTAGCAATATATAATTCTAAAGTACACGACGAGCTTTAACATACGTTCTCTTCCAAGTACCAGAGTCCAGATCAGAGAGGGTTACGCCTGGAGATCCATACGTATGCAGAATCTTACCATTTCCCGCATAAACACCTACGTGAGTGACATTAGAACCGGTAGACCGGCTACCACTTGAGAAGAATACCAGATCTCCGACACGCAGATTAGCTTTAGACACAGCTTTACCTTCTTTGGATTGTTTCACGGAAGTGCGCGGCAAATCTACACCATACTTTTTGAAAATATATTTCATAAAAGAAGAACAGTCAAAAACTTTGGTTGTTGATGTTGAAGCACCAAATTTATATGGAGTTCCAGTAAATTGTTTACCATAGTTAACAATCTGTTGACCTGTGGATACAGAAGCAGTTGCTGCCTGTGCAACAGGTGCGTTAGTCATTAATACAGCTCCAAAACCTAGTGTAGCGCACAACCCGACGGTTACGGCCTTTTGGACAAAGATGTTTGTTTTCATGTTAGTTAGTACCTCCAAAATTCGTTTTCGTTAAGTTGCTAGAGCGAGTATAACAGCTTTGTAACAGCCTAGAAATTGGATAGGGAAGTGTAATCCCTTGCGCCACAATGGTTTGGGTATGTTTATTAAAATATGATTAAAAATGTCAAAAAATTAATCATTGACGGACGAAGAATAAAGATGAAACAACAAAGACCCTTGAATATCAAGGGTCTTTGTTATGTGTGAACCTATTTTCTTCATTCAATCACTGGTTACAAAAACGTAATAAATAACTATGAAGCATACGAATAGATTCAATCTTTGCTCTGAATTATCAGTAATAAGCCACTATCAATAGTGACTGTACCGGAGGAGCCTAAGAGCTTGTTGCTTACACCCAAGGATTGTCCCATGCGAATGGTGGCTTGATCTAGCGGATACATAAAACCATCTAGAGTTATTCCTGCAACTTCATGAGTCAAGGGCAGCAGAGAAACATATTTATAGTCTCGGTGTTCAACCACAGCTTTGGATGTGGTCAGTGTCATGTAGTTGTGTTTGTCCTGAATGGCACAGGAGATATGATGTTGCATCGCGCGAACCATGATATGTACATTAGCGAGAGTGTGATCCATACGTGTACCTGTAGCACCTAACATTAAGATGTGAGAAGGTTCGTAATCTAGCGCTGTCTCAAAAGCCATTTCTGTATCAGTAAGATCCTTATGAACAGGGTCACATGTAATGAACCGAATGCTATTGTTGCTTACAATGATACGTTCCTCTTCAGTAATGGAGTCGAAGTCTCCAACTGCAATGTGAGGCTGAATGCCGTGTTCAATTAAAAATAATGCACCGCGATCGGCCGCGATGATCATATCATCTTCTCGTATTTCCTGAAGTAATTCTACAGATAAGTTTCCGCCTGTAAAAATAACTATCCGTTTCACCGTCATTTTATTTCATCCTTCCTAGTTCAGAGAAAAATAGTTCATTGTTCAAATATAATGTTGGAACCTGTACAAATATATTCACCAAACCAGTATAATCCACAAAATGTGGTTGCACAATTTCAGTGCTCGCGGATACAATGGGTAGAGCGACATGGAGATGACTTGAAAAGTGAGGTTTGAACAGGTTGGACTTACACATTTTTGAAGTATTCAGCATTATAGGCACTATCGCATTTGCAATGTCCGGTGCCTTCGTAGCAATGGAAGAGGAGTATGACATTCTGGGTGTACTAGTGCTTGGACTTGTCACGGCATTCGGAGGCGGGATTATCCGGAATGTACTTATAGGTATACCTGTAACGACACTGTGGAGTCAGGGATCACTTATTATGTTAGCCTTAGTATCTGTAGCGATTGCGTTTATATTGCCTCTCAAGTGGATAAGTCACTGGAAGCGAACAGAGGCGTTGTTTGATGCAATCGGACTCGCAGCATTTGCAATTCAAGGGGCGCTGTACGCGGCGAACATGGGACATCCTATTAGCGCAGTTATCGTTGCAGCAGTAATGACCGGTATTGGTGGAGGCGTTATTCGTGATGTGCTTGCGGGACGTAAACCGCTTGTATTGCGTGACGAAATTTATGCTGTATGGGCAATGACAGCCGGTTTTGTTATAGGTATGGGTTGGTTAACAACGAATGCCGGATTATTATTTTGTTTCGCGGCCGTTGTGTTCTTCCGGATGTGTTCTGTACATTATAAATGGAAACTGCCACGTCGTTCGTTGGTGCCATCTGAGACCGGGAACGTCACTCCTCAGCCGGAGAGCATTGTGACACAGCCAACATCGTCGGTATTGCAAGGTACGTTAAGCAAGGGGGATTAATATGATTAATGTTTTGTTTGTATGTCTGGGCAATATATGTAGATCACCAATGGCTGAAGCCGTTTTGCGTCACAAAGTCCTGGAGAAGGGGCTTGAACACCAGATTCGTGTGGACTCAGCGGGTACAGGGGACTGGCATGTTGGTAAACCTCCGCATGAAGGGACTCGAAAATTGCTGGATTCGTACCAGATTTCTTATGCCAACATGGCAGCAAGACAGTTCGCCAGCGAAGACTTTACTCAATTTGATTACATTGTGTGTATGGACAATTCCAATGCAGATAATGTGCGCAACGTTCCAGGCGGAGCTGAGGCGGACATCATCAAGTTCATGGACATGCTTCCCGAGGAAAAACTCAGAGAAGTACCTGACCCGTATTACACAGGCAATTTTGAAGAGGTGTACGAGCTGGTTAACGCAGGCTGCGATGTTCTGTTGAGAAAGATTGAAGCGGAACATTCCTTAGCTTAAAAAGTAAACGAAATTCATGCTTAATTTGTAATCGGGCAAAGAAGCAGGATTAGAGCACTTAAAGCAAGCAGGATATCCTGCTTCTTTTTCAGATTACAATTGTAAGCGGTATCATTAAAATGAAAAACAATAGCGGCATTTCAGCCGCCTGTTAATGTGGTCCTTTTATCTCTCCTGGAGAAAATAAAGTAATGCTTCGGGCAATTCCTTCTGCCAAAAGCCCCATTGGTGTTTTCCGTCTTTCTCTTGATAGGAGACGAGAGCACCACGTTTTTCCAGCAATTCTCGAGTATCCCGGTTTAATTGAACAAAATCATACGTACCGGTATCTGCCTTAAAGGCAGTTTCCTGTAAACCAACGATCATCCAGATCGAGAGCCAAGACAGATCTTCAGCTGCGGCATAGATTTCTTGTGAAGCAGAGTAGAAGGCACCAGACATGCTGATGACACGTGTGAACAGATCCGGATATAACAGAGCAAGATGAAGCGAAACACTGCCACCAAGCGAGTCTCCGGCAAGAATGCGTTCCTGCGGAGAACGGCGCACAGGATATTTCTCTTCTATATAGGGAATAATCTCTTCAGCGAAGCAAGCGGTATATGCCTTGAACCGATCTCCGAATGGAGCATATTCCTGCGTTCTCACAGACACATCGACCTGAACCCCTACAATAATGAAAGGTTCGGCTCCTTCGTCCAGAATAATTTGGTTAGCTGTTGTAGCAATTCGTCCGAAATTAAAAAATTCTTCGCCATCCTGACAATATACGACAGGGTAGCTAAGTAATTCGTTATAGCCCGGAGGAGGTAAATACGGAGCGTTCGCTTCTCTCCGAGATAGCGACTTTCAATCTCTTCCTTCACAATCGTGCGTTTCAAATAGCGGGAATCCGTCATAAAACGTCACCTTTCTCGGTTAATTTTTTGCATTCGACCGCGCAATACGGTAAGATTACCCTTGTGCGGGGTTAGGTCAAACACGCAATCATGTATTATGCTGTTATACCAATATTAATCCCCTGTTATACATACAATCCGGCAGGAAACATAAAAAAATTACGGATTTCTTTGACGTATGGAGTGAAACAGGTGTATAATAATATTATAACAGCGGAACTTGATATTCAAATTTTTTGTTGAGGTGAAGAAAAAATGAGCAAGGTTCCTTATGAAGTGTATACAGAGGATGTAGAAGCTCTGTCCGTGCTGTCTCCTGACGGCGAAATTGTTAACAAAGACATGATGCCTACACTTTCCGATGATCAATTAAAAGAAATTATGTACCGCATGGTATTTACCCGTACTTGGGATGACCGTGCAGTAAACCTGGGCCGTCAAGGTCGTCTTGGTTTCTATGCTCCAGTATCTGGTCAAGAAGCTACAATGGTTGGTAGTGAATTTGCAATTGAAAAAGAAGACTTTGTATGTCCTGGCTATCGTGACATTCCGCAACTCGTATGGCATGGACTTCCTCTTTATCAAGCATTCTTGTACTCCCGTGGACACCAACATGGTGGACAAATTCCAGATGGCGTTAATGTATTGATGCCACAAATCATCATTGGTGCACAAATTCTGCATGCAATGGGTATCGCTATGGGTTACAAATTGAAGAAACAAAAACAAGTTGTTATCACGTACACAGGTGATGGCGGTTCTTCTGAAGGTGACTTCTATGAAGGTCTGAACTACGCTGGTGTATACAAACTGCCTGTTATCTTCTTCGTACAAAACAATGGTTATGCCATCACAACTCCTTTTGCTAAACAAACAGCAGCTCTTTCCATCGCTCACAAAGCGGTAGCAGCAGGTATCAAAGGTGTTAAAGTTGACGGTATGGACATCTTCGCTGTTATCAAAGCTGTTCAGGAAGCTGCTGAGCGTGGACGTAACGGAGAAGGCGCAACATTGATCGAAGCAGTAACATATCGTTTCCGTCCTCACTCCCTTTCGGATGATGCTTCCAAGTATCGTACAAAAGAAGAAGAGGCAGAATGGTCTGCTAAAGATCCTATCGCACGTTTCGCTAAATATCTTGAGAAAAAAGGTCTTTGGACTGAAGAAGATACAGCACGTGTGAAAGAAGAAGCAAAAGCTAAAGTAAATGAAGAGATCAAAAAAGCGGAAAAAACCGAGAAAATGACGATTTCAGGCTTGATCGACAGCATGTTCGAACAAACGCCTAAGCACTTGGAAGAGCAAAAGCTGATTTCCAATAAGTTTTTTCCGATAAAGCATAAACATCCGTGACTTTAATGTCCCGGTATACATGTACGAATTCAAATGTGAACTGTCAATGTTTAAGGAGGAAATGAAGCAAATGGCACAAATGAACATGAAAGAAGCAATCCGTGATGCGCTTCGCGTGGAGTTGAAACGTGATCCTAACGTTCTGCTTTTCGGTGAAGACGTAGGTAATGTAGGCGGCGTTTTCCGTGTAACGGAAGGTCTGCAAAAAGAGTTTGGCGAAGAGCGTGTATTTGATACACCACTGGCTGAGTCCGCTATTGGTGGTCTGGCTGTAGGTCTGGGTGTACAAGGCTTCCGTCCGGTTGCTGAGATCCAATTCGTTGGTTTTATCTTCGAAGCCCTTGACCAAATGGTAGTGCAAGCTGCTCGTATGCGTTTCCGCTCCGGTGGAAAATACAATTCTCCAATCGTATTCCGTACACCATTCGGTGGCGGTGTAAAAGCGGCAGAATTGCATACAGATTCCCTGGAAGGTCTGCTCACGCAAACACCAGGTATCAAAGTCGTTGTTCCTTCTAACCCTTACGATGCAAAAGGACTGATGATCGCTTCTATTCGCGATAACGATCCTGTATTCTTCATGGAGCACTTGAACTTGTACCATGCTTTCCGTGCAGAAGTGCCTGAAGAAGATTACGTTGTTGAGTTGGGTAAAGCGAACGTTGTTCGTGAAGGTTCTGATGTAACAATCATTACTTACGGTATGATGGTTCACACTTCTGTGAAAGCAGCAGATGAACTCGAAAAACAAGGAATCAAAGTTGAAGTTATCGACCTTCGTACGGTTAGCCCGATCGACATCGATACTATCGTTGCTTCCGTTAAGAAAACAAACCGTGCAATTGTTGTACAGGAAGCTCAAAAGAGCGCAGGTGTTGCAGCTGAAGTCATTGCCCAAATCAATGAAAAAGCAATCCTGCACTTGGAAGCACCGGTTCTGCGTGTAGCTGGTCCGGACACTGTATATCCATTTGCACAAATCGAAGATACATGGCTGCCTAACCCAGCGCGTATCGTTGCTGCGGTTAATAAAGTCGTAAATTTCTAATTTAATCATCTGACATGCCGCAAGGCGCAGTATGGTGATTCACACCGCAGCGCAAGCTGCACTGTAAACAGCCATTAGCCCCTTGAGTAACAGTTATTTGCACTAGCAGTAACAGTTGTTTCTTGGAGTTAAGGGTTGTTTTCAGGATTGAGCACATAATCAAGGAGGTTTTTCAGTTGGCTAAATTTGAATATAAATTCCCTGAATTGGGCGAAGGCCTGCACGAAGGCGAAATCATCAAGATGCACATCAAAGTCGGTGACAAAGTAACTGACGACGACATCATCATGGAAGTACAGAACGACAAAGCGGTTGTAGAAGTACCTTGTCCGGTTAACGGAACAGTTACAGAAGTATTCGCTAAAGACGGTCAAGTCTGCCACGTTGGTGAAGTTGTAGCGATCATCGATGCAGAAGGCGAACTTCCTGAGCAAGACGACGCTCCTGCTGGTGATCAAGGCGAGCAAGAGAAAGATGCAGCTCAAGGCGGAGCTGACACAAGCGGTTCTTCTGCAGCAGCTTCCAGTTCGGATGCAGCTAAAGAAGGCGGCAACAACAGCGTTCCGGCAGTACCTGCCAAAGACGTTCTGGCAACACCAAGCGTGCGTAAATTTGCTCGCGAACAAGGTGTAGACATCGCACAGGTTAACGGCACTGGCAACAACGGTAAAGTAACCAAAGAAGATGTTGAATCCTTCAAAAACGGTGGCGGTTCTTCCGCAGCGGCATCTTCCGAAGCTCCGGCTCAAGAAGAGAAAAATCCGCAGCACCAGCAGCGGCTGCAGCTGATCAATACCTTGAAGAAGAGCGCGTACCATTCAAAGGTATCCGTAAAGCAATCTCTAATGCGATGGTTAAATCGGCTTACACAGCACCTCACGTTACAATCATGGACGAAGTGGACGTAACTGAATTGGTTGCTTTCCGTACTCGCATGAAACCAATTGCAGAGAAAAAAGGAACAAAAGTTACTTATCTGCCATTCATCGTTAAAGCACTGGTTGCGGCTTCCCGCCAATTCCCGGCTCTGAACGCTATGATTGATGAAGAAGCTAACGAAATTGTTTACAAAAAATACTACAACATCGGTATCGCTACAGATACAGACAACGGCTTGATCGTTCCTGTTATCAAAGATGCTGATCGTAAATCCATCTGGATGATTGCTGATTCTATCCGTGATCTGGCTGCTCGTGGTCGTGAGGGCAAATTGAGCGCGAATGAAATGAGAGGAAGCACAATCTCCATCAGTAACATCGGTTCTGCTGGCGGTATGTTCTTCACTCCAATCATCAACTTCCCTGAAGTTGCTATTCTCGGAACAGGACGCATCAGCGAAAAAGCAGTGATCAAAAACGGCGAAGTAGTTGCAGCACCTGTAATGGCTCTTTCCCTGAGCTTTGACCACCGTATCATCGATGGCGCAACAGCACAAAACTTTATGAATTACATTAAACAGCTGCTCGCTAACCCTGAGCTGCTTGTTATGGAGGTGTAAGATATGGTAGTAGGCGACGCTTCTCTCAATATCGACACATTAGTAATTGGTGCGGGTCCTGGCGGCTATGTAGCTGCCATCCGCGCTGCTCAACTGGGCCAAAGCGTATTGATCGTAGACAAATCCGAACTGGGCGGTGTTTGTTTGAACCGTGGATGTATTCCATCCAAAGCCCTGATCTCTGCTGCACACCAATATGAGTCTGCACTTCACGGTGAAGCTTTTGGTATCTCTGCTGAGAACGTAAAAGTGGACTTCACTAAAACTCAAGAGTTCAAAAACGGCGTTGTTAAGAAAATGACTGGCGGCGTAGCTGGTTTGCTCAAAGGCAATAAAGTTGAAGTTTTCAACGGTGAGTGCATGTTCATCAACGAAAACGAAGCTCGTGTATTCAATGACCACGAGTCTCCACGTTACAAATTTAAAAATGCAATTATTGCAACAGGTTCCCGTCCAATCGAACTGAAACCTTTCCCGTTTGGCGGACGCATTCTGTCTTCGACAGAAGCTCTGAACTTGCCTGAAGTACCAAAAAGCATGATCGTTATCGGTGGCGGATATATCGGTGCTGAGCTTGGTCAAATGTACTCCAAATTCGGTGCAAAAGTAACAATCATCGAAGGTTTGGATACAGTACTGCCAGGTTTCGATAAAGACATGACTAGCCTCGTGGCTAAAAACATGAAGAAAACAGGCATCGAAATCGTAACGGGTGCAAAAGCTGAAAGTGCTGAGCAAACGGATAAAGATGTAACTGTTAAGTACTCTGTAAATGGTGAGTCCAAAGAAGTAACTGCAGATTACCTGCTGGTAACTGTTGGACGTCGTCCAAACACAGATGGAGAACTGGGTCTCGACATGATTGGTGTTGACGTTGACGAGCGTGGATTTGTCAAAGTTGACCACCAAGGTCGTACCAGCATTCCTCACATCTTTGCTATCGGTGACATCGTATCTGGCTTGGCTCTGGCACACAAAGCTTCTTATGAAGGTAAAGTGGCTGCTGAAGCAATCGCAGGACAACCATCTGTAGTTGACTACAAATGTATGCCAGCTGTTGTGTTCACAGATCCAGAGTGTTCCAGCGTAGGTTACACTGAAAAAGAAGCTAAAGAAAAAGGTTACAAAGTAAAAGCAGGCAAGTTCCCTTATGCGGGTAACGGCCGTGCTGTATCTTTGAACCACGCTGAAGGCTTCGTGAAAATCGTAGCTGACGAAGAAAGCGGCCTTGTATTGGGTTGCCAAATCGTAGGTCTGGAAGCTTCCAACCTGATTGCTGAGCTTGGTTTGGCAATTGAGATGGGCGCTACATTGGAAGATCTGGCTCTCACAATTCACGCTCACCCAACTTTGGGCGAAATCGTGATGGAAGCTGCGGAATTGGTTATGGGTCACCCGATCCACATCATCTCCCGTTAAGATCATCTAAGCTTCGGATCCGTCCGGCATTATACGTATATCAGAAGAGACGAATGACGTTAACGCGTTATTCGTCTCTTTTTCTGAGCAAGAGCCGAGAAATGTAAGATACTCGTGTATGTGATATGATGAAAATTTACCCGCTCACAAGTTTCAGTGAATTGATTTTATCCAACAACACAATTGTGGTACACTGTAGTAATGATCAGTTATGATGTGGCTCCAAGCCAATCACGGTCTATATATTTAGTTAAACTAACCTTTTACACGAGAACGTAGAGGACAGAAAAAACCTGAAGAAGCGGAGTGTTCGCCTTTATCCCCGGATTTTACCTTTGGAAAAGGAAATCAAAAAATCTGGGGATAACAGCGATCGGAAGGTTGTTCTGTCATCGGAGTGGTAAGTGTAAATATTCTTTAGTGAGGGGATATCAACATGAAAAACTATCTCGATTTATTACAGGATATTCTGAACAACGGCGTGCATAAAGGAGACCGTACAGGAACAGGAACACAATCTGTATTTGGCAGACAGCTCCGTTATGATCTCTCCGAAGGGTTTCCGCTGGTAACAACCAAACGAATTCATCTCAAATCGGTTATTCATGAACTGTTGTGGTTTTTGAGTGGCGATACCAATATATCTTATCTGAAAGAAAACGGTGTGAAGATCTGGGACGATTGGGCGGACGAAAATGGGGATCTCGGTCCGGTATACGGCTCGCAGTGGCGCACATGGGAAGCGCCAAACGGAGAAAAAATTGATCAGATCGCCGCAGTCATTGATTCGATTAAAAATAATCCGGATTCACGTCGTCACCTTGTCAGCGCATGGAATGTGGCTGAGATCAACAATATGAAGCTTCCACCTTGTCATTTTGCGTTTCAGTTTTACGTTGCAGAGGGTAAATTATCATGTATGCTTACGATGCGTTCTGTGGATACGTTCCTCGGGTTGCCGTTTAACATCGCGAGTTATGCGCTCTTGACTCATATGATCGCTCAGCAATGTGATCTTGAGGTGGGTGATTTCATCTGGTCTGGAGGGGATGTTCACATCTACTCTAACCATGTTGACCAGGTCAAAACGCAGTTGGAGCGTGAACCTTATGCTTTACCTAAGCTGGTAATCAAGCGTAAGCCGAATTCTATTTTTGATTATAAGTTTGAAGACTTTGAGTTTGAGAACTATCAGCATCATCCGGGCATTAAAGCTCCAATTGCAGTCTAATTATGTGTTCAATCTCGATAAGAGACTTGGATTGAAGGAGTGTATTACCCTTGAGTATTGAATTGGTATGGGCAATGGGGGAGAACGGTGTGATCGGATTAAACAATTCGATTCCATGGCGTTTACCCAAAGATATGGCCTTTTTCAAACAACGTACGTTAAACAAAACAATTATCATGGGACGTAACACGTGGGAATCTTTTGGTGGTAAGCCGCTTCCTCAGCGCCGTAATATCGTAGTGACAAGAGATCTGAACTACAAGGTGGAACAGGCTGAAATCGTACATACGATTGAGGAGGGTCTGAGCGTAACCAAAGGTGAGGAACTGTGCGTAATTGGGGGTTCCCAAGTGTATCGTGAGTTCCTGCCACTTGCAGATCGTCTTGTGGTGACCAAAATTCATGAGAATTTTGAGGGAGATACATTTTTTCCTGAAGTGGATTGGTCCGAATGGGAACTGATTGAACAGATTGAAGGCGAACAGGATGAAAAAATGTTCATGCGTATACATTTGAATTTTATGAACGTAAACGGTAAATATGGCATATGAAATTTCTGACTTCGGTCGTATTTGTATGATGAGAGGCGCTGATTGCGAAATATTCGTGAACAGCGTCTTTTCTTTTATAAAAAAAGAGTCACTTGTTTAAATCGGAATACATATAACATTAATGTAACATTATAAATTGGTATTTATGTATAATATACATACGGCCAAGCATTGAACAGTAAAAAAGTGTAAAAGTTTTGAGGTTTTAACGTTGTGAAGCCTTAAAACGAGTCTGATATTCGGAATTGAGAACGATTTATAGCAAAATATGTTGGATTTGATGACAAATTATCTGACATTCACTTAACGTTTCGACCTTTTATTTCTTTAACAAACATCAGATTTCGCATTTCAAAACCACATTTAACACCAAAATAAGGGTATTGACCATGGGTAGACTTGAAAGATATGATGTATAAAATACAAATAATTATGCGGATAATCCATTTAATATTCAGCACAGTAAATGCTACTATAATTGAAATATCTTCGAGAAGATTTTGTGATACAATAGACAAAAACTCAAGTAATGAGTAATCCATTTCATATAGAACCATGCACATGAAGGGATTAAGACAAGAACGGATGGGGAAAACGTAAGATGTCTACACCTACTGGATTTATGGAATACAAACGTCAACTGCCAGCGGATCGTGAGCCAGCGGAGCGGATCAAGGATTGGGAAGAGTTTCATAAACATATGGCAGAAGAAGAACTCAGAACACAAGGTGCACGATGCATGGATTGTGGTACCCCGTATTGCCATACAGGTATAGATATGATTGGCGGCACGTCAGGTTGCCCTGTGCATAACTTGATTCCGGAATGGAATAATCTTGTATATCGCGGACTGTGGAGAGAAGCACTTGAGCGCCTTCACAAAACGAATAATTTCCCGGAATTTACAGGTCGCGTCTGTCCAGCTCCTTGCGAAGGATCATGTACAGTTGGCTTAATCGGTCAGCCTGTAACCATCAAAACGATTGAAGAAGCAATTATTGAAAAAGGTTTCGAAGAAGGATGGGTGGTTCCCCAACCTCCTGAAAAACGTACGGGTAAACGTGTAGCTGTGGTAGGTTCAGGTCCAGCGGGATTAGCTACTGCGGCTCAGTTGAATAAAGCAGGACACTCGGTAACGGTATATGAGCGTTCGGACCGTGTCGGCGGATTGCTGATGTACGGTATCCCAACGATGAAATTGGATAAAAAGGTAGTTCAACGTCGTGTTGATCTGCTCGAAGCAGAAGGCATTCAATTCATTACAAACACCGAGATCGGTAAAGATATTGCAGCACAACAACTGGTGGATGAATATGACGCTGTTGTATTGTGCGGTGGTGCAACGAAGCCGCGTGAATTCAATATTGAAGGCAGCGACTTGAAGGGCGTTCATTATGCAATGGATTTCCTAAATGGCAGCATTAAGAGTTATCTGGACTCCAACCTGGAAGATGGTCAATATCTGTCCGCTAAAGATAAAGATATTATCGTCATTGGTGGCGGTGATACAGGATCTGACTGTGTGGCTACATCGCTGCGCCATGGTTGTCGTACGATCACTCAATTCGGTACGCATACACAAGCGCCTATGGAACGTGATCGCATTAACAACCCTTGGCCGCAATTCCCGAACGTATACACACTTGATTATGCGCAAGAGGAAGCCAAAGCGTTGTTTGGTCAAGATCCGCGTGAGTTCTCCATCATGACAACAAAATTTGTCGGAGACGATGAGGGGAACCTCAAAGAATTGCATACAGTACAGATCGAGCGTATTGTGGATGAGACTGGTCGCAAGATTTATCAGCCGATTCCAGGTACAGAGCGTGTATTCCCGGCTCAGATGGCCATGATTGCCATTGGTTTTGATGGACCGGAACAAACGTTGGTAGAGCAACTGGGACTTGCAACAGATCGTCGTACAAACGTTAAGGCACGTTACGGCAAATACAATACCAATGTGGATAAAGTATTTGCAGCAGGTGACATGCGTCGTGGTCAAAGCTTGGTTGTATGGGCAATTAATGAAGGCCGTGAGGCTGCTCGTGAAGTGGACAAATACTTGATGGGTGCTTCGGTTCTGGTGTAAAAGTATAGAACAAGATATCAATGACAACCTTCGCGATTAGCGAGGGTTGTTTGCTGTTATTTTAACCAAGTTGACTATATATTTCATCTAAGTGTGAGCAATATCATTGCTTTTTAAGTGATAAAGATTTATTATTATATTATAATGATTATAAATAAGGATTCAGTGAAACCTAGAATCAGTAAGATAAAAGTAAAATCTAATGAATATAAACCGGAGGTGCGACCTGCTATGGCAAGTAACCGGGACAAGTCCATTTCAGAACAGATCTTTCACATTAAAAATCAATTGGTTGAAAAAGGATATAAGTTAACACAACAACGGGAAGTTACTGTACGTGTATTGCTTGAACATGAAAAGGATCATTTCAGCGCAGAGGAAGTATTTCTCCTGGTTAAGGAGCAGTTCCCTGAGATTGGATTGGCTACCGTATACCGCACTCTCGAACTGCTGAGTGACCTTCAGGTCGTTGAAAAGATTAACTTTGGTGACGGCGCTGCGCGCTTTGATTTGCGAAGTACAGACGGTTCCCATCACCACCATCATTTGATCTGTACAGAATGTGGTAAAGTAGAAGAGATTATGGAAGATGGTCTGCTTCGTTTGGAACAACAAATCGAACGTCAGTATGGCTTTGCTGTTACGGATCATCGTCTGGATTTCCAGGGTGTATGCAAAGAGTGCAGACAAAAACATGTATTAAAGGAACAGGCAGCAGGATAATTCATTTCGGGAAGGTGCTCCCGAATCCAAAATCTGATATAATGAGTTTCAGAAGCAAGGGGCTTCCGTCGGCGGAATGCCCTTTTTGCCGTCATGCGGACGGTGAAGGAGGAGAGATGGACGGATGAAGACACTGGTTATAGCGGAAAAACCCGACATGGGTCGAACCATTGCCGCCGTCATAGAACCAAAGGCCAAGAACAATCGCACGTATCTCGAAGGTGAACATTACATCATCACATGGGCGATAGGGCATTTGCTTGGACTGGCTGAACCGGATGCCTATGATACAAAGTACAAGCGCTGGAATATAGCGGACCTGCCGATCATACCCGATCAGTTCAAGATTGTACCCAATCCGAGGACAAAAGATCAGCTCAAAATGATTGGAGAACTGGCAAAACGGGCTTCAGCGATCGTTAATGCTTGCGATGCAGGGAGAGAAGGTCAGTACATCTTCGCCCTCATACAACAGCAATTGAAGCTGCGTCAACCTGTAAAGCGTTTATGGATATCGGATTTGACGGCAGAGAGCATTAGACGTGGTTTTGATGGTCTGAAGGATGCCTCTGAATTTGAAAATTTGACCCATGCTGCTCGCGCCAGAAGTGAAGCTGATTGGCTGATTGGGATGAATGCCTCGCGGGCGTTTACAACCCGCCATAATGCATTGTTGTCTGTAGGCCGTGTGCAGACGCCAGTACTCGCGCTAATCTACGATCGGGAAATAGAGATTGAAGCGTTCCAGTCACAGACCTTTTATGAAGTAGCCGCTTGGTTTCGGCAGGAAGGTGTTGAGTATCGGGGACTGCGTCAGGGAGATAAGCTGACCGATGCGGAGGCAGCAGAGGCCATTGCAGCCAGTGTGAAGGGCAAGACAGGGCAGATTACCAAATACGAAGCAAAGCAGACAAAGGAGTATCCGTATCGTTTGTATGACCTGACCCTTTTACAGCGCGAAGCCAATGCCAAGTTTGGATATGGAGCCAAAAAAACATTGGATATTGCACAGGCCTTGTATGAAAAACACAAGGTAATTTCGTATCCGCGGACAAACTCCAACTATGTTACAGAACAGAATATTGAAGGTATGCACAAAACACTAAACCTGCTTAAAAATGGTACCTATAGTGAGCTTGCGCAAGGGGCCAAGCCAGAGCTTGTTCATAAGAATAATAAAGGGGTATGTAACCCGAGCAGGGTTGAGGATCACCACGCGATCCTACCTACTTTGAAGCGACCAGGTACTTTATCCAAGGATGAGCAGAACATCTATGATTTGATTGTAAGACGTTTCTTGTCTCACTTTTATCCTCCGGCGGAGTATAAGCAACATACCGTGCTCACCGAAGTGGAGAAACATCAGTTTAAGACATCTGTCAAAGAACTGCTGTCCCTCGGATGGAAAGTGGTTCTCGGTTCTGGAGATCAGGAACAGGGCGGTGCAGGCAAAAAGAAGACTAAGAAAAACGGCAATGAGGAAGAGGAAGCTGAAGAGTGGACGGACAAGGCTTTTGCTGTACAACCCGACTTGCCTGTTCAATGTACGAAGAGTGAGTTTAAGGAGAAGGCGACCCAGCCTCCCAAAAGTTATACCGAGGGAACATTGCTGAAAGCGATGGAGAGTGCAGGCAAGCAGATCGAGAATGAAGAGCTGCGAGATGCGATGAAAGATAGTGGTCTGGGTACTCCGGCTACACGTGCGGCTACAATTGAACGCCTCAAAAACGTGGGTTACATTACGCTGCAAGGGAAGAAAATGCAGTTAACGCTCAAAGGCAGAACAGCTATTGAGTTGATTCGCCGTGCGGGTGTAGATCTGTTAACTTCACCTGAGATGACCGGGCAATGGGAAAGAAGGTTATATCAGATTTCCAAAGGTGAGGCGGGTCAGGACAAGTTCATGGAGAACGTCAAGAAATTCACCTTGTCCATCATTGAGAAAGTGCGTGTACAAGCTCCTGCTCCAGCAGATGCTTTTGGAGAAGATTCACGGGCAGGCAGGGGGAAAGGTAAAGGAGCAAGAACCCAGGCCGGGAATACAAGGACATCTGCCAAGACAGCTAGTGGCGGTTCGACTGCAAAAACGTCCCGTCAGTCTTCGGCATCTTCATCGAGAGCCGGCAGTGGGAAAAGTGCGGCCACCAAGGCGCCGTCTTCTAGTGCGAGTCCATCGGGAGTGAGAGAGTTACTGGCACCTTGTCCTTCTCCCGGCTGCACGGGTCAGATTATAGAGGGCAAGAAGGGTTATGGATGCTCACGTTTCAAAGAAGGCTGTTCGTTTGTAGTTTGGAAAGAGTATGCGGGCAAAAAAATCACCAGTACGATGTTAAAATCGCTGATTGAGAAGGGCAGTACCCAGGTACTGTCGTTCAAACGAAAAGACGGGAGTACAGTGAAGGCACGTATTATTTTGCAAGATGTGGTAACAGGCAAGTTATCTGGTGAGAAACAGGATGCTTGATGTTAGTTAACTGTTAACATACAGCAAAAGGACCCTTATCCAAGGGTCCTTTTTGTTGCTGCTGTTGTATATTTTCGTGTATCACTTTTGGTACCTCTTCCAGTGCAGTGATGGTATACATCGATGTTTCCGGATTAGGTTGAAGTTCTACGATGTTGTATTGCCATTCATTTGGTTGTTTGATATATATGCTGTGAATTCCGGCTTTTACCGCGGGCATAATGTCTGTCCGCAGTGAGTTACCGATCATCCACGTTGCACGACGATCAAACGGACCATTAGACAGAATGCCTTCCAGTGCCTCGACGTTTTTGTGTTGTCGGATATAGATCCGATCATCAAAATAAGCCGAGAGTTTCATCTGATCAATCTTGCGCTGCTGAATCACGGTTTCGCCGCCGGTATATAGGTAGAGGGAATGTCCGGCACCTTTGAGGTTCTCAAGCGTTTCAACCATATGAGGGTAGGGTTCAACCTCCTGGTCGTACACACTCATACCCAACTTGCTCAGATAGGACTCTTCTCTGGGAGAAGTTAATCTGTTAAACTTTCCGGAGAAGTAACGATAGGTATCAATCAGGGATTGCGGGAAATGATGACTTGCAAAACCAAGCTTGTTCACTCCGGTTACATCGATCTCCAGCTGTTTTTCTCGAATCTCTTGTGTTGTCAGAGAATGTCCATCAAACCACTCTTGCATATTCTCAAAGAATTCTCCCAAAATCAGGTTGAAGTACTTGTTGCAATATACAAGTGTATCATCAAGGTCAAACAAAATATGTTGTTTCATTATTTTCATGATCTAACTCACTCCTTGTAGCCAGTAACTCCACAATGGTTCAACTAAATTAAATGCGAATGTAGGATTCCAGAAACATATTCAATTCAGATACGCCATCCGGCCGAATACTGTATTTCTCTTTGCGGTTACTTCCGAGCAGATGGGTCCGTAGCAGACCTGCGATGCGTAGCGCCATAACCTGGTCTTTGACCGTGTCTTCGTCCTTACCCAATTCTTCACACATCTCAGCGAGGGATTTGGGTTCATCCGATACGTAACGAAGCAGGCGAAGTCTTTCGGGATCAGCCAATGCATGGGTAAAACGTAAAAGGCATGTTGGCGGCTGGTCTTCGTTCTCTTCAGGTGCATCTACGGGATACTGCATAATCATCATCCCCTCATAGAAGCAGTACATATTAATAGGGCGATTGTGCACCGTTGGAAACAGGATAACTTCATTCAATCCAGGCATTGGTTCAACAAGAACTCCTGCCGTAGCATATTCAATAAGTAGTTCAGGGCCCATTTTATCAAGCAAAATGCGTTTTTCTTCGGCATCTTCTTCCAGCCACACACGCTGATCTTCGCTCATATTCTGACAGTAGTGTTCATCCCATAGTCGCAATAATGGGACATAACTGTTCCGAATGCGCGTAGATTCTTCTATTGTAAGAGCGGGCAGAAGAGGAGACACACGTGCAAACAGGTCTTCCGCTGTCATTCCGGCAAGCATGTCCAGAAATTCACGATTTTCCTTCGTATCATTTTGATACGCAGCCCATGCAAACAGGACATCAAAATCATCAAATGGCCAAGTGGCAGCAGGTGCGAGCGCAGCTCGTACATTGGAACTTAGTTTGCCTTCCACTTCCTGAATCCATTCAGGACCAATATCCAGATGCTGAATCCATTTTTTCGTGACATAAACCAAAAAGCTGTTAAGCATTTCATATATCGGTGAAACATCAATTTTCACATGATAAGCCATAATGTTGCAGAATCCTCCCGTCACATCTAAATGTACGCAGCGACTTAAGTACGATTAGTGCGTGTTCAAAAAGTCTGGTTTTCAGTACCAAGAAGATGGAATGAAGATAGAAATGGAGTAGCGGAGCGTAGGAAAACTACGTGAGCAACGGACATTTCGGCTGAATTTCATCTTCGAAGCTGATGATGCCACTAGGCATGATTCGTAATCAAAAGTGAACTTTTTGAACAACCTCTATTATGGCTTGTTTTGCAGGGCGTTGTCCACTATAATGTTCAAGTCCGGGGCAAAGCCCTGATTCAAGAATAGCAGTTTAAAACCATATGTATACCATACAAAAGTCGTCAGCGATGGCGATTTTTCTTTGTGTGTTCGCAGGAGGAATGAATTCGTGTCATCGATTACTCGCCCCAAACTATCACACTCGACAGCCAATTATCTGATTTTGATTACGGTTATTGTGGTAGCTGGAATTAGTCAGGGCCTTTTGCTGCCTGTCCTTTCGATTTTTTGGAGCAAAAGGGGTTTCACCAGGTTTAAACGGATTAAACGCTGCTGCATTGTACATTGGCTCTTTTGCCATGACTCTAGTTGCGGAACGACTATTAGGAGCACTCGGCTTCAAAAAACTGATTGTTGGTGGCCTGATATTGGTCATGGTCCCTTTAATACTATTTCCGTATTTACCAGATATTAAAATATGGTTCATATTGCGCCTGATCGTTGGAATAGGAGACAGCGCACTGCATTATGCGGCTCAGCTCTGGGTGCTGCTTGTTACGGCACCTGAAAAACGTGGTCGCTACATATCGTTATATGGCATGTCCTACGGTCTGGGATTCAGCATTGGTCCACTAGGAATCAAGCTGCTTGGCTTCGGTGATGCTGTCCCTTTCTGGGTATTGTTCGTATGTATGGCAGCAGTACTTATACTGGTATTAATGAAGCTTCCGAATACGAAGCCGGAAAAAGCAGAGCATGGCCAGCTCCCTGAACGGCGCTTCCGTCGTAGTCTGGCATGGGCTTGGTACGCACTGTTACCTGCTCTTTTGTACGGATATATGGAGGCCGGTATGAATAGTAACTTCCCCGTGTATGGCCTACGTATTGGGTTCGACACCGATCAGATTTCGTCGTTGCTTCCTTTATCGGGATTGGAGGTTTGTTCCTACAATTGCCTCTGGGGATGTTGAGTGACCGATACGGGCGTAAAAAGATATTGATGTCTGCGGGCATCAGCGGGGGAATCATCTTCATGCTGGTTCCAGTCGCAGGTACGCATTTCTGGTGGACGCTTGTATTGTTAACAATCGCTGGTGGCCTGGTCGGCTCCTTTTTCTCATTGGGCCTTGCCTATGCCGCAGATATTTTGCCTAAAGTGTTGCTGCCTGCAGCCAATGTTGTGGCATCCTTTCATTTCACGATTGGAAGTATTATTGGACCGAATCTGGGGGTCAGATGATCAACTGGATTTCACCTGGAAGCATGTTCACCTTGCTCGGAATCATGTACCTTCTTTTCGGCGTGGCGGGTATATTATTTCGTCGTAAACCTGAGTTCGAATCTGTGTTAAAATAGAAGCTGGTGTTCGCATGGAAATTGATGTCCATTTCCGAGTACACTAGTGGTAGGGAAAAACATGGACAAGAGGAGACATCGCGATGATCAGAGTAGAGAACTTGAGTAAATCCGTTGGCGTGGACCGCGTTCCCGTTCTACGGGATATTCGATTTGATATGCAACAAGGTGAGATGATAGCTGTAGTTGGCTCAAGCGGTAGCGGTAAAAGCATGTTGCTTAAATGTTTGGCCATGATGGAAAAATGGGATTCCGGCCGGTTTACGGTGGATGGCGCCGAGATTTTGAAAGAAGGCTGGTCCGGAAAACGGAAAATTAAACGGGAATGGGCTTACCTGGAACAGAATCCAGAATTATTTCCCAGACGTACGGCTCTTAAAAATGTATTAATCGGACGATCGGGTCAGACTCCCGTATGGAGAATGGTAACCGGTATGGTACGTTCCGATGATTATATGGGTGCTATGGATTATCTCGAAGGATTGGGATTACTTGATAAAGCACATCAAATAGCAGAGAAGCTCAGTGGTGGCGAGAAGCAGCGTGTTGCCATTGCAAGAGCACTTGCTCATGGTGCCAAAGTTGTTTTGGCCGATGAACCAGTGATTGGTCTTGACCCTCACACAGCAGATTCGGTGCTGGAAACGCTGCGCAAATTATGTGAAGAAGAACGTGCAACAGTCATTGCAGTACTGCCTATTGAACTTGCTGAGAAACATGCCACACGGATCTGGGGATTGGCAGAAGGCAAGATTGCTTTTGATATTCGTGGACGAAGACTGACACAGCAAGAAAAAACCAGATTTAAACTATTGAAAAGAGTGATGAGATTGTTTAATTCACGGTGGGGACGCTTTGTAGCAGCAGGAACTATGGCAATTATGCTTGGTTCTGTTCTAAGCGGATGTACAGTCATAAGTGACCCCAAGGGTTTGATGAGAAAACCAATGATGTCCACCGATAAGGAGAAACTGTACAACGTGGTTCAGGTTAAACTGCCGCCAGAGAGTACATTGATTCGTCCCAAGGATATGAATAATACCAGCATGATTCGGGTGGAAGACCTGAACGGGGATGGAACTCGGGAAGCGATTGTTTTTTATGAGACACCAAATGAGAATGTGCGAATCCATGGCATGATTTTGGAAGAGCAGGGAGGCACATGGGTTAAAAAGCTTACATTTGATGTGCCGGGAAATGAGCTGCAATCCTTTAAAGTATTGGATATTACGAATGACGGAAATCCGGATATTATTCTTGGTGTAAGTCTGCAGGAGCAGAAGGCCCTAACTGCATATTCCTACAAGGGCGGGGCACTGGAGCAGGTCTTGGGTGGAGTTCCGTATAATCAATATATCATTGATGATGCGCAGGGGAATACGCTGGATTTGAGCGGAGATGGTAAAAGTGATTTTGTTATCATTTCGCTGAACAACAGCGGTTTTGCAACGATTGCGTTATACCAGTACGAAGATGGCAGCTTCAAGGAAGTTGATCGGGTGCAGACCGATTATACCGTTAAAGAAGTTTATAATGCTCTGGGCGGAGAGATCGCGGAAGGACAGATGGGCATTGTACTGGATGCCGAGCTGGATGATCGGAGTTCCTTCTCGCAAATTATGTATGTTAAAGATAACAAGTTAGTCAATGCTTTCAAATCACCGGATCAAACGTATAGAGATGACAAAATTTTAAGCGGTGATGTTGATAATGATGGTATTATTGAGTTTGGACTTAAAGAGACTCCGAAAGGCTGGGAGCATTACGTATTTGACTCTCGGTTGTGGTTCTACACCTATTATCAGTGGGATGGCAAAGACAGCAAGAAATTTGTCTCATTCCAATTCCGGGATGATGCTGATTTATTTCATCTAAATCTCAAACCAGAGTGGTACGGTAAGATCACTATTGACACCAAATCGGAAAAGGAAAAATATATTCGATTTAAAATGATTGATACGGACGAAACCGTGGCAGAGATCAAATATTTCACCCTTTCCAAGTGGGAACAGGAGAAGGGTAAAAGCTGGAAGGAAATTACGCGTACCAAAGATCGGGTTATTGCTTCACGAGTAGCACAATCAGAGGCGGGTAAAGATGCACTGAGCAATACTTCCCAGCTGAATAGAAAGGGAGAACTTAATGAGTAAAGTACTTATTCTTGAGGATGAAGAATCCATCCGCAGTTTTATAGTAATTAATTTAAAGAGAAACGGATTCGAAGTGCTTGAAGCGGGTGACGGTCATGAAGCGCTTCGCATACTGCAAACGGTACCGGATATTGATCTGGCTCTGCTGGATGTCATGGTACCTGGTATTGATGGATTCGAGGTGTGTCGACGGATCCGTGAGACCAATGAACGCTTGGGTATCATCTTTTTAACCGCAAAAGTGCAGGAACAGGACAAAGTGTATGCACTTTCCGTTGGTGCAGATGATCATGTAAGCAAGCCTTTCAGCCCTACAGAGTTGATTGCACGTATTCAGTCTTTATTACGCCGTGTGAACGTGCATCGGGAAACCGCGGCAAAGGTTACGTTCCAGTCTGGTCCATTTTCACTGGATCTGATCTCGAAGCAATTCAAGAAACAGAATGAAGCCATTGAATTGACTCCAACGGAGTTTTCCTTGATTCAGTTTTTCCTGGAAAAAGAAAATACACCGCTCAGCCGCGATGTGTTGTTAGATCATGTATGGGGAAAAGAGTACATGGGTGATCCCAAAATTGTGGATGTCAACATTCGTCGTCTGCGTCAAAAAATTGAGAACAATCCTTCCGAGCCCGAATACCTGCAGACAGTATGGGGTCACGGGTACAAATGGAAGGGCCGGGAGCAATGATTAAAAAAGGCATTACTCGGCAGATCGTACTACATTATTTCTTTGTAGTTTTTCTCGCTCTGCTGTTGGTCGAATTCGTATTTATGTTGGCAGTTCAAAGGTATTATTATGAAAGTATCTACAATACGATTAGTACCCACATTTCTAATTCAAAGGACTTTTTCGAGCCGATCGCTCGTGAGAATACTACGGAGGATGGCAATAATCTGTCCAGATTGATTGTGAATTTGGCCTTATCCAACACTGAATTGGAAATTTTGGATCTGAACGGGCGCGTATTGGCGAGTTCAACTGCTTTTGAATCCGACCGTGCTGTGCTGCAAACCAGTGATATTATGCAGGCTCTGAATGGGGATATGGGACGCTGGATTGGAAGACAACCAGGTACTGGAGAATCCGTCATGGCCGTTTCACACAAGTTTGATCTGGGCGGCGAAAATACTTATGTTATTCGTTATCTGACTTCACTCGAAGATGTAAATTCAAAGCTGTTGAATATGGGACTACTCGCCGCTGCGGTCGGTGTTGGCGTGCTTGCTATAGTGTTAATCATCAGCATTGGTATGGCAAATTCCATTGTACGTCCAATTAACAACATCACCGCAGTATCTGCCCAAATGGCCAGAGGACGGCTGGATGTCAGGGTTAAGGGGAATTATAAGCACGAACTGGGTGAATTGGCATCAACACTTAACTTCATGGCACATGAGATTGTGCGCAGTAATCAGATCAAAGATGATTTTATCTCTTCGATCTCACATGAGTTAAGAACACCTCTGACCAGCATTAAGGGCTGGAGCGAGACACTGGACTCAGGTGGTTATGATCCGGAAGAAACCCGTATCGGGATGGGCATCATTTCTAAGGAGACCGAACGACTGATTGGACTTGTTGAAGAGATGCTGGATTTCTCCAAATTGCAGCAGAATCAGATGAAGCTGGTCAAAGGAACGGTCAACATTCGTGAAATTGTACAGGAAACGATGTTGAATGTCTGGGCCAAAGCGGAACAAAAACAGGTCCATCTCAAGTTGGAAACGGACGAAACTCGTGCTTATAATGTCCATGGAGACGGCAACAGATTGAAACAAGTCTTCTTAAACATTGTTGATAATGCGATCAAATTTTCACATGAGAATTCCTGGATCTTCTTGTCTGTCAAAGAGGAGAATGGTCAGATCATTGCAGCAGTTCAGGACACCGGTATCGGAATTAGTGAAGAACACCTAATCAAAGTACGGGACCGTTTCTTCCAGGTAAATCATCAAAATGGGGGAACCGGATTGGGTCTTGCGATTACGCAAGAACTGGTAGAACTGCACGAGGGGACGATCACGATGCAGAGTGAACTTGGATCTGGTACAACCGTTACGGTTACATTACCGGCTGTGTCTGAGGAGATGGGTACAGAAGAATCTGAAACCGCGTCTGGTGATGCTGAATTCACAGATGAGCGAACAGCAAGCGATACAAAATCGGATATAGAAAAGTCTTAAGATTTTAAAAGATAAGAGACTTTTCTACCTGACGATCGAGCATGTACGCTTTATAACATCCATATCAACACAAAAAAGGTGAGCCATCCAAGGCTCACCTTTTTTGCGTATTATTATGAAGAAAGTTCACCAGTGCGCAGGCGCCCACTTTTTTCATATACTTCTTTCAATATACGAACAGGTTGCGTACGGACAGCCGGTTTGGCAGAGATGATCTCGTTAGGTCCAACGACCACAATTTCATCCGCCGTACCTTTAACGATTGCACCGTCCTTGATTATTGCACCTTCACCAATGATGGCGCGTTCGATGTGAACCCCACGGCCTATGCGTGCGTTAGGCATAACGACACTGTCTTTAACCTCAGAGCCTTTACCTACTTCTGCACCGCAGAAGATAACGGAACGTTCTGAACGACCTTCGATTGCACAAGAGTCGTGAATCATGGAAGTAACATGTTCGATCTTTGTATGTCTTGCTTTGTAAGCACTTGGCTTGGAGCGCCAGTCGCGAGTAAACATCGGCCAGTTTTCTTTTTGCAGACTCCAGTCTTCCTCGTTGTGTAACAGATCCATATGTGCATCCCAAAGGCTCTTAACCGTACCTACGTCTTTCCAATAACCATTAAAGTTATAGACAAAGAGGGGATTATTTTCGTTCAACATTTGAGGAATAACATCTTTACCGAAGTCATGGCTGGATTCAGGGTTAGCGGCATCTTCCAAGAGATGGCGTTTCAGATAATCCCATTTGAACATGTAGATGCCCATTGAAGCCAGATTACTTTTTGGTTCAGCCGGTTTCTCGGCAAACTCGGTTACACGCAAATCCGCATCAGCAGCCATAATCCCAAAGCGATGTGCTTCATCCCATGGAACTTCCATAACTGAAATCGTTGCTGCGGCGTTATTAGCCTGATGAGCCTCCAACATATCACGATAATTCATATGATAAATATGGTCACCCGACAAAATTAGAACATTTTCGGGGTTTTGTTGGTCAATATAGTCGATATTTTTATAAATAGCATCCGCCGTTCCCAAGTATTCGTCATTTCCTGTATGATAAGATGGAAGCAAGGAGATTCCTGCCTCATTTGAGTTGCCATGTCCCCATGGTTCTCCTCCACCGATATGATCGTGTAACGATTCCGCTTGGTACTGCGTCAATACTCCTACAGTATCGATCCCTGAGTTTACGCAGTTACTGAGAGGAAAATCGATGATCCGGTAGTGCCCGCCAAACGGTACAGCGGGTTTTGCGATACTTGAGGTTAAAGGGGCTAATCGCTTCCCTTCTCCTCCCGCCAACAGCATAGCGATGCAATCTTTATTAAACATAATCGTTTCCCTCCCAAAATATTGTGCATTGTAGTACATCATTAACGCAAAGTAGAGCAAATGAAACGATTGTTACTGTAAAAATTCTGAAAATGTACAACATTTTCTAATTCACCGCATTTTTCTTTTCAACTTGGCTAGAATGGGGTAATGGTTACTGTTATATCTATTTTCTTGAGAAGAAGGTGATCTCTTGGCCATTCAACCGTTAGCACACCCGGATATATTGCCGGAGCATATTTATTTATTTCATGAAGGTAACCTTCATCACAGTTATCGAATGTTGGGCGCGCAGCCTGAGACTTGCGATGGCCTTCAGGGGTATCGCTTTACCGTGTGGGCACCAAATGCCGTAGAAGTGGGACTGGCTCTGGACCGCAATGAATGGAAAGGCGAAAAGGAACCTTTATATAAGATACCCGAATCAGGATTTTGGAGTCGTTTTTTTCCGGAAATCAGCGAAGGAACTTTATACAAGTTCCGTATATTAACGGAAGATGGAACAGAATTGCTCAAAGCGGACCCATATGCGTTTCAAGCAGAGGTTCGACCACAGACAGCCTCTGTCACCAGTTCAATCGAAGGGTACAAATGGAATGATGGAGCCTGGAGACGCAAACAACGTGCCATGTATAACAAACCTCTACATATTTACGAAATGCACATGGGAACCTGGAAGCGCAAAGAAGACGGAAGCCTCTATAGTTATCGCGAGATGGCTGATTTGCTTGTTCCTTACTTATTAGAAATGAAATATACACATGTTGAAATGATGCCCCTTAGTGAGCACCCATATGACCTTTCATGGGGCTACCAAAACACAGGGTTTTATGCGCCTACCAGTCGTTATGGGCATCCAAAAGATCTGATGTATCTAGTGGATACACTACATCAGGCTGGGATTGGCGTATTGCTGGATTGGGTTCCTGCACATTTTGCCAAAGACGCTCATGGGTTGCGTATGTTTGATGGTACGCCTTTGTATGAGTATGCAGATCCGATGTTAGCAGAGAAGCCGGGTTGGGGTACACTCAGCTTTGACTACTCGAAACCTGAGATTCGTTCATTTCTGATCTCCAATGCATTATATTGGATGGAGATGTATCATTTTGACGGACTACGTGTTGATGCGGTTACGAGTATGCTTCGGCTTGATTTTGAGAAGCAGCCAGGACAATATCGTACCAATGATGAAGGCGGTCTTGAGAACAAGGAAGCTGTAGCCTTTTTGCAGCAGCTGAATGAAACGGTGTTCAAGTATTTCCCTTATGCATTGATGATGGCTGAAGAATCTAGTGCATGGCCAATGGTGACTTTACCTGTAGATGAAGGTGGTCTGGGTTTCAACTACAAATGGAACATGGGCTGGATGAACGATACGCTTGATTACATGGAATCTGATTTTCATGAGCGTCCTTCCAAACATCATTTGCTGACTTTCCCGGTCGTATACTCCTTTGCTGAAAATTATGTGCTACCTCTGTCACATGACGAGGTTGTTCATGGCAAAAAGTCGCTCCTCGACAAGATGCCAGGAACCTATGAGCAGAAATTTGCCGGCATGCGTGCTTTTCTGGGCTATTTTATGACTTTCCCAGGGAAAAAGCTGTTGTTTATGGGTGGAGAATTTGGCCAGTTCATCGAATGGAAAGATGAGGATCAACTGGATTGGTTCTTGCTGGATTATGACAGTCACCGCAATTTGCATAAGTTTGAGCGTGAGCTGTCTAACCTGTACTTGAGTGAAAAAGCTTTGTGGGAGCTTGATCATTCCTTGGACGGTTACGAATGGATCACTCCGGATGATCAGGACCAGAGTGTCATTTCATACGTACGCAAAGGAAAAAACCTGCGGATACACTCCTTGTGCTCATTAACTTTCAGCCGGTCAAGCGGGAGCGTTACCGGATTGGTGTCATGCGTCCCGGTATGTATACCGAAGTACTGAACAGTGACCATTCCGTTTACGGCGGTTCAGGCATTACTAATGATATGCAACTGCCTACCGAAAAGATTCCTTTTCATGGGCATCCGCATAGTCTTGAATTGGTATTGCCTCCGCTGAGCATCGTGATTCTAAAAAGAACACGCGTCGGAAAACGGATGAATCACCTGCGAGTATCACTTCCGTCAGTTCAAAAACGAAGAATAAAAATGAAAGCAACACGCTCAAACCGAAGAGGAGGACAAAGGCATGAATATTCTTTTTGCTGCTGCTGAAGTACATCCATTTATCAAAACAGGAGGTCTTGCTGACGTAATCGGTGCTCTCCCGTTTGCATTGAAGAAGAGCGGGGCAGATGTGCGGGTGATTATGCCTAAGTACAAGGGGATTCCCGATGAGTATAAAGACGCGTTACAGCCCGTAATTACAACGGATGTGCCTCTTGGCTGGCGCAGACCCTATTGTGGAATAGAAATGCTGGTTCATGATGGGATTCCAGTATATTTTGTGGATAATGAGTATTATTTTGGGCGTGATGGAGTGTACGGTTATATGGATGATGGCGAGCGTTTCGCCTTCTTCAACCGTGCAGTGCTCGAAGTGTTGCCACAGATTGAGTTCAAGCCTGACGTGCTGCACAGTCATGACTGGCATGCAGGAATGATTCCTTTGGTGCTTGAAGCCCATTACAGACATGATTCATTCTACAGTGATATTCGTACGGTATTCACCATACATAACTTGTTGTACCAAGGGGTATTCCCGCATGAGTTATTCAGTGAAATCCTTGAGTTGGACGATCGATATTTCACCGTGGATGGAGCCGAATATTACGGTAATGTCAATTTCTTGAAAGCCGGAATTGTGTATGCTGACCATGTGACAACCGTAAGCCCAACATACGCACAGGAAGTGCAAACGTCTTATTATGGATATGGCCTCGACGGACTGCTCAGTTCACTTGGAGATCGTTTCAGCGGGATTGTGAACGGGATTGATACCAAGAGTTACAACCCGGCAACGGACACCAAAATTCCAGTGAAATACAGAACAAGTCTGTCCAAGAAAACGGAGAACAAAATTGAGCTGCAAAAGGAACTTGGACTTCCTGTTCGTCCTGATGTACCACTTATGGTGATGGTGACAAGACTCGTGGACTCTAAGGGGCTTGATCTCGTCTGCCGTATCCTGGATGAATTGCTGTACTATGATGACATTCAATTTGCGGTACTGGGAACAGGAGAGCCTATGTATGAACACTGGTTCCGTGAAGCCGCGAATCGTTATCCGCTCAAAATGTCTGCCCAGATCACGTTTAACGATGGGTTATCCCGACGTTTCTATGCTGGCAGTGATATCTTCCTGATGCCATCGAGGTTCGAACCATGTGGTATTAGTCAGCTACTGGCTCTGCGGTACGGTAGTGTGCCTCTCGTAAGGGAAACAGGCGGTCTGAACGATACTGTGCATGCATACAATGAGTTTACTGGAGAAGGGAATGGCTTCTCATTCACGAGTTTTAATGCACATGACATGATGAATACCATTCGGCGTGCTGAGGAGATCTACAAACAGCCAGAACACTGGAAGAAAATTGTGAAAAATGCAATGGGCGGAGAATACAGCTGGAATGTCTCAGCTGAAGAATATATGGATATTTATCGTCGGATCACACTTGATCCAGTAAACTGATGCAATCCTGAATGAGTCACAGCATTCCTGCTGTGGCTTTTTTTAATCAAATAAAAAAACTTCCAAAGTTCAGAATGAAGTATCATCTGTGACGGTGGAAGTGTTTTTCTTTTCTTTTATATGACTGTTCAGAATTTAAACCTCAGTAGTGTTGGATGGTTGTCGGATCAAGCTGTCTGTACAAAATGCGGTACCCATAGGGGTCAAGCTTAATATTCATCATTCCATCGGTTGGAAACACAGGCTCTTCAGTTAATGCATCCTTCCAGTCTTTTGTTTCCATAGGATGAGAAAGCGTTTGATCTTGAGGTGTATTGTTCATCCATACGGTAAAATGAAGGTTGTCATCCACACGCTCGTACACGATACAGGGATCATTGTGATCAGCCTTGAGAAATCGGAAGCGTCCTTTGCGCAGGGCTTCATTGCTTTTGCGTAAATCGATCATCAGACGATAGAAATCATACAATTCTCTGTCCTGCTTGGCCGGGTCCCATTCCATACATTTTCGACAATCCGGGTCAGCATCACCACTAATTCCCACCTCATCGCCGTAGAAGATACAAGGTGTACCGATATAGGTGAAAAGAAATACAACAGACAATTTTAAACGGCGTTTGTCTTCTCCTAACCGGGTTAGCAGTCGTGGGGTATCGTGGCTGCAGAGCATATTAAAGATCACTTCGTTGGTCTGTTGCGGATAGCGCATAATCAGTGAACCCATCTCGTTGGCAAAATGATAACCATCCATTGAACCACAGAAGAACTGAAGCACTTTGTCAGCAAATGGATAATTCATGACCGAATCAAATTGATCTCCCATAAGCCAGGTCAAGGAGTCGCTCCATACTTCACCAACAATATAGGCTTCAGGATTCGCTGCCTTAACAACCTTGCGAAAATCACGCCAGAAATGGTTGTCCACCTCATTTGCTACATCCAGACGCCAGCCATCCAACTTGATTTCCTTAATCCAGTACTCTGCTACATCAAGTAGATATGCCTTAACCTCAGGGTTGGCTGTATTGAACTTGGGCATGTTGCCGTAGAACCCAAACGTATCGTAGGTTGGTATACCATCCTTGATTTGAACCGGATATTCATTGATGTGGAACCAATCGGCATACTTAGAGTTTTTTCCATTCTGGAGAACGTCTTGAAAAGGAGGAAGTCTTCGCTGCAATGGTTAAACACCGCGTCAAGCATGACACGTATACCCAGGCGATGACATTCTTCTGTCAATTGTTTGAGCAGGGCATTATCACCGAAATGGGGGTCGACTTTTTTATAGTCAATCGTGTCGTATTTGTGGTAGGAATTGGCCTGGAATAACGGGGTAAAGTAAATGGCGTTCACGCCAAGTTCAGTTAGGTCATACAGATGATCCAGCACACCTTGCAGATCTCCACCAAAATAATTGTCCAACTCAGGTTTGCCACCCCAGTCATGCGTTTCTTTTGGATTCAGCTTGGGATCTCCATTAGCAAACCGTTCAGTCATGATCTGATAAAAGACGGCTTCTTTGGCCCACTCGGGCACCTTAAACACATCAATTTCATGTATATACGAGAACTCATAATATCCTCCAGTTGGATAGGGGGTCTCATAATGAATTCCATTATCCGCTAGAAAAACATCTTCTGAACCGGCAGTTATCCGAAATATATAGGTGAGACGTTTGAATTGTGGCTTGACGGCAGCCTCCCAATAATCAAACATGTTATCCGAAGCAGCCTTCTCCAATTGAATTTCCTTGTATGTTCCATTCCAATCGTACTTATCTCCGGTTAGTGCAGTCACGTATTGCACATCATTACGTTTGGTTCGTACGCGCAGATGTATGGTAGACGAATTATAGGCATAAGCCCACTTGTCACGAGGAACATGATACATGGCTTCGAGCAGCATGACAGCACCTCCTGAATATAGGATAAGTTATAGTTATAATTAACCAAGTTAGCCAGCAAATGAATCACATTTACTGTAATAAAATGTATTATTTTCATCATTTTCAAAGGTTTCTTTCACAGCATCTCCAGCTTCTTGCTGAATATACTTACAGCTAAATCAAGAAAAGGGTGCCTTGAACAAGCTTGGATTTCAAGTTTGTTCAAGGCACCCTATATAACATGTTGAAAGTGAATCTTAGCGAATAGATTGCTCGAACTCTGTACGGATGGTTCGAAGCAGCTCTGGCTGGCTCAGTACGTCATAGGCTGTTGTAGCAAGTGCCTTGGCTCCCAGAATCATGCCATCCAGCGCGCGCTCCTGAAGTGCAAGGTCACGGAAGGCTATGGAGTGCAGGGTATGAACCTCATCCACAACACGGATGTAAGGATGGATTGCAGGACATTTCAGGGAAACATTACCGATGTCCATGGAGCCATGATCATTACCACTTACAATCTCTTCTTGCGGGATGCCGAGTTCCATGAGATTTTGACTAAACGCAGCTGAGAATGCTTCATTGGTAACCATCTCGTCATAGGACGTTTCATAGTTGGATGTCACCAGCTTGCAACCTGTCTGGAGAGCAGATCCTTCAGCAATCTGAATTACACGTTCTGTGAGGATATTCAGTTCTTTGCGAGTTGCTGCCCGTACATAAAACTGCGCAGAAGCATAGTCAGGAATGATATTTGCTGCCTGACCTCCGTTGTTGATCACACCATGAATCCGAACGGTGCTTTTCACTTGTTGCCGGAATGCATTGATTCCGTTGAACGTTTGAATGACGGCATCAAGTGCATTAATACCTTCGTGCGGACTTGCAGCAGCATGTGAAGATCGGCCATGGAATTCAAATTGCACAGCGTCAATCGCCAGCGAGCTGCCTGACTTTTCGTAGGCATAATACGGATGCGCCATAAGGGCAACATCACAGTCATCGAACAAGCCTGCTTCCGCCATCGGAACTTTGGCACCACGTGTCTCTTCTGCGGGTGTACCAAATACTTTAATCGTTCCACCTACTTCGTCCAGAATGGATTTCAGCCCAACAGCAGCTCCAAGACTCATCATACAGATCAGATGGTGACCACAAGCGTGACCGATCTCCGGCAAGGCGTCATATTCACACAATAACGCAATGGTAGGGCCGGGTTTTGCGGCTGAATAGGTTCCGATAAAGGCTGTCTCCAGTCCAAGGATTGGAGCCTCAACAGTGAAACCGTGATAGACCAGTTCTTCTTTTAGACGAGCAGAAGCAAGGAACTCTTCATTTCCCAGTTCGGGATTGGCACCGATATATGATGAAATGGCTTTAAAACGGGAAGCATATTGATCAATAACCGTCAGTATCTGTGATTTGTTAGATGTCATTAGTAAACTCCTTATGCAAAAATGAAAATAATTCATTGATTATATCATGTTTGCTTCAATTTTTCAGAAACAAGTCAAGATTTGTAATGTCAAAATGCATTGCATAATCATGCATTGTACTTTATAATGACTCAGTCATCAACATGAGAAGCATACAAAGTATTGTAAGGGGAGAGAACAAGGTTGAAATTAATAAGTCGTTACACCATGATGCTGTTGACCTTTGTTATTCTGCTGACGACTGCCGTTCCTGTGGCATTTGCAAGTGGAACTACAGATAATTCAAGCAGTAAAAAGCTGGTGCTCGGTACTAGTGCCGATTTTGCACCATATGAATTCCATAAAGTGATTAATGGCAAAGATGAAATCGTCGGCTTCGATATTGAGATCGCCAAAGAGATTGCCAAAGATCTTGGCGCTGAGCTTGTGATTGAGGATATGGGCTTTGACGGTCTTCTGCCTTCATTGCAAAGCGGGCGTGTTGATCTGGTGATTTCAGGTATGACGCCGACGGATGAGCGGAAGAAAAGTATCGATTTTTCCGACACCTATTATAAATCAAAACAAGTGATTATGGTTCGCAATGTGGATAAAGACAAATATCCAACTATGGCAGAACTTGAAAATGCGAAGATTGGCGTCCAGAAAGGCTCCATTCAGGAAACGATCGGACAGAGTATTCCAGGAGCGAAGCTTACTGCGCTGGATAAAATCTCGGATATTGTGCTTCAACTGCAAACAAAACGCATTGACGCGGCAATCGTTGAAGATACCGTTGCTGCAGGTTATCTGGACGATATCATTGGACTTGCTGCTGCTGTTCCGGACGAAGAGCAAGCAGAAGCCGCAATCGGGATTCGTAAAGGTAATACCGAGCTGCTGGCTGCAGTAAATGGAACACTGGAACGATTGAAAAGTGAAGATAAAATCAATCAGATGGTGACGGACGCCAGCCTCTTGATGGCGGATAAAGCGAACAAATCACAGAATATTTTCCAAGTATTCTGGGAGTACAAAAGTTTCTATGCTACAGGAGTAGGATACACACTTCTGTTGTCCGCACTGGGTGTTATCTTCGGTGTAATTATTGGATTGATCATCTGTTTGTTCCGTCTGCATGACGCTGCAATCTTGCGCTGGATTGGTACGGCTTACGTTGAAGTGATTCGTGGCACACCGATGCTGGTACAATTAATGATTATTTACTATGGTTTTTCCCTGAGCTTTGGTATTAACTTTACTGCACTTCAGGCAGGTATCATTACACTTTCAATCAATAGTGGTGCATATCTGGCAGAGATTTTCCGTGCGGGTATTCAAGGTGTAGATCGTGGTCAGTTGGAGGCAGCTCGTTCCCTAGGTATGGGAAGAGGCGATGCGATGCGTTATATCATATTGCCACAGGCCTTCAAAGCTGTATTACCGGCAATCGGTAATGAATTCATAACCATCATCAAGGAATCCTCTATTATCTCCGTTATCGGTATGGTGGACATTATGTATCAGGCAAGTGTGGTCAAAAACATTACGTATCAAGGCTTGAGTCCATTTTTGATTGCAGCAGCCATCTACTTTGTATTAACGTTCATTTTGTCCAAGCTGCTGGGACGACTGGAAAGGAAGTTGAGTGCAAGTGATAGACGTTAGACAATTACACAAATCTTATGGAAATAACGATGTGCTTAAAGGCATTAACGTGACGATTGGCAAAGGTGAGGTTGTCGTAGTCATCGGCCCTTCCGGTTCGGGTAAAAGTACTTTCTTACGTTGTCTGAACCTGTTGGAACAGCCTACCTCGGGTGAGATTGATTTTGAAGGCGTGTCAATCACTGATCCGAAGCACAACATTAATGCAACTCGGGAAAAAATGGGCATGGTGTTCCAGCATTTCAACCTGTTCCCACACAAAACGGTTCAGCAAAACATCACGATTGCTCCAATTAAAGTGAAGAAACAATCCACTCAGGAAGCGGAGAAAATTGCTGCTGATCTGCTTAACACCGTGGGCTTGTACGATAAAAAAGATACATTCCCGAATCAGCTGTCTGGTGGACAGAAGCAGCGGATCGCCATTGCTAGAGCATTGGCCATGCAGCCGCATGTGATGCTGTTTGACGAGCCTACTTCGGCACTGGATCCCGAGATGGTCGGTGAAGTGTTGGATGTCATGAAACGTCTTGCAGAAGGCGGGATGACGATGGTCATCGTAACACATGAGATGGGTTTTGCACGTGAAGTGGGAGACCGGATCCTGTTCATGGATGGCGGGGTTATTGTAGAAGAGGGAACACCTGATGAGGTGTTTGGAGCACCAAAAAATTCACGTACACGTGATTTTCTTGCGAAAGTACTCTAAACGAAGTGATCAAATAGCGTTACTGACTTCGAGTCGGTAACGCTATTTTTTATGGATAATAATTACGTATGAATTCGAAAAAGTAACTATTCTGTTACCAAATGTAAAGTATCGGATCTCCCAACTTTTCTAAAGTATCCAGTATTCTTACCTATGCTTACATGCTAAAAAACCATTTGGTAAGAATTACTACAAGTTCAGGTTACAAAATTGTGATATATTGAACTCTGCCGAAACTTCCGGACAGGGAGTGCGGGGATGTAACGATGCAGATTGTGCAGGGGAAGATCTACAGCACACTGCTTGGGGTGAATTAGGGGTACATAACGTTTTAAATGTAATGAAGAACCTATAGGGTGGGCTCCTCATCCGAATCCGACAACTAACTTCGCAGGCACAATGAGGGAGGAAGACCATGATTAACAAGAAACGTATAGCCAAAACAGCAGTAGCATTATTGACAACAGCAATGCTTATTCAAGCCGTTCCGGCTCACGCCGATTCAGTTCATGTGGCCAAAGAAGGGGATACCTTCTACACCTTATCAAAACAATATGGAGTAGCAATGAACACGTTGGTTAAAGCAAATAACGACATTTCACCTTACAATATTTATGGTGGTTTGAAAATTACGATTCCCGGTAAGGCAAACAATGTAGCTGCCGCGGCGACGGAGAGCAAGACCCAAGCCAAAACGGTTACTACAGCAAGCTTGGACGTTAACGCAGATAACAAAGTGGTTCAAGCCTGGGGTAAAACATTTGATTACAGCAAAGCTGTGAACGTGAAAGCAACGGCATACTCTGCAGATCCGTCTGAAAATGGAGGATGGGGTGCAGTCGATTATTTCGGAAATGACCTTGAACTGGGTACGATTGCAGTTGATCCAAGTGTAATTCCACTCGGAACCAAAGTACTGGTAACTGGTCACAGCCATCCAGGATTGCCAAAACAGGCTTTTGTAGCCACAGCGCGTGATGTGGGCGGTGCAATCAAGGGTCACCGGATTGATATCTTTATCCCGGGTAGCAAACAGTCCGTAAGCACATTTGGTTTCCAGGATATCGAGCTGTACATTCTTAAGTAGAAAGTAAATTACATCTAACGAATTCAAACAGGGTGTCTGCCAGTCGCTAATTTGCGATTGAACAGCACCCTTTTAATATTGCATTATTTGCTATCACGGTCATCTTAATCTTTGGCCTTTGGCAATCCCAACATCTCGTCCAAGGTGACCAGTTCATATCCCCGGTTACGCAGTTCTTCAATTATTTCAGGCAATGCCTCAATCGTACCGTTCAGGTTAGATCCCACACCGCCTCCTGCATGTTGCAAAACGATGGAGCCAGGTTTCACGGCAGATAGGATGTTATCCTTCACCTCTTCCTTGGAGAGGCCTTTCCAGTCCAGTGAGTCAACGTTCCAGTTTACAATGCTATAGTGTTGTCTAGCAGCCCATTGCAGCTGTTCTTCATTAATGTCTCCATAAGGCGGCCGAATTATCTTGGGCGTATATCCCGCCAAATGTCGAATAATATCCCCGGTATGTAAAATTTGTTTGCGAAAGGCATTCATCGACAGCTTACTGAATTCAGGATGATTGTAGCTGTGATTACCAACCATATGCCCTTCCTTAACGATGCGTTTCACCAGATCCGGATGTTTCTCAGCACGACTACCCACGATGAAGAATGTAGCTCTGACATTGTATTTCTTCAATACATCCAGCACTTGTGGAGTAAACCGTGGATCAGGTACATCATCAAAAGTCAGTGCAACCTTCTTTGTTGAAGGACCATTGGTTTTGAACGTATCGGCATATTTTTGACGTAACTGTCCCAATGTCAGTTGTTCTTCTTCCGCAGAATCCGAACCTGATACTGATTCACTTGGCGGGCTTGAAACATCCCGCGATGAAACTGGAGCATGATATCCTCCGAGAAAAATAACGATAACCATCAGCATAATGAGGCGTACGCGCATAATAACGGCCTCCTTTTCCAAAATGACGTTCTTCTTGGTATGCCCGGGGTTTCATAAAATATGCGTAGTGTGAGAAGTTTCATTGCGGATTTAGCTTATGACAGCCATAATTCCTCCATATATAACATATAGAAAAGGATAGGTGGATAGGATATGAGTACATATGATTTGAAATCCATACGTTTACAGGTGATTGAAGCAGGAGAGGATAAGGTTTTTCTCGTTACCGGAGGAAAGGCGCATATTGGCGCCGTAGCCACGTTCTACGTGGATCATGAGCGCGTCAGCGGGACGACGGTACATATTCCTGGGCATAAGGAACAAGAGCTGTGTGAGCGGCTTGCCCGAAAGGCTGCCCTGCAGCTGAAAGTAACCGTTACGGTGATCATGGGTATTCATTTTGATTCCATCACGCGGATGCAGATCGACGAAATCGTGCAGACTGCAGAGAGGTTGATGGAGGATCATTTGAACAAAGATAATCGAACTTCCTGACATAAGAGCCATCGAATGTTTTGATTTTATTTGCTAAAATTGAAACGAGTTGTAGATTGTTACGTATGTATGTTTATATACGATGTAATATCGACTAGGAGGAATAACATAATGTCCATTTTCAAACGTTTGCGTGATCTAACCATGTCTAACATCAACTCCATTATTGACAAGGCGGAAGATCCAATCAAGATGACAGACCAATATATCCGTGACATGCAAGAGGATCTGGAAGATGCGGAGAAAGCAGTAGCTCAACAGATCGCCATTGAGAAGAAATTCAAGCAGTTATTCGAAGAGCAGGAAGCTCTTGTGAAGAAACGTGAAGAGCAGGCGCATACGGCGGCACGTGCTCAGAATCTGGATTTGGCTCGACGTGCTCTGGAAGAGAAAAAGGCTGCTGAAGAGAAGATGGCTGAGTACAAAACCAGCTATGACCAAAACAAGGCTTCTGCAGATAACCTGCGTGGCAAGCTCGACGAGATGCGTAAGCAACTGACTCAAATGAAGAACAAACGCGAAACACTGGTAGCCCGCTACAATGCAGCAAAAGCCCAAACGGAAATCAACAAAGCGTTGAATGGGTTTGGTTCTGATACTGCAAGTGCTGGTATGAAGCGTATGGAAGAGAAAATGATGCAGATGGAAGCACAGGCGGAAGCAAGTAACGAAATGTCTTCCAAAGGCAAGTCTTTGGATGAAGAGTTCGAGAAGTTGGGTAGTAAAGATCAGGCTGTTGAAGACGAACTCGCAGCATTGATGAAACAGTACGATAATAAGAACTAATACCTTGGTTGTCAGCAGGGTTAACCAGCGGAGGAGAAGAGTATTTCTCCTTCGCTTTTAAATGCGGTTCATGTTGATATGTGGGGGCTGTGTAAATGGATTTGAATATTTTGGCGATGCTGGTCTGGACCGGATCTGGTTCGGTTTTGCTGTTTGTCTTGATGTATGTAGATTCACTGTTTACGAAATATAAGGATTTTGCTGAAGTTAAGGCGGGCAATATGGCCGTTACTACACGAATGGTTATGAAGTTATTTGCACAAGGATATGTACTCGCTACGTCCATTTCTACGGCTGGTCATCTTGGAGAAGCATTGTTGGTCTCCGTTGTATCCTTTATCATTTTGTTGATTCTGGAGAGTGTTGTACACTTTATGATTCGCAAGTGGGCCAATCTGGATCTGGATACGGGAATTCAGCAAGGGAAGACAGGATACGGGTTGTTCTCTGGCGCTTTACATATCGTGGGCGCACTGATTATTGCAGCTTGTTTATAAGATAAGGAACAGGAGTAATTCTCATGAGTGTATGGAAACGAATTAAAGGAATACTAACAAAGCCTGAACCACCGCAGGCAGAGAAAACGATGCTTCAGCTTGCACCTGGTGATATCTGTGAGGTTTCTCTGGTCACTTATGAAGTCGTTGGTCGGGTACAAAATCGCGCTAGAAATGCAGTTGTGCTCACGCTGCAGGATGGTACCGCATTTCGATATTTGCATATCGAAGAACGGGAACTCACACGTTACGCTCTATATACACCAATTGATGGCAGGCTTGATGCACCTGATGAGGTGCCCACATTGCTGGACCTGGATGGACGCGCATTTCATCTGGAGGAAGAGTATGGAGGCATGGTATCAACGGCAGGTAGAACTCCATATGGCCAGGCTGGAGAACAATTGGTATGGCAGTATCAGTCGGATGATAATATGCTTCTTCGGGTGGAGTGGCAAGACAGAAGATTTACACTGTATGAGGGTGAGTCCATTCTTTCTGCGGATATCAAAGTAATTCGTTCGAGCTAGGAGAGGTTCCCAATGAAAAAACGCTTGGCACATGGATTAAAATTAATGCTGGTCCTCAGCCTTGTGATGTCTCTGTTGTCCGCGTGCGGAGCACCTTCTGTTCAGGACACATATCCGCTTGAATCGGTTAACGGCAGTGGTAACTCAACGTCCTATGTGTACCGGGCTTCAGACCGTACCGTTCCGGAAGTGGCTCAGGAATTGTCTGACCAAAGGCAACCGGATCAGATCTCGGCAGAGAACACAGAGCGTATGTTCCTCGTGTATCAGGACGAGTATTATCACCTGCAACAAGACCCGAATAAGCCGGAGGATACCTTAGTAGAGGTGGACTCCAAGGAATATGTTCGGCAGAACTACGATTCATCTTTTTTACAAGGTTACCTCACCGCTACATTAATTGGTAATCTGTTCGATTCTTTTGGCGGGCGAGGGTATGGCAACTATCGGGGATATACCAATAAAGATACGTATAAACCGAGTGCAGGATCTTATCGTGCACCAACAAGTAATGACAAGAAGCTTGCTCCACCTATTACTGTTGATCGGAAAGGTACGATTACAAGGCGCGGAAGCGATAAAGATTCAAGCGTGGGATCTGGCGGAGGATTATTCAACCGCAACAAGGATCAGAGCAAGGGAACCATTGATCGTAACAAGAGCAGTGGCGGGTTGTTTGATTCACCTAAGAAATCCTACAAAAAACCAAAAACCAGAGTGGGCGGCGGCCGAATTAAGAGGCGAAGATAATAAACATCTAATCATAAGGATGGTTGCCAATCGCATAGTTCATTTAAGAACAGTGACAAGGGAAGGCGGATTCACCTCGCCGGCACATGACCTTGGAGCTGTTCTTTTTCGTTTACGATTTGCGAACATGATTTGACTTGCGTACACGGGGAATCGTTGAAGCAGGCTGTTTGCGAATCCAGCGGATAAATGGAATCATTCGTTCATCCTGTCTCAGGGATTGCAGATCCGTGAGACCAAGGGTTACAATGTCGCGATTAGTGTATAGCGAATGAATCTGTTTGTGACAGGGGATGCACAGGTTGGCTGTTGGCAGAAATGTTCCTCCCATTTCTTTCGGTGTCAGATGATGAACGGTCGTGTTTACAGGTTCTCTGCCGCATAATTCACATCGTTTACTCATGATCATCGCCTCCCTTTGTCAATTATATTATGGGCAGACAAGTTGCCTTTCATGTTGAATATAGGTCAAGGAATGTTACACCTGTATGAAATAAGATTTTGTCACAGTATTCAATACGTGATGTACTTGTTATCTTACAGTATTCGGGCTACACTTTCTTAAAAGATGAATGTCTCTAGGAGGTAAGAATACTTTTGAAACTGAACTCACATTCACATGATATGACAACTGCCAAATTCAATCGTACAGCTGTACAGGTGCCGGATGCCCAAGCCAAAATCGCTGCAAGAGTTACTTTAGGCTCCATAGAGAAAGTTCACCTTGAATCTGCTCATGGCCGTACACTTGCAGAGACTATTCAGGCACCTCATCCGTATCCATTCTTCCGGAGATCGGGTATGGATGGATTCGCAATTATAAGTACAGATACCATAGATGCATCGAGTGATCATCAAGTTTGGTTTCGAGTCATTGATGAAATTCCTTGCGGCTACACCTCGGACCACACCATTGTTTCAGGTACAACTGCTCGCATCATGACGGGTGCACAGGTTCCGGAAGGTGCGGATGCGGTAGTCATGATGGAGATGACCGAGAGTAAGGTAGAGAACGGAGAACAATGGATTGCATTGAAACGGCACATATTGTCGGGTGCTAACATCACCCCAATTGGACTGGAAGTCCAAGAGGGACAGCAACTGCTCGAAGCAGGAACGATCATCAGGGCAGGAGAGCAGTCTGTGTTAGCTACTTTTGGCATAGCAGAAGTTCCCGTATTTCAACGTCCAAAGGTGGCGATATTCGCAACCGGCACGGAATTGCTTGATGTAGATGAGCCATTACAACCAGGTCGGATTCGAAACAGCAACAGTTACATGCTGCGCTCTCTGGTCGTTGAAGCAGGTGGAGAGCCTGTGATGTACGGTTCTATTGCAGACGATGTGAATACGGCAAGGGCCAAACTGGAAGAAGCCATTCAAGATAATGATATCGTGGTGACCACAGGTGGTGTATCCGTCGGGGATTATGATATTATGGGCGAACTTGTGCTGGAAGAACATGTGGAGATGTTGTTTAACAAAGTGACGATGCGACCAGGCAGTGTGACCACAGCTGCTGTATATAAAGATAAATTGCTTTTTGCACTTTCGGGTAACCCGGGAGCTTGTTTTGTAGGATTTGGTCTGTTTGTTCGTCCAACCATTCGTTCCATGCAGGCGGATGATCATCCTTATTTGGAAGAATGGACTGCGATTTT